>NZ_MKZS01000001.1:0-32927 GCF_001942495.1 Moorena bouillonii PNG
GCCATTCGCGTAGCGTGGCCATTCGCGTAGCGTGGCCATTCGCGTAGCGTGGCCATTCGCGTAGCGTGGCCATTCGCGTAGCGTGGCCATTCGCGTAGCGTGGCCATTCGCGTAGCGTGGCCATTCGCGTAGCGTGGCCATTCGCGTAGCGTGGCCATTCGCGTAGCGTGGCCAAAGCCTGTGCCACAAAGCACCTCAAGCAGCGTGGGCCAAAAGCCCACGGCTGACGGCTGACCGCTGACCGCTGACCGCTGACCGCTGACCGCTGACCGCACCTCAAGTAGCGCATATGCTTACCAAAAATTTCTAGAGTAAACCACCAGAGGTTGGCCTCTAATGTCAAAAAACCCTTAATATAGAAATAATCGGCGGTCAGTATAGTTCTAAGATTTAGTAACTGTGGCAAGAACTTCAATTCAGTCTCAAGGTAGCCAGGCGATTCAATATCCTGACCGAACTACTAAGCGTGCAGAGCAAGCAATGCGCTGTTTGCCATTCCGGATGCCTCTATTGGCAGCGATGGGTTCTAGCAGTGTTCCACTCTTATCTATAGTAGGTCTTGAAGGAGTCAAGAGAAACTACACAACGCGGCCTAGGTCGGAATTGGCAGTAGAAAATGATTTAATGTGGTTGATTCAAGTGGGTGTATTACGTCGAGAAGTAGACGGTCAGGGAATTACGGATAGTTTTCGATTGACACCTTTGGGTCGTCAGTTGTTAGAAAAGTGGGAACGGCTTGGAGAAACCTTACCTCCACCCTCACTATCAGATCGACTCCATCATACCTTGAATCGCTGGGTGACATACTCCCACACTGAATCAAAGATTACAGTGTGGGCTTCTTACCAACTCCAGCCATTGCTTAGGATACTCGGTAAGCTTTATTGACGATACGGGATGCCCCTCCGCACCGGAACAATACAATAAGTTCTATTTTTTAGGCAAGTAGGTGGCGGTTAGCTCTTAATTTGATTGACCCTACTACTTTCATTATAAACGATATAAACGATTTTGAGTTCCCTACTTGTTAAAAACTCTGATCAGGTTTCATCTAGGAGATGAAACCTGATCAGAGGGTCGCCTTTATAGTTGGCAGTCTGTGAGTTAAGGGTTAAATCTCTTTGTAGTAAGGCGACCCTCTGATTGCGGTAACTTCAAGCACTCATGGCGTAGCATTGAGATGTGATGCTTCTCGCGGTTGAAGCTAAGATTGTCGGTTTAAATCAAGTTGGTGACAGGGTGATATATAAATTTATTTCATCTAGGCTAGTTCTGACCCCCTAACCCTGAATTATGAAAGCGATTATGGTGGTGGGTACTACATCCCACGCAGGAAAATCCTTGATAAGCACAGCTCTATGTCGCCTTCTTTCGCGACAAGGCTGGCGTGTCTGTCCCTTTAAGGGTCAGAACATGGCTCTAAATGCCTATGTGACACCTAATGGCGGAGAAATTGGACATGCCCAAGCAGTACAAGCTTGGGCTGCGGGTGTCATTCCCTGTGTGGAAATGAACCCAATTTTACTTAAACCCCAAGGTGACATGACCTCCCAGGTCATTCTTATGGGTAAAGCCGTAGGGAAGGTTAGTGCTGGGGAGTACTACGAAAAGTACTTTGATAAGGGTTGGCAGGTGATTGAAGAATCACTGCGACGTTTAACCAATGAGTTTGATTTAGTCGTGTGCGAGGGAGCTGGTAGCCCAGTAGAAATTAATATCAAGCACCGCGACTTGACCAATATGCGAGTGGCGCGGTACCTCAAAGCTCCCACCTTGCTGGTGGTAGATATTGACCGTGGAGGGTCTTTTGCTCAGGTAATCGGTACTCTCGAACTCCTCGAACCAGAGGAGAGAGCTTTGATTAAAGGTGTCGTGATTAATAAGTTTAGGGGTCAGCGATCGCTTTTGGACCCCGGGATAAAATGGTTAGAAGAACGCACTGGTATTCCTGTCGTTGGAGTTATTCCGTGGATTGATATACTGTTTCCCGCTGAAGATTCCCTTGACTTACTAGATCGCAACACCAGGAACAAGTCCAATAAGGAAGTCACTATCGTAGTAATTCGTTTACCTCGAATTTCTAACTTTACTGATTTTGACCCCCTCGAAGCTGAACCCAGCGTCTTTTTGAAATATCTGTCACCAAATGAAACCTTGGGATATCCAGATGCAGTGATTCTCCCAGGGACAAAAACTACCATTGCGGACATGATGGTACTCCAAAAAAGTGGCATGGCTGAGCAAATTCAAAACTACGCTGCCTCAGGTGGGACAATTTTGGGAATTTGTGGGGGATTCCAAATGCTAGGCAAAACCCTAGTTGATCCCGATGGATTAGAGGGTAAACAGGGACGTCATCCAGGATTAGGCTTGTTGCCCTTAAAAACCTTGATTACCAGTGGCAAAGTTGCCCGTCAGCGGATGGTGACCTCCAATTATCCCCAAGTTGGCTTACCCATTACCGGTTACGAAATTCATCAGGGGCGTTCGCGACTGCTTGAGGCGGAGATGGGAGATAATAAATCTGCTTATCGAGCGTTATTCGATGACCATGGTTTGGGCATTGTTGACGTGAATCAATCAATTTGGGGCAGCTATCTCCATGGCATGTTTGACAATAGTCCTTGGCGACGTTCCTGGTTGAATCAACTGCGCTCCAGACGAGGGCTACCTTCTCTCCCTACTGGGGTTGTCAACTATCGGGAACAACGAGAAGCGCTTTTGAATTCACTGGCTGATACTATCGAATCTCATCTTGATTTAACCCCGATTTTAAGGTCTTAGACTGTTAACTATCAGATTATTATTGTCAAAAGTAAAAAGTAAAATTGAGAATGGAAAATGGTTAAGTAAAATTATTAATTAAAAATTCAACTAATTAACAATAAACAAATAAATTAAATGACTAATCAAACATGAGTGTGAGCGTTCGCTTTCTACCAGATGATGTAACAGTTGAGGCCGAAGTCGGAGAAACCATCCTTTTGGTGGCTGAACGTGCTGGTGTGTTCATTGCCACAGGTTGCCTGATGGGTTCTTGTCATGCCTGTGAGGTAGAGATAGAAAATGGACCGACTGTTTGTTCTTGTATCACTGCTGTACCTGCAGGTTATGAACAGCTGACGATTAATCTATACTCTGACACCAATTGGTAGTCTATAAATACCATGGCAATTGGCTTTGGTCAAGGTCACTATTAGAATTTAGAATGCAGAATGGTGAATTTGGAATTCTACATTCTAAATTCACCATTCTGCATTCTGACCGACAACCTTGGCCAAAAGGCCACGCAATCGCGTTCAACCTACCCTACACCGAATCGCCTTGGGTGAACAACCTTGGCCAAAAGGCCACGCAATCGCGTTCAACCTTGGCCAAAAGGCCACGCAATCGCGTTCAACCTCCAACCTTCAACCTTCAACCAATTTGCCATTAGCAATTTTCTCTGGTAACTGCTCAATAATGCCACCTCCAAGCACCAGCTCCCCGTCATACAGAACAGCAGCCTGTCCTGGGGTGATGCTGAATTGTGGTTCATCGAACACTAATTTGATCCGATTTCCTTCTAGAGGAATCACATTCACAGGTACAGCAGGTGAGCGATAGCGAACTTGCACAGAAGCTCGAATGGGAACAGTAGGTTCCTGAATCGATACCCAATTGACCCGATGAACAGTACATTCAGGTTGGGTGGCTTGGTGGCGTTCCCCTACAATTACCCGATTCCTGGCTGCATCCAGGGCAATCACATACAAGGGATTGGGAGCAGCTATACCTAGCCCTTTCCGTTGTCCAATGGTGTAGTGGTGAATTCCCTGATGTTGCCCTACCACATTTCCATCCAAGTCCACGATGTCACCTGTGGTTTGGGAAATATACTTGTCCAGGAACTTCTGCATGGAACCGTGGGATTCGATTAAACACAAGTCCTGACTTTCTGGTTTATCAGCAGTCTTGAGATTATACTCAGCAGCCAGGCGTCGCGTTTCTGTTTTCTTCAGTTCTCCCAAAGGAAATAGGGAAGCCGCCAGCAGGTCTTGAGTCAAGTCATACAGGAAGTATGACTGGTCTTTTGTCAAGTCTAGTGCTCGCCGCAATTGATAGCGATCGCATTCGGCATCATAAGTAATCCGGGCATAGTGACCTGTGGCTATTTTATCAATCCCCAATGTCTCATGGGCATAGGTCAGCATCGGACCAAACTTCACTGCCTTGTTGCACTGAGAACAGGGAAGTGGAGTAATCCCAGATTGGTAACCCGAGACTAAGTAATCCACAATGTTTTCCTGAAAAACATCGCGACTGTCCACAATATGGTGGGGAATCCCTAATTGTTCACAGATAAACGCTGCATCGACCATTCCCTCAGAGCAGCATTGACCCTTCCCTTTCATTAACCAAAGGGTCAATCCTACAACTTCATATCCTTTGTGATGGAGGGTGGCGGCAGCTACGGAACTGTCTACCCCACCAGACAAGCCAACGACAACTTTATTCATCAACTCAACAGATTTCTGCCTTAGGGAGGTATTGCATTGTATAGTATTATTGTAGTCCTCCTGACCCTTAAGTCCTTCTACCTTAAGTCGAGTGGGCAAAGTGGGATTTCACTCCTATCCTGGAATCATAGAGTATTAGGATAACTCTGGGAGTATCAGTGTTCATGGCTGGTTTTGGAAATTTGGTTCAAAAAGCGTTTTATCTAGGCGTCGGTATAGCTGCTGCAGCAGGGGAGAGAGCTGGGGGAACCTTGTCCGAAGTGCGAGGTCAAGCTCAGAAACTGGTAGATGAACTGGTAGAAAAAGGGGAGATGACTACCGAGGAAGCCCGTAAACTGGTTGAAGATTTAGTGCAACAGGGGCAACAGCAATCCTCTCAAGCTAACCCTAATGATCCTAAACCTGAGCCGCGCCGGATTGAGATTATTACTGATGAGGAAGAAGAATCAGCACCACCCCAAGAGCAGGATGTTGACAAACTACGCCAGCAGGTGCAAGCTATGCAAGAAGAATTGCGTCGGCTAAAGCGCTAACTTATAGCACTTATTTAGCACTTATAATTAATTTGTGAACAACCTAGGGGTTGAGCACATGATGTTTGTTTAGTAAATGTCTACTATGGAAGATGATTGGTCTAAAAGTATTTATGAAACCCTGGAATCAGTGGCTAATATGGTCGATGAGTTCTTCGAGGGTGTCAGTGAGGTGGTTGAGGAGTTTGCCAATGAAGTTGAGGAGTTTGCCAATGAGGTAGACAATGCCATTGGTGCGGAAATTGACCAGTGTTTGCAAGAGATTGTTGAACCGTTTGTTGAGATTTATTTTGACTTTGAGGTTATGGTCAGTGAAACAGACGAGGATTTTCCTGATTCCGTGACACCATCCTCACAGAAACATCCCGCTTGCATAGGTTGCCGTCATTATCACGGTCAAGCCTACGGTGGAAATTTATTAGTCTGCGCTATGCATCCCTATGGTTGGGACACAGAAGATTGTCCTGACTGGGAATCCCATCCTAGAAATTCCTCAAATCGTTTCTAATCCTAGCAAAACCAATGAGTAATTCCTTTACCCAGGAACAAGCATCACCAGAAGTAGACACACCCCAGATTAAATACGGTGAACAGGAGATTGCCCAAGCAAAACTTATTACCTTTCCCAATCCCCGTATCGGTCGTCCCTATCACATAAACATCACCTTACCGGAATTTACTTGCAAGTGCCCGTTTTCTGGTTATCCGGACTTTGCCACGATTTACATCACCTACGTTCCCAATCAACTGGTGGTAGAACTAAAGGCCCTTAAGTTGTATATCAATACATACCGCGATCGCTACATCTCCCATGAAGAGAGTATCAACCAAATTTTAGATGACTTCGTAGCCGCCTGTAACCCGGAAGATGTCACCATCAAGGGGGATTTTAACCCACGGGGTAATGTTCACACCGTTGTAGAAGTGCGACACCAAAAGTAATCGGTACAAAGGTCATAGGTAATCTTGAGGATCCAGTAAACAATTCCGATATAAACGGAAAATATAGCACTTGCGATCAATTCAGATTGACCCTAGGTGGCGGCAACATAGAACTCTTGAGTTTTTGCTTCAACACTAACCAAAGGAAGACCGGAGCATCAAACAGGTATCGCCGCCACAATCGTCGTGGTTCAGATATTAGCCTGTGTAACCATTCTAAGCCTACCTCGCTCATCCAGACAGGGGACCTTGGTTTGGTTCCTGCTTCAAAATCAAGGGTGGCACCTACTGCCATGAATATTTTAATGCTTGGTAATTGATCTTTGTACTTGTGTATCCACTTTTCTTGTTTAGGCGCACCAACTCCCACAGCTAGTACTGTAGCTCCAGAGTTGTTAACCATTTCTATGATTTCTTGGCATTCAGCTTCATTTTTATCAAATCCGAATGATGGGGAGTGCGCAGCGATAACCATTTCTCTGCCAACTTTAGCATTGACATTTTCTTGAGCTTTTTTAGCGACTCCTTCTCGTCCACCTAAGAGAAATATTTTAATAGTCTCATTGTTTCTGTGATAATTATAAAAAGCTGGAAAAAGGTCAGAACCAGAAATTTTCTCCTGTATGGGTGACCCCAAAAACCTTGACGCATAATACACAACTTTACTATCACATAATCTATAATCGGCAATTCGATATGCCTTCATGAATTCAGGGTCTTTTTGTAGCTTGACTAAGTGATCGACATTGGGAGTAAAAATCACCCCGGTCTCGAGCCGCTTTAAAAGCTCTGACTTTGAGATATTATCAATCTCTAAGTTTAGGATTTTGACTATTTCTCTCATGTTTAACCTTTTTACGATGTCTCTCCTAGCTAAGGGATAAGCACTAAAAACAGCCAAGCTTTTCCCAACAATCTTCAGTCTTGGAGCCGAACTCAGTCAATTGGCCATTTACCGATCGGCTAACCAAGTTAGCTTGATACTGTTTCGAGCAAGATTTTATTTGGGAAAGAATAAAATTACATTATCACAGTTTTAGTAATTTTACTATAAATTTGACTATAGTAGCTCTGAAAAATTGGTAAATACCCTTAGGTGCCCTTGACCCGTAATTAAATTCGCCACGGGTCAAGGGCACCTGTTTTATAGATAGCTGAACCTATAGATATTCCCTAATCAAAAAAACAGTAATCCCTTGATGTAGATTACACCAGGGTTTTATAACAACTATCTCATAAATTTGACATAAATCTATTTTGGCATTAGCATTAAGCTCTACTTTATTGTGTTAATAAGCGATTAATTTCGATCATTACAGTGTTAATTATTTAACGAAATATTTCATCTAATTGTCACAGCGTGATCTAGATCGTATCGAGGTTAGAATTGGTGACTAATTATAACGTTATAGATTAGAGTCAACTGTGATTGAATCAATCAGGCTGTCTGGGAATGAATTCAATTTTCCATCCTCCTAGTCAACCCCGATGTAAATCCGGATATCCCGATCTGATTAGATGCTTATAGCTGAAAAACCTCAAGTCAATTCCTGTCTATAATCCTTAATAAGGATAGCTTATTATAGGCTTTATTTAGGCTTTATTTAGGCTTTATTTATTTGTTTTTTTTAGGGATTTACTTTAATTAAAATTACTGGTTTTTACGGTTACACCAGTCCTCCTTTATGGTTAATTGATGGTTGGTTAATGGTTAATTTTACCATTAATATCATAGCCTATGGGCGAGTCCCGGCTAGTATTTTCTCTGAGCTTAATAAAATCTTTAAATAGTCTTCATCGACTCTACATAAATGAGCTAACGATGGTAATTTTTACTGATCACGAGTCGTTGTCTTGATCAGGTAGTCTTGATCAGGTTTATGGCTTATTTTAAGAAGATTTTTTAGCAGGTAGTAGCTCACCAGCAGAGTCTGAGAATTAGTCGAGCTAACAAATGCCTCAACTCTTTGCTACTTATACAATGAGACTACATAGTGTGATCGATAGCAGTAGTCTTTACAGAAACTTTATAAAAGTCCACTCTAAGATTCATCGATCCTTCAACCTTCATCTGTGTGAAGCCGACTATTGTTATTTGTAGGGTTAGATGCTGAGCTAAACTAGGCACACTAATTAACCTACCAGAAAATTACCCACAGATCTACCAACCAAAACCATGAGAAACCCAGTAATTGCCATTGGCTTGGATGCTGCCGACCCTGCCTTGATAGAGCAATGGATATCTCAAGGGCATCTGAAAAATCTGCGTCGCTTACGAGAACAGGGATCTTACGGACGTCTAAAGACATACGAATACTACCGGGCTGAGACTCCGTGGACAACATTCCTCACTGGTTGTTCTCCTGAGCAAACAGGATACTGGGCACCTCTGAAAATTAAGGAAGGCACTTACGAAGTAGAAGACATTCAAGCCTACGACTTTGCTGAGTATCAACCCTTCTATGCCTTGGGAGATGACTATCGGGTGGCAGTCTTTGATATGCCTCAAGCTCCCCTGTCCAATCAGGTCAATGGGTTGCAAGTTCTCGCTTGGGGAGCTCACTCTCCTCTGACTCCAAGTCATTCCATACCCAAATCCTTGCTACAGGATGTGATTGATAAGCATGGTGAGCATCCTGTCTTACGCAAAGACCATGCCAGTATTATGGATGTGGCAGCACTCAAGGGTCTTCAGGAACAACTGGAGATTGGTATCGCACGCCGGGGTGCCATTTGTCAAGACTTGTTGGAGCAGATGCCGTGGGATTTCTTCTTAACAATCTTTGGTGAAACCCATACTGCAGGGCATTACTTCTGGCACCTGAGTCAGCCGGATCATCCTCTCTACCCATCTGTAGGTGCTAAATGCCCTGGAGATCCCGTGTTAGAAATTTTTGAAGCTATTGACGAAGCCATTGGTGGAATTTTGAGCAAAGCCCCGGATAATGCCCAGGTCGTAGTATTTGCTGCCCATGGTATGGGGTCTAACGTCATGGATCTACCGAGTATGTTGTTCCTGCCAGAATTTCTCTATCGCTGGAGTTTCCCAGGTAAATATGGCATTGGTCGTGGCAACTATGGTCAACCCCCAGAACCCCTAGTCAATGATGCCAGGGCGAAAAAGGGTTGGATGGGGAAAGTGTGGAGCCTCAAGCATGAATCGAATCCACTCAAAGGTTTTTTAAGACGTCAACTCCCTACCAAACTTTTCAATCCTATCGCACCCTTGTTTGGTTCCACTCCTGGACCAGATCTCATTTCTCCGTTCAAGATGCAGGCAGAATCCGATCCATTCTTTTTCCAGAGTCCATCGTGGTACCAACCCTGCTGGCCTCAGATGAAAGCATTCGCGCTGCCTAGTTATTCGGAAGGATATATCAGGATTAATCTCCAGGGAAGGGAACCTCACGGTATTGTCCCCCCTGATCAGTACGATGCTGTATGTGAGGAATTGACTCAAAAACTTTACCAGCTTAAAGATGCTCGCACTGGGGAACCAATGGTGAAGGAAATTATCCGCACCCGCCAATCGGCAACTGAAACTGGTCCGAAATTACCTGATGGTGACTTAGTCGTGATCTGGCAAGAAAAATATGCCACTGACGTAGTAGATAGTCCCGATATTGGACGCATTGGTCCAGTTCCCTTTAATCGTACTGGTTCTCACCGCTCTGATGGCTTTTTGGTGATTCAAGGACAAGATATTGAGCCAGGTTCTAGTTTACCAGCTGGTCATTCTCTAGATTTAGCCCCCACTATTCTGAATTTGATGGGAGCGCCGATTCCTGACTATTTTCAGGGTAAGCCCCTCTCGGCAATTAAAGAAACTGTTGTGGTTGGTTAACTTAAACTTAACCATAGCGTTTGTATTTGAGATGTAAACCTAGAAGGTCTTTTGTGATTTTGCAATAAAACTCCGGAGCTCTTGCCCCTCTTTGATCGATGGCTCTTGCCTCTTGCATTTTTCGGCAATACGGCTGTTTACAACCTATATACAAACGCTATAGTTACTTACATAGTTTAGTTAGTCGCAATGTGATTAAGTGTTTTTTGTTGAATGTTTTTTGTTGAGTGTTGATCGTCACTCAACACTCAAACAGTCACAGAAACCCCCCTATACTAAGTGTTATCACTAAGTGTTATCACTAAGTAATAGCACTAAGTAATAGTTGTAAACCCACAGATTCTTCAATGTCCATTCTCAAGTTTTGGATAGCAGGGTTAATTACTACCGTAGCAGCAATAGGTGTATCAGTTCCCAGTTGGGCTCTACCACTGTCTCCTGGCGATCGCCTTAGACTCTTTGTGGCTGGCGAAGAAGAAATCCCGGAAGCTGAACGCTTCAGTGCCACCTATGAAGTTAATTTGGATGGTTACATCAAGTTTCCCTACCTAGACCCTATAGCGGCAGCGGGTCGAGAAGTATCAGAAATCGAGGAAGACCTAGTCAAGGCTTTGCTAGAAGGGGGCTTTTTTCAGCCTGATTTCCTTAAAGTCAGCATTCAACTGTTTGAGTGGGCTCCAATTCAGGTAACTGTCGGAGGAGCTGTTTTTGAACCTGGTCGGGTTTTGATTAATGATACGGATTCTAAAGGTCGAGACTTACCGGCATCGATTGCTACTGTCTCAGGAGACTATCCTCCAGAACGCTACCTAACCTTTGCTATTTTAACGGCTGGTGGCATCAAACCAAATGCTAACATTGAACAGGTGCGCTTGGTTCGGGGTGAACAAGAACAGGTCATTGATTTATCTGGTGTCTTCAGCGGATCACCAGTAGAAGATATTCCCTTGATTGCTGGAGACCAAATCATTGTTCCTACTCGGGAGTTGCCTCAATATTATCTAGCCAGACCTTCCCAGCTTACTCCCTCAACTATTCCTGTGTTTTTATCCAATTTGACTAATCCCAATAATGGACGTGAGCTTAGAATCCAGGAAGTTGAATATGGCTCCCGTCTATCTCAAGCTGTAATTGCTGCTAGTTGTGTTGGAGGTACAGAAAGCACAAATGCAGATCGCCGTGCTCTGTTACTGCAAACTGACCGTACTACTGGGGAAACTCTGGCAATAGAACGTTCTGTAGAGGACTTGGTGAAGAAACCTAATGATGAGCAAGTTAATCCAGTGCTGATGCCAAGAGATAGTGTCGCTTGCTATGATTCAACGGTCACTAATGTCAAAAGTGTTTTTGACTTTATTGGCGATATCTTCAATCCCATTCGGATTATTAAAGACATATTTATACCCTAATTCATATTTAGGATAGCTCAAATGTTATAATTAATATATCTATCACAAGTTATAAGCTCACGAGATCTGACTCTTCATCAGGGGTGTATTGGCTAAGGGTTTAAGCCATTGCTTGATAGTGCTATAAAACTATCTGCCAAGTCTTTAATCATATAAAATATAAAAAATTATAACTTAAGACTACAACTTAAGACTACAACTTAAGACTACAACTTAAGACTACAACTTACAACTAAAAATGTGGATTTGCCAGGTGAGATGCTCCAATGACTACTAATTATAAGACTATAGCCCCATATCCCTATGAAAAATCAAATCTCATGCCTCTACGTTGGCTATTTTACTTGTGTTTAGGGATATCTATTAATGCCGGAATTTGGGGCTTAACATTTTTTTATTTGAAATCAGCTCAGCCAACTTATACCAGTACATGGAGAGTATCACTTCCTGTCAATGGCTCATCCACCAGAATTAATATCCCACAATTAGGGGGAGCGAGTTCAGATGTTAGGTCACCATTTGGCGATCGCTCCCATGACCCGAGGGAAAAGATGAAATTCATTGCGGAAAGTAAGCCGGTACTGAAGAATGCTGCCAGTGTACTGAACATGTCCCCTCAAGAGTTGGGCAAGCCTAGGGTCAAAATCGTTGACAATTCAACTATGATGGCCTTTGAAATCAAAGGAGACTCTGCTGAAGAAGCCCAACAGAAAGCTTTTGCTATGTACCAGGCTTTCGAGGATAGACTTGAACAACTTAGGCAAGAAGAATTAGTAGACAATCAGCTACCAGTTCAAGCTGATTTGCAGGCAGCTAAGAAAAATTTAGCAGACATTCAGAGAAGCCTGTCTGAACACAAAGCTAGAACCGGATTGAACTCTAAAGAACAAGTCAACCAGCTATCATCCACTATAGAAAGTTTACGACAACAACAAATCGATTTGTTGGCCCAAGGGCGAGAAGCAAAAGCCAATCTCAGCAACCTCTCAGCTAATCTAAAGTTATCGTCTGGACAAGCTGCTGATGCTTTTGTACTTAAGGCTGATCAGATATTTCAGCAAACCCTAAGGGAATACAGTCAGGCTACCGCAGCCCTGACGGTTTTGAGTTCCAAATACGGTTCCAAGCATCCATCTGTAGTGGACGAAAAGAGCAAGCAAGAAAGTGCTAAAGCAGCTTTGCTACAGCGTAGTCAATCTTTGTTAGGTCGCCCCATGTCTTTGGCAATTATCGACCAGCTCAGTGTTAACTCTGGGCCTGAAACTGGTTCTTCCCGGGAAAATTTGCTGCGCCAAATTGTTGAGGTGCAAGCACGGCAAGAGGGTGTGGAAGCTAGGGCGTGGGTATTAAGCAACCAGATTGCTGAGCTGGAAGCCAAACTCAGACAAATGAGCCAGGATGCCTTGAGGATGGAGATCCTAGAACGCAATATGCGCATTGCGGAAACTATCTATGCTTCAACCTTAACTCAATCAGCGATTGGTCGATTTAACCAATCCCTTTCCTATCCTCAAGTTCAGCTACTAGCTGAACCAAGCTTACCCCCAGACGCGATCGCACCGAAAAAGTCATCGGCTTTACTTGGTGCAACAGCTGGTTCATTGTTAATTAGTGCAGGACTATTTTTACTCTGGTTACGTCCCCATTTGCAAGGTAAATCACAGCCCTCAATCTACGACAAAGTAGAATCGTTTAACTCTGATGTTCCACCCTTACGTTCTCAACCATCAAATAATAGCTTGACAACATCTAATAGCTTAACATCGCCAATGGGGAACCAAAGAAAAGATTTTTGATGCAACTAATCCATTTTTTATCAAGCTAGACATCATAGACTGGCCCCAGTAACCTAAGCCATTAGGCAGCCTTTAATGAAACCGCAAAACTTTGAAGAAAAAGTAGTTTTCTATTATATAATATCCACCTACTTATTATTTTTTTTAGGTGCACAGTTTGTTTTTGCCCCAGCCCTAGCTTGGCTGCTAACCTTTTATCTAATTAAAAAGCTTTGGCAGCAAACATCAGATACTCCACCGGAAGAAAGGATTCGGATTCCCATTGGAGTATGGGTCTGGATTGTTTGCATATCAGTCATTGGCATAGCCTTAGTTGTGGGTCATTTAGATTGGGGTTTCTCAACTGTTAAAACTATAAAATCTTTTATTAACTCCTTTTTGAGAACTTGGGCCCTTCTCGCCTTATTTCCTTTAATTGGTTGCCTCAACATCCGACCACAAATAATCTATAGAGCAATTTCTATCCTTTCCCTACAAACTCTGATCTTGGTGCCAATTACCTATGGGTTAAGTCTGACTGGGTTAGAGATGCCCTTGTATACTAGCACCCTAATGGCAAAAATTGGTGGTAACAGTCAACGTTACTACGCCGTAAGTCCTTACGTGATAAAAAGTGGTGAAACACGCCTTTTCTTATTTGCGCCTTGGGCTCCAGCATTGGCATTTGCCTGTAACGTACACTTTTTCCTGAGTAGTAGAGACCCGGACATAAAGTGGCGTTTTATTGGTATGATTGGCTGTGCTGCTGCAATTGTGGGTTCAGTGTCCCGGATGGGGATAATCTGCTTAGTGGGTATACCAATACTGGTAACATTTTTGGGAAATCTCACCGAACCCGCTATCCAAATTACAGCAGGAATAGGGAGTTTTATTGGTGGTCTATTTGGTCCCCAACTGCTAATGATAGCTAGAAACTTGAAAGACTCTTTTTCCGGTCAAAGATCTGCTTCGTCGCGGGTTAGGTCGGCCTTAGCTCGGCTTTCTCACCGTAAGTGGGAAGAAGATGCACCGATTTGGGGTCATGCCATTAAAGTGGGTAAAGGCCCTGATGTTGTCGCTGGTATGCCTATTGGGAGTCACCACACTTGGTATGGTGCTTTATATACTCATGGAATCGTCGGTTTTATTGGAATATTTATCCCTATAGTCTATACTTTTATAGAGCTTTTAATTAAAGCTCAAAGGAGTAAAGTTGCCACAACAGCACTAACAATACTACTAGTTTGTATCCTGTTCTCGTTTGGGGAAAATCTAGAGGGATTAGCTTACCTCTACTGGCCTGGTTTGGTTGTAGTAGGGATGGGACTAAAATAAAAATGCTCAAGGGGTTTTTAGAGACCTTTTGTGGTAAATTACCATGCAATAATTATATACAAAAAAAGGATAATCGCCATGCCCACCATATCTGTAATAGTTCCAGTTTATAACGGAGAAAAAACTATATTAGAAACGATCCAATCGATTCAAGCACAAACCTTTTCAGATTTTGAGTTAATTATTATTAATGACGGCTCAACTGATGGTACATTAGATGTAATCAGTACAGTCAACGATGATCGATTGAAAGTGTTCTCCTATGAAAATGGCGGATTGCCAGTGGCTCGTAATCGTGGCATTCGTCGCTCTAGGGGCGAATTTATTACGTTTATAGATGCCGATGATTTATGGAAACCCGATAAATTGGAGCTACAGTTAGCAGCACTGCAAAAAAATCCTGAAGCTGGAGTGGCTTACAGTTGGACTGCCTTTATAGATGAGAATAGCAAATTTTTGTTTGCTTGGCAACCACTTTATTGGGAGGGTAATGTTTATCCCGAATTACTAATTCGTAACTTCATATCCAGTGGTTCCAATATCATGGTAAAGCGGAAGTATATTGAAGCCGCTGGAGAATTTGACCCATGCCTAAAATCAGTTGAAGATTGGGATTATTACCTCAGGCTAGCAGCTTTATGTCCTTTTGTACTGGTTCCTAAATACCAAATTCTCTACCGTCGCTCTTCCCAGTCAATGACCTCTAAAGTGGATGTGATGGAGAAGGCGAACCTAATTGTAATTGAAAGAGCATTCAAGGCAGCTCCACCAGAACTTAAGTCTCTTAAAAATAAAAGTTTAGCGAATGCCTATCGTTATCTGGCTAAGCAGTGTATAGCTAATGCTTTTGATGATGAAGGAGTAAAGCTAGCTAGTCAAAAACTTAGCTATTCCATAAAACTTTACCCCAAATTTTTGCTAAGTAAGGAAACTATCCGTCTAATTTTAAAACTATTAATAATCAAAATTATGCCTAAAAAATTAGCTGGACATTTAATCAAACTAATCGGCCAGAAAATGCCGATGGTATCTGTGGATAATCGGATGATTTCAGAGCACTAACTACCACTATAATTTGATAGATATCAATCATCAAAAGGATGGCAGGATGGGAGATCCACTGTGAACATTGTCAAAACAATCGGGAGTCGCATCAAGCACAAACTAGGTAATAGAAGCACTTTTACTCGCAATCTTGGTTGGATGGGAGTGGCCCAGGCATTTATTCGGGTTTCCCGCTTAGGTGCAACGTTTATTTTGCCACGCTTCTTAACTCCCCATGACTTTGGATTAGCTGCACTGGTTCTGACGACCTATGAATATTCACAAACAGTAACGCGGATCGGTGTTCATGCTAGAATTATACAGGCGGAAGCCGATGAACTGGAAGACATTTGTAATAGTGCTTATTGGTTAAATTGGGTACTTTTTGCAAGTCTATTCGTTATGCAGTGCCTTGCTGCTTTTCCAGTTGCGTGGTTTTATAAAGATAACCAACTTATTTTACCCATTTGTCTATTAGCATTTAACTTTTTGATTGCTCCCTTAGGGGCAGTACAGTCAGCACTAATTCAAAGAGATAATCGAATTCAGATAACGGCTACCGCTCGAGCTCTCAGATATGCCACCTCCAATATTTTAACGGCTGTCTTTGCTGTTCTTCATATGGGAATGTGGGCGATAGTACTTCCCATACTAATAGCTAGCCCTATAGAATTCATTACCTATCTGTTCAAACATCCCTGGCGGAGAACTGGCTCTTTCACAACCAAATACTGGGGTAAGATTTTTCGCTTTGGAATCAATTTCCTGGGGATTGAACTTTTAAAGACTCTCAGGGAAACTCTCGACTATCTTATCATTGGTCGCTTTATAGGAATTGACCTATTAGGTGTTTACTACTTTGCTTACAATGCTGGCTTGGGAATTAGCTTAACTATCGTCCAATCGATTACTACTGCTTTATACCCTGCCCTATGTGAAGTACGGACAAACTTATCGAAATTTAAGCAAACATACTTTAACAGTCTGAAGACGATTGGAAGAGTGATTGTTGGTTTTGTTGCTTTACAATCAAGTCTAGTTCCGTTTTATATTCCGATTATGGTTGGGGAAAAAATTCATACGGAAGGCTGGAGTATGGTGGTTCCCATCGTCATTTTAGTTTGCTTATCAGCAATTCCTAGACCCTTTGATATTGCTGGATTTCAGCTTTTAGCAGCCATTGAAAAACCGCACATTGGCTTGCTCTGGAATGTATTATTTACCATGATATTTTCCTGTAGTCTACTGATAGCAGTGAAATGGGGAATCATCACGGTCGCTATATCGGTTTTACTGGTTCATGCGCTTTTAATTCCCTTATTTGTGGTTTGGTCTGCTAGGTATGTCTTTGCTAAACCTGAAACCTCTCCTGTAGCCTTAGAGAATACTGTACTCCAATCTCATACTATACTCCAATCTCACGATGAGACTGATACTGATCAGTTTTATGTCAGCCAATGGACATTATCATTAGCCAGTAGTGGGACATTCCCTAACACTCAGGGTTCTGAATTTCGTGATCCTGACAGTAATAACAGTAATAACAGTAATAACAGTAATAACAGTAATAGCAGTGCCGGGTTAAGCGATCGCTTCGATGATCCCAGAAAACACCTGAAGTTGATAGCTGAAAGTGTGGGGGTTTTAGAAGAAGCGGCAAAGCAGCTAAATATATCTGTAGATAGCTTAGATAAGCCTTCGATTCAACTAATCGATAACTCTACAATGATGGTTTTTGAAATTTCAGGAGTCACCCCTGAGGAAGCGCAACGAAGAGCCTTCGCTATTAATCAGGCGTTTAACAAAAGACTGGAACAACTCAGAAAGCAAGAAATTGCTCAACAACAAAAGACTATCCCAGTTTATATAAAGTCAGCCGAAAACGATCTAGAAAAAGCACAGCAACGCCTAGCTCAAAAAACGGCGAACATAGGATTGCCCTTACACCAGCTCTTAGAGACAATAGAAGCACTACGGCGCAAAAAGATTGAATTACGGCGCAAAAAGATTGAATTGCTAGCTGAGCTAGTACCGACTCAGTCTGATCATAGTCATTGTACAAATACTCAGGTGATGAATCCTGTTCACCATCAGCCTCAAGCTAGCTTATTCCAAGATGATCCACCCTTAGAAATGGATGATATTAAACCACAACTACAAGGTAGTGAGGACAAGGCCAGGGATCTAGAGTTTCAGATTTCTCAGCTTGAAGTAAAACTTAGCAAAATGTCCCAAGATGCCTTGACTCTGGAAATTCTAGAACGAGATTTACGCATTGCACAAACCGTCTATTCCTCTGTTTTAAGCCAATGGGAACTAGTTAAGTCAGACTCATCTATTATGTATTATCCCCAACTGCAATTGGTAGCCGGTCCTACCTTACCCACCAGATCACAAATGCCAGACAGTCTAGTAAACTTGGGCAGAAAATTGTGATCAGTTTCTGGGAGGATAATAGTGCTCACGAGGTAATTTTTAGTGGTCAGTTGTCAGTTTCATATATTTATCTATTTTACCTATTTCAGGATTAATTTTTTAAAAAACGTTTAAATCAAAACTAGTTCTCTTGAAAACCAGTGTCCAAACAATGAAACATGTTTCTGTCATTATTCCAGTCTACGGAGTTGAAAACTATATTGCAGCAGCGGTGCAGTCTGTTCTCGACCAGACCTATACCAACTTTGAAGTGCTCATTATTGACGATGAATCCCCAGACAGTAGTATAAAAATTTGTCAAGAATTTTCGGATCATCGAATTAAGATTATTCATCAAACTAATCGGGGACTTGCTGGAGCGCGAAATACAGGAATTCGCCAGGCCAAAGGAGATTATTTAGCCTTTTTAGATGGGGATGACTTGTGGTTGCCTCAGAAACTGGAAAGACATATTGAACACTTAGAAAAATTTCCAGAGGTAGGGGTTAGTTTTTGCCGTTCTGCATTGATTGATGAATCGGGAAATTTATTGAAAACTTATCTAATGCCTAAGTTAAAGAACATTACCCGATCAGATTTATTCCGGTCTAGTCCTATTGGTAATGGTTCAGCTCCGGTAATTCGACGGGAAGTCTTTGAAGCGATTAGGTATCAAGATAACCTTTACGGCACTACAGAAGATTTTTACTTTGATGAAAACTTCCGCCGCGCTGAAGATATTGAATGTTGGCTACGTATTGCGATTCAGACAGACTGGAAAATTGAGGGAATCCCTGAAGCACTAACCCTATATCGAGTGAATTCAGCCAGTCTTTCAGCGAACTTAGTCAAACAGTTAGATTCCTGGAAACAAGTACTAGCAAAAACTCGCTCCTACGCTCCTGACTTGATTGAGAAGTGGGGAAATTTAGCCCTGGCCTATCGATTGCGAAACTTTGCTCGTAGTGCAGTACGTCTCAAAGATGGACCAATGTCTGTCAAACTAATTAATGGTGCTTTGGCAACTTACTGGCGTCTTCTCTTGGAAGAACCAAGCCGTACCCTTCGGACTTTGGCTGCTGCCTATTTACTTTTGCTGTTGCCTAAGCCCCTATATTACTACCTCGAAGTTCTGGCTGTCAAAGTAGTGGGAATGATCCAAAGACGTCAGATTTTACAAGACAAACTTGGACAATAATTGTCTTAGTCATTCAATATAAGATAAGATGGATTATAAAATGAAAAAAGTTTCCGTCATCACTCCAGTCTACAACGTTGAGAAGTATATTGCTGCTACAGTACAGTCAGTTTTGGATCAAACTTACCAAAGTTTTGAATATTTGCTGATTGATGATGGTTCTCCTGACCAAAGTGTAGAGATTTGCCAGCAGTTCCTAGACCCCAGAATCAAAATTATTCGTCAGGAAAATCAGGGAGCTAATGCAGCAAGGAATGAAGGTATCCGCCAAGCCCAGGGAGAGTATTTAGCATTTTTAGATGGCGATGACCTATGGTTGCCTGAAAAGCTAGAAAAACATATTGAACATTTGGAAAACAATCCCAATTTGGGGATTAGCTTTAGCTGTTCTGGGTTTATCGATGAAGCAGGAAATTCCCTAGGAATCTATCAACTACCCAAGCTAAAGGACATCACCATGGGTGACATCATTTGCCGTAATCCTATTAGTAATGGCTCCTGTGCTGTGTTCCGCAAGGAGGTATTTGAAGCTATTAAGTACCAAGAGACTATTGACGGAAAGACCAAAGACCTTTATTGGGATGAGGGATTGCAAGGGTCACAGGATTTGGATTGTTGGTTTCGCATTGCTATCCAAACCAATTGGCACCTGGAAGGCATTCCTGACTCTTTGACTCTATACCGAGTCAATTCTGGTGGTATATCAGCTAACTTGTTCAAAAAACAAAGGTCTTGGGAACAGGTAATTGAGAAGACTCGTTCCTATGCTCCTGAGGTGGTGGTTGAGTGGGAAAACCGCGCCCGTGCTTACCATTCGAGGTATCTAGCTCGTCGGGCAGTTACCTTGAGAGATGGTGCCATGGCTGTCCAATTCTTCAACGAAGCTCTGGGGAGCTACTGGCAGATGCTCTGGGAAGAACCACGTCGTACCGTGTTAACTGGGGCTGCGGCCTATTTGCTCTGGCTTATACCTGAGAATCTTTACAAGCATATAGAAGCTTTAGCTTTAAAAACCACAGGGTCTTCACAAAAGCGCCGGATTTCTCAAGCAATCAGAGGTACATGAAATTTCATCTATTAGCAAATAGGTAAAGCTCTGCTACCAATACATGCTGGTTAATGGGTAATGGATAATGCCTCTGTCAATCATCCATTACCCATTAACTATCTGTAGCATCTACAGGACTTACGCGGTGAAGTTTATTTCGCCCCCCTATCCCCCCAATTCTGGGGGGGAATGATGTCAAAGTCCCCCAGAATTGGGGGACCAACGGGGGCAAATGCGTAAGTCCTGATCTATAAAGCGATGCAGCAAAGCAACAGGGAGTCTCCACAGGGCAAACAGCGGTGCCGACACAGGTTACCCACACAGCCCCGGGAGCAGGTCTTGCAATGCTTAAACATTAGTACTATTTTCCAGTAGAGCAAGCAATTACCCATGAGGGGGCTATAGATAATGTACAAATATTCATCCAGGACTAGCTCCCCTGATGACCTATTATAGAAGAAGTCAGAAGTCAGAAGTCAGAAGTCAGAAGTCAAACTCTTGCGCTTACTTAGGTTTGAGACTTTTGTCATGTCCGCGCCTGCCCTGGCGACTGCTATACCTATTACCTATTACCCATTACCTATTACCTTAGTACTTTTGTTCGGCAAAAGTGACATGCTCCCCACAGCCCCTCCTCACAGGGGTAGGTTTTTAACAAAGACGTGAGGTGTGGGGTGTAGGGGGACCGGGTGTAGGGTGTGGGTGATCAGAAAGCGATGCAGCGCCGCCAAAGGGGGTTTCCCCCATGAGCGACTGCATCAAGACAATATACTTAATTTGTCGTTGTCTTGATGGAATAGCGAGTGGGGGAAACCCCCGCGTGAAGGTAATGGTGCGCTTACAGTCGTCGAATTAAATTCGCCACGGGTCGCACCATTAGCATCGCTAAAAATCATCATTGTCTTGATCCCAAGCGCGAGTGGGGGAAACCCCCGTGAGGCCACTGCATCGCTTGTCTGTACCCCCACACCCCACACCCCACACCCAATACCCCACACCTGAGGTCAAAGTAAAAAACCTACCCTTATGAGGATCAGGGGGATGAGCTTGTGCTCAGCAAGTAACATCACCAGAAAGCAACTTGCTATCAGGGACTTTTGCACTTTTGCATAAGTTCTATCTGTATGATTTACACTGATTCCCTGATTTCCTAAACTAGCTACTTATTGATTAAGGCTATTCTCAGTGAAAACTCATTAACCTAGGATTTAATAGATTCATGTATCCTGAAAATATCTAGAAATGAATGAGCAGTTAAAAATGACGATTAACCCTCTCTAAAACTTATAAAATTGAGACGTTAATAATAGCTTTAATGTTACTAACTATAGTAACTATTGATAGAGGATGTGATATAATTCGATTCCTAATTAGTTTTTAACTATAAAACTAATGCTATTGAAAAATAACTCTATTTAAAAATCACCAATTACTTTTTAACCAGCTCATGAAAGTTTCATCCTCGACATCTCAAAATCTGCCCCAGTCCAAGATACAGCTAGGACTAAGGTTAGGGATTGGGGCAATAGTTCTAGTGACAGCTGCCTTAATTTTGCTATTTACGCCGGTTGGGTCTTGGCTGAAGCTGGAAAATCTGAGATGGCTTCAGGAAAGCATGGGTATTTTTGGACCACTGGGGTACATTTTGATTTATATTGTTGCCACAGTACTAGCTGTTCCTGATGCGATTTTAACCTTTTCGGCTGGTGCTCTGTTTGGACTAATGCTCGGGACTTTGTGGACTGTGATTGGTGCTACTTTGGGAGCAACGGCTGCGTTTATGATTGCTCGCTTTGTTGCTGGTGATTGGGTTAAAGATAAGTTTCAGGACTCTCGTTTGGAGCAACTCAGTGAAGGAATTGAGAACAATGGTTTTTGGTTTGTGCTCTCCATTCGCCTGGCACCAATTTTTCCATTCAATGCGGTTAACTATTTGTTTGGCTTAACACCAATTCCTCTACCCACTTATGTGATAGCCACCGCAGTGGGAATTATCCCGGCTACCTTTGCCTATGCTTGGTTAGGTCGCAGTGGTCTGGAAGCTATCAGCGGTAGTCCCCCCTGGCAACTGATCGGAGCACTAGTTGTATTAGCGGTGCTATCTACCACTCCCCTACTTTGGAAACAATCAAGACTTGGGCAATAACTCTATTTGTCGGGTGTGTTAATAACAGACCCTAGACCATCAGGGCGAATATAAAAGCGAATAAAAGTCGAGTTTTGCCTAAGTCCTGACCCTAAGTCCTAAGAATTTAAGGTGATTAAGGTAGAAGATTGATGAGATTGAACAGATTACTCAAAAGACGAAGCCTTTGGTTAGCGATCGCGCTATTTATTTTAGTCCTATTGTGTTACTCGACTCCTGTCAGAGCTTTATTTAACCAGAGGTTCCTAGTGCAACAGTTGCAAGGATTAGGCCATTGGGCAATCTGTTTATTTATCCTGGTTTATGCTCTGGCAACGGTTTTAGGAATTCCTGGCACAGTACTGACTATCGCTGGTGGTACAGTGTTTGGTTTAGTTTGGGGTACCTTCTGGTCTGTGATCGGAGCAACCTTAGGCGCATTGGGAGCATTTTGGGTAGCGCGTTACCTATTGCGAGATTGGGTTGAATACAAGTTCAGGCATCATAAAGCATTGGTCAGCTTCAATCAAGCAGTGATGCAAACACCCCTAATGTTTGTTTTAGCAGTACGCTTTGCCCCCATTTCTCCGTTTAATGTAGTGAATTTCCTGTTTGGTCTAACCCCGATTGGCTCGGTAGAGTATACCCTTGGCACTTTCTTTGGGATTATTCCTGGTACCCTCGCCTATACTTGGCTGGGAGTAACTGGAGGGGAAGCTTTGCAAGGAGGCGATCGCTTACCATTTTTCCTAGCACTCAGTTTCCTAGGTATACTGTCTGCCTTGCCACTGTTGGCAAAGCGAAAAAAGAAATAGTCTTCCTGTTGCCCATTCTCCTGTCCAATTCTCCTCATTTTCCCATCTTTCCCATCCTCCCTATCTCCCCTATCAATCAAAGGAAGTACCATGGCAAGAAAGCAACGTGGTATCAGTGGGTCAATAGGGTAAAAAATTTTCTGATCAACTACCCCGACTTGCTAAACTTTTCCCGAAACGCATCCGTAAGACATGTAAACAAAAAGACAGGGATTTACGGGAATCTGTTAAATTTGTTAATATGGAGGGTGTAACCCCTCATCTTTTCCCTGTCTTGATGCAGTCGCTCATGGGGGAAACCCCCTTTGGCGGCGCTGCATCGCTGAGGTCAGGAGAAAAGAAAGGTTCTGTCAGTAGTCCCGTTTAACTTAAACTTTACTCGTTAAAGTTTTTACCTTACTTTTTTAAACGTTAAGTTTTCACAACTCCGGTGATACCGAAGGTGAGTGCTTGCCATTCGTTTTGTATAGCAAGACACTTAAGGTGTGCGCCTCCAAGGCCGCGAGGGATTGCTTGCGGCCTTGGGTCGCACCTCAAAGTGTTCTTCACCAAGTGTTTTTCACCAAAATTTCACATTTGGTAAAATAATTACTATACAATACTGTGGTTAGCCTTCCCAAGTTTTTCACAATGTGCGATTAAACTCCGTGATTAACTCCAAGAACATCTCAACTAAATACTAATTTTCTATGCATGTAGATAGAGATAAGTGTTTGTTAATAGGTCATAGGTCATAGGTCATAGGTCATAGGTTATAGGTAATTGCAATATACAAGTGTTGTTTAACAGCAGCAATAGTATGATACTCAATTATAAATTGGCAATTACCTATTATCATTTACCGATGATATCTACCCCAATAACTATCTCTATCTGACCTTAGATATAGGCGTTAAATTAGGTTTAAGTTTAAGTGGGGTAACGCTTCCAGAATCGTTTTTACCCCTAGGTCTATTGATAATCAAATATCCACCCTTGGCGACTTTGAGCTTGGCAGGAAATGACTAAAGAACAGTATTCTAAAAATTGGGTCAATGGACAATCGTTAATTATTACTTTTTGCCTGTTACCTTCTCTAGTAATTATCGTAGGAGTAATCAGCGTGTTAATGGAAAACAACAATTTTCGATTAACGGATTCATCAAAAATTATTGTTAATCCAATAGAATCAATAATTAGTTGGTTCAACGACACGTCAGAGCGCAAAAAATCATTATCAAGTGTTGCTAAAACTAGTTCTGAACAACTAGTAGATAAAGCGTCAATGATCAATCAACTCATGCTTCCTATTATCACTGAATATGAAGAAAATGGACTAGGTATAGGTATAGACAAAATCAAGCCTGGTTTTGAAGCCATTGGGTTTACCTTTAACCAGGGAGAAACTATTCATAATCAAATTAATTTGATAGGCAACAATACGGGAGGTACAGTATTAATTAATATCCTGGGAAATGTTAACAATATAACTCAAGCATCGATAGCCACTAAAATTCCCTATAAATACTCTCATGAAAGCCAAGCTGCTTTACTTTTAGGATTATTCATTAGGGTAGTATCACCGGAATGGGAAAATGGTATGGCTTGGATTAACTATGGGTTGAAAGAACTTAGTGAAAACCAGAAAAGTTTATTAATCACGGAACAAAAAAACTATCAGATTCACTTAAGGGTTGACCGAGAGGTAGATTTGGTGATTCTCACCATAAAATCCCGCTCTAAATCCTAAGGTAATAGTCACCTTTAATGGTGTAGGATTACAAATGTGTTGAATTGCGTAATAAACTTTAACTACAATTGCTGATGTCTCTAGATATCTGTTTTTTTTTGGATATTACAACAGGAAAAAGGCAACAGAAACGTTTATGTCTCTGTTGCCTTTTACGTAATGGTTAAGAGTTAATGATTCGATTCAGTTTTGAAAGTTTTCAACCCTTAACACAAACAACCTGTTTCAGCGTTGCCACTACCTCAACTAGATCTGACTGATTAGCCATCACTTGATCAATTGGCTTATAAGCACCTGGGATTTCATCGATAACGTCCTTATCTTTACGGCACTCAACACCTTTAGTTTGCTCAACTAAATCATCAATGGTGAACTGCTTCTTGGCTTTGGTGCGAGACATTAAACGACCAGCACCATGAGCACAGCTGCAGTAGCTGTCATGATTGCCTTTACCTTTAACAATGAAAGATTTTGCCCCCATGGAACCAGGGATGATACCATAGTCGTCCGTACGAGCTCGCACTGCTCCTTTTCGAGTGACATAAACCTCTTCGGAGAAATGCATTTCTTTCTCGGCATAGTTGTGATGGCAGTTAACTGATAACAAGGGCTTGAACGACTTACCACCAGCCAGATGTTTCTCAACAATTCGCTTGAAGCGAGCCATCATGATATCGCGATTGTAACGGGCATAGTTTTGTGCCCATTGCAAATCCCGCCAGTAGGCAGCAAATTCAGGGGTTCCTGCGACAAAGTATGCTAAATCTCGGTCAGGAAGCTTAGTATGTGCCAGCTTTGCTAATTCTTTAGCAGTATTAATGTGGCACTTAGCTAGCTGATTACCAATATGCCGTGAACCGGAGTGTAGCATCAGCCACACTTGGTTTTCGGTATCAAGACACAATTCAATGAAATGATTGCCACCACCAAGGGAACCCAGCTGTTTCATGGATTTTCCATCTAGCCGTTGCACACCTGGATGAAGCTCCTTAAAGTCACGCCAGCCTTGCCAGTTTACTACTGGTTTTTCGATATCTTTGTTTTCATTAAAGCCAACGGGAATAGCTGCTTCAATCTCCAAGCGAATCTTCTTGAGCTTGCCCTCCAATTGCTCTGCCACAAAAGGGGTTTTGATGGCAGACATGCCACAGTTGTGAACAAACACACCAGCAGTCAGGGCAAAGTTGTGATACTCTGGCACGGTTAGGCAGTAGACATCTTGTCTTTCCTGAACTGGTAAGATCTTGACGACTTTGTGATTTGCTCCCCCTACCAGATTTGAGCTTCGATGCTCGGCAGGATCAACATTATGGTGATCAATATGGTGGTCAATGACTGTTCTATGACCTGGAAAAGATGGTACTCTTCCTGACAATTGAGATTCTAACCATTCAGTGGCAGGGATATCAGTGGTAGGGATATCAGTGGCAGAGATAATCCCATCTGCCTTTTGCCATCTTCCAGAATAGGGTTGCTGGATTAAGGTGTAACCATCTTTATCGGTTTGGGAGTAGAAAGGCATCAAGGATGTCCCTGGTTTGAGGTCACGGGCTTCGAGGTAACTGCCATCCCTGAGCATGAATCGATGATCGAGAGTACATTTAATTTCTTGTGAGTTGTCGAGAACGACCTTTAAGAGTAGTTGGTTACGGCGGGTTAATTTGGCTGTAGCCTTAGCCGCGACAATTTTTCCGGTTTGTGTGCAGGAGTAGACAATAATTTCTCGCTGACTGCTGGCTAGTGCTTCGAGGGTGTAAGATTTGCCATCAACCAAGGGAACGAGGGTATCACCTGTAAAACAACCAATATCTACCCCGACAGCTGCTGGCAGGATGGCATCTTTGGTGGCAATTACAGAGCCAACTAATGAGCCTTTACCTAGGTGAACGTCTGGCATTAATGCGACGTGCTTAAACACAAATGGCAGAGACGCCACATTTTTGGCCATTTGGGTTTCCTGAGCAGCTAGGGAGTGATTCGCCCAAGACAGCACAGGTTTTGGGGTGGAGAGGTCTAGTTTTTCGTAAGGCATAACAATAAATTATCTTTCTTTTATATTACATATATAATACACAATAACTACAAGATTGTCCATAAACTTGAATCTAAGGATCAGGTGATCATCACAAGTTTTCTTGAAGCAATCTGTGGACAGTTTAGTAACTGTCACACTATCCCCTGTCCAGGTCAAATACTCTTGACCTGAAACCTAGCCAGACTATGGATAATCAGCTTTGGTCAAAGACGGGGGGGCTAACCCTATAACCAGATAATTCCCAAACGAATTCCACTTCTGCAGGAGGTGGCGGTGTCAAATTGAATTATTATAAGATTTGGAGTTATTGAGTAATTTTTTTATATATTGCTATGGATATTCTGACACTAGGCTGGGTTTCTGTACTGGTTTTGTTTACTTGGTCAATCTCAATGGTTGTCTGGGGTCGTAACGGATTTTAACAGTATCGTGGAAAATCCCGTAATCACTATGTTATTCTTTGCTGCCGCTGGATTATTAGTGGTGGTAAGCGGAGGAATCATATATCTAACTGCTGCTGAGTGGCGCGATCGCCGCCGCCAAAAGCGGGATAAATAGGGATGAAAATCTGACAGCGGATGGCTGGGGGTTTTTATCCCTCTAAACCAAGCACTACCAACTTAATATCTCAACCAAACAAGCAAACGTTAATTTGTTTTGTTTGAAGAGAGTCCTAGGAGCGTAAATCCTTGGACTCACTTGATATCGCTAAAGCTTATTCGTTCTAAATCAATACTAAAATTTATAATCCGTGATGTCACATGACGGAACAAGCTTTTATAGTTTCTGGTCAGTATCTGAGTGATCATCTTGATGATCCCCACATCGTAATTGTCGATTGCCGTTTTGCTCTATCTGATCCAAACCTGGGCTATGAACAGTATAAAGTTAGCCATATCCCGGGCGCTCACTATCTAGATTTGAATAAGGACCTTTCGAGACCAGTAGAGCGTCATGGCGGTCGTCATCCTTTGCCTGAACCTGGGAAGTTAGCCCAGAAATTAGCAGCGATTGGTGTTAATTTCCGAAAAACCCTAGTGATTGCCTATGATGATTCCCGTTCTGCTTTTGCAGCCCGCTTGTGGTGGCTGCTGCGCTACTTGGGACACGACCAAGTGGCGTTGCTGGATGGGGGTTGGACCCGATGGCATTCCCAAGGGTATCCAGTATCTGATCAAGAGCCTACCACAAAACCAGGAATATTTGTAGAACAGTTGCGCTCTGATTGGGTGGTGGATATTAATACTGTGAAAGTACGTAAAGATTTGCCAGAGGTGGCTTTGGTAGATTCTAGGGAAAGCGATCGCTATTTAGGTAAACGAGAACCGATTGACCCTGTTGCCGGTCACATTCCTGGTGCCATCAACTACCCTTGGCATGGTGTCACGGACACCAATGGTTATTTGCAACCATTAGCATCGCAACAAGAGCGCTGGACTGAGCTGGAGAACAAACAAGAAATTCTAGTTTATTGTGGTTCTGGTGTAACCGCTTGTGTGAATCTCTTCTCCCTGGCATTGGCAGGAATTAACACTGGCAAGCTCTATGCTGGGAGTTGGAGTGACTGGTGCTCTTATCTGTAATTTTCCCCACCGGTTGACGTTGCTTGCTTTGAGGAACTGTGGCACTACCCAAAGCAAGCAACAGGTTAGGTATGTTGCTTGCGCAAAAGCTTTCCAGTCCCGTTAAACTACCACTACTTTGATACTCCTGATTGTTTCGATCTGAGTTGCTACCCTTCTCCCTAGGACTTAACTGAAGCGGTGCGACAAGGCGCTGCCTGAACCTCGCCATGGTATAGCAGTCGCCAGGGCAGGCGCGGACATGACAAAAGTCTCAAACCTAAGTAAGCGCAAGAGTTTGACTTCTGACTTCTGACTTCTGACTTCTGACTTCTGACTTCTGACTTCTGCTATAACGCGCACCAAGACAGAGGAGGGTAAATTTTGCATATTATCCTCAAAATCCGGAAATTATCCCGCTATTGCTTACTCAATCCCATTGGTAAGTACAGATAAGTCATCTCTATCAGTACTAATCAAATCAGTAATTAAATTACCACTAACTAGTTAAGTCTTACCACTACTTACTAATTTACTAGCTAAAAACTGCTAGAATTAAAAGTTATATTAAAGATTATATAGAAAATTGTTAGGTTTAAGTAAATATGCATTGTCCACTGAAACGTATGTCTATTTTTGTAGACGGCAATAATATGTTTTACGCCCAACAAAAGAATGGGTGGTTTTTTGATCCTAGGCGGGTTTTAGATTATTTTAAAAACGAGCCTGGTATTACTCTAGTTAATGCATTTTGGTACACCGGACTCAAAGATCCTCAAGACCAGCGGGGGTTCCGAGATGCTCTAATTAGTCTAGGATACACGGTTCGTACTAAAATTTTAAAGGAATATTATGATGATAACTCGGGTCGCTATTCACAAAAGGCTAATTTAGACATAGAAATTGTTGTGGATATGTTTAATACTGTGGAACAGTATGACAAAGTTATCTTGTTTAGTGGAGATGGAGATTTTGAACGAGCAATTGAATTACTGCGTTCTAAAAATACTCATATTACGGTGGTTTCCACAGAAGGGATGATTGCTAGGGAACTGAGGAATGCCACTGACCGTTATATTGATCTAAATGATGTCCGTGATCAAATTGAAAAAATTGATTCATAGTTATAATTATAAACAAAGCAAACTGTCGGTCTAGTTGACTGACGACCGTTCTCTTCAAATCACTGACTATCAACCAATCGAGTTAGTTATGAACCAGCAACCTCAATCAGAACGCATTATCATTTTTGACACTACCCTCCGGGATGGGGAACAATCTCCTGGAGCAACCCTCAATGTGGATGAGAAGCTGATTATTGCTCACCAACTGGCACGATTGAGAGTAGATGTGATTGAAGCAGGCTTTCCCTACGCTAGTCCTGGGGATTTTGAGGCGGTGCAAAAAATTGCTCAAGCCGTGGGCATAGAATCTGGACCAACGATTTGTGGTCTAGCACGGGCAAGTCGTGATGATATCAAGGCGGCGGCGAATGCCCTCAAACCGGCAGCTAATGCCCGTATTCACACTTTCATTGCCACTTCGGATATTCATCTGGAGTACAAACTGAAGAAGACTAGAAAGGAAGTGTTAGAGATTGCGCCAGAAATGGTGGCTTATGCGAAGTCTTTTGTGGATGATGTGGAATTTTCCCCGGAGGATGCAGGGCGCAGCGATCCCGAGTATCTCTACGAAGTCCTGGAACGGGTAATCGATGCGGGGGCTACTACGGTTAATATTCCTGATACTGTAGGTTACACTACCCCAAGCGAATTTGGTGGCTTGATTCGTGGGATTAAGGAAAATGTTCCCAATATTGACCGGGCAATTATTTCTGTCCATGGTCATAATGATTTAGGTCTGGCAGTGGCTAATTTCCTGGAAGCTGTGAAAAATGGTGCCAGGCAACTGGAATGCACGATTAATGGTATTGGAGAACGGGCTGGTAATGCGGCTTTGGAAGAGTTGGTAATGGCATTACATGTCCGCCGTCAGTATTTTAATCCTTTCTTCGGACGCCCCCCAGAGTCGAAGGAACCCCTAAGCACTATTGATACTCGTCAGATTTACAAGACATCCCGTCTGGTTTCGAGTCTTACCGGGATGTTGGTGCAACCGAATAAGGCAATCGTGGGCTCGAATGCTTTTGCTCATGAGTCTGGTATTCACCAGGATGGGGTACTTAAGCACAAGCTGACCTATGAAATCATGGATGCCGAGTCGATTGGGTTAAAGGAAAATCAGATTGTACTGGGTAAACTATCGGGTCGCAATGCTTTCCGTTCTCGCCTCAAGGAGTTGGGCTATGAGTTGTCGGATAATGACCTGAATAAGGCGTTTGTTCGCTTCAAAGAGGTGGCGGATAAGAAGAAGGAGATTACGGATTGGGATTTAGAAGCCATTGTTAATGATGAAATTTACCAGGCACCGGAAGTGTTTCACTTAGAGTTGGTGCAGGTGTCCTGTGGGGATCATGGTAGTCCTACGGCTACGATTACGCTGCGAACACCTACAGGTAAAGAACTTAGTGATGCTGCTATTGGTACTGGTCCGGTGGATGCGGTGTACAAGGCTATTAATCGGGTGGTGAATGTGCCTAATGAACTGATTGAGTTTTCGGTGCAATCGGTAACAGCAGGCATTGATGCTCTTGGGGAAGTGACTATTCGTTTGCGGCACAATGAACGGGTCTATTCGGGTTATGCTGCCAGTACGGATATTATTGTGGCTTCAGCACAGGCCTATGTGAATGCACTGAACCGACTGTATTCAGCCATGCAAAACGGTAAGTTGAGTAATGATCCTGAGTTATCGATAGGTTCTCGAGCAGGGGTCTGATCTCAAATTGTTATGGAATCAATATAGCGGTTTGCAATTTGGTGAGGTACAAAGAGATCCCCCTAAATCCCCCTTATCAAGGGGGACTTTGAGGTTGAGAAGTGTACCTCATAATTCCTAGAAACGCTATATCTAAGAGGTTGTCTGAGAAGTCTCATTTGCTACATCCAAGCCCCCGTTGGTCCCCCAATTTTGGGGGACTTTTAGAAGCAAATTGACTCTTGTTCCCCCCAAAGTTGGGGGGCTAGGGGGGCAAAATTCAGTATCAAAAAACTTTTCAGATATCCTCTAATATCTAAAAGGCAAACCTCTGCATACTTTGCGTTTCAATAATTGTTCAATAATTGTCCCACTGGCTGAAACGGTGGGATTTCTTTTTGCTGAAATGTTTTTTTTGACACTCCCCACTACTCGACTGTTCGATAGAATAAGGTTTTATTTGCCAAGATTCAGATATAAGTTAGGAATTAGTATTGCGTATGTCAGCTGCCCAGCTAAACACTGACAGAAAACACCAACGTCACACAGAGTCAGGCTTTTACTATTTTGCTTATGGCTCTTGTATGTGTCCAGTAGATTTAAAGCGATCGCTTGGGGAAGATACCCATAATTTTGTGATTGGTACTGCTACTCTTAAGGATTATCATATTGGTTTTTATAGCAAATCTCCAAGTCGTAATTGTGGCACGCTGGATGTGGTGAAAACTCCTGGCTCAAGGGTTGAAGGAGTGTTGTATCATTTACCTTGGCGGGTGAGTGAAGCTTTGGATCTGCGGGAAGGTGTGCCTCAGCGTATCTACCAACACGAAATGGTAAATGTCCACTGTCAAAATAAGTTGTATCAGGGCGTTCGGACTTATGTGGTGGTGAATAAGTTAGACCGGGAAATGGCTCCTAATGATTGGTATTTCGATGTGGTACTTCGGGGTGCTATTACCTGTGGGATATCTGAGGAGTATTGCTGGAAGTTATTTGACCATATGCACCAGTTGCAACTAAAGGCGAGCTGAGGATTGCTATTTGAAGTAGGGAGTAGGGAGTAGGGAGTAGGGAGTAGGGAATAGGGAATAGGGAATAGGGAAAAAGATGTAGGGTGGGCAGTAAGTATCATCCCGATGGTAAGCTTTGGAATTGGTATTATTACTGCCCACCTTACGATTAATTTTACTCTATTTTACAATAGCAGTTGATGTAGGGTGGGCAGTAAGTATCATCCCGATGGTAAGCTTTGGAATTGGTATTATTACTGCCCACCTTTAGCAAAGGGAATAGGGAATAGGGAGTAGGGAGTAGGAAAAATGGAAAAATATGTAGGGTGGGCAGTAAGTATAATCCCGATGGTAAGCTTTGGAATTGGTATTTTTACTGCCCACCTTTAGCAAAGGGAATAGGGAATAGGGAGTAGGGAGTAGGGAGTAGGGAGTAGGAAAAATGGAAAAATATGTAGGGTGGGCAGTAAGTATCATCCCGATGGTAAGCTTTGAAATTGGTATTATTACTGCCCACCTTACGATTATTATCACTCTATTTTACCATTAATTTTATGTTGGTGTGCAGTGCCAATTTAACTTTATAAAACCTTTAAAATTTCTAGGAAGCACTGCCCACCATCCGATTTACTTTTACTATATTTTACCATTGATATTATGCTGGTGGGCAGTGCAAATCTACCCTACAACAAGATAGAAACTTATTAGGAAGCACTGCCCACCCTACGATTTATTTTACTCTATTTTACCATTAATTTTATGTTGGTGTGCAGTGCCAATTTAACTTTATAA
>NZ_MKZS01000001.1:33027-44217 GCF_001942495.1 Moorena bouillonii PNG
GCCTTGTGGCACAGGCTTTGGCCACGCTACGCGAATGGCCACGCTGTGCGAACGATGCTGTGAGGTAACTCAGCATTATTCCAATGCTTACTTGTTTTATTCCAAAGCTGATAGCTGTTCGCGAAGCGTGCGCGTAGCGCTTTAGCTGAATGCTTACGCTGTATTATACATACAACTGTAGTATCCAGTAATAATGCTACTGGACAGTATATTATACAATTATAGAAAAACTGATAAAATTTATCTGAGTGAGTGGCAACAAGCGCCCCAAAGTACTTGCTAGATATAGCTTTAAGGTTAAAATGGATATCAAACTATCTATACATATACAAAAAAAACATAGTTTGAATTACTCATAAATCACCTGATTAGTTAGTCTAAGTTTATGAAAAATTATTGGAATAATTTGGTAAATTAATTTACAACATTTATACCCATAATTATTATATCGTATCTGTAACCTATTCAGAAATTTTCCCCGATGAAAACTGTTTCGATAATTATCCCAGTATACGGCGTTGAAAAGTATATTGCTACCGCATTAAAGTCGGTTATAAACCAGACTTATAAAAACTTTGAAGTGTTGATAATAGACGATGAATCTCCCGATAAAAGTGTCAATATTTGTCGAAAATTATCCGATAATAGAATTAACATTATTCACCAAACTAATCGGGGACTTGCTGGAGCGCGAAATACAGGAATTCGCCATGCAAAAGGAGATTATTTAGCGTTTTTAGATGGAGACGACTTGTGGTTACCTCAGAAACTGGAAAGACATATGGAACACTTAGAAAAATTCCCAGATGTCGGGATTAGTTTTAGCCGTTCTGCTTTGATTGATGAAGCTGGAAATTTTATGGGTGCCTATCTAATGCCTAAGCTAACTAATATTACTATATCTGATTTGTTTCGAGAGAGCCCGATCGGGAACGGTTCGGCTGCTGTAGTTCGTCGGGAAGTCTTTGACACAATTAAGTATCAGGATAATCTTTACGGCTCTACAGAAGATTATTACTTTGATGAAAACTTCCGTCGTGCTGAAGATCTTGAATGTTGGCTTCGCATCGCTATTCAAACTGACTGGAAAATTGAGGGAATACCTGAACCATTAACCCTCTATCGAATTAATACACAAGGGTTGTCAGCTAATCTTTTCAAGCAGTTAGAGTCCTTAGAACAAATGATTGAAAAGACCCGTTCCTATGCTCCCACACTGACCAGCCGATGGGAAAACATTTCTAGGGCTTACCAATTGCGGTACTTGGCTAGGAGTGCGGTTCGTCTTAAAGTAAGTTCAGATGCTGTGACACTTATACATCGCTCATTATCCAATCACTGGCGTATCCTACTAGAACAGCCACGGCGAACAATCTTAACCTTAATAGCTGCTTATATGCTTTGGTTATTACCGAAGTCTTTATATGCTCACATTGAATTGCTTGTCTCTAGGCTGCTCAACAATTTTAAAAAACATCCTCTTGTCCAAAACTAGTACCGCTGCCCGAAATTAAAAATTAAAAATTCAAAATTAAAAAACCTTATATAGCGTTTTTTAATTCTAATGAGGTACACAAAACTTTTTACCTCTTTCCTCTTCCGACTTTACTGCTCCCTGCTCCGTTCGCGTAGCGTGGCCTACGGCCTCAGTACCTGCTCCCTAAAAGCAAACAAAATGCACCTTAATAGCTTAAAATCGCTATAGAATAAGCTTATTCTATAAGCGTTTGCCTAGTTTGGCATCTTATCTTTATTGACCTTGTGCTTCCTAGCATGGTTAACTAATTTCAAGGTTTGAGTATACTATGAACAAAGTATCGGTAATTATTCCAGTATATAAGGTTTAAAAATACATAGCAGCCACAGTATAATCTGTGCTCGCCCAAACCTATAAAAATTTTGAGCTGCTACTCATTGATGATGGCTCTCCTGACAACAGTATCGAAATATGTAAACAAATTAACGATCCGAGAATTAAAATTATTCGTCAGGATAATCAAGGAGTATCAGCGGCTAGAAACACTGGCATTCGCCATGCTGAAGGAGAGTATATCGCTTTCTTAGATGGAGATGACCTCTGGGTTCCAGAAAAGCTAGAAAAGCATGTTTTACATCTAGAAACATCACTTCATGTAGGAGTCAGTTTTAGCTATTCTGCGTTAATTGATGAAACAGGAACTCCGTTAGGAATCTATCAAATAGCCAAAACTAAAGATATAACTACAGATTACATCATGTGTCGTAATCCCATTGGGAATGGTTCAACACCAGTGATTCGGCGAGAGGTGTTTGAAGCAATTCGATACCGAGACGATCAGGCTACGGAGGATGCTTATTTTGATACTCAATTGCACAATATCGAAGACGTGGAATGTTGGCTGCGCATGGCGATTAAAACTGATTGGTACATGGAAGGTTTGCCAGAGCCGCTGACTTTATATCGTATTCATTCACAAGGGCATTCAGCTAGTATACTCAAGCATATAAATTCTCTAGAAAAGGTGATTGAGAAAACACGTGCCTATGCTCCAGAGGTAATTGCTGAATGTGAAAAGCCAGCCCGCGCCTATTATTTACGGTTTGGTGCTCGACGTGCACTCAGCATCAAAGAAGGCTTGATGGCAACAGAATTGTTTAATAAGGCTTTAGCGACTTACTGGCGTATTTTGCTAGAGGAACCGCTTCGTACTCTGTTGACCGGGGCTGCTGCTTATTTGCTCCGACTTTTACCTAAAACTATTTACCAGCAAATGGAAGCTGTGGCGTTAAAAACGACAGGAGCTTCACAAAAGCGCCGAATTTATCAGGAGCAAGCTTAGTATTTGATATAGCAGTTCTTATTTGGGTGAGGTACGTCGTCGGCCCAGGGCTGTTTCAAAGTATGACTAGAATTTCACGGGTAGGATGATAGGGAGATAGGATAATTATTATTAATATTTTTAAGGTTAAAAATACCCTATATCCATCACCCTATCTCCCTTTCCATTGATATAACAATTTTTTTTATTACTTAAAATAAAATATATCTGCTTAATAAGAGGGGGAGGGGTGAATAAAAATTACTGTACTTTATAAGTATGCTAAACGCCATATTGTGCTTTAAAAATAGTTTTTTTGTAAACTCTTGTAAATAAAGCTTATCACCCCCGATTAGTTTATGCTATAACTGAAAAGCTAAGCTTTATACGCAGCTAAAAAATGAATCTACCTTTAACAATCAAAACTCACCTGAAAGAGTTAGTGATTGGCACACCGTTTGAGCCTGCGGCAAGAAGTATTGTTGATTTAATCAACCCTCCCAGCAAAGATATCCTGAGGAGCAGGGAAGATGACACCTATGTCTATCAGATTATGAAGCGGATTTTAGACAAATCCTCAAACTGTATCGATGTGGGTGCCAACATGGGGAGTGTGTTGACAAAAATATGCCAAGTGGCTCCCCTCGGTGAGCACTATGCTTTCGAGCCGCTCCCCCGGCTGGCTACTCGGCTGCAAAAACGGTTCTCAAAGGTTCATGTTAGGCAAATTGCTTTGAGTGATTTAGAGGGAGAAACCACGTTCTTCCATGTTGTTGATGCCCCAGCACTCAGTGGTCTAAAACACAGAGACTACACCCATTGGGGCTATAACAATGCTCAAACAGAATCGATTGCCATCAAAACTCAAAAACTTGATGACATCCTTCAACCTGACTTCAAAGTTAAGTTTATTAAGGTAGATACAGAAGGAGCAGAGTTTCAGGTTTTCAAAGGTGCTATCCGAACCTTAAAAACCCACAAGCCTTACCTAGTCTTTGAATTTGGTCGTACTGCCATGGTTGATTATAAAACAACGCCAGGTATGATGTATGATTTCCTAGTCAACCAGTGTGGTTTTAAGTTTTTTAAACTTAACAGTTGGCTAGAGGGGTTAGCTCCACTCAGTAAGACGGAATTTGCCATAATCTGTGAAGAAGGCTCTGCTTGGAATTTCTTGGCTACGCCTTACGGGTAGCGAGAAGACACAGGAGTATTCTGTAAGACGAATGAAAAAACTGGGCAACAAATCCTATAAATCCCTAGAAATAGTTATAAATAGTAGGGTGGGTTATTAAAGTACTCTACTAGTAGAGTTACTGGGGAAGTCTTGTCCTAGTTGCTGATCTATTATTTCTGTCAAGAACCTGGGAGTAGTGCAACCCCACGCATAGAATCCGGGGGCTTGTAACCTCAATACTTGACCAGCTTAAGTCCTAAGCGGACTCCGTTGTCAGTAAGTGTTCAAGTTCCTACCTTGGGATGCGTCGCTAGTTCCAAGCTCTAGAACCAAATTGTTAAACATCTGTATCAGGTTAAGGGAGTGCAATTTGGATAGTACCGACTGACAACATTAGCGAAGCGAACTTAACCCTAGAAATAGGAGTAAACGTAATTATGCGCGTATTTGTACTCGACAAAAACAAAAAACCATTAGACCCTTGTCAGCCTGCTAGAGCCAGAATTCTACTCAAACAGGGGAAAGCAAGAGTTCTAAAAAGATACCCGTTCACAATCATTATGCCAGAATTGGAGGTCAAAAACTGTGTAACCCACGAACATCAACTCAAAATAGACCCCGGTGCTAAGACTACGGGCTTAGCCATTGTCCAGGATAATAAAGTTGTTTGGGGAGCTGAACTAACTCACAGGGGTTTTCAAATCAGAGATGCTCTAATCTCTCGTAGGCGGTTAAGGCGTTCTAGGCGTAACCGGAAAACTCGTTACCGTCAGCCTAGATTTTTGAATCGAAAACGCTCAGTTGGCTGGCTAGCTCCTAGTTTAATGTCACGAGTTCACAATATCTTGACTTGGACTAAAAAGTTAAGTAGATTATGCCCAATTGTTGGTATTTCTCAGGAGTTAGTCCGTTTTGACACTCAAAAAATGGAAAATCCCGAAATATCTGGTGTCGAGTATCAGCAAGGCACATTGTACGGGTATGAACTACGGGAGTATCTACTTGAAAAATGGAACCGCCAATGTGCTTACTGTGGAGCAGCTAACACTCCTCTAGAAATAGAGCATATCAAGCCATTAGCTAGGGGAGGCTCTAACCGAGTCTGTAACTTAGCTATTGCTTGTCACAAATGTAATCAGACGAAAGGAGTTCAGGAAATCGAACAATTTTTGTCTGGCAAACCTAGTGTCTTAAAGCGAGTTTTGGCTCAGGCGAAAAAGCCTTTAGCTAATGCAGCAGCGGTTAACTCAACCAGATGGAAATTATACAATCACCTTAAGTCAACTGGTTTACCGATTGAGACCGGTAGTGGTGGATTAACTAAGTATAATCGTTGCCGTCAAAATCTCCCTAAAACCCATTGGTTGGATGCCGCTAATGTCGGTAAAGTTGATAACTTGTACATCGAAAGCTATCAACCATTATTGATTACAGCTAAAGGACATGGAACTCGTCAGATGTGTCGAACGAATAAGTTTGGTTTCCCGACTCGTTATGTCCCCAGGTACAAAGAAGTTAAAGGTTTTCAAACCGGAGATATTGTAAAAGCCATTGTAACCAAAGGTAAGAAAATAGGAACCTATACAGGCAGAGTAGCTACTCGCCAAACCGGCTCATTTAATATCTCTACAAAACCTGGACTGGTTCAAGGAATTAGTCACAAATATTGCAGCGTTATACACCGGAAAGATGGATACTATTATAGTTTATAATTCCCAGGAAACTCTGTCAAACTGCTGTTTATGTAAGGGGAGCGACTCCTTCCCATGCATGAATGACAGGGGTTTCCGTCGCTCCCCTTACCAACCCCTATTTTTTTGATGATTGACTGGCTTGCGATCGCACTCAGGGTGCTTTTAGGCTTATTTATTTTTGCGATTGGGCTAACCCTTGCTAAGTGGATTCCCAATCACCGGATTCGAGCTATTACCCAACCAAACCGTTGGTTTAGGCAAAGGGTTACTCTAGGACTGATGCTCCTGACTAGTTTGATGATGCTCGGGTCAATTGTATTGGTCACTGATATCGTTAAGGTAAATTCAGGACAGGCTGAGGTAGTTAGCTCTCGGAAATACCAGAAGAACATCCGCCTCGGAACAACGAATGTAGCCATCGGAGGTGGTGGTTATGTCACTGGTGTTTACCTCCATCCACTGGAGAAAGACTTAGTTTATATTCGGACTGATGTGGGTGGCTTCTATCGTTGGGATGAGGGGAAGCAACGTTGGATTCCCCTGACAGAACACTTTCCCTTCTCTCAGAGAAATTACTATGGAGGAGAAGCACTGGCTGTTGATCCCAATGATCCAACGATTGTCTATATTGCAGCTGGAAAATATCCCTGGGCTGAACCGGGAACACTATTTAAATCTACCGATAAAGGACAAACTTGGACAAAGTTGAACCTAGACCTCAAGATGGGGGCTAACCACAAGAAAAAATGGCTAGGAGAGAGACTAGCTGTTGATCCGTTCAATTCCAATATTATCCTGTTCGGCTCTAGAGAAGATGGACTCTGGAAATCATCGGATGCTGGTGCTACCTGGGAAAACGTCACCTCTTTTGCAGGTAAACCAGATAACAAAATTGGTATTACAGCGATTGTCTTTGATAAACAGGTACCGGGCTTAGTTTATGCTTCTCCCTATGGAGATGGCATCTACAAATCTACTGACTCTGGGGTCAGCTGGACTCAGGTAGCTGGTAGCCCAAAAACAGTCAATCGCATGGCTGTGGGAAAAAATAATATCCTCTACGTCACCAGTACCAGTAATCCTGGAGTCCACAAGTATGGCAATGGTGTCTGGAAAACCATGAAACCAGGAGGATCTAATCGCATTTTTGGTACGCTCAGTGTGAATCCTGCTAATCCTGAGGATATCTTAGTTGCCCTCAACCGCACACAAAAAACGAAATTCTACCGTTCCCTGGATGGCGGCGCTACCTGGAAACAGCAGCTGACTTCTGCTAACAACACTATTCCCTGGTGGCCGAAGAAGTATTTTGCCAATCATATGGCAGCGATGGAATTTGACCCAAAAGTACCGGGAAGAGTTTGGTTTACGGATTGGTACGGTGTATGGCGGACAGATGATCTTAATGCTAATCCCGTTGTTTGGACTAACTATGCCGCTGGACACGAGGAAGTGGTTCCGTTTACTCTGGTTTCACCACCCCGTGGTCCGATACTGGTAAGTGGGGTGGCGGATGTGGATGGTTTCTACCATAACCAAGGATTAGATACTTACCCCTCTCAACGACTTGGTCTGGGGGAGCCCGGTAAGTCATTCCAGGAAACCTATAGTATTGCTTACTGTGAAACTAAACCCTTGCAGATGGTTCGGGTTGGTGGTAACCGCTGGAATTCAACCTATACTGGAGCTACTTCCACCGATGGTGGTCTGACATGGCAACAGTTTGCCTCATTTCCAGACAATACGATGCCGATGCGGGTCGCTATGTCTGCTACTAACCCCAATTTATTTGTTGTGACAGTTAGTCAAGGTCAGCCCCTGCGCACTACGGATCGAGGGGTGAGCTGGCAAAAGGTTTCAGGATTACCCAATGGTCCCGGTGGTCCATGGAATTGGTCTCAATCTTTAGCGGCAGACTCTGTAGATGGCAACAGGTTTTATTACTATGCTAAAGGCAAAGTCTATCGTTCCAATGATGGCGGCTCATCTTTTCAAATTGTGAATGATTCACTTCGCAATGAAGGTTGGCATTCCCTGAAAACGGTGCCAGGGGTTAAGGGTGAAATTTGGCTGAGTCTAGACAGTAAGGGTTTTTATCGCTCTACCGATGGCGGTCAGTCATTCTTCAAGCTGCCTTCAGTAACTAGAGCTCACCTATTTGCCTTTGGTAAAGCACCCCAGGGCAGCGACACTCCAGCACTGTATATTTATGGAAATATTGATGGAAATGTTCCCAATGTCGAGAATGGGGTTAGGAATCGGGAAGCTACAGGGACTTCAGGAAGCTCAGCCAAAAGCCGTGCCCAAGAACCAGGAATATTCCAGTCTCTTGACATGGGACGCACGTGGACAAGGATGGGCGATCGCTCCCGACCAATTGGCAATAGACCTACTGTGATGGAGGCGAGTAAGCAGGAGTTCGGACTGGTCTTTATTGGTACCAATGGTAGGGGAATATACTACGGATCACAATAGGGTTAATTTTGATTAATTCCTTAAGATTTTTATAAAATTTTCCTTGTAATTAGGGTAATCGTTATTGAATAGGGAATACACTAAATAACTGACTTGTTTCGTGTTAATCAGGGAATCAAACGATGGCAATCCTGCAATTTTTAATCATTAGCGCCATTTGTATGGTGTTAATCAAGTTTGTTGCCTCTTGGTTTGGGTATGGCAACATACCGATACTGAATAAATTAGTGACAATTATTCTCAGCGTCTTCGTGACCTTTGAAATTGTTCAGCTGGTGCAAGCTATAATTGTGAAATTTGGTTGAGGGCTGTTCGCCCTTGGCGTTCCCGTAGGGTCGGTTGAGGGAGGGTTGAGGGTTGAGGGTTGAAGGTTGAGGGTTGAAGGTTGAGGGTTGAAGGTTGAAGGTTGAGGGTTGACGGTTGACGGTTGACCTTCAATAAGATGCGGACGCTTAAGTTATTAATAAGTCACTAAAGTTAAAAGTTGACTAGAGCGTTTCTCCTACTTATGAGGTAAAGTCAATTTTCTTACCCCTACTCCCTACTCCCTACTCCCTATTCCCTACTCCCTACTCCCTACTCCCTACTCCCTACTCCCTACTCCCTACTCCCTACTCCCTGTATTACCCGTTTCTAGCAGTGTCTGGAAAATCAAATAGGCTGAAGTAGCACCAGGGTCTTGATGTCCAGCACTGCGCTCCCCTAAATAACTGGCTCGTCCCTTCTTGGCCACCAAGGGAATAGTATTTTTCATCCCCTTTTGTTCACTGATTTGGGCTAATTTGCGATACACAATGTATAGTTCCGACAGGGGAGTACCACCCATGCTATTCACGAATGCTAGAATGCGATCGCTTTTCTGAAAAGGGGGGTCAGTTATTTCTAACTCTGTCCATTCTGCTTTATCTTCATCCCACTCTCGCACTGTGCGGCTATAGGCACCATCTTCAATAATCGATAGCGCTAGTATTTCAGTTATCTCATCTGCTGATTTGAGGGACATTCGTTTTCTTCCCGGTTCCCCGTGAATGCCAATGCCAAATTCTATTTCCCCTTCCCCCAAGTCAAACATGGGACTCCCTTTAGCAGGAGGGGTGCAGGATGTCAATGCCATACCCATGCTGCGTCCATTACCATTAACCTGGCGACAGAGATTAGCCAGTTGTTTGAGGTCATAACCAGCAGCAGCAGCAGCGCCACAGATTTTCTCGGCTAATAATGTCGTCCCTACCCCGCGCCTGCCTTGAGTATAGAGGCTATCTTTAACCGCTACATCATCATCAATTAGGATATTGAGGACTCGGATGCCTTCTGAGATAGCTAATTCCGCAGCTAACTCAAAATTCATCACGTCACCGCTATAGTTTTTGACAATATTAAGAACCCCTGCACCACTGTTGACTATTTTGGCAGCTTCTAGCATTTGGTCGGGAGTGGGAGAGGTAAACACTTCACCGGGACAGGCGGCATCTAACATTCCGGCACCCACAAAGCCCCCGTGCAAGGGTTCATGACCACTACCACCACCGGAAATAATCGCTACTTTATTTGATATGGGAGCATCAGCACGGTAGATCAAGGGGGGGTCAAGATTAATTTTGAGCAGGTCAGGATGAGCTATAGCCATGCCTTCTAGGCTTTCTCTGACAACATTATCGGGATGGTTGATTAATTTTTTCATGATTTATATCAGTAGTCATGGGTCATGGGTCATGGGTAATGGGTAATGGGTAATTGGTGATCCCATTAACCATTACCTAGGCTTTACAATACCGATGCTACCGAACTTGATATCAGTCGGACTCCGCTATAGTCTTCCCCATCTTCCCATCCCTTGCCCCAACTTCCCCCTTGACCAATATTTCCATCTCCCCTAAGACTTTTGTTTGACAGGATTGAAGCGAAGAACATTACTCAGGCTGTTAGTCTGGTCAGTCCAAAATGACAGTTTGCTGTACCTGTCAAACAAATCTGGTGGTAATACTGTGCGCCGGGGAATAAATTCCACTCGGCGATTTACCTTGTGCAATCCTGGGGTTCGTAGCCTAGCATCGAATTCCGGTTCGTCGTATTCTACCTGCTCGAAATTGTGCTCGAAGGGCTCTTCTCCTAGAAACTGGTAGATTAGGTTTAAGGTATCTGCTGGACACCTGGTCAACAATTCATAGTCTACCAGCAGCAACTTATTACCCTGTTCGCTGTAGAAGGCTTCCTTGAGAGCATTGTAAGCAAATCCCACTAGGCGATCGCCTTTAGATAGGGCTTCAGTGCGACTGTAGACAGTGAAATTTTCTTGATTATTGAACAAACCAGACACTTCCAGGGCGTTGCGTCGTACCAGGCGTTCTAAGCTATCCATGATCCAAGCTACGTTACGGACACAACACACTATCTTGGATTCCGGGAACAATTCACTAATCAAAGGTAGTTTGCTGCACCAGAGGCGGTTGGTATCAAAGATAAGTTGTTGGTCTTCTACTGAGTGGCGGTAGTAGGCCGCAAATAGACTCTGGAGGATGTCACGCTTCTGCTCTGGGGAGATGAAAATCGCCCCCTCACTGTTGCTCATTCTTTCCAGGAGGCAACTGACCAACTCTCCTACAGCACTAGTCATGCCAGCGTGAAAGCGGGGATTCTGGCGCAGCAATGCTGCTAGCAAAGTTGACCCAGAACGAGGTAGGCCAGAGATGAAGTGGATAGACTGAGGCAGTATCTGTTTGATTTGATGGTCAGTGTCAAAATCGAGAATCTGTGCTATCGGTGTCTGAGGTAGGTTTGGTTTGGTTGATTGGGTCTGGCAAGTAGTTGCTGCAGAAACTAACTCGGTCGTTTTCATTTGATGTTTAATTATATAGCAATTCTTATTTCGGTGAGGTACAAATTTTGGGTTTTAGGGAATAGGGAATCGGGAATCGGGAATCGGGAACAGGGAGCAGGGAATCGGGAATCGGGAACAGGGAATCGGGAATCGGGAATCGGGAATCGGCAATCGGGAATCGGGAACAGGGAATCGGGAATCGGGAATCGGGAATCGGGAATCGGGAAT
>NZ_MKZS01000001.1:44317-53088 GCF_001942495.1 Moorena bouillonii PNG
TTATTCCGTAACTTTTTGTTTGTAGCGTATCAGTCTATTTTCGCTACTTGCCCTTGACGGTGATTCATACGTATCTTCCTTGCGTACCCATGAGCCTTTTGCCTGATGTTAACTCCATCTAGACTGATGTAGCTTTACTATTCGACCCTTGCATCAACCTGTAGGCTTGTTATTTCCTACAAATCAGGGTAGGGCTGTCACTCGGATTTCACGAGGGAAGGATTTACACCTCCATGGTTATCAAGTTGTCATGATTAGTTTCCTAATCAAGCAGCTATTCCCCCGAGTCTCTTTTGAGACAAGGTTTCTAGCTAACGGGTCGCACTATCTACCAAAGCCCGCAGAAATATTCCACGAGCGCCATTGATGTCACGTTCGCGAAGCGTGACCAAAGGTCAATCCATTACTCGGGCATCAATCTTTGACTTAATGATTTTACTTCCGCCAATGTTGAGTAACTCACCAGTCCAACTAACAGTTTTGCTGGTATAGGCTTCACAGACATCTACAACGATTTTCCCATTCTCGATTGCTTTATGTTTCAAAAACTCTTTGAACCGATAGTGAGCAAAAGAAAGCAGATTGCGAACTGTCTTAGATCTAAGTTTTCGATTCTGCTTTTTTGACATTTGAGACGTCTCGAAGGTGGGAAGTAAGATTACATCAAAATTATCAACTAAAAACCTAGCAGCCTTGTGGTGTAATTCATTTACTAGGTTCTGAATTTTGATTACCATCCTCCTAGCGGATTTTCTTATTCGACGTTTTTGCTTGCCCTTAGACTTGCTGATCTTTGAAATCAGATTGTCTAGGTGCTGACATAAGCGTTGAATCCGAGAAAAGTCGCCATGGCCAATTTTACCAACGGAAGTTTGACTGAAAAATGTCAAAAAAGTCCTAACACCGGGATCTAAACTAACCACTCTACCTTGGTTTTCGGTTTTAATGTGAGCTGTTTTGTAAGGGACTACTAGGTAATAGTCCCCGTTGGTGCTAGTCAATCGACAATCACAGATGTTGTCGGGAAGTGTCTCAGTAAAGGTTAATTCACCTAGTTTTGTATGATAAATACCTTTTACTGAGACAGCTGATTTAGGAATATAGCAAGATTGAATGGGATTCTTACGAGACCTAAATCTAACCCGGTTAACCTTTCCAATCTTCTTGTACTTTTTCTTGGCCTCCCTGACGGCGGTGCAAGCATCCTTTATCGCTATAGATTTGATCTGATAAGGCACTGTCTTGCACCACTCGGGTAAGTCATTCAATATGTTAGTTTTGATAGCTTTCCAGTTGGCTTTAACTTCGCTATCCCAGAGAATCTTGACGGTCTTGTTAAACACATAACGGGATACTCCAAACCACTTACGAACCATCGCTCGTTGTTCAGGGTTTAGGAACACTCGAATTTTCTTTGATTTTTTTGCCGTATTTTCGGAGTCCGTGGACACGGCAACAGAAGACGTGAATAATGGAGAGAAGATCTGCGGTGAGTTCTGATCCTCGACAACTTTCAGATCGGTCGAGAACCAAGATTTTTCCACCGTTGAGACTAACCAAGTACTCAAAGAGTTCAAACCCAAATCTGGTAAGTCTGTCTCTACAGGCAACAACAAGCGTGAGCTGATCACAGCACATAAGTCGTTCCAATATGGCTCGTAACCCTTTTCTTTTGTAGTTGAGTCCTGAACCGATATCTTTGATGATCTCCGCTTCCGGGAAGATGGAATGCATGTATGCAACTTGTCTGACGAAGTCGTCAAATTGTTTGTTGCTACTGACTCGGCAGTAACAGATAGTTGTTGATTGTCTTGCTTGTCGTCGCCCTTGGCTGAGGAAACTCTCCGTGTCAAACAATCGATAACCACTTGGGGTTCGTTGACATCTGATCGTGCCATTGTCTGCATACTTCCGAAGAGTGTTTTTAGAGAGTCCCGTAAGTTCGACCGCCTTACGAATTGGAATTAACGCCATCAATATAGTCTACCATTTTATTAGGAACTTTGGTAGACTATATGATACTTTTTACTACTGTCTACTAACCGACATCGATCACATCATTTCCCCGAGCTTGCATGTAGGAGTCTTCCAGAGTTTGGTAATTTGCTACGGTTTCATCGATTACAGTTTTCCAAGCCGCCCCTGCTGATAGATGCTGGTCAACTATAGCAGAAGTCAGAAGTCAGAAGTCAGAAGTCAGAAGTCAAACTCTTGCGCTTACTTAGGTTTGAGACTTTTGTCATGTCCGCGCCTGCCCTGGCGACTGCTATATAATCTGATAAGCTCTATTAACTAGGGCTGGATCGTCTAAATAGAGCAAGTGAGCCTGAAAAATATCTGCCTGATCGTTAGTAACACTATTGATCAGGTGTTGAAGTTGCTGTTGTGCTGTTTTAATCGCAAGTTGTAGGGTTTCCCACTCGGCTTGAGGATTATCTGTTTGCTCTTCAATAATCTCTGGAAGTTTGGGTTGGTAGACAATAACCGCTCCCATAGCAATACCAGCAGCAGCGGGAATTCCAACTAACCTATCAAGTGTGACCGATGACGGGTGAAGGGATCGGTTACTGGGAGAGTTATAATTTTGGTTGATGTCTTCTTTTGCTTTATCTAGTTTTTCCCCAAAATTGTTATCGACTAGCTGCTGCAAAGCTATCAAGGCTAATTCGGCATCTTCTCCTACTGCTTTGATGACTATTTTATCTCCCTGTTGGATACCTAAAAGCATCACATTATTAATGCTTTTTCCATTAACTATATTGCTAGTTTTGGTGATGTTTTGTAGGGTTATTTCACAGTTAAACCGATTAGCTGTAGTAACAAATTGGGCAGCAGGACGAGCATGAATTCCCTGTTGATTATCGATAGTAAGATGGATTTCTTTGGTTGTAGAAGCTGGGATTGTAGACTCTTTAAAATTGGAGGTTGATTTATTCTCAGTACTATCAGTACTATAGGACTTAGGAAGTTTAGTTGGTTTTGCCCCCCTAACCCCCCAAATCTGGGGGGCACTATTCTCAAAGTCCCCCAAGTTTGGGGGATTTAGGGGGCAATGGGTAAGTTGTGTACTATCAACAACCGATAACTGAGAGGCTTTAGCGGTTAAAGCTGATCTAGCTTCAGCAATCACTTGGTCGATATCACCACCAGCCGCAGCTTGGACAACCGCTGCGATCGCACCTTCCACTAATGGCGCTTCGCACAATCTTACCTTGCTTTTCTGGTCTTCATCCAGAAACTCCAGTGCCATTTCCGCACTCAGCACGGCACTGCCTAAATCCATTAATACCACTACCCCAGCATCGGAGTAAACCGACTCAATGGCAGCTTGGACTTGCAGCACATCGGTACCAAAGGGATTTTCCGGGTCATCCATACCAGCTGCGATCGCAATTGGTACGGAGGTCTGAACCATCTGTTGGGCTAATTCCTTGACCCCAGCCGCTAGCTTAGCACTGTGGGAGATAATCACAATTCCAATCATCAGGTATATAAACACCTTCTCTTGATGCAGTCGCTCATGGGGGAAACCCCCAAGACCGCGCTGCATCGCTTGTATTTGAGTTGTGAACATACTCGCTTAGGCAAAAGGCAAGAGGCAAGAGGCAAAAGGGAAGGCATTGCTGATTAATAGAATGATGGAAAGTAACTGAGGAGTACGCAAATAATCCTAATGGCTGGTGTTATTATGCCCGGTGTTTGTTTGACAGGGGTGAAAATCAGGGAGCGGCTGAAGCTATTAAGAAAGCTGATCATCTATGCTCGAATAATTGGCTAGTTTATGGGGCCTTATATAAGATTTTGAACAAGTCACCCCTTATCCCTTTCTTAGCAAGAAAGGGATAAATAACCTGAGGGGGGATATTTTTGTTATTATAAACCTATCTACAGCGTTTTGTATAACTCAAATGACACCATCATCTTCCCATCACACTGTAAGGCGAGGACGGGTTTTTCCGGAGAAACGACTGTCTCCTGAAGAAAAAGCCAGAATTCAAGCAGAAGATGCAGTGTTTTATAAGCGTTGTCGAGAGGTCTTTGAGCGAGTACAACCAGAATTAATTCAAGAGCATTATGATTGGTTTATTATTATTGAACCTGATAGTGGTGAGTATTTTATCGATGAAGATAAAAAGGTAGCACTTTCCAAATCCCGTTCTAAACATCCAGGTAAAAAGTGTATTATTATGCAAATTAATGAAACGGGAACTTGTGGCAGAATATGATCCAAGGTGAATTTAATAGGTTCGGGGAGTTATTTTTTGAAATTGGCTTGATGTCTGCTGATGGGGAGGTTTTTCCCGTTATGGCACTGTTAGATACAGGGTTTACAGGTTGGTTAGCTATTGATAATCAAGATGCTGAGAGTTTAGGGTGGGTGCGTAATAATGAACCACAGGATATGCAAACAGCCCAGGGAGAAGCACGGTTTAATTTATATGAGGGAAAGGTGGTTATTGAGGAAGAGGAGTTTACGGTTGAAGTGTTAGGAGGAGATGAACTGGTAAATAGTCTTTTAGGTGTTTTGTGGTTACGAACAAAGCGTTTAGTTGTAGATTTTCCTATGGGAGTGTTAACCCTAGGATAAGCGATGCTCAGCAAAAAGCCGCTACGCGAACACACTGATAGTTAAAGAGGTGCGTTACACTTGGTTAACGCACCTGACAAGATAAGCGATCGCACTGGTTTAAAACCAGTCGTCGCTGTTACCCTCCCACTCCTGGTCACTTGCGCCATCTGGCCATTATGGATTTCTTGTTGGAAGATTTTGAGACAATTCCTAAACCGTTATTGGAGCGATTGTTATCGAAGGAGGTCAGAATGTAGAATTTATAATGAAGAATTTATAATGAAGAATTTATAATGAAGAATTTATAATGTAGAATAAAGAATTTATAATGTAGAATGAAGAATTTATAATGTAGAATGAAGAATTTATAATGTAGAATGAAGAATGTAGAATTAAAAATGGTGAAGGCAGAATGGTGAAGGCAGAAGGCAGAAGCCAGAAGCCAGAAGCCAGAAGCCAGAATTCTAAATTCCCAATTCTTAATTCTTAATTCTTAATTCTTAATTCTTAATTATCAATTCTTAATTATCAATTCTTAATTCTTAATTCTTAATTCTCTGCGCCACTCTGCTGCTTTTCGATCCATCTCTTTGATGAACCAATCTTTTCCATCCATATACGATTCAATATTGTCTGGATATTTATTAGCAAGTTTTCGCTTAAGTTCACCGTATTTCTGGGCATCCTTAGGATGGGCAATCATATAATCTCGAAAGGCTAAGTGACGCTCTACCTGTAGCGAATTAAGCTCAAACATATGAACATGATGTGTTCTGATTCCTATTTGATTATGTTTGCGGAAATAACGACGACCTGGTATGCCGTATTCACCCATTCCTTCATAGCCTATTGTGTCCATCCCTGAACTATTTTCATCTACTTTGGTAATGTCTTTGACTTCAACCAAAATATCAATAATCGGTTTAGCGTCTAGTTCTGGAATAGATGTACTCCCAATATGGTGTACAGCAACTAAGTTGTCGCCGACGGCAAGGGCAATCTGCTTTGATTCACGCTCAAATTCCTCTCGCCACTTCGGGTCATGGGGAACAACTTCTACTTTGATTGACATAACTACAGCAGTTTTAAATTGGGTGAGGTACTTACTAGGAGTGGGTTTTAGGGAGCAGGGAGCAGGGAGTAGGGAGGAGTAGTAACAAACCAGAAATTAAAGAAATCCAACGATTTGCCCAACTGGGTGACCTGTTCAGTATGGTTTTAATAGACTGAGCCTTGGCTAGGTCTAGACTACCTACTTAGATATCAGTAATTTTCCATAACGATGTCACAACCAACTATAGAATCAATCCTTCAAGAAGAACGGCTGTTCCCGCCACCAGCTGACTTTGCCGAGAATGCCCAGATTAAGAGCATGGCGGAGTATCAGCAACTTTATGAACAAGCCAAAGCTGACCCCCAAGGGTTTTGGGCTCAGCTTGCAGACCAAGAACTAGACTGGTTTCAAAAGTGGGATACGGTATTAGATTGGCAACCTCCCTTTGCCAAGTGGTTTGTTGGTGGGAAGATTAATATTTCTTACAACTGTCTTGACAGACACCTCACTACCTGGCGTCGGAATAAAGCTGCCCTGATTTGGGAAGGGGAACCGGGAGACTCCCGCACCCTAACCTATGCCCAGTTACACCGGGAAGTTTGCCAGATGGCAAATGTGATCAAACAACTGGGAGTCAAAAAAGGCGATCGCGTTGGCATTTATATGCCCATGATTCCCGAAGCTGCTATTGCCATGCTGGCCTGTGCTAGAATTGGTGCTCCCCACACCGTTGTTTTTGGTGGCTTTAGTGCTGAAGCCCTCAAAGACCGACTGGTAGATGCTCAAGCTAAATTAGTAATTACTGCTGATGGGGGCTGGCGCAAAGACAAGATTGTTCCTCTGAAGATCCAAGTTGATAAAGCCCTAGAGAATAATGGCGCACCTACAGTAGAAAACGTCCTAGTGGTAGAACGCACCAAGCAAGGGATTGACATGGAACCAGAACGAGACCACTGGTGGCATGACTTGCAACCGGGAGCATCTGCTGATTGTCCAGCGGAACCCATGGATAGTGAAGATATGCTCTTCATTCTCTACACTAGCGGTACCACCGGTAAACCGAAAGGGGTTGTTCACACTACTGGTGGCTATAACCTCTACACCCACATGACTACCAAGTGGACCTTTGACCTCAAGGAGACCGATGTCTACTGGTGTACTGCTGATGTCGGCTGGATTACCGGACACAGTTACATTGTCTATGGTCCATTGTCCAATGGTGCTACTAGCCTGATGTACGAAGGGGCTCCCCGTCCTTCCAATCCCGGTTGCTTGTGGGATGTGGTAGAAAAATATGGAGTCACTATCTTCTACACTGCTCCCACTGCTATTCGTGCCTTTATTAAGATGGGAGACCAGCATCCCAACGCCCGTGATTTATCGTCCCTACGTATCTTAGGAACTGTGGGTGAACCAATTAACCCAGAAGCCTGGATGTGGTACCATCGGGTGATTGGGGGAGAACGTTGTCCCATTGTCGATACGTGGTGGCAAACTGAAACCGGTGGCTTCATGCTCACCCCCTTACCCGGTGCTACTCCCACTAAACCCGGTTCCGCTACCTTCCCCTTCCCAGGCATTATTGCTGATATTGTAGATTTAGACGGCAATCCAGTTGGGGACAATGATGGTGGTTATTTAGTTATCAAACATCCTTGGCCAAGTATGATCCGTACTGTCTATGGGGATGATGACCGTTTCCGCCGCACCTATTGGGAACACATTCAACCAAAAGATGGCCAATACTTCTATTTTGCTGGAGATGGTGCCAGAAAAGACCCCGATGGCTATTTCTGGGTTATGGGTCGTGTCGATGATGTGTTGAATATCTCTGGTCACCGCTTAGGAACCATGGAAGTAGAGTCAGCACTGGTTTCTCATCCTTCTGTAGCTGAAGCCGCTGTAGTCGGTAAACCTGATGAGGTAAAAGGGGAAGATGTCTTTGCCTTTGTGACCTTAGAAGGCAGTTATAGCGCTAGTGACGAACTCAAGCAAGAACTAAAGCAGCACGTGGTCAAAGAAATTGGTGCGATCGCACGTCCTGGTGACATTCGCTTTACTGATGCTTTGCCCAAGACTCGTTCCGGTAAGATTATGCGGCGGCTATTGCGATCGCTAGCTGCAGGTCAAGAGGTAGCTGGAGATACCTCCACTCTAGAAGACCGCAGCGTTTTGGATAAGTTACGAGAAGAGGGTTGAAAACCAGGCTTCACGTAAATAAGTCAGCTATCAGCCTATGCGCGTAGCGCACGCTACGCGAACAGCTTTTGAATCAAATTAGCTGACGGCTGACTGCTGACTGCTGAATGCTTACACTTACTCTTTTACAATAATCGGAATCATGGCTGTCTTGTGTTGAAAGTATAAACAATCAGTAGGTGGATAAACTTTGAAGATGATGATACCTTTAATATCGTTTTCTGGAACACCTGCTTCAATAAGATAAGGAACTTGAGTTTCATTGAAAAGAGCTTCCCAGGAATCGTATCTATTTTTGAGAACTCCTGTTGACGTCAAATTACAATAGCTTAAAATTCCACCCTTCTTAAGCAGGGGATAAACCTTTTTAATAAATGGAAATTGGTGGGTGTGTTGTTCATTTGCATTCAAAGGATAAGTATCATATAAAATACCATCAAATGATTGATCATTAAATGATTCTAATACATCACATGCTAAGCCCAATATAGGAGTCACTTTATTAACTGCACTGTTTTGGAAATCAATCAATCGTTTAAAAACATCTTCATTGGCTTCTATAATCACATGTTCTTCTGGAGCATAAGACTGAATAGCATAAGCCGATATTCCCAAGCCAAAGCCACATTCTAAGATCCGACCACCATGGCGAGTGACTAACGCTGCAAAAGCCCCCATATAAGGGGTTTCCCAACGTTCCATAACCGGATGTCCTTCGATCACCAATGTTTCATCGGTTAGGACTTCTTTTTGAGCAGACCATCGTTGGGGATCCGCGCTTGTTTTTAACCCTTGATAACCGCTTTCAAAATTCATAGTCTTGACGTCTTGACACTCTTAACTGGTAATTACTATTGTAATAATTTAGCAGTCAGCCGTCAGCCGTCAGCTTTGTGGCACAGGCTTTGGCCTTGGCCTTTGGCCACGCTACGCGAATGGCCACGCTGT
>NZ_MKZS01000001.1:53188-107161 GCF_001942495.1 Moorena bouillonii PNG
ATTCCCGATTCCCGATTCCCGATTCCCGATTCCCGATTCCCGATTCCCAATTCCCGATTCCCGATTCCCGATTCCCGATTCCCTTTTCCCGATTCTCTAATTATGACATTCATATTAAATTCTCATAATGTTTTTGACTATCTAGCTGATCGTGGTTTATGCAATCCCTCCGAGCAAGCTCTCAGTAAAATTGAGCCACTGGAAGCCAAGAACTTTAACTTATTGCTGACCTTTCCAGATGGTAATAAGCTGCTCGTAAAGCAGGAGCGACATAACCAAGAAGGGAAAGCCGCTGGTGAGTTTTTGAATGAATGGCGAATTCAAGAATTCTTACAGAAATTTCCAGAACTTGCTAACCTCCGCTCTTTGATACCAGAGGTGTTGCATTTTGATGGTGAGAATTCCATTATGGTTTTCCGCTATCTCGATGACTATCGGGATTTAATGGATTTCTACGCCAAAGAAAATATCTTTCCTACAGAGGTTGCTGCCACCATCGGCACCCTCTTAGGAAAAATCCATCATCATACATTTAATCGTAAAGACTATCAAGATTTCTTCTGTACCGAAACCGATAATCAAACCACTGAGCAAGTGCCTAGATTAGTTAACAGTTTAGAACGAATTGGTCCGGAAATCTTTGGTTCGGTACCTGCTGACGGGCTGAAATTCTTTGCCCTTTATCAACGATACGATAGTTTAGGGCAAGCGATCGCACAACTAGGGAATGGTTTTGCCCCCTGCTGTCTGACCCACAATGACCTAAAGCTAAATAATATCCTTCTGCACCAAGATTGGGAGCATGAAAGTACCAGCATGGTCAGGCTAATTGATTGGGAGCGCTGTAGTTGGGGAGACCCGGCGTTTGATTTAGGAACACTGATCAGCAGCTATGTCCAAATCTGGCTGAGTAGCCTAGTTATCAGTAAATCTTTAAGTATTGAAGAATCCCTAGGTTTAGCCATGACCCCCTTGGAACAGCTCCAGCCTTCCATTGCTGCCCTAACCAAAGGGTATTTTGAAACCTTTCCAGAAATTTTAGAACACCGACCTGATTTCTTGCGGACAGTAGTGCAATTTACCGGTTTTGGTTTGATTCAACGAATTCGGGCGATGATTGAGTACCAAAAATCCTTTGGTAATGCCGGGATTGCCATGCTCCAGGTTGCCAAGACCTTGTTGTGTCGTCCAGAAAAATCCATGCCCACGATTTTTGGCCCTGCTATTGCTGAATTAATCCAACTCCGTCCTTCCGCTGTTTAAGACATAGCAATTCTCTATCCCATGAGCTACAAAGAGATCCCCCATTATCCCCCTTAATAAGGGGGACTTTGAGGTTGATAATCGTACCTCATAAATGCAATAAACGCTATAGCATTTCCAAATAGGTCATGAACAATCTTGCTGATTTCTCATAACATCAAAAACTCTTCATATCATGTCCGGATCATTAGTTATAAAAAACTTTATCCCTTCAAACCTTACTCCTTTACTTCTGCCTTCTGCCTTCTGCCTTCTGCCTTGCTTTTGCGCTTAGTATAACTATTCAACCGGACATGATATCAAAGGTCTTTCCTACTACTCCCTACTCCCTACTCCCTACTCCCTACTCCCGACTCCCTACTCCCTACTCCCTACTCCCTACTCCCTACTCCCTACCAAACCATGATCCAACTACTTGATTCTACAGCAATTCAACCATCCCCCATCACCAATCAGCAATTACTAGACGTTCTAGACGATATTGTTAACAAAGTAAAAATCCAATCAGACTTCTCGATTCACCATTCAGATTACAAACCGTTGGAAATTCCAGCCGAAGCTGTGGAACGTTTTCAACGGATGCCCGAGGATATGCAGCAAAAATATATCAGTCTGCAACTGCGGAGTTTTCTATATGGTATTTATTACAATGGCTCAATGCGAGATACTCTCGCACCGGAAGCAGATACTGAAGCTGCGCCAGTAGACCTGGAGAACAATACCATCCTGGGAGTAGATGTGGGATTTTATCAGCGACTGCACGACAGCAATAGTGGCAAAGGCTACTTTGACCCTGGTTGGTCTGTTCTCAGAGAAGAAAGTGATGGCACTTTGGCTGTGACTAAAGGAGGATTGAGGCTGCATATTGAACGGGAGCAGCATCTGCCAGCATCCCAGCAATCTGCCACGGTCGGGGATTCAGTAGCAATCCGTATGCCTAAGAATTTGGTGCAAAATGGCTTTTATATGGCCGTTGGCAATCTAGAAGCACATCGTCCGCAAACAGACCAGTCAGTGACTGTGCGAATTTACTTCAACTTGACTCCTGACGGTGCAGTTGCCGTAATGGGTAGCTTAACCCAACAGCTGAACGAAATCGAAATTCCGTTCCACTTTAAAGTTTTGTACAATCCCAAAGACTACGAACGGCACGATTCTGGGGTACTCTACTTTGATAAGTGTCACTATGACGCTGTTGAGGGAGTTTTAAAGACTGTTTATACAGAGCACCAATCCCATTTTCAGCCAGACGTGCCCCTATTTACCATGGAGCTAGCACCAGGTTTGGGGTTAGCAGAAGAACCAGACCAAAAATTTGCTGAACAGGAAAGCTTTGGCATGAATCGCTGTCAGATTGTGGCCAATGGGTTGTTAGACGCTTGGCATCAAGGGGATGATTCCACTGAAGCAAGGATGAAGGCTATCCTTGGGCAATTTTCTAGGCTAGGGATTGACTTGGAGCGTGTTTATCTCAATGCCAATTCTGAAGATATTTATCAGTGTTTAGATATCTAGCAATTATCATTACGAGTTAGGTACACATATTTTTTTCCACTCCCTGCTCCATGCTCCCTAAAAACTAGGACGAAAGTACCTTATCCAATTGAGAACTGGTAGAAAATAATTTTAGTCTTTTAGTCCAAGAAGAGTCTTGGGCTATTTTTTATGGTTTTTCTCAGAGGTTGTCTGAGAAGTCCCATTTGCTACATCCAAGCCCCCTAAATCCCCCAATTTTGGGGGACTTTTAGAAGCAAATTGACTCTTGTTCCCCCCAAAGTTGGGGGGCTAGGGGGGCAAAATTCAGTATCAAAAAACTTTTCAGATATCCTCTTAGGCAGCCAATCTATCTGTAGGCTGTCTAAGTCCTGTTCAAATCGGAAAGATTAATCAGGAAACTTGTCTTTCAAACCTTGATCAAACCCTTTATCAAACGTTTGTATATTAGATCTAAAGAAGCCAAAATCCAAAACTATTCTCCAAAATCCTTTCCTGTTGCCTGTTGCCTGTTGCCTGTTTGCTATTTCTCCAAAACTTTTACTTCTAGACAGAGGAGCTACAATCCGTAACACTTTCTCCAATAGCGAAGGAAAGAAACGCTGACACCATATAGCTAAATGACTTTGCCATCCCACTAAAATTTCCGATGAGTTCTTCTCCAGTTTGGCGACTAGTACCTTAGCGACTTTTTGGGGAGTCATCGGCAAGACCCAGCGAAACAAGTGTAATCCTCGCGCCATATCAGTATCTGTTAAGGATGGCAGTAAAGCCATTACCCGGATATTTTCTCGCGCTAACTCTCCCCGTAACGCTTGAGTAAAACCAACAATCCCAAATTTGGTAGCGGAATAGCTTGCCATCGTCGGTGCTGCCACCTTACCCATCAAACTAGAAACATTCACAATAGTGCCTTCTCGTCGTGCTGCCATGCGTCGCCCAATTAAACGAGTCATTGTGTACATACCCATTAAATTCGTGGCGATTTCTTCCTGCAAATTTTGCAGTTTGGATTCTAGAAAAGGAGCTTGATGAGCAACGCCAGCACAGTTAACTAACAAATCAATTGGTCCGTAACTTCGCCAAGCTCGTGCGATCGCAATATTGACTCCTACTATTTGGGTTAGATCTAAGACAAGCGTCACAACTAGTACCCCTTGTCGTTCAATCTCAGCCGCCACTTCTATTAAACGTTGGCGATTTCGCGCCACCAACAGTAAGCGTCTTATTCCTTGTTGGGCTAATTCCAGAGCGATCGCTCTGCCAATACCACGAGAGGCTCCGGTAACCAGAGCCGTTTTTCCCTGAATCTTCATGTGCTACAATACCTATAGTTGAAAACAAACAAGCATCGGATGCGTCGCTAAACCCACTCAGACTCAAATTAGTCGCAGTGAAGTTAGTGACACTGAAGCTATTGACAGTGAAATCTTGCTCCCACGCAAGGGTTATCCGTAGGCAGTTCAAAATTGGTAAAGACTACCTACAAATAATTGATGGCAACAGCCTTATCCCCGACCCTAGCTATCGGACTATTGGCTAAGGGAGTCAAAGCAGCGGCAATTTGCCATTCAATCTGGTGGATAACTGGTTAAGATATTTCTCCCCGGTTTGTTGCGGAAACTTGGTAAGAATCGGTGGTCGAAATATCCTTCAAATCATTTTGGCATCACTTAATTAATCCGTAGCCAGAATCGGTGTTGATGTAGAGCATGGTTGGTACCCTCCTTGAAATGAGTATTTACCAGTAACTAAGCCATAAGCCTACACTAACAACACTAACTCTCAACTGCAACATATATTAACATAAACCTATTGTTTTTTACATTTATATACGAAAAATTCATACATCAATTAGGATGAAGCATTTAGTCAATATTGTTTGAACCCCTTACCAAATCTAGGATTGAGTCGTTTACTTCCTAAATTTTGTTTTTTTGTTCAACAATAAAAAATATGAGAAAATTAACAAAGTGTTCAGGTAGATTGAAAAATTCCGCTCATCCTAGACCTGGCTAGTCGTGGCATGAGCGGGTGATTTTGTTCAAGTAGATTAAAAATTTCCGCTCATCCTAGACCTGGCTAGTCGTGGGATGAGCGGTTCATTTTTAAATGAGTATCAAATAACTAGTAAGTACACAAGTACAACAATTACACACAACTGTGAATGCTGATAGAGGGAAGAGTTGCCAAAATGAACTCACCCCCCACCGAGAATAGCATGACACAGTAACATGACACAGTAGCATTACACAGTAGCATTACACAGTCATGATGTCTTTTTCTTTAGCCGCGAACACTTCATCAACTTTTTTTGTGTATTTATTCGTCAACTTCTGAATCTCGTCCTGCAAATCCCGTGACTCATCCTCAGAGATTTCCTTATTTTTTTCCTCTTTTCGGACAGAGTCAACGGCATCACGACGGATATTGCGAATCGATACTCGACCTTCCTCCGCAAACTTACTTGCCATTTTGACAAATTCTTTACGGCGCTCGCTAGTCAGTGGAGGAATATTTAACCGCACTACTTCACCATTGTTGTTCGGAGGCAAATCCAGATCCGAAAGAGTAATGGCTTTCTCGATCTGGTTCAGCATACTTTTGTCGTAAGGTTGGATGGTGATTGTACTAGCGTCTGGCGTGTTGATATTAGCCAAAGATTTCAGGGGGGTTGGGGTACCATAGTACTCAACCATCACCCGATCCAATAGACTAGTACTGGCGCGACCAGTCCTAATGGTATTGAACGCCCGTTGAGTGGCCTCAACAGCTTTATGCATACTGGTTTCGACATCAGCTAATTGCACAGGAACCTCCCACTATTGTTCCAACAGTTTCTCCCATAACAGCGCGGTGAATATTACCCCGCACCCTTAGATCAAATACCATAATTGGGAGGTTATTCTCTTTACATAATGCGATCGCAGTACTATCCATCACCCGCAAATCCTGACTTAGGACATGGCTGTAAGTCAGGCTCTGATACCGTCGGGCCTTAGGATTCAGGTTAGGATCACAATCATAAATACCATCAACTTTAGTTGCCTTAAATATTACCTCAGCATCGATTTCTGCCGCTCGTAAAGCAGCGGTGGTGTCAGTGGTAAAGAAGGGATTACCACTACCTGCCCCAAAAATAACCACTCGTCCCTTTTCCAGGTGGCGAATGGCACGACGCCTGATATAGGGTTCTGCCACTTCCTGCATTTCGATTGCAGTTTGCACCCGTGTCGGGATATCGTTTCGTTCTAGAGCATCTTGCAAAGTCAAGGCATTCATCACTGTGGCAATCATACCGATATAATCAGCAGTTGCCCGATCCATCCCCCCCGCTGCAGCTTTGAGTCCGCGAAAGATATTGCCACCACCGACAACGATTGCCATTTGAACACCTTCATTCAAAACGGCAGCCACTTCAGCTGCGATTTCCTGAACCACTTCCGGTGAGATGCCGTAGCCCAAATTGCCCATCAAGGCTTCACCGCTCAATTTTAGTAAAACCCTTCGGTATTTTATCCCCATGCCACGACTCTTTGTTATGAAATTGTTATCCACATCAAGATAACAGTCAAATTTGTCATTCGTCATAGGTCATAGCTGATCCCTCATCGCTGATCGCTCATTTTTAATCCCAGCTTAAGGATTATCGCCACTGAATAGGACTACCAGTTACCTTAGTTGATTGTGGTGAAATCTCTTGCCCTGTTAAAAGAGACGCGATCGCACTGTTCAAGTAATGGGCTTGTACTGCGTCACCATCTTGGGGATTATCATCAATTGACCCATTATAGCATACAATTCCCTTATGGTCAATTAAAAATGCCTCAGTGGTTTTCTGGGCACCAAAGCTGTGAGCTACGTCTTGAGTTGGATCCCAAAGGTAAGGAAAGTTCAATTGCTGAGTTTGGCAGAACTGCTTCATTTCCTCAAAACTCTCTGCGGGGTACTGATAAACATCATTGGCATTAATGCCCACTAGGGTAAAACCTTGATGTTCAAACTGGTCTTGAATCTGTTTGAGTCTTGGGATGTAGCAATTGACATAGGGGCAGTTGTTGCCTAAGAAAATAACTCCCACTCCTGAGAAACGTTCTAAGTAACGGCAGAGATGGTGAACCTGCTCATCAGTTCCCGGCAATTCAAAATCCGGAGCATAACTGCCAATGGTGATGATGATGTTTTCTATAGTCATGGGTGATGGGTGATAGGTGATGGGTGATGGGTCAACCCCCTTTAGCATGGAAGCTTTGCTTAAGGGGAGATGATGCGATCGCTAATTAGCTCATAGACGAATTTAGCATCAAGGGGAAATTTCCCGACCCAATTCTAAATCAAGGGTATTCGACCTGCTCAGATGCTAAAAGAGCTTCTGGAGCATTTTGGCAACCTTCACCATAGGTTGTCGTGGCTGAATAGGCAATCCGTAAAATCACCACTCTTGCAGCTGACTATTTACCATAGTTACTAGGTTTTGTTACACAATGTAAAGGTAAATATGGCATAACTTGGGATTTTTTGAGCATGTCCTCCTCTTTCACAGCCCCAATCAGGGATCAGATTGAAACAAAAACCTGGATGTGGCAGGGCTTTTCGATTGGGTATAAAGCTTACGGTAATTCTGGACCAGCTGTGGTGATGGTGCATGGCTTTGGGGCATCTTCCGGACATTGGCGCAAGACCTTGCCAGTGTTGGGGGAAAACTGCCGATGTTATGCCATTGATTTGATTGGCTTTGGGGCTTCAGCTAAACCGACTCCTGGTATAGAGATAGACTATACCTTTGAAACCTGGGGGCAACAAATTGCGGATTTCTGTCAGGAGGTGGTTGGTGGTCCGGCATTTTTAGTCGGAAACTCTATTGGTTGTATTGCCCTAATGCAAACCGCTGTAGATAATCCAGAGCTAGCCAAAGGAGTCGCCCTGCTCAACTTTTCTCTACGACTACTCCATGAGCGTAAACGGGCTGAACTCCCTTGGTATCAGCGTCTTGGCGCACCAGTACTTCAACGATTCTTAAAAATTAAGTGGGTTGGCCAGTATTTTTTTAGTCAGCTGGCTAAGCCTAAAGTAGTGCGTAATATTCTGTTGCAAGCCTACTGCCGTCCAGAAGCCGTCACTGATGAACTGGTTGATCTGATCATGGCACCAGCGGCTGATCCCGGTGCAGCTGATGTGTTTATTGCCTTTACTAGCTATTCTCAAGGACCACTACCAGAAGACCTGATCCCAATTTTGCCTTGCCCTGCCATCATACTATGGGGCACCGAAGACCCCTGGGAACCCATTGACTTAGGACGAGAATTAGCGAAATTCCCGACGGTAGAAAAGTTTATTCCTTTAGAAGGTTTGGGCCATTGTCCCCAAGATGAAGCACCAGAGATAGTCAACCCGATTTTGCTCAATTGGATTGGGGAAAATCGGGTTTAAGGTTATTAAAGGGTTGAAGGTTAGTGGGTTGAAGGTTGAAGGTTAGTGGGTTGAAGGTTGAAGGTTAGTGGGTTGAAGGTTGAAGGTTAGTGGGTTGAAGGTTGAAAGTTTAAGGTTTAAGGTTGAAGGTTAGTGGGTTGAAGGTTGAAAGTTTAAGGTTTAAGGTTGAAGGTTAGTGGGTTGAAGGTTGAAAGTTTAAGGTTGAAGGTTAGTGGGTTGAAGGTTGAAAGTTTAAGGTTGAAGGTTTAAGGTTGAAGGTTTAAGGTTTAAGGTTTAAGGTTTAAGGTTTAAGGTTTAAGGTTACCCAGTTACAATCGCGATCGCAAATCCCCCAACACCTTCCCAACGCCACTAGTACTCTTAACCCAACACCTAACCCCTAAAACCATTACCGTAACATTCAACGGTCAACCCTTTAACAACCTTGGCCTTTGGCCACGCTACGCGAACAAACGTCAACCCTTTAACAACCTTGGCCTTTGGCCACGCTACGCGAACAACCGGTTAACCTTCAAGGGGTTAACCTTGGCCAAAAGGCCACGCTACGCGAACAACTTTCAACCTTGGCCAAAAGGCCACGCTACGCGAACAACTTTCAACCTTCAACCTGTTAACCTTCAACCCTTTAACAACCTTCAACCTGTTAACCTTCAACCGTCCTTGACTGCTACTAGCTCTAATCTATAGCGATAGAGAGCCACAGGTTTTTCCAAGGCTTTAAAGTAATCGGGGTCTTGTGGTGACAGATAAACTGCTGTGACTTGGTCAGCCTTAATAATCGGACTAGGTGATTTATGGAACTGATATGCTGTTGTGGTTTCTACTTCGTTGAAAAAAGGTCGGCGAGTACCGCGAAAAACTTGGTTGACAACTTCTGTGGCAATAAACTGATCGGGAGCTGGTATTTCAGAAGCGCGACCAGTAATCACTGAAACTAGTTGGCTCCCGGTGCGCAGAAGGGTAATCTGACGATTAGGGGTATTGGGGTCTACTTTGACAGCTCTAATTATGCGATCGCCTAGGTAAGCCCTAGCAATATTCAACCCATTGAACCCTCGGTCAGCAACCACGTCTTCAGCAACCACCTCTGAGGTAGGTTTTAATACTGATAGATTTTTTCTAGAACGTCTAGTTCTAAAGGGAATAAACCAATCCCCAAGTCCTGAGCTTGATTTCCCAACTTGTTGAAACCGCACCAGAAAACTAATGGGCTCCTTGAGATGACTGCGATTACCTTCAAATCCTGGTGTCACTATTTCTGGTGCTAGAGGTGCTATCTGCTCGATCAGGGTGCTGGTAACTTTCCAAGTCCCCTTGATCCAAGTGGGATATAGCAAATCCCCGGTCGCCGCTGTGACTGGCGGTTTGCTTTTCCAATCGGGAAACTGACCTAAACGCTGAGCTAACTCTCCTGCCTGAGCCTCACCACCAACCAGGAGCAAGGTTAACACCAGACATAATCCCAAAATTCTTCTCAAACCAAAATTCCTCTCACCTTAGACTGGTCAGCGATCTTGCCGGTAAGGCAGATCCCCCCATCTAATCAAGAATCAAAGCAACAGGGGAGTGCTGACCTTTACCATTTTAACTTTGGGTGTCTGCAGTATCGGTGTTTCCACTGAGATATCCTTTTAGATATCCTTTAGCCTAATCCAGCGCTAACTCTCAAGTAGAGTTCACTCTCGCGAGAACTGTCCAAAATCTCTAGAGTTCTTGATAATCGATGATTTCACTTAATTTTAATTTGCCTTAAACTATCTGGCTATATCACAAAGATTTCGTGAAGTTAATATAAATTAACGGGAACAAAGTTAATCAGTAATGTTCATATTGAACCTCCCCATCCGTCGCAGGAATTGGGATTCCCAGGTACAATCGTGCGCGACTGTTATCTCCGTGGGCGTAACTTTCCCTGGCCGTAGGCCACGCTACGCGAACGAACCGAAGGTAGCTGGGAGGGGTTAATCCCCAGTTTTTTGAGACCCCTGTTTTTGATGTTTACTGCACCATTGACATCAGCATCATCGTGATAGCCGCATTCAGTGCAGACAAACTTTTCTCCAGATCGATTTTCTGCACTGGTGTGATGGCATTTTGGACATTCTTGGGATGTATGCCTAGGGCTTACCTTGATTACTGGAATGCCTGACTTTGCAGCCACGACTTCGATTTTCTTGATCAATTCCCCCCAGGCAGCATCAGAGATTGAGCGGTTAAGTCCTCTTTTGGCTGATTGTCCATTACGTTCGCGAAGCGTCGGCTTTGCCGAATCGTATCCGCCATTTTCGTTGGGCTTGGGCTTACAGCGAGATTTCATGCCCTTAATGTTCAAATCTTCAAACACCAGGGCATCTGCACCATCAACTAATTTTTTGGCAGTTTCCCAGTGGTATACCGAGCGCCCATTTTCAATCCGTTCATGCAATGAACCCACTTTTTTGAATGACTTTTTACGATTTTTTGAGCCTTTTCGCTTACGACTTGCAGCTCTCTGTCTCAGTTTTAAACGTCTTGATTGGCGATTAAATTTACTGCTTTTGGCTGGATTTGCAATGATTTGACCATCAGAAATACTGACAAGCTTCCTGATCCCAAGATCACACCCTTTGACACGTCCTGGATCTATTTCGTCCCTAGTCTTGACAGGAGGCAATGGGACTGATTTATCTTCGATTTGAATGCTGACAAACCAGCCTCGTGACTTTCGACGGACAGTAACCGATTTCATCGTAAAACCATCCGGAATAGGACGGGAATTATAAAAGCCCATCCAGCCAATCCCAGGCAAGTAAATTCGATTACCGTCTAGTTTTACCTGACCTGGAGAGTATTTAAAACTCCGATAGCGAGAGCGTCTTTTAGGTTTTGGATACCTAGCCTCTCCTTTGAAAAACTTTGTAAAAGCAGTATCCAATTGCCTTAGCATTTGTTGTAAGACAGTTGAATGAATCTGCTTGTACCAGGGGCGCTGTTTTTTTAGCACAGGAAGAGTTTAACTTTGAATCTCGTACGCACTACGCCTAGGGTTTTTGGTATTTTTCCATGGATACCCAACAGAACTTGATTTGCTTACCGAACAAGTAAGTGGACACGCCTCTCCATGACTTCTTAGATCACAATAATTCCCCAGCTTTGGAGATTTGACTTGTTCATAGGAATCACTTCTATCTCTCAACAAGTAATTATATTGACTCAACAGCATGTCTAGCCATTTAATCATGATAGCTTCTTGCTGAGGACTAGGTTTGAGTTTATAGACGTATCCTAATTGCATGGTATCGACCTTTTTCCTGTGCTATCGCGGATTAAGCTTACAGAAATATACTTGACAAGTAGGTAACAGGATTAACGTATGAAAAAATCAGGAAGACCTTGTATTCATCATGAGCCAAAGTCAGCTCATACAGTTAGAACCACCAATGCCGCTTGGGACGGGTTAAAGCAAATGGCAGCTAAAGCGGGATTGAGTCTGTCAGAATATCTGGAAGCCTTCGGAAAAACTGGTGTACTACCTTAGCAATTTTGAGGGGAAAATTCATCCCCACCCGTCGCAGGGATGGGGTATTCTTTTCCCCTCAAGCTCCCCTAATCGATAAAAGAGTATATATAATACTAGTGTATATACTTAGATCTTAATAAAGGCTTCAAGATTTCAGTTAAGGTCACCAGCCTGATGTTTACCAAACCCTGACTCATAGTACTATTCCCCTCAGTATTGTGATTCAGTGTGATTCAGTGTGATTCAGTGTGATTCACTCCTAAGCAGCTGATACCCCAGGGTGCATCTGACCTCAGCTTAAAAACAGACGTATTAGGAAATTGCTAATCTCATCCTGTAGTTGACTAATGCATTTTGGAATTCAGGATAGCCGATTAAAAACGATATTACCCATGAGCCAAATCAAATTAGCTGTGAGTCAAATCAGCCAGTCCCTGGCAGCCGTATCTTTGTTGGTAGCCCATATTGGTGTCATGCCAACTCAAGCCCAGCCTATTCCAGCCGATGATGGCACTCAGACCCAAGTCACCCTCGATGGCAATCAATTTGACATTGATGGTGGCATTCGCTCTGGAGATAATCTCTTTCACAGCTTTCAGAAGTTTGGTCTAGACCAAGACCAAATTGCTAACTTCCTATCTCAACCGGGTATACAAAACATTCTGAGTCGGGTTACTGGTCGTAATGCTTCTGTGATCAACGGTCTAATAAAAGTCACAGGGGAGGGCAGCCCTAACCTGTTTTTAATGAACCCAGCGGGGATAATTTTTGGTGCTAATGCCCAGCTGGATGTACCTGCTTCATTCACCGCAACTACGGCGACTAGGATTGGCTTTGGTGATGACAATTGGTTTAATGCCTTTAGTGCCAATGACTACTCTACTTTAGTCGGTACACCCAGTGCCTTTGCGTTTGATACATCCGAGACACCGGGACTAATTTTTAATGAGGGTAAGCTAGAAGTCGCAGCAGGCAATAACCTCAGTTTAATCGGTGGTACTGTCATCAACACCAATCAACTGGAGCTTCCAGACGCAACAATTACTATAGCTGCTGTGCCTGGGGAACGTTTGGTAAAAATTAGCCAGGAAGGACTGTTGCTGAATTTGGAAGTTGAACCCCTACCCTCAGATCCTTCCACAGCAGAACAATCTTTTACACCGCTCTCTTTAGCTGAGCTATTAACCGGGGATGGTGTCAGTCATGCCACAGAATTCACGGATAATGGTGATAATAAAACCGTGACCTTGACTAGTTCTGGCATCACTATAGCGCCTGGGGATGTAACTGTTAAGGACCTAACAGCACAAAGGGCAATCCTGTCTGCCAACAATGATCTCACTCTCAAGGAAAGCCAGCTATCTACCACCGGGGACTTAAGCCTATTGGCCAAGAATACGGTGCTGATCAGGGACACACTAGAGAATTCCTTCCAAGCGGTAGCAGAAGGAAACCTCAAGATTCAGGGGGATGGGGGCATTGATATCCTAGCACTGAAGAATCCCAACACCCGCTTCGAGAGTGGTGGTGACCTGACATTGGTCAGCGATGGCAAGATCTCTACAGATGCTCACTTTGCCAGTGGCGGTAAATTCTCCATTGAGAATTTAGCTGGTCAACCAGGTAACTTTGTTAGCCTCCAAGACCCAATTATTACTGCTGACGGGGATGTTAGGTTTGGGGATTACACAGGGTCTTCTCTTAAAGTAGAATCCACAGGAAATATTGAAGGTGGGAATATCAAAATCACTGCACCAGATACTGGGCTACCAAATTTAGAATCAGAGTTAACAGATACTCAGCGAGAAAATTTATTAGAGTTAGTTTCCACTTCAGAGCGGAACGAATTAGATAGTGATACTTTAAACAAATTAGAGAATCAAACCTTAAAAACTACTCGTGCCGTGATTTTAAGGGCGGGTTTGAATAAAAATGAATTGAGCAATCAAGTGGCGGTAAATTCTGGAGATGCTTCATCTCAAGTTACGGACAATTCTAGAGATGCTTCATCAGGCAGTATCACCATTGGTAAGATCGATACCAGTAATCCTCCTAATGGTGGTGGTAATAATGCTCCTGGAATTCAAGGTGATGCTGGTCCTGTGATATTATCTGCTAAAGGTGACATTATTTTTCGCAATAGCAATAGTGATGGGACAAATAATAATATTATAAATAATAATTTAACCCAAATAAGAACCACAGAAACAAATGGTAATAATTCTGGTAATGTATTTTTGGAAACCAAAGAGGGCAGTATTAGGATAGAGGCAAAAAACCTCGATATCAATACTGAGGTTTCAAACGATGGGAATCCTGGGAAAGTAACGTTTCAGGTTCCAAATTTAGATAATATCGACTCTGGTAAGTTGGAACTCAGGACAAGAGCTCGAGGTAGTGCTGATGCTGGTGATGTAGAGTTTGTTAGTCAGCAAGAGAGCAGCCGAGAGCAGGAACAACAAATAAAAGATCAAATCCAGGGAGATTTGCGGGCTTTCGGTGAAGGGAGTATAGGTGATTTGATTTTTAGCCGTTTTCCCACAGATACTAATACAGAAGAGGAAACAAACCAACAAAACGAAACAAACCAACAAAACGAAACAGACCAGATCATAAAACCTATAGACGACACAGACCAGATCATAAAACCTATAGACGACACAGACCCAATCATAAAACCTATAGACGACACAGACCCAATCATAAAACCTATAGACGACACAGACCCAATCATAAAACCTATAGACAAAGACACTGGCAAAGGTTCTCGACCTGACCAGATCAAGCCTGACCCTGACCCTAGATTGGACGGAGGTAATGGAATTGTTAATGACAAAGCCTCTGACAGAAGTGAGTCCAACGATGGAAACACTGGTAACGAGACTTCCGTTTCCCCCTCTGACAAGACTATAAGTGACACGGCAGAGCCCTCTAGCTCAGACGCTAGTAGTTCAGACCCTGGTACTTCAGAACCTGGAACCCCTACTGCTTCATCTCAATCAAATTCCACAACTGAAGAAGTTTCACCTGAAACTGACCCAGTTTATTTAATTGAAGAAGCCTTCACCAAAGAATATGAGTCACACTTTCAGCGACCGTTTAAGGCCAAAATCAACACTCAGAATGATGTCCGCAATCGGACTCGGGAGCTTGAGAGGGAGACAGGGCTAAAGACTGCCGTTATTTACGTCAGTTTTGTCGAAAATTCCGGTACATTACCAGGCACTCGATGTCAAGCTCCCTCAATCCCTGTTTCCAAAATCGACCGACGGTTTGGTTACCGACTCTCTGAGGTTCCTCAAGCACCAGAGCGTTGCTTACCACAACCAAATGACCAGCTGGAACTGTTGGTGATCACAGCTGAAGGTAATCCAATTGTGCGGCAAATCAATGGTGCCAGTCGTGATCAAGTCCTAGCTGTGACCAATAGATTTCAGCGATCGCTTAGCAATGCCGACAGCTTGGATGCCAAAGACCACCATTACCCAGCTGAGCAACTTTATCGATGGATCATAGCGCCCTTGGAGAAGGAATTAAATAACCGCAAGATTCAGAGCCTAATATTTGCTATGGATGAGGGTTTGCGCTCCCTACCTATAGCAGCTATCTACGATGGGCAACAATATCTGGTTGAGAAATATGGTGTTAACTTGGTGCCTAGTCTGAGCTTAACCTATTCTCGTCATACAGATGTTAGACCCTTCCAGGTTCTGGCAATGGGAGCATCGAAATTTGCTTATCAACAACCTTTGCCTGGGGTAGAAGTAGAGTTAACCACCATCACTGAAAAACTGTGGAAAGGTCGCTCTTTTCTCAACGAAGCCTTTACTATGGACAATTTAAGGGCTCAACGAGAACAGCAGCAATATGGGATCATTCACCTAGCCACCCATGCAGAGTTCAACCCAGGAACTCCTAACGATTCCTACATTCAGATGTGGAACCACAAACTAAGGCTGTATGAAATGGAAAATTTGCTTTATGAGCCATCGGTAGAGTTATTGGTACTCAGTGCTTGCCGAACTGCTTTGGGCAATCGAGAAGCAGAGTTGGGTTTTGCTGGGTCAGCCTTTCAGGCAGGAGTTGACTCAACGTTGGCAACCCTTTGGTATGTCAGTGATCAAGGTGCTCTGGGGCTGACTACTGAGTTTTACCGTCAGTTGAAAAAGACATCGAGTAAAAGCGAAGCTTTACGACAGGCACAGTTAGCGATGATTCAAGGCAATGTGCGTATCGAGAATAATCAGTTATATGGCTCGGGCAAGAACATCTCGTTACCGCCAGAATTGTCAGGACCAGGAAAACAAAGCTTTTCTCATCCCTACTATTGGGCTGCTTTCACTCTGGTTGGAGATCCCTAGTTTATACCAATTCTTCACTTTTCATAATTTTGATAAGCAGTAACAATCCTCTGAACGAGGGCATTACGGACAACATCCTTATTGGTGAGTTCGCAGAAAGCAATGCCTTCTACAGATCTTAAAATTTTTAGGGTTACCGCTAATCCTGAGGGTTGGTTGCTAGATAAATCGGTCTGGGTGAGATCACCAGTCACTACCATCCGAGAACGTGAACCCAAACGAGTCAAAACCATCTTCATCTGGGCTGGTGTGGTATTCTGAGCTTCATCAATAATCACGAAGGCATTATTGAGGGTGCGACCTCGCATATACGCTAGGGGAGCCACTTCAATAATGCCCCGTTCCATTAAATTGGCAGTCTTCTCTGTATCAATCAGTTCATGGAGAGCATCATAGAGGGGGCGCAAATAGGGATTAATTTTCTGCTGCAAGTCTCCCGGTAAAAAGCCAAGTTTTTCACCAGCTTCTACCGCTGGTCGTGTCAGAATCAGCCGTTCATATTGATTATTTAGTAACGCCTGAGCGGCGATTACCACAGCTAGGAAAGTTTTGCCAGTACCTGCTGGTCCCACACAGAAGGTGAGGTCATGGCTTAGTACAGCTTTGATATACTGCCGTTGCCGGAAGGTTTTAGCTCGGATGACCTCACCCCGGCGAGTATGAGCCAGCACATCTTGATGTAAATCTTGTAATTCATCCTGTCGCTTAGTATCTAAGGCATGAATTGCAGTTTGGATGTCTACTCCTGTAATCCTTTTACCTTCGATCCAATAAATTTTAAGCGATCGCACTAGGGATGATACCCGCTCGACCTGTTTCTCGGTGCCAGAAATCAATAACTCTTGCCCTCGCAGCACCAGATGCGCACCGGTTTGCCGTGATAGGGTTTTCAGGTTTTCTTCCTGGTCTCCAACCAAGGCGATTGCACTTTCTGGGCTGGGTAGCTCAATTGTTTTGGATACTTCACTCAAGGTTTATCAACTACAGGCTTGCTGTCTCAACTATCGAAGTTAACTGGTAACTTAAAGTAACTTAATAGACAACTCAATCTACCAATCTTGACCAATCTTCAAGGTTTCCTGCCATTGGTAATGAGAGGTACAGCAGCCGGATGTTCTTCACCCCCTTTTCTCCATTGTCCTCTCATTACCCAAACCTTCAAAACTATTGCAATAGAGAACTTAGGAGGGAAATCTTGGAGTTACTCTAGGTCTGGCAACTCGGCGAGGTAAATTTCTTCTGACAATGGTTCTACGACTAGGGCCATTGTCTCGACGAGGGCTACTACCTGAGCCTGAGCCTTCATAGATATCCAAATAAACAGTTTGGCCAGCAGCTTGGGCTGCTGCTTTAATTACTGTCCGAATCGCTTGAATATTGCGACCACCCCGACCGAAAACTCGCCCTTTATCCTCTCCATTAAAAGCTAGTCGAATCCAGACACGCTCTTTCCCATTTGATTTCTCACAGTCTACGCTGAGGGAGTCTGGTGATTCCAAGAACGGCTCGATTAAAAATCTCACCAGTGCTGAATAATCTGGGTCATCATCTCTAACAGAAGCAGATAGGATTTCAGGTACGGATTTGTTCAAAAACATTAGCTTTTTGCAAGATATTACGCACGGTTTGTGTTGGCTGAGCTCCATTTTTGAGCCACTTCACTATTGCTGGTACATTCAGCCTCGTTTCATCATTTCTTGGATTATAGAATCCCAGTTCTTCTAGAGGACGCCCATCACGGCGTGCACTGCTGGGAATTGCCACTATTCGATAGCTTACTTCACGCTTTTTGCCGAATCGTTTTAATCTGATTTTGATCATTGTACCTAATTAATTCACCTGTTTGATTTTAAGCGATCTTTGGGGGTTTGAAAGTGAACAGGTTGAATTGTGAAGATTGTAACTGACTCAGCAGGCAAGCCGCTACCTGTTCACAATCTTCTCAGCTACCCTACTGCGCACGCCTCAGGGAACGGCCTAACCTTCAGGCTAACCTTCTTCTGTGTCACCTTTTACCGCGTTACCTTCTACCAGCTAACCTACCCTATGGGAACGCCAAAGGCGAACAACAGGCTAACCTACCCTACACCGAACGCCAAAGGCGAACAACAGGCTAACCTTCAGCGTAACCTTGGCCAAAAGGCCACGCTACGCGAACAACCTTCTAACCTTGGCCAAAAGGCCACGCTACGCGAACAACCTTCTAACCTTCAACTGGCTAACCTTGGCCAAAAGGCCACGCTACGCGAACAACTGGCTAACTTTCTACTATAATTGCCCAAATCCCTTCTTCTTCTTACCTTTTTTCTTTTTCTTGCCAGAGCCACTACCACGCCAACCAGGTAGATTACGAGGATTTCCACCACCCATACCACCGAACATACCACCTAAGCCCCCCATGGCTGGCATCTGACCTTGACCCATTTGCTGCATAAGCGATCGCATTCTGGTAAATTCACTCACCAGACCCCTGACGTCTTTTTCCGTATGACCAGAACCTTGGGCAATGCGGCGGCGGCGGCTCGGAGAGCTAGCTAATAAATCTGGGTTACGACGCTCCTCGGAGGTCATGGAGCTAATCATAGCTTCGGACTGCTTGAGCTTGGTTTCCCCTTGTTGAAGTTGAGAAGAACTGAGTTTGCCCATGCCTGGAACTAGTTTCATCAAGCCACCAAGGGATCCCATGTTCTTTAACAGGCGCATCTGCTTCAAGAAATCGCTGAAGTCAAATTTTGCTTCCAGCATTTTCTGTTGCATCTGTTCAGCATCAGCGATGTCAATCTCTTCCTGGGCTTTCTCAACCAAGGTCAGTACATCCCCCATACCCAGAATCCGGGATGCCATGCGGTCAGGATAAAATGGTTGTAGTGCCTCGACCTTTTCCCCAACCCCAACAAATTTAATCGGCTGACCTGAAATTTGCCTGACTGAAAGGGCAGCACCACCACGACTATCCCCATCAAGTTTGGAGAGAATTGCCCCAGTAATACCGATTTGCTCATGGAAGGTGCGGGTCAGGGTTGCTGCTTCCTGACCAGTCATGGCATCCACCACTAGTAGGGTATCGTGGGGTTGGACGGTTTCTTTGATGCGGGAGAGTTCTCCCATCATGTCTTGGTCGATTTGCAGTCGTCCCGCTGTATCGATAATTACCGTATCGATAGCCATTGCTTTTGCCCGTTCTACCCCTTGACGAGCAATGTCTACTGGGTCAGCTTCTGTACCTAACTCAAACACCGGTACATCAATTTGTTTACCGAGGGTTACCAATTGATCAATGGCTGCGGGTCGATACACGTCTGTAGCCACTAGCAGACAGCTACGTTCTTGCTTACGCAGATGTAAAGCGAGTTTTGCACTAGCCGTAGTTTTACCAGTACCTTGTAGACCAGCCATTAGCACAACGGTTGGTGGGGTGTCTGCTTGGGCTAGGGGAATATTGGTTTCCCCCATCACTTGCACCAGTTCGTCGTAGACTATTTTGATGAACTGCTGGTCAGGGCGAACACCTGATATGACTTCACTGCCTTGTGCTTTCGCTTCTACTCCAGCAACGAAATCTTTGACTACTTGTAGGTTGACGTCTGCTGATAAGAGGGCGCGACGCACTTCTTTTAGGGCGTCTTGGATGTTAGAACTAGAGATCTTGTCCTGACCCCGTAGTTTTTTCCAAGCATCTTCTAAGCGTTCGGCGAGAGCATCAAACATACGTCAATTGTCAATTGTGATGGTTTTGTTTTTATGGTTACTTTACTGAGTCGCCAGAGTTTTGATATACCACACCTCTTAGCTACACACCTTACTAGCATAGCGCTTTTGGGGATTGTAGTTCAATGTGTTGGTAAGCATTTAACCCTGGGCTATTCGTGACATTGATTCAAGGGTTTAAAATCAAGGGGTGACTTAAGAGCTACTGCGGAATTCGGTGAGCGTGAATCAACTTTCTGTGCAGAAGACCAGGGCTAGTTTTTCTCGATGCCAGCTACCACCACCCTTAAAACCGCCAGATGTATTGCGGGTAATTGTTCCAAGTGGAACCTTGCGTGAGGTTGATGCTTTCAATCGGGGGATTGAGATTTGGCGATCCCGTGGCTACCATGTCCAATTACCACAGAACTGGAATGCTAGGGAAGGTTACCTAGCTGGGACTGATAGTCAGCGACGCCAACAGTTGCTCGAAGCCTGTCTTGATCCCCAATGTCGGGGCATTCTCTGTGCTAGAGGAGGTTATGGTAGCGCTAGACTTCTGGAAGACTGGATATGGCCAGAAGAGTTGAAGGTTGGCAGGTTGAAGGTTGTTCGCGAAGCGTGGCCTGTAACCTCGACCAACCTGCAACCTTCAACAAACCAACCTGTAACCTCGACCAACCTGCAACCTTCAACAAACCAACCTGTAACCTCTGCTTTGAAGTGGTTGATTGGTTTTTCTGATATTACTGCTTTACTGTGGAGTCTTGGTCAGATTGGGGTTTCCGGTGTTCATGGTCCGTTACTGACTACTATTGCTGGTGAACCGGAATGGTCACTCAATCGGTTGTTTGATTGGGTGGAAGGACGACCCATAGCTCCCTTGAAAGGGGTTGGTTGGGGAGGTGGTAAAGTTTCTGGTGTGTTGCTACCGGCTAATCTTACAGTCGCTACTCATCTGCTGGGTACACCCCTACAACCTTCCTTATCAGGAGTTATTCTTGCTCTAGAAGATGTCACCGAGGCTCCCTACCGCATTGACAGGATGTTGACTCAGTGGCGCATGAGTGGTGCAATGGCCGGGGTGAAAGGTATTGCCTTAGGGCGGTTTAGCCGTTGTGCTCCTCCCAAGGATGTTCCTAGCTGGACTGTGGAGGAAGTGTTGCGCGATCGCATTTGGGATCTGGGTATACCAGTTGTCTCTGACTTGCCTTTCGGTCACGATGGGGTGAACGCTGCCCTTCCTGTCGGACAGCTGGTTGAACTAGATGCTGAGGCCGGGACCTTGAGTTGGGTTGGAGGTTAGCCGGTTAGCAGGTTAGCCGGTTAGCAGGTTGAAAGTTGGCAGGTTGAAAGTTGGCAGGTTGTTCGCTTAGCGTGGCCTTTTGGCCAAGGTTAGCCAGTTAGCCGGTTAGCCAGTTAGCCGGTTAGCCAGTTAGCCGGTTAGCAGGTTGAAGCTGGAAAGCTTGTTATTCCCTTTGTTCCCATCACCTTTTAACGTTCGCGTAGCGTGGCCTTTTGGCCAAGGCACCGTCTTAAAATGTAACTTATTATTAACACTTTTTTCATCTTCTCAAATCAGGAGAGTAAAGGGAATACCAGCATGATAAGCTGACAAATACACTTAAAAAAGTATAATAGGATAGATGCCATATGGCTGGGTCAACCCAGGTTCCTTATTTGTTGAGGGCGGCTCGTGGTGAGGAGTTAGAGCGCCCCCCTGTGTGGATGATGCGACAGGCAGGTCGTTATATGAAGGTTTATCGCGATTTACGGGATAAGTATCCGAGTTTTCGCGAGCGCTCCGAAAATCCAGACATCGCGATTGAGATTTCTCTACAACCCTGGAAAGCGTTTAAACCAGATGGAGTGATTTTGTTCTCTGATATTCTAACTCCATTGCCAGGGATTGGTATCGATTTTGATATTGTCGAAAGTAAAGGGCCAATCATTAACCAACCGATTCGTACCCAGGAACAAATTGACCAGCTACATCTGTTGGATTTAGAGAAATTTGGGTTTATCCGGAAAATTTTGAAGGCGCTACGGCAAGAAGTGGGCAATGACGCAGCAGTGCTGGGCTTTGTCGGTGCTCCCTGGACTTTGGGCGCTTATGCCATTGAGGGTAAAAGTTCTAAAAATTACTCCATCATTAAAGGGATGGCCTTCTCACAACCAGCTATGCTACACCAATTCTTGGGTAAGCTAGCTGATGCGATCGCTATTTATGTCCGTTACCAAATCAATAGCGGTGCTCAGGTTATACAAATGTTTGACTCTTGGGCAGGTGAACTGAGTCCCCAAGACTACGAAACCTTTGCCTTACCCTATCAGCAGCGAGTAGTACAGCAGGTTAAAGCAACTCACCCAGATACTCCCTTCATTCTCTATATCAGTGGTAGCGCTGGAGTGCTTGAACGCATGGGACAATCGGGGGTTGATATGGTCAGCGTAGACTGGACCGTAGACATGGCAGAAGCTAGAAAAAGATTGGGTCCTGATATGAAAGTTCAGGGCAATATCGACCCAGGAGTGCTCTTTGGGTCACAAGCTTTTATTCGCGATCGCATTGTCGATACTATTCGCAAAGCTGGCCACGAAGGTCATATCTTAAATCTTGGTCATGGTGTTTTACCCGGCACTCCAGAAGATAATGTTAGATTCTTCTTTGAAACTGCCAAACAGGCAGATCAATTAATGGCTGTTCATGCATAATAGTCGATAAAACAATAGAGAGTAGAGAATCGACAACCAGATTCTGTGCCATTTTCTCCCTCTAGCAGTCATAGGTTCGGGGAGCGCTAGTCCTCCCTAGGGTATCCTTCGGTCAGAGTTGGACCGGGCTTTCAAGGTGCAGACGTTTACTTGTCCACGTAGCCCCTCCAATAAATGGAATCCTCGCTTCAGTCTCATCCCCTTGAAGGGGATGAGATTAACAACCTTATACAACTATCTTGAGAGTGCAGATACTTGATTAGACGACTAAGGATAGAATCCTTCAAGATGCATCACCACAACAATAAAGGAAGTGTTCTTCACTCGATCAAAACCTTCTTGTACCCCTAGAAGTAGTTGACCTAGTTGTTTGTTTGTGTTAGGTCAGGATCGGGAGTACATAATTAAATCTAAAATTCAAAATCCCATGACCTCTAAGCGGATTTTTATCACTGGTGCTAGTGGCTGCATTGGTCACTACATCACTGAAGCCTTAAGTCTCGACACTGACCATGAGTTGTATTTGTTAGTCAGAAACCCTGACAAATTAAAGTTTGACGACTTGAAGTTTGGCGACAAGGGGCGTGCTGGCATTACCATCCTAAAAGGTGACCTGCGCCAGATTGAAGACTTTGGTGGCTTGCTCAAGACCATGGATGCAGCAATTCTGGCAGCAACCGCTTGGGGAGGGCAACAGGAAACATTTGATATTAACGTTGTCAAAACTATCGAGTTAATCAACTTGCTTGACCCTACTGTTTGTGAGCAAGTAATTTATTTCTCTACTGCTAGCGTATTGGATAGGAATAATCAATTACTGAAAGAAGCTGGTGAACTTGGAACAGAATATATCTATTCCAAATACACTTGTCTGAAGCGCTTATCCCAATTAGCGATCGCTCCTAAGATTACTACCCTCTTTCCTACCTTGGTACTGGGGGGAGATGAAACTAAACCCTACTCCCATCTGTCATCGGGACTCCCAGATATTGTCAAATGGATTAACTTGATTCGTTGGTTTAGAGCTGATGGCAGTTTCCACTTCATCCACGCCCAAGATATTGCTCAGGTCGTGCGATACCTGATTGATCATCATCCCTATCAAGGATTGAGTGCAGAAGCAGAGTGGATGTCTAGCGGTAGATTGGTTTTGGGTTGTCAGCCGTTGAGTGTCAACCAAGCCGTAGAAGAAGTTTGTAGGTATCTTGGTATTCAAATTTATTTTCGCCTACCATTGTTTATCTGGCTTGCCAATATCTTTATTGTGCTGTTCCGGATTCAGATGGATCCTTGGAGTCGGTTTTCCTTGAATTACAGACATTTTATTTATCACAACCCCGTTAATCCAAGCACCTTTGGTTTACCGACTTACTGTCCTACACTTACTGACGTTCTGAAAGTTAGTGGCATTAGCAGAGAGTAGATTTTTAAAATCGTGACACTTTAAACTAGAAACAGGACTCCTAGTTAACTTGTCTTTAATTTTTGAATTGCTGGAATCTAAATTATGCTTAATTCTAACATAAAGCGTTTCTCATAGCTACGAGAAACGCTATAGATATCTCAGGTAATAGATAATCTGGAATTGCTCTGGGGGTAATACAAGCACCCCAAAATACTGACCAGCTTTAACTTTACCAGCTCTAACTTTACACCAGCTTTAGGTTTAAGGTCACTATGCTCCACAACTATACATAGAGAATCATGAGCATATTTTCAATTACTCATACCAAGTTGCGGACAAACGTACAACTTTCTCTTCCCCAAATCTCTCCATCTCTCCATCTCCCCATCTCCCCATCTCCCCATCCTTACAAGGGTAGGTTTTTTACAAAGGGGCGAGTAGGTACTTTGATTGTCTTGATGCAGTCGCTCATGGGGGAAACCACGGCAGTCGCTCATGGGGGGAACCCCCAAGACCGCGCTGCCTTCCCAAGACCGCGCTGCATCGCTACGTAGAAATTCCTCAAAATATGTATCAAAATACACACTAGTTTCCGGGATAATTCTCCCCATTTCCCGCTTTTCCCGATTCCCGATTCCCGATTCCCGATTCCCGATTCCCGACTCCCGACCCAAATGTAAAAAACCTACCCCTGTGAGATCTCCCCATCTCCCTATCTCCCTATCTCCCTATCCAAGCAATCTACTATCTTTGAATCTAACTGGGTATCAGAACTCAATTACTGAGAACTAACTCCCTGATTATTCCCTCCAAGTTGGATAAAAATCAGGTTAATAAATTGCATAACTGAATTGGCTAAAACCAATCTAAATAAGGATTATAGCCGACCGGTCATTTTTCAGTAAATTGGTAATTATTGATTAGTGCTTTGTAGTTTATTGACGATTAACGATTAGTTATTACCCATTACCAAACACAAGCTATTCAAGGCTTTTCAGCACATTTTAATCATCCAACGAAAGCTTTTTATAAATTCTTTACTTGCTGGAAATTCAGTTCACAAAGTCTTTAAATAATCAATACGTATAATTACGCTGACTTTATAATTAATAGCGATTTTTTCGCTTATTCTTAATCTAGAAATGCAATTCTTAAGCTGTCAGATGACGCCCTAAGCGCATGCTAAGCTTACCAGCTAGCTGTAAGCGATTGCCTGAGCTTAATACTTACCTAGAAATAGGGATTTTTTTCCGGATCAAAAATGATATTAATAAAAAAAATAACCATTCTTTATAATCATTTTCCGGATTTTGTGTTGGCACCAATAAATATCTGTGATCACTGTTGAATGCAACAATGACAACACTAGTATCAGAACAATTATTGTGCCTTTAATTTCCCAAATTGAACTGCAAATTTAGGCAGTTCAAAAAAAACTTCGCTGGCTGAAATTTATTCCACAACACCCAGAAAATTATGAAAATGAACAAAACCATTGCTAAAAAATTATTACTGTTCGCTACAGTAACCAGTTCCGTTCTCGCTGCTGCACCAAGTTTGGCTGCTACTTTCGCTTTGTCTAAAGGATCCTTCGACTTCAGAAACTTTAGTACTGATCCTCTAGAAGTCGTTACCCTGGCTGAAGCCGACACTTTTGTGATTTCAAGTGGGGGTGATGTGATTGCTGAGGCGAACGCGGAGTCAAGTTTTAACCCTGATTCACCCAATCCACTAAAACGAGCTCGTAATAAATCTTTGAGTACCGCTGAGGGTGAAGGAAGCAACTACCGTGGTGTGGCGGAAAGTTTTGCTGAACTTATCGGTTACAACTTTTTTGTCGATGCAGGGGAAACCTTTTCTTTCGATTTCAATGGTTTTCTCGATCTAATCACCAAGATCGACAATCCACCTGCTGAAAGTGCAAGTGCCGAGGGCACCGTAGTTTTCGAGTTATACTATAGCAATGACTTGAGTACTCCCATCGACTTCTTCGATCTCTATGGTAACTTAGAGACTCTAGGAGATGATGATTTCCTTGAGTCTGCTCACAGTGAAAATGTGTTTGCTGATAACGACTTTACTAAGTTGTTTGGAGGAAAAAACGAAATTGCTCTGGCTGATATTCAGGGTTATTATGAGCGCACTTTCGAGACAGCCACTTATTTGACCTTAGTCGAAGCTAAAACAAATAAGGTAACCGTTAAAGCTCCTGAATCGTCAAACTTGCTAGGCTTACTTTTCTTAGGTTTACTGAGCATTGGATACCGAGTCAAAACTAAAACTTTGACTGATAAGTCAAAACTATTAAGGGATTAATTATACTATTAAGTATAATTAATCTCGGTTAATCACATATCAATTATTCCCTGGATTGTTGCTAATTAGGAATTAGTAATCGGTAATGGAGAATCGTAAACTACCAATTACTAATCCTCCAAGTATTAATTACCAGCTCAGTAATATGATAATTAGTCAACGGGATTTGATATAATTAGTGATTAGTTAGCAAAAATACCGCTAGTGGGAGCATTTTGCTCCCTTATTTTTTCTCTGATCTCGCTCTCTTCTTTTTTGTCGTAGAAGATGCAACGCTAGAGCTGGAACTTCTACTATAACTCCTGCCCGACTCTCTGGTCACAGTAACCTCTTGACTAGTGTTTGCTTGCTCACCAGATGCAAATGTCCTACTTTCGGCTTGGACTACTATATTTCCATCTGGTGAAACTATCCATTTTCTGATTATCCGGGAGCGAATCATAATTTAATGCCTCCATGGCTTTGTTGATTGAGATTTACCTACTTTAAAGGGTAAGCATTCAGCTGATAGCACCTCAAGTAGCGGATTAGCTTACTTACCCATTACCCATTACCCTCAATCATGCCACTACTGACCCAACGCCTCAACAGTTTGACTCTCAACATTATCAAGCATAGTGTCACTATGAAGCATATAGTTTAGTTCACGATTGAGCCAATCCTGAAACAGTCTATCCAATATCTCGTCGTACCTTTCCGGTGTTAACTCAGCAGGGATAAACCTTTCTACCATCAAGATATGATAACCCTGAGGAGTTTTGACCGGATTGACTACTTGTCCAATAGGTACACCAAAAACAATCGCTGCTATATCTGAACGTAAATTCCAACGGTAAAGCTTTCCTTCAAAACCGCACTTCTGTCGGCGTTCCTCATCAATGTCGTAGATATGAGCTGCTTGATAAAAGCTAATTTCTTTTTCTTCAATTTGATAGAATAGTTCTTGGGCAAGTTTCTCGTTAGCTACAATAATTTGATAGAGCAAGATTTGGTCAAAATCTAGTCGGTTTTGACCAAAAAACTTTTCTACGTCTTTATCAAATAGACACTTGGATAACTTTTTAGCTAGCAATTGCTGGCGAATTCCGGCTTCCCAGTCATCAGAAGTAATCATATTATCCGCTAGCCAAGCTAGGGTGTCTGAAGCCTTCTCCAACCGATTTTCGTGACGGAATTTATCGGCTTCCGCCTGAATTTCTTCGGCGGTGAGAGTTAAGTTTCTTTCCGCAGCAGCTCGATTAATAACTTTTTGATACAAAATTTTTTCAGAGACCTCTTTGAGCTGGATTTCTCGTTTCAGAAACTCAGTAATTTCTTGTGGTTCAAGGGATGCTCTAGAAAGAATAGTCATGGTTAGGTTTTCCTAGCTCAGATTTTAGCTGATGGGGTAATCGGGCAATATATGAGTTAACAGATGTAAGGGATGGGGTGATTCCGACTACTTATCAATTTTATGCTAAAATTGGATCAGATACTGTGATGAAATCAGCATCAGTTAGGGTGCTTGCACTCTGTCCATCCACGGTTCCTTGGACTACAGCTAGAATATCGTTATTGAATTTCACCAAAGTGGCATCAACAATGCCATTACCATCGCTATCAAATACGTCTAAGACAATATCGTCTACTGAGACTTCGACTGTCAGACCAATCTTATCTCCTTCAAATTTATTGAAGTCAGTGATTTGATCAGCTAATCCTGGATCAGTGATCGGGTTAGTTTCTTGGGTTAGAACAAATGTATCACCACCATTCCAGCCTGTGAGGCTATCTAGCCCTATGCCACCAACCAGGAAGTCTTCCCCATCGCCACCATCTAAGCTATCATTGCCTGCTCCACCCAGTAAAATATCATTGCCATCCTTGCCATTAATACTATCGTTACCTTGGTTTCCTTTCAGGAGGTCATCCCCTGCCTCTCCGGAAATCTGATCATTGCCTTGCAGTCCCTGAATTTGGTCGTTGCTGTTGTCACCGACTAGTTCGTCATCCCCTTCAGTACCAATGATAGTGTTGTCGTAGGTCGTGATGAAATCAGTACTGGTTAGAGTAGTCTCACCCTGAGCATTAACTGTTCCTTGGACTAGTGCTAGGATACCGTTGTCAGGAGAGGATGCTAGCTTTACTAAAGTCCCATCAGCTGTGCTATCACCATTGCTATCAAATACCTCTAGTAGGATGTCCTCCCCAGATAGTCCCCCAGTTAAACCAATCTTGTCACCCTCAGCAGCATTGAAATCAGTGATTACATCAGCTAGAGAGGGGTCAGTGATAGGACTAGTTGTTTCCAATCCCAGCACAAATGTATCGCTACCGTTGCCCCCTGTGACTGTATCCGTACCAAAGCCACCAATCAGGACATCATCCCCATCTCCCCCAGTTAGTTCATCATTGCCTTGAGTACCCCGCACTGTGCTATTGCCATTAATAGTAGTGATGCTCATCACGTTGGAGCCTACACCTGCCCTCACACCACTGATTAAGCGATCGCTACTGCTTGAACTCCAGCGATTAGTCCATGAACTGCTATTTGTTTGTGAGTCGTTAGTTACTATCCTACTACGATCGTTACCATTGATAGTGAGGCTATTGTTTCTGATGGTTCTAGAAGAATAGTTTGAAGAATTGTTTGTAGTCGCAGTTGAACTAGTAATTACACTACGGTTCTCTGGGATGCTGTCTGTGATGCTATCTGTGATGCTGTCTGGGATGCTGTCTGTGATGCTATCTGTGATGCTATCTGTGATGCTCTGTGTAATGCTCTGTGTACTGGGCTTTGTGAACCTCTCTTTGAGCCTCTCTGCAATTCGGCTCACACGAGGAAATATATAGGTTCTTGTTCTGATTAAAGTTCTGTTTAAATAAAACATGGTTCTGAATCGACTAGAAGCCTTGTGTTACCCCTAAGCTGCACCTGTTGAACCTGGTTTGTGGAGTGTTAAGTGTGGAGTGTGGAGTGTTGGCCGTTAACTGCTCTATAGACGAACGGACACGTCTTACTCCTACGAACCGTCAACCGTTAACTGTCAGCAAAAATCGCTCAATTCAAAAACTATGCCAATTAAATGGTGATTAGCTTAAGCCTTTAACCTGTCTCTAGAATGCTGCTCCACTCATAGGATAATTGATTGGTAATTGATTGGTAATTGATTGGTAATTGGTAATTAAATATCCATGAGTTTAGGAAATTTATGCTCAACCTAAAAAAGGAATGAAAATCTTTTCCCCTTCATTCCTAATTCGATTCCCTCCTCATTATCAAGCTAGGGGCTAGGTGGTAGGCGATAGGAACTTTAGTTACCATCGCCCATCCCCTAGTCTCCCTTACCTATTACCGAAAATTACCGAAAATCCTTATTGATTTATCGCCGGATTTACCAAAATCGATATTATATAGATAGACCGAAAAATAAAGATAAACTGTCAGACTTAGCCCGGAAAGTTCCTTTCCTAGTCCTAGCCTCAGCCTCAGCACTGGCCTTAGCGATACTCTTCGTAGAAAACCTGCTATTTATTACTCTTGCATCAGTATCAGTCACTGCTGAGGTTTGATCGCCATCAGCGAATGCATCAGCCTCTGCTAATGCCACGTCAGCTCTAGCAAGTGTTCTAGTATTTGCTATAGCAATTCGACCGCCTATAATCCAGTTTTCCTGAGCATATTCCAGAGCAAAATCTAGGTTATTAATAATCATTAATTACCCTCTACCTGTATAGCTGTGCCTATTAGATTGATGATAAGGATGGATAAGCCTCACATTCTTATTTTAATAAAAAGGGTGTTCCTATCCCAAAGTCCTTAATTTTAAACGATATTTTAAACTCCCTGGGCATGAGTAGTTTTTGTTAACTGATAATTTCCAGTCAACTCACTCTACGTAAACCTTTCTGTTCCAGGTTCTCCGTTCCCTTTTCTTTGTATCCACCCAGTTAATTGGAATTGTTTCCAAATTTCGCATTTATACTGGCCTTAACTAAGGGGGAAGCATTGGTCACTAAATCTAGAGATGTATTTTTCCTAGATAGAAATGCTTCCCCCCAGCGTTCTAATCAGGTACTACGATTAGTCCCTACTCAAATTAGTTGGTAAAACCCACAGAAAGAGAAGTTGCCTGAGATCTGAACGAAGTGACTTTAATATCAGTAATGGTTTCAGCATTAGTATCAGCACCAAAGACATCAGCGGTAGCTTCAGCAACAGCCGCGTTACCCTTAGCATTCACAGCAGAGACAAAGAACTCTTTGACATCTACCCTTTTTCTGATATTAATGTTCTTATTATCGAAGAAGGATACAAAACGACGACCGCGACGAAAACCACCAACAATATTGGTTTCTTCGTTAACAACTTCGATGTGATTTAGGTCAGAAATAATCATGGTTGGTCTGCTCTTTTGTTAGTTTTATATTACTCAACAACTTGGTTGTTGTTAGTTTTATTCTACCGCTCTTTATTCAATTTGTCTCACTTGTCAAGCCAATTTGGCGGAAACTTGAATTAAATTAGTTAGGTAGCTAACAACAACTTTGGCTTTGTTGTTGTTACTTTTATCCTACCGCTCTTACTTGACTTTGTCTCACTTGTCACGCCAATTTGGCGGAAACTTTAGCTCGACACTTGATTCAGTTTGGTAGGTAGCTAACAACAAGTTTGGCTTTGTTGTTGTTATTTTCATCCTACCGCTCTTACTTGACTTTGTCTCACTTGTCACGCCAATTTGGCGGAAACTTTAGCTCGACACTTGATTCAGTTTGGTAGGTAGCTAACAACAACTTGGGTTTTTGTTGTTGTTACTTTTATCCTACCGCTCTTACTTGACTTTGTCTCACTTGTTACGCCAATTTGGCGGAAAAGTTTTAGGGATAGTTTAACGTTACAAATTGTTATGAAAAATCCCCAAGTTATTTCTCAATAACTTGGGAGTATTAATGGAATTTATGCAGTATCAAAAAATTAAGAAAAACAAAATAAATTCAGGGATTGGGGGACTGTCAGCATTGAGCTATCCGCCCCTAACCTCAATGGTGAGATTACCACTCCCTATAAACACCTTACATTCCTATTAGTTGAGTAGAATTTTTGCAATTTGTTGTTAAACCACTGTTCTTGAGAGCCCCCTTGCACTAGTTGGCTTCTCTTGTCAAGGGGCTTTGCATAATCGAGATCTTTAATGTTCCTTAAGCACTTAGGAGCATCTTCCCTATCCTGCTTGAGGCTGTCGGTTGTAGCTTGATTGAGTGAGTCCATTTTCTCGTTATCCCGTCGCAATCGGCAGTAGGTTCGCGACGGGATGTATTCTAAGGGGTTAAGACCCAAATAACGCAGCATCAAAACACAAGCCCAGGAATACTTGCGATCGCGAATTGCTTCTTCAATCAAACTAATCTTTTCAGGATCTAGGGTTTTGCCCAGTGGACGATTAGAACGACGAAGCATGGAGTAACTCATGATTATTTCTCTGTGATCTGAAGGTCAACAAATTGGATTTGCAGGATTTACGCTTGAACTCTACCTGTAGTTTGAATCGTGAGTGATTCTGATTGGTCAATTAAGCGAAAAGTTATAGTACTGATATAACCATCTGATTTGAGTTGTAAAACCTCCGCAGATGGTGTGCTCAGGCGATCCGGTGATGAAGAATCTCACAACCTGTTGTTTTTTACCAATCAATTACGATTGATAGATCAGGATTCTCTTCTTCTAAATCTCCATCAATCATCGCCATTTTGGACAACACCAGATTATTCCCCCCTTCTAGGGCGTGTCATCAATTAAGCCAGATGATGGCAGCAGCGAGGTGGATCGCACCATTTGAAATTGCGAGCTGTTTTATCGTACCGTGTCGCAATTGCCCTGTATTGCTTGAGTTTTTGGAAGAGATTTTCGTGATTGTTGCCGCCACTTGTACATGTCTTTATCGTATTCCCGTGCGTTGAGTGCGGTTGCTTTTGGGAGGAATGACAGCCTTGCAATTGGCCTCTTTGAGGCGCTAAGCGCACACGTTGTTCTGCATCATAGGCTTTATCAGCAAGTAGCGCACCAATCTCATCAATGGAATCCAACAAGACGTCAGCGCCTTGTAAATCGTGGGCAAGGCCTGGAGTTAGATGAAATCCTGTGGGATTGCCCAAGGCATCGCTTGTAGCATGAATCTTGGTTGATAGTGCCCCAATGCTTAGGCCTATGGCTTGGGTAATGCAGGTATCATCAGGTTTTTTTTTCGCACCAGCGCACTCGTTGATGGGCACGCACAATGGTTGCATCAATGGCGGCATATTCGTTGTCAGCCTCTTCGGCTAAAACATCGAAAACCTTCTTCCAAACGCCTTTTTCAGACCAACGGGTATGCCGGGTATGAATGACGCGAAAATCCCCAAAACGCTCCGGTAAATCCCGCCAGGGAATTCCGGCACGATAGCGATATAAAACGGCTTCAACAAATAATCGATTGTCAATGGCCGTAGCACCAGGGTCGCCCTCTTTACCAGGTAAGAGGTGCTCGAGCCTTTCCCACTGGTCATCTCGCCAGCCATAACGTTTCATAATCATTTATGCCCACCTATTGTGATTGCAGGATTTACACGAATATCCTATCAAGCTACTTCTGTCAAACATTTTGATTGATGACACGCCCTAGCTAGTTGACTGACAAATCTCAAACACTTCAAATACTCTCAGTAAATAATATTATGAACAGAGCTTTATGAAAATTTTGATCAGATTTCGTGAAAATTTTGATCAGATTTTGTGAAATAACTGTGAAATCCTGTATCCACAGGGAATTCAAACAGCTTTTCCATGACTGTGCTCAATCCTACCTCTGACCATAAATTTCCTTCACTCGGCATTGCCCACGACTTGTCAGTCAATCCATTTCCCTCCCTTGTACTCCTCTTCCCTGACTGGTTGTGCCACCAGGGTTAATCGACCTGAATTTAGAACCACCCCCATTACCCTACAGGCAGTAGTATGTCGATGGCTAAATAGCGTTAGTCCTGCTATAGATTGACACCACCTTTTTGCAGCTGTCGGATCGGATCTAACAAAAAATCCACAATCCGACGGCGGCGGATAATGATGTCAGCTTTGGCTGTCTGACCAGCTTTGAATCGGATCATTTGATCGTCCTCTTTAACGTAGTCACGGTTTAGGGAAACTTCTACCTCATAAACTGAACCAAGTTGTTGATCAGTTTTGGCATCAGCAGAAAGGGAAGTGACTTTCCCTTTGATGATGCCGTATTCCTGATAGGGATAGGCATCAAGCTTGATTTGCACCGGCATTCCTTGTTTGATAAAGCCTGCCTCCTGATTAGGTAAACTGGCTGATAACACCAGGGGCGCATCTTGGGGCGCTACTTCGGCAATGGTTTGACCGGATTGAAAGACTTCACCAATATTGGCAACGTTGAGGGAGGAAACTACTCCATCTACCGGTGCATAGAGAAACTTTTGTTTGAGCCTGGCTTTCGCACTAGTTAGCAGATTGCGGTTTTCAGCAATTTTGGCATTTAGTTGAGTCAGTTCGATCTCCAACTGCTGAAGTTTCTGCTTGGTCTCGAGCTGAGTCCGATGGACTTCTGCTTGCTTCTGAGTTAGACCTGCTTGAAGTCGTTGGATTTCTGCTAAGGTCTGGTTGAGATCGCTCTGAGTGAGGGTGATGGCGCTATTGCGATCGCGTATACTCTGCTGGGCTTGATAAATCTGGTCTTGGTTACTGGCTGCTTCTTGCAGTTGGGTTTGGGTAATCACCCGCTGACTCGCTCGTAGGCTATGTTCTGCTTGAAATACTTGTTCTTTTGAGATTGCCCCTGATGCTAACAGGGGTTTGAGATTATCGAGGCGTTCCTTAAGGGCAAAGGCATCATCCTGTCGTTGCTGGAGCAGTGCTTGGGTAGTAGCCTTGAGCTGTTTTAGCCGTTCTAGTCTGTCCTGACTGGCGACTTTTGCCTGCTGATGTTGGATCAGTTGTTCTCGTAAGGCAGTTACTTTAGTCTGTGCCTGATCGATAGCTGCCTGTTGTCCGTCAATGTCCGCTTTGGCAATTTGCTGACGGGTTTGGGCTTCTTGGCTAATGTTTTCAATCAGCCCTTGCATCTGAATTAATTTGATTTGGTCAGCATTGATCAGTTGCTCCAAACGCTCTACTTCCGTAGCACCAAGTTTTGTATCTAGTTCCACCAAGACTTGCCCAGCGGTAACCGATTCCCCTTCTTTGACCGCAATCTTGGCCACTTTGCCAGATTCAATCGGGTGAATTTTATACACTTCTCCTTTTGGCACTAACTTGCCTGTGGCTTTACCCACTTCGTCAATTTGCCCAAAGGTTGCCCAAACCCCACAAACCATACAGAAGGCGAATCCGCCCAAAAGCAGTCTCTGGGGCAGTACCGATGGTGGCTGATCCAGTAAATTTTGTAGGGCTGTTGACCAGTTTTCAGTGTTGGTAGCTCCTAGTGATGATGTTGCTGTGACCGGATTTGGGACATGATTAGGTGATGCTCGGACTAGTGGTGCTGATACCGCTGTCCCTCCATAGATCGATCTAATCTCAGCTGAGGTTAGATTAGGGTGAGGGGTTTCTCCCTTAGGGAGTCCCTCTCTAGACGGGGTAGATGCTTCTGGTTTGTTCATGATAGTTCACCGATAATCACTGGTAGTGTTGTGTGTATTGATTTGAACTGAGAACACGAACGTTCGCGAAAGTCAATCTTGAACACAGTGGGGGATATACTTAATCACCCCGAGAGCGATTTTTTACGAAAAACATTTACAAACTTTGATAAATGCCAGGCTTAAAGATCTAGCTGCTGCTGGGCTAGGTGGTAGTACAGACCTTTCTCAGCCATGAGTTCGGAGTGGGTACCGCGCTCTGCGATCAGACCTTGGTCGAGGACGAGTATACAGTCGGCATTGCGCACCGTAGAAAGACGGTGGGCAATGATGAAGGTAGTGCGATCGCGACTAATGCGAGCTAAATTTTGTTGAAAACGTCGCTCTGATTCCGTATCTAGGGAGCTAGTCGCTTCATCGAGAATCAGAATCTTGGGGTTACCCAGCAAGGCTCGGGCGATCGCAATCCGTTGCCGTTGTCCCCCAGACAGGTTAGACCCTCGCTCCCCAACCTTGGTGTTGTATCCCAGGGGCAGGTTTTGAATAAACACATGAGCTTCGGCCAATTTGGCCACTTCTACCCCTTGTTCGAGACTATACTCAGGTTTGTATAAAGTGATGTTGTCTAAGATTGTCCCTGAAAACAAAAAGCATTCTTGGGGTACTACACCTAATTGAGAGCGCAAAGACTGGGGAGAAACATGTCGGATGTCGTGGCTATCAATCAAAATACGGCCTGTAGTTGGCTGATAGAGTCCTTGGAGCAGCCTTACCAAGGTACTTTTGCCCGAGCCACTGCGTCCAACAATGGCTATGGTCTTTCCAGGGGCAACCTCGAAGGAAATGTTCTGAAGGATGTATTGTTCATCATCCTCACTGTAGCGAAAGCTGATATTGTCAAACTGAACATGCCCCGCGATCGCAGGCAATGGCATCAGGGGTTTTTGGGTATTCTCTTCTGGCTGGGTGGTCAAGACATCATCGAGCCGTTCCACGGATACCAATATTTCTTGGAACTCATCCCAAAGTCCCACCAAAGACAAAATCGGGCTAATCACCCGACCAATGAGCATATTAAATGCCACAAACTGACCAATCGTGAGCTGTTCCTGAATTACCAGACTTGCTCCCAACCATAGTAAAGCCGTGCCGCTGAGGTTATTAATCAAGCCACTCACTGACCCTAAGCCGTTGGCCAAGTTCTGTCCTTTGAATTCCATATTCAACTGACCCGTGAGGCGGTCTTCCCAGCGCCAGCGCACCTCTTGTTCAGAGGCTGCTGCTTTGACAGTTGCTACCCCCGATATCATTTCTACTAACAGGGAGTTTTGTGCCGCCGCTTCTTTAAAGATTTCCCTGGACACTTGCCGTAGAAATGGACTGGCAACTATGGTCAAAATCGCAATCGGTACAATCGTTGCCAGCACCAGCAAGGTTAGGTGCCAGTTGTAGTAGAGCATCAACCCCACATAGACAAACATCATTACCACATCCAGCCAAGTGGCAATGGCTTGCTGAGTGAGGAACGCCTGAATTTTCCCAGTTTCCTGGACTCTGGTTAGGATGTCTCCCACCTGGCGGGATTCAAAAAACTTCAGGGGTAGTGTGAGTGTATATTTAATAAAGCCACTGACAAAGGTAAGACTGAGTCGATTGGAAAAGTAATCGAGCAAGTAGCGTCTGGTGACACTCAAGCCCATGCTCCAAAGTCCAAAGATGACTAGACCAATGGCAAAGACATTGAGGGTAACAAAACTTTTGTTAACCACCACCCGATCCAAAATGATTTGGGTAAACAGGGGGGTAATCAGACCAAACACCTGGAGCAGTAGGGAAGCTAGGATAATTTGCAACAGGACTATGCGATGGGGCCATAGCAATCCCCAAAAGCGATTCAGAGAAATCTTTTGATTGGGAGTCGCTGCTAGCTGGGGAGTGGGATTCAAAAGCAGTGCATATCCTGTCCAACCCTCTAGAAATTGTTGTCGAGAAAGCGATCGCTTTCCTACAGCTGGATCGGCAACAAGTACCTTCTCCCCTTTGACCCAATAGACAACTATATAATGATCACCTTGCCAGTGAGCAATCCAGGGGTTACTCCGATCCGCTAGGCGAGCTAAAGAAGCTCTGACTGGAGTAGCTTGAAATCCCAAGGTTTCTGATGCTCTGGCTAACCCTTTCAAGGATGACCCAGCACGCCCCACCCCAGCCAGATTCCGTAGGGAATTCAAACTAAATCGTTTGCCCCAGTAGCGTCCAATCATTGCCAAGCAAGCAGCGCCACAATCGGAAGACGATTGCTGTTCAATTAAGGGATAGCGTTGCCACAACCCCTGAAGAAAATGCCGCTTCGTCGGTACGGGAAATGGGATCAGTTCAGACTCAGCCTGGGTCGAGTTACTTTCTGTTTCAGCATTTCCATTGGTAGGGAGGTTGGATGGAATTAGCGGTACTCTGTGACCGGACTGAGTACGGACTTGGTGAAGTATGGTGCTAGTGGCGTCTGATTTCTGGTGTCCATTTTCAGAGCTTTGACCCGTCTGTGGACTCAACCTTGCCAGCACTGGTGCCAGGAGTTGGGCAGTTTCCCAATGTTCCTTTGGTAGATGGGTTACCCATAAATCGCTTTGGGCAATCCAATCTTCCGGCACTGGCTGAGGATAGCCCCAACTTTCGCCCCTTGCAATGGTTAGTGGGCAATTCTCTTGAACTGGGCCCCTTTCAATCTGACCACTACGTAGCCAGTAACGACCGAGTTGGCCAGATTCAACTAAGGACTCCCCAGCGGAAATCCTTGTCTCTACTAGGTAGGGCAACAATTGCTGTAGGCTGATGCTGTCAAGCGATCGCAATTCTGTCAAGGTCTTGAAGAAAATCAAGCGTTGCCGGTGCTGAGCTTGTTGCCGTAGGTGTTCGAGCCATTCCGGTAGCTGTTCTAACCAAGGTTGCAGTTCAGCTAAGGAGATCCGAGCAATCTGTCCTGAACTCGCTGCGATCGCTTGGTAAGGATAAGATAGGTTACACAACAGTTCCTCAGCCCCAAAGGTTGCCCCCTCTTCAAGAACCTGTACGGATACGTCCCGCTGTTTTTCTTTATCAAAGCTTAGCAGTCGCACCCGCCCGCCACAGACGACGTAAAAATACTTATTTGGTTCATTTTGAACAGAATCTTGGCTTAAATCCCGTCTAGGATAGGGTATAATTTCATCACCTAGATCAAAGTTATGAATTTGGAAGGATTGACTAAATTCAGGTAATAGTGTATTTACTAGTGTCTTATCCAACCAGTTCGCGATTAGGTGTTCAATAACCTCGGAAGATTTATGGGTCGGGTATTGGCCAAGGGAATCTGGTGGTTGCCCTAATTTTTCTAAACCGACCGTTTTCTGATGCATTAGCTAGAACCCCTTCGTTAGTGAGTTTTGCTATATCTTGACTAGCGCCATGGTTAGCTTGAGTCTTTGACCCCATTTGATTGGCACAAGTCCTGATTGTTCAAACAGTACTCTGGGTAGGTCACATCGACTCTGATCTCCCTTTTTCCCTAGTGATAGTGCCAGTAGTGTTCCCTGGGGTTGACTTAGGAGTTGACTTAGGAGTACTGTGGCATCCAACAAGTGTTTGCCGTTTGATGCCACCTAAGCAATCCCAGCTAATCCAGGTAATAAGTAATAATTCAATGGTCACCCTTGAACCGGGAGGCTGATCGCCCTTTTTTAGGTAACTTTATGAAAAGCTTGTGAAATTAATTATGAGTTTTTTTTCCTGAAAACTCAATATCTTTACATATTTCTTAATTTACATATTTGCTTTTCTACATATTCCTTAGCAGTGAACCCATGGACAATCTCCGGAATCATCCTATGTGAAGTAAATTGACGCTGTCAAGTTGTTTTTACGATAAATTCACGGTTTTCACCAAAACTTCAATAAAATTTAATAAAATATTATTGAAGTTAACCAGCCAGATAGAGTTGTCAAGTTTTCATAACATTTTCACTAAACTAATTATTCATATAATCTGTTTAGTAATTATCAATAGTTCCACAAGTACTTTACAGAATCTTCATCTAATCTTATTAGAAACTTTAAACAAAATTCACAAGAACAGCTATGTCTCAGCTCCTAGAGAAGCTTTGTGATCCGTAATAATATAATCAGATTTGTCAATTACCCTAGGGGTAATACCCCTCACAGATTTTCCAGCTTAAAAAGCATCATACTTCCTATCTGGTCGTAATATCATCGATCCTTAAATACTAATCATTAAAACTGATCGGGAGAGGGGGAGAAGTAAGGCTCACAGGGGTAGGTTTTTAACAAAGAGGTGAGGTGTGGGGTGTGGGTTGACCGGGTGTGGGGTGTGGGGGATAAGAAAGCGATGCAGCTTCGGAACAGGGGAGGCAGCGCTTATTCGTTGTTTTCCTTTTCCTCTCCTTGTGATCCGCCCCCGACCGGTCGGGGGTTGGGGGTGGGGCAGGACCCAAATGTAAAAAACCTACCCTTGTGAGCTCCCGACTCCCGACTCCCGATTCCCGACTCCCGACTCCCATTAACCCAATAATTTGTACCTCACCCAATTGATAACTGCTATCTCTTCATTGAAATCCCAGTGCTAAAGCTCCCTGGTAAAATATCAAGCTAGCTACCCAAGCCAACCCTAAGGAAAACACTAAAGAAAATAGGGTAAATTTCCAGGATTTTGCCTCATTAAATAGGGTAACAATGGTAGTTAAACAGGGAGTGTAGATTAAGCAAAAGATACAAAAACTATATCCTTGGATAAAGGTTACTGTATCAGTTATCTGCTGACTAACAGCAACGGAGTTAAGTCCATAAATTACCGCTAAAGAGCCAATCACAATTTCTTTAGCAATGAAACCAAAAATTAGGGCTAGGGTTAAATGGGGATTAATACCAATGGGATTCATGACCGGACTTAAAAATTGTCCAATTTGCCCGCCAATGGTATCCAATCCTGTGGCTCCTGGCGGTAAATTCGTGATGAACCAAACGGCAACACAGCCAAAGGTAATAAACCCAGATGCTCGTTGCAAAAATTCTTTGACTTCTCCCCAGCCTCTTAGTAAGACTTGTTTGAGGGTGGGAATTCGGTAAGGGGGTAATTCTATAATAAAGGGTTCCTCGTTTTTAAAGACTCCTTGGAAAAGAGCAGCAGTGACAATGGCGGCGACAAAACTAAGTAGGTATAAAGAAAATAATACTAACGCTCCGTTACCATGGGGAAATACAGCGGCAATGATAAAGACAAATACCTGGAGTCTGGCAGCACACAAAGCAAAAGGAATGACTAGCATAGTTAGCAGTCGCAAGGCTTGCGATCGCATAACTCTAGTGCCCATTAATGCGGGCACATTACAGCCGAATCCCATCATTTGCATCACAAAACTGCGACCATCTAACCCCAACCGTTCCATAAAGATATCCATTAAATAGGCAGAACGGGATAGGTAGCCACTATCTTCTAGAATTGCCATTAAGATAAAGAACAGCACAATTAATGGAACAAAGGAAGCAACGGTAGCTAAACCGTTCCAAATCCCATTAATCAAAAAGTCTTGAATCACTGTGGGTAAGGGTTGGATAACAGGCTCAATTATGGCACCTTGAATCCAGCCAGTAATCTCATCCATCAGGTCTTGAGAGGGTAGTCCCACAGTCCAAACTACCCAAAATACCAGGAACATTCCTAAGAAGAACAAAGGTAAACCCAATATCGGATGCAGCAGGAACTGATCAATCCTGGCAGTTAAATTGACTGCCATCTCAGAGGGCATTTCTACCGCACCATTGAGGAGTGAATCTATCTCTTTAGTGGAGATAGAGCTATGGTCTGATATACTATTTTTTAGATTATCTATTAGATTATCTCTATTAATCGATTCTTCTTGTGCGTTTAAAGTTTTAGAAATTTCTAGGTATGCCCTCATATAGCCGTCTCCATACTTGGCACTAATGAGGAACACGGGGATATCAAAATTATCGGATAATTTTTCGGTGTTGATTTTAACTCCATATTGCTTAGCTTCATCAGCCATATTCAGCATCACCACTGCAGGTAAACCTAGGGCTTTTACCTGCAAAACCAAGCGAATTTGACGGTCAATTTGGGAAGCATTGAGAACAATAATAAATAGATCAACAGCAAAATTTTCTAAAAAGGTTTGAACAATTTTCTCATCATCAGAAAATCCCTTGAGGTCATAAATTCCTGGTAAATCTACGAATTCCGTAGGTTCGCCATTGAGTTGCACATTAGCTTGTAGTAAATCTACAGTAATGCCGGGCCAATTGCCAACATGAGCATTGGTACCTGTGATCCGGTTAAAGAAGGTTGATTTTCCCGTGTTGGGCATCCCTAGCAAGGCAACTCGCTTAACCCCTTTGGATTCTTCAATGACGGCGGTGCTGGTATTGTGGCAAGAGGTCATAATGTTACTGGCAGATATTTGTTTAAACTCTGCAGGCTATCGGGGGGCCTTGAACAGTAACGATTATATAGCATTTGTATTTGAATTGTGAACATACTCCCGCTTTGGAAAGGCAAGAGGCAAGAGGCAAGAGGCAAGAGTTAATAAAGTAGCGATGCAGTCGCCTCACGCGGTTTTACCCCACTCGCTATTGCATCAAGACATAGAAGGATTTTGGGTAATGAAAAAAACGGTAATTATTTTTTCTATTAGAAATGCTAGATAGCAATATTTCCGATTACTATAGCAATAAGCGCTGGGGTATTTACAAATAATGGTAAGGGATAAATTGCTACAAGCGTTGTAAAACTTGGCTTTTCTATTGCCTGTTGCCTGTTGCCTGTTGCCTGTTGCCTGTTGCCTATTGCCTCTTGCCTATTGCCTATTGCCTCTTGCCAGTCCGTAGCGCTATGGCTATGAAAGCGATCGCTAAAGTATCGCTGATACAAATTGCAGCTAACCATCACGTGATTGTCTGACCAATTCACCAGCCCCATACTGTAGAGCTTAAATGCCTGTACCTGTTCCAAGGCTACTGGAACTTTTGCCCTAACCACTGCTTCAAAGGCTACGGCTAAATCAGGATGTTGTTGTAGAGTCCACCAGTGTCGCTGTAAGTGTTCGCTGTAAATTCCCTGATCTGAAGTCGCCCTTTGCACTAGTTCTTCTGGGGTCAAATCCTGTCGCGCTAGATAATATAACCCTAGACGCAGCAAATAGGGATGACCAGCTACTAACCACATCAGCTGGGCTAGATCTCCGATGGAGAGATGGAGTCCATGACGCTGGGCTAAATCCTGAACCTGCTCCCAACTAAATGAAGACAACTGAATCGGCAATCCTACGGTAAAAGGGGATTGATGGATAGTTAGGGGTAGATAAACCTCTGTGGAGTTAACCAGCACTAGCCGAAGTTTTTGCCAGATCTTGCTATCTTTGGCTTCTTCATACCAAGAGCGTAGCAGAGGTAAAAAGTCTTGAGCAATTTTGGGATACTTTAAAATCTCATTAACTTCATCTAATGCCAAAACAATAGGACTATCTATTTGTTCGAGCAGATAGTCTTGGAAATAGGTGGTGCAGCTAACTTTACTACCGAAATCCTCATGCCAATAATCATCCAGCATAGGTTTTAGGTTCAGCTTGCGGGTGACATTGTAGGCTAGCCAGCGCAAAAATTTATCTAGGTTAGTGAGAATTTCGACATCCACTCGTTGAAGGTTCAAACGCACAGTTTGGTAACCCTGAGTTTCTGCATGAGCGAGAATCCTGACCATCAGGGATGTTTTCCCCATCTGTCTGGGTGCTTTAATATGAATAAAGGCTCCTGGTTTAACAATCTCTTCGTAACACCTAAATTCATAGGGGACTCGCTCGACATAAAATCGGGAAGCTAAAGGAACTCTTCCTTTTGGTAATTCCAACTGCTGCGATTGAGGATTGAGGATTTGGGATTTGGGATGGTTCCCATCAGGAACATTTGAGATCTCTTCGCTAGCTGTAGATTGCACCTTCCCTTTGTAGTAAGGCTCTAGTCCCTGTCTCAATACCCCAAGCAGCTCCTGAGTATGACTCGATTCTTGATTGATCTGTCGTCTTTCGAGTACACTACGAAAGTTGGTTTTACTAACTTTTTCCCCTAGTGCCTCTGAGAAAAGTTTCCATAATTTAGGGGCAACGGTCTGCTTGATATAACTTGCTGAATAGCCTAACTCTTGAGCGATCTGGTCATAGGTTTTGCGTTGCCCTTGCCAGGATTTTTGCAAAACTGCTCTTTGAATATCACTCAGATATTGCCCTGTGTTGGAAAACACTAATTGTTCCGCAAATCCTAATCCTTCCTGAATATCGATCAGGTATTGTAAGTTAAAAATGGCCATTTACTTTGCACCCTAGATGATTCTTGGCTGCTAACCTGAGTGTGATATAACCATAGAAAACTGCTAGAATACCCGGTCAGTAATCAAAATTATGGGTACAAGCAAACCAAACGATGATTGCCCTTTTGCTGAAATCCTAATTGCTTCGTTCTTTGGCTTCGCCTACTTCGTTATTCAAAATGATTAATGTCTCGATGGGGTAGGAGCTAGTCAAGAGTTCGGTGTGTTATATCAAATTCCGTTAGCCTACATTTTTAGTAAGGCTTACGAAAGTTTGCGATCGCGTTTGCAGAAGGTATGGCTTAGGTATAGATTCTGTACACTATATAGCAGTTCTCAATACCTAATTGAGAACTGCTATAGTTTAATAATTTGTTGAGATTGCTAATTTCTTTAGGACTTACGCAAATCCCTCAATTTAACGCTACCTGTAGGGTATGCAAAACCTTGCCCACCCTACCCATGGAGTCTGTGCGTAAGTCCTGTTCTTGAGAAGGGGAGCTTAGGCTTGCTGTTTCTTCCTGCGCTTGAGGGTTGCACCAGCACCGAATGCACCCACTGTCAGCAGACCTAGCACTGAAACGGGTTCAGGAACAGATGTACTGTCTAGATCTGTAGTTTCTACGTTTAATGTAAATTGTCCCACCATGTCCCAGTAATCATTTGAACCTATACTCCGCTCACTAACAAGGTCTTTCTGTTGAACATCTGATGCTTGATAGATATAGTCAGTCAGTGTCACGGTTGTTAAACCATCAATAAAGGACAGAGTTCCTGAGCCTGGTACAATACTGCCATCCAGTCCCCGAGTTGAACCACTACTATTGGGTAAAAAGTCTGGATTAGAGTCAGCGGAGCGGGCTAAGGCTCCAAATACTGAAATCCCTGGATTGGAGGTTTCTCCATTAAAAAACAAATTCAAACCGTAATGACTTTGATTATTAAGAGAGCTTCTCCCATCACCATAAATTGTAAATGTATGGATACCTTTTGTTAGTTCAAAGTCGATGTTGCGAGTACTTGGGTCATTAATGAATTCACCGTCTTCACCATCGCTGGTAACGAACAAGTCCCAATAGCTATCACCAGCACGGCTATTCCAAACAGCTGTACCCGTACTTCCTGAACCATTACTGGAAAATTCAATCAGTTCAGTTAAGCTTGTTGCTTGTGCGCTGCTGGTAGTTCCTAAGGTGACTAAGGTGAGGCTGGTGGTAGCAACTGTTAATTTAGTGAGTAATTTTTTAGTCATTATATTTTTAGCAGTATTTTTATCAGGCTAAGGGGTAAGAGAGGCTAGTCGTAACGGGGATTGTTTGGCCACATTGAACTGGATTGCTTATTTTCAGTATGCAAATCCATATCAAAAAAAAAAATATCTAAAAGTTCGTATAACTTCTTAAGTTGCTTAAATTGGGTAAAGCTCAATGAATTACCAACTTTTTAAGTAACGATTTGACGAATTATAAACAAAATTAAAGTTTGCAATCGCGTTAGCTAAAGGTATGATTTATGTGTAGGTTTTGTATAATATTCCTTGAAGCCAAGCTAAACTGAATGGCAGGCTCCAATTGCCCTGAGATTAAGCTTGATAGCTTGATAGCTTTAATAGCAAGATGAAGCGAACGCGCCCCGCGTGGCCTACGGCCAATCGCTCTACTCCGACTCGACAAGGGTAGGCCATGATCGTTGCCAGGGTTTGCTGCTGTAGCACCATGGGATGGGACCTAGGAGCCGCTACTTGAGGTGCATCTTGAGGTGAATCAAACCAAGGCCAAGGTTGCAGAATTTAGGTAAGTATCCGAAAATCCCATTCTCGATCGTGTAGTCTCTAGGAGAATAATCTGGGATCAAGTTCTGCTAATTGGCAGTGTTGGATGGTCAGCACCCCCCTGTTGCCTAGACGGGGCGACCTGACTCAACTGCTATGTTTTCCATAACCCTGATGCTAGGTTAGGTAATTATGGCGGAAAAAGTTGAGGTAATAATTATGCTTATACCCTTATCGATGACTTTAATGATCGCCTCAGTAGCCATATACCTTTGCGTTAAGACTACTGAGGAAATCGTCAAAGTGGCTGCAGCTATAACAGCCTTACTCTGTCTGTTTGTCAGCCTATTTTTTGTTCCTTGGCCAATCAAACTACTGATTTTGATAGTTCCCTTTATTATTGAAAAACTCCAGCGGGTAGCCTCTCCCTAGGGATTAGGAATGATCGCTTTAGGCTTTAAGTAATAGAATCATTAACCATTAACTAATTAACTATTAACCATTAACCCAACACCATTAACCTAACCCCTAACAGGATTCACCTAGCTCTTACCATTACCATTACCATTGCCAGTGGTTGCCAGCACCCGATCAGCTAGCTTACCTGGCACTTCCTGGAGATGGTCATAGGTCCAGTTAAAGAAACCGATCCCTAGAGTAAGCGATCGCAATTCCATGATCAAGTTCTGCATTTCTGCCTGGGGGATATAGCCAGAAACACAATCCCATCCTGTCCAATCAGAACAGGTCTGATAGCCCAGGATTTGACCCCGATGACCGGTGATCAATTGCAGCACCTTAGAGGTGAATTCCTGAGGTGCATAGACCCCAACAGACATAATTGGCTCAAGTAACATTGGCTCACAATTGGGCATACCACCGGTCATAGCTAGCCGTGCTGCTTGTTTAAATGCCTGTTCCGAACTATCTACCGAGTGGTAAGAGCCATTGGTGAGAGTAACAGCCACATCTACCACTGGGAAACCTAAGGGTCCGTGGGACAAGTACTCTTTTACTCCGATCTCCACACCAGGGATATATTGCTTTGGCACCACCCCACCGACAATGGTTTCCGAGAAGTTAAACCCTTCACCCCGAGACAAGGGTTGGATATCAAGGTAGACATCACCATATTGCCCATGACCACCACTTTGGTGCTTGTAGCGCCCATGAGAGGTAGTGGATTTGCGGATACTTTCTTTGTAAGGCACTCGGGGTAAGTGAGTGGTCATCGGTAAGTTGTATTTGCGGCTCATCCGGTCTAGAGCAACCTGAAGATGAATATCTCCCTGTCCCCATAGGATGATTTCGTGAGTGTCTCCATGTTGTTCCCACACCAGAGATGGGTCTTCTTCCAGCAGCTTGGTTAAGGCACCACTCAACTTAACCTCATCTTTGCGCTTCTGAGGAGTAATGGCTAACGCATAGACTGGTTTGCTTGCCTCAGCTATTGGTAATTTCATCTCTGGATTACCCGTATCCGTGGTCAGGGTGTCACCAGTTTTAATACCCTCTAAGCGTCCCAGGGCAATGATCTCACCAGCAGATACTTGGGTAACTGACTGAGTTTGGTGACCAAACATACGGTATAAGCCTCCGGCGCGGACACCATTAAAGACCATGCCATCGGTTAGTTTACCTTGCCAGACTCGCACTAGGGAGAGTTTTCCACCTTGGGGAGTGTAATAGGTTTTGAGTACCTGTGCCACCGTGGTTGATTCATCACCAGCAATGTCCCGACGCTCAGCGGTGCTTTCTGGGGTTGGTGCTTCTCGCAGTAGGGCATCGATCAAGGGGCGAACACCATAATCTTGCTGAGCAACACCCATAAATACCGGTACAATCAAGTCGGCCCCCAATTCCATCTTCAGGTCTTGGACAATTTCTTCTTGGGGTGGCTCAATTTCTTCTAGTAGTTCTTCGAGGAGGTGGTCGTCAAAATCTGCTAAGGTTTCTAGTAATTCTGTGCGTGCTTGCTGTTCTGCCTCTTTCAATGACTCTGGCAGTGGAATCGGATCAGCTGGGGCATCAGGATGGTAAAGATAGGCTTGCTCGGTGACTAAATCAATAAATCCGGTGAGGTGTTCTCCCTTACCAATGGGGTATTGGTGCAGTACTAAGGGGCGAGTGGAAACTGAATTGAGGGCATCAAAGACGGACCGTAAGGAGTTACCATTAGCATCATCGGTCAACTCAAACCGATCCATTTTGTTAATAAAGACTAAGTGGGGGATTTCCCAGTCGTCGAGAAATTTCAATAAGGGTGCTAAGGTCAGGACGCGATCGCTTACTGGTTCACAAACCACGACAGCCGCATCCACACCAACTAAGGCGTTGTAGGTTTCTTGAGCAAATTCAATGGAACCGGGACAGTCTATAAAATTGAAGCAGATATCTTGATACTCGGTGCTGGCGGCAGTTACCTCCACACTCATTTGGCGTTGCCTGGCCTCGGTGGCATTATCACCGACGGTGTTGCCTTCCTTTACTGTGCCTTTGCGAGAAATCGTACCAGTAACGGACAACAAACTTTCGAGTAGAGTGGTTTTCCCACTGAGATACGGACCAACAATTGCCACATTACGGGTGGCTTTACACACTTTGCCGTTCATAATTTACCCCCAAATTATTTCAATTGGACTTATGCATTGAAGCGGAGCATTAAGGGGATGATCGGGTAGGGAGGTGAGTTTGTTAAAACATGCCATGTCAACGCTTCTCTTACCTAATCATTTTACCTAATTATCTCCTGACTACTGATTTATGCATAAGTTTTGTTGAGATGGGATCAACGTTATATGGTTGTGAGATTAGCTTAATTTGGTCTGATCTAGATCGAACTTGCAATGTCTTGTAATGTAAACTACTAAAACTGTTAAGTAAGATAACTCTAGGTCACTAATTTTCAAAAAATATGAATACACGTAACAACTATAAAAAAAAATGTTTCAAAAATCTTAAGCGAAATTTGTTCCCACTCAACTTAATGTTTGTTAACAGAAAAGTCACTGCCAGAGGCTATTTCTGCCTAGGAGTGAGTTCGCTGTTGGTGCTGACACAGCCACTAGTTTCCCATGCTCTAGGGGTTAACCCAGATAATCTCAATGATTCACCCGAGAGACTGAGTAGACATCATCCCCTTACTCGCCCTTTCGGTTACAGTACTAGACTAATCGCTCAGTCTCAGTATCTACCAGCACTCAAACCAACTCAACCCGCAGCCCTTGAGCAACTTAATCAAGGACTGGCATTAATTCAACAGAGTAAGGTACTTGAAGCGATCGTGGCGTTCGAAAAGGCAGCCCAACTGAATCCCAAGCTAGCACCAGCACACTACAACTTGGGTCTAGCATTGCGGCAGGTTGGTAAATTGCAGGCGTCAGCCGATGCCTTTTATCGGGCAACCCAGACCGATCCAGAATTTGCTCTAGCCTTTGCTAATTTAGGGGCTGCCCTGTTGGAAGGAAAGAATTTGTCTCAGGCACGGGAATATCTAGAAAGATCTCTGGAACTTGACCCATTACTCGGTGTTGCTCACTATAACATGGGTCTAGTTATGTCCCAGTTGCGAACACCCCAACAAGCGATCGCATCATTTAAACAAGCAATGCAATTTAGCCGTAATGCTCCCGAACCGGCATATCATTTGGGACTGATTTATAAGCAACAGGGCAAGCTAGAGGAAGCAAAAAAGGCGTTTGAGCAAGCGATCAAAATCAATCCTAAATACCCCGAAGCCCACTACAATATCGGGGGAATTTTATTTACTCAGAGAGATTTGGATGGTGCTCTGGCAGCCTTCCAGCAAGCAGCGGTAGCTAACTCGAATTACGCTAATGCCTATTATGCTGCTGGTGTAGTATTTCTGCGCCAAAACCGATTTAGTGATGCTCTGCAAGTCTTGCAGTATGCTAGAGACCTTTACAATAGCCAAGGTAATCCCCAGTGGGGACGTAGGGCTGAGCAATTGATGGAGCAAGCCCGTAATTCTCGTTTTTAGTGGGGTGTGTACCATCAGCACTGGTTAGGTTTGACGACTCCCCACAGATAGATCTGGAGCGTTGCACCTGTAGGGAGATGATTTATGGAGATGGGGAAGATGGGTAAGAATCCACCCATTCTCCTGCTGATTTTTATCACGTTTCAATTATAATTTATTGAACCGATTTTTTAGTATTTATTGAAACGGTTTTTTATTAGTGTTTTTTATGGCGGGCTTTACCGAATATTTTTAATTATTAAAAATATCTTTAATTAAAATTAAACAACTATTTTTTTATAGTAAAATTATCCCAAAAATTGGAATTATTATTTCCTGAATTTATTATTAGTGGTATTTTAATTATTTTCATAAAAATTTGATAGATATTGTTTTAGTGTTTAAAAACAAATCAAAAACTATTATATCACATTTTAAGTTGACTTATAGGGCTACAAAACTTAAAAAGCTTAAAATTGATTTTCCTTTATATGGAAAACTTTAGGTATTTTCCCGGCTAATACTAGTATAGCTTGAATTTTTTGCAGATTATTAAAAGTGTAGTAACGTTGCGAGACCTTGAGTTGAGTGGATAAGACTGGGTAGGGACGGTTAGCCTAATTTAGACATTATCAAAACCCGATTCCTACTACCCACTGCTCTCTCCTTCAATTACGGTTAAGACTACAGCATAGTATAACTCATAAAATTTAGCCACACTGAATATAAAAAACCCCTGATGGGCGGTTGGGTGCCCCAGGGGGATGCAGCAAAAGGTTAAAACTACCATATACAAGAGTAATCGGAAATCACAGTAAACCGGATCCGCAAAATCTCGGAAATCTCTGAGCCACTCGCAATAAATGGCCTACGAATAATTACGTAGTTGCCTTATCCATGGTTACTATAGGTTTATTGTTTACTAATATTCACAGCCATCTGACAAACCAGTAACTTGGGTCGAACTAGGGAACTGGCTCCTATTCCACACCTAGTTCAGGGAATCTCAACGGAATTGAGTTGCCTTGAGCGCAAATCCGACTCGAAGGGCGTGTTGCATGTGCTTTACCCTTTGGGGTTTTCCAGCGTTTTGATCCTGGCGATACAACTTGTCTAAGCCAAGAATGAACAGAGTGAGTATGATTAATGTAGTGGCCAAATTGCGAGCAAATACTAAATCAAACATGACTATATCCTGAATGTATGAATCCCTGAGCGTTCTGAGCCCCATTGCCCATGATTAAAAATTGTGAAGTGCCGATGTTTAATTTAGGGTTGACGCTCAGGTGTACAGTGTTGGTTGTTGTCTAAGAATTGAGGCCAATCGCTAAAATTGGTGAAATCTGGTGAAATCTCGGAAATCTCGTCACTTACTAGTAGCTTCCTTTGTCCCGTGGCTGAATCTTCCCATGAATAGCAGTAGAGTGGGCATCCTGCCCGCCCGAAAATCTATTGAAACTGGCAAGATGCCAGTTCTACGCAAGATGCCAGTTCTACGCAAGATGCCAGTTCCACCAAGATGCCCATTCCACCTCACTCTTAAAATCATTCCATTATTAAGCAATGCTTTCTTTGTCGCTGGTGCTATCTTGGGCTGTACCCACCAAGTTATACCGACGGCACCAGCGCTACAAGCTAAACCAGTTATTAGCAAATCTGTTACTGATCTAATTCAGATTCAACCCTTACCGATTGCGACCAAGTATAGGAATCAGTGGACTCCTGAATTAGAATCAGAATTCTGGGTGCGAGCCAACCAGGCCATTCAGTACTACGGTGGTAAAGGTTATGGCAACAACTACGGGGAAAATGAGAAGCGGTCTTATCCCTATGCCATGTTTGATTTTATTGTTGGCAATCGGGAGAAAGCCCTAGAGTTTCTGCAATCAGAAGATGCCCAAGCTCAAGATAACCAACACACTGAGGGTATTGACTACTATTACGCTTTCACCCTCAAGGGACAAATCCGAAAATACTTCTTCTTTGGGCAATTTCTCGACCCGACCTACAAACAGCGAATGTTTGACGGTGCCAAAATCTGGACAGAAACAGACCCCAATGGACGTCCTCACCCCATTTATGGTAAGGGAAAAGGTGGTGATGGTTGGGGACCCGATGTGCGAGGAAGTTGGGTGGATGGACGCAACACGGACAATCTCCGGGCAATGCGAGAAATTGCCGTTTATCTGATGGCAGAGGAAACCGGAAATGAAGAGACTAGGCGTCTGTATAAAAAGAAAATTCAGCGCTATGTCTGGGCGCTATACAACATTGGTATGGGAGAGTGGGACTCAGAGACTTACCATGGTCACACCTTTGCGGCTTACCTAAATCTCTACGACTTTGCGAAGGAGCCGGAGGTGAAACAACTGGCCAAAGCGGCTCTAGATTGGATGTCAGCGGCGGCAGCAGTGAAATATTATCGAGGTGGTTTTGGCGGACCGACTAAGCGGGATTACGGCAAAAGTAATGTGGTCTACGGAGCCAGTGCTGCCCGTCTGTTCTGGCTTTATTTTGGCGATGTTACCTTAGTCAATCCTAAGCCAGAACGGGATGTGATTCACGTAATTACTAGCGCCTATCGACCTCCCCAGGCGGTGGTAAAGTTAGCTCGTAAGCAGTTTCAGAAGCCTGTGGAAATCCTGGCGAGTAAACCAGTCTACGAAAATTGGAAACCTGGAGGTGAGGATAAACCAGGATATTGGGAAACCACCTTTTTTGGTCATACCTATCAGTTGGGGAGTTTGGCGGGTGAATTCCCCGATGGTGATGTCGGACCGTTCAAGCTAATGGCATACAATCAACAGCGGGGTGTGGATTTTTTTGTTGCTAATACTGGTGGTGATTGGGTGAAGCCAGGAAAAAATCAGGGAGACCAAGTTGGGCAATACCGTAACCTAGTTCTTTGGTTAAGACCAGCAAAGGATAGACCATTCTTTTTCCAATTGCCTAAGACGGCTCAAGCAGAAATAGAAGACGGTATTTGGTTCTTTAAACTGGAAAAAACCTGGTTAGCGATTCGCTCGATTAATTTGGATGCCTATACTGAGGTGGCTATACCCAACCAGAAATTTGCCCAGCTCTATAGTCAAGAAAAAACTCTGAAGGCAACAACCCTAGGCAATAGCTATGCTGGCTTTGCTCTAGAAGTAGGAGAAGAGGAATCTCATGGTAACTATGAGGATTTCAAACAGGCAGTTAAGAAAAAAAGTCAGTTAGATTTACAGGAAATTTCCATCGGTAAAGTGCAGTGGATTGGTAGCACTGGTGAGAGTCTTGAACTGACCCACAATCCTAAAAATGACTTGCCAAGTCTGACGCGAAATGGTAAAGACCATGACTGGTCAAAACACATTGACCTGTACAAAGCAGTTAATGGGAATGTACCGATTTCTCTAGGTTGGAAAACAGGTAATCTCCGGGTTGAAGCAGGGGATTTGGTGTTTCAACATTGATTGATAAGTGTTGATTTATCATCGCTAAATATTCCCTAAGAGGATGTCTGAAACCAATAGTCAGAAATGCAATGGTAATACAAGTCATTTTGTTAACGAATAAAGTTTATTACAAGCTTCATTATTATGGAGTTTATACTAACTGGAGTTGAGTCTAAACTCCAGTTGAAATCGGTCTAATTTGTTCAAGTCAACAAGTATTCTACAAATATTACACAGTTATACTACAATAATAGTAAGCTATCAGCTAACTAAAACTACTCAAACTAATTAGAGGGTATTGGCAGGAAATCGTAACCGCTGGAAGTGTTCTGCTTGGGAAGAATTTTTACCAGTTGGACTGAGCCATTGCGATCGCCTGAACGCAAAAACCGAATTGAACCAGATACTCCAGGCGCTACAAAATCTGAGGCTGAGAGGGCTTCTTGAACACCAGCACGAGTAGGATTACGTTTCAGGGCTTCTATCAAAGCCTGGGTTCCATCATAAGCCATGGCTGTGCGCCAGTTAACCTCGGCATTCCAAAGGGCTTTGGATTTACGGACAAAGTCTGACTGAGGGTTGCTATCAATATCCCAAAAAACAGCTACCACCATTTCAACAGCGTTTTCTGCACCTTTCTCTAAGGTCTTGGGAGAATACATTACATCTCCTCCCAACAGACTTAGACGTTTACCATTGACCTTAACAACCTCCAAAGCTTGATTTAGAACTGCTGGGTTAGGAGCTAAAAATAGCACCTGTGCTCCCCGCTCAATCGCTTGTTGTACAGGTGTAGCAGGATTAAAATCTGGATTGGAGATGTCAATCTCATCAACAACTTGTCCTCCTCCTAGGGAAACCGCTGTGACAAATTCAGTTCTGAGAGATTTGCTGTAGTCACTCTTAGAATTATAGAAAACCGCTGCATTCTGCTTTTTCAACTGGGTGTTCATGTAGTTAGCTAAGGCTCTGGCTGAAAACGCATCATTTGGCACTGAGCGGAACACATAGGGGCTAAAGTTTGACAACTTTACGGAAGTACTAACAGCAGAAATAGCTGCTAGTTTACCGGAATTATATACTTCTCCTGCGGCTAAGGTGACACTGCTAGCGGAATGACCAATTACACCTAATATTTCTGGATTGTTGACCAACGCTGAAGCAATTTGTTTAGCAGTATCGGGATTTTGATCATCACTCGTAATAGCTACTTTGAGGGGGACGCCATTAATTCCCCCAGTTTTATTGATTTCATCTTGAGCTTGAGCAACGCCACGCAAAATTGCTAATGTACCATCGGGGTCAGTAGCAATCGGTCCAGCGACAGCAATAGTATAGGATTTCTGATTACCAATACGAGCATTATTGAGATAAATTAGAGTTTCAGGAGCGTTGGGGTATTTCCGAATTGCTACTTCAAAGTTACTCATGGCTTTGTCATAATCACCAGCAGCCATGGCTTGCATACCCTGTTGTTTGGCAGCTTGGAATTGCAGATTTGGAGTGCCTACCTCTTCTGTTTTAACTAGGGGCTTTTCCCCAAGGCTAATTCGAGCTTGAATATTACTCTGATCAGGCTGGTTGACTGACAAAAAGTAGAAGTCAATTGCCCCAAGAGTTTGCCAGGAGTAG
>NZ_MKZS01000001.1:107261-118612 GCF_001942495.1 Moorena bouillonii PNG
GGTCGGGGGTTGGGGGTGGGGCAGGACCCAAATGTAAAAAACCTACCCTTGTGAGGAGAAGTAAGGGGAGCAAAGAACGAAGTAAGGGGAGCAAAGAACGCAGATATTGTTAATTATCGCTCATCCTCCAGACTTGCGATAAGTTAATTAACAGTTAACTTACCTATTTTTATTGATCGTTATTTTTATTTGAAAAAAAAATAATCCCTAGGTTTACATTTACTTCATCAACCCTATAGTTACCTATTAATAAACGTGAATTTTACAAAAACCAATAATAAAAAATGACAAATTGGCATATCTAGTATTTTTATTTTTTTTATGGTTTTACTATCAATAAATTGCTGAAGTGAGCCGTTGGTTAATATAGCTTTTTTTGTCTAAAATGTCAACCTATAAGTTTTTTTTATTGAACAATAAAACTCCGGATCTCTTTACCCTCTTGCCTTACTTACCCTCCTGGTAGGGGTTAGAGGTGGGTTCCTCTTGTATGCAAACCAATTCCTGCAAGAAGTGTGTTGACAACCCAGATACAAACGCTATATTGCCCATTATCCCTTCCCACTATTGATAATTAAGTTAATTAAGTGAACAGAAAAACCTAGACGTTTATGACATCAGATACTCTCTTCTTACCCCTGAAATCTCAAACCTATAATGCTAAACCTAACTTTGCTAATGCGACCGGAGGCGCTCAGTTTACAGGATACAGTCACAGTGCTTCAGGGACTTTGACTGATGCCCAAGCACAAACTTTTGTCAACGATGGTTTAAGTCAGGCCATTGCTAATGCTGACGCCACCTTTATCAATGACCCAACTTTTTCTGAACTCTTCACTGAAAGTGCTGGAGTTGGTACTGAGGGCGCTTATGAAGTATTTGCTCACAGTAAGGCTAAGGTAGTTGGTAATTTTTCCGTTGGTGCTTATGAGAAGTTCTCGTTTGATTTCTCAACCGCTGTACAACTTGACTCAAAAGAAATTGAAAATTCCAATACTGAATATGCTTCCGCAAAGTCAGGCAGTTACTTTTTTGTATTAGACACAACCAATGGTTATACCAGACTGTTAGATTATTTTGGCTTCAAGGGTAATTTAATTTCTTCTAGTCAAGTTGGCAAATTGAACGTTGGAGCAAGTTATAATGTTACCGTTGATTATCCTTATAAAACTACAGATATTAATGGTAACAATGGCATAGACTACCTCAACGGCTCAACGACAGGAGAATATGAGCGTTGGTTTAACCGTGATACCAATTTAACTGTAGTAGAAGTCAATACCAGTACAATTCAGTTGTTGGGAGATAGCTTAATCTATAACCTGGGCAATGATGTCCACTATGGAAGTATTTGGAATGATAAACTTCATGGAACTGATTATGGGGACAAAATCTATAGCAGCCTAGGGGATGATATTGTCTATGGCTATGGTGGTAATGATATCCTCGAAGGCGGTAAAGGCGACGATAAACTCTATGGGGATAATGGTTATGATAAACTCCATGGCAGTTTTGGCGAGGATACCTTAGTCGGTGGTTACCACAATGATACGTTATTCGGTGGTCATGATGATGATATCCTGATTGGTGGTCCTGGTAGCGATGTGATGACTGGTGGTAGTGGCGCTGACCAATTCGTTTTTGAGCTAAATCAGAGTTTGTTATCCGGTGAATATGATGTCATCAAAGACTTTGAGGTTGGTGTCGATCACATTGAATTCTCAGGCTGGGGTTATATTGATTCTTCCTATTGGTTCAGTGGAGTAATTGCTGAAGGTCGGCTCACCGATACCCATGATGGTGCGCTATTCCATTCAAATTATGGTGGAAAAGTCCTGTTTGAAGGGATTAATGCACACGAGCTTAGTCACTCTGACTTCGTCTTCGATGCTTAAAACTTAATTCCAGATGGCGAATACTCTACAGGACTAACGCCGTAAATTTATAGCAATTCTTAAGGCTGATAGGGCTAGAGATAAATTTTATCTCCCCATCTCCCTATCTACCTATCTTCCCATCTAAATCTTTAATCTTACTTTTAAAAATTGGGATTACTTGTAAAGTGTGTTAATAAGGCACCCTACTAGTACTTATAAGGTTTAGTTCCCAGTTTTTCCTAAGTTTTGCTCTAATTCATTGAAGCCAAACCCAAAGAGGCGATCAAGCGATTGCGCTACGCGCACGCTTGATCGCTTATTTTATCATGAGATGATTACTGATAGCTAAATGTTTACTATAAAATTTCTAAATGAGATATAAACCTAGAAGGTCTTTTTTTATTATCCAATAAAACTTCGGATCCCTTTTGCCTCTTGGGTTTTGCCTCTTGGGTTTTGCCTCTTGGCGCAAGAGGTATGTTCACAACTCAAATAAAAACGCTATATTATCACTACCAGAGCATTAGCTGACTGCTGATAAATAGCTTAATGCTTAACATTTTGGCGGCTTATTGTCATCAAAATCAGCCGCCAAAATAGCGCTCATCATTGATTAATGCTATTTATAATGATTCCCGGAATAAGCCAATATAAAAATGGGGATTTTCATGGGATCAAATACTTTATTTTTGCCAATTGTTAAAACTCCTAACTCCAAACCGAACTTTGCTGACGCTACAGGAAGCGCCAAGTTCACCAACTATAGTCAAGCAGCGTCGGGGTTTTTGACTCAAATTCAGGCGCAGACTTTAGTCAAGAATGGTGTGGGTTTTGCTCTTGCTAATGCTGACGCCACTTTTGTCAATAACCCAACCTTCTCTACACTATTTAGTCAAGCTACTGCGGCTGGTTTTGATGGTGCTTTTGAGAGTAGTTCCCAGAGTAACACTAAAGTAGTTGCTAGTTTTTCTGTTGGAGCTCATCAACAATTCTCTTTCAATTTCTCAGCAGATTTACGACTAACAGCTAAAGAAATTGACAATCCTAATCAGGAATATTCTCAGGCCAACTCAAACATAGGTTTTCTGGTGTTAGAGACTGAGAATCCCAATCAAGCTAAGGTTAAAGGTTTTTTTGGCATTGCTGGTGATTTAATCTCTTCCCGTAAAATCGGCGACTTGGATTTTGGTTCTAGCAGCAACGTCAACCTTAACTTTCCTTTTAAAACTACTGATATTGATGGCAACAACGGCGTAGACTTCGTCAAGGGTTCAGCCCAAGGGACTTATCAGCAAACTTTTGACCGTGATACCAATATCACGATCGTAGAAGTTAATAACAATGCTGTTAACTTATTAGGGGATACCTTAATCAACAGCCTGGGTAAGGATGTGCGCTATGGAAGTATTTGGGATGATAAGCTTCGTGGCACTTTCGGTAATGACAAAATTTATGCTAGCTTAGGCGATGATTCGATTCAAGGACTTACTGGCGATGACATTCTAGAAGGGGGTAAAGGCAACGATAACCTGAATGGAGGGTTTGGTGATGATAAACTTCATGGCAGTTTTGGTGACGACACTTTGGTAGGTGGCGGTGGCAGTGACACCATGGTTGGTGGTAATGGCGCTGACACATTTGTGTTCAATCGGAGCGATAGCTTGCTTGGAGATGACTTCGATATCATCAAAGACTTCCAAGTTGGTTTAGATAAGGTGAAATTTCAAGGTTTTGGTCAAATTGACTCCAAAACTTGGTACAACAATGGGATAAATCAGGGTTACCTTACTAATACTAGTAATGGCGCTCTCTTATCTTACGCAAAAGGTGGAGAAGTTTTGTTTGAAAATGTGAATCTAAACCAGCTTAAGCATTCTGACTTCCACTTCGCCTAAAATCGAGTCCTAGGGGCGAAGCATTTGGGAAGAGACTTATTATAAAAACGACGATATTTAGCTCCAAATGCTTCCTCTGATCCCTATTTTTGCAAGAGGTCTAAAGAAAAGAGGCGTTCGCGTAGCGTGCGCCTCTTTTTTAATATCAATATTTTTACTACCAGGTGATGGGGTCTCCGTAATCGGTAATTGGTAATCGGTAGTCAAACCACCATTACCAAGTACCAATTAAGTAAATCCCCAGAAATTATGATTAGCTAAATGGACAGGATCTTATAGAATATTTATAAAATAAATACTGTAAAATTCATAGCCAAAATGGCGTTTTAAATATATTTATTATCTTTATAATTTTAATCTCATATAGTTGTCCAAAAAAAAAGTAAATTAATGACCTCAGACACTCTATTTTTAACCCCTAGAACCTCTAACTCCAAACCGAACTTTGCTAACGCTACAGGAAACGCTCAGTTTACCAAATATAGTCAAGCTCCTGCTGGTACCTTGACTAATGCCCAGGTGGAGACCTTGGTCAAGGGTGGTATAGCTACTGCTATTGCTGATGCTAAAAGTACCTTTATCAATGACCCAGCTTTCTCTCAACTTTTCAGTCAAAGTACTGTAGTTGGTACAGAGGGAGCTTTTCAGGGCAGTGCTAATAGCAGCACTGAAGTAGTTGGTAATTTTTCAGTACGAGCTAATCAAAAATTCTCTTTCGATTTTTCAGCAGCTTTAGAACTGAACGCTAAAGAAATTGAAAATTCCAATCGGGAATATTCTGAGGCTAACTCGGGGACATTTTTTTTCCTGTTGAATACTGATCAGATGAATCAGCCCAAGATTATCGATTCCTTTGCCATCTCTGGTGATTTAAATTCTTCCGATAAAATTGGAAATATATATTTTTAATCTATATCTTTTGACTCTAGTTATAACGTCAAAGTGAACTCTCCCAAAGAACGTTTTGATATTGATGGCAACAATGGTATAGATTTCGTCAAGGCTTCACTTACAGGCACTTATGAGCGCACCTTTAGTCGCAATACTAATCTGACGTTAGTGGAAATTAATCAAAGTGCTGTTAAATTATTAGGAGATACTTTAATTGACAACTTAGGTAATGATGTTCGCTACGGCACGATCTGGAATGATGAACTCCGTGGCACTAACAGCAATGACAAAATTTATGGCAGCCTAGGTAATGATTCCCTCTATGGATTTGATGGGAATGACATTTTAGAAGCTGGTCAAGGTGATGATAAGCTATATGGGAACTCTGGTAGCGACAAACTCCATGGCAGCTTTGGTAATGACACTCTTAAGGGTGGCTCGGGCAAGGACATGATGTATGGTGGCTCTGGTCAAGACATGATGTATGGGGGCACTGGTAATGACACAATGTATGGAGGCATTGATGATGATACCATCCAGGGTGGCTCGGGTAACGATTTCATAGCTGGGGATGCTGATCACCAAAACAACAATGTTAGTGTTTACCGTGGGCATCAATATCTCCTAACTTCTGTTGCTGGCACCTGGGACGAAGCTCAAGCTGAGGCAAAGCGTTTAGGTGGTAACCTGGTAACGATTAATGATGCTGCTGAGCAAACATGGCTGTTTAACAAATTTGGTTCTAAGGAACTGTTTTGGATTGGCTTAACTGACAGCTCAAGAGAAGGTAATTGGAAGTGGGTCAGTGGTGAGTCAGCAACTTATCGCAATTGGTCTCCAGGAGAACCCAACAACTCCACAATCTATGGAAGTCAACCAGAAGGTGAAGACTATGCCGTCATGGGTTGGGGCGATCGCGCCTGGAATGATTTAAGCGATCGCGATCCTTGGCATAATAATCTGCGAGGCGTGATTGAGATCAATCAGCCCAGTACTAAAGATACCATAATTGGTGGAGATGACATTATTACTGGTGGTCGCGGTAGTGATACCTTAGTAGGTGGCAGTGGCGCAGATAAATTTGTGTTCAAACGGAATGAGAGTTTGTTAACCGGTGAGTTTGATGTCATCAAAGACTTTGAAGTGGGTGTCGATAAATTTGAATTCCAAGGCTGGGGTAATATTAATGCCTCCAGGTGGTTCAATAATGAAATATCCCAACGTGGGATTATTGATACTCAAGATGGTGCTCTTTTCCGTTCTGATTATGGTGGAACTGTTCTGTTTAAAGATGTGAGTGTAGTAGATCTCAGCTACTCTGACTTTAGATTTAGCTAACCCCCAATTCTAGAAGAAGCTGAGTGCTCAGTACTCAGTACTCAGTACTCAGTGCTGAGCGTACGTCATTGCTGATAAATAAATGAAAAGAAGTGATTGCCTGTTTTCTCGTCCAAAAACAATCAGCCAAAATGGCGATACTTTTGGAAGATAGTTATTTATGATAGTGGTGGGCTTTATGCTTTCCATCAAAAGCTCAGATCTGGCTTTGGGTAAAGAGGGTGGTAGCCCAATCCATGGTCGGTTAAGCAAGGGTCAACTGTCAACAGCAAAGTAGGTCAACTACCTACTATTTCAACTACCTACTAGAAGAAGCATGGCAAGAGGATGAACTTCTGCTAGAAATTCTGCCACTAGAGTCTCTTTTGACAGTAACCTCTTGAATAATGGTTACTTTATCCCCAGAGGCACTTGCTGTACTTTCGGCTTGGACTACAACCGTACCATCTGGTGAAACTATCCATTTTCTGATTGCCTGGGAACGTCTCATGGTTACATCACTCTAGTTAGTTATTTTAGTTAGTTATTTTAGTTAGTAATTTTAGTGATGAGGTAAATTGAATTTACTTACCCCTGCTCCCTGAGCCGTTCGCGTCTGGCTCTGCCAGTAAGCGTGGCCCACGGCCTCAGTCCCTAAAACCAATAATAGCATTGGGATTATTCCCCAGTATTGATGGTACTAATTTCACTATGGATCATATAGTTAACTTCACTATTGAGCCACTCTTGAAACATACCCTGTAAAATTTCTTTAGACTTTTCTTCGGTTAATTCAGCTGGAATAAATTCTTCAACTAAGAAAAGATGGTATCCTTGTTCGGTGTGCAGAGGATGAGTCACTTCTCCTGGCTGAACACTAAAGATAACGGCAGCTATCTCAGGCTTAAAACTCCAGCGAGGCAACTTTCCTTCATAGCCACACCGTCGCTGCCTTTCTGGGTCTATATCATAGAAATGAGCAGCTTCATAAAAACTGATTTCTCCTTCCTCAATCTGATAGAAAAGCTCCTGAGCAATTTCCTCAGAATCCACCAGAATTTGATAAACCAAAACTTGCTCAAAGTCCAGTCGATTTTGAGCAAAGCTTTTTTCGACATGCTTAGAAAATAAGGACTCAGCAAGCTTTTGGGCAAGCAAGCGATCGCTAATTCCCGCTTCCCAATCCTCTGCTGTCACCATCTGATCTGCCAGCCAGGCCAATGTTTCTGCTGCTTTTTCCAAACGATTGGCATAACGGATCTCATCCGCCTGAGCTTGCACGTCTTCTGGTGTTACTGTTATCCCTCTTTCTTCAGCCGCTTTACTGATAACTCGTTGATACAAAACTTTTTGACAGATGCCCTTGAGATGCATCTCCTTTTTCAAGGAGTACATAATTTCCTCTGGAGTCACCGATGCTTTGGAAAGATCAACCATTACACCCGATTATTAACTATAACTGGAACTACTTACAGTCTTAGTCAGATTTAGCTGAGTCAACCGTCTGACTATTATCATCATACAAAAAGCAATTGCTAAGCTCTGCCAAGTTGCCGAATTGAGGGAGGAGTATTTGCCAGTAAAACCGAGAGTTAAAACTTATCCCTGAATCCAAATACCTCACCCCTCAATCCTACTTGTGAGCCAGCACACAGAAACTAGATTAAATTTTATGAAGCTTATAGCTTTATAAGTATGTAGAAACGCTCATACTAAAAAAAGTTTCCTTAATCTCAGGTACTGAGAAATCATCAGTACCAGCGCTAGCTCCAACAATACCCATAGTGTTTGCGGGCTTAATAACAGATGCTTCCACTGTACTCGTACTGATTTGGGAATCAGGATCGATGCTGATGGCATTACTAATAGTACTTGAGCCCTCAGAATTTACTTCCGATACAGATTGAATTCCAGAAACACTAGACTTCATCGTTTTATATGAGCCAGGTAAAGTCCATAACTGAAAACTATGAAACATAATCGTATTTTTTTTTGCTACTAATGGAACAAGTAAAAAACATTTTGGTTTAGAAAAAAAATTCCTAAACTTATTGAATTTTTCGAGATAAAATAACCTTAAACTCAGGGAACAATAATCTAGAACAACAGTATCATAAAAGGGATGCACAACTTAAAGCCCTTGTTACTATTGCTAGTTTGCCTATTGCCTTTTCCATTAAAAGAATAAGCAATATTGATTATGAGCTGGAAAGCGGCTATATATTTGTTAATTTACCCAATGAAACCATAAATGGCAAAGGCGTCGCTTCTAGAATTACCCGAGAAAAAAGGATCCCTAGATGTAGCATGAGCTCTTACATTACCTTGAGAAAAGAACGGGTCTACATCGGTAAAGCCTGTTACTGAAGTATTGGTATGCTGACCAAACGCATGGGCATCACCATTAATGGTAGCGAAGCCAGGACCAGCGAAGGCTTCAGCAGAAGTAAAAGCAAAACCACCTAAAATAGGGTGGTCTGTTGCCTCCAGCTCGAAATATTCTAATTCAGAAATGTTCATGAATGATTCTCCTGCTTAAATCAGATAATCGTTAGTTTTCCCCGGGAGCATTTAATTGTAATTGATAACACATAAAAGCGACTAAAATATAGATTGCAAGCATTATTTTAAGTGAGTATGGCTTAAAATAATTCCGCTACCAATCAACAACAATTTAATGCTACCATTGTGATTAATGCTACGGAGAGATGTTACTAATTTTTGCATCTTTCCGTAGCATTTAATAATCAAAAATTACTACTCTAGGCTATTTCAGCCATCACTCTTTTTAGTGGAAAAAGAAGAAGGGTGAAGAAGTAGCAGATACTGCATGTAGGGTAGATTGAGAAGCACCAGGAGCAGTTCTGGTAGCGCCCTGGACGTTGGTGAAGGTACCTGGACCAAAGGCTTCTGCAAGACCATCAACTCTTGCTGTGTTACCGAAAACGTTGGCACCTACGTTAACGAAGCCATTAACTCCAAAAAATTTGGAACCGGAGGCACCTACAACGTTGGGTTGTTCAGCAGCATTCTCTAGATGATTTAGATCAGAAATAATCATTGGTTAATTTTCTCCTTTGTAGTTTACTGTGTTAGACCTATTGGTCATTTTGTACTCCAATTAAACTGGCATAGTTCAAATAACTTTATCGCCGATTTTTAAATATATCTAGTTATTTATGGTTTTAGATAACTAGATAGCGATTGACTATTTGTTAGCCAGTAAAATGAAGTGATTCGATTCAAGGTAAACCTGAGTGTAATCGTCCTGATAGATAATTAAATTTAATTAATGTAGTCTATTGGGATATGAATACACCCTGATTTATCAATCACTTAATCAGGAACTTTTCGTGACTAAGTACTAACGGCTTATTGTGGAGAAGCCAATATTTAAAGACTTGAGCATTGATAGCTTTAAGTTTCAACTACTACTCTAAGCAGTTTTCTTAATAATGCTTATCAGAAGAACTAATGAGAAGAAGTAGCAGACGTTGCATTGAGACTAGAGTGGGAACCATTATCATTAGCTCTCGTATAGGCATTGATGTTGCTAAAAGTCTTGTACCCATACGCCTCTGCGTTGACGTTAACCGTAGCTACCTTTCCTATAATGTTGGTATAGACGTTAATAGATCCGCTATATCCAAAATCGTTGTAGTAAGGTGGGGAGTAGTGAGAGCCACCCACAACCTTGGGGTCTTCAGCAATAGTTTCTAAATGATTTAGATCAGAAATAATCATTATTTAATTTTAGAATTTATTTTGTGTTAATAAATCTGTTTAGGTTACACTCCAATTAAACTAGCAATTTTCAAAATGTTTGTCTCGCCAATTTGGCAATTAACCTCTTGAGTCCTTGTTTGAGATGACTATTGGCTATTGACTATCCTGAAGCAATCACACTGAAGCAATCAAACCTAAACCTGAGTGTAATCATGTTCATATAGAACTGAAGGTACTGCATTCTATTAGGATATGAAGACACCCAGGTTTAAAAGTTAATGAATCAGGAAAATATCCTGACTAATTACTACTGGATAGCAGAGAATCCAATACCTTGAGACTTAGTAGCAGTTACGCCACCTTGCTCAAGAGTCAAGAAGAAGCTTTCTTGCTTACTAGCAACATTCTTACCTGTATCGCTTTGAGCTTCAGAAGCAGTATTACCGGAAGCAGTAGCAGTATTACCGATATCTACTTTAACGTTAACTGTAGTATTGAAAAGTTCATTTTCTTCGATGCTGCTGGTAGTGCTGAAAATGCTGGTGAAGTTGTTGCTTAAAGAAAGTCCACCTTGAACTTTGCTAGCTTCAACGGACTCTAGATGATTTAGGTCAGAAATAAGCATTAATTTTCTCCTTCTTGGTTGTTAATTTTATTGGTAACGCCGAGGATTGACTATCCTGAAGCAATCACACTGAAGCAATCAAACCTAAACCTGAGTGTAATCATGTTCATATAGAACTGAAGGTACTGCATTCTATTAGGATATGAAGACACCCAGGTTTAAAAGTTAATGAATCAGGAAAATATCCTGACTAATTACTACTGGATAGCAGAGAATCCAATACCTTGAGACTTAGTAGCAGTTACGCCACCTTGCTCAAGAGTCAAGAAGAAGCTTTCTTGCTTACTAGCAACATTATTACCTGCATCGCTTTGAGCTTCAGAAGCAGTATTACCGGAAGCAGTAGCAGTATTACCGATATCTACTTTAACATTAACTGTAGTATTGAAAAGTTCGTTTTCTACGATGCTGCTGTTAGTGCTGAAAATGCTGGTGAAGTTGTTGGTTAAGGAAAGTCCACCTTGAACTTTGCTAGCTTCAACGGACTCTAGATGATTTAGGTCAGAAATAAGCATTGATTTTCTCCTTCTTGGTTGTTAATTTTATTGGTAACGCCGAGGATTGACTATCCTGAAGCAATCACACTGAAGCAATCAAACCTAAACCTGAGTGTAATCATGTTCATATAGAACTGAAGGTACTGCATTCTATTAGGATATGAAGACACCCAGGTTTAAAAGTTAATGAATCAGGAAAATATCCTGACTAATTACTACTGGATAGCAGAGAATCCAATACCTTGAGACTTAGTAGCAGTTACGCCACCTTGCTCAAGAGTCAAGAAGAAGCTTTCTTGCTTACTAGCAACATTATTACCTGCATCGCTTTGAGCTTCAGAAGCAGTATTACCGGAAGCAGTAGCAGTATTACCGATATCTACTTTAACGTTAACTGTAGTATTGAAAAGTTCGTTTTCTACGATGCTGCTTTTAGTTTTGAAAACGCTTTGGAAATTGTTGCTTAATGAAAGTCCACCTTGAACTTTGCTAGCTTCAACGGACTCTAGATGATTTAGGTCAG
>NZ_MKZS01000001.1:118712-148477 GCF_001942495.1 Moorena bouillonii PNG
ACCCGTGATGGCGTTCGCGTAGCGTGACCTACGGTCAAGGGATTGCTCGCCATCACGGAAAGCGCACCTAATGGACAAGGCAGTTATTAATGAATTAGTTCGACCACAGGCTTAGTCTGATCTGCTGTGGTGGGAACCAGTGCTGGTGATGATAAGGAGCATGGGTAAGAAAATCATTACACCTGCTCACCACAGCGAAACCAAACAGTCTCGCCGTAAATAATCGGCTAACTTCTTGAGCATGGATTCCTCTTCTTCGAGTTCAGCGATAAACTGCTGTTCTTGATCGCCACCGTGGACCTGTGAGGTTTTCTTGCCAAGGGTCTCTACATAAGCGAGATCTTTGATCTGGCTCAAACGCTGTCGTGCATTCAAGGCTTTAGTGCCATTGCTCATCATACTAGCTTGCTTCTGTAATATCATGTCCCGGTTTTGTTTGAGCAAGCGGCTGTAGGTTCTAGAAGGCATGTAGTCTAGGGGGTTATGGCCCGCTAAGCGTAGCATTAACACACAAGCCCAAGAATACTTGCCATCAAGGATGGCTTCCTCGATCTCGCTAAACTTATCGGTATCCATCACTTTGTCGAGGTTGGTATTGGCAGAAGGAATACGATAGGTCATGGTTATTTCTGATCCTGTAAGTCTAAAGGTCAATAGTTTATAAGTTGGGGTGCAGTTAACTTGCAGATTCCAAGGAATTACTAGCAAGTTGACTACTAAGCATTAACGGTCAACTGTTAAGCGTCAACAGTAAACCATCAGTGAGTGATGAAAGTGATTTGAAAACAAAGCACTATAGATCGATGCCGCTTTTTTGAAGCTGTCGCATCGGATCCAATAAGAAATCGATAATCCGACGGCGGCGGATGATGATGTCAGCATTGGCGGTCTGACCAGCCTTAAACCGAATGATTTCATCATCTTCAATCACATAGTCACGGTCAAGGGACACTTTCACCTTATAGACTGAACCCATTAGTTGATCGGCTTTAGCATCGGAAGAGATTGAAATCACCGTGCCTTTGATGATGCCGTAATCCTGATAGGGATAGGCATCAAATTTCACTTGCACCGGCATTCCTTCGTTAATAAACCCTGCCTCCCGAGTAGGCAAATTTGCCGATAGCACTAAGGGGGCACCTTGAGGAGCGATTTCGGCGATGCTATGTCCTGGTTGCACTACTTGACCAGTATTAGAAATGTTGAGGGAAGATATTATCCCATCCACTGGCGCTTTGAGAAACTTCTGTTTGAGCCTGGTTTTAGCAGTATTGACCAGGGTTTCATTTTCAGAAATTCTAGCTTTGATTTGGGTCAGTTCTACTTCTAACTGTTGAATTTTCTGCTGTGCTTCCAGGCGAGTGGTGCGTCCGGTAGCTTGCCGATGCTCTAATTCTGCCTCTAGTCGTTTGATCTCTGCTAAAGTCTGTTCTAGCTCACCTCGGCTTTGGGTAGTCGCCGCTTCGCGATCGCGTATACTTTGCTGAGCTTGAAAAATTTGTTCGCGAGTACTCAAACCATCTTGCAGTTTGCTTTCGGTAACAGCACTTTGGCTAGCACGAAAGCTTTGTTCTGCTTGAAATACCTGTTCTTTGGAGATTGCTCCTTCTGCCAACAGAGGCTTAAGGTTATCGAGTCGTTCTTTGAGAGCCACTACATTAGCCCGCCGTTGCTGGAGCAGTTCTTGGGCTGTCGCCTGCACCAGCTTCATCCGTTGTAATCGTTCGCGATTAGCAGCTTTAGCTAACTGATGTTGAATGATTTGTTGTCTAATTGCCGATGCACTAGCTTGTGCTCGTGCGATCGAAGCTTGTTGTGCTTGAACTTCTGCTTGGGTAATCTGCTCACGAGTTTCTGCTTCCAGACGGGTTCTTTCAAGCAGTCCTTGCATCTGAACTAACCTAATCCGGTCTGCATTAAGCACTTTCTCTAAACGCTCTACTTCCTGAGTGGCAAGCTCTGTATCCAGTTCCACCAAGACTTCCCCAGCTTTAACCGCTTGCCCTTCTTTGACCTTAATACTAGCAATCTTGCCTGGCTCAATCGGGTCAACTTTATAAACGTCCCCTTTTGGCACTAAGCTTCCATGAGCTTTACCCACTTCATCAATCTGCCCAAACGTTGCCCAAGCCACAAATATCGTACAGAAGCTTAATCCACCCAACATCAACAGCCGGGGAAGGTTCGCCGGAGGCTGGTCAAGGGTAGTTTGTATGGAGGTTGACCATTTGGACGTAATAGGAGCATTGGCAGTATTGGTTCCTACCTCTGTGCTGGGTGAGGCTGCCTCTTGGTCATAATCAGGTCTCAGGCGACCTGATGGCATTAAAACGACGTTACCTTGACGACTCGTAGCCGCCTCAGGTGGGGAGTTTATTGGTTTTGCTTGTGTCATGGTGGTAGATCACGCTAAATTAACATTTTAGGGAAATGACCAATGTTTTGGGAAAGAAAGCGACCAATTCTCTTGCTGCCCTTAGCTTCCCGGGGGGAGTTTGGCATTGTTGCGCAGACCGAAATCTTTGGCATTACCTGACTCTACTTGCCCCTTTTTCAGATAGCTTCAATGCACCCCGAGATCAGAACTTAAACCCTTCCCCTTTAAGTAGCCGTCGGTCGGTCAAACCGCTTGGCTGAGCACGCTGTCAGATGTGGACTTGAGCAGGACTGACCCTAGGGTTAGGCTCTCCAAGTTACCTCCGTCTCACCAATGGTTGGGTGCATGGGAGTGAATTAAACAAAGGAATTGGAATTAAACAATCCTGTGAGTGTGCGTCATGGAGGATTCTCAGGGGATTCTAAACAGTGGTTACGAAATGGGTGTGGAGCCATATCTGAACACGTTTTTCTCCCCTTCTATTCACACAGGGCTTTTCCACTTTTCTGATAAAAGATCAATTTCATCTGAGTATGTTGCTAAATTGGCAGATTTTTGGCAGCTTTTTACAAAGCTTGACATAGTGATAGCTAGCTTCAAATTTCATTAATCATTAGTCATTAGTCATTAGTCCTTTTCACATCACTGTGTTGCCAAATTGGCAAATTTTTACATAGTTTGATATAGTGATAGGTAGCTTCAAATTTTCTTAGTCATTAGTCCTTTGTGACTAACCAGGGTCTATTGGAATTTACAAATGACTAATGACTAAATAACTAATAACTAATAACTAATGACTAATGAGCACTAGTTAATGATCTATTAAAGATCTAGCTGCTGCTGTGCTAGATGATAGTAAAGACCTTGACGATCCATGAGTTCCTCATGGTTGCCTTTCTCGACCAGAATGCCTCGGTCTAGGACAAGGATGCAGTCAGCATTGCGCACTGTAGAGAGGCGGTGGGCGATGATGAAGGTAGTGCGATCGCGACTAATGCGAGCTAAGTTTTGTTGAAAGCGGCGCTCGGATTCTGTATCTAGGGAGCTAGTCGCTTCATCCAGAATCAGAATCTTGGGGTTGCCCAATAGGGCTCGGGCTATGGCAATCCTTTGTCGCTGTCCACCAGAAAGGGTAGAGCCTCGCTCTCCGACTTTTGTATTATATCCCAAAGTCATACCTTGAATAAAAGCATGAGCTTCTGCTAGTTTGGCTACCTCTACGGCTTCATCCAGGCTGAAATCCGGTCGGTAGAGAGTGATATTTTCGACAATTGTCCCCGAGAACAAGAAACATTCTTGGGGTACCACACCCATTTGAGAACGCAAAGATTGCGGGGAAATATGGCGGATATCGTGTCCATCTATCAAAATACGACCATTAGTCGGATGATAGAGACCTTGCAGTAGCTTCACCAAGGTACTCTTGCCCGAGCCACTGCGCCCCACTAGAGCAATGGTTTCTCCAGCCTTAATCTGTAGGGAAATATTCTGTAGGATATTGCGATCCTCATCCTCGGAGTATCGGAAGGTAACATCTTCCAATATTACATCACCCTTAATCTCAGGTAGAACCAGCATCGGTTCTTGAGGATTCTCCTCTGGTTTAGCAGATAAGACATCATTAAGCCGTTCTACAGACACCAAGATTTCTTGAAACTCATCCCAAAGATTCACTAGAGCCAAAATCGGACCAGTGACTCGGCCAATGAGCATATTAAACGCGACATACTGACCGATAGTAAGCTGCTCATTAATTACTAAGCTAGCGCCAAACCAAAGCAAAGCTGTGCTGCTGAGAGTATTAATTAGAGAACTAATTGACCCTAACCCGTTAGCCAGGTTTCTACCTTTAAATTGTACATTCAACTGATTGGTGAGGCGATCTTCCCAGCGCCAGCGCACTTCTTGTTCCGAAGCCGCCGTTTTCACAGTAGCAACCCCTGACATCATTTCCACTAACATAGAATTTTGTTGGGCTGCTTCTTTAAAGATTTCCCTGGACACCTGGCGTAGAAAGGGACTGGCAATCACAGTCAAGATGGCGATGGGTAAAATCGTTGCCAACACCAGCACAGTTAGACGCCAATTGTAGTAGAGCATCAGTCCAATATAGACAAACACCATCACCACATCTAGCCAAGTAGCAATCGCTTGCTGAGTTATAAAACCCTGAATTTTTCCAGTTTCCTGAATTCGGGTCAGGATATCCCCCACCTGGCGGGATTCAAAAAACTTCAGAGGTAAGGTCAGGGTATGGTTTATGAACCCACTGACGAAGGTGAGACTAAGCCGATTGGAAAAGTAGTCGAGCAAGTAGCGTCTGGTTATACTAACCCCAATCGTCCAAATGCCAAAGATGATTAGACCAATGGAGAAGACATTAAGAGTGACAAGGCTTCTGTTGATAATCACCCGGTCAAGAATGATCTGGGTAAATAAAGGAGTAATCAGACCAAAAACCTGAAGGATCAGGGTAGCCAAGATAATTTGCAGCAGGACTGAGCGATGGGGCCATAGCAACCCCCAAAACGGCCCTAAAGAACGTTTGTCGCTGGGAGTAATTGCTAGTTGGGGAGTTGGATCCAATAGCATGGCATACCCAGTCCAACCTTGGAGAAAGTCTTTGCGAGCAAGCGATCGCTTCCCCACTGCTGGATCTGCAACAAGTACCTTATTACCCTTTACCTGGTAGACAACAATATAGTGATCCCCTTCCCAGTGAGCAATCCAAGGATTACTCCGATCGGCTAAGCGACCTAAAGAAGCCCTGACTGGACTAGCTTGAAAGCCTAAACTTTCTGCTGCTTTAGATAAACCTTTGAGGGATGAACCAGAACGGCCCACTCCTGCCAGTTCCCGCAGGGAGTTGAGAGCAAACCGTTTACCCCAATACTGCCCAATCATGGCTAAGCAGGCAGCACCACAATCCGAGGAAGCTTGCTGCTCAATAAAAGGATAGCGCTGCCAAAACCTTAGGAATTTCCAACCCTGCTTTGCTGGTTTAGGAAAATCAAAGCTTTCTGACTGACTGGGTTCAAGGGGCGTTTGTTGCTTAGGAGGTTCTAAAACTCGCCGAGTCGGTCGTGCTCTAGTCTGGTTTGGATGTGGTGACGGAGTATGGGTTTTTTTAACTAAGCCTTGAGCCGATGGAGATTTACCGTCACCATTTTTAGCACTTTGCCTGTTCTCCTGATCTGGTGAGTCGGTGGAGTTAGCCAAAACTGGTGCGATCGCGCAAGCCGCTTGCCAATGCTCTTGAGGCAGCTGGTAAAGCAATACATCAGTTTGGGCAATCCAATCTGTTGGTACTGGCATCGGATATCCCCAACTTTCTCCGATGCTAGGAAATGGAGCAGAGGAATTTGCCTCTGTTCCTTCTGGCGTTGCCATTTGACCACTACGTAGCCAGCAATGCCCAGCTTGGGAAGAGGACACCAGAGACTCCCCAGCCTCAATGCGTGTTTCTACGATGTAGGGCAACAGTTGATTTAGGCTAACACCGTTAAGCGTACGCAATTTGGTCAAAGTCTTGAAGAAAATTAGGCATTGCCGGTGCTGGGCTTGTTGCCCCAGGATTTCCGACCACTTCGGCAACCGTTCCAACCAAGGCAAGAGTTGATTTAGGGAAATACGGGCAACTTGTCCTGAACTCGCTGCGATCGCTCTGTAAGGATAGGATAGACTACCTAATAGATCATAGGCACCAAAGGTTTCCCCTTCTTCGAGTACCTGTATGGAAACCTCCCGCTGTTTTTCAGCATCAAAGCCTAGTAGTCGTACCCGCCCCTGACAAACTAGGTAAAGATATTGGTGATCTTGTTCAATCTCAACAGAATCTTTGGATAGCTCTGGTGTATTATAGGCAAGGATTTTATCCCCTAGCTGGAAGTTATCAAGGTCAAACGATTGACTAAATTCGTAGTTGAGCTTTGGATCGACTGAGTCTAGGGTCAAGCTTTGAAGCACCACTGATAAATTGCTAGCAGGGTCTGGGTTGATAGAAGACGATGGTAACCCATGCTCTGCCGAATCCCTGATTATATTCTTCATATGTTAAACATTGAAAATTGATTTTTAACAATTAACCATTTACAATTAACCATTTACAATTAACTACATTTAGTTAGCTAATAACTTAGTTTTTGTCAAGTCACTAACCGACTAGTTACCAATAATTCACAAAAAATTCACAAAAAATTTAAGTAAACTTCATCGAAACTTTAAAATACCGCTAGGGCATCTGGTGTAAAGTAAACCCATAAGGGTTGGGGATAGGAGGTCAAGTCTGAGTCGAACCATCAAGCCAATAATAGAAGTCAGCTAGATGTAAGCAGATAGGTCGGTTGATGCGAGTGGAGTTCAACATATTAAACACCGAAGACGTTGACAAGTAGGCTCTGCATTAATAGTCCATCAATAATCCATCAAACTGACCTAGGCAGGTGGGTTTTGTTCAGACTTGATGAATCTCCCAAATTTCCCGCTTAGCTGACTAGACCTTACTAACAACCTGTGATCGTGATACAGGGGTTTTGCCAACTGGATGCTTACCAGCTTGACGATTTTCTTTGATTAACCGATTGTAGGTTCGGTAAGGGATGTAATGGAGGGGGTTGTAGCCATAAAAACGCAGAACTAACACACAAGCCCAAGAATACTTGCCTGCGATGATAGCTTCTACGACCTGGTTAAGCTGATCATTAGTCATGACTGGTTCAGAGCTCGTAGAGGTTGACGTTGGTTGAGATGTTCTACTAGTTGATGGTCTACTAGTTATTGATAGTAATTTTTTGGCCATGGTAGTCACCCAGAATTAACGACATCTTGTAATGGTCTATACCCAACTGGCAAGGGGAAGTTGCCAATTAACCACGGTAATGATTAAGCCTTGGAACAGGTTAAGGATTTATTGCAATTGCGACCAATAGCTGACTATGGGGTTTCAGCTCATAGTTATTTGTCTAAACTTTGTCTAAACACTTATAGGGATAAACATTAAGTGATAAACAAGCTTTGCTGCTACAAACTACCATGGGGAACAATAACAAACTCTCAATCCAAGGATTAATCGGTGGGATCTGTTTCGGCTCACTTACTCAACAGATCCCACCGTGGTCATTGGCCACAATGGATTTAAAAACTGCTGGACTAGAACAGAATTGACTTTGATATCGATTACCAACCTAAATACTTGCCAGTGGGGTAGAATTTTGCCAATCAGCCTCGTATGATTCCCTTGTAATGCGGGCATATCAGTGCTTGGAGTTATGTCACAGAAGACTTTCAGGAGATTGAACATCCCTTGCAGTAAGATAATTTCCGTTTTTTTTGCTCCCACCGAGACTGATAAGTTTGACGATAGCACATCATTCCGGAAATAGCTGCTATCCTGTTCAATGCCTTCAGTGCCAACACCAGTGTCGGAGGTGTCAGATCTAAGACCCCTAAGCAATCTGTTCGAGATAGTTAACCAACAGCACGGCCAGCAATGGCTAGGGTCGTCAGTGGGTTTAGAACCTGCTGCTTTTAGGTTCAATTTGCTAAGCACCCCTGAAAAGCTCTTAGTAAAAAGCTGGATTAGAGAACGCGGCGATGGCTTCCGCTTTCCTAATGGTATGTTCATGAGTATGTCGGATGATTTTTTCAAAGTTGATGCTGTTGTGAAACCTAGTGTTACACCTAATTTTTCACAATACCAGAGCCTTGCCTAAATAGACTAAGCGCAGATGAGCGTGAAAGATTGATCCTATTTCAGTCCCGTTACAACAACAAATACAAACCCTTTTTAAATTCCTCTGTCTTTAGACAGAAAACTTTTCTGTTGTCTGAAGTAAATCCCGAAACACCTAGACACCGAAACAGATGAGCACCTGAATTTAAAAATATTCTAGAGTTTTTTTCTAGAGTTTCTATGTGGCTAACTGCTGAGCTGAACGATATCGAGTATATCTACTCAGCCCGATTCGCCATAAAGCCGATGGCGTCTAGCCTGAACTAGTTACAAGTTCTATTCAAAAAACTGGCTCAGTCAGCGGAAACAATAAAATCACTAGCTTGAGCATAGTTACCCTCTTTGATTCTTTCAAGAAAAACAAATCCAAAGTTGGATTGGTTTGGCTGTTTGGTTTATGAAGTTATATTTCACGCTGATGATCTTGAACGTGAAATTTTGTTCATCTACAAAAGGAAATCTAGTAAATTCAAGGGGTAGTTGTCAAGCGAAACTCACATTTCTTTTATACATTCACATTTTCTTCATACTTTTTTCACAAAATTTCCAAATTTATGCAAATTTAACACAATTTTCACGTAATCTTGAGTAAACTGACAAGGAAATCTAGGGGATATATGTCACCCTAATCAACTTATAGGAAACTTTAATGAAATCTTTACTATATGTTTACTAAAACTTGATCCACCCCCAATGTCAATTTGTAAATTTTTGTGACAAAGATCATGGTCAATTTCTGCCCTCTGACCCCTCTTCCGGTCTATTCTCCGTCTGGGGCTAGTGAACTAAGGAACTTCGTCAAGTGTAGTGGGATCAGTGACCAATTACCAATTACCAATTACCAATTACCAATTACCAATTACCAATTACAAATTACCAATTACCAATTACCAATTACCAATTACCAATTACCAATTACCAATTACCAATTACCAATTACCAATTACCAATTACCAATTACCAATTACCAATTACCAATTACCAATTACCAATTACCAATTACCAATTACCAATTACCAATTACCAATTACCAATTACCAATTACCAATTACCAATTACCAATTACCAATTACCAATTACCAATTACCAATTACCAATTACCAATTACCAATTACCAATTACCAATTANCCCCCAATGTCAATTTGTAAATTTTTGTGACAAAGATCATGGTCAATTTCTGCCCTCTGACCCCTCTTCCGGTCTATTCTCCGTCTGGGGCTAGTGAACTAAGGAACTTCGTCAAGTGTAGTGGGATCAGTGACCAATTACCAATTACCAATTACCAATTACCAATTACCAATTACCAATTACCCTCAATCATTGCATGAATCAGCAACGCCCTTCCTCTTGCCGATTGTCTTGGCTTTATGAAGTCATAGAGATTGCGATAGTTGAACATCGGAGGTGGCCTCAGGGAAAGGCAACCACGAGATTGACTAATCTGTTAGGTTAATGCGCCGTGGAAGTGTTAAAATCAACCATCATCTGTCTTTTTACTAACCTATTCCTATGAGGCGGTTAAGACAACTCTTCCAAAAACTTAGAGATGCAGGCAAAGATGAGAATTTTTTATACGGGCTAAATCTGTTCGAGGGTTTTGTTTCCAAAGTTCTTTCTTTGGTGATGGTGGTGGTAATCTTGGTTGCACTTAGAAGCCTAGTTATTTCACTAGTTAAAGAAATAACCAATCCAGAAGCAATAGTTTTGAGCAAAACACTTTTCAAAATATTTGGACTGTTTCTAAATATTCTCATTGCACTAGAAATTTTAGAGAATATAACCGCTTATCTGCGAAAACATGTTATTCAACTTGAGTTAGTTGTTGTTACGTCTTTAATTGCCGTTGCCCGTAAAATCATTATTCTTGACCTGAAAACAACTTCTGGAAGCCAGGTAATTGGATTAGCAATTGCCATTATATCTCTATCAATGAGTTACTGGATTATACGGAGTACTAGCACAAGAAAACATCATTAATGCATAAGCTTGAGAATACTATGACTAATTTTTTCCAATTTGAAGCCGATTTTGTGGATTCCTTACGGTGTATTCCTATGCAAGTGCGGATGAAATTAGACACTTGCGGCATCAAACTTAAACTGAGCCACTGGCATCAGTTTAATCAACACGAGCGTCAGCAACTGGTAGAGATACCCTGCACTACGACCGAGTCAATCCAAAAGTATGGAGACTATGTTCAACACCTAGTTATAAACTATACAGGAAAACCGGCTTCTAATTTACCTGTTGACCCCCAAGCTCCCTGGATGAATTCTCAGGTAATTCCATCTACCGTGGCGGAAAAAGCTATGGAATTGGGAGTCGTAGTAACTACTCAACAGTGGGCAGAACTAACTCCTATCCAACGTTTTGCCCTGATTAAACTGACGCGCCCTAGTCATGAAAACAAAAACTTTTTACCAGCACTCAAAGAATTCCAATTAGTTTTTGTTAACCGTTAACCTACCCAACAAGGGACGCCTACGGCGAACACCGTTCAACAAACTCAGACCAAGTCAAATATGTCCCTTAAATCTGGATTAGCTTAACTGCTAGAAGTACCTACCTGATCTACCACCACCTGATCTCGACAAGACAGGTTAAGGGGTTTCTGTATTAGCTCTCGCATTTGATCAAGATGATCTAAGGCTGAATTAAGCTGGCTTTGACGTAATTCTGATGATAGGTTAGAGTGGTTAGCTAGGTTTTCTAGAATAGCTTGAATAGTGTTGAGCAAGATACACAGTTGATAATCTTGACTGGTGCTCAAGTTACTTTTGGGATAGTTGAAATCCTCACACTGTTGGGAATGATTTAATCCTTGACCCTCTATCGGTTTTGACAAAATTACTGTTAGTTTTCTGTTTTGGTCTGTGTTTTGGTCTGTGTTGGGTGACTCTGATTTATGATTAAACCTATCTCCTGATAAAGCGATCGCATTTTCTGCCATCTTCCCAAACTCCTCACCAGGGGGAATGGCTTTGTGGGATTTGTTCACGGATTCTTTGGCTGGGTCTAATTGCTCAACGGTTTGCTGCAATGTATCGACAATTCCATACATTTCCATTGGGTCAAACACTCGCAGCAGGGTTGTTTGGGTGACAATACCAATTTCTTTACCCCAATTCCAAGACACCACCAATCGCCGCACACGACGCTTTTGCATTTCTTGATGAGCTGTCCATAGAGAATCTTCAGGACTCAGCAGAAATAGAGGTGTACTCATCACATCCTGAGCCTGGACTTTAGACAAATTCAGCTTGAGAGACTGAAATTGGACAATATCCCGCTCTGTGACAATCCCCACTGGCATACAGCTATCCTGTCCATGGTCGGAGGTAATGACCACACAACTAACTCGGTGCTTATTCATGAGTCGGGCTAAACTCAATACTGAGACAGTTGGAAGCGCATTAACCACCTGGGGGGTCATCACTTCTGATACCCGCCGTAACTTGAGCAGATTGGCTGGTCGCAATACCTGGCGAATTCGCTCTGGTGAGACAACACCCAATAGCTGACCGTGATCATCCACAATTGGTAAGTGGCGAATCCGATAGCGACGAAATATGAATAAGGCGGCAAAGATATCCTGACACGAAGTTTGAGGAAACGTGATCACCGGCTGTGCCATCACCTCAGCTACTGTTACCTCTTCAAAGTTAATGCCATTAGCCGTCAGCCGGACAATATCCCGCTCAGTAAAAATTCCCAGCAACTGGTCTGAGTCCATTACTAAAACGCAGCTAGACCGTGGCTCACGAATGCTGAGCTGGTCTGATGGTGAATAAAAATTGGCCAATGAACAACTTTTGCCTCCCTCCTGACTCATCAAAGCAATTATGTCGATTAGGAGGGTGTCAGGAGCAACGATCAAAGGCTGATGATCTATTGCCTCTTCTAGGGTTGGGGCGCAGATAAGTCGATCGTTGAGTTGCATAATTAATTTGATACGTGAACTTCCGTGACCTACGACCGCCGCCAACCGCTACACACTATGGCGCTGGTGTATTTACTGAGCCTGGGTTTTTTTAGAGGGATGTTACGGACAAATCTCGCAAACGCATAAATAATATGCACATAACTTGTATAAAGGTATATAATAAATAGATGTTACAGCAAAATCATCTTTAATCCTTATATGACATAGCTTTTGGCTTTCAGAGGTGGCCAGGGATACTGGGACTTTAACCATTTGGGCTTAGGGGCAAATAATTAGGCATTGCTGACCTAGCTTGGCAATTGTCCGATGGGATTGTCCGATGGGATTGTCCGATCAGGTACCCTGGCTTATCTAACGTTCTGTTTAAGGTATTCTAACTACTTTACCAGCTTGGAGCTTACTGATTTACTTACTGATTTAAGTTCCCTTGACTGGGTTTTTGAGGCAAAGTAGACACCCTAGGGGTTCTACCGTATAGCCGGTCTAAAACCCGCTTAACCGAGATCCGTTTCCACTGCTGACCACGCTTGGTTGTATAGCCATGCTGATTGAGCCAGTTAGCGATTTGTTGTAATGACTTGCCCGATTTATGGTGACGGCGAATTAACTCAATTACATGCTGTTCTTGGGGATCATCCACCAACTCACCATTTAGGGCCCGTTGACCGAAGGCCGGTGAACCATAACCTGCATAGCCACCCATAGTTGCCTTCGCTTGTCTACCTTGGTTTAGCCTTTCGATCAGGCTATCCCATTCCAATTTCTCAGCAGCCATAACTTAATGCATCAAGCAACTTCATAACAACCATGGTAAACCAAACTATAGCCTTAGCCATCCTGGTTATTACAGCTATTACAACCGATTAACCGCCCTTCTTTATTAAAGGAAGATAAAAGGGGTAACCATGTTGAGTGTTATTGACTTTTTACCCTTTACCGTTGACTATTAGTTTGTGGTAGTTTTTCAAAATTTAAGGAATATATCATGAGTACAGTTGCTTACATCAAAGACAGTGAATTTAAGTCAGTTTTAACCTCTGAAGTTCCAGTCGTCGTTGATTTTACAGCCCCTTGGTGTGGGCCATGTCGTAAAATTGCTCCTTTAATGGATAAACTGGCTGAAGACTACAAAGATCGGGTTAAGGTCGTAAAAATCGATATTGATGCCGACAAAGCTACTGCCAAAAATTACAGTATTCGTAGTATTCCTGCTGTGCTGATTTTTAAGGGCGGTGAGGTGGTAGAAACTATTGTAGGAATTGCTCCCTATGATAAATTTACTGCCGCACTTGAACAGCAACTTTAGGTTTAATTAAAAACCTAAAAATAAAAAAAATTTCTGAATTATGAGTTTAATTCTGACTTATTTCCTTCAAGCAATGACATCTAAATGAGGAGAATCGGCAATGGAGACAACTCAATCAGTCCGATGTCCCAACTGTGGTAATATGGCTCAACGTCACTACTTAATCGGTTCTCAAGCATCACATTATGCTTGTGCTGGAGACCAGGTCACCAAAACTGAATGCCCAGGTTGTGACTATTTAATGGTAATCTGTTCTGTGAGCGGTAATGTGATTGAAGCTTACGCACCAGGTAGACAAGTTATGGCTAATTCGGACAAATTTACCGAAGTAGTGCACAAAGAAAGTCCTGCTTTTATAGAAGTAGCAATGAATCGCAATCCCAGGTTAGTTGCTAGTAGTAAATATCAATTAACTCCTGTAGGGTAAAACAAGTAAGCTATCAGCTAATAGCTGATAGCTTACGGCAAAAGGGCACTGGGATATATCTTTTTTATTTGATTTCAATAATAGACAGTTTAACGGCACAATAGCTTATCGAGCATACTGCTGAATTGTGGCTTGAGCACTGGCATAGACGGAGGTACCTTTAGGAATTTGTTTCAAATAATCCAAAGCCTTAGTGTAGTTCTTTAAAACAGCTTGGTTATAAGCCATCTTTGAGAGATACTTAGCCCGAATTTCTTGCTTAGCGGTATAGTCAACAATTTTTTCCTGAGCCTTAGGATAGGCATCGGTATTTTGAGGAATTTTTTTCAAATATACCAATGCATTGGTAAAGTCTTTCTGAGCAGCTCGATTGTAAGCCTGCTGAAGAAGGAAGTTTGCTTTTATGTTTCGCTTTTGAGTGTACTCCGGAATTTTTTGTTGAATTGTAGCGTAGGCTTTTGTTCCCTTTGGGATTTGTTTAAATGTGTTGAGTGCACCAGTAAAGTCTTTCTCGATAGCCTGCTTGTAAGCCTGCTCTAGTAACTGGTAAGCTTCCTTCTCAAGACTGGCTTGAGCTTGGCTGACCATAGGTTGTATTTGCCGTTGCCAGAAGACAATATTAGGAATCTGACTAGCCTGCTCAACTACCTCTACCCATTTCTGTTGCTCAAAGGCGGTTTTGATCTGGGGGAATAGGGCTTTGGCATCTTGCCAATCTCTTTTCCACTGAGCGATCGCATTTTGAGCATCTTGATAGTTTTCACTATCTTCGGGTATCGATTTTACCAGCTTCAGCGCTGCGTCTAAATCCCCTTGCTGGTACTTTTCCTCAGCCTGTGCTAGCTTAGTTTCTGCCTGGTTGCCACCCGATGAGAACAAGAAGCCTCCAGCTACTACTAACAAGGCTACAGATGCGGAAACTCCCATGGCGGTGAGATTAAGTCCACTAGACCTTCTGGTAGGAATAGTAGGCACAGAGGGATAATAAATGTCTTCTGTTTCCTCTGTTTCCTCTGTTTCCTCTGTTTCCTCTGTTTCAAGAGTCTCTGGTTCAATTGGCTCACCCAGATTATCGTCAGTTTTTTGTTTGTAGGGGTTTGGGGATGTTGGTGGTGCTGAAGACATTGGTAAGTTTATAGATGGTTTAGAACTAGTTAAGGAATGGAGTGACTCCAAAACCTGATCAGCAGACTGGTAACGGTCTTTGAAGTAATAGCGCACCATCTGCTGAATAATGCCAGCGAAATCTTTAGTGACTGTGGCGTAGTCCTGCCAAAGGGCTTCTCCGGTTAATGGGTCTTCTTCTAGGTGTATGGGTTTGAGTCCTGTGAGTGCCTCAATGGCAATCATCCCTACAGCATATAGGTCACTACAGGGACGAGGTTTACCGAGAATTTGCTCTGTTGGTATATACCCGAATGCCCCCAAAGCCGCTATGGCACTAAATTGAACACCAACTAATGGTGTCCGTACCTGCTTAATACCGCTAAAGTCAGTTAAAACTAATTTGCTATCGTCTGATCGTCTGATCAGATTGTCTGGCTTGATATCACCATGAATCACCCCTTGGCGATGCACAAATGCCAAAATCTCTAAAACCTCTTGTAGCAGATTGATTACTCTGCTTTCACTCCAGGGTTGATTGAGTTCCTCACTCAGGGGTCGTCCAGGGATGAAATCTTGAACTATGTAGAAGCTATGGTCAATTTCTAGGCAATCTAAAATTTTGGCAACTTGGTCATGCTGACAGATAATCTCCAAAATTTTAGTTTCACGATGAAATATATCTTTTGCAGCTTGCCAGGAGTCAGGGTCATCAGTAACAGGACGGAATTGTCTAACAATACATTCGGGATTTCCGGGTCGGTAAGTGTCTAACGCAATACAAGTTTGACCCCAGCTCACACGGTTAAGGATGTCAATAACTTGATAACGTCCATTGATTAACTGTTCTGGTCCTGCTCCTGGGCTAAACGCTAATCTAGACATACGCTTCTTACTAACCGCTTACGTTGATGTTTCCTGTGAAAGTGTTGATGGTGCTTCAGAGCAAGGAGAGCAATAGGCCGAAGGTGCCGAAGGTGCCGAAGAATGGAAGAATGGAAGAATAAAGTATTTCTGATCTCCGTGATCTGAGCTATCTCCGGTATCTGCCCGTCAGACTAGATACTATTGAGCAGATTAAACAGCCCTAGGGGGGGACACAGAGTAGAGACGGTAGAATTTGCCAATAGTTTCAGATCAGCCATCACGAATGCCTCAGATCCGTTAGAGACTCCTCAAGAAAAGTCACACTTAATGTATTCTTCAGCTATCAGCTGCTCGATCCGGATGCTCAGAAACAACCTCTGTGCAAAGGGCTGATGGGATAATGGATTAATGGGATAATGGGGTGATATGTAGTATTCTTTTTTCGATGTTATATTGCTGTTTGCCCTTTTGCCTTTATGCTGGAGAAGGGGCGATAGTAAGACAACCATGACCATTCATCAAAAACAATCAATCCAAATTGCTGTTGTTGGAGACATTCATCAACTGTGGGAAGCGGAAGATGCTATAGCTCTTGAGCAGTTGGGTGTGGATCTGGTCTTATTTGTCGGGGATTTCGGCAATGAGGCGGTGGATATAGTCCAGATGATTGCTGCTATTGACCTACCCAAGGCGGTGATTATGGGAAACCATGATGCTTGGTATACTGCCTCGGAATGGGGAAGGAAAAAGTCTCCTTATGACCATGAAGTAGAAGATAGGGTACAGCAACAGTTGGACTTACTGGGGTCAACCCATGTGGGTTATGGTTACCTTGACTTCCCAGATTTAAATCTCTCTGTAGTTGGCGCTCGCCCTTACAGTTGGGGCGGGCAGAGTTGGCGCAATAAGAAGTTTTACAGGGAACAGTATGGCATTAATAGCTTTTCTGAATCCGTTGAACGCATTTTAGCAGCAGTGCGTAGTGCGGCTTACGAAACGGTAATCTTGATCGGTCATAATGGTCCGACGGGACTAGGTGAGCAAGCAGAAGCTCCCTGTGGTAAAGACTGGTATCCTACTGGTGGTGATCATGGGGACCCGGATTTGGAAGATGCGATCGCAAAAACCTATTCCTTGGGTAAAAACATTCCCTTAGTCACCTTTGGTCATATGCACCACATCCTCAAGCACACCAAAGACCGACTACGAACTAGGATTGTTACTAGTCCGGAAGCCACTGTATACTTAAATGCAGCTAGTGTACCTCGAATTATCGAAACCGATACAGACCGATTGCGGAATTTTTCGATAGTGTCTCTCAAAGGCGGTATAGTGGATCAAGTATCCCTGGTCTGGGTGGGTAAGGATTACTCGGTGGTATCTGAAGAATTACTGTACCAGGCTTCTGAGGCTTTACTGGTATAAAACAAAGTTTTATAACTTTGTTTTTAACTTCCTAGAGATAGTCGCCATCCTGGCCAAGGATTGTTAATATAGATTTGCCCGGAGAGGTGGCAGAGTGGTCGATTGCACTCGACTTGAAATCGAGCGAGCCGAAAGGCTCCGGGAGTTCGAATCTCCCCCTCTCCGTTTTGAATTTGTTTACAGAAAAAAGTTGAAGGTTGACCGTCAACCCTCAACTTTTTTCTGTTGATGGAAAGGGCTAGTAGGGAAGGTAGGTTGAAGTAGGTTCAGTTGGTAGGCACTGCCCACCCTACGATTCATGACAATGGTGCCAGATCTCAGTTTATGTAGGTTTAGTTGGCTGCATTGCCAATAAATCCCAGGACTAGGCTGTCTGGAGCCAGGAAATGACTCAAATGATAAGCCCGTTCTTCAGTCTTGAGCAAGATTTTCTCATAGAGATAGCGGGTGGCGCGATCGCCCAGGCTTTCTGCTTGAGCGGCTTGACTGCGTACTAACTGTATGATTGACTGCTCAGCTGCTAAGTCATGCTCTACCATCTGGCGAGAGTTGTAAACTCCATCAGATTCAGGAGTGAAGCAGCACAATTCAGCTAATTTGGCAAAACTAGTAGCTGGAATTCCTCCTAGTCCATTCAAACGCTCTCCTAAGTCATGGACATGCTCTTGAGCATCGTCGTAGCTTTCTTCAAAGAACTTATGTAAGGAGTAAAACTCAGCTCCTTCCACAACAAAGTGGTGCTTTTGATATTGCAGGTACAACCCTTGGAAGCTGGCTAAAGCTATGTTTAATCCTTCACAAACTGGGGTGGTAACGTTTTTTTCCAGCAAAATTGGATTGTCAGCAATTTCACCAAAGGAGCGTAGTAGACCCTGAGTTGTAGACATAATAGTGTTCTCCTCTTGTTCTCATTAAGTGTGCCTTATTGCCAGGCTTTTAAGTAGGCTAACACATATCATCTTATTTAATCTAGACTCCCAAATGTCGCTAATAACACAATTTTTAACTTTTTCAGAACCTCTATTGACGATTATTTGTGATAGATTAGTTGAGATATATTTTTGATTAGCCACGACTCTGTGAACGAGATTTGTCTTGGTAAAATCTGCTTAAATCCAGCACAATATAAATATTCAGTGCATAAGGATGGCAATTTTTAAGGTTGATTAAAGAAAAACAGTTTTCCTAGAGGTAAATAACTATGTCTAAGTTGAAAGAGCCAGTCTCAGAGTTTAGTGTAGTAGGACAGTTATTAGACTTTGTCATTAAGGATGGCTATAAAATCAAGTATTTAAGAATTACTGTTTCAAATATCGAATATTGGATTAAGTTATATAAACCTCTGAGAAAGAGCTTGGATCCAGCGATTATCCCTGGGGCGTGGATTGAAGTGAGTGGCACCAGCAAACTAAAGCGCAAAACTGGGAAACTTAAACTGAAAGCCTATGAGGTGAGCCTTGCTGCTCACCCCCACCAGCAGCCAACAACTGTTTTGGGAACCAAAACTCCGACCCGCAAAGCGAGTATTTTAGTTTGTCAGAAATCCAGTTGTCGGAAACGGGGGGGTAAAGCGGTCTGTAATGCGATCGCATCGAGTTTAAAGGACCATGGTTTAGAAGACCAAGTCAAGATTAAAGAAACTGGCTGCCTCAAACAGTGCAAACATGGCCCTAACCTAGTGATGATGCCAGACAAAGCTCGCTACAGGGAAGTGGCTCCCCAGCAAATTCCCACCCTGATCGAACGACACTTTGTCGGAAGTTAGCTCATCAGTGGACTTCCGTGATGATGCACCAAATACCAAGAGCCAGCCATAAGCTCAAACGTATTGGTTGCTATTGATTCTGCCTCAATCCTTCTACCCTTGCTCACTTGCAACACTTTTTCTAGCACAACAACGTAGGCAATAGTTTCCCTGACTTCAGTAGCAATAATCTCTGGTTCAATTTCCAGGTATTGGGTATTCTTGAATATCATTTCCCAAGATGAGCTAATCTCCCGCCAACCTTTGATTACATCACGTCCGGGGTGAATACAAAGACTACCAGTGCCTTGAGACCAGACCTTACTCATGGCTTCAATGTCCTTTTTCTCAAAAGCTCTATAAAACGCTGTGTTGGCGGCTAATACGTCTGTGCGATCGCTACTCATAGTTTTTTGTTGAGTTTCACAATTGTGAATATATTTAATTATATATAGTGAAATATAATTAATAACATCTTAAGCATTCAGCAGTCAGCGGTCAGTGGTCAGTGGTCAGCGGTCAGCGGTCAGCGGTCAGCCGTCAGCAGTCAGTGGTCAGTGGTCAGTGGTCAGCCGTCAGCAGTCAGTGGTCAGTGGTCAGCTGATTTTATTCAAAAGCTGAAAGCTGAAAGCTGATAGCTGAAAGCTGATAGCTGAAAGCTGAAAGCTGAATGCTGAATGCTGAATGCTGAATGCTGAATGCTGAATGCTGAATGCTGACCGCTGAATGCTGAATGCTGACCGCTGAATGCTGAATGCTTACGGATTGCGCTCTTGGAGCCGTATCATAAATATGGGTGAGATTATCTTAATGGTGGCATGGAAACAATTTGGGAACTCGATTTTTACTCCCGCCCAATTTTGGACGAAAATCAGAAGAAACTTTGGGAAGTCTTAATTTGCGAGAGTCCTTTGGACATCAACCTCTCACCTGAGACACTGTTTCAATACGCTAGTTGGTGTCCCAACCAGCAGGTGAATTCAATTTGGTTGGGGCAGGCTTTGGCAGATGCGATCGCAAAAGCTCAACAGCCACCAACCAAGATTCGCTTCTTTCGGCGTCAGATGAACAATATGATTACCAAAGCCTGTAATGAGCTGAATATTCCAGCTCAACCCAGCCGTCGCACCTATGCTTTGGAGCGATGGTTAAAACAAAGGATACAGGACTTTTATCCCAATCAACCAGGCTATGACCCCGCCGCCGCTGCTTCCTCATTTGTCCGTTATCAATCCCCCATCCCTAAACCACTACCCGATGCCTTGCAGGGACAGAAGTGGGCAGTTGTAAGTCTACAAGCCGCTGCCTTTGAGGAAATGAACGAGTGGGAGATTGACTTTGGTGAAGCCTTCCCGGTCTCGATCATGGACATTGCCCCAGAAACCCCCATTCCCGGTCTGATTATATTTTCCCAACGAGCCAAACCCCTAGCAGCATGGATGTCAGGTTTAGAGCTATCCTTTGTCAGACTTGACACTAGCGATGATACGCCAAAGTTGTTACTAGAAACTGGTGCCAATGATAGCTGGATTCTCGCTAACTTGACCAAACCCCCAATTCTGGCAGAGGCAAAAGGCTTTGAAGAAGCAAAGCAGAAAGCTAATTTCGTCCATTTTCTGGCCGTACAATCGAGTCCAACGTCAGAACGGTTTGCTGGATTTTGGCTATGCCGGGAGTTATAACGCCAGGCAACAGGCAACAGGCAACAGGCAAAAGGCAGAAGGCAGAAGGCAGAAGGCAGAAGCTAAAAATAAATTGTGAGTAATTTTTATTACCTACTCCCTACTCCCTACTCCCTACTCCCTACTCCCTACTCCCTACTCCCTAATCCCTACTCCCTACTCCCTACTCCCTACTACCTACTCCCTACTCCCTACTCCCTACTCCATACTCCCTACTCCCTACTCCCTACTCCCTGCTCCCTACTCCCTACTCCCTACTCCCTACTCCCTACTCCCTACTCCCTTTGCAATATGAGTGCTGAAACTATACCGCAAGAGCTGCAAGCTGAACAACTGTTAGATTTAGCAGCTAAATCAGGAGCGACTAGTGCAGAGGTTTATCAGTCGCGGACGCTTTCTCGTCCTGTGTTTTTTGAAGCGAATCGGCTCAAACAAATCGAAAGTAGTCAATCGGAAGGCACAGCGCTACGGTTATGGCGAGACGGACGTCCAGGACTAGCAGTGGGCTATGGAGCAGTGGCAGCCCAAGATTTAGTAGACCGGGCAATGGCCATGACTGCACTCAATGAACCGGAATCCATAGAGCTGGCTGATGGTCCTAGCGCTAACTATTCCGACTCACCAGAAACTATACCGATAGAAGAACTAGTAGCAATCGGCTCGGATGCGATCGCATTAATTCGGGATACCTACCCAGAAGTATTGTGTAGCGCTGAGTCGGAATGGGAGTCAGAAACTACTAGCCTCATTAACTCCGAAGGATTACATTGCTCTTATACTGACACAAGCCTCAGTTATTTCCTTGGGGTTGAATGGGTTAGGGGTGAAGACTTTTTAAGTGTCGGTGATAGTACAGAAATTCGATTAAGCCCATCTGAGCCTAAAGAAAGCCTAAACACTAACAAAGTCCTAGACCAAATCTTACAACGCCTCAACTGGGCAACGGAAAATGTCTCTACTCCCAGTGGTCGTGTGCCAATTTTGTTGACCTCTAAAGCAGCGGATTTGCTATGGGGCACTGTGGAAGCAGCCTTAAATGGAAAACGGGTACTTGAAAAAGCGACCCCCTGGAGTGATAGTCTAGGTCAGGTGGTTACCTCAAAAAACCTGACCCTGTTTCAACAACCCAATCCTGAATTTCCCTACAGTTGCCCCTTTGATGATGAAGGCACCCCTACCCAATCCCTCGTATTTATCAGTGAAGGGCAATTGCAACAGTTTTATTGCGATCGCACTACCGGTCGCTTACTGGGAACTGGCACCACTGGCAATGGATTTCGCCCTAGCCTAGGCAGCTACCCAACCCCTGATCTAGTCAACTTACTGATTAAACCAGGCCAAGGGTCACTCAATGACTTAATTGGGCAATTAGACGAAGGATTAGTCATAGACCAGATTCTTGGCGGTAGTGCTGGCATCTCTGGTGACTTTTCCGTCAATGTTGAGTTAGGTTATCGGGTGCAACAAGGAAATATTATTGGTCGAGTCAAAGACACCATGGTAGCTGGGAATGTCTACAACACCCTTAAACAGTTAGTAGTACTGGGTGATGATGCTGACTGGCAGGATAGCATCTATACACCCTCTCTAATTGTGGAAGGACTATCGGTAACCTCTAGTCATTAGTGGGTTAGTGCTCGGTGCTTGGTGCTTATTTTTTTGTAACTATAGAAATTATCCTGGTATTTACAAAGCAGCCACGAATAATCACTAATGAAAATTAACTAATGATCAATCAATGATCAATCCCATTACCCAATGGCTGATCCCCAAAAGAAGTCTTGCCCTTGCCGAAGCCTGTCTGATTGGATTGGTCTCAGGACTCTCAGCAGTATTACTCAAACACAGTATTGGCTGGTTAGGGAGTTGGCGGCTTCAAGCATCTCTGCTCCTACCCCCTAGCTTTGCCCTACCGGCTTTTGGACTCTGCTTAGGATTACTGTGCGGATTCCTGATTGAGTTTCTAGCATCAGAGGCAACAGGTAGTGGCGTACCTCAGATCAAAGGTGCCCTTGCCCGGTTTCCCATCGCGATGAATTTACGGGTGGCTGCGGTCAAGTTGGTCAGCACTATCCTATCTCTGGCGGCGGGAATGACTATGGGACGGCAAGGCCCAACCGTTCATATTGGGGCAGCTTTGGCAGCTCAATTGACTCGTTGGGTACCCACCTCTCCTGATCACCGACGTCAAATGATCGCCGCTGGGGCTGGGGCTGGATTAGCCGCTGGGTTTAATGCTCCCCTGGCTAGTGTAGCCTTTATCTTTGAGGAACTGTTACCAGATTTATCTAATATAACCCTCGGTACTGCTATTCTAGCATCTTTTATTGGTGCCGTGGTTTCCCGGCTATTGGGTGGAGGGACCCTAGATCTTAATCGGGAACTAAGCAACTTTTCCAGCACCTTTTCCGCTCTTGAGATTCCCTTCTATTTGTTGTTGGGGGTGTTAGCTGGATTGCTAGCAGCTTTGTTTAATCAGGGAATTCTGGCCAGTCTGAATTTTTACGACCGCCTTAAGCTGAGCTTGCCATTGCGGATTGGTATAGCTGGGATGCTTAGTGGGTGTATTGTAGCACTGCTACCGAAGCAGTTCCATAACAACAGTGGTTTGCGGGAGTTGTTGCTCAGTGGTAATGTCGGCTGGAAATTTACCTGTCTTGCTTTTCTGGTCTACTTCTTACTGACCATAATTGCCTATGGTTCTGGAGCACCAGGGGGGTTGTTTCATCCCTCCCTAGTATTGGGTTCCGCATTAGGCTATTTAGTCGGCATCGGTGAGTATCATCTGCTCGGATTAGGTGTTCCGATTACCTACGCCTTGGCAGGGATGGGAGCATTTTTTAGTGCTGTTTCCAAGGTACCCATCACCGCCATTGTGATCGTGTTTGAGATGACAACGGACTTTAATCTAGTCCTACCGTTAATGATCACCTGTGTGGTTTCCTACCTAGTTGCCGATCAATTAGCCAAAGGGTCTCTCTATCAACGTTTGTTGGAGAGGAAAGGCTACAGCTTGCCTCAAGTAAAGGTGGACAAAAGAACTTTAGTTGGTTTGAAAGCATCTGACATTATGCAGCGCCGGGTAGAAACCCTAGGGAGTCAGATGACCTTAGATCAAGCCATTCAGACCTTTAGTAACTCTAGTCATCGCGGCTTTCCAGTAGTTGCTCAGGGGAAATTGGTCGGGATAATTACTCAAGAAGATATTGCCAAGAATCGAGACCAACTGCCTGGAAATACCCCTATAAAAGAGGTGATGACTCCACAACCGATAACAGTTAGACACAATGACACCTTAAGCCACGTTCTCTACATTCTTAATCGTTATCAACTCAATCGGTTACCTGTTCTAGAAAGCAGAAAGTTAGTTGGAATCATTACCTTTAGTGATATTATTCGTGCCGAAGCTAACCAACTTAGTGGGGAAAAAGAGCAGCTAGGACCGAGTGCTGATCCCTCCTATGGCGTTTATTATACTCGGGCTCCAGCTACCGGCAGTGGACGGATGTTGGTTCCCTTAGCTAATCCCCAATCAGCACCAGTATTGTTGGAAATAGCTGCTGCTATTGGCCGCGATCGCGACTATGAAATCGAGTGTTTGCAGGTAATACCCATCTCTCGCAGCAGTAGTCCTGCTCAGACAGCAGTTGATACTACCAAAAGTCGCCGATTGCTACGGAAAGCTGAAAGGCTAGGGCGACGCTTGGAAATGCCAGTTCACACCCAAATCCGGATATCCCACGATACCGCTCAAGCAATTCTAGAAACCATTAAACAACGACATATTAATCTGATTTTGATGGGATGGAAAGGAGCACCATCTAATAGTCCTAATCAGATTTTTGGTAATATCATCGATACCTTGATTCGACAAGCTCCCTGTGATTTAGTATTGCTGAAATTACCCCAAGGCAAGGAAGTAGTAGATGATGTTAAATCTGCTAAGTACGGTTCACTAGCTAAGACCTGGAAGCGTTGGTTAATCCCCATTGCTGGTGGACCCAATTCCAGGCGTGCCCTACAATTAATTCCGATACTAGCAACCCTTGCTAAAGCAGAGAAAATCGTAGTAACTCAGGTTTTTAACCCTCAAGCTGGGGAACCTGTAATGACTAGCTTGGAAAAAGCTACCTATTTCCTCAAACAGCAACTCAAAGGTATTAGTAATGTGGTATCAATTCCGATCCGTTCCTATTCTGTTTCTGATGCTTTAATTCGTTTAGCCAAGGCTCAAAAGCATGATGTAGTGGTGATAGGAGCTAGTCGAGAGGGATTATTGCAGCAGGCGATCCATGGCAATATTCCAGAAGCGATCGCACGGGGTGTAGATAGTACTGTGATTTTAGTTAGGGAAGCGCTTCATTAATTAGGGAATCGGGAGTCGGGAGTCGGGAGTCGGGAGTCGGGAGTCGCGTAGGGTGCGTTAGGGGCGGGCTTGAACTAATTTTATGTCTCTTCGGGTCTGGTTGGAACAGCCCGCCCCGTAACGCACCACTGGGTCAAACTATCAGCTATCAGCTTATGCGCTACGCGCACGCTACGCGAACAACTAAAGGCTGATTGCTGACCGCTGACCGCTGACCACTGACCACTAAAAACTGACATTTTATAATTCTATGTTCCAATTTCAGCTATCAATTAAACCAGTAACCATGCTAACCCTTTAATTGTAACTAATTATTACAAAATTTACAAATTGCCTTGACTTTTTTTTGTTTTAGGTTGACAATAAAAGTACCCAATGGTTATACTATAATCATGAAAAAAAAGCCGCGCTTTCTGCCGAGCAAGCGCCAAGCGCGGCTTTCTACCCAATTACAATTGAGGTAATTCTATAATAATGCGAAAAAAACGATTTGTTTATCTTCCCATCGATTACCACGAAGCGATAGAGCGTCTTGAGCAGCTTGCACAGCTTGAACAGAGGGAGTCTCAGGAGGAAAATTCCTATCCCTATCCCATCACCGAGCGCGAGCAAATCCTAATCCGACTGTACAGTTACTGGGAATTGGGTATGACACCGCAACGGTTTTACAATAAGTGGGACTTGAGTCGGGAAGATATGGCTTTAATCTGCTCTTGCTCCGTTCAAACTGTTAATGGCTGGTTTACCACCAGTCGTCGCCATTACCCTCCCACTCCTGGTTACTTGCGCCATCTGGCGATTATGGATTTCTTGTTGGAGGATTTCGAAACAATTCCTAAACCGTTATTGGAGCGATTGTTTTCGAAGGGTATTGAAGGCAGAATGTAGAATTAAGAATGTAGAATTAAGAATGTAGAATTAAGAATGTAGAATTAAACACCTACACAGAATTAATTACCTACTCTCAATTTCTGTAATCCTTACATTGTAAGGCTTTGATTGTTGTAAAATGTGTATTCATTTTTGTGTCCCTGGTTACAAATTCTAAATTCTAAATTCTACATTCTAATCTATTCCCATGGTTTGATTTTCACAATTCAAATAGGGATGCTAGACTGGGTTTAATGTAACCTAAAATGACTCTCCCAGGGTTTGCGACTTTGGGAGTATTTTACTGGCTGTCAATCATGAAATTACTATATTTCATAATAGTTGTCAAGTCTTTTTTTAAGCTTATTGATAATAGATAGCAGTTATCAATTGGGTGAGGTAAATCAGTTGAAAATTTTAGTAAACAGGTAACAGGTAAAAAATCCTGTATACTTGATTACTATCAGAACTACCGTAATTTTGCTAATTTCTTTTGAGCAAACTCCCGCAGTTTAGGATCGGAGTCATGCTCTGCTCTATCCTGCAATAAGGATCGGGTTTGGGAATGGTTAGGATAATATTTCAGGATGGCATTCAGGGCTATTTGTCGAGGATTGACATTGTCATAATGCTGGTCTTGATCACGCTCAAAGGGATCATGGATAGTGCGATGGCATAAAAATCCAAATAACCAAGGCTGATCGTGCCAACCTTGAGCTAACTGTTTAATTGCTGTAAGTCGCACCCTCCAATAACTATCAGAGCGAGCTGATTGTTGAAGTATGGCTAAGGTATCTCGGTGGTCTTTGTAACCTTTAGATAACTGTTCAATTGCTGTACCTCGCACCGACGAATCACTATCAAAGCCAGCTGATTGTTGAAGTAGAGGTAAAGTATCTGGGTGGTTTTTGTAACCTTGAGCTAACTGTTCAATTGCTGTACCTCGCACCGACGAATCACTATCAAAGCGAGCTGATTGTTGAAGTAGAGGTAAAGTATCTGGGTGGTTTTTGTAACCTTGAGCTAACTGTTCAATTGCTGTAAGTCGTACCCTCGAATCACTATCAGAGCGAGCCAATTCTTGAAGTAGGGGTAAGGTATCTGGGTGGTCTTGCCAACCTTGAGCTGACTGTTCTATTGCTTTACCTCGCACCCACGAATTAGTATCAAAGCGAGCCAATTCTTGAAGTAAGGCTAAGGTATCTCGATGGTCTTTATAACCTTGAGCTAACTGTTTAATTGCTGTAAATCGCACCGTCGAATCACTATCAAAACGAGCCGATTTTTGGAGTAGGGCTAAGGTATCTGGGTGGTCTTTATAACCTTGAGCTAACTGTTTAATTGCTTTAGCTCGCAAATCCGAATCAGGATCAGAGCGAGCGGATTGTTGAAGTATGGCTAAGGTATCTGGGTAGTCTTTGTCAACTTTAGCTAACTGTTCAATTGCTGTAAGTCGCACCCACGAATTAATATCTGAGTGAGCCCATTTTTGAAGTAGGACTAAGGTATCTCGATGGTCTTGCCAATGGGTGGCTACTGCTACCACAGCGTTACTATAAATAGTATTACAAATATGATCAATTAAATCTCTTTCATATGATCCATAGTTTCCAAAGGGATCATATAGAGAATAAGGAATTAAGTTTATATTATTTTGATCAATTAAGTCTTTGACGCGCTTCAGTAATTCAGTATCCGTTGATTGAATCTCATATCGATTCCTCACCTCAGACAAACAATCCGCTGCCAGAAATAAATTCTTAAACTCATCCTCGACTCCATCTTGTGCCATCAAATACTCAATAATCTCTTCAGCTTTATTGGAATCAATCATGCCCACAATCAACCTGAGCACTTCATGCCAAGATTCATCTGGCCAGTGCTTACCAAAGACTTCATTTTTCAACTGTTCTAGGGAAATTTCCTGTTTTTTCTCAAATTTCCTGACAAATTCCCAAGCACAGAAATATTCCAAAAATGTCCGATGCACAAAGGCGTAGTAATCGGCTCCCATGAAACATAAAATAAAATTGCGGGTGCGCAACTGATTAATCATTACCTTAGCAACGGCTCTGGGATTAGTAACGTCTCGTAATTTCAGCTCCTCTTTGATAATCCGTTCTAAATCCTCGCCACTAATCAGATTTCCCGCTAATCCTGCTTGATTGCCCTGCATGAAATATGCCACTTTTCCTAGCATCTGTTGCTTATCTTTATAATCGATAGTCTTGGGATCAACACGATTATCTTCTAGTAATGCTCGCTCTACATCCCATTGATAAAGCAGTAACCGAGACGCTTGGTTATAGAGTTCAGAGCGGTCACGAGGCAATTCTTGATTGCGGTTCAGGATTGCCATCATGGTTAGTAATAGGGGATTTACCGCCAGTTGTCGAATCGGAGAAGATGTGTCAATTGCTTTTTGTAAGCGCTCCTGTTTCCTAACTTTATCGGCTTGATTAGTAAAAGTTAACTCATGCCAGTGCTCGATAAAGGTTTGAATTTGTTCTGACTCCAAGTCTTGGAGCATCACATGACGAAATTCAGCATTTCGTAGCCGTTGGGGTTTATAACCAATGACGCGAGATGTAACAATTACTCGTACCTTAGGATAAGTATTCGTAAAGCGATGAATATCGGTAATTACATCGTCTCGTTTGCCTGGCTCAAACACTTCATCCAAGCCATCAAACATCACTAAGACTTTACCAGCCTTTAACTGGTGATGCAGTTGATGTTGATTCAGATGACAGATGGAGCCACTGCTTTGATGGCAGAATTCTAAGAAATTCTGACACTGTCCACTATCGCGATTGCGGATATAGGTGCGTAATTCAATCAGTAAGGGAATTGGTAGAGAAAGGCCAGTAGTCAGATCTGTTCTTGCCCAATTTAATGCTAAATATTGCAGCAAAGTAGATTTACCGGAGCCTGGGTCTCCTAAAACTACCAAATAGTGATAGCCTTGAGAGTCCTTGATCAAATCCAATACCGATTTCAGTGGCTGTTGATAATAATCCTTTTTAGCTCGTTGCAACTCCTTTTGGTCAATTTCCTGATCTAGTTGACCACTCTCTAGGAGTTTTCGATAATAATCCTTAGGCAGTTCATGAATCGCCTCCGGCATCAAGTCATGAACCTCTCGCACATTTTGGGGGATAAATATTTTCCAGAGTTTTAGTTCATTATAGGCACAAGCATTGGTATCTAAACTATCCAAGCCGAGATTACCGTAGCGCTCTAAAAGTGCTTCTTGATAGGTGCTTAAGTCAAAGTCTGGGATAATGCCTGCTGTAGCTTTTGTGTTTTGTGCAATCGCATCCAGAGTTTGGGAATCCCGGATAGGCCGTAACTGATCCGATTCCCGGATGATAGTGTGTACTTGCTTGAGATACTGTCTAGCAATATACTTCCAACGAAATTCTTCCGGTAATGGTAATAACTTAAGCTCAATCCAAGTCTTGGCTAATGTCTCAGTATCTATTTGTTGACAGCCATACTTAAACGCACTTCCTAGGATAGCTTTAATGGATTGGTTTTTAATATACTGCTTGAGGGGTTTAGTATATTGTTTTAATTCTGGCTTGGATAGGTCAGCATCTTCCAATTCTTTTTCAACTAAGGCTACAAATTCTTTTAAGGCTTTACCGAAGAGTTTTTTCTGGGTAGTTTGATCCGATAGTCCAGTATAGTCTTTGATGGATTCTTTGAAAAAGTCTTTGGTGTAGTCTTCTAGAGCTTCTTTGGCTAAGGGACCGATTACTTCTTTAGCGAGATAGCCACCGGCACTAGAAATTCCCCAAACTGCTAACCAATCCAGCATGATATTGGTATTTTTGTGGTTTATTTATCATTATAGAGAAAAGGGAGTAGGGAGTAGGGAGTAGGGAATCGGGAATCGGGAGTCGGGAGTCGGGAGTCG
>NZ_MKZS01000001.1:148577-186402 GCF_001942495.1 Moorena bouillonii PNG
CCTTTTTCCTCAACCCCCTTGACAATTGGCATACAGGCTTAAGTTGTCACCGATGGGGAGGATGTGTCTATTGCTTTTTGTAAGCGCTCCCGTTTCCTAACTTTATCGGCTTGATCAGTAAAGGTTAACTCATGCCAGTGCTCGATAAAGGTTTGAATTTGTTCCGACTCCAAGTCTTGGAGCATAAGATGACGAAATTCAGCATCCCGTAGCCGTTGGGGTTTATAACCAATTACCCGAGATGTTACAATTACTCTTACCTTAGGATACTGATTCGTAAAGCGATGAATATCAGTAATGACATCTTTTCGTTTCCCTGGCTCAAACACTTCATCCAAGCCATCAAACATCACTAATGCCTTACCATCTTTTAACTGCTGATCAAGGTGATGTTGATTGAGATGACATATCGCTCCACTGCTTTGATGGCAGAATTCCAAGAAGTTATTACATTGTCCACTATCGCGATTCCGGATATAGGTGCGTAATTCAATCAGTAAGGGAATTAGTAGAGAACTGTCAGTAGTTAGATCGGTTCTTGCCCACTCCAATGCTAAATATTGCAGCAAGGTAGATTTACCAGAGCCTGGGTCTCCTAAAACCACCAAATAGCGATAGCCTTGTGAGTCCTCAATTACATCTAATACGGATTTTATCGGCTGTTGATAATAACGCTCTTTAGCGTCTTCCAACTCCTCTTGGTCAATTTCCTGATCTAGTTGACCACTCTCTAGCAGTTTTCGATAATAATCCTTAGGCAGTTCATGAATCGCCTCTGGCATCAAGTCATGAACTTCTCGCACATTTTGGGGGATAAATATCTTCCAGAGTTTTAGTTCATTATAAGCACAGCCACTAGTATCTAAACTATCTAATTTGACATTACCATAGCTCTCTAGGAGTGCTTCCTGATATTCCCTTAAGTCAAAATCTGGGATAATGCCTGCTTTCGTATTTTCTGCGATCGCTTCCAAGGTTTGGGAATCTCGGATAGGCCGTAACTTATCTGATTTGCGAATAATCGTTTTTACTTTATTGAGATACCCTTTACCAATATAGTGCCAATCCAATCTTTCCGGTAATGGGAATAAGTCAAGCTCAATCCAAGTCTTTGCTAATGTCTCGGTATCTATTCCTTCACAGCCATACTTAAAGGCACTGCCCAGGATAGCTTTAATGGATTTCTCCTTAATATACTGCTTGAGGGGTTTAGTATATTGTTTTACGTCTTGCTTAGATAAGCCAGCATTTTCCAATTCTTCTTGCACTAAATTGATAAATTCTTTTAAGGCGTCACGCAAGAGCTTTGTCTGGGTATTCTGATCCGATAGTCCAGTATACTCTTTGATAGACTCTTTGAAAAACTCTTTAGTGTAGTCTTCTAGAGCTTCTTTCGCCAACGGACCAATCACCTCTTTGGCGAGATAGCCACCGGCACTAGAAAGTCCCCAAATTGCTAACCAATCCAGCATATTATTGGTAGTTATTTTTTGGTTTATCTATCAGTATAGACAAAAGGCAATCAGTTTGACCTGATGGTGCCTTACGGGCAACAACCTAACACTTGCTATGGCTTGCGTCTTGGCGAGCCCTTCCCTAACGGGTGCATCTCATTTTTGCTGTTTGAGCCGGTGGTGCGTTACGGGACGGACTGTTCCAACTGGCGAAGAGGTGGAAAATTAGGGCGATCCCGTCCCTAACGCACCCTACTCAACATTTACCAAAGTGAGATGCACCCGTCCCTAACACACCCTACGCCTTAATTCTAAATTCTTCATTCTAAATTCTTCATTCTAAATTCTTCATTCTAAATTCTAAATTCTCCTTAGCAAACTTCCGCAGTTCAGGATCGGGGTCATGCTTTGCTCTATCCTGTAATAAGGATCGGGTTTCGGAATGGTTAGGATAATATTCCAGGATGGCATTAAGAGCTACTTGTCGAGGATTGTCATCCCAGTCTTCCTTACGGTCAAAGGGTTCATGGAGAGTGCCATCCCATAAAAATTCAAATAACCAAGGCTGGTCTTTCCAACCTTGAGCTAAATGTTTAATTGCTGTACATCGCACATCCGAATCAGTATCACAGCGAGCCGATTCTTGAAGTAGGGCCAAGGTATCTGGGTGGTCTTGGTAACCTTTAGCTAACTGTTCAATTGCTGTAACTCGCACCTGCCAATCAGTATCACAGCGAGCCCATTGTTGAAGTAGGGCTAAGGTATCTCGGTGGTCTTGGTAACCTTTAGCTAACTGTTCAATTGCTGTAACTCGCACACTCGAATCAGCATCAGAGCGAGCCCATCGTTGAAGTAGGGCTAAGGTATCTCGGTGGTCTTTGTAACCTTTAGCTAACTGTTTAATTGCTGTAACTCGTACCCACGAATCAGTATCACAGCGAGCCCATTGTTGAAGTAGGGCTAAGGTATCTCGGTGGTTTTTGTAACCTTTAGCTAACTGTTCAATTGCTGTAATTCGTACCCACGAATCAGTATCACAGCGAGCCAATTCTTGAACTATGGCTAAGGTATCTTGGTCGTCTTTGTAACCTTTAGCTAACTGTTCAATTGCTTTACATCGCACATCCGAATCCGTATCACAGCGAGCCAATTCTTGAACTATGGCTAAGGTATATTGGTGGTCTTTGTAACCTTTAGCTAACTGTTCTATTGCTCTAATTCGCACCTGCCAATCTTGGTCAGAGCGAGCCAATTCTTGAAGTAAGGCTAAGGTATCTCGGTCGTCTTTGTAAGCTTTAACTAACTGTTCAATTGCTGTAGCTCGCACCCACGAATCAGTATCACAGCGAGCCAATTCTTGAAGTATGTCTAAGGTATATATGTGGTTTTTGTAAGTTTTAACTAACTGTTCAATTGCTCTAACTCGCACCGACGAATCCGTATCACAGCGAGCCGCTTGTTCAAGTAGGGCTAAGGTATATTGGTGGTCTTTGTAACCTTTAGCTAACTCTTCAATTGCTCTAATTCGCACCGACGAATCCGTATCACAGAGAGCCGATTGTTTAAGTATGGCTAAGGTATCTTTGTGGTCTTTGTAACCTTGAACTAACTGTTCAATTGCTCTAACCCGCACCCACAAATCCGTATCACAGCGAGCCAATTCTTTAAGTATGGCTAAGGTATCTGGGTGGTCTTTGTAACCTTGAACTAACTGTTCAATTGCTGTAGCTCGCACCAACAAATTTTTATCCGAGCGAGCCAATTTTTTAAGTATGGCTAAGGTATCTCGGTGGTCTTTGTAACTTTTAACTAACTGTTCAATTGCTGTAACTCGCACCCACAAATCAGCATCACAGCGAGCCAATTTTTTAAGTAGGGCTAAGCTATCTCGGTGGTCTTGCCAATGGGTGGCTACTGCTACCACAGCTTTAGTGCGAATATCACGGACTAAGTTGGTTTCCTCTCTATACTTGTTATAAGTATAATTTAGATCATCATGAATTAAGTCTTTGACGCGATTCAGTAATCCAATATTCGTTGATTTAATCTCATACCGATTCCTAACCTCAGATAAACAATCCCCTGCCAGAAATAAATTATTAAAATCATCCTCTACTTCACCTTGTGCCATCAAATACTCAATAATCTCTCCACCTTTGTGGGAATCAATCATGCCCACAACCAACTGTAGCGCTTCATGCCAATATTGATCCCGCCAGTGCTTACCAAATACCTCAGTTTTCAACTGTGCTAGGGAAATCTCCTGCTTTTTCTCAAATTTCCTGACAAATTCCCGAGCACAGAAATATTCCAAAAATGTCCGATGCACAAAAGCGTAGTAATCTGCTCCCATTGAACAAAAGATAAAATTGCGGGTACACAACTGATTAATCATTACCTTAGCAACAGCTTTAGGATTAGTAACCTCCCGTAACTTCAGCTCTTCTTTGATAATTCTTTCTAAATCTTCCCCACTAATCAGATTTCCCGCTAATCCCCCTTGATTACCCTGCATGAAATCTGCCACTTTTCCCAATATCTGTTGCTTATCTTGATAATCAATAGTCTTCGGTTCAACACCATTATCTTCTAGTAATGCTAGTTCCACATCCCATTGATGGAGCAGTAAGCGAGAAGATTGGTTATAGAGTTCAGAGCGGTCACGAGGCAATTCTTGATTGTGGTTCAGGATTGCCATCATCGTTAGTAATAGGGGATTTTGCGCCAGTTGTCGAATCCGAGAGCATGTCTTAATGGCTTTTTGTAAGCGCTCCTGTTTCCTAACTTTATCGACTTGATCAGTATAGGTTAACTCATGCCACTGATCGATAAACCTTTGAATTTGTTCCGACTCCAAGTCTTGGAGCATTACATGACGAAATTCAGCATCCCGTAGCCGTTGAGGTTTATAACCAATTACCCGAGATGTCACAATTACTCTTACCTTAGGATACTTATTTGTAAAGCGATGAATATCAGTAATGACATCTTCTCGTTTCCCTGGCTCAAACACTTCATCCAAGCCATCAAACATCACTAAAACTTTACCAGCCTTTAACTGATCATCAAGTTTATTTTGATTCAGATGACATATCGCTCCACTACTTTGATGGCAGAATTCCAAGAAATTCTGACACTGTCCACTATCGCGATTCCGGATATAAGTGGGTAAGTCAATCAGTAACGGAATCCGTAGAGAACTTTCAGTAGTTAGATCGGTTCTTGCCCACTCCAATGCTAAATATTGCAGCAAGGTAGATTTACCAGACCCTGGGTTTCCTAAAACCACCAAATAGCGATAGCCTTGAGAGTTCTTGATCACATCCAATATCGATTGAATTGGCTGTTGATAATAAACCTCTTTAGCTCGTTGCAACTCCTTTTGGTCAATTTCCTGATCTAGTTCACCACTCTCGTGCAGTTTTCGATAATCATCCTTAGGCAGTTCATGAATCGCCTCCGGCATCAAGTCATGAACCTCTTGCACATTTTGGGGGATAAATATATTCCAAAGTTTTAGTTCATTATAAGCACAGCCACTAGTATCCAAACTATCCAATTTGACATTACCGTAGCTCTCTAGGAGTGCTTCCTGATATTTCCTTAAGTCAACATCTGGGGTAATTACTGGTTTAGTATTTTCTGCGATCGCTTCCAAGGTTTGGGAATCTCGGATAGGCCGTAACTGATCGGATTTCCAAATAATATTTTTTACTTTATTATTGTTATTCTTTTTTCCTTTCTTGATATAGTTTTTACCAATATAGTACATAGTGCAAATCAAATCCTTCCGGTAATTCTAATAAGTCAAGCTCAATCTAAGTCTTCGCTAATATATCGGTATCTATTCCTTTACAGCCATACTTGAACGCACTGCCCAGGATAGCTTTAATAGATTTATGTTAATATACTGATTAAGAGGTTTACTATACTGTTTTAATTCTTGCTTAGATAAATCAGCATCTTCCAATTCTTCTTCCACTAAAGCCATAAATTATTTTAATGCTTTACCCAAGAGTTTATTCTGGATATTTTGATCCGATAGTCCGGTATACTCTTTGATGGATTCTTTGAAGAAGTCGTTGGTGTAGTCTTCTAGAGCTTATTTGGCCAACGGACTAATCACCTCTTTAGCGAGATAGCCACCAGCACTAGAAATTCCCCAAACTGCTAACCAATCCAGGATGATATTGGTAGTTGTTTTTTGGTTTATTTATCATTATAGAGCAAAGGGAGTAGGGAGTAGGGAGTAGGGAATCGGGAGTCGGGAATCGGGAGTCGGGAGTCGGGAGTCGGGAATCGGGAATCGGAACAGCGTTTTTCATAACTATTAGGTGCGCTTGACCCATTAAGAATTAAATTCGCCACGGGTCGCACCTGAGGTACACAGGATTTTTCTCTTTCCTGTTCCCTGTTCCCTGTTCCCTGTTTCCTGTTCCCTACTCCCTACTCCCTACTCCCTACTCCCTTGCTAAGATCAAACTCATCAGTCGGAAAAATTGAGGTCATCTCATGTCACTTGCCAAACCCTCATTTAAAAAAGTTATTCTCCCTCATCCGGCCAAAGAAACCCTGCCCACCATGTATGATTTACCCAGTGAAGATCCAGAGGAGCCGGGTTTGCCTGACGAATTTCATCTTTGGCAACCACAACTGTGTAGTGAGACATTTCGCCCCCCCAATTATGACAGCGAAAGGGTGTTTGTCGCCAGTGACTTAAATTTATATTATGACCCGAAGCATACCGCTTGGTATAAACGACCGGATTGGTTTGCCGTAGTAGGGATTTCCCGATTCTACCAGGGACGAGAGCTGAGAATGAGTTATGTGATCTGGCAAGAAGAGGTCAGACCAATTGTGGCGATAGAGTTGCTCTCTGCGAGCACCAGAGATCAAGACCTCGGTTACAGTGAACGAACGGCAGAACCACCCACCAAATGGGAAGTGTACGAGCAGATTTTAGCTATTCCCTACTATGTCACCTTTGAGCGAGTCAGCAATGAATTGCGAATTTTTAAGTTAGATGGCGGCAGCTATCAACCCCAAACCATAGACAATTCCCAATTTTGGATCCCTGAGTTGCAATTGGGTCTAGGGCTATGGCTTGGTCAATATCGGGGATTGAATCGGTTGTGGCTACGTTGGTATGATCAAGATGGGAATTGGATTCCCACTGAGGCAGACCGAACCGAACTTCAACGGCAACGAGCCGAAGAAGAATACCAACGAGCGGAAGAAGAATACCAACGAGCTGAACAAGAACGTCAACAGAAGGAACTGGCTCAACAACGAGCTCAACAACTAGCAGAACGGTTACGACAGATGGGTATTAATCCCGATGAAATTTAACCCCTGTCTGAGTTTTTCTGTAAGCTAATGCGCTACGCGCACGCTACGCCAACAGTTATCAGTTATCAGCTATCAGCTATCAGTTTATGGGCTAATTGAGGTGCTATCAGCGATTAGCGCTACGCGCACCGCTGACTGCTGACCGCTGACTGCTGAGCGCTGACTGCTGACCGCTGAGCGCTGACCGCTGAGCGCTGACCGCTGACCGGTCAAGGATTATTGGGGATGTGATCGATTTGGGCGTAGCCACTGAAAACTAGCTTTTTCCCTTGGGTCTCTAGACGATTGATGCGCATAGTGACACCATCCAGGTTGAAGCGGTCTAGATCCACCATATTGTTCAAGATCTCATCGAGGGCTACTGTCAAGGTTTTAGATATCTCTTGTAACGACTCTGGTATTTCATTAGCTTGAAACTGGGAGTCTTTAAACAAAATCCGCCGTCGCCGCTCTACTCCGATGGTAGATGTCATACTAATCGGTACTATGCCGTAATTGGGTAGGTCAGCCTTAGCAAATAACCGTAGACCATTGTTCGGTTGCAGCTGAACTTGCACCTCGGTAAAGGAAACCGGCGCACCACCAGATAGTGCGGTTAACCCTGGTGTAGAAAGGTTTTCCAGCCGCTTTCTTACTAGTTGTGCTTTAAAGGATTGGTTGATGTCAGCTTCAGTCAGAATAACTTGAGCGATCGCTTGAGTAGGTTGTTTCAGAGAAATCTTACCCTGAAGCACTGAGCTGAAGTCGAGAGAGACAGCATCGGTTTCAAAGGACATCTCCTCTGTCCGGAATTCCCGACGAATCACTAAACCACGACCACTCATTTTGAAACTGTCGATGCTACCTTGTAGCAACTTGCTAGAGGGAAAGCAGCGCACAGAAACATCTACCGATTCGCTTGTAGTAAACAGGTGGCGAATGGTCTTGCTGGCAACAGTATTGAGCAGCTGTTCACCCCAGTCGGTGCCAGAATTATTTGTACCGGTGAAGCCACCTAACATAACCATCTTGCATCCTGCGAGAGTTACTTCTACATTTGTAACAAAATGTGAAGAACTCAGCAATCGATCCTAGGGATGAAGGTTATTTGGTTATTCCCCATTGACATCCAGTGTCGGGTAAGTTAATGGGTTGTTCACCTTTAGCTTCCAGTTTAGGGTAGGTTATTTGGCGTTGCTGAATTAAGGAATGAATGCACGATCATCTGGTTTTCTTAAAGCCCCCGTTGGTTCTCCAATTTTGGGGGACCAACGGGGGCAAATCCGTAAGTCCTGTAGCATTTGTCATACTTATCAAGTACATTCAATTTTCTTATCCAATCTTGATGGACTCTGTCATGGAGGGGAACCCATCATGAAGGCGCTGGCTCCCAAATGGCTGGGCTGCTCCCTACTCTCTACTCCCTAAGAACCAGAGCCTAAGTACCTAACCAAATTGAGAACTACTTTATAATCCTTCACCTAATTGTTTACTTTCGTAAAATGTAGCTTAATATAATTAAGGCTCTATAATACTTGTAAAAGTTAGTCAAGAACAAAAATTAAGCTAACGTTGCAGTCTGTAACGTAATTAATGGGATTAAAATGAGAATCGGTGATACTCATTTACCGATTACCCCTTACTAAACTCAGTTACAGCAAAGACTCCAGGTCAATACAGCAACCAGAGCTTTTTTTGTTCTCCTACTTTGTAAGCACCCCGCTCGCCCATAGACGAGGCAATAACACCAATAGTTAATCCCACATCTCCGCCAGCGGGTAGGACCAACGGGCTAATCTTGCCCGAATAGCTAAAAAACTCGGTTAAAAACTTCTAGGTATACGATTATGAGCGATAGCACTGTGAGCGATAGCACTGTGAGCGATAGCACTGCAATCAATGAAAACACTACCGCAGTTCAGCTAGCAGAAGCTCCAGCACAGGAAACCTCTGCCTTAGATACAATTCCCCCTCTACCTGGAAACCGTCCCATTGCTCCTAGTGAGCTTCATATTAGTGAAACACAAAGCATAATGGGACATCGACCAATTGATGCCAGTAATCTCCAGGTATTAGAAACGATGTCTGTAATGGGAGAGCGCCCCATCACCTCTAGCAACATTGAGGTACTCGGTATCATGAAGGTGTCTGGAGAGCGGCCAATTGCTGCTAGTAATCTTCATCTTGATGAAATAGAGTACATCATGGGCAAACGTCCCATCGCCCCAAATGATGTTGATGCTGATCCACAGCTGATGGGTTATTTAGATTAAATTGTTTGTTCCAAAATTCCCCTGTTTCAAAACAGGGGAATTTTGCGCGTTTCTGAATAATGGAATGATTTGAATAGTTTTGTGAAACGCAATTTTTGAATTAAGAATTAAGAATTAAGAATTAAGAATTAATTCTGAAAGACAACCTTCAACCTTCAACCTTCAACCTTCAACCTTCAACCTTCAACTTTCAACCTTCAACCTTAAAATTTTTACCTTCAACCTTCAACCTTCAACCTTCAACCTTCAACCTTCAACATGTGAAGGTGTTCTAAAAAATAGTGACGATATAAATTACAACATAGTGTGACTTTATTTCTCTGAACACTAACCAAACCCATACTCTGTAACTTATAGATACTGATTGGATCGAGCTCAACTCCCCTATCTGCTGTAACCACCTGTTTAAGAGTAGTAGCTAAATCAGGATTTTCCCTAATTACACTTAAGTGTTGCCGCAAATAGTCACTATAAATTCCCGTAGCAGTAGCTGCTTCAGCGAGTAATTGTTCTAGGCTAATATTATGATAAGCCAAATGATAGAGAGCAAGCTGCACTAATCCCGGATGTCCCCCCACCATAGCCATCAGTTTGTCAGCAGCTTCACTATTTGACCAATGTAATCTATAAAGCTGAGCTAACTGTTGGATTTGCTGTTTGTTAAACTCGGGTAACTTAATCGGTAATCCCACATTAAACGGAGATTGGGAAGTTTCCAGAGCAACATAAATTTCTGTCGAGTAAACCACAATCACTCGCAGCTTTCGCCACACCGGTAGTTGTTTAGCTTCCTCATGCCAAGAGCGCAATAAGGGTAAAAAATCTTTAGCACTTTGGGTATGCTCAAACAGCCAATGGAATTCATCCATTGCCAAAACTAGGGGATAGTCTATTTTTTCTAGGATATGTTCTTGTAAGTAAGTCATACAGCTGACCTTACTGCCTAGGTCTTTATCCCAATAGTTATCGAGTTGGTGGGGAAGCTGGAGTTGGTAACTGATGTTAACACATAACCAGCGCAATAGCCGGTCTAAATTGCTTAAAATGGCGGTTTCGGCTTGGTTAAAATTGAGGTATGCTCTGCCATATTGTTTTTCTCTTGCCTGGTCTAATATGCGCAACAGCAAAGACGTTTTCCCGGTCTTTTTTGGTCCTGTAATTCGGAGCAAACTTCCGGGTTGGTGAATGGCTTGATAGCAAAGCTCTTCCATAGGAGGACGCTCTATATAAAGGTGAGATGGTAGGGGAAGTGCTCCACTGGGAAATTCAGCAATTTTACCTAGGCATTGACGGCGGTAATATTGCTCAATTAGCTCTTGATGGTAGGGAGTAATCGGCGTTGTTTCCAGAGTGTTCCGGAAATTGGTCTTGGTGATCGCTTTGCCAAAAATGTCTCCCAGTAATCGCCACAACTTATAGGCAGTCTTTCTGAGATATTCAGGGCCATAGTGTGCTTCGATCGCCATATCGGTATAGGTTTTTCCTTCCCAGGCTTGGTGCAATATCCATTCCTGAAGTAGAGTTAACTTGATTTTCTCAACACTTTTGAGGATGTCAAGTACCTGATCAATAGTCATCACTAAGAGTTCCCCAATATCTCAAACGACACTTTAGCGGTTTCTAACAAGGCAGACAATTAATTTAGGTTGATGAGCGTGATTAAACTGGCTACACTTGCTAATTGACAAATACATACTATTATGTTATTTATAGTACTAACATGCCTATCAAATGGGTGTCTTGGGATAGTTGAAAAATAACTAATTTAAAGGTGATCATTTGGTTTTAGGTAGATTGTCTAGGGAATTGGGGGTTAATTGAGTGGGTTAATCGGATAAATTTCCAGCAGACTGGGTCAATAGTATAGCCAAATCGTAAAAGCAATTGGCTACATTTTTGTGTTGACGGTAGAGGGGAGTATCGACACAATGCTATATGTTGCTCCAAAAAATAGAACTTGTCTGCTAAATCCATAGCTTGAGATAAGTGAGTTGGTATTAATAAAGAAAATATGTAAATTTTTTGTGGTTTACTGTTGATTGCTTACTGTTAGTAATCAATGGGAAACAACTAATAGTTTAGGGACTACTAGTTTATCTTTAATTCCACCAACTGATTTACTTCAAGAATTTCCTCCAATCAATTAATAAGCAGGCAAGCTTTTGGTGTGACTATAAAAACTATATAATTAATTTCCAGGAATTAATTTGACTAATTAAATATATTTTTGCAGATAATTTGGCATGAAAAACCCATTAATAATTATTTGTATTGATAATGATCCATCAGTTCTCAATAACCTAAAAATATCTCTAGGTAATACTCTCGGCCAAGAAAATCTGATTGAAAATTTTGAAGGGAGTAAAGGGGTTGTAAAGTTAGTCGAAGAGTTGCGCAATGACGATTATGAAGTTGCTTTAGTTTTGGCTGGTGCTGTTATCCCTGATCTGAAAGGGGATGACTTATTAAACATAGCTTATTTTTTCTCTAACCAAACTCTCAAAATTATGCTGACGGGTGATCTAAATTTAAAAGCTACAGCCAAGGCTATTCGGTATGCAAAGTTATATCGTTACCTAGGGAAGCCTTGTCCATCTGAAGACCTGAAATTGACAGTCAGAGAAGCCATACATAGTTATCTTATTGAGGAAACACTGAAGGCACAAAATCGCCAACTTCAGGAACTCAATCAGCAGTTGGAAAAAATAATCTGTGATCAAGCAGCACAGATTTCAGAATATACTACAGCACCAGAACAAGCTAATCAAGAGTGGCAGCATCTGAGTGCTATAAACCGTCAGCAAACTGTTTTAGTTGACGAACTGCTAGAGAAGCAGTATCAATTGACCCAGTTCCTAGAAAGGATGCCTGTGGGTGTGGCTGTGTTTAATGATAAGGGGGTACTAGAATTCCTAAATTATAAGGCGCGGCAGTTATTCGGTAAGGGAGTCGTGCCATTAACTACAGCTGAGCAAATGCCAGAGGTTTATCAACTTTATTTTGCCGGAACCAATCAGCTATACTTTGCTGAAAAATTAGTTGCGGTAAAGGCATTAAAAGGTGAAAACGCCACCCTCGATGATATTGAAATCCACCAAGGAGAAAAAATTATCCCTATAGAAAGTTGGGGAACACCTATCTTTAATGAATTGGGCGACATTGCCTATGCTATCGTAGCTTTTCACGATATCACCCAACGCAAAAAAGCAGAAGCAGAACACCTACGCTCTTTGCAGGAATTCTCGCAAGTCAATCAAGCTTATGCAAGCTTTGTCCCCCATCAGTTTCTCCAGTTATTGAACAAACCAAGCATTACCGATGTCCAATTAGGGGATCATGTTCAGCAAGAGATGTCGGTGCTATTTTCCGATATTCGCTCCTTTAGCACCCTCTCGGAAAGTATGACACCTGAGGAAAATTTTGAATTTATCAATACCTATCTTTCTCGTATGGAATCTGCCATCACTGAAAATCATGGGTTTATTGATAAATACATGGGGGATGGGATTATGGCTCTGTTTAACGAAAGTGCTAATCATGCGGTCAACGCCGGAATTGCTATGCTCACATCCCTAGCTGACTATAATCAATCTCGGCAAAACTTAGGACACCCAGCCATCACCGTTGGCATTGGCATCAATACTGGTTCGTTTATGCTAGGAACAGTGGGAGGAAAAAATCGGATGGATAGCACTGTCATCAGCGATGGGGTCAATTTAGCCTCTCGTTTAGAAGAATTAACGAAACGTTATGGGGTGCCATTATTAATCACTCACCATACTTATTGGAAGTTAGATAACCCCTTAGCTTATGCCATTCGCTTGATTGATCGGGTACCAGTTAAGGGCAAATCCGAAATGGTGACAGTTTATGAAATCTTTGATGCTGATGAACCTCAACTTCGAGAAGGCAAGTTAATTACTCGCAGCAAATTTGAACAAGCCTTGGTGCTTTATAATCTGCGTTATTTCTCCAAGGCATCAGTTCTGTTTCAGGAATGTCTACGCTTGAATCCAGCAGATAGCGTAGCACAAATTTATCTTGGACAATGTCAACTTCATACTCGCCTCTCTGGAGTAACTAAAATCAAGCAACACTTAAAATATAGTTGACAAAATTTTGATTATGATGTAATACAGAAAGCTAACAACACACTGTCGTTTTATAGTCTCGGCTTGAGTTAGCTTCCTCCGCGAGAAGCCCCACAACGAACATGCGCAGCATGAGTGTTTAAAGTTACCGTAAGGATAGGGTCGCCTTTATGGTTAGTCGGTTATGGGAAAAGGGTTAAAACTTTTTGATTAAGGCTCCACTATCCTAAGGTTTCGTCTCCAGGGATGAATCGCGGAGCATTAACTCTGATAAACAGCCTGAAAAACGTTATAATAAAAATAGCAGGGAAGACAAATTAAGAGCTAACCGCCACCTGCGTGTTTAAAAATAGAACGAGTTGTATTGTTCCGGTGCGGAGGGGCATCCCGTATCGTTAATAAAGCTTACCGAGTATCCTAAGCAATAGCTGGAGTTGGTAAGAAGCCCACACTGAACCGCGCTTGTCAGTGTGGGAGTATGTCACCTAACTTGGCATCAAGTTAAAGATTCACCGTTGGATGTAGAAGATGCCAATTTTTCCAATTGCTCCTGCTGGTCTTGGCTAATGCAAGATTGAATCACTCCCTCCAAGTCCCCCTCCAGCAAAGGAGCGAGGGAATAATTTTGACCCAGTCGGTGATCGGTGACCCGATTATCTTTGTAGTTGTAGGTGCGGATTTTCTCAGAACGAGCCCCTGTACCAACTTGGGAACGCCTCATCGAGGTCACCGCTTCCTGTTGTTCCTGTAACTTGATCTCATACAGCTTAGCCCGGAGAATTTGCATGGCTCGCTCTCGGTTTTGCAGCTGAGATCGTTCTTCTGTACAAAAAATGCGAATTCCTGTAGGCTTGTGGTATAAATCAACTGCTGTTTCGACTTTGTTTACGTTCTGACCACCAGCACCACCAGAACGGGCTGTAGAAATTTCGATCTCCTTGGGGTCAATCTCCACATCCACCTCATCAACTTCTGGCATCACGGCTACCGTTGCTGTTGAGGTGTGAACTCTACCGCCAGCCTCAGTAACAGGTACTCGTTGGACTCGATGAACCCCAGCTTCAAACTTCAGCTTGCTGTAAACTTGGTCTCCCTGAATTTCTAATATCGCCTCTTTGAAGCCTCCCATATCCGCCAGAGACTCACTCAATAACTTTACTCGCCAGTTTTGACTTTCGGAATAGCGTGAGTACATCCGTACCAAGTCCCCTGCCCAGATACTTGCTTCATCGCCACCAGTTCCTGCCCGAATCTCCAGCATGATATTCTTTTCATCATTCGGGTCTTTGGGCAAGAGTAATATTTTAAGTTCTCTTTCCAGGTGCTCTAGCTTGGTCTGGAGTTCCTCAACTTCCAGAGCTGCCATTTCTTGCAATTCTGGCTCACCAGTGGATTCTTTAAGGATTTGCCGTGCTCCTGCCAACTCCTCTTGGGTTTGCTTCCAGTTGTCGTAGGTAGCAACAACTCCTTCTAGGGAGGAACGAGCTTTTGCCACTCGTTGCAACTCATTGGGGTCTGTGGCGATATCTGGATCAGCCAGACGCCTTGTTAACTCATGGTAGGTTTGCTCGACAGAGTTGAGTTTTTCCAGCAGGTAGGTTTCAGCCATGGTTTATGCGATCGCTCTCTTGAAATAGCCTCAGAAGTTAGGAAGGATGAAGTATAAATTTATGAATTATGAAGTGGGAAGTATTAAGTGGGAAGTTTAAGTCCTAACTGTTTATCAAGTTTTTAGTCAACCTTAAGTTAGCCATCGCTAAACCCATTTCATCGTTCATTCCTCCTGGTTCATCGTTTATCCTTCATCCTTCACCCTTGAACTTTAGGAGCTATTTCTTTGTCCCATCAGAGCTAGCTGTATTTTCTGGAGCATCAAGCATGCCATATTTCCGCATAAAGCGTTCAACTCGCCCTTCCGTATCAATAATTTTCTGGGTTCCTGTGTAGAAGGGATGATTCCCAGACCAAACATCTACGTGAAGTTCTGGCTGAGTTGAGCCAACGGTCATCACAACTTCCCCGTTGCAATAGACTTTGGCTTCTGGGTACCACTCTGGGTGAATATCTGGTTTTGGCATAGTTCCTCCTTTGCTTTGTATTTTACAATATAATTAGCTAATTATCCATTGCTAATTGTTAAATTCTGGTAAGGATATGCGCTACACCACAGGCTATAAGCCTGTGCCACGCACGCTACTTGAGGTGCTATCAGCCCCTTAGCAGTCAGCTTTTCAATCCTGTCAAACTTAGGCATGTGGCTTAATATTGCCCATACATTAGCTATTGTGGGCAACCCTTAATCCGCTAATTTATTAGCTTATTTATTCTTGCTTTTAGCTAAAAGTTTATTCGGAATGGCTGATAGCTGATAGCTAAGGTTTGAATGCTTACAAATTTTTAATTACCATGTTGAATTTTAAATTAGCCAGCTGATAATTTATCGCTTCGAGTATTGGGGGGCTTTCCGAGCTTTTTTCAAGCCATATTTCTTGCGCTCTTTTGACCGTGGGTCACGAGTCAAGTAGCCTTCTATTTTAAGAGGTTGGCGGTTTTCTGGGTCTAGTTCGCACAAGGCTCTAGCCACCCCTAGACGCACAGCATCAGATTGTCCGGTTAAGCCACCACCGTGGGCATTGACTAGGATATCGTACTCATTTTCCAAACCTAAGGTTTCCAAAGGTGCTTTCAGGCTGGCTAGGTACATGGGGTTAAAGTTAAAGTAAGCGTCCCCTGGACGTTTATTAACAATCAACTGACCGCTACCGGGAACCAAACGCACTCTAGCGACTGATGACTTACGACGACCAGTTCCCCAGTAAACAGCGCGACCTGCTTGTTCTTCTGCTTGCATTGGTTTTAGCCTCCTGGAATTGTTTTAATAGTTAGTTCTTGGGGTTGTTGTGCTTCATGGGGATGGGTCTGACCAGTGTAAACTTTCAGCTTCTTGAAAAGTTGGCGACCCAGAGAGTTTTTAGGTAGCATACCCTTGACAGCTTTCTCGATAATTCTTTCGGGTATACGTGCTTGCAATTGTGCAAAGGTTTCTGTCTTCATACCGCCAGGACGACCGGAATGGCGGCGGTATAGTTTTTGCTCCCGTTTTCTGCCAGTTACCATAACTTTTTCGGCATTGACAACAATCACGAAGTCACCAGTATCCATGTGGGGAGTGTAAGTAGGTTTGTTCTTCCCCCGCAGAATGATGGCTATTTCACTGGCTAGTCGTCCTAGACGCTGGTTGGTGGCGTCTACAACGTACCACTTTTTTTCGATTGAGTCTTTAGTTGGTATGTGGGTTTTTTCCATCGGTTCAATCAATATCAGGTTTACGGTTGGGTTGAAAGGTTGTCCCTTGTAGCTTGGCCTTAAGGCCCACGCTTCACAGGTTGTTCTACCCCAAGGAGCCCTTGTCGGTTAGTAGGTTGACAGTAAAAATTGAATGTTACTTATCTTTAGAAGTAGCCTTCAGGCTTGTTACCTGTCACCTTCACCCCCTCTTCAACCTTGTTACGTGTAGTCTTCAACCCGTCAATTGAGGTAATATAAATTTGGGTTGAGAATCATACCATATTTCTGGGGGAAAGGGGCATTCCGGGTAGCCAACCCTTAGCAAGCACAAGCCTTTGGCTGGGGAAGCGTGTTTCACCTTGTCCCGCTGTTGGTTAACCCAGATGTCAGTAAACTGTTCTGGGGTTAGCTTCCCTATTCCCACTTGTACTAGCATTCCTACCAACAGACGCACCATACCATATAGAAATCCGTTAGCTTGAATTTCTATATGAATAAATGATCCATTGCGGTAACATTCGGCTGCTTGCACATTTACCCAGGAATGCGATCGCCCCGAGTTGCTTCGGTGAAAGGCTGCCAAGTGATGCTTACCCAGCAGTGGTTTTAAGGCTGCCTGGATCAGGGATTCATCAAGAGGAGCTTGATAATAGTGCCAACAAAAGGGTTGGACAAACAAGTTAGGGCAGGCGTCGGTATAGATTGTGTATCGATAACGACGCCAGATGGCACTAAACCGAGCATGCCAGTCTGGTGAGACTAATGCTGATGCTCGGACTAAGATATCCTCTGGCAGTCTACTATTGAGTATGGCTGCCCAGCGATGGGCTGGTATGGGACCTGTGGCATTAAAATGAGCGACTTGGGCAGCAGCGTGAACCCCTGTATCAGTACGACCAGCACCATATAGGGTTATGGCTCGCTGTTGCACGGTGGACAGAACTGTTTCGATTTCCGACTGAACACTGCGATGCTTTGGTTGTCGCTGCCAGCCATAAAAGTTATTACCCAGGTATTGAATAACCAGGGCAATTCGCTGGATAGCTTTAGCATCGTTGGCAGACATCATGGATTAACGATTAACAATTGACATTTTTAATGGTTAATTGCTTTAATTGTTAATTGCCTCAGACTAGTTCAATAATAGATATTTCAGCATTATCACCACGACGCCGCACCGTGCGCAGAATTCGGGTATATCCGCCATTGCGATCGCCATATCGCGTTTTCACCTCAGCAAAGAGGGAGTGAACTAACTTTTTGTCGTAGAGATAGGCAATTGCCCTACGTCGGGATGCCAAGGAACCATCCTTGGCCAGGGTAATCATCCGCTCCACCTCCGAACGAATGGCTTTTGCCCGAGCTTTAGTGGTAGTGATTCGACCATGACGCAGTAATTCAGTGGTCAGGGATCTCATCAGAGCCCGACGTTGATCTGCTGGCTTGCCCAGTTTTGGCACACGACGCCCGTGACGCATTTTTTAGCTTCCTCCTTTTTTTTGAACAAGATTTGCCTTTATTCCTAGGGTTTAGACTAGCTACTTGCGTGCTTCTCCAGTCCCTTAAGTTTAATTGTTGTGGTTAAGTCTTAGCGGATTTTTCGTGGGGCAGTGTAATTCCTAGACGTCGTTGCAGAGCTTCAATCACTTCTTCAGCCGACTTTTGACCAAAGTTTTTGATTTCTAGGAGGTCTTCCTGACTATAATCGAGCAAATCGGATACAGAATTTATCTGTGCTCGTTTCAGGCAGTTGTAAGCCCGAACCGAGAGTTGTAATTCTTCGATCGGGATTTGGCTGGTGGGATCGTCATCATCACCATAGTCATCTTTAATAGATTCGAGATTAATATCCTTGAGAGGATTGAACAGATCCACCAGGGTACCAGCCGCTTGAGATAGAGCTTCTTGGGGAGTTATACTACCATTGGTCCAGACCTCTAAAGTTAAGCGATCCTTTTCCAGAGCACCATCAATGCGAGTATTCTCAACGCTGTAATTTACTTTAGTCACCGGCATGAACACAGAGTCAATCTGGAGGAAATCTACCGCTGTTGATTCATCATGCCCCCGTTCCACAGAGCGATATCCTGTACCTTTTTCGATGCGGAACTCCATTTCCAGCTTAGCCCCTTCTGCTAAGGTAGCAACATACTGACCTGGAGCAATAATTTCCACCTCCGAGGGCAAATCAAACTGAGCAGCTCTCACAGTGGATGGCCCAGTAATCATCACTCGACCTATCTGAGGTTGAGAGGTGTAGCTTTTGAGGACAACTTCCTTCATATTCAGCATAATTTCCAGGACATCCTCTCTGACTCCCTCAATTGTGGCAAACTCATTGTTTACGCCAGCAATCCGGACAGCGGTCACTGCTGCCCCTTCTAGGTTGGACAGCAAAACTCGTCTGAGGGCGTTGCCAACCGTTGTGCCTTGACCACGTTCGAGAGGCTCTAGGACAAATCTGCTATACTGACTTTGGTTCTTCAGTGTTTTGGATTCTACACACTCAATCTGAAACTGCGCCACAGAGTGACCTCCCTCTATTCATAAGACCCCTTTAACCGAATACAGGTTGAAGGGATAGTAAGCCAAAGGGTAAAAAGGGTAAGAAGTTCCTGATGAACCTCCTCCTTTCAAGCTACTTTCCTTTCAACCTAACGGTCGCAAAAAATATACTCTTATACTCGACGCCGTTTGGGTGGACGGCAGCCGTTATGAGGAATTGGAGTTACATCCCTGATTAGGGTGATTTCCAGTCCGGCTCCTTGCAGGGCCCGAATAGCGGTTTCTCGACCTGCTCCTGGTCCACTCACCATCACTTCCACCTGACGCATACCTTGGTCTATGGCTCGTCGGGCAGCACTGTCAGCAGCGGTCTGAGCAGCGAAGGGAGTTCCTTTTTTTGCCCCCTTAAATCCACTAGAGCCAGCTGAAGCCCAAGAGACTACATCCCCTTTGGTGTCAGAAATGGTAACGATAGTATTATTGAACGTAGACTGGATGTATGCTATTCCATTGGGTACATTGCGTTTCTGCTTTTTTGTACCACCTTTTTTTGTTGGTCGCGCCATGTCACTTGACTTTACTCTATCGGTGATTGATTATCTTGGGGTTGAGTAACTTGAACAATTTTGTCCAAAGTCTTTTGTCCAAAGTCCTTTGTCCAAAGTGACTAACAGAAGGTCTCCTGGCAGTTACTTTTGACGAATGACCAATGACCACAAAGCTGTGGTGGATAGTTGAGCTGACTAGAGCTATTACTTCTTAGCCGGTGCTTTTTTCTTTCCAGCGATAGTCACTCGTCTACCGCGACGGGTACGGGCATTAGTGCGGGTTCGCTGTCCTCTCACGGGCAGTCCCATGCGATGACGACGTCCGCGATAGGTACCAATATCTACTAGGCGCTTGATGTTCATTGACTGCCAGCGCCTTAAATCCCCTTCCACCTGATAATTTTTTTCGACAGCTGCTCTGAGGGCAGCCACCTCAGCATCGGTCAAATCCTTAACCCTTGTATCTGGGTTAACTCCTGTTGCTGCTAAAATGTCTTTAGACCGCGACAGACCGATTCCATAAATGTAGGTCAGACCTATTTCTACACGTTTATCGCGAGGTAGGTCTACACTGGCAATCCGAGCCACGCTTGCTTCTCCCTTGACTGAAGTTTTGTGCTACAAATTAAATGTATGGATTAAGTGTATGGATGTGAGATTTATCCCTGACGCTGTTTGTGCTTGGGATTGGGGCAAATTACCATAACTCTACCGTGGCGTTTAATTACGCGGCACTTCTCACACATTTTTCGGACAGATGGTCTAACTTTCATCTCTTTTTTTTCTGGACACAATGCAGTTGGTTATTATATCTTTTTTTAGGTTGACTTGTCAAATTTAACTTATTTTTAATAAAACAGAAGTCGCTGCTAGTTTTACTTCTTACGCAGGCGGTAGGTAATCCTGCCTTTGGTTAAATCGTAGGGGGTTAGTTCAACTTTGACCCGGTCTCCAGGCAGAATTTTGATGTAATTCCGACGGATTTTACCGGAAATATGAGCTAGGACATTAAAGCCATTGTCCAAGTCAACCCTAAACATGGCATTCGGCAGGGATTCAGTCACCGTGCCTTCCATTTCAATTAAGTCTTGTTTAGCCAACGTGTTTTAACCTCAATACAACTATCCCCCTATGTTCTAAATTTTGATTATTTAATTCAGGGAGTCTTAACATATTTTATCAAATCCAAAATTATACCAACTAAAATAATTTTCCACCAACTTTGGAGTAGTGGGGTCAGGTAAGCATTTTTACCGTGGCCTAGCTCAAGGCATAGGTGACACCGGTCGAACCATTAGAATAACCATTAGTCTAAATTAGTCTAAGTATTAGGCTAATGGTATTAGCTACAATAGGGTCAGATCATGGCTGACCTGCCGGACGCAGGGGGTTTCCGACTTTCGGCATGGGCTTACCCTAAAATGATTACCCTAGAACTTGTTTAATCGATTCGGTGACTTGCTCTAAGGAGAGATCACCATTAATAGATTTTAAAGCGGAGTGTTCTTGGTAAAACTTCACCAAAGGAGCTGTTTGAAGGTTATAGACCTCAAGACGTGTGCGGATAGTTTCCTCATTATCATCTGTACGTCCCTCCTTACGACCCCTTTCCAATAGTCTGTCGATCAAAACCTGATCTGGAACTTCCAGGTTGATGGCACCATCAAAAGTTTGGTCAAGCTCCTGCAACAGGTCATTCAAGAAATGGGCTTGGCTGACGTTACGGGGAAAACCGTCTAAAATCCAACCTTTTTGAGCATCGGGTTGATTTAGGCGATCGCGGATTAGATCTATGAGCAACTCGTCAGGCACCAATTCTCCTTTATCCATATAGGACTGAGCTTTTTGACCCAGGAGGGTTTGAGCACTTACAGCCCCTCGCAAAATTTCCCCGGTGGAAATGTGAGGAATCCCTAGTTGTTCAGCCACAATTTTGGCTTGAGTTCCTTTACCTGCTCCTGGAGGTCCTAAAAAGATTAATCTTTTCATGTGTCATGTGTCATGGGTGATGTGTCAGTTGGTTTTTGTCCTAGGCAATGAACAACAACCAACTGACCCGAAAATTTGAGGCTCATCCACCTAAAAAAGCTGCTGCGCCCATTGCCCAATCGGTTTACTGCTTGACCATACCTTCGTAACGCTGGGAAATCACGTAGGTTTGAATTTGCTTGGCTGTATCGATGGCAACCCCGACCAAAATCAGCAAGGATGTGGCACCTAATCCCCTAAATGTGGTTACACCAGTGGCGCTTTCGACTGCAGTTGGTACTACAGCTACCAGTCCTAGGAAAATTGCTCCTAATAAGGTCAGTCGGTTCAAAACTCTCTCTATATATTCACTCGTAGCCCTTCCTGGTCGAATACCAGGGATACTTGCCCCCATTTTCTTCAAATTCTGGGACATATCTACTGGGTTTATAATCAGGGAGGCGTAGAAGTAGCTAAAGAACAAAATCAAGACTAAATAGACAGCAACATAGACCCAAGGAGTTTGACCATTGGGGTTCAGATAATTGCCAATCTGGATTAGGACTTGATTGATTGAGCCTAACAATCCATTGCTATTATCGCCACTAGTTATCCCAGCTAGAGATGTGGGTAGGATTAAGACGGCTGAGGCAAAGATAATTGGCATCACGCCACCTTGGTTTAGCCTTAGGGGCAAATAATTTTTCCGCTCCCGGTAAAGGCGCTTACCAACTTGACGTCTGGCAGTAATAATCGGAATTCGTCGGCTTCCTTCTTGCACAAAGACAATACCGACAATCATGACTAAGAAAACTAACAGCAGCACAATTACCTTACCCACCGTTTCTCGACCACCGGTCTGAGCCAGTTCAATGGTTTGACCCAAGGTGCGGGGCAAAACAGCAACAATATTGACAAAAATCAACAGTGACGCTCCGTTGCCAATGCCTCGTTCGGTAATTAACTCTGATAGCCACATCACGAACATAGAGCCAGCCGTGAGGGCAAGGACAGTTTCAAACACGAAGAATGCGCCTGGTTCAACAGCAAACCGCTGTGCCCACAACGATAAGCCAATACTTTGAATCACAGACCAGCCTAGGGCAACATAACGGGTAATCTGACCGATTTTTCGACGCCCTGCTTCACCTTCATTTTTCTGCAAATTTTCTAAAGAAGGAATTGCTGCCGTTAGCAGTTGTAGGATAATCGAAGCATTAATATAAGGCAAAATTCCCAAGGCAAAAATCCCTAGGGCGGAAAAACCACCACCAGAGAAAAAGTCCAAAAGACCGACAAACGGGCTATTCTGGAGTTCTGCTGAAAATCTGGCTCGATCAATTCCTGGTACAGGAAGAAAGACACCCAAGCGGGCTAAAATTAACAAACCAACGGTGACAAGCAGCCGACCTCTAAGGCCAGCCGCTTGAGCCATTTGCATAAACGTCTCTTGAGCAGTTGGGGCTTTGTCTCGACTGACAGTCATTTAAGGTACCTCTTGAAGATACAGGAGCATAAGGGCTAAAGGGGTTACTTAGCTATAACTTCCCAGCTGCCACCAGCCGCCTCGATTTTTTGGCGGGCACCACTTGTAAAGGCAGCAGCTTTTATATTGAGTGGCACATTCAGCTCGCCATCACCGAGTAGTTTTAATGGACCATCATTGGTGGTGACTAAACCTGTCTCCAACAAGGATTCCAAAGTTACCTCAGTATTGGCGGGAAGTGATGCCAACTTACCTACGTTGATTGTAGTGTAATGTTTGGGGTTAATGACCGTAAAGTGTTTTAACTTGGGTATACGGCGATATAAGGGCATCTGACCCCCTTCAAAACCAGGTCTTGTCCCTCGACCTGAACGGGATTTTTGACCACGCATTCCAAAACCGCAGCTAGCCCCTTGACCAGCAGCAATGCCACGACCTACACGGCGTCGGCGCTTTTTGGAGCCTTGTTTGGGGACTGCATCATTGATTCTCATCGTTTTTTGTAAGGATAAAAATGTTTTTTTCTCTGATTGACGGCTGACGCTAAACCGTCAACCTTGAGCATATTACTTTTATTTCTACCTAGCTGGTTTTTAATCTATGCATAGATTTGTTCAAGGGGAATGTCCCGTTCTTGAGCCACCTCTGAAAATGTGCGCAGGGAATCAAGAGAGTTGATTGCTGCTCTAGCATTATTGAGGGGGTTATTGGAACCAAGCTGTTTAGCTAAGACATTTTTAACTCCAGCTAACTCAAGTACTGTGCGCACAGCACCACCAGCAATCACACCAGTTCCGGGAGCAGCAGGTCGCATGATCACTTTGGCTCCCACAGCCCTACCTCTAGATGGGTGAGGAATGGAATTAGTTTTGGTTAAGGGTACATCAATGAGTTGCTTTTTGGCATCAGCAACTCCTTTACGGACAGCACCAATTACATCACTGGCTTTGCCTACACCAACCCCCACCTGACCTTTTTCATTACCTACAACTACGATGGCGCGGAAGCTCAATTTTTTACCCCCTTTGACCACCTTACTAACGCGGCGGATTTGGATAACCCGCTCTTGCCAATTACTTTCTTTTTCTTTAGAGCGGTTGCTTTTTCTACGATTTGCCATAGTTCGCTATAGATTAAATCATGATAGTAAGTAATCAAAAATTAGCTGATTTATCGTTGCTAATTTTTAATTGCTAATTGCATAATTGCAATTGTCAGTTGTCAACTTTTAATTAGCAGTTACTAAAAATCCAGCCCGGCTTCACGAGCAGCTTCTGCTAAAGCTTTGACACGACCATGATATAGGTAGCCCCCACGGTCAAAGACCACTTTCTTGAGACCTTTTTCTAGTGCTCGTTGGGCAACCAACTGACCCACTTTAGCTGAGGCTTCACAGGTGGCTCCAGATTTGAGTTCAGATCTCAGAGCTGGTTCTAACGTTGAAGCTGCCACTATGGTATGTTGCTGATTGTCATCGATAACTTGCACATAAATGTGCTCATTAGAGCGAAATACAGCTAATCTTGGGCGTTCAGCAGTACCACTGACTTTCCGGCGTACCCGCCTATGTCTGTGTCGTATAGATTCTTTTCGAGTAAGTTTCATAGTTTACTTCTTACCTGCTTTACCAGCTTTACGTCTGACTATTTCACCGGCATATCGAATGCCTTTACCTTTATAGACTTCTGGGGGTCGAACTGCACGAATTTTTGCAGCTGTGTTGCCTACAACTTCTTTGTTGATGCCACTGACAATGACGTTGGTGTTGTTTTCAACTTTGACTTCAATCCCCTCAGGAGGAACGATCTCCACTGGCTGGCTGTAACCAACGTTTAAAATTAGATTTCGACCTTTCACTTGAGCTCGATAACCGACTCCCTGAATGTCCAAACGTTTTTCAAACCCTTTGGAGACTCCCTCAATCATGTTGGCCACCAGAGTGCGAGACAAACCATGACTTTCACGGGCGGTTCGGGTTTCTTCGCGCCGGGAAACCTCTACAGTTTCACCAACTTGCTCAGCTTTAATTGTATCTGGCAAAACCCAATCCAGTTCACCTTTGGAACCTTTGACCTTCACCTGTTGACCGTCTATTGTTACAGTAACTTTACTGGGAATTGGTATAGGGCGCTTGCCAATACGTGACATAAAATTATCCTCCTAACTAAAGAAGTATGAAATATAAAGGTATGAAGTATGAAGTATGAACTATGTCATGAATTGGTTAATCAGCTAATCCGATCAATCCTAGGTTGTTATCGGACCGTTTGGCATATACTGAGCTGATTATTGATCGAACTGATGCTCTAATCTACAGGGGCTTTCAGCTGATAGCTGGCAAGCCTAGATTTTTAAGTAGCGAGTCAGCTGACGGCTCTTAGTAGATCCTTCATCCTTCATGCTTCATCCTTTACCATACGTAACACAGAACTTCACCACCAATTCCCCGACGCCTTGCTTCCCGGTCGGTCATGATGCCATTAGAAGTAGAGATAATAGCAATCCCAATCCCTCCCAAGACTCTTGGCAGTTCTTTACGGTTGGAGTAAACTCGCAATCCAGGTTTACTCACCCGCTTCAGGGATCTGATAATTGGTTTGCGATTGTTGCCCTTGTATTTTAGGGAAACAACTAAGTATTTTTTGACCCCTTCGCCTGCTTCCTCAAAATCAGTAATAAAGCCTTCTTCTTTGAGTACTTGGGCAATCGCCCGGGTCATTTTAGTTGATTGTACATTTGTTGTTTGATGCCGAACCAAGCAGGCATTTCTAATGCGGGTCAGCATATCTGCAATTGTGTCGTTTGCCGGCATTGTTCCTTCCTATGATTACAGGCTTATTTATCCCGGAAAGGCATTCCCATCTCTTTGAGTAAGGCGCGACCTTCTTCGTCAGTGTTGGCAGTGGTGACTATGGTAATATCCATACCACGAATCTGATCGATACTGTCGTAGTCTACTTCTGGAAAAATGAGTTGCTCTCGCACCCCAAGAGTGTAGTTACCACGACCGTCAAAGCTTCTAGGGCTAAGACCCCGAAAGTCCCGAATTCTTGGCAGGGCTAAGTTAATTAGCCGCTCTAGAAAGGAGTACATACGCTCTGAACGGAGGGTAACCGTGACACCAACAGGCATCCCGGCACGGATTTTAAAACCCGCGATCGCTTGTTTTGCTCGTGTAACCACCGGTTTTTGACCGGTGATGATGGCAATTTCGCTCACCGACGATTCCAGAGCCTTGGCATTTTGAGATGCCTCTCCTAATCCTCGGTTAAGACTAACTTTGACTAATTTCGGTACTTGATGAATGTTTTTGTAACCGAATTGTTCTTTTAATTTGGGGACTATTGTCTCCTGGTATAGGATTTTTAACCCTTTTGTCATAGTTTTTTTCCTTTGATTTCCCTGGGCTTGGTCAGGGCAATTGTCATTAATTATTAGTCATTGGTCATTGCTTATTAGCCATTAGTAACTGCCAAGAGTAATTTTTTTGTTACTTTTTTGAGTACTGAGGACTAAGGATTAAGCACTAGGGACTAATTAGTCAATAATCTCACCAGTTTTTTTGAGCATCCGCACCTTACGACCATCGTCGGTAAAGGTATAGCAGATGCGGCTAGCAATTTTTTCTTTATTCGAGTAAAGCATAACGTTGGAGCTATGGATTGGAGCTTCAAACGTAGCAATTTGACCTTTCTCACCTTCTTGTTGAGGCTTGACATGCTTAGTTTTGACGTTAACTCCTTTGACTACTACCTTGCTAATTTTGGGTAGCGTCCGCAAAATCTCTCCAATTTTGCCTTTATCTCGACCGGCAATCACTTGTACCGTGTCGCCCTGTTTAACGTGCATTTTGTAGCGTAATGGGGTATCAGTTTGTGCCTTCTTGTGTTTACTTGGCATCAGAGTACCTCCGGAGCAAGGGATATAATTTTTGTGAAGTTTTTCTCTCGCAGTTCCCGCGCTACAGGGCCAAAAACGCGGGTACCTCTGGGATTGCCATCTGCGTTTATAATTACTGCTGCGTTGTCATCAAAGCGAATACTCATACCGCTTTCCCGACGTAGGCCCTTGCGGGTGCGCACAATCACAGCCCTAACTACATCTGACTTTTTGACCCCCATATTTGGAATGGCATCCTTGACCACACCAATAATTACATCACCCACACCACCGTAGCGCCGATTTCCTGCACCAATAACGCGGATGCACATTATTTTTCTGGCTCCACTGTTGTCAGCAACGTTTAGGTAACTCTCTTGTTGAATCATCAGTGTTCCTCCTCTAATAGAGTAATCAGTTATGAGTTAAACGATTTATGAGTTAAACCTTGGGTTTGTTTCCAATTCCGAAAGGATTTTCTTCCGAGATCTCACGCACATTTGTAGGTCGTGGAGAACCCACATCGACTAGGGTTAACTCGCTATTTTGAGGAACTACTGACGATTTCAGCAACCATCCAGCGTTTGGTACGACTTAGTGGTCGTGTTTCTCTAATCCGAACGCGATCGCCTTCTTTACATTTATTTTCCTCATCATGAGCTTTGTATCGCTTGGTACGCACAACAATTTTGCCGTACTTTGGGTGGGGAGACCTATTTTCAATAGCCACCACCACAGTTTTGTCCATTTTGTCGCTGACCACCAGGCCAACTCTCTCTTTTGCTGCCATACTATTCCTTATGCTTCTGATTCTGATTGTGGGGTATCACTTTGTTCTGATTGTGGGGTATCACTTTGTGAGGTATCTGTTGATTCTTTCTGTTTAGCGAGTTGCCGTTCTCGTTCTACTGTCATTAGCTGAGCGATTCGGTGCTTAAGATGCTTAAACTGGTGAGGTTTTTCTAAGCGTTTGGTTGCCTTTTGCAGGCGCAAGTCAAACAACTGACGCTTAGCTGCTAAGATTTCCTGTTCTAGTTCGGCATCGCTCAGACTTCTAGCATCTTCTATCTTGGGCAGAGCCATAGCTTATACCTTTTCCCCTTCACGAGAAATGAACTTCAATTTAATGGGAAATTTGTTAGCGGCCAGACGCATGGCTTCCCGAGCAACTTCTTCGCTTACCCCAGCGATTTCATAGATAATCCGACCGGGTTTAACTACTGCTACCCAAAACTCTGGGGAACCTTTTCCGGAACCCATACGAGTTTCTGCGGGACGCATGGTGACTGGTTTATCTGGGAAAATTCGAATCCAGATTTTACCACCACGACGAACGTAGCGGGTCATAGCCCGACGACCTGCTTCGATTTGGCGGGAGGTAATCCAAGCTGGTTCTGTGGCTTGCAGAGCATAATCACCAAAGTTAATGGTACTGCCACGAGTGGCCATACCTTTCATTCGTCCCCGGTGCTGTTTGCGATATTTTGTTCTTTTTGGACTTAACATAATTTGTTCTTTGTTAATTGAAAATCGAAACTTGAAAACTGACAATTAACAAGCAAGCAATTCTAAAATGACTAGTCATTAGTAACTAGTCATTTGACCGGTCTTCAAACTGCTGGCGGCGTTTTGGCTGACGGCGACGAGGTTGAGCTGTGTTAGGGGTAGGCTTTTCTTCTTGACCAGGAATCACTTCCCCTTTGAAAACCCAAACTTTAATGCCCAAAATTCCATAAATGGTTTGGGCCGTTTTGTAGGAATAATCAATATTTGCCCGGAGGGTATGGAGGGGAACTCGTCCTTCACGAGTCCACTCGCTTCGGGCAATTTCAGCTCCATTTAACCGACCACCTACCTGAACTTTAATGCCTTGGACATCAGCCCGCTGAGCCCGCTGAATTGCTTGACGAACCACTCGTCTGAAGGAAACTCGGCGCTCTAGCTGTTGGGCAATGTACTCGGCAATTAGGGTAGCATCTGCATCCACCCGTGATACTTCCACGACATTGATGCGAATCTGACGATTGTTGCCCAGGGCTTTTTGCAGACCGACACGCAAAGACTCAATACCACTGCCACCACGACCAACAACTACCCCAGGTCGAGCTGTATGAATTTCTAAATCAATCTGGTCAGCTTTGCGCTCAATCCGGATGTCGGAAATTCCAGCATTATTGAGGTTTTTGTCAACATATTGTCGGATTTGGTAATCTTCCTGCAACAGAAGCGGATAACGCTTTGAGTCGGCAAACCAGCGAGAGCGATGCTCTTGCGTGATACCTAGCCGAAAACCAATTGGATGTATTTTCTGTCCCACTGTTCTTTTCTTTCCCTATTATCGAGCCATAGCGCTATTAGTGTTTGCCGTTGGTAATTCTCAATTAACTCACTAACTAATCATCTACTTCTGGAGAAACAGCCACGGTGATATGACAGGTTGGCTTGCGAATCTGATAAGCACGACCTTGAGCCCTTGGTCGATATCGCTTCAAGCTTGGTCCCATATCCGCAAAAGCTTTAGTGATGTATAAGCTAGCCGGGTCAATACCTGAATTGTGTTCAGCATTGGCAACAGCGGAGCGTAGTACTTTCAATACTGGTTGGCAAGCCCGGTAGGGCATGAATTCCAGAATGATCAGAGCTTCCCGATAGGAACGCCCCCGAATTTGGTCAAGTACTCGCCTGACCTTGCTTGGAGACATTCGAATGTAGCGTGCGATCGCTTTAGTTTCTGCTGTAGTGTCTATCGCCATCGTTCCATCATTTGCTTTCTTTATAGCTACTAACTACTGAACTAATCACTTTAACGACGGGCCTTACCATCCTTAACATGTCCCCGAAATGTTCGAGTCGGGGCAAATTCGCCCAGCTTATGACCTACCATCTGCTCATTGATAAAAACTGGTACATGTGTCCGCCCGTTATGAACGGCAATGGTGTGACCTACCATCTGCGGCACAATGGTTGAGGCTCTTGACCAGGTTTTAATCACCTGTTTTTGGCCTTTAGCATTCAAGGTTTCAATCTTAGTCAGAAGACTATCGGCTATAAAAGGACCTTTTTTTAATGAACGACCCATAATTCAACGCTCGTTAGTTTTTAGTTGTTAGTTGGTAGTTAATAGTTGCTAGTTTGTAGTTAGTAGTTGCTAGTTACAACGTTTAACCTGCTAACTTTAACGTTCAACTCCTTAAGAATCGCGACCGCCGCGCCCTCGCTTAGAGGATTTCCGCCTACGCCGGACAATTAAAGAACTACTTTGCTTTTTGACCTTACGAGTTTTGGCTCCCAAGGCTGGTTTACCCCAGGGGGTTACTGGACCACTTCTACCAATCGGAGCTCTACCCTCACCACCGCCATGGGGGTGATCTACCGGGTTCATTACACTGCCCCGTACTTGGGGACGACGGCCTCTATGTCGATTGCGACCAGCTTTGCCTAAACTCAAGTTTCTCGCTTCAACATTACCGACCTGTCCAATAGTGGCGTAGCATTCTTTACGCAACATCCTGACTTCACTAGAGGGCAGCTTTAGGGTGACATAGTCACCTTCTTTTGCTTGCACTTGAGCAGTTGCCCCGGCAGCACGAACAATCTGTGCTCCTCGCCCTGGGATCAGTTCAACGTTATGCACGTTGGTGCCTAAGGGAATATCCTTTAGGGGCAAGGCATTGCCTATTTCGATGGGAGAGTCAGGCCCAGATATGATGCTTGACCCCACTTCCAAACCCACAGGATGCAAGATATATCGCTTTTCCCCATCTTGATAGTAGAGGAGCGCAATCCTAGCATTCCGATTGGGGTCATACTCAATTGCTGCCACTTTTGCTGGAATATTGTGCTTATCCCGGCGGAAGTCAATTACCCTGTATAGACGCTTATGTCCGCCACCGCGATGGCGACAGGTAATAACACCGCGATTATTGCGACCTTTTTTACGATGCTTAGACTTGGTTAGGGATTTTTCTGGCTCAGTCCGAGTAATCTCAGCGAAGTCTGAGACAGTACCCTGACGAGTGCCTGGGGTATATGGTCGATAGCTACGGATGCCCATAACAAGTATTTTTTAATTAGTTTGTCTTGACTAGTTTGTCTTGACTAGTTTGTCTTAACAATTGACAATCTACCAATTGGCAATTAACCAAATTAATAATTAGCATTTAGCAATTAGCCAGTTTTATACGTCTGGGAATAGAGTAATGGAATCTCCTGGAGCTAGGGTAACAATCGCCCGTTTGTACTGGGGTTTGTAACCTACAAATCTTCCCACTCGACGCTTTTTACGTGGCGGACGTAGGGTATTTACTGCCACCACTTTTACTTCAAAAAGACTTTCAATCGCGGCTCTAATTTGTGGCTTTGTCGCTTTGATAATCACATCAAAGACATACTTGTTCTGCTCCATCAGTAGGGTCGCCTTCTCAGTCACAATTGGGCGAATCACCAAATCAGCAAGGTCACGGGGGTTATACTCAGTCATTGTAAACCTCCTGAATTTTGGTAAGAGCCGTGTTAGTGGTCACGATTTTATCAGCGGCTAGGATATCATAGATATTCAAGTTGGTGGCATAAATCAACTTGACAGTTGCTAGGTTACGGACTGACAAATAAACCTTTTCTTCTGGCTGAGCTAGGATTATGAGAACTTTTGACTCAGGCTCAATTCCCCACCGACCAATTGCTGCCACCACATCCTTGGTTTTGGGTCGTGGTAGTTGCTCAACAAATTCCTCTACCACAATCAAATCCTCGGCTCGACTCATAAACGCTGTTCTTAGAGCCAAGCGACGCTCTTTGCGGTTCATTTTCTGGCTATAGTCTCTGGGTTTCGGACCAAAGATCACACCACCACCACGCCATAGGGGTGAACGATTCGAACCAGCACGAGCACGACCGGTTCCCTTTTGTCGCCAAGGTTTGCGTCCTCCACCTCTAACTTCGGAACGAGTTTTTGTACAAGCATTGCCTTGACGAGCATTGGCCATTTGTCTAACCAGTGACCGGTGAACAATGTGGGCAGCGTTTTCTTCTTTGGCAACTCGCATCTGGAGTGTTGCCTGCCCTACTTCTTCCCCTTGCCAGTTTCGCACTGAACAATCTACCATTTGTTCTCTCCTTCTTAGGGACCAAGCATTTAGCAATTAGCTGTTAGCTTTTCAGCACTCAGTGCTAGTAGTAAAAATAAACAGTTACATATACATCAGGCTTACACCTAACGATGAGGGAGCTAATTGCTTTTTCGTTCTGACTAACGTCCGACTTTATTAGTTGGTGCAATGCTCAATAGTGTCCCTGGTTTACCGGGAACTGCACCTTTAATCAGTAGCAAATTGCGCTCTGCATCTATCTTGACTAACTCAAGTTTGCGAATTGTCACCTTGGTACCGCCGTAACGACCAGCCATTTTCTTACCTGGATAGGTACGACCAGGGGTTGTCCCTGCTCCAGTGGAACCTGGGAGGCGGTGGTTTTTGGAACCATGAGCCATCGGTCCTCGCCTGAAGTTGTGACGTTTCTGATAACCCGCAAACCCGCGACCAATGGTTTTACCGCTGACATCGATAATTTGACCAATACTGAACATATCGGTATTGACTGGCTGACCCAGTTCAAAATTACTGGTATCATCCACGCGGTACTCACGTAGGTGGCGTAAGGGTGGGGCGCTGGACTTAGCCAAGTGTCCTATTTCAGGCTTAGTAATTGCTTTAGGCTTAACTTGGTCATAACCAATTTGAATGGCATTGTAGCCATCTGTCTGGTTGGTTTTTATTTGGGTCACAGTGCATGGCCCAGCTTTTACGACGGTTACAGGAATCGCTCTTCCTTCATCATCGAACACTTGGGTCATACCGAGTTTGGTACCGAGGATACCGACAGACACTGGTTTCTCCTTTGTAGACATTGCAGCAGTCTGGCAGCAGGGATATTCAAGAACCTGAATTCCCTTTGTGCCACAAACCTGGTCATTATAAACCTGGTCACTATTTATAGTGGATAAACCTCTCCTCAAAAAATAAGCAGAGAGCCCACTTTTATCCAGCTCGGCATGATGGTCGAGCTAGATTCTCGTTCAATTGCGTTTACTGGTCAGAAAAGGCTATTAAACTCGCCTGACTTCGCTGGGACTTAAGTTGTTCATCACTCAGTATCCCTTGATACACGAAAGTGTAAGCACTGATTGACCCAAAGTAGACCCAAGAACTGATTGGAGTTGTTTAAACCTAACTGTCTTTGACCTACTTTAGCCCTGATGCCAAAATAAACACATGATATGCTGTGTATATTGTCTTGCCTCGAACCTACTTCTCAGCCCACAGCACACGCAGCTAATCAGTTGCTGATGAAGCAACTGTCATAACGTCTCTATCGTATATTGTAGAGTATTTTGAATTGGGTGTCTAGTTAGTTTGAGAAAAATTTGCTTGCTATATGGATTTATGTGAAATCGGGGGATTCGGAGCTCGAAGGATGGAATTCTCGCGCATATGCGATCGCAGTGTCTCGAAACCAAATCATTCACAAAAATTAAAAAACGCGGAAGCCCCGTCTTTTTAAAGCGGGGAGGAAGCGTAATAGCGACTTTAGTCGCCGTCAATTATAATTAAAGAAGACTGAAATAGGCAAAGGCACTCTTAACTTCAGAGTAACGGCTAGGCCAGTAAGTCAGTGTCGGCGAGTGATGCGCAAAACGAAGTATTGGGGCTGTCCGAGAATTGACTCGGTTGTAGAAGCTACGAATGCGAGCAATCCCTCCCATTCGTAGAGTAAGCCAGCCTTGAGGTTCGGCGCTTAACCCTTAGATTCGATAAATTTGGAGTCTAGGCGCGTTGAGTATGCTAGGGCTACTGAAAACCAACGCTCTGGAGCCTGGGCGAAAGCCCCCGTGCTTCAGCCGGGGGTAAGCTTACTCCTCATCCCATTCCCCAGACAACAACACACAATCCCCCACCTGCAATACTCCAGCTTCATCCACCGGATTATATAGTTTCCCTTGTCTACGCAACGCCTGAACCATGACATTGTATTGATCCTGGAGATCAATTGGCTTCATACCGACCAAACTTGAATTCTCTACCAAAGTTACCCAATGCTTAGATCCCTCACTAAGGAAACTGCGACTTTCGATCCAGTCTCTAAACGCTGCTAATTCTTCCGGTTCCCCAACAACTAGCAATCGATCCCCTGAACGCAAAGTCATCTTACCTTGTGGGTAGTGGACAATATCATTACCTTGTTGAATTGTCAAAACTGTTACCCCAGTCACGTTACGGATATCTGCTGCTGCCAGAGTTACCCAATCTAGACGGGAAGTTTGACTCAAAGTCACCCACTCACTGTCGAGTTCTTGGGCAACATCAGTGATCTCTTGCTGCTTTGAATAGGTAGCTTGTTCAGGTCGTACACTCAAATAGCGGTCTTGGTGAATCCGATTGATCACTGACTGAATCATCCCTGGGGTTTCTCCCAATGCTACTAGCACATGGGCTCCCATTTCCAATGCTGCCTCAAATTCCGGTTGCACTACTTCCCGCGCCCCTAACTGGGTGAGTAGGTCAATTTCGCTATTTTTGTGAGAACGAGCCACGATATCCAGTCCTGGGGCAAACTTGAGGGCACGTTTGAGCAACAAGCGGGTACTGCCAGGATCGGGTAGGGCAATGGCTAGGGCTTTAGCTTTTTCTAGATGGGCTTTTTCTAACACCAGTTCCGAGTGAGCATCCCCAAACATATAGGGAATTTTCTCATGTCTCAAGCGTTGAATAGCAGCTTCGCTATTCTCAATCACCAGTACCTGATGCCCTTGATTGCGTAGGATTTTGACCAGTACTCGCCCAACTCGTCCATAGCCAGCCACTACCACATGATTACAAATCGTTTCTGGAATTGACAAAGCTTTAGTACCCTGAAACTGACGCAGGTAGCTTTTCAGAAACGGCAGATTTACCAGGTGGTCTGCTATTCGGGGAGACCATCTTAGCCACATGGGTGTCAGGACTAGGGTAATGGCTGTAGTTCCCACCAGGAGTAGATACTGATCCCTAGTGATAAATCCTAACTCAAAGCCAACCACTGCTAAGACAAAGGAAAATTCTCCAATTTGATTGAGACCAAAACTAGCAATAAAAGCCGTTTTAAAGGAATAGCCAAATTTCAGCACAATCGGTAGGATAATGGCTGCTTTACCCCCCATGACTAACATCACTAAACCGATGATTATGCCGAAGTTTTCGAGCAGCACTTCCGGCTCAATCAGCATTCCTATGGATGCAAAAAATAGACATACAAACGTGTCTTTAAGGGGGATTATTTTGGCAACTGCTTGGTCAGCATAATCAATTTCAGCCATCATTAATCCTGCCACAAATGCTCCCATTTCAACGGATAGACCAAGTCCAGCAGTAATCAAAGCAATCCCTAAACACAGGGCAATTACTGTGATCAGAAATAGCTCACTGTTTTCAGTGCGGGCAATATATTTAATGAGATGGGGAATTATCCAGCGACCGGCGGCTAGAGCAGCAGCTAGAAACACCAACGCTTTGAGTAAAGCAACAACTAAAGCTGAGCCAATATCTGAGGGCTGCTGAAGGGCGGGGATGACGGCTAACATCAGACCTAAACTAAGGTCTTGAGCAATCAAAATTGCCAGCATCACTTGACCATGAAGGGTATTGGTTTCTCCTCTTTCCATCAGGGTTTTAAGAACTACTGAGGTGGAGGAAAGGGAGATGATGAATCCGAGCATTATTCCCGGAGTAAATCCGTCAACCCAACCAAGTCCATTGGCTAAAACTGCAACTAGGGTAATAGTGAGACTAATTTGCAGTAAACTCCCTTTCAGGACAATATCTTTAAATCGTTTAAGCTGGGATAGAGAAAACTCTACCCCATAGGTGAATAACAAAAAAACAATCCCAATTTCAGCTAGGGATTTGACTTGTTCTAATTCGCCTACGAGTTTAAGACCAAACGGACCAACCAATAAACCACTGGCTAAATAGCCTAAAAGTACAGGTTGACGTAGCCGATTGGCAAGGTAGCCTCCCAGAGCAGAAGCCCCTAGAACTGTGGTTAGATCCAGAATTAAATTGTGTCCTGAGGCCATGATTAGGAATGGGTAATCGGTTATTGGTCACAGGCTTCATACCTGGAGGTTTGCCCTTGTGCCCTGATTTTTTTGTAACCTACCCACTTGAACTAAGCAACTTGGGGATCAAGGAGTTGGTAACGAAGGCTCAAAGTACTCTACCCACCTGATAATTTTTTCAGTTATCTTATGACGGTAGAGATTTCCAAGAACTATGGCTTTAGAACAGTGTAACGTTTGTGGGTCTTTAACCAGCACCAACGATGAAATTTGCCTCAGTTGTGGTTATCCAGCTAAAGGTCGGCCAAAGTTAGTTTTTTTCAAGTGGACTGCTATCGGTGTTGCTGTAGTATTTGGTTTATTTCTCCTACTAGGGGTCATTAACAGAGTCGAGCAACACCTCAACTCTCAACCTTCGACACAGATAGACCGATAAGATAGACCGGTAAGATAGCGTTGGGTTCTCAGTCTATCGGTGTATAAGGGAAACCGTGCCAGCACGCAGCAGACACAGCGCGCAGCAAACACAGATGCACTTAGTTAGAAGTCGGGGGAGTAATCAGACCATTAGCTGCGCCAAATAGATTGATGGGATTTTTGCCATCGGTAATCAAAACACTCTGGATACCAAGTGCTTCTAGAAGTCTTGCCTGCATTTCCGGACCTGCTTGTGCGATCGCTTGAATGGTTTGAGGACCAATCGCTTCTACTTTCTGTCGGTATTCTTCACTCTTAATGTGAGCCATACGCTCAGCTTTGGCAATCTCTAGGTTATTAAAGGCTTGTTGATGGGCTAATTCAGCTTCCTGACGTGCTTTGAGTTGAGCTAACTCGATTTCATTGCGAATCCGAGCCGCCTCGGCTTCTTGCTGAGCCAAGTTAACTGCTAATTGTCCTTCAATCTGAGCCGCTTCAGCCTTAGCTCTTGCTTCTGCTGTTGCTTGACCTGTAGACTCAATGGCTATATTTTCTGCTTGTAATTCTAGAAGTTTTTTGCGTTCTGCTTCTGCTGCACTTTGATCCAAAATTACTTGCCTTTCCAACCTGGCTTTCGCTTCTTGCTCAATCCGTTCCGCATCTTGCCGTGCAGCAGCTTCTTGAGCATCAGTGGTAATTTGAATCGCTAGCTGCACTGACTTTTGCAAGCTCCTTAAGGTTTCTTCATCCACTGGCTCCACTGACTGAATATCAATATTGGTAATTACCAGGTTATTCGCTCGAAAACGAAATTCATCTCGAATATGACCTTATTGATCAGTGCCAAACACGGCCTGACGGATAATCCGGGCTGAATTGCGGTGAAATTCATCAAATTTTTCCCCTGCTACAGCACCCCGCACTCGGGATGCGATCGCTTTACCAAGAAATTTGGGTAATCGCGCCCCGTCCTTACAGGACGGCTTTTTTTTGTTCGCAACTGAAGGCTCCAAAGGAGCATCTATGTATTGACAGTTTTATCGCACCGTGTTATGATAAAAGAATAACTAATGTTCTAGATAAACATGATCTTGAATAAGTAGACAGTGTAAAAAACATGTTTTGAGATAATCATGTTGCACAATCAAGTCTAACGATTTGGAAGTCTATGAAAGTCTAAGATCAAAAAAATGTTCATCTAAATTTGTTATGTAAATTTGTTATCTATTTTAGGTACGGTGGGGCACACCGAAACCTAGGTCATAGACCAAATACGCTTGTGGAGAGGAGACCTCTATTTTTCCTGGCTCCGGCAAGGGATAACAAGTCACCCCGTTGTTCGCGTAGCGTGGCCAAAGGCCAAGCAAGAATCCCCGTCCTTCCAGGGCGGGGAGTGTCAACCCGTTGGGATAGACCTTGGCGTACTCCTGATTTTCCCTCCGACTCCTAGTCAAAGCCTAGGCAATTCCCGGCAATTCCCGGAAATCGCCAACTAGG
>NZ_MKZS01000001.1:186502-219574 GCF_001942495.1 Moorena bouillonii PNG
GTTCTGCCAGAGCCTACCAGGAACTGCCTGGAAATGATGCTCCTAGATTTTCCTGATCGCCCCCAGCTAGAGAATGCTGACCACGCCCAGACAATGGGTCTATTTTTTGCATCAACAGTTCCTCAACTACCGATGGCAGTTCTTTTTGCCAAAGCTTCTCATAGGGAGTGAGCATATAAGCCTGAGGACCACCGACCAGCTTGAGTTCACCAGTCTGAATGTTACGCACATAGATACCTTCATTCTTATCGAGGGGAATTGCTTGACGCTTCTCAACCACTTCCACTTCCACAGGGGGAATATAATCTTGTGGCCCAGCAATCATCCACAAATCCCCTGGTTGATGAGTAATGACCTGGTCACCTTCCCCCTCATTAAACGCTTCTTTGGATCGAAGCAATAGTGCTTCGAGCTCACTGAGAACATAGATGTTTTGGATACCATTCTCCAAGGACTCACCGGGATGCAAGAAAAATGATGTTCTCCCCTGGCGAACCTCTCGCATACCCAGCTGAGGTTTACCAGACTCATCAATGGGGTCAACCACAATACACCATTCGTGATCGCTCAGGGTAGTAATCGTGACTTCTCCCACTACATCTTCATAAACATCGGGAATATGAATTTCTGCATCTTCAAAGGTGACCAACCATTCATCTCCAGCTTTACGCTGACGACCAAAAATATCAGTAAAGGTGCGTTTAGCTTTCAGATGTAATGCTTTTTGTTCTGTCAAAATGTAAGCATTAATAATGCCAATTACTTCTTCATCCACACCAGGTAAATAGGCTCCTTCTTCTCTAACCAGCCATTCTTCACCTGCTCTACGTCTATTCCTTTGACGATCGGTGCAATTCTGCCGTGCTAACAGGTGTAAGGCTTGGTTAGGTTTAATCACCTCAGCTGTTACTGTCTCAACTACTTCCACCTCCACCCGGGGAATATAAGTTCCAGGTCCTTCAAACAGCCATTCATCACCTGCTAAACGGTTAATTGTTTCAGTCTGGGTTTCTCCATCAACTATTCTCGTAACCGTATCGGTAAAATCCCTAATTGCTCTCAGACGCAGTGCTTGATTGGTCTCGACTACTGCCAGTTGCGTGACATCCCCTACCAGTTTCTCGTTTGGATAAAGGGGAAACGGATCTTGCGCGAAGCGAATTTCCAGATCACCGTAGCGCAGTCGAATTTGACCATGTTGATCAGCAATGGGTTGACCGTCTTCATCCCGGAGTAACGGATTAGCAACCACACAATAATACCGAGGCGGCACAATAATCATCGGTTCAGGTTTTAAGATCAGCCGCTCGTGATCCCGAAGAGTAATGGTTTGAGGACCAACCTCCAGTCGGGTAACACCGGTGTTGTTGTCTAGCACATGAATAAACTGTTGGGGCTTGATGCGAATCACTTCACTAGTTGTCCTAGGCCCTTCCATTTTCTTATCTGTTTTACGCTCAGTTGTAGTCATAGTCTTGGTCTAATCGAACTGGATTATTAAGTTGCCTTTATAGGTCGTAAGTAGTCAGACACAATTAAAGCAGAATTTTTTTACAAGGTAACTTCGGATCAGGAAATTTCACGATTCATGTAGGATTACTATAGTTCATGGTTTATCCCTAAAGCCTAATCAACAATCAACTATTTTGTAACCTGACAGCAAATGAACTCCCTATAAAACTAACCTAACCTTTATTTTTATGTTCTGCTAAAATAACCAAAACTCGTTATGACTACGTCAAGTTTATGGAGTTGGGAGCAATTTCATCTGCTGATCGGCACATTAAGGATAAAGGATCAGGGATGAGGGATTAAGAATTAAGGATTAGGCACCCTTAGATTAGGCTTGATACCATTAAGTACTAACAACTATTAACCATTAATCATTAACCCAACCCATGAAAATACTAATAATTTTTTTTTACGATATAATCAGGATGATTACTATCTAAGATTAAACAAATAAGGGGCATACTATGAATCGTGATGAATTCCTAAAACGCTACGAAGCCGGTGAAAGAGATTTTTCTGGTATTAATTTTAAAAAGGCTAACTTTAAAAGTACTAACCTCAAGGGTGTTTGTCTAAATTATGCTGACTTGAGTAATGCTGATTTAGAAGAAGCCACTTGGGATGATGTGGATCTAAGTCATGCTAACTTGAGGAATGCTTACCTATATGAAACCACTATCGAAAATTCCAACCTCACTAAGGCTAACTTGAGTCATCTAGTAGCGTCTGAATCAAACTTGGAAAACTGCGACTTTAGTGGTACTGATCTCAGTTATGCTGATTTATCTGTAATCTATATGGCTGGTAGTAAGCTCAGGGATGTAAATTTCAGTTATGCTACCTTATGTGAGGTTTACCTAGGTGATTCTGACCTGAGCAATGCTAACTTCAGTTATTCCCGTATGCTAGGGGTTGATGGCTGGAAAAAAGCTGACCTTAATAGTATAAATTTTACCAAAGCTATCTATACATCATGCACTGAGTTTCCGACTGGATTTAACCCATCAAAAGCAGGAGCGATCTTTATTTGTGCAGAGGCTGACTTAAGCGGTTTGGACTTGAAAAATATTAACCTAGGTTATGAAGAAATGTCTGGCGCTAACCTTAGTCATGCTAATTTGAGTGGTGCAAGACTGTATAATAGTGACTTGAGAGCCGCCAACCTAAGTTATGCCAATTTAGAAGGTGTTGACTTTCATGATGCTGATTTGAGTGAGGCTAATTTGAGCCATGCTAATCTTAAAAAGGCTAAATTAGCTAAGGCTGACTTAAATGATGCTATTTTCTGTAACACTATTATGCCTAATGGCAGGATTAGAAATAATAATTGTTAGCTAGATCAATACCTTCAACCATCAGGAGTTTTCCATCACAAGCTACATACTTCCAGGCAATCGAGGATATATCTAGCCGCATCTACAAATACCATATCCAGATACTGAAACTGATCCGGATGGAGCTGGGAGCGCAACTCCTCCCAAGCCTGTTCATCCTGAATATCTTCATCCCTAAATCCTGCCTCCAGGACTGCTGTATACCTAACATCAATCCCCAGATGCTTAGCCACTATGTGTAAATAGTCCTGCTCAGTAGGGTCAATTTCCCCATCCGCCGCTGACATATCATAAGCAAAGCACAACAGGAGTAGCTTCTCAGCATCGCTTAGAGGCTTAGTCAAAGTTAACCATTCGGGGCAATTAGACGCAGTAGGGTTCCGCTTAACTTGCCTAAGCAGAAGTCCGATTAAGAACGGCCCCAATTGACGCAAATCATCCTCCTCGGGAGGCGTTAAGCGGTCAATAGTTTTTGCCAGCAGCTGTGTTTCTTCTTCTACCACTTGACCATCCGCCAACATTACTTCCAAAGAAATAGTGACCAAGGCTACCACAAAAATCATGGTTGGTGTAATATCTAGTACACTGAGTTGCCTTCCCACCAGACGAGACAAGTATTCAACAACTTGCTGATTTACCAGTCGAATACCTAAAGCCTCAAACTTTTCTGGTTGCAGCTTTGATTGCAACTCTTTCCAAACCGACTGATCTGGAAATTCCTCACCCTTGAACCAAGCTTCCATCAGCACTGGGTAGCGGGAATCAATGCCTAGGGAATTTGAGGCTAGCTGTAAATACTGGCTTTCATTGGGGTCAATCGTCCCATCCACCGCTGACATGGCATAGCAAAAGTTAAGGAGCAAAATTCGCTCTGACTCAGACAGGGAAGTAGTTAGCTTCAACCACTGCTGAGGATTTTGATAAACCGGATTCTTCTCTAGTCCACAAAGCAAACGCTGCACCAATTGACGGACATCCCTCTGGGGGGGTACTAATCGCTCAATGGTTTTCTCTAGTAGCTGCTTTTCTTCGTCCTGTACAACGCCATCAGCATACATGACTCCCATCCCAAGGGTTACTAGGGCAGCTAAAAACCTCACAGGCGGTGTTATATTGTCTTGAGTGAGGTTTCGTCCGGTTAGGTGGGACAAAAGTTCAATAGTCATTTTTTAGTTAGCTATTAGGTTTTAGGTATTAGGTTTTGATATGAGTGAGTGGAATCACATCTCAAGGTAACTTGGTTAAGCTAATGGTTATGCAATCACCCATTCTAAGTTGGCTTAAGGCTTTTGTAATGCGATCGCATCTTGATCACGTTGGTTTAGCAAATAGTCATGGGATCACGAAGACGTTGAGACGGTAGTAATGCGATTAGCCCGAAGGGCGTTGGCTAGCGAACGCAACCAAGCTTCAGGGAGTAAAGAAGGGATCCCATGGATCATCCCTCCATGACTTTTATGCCCATATTGATCAATATTCCCCTATCACTAGAAATAAGTTGTCCAATCTCAGTTGGTGTTACACCATCAGACAATATTGCTTGGGTCAATAGCTCAATAGATACAGAGCTATTGCTTCTTTTCAGGGCAATCAACCGCTGGATTCCATGAATCTTTTCTGCCCATAAAGACATCCTGTTAAGCTTTTTTTGCTTCTCCAAGAGATGGCGAGAGAGGGCTAATTGGATTTCTATTAATGTCGCTTATTCTGGGGTTAAGTCTAAAAATTAGATTACTCAGGACTTACGCACAGACTCCATGGGTAGGGTGGGGAAGGTTTTTACCACCCTACAGGTAGCGTTAAATTGAGGTATTTGCGTAAGTCCTATTACTGTACCAACTTTCCCACCTTTGGCTTCTATTTGTGCTTTTTTCCGTAGCTCAATCCCACTACTCCTTTTTATCTCTATCGTATTTTTATGCTCGCTTTTGGCAATTAGATATCACCCTTGATAGGTGTTAGGTTTTGGGTGTTAGGTCTTAGGCTAATAGTGTTAGACTCGGTGAGTGCGATCGCATCCTTTGACTAGTGCGATCGCATCCTTTGGCTTAGATTTACCCCTTGGTCATGGGATCCCATCAATAGAAGAGAGATTCGTGGATTCTGTAACCGGTAATCCTCAATTGGTAGTGAAAGGGAATCGTCCCCTACTGTTGGATGAGCTAAAGAAGCTTTGGCTGATTAAGTCCGGTTCTATTGCTATATTTGCCGTTGAGCGTAACGATGGTGTTCTAGAGGGGCGACGCCGTTATCTATTCAGCCTGGGAGTGGGTGAGGCTTTGTTTGGGATGGGGGCGAATGCCCAAGACAAGCCCTACACCATGCTTGCTGTGGCAATTGAAGAAGCAACAGTTTGTCAGTTAACCACTACAGACATAGAACTAAAAGGGAATAGTAATGGTAAAACAGCCACGCTGATTTCCCAAGACATCATTAAGTTGACCGAGAAATGGATTGAGGGATTTTCCATCTTCCCTGGTGTGGTTACTCCGTCTACAGTATTGGATACCTCAGCAGTTTACAGTTGGGAGTCCCTACAGTCCCATCTGGATCAGCTATACAGTAACCTCTACCACTACCTAGCTAAACTCGAACAAACAGAATCAGCTCAAAAACTGACTCAGTTCCAAGAACGGGAACGCCTCAATCATCAAGTTACTACGGAAGCGATTGCAGAACTAGCATCTGTGATCAAGCCCCAGTTAAAAGAGAGTTTTCAACAGGGAACCCCCCTGTTAATTGCCGCTGGTGCTGTAGGACGGGCGATGGGGATTCAAATTAACCCCCCCGCCCAGTCAGAAGACCTCAATCGAGTCCGAGAACCCATAGAAGCGATCGCTCGCGCTTCCCGCATTCGGATCCGGCGAGTGATTCTACGTGACTACTGGTGGAAGAAGGACAATGGGCCTCTATTAGCCTACACCCGAGAGGATAATCGACCTGTAGCACTGCTACCAATGGGGGTGGGTCAGTATGAGGTACTAGACCCAGAATCGGGAAAGCGTGTCCCAGTCAATGCCAATAATGCTAGTTTCGTTGCTCCCATGGCTTATATGTTTTATCGGTCATTCCCCGATCAAGCAATTAAAGCCTTAGACTTACTCCAGTTTACTTTTAGAGGTCGTAGCAAAGAGTTAATCACCTTGATGTTGACGGGAGTTGCCGCTGCTGTTTTGGGAATGGTCACTCCCCAAGCCACTGCCATTCTGATTGACAATGCTATTCCCGATGCTGACCGGGGATTATTAGGACAAGTAGGGTTAGGACTGTTAGCAGCTAGCTTTGGCAGTGCCATCTTTCAACTGGCTCAAGGGCTTGCCACCTTGAGATTACAAACGATTAGCGAAGCTACCAGCCAAGCCGCTGTTTGGGACCGATTATTAAACCTAAGAATTTCTTTTTTTCAGCAATATTCCACCGGAGACCTAATATCCCGGGTTTCAGCAATTTCTGAAATCCGTAACCGACTCAGTGGCACAGTGATGCAAACCCTATTCACCAGTTTTTTCTCTCTCTTAAATTTGGGTTTGCTGTTCATCTACGATGCCCAATTAGCCTTAGTCCCGTTGGGAGTGGCATTAACTGCGATGATTGTGACCACTACCTCTGGTATTTTAACCCGGCGCAAGCTAAGACCCTTGCAAAAGCTAGCAGGAGAAATCTTTGGACTAACGGTGCAACTAATTGTTGGTGTTTCTAAACTCCGGGTAGCAGGGGCAGAAAATCGGGCATTTGCCTACTGGGCTAAATACTATACTCAGCAAATTAAGCTGGTGCTGAGTACGCAGTTCATTGAAGACTTACTGAACGTATTCAATACCATACTCCCTACCCTCAGCCAAATGATTATCTTCGCCGTGGCTGTTCAATCCATTACCAAATCCGAATCTGGGCAAGGTTTATCTACTGGTACATTCCTAGCCTTTAATACTGCTTTTGGAACCTTTATCACTGGCGCAACTGATTTAAGCAATACCCTAATTAATATTTTAGAAATAGGCATTTTATGGGAACGAACTCAACCGATTTTGGAAGCTACACCGGAACTAGACTTAAGCAAAGCAGATCCAGGACGGCTTTCGGGGCAAATTAAATTAGATCATGTCAGCTTCCGCTACCGACAGGATGGTCCTTTGATTTTAGATAATATTACTATTCAGGCAAACCCTGGAGAATTTATTGCTTTAGTCGGTCCATCTGGTAGTGGCAAATCCACGATTATCCGATTACTGTTGGGGTTTGAAACCTCTGAAAATGGCACCATTTACTACGATGGTCAAGACTTATCTGGACTAGATATCTCAGCTGTGCGTCGGCAACTAGGAGTAGTGCTACAAAACGGTCGAATTAATAGTGCTTCTATGTTCGATAACATTGCCAGTGGTGCTTTAGTTACCATGGATGAAGCCTGGGAAGCTGCAAAAATGGCAGGGTTTGCTGATGATATTGAAGCCATGCCCATGGGGATGCACACCGTTATTTCTGAAGGCGGTACCAATCTTTCTGGTGGACAGCGACAACGGCTATTAATTGCCCGTGCCCTAGTCTTAAAACCAAGACTATTGATATTCGATGAAGCTACCAGTGCTTTAGATAACCGCACCCAAAGCATTGTTAGTCAAAGTATTGACGAATTGCAAGTGACTCGGATCGTAATTGCCCACCGCCTCAGCACTATCCGCAAAGCAGACCGTATTTATGTGCTGGAGGCTGGGAGAGTGGTACAACAGGGAACCTTTGAGGAACTGGTTAATGAGGAAGGGTTATTTGCGAATTTGATGGCTCGACAAATGGCTTAGAAGGATCAATGATTAACCCATGAACTATCATCGCTTTTGGGACAAATCATACCTGAATTCACCAACACCAAATGTCTCAATTGCGCAGAATCAACCGTTGCCGATGAACATGCAACAAACGAAACTCCTGCTGCGCCACCTGGTCCAACATATAAATAATATGCTCTGGTCGCAACATGGTGCCATCATTCAAACAACTCCCGACATACCGCAAAACCACCCCAGACTCCGCAACCTCCTCTTCACCATCTTTGGGTTTTTGGGGTTCCATCACCTCGAACTCAAATAAGCGATCGCATAAATTCACCCACTGCTTCTTACCCGACTTCGTAAACCGCTCCCACCAAATTTCCTTACTACCCTTAATTGCTTCAATCCAACCCTGCCAGTCTTCCCAAGACACCGATGACATTACCTCAACTTGAATCAAATACTCAGCCTTTTCCAACAGCTGAGTTCCAGCAGGTTCCTTCAAATCCACTGCTTCAACCCCATACACCGGAATCTCTTCAGGCAACTCAGACACCAGCCTTTCCCTAAACTCTTCAACTGGCATTTTCTGAGTTAACTCAAACTCCACAATCTCCCCACTACTAGACGCTCCCAAGGGCAATGCATTAGCAATCATAATCCGAGCATTAGCCCGAAACCCCCCACTATAGCGAATTGGTAGTGACGCCCGTCTTACTGCTCTCTCAAACAGACTTGCCAAATCCAGATGACCCAACAAGGTCATATCCCCCAACTTTCCAAACCAAACCCGCAGCCGCTGATCCTTATTAGTATTGGGTTTAAAGTGACCAGCAAATTGGGGAATCTGCGGCGGGTCAATCACCACATTATGACCAAAATCAATCCCACACACACCACAGTGAGAACACCCATCAAAGGAACAATCCGGTACTGTTGCTGCATCTAACGCCCGTTGTAAATCTTCCTTGAGCCAATTCTTATCAATTCCCGTATCAATATGATCCCAAGGCAAGGGAGCATCAAGGGCATCAAGGGTTGAAGGTTGTTCGCGTAGCGTGGCCGAAAGGCCAAGGTTAGTTGGTTGTTCGCGTAGCGTGGCCGAAAGGCCAAGGTTAGACCGTTGAAGGTTAGACCGTTGAAGGTTAGACCGTTGAAGGTTAGACCGTTGTTCGCCTTTGGCGTTCCCGTAGGGTAGGTTATTTGGTTGTTCGCGTAGCGTGGCCGAAAGGCCAAGGTTATTTGGTTGTTCGCGTAGCGTGGCCGAAAGGCCAAGGTTAGCTGGTTGCTCTGAACTTTCAACCTTCAACCTTCCAACTTGCAACTCTTCTAGACCAGCCATCACGTTCCATTCGCCATTTTCTACTTGGCGATATTTCCAGGTCAGACCTGATGAAGCGATCGCATTTTCCCAAGCAGCAAATGCCCGATCCAAGCTTTCCATCCAGGAGTCCATCCCTGCCCCCAATTCCCAAGCACGGCGCACCACCGCACTTAAGCGTCTGTCACCCCGTCCCACGAAATCTTCCATGGCCGAAATCCGAACATCGGTGTAATTAACCTTCACCCCCCTGATCTGAGCAAATACTTGTTTGAGCAATTCCTGCTTGCGTTTAAACTCCGAAGTCGATACGGAATGCCACTGGAATGGGGTGTGAGGTTTTGGGGTAAAATTAGAAACAGTTATGTTAAACTTAAGGGTTTTTCTGCCTTTGGCACGGCACTCCTGCTGCAACCAACGCACCGTTTCTGCGATCCCCAACACATCCACATCCGTTTCACCGGGCAAACCAATCATAAAATAGAGCTTGACTTTCTCCCAGCCTTGGTCAAATGCCGTCTTTACTCCCCTGAGCAGTTCTTCGTTAGTCAGTCCCTTATTAATAATATCCCGCATCCGCTGAGTTCCTGCTTCTGGGGCAAAGGTCAAGCCACTCTGCCGATTTCCCCCTAGGATATTGGCAATATTTTCATCAAAGCGGTCTACCCGCTGACTAGGTAGAGACAGGGAAATATTCTGATCCTTAAGACGATTTTTGATTTCCATCCCCACCGCTGGTAGAGCCAGATAATCCGAACAACTCAGGGATAAAAGGGAAAACTCGTTATACCCTGTAGCACGCATGCCTTGTTCAATAGCTTCCACCACTTTTTCCGGTTCCACATCCCGCGCTGGTCGAGTCAGCATCCCAGGTTGGCAGAAGCGACAACCCCGAGTACAGCCCCGTCGCACTTCGATCTTGAGTCGGTCATGAACCGTTTGGATATAGGGTACTAGTCCAATAGCATAGGCAGGCATCGGTGTAGCCACACGCCGCAAAATCCGCTTCGGCACATCAGGGCGGTTGGGTTTAACTGAGCCATCCTCAGTCATATCATAGAATTGGGGGACATACACCCCTGGTATCTGAGCCAAATCCAGGAGTAATGCTTCTCGACTTAAGCCAGCTGCTTTGCCTTCTTCGATTACTAAGCCAATCTCTGGCAACAATTCTTCCCCATCGCCAAGATCAACAAAATCTAAGAAATCTGCATAGGGTTCAGGATTCGATGTCGCCGTTTGTCCACCTGCAAAAATTAGGGGGATTTCCGATATATCAAACTCAGCACGGTCTTTCCAGGTCAGGGGAATTTCTGCCAAATCCAACATTTCCAAGATGTTGGTTGCCCCTAATTCATAGCTAAGGCTAAAGCCAATAATATCAAAATCTTTCAGAGGTCGCCGATTCTCGACAGCAAACAGAGGGGTTTGAGTGGAACGCAATTTAGCTGCCAAGTCTGGGGCGGGTAGATAGGCGCGATCGCATAATTGCCTAGGTTGAGAATTCAATATATTGTAGAGGATGATATGGCCTAAGTTAGAAGCGCCCACTTCATAGACTTCTGGATAAGTCAATACCCAGCGTACCTCAGCTTTTTCCCAAGGTTTATGGACTGCTCCCAACTCGTTACCTAAGTAACGGGCAGGTCTGTTGATGTCTGGTGTTAATATTTCCTCTACAGTGATTGCCATAGAAACTTACTTTATTACTGCTTTCAATGCAGTTAGCCCTAATCCACCATTCATTTTATCAGTACTCAGGGTAAAGATAGGGAGGGTGAAGGTGATGAAGTGAGGGAGTAGAGAACCACCATATTTCTTGACTAGTATTTCCCTATCTCCTCCCATCGTCATCGGTTTCAGCACTTAATCTTCCTTGGATTTCCTCGGATTTTGCTGCACTCATAGCCATTGAGTTAGCTTCCCAACCTACTCCAACCCCCTACAGGGCTGTAGCAAAAGCATCATGGCTGTCAAAAATCTCAAATACCCCATCTAATTTAGTTAGCTCCAGCATAATGCGAATTGAAGGAGCTACTGAGCAAAGACCAAAGGGCCTCTCTAGACGTCTTGCTAACTTCAGACCATGAATTAAGGCCATTAAGCCAGCACTGTCGAGTGACTCTAACTGATGCATATCAACCAACAAAGCCGAATCCTCACCAGCCACCACAGCTTCTGTCAACTGACTTTTAAACTCAACTGCATTGGAGGCGTTAATATGACCGGAAGGTTGAATAATTCGTAATTTTGCACTTAGGGTCGCCTGTGTCATGAGTAGACTCCTCACTGGGTCAAATCCAATAAAATTTTTTAGAGAATATATAGAAGATAGTATGGAATTTTGCTAATTCCATACCACTTCTGAGATACTTTGCCGAATCTTTACAGATGGCTAATGGTTTTTAAAATCTTCATAAAACTTACCATCACAATGTATCATATATTACTTTCTTTAAAGTTAAGTAATTTATTTTTCATTTCCGATGGTCTAAGTTGCTATGAGCATGGCTCAGTTCATACCTATAAGTAGGGATTAAATTTTAATAATTTTTGTTACGTTAAATCAATAGAGCTGCCCTGACCTAAAAATATAATACTTTTTTTTATAGGCTTGAGCCAAATGTTTAGCTTTAGGTAAGTATAACGTTAACTAGGGTGTAGAGGCAAGTAGTACTAAGCAGTATTTGCTTATAACTGCCTAAACTTTAATACCTCTAAGCCTTGAAACGGCATAGCTTCTTAGGTTCAGGTTAAGCTTTCTGAGTTAAGTCAAAAAGGCTTATAATATGTATGTCAGAGAGGACAAATCCACCTCATCAGTGATTTAGATCACATACCAATAAGATAAAAATCACTAGAGTGGTTAGTAGTTTCAGAAGACAATAAATTTATATGGAATTGTGGGTAAGTCATAGTGAAAACTACATTTGTTATTCGTCAACTAGTAGAAAAAGCCCTATATATTAGGAAATTGACTCCTGATATAGAAAATGCAATTAACTACGAACTAACTCAAACCGGTTACATCTCTGATGTGGATTACGAAGCACTGGAATTATTAATGTCCGAGATGGATGCTGGTCGTGTACAGCTCGTTCCGAGTTACTAGAAGTGGTTATAAACTAAGGCTAGACCAGATCACAGGCTTGGTAACTAGTCCATGACTAGGCATAACTTTTAGGGTTGGGGCAAGCTCTGACAGCTACATATGGCAAAACCGCTACAACTTTAGTTTACTCTCCTAAGGATTCTGACTTGCTACTGCTTAAGTCGTGATCAGATCACCATGGAGTTGGCAAAGTCCTATGACCGATTAACCATTAACAAAACTTAAAACTTGTCTGGATAAGCTTGCCAAACTGCACAGATAAAATAACTTAGTTGCTGGCGAGCATCAGGGTCACTTTCTACATTGACATCAGGGTCATCTAACCGAACCAAGAGGGGAATTACTTCAGTGTCTAAGGCTAGTCGTAATAAACTCGCTGGCCAAAGTAAATCCGGTCCAGAGCGTAGGTCGTAAAGAGTAAGCTGTTCAGGGGGTTTCACTGGCACAGGCTCTTGACTATGCAAGGTGACCAATATCATAGAACGCACCCAACACATTTGTCGCGATGACACAAATTCGATAACTTCAGCGTATAAACGAGTATTGTCATGCTCTAAGCAAATAATCTGATGAGGCTGGAACTCGTAAACCAAACCCCTTGATACGTCTTTATTCACCAGGCATCAATTCCTAAATTGAGTCATTGCGATATAATATACTGTTCATATTACCAGTTTGGTTAACGGTGCTATTAGACCCAGATTTGGGATTACTGCATTTCAGAGGCTGTATCACTGCTCATCTTTGCTATCATGTATTAATTCAACTTAGTCTCAATAGATTGAATACCATAGCATAGATTATGAAAGTCCAAGTATCGGTCGTTTTTACCAATCCCGTGGATTTCGTTAATTTTTCTCATCAGGCACTGCCTCGATTTTGCGTCGATCTGCCTTTTAAACCTCGCGCTATCCCAGTTGAAGAACTGTTGCCCAACGTCCCTATGATTAATAGCAATTCAGACGATTGGACAACAGACCTGCCCTTCGAGCAAATAGAATACAAGGAAGAAGGAGCAGAGGAATATGCCCAAATGGTAGTAGTAGTGGGAATCCCACAGGATGATATGCCCTTGTTTGAAGATGTAGTTAAGTCCTATGGGGGAAAGGTTATGCCATCAGAGGGGTTGGATGTAATGGACATGTAGTGGACATGTAGTTTACACCCCATATCTTACCCATAACCTGGCTTATAGGTCATAGAAATTCCTTGTTAATCTTGATCGAAAATTTAAGACTATCACAAAATATGTTTGAAGGAAAAATAGTCTGGAATACACAAGGAATTAAATGACGTCTGAGCAGGATAAACCTGAGGTGGCTAAAATCCTCGAACCATTTAAACCCGCATTGGCTGAGCATCTGAGCAACCCTGATGTTGTGTTAGACGAGGTACTGGCATGGACTGGCTCTCAGCCTTTTTTGACCCAGAAGCTTTGTCAAGTTATCCTTGACTCTAAATCTCCCATCCCTGTTGGTGAGGAAGCTCTCAAAGTCGAAGAACTCGTCAAAACTCACTTCGTTGAAAATTGGGAAACTCAGGAAGCCGCTGAACTTCTGCAAGATATTCGTAGTTTCTTGCTCGAAGAACAATTCCTGCGCCTGTATCAGAAAATTTTGCAGGGAGTCATGATGGCAAATGACAGTTGGGAACAAAAAGTGTTGCTCAACTCCGGTGTGGTGATTAACCAGGGGGGAAATCTCAAAGTTTCTAACCGTATTTATGAGGCTGTTTTTAATCACAGCTGGGTAGCTCAAGAGTTAGCACAGTTGACCAGTACAGACTTTTGGCTGGCATCTGAGCTGACCACAGACGCTACTGATGAAGCCATCGCTATCGCTTTTCCTAACCTACCAATCACCCCAGTTACTCAAGACCAAGATCTAACAACTGACGAGCCCAAACACCGAGCTCCAACAACTGACGATTCCAAACACCGAGATCTAACAACTGACAATCCCAACCGATTAACTGTAGTACCTTTAGAGCCAGACCAAGCCACAACCTTGTCTACCCCATCAGCTAGCAGAATCCCATCACCCATTAGTTTTTGGGGTGGCTTGATCGCCTTGTTTCTAGTCATTACCTTTGGTGTATTTCAGTGTACTAGTTCTAGAAGAGCAGACGATCAACTAAAAAACCTTGCTTCTGAGGACATATGCAGACGTCAATTTACTAACAGAAAAGAACAAATAGAGCAACTTAGAAAGATAAAGAGTCAAAATAGTGCTTTTCCTAAGCTATGTCAGTCAATGTTAGATCAATTGCAGTTTTCCTATGCTATAGAAGAGCTCGCTAGTCAAGGTGAATTCAAGCAAGCTACTATAAATCTTTGTCAAGTATCACAGCGTTACTACCAGTTTAGACAAAAATCTCTTCCACGTTTTTTCCGTCGATGGGGTCGGAATAATGAGAATTATGCTAATTGGTTGAAAAACTATCTAATAAAATATGATTGTCCCGCTTCTAAATATTTGGGCTAATCAATTGTTAAATTGAAAACAGGGAACAGGGAACAGGGAACAGGGAACAGGGAACAGGGAACAGGGAACAGGGAATAGGGAACAGGGAACAGGGAACAGGGAATAGGAAATGTATGGATTTTTAGCAAGCATTTAACTAACTAATTAATAGAAGTTAAGATTATAGATTTTTTTATTTCCTACTTTTTAAGACTTAGCTATTTACTTACTGAACTGATAATCCAGATTTTAAGGATTATAAAAAACTCCATCGCTACCACTGATTTCTTCTTCCAAAGATACTCTTATCCCTCGACGAGAAATTTCAAAAATAGTTAAGATAAATTCTCCTAATTGAAAATATTGGGTTTGACGGAATTGTTGTCTATGGCGTTGTTTGCCACTAATCCGCTCATTGATCTGGCTTGCATAATATAAAATTAGGCTAACTAATAGCCAACCTACTAAACTCAAGAGAGCTGTTACAATGATAATAATCAGCCAGCCTAAGAACTGACACAACACTTGTAATAATGGATCGTCATATACATCAAGTTCTGAGTACAACAGAGAACTATTGCTACTAAAGATTCCTAAGGCAATCGTTCCCCAAAATCCACAGAAAAGGTGAACAGGAACCGAACCAACGGGGTCATCAATTTTCCAAACTTGTAGAAAATATTCGCCTAAAAGGACAAAAATACCGCTGATTGAGCCAATTATAAATGCACTTCTGATATCGACAAAAGCAGCTGAACCTGTAATTCCCACCAAACCACCTAAAATTCCATTGATAATTGAGGCTAGACTGGGTTTTCCCAGGATAATTGGACTAAAAAATACGCTGGATATTCCACCAGCTGCTGCTGCCATCATGGTAGTTGTGATGGTATTGGCTACATAATCGAGATCCTTTGCTGAGCCACCATTAAAACCAAACCAGCCCAGCCAGAGAATTAAGCAGCCTAAGGTGGCTAAACCCAGATTATCGGAAGAGAACTTTTCAGTTTCGAGACCTTCATATCTATCTGTTCTTAAATTGTAGCCAAAACGACCTTGTCGTGGCTTTAGTAGCCAAGCCCCTACCAAGCCAGCCATACCACCAACACTATGGACTACAGTTGAACCGGCAAAATCCTGAAATTTTAGCGCCTTGGCTAGCCAACCATAGTGTCCCCAAACCCAGTGACCCGTTAGGGGATAGATAAAACCAACCAGGAAAAAACTAAATAGCAGAAATGCCCAGAATTTAACCCGTTCAGCAACAGCTCCTGACACAATAGTGGCTGCAGTTCCAGCAAAGACTAACTGAAATAAAAATAGAGCCGCAAAGGAGTGATTAGACCAATCTTGATTGAGACAATTAAATCCTGATTCTGGAAAACCCAGATTTCCAAATTGGGGAAAGGGAAGATTAAAAAATAACCCCTTTTGACCCACTAAACTTAAACTAGTATTTTCTCCTGGAACACAACTGTAAGTGATGCCATCACCAAACATTAAGCCAAAGCCAAGTAGCCAAAATGCTAAGGCTGATATACAGAAAACTATCAAATTTTTAGCCAAGACATTAGTCGCATTTCTTCGTCTACATAACCCGGCTTCTAACATGGCAAAGCCAGCATTCATAAAAAAGACTAGAAAAGATGAAACTAACAACCAGATAGTAGACAGGTTAGTGAAATTATTCGTGTTACTATCTTGTGCTGCTGCTACACCAACCCATCCCAGCAGGATGGTAATAGCCAAAGATAGGCAGAAGTACCAACGGCTCGGTACCGAGGTGATTTGGTGTTTTAATCTCTTGTACTTATGTCGAGACATCAAAGCAAGCTTTCCAGTTTTACAGTAGAAGTGAATTTCCAACTGGTAAGTAGGTTGACATACTTACATAACACTATTAAATAACACTGTTAAATAACACTATATGATGTTTCGTCACATCATTAACTGCTTACATCCGAGCCTTATAAAAGGACAGAGATTTACGCTAACCTGTTCACAGCAGAAGCTGAGCCATCTTCTAGCTTGGAGTTAAAAGCAAGCTGAGCCTCTGAGTTCGCTAGTTCTTGAAAATGAATAACTTCTTTACGGGGATCAGCATGACTGACTTTAACGTGTAAGCGATCGCCTAATTGAACCGAACGCTGGAAACGCATGGGCAATTCTAGACCTAACTCTTCTAGGAGAATGTTGCCCTTATTCTCGTTTTCTCGCCACCAACTGAGTACTAATACTTGCCAAACCTGATCTGGGTTACGCCGTAAATATTCCAATCCCCAATATTTGTTGGTATCACGTTCTACTTCACTAGCATCCTTAGCTGTTCTGGTTACACTCTGCATCGTTTCGAGCAAATGTTCAGCTTCAAAGGGTAGGGGGTCACCCCGTAGATGAGCTTTGAGCTGGAAATGAGTCATTAAGTCAGTGTAGCGGCGGATCGGAGAGGTTACCTGGGTGTAAGTTTCCAAAGCCAAACTAGCGTGGCGTGTTGGGGTAATGCTCATTTCACTTCTAGGCATACACCGACGCATGGCACAGAACCGCACTGGACCCGCTGGCAATAGCAGCAGTTCTTCTTGGGAAGGAAGTTCTGGCTGGGGTTGTCCTCGGAATGGTAGCGGAATTTGGTGCGCTTGACCATAGCGTCCAGCCACTTCACCTGCCAGAATCATCATTTCTGCCACCATTTGCCGTGATGGTGAATCTTCTAACACCTCAATGGTAATTTTGTCATCATTTCCCACCTTGATTACCGACTCTGGCATATGGATGCTAATCGCCCCCTGAGACTTGCGCCACTTTTGCCGACGCACAGCCGAGTTAGCGATCGCAAACAGTTCTGTTTCTGCCTGTACCCCTAACTGCAACATTTCATCTACATCTTCATAAGTCAGGCGATAGGTAGGTTTAATCAGGCTGGGGTGAATCTGATAGTCATAGATGGCACCATCTTCATCCAAGATCACCCCAAAACTGAGTGCCCCACAGACTTGACCTTGAACTAAACTCATCGGACCAGTGGCCAGTTCCGATGGGAACATGGGAATCATGCCCGTGGGTAGATATATGGTGGTACTACGCCGTCTTGCTTCTAGGTCAAGGTTATCCCCTGGCATTACCAAGCGGGTTGGGTCAGCGATGTGAATCCACAGACGCTGAGTGCCATCCTCTAGATCTTCTATACTCAACCCATCATCTATTTCTTGGGTACTTTCATCATCTATGGTGTAGAGTTTCAGATGAGTTAAATCCAAGCGATCTGAATCTGGGTCAGTAGGAGGATTTGCCAGGTATTGCTGGGTCAATTCGAGTACCTCACGACGAAATTGAGTTGGGATTTTATGACGCAGCAAGTACTTTTGGTGAGGATGCCACAAACCCAGATTTACCAACAAATTGAAGGCATTTTCTGGGTTTTGATGGCGTTTTACTGCTTCCAGAGTTTCCTGAACTGCACGAGAGGGTTTATCTGGTTCACTAACGAACCGTTCTAGAGCATCAAAGCGAGTGCGATCGCTATCAACCCACTCTACTTCCTCACCCCCTAGCTTTTGCTGTACTCGCTTCAAAAATTCTTCTTGTTCCTGGTGCTTTGATTGAGCCGCTGCCAGTTGATGCTTGATTTCAGCCACCATGCTAGCGGAGCGGGGTTCATAGGTTTGTGCTTTTTGTTTAAAATAGATTTTGTCTTCAAAGAGAATACAGTGTGCAGCATAGCACTGGGGTGGACTTTGCTCAGAAAATAATAACTGTGCCATGTCAGCACAGGTAACCGCCTCTCCTTCTTCCACCAGTAATTCCCAGGCTAATTCTAAGCTATCTGGGTCTAGATAGGGTTGTACTCGAGCGAGAAACTCTGGTATTTCTGATGGATCATAAGTAGAATCGGCCACTGCGTAGGTGACTTGTCGAGGATGGAGCTTGTGCAGTTTCCCCCGTTGATCCAAAGCAATCAAGTGGTTCTTGCCTTCTGGACGATCGACAACGGCGAGATGGCGTTCTCCTTGTAAGCGAAATTCGATTAGTGTTCCCTTTTCCACCAGTTCTCATAACCCGGGTAGCGTTTACCAAATCCACCTCCCCCCAGTCTATCCTGTGTTGTTGAGATGCCCAACTCAGCAGAGGGGGTCAAGTCTAAAGTCTAAAGTCTAAAGTCTGAAGTGTGAAGTCTGTTCGCGTAGCGTCGGCTTCGCCGAAAGTCTGAAGTTGTCAGGGCTCAGTGGTCAGTGTAACTCCTGGTTGGGTCGCAAGTTTTTAGTTAACCATGTCAGCCATGCAGAGCGGGAGTGGGGGAAATCACGGCAGTTGATCATTGGGGTTTCCCCCATGATCAACTACCTCCCCGTCAGGCCACTGCATCCCGCGCCTCAGCCATCGATCACCCCATTTCATCCTTCATCCTTATTTCATTCTTCACACGGGAAATATCCCAGAGGAAGACCGTGATTGTTCACCTTAACCTTCTTTATTAATATAGGGTAGCAAAGCCAAGAACCTTGCTCGCTTAATGGCTGTGGTTAGCTTTCGTTGTTGTTGAGTCGTTAGATTAGTAATGCGGCGCGGTAGGATTTTTCCCCGTTCAGTGATGAACTTGCGCAGCAACTCAACATCTTTATAGTCGATCGGTTCATCGGGTTTGATCGGAGAGAGACGTTTACGAAAGTAAGTCATGATTGGTTGTGATTGGTGATTGGTTATTTGGGTTACTGGTTACTGATGATTATAGTCATTTGTTCTTTGTCAATAGTCCATTTTCCATTAAAAAATTCAACTCACAAATGACCAAGGACCAAATCTATTTGATTTCTTTGTGAATCATGTGCTTGTTGCAATGGGTGCAAAATTTCTTCAGTTCCAGACGTGATGATGTGTTACGGCGATTCTTCCTAGTGGTATAGCGGGAAACACCAGCCGAGCGCTTATTGGAGTAACTGCGACATTCCGTACATTCTAGAGTAATAACGATTCGGACACCTTTCTTACTTGCCATAGTTTTTTTTCTAAGAACTCAAATATTACAATTAAACACAATTTACTATTATCTCATGGGATGCCCCAGTCTATCAAGTAGATACAAAATTGCTCAAGTCTCGGGAAAAACCTCACGGTTGGCACCATCATCGTGCAGCGCCATCCAGTGACAAGGGGAGCCCACAGCAGTATCCTTGATCTGCCTTTAGATAGACCAATGTTTAAGCCAATCCGAAGCGCTTTAGTGCAGCGAAGCCAACCATGCCCTAGCATTTTGTTAGAGTCAGTAACCGGTGCAAGGGTAACGAATCTAACCTCAAGAATCAAGATAACCGCGCACCCCACTACCCTAAACTCTGAGTCTGATTGGTGTATAATACCATAACTCCCGTAACTAGCCAGACCAACAGGAAGATAAGCATCACCGAACAGATGAAAGCTAAGAGGATCTGTTCTAAGCAGTGAGCTGACCAGCCTCAGTCTAGTTATGCTGGTAGTGCAGCCAATATGCCTGCACTAGGGTTCACAACTGAATTACAATTGCTATAGTGATTGTTGGGATTTTTGAAACCCTTGGACTTGGATTCACCTCGGATTTGATATAAGGGCTAATAATTCGGTATGATAGAAGGTTTAGCAAGATTCCGATACAGGACTATTACATATAGTTGCTCTGTAAGGCGCAGATTTGTTTCCAAATGCCTATTGATTCTTGTCGGCTTACTGAGCTGCTGGTATCTACTGGGAACACCATCAGCATTAGCAAGTTTCGATGATGACAGCTTTGATGGTAATATTTTTGCTCTGTATGCTGGTAATGGCTCTATAGTCCCACCACGAATTACCTTAGAAGATTCTTTGAGCAGGAAAAAGCCAGCTTTGTTGGTGTTCTACGTAGATGACAGTAGGGATTGCAAGCTATATTCTGTGACTATCTCTAAGTTACAGGAGCCTTATGGTAGGGCAGCGAGTTTTATTCCAGTCAACATCGACACTTTGTTAGCCGATGCTACCTATACACCCACAGAAGCGGGATACTACTACCAAGATTTAATTCCCCAGACAGTACTGATTGACCAAAATGCAGAGGTAGTACTCAACGAAATTGGACAAGTTCCTTATGAACAGATAGATGATGTGTTTCGGGAAGTGTTTAACTTACTACCCCGTTCAGAATCTGTAGAGTTAAAGCTGCGCACTGTCAATGATATTAATGCTCAGTTAACATCAGAGTGATTTAATTGGCTTAGTGCTGAGACATCCATCCAATCAAACTCCCACAACGTAACATGAAGACAATTGTTTTAGTCATGAGTGAACTGCCATTGGCGTTTACCCTATTTTTTTGTCACGTTTACGGGTTAAGCTATTTGTAAGTACAGTTAACATCCGTGCTGATGTCCAAGGTTTACAGCACACAGGAGCTAATCGAAATTTTGGCTCAAGAACGTCGTTCGTGCATGAATGGGCAACGTCTTAATCTGTCAGCTTCGGTGTCTGGTAACCCTGTGATTGATCGCTTTCTGAAACCGGAGGGAATTCAAAAGTTCAGTGCTTATAACGACTTTAAAGCCGCAGTTCACAGCTACCAACGGCAACACCAAGTTTCAGGCATTATTTGGCGCGAACTGACTATGAAAGGAAAGACTCTACGTTATCCTGCTATTGACGAGCAGTTAGCCGCCCTAGAGAGTGACCTGAAAATCCTTAAAGCTGCCAAAGCTGACCTCTTAGAGTTTTGGTATACAGGCATCCAAGGTATGGACTTATACCTAAGTATTAATTTTGGTAAAGACTATCAAAAAATTATGCCCAATGATGTAAAAGAGGTCGCCCAAAAAACGGAATGGGCAAATCTCTATGAATATAAGAATTACAACTTTTGGGAAATTATATTGCAGCTAGGTTGGGGTAAACCTGAAGAAGCATCCTATAAACGGGGATGGCCGACATCAGGAAGTGAGTACATTCATGCAGTTAATCCAGGCAAGTGCCCAATTTGTTGACCGCTATCGCCAGGTCGATGGGTTATGGGGTGCATAAAGCAGTATTATAAATAAACGAGGAGCGGTCAAACATGAAGGAACAAACTATTAATCAAGTTATTGATCAACCAATAGAAGAATTGGACTATTCAATTCGACAGGAATTAACCAAGCTTGGCAATCAAGCCGCAAAGATGGGTTTAATTGGTGGACATGGTTATTACTTAGGAAGGTACGAAATCCTATGCAAAGGTCAAATCTTCACTCTTTCACCAGAAGAAGCTTACTCTTACCTAAAAAAATTGGTAGCACAACACCAAAGATAATTGGTAAACTATGAAGTGTGAAGGATGAATTATCAATAATTCATCCTTCATCCTTTGGGATTACCAGCGTGCCTGGGAACCAGACCAAATGTGTTCTACTGATTCACCATAAACCATCGGTTCATCCTCAAAGGTAAGAGCAGTGTAACCATTGGGTTTAACAGACCACATTGGCCAATACTCATTGCCCAACTCACCAGCCTGAAATAGCACTTGATCTGGATTAGCTTGACTCCAGCCTAGCAACATTGCGTTAGTATAATGAATGCGCTCAGGAGCCAAGGTGGTGACAGTATTTTGGTTCCGATCCCAAATTACTGCGTAATCAGAAGCATCTGAGGTATTAAAAAAACCTTCAAATTGCCGCCCTAGAAGGCGATCGCTTGACTCTGTCCAAGACACCGGAATCAGAATAGCGATCGCGCCGCTTAATTTATCATCATTAATATGGTTAGCTAAGGGAGAAGATGCAGTTATGATGCGCAAATCTCCAGTCTGCAAATTTTCTATAAACATCACACTACTGATGCGGCTGCGGTACAGTTCCGGCTGTGCTTGTAGTTGAATCCGACTATAGGCAGCATACTTGCCATCGGGAGACACTAGTGATTGGCTGCGATAGTACCTAGACCCAAAACTCTGATTAGCAACCAGTTCAGCGTGGGTTTCCAAGACCCAATTCCAAGGAATAGGATAAGGACTGTTGAGCGGGTCACTCTGAACGTATGGTTCCGTTAGATCAGGTTTGATAGCTTCTGTTGCGTCCCTTAAAGGCTGGGAAAATATCACCGATGATTGACTGGCTACGAAGGATTCATTAGCCTTGGCTTTCTCAGCAAATAGGCTAGATGTTATCAACATCAAAGTTGCTAACAAGAGTCCTAGTGGTTGATTTTTAAGCCATCCTGCTAAACTCAATTGCCTTTTCAACATTGATTGGTCTTTCAGTTACTAATTAGCGTTTCTAGTTAGAGGAGCAACCCCAAGAAACTAGACTATAGTTCCTTAACTTTAGGTGTAAAAGGTTCAAAAGTGATCAACTCGCCCTACCGACCCTGCATTACGGAGGGGGTTTCTTACACTTTGACTCAGTCAGTTACCATTACCCTCCACTATGAAGCTACCGAAGGCAGACAAAGAAAATAAGCCAGGGAAAAATTAACAATTAACACTCTTTCCTTCCCCTAAGAGGTCTTGGCTGAAGTGGGTAGCCCTCACACAAAAGTTGTTAAAAGTTGTTAGGCTTGGAATTGGAATTAACTGGTTGGTTTGGAGGGTTTAGTGTTATGATAATCATTTTTAATTAAACCTTGTTTTCTTGAATTCTTATATAATGTTAAATACCCGCGTTTGACCCCTAACGGAGTACAATTGGAGAATCCTGCCTCATTATGTTGAAGGAGATCTAACAAAATTCGGTGTGACTCAACCCGCTACTTCCAACACCAATAACAGACCTGAAACCTCAATAAGTATACTGAACTGCCTACTGATCTTAATTTTCAGGCTACTACTGCTAGGCGTAGGGAGTGGCTTGGCCTTGATATTTGGCATTGTTGTTGCCAATGCTTACCCTAACCCGAATCCAGAAAAACCCCTGATCTTAAAATTACTGGAGCATCTGGATAACAAGCAAGAATCAAGGTTTTTCAATTTTAGTTCAATTCGGGAACCAACGGAAGCCAATCTACTAAAACAATTGACACCGGTTCAAAGAGTCCAGGTCAAAGCTCAGCTAAGTGAGTTAGACAAGCGACTGAAGAGATTGAGTGAGGACGTGACAATGTTGGAAACTCAATTGGGAACCTCGGGAGGGAATGAATCTCTCGAAAAGCGCATCCAAGGGATCACTTTGCTCCTCAAGGAACCATCGACTCTAAGTAGCGATGCTCCATTAGTTGGTAATAGCAATGGCAATCGATTAGCTGCCTCGGCTGCCGACAAGTTGAAAGTCACGTTGCCCAGTGATATTTTATTTCAGAAAAGTAAAAGTACGTTACGCCCAGAAGCAGGTTTGATCCTAGACAAAATTGTCACAGATTTGCAAGCCTATCCTGGTAGTACAATCCGAATTGCTATCCACACCGACAACCCCCGCGAAGCCAAAGAGAATCGAAACCTTTCATTTGAGCGTGCTAAAGCAGTTCAGCAGTATCTTAGTAGCGCTTTAGACGATTCATACCGTTGGCTGATTATTGGCTACGGAGAAACTCGTCCTCTGGTAGCTAATGATACTGAGGTTAATCAGCAACGCAATCGTAGGGTGGAAATTGCTGTGGATTAGTCATTAGTTATAAGGTTAGAAGGTTATTTGGTTGAAAGTTATTTGGTTGTTTCCCTTGGGCGTCCCTTGTAGGGTAGGTTGAAGATTAGAGCCTTAACAACTCAAATCTGGATGTATAACCAGCTAACCTTCAACCAGCTAACCTTCAACCAGCTAACCTTCAACCAGCTAACCTTCAACCAGCTAACTTTCAACCAGCTAACTTTCAACCAGCTAACCTTCAACCAGCTAACCTTCAACCAGCTAACTTTCAACCAGCTAACCTTCAACCAGCTAACCTTCAACCAGCTAACCTTCAACCCATTAGTCATTGGTAATTTCTAGATGCGAGTTGTATTCTTTGGTACTCCCCAATTTGCTCTACCTTGTTTGGAAGGTTTGTTGAACCATCCTGAATTTGAGGTGGTGGGTGTGGTGACTCAGCCGGATAAGCGTCGAGGACGTGGTAACCAGCTGATTCCTTCCCCAGTAAAATCAATAGCATTAGCACATCAACTACCAGTTTGGCAACCGCAGCGCCTGAAAAAGCATAGGGAAACCCTAACTCAGCTAAGGCAGGTAAAGGCTGATGTTTTTGTGGTGGTTGCCTATGGGCAGATTCTCTCCCAAGAGATTCTGGATATGCCTACGGTAGGTTGTATCAATGTACATGGCTCAATTTTGCCTAAGTATCGCGGAGCAGCTCCGATCCAGTGGTGTCTATATAATGGAGAAGCCCAAACTGGCATCACGACGATGTTGATGGATGCTGGAATGGATACTGGAGCAATGCTCTTGAAAGCATATACACCAATCAGACTATTGGATACTGCCGAGCATTTGGCACAAACTCTGAGCACTTTGGGAGCTGATTTGTTGATTGAAACCCTACTGAAGCAAGAGTTACAGGAAATCCAAGCAATTCCTCAAGATCACTCTGAGGCTACCTATGCACCACTGATTCAAAAGTCAGATTATGGCCTAGATTGGTCACGGTCCAACTTGGAGTTACACAATCAGATTCGGGGATTTTTCCCAAACTGCGTTACCTCATTTCGGGGTAAATCTCTGAAAATCAGTGCCACTGCTCCTTTAGATTCGGCTTACTTATCCGAGTTGCCTTCACAGTTAAAAATGCGATCGCAGGAGTGGTCTACTCTTGATGTTGGTTCAGGTCGTCCTGGAGAAGTTGTAAAGATTGCGAAGGGAATCGGTCCAATTATTCAAACTGGAAAGGGATTGTTGTTGTTGCAGCAAGTGCAATTAGCTGGCAAACGTGCTCAATCTGCTTGGGATTTTGCCAATGGTATGCGTTTAGAAGTAGGAGAAGTTCTAGGTAATCCTTAGTTAGTTAGGGTGTGCTGAAAAAGTATTTGGGTAGGGATAGGCAAGAGGCAAGAGGCAAGAGGCAATAGTTCCGGAGTGCTCATCCGTGCAAGACAAGCAGTGATTTTCATCATTTGTGCTCATGTTTTGAGCTTGTGGATTGCTTAATCCTTGCACTTATTGGAAAAAAAAAGGCTTGAAACCCTTATCTAGCAAGCCTCCTACTTTTATTCAGCAAGCCCTAGTTAGTTCCGGTTTTCAAGGGTTTGTAAAAGCGGCAAGAATCACAGGGTCCGTCTGGATTGACAGCACAACGAATCAATTCAGAGTGAGCATTGAAATAACAGCTGGCATCCCCAATCACCCAACGCCCCTGGAGCAGGCTTTTTTCACTAGGGTGTGGAGAAGACTGCACATACAGAGCAATTTTATGCAAACGATAGCGCCCTGACTTAAGACAGTAGCGGTGGTGGCGCTCTAAAACTGTGTAGGTTTTACCTTTAAAGTCGAGATAGTTACCGGGTTGAGGTATCCAATCGAGTTGAACATTGCCAATGGTCTGACGTGGGTGGGTCAAAATTAACTCTGTCGGTAGAGAATCAGGCTCCATAGTGCTTATTGTCATTCACGCTACAGTTGAATGGTATCGCAGGCTGTGGGCTGACTATCTAGGGCATGTCGTCAGTTAGAGAATTGACAACCAGTCAGTGCAGCTATAGAACTGAGGGGAGTCAGGAAAACTCAACTAAGGAGGAAGTAATGCGTCGGTATGCCTTGCGTCTTGGATCAGTGGGAGCGAATTAAGGATATGCTACCTGGCCAGAAGGGCGCTTGTTGGTGGAAATGCCAAAGATAACCGCCTATTTGTTGAAGCCGTACTGTACCGATACCGTGCAGGTATTCCGTGGCGTGATTTGCCGGAGAGGTTTGGCGATTTTCGGTCTGTGCACAAGCGTCATAGCCTAGGGTCTGAAAGTGGTGTGATAGAACGTGTATTCAAGACACTCTCATTAGATGCAGACAACGAGTACGCTGCGCTCGACGAACACAATTGTACGCGCTCATCAACGAGGGTGCTGGTGCAAAAAAAAACACCAGACGATAAACCATTAACACAAGCAATTGGACGCAGTAAGGGTGGTTTATCTACCAAAATTCATGCCACCTGTGATGCACGCTGGTAATCCCACAGGGTTTCATCTGACCCCCGGTCAAGCACATGATTTGCAGGGAGCTGATGCGTTACGCGGGTGGTATACATGAGATTGGTGCACTGCTTGCAGACAAGGCTTACGATGCGTCAGAGCGGGTGCTCAAACGATTAAAAGAAGCTGACTGCCAAGCTGTCATTCCTCCTAAAGTCAATCGTACTCAACTTTGAACATATGACTTGCACATGTATAAGTGGCGTCATCTGATCGAAAACTTTTTTCAGAAACTTAAGCAATACAGGGCAATAGCAACTCGCGCTTGATAAAACTGCTCGTAATTTTTTGGGAGCCATTCATCTCGCCGCTTCTGTCATCTGGCTTAACTGACGACATGCCCTAAGTTAAAGCGATTATTAGTACGGCGCACTTGGTAGTTTATTTCTATCAAGAGACGATTAAATTGATCTTCATCCGGGTAAACACCTACATCTAGAACCTCAATGCGCGGTTCCCACTGGGTCAAGGCTCGGCGTACCTCCACTGTTAATTGTCCAGCTGTCCCAGCGCTGTTGCTGGCAAATACTAAATCATGAATACCGCAGCCAAAATCTGGCCGCATCAGCCGTTCTCCTGGAGAAGTACTCATAATCATCCAAATCGACTGGCGGACACTATCCTCATATTGCGCCATATCGATTTGTTTATTTTGGTCGAGTACTACGGGGAAACTCCATCCCACTCCGAGAAAATCAGTAGTCATCGTTCCATCTCCTTATCAACCCCCAATAAATACCTTCGTCGGCTTACCAGGCCCAGGGGTTACTGTGCCGTGGGGAGGGGGTAATTCACTACAGGTCTTAACTGGGTCACCAATGCGCGCCACTGGTTTACCCTCAATTTTCACAGAGGAACTACCCTTAGTAATTTCAGCTGTTTTGTTAGGTTCCTTGACAAACTTGATCGGTGAAGTTCCCGGTGGCGGTATTGGTGGGTGTGCCTGGGTTTTACCCTGGCTGCCCTTTAAAGCCACCAATTTACCACCAATTTTCACCTTTTTACTCAACTTTTGCTCGAATTTTCCTTGGAAAGGAATTGGCATTGGCGCTACAATTGGCGGCGCAGGAGCAGGTGGTTGACCCTGGACTTTGTGCGTACAAGATGTCACAACTAAATCGCCTTTTCTGGCTGCCGGTTTACCCATGATTTTTCATACTCCATAAAACTTAAATAACAGTATTCAGCGGTCAGCGGTCAGCGGTCAGCGGTCAGTGGTCAGTGGTCAGTGGTCAGTGGTCAGTGGTCAGCGGTGAGCTGATTTTATTCAAAAACAGTAGTGTGGCACACCTCAAGTAGTGTGGCACAGGCTTTGGCCTTTGGCCACGCTGTGCGAACGACGCTGGGACCTAACCCATAAGCTGTTCGCGTAGCGTGTGCGTAGCACATTCGCTGATACCTGATTGCTGATTGCTGATTGCTGATTGCTGATTGCTGATTGCTGATGGCTGATTGCTGATTGCTGATTGCTGATTGCTGGTTGCTGATTGCTGATTGCTGATTGCTGATTGCTGATTGCTGATTGCTTAATTAATTGATACCGTCTTACCGGTAATTTTAACGTTTTTACTAGCTTTAAAGTGCATCCCCTGCTTAGTTTCAATTTTGCTACCATTAGCATTAACTTTCAATGACTTATCTGTCTTCATATCCAGGTTATTCTTGGCAGTAATTTTGATATCTTCCTCGGAAATAATTTCGATACCCTTACCACCAAGCTTTAGCTTACCTTCCTTAGACTCAATGGTAATCGAATTATCCTTAGTATTAATAATAATGCTGTTTTTGCCAGTTTTATCAATTACTTCAATTTTTTCCTTATCCTTAGTATCATCTAAGCAAATAGTGTGACCACTTTGGGCAATTACTTCAATTTTGCCTTTGTCCTTAGTATCATCTAAACGGATAGTATGTTTCTTATGGGAAATGACTTCAACTTTTTCTTCATCCTTAGTATCATCTAAGCGAATAATATGACCACTACGGGACTTAATTGTACGCTTATTAATAGTCTTTTTTTTACTATCTTCCTTGTCTTTTTCAGGAGACTCAGGTGGTTTATCTTTGCCATTCCATAACCCTCCTAGGATATAGGGAAAATTAATATCACCTTGTTCAAAAGCTACCAGCACCTCATCATTCACCTCCGGCAAAAAATAAATACCACGGTCATTACCAGCCATGGGAGTTAACACCCTAGCCCAATAACTTTCATCATTATCTGAGAGCCAAGGAAACTTGACCTTGACTCGCCCTAAGTTTTCCTCATCGCCATTGTTAGTCACTATTCCCATAGTCACCCCATAGAAACGACCTCGTATTTCAGGGGGACCTAGCAAATTACTTAGTAAATCGATGCTTGTCATGATGTCCCGGTGGTGATAAACATGTAGTGATACAACATTTACTTTAGCCTAAATAAGACATTTGTTAATCAAAAATATAGTCACTAATATAGTCACTTGACTATCATATTATTAGCAATACTTATATAATTTATTAAAAAATTTGATTAAAAAACTCTTATGAAACTGCTATATTTTTATTAGTAAAAAATGCTTTTTCGATAAACAAGCCCTGGTAAACAATGAATGCAAAACCTGATTTAATAACCCGACCTAATTGCCCTTACTGCAATTGTGAGCGAACAGTTAAAAATGGCAGCACTCATAATAAAAAGCAAAAATACCTCTGTAAAAACTGTAAGAAGCAGTTTCTAAAAAATCCGACAAAAAAGCCGATACCATTGTCGAAAAAAAAGATAATAGATGACCTCTTGCTTGAAAAACTATCTTTAGCTGGCATTGCACGAGTAGTTGGAGTTTCAAAAACATGGCTCCAAAATTATGTTAATAAAAAGTATGCCGAAACTCCCCGAAAAATCAAGGTTTCCGAAAAACCAAAAGGGAAAATTACCATAGAATGTGATGAAATGTGGTCTTTTGTTAACCAGAAAGATAATCAGCAATGGATTTGGTTGGCAATTGATGGCCGTTGGCCACGCTACGCGAACAAAAAACTAGAGAAATAATTGGAGTTTATATTGGTGATCGTACTCGATACTCGGCCAAAAAATTATGGCAGTCTTTCCCTCCAGTAGTTCGACAATGTGCTGTGTGTTATACAGATTTTTGGGAAGCTTATAAAACAGTAATACCTAAAAAGCGATGCAGCGCGGTCTTGGGGGTTTCCCCCATGAGCGACTGCATCAAGACAACGTCACAAGCCAGTAGCAAAAAAAACTGGTAAAACTAATCATATTGAAAGATTAAATAATACCTTAAGACAAAGGATTAGTCGTCTGGTAAGAAAAACTTTGTCATTTTCCAAAAAAGAACGAAAATCACTTAGGAGCTATTTGGAATTTTATTCATCACTATAATAAGTGTTTGTCAGGTTGATTAGGCCATCACTACATGTTTATCACCACCGATGTCCCATTTCTCCTAACCTTGAATGCTGTGCGATACCCTCGTTTATGAGAATAACTATGGGTGCTGGAGGTGACATAGTAGTCACCACTAAACTGTTTGCCCACCCCTTGGATAGTAATAACAGTAGCTGCTCGCAAGTCAGGGCGTCCGACACACAAGCCCTCCCCACTGATGTATTCTAGGGCCATGTTATTAAATCCTCCCTGAGCGATTTGCTCAGCTTCCTCTCTACTGAACACAGGGCGATACAAACGTTCGCTGGTTTTTTTTCCACTACCCAAAGCCGGATCTACAGCCTTAGCACCGCTCTTGTTAGTACTAAAACCAGGACTGGCTCGCCCAATGAAGGCTTTCTTGTCCTTCGGGTTCCAACCGCGCACCTCCACCTGTCCCACCTGGGTCAAGCTGGTCAGTCGGGAAGAAAAACTGAGCAAATCCTTTCGTTGAACTAGGGTCAACACTGACTTGGATTTATCCTGATGGGGCCGGAAATATAGTGTTTTATCTTGAACCACTACCTCATAACCGAGTCGTTGAGCACGGGTCTGAAGAAATTCCATGTCTGTTTGGTTATGCTGTAGTACATAGTCCAAAACCAGCTTTGTCGTTACTCCCCCATACTTTAGACCGGCTTTTTTGGCAATATCTCTAGCAATATCGCTGTCTTTCTTTTTAGTAAACGAGCGAGTGTTGTAACCCCGAAGCAATCGATGACTGTAGTCGTAGCCGCGCACTGTCAACAGAGGTATTTCCCCATGGGCAAATTCTGGTTCCAGACCGGTAATCTGACCCATCATCAGTTTTTGCAGTTTCCCTCCACTACCCCCGTAGCCCATAAAAATCGTTACCTCATTGCCTAGCTTAAACAGTTGCGGATCAATCCACTCCTGCTTTTCTTGGTCCCAGTTGGCAAGCTTGATGGTAAACATAGTGGGAGTACTAACGTTTTCATCCACAATTACTGCCATCACATCAGACCGCAACTGTTGTCCCCTGATCAGAATTCTGAAGCCAGGGACTGAGGTAGCGATGCTATTGGTACTAGTTTGAGGAGGTGTCGAGAGCATGGTTAATTTTAGGTTAGATTAAGTACCGGGATGGTCAGAACTTGACCTGGTGTAAGGTTACGGGGATTATTAATCCCATTAGCCTTGGCAATCTCTCGCCAGAAGCTGGGGTCATTATATTCTTGACCAGCGATGCTGCTCAGGGTTTCTCCACGTCGCACAACGTGAATTGGGTCGTCATCCCGTGCCAGAGAACTGGGCTTTTCCCGCTCCTCATCTTCTTCAGGGATGAACTGGTGGAAAGTACAGTTGAGAGCGGCCCTGACTGGCATCCCATTAGGGGTAAACATAGTAAAGCGCTGGGTTAGTTGTCCAAGATACCCCTTAAAAATCAGGTTAAATGCCCCCCACCAGAGTTCACATACAGGGGGACGTTTTAAATCAGAGTCAATCAGAGTCAACTCAAAAATCTTATTCGTATACTCTCGAACATCTACAGCATTGGGTGCTGATAATCCATACACACCAGTTAACGATGACGCCGCTGTTGCCGCTCCCGATGCAACTCGTTTGAGGGGAGAACTGCCGCCCCCGGATATACTTTCAGGTAGTCCCTCGTAGGTGTCAAAAAACAGGTCGAGAGTCAGGGTTGCTGGATCCCCACCAATAAATTTAGTATCACCGCGATCGCGGTTTTTGAGAGTTTCATGACGCCATTGGGTTGTCTTGGTAATTTGAATTTCATTAGGATTGAATAGAGGCATTGGTTTGTTTTCTGGAAAAACCATCTGCCATCTTTTTCCTGGCTGCTCCTTGAGGATGGTTAATTTATCTAACTCTGCCCCAAAGAGGCTACTTGTTAATCCTTTGGTTTGGTTTAGTGTTTTTTGGGCTAGATTCTTAAACCCTGTTAATGCCATTGGCTTAATCCCCTCCGCTCACTTTCTATGGTCAGATGCTGCATCAGTTTATGGTGTACTTTCTCTACTAGTTCATCCACATCAATGTCCTCCACAGACTGATTAGTTGTAGTAGCGCCTGTTGTATTTTCTGATGCTTTCTGAATCACGGTATTTGCCTGTAAGCTAGTAGTTGATACAGTTGATATACTAGTTGATACTGATGCACCGTTGACAGATGGCATTCTTTGGATAACTCCAGAGCCATGATCACCAATAGATGGCGAACTACTAACTCCTAGTCCGTTGCCAGAAAATGACGTTCTATTGACCCCAGAGGCGGAAAAAATCAGGGGAGCAGATAATTGATAACCATCTTTTCCGGAAATTTCTCTAACCACTGGTCGCTCCGGGGTGGGTTGAATCAATGGCTGCTTTCCTTCGGATGGGCTGTTGACTATCTCCTTGACCACTGGTCGCTCCGGGGTGCGTTGAATCAGTGGCTGATTTCCCTGGGATGGGCTGTTGACAATCTCTTTGATCACCGGTCGCTCCGGGGTGGGTTGAATCAGTGGCTGATTTCCCTGGGATGGGCTCTTGACTATCTCCTTGTGAAGCGATCGCTTTGGGGAGCGTTGAATCACTGGCGACTGGGTCAGGTTTCCGGAACTGCCTAGCGATCGCTTAGACTCTGTTGGCAAAGTGGTATTGGTGTTTTTTAAATTGTTTTTTAAATTGTTTTTTAAATTGTCTGAACTGACCTCTCCCCCAACTCCTGCTCTAGTAGGAAAGGAATGTTGAGTACCACCCGTTCCTTCAGGATTAGGAGGGTTAGGCAACTTTACCAACATCTTCTCAGAACTACTTCCAGAACTACTTGATGACTGGGAGTTAATTGCTTTGGCTTGGACAACTGGCCAGGATAAGTCAGAAGATAGTCTAGTTTTCCTAGAAGGTTCAAGACCAGAAACTAGGGGTTTGCTCTCAGAATCTGCTCTGGGGGAAGTCCTCTTAGTGGAGTTTACAAATTTTGCCTGGACAATCAATGGTTTTGTCCCAGATTTGCCCCTTTCAGAGGGTATTGAATTTGGTAACTGCTCAGTGCAATAAAGATGCTCTATTGACAAGCTGAGAGGGAAAATT
>NZ_MKZS01000001.1:219674-231297 GCF_001942495.1 Moorena bouillonii PNG
CAATAACTTCAGCCGTTCCTTCTCACAGCCACTTTTTTTGGTGCAAGATCTGAGCATTACCTATTACCTATTACCTATTCCCAGATACAAACGCTATAGCATGAATTGGCAATGGTTAATTTTTGGGTGGCAGTTTAACAATACTTAGCCAGAAGTTTTCAATTGACTTCAATACTTTGACAAACTGCTCTAATTCAAAGGGCTTAGTGACGTAGGCATTGGCGTTTAGCTTGTAGCTTGTGAGGATGTCCTGGTCAGAATCTGAGGAAGTGAGAATAATCACTGGAATCAGACTCAATTTTGGATCAGATTTAATCTGTGCTAACACTTCACGACCATCCATCACTGGTAGATTCAAATCCAGCAAAATTACGTCGGGACGGGGTGCCTTAGTATAAGGGGACTCTCGACGTAGAAATGCCATAGCTTCCTTACCATTGGTAAACGTCTCGATATTATTGCGAATATTGCTATTGTTTAAAGTAGCTTTAGTTAGATCTAAGTCACCAGGATTGTCTTCGACTAACAATATTTCAATACGCTGAATAGCATTTCTATAGTTCATAATTGCTAGTTTTTTATGTTGATATTAAATCAAGAAAAGTTTCTGGAGTTTATACTTGTTTTTTTTGAATACATACAAGTTTTGATGAATTGGGGGGTTGTAAGGGATAATCGGTAATAATTATATGCATGTCAATTACCGATTAATCATTACAAAAATCAACAATTACTCAAATAATAAAAGGAAGTATCGATATAATATATGATTATTATTTCATCATTATAATGAGATATTAATTTATTTAATAAAAACTTAACTATTAGTTGAATAAAAAAAGCTTATCTGATTGAGCAAAAGATGAAAATGCTCTCCCATTAAAGATGGGAGAGTCGATGGTAAATGATAAATGGTGATGGCTATAAAATTGGTAGAATTACCCGTTACTCATTAGCCATTACCTATTATCATTTATCCGTAACGATAACCCTTTAAGGGATTAGCAGTTAAGCAGATAATTGTCATCCTCCCCTCCGGATTTTCGCCAAGTCTTAAAACTATCTATTGACTTTGGAAAATAATCTATCTATCAGTACCTATAAATTTACAGAAATTATGATGAAATTATAGATAGTATTTTTACGGATTTTTTTTTAGCTGTGCCAGAAGCGTCTAAGATGCTATTTAACCTCGAAGCCCCTTTTCAAGCAACAGGGGACCAACCCCAAGCTATTTCCCAACTCACCACTTACCTCAAGGCTGGCAACCGTATCCAAACTCTACTGGGTGCTACGGGGACAGGTAAGACTTTCGCCGTGGCATCGGTAATTGAAAAAGTTGGCAAACCTACCCTAGTACTTGCCCACAACAAAACCTTGGCTGCCCAGTTATGTAACGAATTGCGGGGGTTTTTTCCCCATAATGCGGTGGAGTATTTCATTTCCTACTATGATTACTACCAGCCAGAAGCTTATATCCCGGTCACTGACACGTACATCGAGAAAACCGCGTCAATTAATGATGAAATTGATATGCTGAGGCACTCAGCTACGCGATCGCTTTTTGAACGGCGGGATGTAATTGTGGTGGCTTCCATTAGCTGTATCTATGGCTTGGGTATCCCCTCAGAATACTTAAAAGCTTCGATTCCTCTGCGGGTAAATACCGAAGTTGACCAACGCCAACTCTTACGGGATTTAGTCTCAGTACAGTATTCCCGGAATGATTTAGAATTAGGACGCGGACGGTTCCGGGTGAAGGGGGATGTATTAGAAATTGGTCCGGCTTATGAAGACCGAATTATTCGGGTAGAATTCTTCGGAGATGAAATTGATGCTATTCACTACGTTGACCCAGTTACCGGTGGGATTTTCCAAAGTGTAGAGGGCGTAAATATTTACCCTGCTCGTCACTTTGTTACTCCCGATGAACGGTTGGAAGAAGCTTGTAATGCTATTAAGGTAGAGCTTGAGGAACGTTTGGCTCAATTGGAGCAAGCTGGGAACTTGTTAGAAGCCCAACGGTTGGAACAGCGTACCCGCTATGATTTGGAAATGTTGCTCGAAATTGGTTACTGCAATGGTGTGGAAAACTATTCTCGTCACTTGGCTGGACGCCAGCTTGGGGAACCACCAGAGTGTTTGATTGATTATTTTCCCGAAGATTGGCTTTTGGTAGTGGATGAATCCCATGTTACGGTGCCGCAAATTCGGGGAATGTACAATGGCGATCGCGCTCGAAAGCAAGTGTTGATTGACCATGGCTTTCGCTTACCTAGTGCAGCAGATAATCGACCCCTGAAGGCAGAGGAATTCTGGGCAAAGGTGAATCAGTGTATTTTTGTCTCTGCTACTCCTGGGGATTGGGAGATGGAACAATCTCAAGGACGAGTTGTGGAACAGATCATTCGTCCTACCGGAGTGCTTGACCCAGAAATCTTTGTCCGTCCTACAGCAGGTCAAGTAGATGATTTGTTGGCTGAGATTAAGCAGCGGGTGGATTGTCAGGAAAGGGTGCTGGTAACAACCTTAACCAAGCGCATGGCTGAGGATTTGACAGACTATCTGCAAGAACGGGATATTCGAGTAAGCTACTTACACTCGGATATTAACTCTATTGAACGGATTGAAATCTTGCAGGCGTTGCGCCAGGGTGAATTTGATGTATTGGTTGGAGTTAACTTATTGCGAGAAGGGTTGGATTTGCCAGAAGTCTCTCTGGTAGCAATTTTGGATGCCGATAAGGAAGGGTTCCTCAGGGCAGAGCGATCGCTTATTCAAACTATAGGCAGAGCAGCACGTCATGTCCGAGGGCAAGCCATTATGTATGCTGATACCTTTACAAAAAGCATGAGAAAAGCGATTGATGAGACTAATCGCCGTCGTAAGATTCAAATTGAGTATAATATAAAAAATAACATCATACCACAGCCGATTCGCAAAACCGCAAACAACCCGATTTTGACATTTTTGGATGTCTCCCGACGGTTGAATTCCCAACAGTTGGAAGCGGTGTTTGAACAGGTAGATGATGTACCTTTGGAGAAGATTCCGGAGTTGATTAATCAGTTAGAAGAACAGATGAAGGAAGCAGCAAAGACCTTGGAATTTGAAACGGCAGCAAAGTTACGCGATCGCATTAAGCAGCTGCGGGATAAACTGCTAGGTAATCCAAGTTAACTAAGATTTTTTACACTAACAGGAGTGGGAGGAATTATTGGTTTAGGGCATGCTCGGGATGTTGAGAACAGGGGCACCGTGGAGAGATTTGCCCTATGCCTAAGGCGTTCATACTCAACAGGACTATAGCTGACCTGCCACCCCCTCAGATCGATCATGACAAAGGGCGATGCTCGGTACAAGCCGCTACGCGAACGCTTTTTTGTCTCGATCCCACTCTCGGTGTCATTGGCTATTGAGGCAAGCAGACACGCCCTAGAGTCTGTGGTTACAGTCCATTCTCTAAAGTTAACTATGTAAAGTTAATTATGTAAAGTTTTGTAACAAAAACCAAAACTCTGCATAAAAGGGAGGCATTAGCCCTGATAAATACATTGTTTAAAGGAAACTGAGATGATCGATATTTCTCTAAAATTAAATAAAGTGTCCTCATCCCAAGGGGGATTTCTCCCAAAGAATGAAGCAATAGAGCTTTGATACCAAATCTGCTCTAGTAGCCCCCTGTTCAATCTAGGTCTACTTTGTTCAAAAGGGTGTATTCTACCGAGATTCCCTATGAATTCCATAACTTATGAGACTAACATTGAGCTGTCTTCACCTGTTGAGCCAGATCATGGATCAGGGAAGATCGGCAGCAACTAAGTTTTGCCTGCTTGTTTGTTCTTCAACCTATTTGACCTATTGCCCGTTGCCAACCCCTGTGCAGGCGCAACCGATAGTTGAAGCCAACGATGGTACTGGTACTGTTGTCAACCCTGAGGGTAACCAATTCAACATTGATGGCGGTCAGCTGTCGGGAGATGGCGCAAATCTCTTTCACAGCTTCCAGAAATTTGGTCTGAGTGAAGGTCAGATTGCCAATTTTCTCTCTAATCCTAATATCCAAAATATCCTAGGGCGAGTCACTGGTGGTGATGCTTCTGTAATTAATGGCTTAATCCAGGTTACAGGGGGTAATTCCAATTTATTCCTGATTAACCCCGCCGGGATTGTCTTTGGTGCTGGTGCCAGCATCAATTTACCTGCTTCTTTTACCGCCACCACTGCTACTAGTATTGGTTTTGATGGCGTGTGGTTTAACGCCATTGGTAGCAATGACTATGCTTCTTTGGTAGGCAAGCCCAATACTTTTGATTTTGCTGTTTCCCAACCAGGTGGGATCATCAATTTAGCTGATTTAGCAGTTAAAGAGGGGCAGAATTTAACCTTAGTAGGTGGTACTGTTGTCAGTAATGGCACTCTTACTGCATCTGGTGGTCAAGTTACTATTGAGGCTGTGCCTGGAAAAAATTTACTCCGTATTTCCCAGCCAGGTAATATTCTGAGTTTAGAAGTTTCCCCCTCTGCCACTGTTCCCTTAAATCCCCTTTCCCTACCGGAACTGCTGACAGTTGGCGGCGGTGATGCTACAGGAATTGAGGTAAATCGTGAGGGTACAGTACAACTGATCGGTTCTGGTATCCAGGTGGAAGATGGTGATGTAGTAGTGCAGGATATCAGTGCTGGTCAGCAAGTAGTTATTGAAGCAGACGGTAATATTCGGACAGCATCAGTTACCTCGGATGGTGGAAGAATTTTCCTCAATAGTAGGGAAGGAGAGATTGATACTAGTAGTGGCACACTGGATTCAACGGCGGTAAGTGGTGATAGTGGAAATATTGACCTGAAAGCAGAAGGTAATATCACTACCGGGAGTCTCAATGCTTCCAGTAATAATGGTGATGGTGGTGATATTACTGGCGTTAGCGATAGAGGAAGTATTGATACTAGTGCTGGGGTAGTTGATTCTTCCTCTGTCGAAGGTAAAGGAGGAGAGGTTCAATTATTCGCTACCGAGGGAAGTATTAATGCTGGTGATGTGGTGGTGCAGGATATCAGCGCTGGTAAGCAAGTAGTTATTGAAGCAAAAGGTAATATTCGGACAGGATCAGTTACCTCGGATGGTGGAAGAATTTTCCTCAATAGTAGAGAAGGAGAGATTGATACTAGTAGTGGCACACTGGATTCAACGGCGGTAAGTGGTGATAGTGGAAATATTGACCTGAAAGCAGAAGGTAATATCACTACCGGGAGTCTCAATGCTTCCAGTAATAATGGTGATGGTGGTGATATTACTGCCGTTAGCGATAGAGGAAGTATTGATACTAGTGCTGGGGTAGTTGATTCTTCCTCTGTGGAAGGTAAAGGAGGAGAGGTTCAATTATTCGCTACCGAGGGAAGTATTAATGCTGGCGATGTGGTGGTGCAGGATATCAGCGCTGGTAAGCAAGTAGTTATTCAAGCAAAAGGTAATATTCGGACAGCATCAGTTACCTCGGATGGTGGAAGAATTTTCCTCAATAGTAGGGAAGGAGAGATTGATACTAGTAGTGGCACACTGGATTCAACGGCGGTAAGTGGTGATAGTGGAAATATTGACCTGAAAGCAGAAGGTAATATCACTACCGGGAGTCTCAATGCTTCCAGTAATAATGGTGATGGTGGTGATATTACTGCTGTTAGCGATACAGGAAATATTGATACTAGTGCTGGGGTAGTTGATTCTTCCTCTGTGGAAGGTAAAGGAGGAGAGGTTCAATTATTCGCTACAGAGGGAAGTATTAATGCTGGTGATATAAATGCTGCTAGTAGCAATGGTGAGAGTGGCAATGTTACTCTTGTTGCTGGTAGTGACATCAGTAAAGGAAATGTTACTGCTACTTCTACTATTATTTCCATTCTAGATTTCAGAAACCAGAATTCTACTATAAAAAGTTCAGAATCTCCAGTCTCACCAATACCTGAACCTCCACCTTTTTTAGATCTAGATCCACCCACGATTGAACCTCCTTCAGTCATCGTCTCAGAGCCATTACCACCGCTACCACCAGCAAATATAGGTATTCCACCACTACCACCACCAGAACCTCCAACACAAGAAGAGCCAGTTTTTCAACCAGTACCACCGCCAGAACCTCCAACAACATCAGATTTAGGTATTCCACCACGACCACCACTACCACCGCCAGAACCTCCAAAACCGGTAATTCCTGCACCTATAAATCCTGTAAATCCTTCAAATCCTTCCCCAACAACACCATCACCAAGGTCAGACAATCAAAACTCTGCCTTGCCAACCCAGGTTAATCGATCAGATTTGGCGGTCAATCAGAGCAAGAGGTCAAACAAGACTCCAGCAATTGAACTAGAACGACTGACAATCCTGGTACTGGAAATTACAGAGTGTCTGGCAGAAGAAGAATTGCTCAGACATCCTCAAGTATTTTCCCTACAAGTTGCTGCAAAAAATTACAATAAAGCTGCCGAATGCTATCATAAAAACTTAGAATTTGCACGAAAATTTGGCGATAAATTGCGAGAAGTAAAAGCTTTGCATAACCTCGGAGTAACTCACTATAGATTGGGAGACTATGGCAAAGCTATAGACTATCATAAGCAGCATTTTAATCTTGCCCAATCAGACCCAAACTTAAGAAGAAAACCACAAGCTTTTAGTGGTTTAGGAGCAGCTTATGGCGCAATAGGAAACTATGACAAAGCTATTGAATACTATAAACAGGGTCTAGAACTAGTAAACTCAACCGATGAGTCTGAGATGGCAAGGAATATAGTAAGCAATCTCGGATTAGCTTACTACGCTAAGAAGGAATATACCAAAGCACTTGAATACAAAGAAAAAAGTTTAGCGATCGCTAAAACATCCGATAACCTACCTGGAAAGGCAAGAGCATTATCTAATTTGAGCTTGGTCTACTATACCCTGACCGACTATAACCAAGCAATTGAATACTCTCAGCAGAGTTTAGTGATCGCACAAAAACTGCAAGATAACTATGGAGAGTTAGTAGCCCTAGAAAATTTGGGAATAATTTACCATGCTCTAGAAGACTACAACCAAGCAGTAAACTACCAACGCCAGAGTTTAGAAATTGCCAAGCAACTAGGTGATCGCCACGCCGAGGGACGTGCTTTAAGCAACTTAGGTGATGCTCTCTATCAAGCCGGAAATCCTCAAGAAGCAAATGAGGCTCTCTTTGCTGCCATTGAAATTTGGGAGTCTTTGCGGTCAAACTTAGGCAGCAATGACCTTGAGAGAGTATCAATATTTGAAACTCATGAAACAACTTATAGCACTTTACAAGAGTATTTAGTAGAACGAAAACAATTCAATCAAGCCCTAGAAATTACTGAAAGAGGACGAGCAAGAGCCTTTGTTGAACTATTAGCGAGAGGTTTATCAGAGTCTGAACCAAACCTCAAAAATCACAAACCGATTGCTCCTCCGAACATCAAACAAATTAAAAAAATTACTGAAAAACAAAACTCGACAATAGTTTTATACTCGATTATCAAAGAAGTTGTCGAAGCCCAAGGTGTGCGGCAACTTCAAGACAAAGAGCTTTACATTTGGGTAATTAAACCTACAGGTAAAATCGCTTTTCGTCAGGTTGATTTAACTAATCTGGATACATCTCTTGACAAATTGGTTGGTATCACTCGTAAATCGATTTTTTTAAGAAGAAGCCCATCCCTAGTTGATTTAGTTCCCAGAGAAAGATTGACTAAAACAGAGAGAGCTGGTCAAACTGAACGATTAAAACAACTGCATCAACTGCTCATTGAACCAATTGCGGAACTCTTACCTACTAATCCCGAAGCTCGTGTAACCTTTATTCCCCACGAATCTTTGTTTCTAGTACCTTTCCCAGCACTACAAGACGCTTCTGGTCAATACCTGATCGAAAAACATACTATGCTCACTGCTCCCTCGATTCAGGTGCTGGATTTAACTAACCAGCAACGGCAACTGGTTTCTGGAGAAGAGATGCTAGTAATTGGTAATCCCACTATGCCTCAAGGTTTGCCCCCTCTTCCTGGAACAGAAACAGAAGCGCTAGCGATCGCTGAGATGTTCAATACTCAAGCCCTGATTGGCAATCAAGCCACTAAGGCAGCAGTAGTTGAGCAAATGTCAAAGGCAAAGATCATACATCTAGCTACTCACGGCTTACTCAATGACTTCCAGAGATTAGGTTTACCAGGAGCGATCGCCCTTGCTCCGACTAAAACAGATAAAGGTTTTCTCAGTGCCAGTGAAATACTCGACCTCAAGCTTAGAGCTGAGTTAGTAGTTTTAAGCGCTTGCAACACTGGTAGAGGTAGAGTTACCAGTGATGGCGTGATTGGATTATCCCGTTCTTTAGTTGCTGCTGGTGTACCCAGTGTGGTTGTTTCCCTCTGGAAAGTACCTGATGACTCCACAGCTGACCTGATGACTGAATTCTATCGCCAGCTACAACAAACACCTGACAAAGCAGTTGCTCTGCGTCAAGCGATGCTTACGACTCTTAAACAGTACCCAAATCCAGTGGAATGGGCGGCTTTTACCCTGATTGGGGAAGCGGAGTAATCAAGCAGTTGCAGGAGTTCAGCTGGAACCGCATTCCTCTCACGCTCCCCTATCGGATGAGACGTGAGAGGAATGCGGGCATAAGTAAATCATAAAAGCTTTTTATGGGAGTAAACACAGATGCTGAAACTTTTCGGAAAGATTGTTATTATCTATATATATGAAAGCGCAATAAAAGCCAAGAGGTGATTGTTATACTGCTCAACTACCAATACCGAGCTGATCCAACTACTCAACAAAAATTACAACTAAACGATTGGCTACGAATTTGTCGTTACTGGTATAACTGGCAGTTAGGCGATCGCTGGCGGTGGTGGAATGAAAACCGTACTGGTGTTAATTCTTGTCCGTTGATTACTTACCTCCCAGAGCTTAGAGATAATCCCAGTTACTTTAGTCAAAAAAAGCTTCTGCCAATCTGGAAAAAAGATTTGGTAACAGTTGTCCACTCATGGGAATTGCTGGACTTTACCCGAATTCCGGCAAATACTTTACAGGACGTATGTAAAAGAGCAGACCTAGCTTTCAATCGATTCATCAAGGGCGATAAAACGGGTACTCGTAGCGGAAAACCTCGATTCAAAAATCAAGCTAGATACAGAACTTTAAAAATAGAAGGTAAAGGCTCTTTTACTGTAGCCAGAATCGAGAATAAATGGATATGGCTGAAGATAACAAAGCTCAAAGGGTGGGTTAAAGTCCGACTCCATCGTCCGTTACCTGACGGGTTTAAACTCAAAAATATCCTAATAACCAAAAAAGCCGATGGTTGGTACACGACCTTATGTTTAGAGGATCCTACAGTCCCAACTTTTAAACCAGAAAGTGTTACTCCTACTTGGAATAATACCATGGGATTGGATGCAGTCCTGTACGGAGATGATTATCTGGCGACATCTGAAAATACTAAGCTACCCTCACTTAAGTCTTACCGCAAAAATCAGGCTGTTATCAAAAAGGTAGAAACCAAAAAGAATGCCAGAAAAAAAGGGAGTAAAGCTCGGAGGAAGCTGCAATCGCGTGAAGGGAGAATACATCAACGGATCGCTAGGAGCCGAAAGGATCATGCCTATAAAACAGCTCATATCCTGGTTAGAACCGGAAAAAAAGTTTTCTATTATGAAAATTTGAACCTTTCTGGTTTAAAGAAACGAAATAAACCCAAGCCAGATACTAATGGTGGATATTTGCCTAATGGACAGTCCGCAAAATCGGGATTAAACAAGTCTTGGTCGGATGCAGGGTTTGGACAGTTCTTTGAGATACTGGCCTACATAGCTGGAAAAGCTGGAGCAGTAACGAAAAAGTGTAACCCTGTCTATACCTCTCAACTGTTGAGCTATCGAGACGAGTTTGTATTTACTGACTGCTCTATCCGCGAGTATTGGGATGAGCAAGAAATGCTGATGGTCGATCGCGATATCAATGCCGCAATCAACCTAAAACGAGTGGGGCTGGGCGTGTTCCCCACTATAAAACGGCGTAGAGGGAATCCTGTTGTTGATAGTTCTCTAACTAATAGTACCTTGAAGCAAGTTCTAGTAGCTCTAAGGAGTGCTAGAAGCCTACACTCACCCGTTAGGAGAGTGTAGGAGCGTCACGATTACTATAGTTTCCTAAGGGTGATAAATCTTTGCAAAATAATAAACCGATGAACACTGAGCTCCAATTTCCTTGGCAACAAGACCCAGTAATTCGCCAGAGCGAACGTCTAATCAATAGCTTTCATCATTGGACAGGGCATTCTCTAATCGATACCAGTGGCTTACCTATCGAAATTGCACAGGCACTATTTGAAGCTCCCTTTACGGTCCTCTCTCACAACACTGAATCAGACCCGATTTACAACTATGGCAATCGGAAAGCTTTGGAATTGTGGGAAATGGATTGGAACCAATTGACTCAGATGCCTTCGAGATATTCAGCTGAGCCGATGGAAAGGGAGGAGCGCTTACACCTGCTTAACCAAGTCACAACCCAGGGCTATATTAGCAACTATCAAGGTGTCCGTATTTCTAGCACTGGTAAACGGTTCCAGATTTCAGATGTTATCGTCTGGAATCTCATTGATGAGGAAAATAACTATTGTGGTCAAGGGGCTACGTTTTCCCAGTGGATACCGCTTAATTGACGATGTCGCGCACTTAAATTCTCTATTTTTTGTCTATTTTTGAGAAAGGGGGAAAACTTCAAAGTTTTCTCCCTTTTTCCTGAGCGCCCCTGCCCCCTTGCCGATTCAATCAAAGAAATCATTTGTAGCATTAATAGTGCTAATTCATAGTGCTAATTCATAGTGCTAATTCATAGTGCTAATTCAGATAAGATGCCTCATAGCTTACTTCCCCTTCTTGCAGTCTCCTCCCCCACTTCGGGTCTCTTCCCCATCTCCATCAATCATCCCCCTACAAGTCTAGCGTTTTTCATAGCTATGAGGTACACATAATTTTTTCCCTGTGCCCTGTGCCCTGTGCCCTGTTCCCTGTTTCCTGTGCCCTGTGCCCTGTTCCCTGTTCCCTGTTCCCTGTTCTCTGTTCCCTGTTTCCTGTTTCCTGTTTCCTGTGCCCTGTGCCCTGTGCCCTGTTTCCTGTTCCCTGTTCCCTAAAACCGAGTAATCTGTACCTCACCCAATTGAAAACCGCTAGACAACGCCGTTATTTGGGTCGGATTAGCCGGGAACTCTATATGTAACTGGCCTCACAGAAGTCCATATTGTTCAATGATTCTAACCCATAATGATTACAGCTCCAGGCTATCCCATCACTGAGTCAATCGAATCTAGCACTAGAACCCTACTTGGTATTGCCTATTGGTGCCATGGATGATTTAGCCAAGTCTTACCTAAAGACCTTCCTCATCTTGATCACTCATCAAACCGAAAGCCATATTGGGAATGAAAACTATGATAAAAGCCAGGCTTGTCGGCCAAACTAGATTCCCCAAACCATTGGTTTGGACAGTGGTTTTTATCTGCATTTTACCTGAGGGGGCGACGAAATAAGCTAAAATGCAGATTCTATAAGCAACCTAGCCCTT
>NZ_MKZS01000001.1:231397-242130 GCF_001942495.1 Moorena bouillonii PNG
AATGGTGAAAGCTTTACATTTAAAGCTTTTCAGGCTATTTCGTCACCCCTTCAGGCATTTTACCCTATCTTCTGCATCAATTAGGGGTTGATTTTAGTACCCATCAGGAACTGTTTGACCTCTCGGCAGCCTCTGAATGGGAACCCCATGAACTTCATGATGCCATGCACTCCGTCCTGTCCGGAAGTTTTGTACACACACTCCTGGAGTGGAGTGCTGTCTGTACGGCTGTTTTTACGGTTTGCTTAGCCTTCACAAACTATAGTATCACCAAAGACCCAATCGTTCCTATCATCGGCCTATCACTTTTTTTTGCTGGTGTGATGGATACCTTTAATACTGTGGCTGCTGAGCACTTAATTGATGCTGTCGCCGATAATCGGAATTTAATTCCATTTACCTGGACACTCTGTCGGCTTTTCAATGCACTAATCCTGATTCTAGGAACTAGCCTTTTCTCAAGGAGAAGCTGGGTAGAAAAAAACCAAACCAGCAGCTTGGGTTTTGTGATTATTGTTAGCTTGGGCTTTGGGTTGATTGCCTATGGCATAATTCACATCTGTGCAACCAGCGAGCTTCTGCCGGAAACAACATTTCCCAACTCCATGATCCCCCGACCATGGGACATCCTGCCATTGCTTCTGTTTATTGCTGCTGGCATTTTTATTTACCCAAGCTTTCACCAACGGTATCCCAGTCTGTTCTCTTACTCCTTAATTGTGAGTACTATTCCCGATACAGTCGCCCAACTCCACATGGCTTTTGGTTCACAAGCACTCTTCGACAGTCATTTCCAGATCGCCCATTTCCTCAAAATTATTGCCTACCTGATCCCCCTAGTAGGATTAATACTGGATTATCGACGTACCTATTTGACAATCAATCAGGTGAATAAACGTCTGATAGAAGAGATTGATAAAAAACAAAAAATAGAAGTAACTTTACAAAAAATAATCAAAGAATTATCAGATTTTAAGTATGCTTTATATCAAGGTTCAATCCTAGCAATTACTGACCAAAAAGGGGTAATTACGGATGTCAATGATCGGTTCTGTCATATCTCTAAATATTCTAGAGAAGAACTGATTGGACAAAGCCATCTATTGATCAATTCCAATTACCACCCCAAGGAATTCTTCCGAAACCTCTGGTCAATTATTGCTAGTGGTCAAGTTTGGCAGGGAGAAATTAAGAATCAAGCGAAAGATGGCACCTATTACTGGGTCGATACCACCATTGTACCGTTCTTGGATGATAGAGACAAACCTTACCAGTATTTGGCGATCAGAACCGATATTAGCGATCGCAAACAAGCTGAGGAAGACCTCAAACAGGCAAAAGAAGCAGCCGTTCGCGCTGCGGCGCAAAGCGCAGTGGCCAACCGTGCCAAAAGCGAATTTCTCGCCAACATGAGCCATGAACTCCGCACCCCTCTCAATGGCATCCTCGGTTACACCCAAATCCTGAAACGCTCCAAAACCTTGTCTGATCAGTCTCTCAAGGGGATTGACATTATCCATCAATGTGGTGATCATCTGCTCACCCTAATTAATGACATTTTAGACCTGTCCAAAATTGAAGCTGGTAAAATGGAACTCTACCGGACAGATTTTAATTTTTCGTCTTTTCTTCAGAACCTGATTGACATCTGCGAAATCCGAGTTCAAAACAAGGACATTTTGTTTACTTACCAACCCCTTTCTGAACTTACCACCGGCATCCATGCTGATGAAAAACGCCTGCGACAAGTGCTGATTAACTTACTGGGTAATGGGATTAAGTTTACTGACACTGGAGACGTTAAGTTTACAGTAAGTGTCCTTAAATCAAGGGAGAAGGAGAATGGACAAATTACCAATAGCCAAGAACTGTTAACAACAATTCGATTTAAAATTGAAGACACGGGTATTGGCATGAGTGCGGAACAAATCGAACGAATATTTTTGCCCTTCGAGCAGGTGGGGAATCCCTTAAATAAAGCACAAGGGACCGGATTGGGATTAGCCATTACTCAGAAACTGGTTCAGATGATGGGGTCTAAGTTAGAAGTAAGCAGCCAGTTGGGCATTGGCACTGTGTTTTGGTTCGATTTGCAGTTAAAAGAAACCACAGCTGCATCCAAACCCATGACTCCTCAAAGAGGGATTATTGGCTTCAAAGGTCAGCCACCCACAATTCTGGTGGTGGATGATAAACAAGAAAATCGCTGGGTGATTGTAAATCTGCTGGCTCCCCTGGGATTTGAACTAGTGGAGGCTAGCAATGGTCAAGAGGGTTTAGAGGAAGCCACAGCATTTCCACCAGACCTGATTATCACTGACTTGTTGATGCCACAGATGGATGGCTTTGAGATGATCCGACAGTTGCGACAATCCCCCCAATTGCACTCAAAAGTAGTGATTGCGTCTTCGGCTAGTGTATTTGACACCGACAAGGAAAAAAGTAGTGAGGCTGGAGCGGATGATTTTCTGCCTAAACCAGTAGAGGCAGAAAAGCTACTAGAGATGTTACAAGTGCATCTGAAACTGGAATGGATTTATCAAGCAAGGCAGGAAGGAGGAAGTAGGAAGAAGAAAAACATCTCATCTCAAACCATAGAGATTGTGACTCCTCCAGTAGAGAAACTTTCCCAACTTTACGATCTGGCTAGGGCAGGCTTAATCAATGACCTTTTAAAACAAATCGATAACCTAGAAAAATCCGATCCAAACACTAGTGATTTTGTCCAACATATCCGTGAATTAGCTCAAAATTTTCAGTTTAAAAAAATTAGAAATTTTATTAAAGACTATATTCAGTGAATTCAGACTATGCCTTTTTGATTTCATAAAAAGTTATCTTTAGCCGATGTTTTAGATTTCAGATAATGACTAATTTGCAAAAATTAAATTGATTCAATAAGTAACTAAATAAAGGAAAATATATGAATAATAAAAAACTAATAAATACTCTAATATATCTCCAAAAAACAGTCCATTATCTGCCCCTAGCAATCACTATTTTTACAGGGGTTATGTTTTCCCTACTAACGTTCATGGGAACTTGGAATTTGGAAAACAAAACCATCGAAAAAGAGTTTGAACAAGATGCCAAGGATATTGTTTCCTTGCTCCAAAGAAGCCTTGACAAAAATCTACAACAACTGGAATCGATTGTTGGGGTCTATGCTGCCTCCGAAAAAGTGACTCGTCAGGAATTGCGGACGTTTGTCAAACCTTACTTGTCAAATCATTCAGATATTCAAGCCCTACAGTGGGTTCCTTGGGTACCCCATGAGCAACGAGCCGCTTACGAACAAGCTGCCAAACAGGAGGGTTTTCCTAACTTTAAAATTATAGAACAGAATCCTCAGGGAGAGCTGATTAAGGCTAAACCCAGAGAAGAGTATTTTCCTGTCTATTTTGTTGAGCCATACCACGATAATGAGACAATGTTGGGTTTTGACCTAGCCTCGAATTCTGTCAGTTTGGAAGCTTTGCAATTATCACGAGATAGTGGCAAAGCGATCGCCACCCCACCCATGATATTAATGCATAAAAGCACCCAGCACCAACTAGGATTCCTAATTTTATGGCCAATTTATCGACAGAATACACCTACTAATTCAGTTATATCCCGTCGCCAAAATCTGGAAGGTTTTGCCTCAAGTGCGTTTTTGATTGGAGACGTCGTAGATAGGGCTTTAGAGTATCTACAACCGAGGGGGATTGATGTTTACCTGTTTCACGAATCTGCGCCAACAGAGAAGCGATTGCTCTATACCTATTCATCTAGTACACCCAAAGCATCAAAGGACTTGAAGGAGGAAGACTTTGCTAGCCTCAGAAATGGGTTACACCATACTGTAATTCTTGATGTCTCAGGACAGAAATGGTTGATTCTGTCTAAGCCCAATTCCGAATATATCGGGAGTCGAAGAACTTGGTATCCCTGGACTGTTTCCTTGGGGGGACTATTACTTACCATATTGCTGGCTATCTATATTAGCGATCGCATTTCAGCAGTAGCAGCACTGGTGGAGAGTGAAAGACAGCTAGAACAGCGAGTTGAGCAACGGACAGTGGAACTCCAGAAAGCTAAAGAAGCAGCAGTTCGGGCAGCAGTGGAAAGTGAAGCTGCTAACCGTGCTAAAAGTATATTTCTTGCCAACATCAGCCACGAAGTCCGTACTCCCCTCAACGGTATTTTGGGTTACGCTCAAATCCTGAAAAAATCAACTAGTCTAACTGCTAACGACAAGAAAGGTATTGATATTATCGAGCAGTGCGGCTCTAATCTGCTGAGCCTGATCAATGAGATTTTAGACCTCTGTACAATTGAAGCTGATCAATTAGAACTCCACCCCGAAACGGTTGATTTTGGTACCTTCTTGAAGGACATCGTGGCAATTTGTCAGTTGAAAGCAGAACAAAAGGGTATTTCCTATAGTTACCAAGCGACTTCTCGACTACCTAGAGCAATTACTGTTGACGAAAAACGCTTGCTACAAGTGCTGATTAACTTACTCGACAATGGCATTAAATTTACTGAAACAGGGGGAGTAGCCTTTAAGGTTAGTGTCCTTGAATCAAGGAAAAATGCTAAAGATTAAATAACAAATAAACTCCAACAGATTACCACTATTCGCTTTGAATTAAAAGACACCGGTATTGGCATGAATAGCGAGCAATTATCTAAACTATTTTTGCCCTTTGAAAAGCTAGAAAATACCTCTGGTTATGTGGAAGGTACTGGACTGGGTTTAGCAATTACCCAGAAACTTGTCAAGAGGATGGAAGGTGACATTAATGTCGAGAGTAAACCAGGCAAAGGTAGTAGTTTTACTATAGATTTAGACGTACCAACTTATCCAGAATACCATGAAATAAATTTTCAAAAAAATCAGCCAAAAGTTTTTGAATGTCAAGAACACAAAAATCATAATCATAAAAACATATCACTTCAAACAACACAAATTGTTAGTCCTCCAAAAGAAAAACTAGTCTACCTCTACGATCTGGCTATGTCAGGCTTAATCAATGACCTTTTAGAGGAAGTCGATGAGCTAGAAAAAAATGATGATATATTTATACCCTTTTCCCAAGCTATCCGTCAATTATCCGAAAAATTTCAAATCCAAAAAATTCGATAATTCATCAAACAATCCCTGTAAAGTAATTAGATAAACCTGGTGACTAACACTATAAATTCCAAACTAAATAAGCAAGGGTAATTGATAGGATACTGAAACTGTTACTTGGGTGGGACTGGCTGGGAATTCTATAATATAACTATTGTATTTACCACTTTATTTACAATTGTATCTACAACCCCGGTATGTACAACCCCACAATTATTAAATAATTCGCAATAGTTTTTAATTACTGATAAAAGACAATGGCTGCATCTCCCTTGAGGAGGATATGGAGAAGTAATATGACTAAATTAAAAACAGACTCAACCACCGCATCTTCATTGTTAAAGACGGTTTCAAGCAACTCATGCCATCCCTTAACAGGTTCCCTTACCTGGTTCAGAAAGCAGCTAAATCGCCTTAGTATCAGTCAAAAGATTGCCTATGGGTATGGTATTGCCCTTGGGATTGCTGTCCTGGGAACAACCGTTGGACTCCTGATTGGCAATGGGTACCAAAACTATGCTCAGAACTTAAGAGAAGATACCTTAGAAGAAAGTGAGCTTCTCATGGACTTGCAACGTTACCTGCTGGAAATACAAATACACCATCAATACTTCGCTGTTATGTTCCAGCAACCAGAGCTTTTTCATGAAGAGTATTCTCGTTTTAAAAAGCATTCCCGATTAGCCCAGCAAAACTGGTTGGCATTAAAAGAGTCTTACAAAAATTCAGAGGTATATGAGCTACCAGAGGAAGTTGAACTTTTAAATAACCTTATCAAAAATTATGACAGCCTAATACAAGTCTACACCCAACGTATAGAGGCACTATTGCGGCAAATTGATCCGTCGAATTTGACCCCAGAACACATCGAGAAAGCCCAAAAAAAGTTTTTAGATTTAAGCAAGAGTCCTTTAGGGCTCAACCTCAGAAGTTTCGTCTATGATCTTGAGGAAATAATAGAGGAAGTTGAGGAGGAAATACCACATGCCAAAGCTGTGCTAGAGGCTTCTGAAAGGCTTCGGACTCGAATCATTTTGATAACCATGATCCTATCAATTTCAACTGCAGCCCTATTAGCCTTCTATACCAGTAAAACACTGTTAGCAGCTCAAGATGTAGAAATTCAACGTCAACAGCTCCTGAGCGAAGAATTACAAGTAGCTAAAGAAACCGCTGAAATTGCCAACCGTGCTAAAAGTGAGTTCCTGGCCAATATGAGTCATGAACTGCGCACTCCCCTCAATGGCATCCTCGGCTATACCCAAATCCTCCAACGCTCTAAAATCATGAGCCCTGAGGAACTCAAGGGCATCCGTGTCATCCACCAATGTGGCAACCACCTACTTACCTTGATTAACGATATTTTAGATATTTCTAAAATCGAGGCCAAGAAAATGGAACTGTACCCAACCAGTTTTCATTTTCCCTCCTTTCTAGAAAACCTAGTTGATATCTGCTGTATTCGCGCTGATCAGAAAGACATTCTCTTTACTTACCAACCCTTTGCTCAACTCCCCAATCACATCCATGGCGATGAAAAACGGCTGCGACAAATACTAATTAACTTACTCGGTAATGCCATTAAGTTTACTGACACGGGACTTGTGACCTTGAAGGTAAATGTCATCGAATCAAAGCCCTTAACAAAGGGGGAAGACAAAAAGCCAAACCACCATGGAGTGATCAGAACAATTCGGTTTGAAATTGAAGACACCGGTATTGGTATGAGTCCGGAACACATCGAACGCATAGTGTTGCCCTTCGAGCAGGTGGGGAATCCCTTAAGTCGAGCCGAAGGCACCGGATTAGGATTAGCGATTACTCAGAAACTGCTTGAGATGATGGAGTCTACGTTGGAAGTGCAAAGCCAGCTGGGTGTTGGTAGTGTATTTTGGTTCGATTTGGAGTTGCCAGAAGCCACAGAAGTAACTGATGTGATTGTTCCTGATCAGACAATTATTGGTTTCCTTGGCATTGAGCGCAAAATTCTGGTGGTGGATGATAAACCAGAAAATTGCTGGGTACTAGTGAATCTGTTAGCTCCCCTTGGCTTTGAACTAAAAGAAGCGAGCAATGGTAAAGAGGGTTTAGAGAAAGCCACAGACTTCCAACCGGATCTGATTATTACTGACTTGTTGATGCCACAGATGGATGGTTTTGAGATGATTCAACGGTTGCGAAAATCCTCCCAATTCTCATCAGTGCCACTGATCGCTTGTTCCGCCAGTGTGTTTGATGATCACCAGAACCAAAGTAGTGAGGCGGGAGCCGATGATTTTTTGCCGAAGCCAGTAGAGTCAAAAAAGCTATTAGAGAAGTTACGGGTACATCTGAAACTAGAATGGGTTTATGAAGAAGAAGAACATAAAGATAAAAACGTCACGACCAAAGCACCATCCCCCCTCAAAACTCAAAAGTCGATAGTGCCGCCCTCAAAAGAAGCACTAGACCACCTGTACGATCTGGCTAAGACTGGCTTAATTAGCGACATTTTAAAACAAGTTGAAATCCTGGAAACATCTGATGATAAATTAATCCCATTTAGCCAACATCTCCGTCAATTAGCCGAAGAGTTTAACCTCAAGAAAATCAGAAAGTTTATTCAGCAATATCGGGAGCAATAATTATTATAGCAAAGGGAGTCGGGAATCGGGAGTCGGGAGTAGAGGTAATAAAATTGAATGTAGCTTATAAGTATAAGAAACGCTAGATCACAAGTAACTATTAATAACCAATCCACAAAACTATTTTTGGTTAGTAAATTTTTCCGATCACATACCAACAAAATAAACTAGAGATTAAGCTGAAACTGTTATTTGGGTAAGATTAGCTGGGAACTCTATAATATGGCTATTGTAGAATACCATAACTGGAAAGTATTCGCAATAGTTTAACTAAACTAGTAATAAAAGACAATGGCTGCATCTCTCTTGAGGAGGATATTCTATGACTAGATGAAAAATGAACTTAACCAATCAATCCTGATTGTCAAAGACGGTTTCAATCAATTCATTCAAACCTTTAACAGGCTCCCTTGTCTCCTTCAAAAAGGGTCGTGTTGCACCTTTATGGCATTGACTCTGGCACTAGAACCTAAGTTGCTCAAGGCATGTCTGAGGCTCACCAAAAACTCGTGATTATCAAGAGTAAAATTAATAGTTTATTGGAGATGTTGAAGTTAAATACCTGGTTTACTCTAGCTCTAGGGACGAGTCTAGCCATGTTGGTAAGCTGCACTCCCAACACCAACCAAGCGACCAATGTCCAACAACCCCAGCAGGAAATCAAGATTACTGGGGCAGGGAGTCCCTATCCAGCCATGAAGGTATTAGCCGCTGCCTATGAAGCTAAGACTGAAAACACAGTCATTACCTTTTTGCCAAAAAGTCAATCCCCTGGTGGAATCGCTGGCGCTAAAGACAAATTAGTTGATCTTGGTACTGTTACCAGGACCTTGAAACCAGAGGAGGATGATGGCTCTTTAGTATATCGGGAAATCGCCAAAGATGGTTTAGTAGTAGCAACTCACCCTAGTGTCGTAGGAGTAACCAATTTGCAAACCGAACAACTCAAGGCAATCTACAGCGGCAAGGTGACCAATTGGCAAAAGCTAGGGGGACCAGACGCAACAATTATCGTGCTGGATCGACATGAGGATGAGTCAGCCAAGAAACTATTGCGGAAATATTACCTTGGGTCAGACCTCAAGAATGCTCCAGAAGCAGTGATTTTGCGCCACGAAGCTGATTTAATTGCAGCGGTTGAGAGTACACCCTACAGCATCGGTGCTTTTTCCCTGGCCTATGCGATCGCTAATCAGCTACCTGTGAACCGCCTCAGCCTCGATGGCGTAGAACCCACCCCTGAAAACATTCAGTCAGGTAAGTATAAAATGGTGCGTCGCCTTGGCATCGTCTACCGCCAAGCTCCCTCAGATATCTCCCAAACCTTTATTGACTTCGCCTTTAGCAAAGAAGGAGGCAACCATCTGCTCGGATCAGGGTTTATACCATCTAGCCAGGAACAGGAGTAGTAGTGACATGTTCCGACAGATGTACTCGAAACTTTCCCTCAGAGCAAAAATACTATGGCCGATGCTCTCTGTGTTCCTGGGAATGTGGATAGTAGGAACCTTTAGTTTGGGCTATTTTTTCACTAAGCGTATAGAACTGCAACTGAAAAATAAGATCCAGAACTTCTCATCCGTACAATTGCATGCCTTTGAACAGGAAAAAGAAACTCTATTTTTGAAGGCAAGGTGGATAGCAGACAGAGAGGATGTTTCCACATTGGTTGCGACAGGGAACCGGCAAAAGCTGTTTCAGTATTTACTGCCGATACAGTTATCTTATCAGCTCGATCTGCTTAAACTCGTAGACAAGAACGGGTCTGTATTGCTGGAACTGCGGCAGGCAGACCTTAACCAAGTTGAGCTAATTGACGAGACACTCAACCAAGCCGCAAGCATTGGCATGGATTTGTTCGATTTCCTGCCAGCTGAAGACAATACAGCATCGCTTCTAGTCGGTCTAACCTCGGTGAAGTCTGCCCAGGAAATCTTAGGGGGAATAATCGTTGGCATTACCATTAGCGATGAATGGCTCGAACAATTACGCCCCCATAGGCACCATCACCTGGTTACCTTCTACGATTCTCAGGTTACTGCCTCTACCTTAACCGATGCTAAAAACACTCCTTGGCAGCCACCGCCAATCCAATCCCTACCAGTGCAGGTCACTATTGCCGAGAAAAACTACATTGCCAAAAGTGTAGAGATCACCGGGATCAATGGTAAGGGGGGCACACTGGTTTTACTCTACTCCGCCGCACCTCTTGAGCAAGTGCAGGGACAGTTGTGGTTAAGTATCAGTGCTTTGTGCTTGCTGGGGTCAGCAATTACCACCCTAGTTGCCAACAGGGTTACCTTGTTGATTATCCGTAACATTAAACAAGTAACAGAAGTAGCCCAGCGCGTCACTAAAGATGATGATTTTACTCTACAAGCCCCGATCATATCCCAAGATGAAATAGGAGTCTTAGGCACTTCTTTGAATCATCTGATTAAACAAGTAAAGCATCTTTTGGCATCCAAAGAAGCAGAAGTTCAACGTCAACAGCTCCTCAGCCAAGAATTACAAGCAGCTAAAGAAACCGCTGAAATTGCCAACCGTGCTAAAAGTGAGTTCCTGGCCAATATGAGTCATGAACTGCGCACTCCCCTCAATGGCATCCTCGGCTATACCCAAATCCTCCAACGCTCTAAAATCATGAGCCCTGAGGAACTCAAGGGCATCCGTGTCATCCACCAATGTGGCAACCACCTACTTACCTTGATTAACGATATTTTAGATATTTCTAAAATCGAGGCCAAGAAAATGGAACTGTACCCAACCAGTTTTCATTTTCCCTCCTTTCTAGAAAACCTAGTTGATATCTGCTGTATTCGCGCTGATCAGAAGGAAATTTCCTTTAGTTACCAACCCTTTGCTCAACTCCCCAATCACATTTATGCCGATGAAAAACGCCTGCGACAAGTACTAATCAACTTACTGGGTAATGGGGTGCGGCTCGTTCTCACTAGGAGCCTCTAGAAGCTAGAGGGGTATGAGTGAGG
>NZ_MKZS01000001.1:242230-297471 GCF_001942495.1 Moorena bouillonii PNG
AAAACAAGTTGAAATCCTGGAAACATCTGATGATAAATTAATCCCATTTAGCCAAAATCTCCGTCAATTATCCGAAGACTTTAAACTCAAAAAAATTCGACAGTTTATTCAGCAATATAGGGATAAATAATTATTACAGCAAAGGGAGCAGGGAGTAGGGAGTAGGGAGTAGGGAGTAGGGAGTAGGGAGTAGGGAGTAGGAAAGAGGGAAAAAATCCTGTGTAACTCATTAGGCGAAAAAAAGCTATAATTAATTAATTATTTTGTTAATTAAAAAACCATAAAACCAGGCATAAAACTCTATATTGTGTATAGCAATCTGTGTAATAATTTTGATAATTTTTGTTCCCTAGTTCCTAGTCCATGGTCCATGGTCCCTACTCCCTGCTTCCTGTTCCCTTTGCTATAGGATTGATTCATAACTAAATTATACACAATATATATAGTTGCGGCAGCAGAAGTAGTGACTATTTAAAAAAAAAAAAAAAAATACTACAGTTTTTTGGTAATTAAAGGGAACAATTAAAGGGTAACAGTGAACAGAATAATTTTTAAAAACTAGCAAAAACTAAACTAGTTAATCGGAGCAATGAAAACTATCAAAAAAATTAGCCCTATAGCCGAATTAAACTACTTTTTAGCTATTTTTATACCTTTAACGATAGGGATAGGAAGTTTTCTAGTGCTCATGCATCGCACCGAGGTTAAGGTTGACACAACCGAAGTCAACCTTAATGAAATTCGTAATGTTGAGATGGCAGCTCAAGGAGCAGCTAGTGATTTCCATGTCATTGAATCAGACTTGAGATTCCTAGCCAATCAAAATGAGTTACGGGCAATGTTAGATAGCACCAGTGATGCTCCCCAAGAAACTGAAAGGTGGCGCATGGCCCTTACTCAAGAATATCTGATCCTGGTTCGAGAGAAAGGGCTTTATGACCAAATTCGCTTTCTGGATACAACTGGTAAAGAAATTGTTACAGTCAACTTTAACCAAGGTCAGCCGGTTATTGTGCCTGAGGAACAACTGCAAGTCAAGGCAAATCGTTACTGGTTTCAAAAAACCTTAGCTTTGCCAAAGGGAGAAATGTTTGTCTCTCCCCTAGACCTGAATGTCGAAAATGGAAAAATTGAACACCCCCTGAAGCCAGTGATTCGCGTTGGTAGTCCTGTGTTTGACAGTTCTGGTCAGAAACGGGGCATCGTCATAATTAACTATTTTCCTAAACATTTCATCAATAGTTTGGAATCCGAAAATCACACGTCCTTAGGGGAAATGATGCTCTTGAATGGTGAGGGGTTTTGGCTGAAGGGAACCAAGCCAGAGGATGAATGGGGATTCATGTATCCTAACCGCAAAGACCGTACCTTTGCCAAGGGGTTTCCAAAAGAATGGCAACGGATTTCTAAGGCTGATCAGGGGCAATTTGAAACTACTAACGGTAAGTTTACCTTTACCACTGTTCATCCTTTCTACGAGATGCAAACAGGTAAAACTCCTGTACAAAAGCGTTTTTCTGATCCCACTACGATGGATGCTAACTCCGATACCTGGAAAATTGTCACCTACATTTCCCCTAAGGTGATAAATGAACGCTCTCGTGATTCCTGGAAGCCGCTAGGGTGGCTTTATGGTAGTTTAGTGCTGCTAATTGGTATTGGTTCTAGCTTACTAGCACGGGCTAAGATAGAGCATCAGCACGCAGAAGAGGAACTGGGACTGAGTCAGGAACGCTTGCAGCTAGCCTTAGAAGGATCTGGTGATGGACTCTGGGACTGGAACATCACGACTGGAGAGGTTTATTACAGTCCCCGGTGGTTAGAAATGCTGGGCTATGATGTGGATGAGCTACCAGGATACCTCAGCAGTTGGGAAAAGCTGATACATCCAGAGGATAAAGCCTTAGTAAAGTCGTTGCTGAATGCTTGTCTAAAGAACAGTTCGGTTCTCTTGGCCTGTGACCATAGAGTACGAACCAAATCTGGTCAATGGAAATGGATTGCCATTTACGGTAAAGTCGTGGCTCATGATCACAAGGGCAACCCGAAACGAATGGCAGGAACCCATAAAGATATTAGCGATCGCAAACAGGCCGAGGAGGAGCTGCGGCTGAGCAGAGAACGCTTTCGCACGCTCTATGAAAATACACCAGTTATGCTGCATTCGATTGATAGCAATGGTAAATTGCTCAGTGTCAGTAACTACTGGCAAAAGAAGTTAGGCTACGATCGTAATGAAGTTATTGGAAGACAATCAACTGATTTTTTAACAGAATCACGCCAGTACACCCAAGGGGTGTTTCTGCCTAAATGTTTTGAGACAGAAATGTGCTTGGATGTTCCCTATCAGGTGATTTGCAAGAATGGAGAAATCATTGACGTGCTTCTTTCCGCTATTGCTGAACAAGATGAGTTAGGTCAGGTGGTTCGGTCTCTAGCGGTTATGGTTGATGTCACTGCTCGCAACCGAGCGGAAGCCGCACTCCAACATGCTAAAGAGGCTGCGGAAGTCGCCAATCGTGCCAAAAGCGAATTCCTGGCTAACATGAGCCACGAACTAAGAACCCCCCTTAATGGTATCCTCGGCTACACCCAAATCCTCAAAAAGTCCAAAACCATGACCCCTGAGGAACTCAAAGGCGTCCACATCATTCATCAGTGTGGTTCACACCTGTTAACCCTGATTAACGACATTCTAGATCTATCCAAAATTGAAGCCAGGAAAATGGAACTCGTTCCTAGAAATTTTCATTTTTCCTCCTTTCTGGAAAACCTGGTTGACATCTGCAGTATCCGCGCTAATCAGAAGGACATTGTATTTACTTACCAACCCCTTTCTCAACTCCCCAATGGCATCTATGGGGATGAGAAACGCCTACGACAAGTACTGATGAATCTCCTAAGTAATGCCATCAAGTTTACTGACTCTGGGGAAGTAACCTTGAAAGTGAGTGTCCTTGAATCTACCCAAAAGGATATCTCCCCATCACCCTCCTTCACAAGGGAGCTTAACAAAGAAAAAAGGACAAAAATCCGGTTTCAAGTAGAAGATACTGGGATTGGTATAACCCCAGAGCAATTACAAAAGATTTTTTTACCCTTTGAGCAAGTAGGAAATCCCTTTCGCAAAGCAGAAGGGACAGGATTGGGATTAGCGATTACTCAGAAACTCCTGTGTATGATGAACTCTACCTTAGAAGTCAGGAGCCAGCCGGAAATTGGCAGTGTGTTTTGGTTTAATTTGGAGTTGCCAGAAGCCACAGAAAGCTTACATGCCCCCATGGCTTCTCAAACAGGGATCATTGGCTTCAAAGGCCAGGGGCGGAAAATCCTGGTGGTGGATGATAAATGGGAAAATCGCATGGTTTTGGTTAATCTGCTTGCCCCCCTTGGGTTTGAACTGGTGGAGGCCACCAACGGTCAAGAGGGTTTGGAGAAAGCTCAGTGTCAGCCTGAGGTAATTATTACGGACTTGCTCATGCCAGGGATGAATGGTTGGGAATTGATCCGACAGCTGCGAGAATCTCCCCAATTACAGTCAGTAGTGGTGATTGCTTGCTCAGCCAGCGTATTTGATACTCACCAACACAAGAGTATTGAGTCTGGGGCGGACGAGTTTCTGCCCAAGCCAGTAGATTCAGAAAAACTATTCGAGATATTACGGATGCATCTGAGACTGGAATGGGTGTATGAAGGAAAAGAAGAACGAGAAAAGATGATGGCTGAAAACATCTCATGTCAAACTACAGAGATTATCCCTCCCCCAGCTGAAAAACTTGCTCAGCTCTATGATTTGGCCAGAACAGGCTTAATCAGCGAAATTCTAGAACAAGTGGATACTCTGGATAAATCCGATGATAAATTTGCGATTTTTGTCCAACATATCCAGCAATTCGCTCAAGGCTTTCAGGTTAAAAAAATCCAAGATTTCATCAAACAATACCTGGAACGTAATTAGTTAAGAGGTAAGCCTATGGGCTACGCCCACACTACTTGAGGTGCCGTCAGTTAACGCCCTAAGCCCATGCTACCCTTGCCAGGGATCAGCCAATAGCCTACTTTTCGGCTAAGCAAACAGTCATTGATAATGAGAGCAAAGTTTTAGGGGTTAATGGGATTAACATTAATAAAATCCTAGTTTTACGGTTTAACTATTAGAAAGTCATGCTGATAGATTTATGGTTAGGGTTATTAGGAGTTATCAGGATGGTTTAGCAACGATTTATTAATTGGTTACTTGCTTCGACCACTCTATAAAAAGGTGTAACAATGATCAATGGCCAGGATCAACAACTAATATTAATTGTAGATGATATCGCCACCAATTTAGAAGTACTATCCACAACATTGATCAGTGCTGGTTTCAAAGTTGCAGTTGCCACTGATGGCGAAAGCGCCATTGAACAGGTTGACTATAAACCGCCAGATCTGATTGTGTTAGATGTGATGATGCCAGGAATTGATGGATTTGAAACGTGCCATCGGCTGAAGGAAAATCCGTTAACCCGTGAAATTCCTGTGATTTTTATGACAGCCCTGAGCGAGACCGTGAACAAGGTCAAGGGTTTTTCTCTCGGAGCAGTGGACTATCTGACCAAACCGATTCAGTCAGAGGAAGTATTAGCCAGAGTTAGAACCCATTTGCAACTGCAAAGTCAGGCAAAGGCCCTCAAGGAGCAAAATGCCCTTCTTAAAGAGGAAATTGAACAGCTAAGGTCAGCAGAAGCGAGGTGGCAAAACACCCTAGAACAGCTCGAAGCTGCCCAAAGCCAGATAATCGCCCAAGAAAAACTCGCTGCTCTTGGACAACTGGTTGCAGGAATCGCTCACGAAATCAATACTCCCCTCGGAGCAATTCGCTCCTGTGTGGGCAATCTGTCTAACTTCTTCAACGACCACCTCCAGCAATTACCCTCATTTTTTCAAGGACTCTCGCCAGAACGTCAGTCCGATGTGTTGGCCTTACTCCAATACTCCAGCCGACAGAGTACCCCTCTATCTACCCGAGAGCAACGTCAACTCAAACGAAGGTTGAAAAGCCAACTGGAATCCTACGCTATTGATAAAGCAGTCAAGCTAGCCAATTTATTGGCGGGAATTGGGGTTTATGAGGACTTTGAAGAGTTTTTGCCTCTCCTGAAAGACCCAGACAACGAAATGATTTTAACCACTGCCTATCAGTTAGCTAACCTCTATACGAGTACTCGCAACATTACCACTGCCGTGGAACGAGCCACAAAAGTGGTGTTTGCCTTGAAAACTTATGCTCGTTATGACTCTAGTGGGGAAAAGATAGATGCACAGATTACTGATGGCATTGACACGGTCTTGACTCTTTATCATAACCAACTCAAACATGGCGTAGACGTCTACAGAAACTATGACGATTCTTTGCCAGTTATCCGGTGCTATCCTGATGAACTCAATCAAGTCTGGACGAATCTGATTCACAATGCTCTCCAAGCTATGGAGAACAAGGGGACTTTAAGCATTAATGTGAGGCAGCAAGATGACCAAATCAAGGTCAGCATTACTGACACTGGCAAAGGGATTCCTCCTGAAATTCAGCCGAAAATCTTTCAGCCGTTCTTTACCACGAAAGCCGCTGGAGAAGGCAGTGGTTTGGGATTAGATATTGTTAGGAAAATTGTAGAGAAACATCACGGACACATGGAGGTGGAGTCCGTACCTGGTGAAACTACCTTTACAGTTTCCCTACCGATTCAGCAGCCACAGCCGATGGCTGAGGAGGTACATTGAGATGATGAACCTGAAACTGTTATTTGGACAGGATTGCTGGGGAACTTTATAAGTGTAGCTAGTTATAAGTGTAGCTAGTTATAAGTTTAGCTAGTTCATAAACAATGGTCCAAGGAAAAAAAACCCGGTCTAGGCAAGAGCGGGGAGTGTCAAAACTGTGACTAGTTGCAGTCCATGTCATTAAATCATCCATAGTAACCAATAATGATTACACTCCCAGGCTATCGGCTCACTGAGGAAATTTACTAAGCGCCTTAGAACCCTGGTTTATCGAGGGGTGTGTGAGGCTTACCAAAAACTTGTCATCTTCGATCAAGACCGTAAGATTACTTATGCGATTAGCCCGAAGGGCGTTGGCTAGCGAACGCGACCTTGCCTACTCAACCCATCTCGACCGTTTCTCTGACTATTGATAGCCATTTTTCAAAGTAGGACTACAGATGCAGATGGGGAAATCGGGAGATCGCCAGATCGGGAGATGGCCAGATGAAATTGATCTGTAGCCGTAATCGGCCAGAATTGGTATGAATTCAATGAGGGAACTAGTCATGTCTGACGCCGTAATTTTATGTGTTGATGATGAAATATCGATTTTGAAAAGCTTGGAGATGGAACTTCAAGCAGCTTTTGAAGATAAGTATCTCTATGAATTTGCTGAAAGTGCTGATGAAGCTTTGGAAATCATTGATGAACTCTATGATAATGGAGAACAAATTCTGATTATTGTCTCCGATTGGTTAATGCCAGGAATGAAAGGGGATCAATTTCTGATTAATGTCCATCACAAATATCCCGATATTATTAAAGTGATGCTAACGGGACAAGCTGATGAGGAAGCGGTTGAACGGGCGAAACAATATGCTAACTTATATCGATGTTTACATAAACCCTGGAATACTCGGGAATTAATTTTAACAATTCAGGATGCTTTAGTCGAATTATGAATCGAACTGCCATTATCTGTGTTGATGACGAACAAACCATCCTAGATAGCCTGAAAATAGAGCTAGAAACTAGTTTGGGAGATAACTATCTGATTGAAATGACCCAAGGTGGGGAAGAAGCGTTAGAAGTCTTCGAAGAATTAGTAGAGGATGACTATGAAGTTGCCCTGGTTATTTCTGATTACATCATGCCCAATCTGAAAGGGGATGAATTACTCAAACGCATTCATACTATTTCACCCAAAACCCTCAAAATTATGTTGACTGGGCAAGCGGATTTGGAAGCGGTGGGAAATGTGATTAACTATGCTAAATTATATCGTTATATCCCTAAGCCTTGGCAGGCTGACGACCTCAGAATTACTGTAAAAGAGGCATTGTATAGTTATTCTCAGGATAAGGCGCTAGCTGAAAAAAATGCTCAACTCCAGACAATGAATCAAGCGCTAGAAAAATCCAACCGCGAACAAGCTGATTTAATTTCCCAACTCCATGAAAATGAGAATCGCTTGAGGCAGTTCTTAGAAGCCATGCCTGTGGGAGTATGTGTAACTGATGCCAAGGGTAAGCCTTATTTGATCAATAAAGCTGGACAGCAGATTTCAGACAGAGCTATCATAGAGTCAGCTAAAAAGTCACAGTTACAAGACACTTATCAGATTTATCTCGCTGGAACTGAGCAACTTTACCCGAAAGCACAGAATCCGATTTTGAGGGCGTTGCAGGGGGAGAGTGTGGCAGTTGACGATATGGAAATACGCCAACGGGATAAGATGATTCCTGTAGAAGCTTGGGGTACACCGATCTATGATCAAGAGCGAAATGTGGCTTATGCGATCGCAGCCTTTCAAGACATCACCGAACGTAAACGAGCCGAAGCCGAGCGGGAGCGATTACTGGCGGAACTCTCTCAACTGAATCAGGATTTGCAGCAAGCCAATGGGCAACTAGAAGACTATTCCCACAACCTAGAAGAGAAAGTAGAACAAAGAACCGTCGAATTAAAAGCTGCTCAACAGCAGATTGTTGTCCAAGAAAAACTTGCCTCCCTCGGGGCGTTAACCGCAGGTATTGCCCATGAGCTCAGAAATCCTCTCAACTTTGTTAACAACTATGCTGAAGGTTCGGTTGAGCTGGTGGAGGAAGCGATTGAAGAACTTGACAACCAATCTGAACATCTCGATCCAGACGCTCTAGACTATCTCAAAGAGATTTTAACCGACATCAAAGAAAATTCCCTAGCTATCAATAAGCACGGGAACAGAGCCGATAGCATTATTAGCAGTATGATGCTGCACGCACGAACCGAGAGCTCTCAACATCAACTGACTGACCTTAATGAACTTTTAGCCGAAGCAGTACAGTTGGTGTATCACAGCAAGCGAGCCTCTGACAATCGCTTCAATATTATCATTGACACAGATTACGATAACTCTATTGAACCATTAGAGCTAGTATCAAATGATCTTAGCCGCGCCTTCATTAACCTACTTGACAACAGTTGCTATGCGGTTCAAGCCAAACAGCAATCTTATCAGTCAGATCCAGATCAGGTGGAGAAAGCCTTTACCGCGACATTGCGGGTCAAAACCCAAAATCTGGAGCAGATGGTAGAAATCCGCATCCGTGACAATGGTATAGGGATACCACCGGAGATTAAAGATAAAATTTTCCATCCTTTCTTTACCACTAAACCCACTGGAGAAGGAACAGGATTAGGATTATCAATGACCCATGATATCATCGTCGGTCAGCATGGAGGAACCTTGAAGCTGGAAACTGAAGTGGGAGCGTATAGTGAATTTATCATCACTTTACCGAAACCAGCCCAATAGAGTTGATCATTTCGGACTTGAGCATCTCGAACCTGCTTGATCAGGGAAATTAGCATCGTGGTCAAGCTACTACCTTTTCCCATAGGTTTTCCCAGTGGCAGCCAATTAATTTAAATTTTAAATTGCTAATTAGGCTATTAATTAGCTAAAAATATCCTTAAAAAAGTCTGCTATTCCCTCTTCCTTATAATCCTTAAATTCACCAGCATCAAACCATATACCATAGCATACCGGGCATTTTTAATACCGAATATGAGTCTGTTTTATATCAACCATTTTGGTCAGTTTTGTCTGGCATTTCGGGCAATTAATATCTCTAATTTCATTAAAGTTCCTCCCTGTTTTAGGGTCACCTGTATCTATAATCTCGGAGCCTTTTATGTCCTTCAACAGTTGAGCTTCCATGGAATCAAACCAGATCCCTTGACAGCTGCTGCAGCGGTCTACAGGAATCGTTGAATACACAACTGCTTCTAAGGTTCCTTCACATTTAGGGCATTTCAGCTGGGTCATTTGGCTACACCATCTCTAGGATTTACATATCATAGTCGGTAGCCAGACATAATTCAAGTTGACTGTTCAGACCAGGGAACTTCGGATGGGTGATCGGGTATCTTGGAACAGAAAGGGTTTGAGCAACTTTAATTTTCTTAATCAAGAGAACATAATTAACATAATTTATGTTCAGTGATTTATTTGATACTTACTCTATCTAAAAATAGAGATTTTATGGTAAAGCCAAAACCAGAAGTGACATAATAACTGCCACTGCTCCTAGAACAACTAGTCCCATCTGCCGGAGCAAAAAGACTTCAGCTCCAGACCACCCAACAGCAGTGGCAGCAATAATAGCGCGAGCAGGTGAAATCATCGTGGCGTGGGCGCTAGCTCCATTCTGAGCTCCCATCAGCCACTCTAGTGGTAAGCCAGACTGAATGCTTACCTCTTGTTGTAATTGGGAAAGCAGGGCATTACTCGCAGTACTTGAACCAGTAATCCAGCCTCCTAGAGCAGCTAACCAAGGTGCAACCCATATATACTTGTCACCAAGTGTTGCTGCGGCCATGCCTAGACTAGCTATCATGCCACTGGCTTGCATAACTTGAGAGGCTGCTAGAAAACAGGCGAGTGCGATGGCTCCAGGGATAAATTGTTGCCAAGCTTGTATTGTTATCACTTGCAGTTTGTGTACGACTGTTCCCAAAATTGTGACTGTAGCCAAAGCTGTCAAAAGTAAATAAAAGCCTGGGTTGTAAAGCAGGGGTAGATTTAGATTGATGGCAGCTATGGATATCACAAAATGGCTCTTCAGCAAAATTTTTAGAGGAACAACTAAGCGAGAGATCAGCAGAATTGCTGTCAGAATTCCGTAGGGAGCTATTACCTGCCAGAGGGATACTTTAGTAATACCATACTCAGCCGAATCATGAGCCGTTTTTTCGGAACTATTACGGGCAGTGTTGACTAGATTTACTGTTCTTTTTCGTTTTGCCTTATGAAATAGTTTATGAAATAGTTTTCGGTTTGCCCACACCACTAAGAATGACATTACCAGTGTGCTGCCAAGTACACCGGCCAGTTCAACCCCAGGAATCCAACTGAACCCCCAAACTCCTATGGTAAGAAGCACTCCGGCAGCGATCGCTTCTGGCCATCGGCGTTGCACGGATTTCTTTCCGCCACTCACTGCTAGTGCCACTAGTCCGTAAACTACGGGCAGAGGAGCAGTCAAAAGAGCAGTAGTCGAACCTAGAATACTAGGATCTAGATTAGTTATTTCCGCTCCAAGAACTGTACCTATCGCTAATCCTCCCCAAGGTACAGCCATTTGACCCAAAATACCCAGTATAGCTGACTGAGCAGAACTATAACCTAGTGCGAGAAACAGTGGAATTACTAAAATGGTACCAACTCCAAATCCACTAACTGACTCGGCAAAAGGAGCGAACCCAATCACTAGCAGCAACACCTGTAAGTCTCGCTCAGGAACTAAGCGAGCAATACCCCGTCCTAAAAGGCTCATACCATCTACAGACTTGAGCAGATAGTAAAGTAGCAAACTGGGAAATAGCACATAGAAAACTGATAGTGATGTCGCAAGTCCCTTGACCAAAGCAAGTAGTAATTGCCCAGGAAACAAACGAAAAACAGGAAATAGTAGTGTTGATCCGATAGCAGCTATCAAAGTAGCAAGTCCTGCCTGTTGGCTTGGTCGCTGCAATACCACTAGCATTACTATGGCTACCCACAGGGGCATAGTAGCAATAATGATTTCCAAGACATTTGTCTCCTGTATTAACAATAGTTAATCCACTTTTGCTAGCTGACGGCTATCTAAATTAGTATTGTGAGATAAGTTGATAGCTGGAGCTTGACACAACAGCTTTTCGGTGAAATGCATTTCTCTACACTGCTGTAATTGGTTTAGTTTGATTTCCAACTCATCTATCCTTTGGATAAGTTTATCAACCACATTAGCTACTGGATCCGGGATGTTACTGTGAGCAAGTGGACTAATCGGTTTGGCGAATTGCCTAACTATTCGTCCCGGAATCCCAACGACAGTGCAGTCACTAGGAACAGAGCGTAAAACTACTGAGCCTGCTCCAATACGGCTATTGTTACCAATTTCAATGTCCCCAAGAATTTTTGCTCCTGCTCCGACGATTACATTTTTTCCCACAGTAGGATGACGTTTACCTTGTTGTTTGCCAGTGCCACCTAAAGTAACGCCTTGATAAATTAAGGTTCCATCTCCAACGATGGCGGTTTGCCCAATTACTACACCTGTACCGTGATCAATAAATATGCCCCGACCAAGGGTAGCACCTGGATGAATATCAATTCCTGTTAGCCAACGGACAATGTAGGATACTAAGCGAGACAGCCAAAATAAACGGTGGCGATATAAGATATGAGCAAAGCGATGAACCGTAACTGCCTGTAAGCCTGGATAGCAAGTTAACACCTCAAGCCAAGAGCATGCAGCAGGATCTTTCTCAAACACAGCCTCAAAATCTGCTCGAATAGAATCCCACAAGCCTAATGTAGATGAAGCTGTGGTTTGGCCATGTTTCTCCAAAGCTTCAAGAGAATGCTTCATTTCTGATTTTTGTTTCATTTTGAGTCAAAATAATATAGCAGTTAGCAGTGAGCTATCAGGCATCGGCTTTTTTGCTTTTCCTTGTCCTGTGTGTCGTTCATGGTTTTCAGATGTACCTGATTAAATTGCCAACTGCTATAATAAATATCGGGTCAATTTGTGATGATTCGATATTTATTATAGCAGTAGAGTGATTTGATTGATGAACTCTACTTACTTCTATGCCACTCAGTTATTCACTCAGTTATTCACTCAATTATTCACTCAATTTACAGCTGCCATCTGCTTAGTCATGGCTAATTTGTAGTTATTCGTCCAAAATGTATCCCAATTATGTTTGGCTTTCTGATAGCCAGCGGTTAAATCATCTACGGTAGATGGATCGGCATCAACTATCTCATTAATGGCATCTCTGACCTTTTGACGATGGATAATATCAGCTTCGCCAACATGAAAGTTCCAAAAATCCCAATCAATGGTGTGTTTGTTTTCTTTTATGTATGGGTTTTTGACAAGATATTTGTACATAGTAGACAGATAAACTTGGCAAAGACACTCTCCACCCATGCCACATAATCCAATCACATAGGTGGTAGGCTTGTTTAACGTTAATTGCTTAATCTCATCAAGCAAAATTTTATTTTCTTCGCTAAGACAGTTTTCAAATAAATCTTGATTTATACCAATACTTAACAGATACTTATCCCATAGTTGGAGATGATTATTCTCATGATCTCCTTCACCTAACTCTTCTGCTAGTATTTCAGCGGTTAAGCTTTTAAATTTTCCGTAAGGAGCTTTGGAAATTAGAATTGCCAGATTATCAGGAAACTGTTTGGTAAAATGACGGTACTGGATACATATCTGCTGTAAAGCGTCCAGTGGGGCATGTTGTAAATATTGCAGTTTCTTATCAGCTAGATATTCAGCTTCCAGTCGAGAATGATCTGCCATAGTCCAAAATTGATCACGAGTTGTCATTTTTTTATCCTTTGTGTGTTTTATCTTAGCTCTATCACTACCATCATTCGCTAATCTGAAAATCACCTGAGTTTTCTCTTAAATCAACTGGTTAATCAGCTGTGAAGCATCTAATTTTAGGAGATGCGTTATAATTATCGAGTTTATATGAAATAGCTTCATAACTTCTACATATAGTGATTTTATAAATACGCGATCATGTATTTACAAATAATGGTGAGCTGATAATTGCTAAAAGCTGTGTAACTTGGCTTTTATATTGCTTCTTGCCTATTCCCTATTCCCGATTGCGTATTCCTTATTGCGTATTCCCTATTTCCTATTTGGTATTTCCTATTCCCGATTCCCGATTCCCGATTCCCGATTCCCGATTCCCGATTCCCAGCCCGTAGCGCTCTAATAGGTAAGTGGCAGTAAAAGTCAAAAAAAACCCGGCTTCTGCTCAGAAACCGGTTTTTTTAAAAGGTTTAGTTGATTGATGATTAAATTAACCTTGATGGGCAGGTTCTTTCGCCAAGAACTTCTCTAGTTCAGTCAAGGCATCAGCATCAACTTTAGTTTGCATGGGACAGAACTTTGGTCCACACATGGAACAAAACTCTGCTGTCTTATAAATATCTGCTGGCAGGGTTTCATCATGGTATTCCCGAGCTCGTTCGGGGTCAAGGGAAAGTTCAAACTGGCGGTTCCAGTCGAAGTTGTAGCGAGCAATGGAGAGTTGATCATCCCGGTCTCGTGCTCCTGGACGATGCCTGGCAATATCCGCCGCATGAGCAGCAATTTTGTAGGCAATCAAGCCATTGCGCACATCCTCAGCATCGGGCAGTCCCAAATGTTCTTTCGGGGTTACATAGCAAAGCATGGCGGTACCGTACCAGCCAGCCAAAGCTGCACCAATGGCGGAGGTGATATGGTCATATCCAGGAGCAATGTCTGTCACGAGTGGTCCTAGAACATAGAAAGGTGCTTCTGAACACTCTTCCATCTGCTTTTTGACATTGAACTCAATTTGATCCATTGGCACATGACCAGGTCCTTCTACCATCACCTGTACATCATGTTCCCAAGCACGACGAGTCAACTGCCCCAATGTTTTCAATTCTGCTAACTGCGCTTGATCAGATGCATCATGGGTACAGCCAGGACGCAGGGAATCCCCTAAGCTGAAGGAGACATCGTATTTCTTGAAAATCTCGATAATGTCGTCAAAGTGGGTATAGAGGGGATTTTGCTTGTGGTGATGGAGCATCCACTTGGCTAGGATACCACCACCACGAGAAACAATGCCGGTTAGTCGGTTTCTGACCAAAGGCAGATGTTCGATTAAGATGCCAGCGTGGATGGTTTGATAGTCAACTCCTTGTTGAGCGTGCTTTTCAATGATGTGGAGAAAGTCATCGGCAGTAAGGTTCTCGACTTTGCCGTGGACACTCTCCAAGGTTTGGTAAACTGGTACCGTGCCAATGGGTACAGGTGAGGCATTAATGATGGCGGAACGAATCTCATCCAAGTTGCCACCACCTGTAGACAAGTCCATTACGGTATCGGCCCCGTACTTCACGGCCAAGTTAACCTTCTCTAGCTCTTCATCAAGATTAGAAGAGTTGGGGGAGGCACCGATATTGGCATTCACCTTACATTTGGAGGCGATACCAATACACATTGGCTCTAGGTTAGTGTGGTTGATATTGGCGGGGATAATCATTCGCCCCCGTGCCACTTCATCTTTGATCAGCTCAACGGGAAGGTTTTCCCGCTGGGCTACGTAGTGCATCTCTTCTGTCAGAAGACCCTGGCGAGCATAGTACATTTGAGTCACATTGCTCTGACCACGGCGCTTGGCAACCCATTCAATACGCATATTTAATTTCCTCGATGACAGCTTCCCTCCGCCGGTATTAACCGGACTCAGGTTCTAAGGGTGTAATCTCAGCCTGGTTGCTCAGGCACCCCTAGCTTTGGTTTGATTATACTATCACAAATAAAATCAGTCGGATTATAGGATCGCCCTCCTTGGGATTGATTCACAAGTGGGTAATCTATAGAATTCAAGATTATTGAGATTAGCTTATGGAATTTTTAACAGGAATAGTTATATCGTTATGCTTGTTTAAGATTTAATCTCAAAATAATACAGGACAGTGCTTAGTTACACTGTCCTGTTACGGTATCCTGTTACGGATGATTAATAGCTAGAGGCTATTGTATTCACCATTGTATTTACCTAGGTGATTGCCCAAATCGCCTTGTGTTAAAGAGCGATCGCAGCCATCTTGACATCGTTAGTGCTTAGAATCTCTTGGAGTTCCTCAGCATCTACGGTTTCTTTATCAATCAGCATTTCAGCAAGCTTATCGAGGATGTGCTTATTGCCAAGAATTACATTCTTAGCCCGTTCGTAGGCTTCATCAACTAGCTTGCGAACTTCTTCATCAATGGTTGATGCTGTGGCATCTGAGAAATCCCGGTCTGAGGCAATATCCCGACCTAGGAACATACTGCCATTCTGCCGTCCTAGGGCTACTGGGCCAAGGCGATCGCTCATACCATAGCGCATCACCATCTGCCGTGCCACCCGAGTCACCTGTTGCAAGTCATTGGAAGCACCTGTGGTCACTTCTTCTTCACCGAAGATAATTTCTTCAGCAATCCGACCACCTAAGGCCACTGCCATCTGATTTTGCAGGTAAGAGCGGGAAAACATGCCTGAATCCATCCGGTCTTCGCTAGGGGTGAACCAAGTCAAACCACCAGCACGACCCCGAGGAATAATGCTAATTTTCTGCACTGGGTCATAATCGGGCATTAAGGCACCCACAAGGGCGTGACCTGCTTCGTGAAACGCTACGAGGGTTTTGCGTTTCTCGCTCATTACCCGGTCTTTCTTCTCTGGCCCTGCAAGCACCCGGTCAATGGCATCATTCACCTCATCCATCGAGATTTCGGTTAAGTTGCGACGGGCTGCCAAAATTGCTGCTTCATTGAGCAAGTTGGATAAATCTGCTCCGGTGAAACCAGGGGTCCGACGGGCAATCTTCTCGAGATCCACATCTTTGGCCAGGGTTTTCCCACGAGCATGAACGTTGAGAATTTCCAAACGTCCGGAATAATCAGGACGGTCTACTACTACCTGTCGATCAAAACGACCAGGGCGTAGTAGGGCAGCATCAAGAACATCTGGGCGGTTGGTAGCAGCAATAATGATAATACCGGTATTACCTTCAAACCCATCCATTTCAGTCAGCAACTGGTTGAGGGTTTGCTCCCGTTCATCATTACCACCGCCTAAACCTGCACCCCGCTGACGTCCCACAGCATCGATTTCATCAATGAATACAATACATGGAGCATTGTTTTTGGCTTGCTCAAATAGGTCTCGCACCCGAGAAGCACCAACCCCTACGAACATCTCGACAAACTCAGAACCAGAGATGGAGAAAAACGGAACACCTGCTTCCCCAGCTACTGCACGAGCTAAGAGAGTTTTACCGGTTCCTGGAGGTCCCACGAGCAGGACTCCCTTGGGAATTTTAGCCCCAATAGCAGTGAAGCGGTCAGCATTTTTGAGGAAGTCTACTACTTCGTTAAGCTCTAGCTTGGCTTGCTCAATACCCGCCACATCCCCAAAGGTTACCTGAGTTTGGGGTTCCATTTGGACTCTAGCCTTGGACTTGCCAAAGTTCATGGCTTGAGAACCTGGGCCATTCTGGGCACGCCGCAGTAATAGAAACAATCCCACCAAGAGCAGAATCGGGAAGAAGAAGCTGCTTAAGGTCTTGAACCAGAAACCTTCATCACTCTGGGGTAGAACTGAAATATCTACACCGTTATTATTCAGAAGGTTGATTAGTTGTGGGTCATTGGGGAGATTGACCTCTACCTGACGACCATCTTGAGCGATTGCGATCGCTTTACTGCGGTCAGCACTGATTCTAACGGTTTCCACCTTGCCGCTCTCGACTTGGCTAATCAGCTGGTCGTACCGCCACGTATCTCGACTTGGGGACGGTTTGTCCAAAAATGCTGTACCAAGGGCGATCACCACTATGGCTAGGAGTGCATACAGCCCTGCGTTTCTCCACTTTTTATTCACTCGTTGTTACCTCCATAGATTCGAGGATGTGGCAAATATAGAATTTAGCTTCTTATATTAATTTATGTTAACCTTTCTGAGGAAAACTGGGTGAACTTTATTCTAAAACAGCCTTTCTGGAAGCGTTTTATGCCTTTTGATACCTAATAATACTGTTTGGATGGCTGGTGTGGGTTGACCTAGATGAATGCTTAATATTATAATATGGGGCTTTGGAGATCGAACAGCCAACAGGAGGTACATGATGGCGGTTTTACGACTTGAAGATGGTAAAACTTATACCGAGCTCAGTGATATTGCCCAAGAATTAGCGCCTCTGAAGGTTCAGCTAAATCACTGGTCTGTAGGGGAGAACCCAGAAATTCACAGCCTTCTAGAGCAAGACACCCTTAGTGATATTGAAAAGGAAACATTACTCCAAGCTTTAGATAGCTACTTTGAACAACTTAAGGAAACCGCTGGCTATCAATCCCGTGACTTAATCGTTCTTTACCCAGACATACCTAATCTTGATGCCCTCCTTTCCAAATTTAAGGATTGTCACTACCATACTGACGATGAAGTGCGCTACATAGTTGCTGGAGAAGGGGTTTTTGGGTTTGTACGTCCTGATGGCAGCCAAATGGAGTTGACTGTGCAGCCTGAGGAGTACATTAATGTGCCAGCTAATACTGAACATTGGTTTTATCTGACACCATCACGACGGGTTAAAGCTGTGCGCTACTTTATCACTACTGAAGGCTGGGTTCCGGAATACACGGGTACGGAAATTCGGATGAAGCCGTTAGTAGCTGTTTGAGAATATCCCAGTTCATAACTTAATTAAAATGTCCATTGAAGTTGACTACCGCTTTCCAAGCGGTGTTGATGTCGAAAAACAAGCGAAAATGATTGCTGTTGGGCAAACCGCAGGCACCTGGAATGCTCGTTTTGCCCATCTCGAAAATGTGTTTCGCTCCCATCTTGGTACTGTTGTTCAAGGTGTCATTAACCCTGATGGTTCTGGTTTGGCTACCATCCGTTTTCCCGAAGCTAATGTGGAAAACGATATCCCTACTCTACTAACCATGATTTTTGGTAAATACTCCATGGCAGGGCCAGCTAAAGTCATGGCAGTGCGCTTGCCAGAACACTACGGTAGGCATCCCAAATTCGGAATTACCGGGATTCGGGAAAGACTAGGAGTAGTTGACCGTCCCCTGATTATGGCAATTTTTAAGGCAGCCTTGGGACTCTCAGCGGAAGACCATGGGAAGATTTTACAAGAGGTTGCTGGAGCTGGACTTGACATTATTAAAGATGATGAGATTCTGGGGGATTTGGAGATAGCACCAACCCTGAAACGTCTAGAAGTCTGCCGTAAGGTACTTGATGAAATCAAACAGCAAACTGGGCGCACTGTACTCTATGCCATTAATGTAACTGGTTCGGCTGACAAATTGCTTGATAAAGCTCATACGTTGGTAAAGGAAGGGGCAAATGCCCTGCTGCTGAATGTCTTGACCTACGGTTTCTCTGTCCTAGAAGCCCTAGCTGCTGATCCAGAGATTAATGTGCCTATTTTTGCCCATCCCGCCTTAGCAGGAGCACTCTGTGGAGCCCCAAACCACGGGATGGCTTACTCAGTGGTTTTGGGAACCCTGATGGCTCATGGTGGGGCAGATGCGGTGCTATATCCCGCCCATTATGGTAGTTTACCCTTTGACCCAGAGGAGGAAAAGCGAATTCGAGATAGTTTGCGATCGCGTAATGTATTTCCTGTGCCCTCCGCTGGCATTCATGCTGGGATTGTGCCTAAGGTTGTAGCAGATTACGGACAAGAGGTTATTCTTAATGCTGGAACTGGCATTATGGATCATCCCGATGGTCCTGCTGCTGGCGTTAAAGCATTTTTTGAAGCCATACATTCATTATGAGGTAATCAGGTAATCGGGTTATGGGGTAATGACAAGATGGTGTTTATCATGATTATGGGGTACATTTTGATTTCTTTACCATACTCTGTAATCATCACACAGTAATATATAATCCCACGAAACCCCAAGGTATTAAGTACCTCACCTGTTTGATAAATGCCATAGCAATGCCTATAGTAATACTATTGATCGTGAACATATCGTCAACAGCCACAGTTCTTACTCAGGACTGAGCACTCTTAGACTAAATACCATTGTGAATCGAGTTGTATTCTGCGACTTCGACGGTACCATTACCGCCGTTGAAACCTTTGTGGGCATGCTCAAACACTTTGCTCCCGAGTTGTCCGCCCAAATTATGCCCCAGCTGTACAGTATGAAGCTGACTCTGAGGGAAGGTGTGCGCCAGATGTTAGAGTCAATTCCTTCAGCTAGCTATCCTGACATTATTGCCTACGCTCAATCCAAACCGATTCGGCCTGGTTTAGAGCAATTGTTAGACTTTCTTGATACTCAAAATGTCCCTTTCATTGTCGTTTCCGGTGGTTTGCGCTGCATGGTGGAAACGGTTCTCAGTCAGGGAAGCACGGGGAAAAAATCCTTACTTGAGCGGGTAGCAGCTATTTATGCTGTTGATGTGGAAACTACCGGGGATTTTCTAAAGGTAACCTCTGAGTTTGAAGGAGAGACAGAACTTGTGTCTAAAGTGCGGGTGATGGCACAACACCCGGCTCAAGAGCAGATCGCCATTGGCGATTCGGTAACGGACTTGAATATGAGCCTGAAAGCCCCGGTAGTATTCGCCCGCGATCGCCTCAGCAAATACCTGGAGGAGCGCCAAAAGCCCTACATTCCGTGGGATGATTTTTTTGATGTACAACAAAAGCTATCCCAGCGGTGGAACAATGGTTAATCATGGCTCCTCAATCCGAAATCACCACCAATTACTATCAGCTATTGATCCAAGACCAACCTTAATTACTGCTGCTAGTCACTTCTATCAATTAGGTTGGATGGTGGGGACAGCCGGTAACCTCTCTGCTAAACAGCCCGATGGCAGCTTCTGGATTACTGCGAGTGGATGCCATAAAGGGCAGCTAGGCAGCAAAGACTTTATTCGCATAGCCACTGATGGCACAGTAGTAGAACAACCATCACCTGAATCTCGTCCTTCAGCTGAAACAAGCATTCATCAAAGTATCTACTCTTTATTCCCAGATGCTAAAGCCTGTTATCATATTCACACCATTGAGTCGAATTTAGTTTCTGGCTTCACTAAAGACGATACCCTGCCTTTGCCGCCGCTAGAAATGCTTAAGGGCTTTGGAGTACGGGAGGAGAACCCTAAAGTCACGGTACCAGTATTTGTCAACCATCTAGATGTTTCTCGCATTAGTAGTGAGATATGCGATCGCTTTCAGGCTGCACCGCCATCAGTCAATGTCCTATTGATTCGCAACCATGGTATAACGGTTTGGGCGTCTTCCACCGAACGTGCCCAGATCTACTTGGAGTTAGCTGATTATATTTTTCGATACATGGTAGCTGCTCGACAAATTGAGCTTAGCACTACCTCAATCAAGAATTAACAAATACAATTGCTGAATTGCTCAATCGGAACAATTCAGCAATTATTTAAGGCAATTATTTAACCAGACTTGATGCTAGTCCGTATACTGCCCATCACCAAAATCACTAGGGTAACTATGGTTAGGGGTACGACAAATGTCATCATGATAGTACTAAATTGTGATAAAGCTTGGTGTTGTGTGGCGTTTAGGAACAAATACAAGGTATAGGCACCGTAATAGCTTAAAAAGAGAAATCCCTCCCACCGGGAAATTTGATAGCCAGTAAAGAAAATTGGCAGACAAGCCACCGCTACTGCAATCATTACTGGAATGTCGAAGTTTAGGGCAGGAGTTGACACCTGTATACCATCAGGCACAATCAAGCTACACATCCCCAGCACCAACAGGATATTAAAAATATTGCTGCCAATAGCGTTACCTACGGCAAGATCTCGCTCACCACGGACACTGGCAATAATGGAGGTGGCAATTTCTGGAAGAGAGGTGCCAACAGCGATAATGGTTAAGCCAATAATCAACTCGCTCCAGCCAAACATCTTGGCCATAGCAATAGCCCCATTAATCAGCCAGCGGGAACCTAGTACTAACATTCCTAAGCCGAAAACAATCAGCCCTAACTGATTAACTATCTTTTTAAGGCTAGTACGAGACTGGGGATATTTGGTTTGAGGGGTATCCTGGTCTCGGATTTTCTGATTTTCTTTGCGACTCTGAATAATGGTGAATAAACTATATGCGATCGCGCCAGCCAACAGGATGCTGCCATCGACTCTACCCAGTTGGCCATCCAAGCTCATAAACAAGAGTAGGAATGATATGGCAATCATCAATGGTACATCTAATCGCACCAACTGCCGGGATACAACCAAAGGTAACATAGTTGCCGATATTCCCAAGATTAGCAAAATATTGGCAATGTTGCTGCCAACGATGTTACCAAGGGCAATATCAGCTTGTCCGTCATAACTTGACTGCAATGCTACGGCTAATTCTGGGGCACTGGTGCAGTAAGCGACTATAGTCAGCCCGATCACTAAGGGGGAGACACCTGCTACCAACGCCAACTGTGATGCGCCCTTGACCAATATTTCCGCCCCAACAACCAAAAGTACAAAGCCAGCAATAAATAAAATGAGAGTGATTATGTTCATTGGCTGTGTGTGAGTAAGTCATTGAGGACGAGTTTACTTCATCAAGCCTGAAAGTTGCTATAACCTCGACTTAGCCCTTATAATTATTGGCTAGGGTTTATTAAAACCGCAAACACCTCAACAGTAATACAGATAAAGCAAATTTTTTACTGTGTTTCTCCAGGTTTAGTTTTAGTTTTTAACTAATTTATTAGCTAACTGTTTTATATTATTTTTCTTAACAAACTCTCTAAAAACAGTTGCTTTAAAGACAAATAGATAAAAGGTGGAATGGTACTGTAGTAGCGGTTCGATAGTCTACTTGGCGAATGGCGGCTGTGTCATCGGGAATATAGCACTACTTATTCAAGGTTAGGACATTGATACAAGCTGAAGCGCTAATGCACGTGAACTTTTGCCTCTTGCCTCTTGCCAATGCCATTGCGCGTAGCGCTATACCATCACCTTTGGCACCGTAATCCCACACATTGACCATGTTCCCATCCAAAGGATAGAGGGGATTCGCTGCTACTGAAGAACTGACCAAGCTGGAAAAGCTAGCAGGTAAGCGGATCACCAATAGTAGGCTGCACAGGCTGAGGGAGAAGAGCGTGAGCTTGGCTAGGTAGGCTGAGGGAGAAGAGCATGAGCTTGGCTAGGTGCAGAGGAATGCCTACTAGATTTTTAAGTCTTTGGGATTGATATTTAGGCGTTAAATGTATAAAAAATAACACTTTATGAATCAGTCTTGCCAAACCTTTACTGATCATCCAGTGGTAGCAGTTCTTAGTTAATCTTGTTTTTAGCATTGTTCTAATACCACTTTCTGTCAAAAAAATTACAATACTTAATATTTAATTAATGATTTGTTTTTTAATTTAATTCAAGCCAATCTGGCAACAGATCTAACTACAACTTGGGTTTAATTGAAAATACTGAATGATATCAAGTCTGGTTAATTACTTTCCCAATAATCCCTGAATTTTTGGTAATGCGTAATGGGTGATGGCTCATCATAAACTAGCAATTACTAATTACTAACTACCAACTCACAATTACTAATTACCAATTACCAATTACCAATTACCCGTTCAGGAATTATGATCATTATTCAACCGAATTTGATAGGATACATCGATAGGTTTATTGATGACTGAATTCATAACTATATGGGGTGCATCTCATATTTGTAAAAAAGTGCGGTAGGGTGCGTTAGGGGCGAGCTCACCAAAACGCAAGCTGTAGCAAGTGTTGAGACAGTGCGTCCCGTAACGCACCACCAGGTCAAACTGCAAAAGCGATGCAGCGCGGTCTTGGGGAGGCAGTGCGGTCTTGGGGAGGCAGCGCGGTCTTGGGGAGGCAGCGCGGTCTTGGGGGTTCCCACGGGGCTTACAAGGTGCGTTCACGTAGTGTCTCCAAAGGAGAATCGCGGTGTTCCGCACACAGCCCCTCCCCACTCGCTATTGCCGTGGTTTCCCCCATGAGCGACTGCCGTTCCCCCAGCAACTGCCGTGGTTTCCCCCATGAGCGACTGCATCAAGACAATGAGATGCACCCACTATATGATTGAGTTGACGTAAAACCTGTTAGTAATTTTGTTGTTAGTAATTTTGGTCTCAACAGTCATATGAAAGTAGCAATTCTTGCCGGTGGTCTCGGTACTCGTCTAGCGGAAGAAACCGACACAAAACCAAAGCCAATGGTAGCAATCGGAGGGCGACCAATCCTCTGGCATATCATGATGCATTATTACCATTATGGCTTCCAAGATTTTGTGATTGCCCTAGGTTATAAGGCAGAAGTTATTAAAAAATACATGGTGGACTATAGTTCACTTAATAGTAACTTAACGGTCAACCTTAACAATGGCAAAGTCATCCAGCACGGTGGTGTAGCACCGGATTGGACAGTTGATTTAATTGATACTGGTATTTACACCAATACAGGCGGTCGGATTAAACGGCTCGCTCCCTACGTAGGCAATCAGACATTTATGCTCACTTGGGGAGATGGGGTTTCTGATGTTAATTTAAATGCGCTCCTGGAATTCCATCGCTCCCATGGCAAATTAGCTACCTTAACTGCAGTACGTCCACCTGCACGTTTTGGTTACTTAGACCTAGATGGAAACCAGATTACGGAATTCTCTGAAAAGCCTCAAACCAGAGAAGGCTGGATCAACGGTGCTTTCTTTGTTTTAGAACCCGGAGTTTTTGATTATATCGATGGCGATGACACCCAGTGGGAAAAAGCACCACTGGAGCGACTAGCCAAAGATGGGCAACTGATGGCCTATCACCACACTTCATTCTGGCAATGTATGGACACCTTACGCGACAAGCGCAGGTTAGAAAGTCTGTGGAACAGTGGCAATGCACCTTGGAAAATTTGGGAGGAAAATAATGCGAGTATTAGTAACTGGTCACAAGGGCTACATCGGCACAGTGATGGTGCCAATGCTACTAGCTCAAGGGTATGATGTATTTGGTCTTGATAGCGACTTATTTGAAAAAAGTACCTTTGGTGAAGGAATCCGAGAAATTCCAGAGCTAAAAAAAGATATCCGTGACGTTACCGCAACAGAACTAGAAGGATTTGATGCTTTAATCCACTTAGCAGGGCTTTCCAACGATCCTCTGGGGAATCTGAATCCTGACTTAACCTATCAGATTAATCATGCTGCTTCAGTTCATTTGGCTAAGTTAGCCAAAGCCGCAGGCATTGAGCGCTTCGTCTTCTCATCGTCCTGTAGTAACTATGGTGCTGGTGGTGATGACTGGTTGACTGAGGAATCATCCTTCAACCCTGTCACTCCTTACGGCATTTCTAAAGTTCGTGTCGAGCAAGATGTTACTCAGTTAGCGGACGATAACTTTAGTCCTACCTTTCTGCGGAATGCTACGGCTTACGGTGTTTCGCCGCGTTTGCGCTTTGATTTAGTACTCAATAACTTGGTGGCTTGGGCATTTACCACGGGTCAAGTGTATATCAAGAGCGATGGCACCCCTTGGCGTCCCATTGTCCATATTGAAGATATTTCTCAAGCTTTTATTGCAGTGTTGGAAGCACCTCGTGAGCTGGTACACAATCAAGGGTTTAATGTGGGACGGAATGAGGACAACTATCGCATTCGAGAGTTAGCCGAAATTGTCAAAGAAACAGTTCCAGGCTGCGAAATTGAATACGCTAAAAATGCTGGACCCGATAAGCGCTGTTATCGCGTTGATTGTAGTAGGATCATTCAGACATTATCCGAATTCAAACCCCAATGGAATGCCCGTCGGGGAGCTCAAGAACTCTACCAAGCTTATCAAACCGTAGGCTTAACCTTGGAAGAGTTTGAGGGACCGAGGTATCAGCGTATTGCTCACATCAAACAATTACTTAGCACTAGCAGATTAGATCAAACCCTGCGTTGGCGTACCCAGCTACCTACATCTCCTAAAATACAACCTATTACTGTTTAGGAGCTGTTGGGTCATTGGTAATCGCTAATCGGTAATCCTACTCTAATTACCAATTACCAATTACCAAAAGGGCGTCAATTTTTTTTTTACTCTGATTCCATTAAAACCATCTTTACTATTGTATTTTGTATTTTGCATTTTACTTTTTTACTTAAAAGGTAAAACTATGTCGTTCACTTTTTATGAGAATTTATATAACTAGTTAAAATGCCTATTTGCCGTGCTAACAGCACTGATGACTTAGAGTTAATTATTTCCTTCGGTTACACCCCCTTAGCTGATGGATTACTCACTAAAGAGCAGTTATATAAACCTGAATATACTGCCCCATTAGATCTGGCTTTTTCTCCTAGCAGTGGTTTAGTCCAAATCACCGAAAGTGTCCCCCCGGAAATCCTATTTTGTCGAGACTACCCCTATTTTTCTTCTGTATCAAAATCGTTACTAAAACACTTTGGAGATAGTGCCAAAGCCATCATTGAGTCAAGACAACTCAATAGCAACAGTCTAGTGATTGAAGCAGCTAGTAATGATGGCTATATGCTCAAGAACTTTGTTGAAAAAGGAATTCCGGTGCTGGGAATTGACCCAGCCTCTGGACCTGCGGAAGCTGCTCAAAAATCAGGTATTCCTACTCTTTGTACATTCTTTACGAAAGATTTGGCAATAGAGCTACACTCTGAAGGACGGAAAGCTGATGTTTTTCTTGCTAACAATGTCTTGGCTCATGTGCCAGATCTGAATGGCTTTGTAGCAGGGATTGGCGTTCTGCTAAAAGACACTGGTGTAGCAGTAATTGAAGTCCCCTATGTGGTTGACTTGGTAGATCACTGTGAATTTGACACTATCTACCATCAGCACTTATGCTATTTTTCAGTAACTGCTTTAGATCGGTTGTTTAGGAAACATGGTTTATTCCTAAATGACATCCAACGTACTCCAATCCATGGGGGTTCGTTACGCCTATTTGTGGAGCCTAACGAACAGGTTAAGGAATCCGTAAAATCTCTATTAGCAGAAGAAGTAGCGCGGGGAGTTGACCGCATTGATTACTATCGTGATTTTGCTAATCGTGTTCAGGAAATTAAGCTTTCTTTACTGGATATACTCTGGGATTTGAAGAAACAGGGTAAAAAGGTGGCAGCCTATGGAGCAGCAGCTAAAGCAACTACTCTGCTCAGTTATTTTGGGATTAATAAAACCCTGGTGGATTATGTAGTGGATTTAAATCCGTTCAAACATGGTCGCTACATGGGCATTAATCATTTACCTATTTTTCCACCATCAAAACTGTTAGAGGATAAACCCGATTATGTGTTGCTGCTAGCTTGGAATTTTGCTGATGAAATTTTGCAGCAACAAGAAGCATATCGACAACAAGGAGGGAAATTTATTATTCCGATTCCACAACCAAAGATTGTTTAGAGTTGACGGTTGACGATCAAGTAAGGGAGTAGGAAGTAGGGAGTAGGGAGTAGGGAGCCATCACTATTCCATAAAATCCCAAATTGGTATACCTCACCTATTTGATAAATGCTATAATTTAAGTCAACTTTGGTAGTTTGGGAGGGTACGGATACTTGCCAATTTTTCTTTAGCGAACTTCTGCACTTTCTGATCTGAGTCATGCTTTGCTCTATCTCGCAATAGTAGTAGAGTTTGGGGATGGTTTGGATAGTCATCAATGATTGCTGTCAGGGCAATTTGCCGAGGGTTTTCTTCCCGGCGCTGCTTGCGATAAAAGGGATCATTGACAGCGCGAACGCACAAAAATTCAAACATCCCAGGTTGATTTTTCCAACCACAGATTAATTCTGTCATAACTGCTGCTCGCACACGGCAATGCGGATCTGATTCAGCTCGTTGTTGGAGAAAATGTAAAGTGTCTGGGTGATCTTTCCAACCACGGACTAATTCTCCCAGCACTGCTATTCGCACATCCAAATTCCGATCTGATTTAGCCCGTTGTTTGAGAAAAAGTAGGATATCCGGTTCATCTTCATCTTTCCAGCCACGGGCTAATACTTGCACTGCTATTTGCCGCACATATCCATTCCGATCCGATTGAGCCAATTGTTTGAGAAAGGGTAACGTATCCGGGTGATTTTTACAACTACGAGGTAATGCTTCGGCTGCTGTTTGTCGCACAGCCAAATCCTGATCCGATTGAGCCAATTGTTTGAGAATAGGTAACGTATCATGATGATCTTGCCAACTAGAAGCTAATGCTTCGGCTACTGCTTGTCGAACAGCGGCATCCTGATCCGATTCAGCCAATTGTTTGAGGATGGGTAAGGTATCTGGATCATCTTTCCAACCACGAGCTAATGCTTCAGCTACTGCTTGTCGAACAGCGGCATCCTGATCCGATTCAGCCAATTGTTTGAGGATGGGTAAGGTATCTGGATCATCTTTCCAACCACGGACTAATTCTGCTACTGCTGCTTGTCGCACACGCCAAGACTGATCTGATTGAGCCAGTTGTTTGAGAATAGCTAAGGTATCGTGGTGATTTTTCCAACCATGGACTAATTTTGCCATTGCTACTCGTCGCACATCGGAATTGTGGTCAAATTGAGCCAGTTGTTTGAGAATGGGTAAGGTATCCGGATGATCTTGCCAACCATCGACTAATCCTGAAACTGCTGCTATTCGCACATCGGCATCCTGATCGGATTGAGCTCGTTGTTTAAGAATAAGTAAGATATCACGTTCACCCTTCCAACCACGAGCTAATTCTTGCACTGCTACCTGTCGCACATACCCATTCTGAACCGATTGAGCCAATTGTTTGAGTAAAGGTAAGGTAACCGGATGATCTTTCCAACCATGGGCTAATGCTTCGGCTGCTGCTTGTCGTACATCCCAATACTGATCCGATTGAGCTAATTGTTTGAGGATGAGTGGGGTATCTGGGTTATCCTGCCCACCACAGACTAATTCTGCCACTGTTACTGCTGGCAGATACCCATCCCGATCCGATTGAACCAGTTGTTTGTTGTGAAGGTTAAAATCTGGAATAATATCCTGATTTTTTCTAGGATTTTTATCCATTTTATCGAAAATTTTAAATTAATAAACGGCATTAAAATCTGGAAATTTATGGTAAAGTCTGAATCTAGTTTTACCCCATTAACCTAGTATAACAAAACCTATGATTTCCAAGCCGATTTGCCTAATAACAACCAAATATACTTAAATCTCAAAGTCGCATAAGGTTCCACTATCCGGCAATTACTCAATTCATTCAGCTCATGCCAATTCTATGTACAAGTACCTTTAATCATTATTGAAAAATTAGTAGGTAGGGTGATAATGTTGCATCATTCGCAGTAGGGGAATCGTTAACTTCAATGCCAAATAAATTCATCAATCAGCTATGGTAAACCACAGGGGAAAAACTGCTGAAAAATCTAGCTTGGTTTGCGATTCCAGGTATCCAGGTGATTGGTGATAAAACCATCTTTGGTCAGGAGGTAGCTAGAAGAGCCATTGAAAAACACATGACCTTTCCAAGGTACCCGGAATGTGTCACGCACGAACTGTCCAATGGGTGCATCTCACTTTTGCTATTTGACGCGGTGGTGCGTTACGGGACGGACTGTCCCAAAACTTGCTATGGCTTGCGTCTTGGCGAGCCCGTCCCTAACGCACCCTACGCCACTTTTTTACAAATATGAGATGCACCCCTGTCCAATTTGCCGTGATCACCTTTTCATCGGTTTGAGAGATATCATGCAGAACGAAATAAATTGTGCTAAAAAATAGCCGAGCGTTAAATCTCAGTATCTAAACTATAATTCGATAGTTTAATTTTACTTTAAATCGACTAATTTGGTCTTGAAATTAACTATTTTTTGTATAAAAATTATAGGCAATATCTTGCTAAGACAGGGTTGGTATATCGTGCTTAATGGTCTGAATTACCCGCTCAATCTGGGATTGATATTGATTGGCACTCAAATCCTATGAAGTCATCACATTTAAATTCTAAAAGAGTCACTCAAAATGATACAACAAGCATTGTCCAAAAATTTTGCTCACACACAACCGATTTCATTATCAGAACATATTTGTCCCAACTGTGGAAACCAAGGATTGTCCCTATTTTATGAAGTACATAACGTACCAGTTCACAGTTGCTTAATGATGTCAACCCAGGAAGCAGCTCTAGACTTCCCTTGCGGTGATGTGGTTTTGGGGTTTTGTCAAGACTGCGGCTTCATCACTAATGTTTCCTTTGATCCCAGGTGGTCAGCTTACGCTCCCAATTATGAAGACCAACAGAGTTTTTCCCCAACCTTCAATCAGTTTGCCCTTGATCTAGCCAATCATCTGATCGACAAATACGACCTTCATAACAAAGACATTATAGAGATTGGTTGTAGCAAAGGAGATTTCCTCTTGCTGCTGTGCGAATTAGGTAACAATCGTGGTGTTGGTATTGACCCGTCTGCTGTAGTAGGACGAGTCCAGAGTGAAGCCGCTGACCGGGTCACCTTTATTCAAGACTATTACTCAGAGCGCTATGCTGAGTATGTAGGTGATTTTATCTGTTGTCGCCATACCCTAGAGCATATTTATCCTACCGCTGAGTTTATTAGTACCGTGCGCCGCTCCATTGGCGATCGCCTCAATACCGTTGTGGTGTTTGAGATACCAGATACCATACGAGTACTCAAAGACTTAGCTTTTGAAGACATTTACTACGAACACTGCTCCTATTTCACCCCTGGATCCCTAGCGCGATTATTCCGTAACTGTGGCTTTGAAGTTACTGACCTGTATCGAGCTTATGGTGAACAATATTTGTTAATTGAAACCCGACCTGTCACCATCCCATCTGAGAAAGTACATCCTCTGGAAGAGAGTCTTGAGGAAGTTACTCAGCATGTCAAAAACTTCACCAACGAGATTAGCAAGAAGCTGGAGAATTGGAGGCAGCACTTAGAGCAGATGCATGCTCAAGGCAAGCGTGTTGTAGTTTGGGGTTCAGGTTCCAAGTGTGTGGCTTTTCTAACCACTCTTGATACCACAGACAAAATTGAATACGTTGTGGACATTAATCCCCATCGTCATGGGAAATTTATCCCTGGCGTTGGTAAACAAATTATGGCACCAGAGTTTTTAAAGGAATACAGACCTGATCAGGTGATTGTCATGAATTCCATATATTGTTATGAAATTCAGCAAATGTTGGATAAGATGGGAGTAACTACAGAGGTTATATCTCTATAAACATCAGTCATTAGTCATGAGTTATGAGTCATAAGTCAAAAATTAAAGACTTATGACTCATAAATTGTTTACTGGAGTTGTTTAGGTGTACTCGGGAACTATATTTTTTCTGCACAGACTTGGAAAAAATTTTTCCATCAGAAAGCACCCAGCAAAGTTTAGCAATAACCGAAGGATTGGATTCTTGCGGGGGAAAGAGTATTTGTCATTTGTCATTGTTTATTATTTGGTCGCCCCTTCAGGCCAAAATGGCAAATATACCAATAAGTTTTATGGTAAAAAAAAGTATGGTAAGTGAATAGGCTTACCAATTTTTTTTGATGATTAATTAATTGTTTATAGCGGTTTATCCTCCAATAAGGAGGTAGACCATAAGTCTCAATGAAAACATTTTTAGCTTCAAAATGTACCTCACCATACAAAAAAACACTATATTCTCCATTATTATACCTTTCTCAGGGATACGGTTAACTTTTAATATTCAACATTCAACATTCAACTTTGAACATTCAACATTCAACATTTAAAGTTAAAATTAATAGTTTCAGTAATAAAAATAACCATGTACGACTTGGCGATTATTGGAGGAGGAATCATTGGCTTATCCACAGCCATGGCATTGGGTCAACGTTATCCAGATGCCAAAATTATGGTACTGGAAAAAGAGAGCAGTTGGGCGGCTCACCAAACTGGCAATAACAGTGGTGTGATTCATTCTGGAATCTACTACAAACCAGGGAGTTTCAAGGCTAAGTTTTGTTACGAAGGAAACCGCTCGATGGTGGCATTCTGCCAAAAGCATGGCATTGATTATGACATCTGTGGCAAAGTGATTGTAGCAACTGAACCAGAAGAACTACCATTGCTGGATAGTCTTTACCAAAGGGGTTTGGAAAATGGTATAGAGATTGCCAAGATTACTGGTGAAGAGGTTAAGGAAATTGAACCCCATGTCCGTTGTTTAGCTGGAATTCGAGTTTATTCGACTGGGATTGTAAACTACAAGCAGGTCTGTGAAAAATACGTTGAACTGGTTCGTGTCCAGGGAGGGGATTTACTTCTCAATAGTAAGGTTGAACAAATCCTGGAAACTGGGGATGGTTTAGTGCTGGAAACCAACAATGGTAACTATCCCACTCGCTTTGTGATCAACTGTGCTGGACTACATAGCGATCGCATTGCTAAGTTGGGTGATGCTGAGCCTCCAGCTAAAATCGTTCCTTTCCGGGGTGAGTACTATGAACTCAAGCCAGAGAAACGCTACCTAGTCAAGCACTTAATTTATCCAGTTCCTAATCCAAATTTTCCTTTCCTAGGGGTTCATTTCACCCGCATGATTGATGGCAGTGTCCATGCTGGACCCAATGCTGTACTCAGTTTCAAGCGGGAAGGTTATCGAAAGACTGATTTTGACCTGCGAGATTTTGTGGAGGTCATGACCTATCCCGGTTTCTGGAAACTAGCTGTCAAACATGGAGACGCAGGAATTCAGGAAATCATCCGCTCCTTCAGTAAAGCTGCCTTTGTTAAGAGTTTGCAACGGCTGATTCCTGAAATCCAAGCAGATGACTTAGTTCCCACCCATGCTGGGGTCAGAGCTCAAGCCTTAAAAAATGATGGCAAGTTGGTGGATGATTTTTTAATTGTCAATAGTCCTAAAGCAATGCATGTGTGTAACGCTCCCTCTCCTGGTGCTACGGCTTCTTTGGAGATTGGTAATGCGATCGCTAGTGAGATCCCGACACTGAAAACTCTCGAAAGGGTGATCTGACCCAAGTTTCCTTAAAAGCTATCAGCCGTCAGCTATCAGCCGTCAGCTGATAGCTGATTATTTGTACTTTCCCTGTACTAGTCTCATGGAGTGAAAACTTGAAATGAACAGGTTATCTAACCACAACTGTCCTGTATGTGCCTCTGCCGATTTAGAGGTGTTTTTTGAAATGTTGGCGGTGCCAGTGTACTGTAATCTCCTGTGGCGATCGCGTCAAACTGCTCAAAACTGTCCTAAGGGAGATATCAAATTAGGGTTCTGTCCTAGCTGTGGTTTTATTAGCAACCTAGCGTTTGACCCTATCTATGAACAGGAGATTCGACAGTTGTGCAAAAATCTAGGTCTAACTCCTGAGCTAATGTGTGTTTGACTGTCTTTTAACCTTGGCTTTGGTGATATCAAGTCCAGTTGAATACCCATGATCAAGAAGATTGATGGGGACATTGTCAAATAGGTCCTTTGAAGTCAACCGCCGCCAACAATTGTGACAATTTCCAGCTGGTCTCCCTCCTGCATTTGAGTCTGGTTCCAAAACTGCCGATGGAGAATTTCACCATTATATTCTACTGCCACCAGGCGCGGATTTAAGCCTAGCTGTTCTAATAGCTGGGGTAGTTTAGTGTCACAAGAGCAGGTACGGGATTCACCATTAACTTCAAGGGTAATTTGAGTTGTGTTGTTAGAAATCATCAATGAATATTCACCACCAAGCTGTTAAAAATTAGTCACCATTACTAAATACCTAACACGTCCAACTATTATCAAGTTTGATGACATTAGGGTTTAGAAACCCCAGCTTCAAGAGATCGAAGAGTGTGCTCTCGTTTGAGCTGGGACAGAAAATATTGAGTCACTAGAGTTGGTTGTTCCGCCTCCATGATTCCCCGGACAACCGCCACTCGTTGAGCTCCGGCATCCAAGACATAGTTTAAATTGTTTGGATCAATTCCCCCAATTGCAAACCATGGAATTGTAGCATGCTCTTTAGCATACTTGACATAATCCAAACCAGCAGCTGGCTTACTCGGTTTAGTAGGGGTTTCATAGACCGGTCCAACACCAATATAATCTGCTCCTTCAGCAATTGCCCGGTGTAGTTCATCAGGGTTAGTAGTCGAGCAACCAATGATACGCTGGGAGCCGAGTAGCTGCCGTGCTAAGGAAATTGGTACATCCTGTTGTCCGATATGAACTCCATCAGCCTCCACTGCCAGAGCTAAATCTACCCGGTCATTCATAATAAACAAAGCACCATAGTGATGGCACAGCTGGCACAATTTCTGAGCATCAGCTAGTTTGTCCCCATCATCTGCTTGTTTTTCCCGGTACTGTACCAAGGTTAGTCCACCTTGGAGGGCAGCCTCTACCTTGGCAAACCACTGGTCTGACAAGGATGTAATCAAGTAGAGATGCGATCGCTCTAGCAACTGATGACGCTGATATCCCAGTAAATTGCTTTCTAGGCTGTAAACCCGATAGCGCATCTGCTTAAAGGCGATCCCCATCTGAGCATCGTATAGCTTACCATATTCTTCCAACACCCGTAGTGCTTCTTGCACCCGACACAAATTAGCCTGTAAAAGCTGCTGAATGCTGGAACGTCGTTCTTCCTGGGGATGAGTTAGTCCAGTCCCTGGATCTCCTGAGGTATCTCGGAAGATCCTGATTTCCGAGCTGTGCCAACGGGCTAATTCCTGGCGCATTTCCTTGCACTCCCCAGCCATCTGGGCGCTGTTGAGACCAAAGCGGCACCACTCCTCAATAATTCGCAAGCCTTCTCTAGCTCGGTCTAAATTTGCATCCAAAATTCGGCAAATCGCCGCTTTTTGAACCATAATGCCGCTGTCTTGCTCTTCCATTACTAACTACTCCATTATTATCTATCCTAACAGTGGATGGAAAGCTTGTTTCTGTGGTCAGTAACCTTTAGCAACGGACACATTTCAAGTGATAAATGATTACAAATAGATTACAACTATCCTAGTTTATGGATACGATCAAGCTTGACATTCAACTCAACTGTTATGTCAAATTCCATGAACATTGGACTAAAGGAGAACAGCCATGAGTTTGATCATAATTAACACTATAGAATTAACTATTTACCTTCGCTTAGCGTGGCCCAAGGCCAATCCCGTAGCGTGGCAGAAGGCCAATCATTCCCACTGCCATCACCAACATCACCAACATCAGCCTAGACCCTTTGATCTTGGGTTACCAGTAACAACGATTTTGCTGGGATTAACCTTTAGCATCTTCAGCCAAGTTATCCCTTCAAAAATGGTGCCACTAGGATTAGGAGGAACCACAGCTTTAGCCCAATCAACTCAGGATGATCGGGGAATCAAAATGGATTATACCATAGAAAGCAAATTTTTGTTTGTAAACCCAGTTACCGGAAACGACAGTAGTGGTGATGGCACCCAGGATTCACCGTTGAAAACTATCACTCAGGCGCTACAAGCTGCCCAGACCAATACTGTGATTGTACTCTCTAGGGGTATCTACAGCAGTGAAATGGGTGAAACCTTCCCCCTACTTCTGAAACCCGGTATCAAGCTACAGGGCAACCCCCGCACTAGAGGTCACGATGTGGTGATTCGCGGCGGTGGTACCTTTGTTAGTGCCACGGCTGCTAGTCACGATGTCCTAATCGTAGGTGCTGACCAAACAATTATTTCTGGCGTAACCCTTAACAATACTAATCCAGAAGGTTATGGTTTGTGGCTGGAAGTCGGTTCGGTTTTAGTGGAAGACAATACCTTAACTGGGAATAGCAAAAGCGGGATTGCTGTGGAGGGAAATAGTACACCAACAATTCGCAGTAACTACTTCTACAAGAATAAAGGAAATGGGCTCAGCATTTACGGAACCTCAAACACTCAAGTGGATGACAATGTATTTGAAAATAATGACTTAGGAATTCTGATTGCCGAAAACGTTGCACCCCATATCGTTAATAATCGCATCACTGGCAATAAAAATGGGGTAGTGGTTGAAACCAATGCTCAACCATTTTTCCAGAATAACCTGATTGAAAATTCCCAACTGGATGGATTAGTCCTCAAGGTGGGAGCTAATCCGGATTGGGGAAATTCAACAGAATCAACAAACAATACATTAAACAATAAATTAAACAATATATTTCGAGGGAATGGGCGGTTTGATATTAACAATCAGGACTCTGAGCCTACTGTGATCGCTTTTGGTAATCAGCTAGAAGAGGAAACTAACAGTGAGGTTAATTCAGGGGAAACTGAAAACGATATCATTCAAGAGTCGGAGGTTGAAACACCAGCTGTTAGTAAACCAGCTGTTAGTAAACCAGCTAGTACACCTGATGCTTCTGACAACCAAGCCGTTGTCATGGCAGAAAACTCTAATCACTCACAGAAGACTACACCTAATTCTCAGGAGAATCCCACTACCCCCAGCCAAGTCGTCCCATCCCAACCACCTGCCGAGAAGGAACCTACAAAGGAACCGACATCTGCTCAGGTCTCAGCAGCTTCATTTCCTGTTCCATCGAGTTTGGAGTCTCAGCCATCTACCTCGACTGATAATATCGGCAAAGACACAGCACTAGATAATTCTGCAAGTACTGAATCTTCTAGAGCAGCAGCAAGGTCCCAAACTGAGAGTCAGCAAACCTCTGAAACCCAACAGCCTTCTGATGCTAGGACTCAACGTTCACATTCTGAACCCCTGACACCCCTGACTCTGAAAGTTATTCAAAATCAGGAGCAGTCATCTTTTGAGGAACCAACATCTCCAGCCAAACCAGGAGAGGATTCTAGCAGTTTTACTCCAGCTTCACCGTCACAGGAAGTGATTGATGGGTCAAGTGACAGGTCAAAACCAACACCGGCAGCAGCCTCGACTGAGGACGTTAACGTTATGATGTCAATGTCTAGTCAGATCACTACACCGGTTAATCAAAATACTAGTAATCAAAATACTAGTGCTAGCTCCAATTCAGGTAGCTCAATTCCAGTGTTTTCTACAAGTACCCAATCAAACTCGGAACAAAGGGGACCTCAAGGGAATAATCCTACTTCAGCTCTACCCAGTCAGGGTTACCGGATTTTGGTAAATGCTGAGAGTGAGCAGCAACAAGATTTAATGCGATCGCTAATTCCCGATTCTTTCCTGACTTCCTTTGAAGGAAGAACTGTGATGCAAGCCGGATTGTTCACAACCCTCGAAAATATTGATCGGGTGCTGAAATTACTCAGTAGTTATGGTTTGAGCACCACTATTGTGCCTCTAAATTACTGATCAGACCAAAGAGGGAATAATGTTATTTCTAGTTTAAAGGTATTCCAGAGAAGTTAGGATATTGACGATCTCTGTTGACTATCTATTGAATAAAATAAATTCCCGGAGCAATTCTAAAAGCTCTAATGAAATCTCATGACCCATATCTAATTCTCTGTACTGCACTGCTGCTCCCGAGTTGAGCAAATAATCTCGTAACCGGTGAGCAGCACTTAAAGGAACAACCGTATCTTGTCTACCATGGACAATTAAAATGGACGGCAAGGATGAATCAACCTTTTGAGGGGTTCGATGCATATAGCCACTCAAGGACGCTAAACCTGCCAGGGGTAAGGTTAACCCTACATCTAGAGCCATTGCCCCACCTTGAGAAAAGCCACACAAAATTGTGGAGGACAGGGGAATACCTGTAAAACCTTGAAGAGAATTGAGCCAGTAGTTCAAGCGCTCTTCGCTTTCTTCTAATCCTCGATAGTCGTCTCTTGCCAAGTCGTACCACATTCTGCCACCAGTTACCTGAGGGTGGCTAAAAGGAGCATCGGGAATTAAAAATTGGGTGTTGGGCAAGTTTAACGATGGCACTAGAGATGCCACAGCTTGAGCATTAGCACCCCAACCGTGTAACGCTACGACCAATCGTGCTGGTCGTTGACCGTTTGCTGGTGGAATTGAAATCGCTTCGAGAGACAGGCCTCTTACTCCTGAAGAACACAACGGATCAGCATTCCAGATAGATGGGCTGAACTAGCGCACATTGACCCTCTCCCCTAGGGAGTAGGTTTGGGGAATTAATCGGGGCTGCAACTAAAGATAAGCCGAATAGCGAACTTTATGGCGCGCTTTTCTGGTTTCAGCCCAAGATATCTGTTAGTCTGAGAATCCTATCACCAATCCGCTACATTTGTAAAGCTGTCGTGCTTTAGGATAATGTGGCGAACACTATCAACAGTAATGGCTCCGTGACATACTCCCGACGTTGCCCTAACGGGACAACGCGGGCTTCTTGCCAACACCAGGTATTCCTATCGGGCTTTGCCCGACGCTACGCGAACGGTTGCTCGGCAAGCTTTACTTCTGACGGGATGCCCCACCGCCAAATTTAAGATATTCTTGGCCGCGTTAATGTCTCTGTCTTCTGTGTACCCACAGTGAGGACAAGAATGAATGCGGTCAATCAATTTTTTAGGTACTTTTTTGCCACAATTGGAGCAGTTCTGGCTGGTGTTCCTAGGATTTACCGCGACCGTTAACAACCCAGCATTTATGGCCGTAGGCCACGCTACGCGAACGGCTTTGGTTGCAAGGATTGACAGAAATTGACCCCATCCAGCATCAAGAACTGATTTAGCCATTCTAGTCCTAGCTAGACCTTTGATATTTAGTTTCTCGTGAGCTACTAGGTCGTGGCTGTCTAGCAGGTTTTTAGCTGTCTTAAAATGAAAATCTTTTCTGGTGTCAGCTACTTTTTTATGAGCTTTGCCGAGCTTAGTTACAGTCTTCTTTCTGTTGTTGCTGCCTTTCTTGGATCGGCTAACAGCTTTTTGGATTTTTTTTAATCGTTTTTGAGCCTTCCGGTAATATTGAGGGATTTCAACTGATGAACCATCAGACCTGATCAAAAACGACTTAAGACCCATGTCAATCCCGATCGGGTTAGATACTTCAGCTGCCGGAATAATTTCGGGGACAGTATCATCTTGGATCGACAGTGTGACATAGTACCCGTCGGCTTTGCGGGTTATGGTAGCGGTTTTGATTTTAAAGCCGTCAGGGATTGGTCTGTGGTAGATCATCTTGACCCAGCCAAACTTGGGTAGTTTTAAAAGATTACCCTTGATGGGATTTTTTCCAAGAGATGGAAAAGTCAAAGAACGGTACCGACCTTTACTTTTAAACCGAGGTCTTCCACTTCTCTTTCCTTTGTAATCGCCCTTGATAAATCGCTTAAAAGCTAGATCTACTCTCTTGACACAATCCTGTAACACATGAGCATGGATTTCCCCATACCAGGGTCTATCACTCTTTAATTGAGGTAAAGTTCGCTTTTGTGAGAAGTAGTCGGGATTGTCTCTAAGTTCTGGTAAATAACAGACAAGCGGGCAAGCATTAATCGAACAGCGATTTTGCTCGTACCAACGAAAACGATCTGCCAGTAGATAGTTGTACTGATAACGCAACATCTCTAGCCACCTTTCTATTTCGGTGACCTGAGTCTTTGTTAAGCGTAATCTGTACTGATAGGCAGAGCGCATGGTGTCTATAATCAACGTTACCATATTAGTATACACTGATTATAGCACTCCCATCCGAAAATTATGAAAAATGATTTTGTTTCTAGTGGTCGAGCCGTGTCAGATATGAAGGCTCACCTGGTTTTGACCACAAAATACAGACGAAAAGTCTTTACCAAAGAGATGATTGGACGACTACAGGAACTATTGTGGGAGCTTTGCAATAAATGGGACTGCAAGATGATTGAAGCCAATGGAGAAACAGATCATATACATCTTCTGTTTCAGTACTATCCCCAGTTGGAACTTCCTAAATTTATCGGCAATATTAAATCTGTCACAAGTAGGAGGCTTAGATCTGAATTCCCAGAACTTTTTGATACTTATAAGAAGGCTGTACTTTGGAATGAGTCTTATTTTATCGCTAGCTGTGGAGGTGTTACCGTATCCCAGTTAAAGATTTACGTCGAAAAGCAAAATACTCCTGATTGACAATTCCGCTTCGCTTCATTGTCGGGCTATCCTTCCCGACGCTGACCCTATCGGGTACAGCGCGGGGCTGCCGCCCATCAGCTCATGCTTGAACTTGCTGAGCAGTCGGGTAATTGTAACCCGCGTCGTTCCAATTGCATTGGCTAAATCCTGATGAGTAAGACGCATTCCGATCCGAATACCTTCTGGTACTGGCTCACCAACTTCCCGTTTTAATAGCAATAGTAAATGTTGTAGGCGTACCTCAACCCGGCGCTGACCCGAGATTGCTAACAGGATCTCTGTCTGTCGCATCCGACGCACTAGTTGGGGTAATATAGTCTGAGCTATATACGGAGAATTGTTGATTTCCGCTAAAGAATACCATTTGAGACGGACATCAGATAGGGCGATTGCCTGATAACTTGACCAAAAATTTGGGTCTCAAGCCCCGTCCTTCGCTGGATAGAAACCTTAGATAGTGGAGCCTTATTCAATAAGTTTTAACCCTTTTCCCCATAGCCTGCCGACCATAAAGGCTCCACTATCTAAGGTAACTTGGCCGTAGGCCACGCTGCGCGAACAATGGACGGCTTTTTTTTGTGCTATAATATTACGTAGAGTTATTCCACGTCAAAATGATTGTCTTAGAATTTAAGGTCAAAGGGAATAAAACTCAATATGCCGCCATTGATGAGGCGATACGGACTGGTCAGTTTGTACGAAATAAGTGCATCCGTTACTGGATGGACAACAAAGGTATAGGACAAAAAGACCTGTATCGCTATAACACGTGGATCAGAGCTGAATATCCTTTTGTCAAAGACTTAAACTCTCATGCCTGTCAAGCTTCGGTGGAAAGAGCTTATAGTTCAATTTCTAGGTTTTACGATAAGTGTAAAAAACAAGTCCCTGGCAAAAAGGGTTATCCCAAGTTTAAAAAGTTTTCTCGGTCAGTTGAGTATAAGACATCAGGCTGGAAACTTTCACCTGATACCAAGTCTATAAAATTCTTAGACAAAAAAGGTATCGGGAAACTAAAGCTTAAGGGAACCTGGGAGTTATGGCGTTACGACCAAAATTTGATTAAACGAGTTAGGTTGGTTCGTCGCGCAGATGGCTATTATGTTCAATTTTGTGTAAAAGTTGAGATTAAAGAATCTCTAGAACCGTCCCATACAAATGTGGGAATTGATGTGGGTTTACAAGAATTCTACACCGATTCAAAGGGAAACACAGAACCAAATCCAAGATTTTATCGTAAGGGCGAGAAACGGTTGAAATTTTATCAACGCCGAGTTTCTCGTAAAAAGAAAGGCTCAGCTAACCGAAGAAAAGCCATTAATAGATTAGGCAGGACACACCTTAATATAAGTAGGCAACGTGAAGAACATGCCAAGAGACTCGCGCGTTGCGTAATCCACTCTAACGACGTGGTCGCTTACGAAGATTTAAGAGTGAGAAATTTTGTAAAAAATCATTGTCTTGCCAAATCTATTAATGATGCAGGTTGGTATCAATTTAGAAAATGGTTAGAGTATTTCGGACAAAAGTTTGGCAGGGAAACTGTAGCAGTTAATCCTGCCTATACTAGCCAAAATTGCTCAAACTGCGGTGAAGTTGTCAAAAAATCGCTATCTACTAGAACTCATGCATGTTTATGCGGGTGTGTGTTGGATCGCGACCATAATGCAGCTATCAATATTCTAAAAATAGCCTTGGGTACTGTAGGGCATACAGGAACCTGGATCTTAGATCCGTTCGCGCAGCGGAGGCCGTAGGCCACGCGGGGCGCGTTCGGGTCTCCCAAAACGCTTATGGAGAATCGGCCTCTACTCTTCCTGATTCCGGTCTGGTTGAGCAAGTCGGCTCATTGAAGTAAGAATCCCCGTTCTTCTAGGACGGGGAGTGTCAAAGCACAGAAAACCAATTACCAAAGAATGCAGAAGACTCTGCCCAACCCAACCATATCTCCTTCCCTTCTGGGGAAAGGGTCGGTAATCAAGAGATTAAGCCCTTAAACAAATGAGGTATTAATAATAGAAGTATTCAGGAGCAAGATCGATGCTACCCCTGAGTTATTGTCCTTACCTTCCCTACCAGTAAAATGCCCTTGAGGAAATTAAGTATTTAATAAGTTAGTTAACTATGTAAGTATGACGTAGAAGTATGACCTATGAATGATCAAGGATGAAGTATGAAGATCGATGTCACCGCTGAGTCATTGTCCCTATCTCCCCTACCACTAAAACGCCCGTTATTAATGGTTGGTCACGGCACTAGAGACCCCGATGGGCGTCAGACTTTCCTTGATTTTGCCCAGACCTATCAAACCTTGAACCATTCTCGACCAGTAGTGCCTTGTTTTTTAGAACTAACAGGTCCAACTATTCAAGAGGGAGTAGAGAGTTGTGTCCAGCAGGGTTATACAGAACTCACTGTATTACCGATTTTACTGTTTGCAGCTCGTCACAATAAATTTGATGTTACTAACGAGTTAGACCGGGCAAGGGCAAAATATCCCCAAGTCAAGTTTCACTACGGGCGTCATTTTGGAATTACCACTGGAATTCTGGATTTATGGCGGCAACGGCTTGCCAAACTTGACCAACCCCAACCAGAGTTAGCCGTTAGCCAGTTGAAGGGTGAAGCTTCTAATCTAGAACCTTCCACAAAACAACCTCTAGCCTTAAGAAAGGACACAGTACTTCTATTTGTTGGTCGTGGGTCTAGTGACCCTGATGCTAATGGTGATGTCTACAAAATGGCTCGCATGCTCTGGGAAGGCAGTGGCTATAAAACTGTGGAAACCTGCTTTATTGGCATTACCCATCCTCGGTTAGAAGAAGGGTTCCGTCGCGCCCGACTCTACCAACCTAAGCATATTATAGTACTTCCTTACTTCCTATTTACCGGGGCTTTAGTAAAAAAGATTTTTGAGATCACAGCTCAGCAGCAGAAACTTTATCCAGAGGTTCCCTTGACCTGTTTACCAGAAATGGGGATTCAACCTCAGCTGCTATCTGTGCTCAGGGACCGAGAAATCGAGGCTCAGTTGGGGCAAGTGCAGATGAATTGTGAGATGTGTAAGTTCCGGTTAGCAGCCATTGATAATGGTGCTGACAACGGACACTCCCACCACCATCACCACGGGCATGACCATCACCAGCACCACTCTCACCAGCCTAATCACAATACCCCAGATCCCTATCAAGATTTGGAAAAATACCACCAGCGTATTTGGCAAGCACCCTAGGGTTGGCCGGTTGAAGGTTAACAGGTTGAAGGTTAACAGGTTGAAGGTTAACAGGTTGAAGGTTGAAGGTTGAAGGTTGAAGGTTTAAGGTTAATCCAGACAACTTCCAACCTATACTACAAGGGACCCCTGGGCAAGAACAACATTCAACCCAAGAACCTACCCTACACTGAACGCCAAAGGCGAACAACCCCATAACCTTGGCCTATTGGCCACGCTTCGCGAACAACCTTAAACCCCATAACCTTGGCCTATTGGCCACGCTTCGCGAACAACCTTAAACCCCATAACCTTAAACCCCATAACCTTGGCCAAAGGCCACGCTACGCGAACAACCTGTTAACCTTCAACCTTCAACCTTCAACCTTCAACCCCATAACCTTTTTTGACTGACCAATGTCTCAAGACTTTAACGTTGGCGATCGCGTAAGAGTAATTACATTACCACGCTACGTCAAAACTGCTGAACCAATGCCAATGCTGCGACCTCCTGATGTGATTAAAGTTGGGGAAGAGGGAGTAATCCTCGACCGACGTCCAGGAGGATACTGGGGTGTTCGCTTTTCTAGAGGAGCATTTCTGATCGATAGTCAGTACATTGAGTTAGTTCAGGGGGAAAATCCAAACCCCTAATCCCTAAGTGGTAATCGCTTTTTCCTGCTGATGTGCTTCTACCCATGTACCTTATTTACAAGATGAGCTTAATATTATCCATAGCGATTACAATTTTGCAGTCTGGACGTGACTTGGGAGATAGATGTGTACGGCTTCCTACAGTCCCTCGGAATTGCCAACCCTAGGGGAAGTGGCTGGCTGGCAGTCATATTAACTTTCGGATTGGCATGGGCAGTGACTAGATGCTTGATGCCAACTTTACGCTCGTTTGCTCTAGAGGTTGGTTGGGCTGACCAACCCAATGCCCGGCGGCTTAACCAAGAACCCTTACCCAATGCAGGAGGCTTAGCTATCTATACCGGAGTGGTAGCTGCCCTGGTACTAGCTACCCTCCTTAGACCGATTGTCATCGAAGGGGTGTTAGCTCAAGTGCTGACTATTCTCCTAGGGGGCTCGGTTCTGGTACTGGTAGGCTTTATTGATGATCAATTTGGTTTGCCTGCCTATGTACGCTTGTCGGTTCAAATTATTGCTGCCCTGCTGTTAGTGGCTAGTGGTGCCGGGATTAAAGCTACCTTCGGTACTCCGATTGATGTCCAACTCTCCATGTTACTTACGGTTCTATGGGTTGTGGGTATTACTAATGCCATTAACCTTATGGATGGGATGGATGGTTTAGCGGCAGGGGTCAGCTTTATTACTGCTATGAGCCTGTTAGCGGTTTCAGCTCAGTTTCCCAGTCGTGCCGCAGCAACGTTGCTTCTGGCAGCCCTAGGGGGGTCAGCTCTGGGATTTTTGCGCCATAACTTCCATCCTTCCCACATTATTATGGGAGATGCAGGTGCGTACTTTTTCGGCTATGTACTAGCTGCCAGCAGCATTTTAGGGTCTTTGAAAGTGACTACGGTATTTGCCCTAGTCCCCCCAGTAGTATTTTTGCTATTGCCAGTCCTAGATACTACTCAGGTATTTGTGCGACGGTTGATCAATGGTAAAAACCCTCTAACTACCCCAGGTAAAGACCACTTACATCACCGCTTGCTAGCCTTTGGTTTCTCTCAGCGCTATGTTGCCCTTATCCTTTGGGGCATTACCTTAGTGTCTAACTGGCTAGCAATGAAACTGCAAGGTATGACTCCTAGGGTGATTTATGCCACGACAGGGGGTATCATTTTGCTGTTAGGCATTACTGTTTTGCAAAGAATTAGAGCAAAATAAAGCGTTCCCCGATTGTGGAATGATTAAAGGTAATCGGTAATTGGTAATGGGTCATGGGTAATTTGTAACTGACCCAACTCTACTTGGTATCCCAAACGATAGTTAGCAATGTCCTGGTCAGTGCTGGCAAGGGCAGCATGTGCGTAGGGAGTAAGCTGACGACTCTTGCTCTGGAAGATATATTAAGAAATATTAAATTGTCAATTTAATTGACAATTTATACGAGACCGCTGCTAAAATTAATGGTGGGTCTGACCCCACATAATTGAATTGGTATTAAATGATATAATAGACTATTTATTATTATATCCTGATTAAATCACCTGCTTTGAGGCGATTTGCTAGCAACAAAGCCGCCCTCTTCAGTAAGCAGCAAGACTACCGGAATTTAACCGATCGCCATCGTAAAGCTTGAGTCAAGCTCCATTTGTTGGAGATTCAAGCTTCATCTCTTGATGCAGTTGCTCATGGGGGTTTACCCCAATAGCTATACTGCATCGCTTTACCCAATTTCTTGCTTGCAGCGGTTGAAGATGACCGATGACCAATTACCCCTTAATTAATATCTTACTACCAGCTGTAGTTATCTCCAGCACTATATTTTCCAGTTTGACCTTACCGTTTGTTTTCAACAAATCAAAACCAATCGTTGTTGAAGTTAAACCGTTTTTAAACGTCGAACTTAAACCCATCTTCCATGAAGACCATAAGGATTTAGCAATTCCTTATCTTGGCGTTGCCATCCTAGGGAGTGTGTTAGCTGGTCTTGGCACTGTTGAAGTGGGAAGGAAATGGCAAAAATACCAAGCATCAGTCAGAGAAAAAAACAGACAACGCCTCCAGGATATCGAATCCCTGAACCAAGGCGAATCGGAACCAGAATACCAACCGGATGTTTCAACAATAGCTCTTACCCAGAGGGATGATTTGCTTCGGTATCGAGGACTAACTCCTCCTAACACTCAATCGTTTGCTGTTCAACAACCCCATGGTGTTGTTGATAGCAATAATGTTATTGAGTTTAAACGCAATAGAGTAGCTCAAACTAAAGGGATGGCTATAAATGCCAACCAACTTAAGTTTTACCCTGAATCCCAAAACAATAATTCAGTTCAACTGAGGTCTTCCCCTGTTCCTGCTCTTGCTCTCCTTCAGGATTTGGAATTATCCTCCAGTCATATTATTAAATCCCGTCAGGATTACCAAATCTGCTGGATTAACGTACCTCATTTAAGCAGACGCTTATTAGCCATTAACGTTGATGGTCAATACTACAGTTTTTTACGATTAGAAAAAACTCAAGAACAACTTATCGCTATTTTGTCTAAGGTAGCTGATCAGCTCGATAAAATAGTAATTACTCATATCGATAAAGGGTATGTAATTTGGAATTGGGAACCGGAGGTATTATCTAATAATTAATTTTGATGATTTTTAAATTAAAACTAACGAACGATACATGAATACTGATGAAATTCAGTCACAATATTCCCTTGGGGAAAGAGATTTTAGTGGAGCTGACTTAAGTCAAGTCAACCTCAGCCAGGTAAATCTGGAACGGGTAGTTTTATGGCGAGCCGACCTCAGTCAAGCAATTCTTACTGGCACTAACCTCAGTAGTGCTGATCTCTGGGGAGCTAATTTGAGGGAAGCTAACTTAACTCAAGCTGTTCTATGTGGTGCTAATCTGGGTCAGGCAGACTTGAGCGAAGCTATTCTAGACTTAACTAACCTCCATACTACACTATACAATTTTTCCACTCAGTTTCCCCCAAATTTCGACCCTACCAAGGCAGGAGCTTATTTAATTGCCCCCGAGGCTTTACTAACGGAAGCTAAATTGAGTGGGGTAGATCTCAGTGATACCAATTTAAGGGGTGCGAATTTGACCAGAGCTGACCTCTGGAAAACTAACCTCAAAGGTGCTGATCTCAAAGAAGCTAATCTAACCCGTGCTTGCTTAATTGGGGCTGAGTTGCAGGATGTTGACCTAACAGGAGCTAATTTAAGCCGCTCCAATCTGATGGGGGCAAACCTCAAGGGTGCTAAGCTTCTAAATGCAACCCTGAGCGGTATACTCTACGACGAAACCACTCAGTTTCCTGACGATTTTGACCCAGTGAAGGCAGGAGGACATTTAATTGCTCCTGGTGTATCTCTACCAATGGCTAACCTGAGTCAGTCAAATCTCAGTGGTGTGGACTTAAGTGAAGCAGACTTATCCCAAGTTGACCTGAGTCAGGGTCACTTTTTTGGTATATCTTTGCTTAGAGCTAATTTAAGGAAAGCCAATTTAAGAGGAGTTCAATTCTGGGAAGCGGATCTACGAGAAGCCGATCTACAGGAAGCGGATTTGCGGGGAGCGGACTTATGGTTGAGCTTAGTTAGTGGCGCGGATTTCAGAGGAGCAGATTTAAGGAGCATTCACTTGTTTGGAGTAGATCTGTCCGCTACTAATCTTGAAGCGGTTAACCTCAAAGGAGCAATTTATAACGAAAAGACTCAATTTCCTGAAGATTTTGACCCCACAGCCTATGGGGCATATCTCATTGCTGCGGATGTGTCTCTGTGTGGGCTAAATCTTCAGGGGGCTGACCTCAGAGGAGCTGACTTGAGTAGGGCAGATTTGGGGAAAGTTAGCCTTTTTGGGGCAGATCTTTACTCGGTTAACCTGGAGGGAGTCAATTTGCTCGGAGCGCTCTACGACCAAGCTACTCGATTTCCAGAAGGGTTTGACCCCAGCCAACACGGAGCTTACTTAATTGCCCCCGGTGCATCATTTTCAGATCAAGAGTTAAATGGCACTGATCTGGGGGGAGCTAACTTTAGTAAGGTAAATTTGCTTGGTGCAGATCTGCGCTGTGCTAATCTCGAAGATGCTAAATTTGAGATATCGCTCTATAACCAAACTACTCAATTTCCGGAAGGGTTTGACCCTAGTAAGTTGGGAGCATATTGCATTGTGCCTGTTGCTTCCCTATCAGGGAAAGATTTGAGTGGAGCCAACTTAGGAGGAGTTGACCTTAGTCAAGCTGACCTCAGTGGGGCTAATCTCAGTCAAGCTGACCTTTGGGGGGCAAACCTGAGTCAGGCAAACTTGGCAGGGGCTAATTTGACAGGTGCTGACTTGTTAGGGGCAAATTTAACTGGTGCTGACTTAACCAAGGCTACCCTAAGTGGTGCTAATCTCCATGGGGCACAACTTAAGGATGCTAAACTGGCTGGCGTAGACCTGAGTGATGTTGACTTGAGCAACACGTTTATCAGTGGGGCAATTATGCCTGATGGTACGCTTCACCACTAAACTGTTAGAAAGCAAAAGGCAGAAGGCAAAAGTAGTTTAGATCGGAAAACTTTGAACAAAGGTTGTCTGAAAGTCAGCGTTATAGGTGGCTTGGTGGAGATTGATCAGTACAACTATGTTCTGTCTATTGGGGGATAAGCGAACTTCTCTGATGGAATATTTCCTGATAGCTTCACGGTAATTGTTCAGTTTACCTAGGGTCAGTTGGCGATAATTGTAATTAATGACTAGGTGCATTGAAGCCCGGTCTATATCAGACATTCCTCCAGATAAAACTGAGGGAATATAAATTTGTTCTAAACGAATCTCTAGTGGGTCTTTTTCTTTATCCACCAAGACCTTAACCGTTTCTGTGCCATTGGGTTGAATGGAACGCTCAATAATTGGCAGTTTGAGTCCTACTTTTAATTGATTGAGTCTTAAGCTCTGTCTTATTCTTTGGGTTTTCCTGAGTAAACTCTCTTCAGCCTCTTTAGGAGTGAGATTGGAATCCGAGTAGTTATAGTTAGTTTCTAGACAACCTTTCTTGACACAAGCGTTAGTGGCTACATCGATAATTTGGATTTTGGCAGTAGGAACCTTTGTGACATGGTTTCTAGCACTTTCCAGATAAATATAGTTACGGCTATCTACAGAAAAACCTGACAATCGACGATTGGTTTTGACAATAAGTGCTAATCCCTCCTCTCCAAGCAATAGTAGAAAGAAGCTAGCAATCAACAAACTTGAATATAAATAAAAGCGTTTCATCCGACTTCCCTGATCCTTTAATTGGTCTTTTCCATACCAGTGATGATGTTTCTCTGGAGTATAGCGTTTCCTAGTCTAATCAGGTAGATGTCTAGTCAGGTAAGCTGTTACTAAATTAAATAACTTTAAAATCAGAAATAGTCTCAATCCACACCCTTGCTCCACATTTGAGGGGATCATCGGGGCGATACATGACTCTACACGGCCCATTGACTTCCACCGTATGACCATAAGTGTTTTGAGAGCCTCGTTTTACGGTAATCACAGGGTTACGCTCCCCTGTCTTGAGATTGTTGCGAATTACCCTCTGGTTAACATGAATCACAGCCTTAGTGTACTCTCTGCGCTTTGACCAGTTCCGCTTGGGACCCCGAGTGCCGGGAGTGACTACTGGCATGCCATCAAACAGAGGAATCACCCAAGTTCTACCCACTTTATAGGCTCCTTTAACTCTGCCTTTGCTGAGAAGGTAACGGACGCGAGTGGCGGAAACACCTAGTAAATCAGCGGCTTGTGCGGTGGAAATCATCATGGGGAGTTAACCATTGCGTTAACGATACTATTATTGTAACAGAATTTTGGATAAGATGCAAGGGATAAGATTTTAGGTATTAATTACTAGATACAGTAATGCGTTCGCGTAGCGGCGACCCAGGAGCATCCCGTAGCGTGACCTATGGATCCCATTCCAGCCATTACTCTAGTTCCAAGTTTCCAAAAAAACTATTGCATTAGCGCATCAATAAGTCGAGTGAGTGGCGATATCAAAGTTAATTACTAGGTACAGTAAATGTGTTCGCGTAGCGTGACCTATGGTCAATCCCATGATCAGCCAAAGCGCCTCAGTTCCAGGTTTCCAAAAAAACTATTGCATTCACGCAGCAACAAGTCCAGTGGGTGGCCACATTTTTGTTAATGACTAGGTACAGTAAATGCGTTCGCGTAGCGGCTCCAAAGGAGCATCGCATAGCGGCTGCACAGGAGCATCCCGTAGCGTGACCTATGGTCAATCCCATGATCAGGCAAAGCACCTCGGTTCCAGGCGTTGCTTAATAATAGAATGATTGTAATAGTTTTGTAGAGTGGACATCTTGGTGGAATGGGCATCTTGCGTGGAACTGGCATCTTGTGTAGAACTGGCATCTTGCCAGTTTCCTCCTTATTTTCGGGCGGGCAGGATGCCCACTCTACTCCTATTCATTCAAAGACTGACGCAACACCGATTTTAAAGGTATTGGAAAGGATAGTGTTTATGGTGGTAATAAAAAAAACTTGTTAAGTGTTAATGGTTTGTCAATTAACACTTAACAATTAGGTGCGACCCGTGGCGAATTTAATTATTAATGAGTTAAGCGCACCCTGATTGACTGACAAAAGTTATTCCGGAACATATTGGTACGTTAGTACTTTGAACTCTAGCCTATAAATTCGTTTCTCGTGTTGTTTGCGCGATGCCATAACAGGGTCAGGATCACGGTTGGAGGTGAAACTGACGTGACGAATCAGTCGCCATCCGTTTAACAGAGCAGTTTTGACCCAATCCCAGCCGATGCGGAAATAGCTGTTGCCACGAAACCAATGGGTGTCAACCCACCGTCGTTTCCCCGTTTCCACAACCAATGTGCCTTGTGCCGTAACATAGAGTGTAGCCAATGCCAAGATGAACCACAGTCTTGAAAGGGCACATACACACCGAATCTCAGACTTCTGGATGTTCCAGCCGTTGGATTGGTCGTCCAAAAAAGCCTCCTCAATATCGAATCTCAATCCGTATTCACAGAATGTTTGTAAGGTGGTTGGTTCATCACTGACGATAGCCCAAAATTCACCATTGATATTGTTGCGCCCAAACGCTATGTGAACCGAGCCATACCATTGGTCTTTATGCAATCCCACGTTATGAAAACACAGCGCTTCGCCCCGTTTGAAGTGAAACTGTTTAAGTTGACACCAACCTTTGCCAGTGCGCCAAATCCAAGCATCCTTTTTCAAACGGATACGATAATGCCAATGCCATTGCTGAGTCAGGGCTTTGATCAAATCCTTATGGACAAACCCTCGATCAGCCAATAAGACAATTTTCACGTCTTTGGGTAGGCACCGAGCTGCCTGATTCAACACATCTCGGTAGTCGCTGAATGAAACCATCGCACTGCTGTGGTGAAGCACTCGCCAAGCCACTGGCAGGGCACGACCCCGATAAACCACTGCCACAAGGGAGCTGGCAATATTCATCCCAAAACAAGGACGTATCTAAGCTCAAGTAAAGACACTCTTGTTGCCAGTGAACCAAGGCCGCTTGGATCAAGGGTTTATACAGTCGATGTACATTGATACGAGGGTTATTGAGCCATCGACGGACCCGTCTGTGCTTACTGTGAGCATACTGTCCTCGGCAGGGCAGATAGGATATCCAACGGGTCAGATTAACTTCACCACTATGGATCAAGGCTACCACCATCCATAGACAGACCGTTAGATGAGCTTTGTGTGCCCAGGGACTGGCTTGACCCAGCCAGGCATTCAGGGCATTGTAGAGGCGGGAGTTTTTTTTCACAGCGTTCCTATGGTTTTGAGTGGCATCGCGCATCTTAGAACGCTGGCTCCCACTCAGCTTTTTTTAATCCCTCAAACATCCATCTGACAAACAGTTTGACAAAACAGTGACCGCCTTTTGTCAGTCAGTCAGGGTTGAAGGTTGAAGAAGGTTGTTCGCGTAGCGTGGCCTTTTGGCCAAGGTTGAAGGTTGAAGGTTGTTCGCGTAGCGTGGCCTTTTGGCCAAGGTTGAAGAAGGTTGTTCGCGTAGCGTGGCCTTTGGCCAAGGTTTAAGGTTTAAGGTTTAAGGGTTAAGGGTTAATCAGGTTGAAGGTTGAAGGTTTAATCAGGTTGAAGGTTTAAGTTTTAAGGTTTAAGGGTAAGTATTCAGCTGATAGCTGATAGCTGATAGCTTCAGATATTTTCCCGATTCCCGATTCCCGATTCCCGATTCCCGATCCCCGATTCCCGATTCCCGATTCCCGATTCCCGATTCCTGATTCCCGATTCCCGATTCCCGATTCCCGATTCCCACACTTCCCCTTCTTTTTTACAAATATCAGATGCACCCTTTAAAAATGACCAATAATCACAATTTGCCTAAGCTACAGGTGTGCGCTCTTTCCAAAAGTTTTCGCCACCGACGGGAAGAATTGGTAGTGCTAAAGGATATTAATCTCGATCTTGAGGCGAATGAATTTGTGTGTATAGTTGGACCGTCTGGCTGCGGCAAATCAACCTTGCTCAACATTATCGCTGGACTAATTCCTCCCTCTAAAGGACATGTAAAGGTAGATGGTGAGGTGGTTTTAGGTCCTGGTCGGGATCGGGGCATGGTTTTCCAGAACTATACCCTATTTCCCTGGCTAACGATTGCTGATAATATCGGTTTTGGTCTGAGGTTACAACGATTGCCTAAGGGGGAATCCCAAGAACGCATTGCTTACTATTTGGATGTAATCGGTCTAAGCCGCTTTGCTAATGCCTACCCCAAACAGCTGTCAGGGGGTATGAAACAGCGGGTTGCGATCGCACGAGCCTTGGCTAATGAACCGGAAGTGCTGTTGATGGATGAGCCCTTTGGAGCCTTAGATGCCCAAACTAAGGAGGAATTGCAGGAATTCTTCCTCGGACTTTGGCAGAAGACCCATATTACTGTTTTGATGATTACCCATGATGTGGAAGAAGCAGTGTTCTTATCCCAGCGTATCTATGTGATGGGAACTCATCCGGGTTGTATCCGGGATAAGATTATGATTGATTTACCGGCTGTTCGTACTCTGGATACAAAGCTAACGTTGGAATTTGTGGAATTGAAACGGCAGGTAATTCAGGCTTTGCGCATTTGATCATGGTTATTAATTGGAGATAGTGGCTATTTTATTAACTCTTTCATAGTCTTTATTAAGATTATAATAGTTGTCCAATTTATCTCCAAAAAGCCAGGTTTTGACGATATCTACGACTTCTGCTGTTTCCTCGACTGTAATGCGAGCAACAGCGTTATCCCATTCCCTTTCATCCTGCCAGTCTTCTAAATCAATTGCTATTCCATCACCATCTGTGTCAATCCAAATGTGTCTTTCTGGATAATTTAGGCTTTGGAAAGATAAGGTAGATAGACAGGCTTCAGCACGATCTGTTTCATAGGCTATTGGGATGATATCCCCAATCATTTGCCTAAGAGTTTCGGTAATATCATCCTTTGGATCAGTTCTCAAAGTCATCAGGTTACCTCATTTTTTTAATTTTTCTCTGTTATCTGTCAGTAGCTTGCGAATGTTTATCCCTGCTACTCTTCCAGCTTTAAGAGCTTCTTCAACTGTCATGGTTTTTGCTTCATCAGGAAGAACTTGGTTAATATTAGATCTTCGGAATCTAGCAATATACTCTTGGACAGTGAGAGAGCGATTTTTGTAAAGCTGGCCAGTTATAGGTGAGTTGAGATTACCAAGTTTACATTGTTTAGCCCAATCCTCAAATTCTTTGTCTGGTTGTTCAACTGCCACTGGGCAAGGATTACTATATAAGTATACAATATTAATTATATAGCGGTTCAGCTCTTCCGTAAATCAAGATGCTAAATACTGCACTAAATATAGGATAGTAGTTGTTATGGTTTTTGCTTCTATTATCGATTACCCAAGACTAATTATTACTCTTGGGTAATCGATAGTATCACGTTAAGCGATCGCATTGTAAGCGAACAGCGATTAGCGCTACTTGAGGTGCCAAAAGCCAACGGCTGACCGCTGACCACTGACTACTGACCGCTGATAGCTGAATGCTTACTAGAAGGTTAAGCGATCGCATTCACAAAATTCTGATAAGTGCTCTCAACCTTCTCGGCTTGGGAGGCGACATCAGCTTCTAACTGTTTCAAGCGAGCTAATTCTTGCTCCCGATTAATTTCATGAGATTCTTTTTGCTTCATTAAATTATCTAATTCCCCTTTGCGAGCTTTAATATCATCATCCATCCGCTCAGTTACTTCCTGCTCATACACATCAAAACATTCTTTGATAGCATCATAAATTGGTTGCCATTGCTCTTGTGCTACCTCAGGCAAATATTTCACCAACTCTTTTCTAGCTGCTTTCACCAATTCCTTACGAGCTTGATCGGCTTGCACGACTCCAACTCCTAATCCTAATAAGGCTAGACCCACTGGTCCAAGAGTAATCCCAGAAACAACGCTAATGATGCCACCAATTCCCATGACTGTGATGAAGTTCAGCACAATATTTTTCCAATCGAAACCAGCTCCAGCCATAGCGACTCCTGCTAGATTTCCCCTAGCTAAGGAAAATAATCCTGCTGCCCATTTTGCCCAAGCGGGAGCGTTATCTTCTGTAGTGTAGTTGCTGACAGGTCTTACGGTTTGTCCGGTTAATTTTTGATTAATTTTATCCGTGACTTTAGTATAGGAAGCACCGTAGGTTACTGCACTGCGAGATAGCTGAGCAAAGGCAGCATCCATCTCTTTTTCAGCTGTCTTACTCCACTCTGACAATTTATCATTAATATACCGTTCAAATCCTTGCCTCAACTCGGATTCAAAGGCTTCTCGTTTGCCTGTACTCAAGAAATCCATAAACCGGAGTTCAGGTTGATAGTGTAAGAAGTCTGACTCAAAGGTATTGCCTAAATTTAAAACATAGGTACGAAATGAATCTGCGATCGCTTTCGCTTTATTATCCCGAACTGTTTTAATTTCATCCTTGAATTGCTCACCAATATCCTTGAGTTTATTAAATTCTGGTTCAACGGAATTAATTCGTTCTTTTAACTCATTTAAATCTTGCTCTAGCAAGGGGATGCGACGTTCAATAGCTTCATGAACATGGTTACTGCCTTGACGGGCTAAGGTTCTCGCTTGTCGTAATTCAGAAATTGCTCGTTCCTTCGTTAAAAATGTATTGAGTGCTCCCATAAACTCCGGAAATCCTGTGCCATCAAGAGACACGTCTGGATTTTTAACTCGCTTGCGCAGGGCATTAATTGCTGAAATTTCAAACACTCGTTCATCATAGATATCATATCCATCTACCTGACAATAGTCTGCCAAGTTAGCCTGAAATACTCGCCGTAGTCTATCTTCAGCTTCTTCTAATTCTTCTGTATCATCGGGGTCAATCAAACTTTCCCGAATCTGGTCCCAAGCATTAATTAGAAAGAAAACCGTTAATCCCCGGTCTTTTAGATAATTTTCTAGATAACGACGTTCCCCTAAAGTACAGGGTTGAGTTGCTCTGAGCACAAACAGGATAGCGTGACAATTATTAATGTAACCGAGGGATAACTCATTGCGCGCTTCCGTATCATTCAGTCCTGGACTATCTACAATTTCAATCCCTTTTTCTAGCAATGGTAAGGGATACTCCACGATGGCATGACTAACATTGGGAAACGCTAGCTTCTTCTGTTGTTCAAGTCGCTTTGCTTCAGCTGGATCGATGGTATAGCGATGCTTAAAGGATTTAAAATCAATTTCTTCTGGTGGTGTATCATCATTAAAGTACACTGTCACATTCTTTTGAGCACCATAGCGTAAAACTGTCAGCAACGCTGTACAAGGATTGACATCACTGGGCAGTAAATTCTCACCAATTAAAGCATTGAGAAATGTACTTTTTCCCCGCTTCATATCTCCTAATACCAGTAGTCGGAATCGCCCCTGTTGTAAATTTTTACTAGCTTTAGAAATATCTTCAATATCTCTATCCAAGCCTAACTTACCGGAATTACTCTCCCCTGCGGATTCCGATTGTTCTAGTATATTACTGATTTGACTCAAGTAACTAGCTATTTCACCACGCACCGTGGCAACTCGATCGAGATCATTGAGAAAATTTGTGGTTTCGATTTTAGCACTCATAGTTATATAGCGTTTGTATCTAGGTTGTCAACACACGTATTGTAAAAAAAGGCAATAGGCAATAGGCAATAGGCAATAGGGAACAGGGAACAGGGAAGAGTAGTCAAGAGATGCGAGTAGTTTTTGGTGTTATGCTCAATTAGCATTCGTTTTCATGATCTATTTAGAAATGCTATAGTTTTAGCTTAGCTAATTAATGGTTTCAACACTTCCGACTCTCTACTACCTAGGGGAGCATGTAACTTTTGTTAATCTCTGATTTAGATTCCCCGTTTCCCTTAATAAGGGGGACTTTTTAATCTAATTCCCCCCTTTTTTAAGCTATCCATTAGGCAAAAGTAGTCGAAACGGTGATAGAGACTAGGATTTAGGCAA
>NZ_MKZS01000001.1:297571-312432 GCF_001942495.1 Moorena bouillonii PNG
ATCCATCTGACAAACAGTTTGACAAAACAGTGACCGCCTTTTGTCAGTCAGTCAGTAAGCGCACCTTTAACAAGTTATATCAAGAGAGTTAGTACTTTGTATTCCAAGAGATAATCTAGTTCTGGAAAAATCTCCGTCTCAATGGGCCTTTACCTCGAAATGCTCCTATTTCTTGACGAATTTGTTGGCGCTGTTCCTCGGTGAGAATACCCCTCATCTCATATCGTGCTGACCTGTTAATGTCTTGCATTTGCTTTAACTGCTCTTCAGAGAGATTCAGACCCTCCCTTGCGTCTCGCAGTTGACGGCGGAGCACTTTTATAGTTTCAAAGCGCCGTTGTTGATCAGGAGTGAGAATATCCTCAATTTTGGAGTCAGTATTGTTAATGATGTCCTCAAACTGCTCTTTTTGCTGGTCAGTGATGTTCAGATTAGATAAAAATGGAGGAAGTTCTTCGGCATTAACTGCCATGGGAAAACTAGTGAGGGTAATTGCTGCGATACCTGCCAGTAGAGAAAAGCGCTTGATGTTCATGATGTTCACTATTTAGCTGTTTATAAGTGTTTTTAGGTGAGCTGATTTCTGTTTGATGTCTCTATCCTAAAAAGGGGGAGGGTGAAACCACATGAGGCAAAAGACCCCAATTCCTCTAGGACTAAAGTCCTGGGCTAGACATGACCAATGGGTCTTGCATTACCTTTGACACATGGATTAAGGTTATTGGTTGTTTGTTATTGCTTGTTTACAACAATCGTGAATGCGGCATCCTATTCACATTACTAACCACCCCATTCGATTTTTGCTCTACCTGGAGTGGATACTGCTGATTATTACCGCTTTGGTGGAATTACTAAAACTTCCCTTTCCCATGCTACCTAGGTCGCCACTACTGAATCTAGTTTGCCTGGCAGTATTTGGGTTAATGGGATTGAGATTACCAACAAATAAGCCTATTTATAAGGTACTTTACACTGCCGCCGAAATTGGGGTAATTGTTTTAGCATCCATAGTGGGACACATTCGGTTATTGCAACTGATGTTAATTATATTAGTTGTTCGCAACTGTTTTATATTCGAGTTCCAAGGTCGCTTAATGATGACTGGATTTGCGGTTATATTATTTCTAATGAAGCAAATGGTTCGATTTCAGCATCATGGTCTGAGGCATCGTCCTCCCTTTAGACCACCTCCTGTGTTCAGAGCACCACCAACAGGGTTGATTCCGGAGCGATTACTATTTATCTTATTGACTTCTGTCTTTATATTTGTATTGGTCTTAATCGTTTTGCAGCTATTAGTGGATGCTGTACTATCAGAACGAAAAAGTCGGGAAGAGCTGGCTAAGGCTAATGCTCAACTGCGTCACTATGCCCTGCGCATTGAAGATATTGCTACCCTGCAAGAACGAAACCGTATTGCTCGGGAAATTCATGACTCCTTAGGACATTCTTTAACGGTATTTAATTTACACCTGGAAGCGGCTTTAAGACTATTACAATCTGACCCGGCTGAAGCCCAAGAATTTATCTTAGAAGCGAAACAACTTGGGAAAACTGCTCTGAAGGATGTACGTCAATCCGTTGCTTCCTTGCGTTTAAATCCGTTACAAGAGCAATCTCTAGAAAATGCGATCGCATCCCTAATCGAGGACTTCCAAAAGTCCACAGCTATCTCACCTTCATGCCATCTTAACTTAAAGCGTTCAATCCCTGCTGACATCAAAATCGCAGTTTACCGTATTGTCCAAGAAGGATTGACAAATATCTTTAAATATGCTAAACCTACTGAAGTATACATCCAAATTAAGACAGCAACAGATTTACAATTAATTATTAAAGACAATGGTATTGGATTTTCCCTAAACCAGAACACAACCGGTTTTGGTTTACAAGGAATGCGAGAACGCACCCAAGCCTTAGGAGGAACCTTTAAAATTGAGACAGCACCAGGAGCTGGCTGCAAAATTATTGCTCATTTTCCTTTACCAAAGGTTTAAGGTAAGCGCGTTTGTATCATCGGTTGTGAACACAGGTATGGCAGGAAAAGGCAAGAGGCAAGAGGCAAGAGGCAAGAGGTAAAATATATCAGGAGTTTTATTGTCCAAAAAAAAAATCTCATACAGGTTTAGAGCTCAAATACCAACGCGCTTATCTAGAAATTAGAGACGCATTGTGATGATTTTTGTTCCCTATTTCCTATTCCCGACTCCCGACTCCCGACTCCCGACTCCCTAAAAATAAGACCGAATTGACAACTATTATATAATTCCTCCTTGATGATGATTCGTATTTTACTCGTAGATGACCAAAGTTTAATTCGGCGTGGATTAAAAGCCTTGCTGAAGTTAGAAGAAGACTTACAGGTAGTCGGTGAAGCCGAGAATGGACAAACGGCAATTAGTCTGGTAAAAACGTTACAGCCAGATGTTATACTCATGGATATTCGGATGCCTGTCATGGATGGCGTCGCTGCAACTCGGGAGATTTGTCAGCAATTCCCGGATACAAAGGTATTAGTACTAACTACCTTTGATGATGACCAGTACGTTACCCAAGCCATACAGTGCGGAGCAGCCGGATATTTGCTGAAGGATACCCCTCCCGAAGAATTAGCCCAGTCAATTCGAGCGGTGCAAAAAGGGTATACTCAGTTAGGCCCTGGTATAGGCAAAAAAGTCGCTACTCAAATGCGAGACCCAACTCCAAGTCCACCTCCCGGTTGGGATGAACTAACTCCTAGAGAGCAGGAGATTTTACGGCTAATTGCTACCGGTGCTAGCAACCGAGAGATTGCTCAGACGTTGTATATTTCTGAGAAGACCGTCAAAAACCACGTTACTCATATATTGAGTCGGTTGAATGTACGCGATCGCACTCAAGCAGCTATTTTAGCCAACTCTATGTTTAGCAATTTTAATGACCGTTGATTATTGATCTAGCCAGTCTAATTGCCATGAGTAAAAATCTGGTACTTTTAAGGCAAAAGGCAAAAGGCAAAAGGCAAAAGGCAAGACTAATGAAGATTTTAAGGGAATCATCTTCAAAGAAGAGTGTACCTCATAACTGCGACAAACGCCCTTAGCATTTATAAATGAATTGGAAAAAGCGATGCAGTCGGCCAAAATCATTCTATACTTGATTGACTCTTGCCTTTTGCCTCTGCCTCTTGCCTTTCCTTAGGGGTCGCACCTGAGGTACACAGTTTTTTTTAACTCTTGCCTCTTGCCTCTTGCCTCTTGCCTTTCGTGATCTGTTCACAACTAAACTAAAAATACTATATGTAAACTAAAAATACTATATGAGTTCCCCTTCTCAATCTGAAACTTTAATAATTGCCTACTTTTTTGGGGCTCTTCTCGCTATCACCGTTATGGTTTACTTGCTCAGAGGTTTTGGTATTCTTACCTTTCTTCCTGGTGGTATCCTGTGGCTATTGATCTTGTTATCGATTGGTACAGGACTAGTTTACGGGGTTCAGAAAACTCGACGTTATTAGGGGAATAGGGCATAGGGAATAGGGAATAGCGATGCAGCGCGGTCTTGGGGAGGCAGTGCCGACCTGCGGGGGTTCCCCCCACTCGCGCTTTGCATCAAGACGGGAGTAGGGGTAAGAAAATTGACTGTAGCTTAGCATTCAGCTTATGTGCTACGCACACGCGTGCGCGTTCAGCTATCAGTCTTGGCCTTTGGACCACGCTACTTGAGGTGCTTTGTGGCACAGGCTTAATGCCTGTGAGGTAATGCTGAGGGCTGATAGCTGAATGGTTTCGCTTCGGTCGTCAGCTATCAGCATTTCGGGTATCAGCGTTTTGAGGGTTTTCCCTGAATACCCATCTAGTCGCGACCTTCAGCTAATATTATCTTACGATAATTACTCTTAATAAAAATTTCCCTATCTCCCCATCTCCCTATCTCCCCAGACCTCTAGCGCCTCCCTACCATCCCCGCCCACCCTTAATTATGGGTATTCAACCAGACTTGAGATAAGTCTAATATCGGTAAGGATTGAGCCTAGTAAGGCACCACGGAAATAAAGATACTATTGAAAAGTACCGAAAGGCTTATATAATAAGAATTCTGCTCAGAGCTAATAGTTGAGGGCTCAGCGCCCGTCCGCTGAGGGCTGACAGTAGAATCTATTGCGAAAATCTTTAACTACTACGTGGTTATAGGGAATAGAGATAGGTTAATCTTGAACAAACGTGAGGTAACAACAATCAACATGGAAGCTATTGAACTGGAAGTCAGCCAACTAAAATTTTTACTGAAGCTACTGAGCAAACCGGATTATCGGGCATTGATTACAGAAGCGAAACCCAATTCTAAAACCTCAGCTGGGGAACGAGATCGAATTTGTCAGGCATTATGCGATCGCAATTTGATTGAGTCTAATCAAGAAATCACCAAAATTCAGATCACTGATGCAGGCAAGGAACTTCTAAACCAAGATCAGGCTGAAGTACCAATGAGCACGAAAGAACGCAAAATTCTAAAAGCCTGTGAAACAGAACCGACTACTCCCGCCAAGACAAACGTCAAGCCTGCTAAGACCCGCAAGGAAATCATGGACAGTTTGATAGAACGGGGTTATATCACAGTCGCAGAAACTAAATTCAAAGATGTTTGGATTACTGAAACAGGTATTGAGTACCTCTTAACTAATTATAAACCCGTTGGTCGTGGCAATATCAATCTTTCTAAAACCATGCTAGCGGATTACATCGATTTCCTGCGCAAACAGCTGCCAAACTCAACCAGTACAATCTCAGAATCAGATGGAAATTCGACTCCCGCTCTAGTCAATCCCCATAATAATGAAGAAATATTACAAATCATCAAGGATTTAGACCAGGAATTGGGTACAGAAAACTATTTGCCACTGTTTCATTTGCGCCAAAAGTTACAACCGCCTTTGTCTAGGGAAGAATTGGATAAAGCACTGTATAGCTTGCAAGCAGAAGATAAAATTGATCTGAGTGCTTTGCAAGAAGCAAACATGTATACAGAGGAACAAATTGAAGCTGGTATTACTCAAAATACCGGGGGGAGGCTATTTTTCATTATGGTGCAGTAAAGTATGATACAAAGTATGATACTATAAGCCCAGGCTTCCCAATTGTTAATCCTCTATCCTTGTCCACTCTATAGAAGATGGAATTAAAGAGATGGCAACGATCCAGGAAATAATTAAACAAGCCCTAAATCCCTTTGACCCCGTGACCTTTGCTACGGGGAATTTTTGGGAAGATCCAGACAATGGTGCTGTTAATGTCAACTCGATTCATCAAGATGAAATCAATCAGATAACCACCACCCTCAGTGCGGTGACTCAAGACCATCGACCCCGCACTATCTTACTGGCTGGTGATCCTGGCTCGGGGAAAAGTTATCTATTAAAACGCCTCAAACAGCAGTTCAATCAAGACGCCTTTTTTGCTTATATCGGTCCTTGGGCAAATAGCGATCGCATCTGGCGCTATATCCTTAGGGAAACCGTTGACAGTATGCTAAAAATCCCAGAAGGGGAAAAAGAATCTCAGTTGCTGCTGTGGCTAAAGAGTCTCCCGGCCTTTAAAAAAACCGGCTGGCTCCGGAATGAGCGAAAACGGTTTATTGGTGACCTCAGAGCTAGCTATCCAGGGGGAATTCATAGAGATAAAGAATTTTTTGGAGTGCTCTATGACCTCACTAATCCAGAACTGTATCACCTAGCTTATCAATGGTTAAGGGGAGAAGATTTAGATGAAGAGGACCTGAAAACCCTTGGGGTCAGAGGGTCTATAGATAACGAAGACGATGCTCAGAATATCTTAATCAACTTCGGGAGAATTTCGTCATCCACCAAGCCGATTGTGCTGTGTTTTGACCAATTGGATAATATTCCTCGTTTGCCCGATGGTTCTCTGGATCTACAAGCTCTGTTTAATGTCAACTCTACCCTTTATACTCGCCGTCTCAACTTTCTGATTATTATCAGTATAGTCACTAATACCTGGAGACGGAATCATAAAAAACTTCAAGGGGCTGATCTCGCTAGACTTAATCCTAAAATTCTGCTCAAAAACATTACCCTAGAGCAAGCCGAATCCCTTTTGGCAAGCCGACTCTATCCCTTACATCAGCAAGCTGAACCAAAATCCACCTCACCGATTTACCCTTTAACTCGGCAAGACTTAGAACAAGAATTTCCTGGTGGCAAAACCACTCCCCGCCAGACCTTAAGCCTGGGAAATAAGCTAATTCAAAGGTATAAAACTCAGGTAGTTAACTCAGAGTTATCAAGGATTGACTTAATTAGTGAGGATACCGAGGGAGTTAAGATTTCAGAGCCATCAACGATTGACTTAACTAGTGAGGATATCGAGAGAGTTAGCATTTCAGAGCCATCAAAAACTGAGTCAACTACTAAAAAGGATACCGCTGGCGAATCAATACCAATAGAAGACAAACGCCTAGCCTCATTTAAATTAAAGTGGCAGAAAGAATTTCAAAAGACTGAGCAGCAAATTACCCGCATCCAAGATATTGGTGAATCGGAATTGATTGGGATGTTACGAGAGGCATTAGAAGCTCTGGAGGTTAGGGGTATTAAACCAAAATTTTTGTCCAGTAGCAAAACCTTTGCCAGTTATTCCCTAAGTTACCAGTTGCCATCACCTCAAGGACGGATCGCAGTAGTCTGGGGAGAAACTAGTAATGGTGGTAGCTTATTTTATATGATGAAGGCTTGTGATAAGGCTATTCAAGGCAATCACTGCCAAACCTTATACCTAATTCGCCATACAAAAATTAACCTAAAACCTGATACTAAAGGGTACAAAATATACAGTCAACTATTTAATAGTTCTAGCCATATTCACCTCAAATTAGACTATCTTTATTCTGTCCATTACTTAGCCACTTATCATAGCTTAGTTAATGAGGCTTGTTCCCAAGAGTTAGTTCTTGCTAATAAAACAATAAGACTAACAGAGTTAAAGAGTCTAATCCGAGAATCAGGAATTTTGCAGGATTGTCCTTTACTAAAGGATTTGAATATTATTTCTATAGTAGATAATAAAGTACCCCTTAATCCAGTTAAGGAATTTGTGTTAAATGTCCTCAAACAAGACCAAGTAATTGGTCTTAAGGTTTTAATTAAAACTACTCACCGTCAATTTAATCGGCTCAAAGAAATAGAAATTCAACAACGGATTAAGGAACTTTGTCAGGAAAATGAACTAAAACTTATCCCTGTGGATGGTTCCCCAGAAACACAATCAGTATATTTGGTACCGTAAGCTATCAGCTATCAGCTATCAGCTATTAGCTATTAGCTATTAGCTATCAGCTATCAGTAATCAGCTATCAGTAATCAGTAATCAGTAATCAGCTATCAGCTCTCAGCTATCAGCTATCAGCTCTCAGCTATCAGCTCTCAGTTATCAGCTATCAGCTCTCAGCTATCAGCTATCAGCTATCAGCTCTCAGCTCTCACAGGCTGGAAGCCTGTGCCACCCTAATTGAGGTGCCATTGACCAAAGGCTGACCGCTGACCGCTGACCGCTGACAGCTAACCATTATTTTACCATAACAAAAATTCGGATAACAAGCGCCAATGTACCTGACTCAACCAGCCCAGCTCCGAGAGTTAATCCTTAATTTATCAGCAGCAAAAATTCTCTGGTTAGATACGGAAATAGCTGACTGGAATACTCCTAATCCCAGATTATCTCTGATTCAGGTATTGGCTGATCCGACAGATACAAATGGGGAAAAAGCTTATATATTAGATGTATTAAACCAACCGGAATTAGTGATAGACTTTGTTAACCATATTATGGTTAATCCTAACATTGAAAAAGTCTTTCATAACGCTAGCTTTGATTTACGGTATCTAGGGGGTAAAGATAAAGCTAAGAATGTCACCTGTACCTATAAAATAGCTAGAACGCTGACGAATAAGAAACTGTCTAATCCATTACAGGTATCCAATAATAAACTAAAAACCCTAGCGCGAGAGCTGTGCAATTTCGCTAATGTCGATACAGAGGAACAAAGTAGTGATTGGGGAAAACGTCCGCTAACCCAAAAACAGCTAAAGTATGCAAAACTCGATACAGTGTATCTAGCCCATGTCCATCGCCGCTTACTAGAAATTGCCAAAAATAGCTCGAATCCAGAGCAGATGGTCACCAAAAAATCACGGAAGCAACAATCGGAATCCCCTGGCTTCAGTGTTACCCAAGTTAGGGTAGCCCTTGAATGTCCTCGCTTATTTTATTTGAGTCAGCGCTTTGGTGGAAAAACCCTATTTATACCACCATCCAACTCACCAGGTATTGGGACAGTATTCCATCAGCTATGTCAACAGTGTACTGACACACTAAAGCAAGATTCCCGATTTCAAGCCTTATTTTCTGCCACAGCAAGTCAGCTAGACCAAAGCCAGATTAGCTCTAAGATCCAAGCGCTACTGTATGAGCTAGTGGTTTTCCCCAAAATCAATACCAATCCAGATATAGCCTCGATCTTACTTCAACTGTGGCAAGGATTAAAATCACTAATTCCCCATTGGACTCAACTGCTAGTTACTAATCGACCCTATTGTCAGCCAGAGGAAGTAATTAGTAAAACCTTCGTTGCTCAAGAAATAAAGCTCAGTTATAACTTCACTCTTCCTGATGGTACCCAGCAACGAGTTAATGGAAAATTCGATAGCTTAATCTTCGACTGTGAGCGCGATCGCTATTGTGTTGTAGACTATAAAACCTATCAACCCGTAGATCCATCCGCTAACTTAGCTCAAGTTGCTCTCTATAGTTACATGCTCCACCAAGAAAAAGGAGTACCAATAGATGCAGCGGTTTATTCCGTTTTGCCAGAATTCCAAAAACACTACTATTCCTGGGAAGACCTAGAAGATACAGTGCATCAGGTCATTCCCGATAAATTACAACAGATGCGGGAATGGCTGAGTTGGAAACCTGCCCAGGTCGAAAAGGAGGGAGATGGAGAAACTATAAAAAACCATTGCACTCCAGCAATGGGTAAGGGCAACCTGGAGCCACCACCACCGACACGACAGCTTCAGCTATGCAACATTTGTCCCCAACAACAGACCTGTCAAACCTTTTTTGAGGATGGGAAAACTGAGCAAAAGCCAGTCAAGGCACCATCCCGCAAAACTCCTGATACTAAGCAAAAGTCGGTTAAGCCACGTACCACTAAAACTCGTGATCCTGAGCAAAAGCCAGTCAAGCCATCATCCCAACCAACTCTTGATGCTGATCAGACCGGGGAGAAATTGGTGAGTACTCTAGAAGACTTTAAAATTGGTGTCGATTATGTCAACGCAACAGTTGCTCCAGCATTTGTCCGGATCAACCTAAAACCCAATCGTGGGGTAAAAGTCATATCAATACAGAATCGATCTAAGGATTTACAAGTACACTTAGGTCTAGAGAATCCTCCCCTGATTACTCCGGAAGCTGGGTATGTCAGTGTGGATTTACCACGGAAGGATGAGGATAGAGAAGTAGCTAGATTTGATGACTATATTAGCCTTACGCAAAACTCAAGTAATCCTCCCAAGATTGGGATTGGAGTAAATTTAGATGGGAAATTGGTAGAAGCGGATTTATCGGATCCTAATACTTGTCACTTTTTGGTAGGGGGCACAACCGGAAGTGGCAAGAGCGAATTTTTGCGATCGCTTCTGCTATCCCTACTCTATCAGCATTCTCCTCAACAGCTCAAAATTGCTCTAGTTGATCCCAAGCGCGTCACTTTCCCAGAATTTGAGGACATGCCATGGTTGCTGTCACCAATCGTTAAAGATAGCGATCGCGCTATCGAACTGATGGAGCAATTAGTTGATGAAATGGAGGAGCGTTACCAGAAATTTGAACAAGCCAAGTGTGCTCACCTGGATGCTTATAATCAGCAATTGATTAATAAACAAATTTTACCATTACCTCGGATAGTCTGTATATTTGATGAATATGCTGATTTCATGGCCGAAAAAGAAATCCGCAAAGACTTAGAATTAAGTATTAAGCGTTTAGGAGCAAAAGCTAGAGCAGCTGGGATTCATTTGATTGTTGCTACTCAACGGCCAGACGCTAACGTTGTCACTCCGATTATTCGGTCTAATTTACCAGGGCGAATTGCTTTACGCACAGCGTCTGAAGCGGATTCAAGGATTATTTTTGGTGGCAGTAACACTGAAGCAGCTTATTTGTTAGGTAAGGGAGATCTATTATATCAAAAGGGTAGTAAGTTAGAGCGATTGCAAAGTTTGTTTGCTGAGAGGATTATATTGCCTTGATCAAAGTTTATTCAAATAAAGTTTGACCCTGTGGCGCGTTACGGGGCAGACTATCCAAAAACTGGCTACCGTAAAAAACAAGGCAAGTCCACCCCTAACACACCCTACCCAACACCACGAGCCACACGAAAACCGATATCGAAGTAGGAGTGAGCGCGCGCGTAATAGTTGTTGCGGAAGGCAGAACGGCAAAACTCAGAATTGAAGAAACACGAGCCGCCACGCATTATATAATTAGTATGATTATCATGTTTAGTCCAGATACTCCCATCTATAGGAGCTCCTTCGTAATTAGGATGGCTTGGATCCGCACACCACTCCCAAACATTGCCATGCATATCGTATAAGCCAAAGCTGTTGGGGTAAGGAAAATGTCCTACTGGGGTGGTTTTTCCTCGATCTACCCCTTCTGCTTCCTCTGCATAAGTATCGGAAGCACCATAATTAGCTAATTTACTGGTTATGGTCTCTCCATAATGGAATGGTGTGATAGTTTCTGCTCTACAGGCGTATTCCCATTCTGCTTCACTGGGTAATTTGTATTTCTTTCCTGTATGTTCACAGAGACGATCGCAAAATTCCATCGCATCGTACCAGCTGACTCCCTCTACTGGTCGCTTCTCTCCTTTAAAGTAAGAGGGGTCTGGGTTTAAGTCCTGGTTAACTTTTGGGAGGTTTTCAACCACAGCTCGCCATTGCGCCTGAGTGACCTGATATTTCCCCAGGAAGAAGGGTTTGACCGTTACTCGGTGTTGAGGTCTTTCATTACCATCACTCCCCTTCTCACTTTCAGGGGAACCCATTAAGAAGCTTCCTTCTGGGATAGACACCATATCTAGGTCTACTCCATTTCCCAGATCTTCAGTGAAGTAACTTGCTTGTTTATTTTCTGTGTTGATTATTTCTCCTCTACGGTTAACTGTTACTACTTCAAAAGAAAAGTACTTTAAACCTTTTTGTTTGTTTGTGAGATAATCAACCAGAAGCACTATTGGCATTGTTATTAAGCATATCTTTAAGAAATCAGCCCTGGAAAAATAATTGCAACCTTGAAAATTTCGATCGACAATCGGATCAGGTGGTGGCTTTATATCTTCACGTGGTGGCTTTATCTCTAGTGTTTTATATAATAAATCAGAAACGTTATTGGCATTTCTGTCTAACCATTGCTTTAGTTGGTCAGCCTTTGACTTGGAAACCTTTACATTTACTAATAAATAATCGACAAATTTGACAATATTTTTTTCATCATCAGTTGGATGAGATATCTCATCCAATTGTTTAAGAATATCATAGAAACTGTCAGGGAGTTGATATTCCGAATACTCCAACTTATCGGCACAACAATCTCTGTAAGCATGTTGCATTTGTTTGATAAAACGCTTTTCTAAAGGACGCAATATCTCGACTACACTAGTCGTAATTTTAAAGTTTTCCTGGATTGCCTTTAACTGAAGATTATCTGGATTATAGTTAAGTGCTCTATCAATTAATTTATCTAACTTATTAGAAGCCTGACAATGAATTATTAATCTGTCAACAATTTCCTTTAAATTTCCACCGCTAGCCACCTCGTTCAGATTTATATTTAATGCATAACGCACCATCATTTCTAATTCAGTTTTATCAGGGAAAGCACTACACAGTGCTTCATTTATCTGTTTTAGGAGATAACCAGGGGTATGTCCAGCATTCATTGATGGTTACTTCAATACCTGTGAAAAATAGAATTTGATACTTTGACTCTAATTCAGTATCTACACTGTGATTATACTGAATTCCGTAAATTTTACTTTATTTACTGGTATTTCCCAGCTGGTGGTGGCTTAGGGGTTAGGGAGCATGGAGCAGGGAACAGGAGAGGGCACCATATAAAAATAGAATTCTTGGTGGGTGGTCAAAACTGGTGATTATAAAAGACAAAAGTTCAAAGTGTTCTCACGATACCTGATTAACTTCTATTTCTAAGGCTGAAATTGCTTCTATGATTTCATCAAAGGGTGGAGCAGTACCTAACATCATGCCCTGCATTGCCTGATAATCAGTAATGAGAGCTTTTAGTAATTCTCCTTTCGGTAAGAGTTTTAGAGAGCCGGGAATCGCTTCGTCTAATTTCATCCAGCTTCGATTAAACAGTTTTTTGGTGTACTGGCGTACATCTTCTCTTAATTGATGATTGGCAATGGCTGTCTTACCAGCTTCCTGACGGGAAATTATTGCTACATCATAATAATGACGTGACAGTCTCTGGCGATCATTGGGCAGGCGTTGTTCGTCTCGATAACCACAAGACCAACCATGTAATATCATGATTTTATCCCAAAAAGTTCTTTGAGGGTCGATGGTCGTTACATTTGCTACGGAAAAATTCCATTCTTCAAGTATCTCGGATAGATAGGGGGTAATAGTATGATTTTGATTGGGAATGAGCGCTGACCGTGCGCCTGCTTCTAGTTTGACACGGGGTTGAACGTAAGCAATGCTATCGGATGGAAATAAGCTCGGATACTGAAACAGCAGGGTTGAATTATCTGGATCGTCTTCATCGAGTACAATGCGACTCTCAGGCGAAATTACCCCAGCAACTTGTGATAAGTCATCTTTAAGCTTGCCACAGATATACCTTGAAGCAGCTTGTTTTAGTTCGGACGCTAGTTTTTTTCGCCGCTTGCTAGAGATTCCAAGAGCAGAGGGGTCGTTATCCCCGGCAAAACCCAGATCGCTCCTGAATACCACCAAATCTACATCCTCGGAAAATCTACTAATGAGTTGATAAACCTTGGAAAGGGAAGTGCCGCCTTTAAACAATAGTCTGGGGTGTTCCTGGGGTAAGCCATTATAAAGGATATCCAGCACCAGGCACACCCAAAAATCCTTTTCTATATAGGATGACCTGGTATTGAGGGAATCGGCTGTTGACTCAAAAACATCGTTACGGTCTTGTGCTGGTAAATTGAGAAATTCTTCAAATGCTGGATTCACTAGGAGACACCTTCACCCTCACTAACTTGACGTACAACGGGTGTCATCCACGTTGGTAACAGCTTAATACCTTCTGCGAGATCTTGTTTGATGTCTGAAGACAACCGATTGTGTAGGGTATTAACCACATCTTTATCAGCAGCGATATTTTCGCCCAGCCAATATAAGGCCCTAACCACAGGCGCACCAGGACGGTTAGCCCATGCCATTAACCGTTGAGAGACATGACGTAGTTTGATGGTACGCCCACCAACTTGTAAAGTTCGGCTCGAACCATTCGTTATGTAGCTGTTCTGGGCGGGAACGGCATTGGTCAGACCTAGCTGGTGGGCTGCAACAATGCCATCTGGCATGATTGATATACCATCCCGACGTGCCAGAGCTTCCACAACGGCATCAATGTTGGGTGGGGCAGCACGCTTCAAGATATTGCTGGTGCGTGGATAGTCATATAAACCGCGACCAACGCGGCGCAAAAATCCTTGTTTCACCAGACGAGATAGCGCTTTATCTACAGCATCACGACTGCCGAGATCTACAAAATCTTTGGGTGTGCAGACCCAAGCACCGCGACCATGACCACGAACTCTGTTCAGGATTTTTTTTGCTATACCCTGCATCTTACGAAAGCTATGAATATAAAGTTCACGAAATATATTATGTCAGAAGTATAGCCAATATTTATGACTTTTTCAAGGCAGCTAACCGTGTATTAATTGCCCAAAGTCAGGATGTTGAGGTAACGAAGGTGAGTAGAACTGTCAGGATAGGTTCTATGACCTTTCGATAAAACTGTCAGATTAATCGAAAACCAACCCTTGATTCAGCAACGCCGCTGATAACTGATAGCTGTTCGCGTAGCGTGCGCGTAGCGCATTAGCTGACCGCTGTTCGCGTAGCGTGCGCGTAGCGCATAAGCTGATAGCTTAACTATTACCCCCAAACTAAGACAGCATACACTCCATAACCAAAATAAACACTAAGTACAATCGCAATAATAATCCGAGCGCTTATCGAAGTGTGGCGTCTCCACAATACAAAGCATCCCACTATAACAGCCAACACTTCTAGGGGAGCAAAAATATGACCATAATGACGAGAATCCCAATAAGAAACAGGGCTTTCAAAGCGCCAGTTTGACAATGGTAAAAAGTGACGGTGGGCATCATCAGCATGGAGAGGAATATCTCCCAATCCATGAAGAGCCATGCTAGCAAACATAGCAATCAGAAACGTTTGACCAAAATAGTAAGCTAACAAGCCACCTATTAGTATTAGTGGAAAAGAATTGAAAATATCGAAAAATAATTGCCAGCTTTGGTTATAATAAGATTCAGACCAGATTACGTTTTCAGGAATTCCTCTGATTAATTTTTCATATATGTAAAAAATCACCATTGGTAAATCTGGTAATATCGCACCGAACACAATTGGGAAATTATTTTCCGGCTTTCTTTTTTTTCCTAAAATCAGGAGATTGACGATGGCGTGAGCGGGAGTATTCACAAATTTTAAAGGGAACAGGGAACAGGGAACAGGGAACAGGGAATCGGGAATCGGGAATCGGGAA
>NZ_MKZS01000001.1:312532-348333 GCF_001942495.1 Moorena bouillonii PNG
ATCCATCTGACAAACAGTTTGACAAAACAGTGACCGCCTTTTGTCAGTCAGTCAGGGTCTTAACCTTTACTTCGACTCCTATAACTTTCAACTTTTAACTTTCAACTTTCAACTCCTAACTTTCAACCTTCAACCAGTTTTAAACCTTCAACCTATTTTAAACCTTCAACCTATTTTCAACTTATATTCAACGGATTAACATCAATAGTCAAGCTAATATCTGGAGGACACATATCCTGCAATTCCCGCCAATTCAGTAACCTGGCGGGCACAGTAGGAGAAAACTTAAGCAAAATCTGCCATCGATAGCGACGAGCAACCCGAATCACACTGGCTGGTGCTGGTCCTAGGATATCGTATTCGGCTTCAGGAGTATCTAACCTGTCCGCTAAATCCTCTGCTACCTTCTCCACCGCCACAGGATCCAATCCACTTATGCGCAACAGAATCAAATCACCATAAGGGGGATAGTTCAGTGCTGCCCGTTGTTCCAATTCGTCCGAGATAAACGACTGATAATTATGAGTTTTGACAGCCTGAATCACAGGATGGTCTGGGGAATAAGTTTGAATAATCACCTGACCAGGGTCATCCCCACGACCGGCACGACCTGCTACCTGAGTTAAGGTTTGGAATGCCCGCTCGGATGCTCTATAGTCTGACAAATACAGTAGTCCATCTGCTGCTACTACTCCCACCAGTGTCACCTGAGCCAGATCTAATCCTTTGGTCAGCATTTGGGTCCCCACCAACAAGTCAGCTTCCCGATTAGCGAATTGAGTTAACAAAGTGCGATGAGAATTCTTGGTACGAGTGGTATCACTATCAAAGCGGATAATTCGCAACTCTGGAAACAGCTTCGCCAAATCTTGAACAACCCGCTGAGTACCACTACCGAAAAATTTCAGGTAGGGAGAACTACATTCTGGACAACTACGGGGATGGAGTTGTCCGAAATTGCAATAGTGGCACCGCAATACTTGAGTAGCGCCTTCATGAGTATAGTGATAGGACAAGGAAACATCACAGTTAGGGCACTCCACCACATGACCACAACTACGACAAGACACAAACGTACTGTGTCCCCTGCGGGGGATAAATAAAATCCCCTGTTTCTCTTGTTCCTTTAGTCGTCTCAAGCTGTCTTGGAGAGAACGGCTAAAAATCGACCGATTCCCAGCTTTTAACTCCTGCCTCATATCCACAATTTCCACCGGTGGCAGGGGTCTGGATTGAATCCGTTCCGGTAGGGATAAGTAATGAGTGTTAAGTTCTGGATGCTGAGGAGGTGAACAGGTAAAGGGTTGAACCTCAGGAGCTGAAGAAATAAGCGGATTAATTTCACTATCAATCTCACCATCTCTCGCTCCCCCCATCACCTTAATACTGACCCAGCTTTCCACCGAAGGAGTAGCGGAACCTAAAATAAGGGGACAATTTTCTAATTCTGCTCGCCACTGAGCAACGGTGCGAGCGTGGTAAGTAGGAATGGGTTGGTCTTGCTTGAAGCTGGAATCGTGTTCTTCATCTAAAACAATTAATCCCAACTGGGGCAAAGGGGCAAAAACAGCAGAACGAGTGCCAATCACCACTTGTGGCTCACCTGGGATCATCTGTCGCCAGGTATCATAGCGCTCCCCTTTATTCAAGGCACTGTGGTAAACCCGAACTTTGTCACCAAAGCGAGCCCGGAAACGGTCAGTAATTTGAGGAGTTAAGCCAATTTCCGGCACCAACACCAAAGCCGATTTCCCTTGCGCTAGGATTGGTGCGATCGCTTGTAGATAGACCTCAGTTTTCCCAGACCCAGTCACCCCATGCAACAGCACTTGGGCAAAGCCATCGAGATTATTAATCAGGTCTAATGCATGGGATTGGGCATTTGTCAAGTTTTTGGGGGCATCTGTAGCCATGGTTGGTGAAGTCGCACTGCGCAATACTTCCCTAGGCTCAATCACCACATATCCCTTATCTTCCAAAGAATTTATAGTTGACGAACTAACATTACAAATTTGTGATAGTTCACTCAACCACAAATCTCCTCCACGACGGCGTAGCACCTCCAATACTTCCCGTTGCCGTCGAGTCAGATTAGACCGATTGATATCAGCCACCAGAGTCACAGCTTTCTTCAGCTTAGGACGAGTTGGCTTAGGAGCTTCCAGATAACTTTCCACCCAACCTCGCTTGAGCAAGTGACGTAACCCTGCTTTAGCCCCCTTTACCTGACGTTGGAGGTATTGCCAGCTGTAATCCCCATTGGGTTTAGCCTGGAGAATCTCCAAAATCTGACTTGCGGCTGAATTATTGACAAAGACATGAGCCTCTTTCGGCAAAACCGACGAATTGAGGCGAATTCGACGCTGCGATCGCCCCAACAGTCCTGGAGGTAAGGCAGACCTAATCACTTGGATTAGAGGGGTGCAGTAGTACTGAGCCACCCGCTCTAACAGTTGGCAGTAGGAACTGGGAAAGAAACCGGGACTGATCACCTCTTCTACGTCCTTAATTTTCTCCAGTGGTAAGTCTGGTGGTGGAGAGTCTACAATCCGAATAGCGATCGCTCCTAGCTGTTGAGTCCCGAATGACACACTCAGAACATCTCCAGGATTGATTGATACATCCAATGAATTACGATAAGTATATATACCTTGAACTCCTGGACAATCTACTAGGACTTCAACCCACTTTTCTTGGCCACCACCAGAAAAGTAAAGTGCTCTAGGTTCAGCTAACAGTAGACCTAAAGGAGGATTAGACATAGGGCAGCTTTGGTTTGGGAAGGCTCCTATTCTATCACTATTGATAGATAGGAAAATTCTAAAATATGTGAGATCCTGTTTCCAGAGTCAAAATAAATAATAAAAGCAATGGAAAGAGAATTATCTCTCCTGCTTTCACCCGCTTACTGTAACTAAAATCTATGTAATTAAACATTTCGTAATTACAGATACAACTAGCCAAACTGCTTCTGGTAAGCTTAAAATCATTAATTTATAATCACGTCAATCACACATAAACTACTTGAAGCAGGTTGGGTCACTGATATTTGAGGGTTTGGAGCATGTTTTAGCTACTCTGTCTAGAGTATTAAGTTCTTTGTGAAACCAACAACACCCATTTTTGATAACAGATTTCTCATTAACGGCCAATTTTCAGCAACAGACAGCCTCAATCCCTCAGGGCAACGGTTTTAACAAACTTAAAATACACTTGCAACTCACACATCCCTATGAATATTACAGAATTAAACCAGACTCATACAATGCCTTCTACGGAAGAGAAAGATTTTTTTGTTAGTGATCACATTGAGCCAGAGGAAACTGATTTACAGCGTGTAGCCGTCGAATTCACCGAAGACGATGAACTAGTGGTCTCTACTTCCCATAATTTCCGGAAAAGCGGCTCTGATGACACGGTGGGTGCATTCTTCAAGGAAATGGCTCGTTACCCATTGCTCAAGCCAGACGAAGAAGTAGATTTAGCCCGTCGGGTTAAGTTCCTAGTAGAAATCGACCAACTCCGGAACAGCTTACAGGAAAAATTAGACCGTAAACCAACCAAGGCTGAGGTAGCTGCAGCGGTCGAGATGACAGAACGTCAGTTGGAGGGGAATTTATATCGTGGTCGTGTGGCAAAACGCAAGATGATTCGCTCGAACTTGCGCTTAGTGGTTTCAATTGCTAAACGATATATTAATCGGGGTGTACCATTTCTAGATTTGATTCAAGAAGGTGCGTTGGGCTTAAACCGAGCAGCAGAAAAGTTTGACCCAGATAAGGGTTACAAGTTTTCTACCTATGCTTATTGGTGGATTCGTCAAGCCATTACTCGTACTATTGCCAATGATGCCCGAACTATTCGTCTACCAATCCACATTGTAGAAAAGCTCAATAAACTTAAAAAAGCTCAGCGGGAACTGAAACAACAACTGCAGCGCAATCCTAATGAAATAGAACTTGCTCAAGCGCTAGAAATTTCCCCCTCCCATTTGCGTCAGTTACTAGAATTGCGTAGGCGTTCCCTTTCTTTGAATCACAGAGTTGGTAAAGGGGAAGACACAGAACTGATGGATTTGCTCGAAGACAATGATCTACGGTTGCCCGAAGATAAGATGAATGAATCCATGATGCGCCAGGAGATTTGGGAAGTTCTGAGTGATGTCCTGACTGAGCGGGAAAAAGATGTGATTTCTTTACGGTATGGTTTAGCCAGCAGTGAACCCTACACCCTAGAAGAAGTAGGAGGCATGTTCAATCTCTCTCGGGAACGGGTGCGTCAGATTCAAAGCAAGGCCATGCGTAAGCTACGCCGTCCCCAAGTGGCTCGACGGCTTAGAGACTGGTTGAACTAGTGCAACAGATCTTAGGTCAGCTCGTGACTCCTGGATAAAGGGTAAGCTATCAGCTATCAGCTATCAGCGCTGTAGCCACGCTACCGGAACAGTTTATGCCCATAACCAAAGCTACACCGAACAGCTTTTGAATAAAATAAACTGACGGCTGATGAATAAAATAAGCTGACGGCTGACGGCTGACGGCTGTTGGCGTAGCCTGCGCGTAGCGCATATGCTTACGATAAAGGTTATGTCGAAATCAGGTAATTCCAGTTAATTAGTTACCCATTACCCAAGAAGGTATATGATAATTAATCAAATTGTCTTTTTGATTGTCCCTTTGCCAGCACTATGGGTAACTTTACCTTAAGACCAGCTACAGAAGCTGATGTAGCGATTCTGTTTAATTTGATTAAGGCTCTAGCAGAGTATGAAAAACTCTCCGACGCTGTCACTGGCAATGCTGATCACCTGAAAGAACACCTGTTTGGCGCTAAACCCTATGTAGAGGCGATTATCGTTGAGCAGGCTGGTCAAGGAGTGGGATTTGCACTGTTTTTTAACAACTATTCCACATTTCTAACTAAGCCAGGAATTTATCTAGAAGATTTATTTGTGCTACCGGAATATCGCCGCCAAGGCATCGGTAAAGCTATACTCAGCTACCTGGCTCAGCTAGCAGTGGAGCGTGGCTATGGGCGTTTAGAATGGAGTGTGCTGGATTGGAATGAACCTGCCATCGCATTTTATAAACGTATGGGAGCAGCAGTATTGCCAGACTGGAGAATTTGTCGAGTGACTGGGACGGCTCTCAATCAGCTAGCTGAGTATACTAATCCGAATTAGACTCACTAATGTAGGTCAAATGCTATACTACAACCTATATACAGCTGCGACCCTAAACATCTAGTTGCAGGTGAACGGCAAAAATGACATAGGGTAATTTACATATCGGTTTATATTAAAATAATCACTAATGACTATTTGGGTAAACGAGCAGATTGATCCATCCGGTCTTCTCTACTCTTGTATTGCTACTTGCAACGAAGAGCAGGCGAGGGATTGCCACGAGTCGTTTCAGAATAACTTGACTGATCAGCAAAAAGCAGCGGGTTGGGTTGCCCGATTACGCACAGTTAAGTCTTGGGATGAAGTGCCCGTTAATACCTTGAAACTTAATTAGATCAAATTAGAATTAAGAATTAAAAATTAAAAATTAAGAATTAAGAATTGAGAATTGAGAATTAAGAATTGAGAATTGAGAATTATACATTCATTCTACATTCTGCATTCTAAATTCTACATTCTACATTCTGCATACTGACTTTCTAAGCCCAAGATCTATTTGGGCTTGGGCAGTCGTAGCAAGTTCGAACGGATTGGACCGAGAATCTGGTTTAGCTCACGCAATTGATCAGCTGTGCCCATACAAATCAGTAGGTCTCGTGACATGAGTTTAGTGTCACCGTCTGGTCCAGCAATCAGACGACCGGAATCCCGGCGAATTGCTAGGACCATAGCACCAGTTTGCGATCGCAGTCGGGCTTCCCTGAGGGTTTTGCCCACGCAAGGACAGGTTTCGGGGTCTAGCAGAAACTCTTCCATATAAAAAGAGCTATCAGTTCCGGTTAGAATCCCATCCACAAAATCCATGACTTGGGGTCTAAGGGCTGCAGCTGCCAAGCGTCTACCACCAGTGATGTAGGGAGAAACTACAGCATCTGCACCAGCTCGCTGCAATTTTTGAACAGCTTCTTCAGAGCTAGCACGAGCGATGGCTCGAATTCGGGGATTGAGGGTTTTGGCAGACAAGATAATATAGAGATTTTCGGCATCTGAGGGCAGGGCAGCCACCAGACAAATTGCCCGTTCAATCCCCACATTTAGCAGAGTTTCATCCAAGGTGGCATCTCCGTGTACAGAAATACAACCCATATCCTGGACAGCTTGAACCTGTTCCAATCGGGAGTCAATTGTCACAAATGGGATTCCCTCAGCCTTAAATTCTACAGCAATCTGACGCCCAGTCCGTCCAAACCCACACAAAATGTAGTGTTTCGTCAAACTATCTAGCAAGCGCTTCTGTTGCCTCATGCGAATTCCATCTTGAAAGTAGCCTTGAATTAGGGCTTCTGTAAACCGGTTAACAATGTAACCGATACTAATAATGCCCATAAAAATCAGAGAAATGCTGAATAGTCTTGCCCGATCTCCCATCGGCCGTACTTCTTGATAGCCCACTGTCGAAAGCGTGATTACCGTCATGTAGGCTGAATCCAACCAGCCCCAGCCTTCAACCACCCGATACCACAGAGTTCCAATCAGAAATACACCCCCGAGAGTGATCGCACCGGCAATCAGCTCTTGGCGAAGACGTCGATATTTTTGCTCAAGGGTTGAATACACCGTTGCTTGTCATGGGTTAATTTAACTTATTACCTAGAGAAAATTCAGGTCAAACTGGCAACACCGAAAGCTGACACTGGTTTTTAATATTACATATATAAATATGATTAAGTTTATTGCTTTGCTATCGGTATAGTTCACAGATATAGTTCACAGATATAGTTCACAGATATAGCAGTTCTAAATGATTTCAAAAATATAGTGCCCTGATCGAACGCGATCGCGTCGGCTGTGGCCGTAGGCCACGCTGCGCGATCGCTTAATCGCTATAACCCTTGCCCAGCAAGGATTAAATAGTTTGCAAATTTTAAAACTGATTTAGTATTGCTATATAATTTACAGATATAATTTACAGATATAATTTACAGATAGAGTTCACAAATATAATTTACAGATAGAGTTCACAAATAGAGTTCACAAATAAAGTTCACAAATAGAGTTCACAAATAGAGTTCACAGATATAGTAAAGTGTTCAAGACATATGAAACCAGGCGGTCAATGCGACTGCCAAGGCATCTGCTAAATCATCTGGTTTGGGGATGGTGTCTAAATTTAACTCCCGCATAACAGCCTGCTGAACGTCATATTTATCGGCATTACCATATCCGGTCATTGCCTGCTTAATCTGACCCGGTGTAAACTCTACCATTGGAACTCCATGTTGTGCTGTTACTAATACCACAACACCCCGTGCCTGAGCTACGGAGATCGTAGTACTCATACGGTAGAAAAAAAGTTTTTCAATCGCTACCAGATCCGGTTGGCAGTGTTCAAGCAGGGTGTGTAAATCCTCGTAAATCGTACACAGTCGTGAGCCGTAATCAGTCTTGGCAGGGGTTTGGATGATACCAAAATCTATCAACTGCAATGGTTCAGGGGTTGCCTGTATTGGTGACTGGCTAGAACGCTTTGGCACTCCTAAGGAGCCTTCTGTTTTTCCTAACTTACTAATTTGGGTTGTTTGGCAACTAATTGCGCCAAAACCTAAAGTAGCTAGTCCTGGGTCAATTCCCAAAATTCGCTTTTCCATCTGGCTCACTACAGTTAATCCCTTTCCAGTCTAATCACTAGATTAGGTTAATGGTGTTAGTGCTATCATCCCTAGTACCTAGGCTAGCGCACAGCATTAAGTCAAGAGCTCGGACCAGCTACACCTTAACGAAAATCAGAGAAGTATGGGGTAGCTGACTACTTGGGATTATTCTGTTTCACCCCGTATTTTTTTGGGTTACGCCACTACTCTCATACCCTAAATGGCAACTCAACCGACCTCACCACTTTCCGCATATCCACGAGCAAATTCTGATCATAACGTCTAGGTACCGGATATTGTATTAATCACACCTTAGCCTAATTATCTGAAACTGTCGTGATCAGTACCAGCTTCATGGTGAATTCACTATTGAGGTGCGACCCTAGGGCGCGAGCAATCCCTCGCGCCCTAGGAGGCGCGCACCTTGATCAGTAATATCAATGAAAACCGCTATACCTGAAGGGTGAGCGGCTATGTGAATCACGCACTTTTCACACGAAGGTTTGATTAGGCAAAGAAAGTACCAATCTGACAGGCACTTCCGGAGCCTGAGCCGTTCCTCACTACATGCATCGCCTCCTTGTTAAGTGCTGGAGTTCGACCAGCAATGTCTATCCAGCTTTTGTACTTACCATACTCAGTGTAGTTATGTCCTCAATCAGTCTTTTCAAAAGAGCTCTACGTACCCTACAAAATGAATCGAGAGGTCGAATTCCTCAGCGGGTCAACCGTTGGTTTAAGTGGTTAGCCCCTGGATTACTGGTGAAGCGTTGGATACTTTTAAGTGCTGGTGGTGTAGTGCTAACAAGTTTGGGATTAGCGATTTGGGTAAAGCTGACCCCAGTTTTTTACATCATTAAATTCACAGCCCAAGTTTTAGAGAAAATTACAACCATTATTCCTAACCATGTCTCTGGTCCAATTGCGCTGATCTTGGGTCTGGTTTTCATCTTCTGGGGGCAAACCCGGACGGTAGGATCAATTACGGAAGTTTTAAAACCCGACCACGATCGAAAACTGATTGATGTGCTGATGGATCATCGTCGGTTAAACCGGGGACCGAAAATTGTAGTCATTGGGGGTGGCACTGGTCTTTCTAGTTTACTTAGAGGACTAAAGGTTTATAGTGCTAATATCACTGCTATTGTTACGGTAGCTGATGATGGGGGTTCCAGTGGACGGTTGCGACGGGAAATTGGAGTGTTACCACCGGGGGATATTCGTCACTGTTTAACAGCACTGGCAGACCAAGAAAAGTTGTTAACCGAACTGTTTGAATACCGTTTTCGAGCTGGTAGTGGTTTAGTCGGTCACAGTTTTGGAAACCTCTTCCTGACCGCAATGAGTGATATTACTGGCGATCTAGAACAAGCTGTTGCTGCTAGTTCTCAGGTATTAGCAGTGCGAGGAAGAGTCTTGCCAGCTACCCTAACTGATGTTAGCCTTTGGGCTGAATTAGCTGATGGACGTCGCATCGAAGGAGAGTCTAATATTACTGAGGCTCGGGGAGTGATCAAAAAAATTGGTTGTACTCCCGAACATCCACCTGCTTTACCAGCAGCACTCAAGGCAATTAAGCAAGCTGATTATATTATAATAGGACCCGGTAGCCTCTATACCAGCATTATTCCCAATCTGTTGGTGCCAGAAATTACCGATGCGATCGCAGCTCGCTTGATACCCCGCATCTACGTTTGTAATATCATGACCCAGCCAGGAGAAACTGATGGATATAGTGTCTCTGACCATATCAAAACTATTGATGAAGCCTGTGGAAAAAGGCTATTTAACGCGGTACTGGTGAATCGAAAATACCCCTCAGCTGGGTCACTAATTAAGTATGCTCAAGTTAAGTCTCATCCAGTGTTTCTGGATCGAGAAGAAACTTCTAAATTAGGGCGTCGCATTGTAGTGACCAATGTAATGTATGAAGATGAGGAAACTCATTTAGTGCGGCACAATTCGGAAAGGCTGGCACGGGTTTTATTACGATGGTATAGTCGAGCACATGCTTAGATAAGGTGAGTGCGAGGAAAATTTTTAAAGGAAAATAAAAGCTGAGATATTAACTCAGAATAACCATTATTCGAGGTACTCTATTGCTAATAACTAATGACCAAAATTTTTCTAGCTGATACTCAAGCAACGCGATCGCTAGGTGTGGAATTGGGTAAATCTCTGCCAGCTAGTAGCATCATTTTGCTGGAGGGAGACTTAGGGGCTGGCAAAACAACCCTAGTTCAGGGTATTGGTGAGGGACTAGGCATAACTGATGCCATTGTCAGTCCCACCTTTACTCTGATCAATGAGTATACAGAGGGACGTATCCCCCTGTATCACCTCGATTTGTACCGCTTATCCACCTCAGAAGTAGAGTCATTAAACCCAGAAAACTACTGGGAGGCAATTGAGGTTGCTCCGGGAATTGTGGCCATCGAGTGGGCTGAGCGCCTACACTATTTGCCATCCAGTTATCTACATCTAAGACTAACCTATTCCCAGGAAGGTGGACGTCAGGCTCAATTCACTTGTAACGGTAAGTTTGATTTAACTTGGCTGTTGGATAGGTTATCTGGTTGTTCGCCCTTGGCCTCCAGTGTAGAGTAGGTTAAATCCTAACTAGTAAAAGTTAAAGCTTCACCTCGCACGTCTGTGTTCAATTTTCCTCTGTCGTAGACTACTTGACCTCCAACAATGGTCATCACTGGCCATCCGGTTAATTTCCAACCTTCAAAAGGACTCCATCCGCATTTTGTTAAAAGTTCTTCCCGTAACACTGGGTGGTAAGTTTCCAAATCTACCAGTACCAAATCCGCATCATAGCCAGGAGCGATCGCACCTTTGTTAGGAATTCCATAGGCCTTAGCAACTGCTGTAGACATCCAGTGAGATACTTGAGGCACACTACACCGTCCCTCTATGGCTTGAGTAAGCATCAGTGGTAGAGATGTTTCTACTCCAGGCATTCCCGAAGGAGTGTGGGGGTACCCTTTAGCTTTTTCCTCCAAGGTGTGAGGAGCATGGTCTGTAGCGATAAAATCGATCACGCCATCGAGTAGAGCTTGCCAAAGAACTTCGTTGTCGTGGGAGGAGCGCAACGGCGGATTCATCTGTGCCAGGGTACCAATCTCTGCATAGGCATCGGTATTTAGTAATAAGTGCTGGGGAGTCACTTCCGCCGTCACCCAGCTAGGTTTGTCTTCCCTAAGCAATTCAGCTTCTTCAGCGGTGGATAGGTGCAATATATGCAACCGCCGCTGATATTTTTTAGACAACTTCAGGGCTAACTTGGTGGCATTAAGAGCAGCTTGATTGTCCTGAATCTTAGAGTGAACAGCAGGGTCAGTAATTCCAGCAAATTCCTTACGTCGCTGATTAATTCTAGCTTGGTCTTCCGCGTGTACTGCAATTAAGCGATTGTACTTCCGAGAACCTCCGCTAAAACCTTCAGCAAAAATTGGTTCTATCACTGCTTCATGATCTACCAATAGTGCACCATGAGCTGAACCCATGAATATCTTAATCCCACAAGTCGGCTGGGCATTGTGCAAATCTGGCTGATTTGCTGGTGTTGCACCGATAAAAAAGCCATAATTAACTAAACACTTATCTGCCGCTCGCTTGAGCTTGTCATCCAGTGGGGCTTGGGTTGTCGTCGGAGGACGAGTATTCGGCATCTCTAAAAAGGACGTCACTCCACCCTTGGCACAGGCACAACTGGCAGTAAATAAGTCTTCCTTATGTTCTAGACCTGGTTCCCGAAAATGGACTTGGGGATCAATTACCCCTGGCAACAAAGTTAAGCCAGTAGCGTCTATTTCTTTATATGCCGTAACGTCCGTTGGCACTGGGATGTCTGGGGCAACCTGAACAATCCTTCGACCGCAGGTGTGGATATCCCCCAGTAAAAATTCACCAGAGGGCAATAGAATACGAGCATGGCGGATAAACAAGCAAAAGTCAGACAACATAGGAGGATGTTAAAATTTGACAGTGTCCCTGCTCGGTGTCTAGGTAGATACAGTAGATACAAACCTGAGATATAGCTAAATACAGACAACCGCAGCTAACCTACCACCATGGCACAAAGAAACAGGGTTGTCCTGCCAAATTGACATTATTGACAAAACTTTACATAATCTTCATTTAGGCTCCCCTACTAACTTGAAATTTTTAAGATCTAGCTACAAAACCCCAAAGGTTTAAATTTGCTGTTAAATTTGCTGTTAAATTTGCTGATAATTTCCCAATCAGCTATTTGTTGAAATTTCCTCAATCTTGTGTATCGGTAGTATTTGAATGGATATGAGTCGTGTACCAGATAAAAGACCAGAAAAAAAACCTACACAGCCTTCTAAAGACAATGCTTGGGTAGAAGGGATTAAAACGATTACCTTGAGTGCTGTTCTTGCCTTTGGGATTCGCACGTTTGTGGCAGAAGCGCGATACATCCCATCGGGATCAATGCTACCGACACTACAGATTAACGACCGCTTGATTATTGATAAGATAAGTTATCGCTTTTTCCAAGACCCACAACGAGGAGAAATTGTGGTATTTGCTCCCACTGAAAGGCTGAAAGAGCAAAATTTCAAAGATGCTTTTATCAAGCGCGTAATTGGGTTACCCGGTGACAAAGTTTTGGTTAAAAATGGTCGAGTTTATATCAATGATCAAGAAATAGAGGAAAAGTATATCGAAGAAGCACCACAGTACGATTTTGGACCGGCAACAGTACCAGCAGATCAATACCTAGTACTGGGAGATAACCGTAACAATAGTTACGACTCTCACCACTGGGGCTTTGTCCCTCGTGACAAAATTATCGGTCGTGCGGTAGTGCGGTTTTGGCCATTAAATCGGATGGGGAAATTGAAACCAAATCCGAGTTACCCTGAAGGCTTGAATCAGTAAACTGGCTTATGAAGTCTCAGTACTTCATAAGTCATATTTACGACTTGCTGGACACCAAGTTTGCACGACACGACCAATTAATTCTTGCCCTAGCCAGGGGGTATTACTAGAAAGGGATTTAAGGTTTTTTTGGTGAACAATCCAAGGGGATTGAGGATTGAATAAGACTAACTCAGCCGATTGACCAGGAGCAGTGCTAGGGGGGTCTTGCTGTAGGCAAATAGCAGGATTTGTGCTAAGACTTTTCCAAAGTTCTAAGGCTGACCAATCCCCTGTCTCGACTAGAGTATGCCAGAGTAGGGGTAGGACTAGCTCTAAACCAATCACTCCTGGTGGTGCTTCCGCAAAGGCAACGGTTTTTTCTTCATAAGTGTAGGGAGCGTGGTCAATTGCGATCGCATCAATAATCCCCTCCCGAACACCTCGGATCAGTGCAGCTTGGTCAACTGGGTTTCCCAACGGCGGTTCCAAGCGCAAATTGGAGTTGTAACTGCATAAGTCTTCCGTATTGAGCAATAGATGCATCCAAGTGGTACTGGCTGTTACTGGCAACCCCGCTGCTTTGGCTGATTCAATCAATTGGACAGCGCGACTGGTGGAGATACGCATGAGATGGACTGGTGTGCCAGTTGTTGCTACAACTTCTAATAAGGCAGCGATAGCGGATGATTCTGCGATCGCAGGATTCCCTGGCAAACCCAAACCAATTGATTGGATACCTTCTCGCATCACTCCCCCATTTGCCAACTTAGGGTCACAAGCCCAAAGTGCCACTGGTTTACCCAAGGGTTGTAGGTATTCCAACAACCGGCGAACTAGCCCTAAATTACATAAAGGACCTTGATCCGTAAATCCCACTACTCCCCCTAGAGCTAGTTCGGCTAATTCAGTCATTTGCTGTCCTTCTAAAGCGATGGTGAAGGCACCCCAGTGATAGAGTTGAGGTGAGGAAGGGGGGAGGGTCAGATAGGCAGAGTTTTGGAGTTCTTGCCGTTGTGCTAAAACAGCAGCATTGTCTAGGGGGGGGTTAGTGTCAGGCAAAATGGCTAAGCGAGTAAAGCCTCCATTTGCCCCTGCTGCCAGTAGTGAAGACCAGGTTTCCCGCTGTTCATGTCCTGGTGCACCAGAATGGCTGTAGAGGTCTACTAGTCCTGGTCCTAAAATGTGTCCCTGACAATCTTGCACCACTGTATCCCCAGAGATTTCTTTGATTTGAGTTTCCACTGCCGTGATTACACCATCAGTAATCAGCACATCAGCGAGTTGGTCAATTCCAGAAACTGGGTCTAAAACGCGGACTTGTTGAAGTAGTTTACTATTCATTGGGGAAAGGGAAAAGGAACAATAATTGGCTTTTAACTCAATCCCCCTTTCTAGGTACTCATATCTAAATTACTTGTTATGACGACTTATTTTTTACCTTACTACGTACAATTTTAAAATACCACTTTGCCAGATTATGTCAGACCTCTGAAGAGGTGACGAAATAGCCGGAAACCCTTTACGCTTAAAAGACATCTCCAGGAATTGCTAAGCAAGTCCATAACTAGGTTTGAGATGTTTGCGATAGTTTACAAATTCTTGAGTTTTAAACGAAAAAATAAGGATTTTAAGTATTTATTGACACTAATTTAACAGAAAAATACTAAGCCAATATCTAAATTAGAATTACACTTTTTGAACAAGATAACTAAATAATCAAAGCCCCTATTCTCAGTCTTACTAATCCGCAAACTGTCAAAATTACTTTTTCGTAATTTTGGCTGTTTAGGCGAAATCTCTCCGAAGCAACTCTAAAAACTTTGATCACTCTAATCATATGTTCCACAAAGATTCGTTCGCGAGATTTTTTCTTATTATCTTCTTTTATTTCTGGTGGCATTTCTTTATTTCTTGGTTTCTTTTTTGGGGTTTTTATTCGGTCTTCTCCACAGTAAGCTTTATCTCCACTATACTTTTGAGGCGCGACCCAAGGGCAGTTTATCTGCCCATTGGAACGCGCGCCTCTGGTTTCGTCTAAATTTTTTGACTGTTGTCGCCATAAATTAATATCACTATTATGTCATTGATGTCCTACGGTAATATCAACTATTTCTTGACCATTTGGAGTTGTAATTAATTGATTTTTAAAAGTGTGCCTTTTCTTTTTGCCGGAGTAATACTTTTTTTGTTTTTCGTAAGACGAAGGTCTTTCTCTATCTTGTTCACAGCTATCTACAATTAATTCAAATTCTGTTAAAAGTTCCTTGACCCATTTCTCGTCACTTGGATGTTTTTTTACTTGTTCTAGCAAGCTGCTAGGTAAGATATCACTCAAAATATTGAGCCAATGATGAAAAACATTGTTAGCTGTAGATTCGCAGACATTAAAATGAATTCCTAAGATTTCAAAGGTAGGATGATTGTGTAAATAATATAAGGTAAGAATGATTTGTTCCTCTGTATTTAAAAGGCTTTTTCTTCCACCACCAGCTTTGATTAATCTCCGTTCTGATTTAGCCAGTTCTGACTTTTTTTTCTGGTGGTATTCCTGACCTTTGTTAATGAGTTGTTCGAGTTGTTGATAACTTAATCCTATTAATCTCTTTGTTGACCTGGGATTACGTTTAATATAGCTGACAATTGGAATCCTTGTTTTTTTTTAAATTGTAATTAAATTTCATTATAACATAAAGCAAATATAGTTTTTTATTTTTTGGAGATGTCTAAAGGGTACTGAATCATTGCAGACTTTCTTGGAGCATCCAAATTTGGACTAAACATACCACATTAATCTGTATGAACGCGATGTTAATGCCCATATAAAAAGATATATTTTCAAAAATGGGGTGCTCCCGAATTTCTTAATTTTTATTGGCAGCAAATACGTTAATCAATTTTACCACTTGTGCGGGTCTATGATAAAATGTCCAATGCGGCGGAGACTCTGTTATAGCATCAGTGTTGGATATTTTCAGCCTTTTTGTTATGTCTTCACTATTCGAAAAAGTTGCTAAGTAAGTTGTTATTTCCCTAGCGCTGTAAGTAACCGAATCATCATCATTTTCTATTTGGCCGTTTCTATTTCCTGGAGCATCATTTTTCAAAAGAAGAAATGAGATGTGGTTAGGGGGAGCAATAAGTTCCACATATTGCGTCGGCAAAAGATCACGGTCACAAAATGAGTGTAGAGTTAAGTCACATATTTCCATTTCAGTTTCACTACTCGCCAGGGCATTCATCACATTGATCGTTAGCAGTAGCATAGAGGTTACTAACGTTACAAAACAAGTTTTGATAATTTTTTCCATTTCTTTTTTGATTCTCCTACTTCTGGCAGACTGTAGTCAATTAACTATTTTTTTAGCACTACTAGGTTTTCTACCTGAAAGTTGAGGTGTAAAACCTAATAGTTGAGGTCAAAAAGTTTTTTAGTGAAGGCTACAATCCATCACTGTTAAACTTTTATCAGTATAAACGACTTGTTCGAGTTTAAGAGCACTTGCTGCAAATAAGTCCTCAGCTAACCTTCAACCTTTTTTCAAATTAGATCCATAAACCGCTACTGCCACCCCAACTAACAATACCACGGCACCTACCAGCACCAATACCCCTGGCACTTCCTGAAAAACCAGATAGCCCAAAAAACAAGCACCAACGGGTTCAAACAAAATAGCCAGGGTCACCAGGGTAGGATTAATCCAGCGTACCAACCAGTTAAAACTGGTATGTCCCACCATTTGGGGGAAAAGTGCCAATAACAAGATGTAGACGTAAACTCCTACCGGATAATTGAGATAACTGACACCCCAGAGTAAGGATAACAGTAACAACACTAACGCCCCCATACTGTAGGCGACAGCACTATAGCTACCGATACTCAAACCCCGTTGCTGTGCTTCACGTCCCCAAAGTACATACAAACTTGCTATCACTGCTGCCATCAATGCTAGAGAATTCCCCAACAGAGGATTACTGCCACCACTGAGAGAACCCCCATCCCCCAAAGTAATCAAGACAGCACCTACAAAGGCCACACCAATTCCCAAAACCGTCAGCCTAGTTAGTTTTTCCGATACTTTTTAGCTACCAAAATCTACAAAACGCAGATCTTAGTCCACTAATGCAAGCTGCTCTCGCAGCCAGGGGGTATCTCCCAATGCTCGTAGAAATATTCCACGAGCGCCGTTGATGTCTCTATCCATAGATCGACCATCAACTTTAGATTTGATAATTTTGCTTCCGCCAATGTTCACCATTTCACCCGTCCAGCTGACAGTCTTGCTGGTATAAGCTTGCGCTTTCATCCACCACCGTTTTACCTGTCTCTCTAGCTTTATGCTTTAGGAATTCTTTAAAACGATAATGTGCAAAGCTAAGCATATTGCGAACAGTTTTAGATCTGATCTTCCTATTTCCTTTTTTCGACATTTGAGATGTCTCAAAAGTAGGAAGTAATATCACATCAAAATTGTCTACAAAGAACCTGGCAGCTTTGTGGTGTAGATCACTTATCAGGTTTTGAATCCTGATAACCATCCGGCGAGCCGCCTTCCTCATTCGGCGTTTCCGGCCACGTTTCGCTTTACTTATCTTGGAGAGTAGAGCGTCTAAGTGTTGGCATAGCCTTTGAATTTGAGAAAAGTCTCCATTCCCAATTTTCCCAATAGAAGTTTCGCTAAAAAAGGTGACAAAGGTTCTTACTCCAGGATCTAAAGCAACTACTCGCCCTTGGCTATCGGTTTGCTCTTTCGTTGCTTCATGAGGAACTACCAAGTAATAGTCCCCATTATGGCTGGTCAATCTACAGTCGCCAATATTATTTGGGAGAGGTTCGGCATAGGATACTTCCCCTAATTTGGTGTGGTAGATCCCTTTGTTCGATACTGCTGATTTTGGAATATAGCAAGACTGTTTGGGATTTTTACGAGACCTAAATCTAACCCGATTAATCTGAGCAGTCTTCTTGTACTTCTTTTTAGCCTCCCGAACTGCGGTGCAAGCATCCTTTATCGCTATCGATTTAATTTGATAAGGTACTGACTTGCACCACTCAGGGAGGTCGTTTAAGATATCGGTCTTGATCGCTTTCCAGTTAGCTTTAACTTCGCCACTTTGAAGGATCTTGACGGTCTTGTTGAAAACATAACGGGATACCCCAAACCATTTGCGAGCAAGCGTACGCTGTTCAGGGTTTAGGAACACTCTGATCTTCTTTGATTTTCTTACCGTACTTTCTGAGTCCGTGGACTCGGCAAGAAAAGACGTGAATGATTTTGAAGTTACCGTAAGAATAAAGAAGCCTTTATAGGCGACAGGCTATGGGTAAAAAGGTTAAAACTCATGAAATAAGGCTTCTTTATTCTAAGGTTTCGTCTCCGGAGAGAAGATCTGCGGTAAGTTCGGATTCGGGGCAACTTTCAGGTTGGTCGGATCCCATGATTTTTCCACCGTTGAGACTGACCGGAGATGAAACCTTAGAGTAGTGCAGCCTTACTACAAAACCTTTACCCTATGCTGCATAATTTACCAACTATAAAGGCTGCACTACTCTTACGGTAACTTCTAACCAAGTACTCAATGAGTTCAAACCCGAATCGGGTGAGTCTGTCTCTACAGGTAACAATAATTGTGAGCTTATCTCCGCGCACAATTCGTTCCAATATGGCTCTAAGCCCTTTCCTTTTGTAGTTGAGTCCGGAACCGATGTCTTTGATGATTTCCGCTTGAGGGAAGAGTGAGTGGAGGTAGGCAACTTGCCTGGCGAGGTCGTCTTTTTGCTTGTGGGTACTGACTCTGCAATACCCAATACTGAATTCACGAACTCGATCCACGTTTCCTTTGAAACTACCAAATCGGAGCAAGCTCTCCGTGTCAAAGAGTCTGGTTCCACCGGGAGTTTTTTCGCATCTGATTGTGCCATTGTCCGCATACTTCCTTAAAGTGTTCCCAGATAATCCCGTAAGTTCGACCGCCTTACGTAGAGGAACTAGTACCATAATTATAATCTCACACATCTTTGGAAATAGTGCAAGATTTTTGTAGAAATTCGCTAACAGTAGCTAACCTTCAACCAGAGCCAAGAAACTAGAGCAACCCAAATCGGAGTTGTGGTAACTAAGGTAGTAGATGCCGCAATGGAGGTAAAAGATAAGGAAGTAATCCAAGCCACAAAGTGTAGCGCTAAACAAACACCAGCCCCACTGCCATAGACTAATGCACCTGGACCTAGCTGAGCTTGCCTGAGATTGCGCCAAGCTGGTAACAGTAGCATAGACGCAATAGTAAGGCGAGACCCAGCCACGAACAGGCTAAACCCTACCCCACTCACCCCAGCGGATGCGATCGCTAATCGCACAAAAATAGCTGATGTGGAAATCGCCAACACACCAGCCAAGAAAACCAATCCCACCTGCCACCGCAGCGGCTGCTTTATAATTTTCATAGCGATACAGCTTCAATCCCTAACCATTACCATTATTCCGGCAGAGGTACCAGCACAGAAGTGAATAACTCTAGATAGTCTAACTTTATCTAGAATCTACTTAATCGTTGATAAGTCCTAATTTATAATTAAAATATGTTTGAACTACCGCCACTCAATACTAATACAATTTGGGCAATTTTAAACGAAAAAATTGATGACGATACCGTTAATAAACTACTCTGGTACTATCTAGGTTATCGTTATAACTCAACTACGCAACAGTGGGATATAACTGAGGTTAATCCTGAATGGCAAGAAGACTATCCCGAACCACCCAATTTCATAGAAAGCCGCCCTGCTACCGTAAAACTAACCCGTTCAATACCCAAAGAAAATAAACAGTTATTGAAAGAAAAATTAGGTTTCAAAGGTTATAAAATCGGTGAATTTGGTCCTCGACAAACTCGCCGAGCTACAGCCGCAAACTGGTTACTGAATTATATGGAACAAAACGGCATTGCCTCAGTATAGCGTTTTTCATACCTATGAGGTACACAGGATTTTTTCCCGATTCCCGATTCCCGATTCCCGATTCCCGATTCCCGATTCCCGATTCCCTGTTCCCTAAAATCCAGAAATTGTTTACCTCATAGCTATGATAATTGCTATAAAACACTTCATCCTTCAACCGTACTAGATAAGTCAGTAGGAACAACTACACACTCCAACTCCGCCTTGTGACTCTCCTGCTGGTTCTCCAAATTAATTGCGATCGCTTCTATTCTGATTTGAGTCGTGCCTTGGGGTATAACTAATTGAGTCATTGCCTCCAGCTCCCCAGCTGCATTGGGGAGTAAATCTATAATAGAACGGGTTTCCTGAAGCAGAGAGCGAGTTTGGACGTCTTTAACCCACAATTTAATACATAAACGAGATTGACTAGGAGGAAGTTTTATGGTAACCATTACCTTTTCTCCAGCAACCAAGTCCCTAGTAGTCGGTATTGATAAAGTCGGTGCTGCTAAGGTCGCATCCAACTCTAGGGATGAAAGATTATCCAGTTTAGCCTTAACGTCATGTTGCTTGGTTGCAGTAGCTTTTGTCGGTTGTGGGGCTATTTCTCGATCATCCACTACAATTTCCTGAGTCGTCCAATCGTGACTAGTAATACCAACTTTAGGGGGTGTCTCTGGCATTGCTAATTCTGAACTAACTAGCGACAAATCCTCAGATTCTGTCATTGACTCCAAGACCTTTTCTGGAAATTCCCTAACCTCTTCTTCGTTGCTAGCCGTTTTATTGCTCTGTTCGTTTGTCACTGGTGAGTGATCTTGCCCAGGAGGATTACTCTCTGGGGATAATTCTAACCTCAGCAATTCCATCAATTCATGATCTTCAGCTAAAGCACTCAACCGTGACCAAAAACGCTCTTCCATGTTTAAGGCTCGGAAAGCTTCTTCTAAAGCGATTGACTCAGGATCTTTTACAGAATCTGGAGTCTCCCACCGAGTAGTATTCAATAATTGGTTTACCTTGGAATTCTTGAACTGGGTATTAACCGATTGTGAATCCTCTAACTGATCATCTGTTTCAGATTTATCAATCTCACTAATCTCAAGATTTTGGATTCCCTCAGATTCCGTTAGGGAATTAATCAGCACTTCAGAAGCATCATTATAATTAGATAAGACCTCAGACTTTATCTGTACATTACTATCGTCATTAGTATCTTCTGAACTATCTTCCGACTGTTCTACTGTGTCTTGAATTACTGTGTCTTGAACTACTGTGTCTTGAACTACTGTGTCTTGAAGCACTGTGTCTTGAGGCTGTAACTCTGACCCAGTATCTTGCTCTCGATGATCTAGTTCTGGATTGGCTGTAGTGGAGGATTCTTGATCATCTAGGGAAACTGAATCAGATGCTTTAGACTTATCTTGGATCTCTTGGCCCTGTGCTCCAGAGTCAGCAACCGACTGCATTGTAGGCAAACTGGGCAATTCGAGGGATTTAACAGTTATATCACTCGGCTGATGGTGGTAAAGTTTTGGTGGTAAAGACCGTCCAGAGATAGGTTGCAAGAACAGAGATGGATGGTTTTGAGGTAGCTCAACCAGATCCAGCGTAGTCTGCTCTAAGGGGTCTTCATCTAATAATAGAAGGTCTTGATCAGGTTGATCAGATTTTGCAGATTCAGCGATCCGATTAGCCAGTACTACCATGGTTTCCATTGGCATCCCCTGATTCCCTGGCACAATTACTTCTAATAAATCCTCTACATTAGCTGTAACAGTAAATTGTTGAGTGGCTAAAGGAGTTGACTGTGAATTATAAAGGGTTATTTTTCCTAAAATTAGACCACTTTTACAATCCGTCGGAATATCTAGACTATGGCTAAATCCTAAAAATAACTCCTCTTGAGATAGGGAGTACTCAATATCTAACAAACGTTTTCCTGTTTGAGGAAACCGCAATTGATAGCGTAGAGTAGCAGGAAATAAGTTTTCTAAAACACTATCTAAAACACTAACTGTTATACTATCACCATTATTATTAATTTTATCATTATCTACTACCAATTCCCCTTTGATAGTCAACGACTCTCCTCGCCTTGCCAGGAAAATATCCTTATCTAGTCTTAGGGTTAAACCGTACTGATTAACCTGTGTATCTGAAACCCAATCTAAATCAGAGGTTTTTCTTAGCTGTTGGTTATCTTCAGAGTCCCGATCTTCCAACTCATCCAATACTGGCTGAAGCACCTGTTGTAGTAGTTGCTCCAAAGTTTCCAGAGATTCTTCCATGATGGAATTATCAACAGTCGATTGGAGTGGTAAGTCTTGCGAGATAGTTGCTGTTGGTTGTTGGTTGGTTTCAGGATTAACCGCTGCGTCTGGGTAAACCTCTTCTAGCTCTTCCAAAACCGTCTCTTGGCTAGGACTAGATTCCTCTTGGCTAACCCCAATTGTTGCTTGGGCTTGGTCAACAGGTAACTCTGGTGCAGCAATGGCTATGGGTTGTTCTTCTGGTGGTGTGATCTGACTCTCGTACTCCTGAGGGTTAGATAACTCTGAACTAGCATCTGGTCTAGCATCTGATCTCCCATCTGAACTAGCATCTGTTGGTTTGAGGTCATTAGTAATAGTATTGGTGGAGGCAGAATCAACAGCTAGCTCAGGTGTAGTCAGTGAATTGTCTAGTTGAGGCGGCTGAGTATCAGTTTGGGTGGATTCTACTGGGGTGGATTCTACTGGGGTGGATTCTACTGGGGTGGATTCTACTGGGGTGGATTCTACTGGGGTGGATTCTACTGGGGTGGATTCTACTGGGGTGGATACAGAGGTTTTAGGGGGTGTCTCAACATCTTTGACCTTGGGTATTACTTGTAGCGCTAAGGATTTTCGCCAGGACTCACCCATAAAATCGTCCATGATATCGTTACTGCAACGTAACTTCCACAGACCAGGGTTAATGGTGGTGAAAGGAATCACCACCATTAACCCTTCTGAGTTGGTGCGACGCCATCGTTTCTGGGACTTGCGTTTGGGTGGCACTTGCTCTGTGCTATCATAGCTGACGCAAATTTCTACATCAGTATTGGGCAGGTTGGAACGAGCCACTATCCGATACCGACCGGATTCAATCTCGATCTCAGAAGACTTGATTGGCTTCCAGGAGCGCTCCCCCTCTTTCTGTAGTAGAAATTCCCAGTACTTCTTAGCCATTGTCGATATCTATGACCCAAAGACCTGCTAATGGACTTGATTGCTTTTCCAATTAGCTTACACTTTAAGTCGAGTATTTTGTTTATCCCCACCCTCAGGATTTGTCAACCACCGGATTCGACAGAGTGACTGAAATCTACTCTGTTTAAGGGGATAAGAAAGCTATACCACAAAATTAACCTTTAAGATGTGCCTGTTGATACTAAATTTTAGGGCTAATTTTAAGGATTATTCTAAGTCTCAGAGATAGCCTGTCTGAAGTGCCTAATCGCTTCAACTTTGGAAGCCATCATCAGACACCGAGACAATAAGTCAATATCCAAATCTGGCAAGACTTCACTCTGGGAAATTTTTTCGTAACCATCAGAGCGCAAGTGATACAAAGCAAATACACCATCCTCCCAAAACCAAACTTCGGGTACTCCTAATGCTTGGTAACGATTTAGCTTGCTCTGGTTGCCACTGGTAAAGACAACTTCAATAGAGAGGTCTGCAATCACTCCTGAGGATCTACCAATTAGGTAAGATTGGTCTGCTTGTGCAGATGCTTCCCCTTCCTTCTCTTGGGTAAAGCTACCGGTTGGAGTAAACTCAATTTGTTTTTCAACAAAATAAGTACCCAGCAACAGTGCTATGACACCACTGAACGCTTCATGCTCTTGGGAAACTGCCAATATTTCTACCTCACCCCTGTAGTAGAACAGTCGAATTCCTGGGGAGTTGACGAACCCCGCTTGAATTGATTTGAAGTTATGCCAACTTACCCCGGAGTGGACTAGCCGTTGGTCTTTTTGTTTATCTACGACATAGGTCATGGCGATTATTCCTTATCAATGAATTTGCGATCGCAAATTCATGACTACCATCTTTGTAACCATTCAGCTGACAGCTGAGGGCTGACAGCTGACGTATCTTTCCTTACCAGATTAGCCAGATTATATCCTATTCAACTATTGAACATTTGTCACCCTACCGAGACGAGTAAACCGAATTTCAATCCTGCGCCTAGTTTGATCATCCTTCAAACTAATCGGAGCAATTTGTCCATTAGGTAAAATTAACTGGGCTGCAGAATAAGCTCGAAATTGCAGCCCCTTGAGCCGCCCTTCTTTAGCTTGAATCTCACGGAGTAATTGCACAACTGCCAACGCTCGCATCAGTCCTAAATCAGCATTAGATCCTGGTCTAAGTTGACTGATAGAGGAATTTTTATTAACCACATTCCCAATAGTTTGGTCGATATTGCCAGCACCAAGATTAGGTTGACCATCGGTGTGACCAATCAGTTCTACTACATTAATGTCATAATTCTTGGCATTGCTTTCAATAGCAGGGACAATTTGCTGCCGAATATAGTCCTTCATAGCTGAGGGAATTTCCGCACTGCCGGAATCAAATCGGTAAGCCCCCTGATCTTTTATTACAATAATCGGAGGTGTATCTGGTGGTTTTGGTGCTGCAGCAATCTGTACCTGCAAAGACCTAACCTGCTGTTCTAGTGACTTTTGGCGGTCAGTTGAGCGCTTTGCCCTAGCTCTCCAAATCGCTACCCCACGCTCAAGTTGATCAACCCGAGCTGCCTTAGCTCGTAATTCCGCATTCTCCCTTGCTAATTGCACCACTTCATCTTCACTTCTGGTGAGATCATCAATGGTTGATTCCAAGGCAGTTTGTGCCAGCACAGACTTCAGGATAGACAGCAACAAAAATAAGATCAGGATCATGAAGGCATTAGACATTAAGTCTGTAAAAGCTGGCCAGAGATTTATCTCTTCATTCCAATCATTATTTCGTGAACGACGCATTTTATCAATTCTCTGTCAATCTTATAATTACTATTAATCATTTGCTGTAAGCATTCAGCTATCAGCTATCAGCTATCAGCTATCAGCTATCAGCTATCAGCTATCAGCTATCAGCATTGAGTTATCAGCATTGAGTTATCAGCTCTCAGCTATCAGTTATCAGTTATCAGCTATCAGCTATCAGCTTATGGGCTAAGGGCATATGCTTATATGGGCAAATTCCCAGACTTTCTCGAACTATTAAATTCTCCCTAAAGAGGTTTATTTTAAACTGACGGCTGACAGCTGACGGCTGACAGCTGAAGGCTGACAGCTAACGATTTGCCAGGTTTATCGTTCACTGCTCAAACGCCTGACTAGCTCTCCTACAGTCATATCTTGAGTTATGCGAGTTGAACCATCGATTTGATTGGACTCAGTCAGTTTTTGGCTAATCTTAGCAATTTCCTGATTGGTGTTATTGAGATGATTGACAACTTTTTCAAGATTGTGTCGCATAATTTCATAATTATGCTGGTCAGTATTAGCTTGCTGAGTAATACTTTGATTAAGGCGATCGCCTAAAGCCTGAATTCCCAGACTTACTCCTTCGGTATAGCTTTTCACATTTGACACTAACTTAGCCAATTCAGCTTGAACGTCACTCAAGCTATCGCTTCGAGAAGCAATCCGTTGCTCTAATTGATCAAGCCTAGCGATCGCTGACTGAAATCCCTGTGCTCCTTGCTGAAGTTGGGGGATAATCTTCCCTAAGGCTTGTTGACTGTGATGATGCTGTTTTACTACATCTAGAGAAGATTGTCTGAGGGCACTGATTTCTTCTGCCAATTTTACCAATTTAACCCCATGACGTTGAAGTTCAGCCATTGCTACTCCCATGCCTTGCACTGATTGCGATAGCATACTGGCTGACTCAGAGAAACTGCTTTGGGTTCTAGTTAAATCTACTGTAGCCTTAGATAATTTTTGAGGAAACTGGCTATGTTCAAAGGTTTGAGCAACTTGGGTAAATTGAGCAGCAGCTAGCTGAAATTCTTCAGCACTTCTGGCGATAGTACTAGCAGCTTGGAAGAATCTATTGTAAGAATTTTCTGCTAGTTTAAGCACTTGAATATTAGCATCAGCAATTTCTTGCACTTTTTCTTTTAGTGAGGATTCCACTGCTTCTCGAACAGTCTGACCAAATCTCGCCAAAAAGCTTTCAAAGATATTGGACATCCCCTGAACTAATACATCCAGGCGTGTTTGCCCTGCTAAACTCGGCTGATAAATATTATCCAAGTAATCTTCTAAGTAACTAATTAGATTGTTTTTCGCTAGCCCTGTATTGAAGGCGACGTTAATTACCGTTAAGACAGCACTAAAAAAGATAGCGGTTAAGCTAGTGGTAAAAGCAATTCCCATCCCTTCTAGGGGTTGCTGTAATTGGTTAACTAAAGTATTGATATCGGTAGCATCAGACTGACTGATTGTTTGACTGAGTGCTAACAAATTGATGGTGATGCCAATAAAGGTACCTAGTAAGCCAAAGGATAACAGTAAGCTAGGCATAATCCGACCAATGTAATCAATTTGGTCACAAGATATGCCAACAACTTTTTCGTGGCTGTAGGCTTGGTCAATTAATGCGCCTGTATTGACCTGCTCTAAATGTCGGCTAGCATCTGAGAACCGTCTTTCTAGCTCTTCTACAATTCTGGGTTTTTTCCCACGAGGCTGTCCATGGATTAGTCTTCTTACTCGCTTCCCTAGGGATAAAAGATGGGTATAGAGAGCAAAACGTAGTAAAATTACGAATACTGATGGGATTACCACCAGTACTACAGTCAGGGCAATTAAGTAATCCGGTATTGGTAGCATAGCAGTAGCTGGGGAACTCTACAGGTGAGATGGCAGGTAGCGCAGCATCCTCAGGATGCTAACCCCTTTCTTTATAACCTAAGCATACCCAGACTTATCTCAAAGCATTGATGTGTGACTACGAAATAATACGAAGCTATTAAGTGTTAACACTGAACACTCAAGGGTGCATCTCCTAACAGTTGTTTGAACCAGCAGTGGTGCGTTATGGGCAGCAACCTAACCAAGGGCTAGAGGCCAAATATCAAGGCTCCCCTAACACACCCTACTGGAGTGACCATGTTAAAATAGTGTAATAAAGCCAGGGAGCGGTGAGAACCATGGGTAGAGGAAGACGGGACAAGATTGCACTGAGTACAGAGCAAAGGCAAAGACTCGAAGCAATTAGCCGGAATGGACACGCACCAGCCAAAAAAATCCTTCATGCACAAATCTTGTTGATGTCCGATGAAGGAGAGCTGGCAACGAGAACATGGACAGATAACGAAATCGCTCAAGCTCTGAATCTGCATCGCAACACAGTGGGTCGAATCCGCCAGCGATTTCTAGAGAAAGGGGAAGCGCCAGCATTGGAAAGAAAAGCGAGAAGAAAGCCCCCGGTAGACCCAATCGTGGATGGAGAGACCGAAGCTCAAATTATTGCTCTGTGCTGCTCACAACCACCAGCAGGAAGAGGGAACTGGAGCATTCGCTTGTTAACCAATGAACTGAAAAAACGCAGAATTGTCACGCAAATCGGCAGAGAAACCGTGAGAAAAACACTCAAAAAAACCAATTGCGCCCTTGGAAAACCGAGAGATTCTGCATCCCTGAGCGGGACTTGCCCAGATTCGTCGCCGAGATGGAAGTGGTTCTAGACGAGTACACCCGTCCAGCCAATCCAGAGATGCCGTTAATTTGTATGGATGAAGCGAGTAAAGAACTGCATGGGCATCTATATGAACCCATTCCGATGCAGCCGGGGCTTGATGTGAAGGAAGACTATCACTACACCCGCGAAGGAGTCCAAGCCCTGTTTATGTTCTTTGACCCCAATCGAGGTTGGCGACGGGTGAGTTGTCGAGACCATCGCACCTGTGAAGACTGGGCCGATGAAATTAAGCATCTATTGGATGTTGACTATCCAGATGCCCCCAAAATTCGCTTACTCTCAGATAATCTCAACACCCACACCATCACCTCTTTGTACAAAACTTTTCCCGCCCCCGAAGCTCACCGTTTAGCACGGCGGTTAGAGATGATTCACACCCCACGTAATGGCAGTTGGCTCAATGTGGCGGAAACAGAGTTGTGTGTTCTGTCCAAACAATGTCTTGACCGTCGCCTGGCTACAGCCGAAGAACTTCAAAAGGAGATAGAGGCTTGGCAGCAGGAGCGGAACAATGCCTGTGCCAAAGTAGTGTGGCAATTTACCACAGAAGATGCACGAGTCAAACTCAAACACCTTTACCCTGTTTTTGAGACTGATCAAGATTTTTCTGTATAATGCACTTTTTAAGAGTGGTCACTCCACTACGCAACTCAACACTCAAGACTCAAGGCAATTGTTCTATCTGCTCTTTTAACTGCTCAGTTTTATCCAATAAATCAGCTTGGGTCATAGTTTCTTGTTCCCCAGAGGCCAGCCATTTCAGATTCACGGTGTTGCTCTGAGCTTCAGCATCTCCGATCACTAAACAAGCCACCGCACCACTTCGGTCAGCTCGCTTAAACTGTTTACCAAAAGCACTTCCACTCAAGTCCAGTTCTACAGCTAACCCAGCTTTGCGCAGTTGCTGAGCCAGTTTCAATCCTTGAGCTTGAGCTATTTCACCTCTGGATACTAGATAAAAATCTAGCGCTAGGGTTGGTGAGGCTTGCAGTTGTTGCAGCAAAATTACCAAACGCTCTAAACCAATCGCCCAACCAACAGCTGGAGTTTTATTTCCCCCCAATTCATCGACTAATCCGTCATAGCGGCCACCACCACAAACTGTTGCTTGAGCGCCTAAGTCATCAGAGATAATTTCAAAGGCAGTGTGGGTGTAGTAATCCAACCCCCGCACCAAGCGAGGATTGAGCTGGTAACTAATCCCTAAATCTTTCAACAACTGCTTTACCTGATCAAAATGACTTTGGGACTCTGAACTTAGGTAGTCTAAAATACTGGGAGCATCCTGAGCAATTTCTTGAGTGCGTTTGTCTTTACTATCTAAAATCCTGAGAGGATTACGAGTTAAACGGTCTTGAGAATCTTCGTCCAACTCATCTTTGTAAGGAGTGAGGTAATCTACCAGAGCCTGTCGGTACTGTTGACGGTCTTCGGTACTACCGACAGAATTCAGGTCAAGTCTCAGGTTAACTAGACCTAAGCTATTTAGAATATTCATTGCGATCGCAATTACTTCTGCATCTGCCCTAGGATCACTAGAACCAATCACCTCTACCCCCAATTGATGAAACTGTCGCTGTCGTCCAGCTTGGGGATTTTCATAGCGAAACATGGGACCAGTATACCAGAGGCGTTGTACCCCACCAGCAGCATAGAGGCTATTTTGAATATAAGCTCGCACTACTCCCGCTGTCCCTTCTGGACGTAGTGTCACGGAACGAGGAGGGGTTGCCCGGTCGTTGAAGGTATACATTTCCTTCCCTACGACATCGGTAGCTTCCCCAATTCCCCGTTCAAACAGTTCAGTGCGCTCAAAAATGGGAGGACGAATTTCTCGATAAGCCGCTCTATTGAGAATCTGTTGTGCGATCGCTTCTACTTGCTGCCAATATCCAACTTCGTCTGGCAGGATATCCCTTGTTCCTCGTAAAGCCTGGATTAAACCCATTAACTTTTTGCTTCCCCATCATGTGAGCTGCGGTCCACCATCGGAAGTGTCTTCTTCCCAGGCACCATAGCGATTTTGATAATAGGACAAAATTTGCTTGACCCGTTCTCTTTCTACTTTATCAGTAGTCTCGCCATACTCAATCCACAATCCACCAACTTGACTCTGATTGTAATCAAACTGCTGGGATGTTTGGGGTAGTAAATCAGCGTCTACCCCTGTCACTTGCCGTAAATGGGCAGCTACCTCTCGATAAACTGCCAAGGGTAAACCAGGACAACTAATTTTATAACGCAATAGTTTACACTCCTATATAATCTAAAACCATTGGGATGCTCCCAATGGCTGGTACACTATTTATTTCTTATGTCTCACGGTAAGTAATAGCTTACGGCTGACGACTGATAGCTCATAGCTGTTGGCGTAGCCTGGGCGTAGCGCATATGCTTACCTAACACCTAAAACCTAACACCTAATAGTTAACACTGTATCCTGAGGTTACCTCAAGAAGCTGATCCTGAGTTTTCGCCAACTCGTCTAGACACTTCAACACCGTTTTCTTCCAGAATCACCACTGGATCTAAGCCTCTATACATTTCAATTCGCTTTACTAGCACTTGTCCGCCTAATATAAACTGTCCAACTTGAACGCTACGACTAGGCTCATTAGGGACATCTAGGATAGCGTAATAGACACCCCTACCATTATCAACTACCCCTGTGACACTGACATTATTGGCCAGTTCTGGTTCTGGTAGGATTGGCAGTTGCAGATCAAATTCAGGAGGGATAGGGGGGATACCATCCTCGGCAACAGAGCTATTGTCTGGTTTTGAAGCAGGTTTAGCAATGCTAGTCTCTGTAGGCCGAGTGTTCTGGGGCCTTGGCAAAACATTCCCTCTTGATGAGCCAGGAGACTTTCTAGCGATTGAGGAGCTTGAAGGGCTAGAAGGTCTGCTAGCTCTTGAGGGGCTGGAGGGTCTGCTAGCTCTTGAGGGGCTGGAGGGTCTGCTAGCTCTTGAAGGGCTGGAGGGTCTGCTAGCTCTTGAAGGGCTGGTTGGTGTTACCGCTACACTACCTCCTGTCCCAGGACGCGATCGCAAACCCGGTGTTCGTGGTGCAGGAGTCAGAGGCTGTACCCTCGTCGGGGAACTACTTGGTCGGCCAGGATTGGGCAAAATCTCCACCTCTGGTTGCACTGAAATTGCCGCAAACGGGTCAAGACGTCCCTTATCAATCCGATTTCTTATTTCATTGCTTGGCAAGGTTGTGATCAACGGTGGTATTGGTATTACCTTTTCCTGCTCTGGTGTTTCCGGGGGTTTAGGAGCAAATTGAGCTACAGGAGGAGAAGGTTTGGTGCTATCCGGGGAAGCCACCGGAGTAGGTTTAGGGGTAGTCTGCTCCCCCTGTTCAGCCTTTCTACCCGGTTGACAGCCTCCTATAAGCAGAGCCAGTACACTCACCCATACGATGCATGATACTTTACCCATGACCACCTAAAAATAACGCTTTATCCGAGCATACCCTTGAACTTGAAGTTATCGATCTGTGGCACCAACTTCTTTGAAGATAGAATTTTTTTGGCAAACTTCCAAAACTGGAGACTCTCAGCAAAAAGCTGTGGGCATGCTATGGGCAATAACACCCAATCCAAGAAGCCCAAAGCGCGTTTCAGCGATGACTTAGCTATCAAGTCCAGTTACTTTGCCAGCTGTATATAATTTTCTATAATTTTAGATTATTATGCTTCACCAAATAATAGTGTTAAAATTAATCTTGTGTCGGTTTCATTAACTTTTGCAACGCTTCCAAGCCTTTTTTAACGCGGCGGGATACCGTTACTACACTGATGTCTAAGCGTTGTGCTACCTCTTTTTGGGTCAAGTCATGTAAAAAAACAAATTCCAGCACTTCACGAGTGCGCTTTTCCAAATGAGCTAGGGCTTGTTGAATGCGGATTTGGTCTTCCTGTGCCAGCTGAAAACTGCGATAGCGAGGATCTGGGACTAATTCACCCAAGCTGGTGTTTCTGTCCTCTGAATCTCCCACTGGTGTATCTAAGCTCAAAGGTTCCCGATTTTGATGAGCTAGGGTAATTTCTTGCCATTCTTCTAGGGAAATGTTTAATGCTGCTGCTATTTCTTCTTCTGTCGGTTGCCGATTTAACGTTGCTCGTAAATTTCGAGTAATTTCCACAGACTTTTGCCGTAGTGCTAGCCAGCGTCGAGGAATGCGAATTGAATAACCCCGATCTCGTAAATAGTGCTGAATTTCACCACGAATGTAGGGGATAGCGAAGGAACTAAATGCGATGCCCTTGGTGGAATCAAATCGTTCTATGGCACCAATTAAGCCAATACAGCCAACCTGAAGTAAGTCTTCGTAGCTTTCATGACACTGCTTGACCCAATGATGAGCTTCTCTCCTGACTAGTCCTAAATTGAGAGCCACTAGCTGATTGCGAAGTTCAGCGGTGGGAGATTGCTGGTACTTTTGTAATAATGTTAAGCTTTGATACTTAAGTTTATGGTTAAGGTTAGTCGCCATAACAAAGTTTAAGGTGGTAGATTAAAAGTAGATCACAAGTAGATATCAATCGGCTAGGATACCCCTAACTCATCCCAATTATCCTGAATGGCTGCAACAAATTTTTTATCCCTTGTGCTAATGGGTCAGGTTGAATTGGTAATGGTTGTCGGATTACCGATTGATGTTTTCCCGGATCCAATCCCCGGACGATATTATGTTGCATCCCTTTTAGAGAAAGGGGCTCAGTTTTATTGGCGTGGGTTTATGCTGCAGTTTTGTTTGATAACATAGGTAACGAGGGTTAATCGAGTTTATTAATCTCCAAAAGCACCGCCTTGGTCATAGTTTCCTTACTTTAATTGTAGATTTACCATTAAGTTTCTTAAAACAGTAATTTCACCCTAATCCTGAATTATAAACGATGAAAGTTTATTAATAATACATACAGGATATCGAAAACGCCACATTTTTATCAAAAAAGGGGCATACGCCCCTTAGCAATTAACGTTTTTGCAAATTTCCCATTCTGGGAGTCAGTGGCTTCAAAGACTCAAACCAACGTCAGCTATGCTTGTTTTGGTTGAATGCGAGCGTAAAATATCCCCTGAACTTTCACTTCTTCTGGCTCATCAGCACCTAAGTCAGTATCTGAGGGTTGTTCACTTATGAATGTACCAGCAATTTCTCCACTCTCGCTATCTACTTGAGCTATGCGCAGCTCAATGGTGCCTTCGCCCACATCTGCGCTCTTAACATTGGCAAACTCTTGGCTATCCGCTTGAGATGGCAGAGCAACCGAATTATCATAACCACTAGCCAGACCTCGACCTTTGGGATCTAGGAAAACAGCACCCCGATAAGAGGGGACGTAGAAATCGCCAACAAAATCGGTGGAAGCATTGATACTTTCCAAACCAGGCTCAGTGGTGGCAATCAATTTTTTAATGGTGAACAGGAATGGGACTTGCTCACCTCCAGGCAACTGAATAGTGATCGGTTGGAAATCTATACCATCCTCTTCCAAAAACTTCAGACTACCATCTTCTTGAAAAACTAAGTCTCCTCGCACTTGAACCAGGCTAGAGGTATAACGGGTCAATAATTTACCGGGAAGATATTCTGCCTTTTTGCGCTTAGTTCCTTCTTCCTTGACAAAGAAGCTGGTTGGCTGTAAGCAGATATCGACAATCTGATAGGACTTGTCGGGGTCTAGAGGAATAGCACCCCGAGTCATTTCTGACAGCTGTGGACAGTTATTCGCTAAACCAGTGTTTCTAATCTGGTCATAGGTGAGTCCTTCGATACTTTCCAAGCTGGCTACATCTGGAGAACAGGACGCTGTAAAAACCCCCAGACATAAAGCCAGGAAGGCACAAATCAAAGCACGATACTTCATAGTCAATCTCAATCGTCAATAATCAGATCTAAAAATGTATGTTAGGTTGGTTCTGGAATTGGGTTGCTGGTGCAATAGGAGTTAAACAGCTGCTGCCCTCTAGGCATTGACCAGTATTATCCACAATTCACACCACACCCATGTTATAAGTCGGGCTACACACAAACTATCGGGAAGCTTGTTATTTGGTTGAACTACTGCCATTGGGGCATAGGGCATGCAAAAATGGCACCGATTCCGTGAGCCTCAGCTGTTCTTTAGAGCATTGTACACGGGAAGAGCCGCCTTTACTGCGACAGTTATTTGATGGAATGGATCGGGATAAAGATTTGGATTCAGAGCAATTACAGGCTAAATTACTAGAGATTACCGCTGATATTCGTTCTTTGGCAAAGAATTACCAAGGTGATAACTTAGCGCTGTTGGCTATACTCAGGGGTTTAGAGGAAGTCCATGGCGAGATTCGAGACGGGTTCTTTCAAGCCTCATTGCCCGATACTCGCCAGAAACTATATGATTTGCTAAAGGATATTGAAGAAAAGGGTGGTTGGCCCTACATTGAACGCATGAATCTAATCTCTGTACTTAAGAAGCTGCCTTAGTCAGCCCGACCTAAGCAGGATATCAGCAACGACCACTAGGAAACTGTTGCCCTTGTCGGGGGATGATTGATCGAGATTTAGAACAGAGGGAAGAGTCCGCAAGAGGGGTAAAACCTGACTATATCCCGCTTACATTTAGGAAAAACCTTGGTTGCTGAGCAACTCATCAGTGCTAGCCAATGGTCCAACGTCAATGGTGGTAGCCAATACACCCACTGGACAAAATCCCGAAAGAGTGACTTAAGTTAAGTAATTACTATCAGTACTACTAGATGACGACAAAATGGCGACACAAGCCAGCTCAGGCTTTGGCGGGTCACCAAGACACTAACTCTTTCCAATGCTAGGATTTTGCCGTCAGAGTATTAAAATTTAAGTAACTATATACTACTATTATGGCGATTGCCGGAGATTCAATTAAATTTGGGACAGACGGCTGGCGAGGTATCATTGCCGCCGATTTTACCTTCGAGCGCTTGGCAATAGTTGCCCCTGTTGCTGCTCAAGTTCTGGCAGATGCTTATGGGGAAACCACGGGTAGCCAAACGATTATAGTGGGTCATGACCGACGCTTCATGGCAGAAGACTTTGCCAAAAAAACCGCAGAGGTGGTTCAAGCTGCTGGTTTTGATGTCTTACTATCTAACAGTTATGCTCCTACACCAGCATTCAGTTGGGCAGCCAAGTCCCAAAATGCTTTGGGAGCTTTGGTAATTACTGCTAGTCATAATCCTGGCAATTACCTAGGCTTAAAAGTCAAAGGAGCGTTTGGTGGATCAGTTCCTCTAGAAATAACTAAACAGATTGAAGCCAAACTTTCTCAAGCACCAGCTACACCTAAGAAAGAGGGGAGTATCAAGACCTTTGACCCATGGTCAAGTTACTGTGATGCTTTAAGACAAAAGGTTGATATTGCCCTGATTCAACAGCTGATTAGTCAGCAGAAACTGACTGTATTTGCCCATGTCATGAATGGTGCAGCAGCAGGAGGCTTGAACAAGATTCTTGGGGTACCCATTATCGAAATTAAGGCCGAACGGGATCCCTTATTTGGTGGCAAATCCCCAGAACCTTTACCCGGTTATCTGTCTGAGCTATTTGAAGCGCTCCAGAGTCACCATAGTGAACCGGGTGGTGAATTAGCGGTTGGGTTGGCATTTGATGGGGATAGCGATCGCATTGCAGCTGCTGATGGTCAGGGCAATTTCCTTAGCCCCCAAATCCTGATTCCCATCCTGATTGAACATCTAGCATCACGGCGTAACTTTAGTGGTGAAGTCGTCAAAACCCTTAGTGGTTCTGACCTAATTCCTAGAGTGGCAGCACTTTATAATTTGCCAGTTTATGAGACTGCCATCGGTTACAAGTATATTGCTGACCGGATGTTATCTACTCCTGCCTTGCTAGGGGGTGAGGAATCCGGAGGCATTGGCTATGGCAATCATATTCCTGAGCGAGATGCTTTATTATCAGCACTGTATATATTAGAAGCGATCGCTAAATCTGGAAAAGACTTAAGTGAACTCTACAAGAGTCTGCAAGAGCAAACTGGCTATGCTTCTGCCTATGACCGGATCGATTTACATCTATCGGGGATGGAAGTGCGATCGCGTATACAAGAACAATTACAAACTCAGCCTCTCCAAGAAATTAATGGTCAGGCAGTGGTGGATTGCCAAACCACCGATGGGTACAAATTCCGTTTAGCTAACGACAGCTGGTTGCTGATTCGCTTTAGTGGCACTGAACCCTTATTGCGACTCTACTGTGAAGCCGCTACCCTTGAACAGGTAACTCAAACCTTAAACTGGGCTAAAGATTGGGCCAGTAAGTTTTAGAGTTAAATTTGGGATTAATGTTGGATTTTGGATTGGCTAGTTTTGGTTGGGTTATTGAAAATCTGGGCTTTGGTGAGCTTCAAGGCGGCAGCCCCGCGCTGTACCCGATAGGGTCAGCGTCGGGAAGG
>NZ_MKZS01000001.1:348433-350183 GCF_001942495.1 Moorena bouillonii PNG
GTGTTGGCAAGAAGCCCGCGTTGTCCCGTTAGGGCAACGTCGGGAGTACGTCACTAAGATCGCAATCGGGCATTAAACGCTGCTTGAGCTGTATCGAACTGACTCTGATTGCTAGTTAACCTTTCATCAAACAATCTGAAATTGTTGCTTTGAGTAATCCAAAATCCCAACATCAAACCCCAAATTTGCTGCCAAAATTACTGGTTGTAGCCACAGGCAATCCTGGTAAGCTGCGGGAGATGCAGACATACCTAGATTCTTTGGACTGGGAATTGCAGTTAAAGCCACCAGAGCTAGAGATTGAAGAAACTGGGGATACATTTGCTGCCAATGCTTGTCTGAAGGCATCAACGGTAGCCCAGGCAACTGGGCAATGGGCAATTGCTGATGATTCCGGTTTGCAAGTCGATGCCCTAGATGGTGCTCCAGGGATTTATTCTGCACGCTATGGCAAAACCGACCAAGAGCGAATTGAGCGGCTACTGGGGGAGCTAGGTTTGGAAGTGAATCGGCAAGCCCAGTTTGTTTGTGTAGTGGCGATTGCCCGTCCAGATGGTGCGATCGCTTACCAAGCTGAAGGGATTTGTCGGGGGGAAATTTTGCCAGCTCCTCGGGGAACTGGTGGCTTTGGCTACGACCCAGTTTTTTTTGTTCCAGAGCAGGGGTTGACCTTTGCTGAGATGGAGCCTGAGATCAAGCGATCCTGCTCTCATCGTGGCAAGGCTTTTGAATTACTAGTGCCTCAGTTGAAACAGTTAGGTTGACTAGCGGTGGCTAAAACCCTCAACTCCCTATAAAAATCAACTGAGCCACGCTAACTCGGTAAAGCGTGCCTCAGCTCCGTTGGTATATAGGGTATTTAGACGGCTTCTAGATTTCTTTCCCCAGTACGAATTCTGACCACGTCATCGACAGGGCTAATGAAAATTTTACCGTCGCCAATTTCACCGGTGCGAGCGGCAGCGATCACTTTCTCTACGACCATATCGACTTGATCGTCTTCTACGACAATTTCTACTTTAAGTTTTTGTAGGAATTCAACCGTGTACTCTGAACCGCGATAACGTTCAGTCTGACCTTTCTGGCGTCCAAAGCCTCGGACTTCAGAAACTGTCATTCCCACAATGCCAGCGTTGACTAGGGCGATTTTGACTTCGTCCAGCTTAAATGGCCGGATGATGGCTTCTACTTTTTTCAAGCTCCTAACTCCTCAGTTGTTCTGCTATTCATTTGTTATATGTTGACATCCTCACCGTCCTAGAAGAAAGGCGATTCCTAAACCTCACGATTTAGGTTTCTGCTTCAATGCAACAGCCTCCACCCTAACCGGGGTTTTATGGTCTTACGTTCGCTCCACAGACTATCCCCGCAAGTCCTGCGGTTCTCACGTGTCGAGTTTCAAGAAAAGTCTTGATGTAATGCGTGATTCGAGGGTTGGCCTTCCATTGCCCTGTCATCTTTTCCCGGTCTACCGATTTTGCTGCGCCGCCAGGTTACTGGACTTCGCTCGTATAGGCTGTCTGAATCCATCGTCTCGGGTGGGTCATTGACCATATTGATGGTAACATAAAGCCGTCCTATAAGGACGGGGTTTTTTTTTGATAAGCATGACACTTTATTTCACTGTGGATGTGAAAATTTTTATAAATGCTGATAGGTTGACACTCCCCGCTTTAAAAAGACGGGGATTCTTATATCTACGACCGGCCTTAAACCTCCGTGTCCAAATGGCAATATCTAAACCGAAATC
>NZ_MKZS01000001.1:350283-354905 GCF_001942495.1 Moorena bouillonii PNG
GAGCGACTGCATCAAGAAAGGAGGACTTTCCCTACCCTCCGGGCATTACTACTTTCAGGTCAAACAATTGCGGGTCTCTCTCCCGGTTGTGCCTCGGTTTTTCAGCCTGTACCCTATACTCAGATTATACTATGGCGCTAAAGTTTTATCAACCTTTTGATAAAAGTTTTTTAGGCGACTAAACTCGCTAGTCACTTTCATCCCCGATAATCGCGATGCGGGGCTTTCAGTGTTGAGATTTCTAGTAACTCTCAAGTGTTGATCTCGATTGATCAACCGCGAAGACGACTCGCTTTTCTATACTTATCGATATATTAGCTGGACAGGTATTTGGTGACTCCCCACCAACTCATGCTCCCCTGCTTTTATGCCGCACGCATCCTTCCCGTATTTGCAGTTCATCTCCTTAACTATGCTTGAGCCTGTGGCAAAATTGAGGTAAGCCCATCTATTCACCATTCCCAGCATGACCGCAACCACACCCACCCTGGCAACCAAATACGAACCGAAAACCACCGAAGCCAAGTGGCAACAATACTGGGAAGAAAACCAAGTCTTCAAAGCTGACCCCAATCACCAGGGTGAACCCTATTGCGTTGTTATCCCCCCACCTAACGTTACTGGGAAGTTGCACATGGGTCACGCCTTCGAGAGTGCTCTGATCGACACCCTCGTCCGTTACCACCGGATGACAGGACGCAATACCCTGTGGCTACCAGGAACTGACCACGCTAGTATTGCTGTACAAACCATTCTCGATAGACAGCTAGAAGCTGAAGGCAAAACCCGCTATGACTTGGGACGGGAAAAGTTTCTTGAACGGGCTTGGGAGTGGAAGGAAGAATCAGGTGGCACCATCGTTAACCAGCTGAGGCGTTTGGGGGTCTCGGTAGATTGGTCGCGGGAACGGTTCACGATGGATGAAGGCTTATCGAAAGCAGTAATTGAAGCCTTTGTTCAACTCTATGATCAGGGACTGATTTATCGGGGCGAATATATGGTCAACTGGTGTCCAGCCTCGGAGTCCGCTGTCTCAGATTTGGAAGTGGAAAATAAGGAAGTTGATGGGCATTTGTGGCATTTTCGATATCCCCTGACTGATAGCAATGGTTTTGTGGAAGTAGCTACCACTAGACCAGAAACTATGTTGGGAGATACGGCGGTTGCAGTTAATCCTAATGATGAACGCTACCAGGATTTAATTGGTAAAACTGTAACCTTGCCAATTATGGGACGAAAAATTCCGATTATTGCTGATGAGTTGGTTGATCCAGGGTTTGGCACCGGTTGCGTCAAGGTAACTCCAGCCCATGACCCTAATGACTTTCAAATGGGTCAGCGTCATAGTCTGCCATTCATTAATATCATGAATAAGAATGGCACGTTAAATGAAAAGGCTGGCTCTTTCCAAGGACAAGACCGGTTTGAAGCCCGGAAAAATGTGGTGAAGCAGCTGGAAGCAGAAGAAGTGTTGGTTAAGGTAGAGGACTACAAACATACGGTACCCTATAGCGATCGCGGAAAGGTTCCTGTTGAACCCCTAATCTCAACGCAATGGTTTGTCAAAATTCGCCCCCTAGCTGACAGAGCCCTAGAGTCTCTTGACCAGCACCATTCACCGGTATTTATCCCGGAACGCTGGACGAAGGTCTACCGAGATTGGCTGGTGAAATTAAAAGACTGGTGTATCTCCCGCCAACTCTGGTGGGGACACCAAATTCCTGCTTGGTATGTGGTGAGTGAAACCAATGGGACAATCACTAGCGAGACTCCGTTTATTGTGGCTCACCATGAAGCAGAGGCTAAGAAGAAAGCAATAGCAAAATTTGGAGAAAATGTCAAGCTAGAGCAAGACTCAGATGTGCTGGATACCTGGTTTTCTTCAGGATTGTGGCCTTTCTCGACTATGGGGTGGCCTGAGGAGACTAAGGATTTGAAGACTTACTATCCGACTACCACCCTGGTAACAGGTTTTGACATCATTTTCTTCTGGGTTGCCCGCATGACCATGATGGCAGGACATTTTACGGGTAAAATGCCGTTTAAGAGTGTTTACATCCACGGGCTAGTGCGGGATGAAAACAATAAGAAAATGTCTAAGTCGGCTAACAATGGTATTGACCCGTTAATCCTGATTGACAAGTATGGTACGGATGCCGTGCGCTATACCTTGGTTCGGGAAGTGGCAGGTGCCGGTCAAGATATCCGATTAGAGTATAACCGCAAGACGGATGAGTCAGCTTCTGTAGAAGCATCCCGCAATTTTGCCAATAAACTGTGGAATGCAGCCCGGTTTGTAATGCTAAACCTTGATGGTAAGACTCCTGAAGAATTGGGTCAACCAAAAGTAGAGGCATTGGAATTATGCGATCGCTGGATTCTTTCCCGTTTTCATCAAGTGGTGCGTCAAACTAGGGATTATCTAGATGCTTATGGCTTGGGAGAAGCGGCTAAGGGACTGTATGAGTTCATCTGGGGTGATTTTTGTGATTGGTACATTGAACTGGTCAAATCCAGACTGCGTCAGGATGCCAATTCTCCGTCGCGGGTTGTGGCACAGCAAACTCTAGCTTACGTTTTAGAGGGTATCCTCAAGCTACTCCATCCCTTCATGCCCCATATCACTGAAGAAATCTGGCACACCTTGACCCAAAAATCTGGGCAGGTGTTGGCGCTACAACCTTATCCTATAGAGTACCTAGATGGTGAAACTGGGGAAAAAGAACTACAGACCACGGACAGCGAACTGCTAACCGTTAATAAATTAACGGATAATAAATCCGATTACCCTGATGCCCAATCACCGAGGTCAGGAACATCGTTGTCTAAGGACAAGGAAATCTCTAACCAAACTGTAGCTGTATTGTCTAAACTGCCAGAACTTTCTAAGACGTTGTTCGAGGACTACAAACAACCGATAATCGCAGCAGGGTTGGTTGTGGGAGGAATTATTGCCCTCAATATCCTCACAGCCTTCGTGGGTGCGCTCAATCGCATTTCCTTACTCTCAACTAGCTTAGAACTGATTGGTCTAGGATATGCCATTTGGTTTGTTTCCCGTTATGTGCTCAAGGCTGAGAATCGTCAAGAGTTATCGGAAAAAATTCAATCCATCAAAGCAGAAATTGTTGGTAAAGAAGACACTCAGCAATCCTCGGAATTGAAGAAAATTGAGTCCAACATGGGGATGATTGATGGGAATATCAAACAGGGAGAAGATATTAAAGATATAGAAGATATCAAAGATATAGAAGAGGTGCAGGTTAAAATAGACCATGACGTTTCGTCAATAGGCAATACCCAATCTTCTATATCCCCAAGTTCTCTAATTGACTCAGAACTAGAGCAAAGGTTTGAGCTGCTGATCGGTACAATCCGTACTATCCGCAACCTCCGGGCTGAGGCAGAGATTAAACCAGGGGTGACCGCACCTGTTATTCTGCAAAGCAGCAACAGTGACGAACGTCAAATTTTGGAGGCGGGTCTTGCCTATATCAAAGACTTAGGTAAGGTCAATCAATTAACCATCACTCCAGCCTTGGACAAAGAGGTTAAAAATACCATGGCGGGTGTAGTCGGTACTGTCCAGGTGCTAATTCCCCTAACTGGTGTGGTGGATGTGGATGCTCTACGGGCTAAGTTAGAAAAGAAGTTACGTAAAGTAGAGGCGGAAGTCAAATCCTTGTCTGGGCGTCTGGGTAATAAGAACTTTGTGAGTAAAGCTCCAGAAGCTGTGGTTAAGGGTGCTCAAGAGGCTTTAGCTGAGGCTAAAAAGCAAGAGTCTATTTTACGCGATCGCTTAAATAGACTTTAAACAGATTTCTATCAAACCGGTAATGCTACACCTAGCTCAAGTTCAAGACAATGATGATTTTGGCGGGCTCCAATTGCAACTACTTGCCCGCCAAAACTCTGATCAATTCTGGGAAGTCATTCAGCCAAGACCTGTGGCGTTTAGTAATTCCCAAGCTTTTAAAGAAGGTTGCTTAGTCTTAATCGATCTGGCTGAAACTCAAGAGGTGATCTCTATTCAATCTGCCACCGATTGGGTGTTAGATTTAGTCAAGAAGTATTTAACAGCTGAGGTTAAGTCTACCTTTTTAGAAGAAGAAATGAAACGGGCTGAACAATGGCGGCAAGAGCTAACCTTGAAAAGCCAAGGGTTAGATATCCGCGATTTAGAAGTAGAAGCACGTCGCGAAAAAATTGAAGCCTTAGCAGAAAACTTGAAATTGGAAAAGCAACAGCTGGAGCAAAAGGTAGCCCAATTGGAGGCTCAAATTGATGAAGCTGGTAATGAGTAAAGGGAATAGGGAATAGGGAATAGGGAATAGGGAATAGGGAATAGGGAAACAGAGGGAGGTGTGGGTCGAAATTCCTGTTGGAAGTAACCGGGAAACTCAAGAAGTGATTCTTGACACTCCCCGCCCTGGAAGGACGGGGATTCTTGTTTCAACGAGGTGACTTGTTTAACCAGGCCGGAGCCAGGCAAAATAGAGGTCTCCTCTCCACAAGCGTAGTTGGTCTTTGACCTAGGTTTCGTTGTGCCCCACCGTACCTTTTTTTTCTAACAGGGGGACAAGGAGGCATGAGAGTCTTATGTAGTGAGCGATACAGCAGAA
>NZ_MKZS01000001.1:355005-469360 GCF_001942495.1 Moorena bouillonii PNG
ATCTAATTTTTTCATAGACGTTCAAGTCGTTAGACCCAATTACGCAATATGTACGCTCTACATATTTTTTACGTTGCCTACTTATGATTAGATAGTATCTCTCTACTTTTAAAGTCTATTGTTTATACTTTAATTATACCACATCTATTACAAACTTTCATTGAAAGCCGTCGTTCGCGTAGCGTGGCCAAAGGCCAACGAAGGACGGGGCGCGATTACCCAAAATTTTCGGTAAAGTAATGCGTAGGATAACCCGTTATCCCCGTAAGGGATAACGAGGGAGGAGGATACTACCAATGAATCTGACTCAAAATATACCGCAAGCGGTCATAATCATCCTTAAGTAAGACACTCAAGGTTCGTCCAGCTTTGACTAACCAGTCACGGTCGGTCTGACGAAGACGATAAACTTCTCTAATCACAGCTGCGGTCAGGGGGTCTACTGGGGCACCATTGACTTCCAAAAGTGTTCGCAAAAAATCCAACTGTTCACTAAAGTGAATAACCTCTGATGGTTCACACTGGTAGACAGGTTGATGAATTTGCGGTGGACGGGGTGGAAGATACTGATAGACTCGACCGTGATGGTTGCTAAAACCATTCACACCCTCTTCGGCAGACATAAATCCAACGATGGCAGCACGGAACTCAGTTTTGAGCATGGCGAAAATCTGAGGCTGCTGCTCACGTAATTCTGCCAGTGATAATCCTAAAGCTGTTGCTCGATGAACCGAATCAATCGGGCTAGTCGTAGCATAATAAACTACAGCAAAAATTTGATTACCTGACTCATCATCTACAGATTTTACCCAGCTGCCAAAGGGAGGCATGACCGGAAAGCTTAGATCTTCTGGCTCTAAACATTGAGCGAGAAATTCTGTAGTTGCTGTTTCAATCACCTCAGCAAGGTGATGTTCTGAGCGATTGCTGGGGGTAAACTGGGGTAAGGGAAGGCGCATGGTTTAGTGATTAGTCATGATTAGTCATTAGTCATTAGCTATTGATTTAATCTATGCCTGTAAACTAACCCTTTTTACCAATTTTTGGTTTCACCTCTTCGATTTCCGACAGCTGAAACGTTACTAATTTATCCCAGTTACCTCCTTCAAACAGCACAGCTGCTTTACCATCACTAACGCGCTGTACTAGCCCCTCAAAGCGATAATAGGTATCGTCAACATTAATTACGCGAACTATAGAACCTGGAAAAATCATGAATGCCTCAAAACTTAGATTTCCTTTACTAGGATAGGAGCTAATGGACTTATTGTGGGGTATAGGAGCACCCATAACGTCAGCTGTCAGCCGTCAGCTGTCAGCTATCATGCTTAAAATAAAGATCGTTGGCGTAGCCTGCGCAAACGGGAGAATTTAATAGTTCGAGATTTTACAGAATTGAAAGTCTCCGGATTTGCCCATCTAAGCATTTAGGGGTCAGCCATTAGCTATTGGCCTTTGGCCAAGCGTGCTCATAAGCTGATAGCTGATAGCTGATAGCTGAATACTTACGCTATAACTCATTGAAACTTCAATCGCTGTCGATAATTGGCCACTGCTTGGGCCAACCCTAGGCCAAGAAAGTTGCTTAGCAGGGCTGAACGACCGTAACTGAGTAAAGGTAGAGGAATTCCTGTGATGGGAGCTAAGCCAATAGTCATCCCAATGTTGATCACGGTTTGAAACACAATCATTGAGAGAACGCCAATTGTTACCAGAGAGCCAAAGTTGTCTTTAGCATTCTGAGCAATCAGCACCAAGCGTAGGCACAACCACCACAAGGCTAATAAAATACACAAGCAACCTACAAAGCCTAGTTCTTCACCAATGGCTGAGAAAATGAAGTCAGTATGCTGTTCCGGGATAAAGTGGAGTTGAGTTTGAGTTCCCTGGTTCAGTCCCCTTCCCCAAAGTTGACCAGCACCGATCCCAATCCGAGACTGAATTAGGTGATATCCTCCGCCGAGGGGGTCTAGATCGGGGTTCAAAAAGAGCGTTAATCGGTCTTTTTGATAGTCCTTCAACAGATTCCAGAAGACTTTTCCTAACGGTCCGACAACTAGGTTAACCACCAGGGTACCCAAGGCTCCCAACCAGCGCCAAGGGAGACTCAGGAAGGCAATCAGTGTGATTACTGCAGCCCAGGTATACCATGCAGGTAAAGATATACTGAAGACAATGGCTGAAACCAGAGGGGAAATCAACACGACCAACCAGGCGGGATTGGCATTTGCCCAGTAAAGCATACTCAAGGTAATTGCCCCAAACACCAAGGATGTTCCCAGATCAGGCTGCCCAAACACTAATGCCCAAGGTAATATAGTTACTGCTAAAGCTGCTATTACTGCTGGAATGCTAGTAGCTGGTCGTTTGTGCAAGATGGCAGCTAGAGTAATAATCAACCCGATCTTGGCAAATTCTGAGGGTTGAACATTAAACCCTCCAATGGTAACCCAACGCTGAGCACCTTTAGCACTAGCACCGATAATCATTACAGCAATTAAGGACAGATTGGTGATCCCGTAAATTAACCAATGCCATTGGATCAGGGATTGATAGCGTGATCGCGAAATGAATAGAGCGATGAACAATCCAATACTACCAATGAGCAAGTGGGAGAGCCAATAGTCTTCACCATTGTCGATGGCTGCAGAGCGAATCATCACTGCCCCAAAGATGGTTAGCCCCACAGTCAGGAATAACAGTTGCCAGTCTAATTCCTGCCAGGGGGCCCAAAACAGCCGCCAACGAATACTATTTCTAAATTTAAATTTATTAATTTGTACCATCAGTTATGAGGTATGAGCTATAGCAAAGGGAACAGGGAATAGGGAATAGGGAATAGGGAGCAGGGAGTAGGGAGCAGCGAGCAGGGAAGAAAAATTCTCGCAATTTATTTAGGGTCCCTATATTAGCTATGAGCTATTAGGTATTAACCCTGATAAAATTGTTAATGGTGATTTTCCATTTTCTATTTTTGAGTGGCAAGCCTTTGTTAATTAGACAGGGCAGCAATGGAAACTTTGGCAGCAATCTGAGATGCGATCGCTACCAGTGCTTTAGCGGAGGCTGACTCTGGATTGCCAACCGCGATGGGCAATCCTTGATCCCCTCCCTGCCGTAGGGAAATTTCTAGGGGAATACAACCGAGCAAGGGAATACCTAGTTCTTTTGATGTTTTTTCACCTCCTCCAGAGCCAAACAGGTCATACTGACGGTCGGGCAAGTCTGGTGGGATAAAGTAACTCATATTTTCTATGATTCCCAACACCGGGACTCCCATTTGCTCGAACATTTTCAAGCCTCGGCGGGAGTCTAGCAGAGCGACATTTTGGGGTGTTGTCACAATTACGGCTCCTGCCATCGGTACTGCTTGGGCTAAGGTTAGCTGAGCATCCCCAGTTCCTGGTGGCATATCCACAATCAGATAGTCCAATTCACCCCACTCTACCTGATAGAGGAACTGGCGAATAATCCCATTTAACATTGGTCCGCGCCAAATAACTGGCTGGTCTGGATCAATTAGAAATCCCATGGACACTAGCTTGACACCGTGGTTGAAGGCTGGCTCGATCACATCCCCCTGTTTTCCTTTCTGAACCATCACTTTGGCATCAGCTAATCCCAGCATAGCTGGAGCATTGGGACCATAGATATCAGCGTCTAGGAGACCGACTTTAGCCCCCAACTGAGCCAAAGCAACTGCCACATTTACCGCAACAGTACTCTTACCGACGCCCCCCTTACCACTGGAAATGGCTAAAATATTTTTTACGCCCTCAATACCAGTGCGGTCAGGCAGGGATTTTTGCTGAGGTGTTTCAGCGGTAACATTGACTACTACCTCTTCTACTCCCGATAGCTGTTTTACTGCCTTCTGGCAATCCTCTACAATAAATTCCCGCAAGGGACAGGCTGGGGTGGTCAACACTAAGGTAAAACTGACTGTACCGTTGTCAACCTTGACATTGCGGATCATATTTAATTCCACTAAACTCTTCTGGAGTTCGGGGTCTTGTACCGGTCGTAATACGTCTAAAACTGAATTTGTATCAAGCATGACAGATAGGCGGGCATAGCGTGTGTGAGCTAAGGCCACGAGTTAGAGGCTACGGTTCGATTGTAGAGCTTTACTAGGCGCAGTGATTGCCAATCAGACTAAGAAAATAGACCATCAAAGCGATCGTTACCAACTGTCTCGAACTATTTTTGATTATTTTTATATTTGACTCACAGCCTAACACCTAAGGGGAGTTAGAGGTAATTCCTACTCCGTGAAAACTGACAACTATGTACTTCAGGAAATCGCAAACCCCTATAAAATATCATGTCAATCAATACTATAGCGTTAATTTTACTTATCAAGTGCATTCAAGTTTATTATTCCTGTCTTGATGCAGTCGCACTATGGGTAAACCCTCTCATGTCCGCGCACCCGCCACTATTCCCTACTCTCTAAAACCCACCGGCTTAAGTACCTCATGGGATTGATACATACTATAGGTATTGCCCCCCAGTTGATAGTGAAGAGCAACTATCGCCGAGGCCAACGTAAAATTTTCTAAAACTACAACTATCCCTTGTGATAGCTAGATTACAGCACGAACGAAATCGCAAAAGCACTAAAAAAATTTGTCACTTTTCCAAAGTATGTTATACTACAAGAGGCATAAGTGCTAGGGATAAATATGGGCTTAACGAGAGACCTCTTAAAGGAAGTTGTCTGGTGGAGCTTGGCTCCCAGTCCGGTCTCTGATCACGAGGATTCTGATTATCCTGACCAACCATCCCTAGCCAAAATAAAGCAGTTCGACTTTGGAAAACAATGTCATCACCTGGTTTACCACCCGATGATGACTAAAATTTTGCAACTTTTCCGCACTAGAGGTTTCTCTTGATAGGAATTGGGCTGATATTTCCCTTGTCGCCCTCTCCATCACAAAGATTTAAACAGTTGTCAACAACAAGAGGTATTTATTTTGAAGACAACCATTGCTGAACCCAACAGTGCCAAGACAGTTAATAGTTTTGATGCGATTAAGGAAGCCCACAAGCTTTCTGGAAAGGCTGAAGAGCTGAAGGAATACTACGATCAATGGTCAATGGGTTATGACCAAGATGTTGAGAATGAAGACTATTGTGGCCCGGATTACATTGCTACCTATTTGGATTTGTTACCCAAGCAGGATGGCAAGTTTTTGAATTTACGCAATCCGGAAATCGAAATTTTAGATGCAGGCTGTGGTACAGGCCTTGTCGGCATTGCATTACGTCGCAAAGGCTATCAAAATGTCGATGGGTTTGATTTGTCCCATGGCATGGTTGAAGAAGCTGAAAAAACCGAAGCTTATCGCAATTTAACCGGAGGATGCGATATGACTAAACCAATCGTTGCCTACCCGGATAATCGCTATGATGCTGCAATTAGTTGCGGCGTTTTCACCCTCGGTCATGTGCCTCCCACAGCCCTCGAAGAAATGATTCGCTTTACTAAGCCGGGGGGATTAGTTGTAGTGAGTACTCGTAAAAGTTATTACGACAGCACAGATTTTCAAGGGGTTTGCGATCAACTCCAAGCTGAAAACAAGGCCAAGCTAGTTAGCTCCATTATGGATGGTCCCTACATTGCCGAAGAAGGGGCTCACTACTGGGCTTTTAAAGTTTGCTAAAAAAGCCATAACGTTGGTGAAGGCATTTGCCTTTGCGTAGGTTGGGTTGAAGGACAAAACCGGGCAGCGATCGCCTGTGCGTGTGCGTCGGTTTCAAGTTATTTCAACCCAATCTATATTAGGGTGCGGCGAATTATTGCAAAAATTGCACAATACCCATGACCCAACTTATGAATACGTTGGGAAACAAGGAAAGATCGAGGAAATTAAAAACTATGACAGAATTAATGAATGCCTTTGTTCTTAAGGGATATGGCGGTCCAGAAAAATTAGTTTACACTCAAGTTCCTAAACCAACTCCCCAGAAAGGAGAAATATTAATCAAAGTGGGAGCTTGTTCTATCAACAATACGGACATAAGTACCCGCACTGGTTGGTATGCAGCAGATGAAGGATTTCAAGAATTGCTGCAAGACACAAAGAGCTATGAGGAAGGAAAATCAACCTGGAATCGGATGGGTGTTAAATTCCCTCGCATTCAGGGAGCAGATATCGTAGGAAAAGCAGTCGAAATTGGTGAGGGTGTCACGCCAGAAATACTGAATCAACGGGTGATTGTATATCCTTGGATTCGTACAGCTATTTTCGCAGAATACCAGTATGTAGGCAGCGAAATTGATGGTGGCTTTGCTGAGTATGCGGTCGTTCCGGCAACCAATGCTTACCCCATTAATTCCGATCTACCCGATACTCAGTTAGCAACCCTGCCCTGCGCTTATTCCACAGCGGAAAATTTGTTAACCAACGGGAGAGTCTCAGCGAGAGATACAGTCGTCATCACGGGAGCGTCTGGTGGTGTGGGCAGTGCAGCAATTCAGTTAGCGAAAATTCGAGGAGCAGTAGTTATTGCTATTGTGGGAGCGAACAAAGAGCATTTAGCTAAGGAGTTGGGTGCTGATTACGCTTATGCCCGTGACGAAAGACTTGCCGATAATTTGGCGAACCATCAAGTTACAGTGAGCGTGGATCTGGTGGCAGGAGAATATTTTAGTCTGGTCTTCAAAAGCCTGGTTGTCGGAGGAAGGTATGTGACTTCTGGAGCGATCGCCGGTCCACTGGTTGAGCTAGATATGCGAGATCTGATTTACAAGGATGTGGAGATGAAAGGAGCAAACCGTTATGAACCAGCAGTGTTTCAGAACTTGCTCGGATATATCGAACGAGGTTTGTTGAATCCTCCAGTCGCTAAAGTTTTCCCCCTGAGTCAAATGCAAGAGGCTCAGAAATTTTTTCAAAGCAAAAGCTTTTTTGGTAAAGTTGTAATTACCCCTGAAAAAAAGGCGTAATCCATAAAGCAGTCTATTCGGCACAATTGAAATTATCACAACAAATTATGAGCAAACAAAAAATTGCCTATATCGGTACGGGTGCTATGGGCAAACAGCACATCTACAAACTGCTTAAGGATGGGTATGAAGTCCAAGTTTATGATAAATATCCAGAAGCAGCAACAACGGTAATCGAAAAGGGGGCAGTTTGGAAAGACAGTCCCAAGGAAGCTGCCCAAGGTGCCGATCTGGTGATTACCAATTTACCCTTACCCCATCATGTATTAGAAAATATGTTAGGAGAAACTGGGGCAGTAGAAGGCATGAGACCTGGTGCAACTTGGATGGATTTCTCCACAACTGACTACCATAACACTCAACATATAGCACAAGAAGCAGCTAAAAAAGGACTATTGAGTTTAGAATCTCCGGTGAGCAATCTTTCCCACATGGGTGTAGATTTCTGTAATGCCAGTTTCTATGTTAGTGGAGATCGGGAAGGTTACGATCTGAGTAAAGAAACCCTTGATGCGATTGGAAAAATTTCTTTCTTTGTTAGTAACACCATTGGTGAAGCTCAAACTGTAAAACTGTTAACTAACTTGTTATTTTATGCGCAAATGTTGACATTAGGGGAAGCTCTGATGATATGTAAAATCAATAATATAAATATGCTATGGATGTGGGATTATATCCGATCGTCCAAAGGTAATAGTGTGGTGACAGAGCAAGTAACCCCCTTTATTTTTGATGGCAGTTATGATTATTCCTGTTCCTTAGAAATTACGGTAAAAGATACGGATTTAACGGTAAAATTAGCTGATGAACTGAATGTTCCTTTACCTCTAGGGCGTATTGTTGAAGAGCGATATCGGGAAGCGGGGCAAAAATATGACGCCCATGATAACCATGTCAAGGTGACTAAATTAATCGAAGAAGACAATAATTTAGATTTGAGAGTTCCTGATTTTACTGCTCCCTCTCCCTATGGTTTAGATCGCAGTTATATTCATTCTGAGGAACGAGTAACAGATAGTTTTGGTCGAATTAAACCTCTCCCCTATCAACTGGAATATACTGCCCCAGAACCTTTGAAAGACGAAAAATTGATGGATATTGCTCAATCTCTCACGGATTTTATGGCTTATATTAATTACTTAGTCTTAGGGGAAGCTAATCAGTTAGGAAAAAATATGGGACTGACCGATCAATTATTAGTGGATGTGATTCGTTGGAGTGTTGGAACCTGTTGGGTATCTGATAATATTGATACTTATCAACCTAATCCAGAAATTGTTGAGAAGATAAAATCCTTTAATTTTGGCAGCCAAGCCAAGCTTCCAGTCATAACCAAATTTCTGGCACATCTTAGTGCTTAAAATCAATAATTTAAAGTTGATTTGAATAGGCTGATTATCTGTGTAATTAGTAAAGGTAGCAATGATTAGTTTAAGGTGAGCTGAAAACCATAACATAAATAGAATTAAATTACATGGGTTTATTAGTCAATAAAATTACTCTATCCCAAGACGATAAACAGTCTTTTTCAGAGAATGGATTTATCAAACTCAAAAAACTGTTTACAAGTGAAGCTACCGCTCAATTACGGAAGCTAACATCTAACTCCAATCAAATGAAAAATCCTCCTAGGGTTTACTCTGGAGAATTTTCAAAAATCGGTTATGACGTTGAAGAAACGGTAACACACGATATCTATTATTCAACGAATTTTCAATATGTTATGAGACAATTAGCCCATAATGAACTAACTTTCATGCAAGGAATTGCATTTGAGATAAAAGCAAATCAGAAAGGATTCCCTTGGCATCATGACATTTACTCCTTTTGTTACATTAGGCCAGAGGATTTAGGATATACTCTCTGGATTCCCCTCGATCCGATTAATACAAAAGAGCAACACGGAGGCTTGGCCTATGTGTCTTGCCAAGTTTATTCTGCCCGTGAGTATTTTAATTTTATTTACAAATTAGTACAACAGGATAAATTTAAGGAATTATTGAAAACTGAATACTTGAATAATTATGATTTCCAGTTGGCTGATCAGATGGAAACTTTTCTTTTGGAAAATAATAAATTAGAAGAGGACTTTGAAGTCGGTGATGCCCTTTTGCTAGACAAATGTATTTGGCACAAAAGCTATCCCTTAAAAGCAGGGTAATCGCATCTAATTTGGGAAAAATTGTACTTGACAAAAAACCGGTTGGATGGGCTAGTCCTTCATCTCTCATCAAGGGTAATCTAGGATGTGTAAAGAGTTGTATTTTCTAGTCACGGATCATGGCAAAAGGTTTTGGCAGACCCGTTCTTAACAATCATCATCAGCGTGAGGCTCAGATGCTGAAAAAGAGTGTACTCAATCATTTTCAGCATCTGGAGGATCCCCGTGTGGGTAGCAGAACAGACCATAATCTTGTAGCGATGGTTACTATAGCCATTTTCGCTGTGATTGCTGGCGCTGATGGGTTTGTGGCCATCGAAACCTACGGTAAAGCCAAGCAACAGTGGCTGGAAACATTTTTAGACTTACCTCACGGGATACCATCTCACGATACATTTGGTCGAGTGTTTGGGCTTCTAGATCCCCAGCAACTAGAAACGGGCTTCCTGAGTTGGGTGGGCAGCATCACCGAGAGCTTAGATATTGAAATGATTCATATTGATGGCAAGACGGCCAAAGGCTCCTATGACCGGGAGAACCGCCTCAAAGCACTGCATAGCGTGAGCGCCTGGAGCAGCGAACATGGGCTGGTGTTGGCTCAACAAAAAGTGGAGAGCAAATCGAATGAAATTACTGCGGTGCCACTGCTGCTCAAGTTGCTGAACCTCTTTGGAGCGGTGGTGACTCTCGATGCCATGGGCACCCAAATTGACATTGCCCGAGAAATTAAGCAAGCCGGTGGGGACTATGTCCTGGCGCTCAAGGGCAACCAGGGCAAGCTGAGCCAGCAGGTGGAAGCTTGGTTTGCTATGGCTCTTGACCCGAACGGGCAGGGGATTGAATTGAGTGACCACCAAACCGTCGAAGCTGGACATCATCGCATAGAAACCCGTCAGGTGTGGGCGGTACCTGTGAGTCAACTCCCCCCGTTGCATCGCCAAGCAGAATGGGAAGGCTTAACCAGTGTGGTGATGGTGAAGCGGACGCGGCAGTTATGGAACAAAACCACCACCCAGACTCAGTTTTACCTCAGTTCCCTGGAGGCTGATGGCTCGCGCCATAACCAGGTAATTCGGTGCCATTGGGGTGTTGAAAACAGTCTACATTGGGTGCTTGATGTCACCTTCAATGAAGATGCTAGCCGGGTTCGCCAAGGGTATGCTGCCGAGAATCTGGGGCTGCTGCGCCGCATGAGTGTTAACCTGCGTGGATCGCGAACCCTCCCGCGCCTTGTCTGAAGATGAAGCGTTATAGGGCGGGGATGGATAATGATTTCCTAATCAAAATCCTGGCCGCCAGTGCGGCGAAGTGAAGCATTTTTTGAGGGTGATGCAAGATTGTTGAGGAGTCAACAAAGGAGGTGATGGGCTGAATCTCTTAACTGAAGTCGGTTAGGCTCCAGGAGTGTTGACTAACAGGACTGGTACACACAAACGAGTACCATTAACTTTTCTGAGGGTATAATCAGCAATTCTACAGTCAAATTTTAGCTCAGGTTACTGTATTGTTATAACTCTACTAAGATGCGATTACCCTGCCCTTAAAAGCGGGACCATTGCCATCGAGAATGGCATACGTGATGCGTTTCGTCGATTCTCAATCCCGCCACTCAAAAGTTTTCCTTGAGGGGACATACTCCCTCATAGAAGCTACTAGTAATGATGTTCAAAGTGACCTGGGCTATAAAATGGCTAACGTTCTTAAAGATGGTGAGATTATTCCCCATAACTTCGTTAGTTTAAAAAGAAGTTAAAAACAGTATGAAAATATCACGAATTTCTGTCTATCAAGTCACCTTACCCCTAGAGCATCCTTACCGACTATCAGGAGGTAGGTTGTACTTTGATAAACTTGATTCCACCATAGTTGCTATTGATACAGATGAAGGAATCCGAGGTTGGGGAGAAGGATGCCCTTGGGGTTCCACTTATTTACCGGCTTTTGGGCGGGGTATCAGAGCTGGAATTGAAGAGTTAGCCCCCCAACTCCTGGGATTAGATCCCAGACGCACTGATTTAATCTATCGGACGATGGATATTGCTCTACCAGGTCATCCCTATATTAAATCTGCTCTAGATATGGCTTGTTGGGATATCTTGGGTAAAGCAACGGGATTGCCTCTGTGTGAACTATTTGGTGGTCGTATCGACCAACCCATAACCATCCAAAATTCTGTTCCCACGGGTACCCCAGAGGAAATGATTGAATCCATTAAAAGGGGTCAAGAAAAAGGCTACATCGTCCATACTTGTAAGATTGGAGCTGATGTGGCTCTAGACATTGAGAGAATTAAAGCGATTGGTGCTTATTTACCTGCCAATGAAAGTGCAACCTTTGATGTGAATCGAGCTTGGTTAGTAGATGAAGGGATGCGGGTGATGAACTCAGTAACCGAGCCAATTCTGTATTTTGAACAGCCCTGTGAAACCTATGAAGAATGTCTGCAACTGCGTCAAGTAACTTCTCATCCCATTATCCTTGATGAATGTATTCAGCGGTATGGTGATATTGTCCGCGCTCAAGGTGACCGTGCTTGTGAGGCTATTGGCCTGAAGATTAATCGGGTTGGTGGTTTAACTAAAGCCAAGCGCATCCGAGATTTTTGTGTGGAAACGGGGATTCGGATGAACATTGAAGAAACTGCTGGTAGTGTAATTGCAGATACGGGAGCTGTGCATCTGGCTCAGAGTACCCCAGAAACTCACTTGCGGGCAACTTGGTTATGCCACGACATGCTCACCGTTGAAACAGCTACAGGTGGTGCGCGGAATCAAGGGGGTAAGACTTTTGCGCCAGAAGCTCCAGGGCTTGGTGTAGAGCCAAAACCTGATATGTTGGGTGAGGCGATCGCGGTGTATAAATAGATGAAACCATGGTTTATACCTACATTAGGCGCAATTTTGTGTTGGGGAGCTTGGGCATTTTTGCCTAAACTTTCGGCTCAGTATATTAGCGATGGAAGTGCAATTGTCTATCAGGGATTAGGAGGAGCAATTGTTGCCTCGCTGATCTTTCTGCATCTGAGGGATGGCCTGGAAACCCATCCAGGCGGGATTATAGCTGTAATTGCAGGAATGCTCAATTTTTTGGGGGTCCTATTTTATATCAAGGCAGTTTCTAAGGGCTCAGTAGCGATCGTTTCTACCCTATCTGCCCTTTATCCCTTAGTGGTCATTGTCCTGGGGTTGGTTGTTTTGCAAGAAACATTGACCCTAAAACAAATGATTGGTATTGGTTTTGCCCTAGTTGCGATCGCTGAAAGCGGGGCTGTGGCGGTAGGCCACGCTGCGCGAACGCCCATCGCGCTAATTGCTACATGAATCAGGAGAATTATCAATGAATACCTTACCTGTAATATCGTTAACAAAATTAAAAGACCTCAATGGTTCCCAATCAGGCAACGAAGAACACAAACGCCTCTACAATATCTGCTTAGAGCATGGTTTTTTTTATTTGAAAGATCATGGCATTTCTGCCGATTTAGTTCAACAAACCATCGAGAGCTCTCGTAACTTTTTCCAGTTGCCAAAGGACATTAAAAAAGCCTACGGCCAAGACAAACAAACTGTTTATCCCAACACGTCTAGGGGCTACGTTCCCCTTTATGGCGAAACCCTCCATGAAGAGGTTGGTCCTGATCCCAAAGAACTTTTTGACCTTGGCATTCAACATCCACCTTCAGACAAGCCGTTTACTGGTCCTACCTTGATTCCTGATGATACTGTAGCCCCTGGTTTTGCTGCATCCCACTATCAACTTCAAGGGGAAATTATGACTAAAATTGTTCCCCACCTTCTTAGGGCACTGGCTGTTGCTTTGAACCTTGATCCGGATTGGTTTGACCCTTATTTTGATGATCCAATCCTGATCCATCGAACTATTTACTACCCCTCTGAAAGTGGTGTGGCAGGAAAACATACAGACAACGGCATTTTTACTGTGTTAATCCAAGAATATTTTCCCACCCCTTCCCTGCGGGTTTATACGAAAAATGCCTGGATTGATGCGGTCTGTTTAGAAGATGCGTTTGTGATTAATTTGGGGGATATGTTGCAACTTTGGACAAATGGTTTGTTTGTGAGTACTCCCCACGAAGTGATTCATACACTCTCCAGGAGTCGGATTTCGATTCCTTTCTTTGTTTACCCAAATGTCAACGCAACGTTTGAACCGATCGGAACCGATAAAAAGATAAATCCTACTGACATTATGCTGAAAAACTTTACTTCAATTTGGGTTGAAAAATCAGGGGCAGGTCGAGCTAAAGAATTAAAGTAATCAGGATTTTGTAGATAATAAGTTATGGGGATAATAGTTGACTTGTCGCCCCATAGCGCCTTGGTTTACTGCTTTTGGCCGTGCTGCATCCCGACTCCCTACTCCCTACTCCCTACTCCCGACTCCCTACTCCCTACTCCCTACTCCCTGCTCCCTGCTCCCTTTGCTATATAAGCTATCGTGGTGATTAAAGACTCGCAAACCAGCGACAGATTGCCATGAGAAAATTTTTGATACTGTGTCTGTTTGTAATAGGGCTGGGTTTTGCCCTGTTTAACTTTAAAGGATTGGCAAATCAGGGTAATTTTGAGTCGATTGTGATCGACTTCCGGGAAGATATCCCAGCTGCTCAACTTAATGAGCAATTGCAAGCGATCGCAAAAGAATACGAGGTTAATCCCCAACTCAATAGTGAATTTTCAGCAGCGGATCACATATATATCCTAAAAGGAGATAAACAACTGCTGAATACCCTGAAACAATCAGGACTATCCCAAGCAACAGAATATATTGAACCGAACTATACCTATAGTGCCTTCGAGGTTCCCAATGACCCTGACTATGGCAAGCAGTGGAACCTGCGCAGCATTAATGTAGAGTCTGCTTGGGATGACACCAAGGGGAGTGGGGTAACAGTAGCAGTGATTGACACCGGGGTCAGCGCAGTCCCGGATTTGAAAGATACTCAATTTGTTGAAGGCTACGACTTTGTCAATGACCGGATTGAAGCATGGGATGATCAAGGTCATGGTACTCACGTAGCCGGTACCATTGCCCAATCTACCAACAATGGTTACGGTGTTGCCGGAGTTGCTTACGAAGCTACCCTGATGCCCCTGAAGGTATTGGCAGCTAGTGGTGGTGGTACAGTGGCTGATATTGCGGAAGCGATTCGCTTTGCTGCTGATCATGAGGTAGATGTGATCAACATGAGTTTAGGGGGGGCTGGTGAAAGCAATCTGATGGCAGAGGCAATCGACTATGCCTATCACAAAGGTGTTGTCCTAGTGGCTGCTGCTGGTAACTCTAACCAAAATGCTGCCGCTTATCCTGCCCGCTATCCCCATGTTATTGGTGTTTCTGCCCTTGATTCCGCAGGTCTGAAAGCTCCCTACTCTAACTTTGGTGCTGGGGTAGATATCTCAGCTCCTGGTGGTAGTGAAAATGGTAAGATTTTGCAAGAGACGATTGATGGAGAGACAGGCACCCCTGTATTTGCTGGCTTCCAAGGCACCAGTATGGCATCGCCTCACGTTGCTGGTGTAGCAGCTTTAATCAAAGCTAGTGGGATTCAAGACCCTGCTGATGTGTTGAATGTACTCAAGCAGTCCACCCGAGCTATAGAAGATGACCCCCTAAACCACTATGGTGCTGGACAATTGGATGCTGGTGCTGCCGTTAAACTGGCTCTGAAAGGACAAATTACCTTCCAAGACTTCTTCCGCTGGTTACGGGATAACGGCTATCTCAATCCTCGCTTTTGGATTGACGGTGGTGTGATCGCCCTGTGGCCAAAGATTGCTATGGTACTAGGTTCCTACCTGTTGGCCTGGTTCTTGCGCAATTATTTTCCTTTTACTTGGAGTTGGTCTCTTGCCACTGGCTTAGTAGCAGGGAGTTCAGGATTATTCTTCCTGAAAGGTTTGTATATATTTGACTTACCCCAATGGCCCTTCCGAGTCATGGGCAGTTCGATTCCAGAATTAGGTAGCGCTATTGGCAGCAGCAGTTTTCTCAACCCTCTATTTGCCAGTGTTGTGATTCCATTTATATTAATCGCCCTACTGTTAGGACATCCCCAATGGAAGTGGTTAGCAGTTGGTTCAGCTCTCGGTGTGGCCAGTTGCCTAGCGGTGAGTGCTGTGGTTTCACCTGAGCTAATCTGGCTTGGAGGCGGGGTTTTGGCTCGGGTGTTCCTGATTGGCAATGCCTTGCTCTGTTTTGGACTAGCGTATTTAGCCGTTCAAGGGGAGAAACAATCAGCATGACGATCAGCATCACAGGCGTAATTGAGCGCAAAGAGATGGGTTCAGGAGCCTGGGCACTGGTTTCTGATTCAGGGGAAACCTACGAACTCAAAAATAGTCCGCCAGAGTTAAAGCAATCGGGACTGAAGGTCACCGTTACAGGAGAAGTGCGAGAGGATGTGATGACCTTTGCCATGATTGGTCCGGTGTTGGAGATCAAGTCCTTTGAGTTACTCGGTTGAGGATCTTGCCTGTTTAAGGAAGACAATCAGGACTTACGCACCAAGAGCCTTACAACCCAGTTTCTGGTTATAAATCAAAGGCTGAAATCGTTGTCATTAGTGTCCATAAGCGCGCCTTGTGCATCAGTCCTAACCAGTTGAGATTCTCCCTATCTCCCTGTTTCCCCATCACCCCATCACCCGATGTTCACTAGCTCCCTAAAAGCTATGCTCAAAAATCATCTACCTATGGAGTGAAACCCCAAGACTCGGTAATTACCGAGTCTTGTCAAAATCTTTACAAAAACCATAATAAAGCTAAAATAATACACCTAGAGCTTCTCCCTAAGACTGACAAACTGCTTAATACCAAGGATTAGGCAGTATTGACCTGAATTAGCAAAGTCGAGGGTCAGGCTTACTAAAATGCTCTGGGGACAGTGATGACACCCCAAAGGAGTATCTTGGGGAAAATTTCAGATGTTAAGCTAGTTGGTAACACGCTTATCATACTATGGATAAATCTACACCCTAATCCTTTCTCCTGGAAACCTTACTGATTCAGTAAATCCAATTCTGGGTATGAGTACCGATTCCCAAAGGGTAAAATAGCTGGTTCCTAACGCAATTTCACCTGTTTTAAGTGCTTAAGACCGTTCATCAGTTGGTGTTTAGAGGGAAAGGAGCAAGCAAACTAATCTATAGAGATGGCTAGATAGAGTGGGTAATACCTTACCACCCAGTGAAAAAAAATCCCCAGCTCACCAAAGTGAACCGGGGGTGTCAATCAGGGTGCATCTACCATTTCACTTTTCTGAAATTGGTGATAGCAATCCGGAAAAATCTGGGTAAAGTGGCACCCAAATGCTTGAATTAGGAAATTTTGTGATTCAAAACAATTAACAGAGTATGCCTTGGAAACCTTAAATAAAAAACGGCATCAATACCATGAGCCAACAAGAATTTTCCCCTAAAGGAATACTCCTCAATAAGCAAATAGTAAACAAATATTCAATATTCAAGAATTTTTAAACCTTCAGCCAAAGCTCGTAACTATGAGCAAAATTGATCCCTTGAAATTGAGCAAAAGTGGGCAACAGTGGCACAGGAATTCCATATCTCCGTAACCCCCTTAGGAAAACATGATGATTATCTGGTGCGCATCGAACGAGTGGCACCGGGAGTCTCATTGGCAGAAGAACAAGTCAGTTGGCCGGTAGAACAATGGTTAACCCAGGCAAAGCAACTGATGAATGACCCCCTATTTAGTGTCCTGCAGGGTAGAGCAGCTGCGGTGGATGGCAGTTTTGCCATGCCATCTTGGGGAGAACCCTACTCTCAATCCTCTTTAAACTTAGTTGCCTTGGGTCAGGAGCTATACAATGCCCTATTTAAAGGAAGCTTGCGCGATAGCTGGATGATGGCGCAAGCGATCGCTCAAAATCAACGGTCGGTTTTGCGCCTACGTCTGGGATTGAAAGGCACAGAATTACCCCGCCTACCTTGGGAAGTCCTCCATGCTGGGGATCGTCCCCTAGCCACAGGAACTGATGTGGCTTTCTCCCGCTACCAGATGACTAAAGGGTTGATTAGACCAGTTCCGAAGCCATTGTCCCCACCGAATCAACCTCTGAAAATTTTGATGGTGATCGCCGGTCCAAGTGATCAAGAAAGTTTAGAACTCTTACAAGAAGCATCTCACCTGAAAGAAGAACTCCGCCATCGTTCACCCAATGGACCCCCAGCGATTCATCTGACAATTCTCGAACAGCCAGGACGGGAACAGTTAACCCAAGCCCTGGAACAAGGAAAATACCAAGTCTTCCACTATGCTGGTCACTCTAACCTAGGGGAATCAGGTGGTGATGTCTACCTGGTTAGTAAAAAAACTGGTTTGACAGAGACCTTAAGGGGTGATGATCTAGCGGGATTGTTAGTGAATAATGGTGTCCAGCTGGCTGTATTCAACTCCTGTCGTGGTGCTCATACAGCTGCTTCAGATACCCAGGAAAACGGTAACGATCAAAATCTCGCCCAAGCACTGGTTAAGCGCGGTATTCCTGGTGTTTTAGCGATGGCAGAGCGCATTCCCGATGAGGTAGCCCTGACCCTAACCAGACTATTATACCGTAACATCAACCAGGGGTATCCCATTGACCTAAGCCTCTCGCGAGCTAGACAAGGACTGATTTCTGCTTATGGCTCGAACCAGCTTTATTGGGCATTACCTGTTCTCTATCTGCATCCGGAATTCGATGGCTTCCTGACCAATGATGACCAAAGTTATGACCGAGCTCAAATATTTAGCCTGCCCGATCCTCCTGGAATGTCTGTAGGGTTAGACCCAGAAGAGGCGTTTTTTACACCACCAGCGGATACAAGTAATACCACATTCTCAGAATTTGAGGAAGAGTCAGCTCTTGTCTCTAGGGCAGAAGCTGAGTATGAGGATGAAAGTCTCACTGGTGTAACACCGGGTTTAGAATCTCATGAACTAGAAGCAGACGATCCCGCTGCTTTCATTAAGGGATTGTTGGATCAGCTGAATAAAGAGGCTCAGGGTGAGGCTCAGGGTGGGGAGTCAACCATTGTAGCATCGAATTTAGAGGGGTTATCGGAAAACCCTTACTCAGAAACTGCTCAGAAGAACCTACCAGTCCATACCCCAAGTCAACTACCTGTTCCTAGGAAAGCAACAGCTGCAACCCTCTCAGCGGCTTTGTCTAGCGAGGGATCAACCCAATCAGCTCCAAACCTTGAGGATACTACAGCAGGACTTGAGGCTAAAAAGGTCACTAATCCTAAACAGAAGGGTTCAAGGTTACCACGTTCACCATTGTGGATCGGACTAGGAGCAACGGGAACTCTTGCCTTAGTACTTTTGGGCGTTTGGTTTTTCCAGAACCCTCCTGGATCTGGGGGAGGGATACAATTACCACCAGGTCCCTCCAAACCTGTTGATTACTCGGATTTGACAAAGCTTGATACCAACATCGTTACAGCGTACGCAATTCAAGCATTCAGTGACGATAATATTATTCGAGGAACAGAAGCTGTAAGGGCATTGCTAGACCGGGGTGCATTACCCGACGCTTCTGCGGCCCTTCAGGAAGTTCCCTCAGCACAATTGAATCAGTCAATGGTGAGTTTCTTAAGAGGGCGTCTGGCATGGCAGTCGATCCAGACCGGCTCGGATGAATACAGTCTTGATGATGTTAGACGTTATTGGGAAAGAGCAGTTAAACAAGATCCTGACTCTTGGACTTACCGTAATGCCCTAGGGTTTGCTTATTACGCTGAAGGCAAATACGAGCGAGCTAACCAAGCTTGGTTAGATGCATTGTACAGGAGTAGCAAAGGGAAATCTACAACAGTTGGATCTGGAAAATCCAGCAATTCCCAAAAATTGAATACCTATGCTGGCTTAGCGCTAGGCTTCTGGAAATCGGCTCAAGAACAAAACGGAGCTAAGCGGGCGAATTTGTCCAAAGAATCCCTGAAGCTACGGCAACATGTGATCACCAATGACCCGATTAACTTCCAACCTGATGCCTTGAGCAAGAACTGGCTTTGGTCACAGCAAGGGATTAAAGATTGGCAATCACTGTTAAAGGTTAGAAACTAGAACAGACGGTTAACCGTCAACGGTCAAGAGTGAACTAAGGGCAAACAAAGGCAACATTAAATCAGCACTAGCCTAGGGTGATTATTGATCCCGCATCAAGGAAGACAGAGAGCGGCGCTTACGCATATCCATCATGTTGGCAAGAGTCTCGTCTTTAGCATTGGTTTGATCAGTAGGCTCCGGTGGCAAAACCGTTACCTCGGTCTGTTGGTCATCGCTGCTGTTTTGTGATGGTGGTAATAATGGTACTGATTTTACTGGTTGTTGTTTGCGAGTTGCCTTACGGCGTCTAGAATTACGGCGTCGCCTTCTACTGCTGACACTAGATGTTATCGGTCTTTTGAGTTTGGTTTTCCGGCTTGAAACTTTTAGAGCTTGAGTAAGCAATAAGCAACCACTGGCGCAGCCTACAGCAACAACACCAAACAAAGACAGAGGCACAGCCTCTTTAGCCGCTGATGGCCGCAGTTGGGCCAGAGCTGGTTGTGGATTATTGGCTTCTTCTTCAATCGGTCCAGGATCAATCAGACCAATAGTTGCTATGCTACCGGCTAAGACCATAACAACCCAAAGCCCAACCCAAACAGCAATCTGATGATTGTATATTAGCTTTTGGATGGACTCGAAATAATCTTGCTTTTGAGCCTGATGACCTGATGGTTTAGACATCGACGCTCACGATTAGTTAAAAAACACGCTGACGGCATTTTAGCATGGCTAGTCAGTTCGACCAATGTCTTTAAGGAGGTTATTGGTGACACTACAGCGTAAATCCCAGTTTCAAGAATATTTAACCCCTGAGACTACTACTGAGACTACTACAGGGATCTCGACTCAAAATCCTACAGATTATGGTGTTAAGTTGATCAACTCATCCCGTTCTCAAATCCCTAACCATAACCAAGATCAGAAGACCTCTAAATCTTGGACAATTGAGAAAAGTGAGGAGCTTTATCAGATCCAAGGCTGGGGAGAACCCTACTTTGCCATTAACACTGCTGGTCATATCATGGTGTCCCCTAAAGGCAATGGGGGCGGCTCGTTGGATTTGTTGGAACTGGTAGAATCCCTTAAGCAGCGCAACTTGGGACTACCATTATTAATCCATTTTTCAGATATCTTGGCAGACCAAATAGCGCAATTAAACGCCTGTTTTGCCCAAGCCATTACTCGCTACAAATACCCTGGTCGTTACCAAGGAGTCTTTCCGGTTAAATGCAACCAGCATCGACATGTGGTAGAGGATGTCGTGTATTTTGGTCAACCTTATCAATTTGGTTTAGAAGTCGGTTCTAAACCTGAATTGATGATTGCTCTAGCAACATTGCTCACGCCGGATTCCCTAATTATTTGTAACGGCTACAAAGACCGGGAATATCTTGAAACTGCCGTTTTAGCTAGGCGATTGGGACATAATCCGATAATTGTCCTAGAACAGCTAGAGGAAGTGCAGCTAATCATTGAGGTGGCGGCTTCGTTAGGAGGCATCACACCAGTGCTGGGGGTGCGAGCCAAACTGAGTACACAAAGCATGGGTCGTTGGGGAAACTCTGTAGGAGATAGAGCTAAATTTGGTCTGAAAATTCCAGAAATACTCCAAGCCATTGACCAGCTACGGGAGGCTGGAATGCTTGAGTCATTGCAGCTGTTGCACTTCCACATCGGCTCTCAAATCTCTGCCATTAGCGTAATTAAAGATGCTATTCGCGAAGCCAGCCAAATTTATGCTGAGCTCAAGGGATTAGGGGTGAATATGCAGTATCTAGATGTAGGAGGTGGCTTGGCAGTGGATTACGATGGCTCCAAAACCAACTTCCATGCCTCCAAAAACTACAACATGCAGAACTATGCTAATGACATTGTGGCTGCGGTGAAGGAAGCTTGTGAGGAACATCAAATTCCAGCACCAACACTGATTAGTGAAAGTGGTCGTGCGATCGCATCCCACCAATCAGTCCTGATCTTTGATGTTTTGAGTACCAGTGATGTCGAAGCTCAATCCCCTCCACTGGCAACGGAACAAGACCATCTAATTATCCGAAATCTTTGGGAAACTTACTGTACTATCGACCTTGAGAATTACCAGGAAGCTTATCATGATGCCATCGAGCTTAACCAAGAAGCAAAAAGCCTGTTTAGTTTAGGGTATCTGAGCATTACTCAGCGGGCTAAAGCCGAGCAGCTTTATTGGGCGTGCTGTCAGAAGATTCAGGAAATTATCAGGACACAAGACTATGTTCCCGATGATCTAGCAGACCTGGAAACGATCATGGCATCAATTTACTATGTCAACCTATCAGTCTTCCAATCAGTGCCAGATTGCTGGGCAATTAACCAGCTATTTCCGATTATGCCCATCCATCGGCTGGATGAAGAACCAACTCAAAGGGGTATCCTGGCTGACCTTACCTGCGATAGTGATGGTAAGATTGACCAATTTATTGACCTGCGGGATGTTAAATCGTTGCTGGAACTACATCCTTTGCGCAAAGCCGAGGAGCCAGAGAGAATTTCCAATTCCAAATCCCAAATCCCAAATCCCAAATCCAAAGAACCCTACTATTTGGGTTTCTTCCTAGTCGGTGCCTACCAAGAGATTATGGGGAATTTACACAATCTTTTTGGTGATAGTAATGCAGTTCACATCAAATTAAGCCCCAGAGGGTATGAAATTGAACACGTGCTTAAGGGAGATACAATTACGGAAGTTTTGGGTTATGTGCAGTATGATGCTGAAGATTTGGTGGAAGGTATGCGCCGCCTCACAGAACAGGCGTTGCAAGAGAACCGAATTACTTTGGCAGAATCTCAACGGCTGCTGCAAAATTATGAGCGTAGTTTGAGGAGTTATAGCTATTTGAGTTGCTAAGCTCAGGATTTACCCAGTAACTCGAATTCTAGCGAAAGCTAAAAATTCTAGGGTTTGGTGCTCAGCTTTGGTGCTCAGTTTTGGGTAAGTCCTGCTTAAGGAAAGGATTTCATTGTACTCGCTACAGCCAAAGCGATGGATATATGATTGATGGCACAGAAAAGCCCTAAGGTAATCTGTGCCATGAAGTACGAACCATTAACCTTGACAGTACAGAATGTTTATCCTTAAGTTAGAACCGTCGTTAAGTGCAAGTTTTACCGAGTGATTTAACTAACATGCCCACCAAAGAAAATCGCTTTTTGCAAGGGCGTAAAATCGCTCCGAGTCCGATTACGGCAGGAATCCCAATCACAGAGTTGATCGACCAGACGTTTCTAGCCTACAATTCCGGTCGGTTACGAGAAGGCTGCCAATTATTGGTAGAGCGGATGTTGCAGCCAAACGTAACGGTGGGTTTAAGTTTGACAGGAGCATTAACCCCTGCAGGCTTAGGAATGGCGGCAGTGATCCCATTGATGGAGGCAGGGTTTGTCGATTGGATAGTATCTACAGGAGCCAATCTCTACCACGACACTCATTTTGGTATCGGATTGGAACTTCATCAAGGGCGGCACGATATTAGTGATGTGGTATTGCAGAAAGAAGGAGTTGTCCGGATCTATGACATTTTCTTCGATTATGACGTGCTGCTATCAACGGATAAGTTCTTTCGCCAGATCATTGAACAGCCTGAGTTTAATGGTCGAATGGGAACGGCAGAGTTTCACTACCTCTGCGGTAAGTACATTGCTGCACGGGAGCAGACATTGGGACTGGAAAACCAATCCCTGCTGGCGGCAGCTTATCGGTTAGGAGTCCCGATCTATACCTCCAGTCCTGGAGATAGTTCGATTGGGATGAATTTAGCAGCGCTAGGGTTGCAGGGCACCGGACCAGTCATTGATGTGTCCTTGGATGTGAATGAAACCGCAGCAATTGTGCTGGCAGCTAAAAACAATGGGGGAGCCAGTGGGATTTGGATCTTGGGAGGTGGCTCGCCGAAAAATTTCATGTTGCAGACGGAACCGTATCTTCAAGAAGTCTTGGGTATTGATGAGAAGGGGCATGATTACTATCTTCAGGTAACTGATGCCCGTCCAGACACAGGGGGTTTGTCAGGAGCAACCCCATCGGAGGCGGTCTCTTGGTGCAAGCTTGACCCACAAAAGTTATCAGAAACGGTAGTGGTTTATTGCGACTCGACCATTGCTATGCCCCTACTGACAGCTTACTGCCTAGCTAAGGTAGCGCCTCGTCCTCTAAAACGCCTCTATGACCAACGAAAAGCTTTACTGGAGCAGTTGCAAGAGGCACATTTGGCTACCCAAGCTAAAGCAGTTAGATAAAAATTTAGTGATACTGGTTTTTTTAGCAATTAGTTGTATACCTAGTTAAACAGGCAAGCTTGTACAAAATTCTAGCCCCAACATTGCCATCCCACTCATCTCCAGAGTCTCCGGGAGCAACTTCGCACAGATCAAAACCAATAATAGTTTTTCCAGCTTTGACTAGCGATCGCAGTAAATAAATTGCCTCGTTAAATTCCAATCCTCCTGGCACAGGAGTACCTGTATGGGGACAATAGGTGGGATTCAATCCGTCAATGTCAAAGCTAATATAAACTTTATTAGGTAAATTAGCAATAATTTCCTGGCACTGGGCTGCCCAGGTTATACCTTCGTAAGTGTTAGCTTTGAGCTGCCAGTCATCAAACACTACAATCCGGCGATCGCTATGAGCCCAAGACATTTCCTCTTCACAAACATCTCGGATGCCAACCTGAACTAAACGATTAATCTGAGGTAGGCTCAGGGCATTGTACATGATCGAGGCATGGGAGTAAGTAAACCCTTCATAGGCTTGCCGGAGATCGGCATGGGCATCAATTTGTAAAATGCCGTATTCCTGGTGTTGCTGTGTTAGGGCTTTCATTAACCCAAAAGGAACACTGTGATCGCCACCAACAATGGCAACCAGCTTGCCTTGTTCCAGCAGTTCCAGTGCCTGAGTGTAAACCGAGTTGTTGAGAGCAGCACAGGCTTGATTAACGATGGCTAACTGTTTTGCGATCGCATTATCATCCACATTGCCACCAGCTTCTAAATACTGAATAATCTCTTTAGCTATCAACCTCATGGCACTATTTTGGTCTTGGATAGCTGAGTTAATCGGTATAGTTCCACAACTTGTTTGCCAAGCTTGGGGTACATCAAAGTCGTACCAATCTAACTGTACGGAAGCTTGTATTATCCCTTGGGGACCGTTTGCTGCGCCCTCTCGGTAAGATGTGGTCACGTCCCAAGGAACAGGCAGAAACACGATTGATGCCTCTTCAACCGAATAGGGCAAGCCAAAGAAGCAGCCATTGGGCACAGTAATCTCATTAGGATTAAAAGTGGCTTGATTCATGAGCCCTTGGTTAATTTTTCCTATTCTACCCGAACCTCGTCCCTACGGGAATCCTGGTATTAGGGATTAGCAATGCTTAGATTAGGCACACTTACATTAGGTACTAAAACCCTTAACCCAAGCCCTAACCCCTAATCCCTAACACTATTACCATCAAAACTAAATTGAAAAATTACTAGCACTATGGTAGATATCAAAGAAATTCCCCTAGAGCAAATCCGCCGTCCTCTACCACGACAAAATGATCCAAACAAGGTGGCGGCGCTAATGGAATCAATTGCCAAAGAGGGTTTGCTCGAACCCATTGATGTGTTAGAAGTAGATGGGCAATACTATGGTTTTTCCGGTTGCCACCGTTACGAAGCACACCAGCGTTTAGGAAAAAAAACCATTAAGTGCCGCGTGCGTCGCGCTCCTCGGTCGGTCTTAAAACGGCATTTAGCGTGAAAATTAGCAATTTTGGGACAAAAATAGGTTCATACCTTGGGTGAATTCCCAAGTAAACCCTAATTGCTTAAAGTTAAGGTGTTTAAAGCTTACGGTCACCACTAGTTTTTGCTAGGAACCTTTAACTATGGAAACCGTTCTACCTGTCAATATTGGTATTGTTGACATCCTCCCGCCACTAAGCTACCGCTATTATAGTGGGGGATTCCCAAACCTCACGATTTAGGTTTCTGTTTCCTTCCCGTTTCGGCAAAGCCGTTCGCGTAGCGTGGCCTACGGCCTCCGCTACGCGAACGGGATTTTCGCAACTGCCCTTCAACCTTATGGTTGTCAGGTCTTATGTTCGCTCCACAGACTGACACGGCAAGTCCTGCCGCCAAAATATTCTGACTCGCGTTGATATCACGGTCATGGATAATCCCACATTCAGGACACTTCCACTCCCTAATATCCAACGGCATTTTATCAACGATATGCCCACAGTTTCCACATCTTTTAGAACTAGGAAACCATCGGTCAATCTTAATTAAGTCTCGACCATACCACTGGCATTTGTAATCCAGTTGTCTAGTTAATTCCCCCCAACTAGCGTCGCTAATAGCAAGGGCAAGTTTATGGTTCTTAACCATGTTTTTTATAGCTAAATCCTCAACGACAATCGTTTGGTTTTCGCGTACCAGTTGAGTAGTCAGCTTATGCAAAAAGTCTTTACGGGTATCAGTTATGTGTGCATGTACTTTAGCTACTTTTAGTCTAGCTTTTTGTCTGTTGTTAGAACCTTTCTTCTTGCGAGACAGGACTTTTTGAACACGTCTTAATTTCTTGTGTAACCGCTTAAAGTGCTTGGGATTAGTAATCTTTTCTCCGTCACTAGTAGCGATCAAGCTATTTATTCCCACATCCAAACCGATAGACTTATCAGTTTTTGGAAAAGGCTTAATAGTATGGTCATCTACCAGAAGAGATACATACCAACGTCCTCTAGCATCCAACTTGACAGTAATAGTAGAAGGAGTGCAATTTTCAGGTATTTGTCTACTCCATCGGATTGGCAAGTGCTCAGAGCATTTAGCTAAAAATACTTGCCCATTCTTCCAACGGAAAGCAGACTTAGTAAATTCAGCACTACCGCCATTATGTTTCTTTTTGAAATTGGGATATTTAGCACGTCCTGCCCAGAAATTCGCAAATGCTTTTTGAAGGTTCCTCAAGCCTTGTTGAAGCGGTACACAGCTAACCTCATTAAGGAAACTAAGCTCTTCTTGCTTTTTCCAACTTGTTAGCATTGAGGATGTTTGTGCATACCCAACTCGTTCTTGATTCTCATACCAAGCTTGAGTCCTAGCAGCTAAAGCCATGTTGTAAACCAACCGAGTACAACCCAGTGTCCGTCGCAAGAGAGTTTCTTGCTCGGTCGTTGGGTAAAAGCGATAGCGATAGGCACGTTGAATCATACTCACATTATACACCACTTATTGTGAAGTCATACAAAGCGAGCAGGGCGGCGAATCCTGCTCACCGTTAAGCTTCGCGCTTAACGGGAGTCTCCACGCCGAAGATAGATGAACAAGACCGCAAAGAGATTGCTGAGGGACTGTCTCGTCTGCTAGCGGACACTTATACCCTATACCTGAAGACCCATGCGTTCCACTGGAATGTTACCGGACCAATGTTCAACTCCCTACACCTGATGTTTGAGCAACAGTACAATGAGTTGGCTTTAGCAGTGGATGCGGTAGCAGAGCGGATTCGTACCCTAGGCTATCCTGCTCCTGGTAGCTACAGTCAGTATGCGCAATTATCCTCCATTCCAGAAACCAGCGATGTTCCGGAGGCTGAGGAAATGGTGCGCTTGCTAGTGGAAGCGAATGAGGCAGTGGTAAGAACTGCACGGTCTGTTTTCCCAGCGGCTGAACGTGCTAACGATGAGTCCACAGCTGACCTGTTGACCGAACGGATGAGCATACATGAGAAAACGGCTTGGATGCTGCGCAGTATTTTAAAATAAGCTTGTAATTATGTACATAGATCCCCCCTAGCCCCCCTTAAAAAAGGGGGGAATTAGATTCAAAAGTCTCCCTTTTTTAAGGGAAACGGGGGATCTGAATCAGGGATTAACAAAATTGACATGCTCCCAATATGAAGGATGAAATAGTTCAATTTATCGGTTGTTCAACAACTGGTATGTTTTGCTCTATATGTATTCATCCCTAACTATTTATCTTTGTTCCTTTCTCTTTCATACTTTATCCTTTAGGTGAAGCGGTCAATACTTAGGAATTGGACTGAAAAACAATTGGAGCCCTAAAGTGTTCCTGATCAAACGAAGTAACTGCCTTGGGTAATCGAAGAGTAAATCTACTACCAACACCTCGTTCGCTGTATACTTGTAAGCTACCGTGGTGGGCTTGAGCGATCGCATAAGCAATTGCCAGCCCTAATCCGGAACCTCCTGTGTGACGAGAGCGATCGCAATTTACCCGATAAAAGCGATCAAAAATTCGCCCTTGGTCTTCTGGGGCAATACCAATCCCCGTATCTTCTACCTGGATCACCGCCTGTTGGTCGCTCTTGTCTAAAATAACAGTTACTTTACCACCCACAGGGGTGTATTGGATACCATTAATAATTAAATTAGAAACTAAGCGATAAAGCTGCTCAGAATGACCCACAACCTCCAGAGGAGTTTGCACTCGCACCGAAGATGTCAACGTAATCTCGGCAGCGATTGCCAAGGCTGCTAATTCCTCAACTAAATCGCTAACCAGGTCATTGAGACAGCATGTCTGGTTACCCACAGATGCCGGTTGTCTATCTAAGCGAGACAACAACAACAAATCCGCAACTAACTGACTCAGCCGCTGATTTTGACGTTCAACAATTTCCAGAATGTTTCGTGCTTCAAGTTGATCCAAGCTAGGCATCAAAAGCCCCGATTCAACCGTTGCCAGTGTCGCAGCTATCGGTGTCCGTAGCTCGTGGGCAGCATCAGCGGTAAACTGTTGAATCTGTCTATAGGATTGGTAAATAGGTTCCATTGCCAACCCTGCTAACCACCAACTCCCGCTGCCGACTAAGATCATTGCCATTGGCAGCCCTAATGCCAAGATTAATTTTACCGTATTGAGGTAGTCGTTGAGGTATTGGAGAGAGTGCCCCACCTGCAAATACCCCCAATCCCGCTGATCTTGAGTATGTAGCGATAGAGAAATTTGATGATAAGAGTTGCCCTTACCATCGGAAATGGTTTGCCAAGGTGCTTGATTAAACACGTGGGGTAATCCCTCTGGGTAAGTGCCTGCAATGGCAATTAAACGTCCTGAGGTATCAAATAGCCGGATGTAGTAGTGACCTTGGCTAAGAGCACTGAGGATGTGGCGCTGGGAACTCACCAGTGGTTTAGCACAGTTAACTCCAACGATACACAGATTCGGTAAAAGTTCCCCAATTATCGGCTCTACCTGTCCAGGTTCCTTGAGTTTCCATTCGAGACTATCATGGAGTGTCCCCGCAACGGATTTTAACTCCCGGTCTGAAGTGACTAAATGGGTATGAACGATCCCTCTGTAAACACCAAATCCCAACAGGCTCAAAATAAACCCCATGACGATGGCATAGGAAAGTGCTAATTTCCCACGAGTCTGGTTAAATAGCCTATTCTGATTCATTATTTTTTCAAATTGAGACGATACCCCAAACCATGCACAGTTTCAATCGGAATGCTGGAGTTGATTGATTCAAGTTTTCGACGTAGCAGGCGCATTTGAGCTGCCACTACGTTACTAATCGGTTCTGCATTCACTTCCCAAAGTTGATTGCGAATTTGGTTGGTGGTCATCACCTGATTCGGATGCTTCATGAAATACTCTAAGAGCTGGAATTCTTTATTCGTGAGTGGAATGTCGAGTTTCTCACCGTTAGCAGCAAGACGATGAACCGTTCGGTTACCATAGTCTAAAATAAGCTCACCCACCTGGAGTTGTTGGGGCTGGAGTAGGGGTGTTCGCCGGTGCAAGGCTCTAACTCTTGCTAGCAACTCTGCCATTCGGAACGGTTTCACTAAATAGTCATCGGCTCCCGTATCCAAACCCATCACTCTATCTTCCAAGCGGTCTTTTGCCGTTAGCATCAAAATAGGTAAGGGATTATTACGATAGCGTAACTGACGCAGTAACTCTAGTCCCGATAGCCCTGGCAGCAACCAGTCGAAGATAGCTAGGGTATATTGGGTTTCGTGGTTGTTTAAATAACCCCAAGCGTCAGTGCCGTTAACAACCAAGTCCACCACGTACTTTTCTATATTTAACGCTCGCTTAATTGCAGCACCCAAGTCTGGCTCATCTTCAACTAGCAGTACTCTCATCTGTCTTTTCCCGCTGGATACTTTGTCTATAGTAGCGATATGCGGGAAAGAAAGCGGGGCAGGGTGTAACTTTCCAGAGGATAAATTGGCTTAAAGCTGCACGAAGCTATAGCTAATGTATGTCAATCCTAATTATAAAACATAGATTGATATAAATATATGTAATCAAAATGAAATTGTGACAGCCATTAACAAATATCAAAAAATCAATTTCCGGCGTTGCTGATTTTGGGTATGGTTTCGCCCCCCTAGCCCCCCAATTCTGGGGGGAACAAAACTATCAAAGTCCCCCAAATTTGGGGGATTTAGGGGGCTTTAACAAAACCAGGTGATCGCGCATTCATTCCTTAATTCAGCAACGCCCAATTTCCTACTCTCAGAAGCTGAAGGCTTACCAAAGTCCTAACAAAAATAATTTCATCAATACCTAACATTTCATCCTGATTTCATATTTGCTTGTGATACTGAATCAAGACGACAGCAAATGACCATCCTGACATCTTAGGTGTCTGGGTGGAGGCTATGGTGACTACTTGCACCCTCTGCTGAGCATAAAAAGCACTGATCCATTATGCACAAGACAGAAACAATCCTGGCTTCAACGTTTACCTTTTTGCTGCTGATAGCGATCGCACCAGTTGCTGTTTTCGCCCATGCCGGGCATGGTAATGAGTTCCAAAGCGGAACCGAAGCCACGAGCAATCCGGAAGGAATTAAGGTAGATGCGACAACCGCTAGTCAAATTGGGATTAAACTCCAATCCGTCTCTAGGCAGTTTTTGGATATTGGTATTAAAACCACCGGGCAAATTGAAACCCAGCCCAACCAACAGGCGCAAGTAACAGCACCGATTCCCGGTACAGTTGCTAAACTTTTGGTCAAACCAGGTCAGAGGGTCAAAAAAGGTCAAGCGGTTGCTGTCATCTCTAGCTTGGAGTTAATTGAATTGCGGGTTGAGTCTCTCGACAGACTGACTGAAGCTAAGGCAACATTGGGAGAAGCTGAGGCAAATCTCGAACTAGCTAGGGAAAATTTAGAACGTCAGCGTCAAATTGCTGCTGCTGAAATCGATGAAGCTGAAACTCAGCTAGCAGTAGCCCAAGAAGAGTACGATAAAGACCTAGCATTAGCAATCGAAGGTGCTCTGGCTCGACGTCAGATGCTAGAGTCGAAAACTAAGCTAGCAGAGGCTAAAACCTTACTGAAAAGAGCATTTAGCCGTCGGGACGTTCTGGAAGCAGAAGCAGAACTAAAACGGGCTCAAACAGCGGTTAAGGCTGCCAAATCTCGGGTTAAACTGAGCGATACTACCTACAAAACCCGACTGCAACAACTTAGTAATTCTGCTAATGAGCAAGGAAAGGTAACGGTGCTTACTCCAATTTCCGGTAGAGTAGCGCAGTGGCAAGTAACCTTGGGTGAATCCTTTGAAGACGCAGGTGGGCAACTGATGACGATTGTTAACAATAATCAAGTCTGGGCAACTGCTAATATTTATGAAAAAGACTTATACAAGGTAAAAATAGGTCAAAAGGTCAGATTAGAAGTTTCTAGTCTGCCTAATCAGACTTTTACAGGTCAAGTTACCCAAATCGACCCGATAGTGGCAGGTCAGACACGAGTAGTGCCAGTTAGGGTAAGGTTGGATAATCCTGGAGGGCAACTAAAACCAGGAATGTTTGCTCAATTAAAGATTTTGACTGATAAAACCAGTGTAGCTACTTTAGCGATTCCTCAAGATGCTTTGGTGGATGCTAATGCTAAGCAACTGGTTTATGTAGAAAATGGTCAGAACTTCTATGAACCTGTAGAACTTACTCTCGGTTCAACTTTTGGGGATTTGGTGGAAGTCAAAAATGGTTTATTTGAAGGTGACCAGATTGTGGCTGAAGGGGGGGTGATGTTGTACGCCCAATCCTTAAGGGGTGGCTCTAAAGCTGATCACCATGAACATGAGCAAGAAGAACATAATCATGAGGCAAAATCGACTAACGTTAATGTTTCTAGCCTACCCTGGTGGTGGGTTTTGCCTGTAGGAGGGGTAATTACAGCTGGTGCTTTTATGCTGGGACAGCGCACTGCTTCACAATCAAGACCAGCACCTATAGAAATTTCAGATGAACTGACCAATAATAGCTATCATGCCACTGCTGGTGTAAAAGGAAATGGTCAGAGCAATGGGGATGGCTATTTAGATTCGGCGATTCCTAATCGTTTCGTAAACAAGCAATAATCAGCAAGGCTATAGGTAAGACCAACATGCTTAACTCGATCCTGAAGTGGTCTATTGCTCGACGCTGGCTAATTGTAATTGGCGCTATCATCGTCACAGTTTGGGGATTTCGCATTGTTTCCCAAATGCCCTTAGATGTATTTCCGAATTTTGCTCCTCCCCAAGTTGAAATTCAAACGGAAGCACCGGGATTGGCTCCAGAAGAAGTGGAATCTCTAGTCACTTTGCCTGTCGAAAGCGCGATCAATGGTATTCCTGGATTGACTACAGTACGCTCGTCTTCGGGAGTAGGCATTTCCGTAGTAAAAGTTATCTTCAAATGGGATACTAATATCTATCAAGCTCGCCAGTTAGTAACTGAACGGTTACAACAAGCTGCTGCCAGATTACCGGAAGGAGTAGAATCACCACAAATTTCTCCCCTTTCCTCGCCCATTGGAACCATTCTTTCTTACGCTTTTACCATTGACGAAGATGTAGAGACCGGAGATGTCCCCTCTAAAATTGACCTAATGGCTGTGCGTCGATTGGTTGACCGAGATATTACCAACCAATTATTGGCAGTAGCGGGGGTAACTCAGGTAATTGCCTATGGGGGAGATGTGCGTCAGTATCAGGTACTGGTTGACCCTGCCAAGTTAACCGCTTTTGATGTTTCCTTAGCAGAAGTTACCGAAGCAGCAGCAGCAGCAAATACTAATGCGGCGGGTGGCTTTCTGATTGGCCCAGACAAGGAACTATTAATTCGAGGCATTGGACGAGTTGAGTCAATCGAGGATTTAGAACAATCGGTGGTAGTAGCACGTAATGGCACACCAGTGCTGCTTTCTGATCTCGCTGATGTCCGCATTGGTGCTGCCTTGAAGCGGGGTGATGGTAGCTTGGATGGGAAAAAAGCGATTGTGGTGCTAGTTAACAAACAGCCCCTGGTTGATACTCCTACTGTTACTAAAGCTGTAGAAGCAGCAATGGAGGAAATTAAAGGGGGTTTGCCGGAGAATGTCAAGGTTACTGTTACGTTCCGCCAGTCCGATTTTATTGATTCCTCAATTAAAAATGTCAGGAATGCCCTACGCGATGGCATCATCATTGTTTCTATTATTCTGTTTCTGTTCTTGATGAACTGGCGCACTGCCATTATTACCCTCAGCGCCATTCCTCTGTCTTTGCTGATTGGGATGATGCTACTCAATCTCTTTGGTTTGGGAATTAATACCATGACTCTGGGAGGATTAGCTGTAGCGATTGGGTCAGTGGTGGATGACTCGATTGTGGACATGGAAAATTGCTACCGAGGATTACGGAAAAATCAGCAAGCAGGAAATCCTATCAACCCTTTACAGGTGGTTTATAACACTTCCGTGGAAGTGCGAGTTAGTGTGCTGTTTTCTACAGTAATTATCGCTGTAGTCTTTGCACCAATTTTTACCCTTACTGGTGTTGAAGGTCGTATCTTTGCACCAATGGGAGTAGCCTATCTAGTGTCAATTTTTGCCTCTACATTTGTAGCCCTGACCCTGAGTCCAGCTTTGTGTGCTTTCTTGCTTGCTACTGTACAGTTACCAGAAGAAGAAACTTGGGTAGCGCGGTTTTCCAAAAAACTATATCAGCCATTAATTCGGTTTTCTATTCATGCTCCCAGTCTAGTTTTGCTAACAGCAGTAGCAGGGTTTGTGGCTTCTCTAATTATTTTTACCTCTCTAGGACGAGTCTTCTTACCAGAATTTCAGGAGCGATCGCTTGTGAATGCTTTCACTCTTTATCCCGGTGTCTCTCTGGACATGACGAATCGGGTTGGCTCAGCCATGCAACTAGCTCTTCAAGATGACCCCCGGTTTGAGTCAGTGCAATTACGTTCAGGGCGTGCTCCGGGTGATGCTGATGCTGGTAGTGTTACTCTCGGTCATTTGGATGTGGAAATTTCAGAGGAGGGGATGAAAGACCGAAAAGCAACGATTGAAAAACTCCGTGAGGAATTTGCCAAGTTACCGGGGGTAGCCCCTAGTATTGGTGGTTTTATTTCCCACCGCATGGATGAAGTCCTCTCAGGAGTCAGGAGTGCGATCGCAGTCAAAATTTTTGGTCCGGAACTCTCCGAATTACGAACTATTGGTGCTCAAGTTCGAGATGGGATGCAAGATATTCCTGGTGTGGTGGATCTAATTCTTGAACCCCAAATTCCGATCAAACAGGTGCAAATTACGTTTGACCGCGCTGCTGCTGCTCGTTATGGTCTTAGTGTTGGTCAGCTTTCAGAAATTGTTGAAACTGCTCTCAATGGTAGAGTTGTCTCGCAAGTACTGGAAGAGCAACAGTTATTTGATTTAGTAGTATGGTTGAAAGCCGAATACCGCAATAATCTTAATACCATTAGCAACCTGCTAGTTGACACTCCCACGGGTACTAAGATTCCTCTTGCCCAAGTTGCTCAGATTAGTTATGGTAAGGGACCCAACACCATCAACCGCGAAAATGTTTCTCGTCTGATTGTGGTCTCAGCTAACGTTGCTGATCGAGATTTAGGTAGTGTAGTTGAAGAGATTCAAGCCAAAGTCAAGGAGAAAGTACAATTACCTTCCGGTTACTTTATCCAATATGGAGGACAGTTTGAATCAGAACAACGAGCATCTCAAAATTTACTAGTATTCGGTACTCTGGCACTGATTGTGATTGCTGTTTTAATGTACTTTGCTGTCAAGTCAATTTCAGCAACAGTAATGATTATGCTCAATCTGCCTCTAGCATTAACTGGGGGAATTTTTTCCGTTGCCCTCGGTGGTGGTATTCTCTCTGTTGCTTCCATGGTAGGGTTTATCACTCTCTTTGGTGTTGCTACCCGCAATGGTTTACTTCTGGTAGATAATTACAACAATAAATTGGCTCAGGGAATGCCTTTAAATCAAGTTATTATTAACGGTTCAACGGAACGGTTAGTGGCAATTTTAATGACGGCATTGACTTCAGCTTTAGGGATGCTTCCTCTCGTAATTGGCACGGGGGCAGGGAAAGAAATTTTACAGCCATTGGCAATAGTTGTGCTGGGAGGATTGTTTACGTCTACAGCTTTAACCTTATTGGTATTACCAGCTTTGTATGCTCAGTTTGGTCGCTTTTTCAGATCTAAACCAATCACTCCAGAGATTTCACCTGAAGACTTAAATTCATCATTTAAAGGTGGTTCAGTGGTGGGTCAATAGGTAAGCTATCAGCCATCAGCTATCAGCTATCAGCTTAGTCAGTGTCAACTGTTTTACTGGTTATCTAGCAATTCTCTTTCCCATCAGGTACAAAGGGATCCCCCTAAATCCCCCTTAAAAAGGGGGACTTTGAGGTTTATAAGTGTACCTCATAGATGCAATAAACGCTATAAACTAAATTAGTTTGAAAGGAGTAAAACTATGGGTTCATGGTTGCAGTCAAGTTTAATTGTTCTCTCTAGTGTGGGATTGATATTTATAGCCTCCTGCGGCAATAGTACGAAAGATACTACTCAAACTACCTCTTCAGAAACTGTCACCAAAACTGAGAAGGTTGATTCCTCTCCCCATGATCACAATCACTCCCAAGGTGGTCAAGTGATTGAATCTGGTTCTTATCATTTAGAGTTGTTACCTATCGTAGAAAAACAGGGAATTCACTTAGACTTTTTCCTACAACAGGGTGAGGAACACAAAAGTGTATCTAATGCCAAAGTAAAGGCTCAAATCCAGTTACCAAATGGTGAGCAAAAGAATCTAGATTTTAGCTATGATAAGGCTGGTAAACATTACGCTGCTTTTTTACCAGGGAAAGCTACTGGGGAATATAAGGTGGTCATTCAAACTGACATTAACGGTAAAAAAATCAACGGTCGCTTTTCCTTTAAACAATAAATATTGAATAACTTTTGTGGGTAAAGACATCATGAATCGTTTGGTTAGCGCATTACTAGTTAGTTCTACTTTATTGCTGGCTCAAAGTTGTTCAACACTAGGGCAATCTGGAGATGCATCTGTTGAGGGAGATAAACACCATGGTCACCATAATCACAATGAGCATGGTCATCACCATGGTAGCCATGGTCACGTAAATAAACCATCTGTAAATACTAAAGCTATACTAACGACTCCCTCAACAATTAATTTAGATAAACCAAATAATTTGGTAATTGATATTCAAGACTCTGAGGGAAATGCTGTTCCTGATTTTGATGTTTTTCAAGAAAAATTAATGCATTTAATTGTAGTCAGTGATGATCTTGATTTTTACGATCATATTCATCCTGATTACAAAGGGAATGGACGCTTTGAAGTTGAAGCTAATTTTCCTAAACCTGGTAATTATACTCTTTTTAGCGATTACAAACCAACTGGAAACCCAGAGCGAGTTTCTGTAGTAAAAGTAAAAGCACCAGGAACTATTTCATCTCTAAGTGATATAGAAATCAAGAATGTAAAAGTATTTGGTAATACTAAGGTTGAGCTGAGTTTTGATAAACCAAAAGTTCAGGCTAATGAGGAAGTGATGATTAGCTTTAACTTAAAGAATGCTGCTAATAATAATCCGGTGACTGATTTACAACCTTATTTGGGAGAAGCTGGTCATTTAGTAATTGTTAAAAAATCAGAATCTATAACAGCATCTGATTATATTCATGCTCACGCACTTCCAGGTAAAACTACTGAACCGATACGTTTTGCTACCCAATTTCCTGAAAAAGGCACATATAAAGTGTGGGGTCAATTTAAGCGTAATGGTGAGATTGTAACCGCTGATTTCTGGGTAAATGCACTTTGAGCCAATATCTAATTTGGTAAGCATTCAGCAGTTGGCGATCAGCGATTAGCTGATCGCACTTACCAATAATCACAATAAGGGATATGATAATTACTCTACTGGAGTTGATCAGATTTATACATCTTCTCCTGTCATCCTTTATCCTTGATAAGTCAGCCTGGAAATGACCGAGTCTTCCTATCCCAATTACAGTGAACAGTTGCGACAACTTATGGCAAAAGTGGGTATTCCTAGTTTTAGGCAACTCAGTCTCAGGGCTGATGTTTCGGAGTTGCAAGTGAGGCGTTTGCGGAAAGGTCAGGTGTCGCAGATGCAGCTAAAAACGCTGCTGAAACTTGCTGAAGCGTTGCAGGTGTCGGTGAATCAGTTACTGGTTATGTTTTTGCCAGATTCTGTTTCTACGTCACAGGAGGAAGACTCAACATTAAAGCAGGAGTACCAGCGTCTGGAACAGCAGTTGGAACAGCAGCGCGAAACTTTAATGCAGGAGTTTCAGCAATCTAGTTTACAAGTGCTAGAATCCTGGCTAGTCCAATGGCCCACTGCTGCTTATGCGGCACAACAGAATGAGCAGTTACCAGCTGTGAGATTATTGCCTCTGGTAAAGCCAGTGGAACAGTTGCTAGAAAAATGGGGTGTGGAAGCGATCGCATCTGTGGGGGACGAACTCCCTTATGATCCACAACAACACCAACTCATGTCAGGCACTGCTCAACCAGGTGATCGGGTTAGGGTACGTTACACTGGCTACCGCATTGGTGATAAGTTGCTGCATCGTGCTAAAGTCAGTCCAGCTAATATAGCAAAGGGAGTAGGGAGTAGGGAGTAGGGAGTAGGGAAGAGGGAATAAAAATTATCACAATTACTACACGGATTGCTATAGTAGTAAATTAACAATTAATTAAATTTAGTCATTATAAAATTGTTAATTTCTAGTTTAGATTTTCCATTAACAATTTTATATTTTATATTTGTCAGCTGTTTCTTTTAAGCTGATGTTAATTTAAATTGGTTATTACCTGTTCCCTGTTCCCTGTTCCCTGTTTCTTTTGAGTAATTTAGATATCCCAATCTAAATACTGAACAGCTTAATTAACTGCTTTGATACCATTAAGACGCCCATCTTCCATATTAACAATCCGGTCAGCAATATCCAGAATTCGATTGTCGTGAGTAACCAGTAAAATCGTACATCCCTGTTCTTTAGCTAACTGCTGCATTAAATCCACCACTTCACGACCGGATTTACTGTCTAGTGCTGCTGTTGGTTCATCTGCTAAGAGTATCTTGGGATTACCCACTAAAGCACGAGCGATCGCGACTCGTTGTTTTTGTCCTCCAGAAAGTTTATCTGGGTAGTAATTCACCCACTGACCTAACCCCACTGCTTCCAATATAGCTACTGATTTACTAATAGCATCTTTAACAGAAAGTTCTGGGTGTAGTTCTGCTGACATTTGCACATTTTGGCGAGCTGTTAAACTCTTGAGTAAGTTATGAGCCTGGAAAATATAGCCAATATGACGCCGCACTGCTATCAAGCGACTTTTATTGGCTCCCAGCAGTTGTTCTCCTAGGATTTTGAGACTACCAGATTGAGGCGATCGCAATCCTCCGATTAGGGTTAGTAATGTCGTCTTACCCGATCCAGAAGGACCAGTCATCAACACAATTTCTCCTTGGTGGATGTCTAGGTCAATATCAAACAAAACCTGTTTCCGTAGAAAACCCTTACCAAAGTAATGGTTAAGATGCTTAATGCATACAACTGCTTCGTCCACCATGACAGTTTTCGTTCCTACCTAGTTATTGGTTATTGATTATAGTTTTAGGGTAAGCATTCAGCCGTCAGCTGTCAGTTGTCAGCCTAATACTTAAAATAAACCTCGAATGGGAGAATTTAATAGTTCGAGATTTTATCGAATTGAAATTTTGGGGAAAATCCCTTGGCCATTGGCCACGGTACGCTAACAGCGTGGCACAGGCTTTGGCCTTGGCCTTTGGCCACGCTACGCGAATGGCCACGCTGTGCGAACGACGCTGGAACTTAACTCAGCATTATTCGAATGCTTACCTCTTTTATTCAAAAGCTGTTCGCGTAGCGTGTGCGTAGCACATAAGCTGATAGCTGATAGCTGATAGCTTACATTTAAAAAATATCAGCGGGATCGGCTGCTTGGAGTTTCCCGATCGCGATCGCACCGGAAATACAACACATGATAATCGTCAGAATCAACACTGTTACTGCCCTAGCTAGACTCATAGCTATGGGTAAACTGGTAGCATTTTTAGTTAAACTATACAACCCTAAGGCTAGTCCATATCCGGGAAAATAACCTAAAATTGCCAGAATTATAGCTTCTTGAAAAACGACAATCAATAGGTAACTGGTTTTATAACCCATGGCTTTAAGGGTAGCATACTCAGGCAAATGATCCGCGACATCAGTATATAGAATTTGATAAACAATCACTGTACCGACGATAAATCCCATAGCGCTACCCAGGGTAAAAATAAAGCCAATAGCTGTACTGCTTTGCCAGTAAGCTTTCTCCCAATTAACAAACTCTTCCTTGGATAAAACTAGAACATCCTTGGAAAGTTCGCGCCTCATCTTCTCTACAACTATCTCCAAATCTAACCCTGGTTCTAATTCAATCAAACCGATATCAATCAGTCCTCTATGGCGGTCAGGGAAAAGGCGGAAAAAGTTTAAATCACTGGTGATCACATTTCCATCTGCTGCAAAGGAAGCCCCTAGGGTGAATAAGCCCCCTACTCGAATGCGACGTTGTTTGACTTCAGTGGTTATCTCTTTGCCCTGATTAAACTCTTCCGCAATAGGACCATATTCAGGTCTGGAGCTGTCATCGAACAAAACTACATCGGGCATTTTAATTGTATCCAGATTGCTGGTTACTCCAGATAAATTGAAGACGTTGTCAGTAGGATTAAACCCAATCACAAGTACATTACGACTTTCACTGGTTTGAGGATTTTTCCAGAGGGCATAGTCCATATATATCCCACGAATCGATTTGACCCCATCAAATGCAATACTTTGATACAACCTGCGACTAGGAAAACTTTTCATAGCGATTGTTGCTTGGGACTGGGGACTAATCAAAAAAATGTCACCCTGTAAGCTATTATGTAGTGTCACATTACTTTCAAACAGGGCATCCCGAAAACCCATTTGCATAAACATTAAAATATCGGCAAAAGCAATTCCTGCCAGTGCCACCAGCAAACGCATTTTTTCATGGGTCAATTGTAACCATGCTAAAGGTATTTTCATTATTAATAGTTACTAGTTAATGACCATTTTTGAATTCAAAATTAAAAATAAAAAATGAATAGCCTTATACTTTGTAAGTGTTTCCACCGGATACAAGCCCACGAATTAATTTATAGGTTAGTTTTTAATTTTGAATTGATAATTTTTAATTGGAGCGATAGCGATTGACTAATAAGTAGTAACTATTTTTACGATGACTTGAGAGTTAGTTAAATCAGTAACCGTCTTGCTGTCTTCTGGATTGAGACGAATATCTACTTCGACAACTCTGGCATCTACGTCAGCAGCTGGATCAGTGTCAAGAACATCCTGTTTGTCAATTTGTTGCCCAATTCTAACTACAGTGCCATTGAGTTTACCTTCAAATGCCTTGCTTTCACTAATAATAGTTACTTTCTGCCCTAGCTTGACTTTACCAATATCACTTTCGTAGACTTCAGCAACAACCATCATTTGGTCAGTTTGCCCTAGTTCCACAATTCCCTTTTCTGGATCGATGGTTTCTCCTGGATAAGTGTTAATTTTCAAAATTTGACTATCTAGTGGAGAATGGACGTAAGCAAATTTTAATTCTGCTTCGGCTTGCTTGACTTGTGCCATAGCCATTTCTAGCTCCGCTTCAGCCTGTCTAATATCTACTAGACGTACTTCTTTTATCTCTTCGAGGGTAGCTTTGGCTTCGTTAATCTGTGCTTCTACCACAGCTAGGGTCTGGTTGCGGTTGACAATAGCTTCTTTGAGTTGTTCCCTGAGGGTGCTTATAGTTTGGGTGCGGTTGGCTATGGCTTCACTGACGCTCTCTTGGGCGGTTTCTACGCTTAGGCGGCGGCTGTCTAATTCGGAAATTGCGATCGCACCGTCTCGTTCTAACTGCTCATAGCGCTGAAAATCTGCTTGCACATTCCTTAACTGAGCCTCTAATCGCCTGACTGTGGCATCTTTCTCTTGTTGTGTTTCTTGCAGCTGAGTCTGTAAACGGTCAATGCGAGTTTGTAGCGCCTCCTTCTGCCCCCGATACTCTGCCTCTAGTCGTTTAATCTTAGCCTCCTGAGCAGCAATGGTGCCACTTTTAGCACCGGCTTTGACTTTCTCCAAGTTCGCACGGCTTACTTTAACCTCCGCTTTGGCTCGTTCTAAATCCGCTTGTAAGCGATCGCGATTTTCCATGATGGCAATCAATTGATTGGCACCTACTTTATCTCCTTCCTTAACCAGCAACTGAGCTACCCTTGGTGCTTGAAAAGTCGTTGGAGCAGCTAATTGAATAACTTCCCCCTCAGGTTCGAGACGTCCTAGAGCAGTTACAGCTCGGATAGCTGTGGTTGTACTGGGGGGGGATGGCACTGCTTCTGGTGGGCGCTCACGGACCATTTCCAAACTGTATCGGCTAGCGACCACAGTTGCCAGAATCCCAACACCAGCCAGTACAATCACCCAACGACTTAGGGGCTTTGATAATCCCTGATCTTTTATCCCAATCTTTGGCTCCATGACTCCTCCCGTTAAATCAACTTCTGTCGGTTATATGAGCCATAACTATCTCTTTTGTGCCATATTATATGGCTCCTTACTATTTAATTTATCATAACGGAAATACAATTACGAGCACCGGTAAAAGATTTTTTGAGCAATCCCTCATTACTGGGTCAGCTGAAATTCAGCAGATTGCATAGCAGGGGTTCCCGCTCGCAACTTTGCTAAAAGTTTAACGAAGGTTTTCTTTTCTGCGCCAGTCAGGTTAGCCATCAAACCTGTCACCCGATTAAAGTGGTTGGGAAGCATTTCCTTCAAGAACTGCCAACCGTTTGGAGTCAGCTGAACCATCAGCATCCGTCGGTCATCTGGGTGGGGCTGGCGTTTAACTAACCCTTGACGTTCGAGACCATCGAGCAGACCTGTGATTGTCCCACGAGTAACACCAGCCTGTTGAGCACATTCGGAAGGAGTCAACCCTAACTCACCAGCTTTGTGTAATAGCATGAGTACGGTAAACTTACCGATTGATAACTCGTAGCGACCCAAATGAGTGTCAATCGCTTCGTAGATCTCAGTGGTAGTTTTCAGGAACGACAGACAAGTAAACACTGATGCTATATCTAGCTCAGGGTACTGTCTCGCCAAATTTAGCAGTTCCTGCTCTGAGGGAAGGTCACGTTTAGTGAACATAGTCTATCCCCTTAAAAAAGTTTGCCGACTTATTATTATCGTGCCTTACTATAGTATTTATCAAATAGGTGAGGTATACAAGTTGTGGATTTTATGGAATAGGGAACAGGGAATAGGGAATAGGGAATAGGGAATAGGGAATAGGGAATAGGGAATAGGGAATAGGGAATAGGGAACAGTCAAGAAATCCTGTCTACCTCATTAATATGAGAACGTAAATTATACATCATGGATGTAAAAGGCACAATATCTAGCAGTTCCAGAAGTGAGATACATCTCAAGGGGAATAAATTTGGTGTCTACCTCATCCAACTGAAAACTGCAACTCCTCCTTTACATCTACCTGGGCAGTAACCTTTTTGGTATATATACCTGGCATTTTGGCCACTCTACGTAAGGAGTTCAATACGCTACAATTCAACCAAACTGGGTGTTCAGATTCCCTATGCTTGACACATTCTCGACTCAACTTTATCAACTCCAACAATTTGCTAATAACCTGGTTGACAGTCAACTGACTCACCTGAGCCTAGTCAGCATCGCCATCATCTTTGCTGCTGGGTTGCTGACTAGCCTAACCCCCTGTATGCTATCTATGCTACCCATCACGATTGGCTACATCGGTGGTTATGAAAATCAAGGACGGCTGCAAGCTGCTACCCAATCGGTATGGTTTGCCTTAGGCTTAGCCACAACCTTAGCTGCATTAGGAATTATCGCAGCATCTATCGGGCGAGTCTATGGTCAAATCGGTGTTGGCTTACCGATTATTGTCAGCCTAATCGCCATTATTATGGGGTTGAATTTACTAGAAGCACTACCGCTACAGTTTCCAACTTGGGGTGGTATGGATTGGATTTCCCAGGAATGGCCGAAAGGGTTACGCTCTTATCTGATTGGTTTGACCTTCGGTTTAGTCGCTTCTCCTTGCAGTACACCCGTATTAGCAACGTTACTGGCTTGGGTTGTCTCAACTAAAGATTTAGTCTTAGGTGGTGCCTTGCTGTTGTCTTATACAGCTGGTTATGTGGCACCCTTGATCTTGGCAGGTACCTTTACTGCTTCAATTAAACGATTATTAGAATTGCGACAGTGGTCGAGTTGGATTACACCAGTAAGTGGTGCGCTATTGGTGGCATTTGGTGTGTTTTCTTTGTTGTCTCGGATTCCTGTAGGAATTTTTTGACTGAGTACTGAGTACTGAGTGCGTCGTCAGCTATCAGCTATCAGCTATCAGCTATCAGCTATCAGCTATCAGCTATCAGCTATCAGCTATCAGCTATCAGCTATCAGCTATCAGCTATCAGCTATCAGCTATCAGCTATCAGCTATCAGCTATCAGCTATCAGCTATCAGCTATCAGCTATCAGCTATCAGCTATCAGCTATCAGCTATCAGCTATCAGCTATCAGCTATCAGCTATCAGCTATCAGCTATCAGCTATCAGCTATCAGCTATCAGCTATCAGCTATCAGCTATCAGCTATNCTGCTACCCAATCGGTATGGTTTGCCTTAGGCTTAGCCACAACCTTAGCTGCATTAGGAATTATCGCAGCATCTATCGGGCGAGTCTATGGTCAAATCGGTGTTGGCTTACCGATTATTGTCAGCCTAATCGCCATTATTATGGGGTTGAATTTACTAGAAGCACTACCGCTACAGTTTCCAACTTGGGGTGGTATGGATTGGATTTCCCAGGAATGGCCGAAAGGGTTACGCTCTTATCTGATTGGTTTGACCTTCGGTTTAGTCGCTTCTCCTTGCAGTACACCCGTATTAGCAACGTTACTGGCTTGGGTTGTCTCAACTAAAGATTTAGTCTTAGGTGGTGCCTTGCTGTTGTCTTATACAGCTGGTTATGTGGCACCCTTGATCTTGGCAGGTACCTTTACTGCTTCAATTAAACGATTATTAGAATTGCGACAGTGGTCGAGTTGGATTACACCAGTAAGTGGTGCGCTATTGGTGGCATTTGGTGTGTTTTCTTTGTTGTCTCGGATTCCTGTAGGAATTTTTTGACTGAGTACTGAGTACTGAGTGCGTCGTCAGCTATCAGCTATCAGCTATCAGCTATCAGTTATCAGCTATCAGCTATCAGCTATCAGCTATCAGCTATCAGCTATCAGTTATCAGCTATCAGCTATCAGCTATCAGCTATCAGCTATCAGCTATCAGCTATCAGCTATCAGCTATCAGCTATCAGTTATCAGCTATCAGCTATCAGCTATCACCTGATGCGCAATAGACTTTTCTGAAGACTTTCAATTATCATTAATCTCGAACTATTAAATTCTCTCGTTTGCGAATCGGCGCACGCTACGCTGGGTTTATTTTAAGCTGACCGCTGAATGCTACTGATATTCTTTTCCTAAATCTGCTCATTCTATTAAGAAAACAAGTAATTAACTAGACTTTATATGACTTTAGAAAACAGATCAGAAAATTCATCAGAAAATTTATCAGAAAACACATCAGAAAACTCATCATTGACTAGTAGCAGTCGGTTGTGGCGTCGGTTAGTATCATTGCTAGCTAACTTACGGCTAGCGATTATCTTGCTACTTGCGATCGCATTATTTAGCATCAGCGGTACAGTTATTGAACAGGGGGAATCTCTGGCCTTTTACCAAGCTAATTATCCTGAAGACCCAGCCTTGTTTGGTTTCCTCAGCTGGAAGGTGTTGTTGCTCCTAGGCTTAGATCATGTCTATCGGACTTGGTGGTTTTTGTCCTTATTAGTGTTATTCGGTAGTAGTCTGACCGCCTGTACCTTCACTCGTCAATTTCCGGCTTTAAAAGCAGCCGGGAATTGGAAGTTTTACAAACAACCCCGCCAGTTTGGGAAACTTGCCTTGAGTGTAGAGTTGGACAAGGGGTCTTTTACTTCCCTGACTGAGTTGTTAGAAAAGCGGCGTTACAAGGTATTCCAAGAGGGGGATACTATCTACGCCCGTAAAGGAATTATCGGACGGATTGGTCCCATTGTAGTTCATGCCAGTATGTTGATTATCCTGGGAGGGTCAATTTGGGGCTCAATGACAGGATTTACGGCTCAGGAAATGGTTACCAGTGGCAATACATTCCAAGTTAGAAACATTATTGATGCCGGTCCGTTTGCTTGGCCCCAAATCCCCAAAGATTTGTCAGTGCGGGTGAATCGCTTCTGGATTGATTACACTCCGTCTGGGGACATTGATCAATTTTACTCCAATCTGTCAGTTTTGGATAGTCAAGGTGAGGAGGTTGACCAAGAGACTATTTATGTGAATAAGCCCCTAAGATATCGAGGTGTCACCTTTTACCAAACCGATTGGGGGATTGCTGGGGTTCAGGTGCAGTTGAATAATAGTCCAATTTTCCAGCTTCCCATGGCACAACTTCCCACTAATGGTGAGGGACGGATTTGGGGCACTTGGGTTCCCACAAAACCTGATTTAAGTGAAGGGGTATCCCTTTTAGCGAGGGATTTGCAGGGAACCCTGTTTGTCTATGATGGAACGGGTAATCTCGTTTCCACCGTTCGTCCTGGTATGGGGATTAAGGTCAATGGGGTGATACTTAAAATTAAAGATGTCATCGGCAGCACTGGCTTACAAATTAAAGCTGACCCCGGTATTCCCTTTGTATACACTGGCTTTGGCTTACTGATGTTAGGGGTACTGATGAGTTATGTCTCCCACTCTCAGATTTGGGCATTACAAAAAGGCGATCGCTTTTATATTGGTGGGAAAACCAATCGTGCTTTGGTCACCTTTGAACGGGAATTGATTGAGATTTTAGAGCAGGTCGGTGAATCCTCCCAGACCGTAGAACCTTTACTGGCTAAATCTGCTTAGTATATAGCGATGCAGCAACGGAACAGGGGAGGGTACTAAACAGAATCAGAAAGGATAACTGAGTAACCGAACCACTATGGTGATCAACCCAAACATCAAGGGCAAAGTTGGTGATGCTGGAGCCTAAGAGCTGATTTGTAAACTCGCACTAAACCTTGTAGGATAAGGCTTGCGCTCAACTAGAACAATTGAACTATTTAATACCCAAAAGACAATCATAGTAAGGCTTTCAAGCTTATTAATATTTACTTGACAAATTAGCTCTCATCATTAGATATATGACTACCAGGAACGGTATGGATTTCCACCTCTGAATCTGAATCGCTCAAACGCGCTTTTGCTCCTGCTTTCAGCAGTAAGAGGGGTTTAATTTTTTGTTGATACCAGTAATCCACCAGAACAAAAATGGTGGTTATCAGCGTTGGAAAGTCTATACTGTTCATAGGAGGTTTCCGGGTGGTCAGTGACATTTCCATCTTCGAGCCTCCTTTCTCTTGTGTCTAATTCACATTAGGCGTTAGTGATAAAATAATCAATGTCTGTCGCCTCTTCAATTGAACTTGCATCTCCTACGATAGCAAATGTTCTTTCTCCTTCTAGAGGAGACCTGAGGGGGTAAAATGCCAGCTAAAATCCTTACTGGGAGTACTTTAAGCCGATATGTTACTTAATCGGTGCGCCTGACCTAGGCGAATTAAATTCGCTACAGGTGCGCACCTAGAATATACATACTGTTTTGGCCTGAGCTTGGAGGTAGTTATAAGGGTTTGAGCTTCTAGAAAATCATTCGTAGGGTGAATTTGCCAGTTTATCTTTGCTAAGATAATTGGCATCAAAGCCTTATATAGTAAGCTTTTCAGGGCAAATGTCACCCCCTCAGGTGAAATTTACTTGGTCAATTTGAGCGCTGAAAAGCAGTTACTGAGATAGTTTCAAGTTTTTGGAGAGGTCTATTAAGTCCGCGCTATGACGATTCTGAGGTAATTTAGGTGTTGGGTTTAAGTGTGAGCTTGAGTTCGGCTAATTCCTTCAACAGTTGGTCGATCAGCTTTTGCTGCAGTATCACGACCACCAACTGCTCTGTTGTCAGTGGCTTGAGTTGGGGGGGAGCTAGTTTTTCGGGTTTCGGTTGTTCGCTCATGCCGCTACCACACCGGATTTCAATATTTTGTCAACCACCCTCACCTGAATTCTTACATTTCATATAAAATCGTTGGGGGCACAATAACTATAAAATCATTGAAGGCACAATAACATTGAGCAATCTTGGCAATAAAATCCATATAAAGTGTGTCAAAAAAATTAAACACACTTTATATGGATTAATAAGCATGGGTTGATCTCAAGGTTTGGGTGTTCGACAAAACCCAAAATCAGGTTGCAGATTGCGTCCTGCTATCAGCAGTCACCACTAAGTTTGGTGAATAACTCGTTGTGTCCAAGGTCTAACCAAGCTACCACTGTCAGCGAACTGAAAACCAGCTTTGCAACGCCCCTAAATTAAGGACAGCAAAGAGCTGAGTAATCATGTCGTCAGAGAAAAGTAATCAAATTTAAGAAGTTATGAGGTCAAAGTAGTGAGGATCCTCTTAATCTGCACTGAGAAGCTTCCTGTTCCATGTATTCGAGGAGGTGCAATCCAGACTTATATTGACGGAATACTACCTTATCTAAGCAAGTTTCATGACGTTAGTGTTTTTTCTGTCACTGATTCAGATTTGCCCAATCAACATGTCCTGAATGGAGTCAGCTACCAGCGCTTCCCCACAGGTGATAGTGATGCTTACTACCAAGCAGCTGCTAAATTTGTAGCTGAGGAAAAATTCGATTTAGTCATTCTTTACAATCGCCCTAAATACTTACCCTCTATTGCTGCTGCTAGCCCTAGTAGTCAGTTTCTCCTGAGCATGCACAATGAAATGTTTCATGAGGAAAAGATTAAACCTGAGGTTGCTGAGACTTGTCTAGAGAAGGTCAGAGGAGTCATAACAGTCAGCAAATTTATTGCTGATGGAATTGCCGATCTCTTCCCTGACTACCGACATAAACTTAACCCCGTATATGCAGGAGTTGATTTAGAACAGTTTCAGTCCCGATGGTCACCGGAAGGATCTAGACGTCGCCAAGAATTGCTAAGTTCTCACGGATTGACCGATCGCAAAATCGTTGTTTATGTAGGTCGATTAAGTATTAAGAAAGGACCCCATATCCTAATTTCTGCCTTACCCCAAATTCTAGAACAACATCCATCAACATTTCTTTTTATAGTGGGCAGCAAATGGTACGGCCATAACGAGGAAAATAAATATGTTCGTCAACTGAAAGAACAAGCAAAAACCTATGAAGACTCAATTTATTTGACTGGCTTTATTCCACCGGCAAATGTCCAGAAGTACTTCCTCATGGGTGATATCTTTGTTTGTGCATCTCAATGGCAAGAACCTTTAGCACGAGTTCATTATGAAGCCATGGCAACAGGTCTTCCTATGGTTACCACAATGCGAGGAGGAAACCCAGAAGTAGTCATCCCAGGTATGAATGGTCTCTTGATCAGTGACTATGAGAATCCCGATGCCTTTGCAGAAGCAATTAACTCTTTATTGGACAATAAAGAGTTAGCTGAAAAAATGGGTCGATACGGACGCCATCTGGGTGACAAGTATTATGGTTGGGAGCGGGTTGCTTCAGACATTTCCCGGATTATTTCAGACTGCTGCCTATCCTAAGGATAGCAGGGTAATCCCATTTAAATTTGTCAACTGGGTATCAAAAACCTAGGGCAGTTTTCAATCATACCTTCATCCCTTCTTCGGCTCATGAAAGCGTCATGAAGAGTTGGCACATTAGGTATTATTATTGGCAGGGTAAGGGAGAACTTCGTATCACCATCACGACACGGGTGTTGCCCTTCCATAGCACGGGAATGGCTGTGATCTCATTGGACTTGCTCAAGAACCCGTTGTTGAGCTAACACCAGATGATGTTCACTCGCCCAGGCACTCACCGTGTGTAAGGCAATGAGATTGCTTTTCGCGATCGTAGGAACCCCGAGCAGTTAAACCCATCAATATTGATCAGCTTAATCTCTAGCTGGGTCGGTTACTGCTCGACCCAACTATTGAAGCATTCATCCAACTGAGTTGGGTCAATCAATACCAAGACTCCCGAAAAGGTATCGTGATATGGAATACTATGGGGCAATTTCAAAAACGTCTCTAACCATTGCTGTTTCGCTTTGCCATAGGTTTCAATGGCTACCATATTATCTGCCCCAGACAGAAGCCAAGATGGTTATGGTCACAATATCTACAAGTTTATGCTTGGGTTCCGGTTTGACTCTCGGGTCATCCAATGCCTCAAACTGATAAATCACGCTATGAATGAGCTGTTTCATCCTTTGCTGAAAGGGGCGATGGGGTGGGAGCACCAAAGCCAAGGGACATCAGGGCTGAGAGCATGTGAACAGACTAATTTAATCTCTATCCAATTTCCTGGATTCTGGAGAGATTGTCTAGTCTGAATTGAACCAAAGCCAACTTTTGCGCCAACGTGTGTTTTGTCAAGTACAATTTATACAAAATAGCTGGGATTACCCTGGAATTTTAGCTTGCATGTCACCCCCTCAGGATACTATCATGTGTTTGGTAATTCTTTTGATGCAGAAGTGTTGAATGTCAAAAAAAAGTGTCAAAAAAGTTGTTCAATATGATAAAATCATCAAAGCTATAAAATTCATACTCGTTAAGTATGATTTAAATAAGTTTTCCAAAAATCATAAAATATATTTTGGAACCGTTACCAAAAAAAGATTATCTATCTCTCAGTACCTTATCATTTGGATCTTGTTAGTTGGAGTATGTAATGGATAAGAGTGTGATCAGTATGCGAGATTTATTGAAACGGTTAAATCTTCAAGAAATAGACTTAACGAGATCTAATTTTTATAAAGCGGTTAATAAGATAAAAACATTTTTTATTAAAAAAATAACTCATCAATTTAAAAGGCAACTCAATTCAAAAAAAAATCAAGTTAAAAACCGAAATTTATTGATTACCGTTAGCGAAGCGTGGCCTACAGCCGATAGTTCAACTATTTTTACTTTAAAAAATAAACTATCATGGAGCCAAGGATATCATCAAGTTAAATTATTTTGTGGCTTGGACATTTGCCGTTCAGACGTAGGGGAAATAGTTATTCATTATTCATATTTATAGCTATTTAATCACTTATTTAAGATTACAGCTAATAGAAATAGCCGACCCTGCGCGAACGCCGAAAGATTTTGGAAAAACAGCATTAGATAAAATTCGTTTCAATCATATATGTCTCAATAAATTACCTATGTACATTGGTTTACAAAACTAATTTGGTGAAAGTAAAATACGACTTTATAGGGTTAATTTATGAAAATATGTAAATTTTTGTTTCGCGATTCAACATTTCTGATTTTGATGTTGATCTGTTTCTCTACTTATGTCTGCTAATACCGCAAACTCATCCAACATGGACTGCAGTACTTTTTAAAGAGTAACAGTTTCAGTAGCGAAACTATCGTGGACTGCCTAAAACTAGCTAGTTTTTGATAAGACTACATTCAGGATTTCATGATAGGATAACTACGAGATATCAATGATTATTATTAAAATTTATTTTTGGCTGCTTATAATATGATGAAGAAAGAAGATATCCCTACTCCTATTATTGATAACAAACAACGAAAGAAAGTTAAAATAGCTGAAAATTTGGAAGATCGTCGTTTTTCTACTCTCTACATTATCCGACGATTTATTATTTACTTTTTAGGGATACAACTTCGCAGAATTACAAATAAGCCAGATATACAAAAGAATGCGAACGATCTACGTCAGATATTTGAAGATTTGGGAGGCTTCTGGGTAAAAACTGGTCAGTTGTTAGCATTGCGAAACGATATTTTACCAGATGAGATTTGTGACCAGTTAATACGTCTTCAGTATGAAGCGATTGGATTCCCTATGGCTATGGTTAGATCAACAATTGAGTCAGAGCTAGGAGCACCCATGGAAAAAATATTTCAAGATTTTGATGAGACTCCTTTGGCAGCTGCATCAATTGGTCAGGTTCATAGAGCAACGTTGCGCAGTAAAAGAAAACCGGTAATCGTTAAAATTCAACGTCCAAATTTAGCAGAAGCATTCAAGCGAGATTTGGATTTAATTAAAGTCGTTGTCAACCTGTTAATTTCTTTGAATTTTATGAGTTACCTACGTTTAGATGAAGCAGTATCGCAGTTAGATAAAATATTTAATGAGGAATTAGATTATCGCTATGAAGCCTCTAATACTCGTAATATGAGAAAAACACTAAAACAGCATAAAATATATGTTCCAAAGATTTATGATAAATATTGTAAACGTCGAGTTTTAGTTATGGAATATATCGATGGGGTTCTTGCCTCTGATTATATTAAAGTATCGAATAGGGATCCCGTCAGAGCCTCTCAATGGGAGGATGAAAATGACTTTGATAGTGAAAAAGTAGGTGAAAAGATATTTCTTTCATTACTTCGACAAGTATTTGAAGATAACTTGTACCATGGAGATCTACATCCAGGCAATATTATTTTCTTGCGTCGGAGCAAAGTCGTATTCATTGACATGGGTAGCGTGGGATCCCTGGATAGGGAGTTGAGGGTGACTTATAATGAGTATACGAATGCATTGACATATGGAGATTTTAGCAAAGCGTCTAATTACATCATGCGGTTGGCTGTTGATATTCCCAGAGTTAATGTACCTACAGTCAGGGCACAGATGTCGCGTGCTATAGAGAGTTGGTCCTCCAAAGCGCAACTTAAAGGGGTAGAGTTTAAAGAAAAGTCTTTTGGTGCGGCAACGGCTGACTTATCTAAAGTGCTGACCAAATATCGTATCCCAAATAATTGGACTTTTCTCAAAATGAGTCGATCTTTTTTAACTCTAGATGGTACAATGCAGTACCTATTACCTGAATTTGATTTTTTCAAGACATCTAAAAAATATAATCGCCAGTCAGATAAACGTGCTCTCAAACAAAGTTTAGAGCCAACAAGTATTAGAAATTCGATTAACCAGTTCTTTGATACTATTAGCGAGTACAATAACCTGATTTTACCTGAGTTGCGACAACGAACCATCGCATTTGAGTTAACCAGTAATATTTTTGCACTTTTGCTGGTAGTAGGTTTCCAATCTCTCGCCTATTTACTCCTAATAACTGAACCAGTTGCAGTTTATAGTTTCCTTTATCAACATTATTTTAAAGCGATTGAACCTATTCATACTCAACTGGCTGAAGAGTTTTTTCAACAAATTCCCCATCTTCCATATCTGGAATGGATTGGTATTTTTATACTGATTGGTCTCAGTGCTAGAATACTGCTTGCAGGAGCAAAAGTTCTGAAGCGTCAAGACTTTCCTCAGAAAATATAACAGAGTACTCATAAGTGTGGATCTGAAATTCCAGCCTATACAGTCGTTTTTCCTATTGTTTGCATGATGGGTACTGGTTCCATCGAATGTGAAGGAGAAAGGCGTTGCTGATTCTGGGTATGGTTTCGCCCCCCTAGGGGGCAGGGCTGTTTCTTGCGTCGTTATATCCTAGAAGTAGTGTGATCAATGGGTGCATTACATGAATCGAGGGGAGGTGAAGTTTTAAACAGTGGGAGAGGTTAAAACCCTTGACCTGAATTCTTACTATGAAATGATGCACTTTCACTACTGACGCTGAGGGGGTGACATGCCAGCTAAAATCCTTACTGGGTAGTGCGTTCAGCCGATATGTTACTTAATCGGTGCTCTTTCCGTTGGCGAATTAAATTCGCCACGGGTCGCACCTGAAAGATACATGGTGTTTTCGCCTGACCTTGGACTTCGTTATAAGGGTTTGAGCTTGCCATTAAATCCTTCCTAGGGTCAATTTGCTAGTTGATCTTTGCTAAGAGAACTGGCATCAAAGCCTTATATAGTCACCTTTTTAGGGTTCATGTCACCCCCTCTCACTAAGAGTCGTTTGCCTCAAATCTCCAATCATCACCGCCAACCCTATCCAAGTGATATGAGTGATGTAGAATGGGGAGTGTTGCGACCGCTTATACCGTTGCCGTTGGGATTTGGGCATCTGAGGAGGGTAAACTTGCGCTCCTATCATCAACGGGATCTGCTATGTGCAGCGTAGTGGATCCCAGTTGAACATGCTGCACCATGACTTTCCAGCTCACCCAAGGGTCTATGGTTATTTCCGTAAATGGCAACTGCTTTGGGTATGGCCTGAGAATCCATGGCCAATTGCGTCATCCACTCCGATAACAAATGGGAGGTGAAGAAGACTCCAGTGTGGCGCTCGCGTAGCGTCGGTCTTTGCCCGCATCGCCAATTTAATGACTCGCCGACTGGCTTGTTGAGGTTTTGTTTACAAATCAGCTTTAATTGTTGATCAGTGATGTTTTATGCGATAGAATCAACTGTAGTAGTTAAATCAATCTAGGAACCTAAACGTTATGGCTGATAGTGAGGGAGTTAAGAGCGCTGTCATTCTACGCAGTGAAGAGGATTTTGGAGGCACACCTGATTTCTTGTCTGGGTCTTCAAGTAAGAGGAGCAAGAAAAAGAAGAAGAAGAAGCAGGCAGCAGGTTTAAAGCCTCTTGAGAAGGCTGTGTTTAAACAAGCAAAGCGTCTCGATGAGGCAAGTAAGATCTATAAGGATCGCCATGAGAAGTCCAATCGTAAGAAGAAAAATGGTTGGATCAAGGATTTTGGAAAGAACTATACCAAGAGTATGTCTAAGTTAATGAAATTTTAGTTTGGTTTCTGCTCTACCCTTAACTTCGATGTAATGGGTCAGTTAATGGCTATGTTGAAGGCAAAAAAGGTTTGAGTTCTTCAAAAGTTTTTGGAATGTTCATTACATCAGTTTGAAGTTTTTTATAAGGGCAGAGCTGGGCATGATACAACTTTTGACAAAGCTTGCTAAAATTTAGTTAGGAGAACGTTCATGACTACACTTCAGAAAGAAAACACCATTATCCTAGACATGGGATCGGCAAAGAAGGATGATATTAAAGATTTGCAATATGGTGAGGGTAGGCTTTTTAAGAGGATTGCTAGGGCCATTGAAGAATTGAAGCAGAGTGGTGAAGTTGCAGAAAATGCTCAACCAGTAATTGTTGTGGTTAAGAAGAAAAACGATAAAGATTGGTAAGTTTTTAATCGATCTTGAGAAGTAATACGAATATCCGTCATGGGCTTCGTAGATTTGTGTTTCAGGGTTAGTATACAGCTAGAGAAAATGTCGCAGAGTCTAGCAAAAACTCTTATTATTTGTTAGACTTAAATTAGGGGAACACCGACAGGGATTATTATGTAACTTAAATTAAAGCCGAAAACCAAGGGTTTAATAGTTGCGCTCTCTATCCCGGTGGAAGGAACTTTTTTGACATTTTTATGGCGCTCGCTGGATATTCCTGAGAGCTTTGGGAGATACCCCCTGGATGTGAAAGCATCTTGCATGGGCGAGCCTTGGTCTATATTGGTAGACTTTGGTAGCTAAAAAGTATCGGTTACACTGAGTTGCTAACTCAAGTCCGCTTGACTTTCACCCAAGATTGAGTCCGCCTTTGGCAAAGCTATTGTTATTGGCTACTTCAAGGAATCTGCATCGGGGGCATAAAGCCCCCGATGCAGATTCCTTGAAGATATATAGGAACCTCTACTTCTTGTACTGGTAATGTTCAAGTAGACTCGTGAACTCCCCCAACTTAATTCGTTTAAGTTGGGGTTTCTAGCGTGGCCCTAGGCCACGCTACGGGAACACGGAAAAAAGCCGAAGGTGCCCTTGACCTAGGAGAATAAAATTCCCCTAGGTCAAGGGCACCTCAACTTATACCAAATCCGGTTGCCATACCCCCTTAATAAATCAAAGAAACTCTAGCCAATTATAATCGACATAACTTAATAAGTTAGCTTGGATAGCATAAGTTAGCTTGGATAGCATTGATGGAGATTAACTGTTGTTTTTTTACTTTTTTACAGTCAAATTTTAATTGGGTTTGTAATTGATAACCAAAACCCTTTAGCATTTGTTATTTCTCCGTTTTTAAACTCAGATTAAAACTCGATTATAGTGTGAATTGAGTTTTATGGATAGGATAATATTCGATAATTTTTGTCAAGTACATTTTATACCAAATTAGATGATATTACCCTGTATCCCTATCGAGAAGCTTCCTATAGAATTGACTAATTGGAGTCCACAGCCTGGACCCGAACTGTTGTAGATCTCGACTCTTGAGGAAGATTTTAATGCAGGATGTAGCTGTCATCTTTGATATGGATGGTTTGCTAATTGATAGCGAACCGTTTTGGTCTCAAGTAGAAATAGAAATATTCAATGACCTTGGCATTCTCCTCAACGAGAGTATTACGTCTCAAACCACGGGTTTGCGAAACGATGAAGTAGTCAAGTATTGGTATGCTCGATTTCCTTGGACTGGTATTAGCCAAGCTGAGGTATGTCGAACAATGATAACTCGGATGAGTGACCTATTGATGACGATGGGACAACCGATGCCAGGTGCAATTGAAGCTGTAAACTTGTGTCGGGAATTAAACTTACCCCTAGCCCTAGCCACGTCATCTCCGATGAGTCTAATTGATACAGTACTCAAACGGCTCGATTTAAAGGAAGAGTTTGAGCCTGATCACATCAGCAGAAGCAGAGGAATTTGGTAAACCCCATCCAGCCGTATATCTCAGGGCTAGCCGTCGTCTGGGTATAGAACCAACAAAGTGTGTTGCCTTAGAGGATTCGGTTCGTGGCGTGATTAGTGCCAAAGCTGCCAGCATGGGATGTATTGCGGTTCCAGCACCAGAAAATCTAGAGGATGAACGGTTTGCGATCGCAGATGTCACCGTTAATTCACTAGAACAGATCACTGAGCCTTGGCTGAAAAAGTTTTTAGCTGAATATAGCTAGGCTAAACCTCACCTAAACATGTATGTATACGGAGCAGCACGATAGTATGACAACCATGCAGGCTGCGGTCTGGTATGGTCCAGGACGTGAGAACTTTCGCTTACAAAAAATAGACCGACCATTACCTAGTGCAGGGGAAGTATTGATACAGGTTCAGAAGTGTTTCTTTTGTGCGATGCACGCACGGGCGGTATTAGTGGGACACGCCAAACATAATCCTCCAGTCATTTTTGGTAGGATGCTGGCGGGAGATGTTGTTGCTGTAGGGGAGGGTGTTACCAAAGTCAAACCAGGGATGCGCGTTACCGTCAACCCAGAAAAACCCTGTGGAGAGTGTTTTTACTGTCAGCGAGGAGCATTAGGCCATTGCCTCAACCCAACTAAGTTACAACCCGGTGGCATGGCTGAGTTTGTATGCGTTCCGGCTTCCCTGGCTAGCGGAATCGTTGAACTGCCTTCATCGATTCCCTATGAATTTGCTGCCTATACAGAAACACTAGCCTGTATCCTTCAGGGTATTGACTTATCTAATATTGGTTTGTCCGATTGCGTGGTAATTATTGGTGATGGCGGTGTGGGACTGACCTTCCTTCAGCTAGCCCGCTTGAGAGGTGCTACCAAAATAATTCTAGCTGGCAAACATGATGATTCTCTGGAACAGGCATCAGCCTTGGGTGCTGATCGTACCGTTAATGTTACCCGAGAGTCTCTCAAAGACATAGTGATGGCCCAAACCGACAGTTATGGTGCTGATGTCGTTATTGAAGCCGTTGGCTCTGGGGAAACCTATGAACAGGCATTAACCCTGCTGAGGTGTGGCGGTACCGCAGTTGGGTTTGGTGGAACACCCCCGGGAACTGAGTTTCGGGGCAATCCTAATTTAATTCATTATCGTTCCCTCAAGATTTATGGTAGCTATCGATATACTCCAGAGCATTTTCGTCAGGCCATAGACCTGATTTGCACAAAGAAGATTAATCTAGAACCGATTATTACTAATACTGTTCCCTTCTCAAAATTAACAACAGAAGCAGTTGATATCCACAATCAACCGGATTGCCGAGCCTTAGTAATTGATTTTGCAGAGGGTGATTAACCTATAATTAAGTTAAGAGTTTGACAGCATTTTTGAATTTTGAATTTTGAATTTTGAATTTTGAATTACTTATGATATTAGCAGGTGACTTAGGCGGAACAAATTGCCGATTAGCGGTATTTGACGAGAACCTCTCTATAGTTCAAAAAAGCACTTATAAGTGTAAAGACTATCACAGTTTTGAAGATCTGGTTGGGGCTTTCGTTAAAAGCTGTGAGCATCCCATTAAAATTGCTTGTTTCGGCTTACCTGGTCCAATCCAGGAAGGTGTGTGTAAATTGACTAATTTACCTTGGGATAAAGTAGAAGCGGCTAAATTAGTTTCAGTTACCGGTGTTCCGGTTAGTTTGCTCAACGATGTAGAAGCCAATGCTTATGGCATAGAAACCCTAAAGGATGATGACTTAGTTACTCTTAATGTCGGCACTAAAATACCAGGGGGCAATCGAGCAGTAGTATCACCTGGTACTGGCTTGGGAGAAGCAGCAACCATTGAGGTGGAAGGTCGAGTTCATGCGATCGCATCTGAAGGTGGGAGTACTGACTTTGCTCCTTTGGATGAGCTTCAAGTGGGACTGATGCGTTATGTTCAGCAAGAATACAAACGGGTTAGCTACGAGATTCTTCTAGGAGGTCCTGGCTTGGTTCGTATGTATAATTATTTGCGGGATAGCGGTCATGGCAACACCCCTGAATGGTTAGCAGAAGAACTGAGCAAAGGAGAGCCAGCGGCAGCAATTAGTAATGCAGCTCTGGCCAATAAATGTCCCCTTTGTGTGCAAGCTTTAGAGATGTTTGTCTCAATCTTGGCATCTGAAGCCGGAAATGCTGCCCTTAAGTTTTTCGCAACTGGGGGTGTTTATCTCGGTGGAGGAATTCCCCCTCGCATTCTCGATAAGCTGCGTGAACCTCTGTTTATGGAAAATTTTATTAATAAGGATAAAATGGTAGATTTGCTGAAGTCTATTCCTATCTATGTGATTCTTAATGACCAGGCCGCTTTGCAGGGTGCTGCTTGGTATGCTCATAGAAGTCTATCTTCAAGATAACTAATCTTTATTTATAGTACGTAAGTATGTTATAGCAGTTCTCACTGGATTGAGAACTGCTATACCAATTACCAATTACCGACTAAATAGTTGTAGCATCCATAACGGAAAATGGTCTTAGGTGTTTTGTTCATTAATACTTGGCTTATCAGCACCTTTGCCAGTTTTTGCTAGATATATTCCCTCTATAATCACAGCAAAAGCTAGTATGTTAAGAATACTTAAGCTTTCTGAAAATAGAATCCAGGCTAGAATAGCACCAACGATTGGATCAAGAAGCAGCACTAAGGAAACAAAGCCTGAAGAAAAGTTCTTGAGGCTGTATACTACTAAACCATGTCCCACAGCTTCAGAGACAACAGCTAGGGAAATCACTGCTAACCATACTGACCAAGAAATCGGAAAAATTTGATCGCTCAATATCAGAACCACTGGGATCATAAAAAGTGTTCCTAAAGCACAGCGCCAAATCAGTATTCCTTCTACAGAAAACTTGGTTCGTAGTTGTTCTAATAGTAAAAAGTTTACTGCATAAAATACAGAAGATGCTAAGGCAGCACTATCACCGATAAAGTTATTGGGCGACTTTAGAAAATCCTCTATTTGTAGAGTAGTTGCCCCTAACAATGCAAGTGCCAGACCAATCAGGAATCTACGGTCAAAGCGCTGCTTAAATAATAACCATCCTCCTAGAGTAGCGAAAAATGGTGTTAAAGCTCCTAGTACATTACCATTAGCAACGCTAGTCTTAGTTAAAGACCAAGTCCATAGAAATCGACCACCCAGATGAGATATCGCTACGCCTACCAAAAGTAGGATATCGCCAATTTTATAACCTGACTGTGCGTCATATTTCTGATTCGATGTTTGAGTTCGTACTTGGTTTACTCCATTCCACAAACCAAAGACTAGAGTAGCTATCCAAAGACGATTGAATACTGTGGCATTAGCACTTATTTCTTGAAGAGAAAACCTGATTAAGATGGCTGTTATAGATAAAGCAAGTAAGGCAATTACTAATAATAGTATTGGTAGTAATTCTGATGAGGTTTGCTCTCTATTGTCTTCTGTTAGTATTGCTTTCATCGTTTGGTGTTAGATTTTGACTCAAAATACCGATATTTTGCCAATATTTAGCTATCCTTGGATAGCTAATCTAAAGCAATCCTTGGTTTGAAAACCAGAGGATACTATAGATGTTATATATAACGTCTATAGAGGTGTTTTAATTGTGGGTGATGCTGACGTGACTTTGGTCTTTTGGGTCTGTTATCTTACACTCATTATGAATGAATTATTAGCTGATAGGTTAGGCTAGTTTAGCTAAAATATAACCTACTATTCTGCTCCAAATAATAGTCTAATTATAAACTATCATGAACCCCAAATCAAACATAATTAGTATCAAGTTTTTATATCACCTCTAAAGGATTAGTGATGATTAACAATATCGTAATTTTTAGTATGGACAATTAAACGGATTTGATATAACATCCTGTCCGATAGTATTGGCAATATATTCCAGGGTTTGGCTTAATATTATGGCGATATGGCGATATGGCGATATGGCGTTGCGCGTTGCGTCGGGCTTTGCCCGAATCGCATTCTTATTGCGTTACCGTAGCAGCGACCGGATGAACATCCCCTTTGGCCTACTATTTGGCATACTACATTGATACAGAATAAAGCACGAGCCTTTGAGCCTAATCACTGAGTGCCATATCTGCCAAACTCTACTCGTTCTGGTATAATATAAGCTTATAAGTAACTACCAACCTAATTTGGGATCATTTCCCATTTGCTTGTTTACGATTAAAGTGGCAACTGATCCAAAAAATCCCCAAAAAGTCAACTGCTAATGCCACTACAGCGATGACCAATACCATCCAATGCACCTTAACTGGAAACATCGAGTCAGTAGCTCAGGTAAACTATATCCTTAGTGAGGATGGCATTCGATTCAAAATCAAAACCTTGCCCACTGATGATATTCCTACTGGAATCCATTCCTGGCAAGTCGCTCCCAATACTAGCTCAGATGGTGTAATAGGCTCTCTCTACCTAGAAGCCATGACTGAGACAGTCAAGGAGGAGCAATGGTTAATCGCTGGCAGAGTAGTGCAGTTAGGAAAACGGGGACAGTTTGTACAACTCAAAGTGTCCAGACCAGGACAGAAAACCCTGAAAATCAGTGTCTTAGGCTCTAACAAGCACATGAAGATTGGGGAACTGTGGGAAGTGGTTGCTAAGCGCCAACGAGATACCCTGATTTTACATCGAGCTTTACCCCAAGGAGAGCACAATTCCAATAGTCGCCCAGGGAAGAAAAACCGCAGCCACAAACCGGTCGAGTCTAGGAAGTATAAACATGAGTCAACATTTCAACAAACCCAAACAACCTTGTTACAGCAGGCTCTGACCAGGCTATCAGATGACCATTATCCCTCCAAATCCACACTAGCTGCTCCCCCGACGGAAACCATTAATAGAGTCTTAGCCACGTTGAAACAGAAAACCGATGTCAACGATTGGCAATTAGACTTGCCTAAACAGCGAGGTCGAACAAGATGGGAATGGGAAGCGTTTTCCCCTTCAACCCAGCAACAAGCACGAGTGAGTTTGAAGGGAAACTATATCCACGTATATTATTACCAGTTTCCGGATATCCCATCTGCAAGTGTTGATTCTCAATCCTATGATCGTTTAATTGTTACTCCTTTAGGAGCAGCTAGAAGCATTGGTGCCAGTTGTTTCCAAATTCTGATTGGGCCATATGAAGTACTCTTAGACTGTGGGACTCGACCCAAAGGCTACGACCCTTTGCCCGCCTTGGACTATCTGGATAATCCTCACCTGCTCCTGATCTCCCATAGCCATCAAGACCATCTTGGTGCTGTGCCCGTCTTTCACAGCCGCTACCCTGGTGCGCGGATGATTTCCACTCATGGCACCAGGGAAATTGCCCATGTCATGCTCAGGGATGGACTGAAGATACAGCAACTGAATGAAGACTCTCCAGAGTTATTTGATGAGGCCGATTTAGAACAAACCTTGTTTCAATTGGAAACTCAACCAGTAGGCAAAGACTTTGAGGCATTACCGGGACTAATGGTAAGGTTCATCAATGCCGGGCATATCTTGGGTGCGGCTTGTATCTATCTGCGCTATAAGGATATGTCTTTACTCTATACCGGAGACTTCCACACTACCAATAGTCGCACCACTAACGGCTTGAATTTAGCTGAGCTTCCTGAAGCGGATATTTTAATTACTGAGTCTACCTATGGTTCCTCTGTCCACCCCGCTAGAAGAAATCAAGAAACTGCATTGATGGAATCCATTGCTGAAGTAGTGCAAGCTGGGGGCAATGTCTTGATTCCCTCTTTTGCTTTGGGTAGAGCTCAGGAAATCCTCTTAGCCATCCGAACTTCCAAGCTATTTAATAAATTAACAGTTCCCATCTTTGTGGATGGATTGGTCAGAGCAGTCACAGAGGTATTTCGAGAAAACCTGGACTTATTGCCTATTCCAGTTCAGAACTTAGTTAAGATTAACGGCCAGGAGCCATTCTTTGATAAAACCAGTACACCCCCGATTATTTCTATCGAAAACCCTCGGGAACGTCCGATTGCGATCGCAAAACCCAGTGTAATTGTGGCCAGTTCCGGTATGCTCACCGGTGGACCGTCAGTCTATTATGCCTCAGCACTGCTAGAGCGAGAGAATGCTGCCATCTTTATTTCTGGCTACACTGATGAAGAATCCCCTGGCCGCCTCCTGCAAAGTCTCAAAACTGGGGACACTGTTGAACTAGATGGGAAATCAATTACCGTCAAAGCTCAAATCAAACGGTTTAACCTCTCTGCCCATACCGATAAGGTGGGACTCGGACAAGTAATCAACAAGGTAAAGCCCAAGCACCTAGTCTTAATTCATGGAGAATTAGAAGCCTTACACCAAGTAGCCCGGTCTGGAGACAATCAGTCCTTATGCTATATCCATATTCCTGGTGTCGGAGATAAAATTGAATTAGGAGTAGCACCGGAACAGCTTTCCCGACAGCAGATTGCTAAGATTCAGCAACCCCAAGAGTTTGACGTGATGGTAGAGAGCTTTGGTACCGATGCTTGGTTGCGAGTTCCCGAAGAGGTGGTGGAAAAAGACCCTCGATGGCAGACCTTGAGTATCAGCGGCATTATCAAAGCGCGATGGGATGGTGCGAATCTCAAGCTTGCTCCCATGCAACCGGAAATGATACTTCAGGAAGAAGAGATTGAAGCAGGGCTTAAGAGTGGAAAGGATTGCTGTGCCGTGTGTCAGTTTTTCAGTGGTAGATTTTGTCAGTCTCCTGATAGTCCTTTGTTTGAGCGGAGGGTTGATCCCTTGGCAATCTGTGATCAATTCCAATCTAAAGTCCAGGATTTTTCAACTCTTGACACTGACCTTCTGTGGTCAGAGGAAGTTGATTACTAGCAGGATCCCTCTCCTACTCCATATCTCCGAGATTTTCCCGAGATTATCCATTTCAAAAAGGCGGCACCCAGATTCGAACTGGGGATAAAGGCTTTGCAGGCCCCTGCCTTACCACTTGGCTATGCCGCCACTAGTTGTTTAGTATATCATAACTATATCAGTTTTCAATTTTAATAATATCTCTGAATTACCCATGTTAAAAATTTTCCCGCGTCCACTGCGTCCCCTTTGTCCGGTGCTGACCTAGTCAAGGAAGACGCAAAGAACGCTGATAAGTAGGTTTTTTATTGGTTAATTGTGCCGTTGGGCATAGTTACCTGATTTAAATTAGTGTTATCAAAATTAGCACCATTGGTCATAGCATCCCTGAGATCAGACCTTTCTAAGTCTGCCCTGGCCAGATCGGTACCATTGAGATTGGCACCAGTCAAGTTAGCTCCTGTTAAATCTGTATTACTTAAATTGGCACCAGTCAGGTTAGCACCGCTTAAATCCGCATTGGCTAAATCTGCTCCAGCAAAATCGGCACCAGTGAGATTGGCATTGCTGAAGTTAGCCTGACTTAAATCAGCACGGCTGAAGTTAGCACCAGTCAGGTTAGCATTAGTCAAATCTACTCCTGACAAGTCCACATTCGTACAATCTGCCCCACTGAGGTTAGCACCCCTGAGGTCTTTCTCGATCAGGGGTGTACACTTGTTAATATGCCCTGACCCTATATTATCCGCAAACGCTGTGGGTTCCTCTTGAGACACACTTACCTGTATTGGCTCCGCTTCTGCAACTGCTCCAGTTTCCAATCGCTCAGGTTCTGCCACTGGTCTAGGTTCTACAAAACTGGCTAACCATCCTATACCCGCAAGAGCGAGTAAGACTGTACCCATACCAATCAACATCAGACCAGACCCATTACTATGATGTTTGGCGACTACGGATTTAGAATGCGTTCGCTTTTTAATCTCAGCAAGGGCTTTTTCCATAAATTCTGGGGGAATTTGTGCCTCTTTACCTGCTTCAATCAACTCCTTTACAGAATAGCTTTGGTTGTGCTGAGCATAGAGTTGAGCCGCTAGGGCGAAGGCTTGGTGGGCTTGGTCTTCAGGGATACGATCTTTTGGGAGTTTCATAATTATTAGGAAGCTTAGGAAGCCAGTCAGAGCTGAGATAGTATAAGAGTCAGGCTGTCAAGCCTGTCACTTTCTAATCTAGCAAGCCAGACTTTTAAGTGTTAATGGTTGCTTAATCGAGCTTGGTGACCTCATGGCTAAACTGATCACGGAAGTGAGGGTAATCTATCCCGCCAGTCAAGAAACTGACCTTAAGGTGACACGAAGGCTATTGTTAACTAGCGTAGGCTTTGGATTTATGCTTCTTTATCTTGCGAATACTTGCTAATATAATTAGATCTGTTCGCTCATTTCGCTCATAGTAACGTGGTCACCCTTCCTGTTCAACAAGAGCATCTGTTTAACCGCAGCCTCAACACCATCAAAGGTGTAAAACTACTCTTTGTCGAAGCAGAGCTGCTTTTCGATGTCTCTTGCCCTGATCTTGATGCCCTCAAGCAGCAACTGGAAAATCCCTTCTCGATCTTTGTCTGTGGAGAATTTAATGCCGGAAAATCCAGTGTGCTGAATCGCTTGAGTAATGACGAGCTAGCTGCTGTGGGCATACTTCCGACCACAAACTCGATTCAACCCTATTACCCAGAGGGGTTTGATGGCATTGTCTTTATTGATAGCCCAGGCACAAACTCGATCATTGAACGTCACCAAGCACTGACAGAGGATTATCTACAGCATGCTGATATCATCCTGTTTGTTACCTCAGTGGAACGACCTCTGACTAAATCAGAGCTGGACTTTCTCTCGTTAGTCAGTAAGATCTGGGTACGTAAAGTAATCGTTATTATTAATAAAGTGGATCTGATCACCCCACAAGAGAGTGAACAGATTATCTCACACGTCAAAGATGGACTTCGTGATGTCTTTACAGAAGTACCACCTTTATTTACAGTATCAACACGCACAGGTAAAGACATCGACACCCTACGAGACTTCTTACTAGAGTTTCTGGTAGAAGCTGAAAAAATACGGCTAAAACTTCAGGGTCCTCAGAACTCTTTATTAGTTTACCTAGAGCAGTTAGAGAAAAAGAACTATCAGGCACGGGAGAAAATCATTGCCGAAAAAACGATTTTTGACCGATCCCTGTTGCGAATCAATGAGCGCATTGAGCAATATGACCTTATTTTTGGTGTCTTTAGAGAAAAAATTCGTGACCTGTTTACCAATCTAATTCAACAATTACATAAGGTAATTCAGGATAATTTCGCATTCATTAGCCTATTAAAAAAACGTATTATTAGGGAAGACGATCTCCTGGAAGAAAAAGTAGCTAGGGCGATCAAGGAGGTAAAACTTGAGCAACAGATGGAGGATATTGTTAACGAAGCAGCATCAACCCTTGTGAAATATCGAGAACAAATTATTCGCGAAGCTAGGGAAGATTTACAAGTAGCAGCCACCCTCTCAGAAGACTCATTTCAGGTTCCCGAACTTAATAGTGGTAAAATTGATACCACTGCTATCTCTGACAATCTTAAGGTAGCGTCAGAAAAGGGACTCAACAACTTTTTGACCTTGGGAACAGCTGCCGCAGCAACAGGAATTGGGGGGCATGTAGTAGCCACCGCTGCACTATTTGATCTGTCAGCTTTTGTACTAGCTCTGATGTTGACCATGTTTAGCTTCAATGCGGTTCCTAAGCAGCGTGATAAGGCAACCCAACAGCTTGATGAAACCTTGCGTGAGTTGCAGAATAACTATACCGATAAGCTCAAACAAGGTTTGCAGCAAGAATTGGTAAATAGCCTCAAGCAGTTCACTGACTCTCTGAAGCCGAGACTGCAGGAAATTGACCATAAACTCGCTGCCAGTAATTCATTGGAGGATAATTTACAAAGTCTCCGGCAGGAGATTAACGATATTTTAAAGGAGGTAGAGCAGCTATAGCTGTCACGGCTGTTTCATCAAATGATTTTTAATATTCATAGTCGCAAGCTCACGGTCTACCCTGATTCGGAACGAGTGTTTGTTCATCTATTTGGCTCACAACCGACAGCATTCTGGCTAGACAGCTCTCGCGTAGAACCTGGTCTATCTCGTTTTTCTTTTATGGGAGATGGTACAGGACCAAACAGCCTGCTAGTACAATACTCGATTACTGACCAAAAACTCACCATTAACTGCTCGGGCAAAATAACACATCGTAGAGAAAGTATCTTCTCCTATCTACACAGAGAACTTGATCGCCGATACAACTGTTTAGAAGGACTTCCCTTTGACTTTAACTGTGGTTTTGTTGGCTACTTTGGTTACGAAATAAAAGCAGAATGTGGAGGAAATATCGTCCATCAATCGCAATTTCCAGATGCGATGTTTCTCTTAGCAGACAGAATTATTGCTTTTGACCATCAAGAGCAAGTAACCTATCTGTTGTGTCTAACTAAAAAAGGAGAAACTCAGCAAACAAATGCTTGGTTTGAAGATATTGAAAAACAGCTTTGTAATCTACCTCCTCTGCCCCCCATTGAGTTAGACTATACTCATCGAAAAGTTAGCTTTCGATTGAGTCGTTCCTACCAGAGATATCTGGAAGATATTCAAGAAAGTCTGGATCAGATTAAAGCTGGAGAAAGCTACGAAATTTGCTTGACTAACAAAATTTATGCTTCTATCGAACTAGAACCCTTGGCATTTTACCGAAGGTTGCGCCAACTCAATCCTGCACCCTACTCTGCCTTCCTAAGATTTGGCGAGCTAGCAGTGGCTTGTTCATCCCCAGAACGATTCCTGAAAATTGACCCCTCAGGTTGGGTGGAATCTAAACCCATCAAAGGAACTGCTGCACGAGGCCAAACAGAAGAAGAAGACCGACTGCTGTGCGAGGCGTTACGCACTCAGGAAAAAAACCGTTGTGAAAACATAATGATTGTAGACTTACTTAGGAACGATTTGGGCAGGGTTTGCGAAATTGGCAGTGTCCATGTCCCTAAGTTAATGGATGTGGAAACCTATGCCACAGTTCATCAACTAGTGAGTACAATTCGGGGTCGTTTGCGTCCAGATGTACGGGTGGGGGACTGTATCCGTGCCACATTTCCTGGAGGATCGATGACTGGTGCTCCTAAGATCTCAACCATGGAGATTATTGATCGATTGGAACTTCAGGCCAGGGGAATCTATTCCGGAGCGATCGGGTTTCTCGCACTCAACGGTGCTGCAGACCTTAACATTGTGATCCGAACTGCTGAGATTACTCCCAATCAGGTATCGATTGGTATCGGTGGTGCTCTGATTGCCTTATCGAATCCCCAGCTGGAATTTGAAGAAACCCTACTCAAGGCTGAAGCCCTAGTGCGTGCGATTGTCTACACGGTTTGTGGAGAGTTTTCCCCAGAGTTGTTTGATATTGATGGTTTACAAGCCGAGATGGTGAATTGTTGATATAGCAGTTCTCAATGGGTGAAGTCCCTCCTCCAGGGTTTTAGGGAGTAGGGAGTAGGGAGTAGGGAGTAGGGAGTACAGAGTAGGGGTAAGAAAATTAAATTTACCTTCCGAGCATCACTTGGGCGGTAGAGGTCGGAACTTAGTTCGGTAGAGTTGTTGAATTGCCAAAGCTACCAAACCAAGGGTAGTAATACCAAAGATAAACGTGGCTAGGGTACTGACTCCCACGACCAGCGTCCGAACTGCGATCGCAATTTTGAGGGCTGTCTGAGAGTTAGAGGTGAGGGGTTTATTAGCAAAGGTTGTAGCAATGGAGGCAGTTAGAAAATAAATAGCGCTCGTCAATCCTCCAGAAATCAATGCTCCCGTAAGGCAGCGCCAGGGGGAAGGTAGCGCTTGAGTACTCTTAGGGGTTTCCGTGTCTTGGTTAGATGTTGTCATTAGTCATTAGTGACCAGTATTCAGCAAGTATTAACCAGGGTTTTAACTATTATCCGGTAGCTTGTTATCTATACTACGTGTTATCTCTACTAGTTGAACTCTCAGGAGGCTGACCGACAGGGGATTCTAAGCTGACACATCTCAACCAGTTATCGATACCAGGGTCAATAACGAAGCTACCAGATCTAATATTACCTTTGTGTGTAATACTTAGTATTAAGATGGAAAGATAACTGCTTCCAAGCTTTGTAGAGCTTCTTTGAAGTCTTTATTAACAATAGTCACATCAAATTCATCAGCAGCTTCAATTTCGGCTTTGGCAATAGAAAGGCGTTGGGCGATTACTTCTTCACTATCCTTACCCCTCAACCGAATCCGCTGCTCTAATTCATCTAGACTGGGGGGTAGTACAAAAATACGGAGAGCAGAGGGAAAGGTTTTATTGATTTTCCTTGCCCCAACCAATTCTATTTCTAAAATAACAGACCTACCCTTATCAAGAAGCTGCTTGACTGGCAAACTAGGTGTACCGTAGTAATTACCAGCGTACTCAGCCCACTCTAAAAGCTCACCCCCTATGATCATTTCTTCAAACTGGTCACGAGTGACAAAGTAATAGTGTTTCCCATGCACCTCCCCAGGACGAGGTTGCCTGGTGGTTGCTGAAACCGAAAGATCAAGTTCCGGGTGTCGCTTCAGGAGCTGCCGTAGCAAGGTTCCTTTACCAACACCAGAAGGACCAGTCAATACAATGAGTCTTCCTGCTTCCATGTTGAGTCTAGTTAAGCTTAAAGCTTAATGGTTACCATTGTGACTATCTTTATTGATTACGAAGCGATGGGCAACAGTTTCTGGCTGAATTGCCGAGAGGATGACATGGCTGGAATCGGTCACAATTACCGCTCTGGTGCGACGCCCGTAGGTTGCATCAATGAGATATCCACGCTCTTTTGCCTCAGTAATGATCCGCTTGATAGGAGCAGACTCTGGAGAAACAATTGCTACAACTCGGTTTGCTGAAACAATGTTACCAAAACCAATATTAATCAGCTGAATGTCCATGAGCAACTAACGGCAAAAGCCGGATGAGAAGCTAGTATAAGTATTCAAGTACAATAGTAGCGACATTAATTTAGCCTTACAAGCCTAAAATCTGGTAAAAAACCGGATTTTAGGGAGTCATCCGTCTTCACTGTTGAGTCCATAGGGTATTTTGTTGCCGGATAAGCAACCCATAGCTCAAGCTAGCGCAAGGGTACGTGGGTCAGTAATCCTGGGATGATAACTGCTGATAGGCAAGGTACACAGCCTCCAGAAACAAGTTAGCCGTGACACCTGAGGGTACCTTTTCCAAGGCAATCATGTCTTTAACCTGATCAGCCAGTTGTCCGCTTAACTTAGCTTTTGCCTGAAATGTCATTGCCTCGCGCCGCTGCAAATACTCTCGAATCATAGCAAAGTCTTCTGGCTGCAAGGGGGACAAATCTGCCTCGGTTTGGAGCTGATTCGCTAAGGCTTGAGCCTGATCGGAGATCTTGAAGCTAGCAGAAGCAATAGGCTGCTCTTCTTGGACTACCAGGGTTCCTGCTAACCAATCTCCCAACCGTTTCTCTCGCTTGCTAAAGATAATTAAAAATACTCCCAGGAACCATAAATCATCAACAGGTCTGAGCAAAGCACGTAGGGTAGCTTGCTGTAGTCTCACTGGTCTAGCATCATCACGAATAACACGAATTTTGCCATAGCGCTTACCTGGTGTTTGTCCCTGCCATAGGGTTTCAAACAAAACAAAATAACCGATGTAAATTGAAAAGGTAATAAATAGATAAATGGCTACTAGCCAAAGCCTTAACTCATTAATACCAAAAAAATAGTCTAATAGGTCCAGCAGTTGGGAAGATAAAAAGCCCCAAGCAATTAAAAATACTACTAAAATTAATCCTAAGACAATATAATCAATTAACAAGGCATAAGCTCGACTGCCAATCCCTGCTAACGTTAATTCTAATTCAACACTTTCTGGGGTTTGTATAGTGACTCGATTAAAAAAATTAGTCGGTGTTGATTTTAGCTTCCCCATAGCTGCAAATCTATGCCTTCTTTACGACTACATAGATCGTAGTATATCACTGATTTAATGGCTTGCCAGAAGGGAACTAACAACGCACCACTAGCAAAGCTCAACCCAAAAACTAGCACTAAATACAGCCAGGCAAAAATTGCTGATTCTTGAGGAAACAAAAGAGATAAAATAGTTTGTATGCTGAATGTAGCTATCTGTACAGCAATCGAAATTGGTAGTGATATTAAAAACCCAACAACTACTATCCCTTGAATACGTAATATAAATCCCTGAGTTAATTTCCAGCTGCGACCAATTGCTGCCCTGGCACCGATAGAATTTTCTTCTATAGCAAGCGGTATTTCATAAATTAAGAAGCGAGATATAAACCAGCTCAATCCAAAGAAAAAAACAATCATCAAAATAATCACAACCAGAAGTCCTATGATAGTCATAGCAATACTATTCTCAGGGAGAGTATTGAGATTATCTAAAAGAGTAATGCTATTGCCGAAAATTAAACCAAGGACTCCGATCAAGATACCAATAACAAAAGAAATGATAAATACTACTAGGATTGCTGCTCCAAGAGTTATCAAGGATACTAGAAAAGTTATTAAGGATACTAGGATGCCTGCTCTGAAAAAACTCCACATCCGAGGATTTACATGGCGGCGAGCCTCATTCACTGTTTCTGGACGTTCAATGATTTCCTTAAACGCTAGACGTGAAATTAGCCCAAACATGGCACAAAACTTAGCCCAGCCATATATGGGAACTAATAGCCATAGATAACCGATAAAAGCTAGACGATAATATAACTTAAAATGATCGCGGTAGATGCGCAGACCGACATTAACAACATTACCAATACTGAGTGGTCCTAAAGATTGGCTGGGACTAGGCTCATAAGACATGGGTCGATGGGGCTATTGATGGCAAGACAAGTTTTAACGCTATCTTAAGCGAGGTTTACGAAAATTACCCCGAAAACTTTATGAATATTAAACGTTGGATTGGGCGGCGGGAAGCAAATTGGAAACAGTTGGATACTCTCCTGCAACAAGTGGAGAAACGAGGAATCAAGTCTTTACCAGCATCCCAAATCAAGGAACTCGCTAGTTTGTATCGCTCCGTCTCAGCGGATTTAGCCCGTGCTAGAACTAACCAAGTAGGCAATACCCTGGTCAAGGATTTACAACGACTGACCTCTCGGGGCTATAACCAGATTTATCAAGGTTCTCGCCGTCAAGACTGGCAAGGCTTAGGGGAGTTTTGTCGCTGGGGTTTCCCTGCTGTAGTGCAACAGACGTGGAGTTATATTGCGATCGCAACCGCAGTGTTTCTCCTCGGAGCCTTAATTTCCTGGTGGTTGGCTTGGCAAGATCCAGTGTTTATGTCCCTGGTGGTTCCGGAACAGTTAATTGAACAAGTACGCGATCGCCAGCAATTGTGGATGGGTTCGATTTTGGGCATGAAACCCTTAGCGTCCAGTGGCATTATGATTAACAATCTATCGGTATGCTTTCGGGCAGTGGCTGGTGGGATTACCTGCGGTGCCTTTACCCTATATGTCATGGCATTCAACGGAATACTGATTGGTGCCATTGGCACCTTAGTGGGTCAAAATAACTTAGCTTATCCCTTCTGGGCATTTGTGTTTCCCCATGGTTCCCTGGAATTACCCGCTATCTTCTTTGCTGGTGGAGCCGGTTTACTCATCGCTAGAGCAATTCTGTTTCCAGGCCAATATCGCCGGGTAGATGCATTAAAATTTTATGGCTCCCAAGCGGCTCAGTTGATGTTTGGGATTGTGCCGATGTTGATTATTGCTGGTATTATTGAAGGGTTTTTCTCTCCGAGTCCCTTAGTGCCATCATTCCTCAAGTATTTGGTTGGAATCGGACTGTTTAGCCTTTTGGTTATATATTGTAGTCGCCAGAAACTTGAGGATGCTTCAGAGTAGATTCCGAGCTTTGACTCGTAAGTAGCTCTCAACCAGTTGCTGACTAATCTGATTCGCTGGTGCATCCAAGACCAGAACTCCTTTTTGCTTCAACCGGGCAAAGGCAACTTGGCGCTGGGCAATTAAATCCAGAGCGACAGCACGGGTATAAGCGGCTTGCCCCGGGTCAGGGTTAAGATCAACACTCATTCTTTTTTTCGCCTGCGCCTGGTATCCGCTGTGCCAAAGCTGGTCTTGACTGGGAATTTTCCCTAACTGAGGGGTATTAGGGGGAGTGTGCGCCAATTGGTCAACAAGGGGGTCTCGAAGAGTGACACAAAAAGGTAAGTAGCGAGGGGTGAGGCGTTCTAGGGCTGCTAGCAATTCAGCGGAAGCAGTAACATCCACGATGTCTGTAATCATTACGACTAAAGCACGACGAGTTTGCTGATTCACCAGTTTTGTAACAGCACCAAAATAGTCTGGTTCTAATAATACTGGCTGAATCGGAGTAAGACGTTCTATGAGTTTCGATAGTTGATGTTGACCCCGTTCTGGTGGAATCCAGGTCGTGATGTCTCGCTCAAAGACACCCACGCCCACGCGATCGCCCCGATGTAACCCAGCTAATGCTAGAGCCAGAGTACTATTCAATCCCCAATCAAACCGCTTCAGTTGAAGTACCTGTGCGGTCATCAACCGTCCCCGGTCTAGTAATATAATCAAAGTCTGCTCTTTTTCCGGTTCCAGCACCCTGACTAAAGGGCGAGAGCGGCGAGCGGTGGCTTTCCAATCAATCAGGCGAGTGTCATCACCAATGCCATACTCCCGCAGTTCAGCAAATTCTGTGCCAGCACCCAAGTTTCGGGAACGGCGCATGGTACCAGTATTTTCCAGGGTCAGGCGAATAGAAAGCGATCGCAAACTGACTAAGTCTGGATAAACTGCTACGTTCTGACTCCCTGGGATTTTCCAATCATCCCACACCAAGCCCCAAGGACTCAACTGGCGCACGTGAATATCTCCCCAGTGAAACTGGCCTCGCTTGGCTGGATGAACTGTATAGGTTAGTTCCTTGTTACTATTCCGGTCAAGGGTAGCAGTGATCGTTGGGGTGGAAACAGCTAACTCTAATGGATAGTAGTCCTTAATCAGAATTCGAGCAACCTGATTTGTAGATTCCACTGACAGCACAATCAGATTATCTCGCCCAATCGATAACCGTTGTAAAGGCGTGCGGGTTACCTTCACTCGGTTAGGTTTGACCCGTTTTCCATCCCATAAGGCTAAACCAAGGACAATGCCATCAAAGACAAGAGTACTAATTAGACTGATTTGTTGATTAAAAACAGTAGCGAGTAATAATGCGATCGCAATACCTAGTATTAACAGTAAATACGTTCGTTGTGAGGGAATCATAATTTTTTTCGAGTGCTGAGTGCTGAGCCACTCACCTAGGCACTGGAACTTGCTTGAGTAATGAAGCTATTACGCCATCGATCTGTAACCCATCTAACTGCACCTCTGGTTTCAGAATCAGACGGTGACGGAGTAGAGGGAGTGCGATCGCTTTTACATCATCCGGTGTCACATAATCCCGTCCTGATAACACAGCTTGGGCTTTACTGGTTTGTAACCAAGCTACAGCAGCTCTCGGGGAGGCTCCCAAGGCTAAATCAGGATTTTGCCTGGTTTGCTGAACTAAGGCTAGCAAATAATCCAGCACCTTCTCGTCTACTTGGACAGCTTTAACCTCTTGACGAGCACTAAAAATTTGTTCTACAGTTGCTAGAGGTTTCAGACGTTCTAAATCCAAACGGCGTCCACGAAATCCTTTCTCAGTATTAAGCAACATTTGCTTTTCTGCCGCCGCATCTGGGTAATCCACTACCAACTTGAATAAAAATCGGTCTAACTGAGCTTCTGGTAGGGGATAGGTGCCTTCAAATTCTAGAGAGTTTTGGGTAGCAATCACCCAAAATAATTCAGATAGAGGCAAGGTTTCCCCGTCCAAAGTGACTTGCTGCTCTTCCATTGCCTCTAGCAGCGCTGCTTGGGTTTTGGGTGGGGTGCGGTTAATTTCATCAGCTAGCAAAATCTCAGTAAAGACTGGTCCTTTTTTGAGGGTAAAGTTACGGGTATTCAGATCAAAGATATTGGTTCCTAAAATATCCGATGGTAGAATATCTGGGGTTAACTGAATCCGCCGAAATTCAGCTTGGATTAGCCTTGCTAAAACTTTGACAAGCAAGGTTTTACCGGTTCCTGGTACCCCCTCAATAATCACGTGTCCACCACTAAGCAACGCTACGAGTAACTGTTCGACTAGGGTCGATTGACCGACAATTATTTTGCCAAGGGTTTGCTTGAGGCGGTTCAAGACAGGGATATCATTGGTCATTGGGGTTGATTAGCTATCCTGTGGCACAGTTTTCGTGGTACCACAATAGCATGGGTAAACTCTGGTTGATTGCGGTTGGGATTAGTTAGTTTGATATCCGGTAGTTTAAACAATCGGGCAGTTGTGATCATCGCATCAATCAAGACGAATTTTCTGCCATTTTCCCAGCCATTTTAGTAAGTCTGACTCCCTAATACGACGTTTACTAGATTGAATTTCCAGCAATTGTTTCAGTTCTGTAGCTGGACGTCCAGTTTGCTCAACCCAAGCATCAATTAGAGCTTGCTCCTCCAGCAGAGTTTGCCCTAATCCTAGTGCTTTTTGCAGTTGCAGTTGTTCGTCTTTTCCCACAACTTCCAACACAAACTCACTGCTGCCTGCTTTTTGCAAAACACCTGCTAATGCTCGGATGTAGGCTTCGCTGTTATCCACGACTGGTTCAGATAAGGTCAATGGTTGTCCAAAGCGGCGATTCAGAGCCCAGATGGCAACCAGAAGAATGATTAATCCTTGGATAAAGGCTGGCAACAGAGGGGTTTTCGCTAAATAACTGAATAGAGTCTCACCTACCTCTCGCTTGATCACATCCACATCTTTGTAACCGTGGAGGTATTCATCCACCCAAACCGGATTTTGGTTAGTTAAATTCCCCTCTGCTTTCAAGGGAGTAACCAGTTGCGCTAATAATTCATAGTTAGCCGGAAAGTCCTGATAGGCATTGGCAGCAAGATCGGATGTAGTGGCAAAGATAACTCTACCATCACCAATAGGCTTTTCCCAAACCACAGCACCAAAGCGATCGCTTAAAATTTTCTTCCCCTGATTACCCTTGTATCGCCGCCTGGTGTTAACCTTAACCTTTCCTGTTGAAGCCTCTTGGATAGTACTAAAAGCAGCGTCTGTCACCGGCTGCTTGACTCCCAAAATCACCATCGTATTGCCCTGTTTAATCCATTCTCGCTCTTTACCATAAATAGCATCTACTGTCAACCAACTAGTGACACGCAATAAGGTAACCGAACCTTTAGCATCGGTCTGATTCGCTAAATCCTCAAAGGGTTTTTGCCAACGCTGTACAGGAGTTCCCCGTTTTGCCATGTAAGCGTACCAAGCGCCATAGCCATAGGGAGCGCGGCTGTAAGTAGAACCGCTATTGATTTTATTATTAGCTGGAGCAGCTACCAGGGTAATGATCATTAGTACCGCGATTGCGTTCGCGCGAGCGTGTGCGAAGCACATCGCAATCATTACTCCTAAGCGACGCCTAGGAAATTTCATCCTTCATCCTTGGCCAAAAGGCCACGCTACGCGAACATCCTTGGCCAAAAGGCCACGCTACGCGAACATACTTAAACCTTTATCTGCTGATAAGCCTCCTTGCACCGTTCAAAAACTTGACTAGAGACTTCGGCGTTACTAAAACATAACTGCTGGTGGGTGATCAGTAAGATTTGGTATGGTTTAGGTTGCGGTAATTCCTGGATAAGTTGTAGATATTCTCCATCCGTGCGACTGGGATGGCGAGGGGCAATGCCACTATCGTGTAATTGCTGCAACATCCCCATATACAAGCAACGACAGGCTTCAGTGTAGTTACCCTGCTGCTGATAGTTTTGCGATCGCTCCCACCAATTGACCACTGATAATTCTGGAACTGGTCGTTTTGTCACTCTGTTTGCAGCTTGAGTCAGTTGCTGGTAATAATAACTAATATAAGGATGTAATCCTCTCAACAGCCGCACCCCTAGCCAGCTTAGGATTACAGCAACAAGTAACCAAAACGTTATCCTAATCCCCCGGGCTAGCATAGGAGACAGTAACCAAGATGGCAGTGAGCCTTGGGCTTGGTCAAGAGGCACCTGAGACATTGTCAGCTCCCACCACTCCCCGAATTGTCGTTGCAGCAGCTGCAACTGCCAATCCAAACTGTTTTTTTCAAAGGAACCAGTAGACATGTCACTAGTCAAGGCACAAGTTAAAATACTGATTACTAATAATGTTACAAAGGCATAAAGGGGATGGATTAAGTCATGCCTGCATCCGTATTATTCTTTTGTGTGGTGTAGCCTTCTATCATTTACCATTTCCCATGATCTAAAATAACAGTACTTGAAGCCAGTAAAAACTGCTATTTCGTAACATGACAAGTCTCTATACTGACATTGATATCAATGTCCCAAGGCAGAAGGTTTGGCAAATTTTGTTCCATAAACAGCAGTGGAAGTACTGGAACACATTTCTGTTTGATTGTGACTCAACTTTACGGTTTGAGCAGGGGAAAGAAGTATTTCTGTCCCTGCGACGGCTTCCCAATGAAGAAGAGACAGAATTTGAGCCATTGGTGACACAAGTTCATCCTGGTGTGTGTCTAAGTTGGGTCTCTTCTATTCCTGGCTTTCGTAGTGAATGTGTATTTGATTTGCAAGAAATAGGAGTGGGTCGTACCAAATACATCCACAAACACTCTTATTCAGGTATATTGTCTAGGGTGTTTTTACCGTTTATCCGAGAGGATGAGTTACGAGGTCTTAAACGAATGGCATGGGAGTTGAAGCGTTATGCTGAGGGGTTTTAGAACGTTAGTATGGCGCTAGCACAGCCTCACTCCGGGTGAAGTGTTAAAGATGACACTGCAAATACGACCGACATAACCACACCCGGAAGCACTCGTTTACCTGACAACTAGTTAGTCAAGATAGCCCATAAGTTCATCTGTCCCTTCACTAACATTTGTAGCAATAGGGCGATTTTGGGGTAATGGCTTTATGCTCAGCTGTTTCCTATCGATGTATCCTGAGGGTCCAGTTCCTTTAGCAGTGAATTGGAGTTCCTTGTCTTTATTGCTATCTGTGCTGCTCATATCCCTCCTGGGACTCCTGAGTTAGAGTCAAAAATACCTTATTATATGGCTATGTCTGGTCTAAGTTGACCAAGTTAGGCTTACAGTAAAGAAAAAATACTGTCAAGGTTATACTATCACATTTGATAGGAGTTTTATACCTAAAGCTGCTAGAACGCCCACAGCCAAAGTGATCCCTGATGGGGTTTAGCAGATTTTGGGAATGATTGAGATATCAGTACAGCTACCAGTACAGCTACCAGTACAGCTAGCATACAGCTACCAGTTGAAGCTATTCAGGGCATCATAATCTCTAGATGTTGGCCTCAATAACCATGATTGTGGCAGCAATGGTGAACAGATTCATCGGCCATTAACTAATGACTAATAAATCCTTAGCCTTGCTCTGGATTGTTCTATAGTCCTTAAGGATTGGTTCTAGTCCTTCTTCTTCCTTTTCAACATAATCGTCTAAATCTCCAAATACTCTTTTCATTTCTTCATATATCAGAGTACATTTTAAGTTAAGTGGCTCTTTAATATCTGATATTAACTTAGTTTTATCACTGTCTAATTTTTTGCTAATCTTGCTAATTATCATTTTTCGTTTAAGATAAAGCGCTCCCCCGGAAAATAAAATCCCAACTCCGGCAAACGCAGCACCGATAAGATCCAATATTACTATCTCCGTTATCGCCATAAATAGGCCAGCAATTACTGTCACCGCCGCTCCACCTAATATATTGGTAGCGACTCCACTAGCGTTAGATTTTAAGGTATTGATAAACTCAGCATCTTCAAGGAGCTTAGACGCTTTTTGCTTAACGTCTTCAAACACCTCATGACGGCGCTCCATAACTCGGATAGATAGATTGCTATTACTTGAATAATTATCGATAGTATTCAAATCTTGTATTAACGAATCAATTAGGTTTTTAATATCCCCTAAAAAATGGTGTGTCCCCTCTTTTAAGGTTTCTTCTAAGGAAACTTGTAGCTCTGGTTCATACTTGGCCTTGATCTGATCGATCCAGGCTTGAATTGAGGCATTTTTATCAACGGTACCAACAACGGACTTATTGATTAGTTTAGGAAAGGTGAAACCAGCGCTAAAATCCGATTTTATTTGCTCAGCAACTCGATCATAGTTGGCGGCTAACTTATCCACCAGTTTAGTAATCTCATCTTGAGACTTTTTTTCACCGACAGCTAGTTTAGTTTTGATTCGTTCTACTGATGATTTATCCAGCTCTAGTTGCCGTTGGATAGATTTTAATTCATCGTCTAATTCATCAATCACATTTTGAGTGCGATCGCTAATTGATTTAAGTTTAATTTTATAAGTTTCCCCACCGGTAACCATATCATTGATAAATCCTCTCACTTCCCTAAACCCACTCCCCTCTTCATTCCCATTGTTTTCTAATTCCGCTGATGTCGCAAAAACTATAGGAGACTCAATATGTCGTTGACTAGCATAGTCTTTAACTCTCTGAGTATTTCGGCTTAATTCTTCTGGTTTAGTTAAATCAGACTGTTGAAGTATAAAGACTACTTTTTTACGCCATTGCTCACTAACATAATCCAGGAGTTCCCAAGCTGTTTTATGATAGGGATTCTTAGCGAAAAATACAAAAAACACTAAATCACTGTTAGGAATATAGTTTTCAGTAATCTCTTGGTGGTTGTCCAGAATCGTATTCGTTCCGGGAGTATCGACAATTGATAACGTTTTCAAGATGTCAATGGGTAAACCAATTTTCCGTAACGTTGGGCTAATCTCCTTTTCAAACTGCTCCTCTGAATAAACAATTTGTTGAATAATATCTGTACAGGGCTCAACATCAGTTTTGCAAATTTTTTCTTGAATTAGGGCATTAATAAAGCTACTTTTTCCAGCTTTGACTTCTCCAACAATAACTAATAAAAACGGTTCATTACTATTTTTTTGGATCGTCCTAATTTTTGACTGTAATTCTGGTTTATTGATTTGACTAGCAAATTTCTGCAAATCTTGTAATAGGTCATCAATAGCCACTTTGTGGTTGTACAATACTTGATCAATAATTTGATTGTTCATTAATATTACTCCCCTAGATTAGACTCTCCTAAATTAGAATTAGGAAAAACTAATTATTAAATGTTATATAATAGATTAAGTATAGTTATTTTAAAAGGATATCGCAAGGTAAAAAAACTGATCAGGTAAGCCTTCAGCTCTAAGCTGTCAGTGGTGAGCCCTTGATTAGTCATTAATCAGTAGTCATTGCTGATTTGTGTAATGCGTTCGCATTATGAATCGGAGGGTAGAGTCCCAATGTTGACGAGACCCCAATCCCCTCATATCGTTGTAAATTTTCTCGAAGTGCTGACGCAGTTGAGGAAGAATAACCTTGAAAATCTCTCTCACGGTAACCAACTAAAATGGACAAAATTCGCTTATTGCTTATTGTTTCAGTTTAATCCCTCTTGGCTAGGTTTGTCTAAAGACCATTGCTCAGGACTGAGCCACTGATCCAGTATAATGAAATTAAGTCGAAATGGCATAGTGCTTGTAGATAGCAAGACTAATCATGGCAGCAACACACATACGCTTTGACTGGGCGATCAAAAAACAATTGCGGGATAAAGCTAATTATGTTGTCCTCGAAGGCTTTATCAGCGAATTACTCGGGGAAGCGATTACCATTGAATCGATATTAGAAAGCGAAAGTAATCCTCAGACACAAGACAATAAACTAAACCGGGTAGATATTTTAGCTCTCAATAGTGCTGGGGAGTTATTGCTAGTAGAGGTGCAAAATAGTTCGGAAAATGATTACTTTCAGCGGATGTTATTTGGAGTTTCGACTCTGATTACCGAATATCTAGATAAAGGAGAGCCTTATAGTAAAGTCAAAAAGGTCTACTCCATTAATATAGTTTACTTTCCCCTCGGCCAAGGAGAAGATTACATATATCAGGGAAAGTTAGATTTTATAGGACGTCATATCCAGGACAGACTAGAGCCATCAAATCTCCAGAAGGAGTTGTTCAAAATTGAGCAGGTGTACCAGATATTTCCCGAATATTACATCTTGAGAGTGAAACAGTTTAATGATGTGACTAAAAACAGTTTGGATGAATGGATATATTTTCTTAAAAATAGTGAAATCAAGGAAGACTTCCAAGCCAGAGGATTAGCCCAAGCCAAGGAAAACCTGAGGATTGAGAGTCTACCGAATACAGAAAAAGCAGCCTATCAGAAATATCTGGAAGATAAACGGTATGAAATTAGTATGCTGGAAGGGGCAGAGGCAGTCGGAGAATTAAGAGGCAGAGAAGAGGGAATAAAACAGGGCAGACAACAGGGGATATTAGAAGGCATTCAACAAGAACGTCGTGCTAACTTGGAGCGAATACTCCAACTACGATTTGGAACGATTCCTTCAGAGATATCTGGTAAAATCCAAGGTTTAGATCTCCAACAACTGGACAACTTGATGGCAACAGCATTAACAGCTACTTCTTTAGATGAGTTTAGCCAACATCTGCTTTAACCATTGACCCTACCCTAATAGGGATGCCAAGGGCGAACAACCTTTAACCCAACGATACAACAACTCCTAAACTTTCATTCCCAATCCTATCCACTGCTGACAAGGCATAGATTCCCGACTCTAGCGCTATCTCCAGGGTGGCTGAATTCAGAATTTTGTACAACCTCCAAACCCCATCTTGTTGTCGATAAAGGGTCCAATAACAAATTTCTCCATCACAAACTTTCTGCCAACTTAGCTTACCATCTCTTGCTCTAACATTACCTGGTGTCTTAGGTGGCTCAGTCTTTAACCACTCCATAGTAGGAACAACAGCAGGTTCAGAATAAATAGAGCTTTTGAACTGGTCAACCACCTCTAAACGATTTTCTGTGAATACTTTCATGCTATAGAAAATATTTCCTAGGGAGAGTTGAGACACTAGATCGCGGCTAATTTCAACTTGTTCTTCATACTCAGAAATCGGCCATTCTTCTCCATCTAACTTACTGAGTCTATTCCCAGAATAAATGTGTCGATTTTTAGGATTATTTTCTGTCCACCATTGGAGTAAAACCGGATAACTTTGGGCAGGAGGCTCAATGCGCCAGTAAAGTTGAGGAGCCATATAATCCACCCAGCCTTCTTCTAACCATTTTTTCGGGTCAGCATAGATAGCTTCATATTGATCTAATCCCTTAATTTGAGCAGGTTGTCCAGGACGATAAATTCCAAAGGGACTAATCCCAAATTTAACTTTTGGCTTAGTAGCTTTAATGCCAGTGTAGAGACGCTCAACCATCTTATTCACATTGTCCCTGCGCCAATCACCCAAACTCAGTTCACCCCCAGCTTCCTGATAAGCTTCATAGGTTTTTTGATCAGGAAAATCTTGATCTTTGATAGGATAAGGATAGAAATAGTCATCCAGATGAATCCCATCTACATCATAACGACCGACTACATCCAGAATCACGTTATAAGTCCAGTCCTGAACCGTTTTTACTCCTGGATCCATCCACAATTGTTTACCGTGTTGATAAACATAGTTTGAATGGGTAACGCTGATGTGAGGCTTGACTTTTGTAGAAACTTGTGATCCTGTTGCAGCGCGGAACGGGTTAAACCAGGCATGTAGTTCAATATTGCGCTTGTGACATTCTGCGATCGCAAACTCCAGCGGGTCATAAAACGGTTCTGGTGCTTGCCCTTGGGTACCTGTTAGCCATTCACTCCAAGGTTCTAATTCTGAGGCATATAAGGCATCTCCGGTCGGTCGTACCTGGAAAAACATAGCATTGAGGTTAAGTTCCTCAATCCGGTCAATAATCTCGATTAGTTCCTCTTGCTGTTTTTCTGCTGCTAGACCCTTTTGAGAGGGCCAGTCAATGTTCCAGACACTGGCAACCCAAACTCCCCGAAACTCTCGCTGATGGCTAACCTCCCTAGTGGTTTGGAAAGCAACCGTGTATTTTGAGTTTAGGTCTGGCAACTGACCCAAATACGCCAAAGCTTGATAGATAAACCCTGACACATCAGCACGAGTTGCCACTTGAGTGGGTCGCAGTCGGTTGGGATTGGGATAATTGACGATTATGTTAGCATCCGTAGCAGTAGCTATCCTGTCTCGGGCATAACCAGGAATTTTATCCACATCTTGATAGAGTTGAGGTAGCGCTATATTTACATCCGATATCTCACTCAAGGGAAGGTTCAACCCAGCTGCGATCGCTACCAAGGCTTCCACTCGAACCAGATTAGTGTCTGGGCGGAAGCGATTACCAGGATAACCCGACATAAAGCCAGTTTCGTAAGCATATTGAATCGCCTCCAAAGCCCAGTGTTTCTGTGATACATCAATAAACTTCGGAGCAGATCGTTGTTTTTCGGGTTGGGAAAAAGCGTTTTTTAATATGGCAGCAAACTGAGATCGATTCATGGGTAGATTAGGTCGGAATCTGCCATCAGGAAAACCGCTAATCATTCCCTGATTTGCTAAACCTTCAATAAATGGCTTTGCCCAGTGATTTTCCGTATCAGGGAAGCCAGTTTTAGAAGCTACCATAGTTTTATTGCGAGGCATATTGGGGGCTTAACCGCAATTTTAGCCGCACTATTATAGCAAGTGGCAAATTAATACCAAGTTGCGTTTACAGATACCTTATTCACCGATGGGGAGATGGACAGAGGTCGTGATGGCAGGGAATAACTATATTGAATACATGAAAAGTCCCTAGATCAGACAGAGTAATTGATGATCTGATTAGGAGCGATGGTAATAATGAGTGATTCAATAGTCTTGCTTTTGTGATCCGATCATCGGTGCCATCCCCTCATCCGATGATCTCCTCATCCAGTCATTGTCTGCTCGCGCTCGTTGCCATACTTAAGCAATGTCAGGAGGTAGATTGTTAGAATCTGACTTGGGTGCTGACCGGATTTGCTGTAGTTGAGCTTGTATTAAATTTCGTAGGTCCTCTCGAGAGACCTCTGAACCAACCGCTAAATTACCAGGTGTATCAAAGAAAACAGTACTAGTGACGGTGTCGATTGCCAACATCTGAAACAAAATGTGAGTGACTGGCACCCCGCACGCCATAAGTTGAGGATCCCAATCAGAATGAAAATTGGCAGCATCTTGAACAGTCGGAAAAGCATAAATAACATTTTTCTCCAGATCAGGGTTAGCACGATTACTCAGTGTCGTCAACACCCAACCTTGGTCAAGATTTTGGAGAATGTAATATTCCAGATGGTTTAGTTGTTCCGCCAGAAGTTTGAGTACTGGAGCGATCGCTTCAATCGCTTGAGGCGTCGTTCCATCTTGTGGGGCATTATCAATCAAATTGTTAATTTGTTCGTCTAATTCCATAGGAGCTATAGGGTGAGGAATTTGGCTGCACATAGTCTAAACCTAAATCAAATTTGTCGAGAGTACGTGTATGTTAGGGTCGTTATTGAATGAAAATCATGATGAGGGAAGTCTGCCTGGGCGTGGAAGGACTATTTGAACTGCTGTATAAAGAACTCCGGCAGTCCACTCGTGCTTCTAAGCAAAACTGCCAGGACGTAGCAAGACGTATCGCTGATGAAGTTAATCGTATTTGCAATGAAAGTAATCGGATTCAAAACTCTGGGGATGTGGACAGCTGGGCTCAAAACCTAGCTAACCATCGTCTCAAGCAAGTTTGTCATTACTACAAACTGGGGTCGCTCCAAGGAAGGGTAGAACTACAGAGTACTCTTAGTGCGATTATCTACCGCTACATTACACCCCATCAAACGCCGACCAGTTACCAGGCGCGGCTGAATATGATTGAAGATTTCTTACAGGGATTCTATGCCGAAGCCTTAAATGCCTTTCGGCGGGAAACCTCCCTGGAGGAAACCTATCGTCCCCGCAGTCTCCTGGAACTATCAGAATATATGGCGTTTACAGAGCGCTATGGTAAACGACGTATTCCTTTACCCGGTCGCCGTTCCCAACAGTTGGTCATTCTACGTGCTCAAACCTTTTCCCAACAGCAACCTCCAGAAACCTCTGTGGATATGGATACAGCAGCGGAAGGAGCAGCACAGGAGTCAGATGCGACTTGGAATGATGCGGCGATCCAGCAGGTGCGGGAGGCAATGGTATTATCAGACTCTGAACCCCTAGACTCCAGCCTGCGGGAAACTGTAATCAAAGAATTATTCGCCTATCTCAAAGAACGCCAGCAACAGGATTGTGCGGATTACTTTACTCTGCGGCTCAAAGACCTGCCAACCAGGGAAATTGAGGAGATTTTAGGCATCAATCCCAGACAGCGGGACTATTTACAACAACGGTTTAAGTATCATCTGATTCGGTTTGCTCTGTCTCACCGCTGGGAATTGGTACATCAGTGGCTGGGAGCAGATTTGGATCGAAATCTGGGGCTAACACCAAAAGAATGGCAACGATTTCAAGCAAAACTGAGCTCCCAACAGTCAGAATTACTTAAACTCAAACAACAAGGTTACTCCAATGAACAAATTTCTAAGACCTTGGGTTGTACACTAAACCAGGCACAGAAGCGATGGTTTAAGTTGCTCGAAATTGCCTGGGATATTCGTAATAGTTCAGTATCCGGATCCGGTAGATCTAAAGATGAATAGTGACATAGATAACAACATGGACGCTTTCTATAGCCGCTTAATGACTTGGCTAAAAGAGTCCCGTCCCGCTGCTTCAATACCATCAAGCGGTCAAGTAAACGATACTGTACCTCTGGGTGAGACGACAGCAGCGGATTTTGACTTTGATGTATATCCCCTGGATTTATCAGAATCACTGGACTTGGAAAACTTGAACATTGTCCCTAATCACAATGGCGAAGCGGCTTTAGACCGCATGTGGGTGAATCCACCAGAATCGATCACCCATGATGACCTTACACTAGGCGGTGAAATCCGCCGCTACAACTTGGGAGAGATGTCAACCGTGCAAACTCGTTTCCAGACGCTATTGAAGCGCAAACTACAAGCTCAAATTGAACTTAACCCACCTCTGTTTCCTTGGGAGACAGAACTTTCAGACTATGAAACTGATATTGTTGACGCAATAGCAGAGTCTTGGGTTTCCGGAGTTAGGTTTTGGATGCCACAGTTGTCTAACTTGGCAATACCTACTGCTATACCAGAAAACGTTTTATCTCAATTACTAGAAGCCTGCTCTGAGGCAGTGTCTTCCCAGTATCAGCTAGGAGCTAAACTGGTTAGGGCAGTTCAAAAGCTGTTTCCTGACGAATTCTATGCCCTTAACTCCTGGAGTGGCAGGATCTTGATGACACCTACCCGTTCTCCAGAAGAACAACTGCAATCCCTACCTTACGAAGAAGCTAACAATGAGCAAAAGATGGTCTTGGCTCTGTTAGCAGCTAAGGAAATTCTTACCACCCTCACCATTCCAGTTTCACCAAATCAAACTCCTGTGGAGCGCCAGTGGGAGACTAGTGCTGGTTTAGTAACTCTGCGAGCAGAATATCATCAAGAAGATGGTGTGTCTCAGCTACGGGTCAGCACTCGTTTGCCTAGAGGTGGTAGCTTGACTCTAGGTACACCTCAAGCCTCGGCAAAAGCAGAACGTACCTATCCAGGTTACCTGAGTGTAGAATCCTATGATTTACAACCCAATCAGATTTGTTCTATCGAGATTCGCTTCGATCATGGAGAACAGAAACCTTTGACCTTTGCAATCTGCCCGACAAATTAGTCAGAATACTTGCAGGTTAACAGGTTGCAGGTTAACAGGTTAGTAGGTTGCAGGTTAACAGGTTGCAGGTTAACAGGTTTCAGGTTAACAGGTTGCAGGTTAACAGGTTGCAGGTTAACGGGTTGCAAGTTATAGCCTTAAACATTCCAACCTTTAACATTCCAACCTTAAACATTCCAACCTTTAACATTCCAACCTTGGCCAAAAGGCCACGCGTGCGCGTTCAACATTCCAACCTTGGCCAAAAGGCCACGCTACGCGAATAACATTCCAAGCTTGACATATAACCTCGGAGCGCATCTACCATGGTGAGTCAGTTTTGGCAGCGTCTTGAGGCCAAGCCATTGCCTCCTACAGAGGAGTCGATTTCGTTAAGGGTGTTGGTGCAGGCACTGGTAGTAGTAGGAATTGTGGCTGTTGATGTGGCCGCATCTACCTTCTGGAGTCTTTGGGCAGTACCCTTAAGTATTGTGGGAGCAACCTGGAGTTGGTATCGTCGTCGCCAACGTAACATTGCTCTGAAATTCTTGCTGGCATTGGGGATGTTGCTGGCATTGGGAGCCTTTTTGGGCAATGTGTTCAGTCAGCTCAATGATACCCGCTTGGCTCTAGCTCAGTTGTTAGTTCAGCTGCAGATTCTCCATAGCTTTGACTTGCCCCGCCGCAAGGATTTGGGCTATTCGATGGTAATTGGGCTAATCCTGTTGGGGGTCGCTGGTACTGTGAGTCAGACTCTGGCGTTTGCCCCTCTGTTGTTAGTATTTTTAGCGATCGCATTACCGGTTCTTGTCCTGGATTACCAGTCACGCTTGGGTATATCTACGGCTAAAAAAAGTAAAAAATTATACGGTTTTACTCCCAACTACTCACCCATACCCCTAAAGCGTCTCATTTTATTTATTGGTGTAATTATAGCGCTAGGGTTAACCATTTTTGCTCTGATGCCTCGTTTCCCTGGCTATCAAATCCAGATGTATCCCGTCAGTGCTCCTGGGGAAATGGCAAACCGGAGATTTGATTCACAAAATAGGTTAATTGTTAACCCTGGCTATGTGAGCGAAGGGAAACAGCAAGGGGAAAATGGTAGTGGTGGCTCTCAAAACGCTACGGGTGCTGGTGAGTTGGATCAGACATTTTACTATGGCTTTAATAGCAAGATTAACCAGAATCTGCGGGGAGAACTGAAACCTAAGGTAGTGATGCGGGTGCGTTCTCAAGCACCGGGATTTTGGCGAGTGCTAGCGTTTGACCACTACACGGGTCAGGGTTGGGAAATTTCTCGGGATAATCAAGTCCAGAAAATAACTCGACCAAGCTGGTCCTATCGCTTCCAACTCTTACCTGCCTTGATCACAGGTCAAACCAAAAAGGTAATTCAAACCTACACAGCTGTATCAGAACTGCCGAATCTGATTCCCGCTTTGGCCTATCCGAAGGAATTGTTCTTTCCGTCGCGGGAAATCGGTATTGGACCAGAAGGCAGTTTGCGATCGCCTTTAGGTTTATTAGAAGGACTGACCTATACCGTAATATCAGAAGTTCCATTTCGCGATCGCACTAAGTTGCAGCAAGCTGGGGATAACTACCCCAAGTCGATTCAAAACTACTATCTGGATATTCCCCCCCAAATTGCAGTGAGGGTCAGGCAACGTACTGAAGAACTCCTAGCCACTTCAGAGAAACCTATAACCTCTTCCTATGAAAAAGCCTTGTATCTAGCCCAGGCGGTTAAGCAGCGTTATCGCCTCCCCCAAGACCCCTCACAATTCCCTTTTTTAGAAGAAAATCAAGATTTGGTGGAAGCCTTTCTCTTCAAGTATCAAGGTGGTTATCCTGACCACTTCTCCACCACCCTCACGATTATGCTCCGTTCCATAGGCATCCCAGCCCGATTAGTGGCTGGATTTGGCACTGGCGAATTTAACCCCTTTACCGGGTTTTACATCGTCCGGAATACTGATGCCTATGCCATGACTGAGGTTTATTTCCCTAAATACGGTTGGTTTGCCTTTGACCCCATCCCAGGTCATGAATTGCTGCCCCCCTCCGTCGAGCAATATCAAACTTTTAGTGTCTTGCGCCAGTTTTGGCAGTGGGTAGCAGGTTGGCTCCCCTCACCAATCACTGGTTTACTGAGCAACCTATGGCATTTCACTATTGGTAGCATTATCCGAGTATTTGTTGGATTGTGGAAGATGGTATCTAGTGGTTGGTTAGGTATGTTGAGCGGCTTGATATTAGCGATCGCATTTGGTTTTCTGAGCTGGCTAGGTTGGCATCAGTGGAAAAAGTGGCGCTATCGTTTCTGGTTGGCAACATTGCCACCAATGGAACAGATTTACCAGCAAATGATCAAGATTTTAGCAACCAAAGGGTATGTCAAACATCCGACTCAAACTCCCCTAGAGTACGCTAGCTGTATAGGTCAAGACCAGCCTCAAGCATCCGCTGAGGTCATTGAGCAGATTTCCCATGCTTATATCCGTTGGCGTTATGGAGATCACAGACCTAATATTAAACAACTGCGGCAGCGACTGAAGCAGTTGAGCAAAAATAGGTTTAATTTTTAAAGTTGAATGTTAAAGGTTGCTTGTTCGCGTAGCGTGGCCTTTTGGCCAAGGTCAAAAGTCAACGGTCAACACTAAACGGTCAATAAAAAGACTTTTGCTTTAACGGGGTTCATCTCAGTATTTATCTAATGACTGTTCTTCTACCTGCTGTCTTTTCGGTCGGTTTAATTATCCTGATTGGATTTATTGCTGGTCGCACTTTGTCTCTGGACAAGCAAACTCTTTCTCAGCTATCTCTTTATATTCTCGTACCAGCGTTGATAGCAGACAGCTTGTATCGGACAACACTGTCTACCGAAAGCACCACTGGTTTAGTCGCTGGCTTGATCATCACCGCTGTGTTGCTTTACCTACTGAGTTGGGGATTAGGCAAACTTTTGAAATTACCGGCGATTATCCAAAAAAGCTTTATGGTTGCTGCTATTTTTCCCAATGCTGGAAACCTGGGGCTTCCTCTCAATTCCTTTGCCTTTGGTACACCGGGTTTAGAACGCGCTATAGTATACATGATCACAGCTGCCTTGTTGATGTTTGCCATTTGTCCAGCCTTGCTTAAAGGGGGTAGCATTAGTTCTGGAGTGCGCTTAACCCTAAAACTACCGCTACTCTGGGCAATGCTGGTAGGATTAACCTGGCGTTTATTGGGCTTAAAACTGCCTTTAGGGCTAGATAAGGGTATTCACCAGTTGGGTATGGCAGCAATCCCTATCGATTTAATTGTGTTGGGGATACAATTGTCGCGCACCCGTTTGGTGATAGGACGGTATGAGGTACTTGCGACTACCTTGCGTTTGTTGGTAGCTCCCCTCATTGCCCATACCGTTGGTCAAGCATTGGGACTGGAGGGATTAAATTTACAGGTGTTGGTGTTACAAAGTGCCATGCCTGTAGCAATTAGTACGGTAGTTTTGGTCACTGAGTTTGGGGGAGATGCTCCCTTAGTAGCACGGACAGTGGTTTTGTCTACCTTAGTGAGTTTCCTTTCTCTTCCCCTAGTTTTGTGGGCGACTACTTAGTTAGTATTGATGCATTAATAAGAGCTAAACTAGAGAATCTACGGACATAGAACTGTAAAAGATTTAACAGGATCAGTAATTATCTGGATTACGAAAGCTAGGTTAATTTGTCATCGTTACATACAGAGATTGTTTCTCTAAAACAAATCGTTAAGGAGCAGATAGCATCAACCGAGTCCCCTAACCGAAAATGTTTAGGTCAAGGCTTGGATGCATCAGCGAAGAGAATTGAAAATGCGATGTTCCTTCGGAACCGCTTCGCGATTGACCGTTCGCAGCAGCGTCGGGCAAAGCCTGAAAGGTCACGCTACGCGATGTTCCTTCGGAACCGCTACGCGAACGCAAAATCTACTACATCTGATAGACCATCCTTTTGAACTAGCGCTTTGTGAATTAAAAGCAGTTATGAATACTCAACTTGCCAGCCCACCTGCTCAACACGACAATTTAAATATCCCTACTCCCCATACCTCATGTGAAGAAGAAGGTATTGTTACCGATACAATTGAGGAGAATGGCAGTATTACCACCTTCGCCATCGCAGAAAAAGGGGGTGCAAGCACAAAGCGCCTTGTTAGAAGAAGGGGCAGACCTGCTCGAAGCTTTGAGTAACAACTTAACTGCTATCGAACACAAACAAAATCTCTCAGGCATTCATCTTGAACCATTGTCAGTGGAAAGAATCTCAATATTGGCACACTTGCCAATTTTTTAGTAATTATAAAGATTAGGGAATATAGCAATCCTAAACAGTTCTTACTCAGAAGCGATGCAGTCGCTCATGGGGGTTTCACCCACTCGCGCTTTGCATGGCTGACACTGAACAACTCAGAACTGAGCACTATTTTTAACGAAAGTATTGTTCACAAATGAATTAGGATTGCTATAGGGAGGAATGTCGCCCTCAAGGGGTGAGCAATCCACTAACAACTCCCTGATCCATTAGCAGCTTATGCTTGCAGCATTTAGGCAATTTGTCAATAGGGTGCAGTATATCTTCGGAGTAATATCAGGATGCATTTAACTATAAAATTTCCCTGTGTTCAGGGAAATAGAGCTTATATTATACCCAAATTAAATTGGCTTAGAGGGTGTTTGAAAATCCCAAATTTTTACCAAACAAAGTATGATATTGACTTGATTAGCCACACTATTATCTAGTAAACCGAAACAAAAAAAGAACTTGGGTAATCAGCAGAACAGTATAAATACTAGTTCGTTTTGTTTGGCAATAGATGAATATTTTAATTTTGGGCAATCCTGAAGATACTCACGCTGCACATATCAACCATGCTCTGACTAAGGCTGGAGGCAAGACAAACTATCTTGACACTTCTCTGTTTCCTACTAAATTACGACTATCTTGGCAGCCACACACTAAAGATGGAATTCTCACCCTATCCGATGGATATCAATTACGTCTGAGAGATATTCGTAGCATCTTTTGGCGTAATTTTTCCGGAGTTCAAATTCCCCCAATCAAAAATCCATTACAGCATAGAGTTGCTTTTAATGATGCTATGAGTACCCTAAGAACGTTGATGCAAGGAACCTCAATTCACTGGGTAAACTCATGGCAAGCTTATCAATTGCATAAGGAAAAACCTCTACAATTGAGCAAAGCTGAACAAATGGGTGTAACTATTCCCCATACTCTCATTAGTAATGATCCAGACGCTATCATTAAGTTTACGAAGTCTTGTAAGCAAGTAATTTTTAAGCCAGTCTATGGTGGTGCTCATGTCAAGTTTTTAACAGAACAACATCTACAACCTGAACGACTAAACTTAGCCCTGCGGCTTTCTCCTATAACTATACAGGAGTATATCCCTGGTACAAATATTCGCACCTATGTAATTGGGAACTCGATGTACTCGGCAGAAATTCGCTCCAAGTCTCTTGACTTTCGAGAAGATATCGATGCTCAATTGATTCCGGTCAGGCTGCCAAAGACCGTCCAAGAGCAGTGTAAAGCTATCACTAAAGCGTTTTGGCTCCAGTGGACGGCCATTGACTGGCGTTTAAAGCCAAATGGTGAATACGTGTTTCTTGAAGCTAACCCCAGTCCGATGTTTTTACACTTTGAGCAACAAACTGGTTTCCCTATCACCCAAGAATTAGTTAATCTTCTGATGAGTGATATCAATTGAGTCCTGAGTCGGAAAGTGCTGAGTTCCGACTCAACAGTTAAAAGTTAATAGTCAACAGTCAACAGTCAACGGTTTACAACATTAGTATTAGACTTACAAGCTAAGGTGTGAAAACCATTCATGACATGAACCGTTGGAGTATCGGGTGTGGGTATTGTGTACCAATCATTCTCCGATTCTTCTCGGCTAATTATACTACCCTGGGAATCGTATTGTTCAAAACGCGATGTACGTATGGAACGCTCAGGGCAATTAACTTGAACCGTGATAATGGCAGAATACACTCCTGGTTCGAGAGGATTACCAAATACTATCCTACTATCAAAGGAGTGGATGGGATTGCCCATTTTATCAGTGGTGCTGACCAAAGAATCGATATCGAAGTAGTGGATATTTCCTGTCTGAGCATTTGACATGACTCTGACCCAACGCCTTGATTTTGTCTGAGCTATAGCAGTCTGACACAGGCAAGCGATCGCAGATAAGATTAACAGAAATTTCCCCATAGAATTTACCAATAGTAGTATCAAACTATTAAGTATCAATTTAGTATCAACGGTGACAGCTCGGAAAGCTGCCACTGTGTTATAGTTAATAGTAAACTCTAGCAGGATTTATTTAACTGTTTCCGAAACAACCAGGCCAGCCCTATCACTCCTAAGGAGGCAGAAGACACTGGTTCTGGTACAGACTTAGACTCAGCCTTGTCTAGGGACTTCAATGCGGCTATTTTGGGCTCAGCCTTGTCTAGGGACTTCAATGCGGCTATTTTGGGCTCAGCCTTGTCTAGGGACTTCAATGCGGCTATTTTGGGCTCAGCCTTGTCTAGGGACTTCAATGCGGCTAAGGTGGATTCCCCTAGGATCTGATTGGCAGCTGTGGTTAGGTGGAAGCTATCCCAGAATAAAAACTCGTCTGGATTAGCACAGGCAATTAACTTTACATTTAAGCATTTTTCCGTCACATTCGTGAAACCAAAGTTTCCAGGATTGGCCAACATCTGATTAAATAGGTCATACTTATCAAACGATATCAGGTTAATGTCAGGTAATGATTGGCTCAAAACGTTAAGGGTGGAGTCCAACACAGAGTTATGCTGCTCGGTCAAATCCGTGAGGCGAGTCGATAATACACTACCTGGCCTGAGTCTTGGAGGCATCTTTCCCAAATCCGCTAAGTTAAGCACTAGGAAATTGCGAGCACCAAAGTTATACAGGGAGTTCAGTGCTGTCTCTATATTGCCTACGACCTGAGTCGGATTAGGAGGGTCAAAAGTCCGGTAATCATTGCTACCCGCCCACAGAATATAGAGGGCGTTGGGGTCAGCCATCTGATCAGATACAATCAGGTCATTGGTAAACCCTGCGACTTGGGTGAGTAATCCCGGTAAGCCTCCGAACTCACCAATACCACCGAATCCGGTTTCAGCACCACCAAAAGCAAAGTTGACGCTTTGATTAGTCGTCGCACCATTGAAGAAAAAACTCGCCCGAGGGCCATCGGGAGTGATAGTGATTGGAGAAAGTATCGGGACATTCGGTAACAGCACCGACAAGTCAGTAGATGGCTTCACCTCTATGTCCAAAGCATCTGCTAGATAATCTACCCAGATCGGACCATTGCTAAAACGTCCCTCAAAGTAGGGTAGACTCTGGGGAGTGATGGGAATGATGGGATTTACCTGATTGCGTGCCTTACTGAGATTGAAGACATTGCCAGGATCCGATAGGCTATCACCAAACACATAAAGATTACTGAAATCTAAATCATATGCCCTAGCTTCAGAGGGCAACATTAAAGTTAATAGAGAAAATCCGAAGGCCGTAATTGCGTTTTTCATTTTTGATTGTCTGTGATTGTGTGCAGCCCTTTCAAGCCAAAACTAAAAACCTACAGACATAGAGTACTGGTTTTGGGTGACCCTCTTTATTAAGAGCTGGCAAAATTTTTGGATTATAGTATAAATAAAAAGTAAAGTATTACAATAACTTTAATCAGAGTATATGCTTTTTTCATAGTAATGAGGTACACACGATTATTCTCCTATTCCCAATTCCGAAGTTCCCTCTTATGACTTCCCTACTCCCTGCTACCTTTTGAAGTTATCAATCCTACTTATTAGTTATTATTGAAAGTTTCATAAAATTCTAATTTTTGCTTAACTATTCTATGATTAAGCAACGCCGAAATTTCCCCATAGAATTTACCAATAGTAGTATCAAACTATTAAGTATCAATTTAGGATCAACAGTGACAGCTCGGAAAGCTGCCACTGTGTTATGTTAGATGGTACTATCTAAAAGAATTTATTCAACTCTTTCCGAAACAACCAGGCCAGCCCTATCACTCCTAAGGAGGCAGAAGACGCTGGTTCTGGTACAGACTTAGACTCAGCCTTAGTCTCAGCCTTGTCTTGGGACTTCAGTGCTGCTAAGGTGAATTTCGCTAGGATCTGATGGCCAGCTGTCGTTGGGTGGGTGCTATCCCAGAATAAAAACTCGTCTGGATTAGCACAAGCAATAAACGTTGTTCCATCTAAGCACTCTTCGGTCACATTCGTGAAACCAAAGTTTCCAGGATTGGTCAAAATCTGATTAAATAGGTCATACTGATCAACGGATATCAGGTTAATGTCAGGTAAAGATTGCCTCAAAATGTTAAGGGTGGAGTCCAATACAGAGTTATGCTGCTCGGTCAAATCTGTGAGGCTAGACGATAATACACTATCTAGTCTCAGTGATTGAGGTATCTTTCCCAAATCTGGTAAGTTAAGCACTAGGAAATTGCGAGCACCAAAGTTATACAGGGAGTTCAGCGCTGTCTCTATATTGCCCACGACCTGAGTAGGATTAGGAATATCCATACTCTGATAATCATTGCCACCCAACCACAGAATATAGAGAGCGTTGGGGTCAGCCATCTGATCAGATAGGATTAGGTCATTGGTGAACCCTGCTACTTGGGTCAGTAATCCCGGGGACAACGCTTCGAACTCACCAAGGCCAGACACTCCGGTTTGAGCACCACCAACAGCAAAGTTTACACTTTGATTACTCGTCGCACCATTGAAGAAAAAACTCGCCCGAGGACCATCGGGAGTGATAGTGATCGGAGAAAGTATCGGGGAATCCGGTAACAGCACCGATAAATCAGTAGATGGCTTCACTTCTATCTCCAGAGCATCTGCTAGATAATCTACCCAGATTGGACCATTGCTAAAACGGCCCTGAAAGTAGGGTGGACTCTGGGGGATTATGGAAATGGTGGGATTTAACTGATTGCTTTCCTTACTGATATTGAAGACATTGCCAGAATCCGATAGGCTATCACCAAACACATAAAGATTAGTGAAATCTAAATCATATGCCCTAGCTTCACAGGACAATATTAAAGTAAATAGAGAAAATCCTAAGGCCGTAATTGTGTTTTTCATTTTTGATTGTCTGTGATTGTGGGTAGACCTTTCAAGACAAACCTAACAACCTACAGACATAGAGTACTGGTTTGGGTTACTCTCTTTATTAAGAGCTGGCAAAATTTTTGGATTATAGTATAAATAAAAAGTAAAGTATTACAATAACTTTAATCAGAGTATATGCTTTTTTCATAGTAATGAGGTACACACGATTATTCTCCTATTCCCAATTCCGAAGTTCCCTCTTATGACTTCCCTACTCCCTGCTACCTTTTGAAGTTATCAATCCTACTTATTAGTTATTATTGAAAGTTTCATAAAATTCTAATTTTTGCTTAACTATTCTATGATTAAGCAACGCCGAAATTTCCCCATAGAATTTACCAATAGTAGTATCAAACTATTAAGTATCAATTTAGGATCAACGGTGACAGCTCGGGAAGCTGCCACTGTGTTATCGTGTAAGCATTCAGCTATCAGCCGTTGGCCGTTGGCCACGCTACGCGAACAGCGGTCAGCTAATCAACGGGAGGTAGTAAACAAGCTGAGGGGTGCTAGTACGGCTGGTTGGAAATCCCTGCTCGTTTTATTCATCCGACCCCGTGTAGTTAAAGCACCTGCTAGCACCTCAAGTAGCACCATCTGTAGCGCATTAGCTGATAGCTGATAGCTGACGCCTGAATGCTTACGTTATCGTTAATAGTAAAATCTAGCAGGATTTATTCAACTGTTTCCGAAACAACCAGGCCAGCCCTATCACTCCTAAGGAGGCAGAAGACACTGGTTCTGGTACAGACTTAGACTCATCCTTGTCAAGGGACTTCAGTAATGCTATTGTAGATTCCGCTAGGATCTGATGGCTAGCTGTGCTTGGGTGGATGCTATCCCAGAATACAAACTCGTCTGGATTAGCACAAGCAATAAACGTTGCTTCATCTAAGCACGTTCCCGTCACATTTGTGAAACCGAAGTTTCCAGGATTGGTCAAAACCTGATTAAATAAGTTATTGGCATCTAAGGATATCAGGTTAATGTCAGCTAAGGATTGGCTCAAAACGTTAACGGTGGAGTCCAACAGAGAGTTATGTTGGTCGGTCAAATCCGTGAGGCGAGTCGATAATACACTACCTAGCCTCAGTGATTGAGGTATCTTTCCCAAATCTGGTAAGTTAAGCACTAGGAAATTGCGAGCACCAAAGTTATACAGGGAGTTCACTGCTGTCTGTATATTGCCCACGACCTCAGTAGGATTAGGAGGGTCTACACTCCGGTAATCATTGGCACCCGACCACAGAATATAGAGGGCGTTGGGGTCAGCGATCTGATCAGATACAATCAGGTCATTGGTAAACCCTGCGACTTGGGTGAGTAATCCTGGTAACAACGCCCCGAATTCACCAAGGCCAGCTAATCCAGCTTGAGAACCACCAAAAGCAAAGTTTACGCTTTGACTAGGGCATGTCGTCAGTTAGAGAATTGACAACCAGTCAGTGCAGCTATAGAACTGAGGGGAGTCAGGAAAACTCAACTAAGGAGGAAGTAATGCGTCGGTATGCCTTGCGTCTTGGATCAGTGGGAGCGAATTAAGGATATGCTACCTGGCCAGGAGGGCGCTTGTTGGTGGAAATGCCAAAGATAACCGCCTATTTGTTGAAGCCGTACTGTACCGATACCGTGCAGGTATTCCGTGGCGTGATTTGCCGGAGAGGTTTGGCGATTTTCGGTCTGTGCACAAGCGTCATAGCCTAGGGTCTGAAAGTGGTGTGATAGAACGTGTATTCAAGACACTCTCATTAGATGCAGACAACGAGTACGCTGCGCTCGACGAACACGATTGTACGCGCTCATCAACGAGGGTGCTGGTGCAAAAAAAAACACCAGACGATAAACCATTAACACAAGCAATTGGACGCAGTAAGGGTGGTTTATCTACCAAAATTCATGCCACCTGTGATGCACGCTAGTAATCCCACAGGGTTTCATCTGACCCCCGGTCAAGCACATGATTTGCAGGGAGCTGATGCGTTACGCGGGTGGTATACATGAGATTGGTGCACTGCTTGCAGACAAGGCTTACGATGCGACAGAGCGGGTGCTCAAACGATTAAAAGAAGCTGACTGCCAAGCTGTCATTCCTCCTAAAGTCAATCGTACTCAACTTTGAACATATGACTTGCACATGTATAAGTGGCGTCATCTGATCGAAAACTTTTTTCAGAAACTTAAGCAATACAGGGCAATAGCAACTCGCGCTTGATAAAACTGCTCGTAATTTTTTGGGAGCCATTCATCTCGCCGCTTCTGTCATCTGGCTTAACTGACGACATGCCCTAGTAGTCCCACCATTGAAGAAAAAACTCACTCTAGGGCCATCGGGAGTGATAGTGATTGGAGAAAGTATCGGCGAATCTGGTAACACCACAGACAAGTCAGTAGATCGCTTGAGCTCTATTTCCAGAGAATCTGCTAGATAATCTACCCAGATCGGACCATTGCTAAAACGTCCCTGAAAGTAGGGTGGACTCTGGGGGGTGAGGGGAATGGTGGGATCTACCTGATTGCCTGCTTTACTGCTATTGAACACATTGCCAGGATCCGATAGGCTATCACCAAACACATAAAGATTACTGAAATCTAAATCATATGCCCTAGCTTCAGAGGGCAACATTAAAGTTAATAGAGAAAATCCGAAGGCCGTAATTGCGTTTTTCATTTTTGATTGTCTGTGATTGTGGGCAGGTTTCAATCGAAAACTAAAAACCTACAGAGATAGAGTACTGGTTTGGGTCACCCTCTTTATTAAGATATTGCAAAATTTTTGGGTTATAGTATAAATAAACAATAAAGTCTTACAATAAATTTAATCAGGCTATATATGGTATCATGTCCGGAAACATCGATAGTGTAAAGCGTGGGTAATTGATAATTGGTAATAGGGAATTGGTAAGTGTGATTAGTACTAAGCTATTCCCTATTAACCATTCCCGATTACCAAAACAAACAATAACAAAGAACACTACCTAAACAACCGGATACGATCTGACAGGTTAGTCGCTTTTTTCAAAAATACGGTTATGACATTTAGATACTCTACCAGTGGTGCTACATCAGTCATTTCCAGAAGAGTAGCTGAAAAATCTTCTACTTATTCTCCTAGCAAAAATGAACTCCATGATGTCCAGGAGCCGATTATCACTGCTCCCCTAGAAGTGCGCCGAATTATAGAGCGAGTATTGCAAGCAGAAAAGGATAAACTCTATATGAAAACTCCCCGTAATATTAATGATGATATCTTGAGAATTGTCAAGGAAGAAGTGCAATGAAGCTGTTATCGATTCAGCTATGTAATTTTCGTCAGTTTTATGGTAAAACTCCCGTGATTGTGTTAGCCAGTGGTGAGCAAAACACTACGATTATTCATGGGAATAATGGTGCTGGTAAGACTACCATACTAAATGCTTTTTCGTGGGTACTCTATGAAAAGTTTAGTGCTGCTTTTGCCTCAGAAGACCAACTGCTGAATAAGCGAGCTCTTGCTGAAGCTCAGTTCAATAAACCAGTAGACTGTTGGGTAGAAGTGGCATTTGAACACAATAATAAACGCTACCAAGTCAAACGTCTATGTCGTACTTACAAAACTGAGGTAGGAGTTGAGCAAAGTAACACGGAACTGTATCTCCAAATTGCTGGAGATGATGGACGCTGGTTATTGCCTCAACAACTACCTGAGGATATTATTGGTCAAATTTTACCAGCTAGTTTGCACCAATACTTCTTTTTTGATGGGGAACGAATTGAACAACTGGTACGCTCGGATAAAAAGTCGGAAGTTGCGGAAGCAACCAAGACCTTGCTAGGGGTAGAAGTTTTAAATCGCTCCATTAAACATTTAAGGGAAGCGAAAAAAACCTTAGACTATGAATTGTCTTTAATTGGCGACTCAGAAACTAAGCAATTGCTTAAACAACAGAGAAAATCGGAAAAGACGAGCCAGAGTCTACTAAAGCGTCAAAGGGAAATCAAGCAGGAGTTAGAGGATCAAGATCAGCTAAAGAAGACAATTGGTCAACGCTTATTAGAACTCGGTGGCGCTCAGGAGTTACAACAGCTGCGAGATGAACTAGAAGCTAGGGAAAAGTTAATTAGAGAACAGCTAAAACAAAGCCAACATATTTTGAAACGAGCTATATCAACTCGTGGCTATACGGTGCTGCTCTCAGAGGTAAGCTCAACTTTTCAAGAAATTGTCAAAGATTTAATCACCGAAAGAGGAGAATTACCTGTTGGGATTAAGCGGCAATTTGTTGGGGATTTACTCAAACACAAGCGCTGTATCTGTGGTGTAGAATTAACTGAGGGAACTCATGCTCATCAGCAAGTAGCAGCCTGGATGGATAAAGCCGGAATGGCTGAAGTGGAAGAAACCGCAATAAGGATGGGTTCCCAGGTTGATGAAATTAGCCAACAGGTGCCTGAGTTTTGGCAAGATGTTGACCAACAACAAGATACTATTGCTCAGGGAAGAACTGAGCTTTCTAGAATTGAGACCCAACTAGATGATATCAAGAAAAAGTTACGTAACTTTCCCGATGAGGATATCAGTCTGCTCCAACAACAGTTGGATGAGATAGATACTAGGATTCGGGAGCTAACTCTAGAACAAGGAGGGAATCAACAACAACTTGAACAGTTGGATACAGACATTGACTTAAAGGATAAGCAGATTGCTAAGCACAAAATGAATGAAAGTAAGCAGGCGTTGATACAGCGACGGATTGCTGCTGCTCAAGATTCTATTGAACGTTTAATTGAAGTTAGGGAACGTTTGGAAACTCAGTTTCGGACTTCTTTGGAAAAGCGGGTCCAGGAGATATTTATCTCAATTTCCTTTACACCCTACATTCCTAAGTTGAGTGATAAGTATGAGTTAACCTTAGTAGAAAGTACTCTTGGGGCAGAAAACCTAGTTGCTGCGTCTACGGGAGAAAATCAGATTCTAAGTTTATCCTTTATCGGGGGAATTATTGACCGAGTTAGGGATTGGAGTCAAGAGCATTCTCTGATGGGACCTGATAGTAGTACTTTTCCTATTGTAATGGATTCTCCCTTTGGAAGCTTGGATGAAATCTATCGTCGGCGAATTGCTCATATCTTGCCTAGACTAGCGAATCAATTAGTAGTTTTAGTGACTCAGACTCAGTGGCGAGGAGAAGTGGCTGATGAGATACTTCCTTTTCTTGGTAAAGAGTATGTGTTGACTTACAATTCTCCTAAGTCTGATTGTGAAGAAGATATTATTGAGCTAGCTGGAAATCGTTATGATTTGGTAAGGCGTAGTCCAAATCAGTTTGAATATACTGAGATTATCGAGGTCGATTATGATAGCTAGTTTGTTGAAGCTTCATGGTTGATTACCCAAGTAAGTGGGGAGTTGAGCGTGAATTAGACTGTGCGTTAAGGTGATACCGTTTTTTTTAACTAATTCTCCCTCTACCTATTTGGTATTATTCCGGTAATCCTTAAGCCAGTCTTATAAAGAGATAATTTTTGCTCTATGACCAACTAATGTTGATGCTACCATAATTAGTGACTATTTTGTTAGTATATAAAGTGAGTGTGATGCTCTTTAAGAGCCGCTACGCGATTGGCCGTAGGCCACGCTACGCGAACGCATAAAGTAATCCCATCTAGTAATCCGATTTGTTTTGTCAATAATACTACCCTTGACAATAGGTCAAATTTATGAAATATGAATCCTGACTCCCTACTCCCTACTCCCTACTCCCTACTCCCTAAAAACCATAAGCCATAACTTTCTGCATCAACCGATAACAAACAGCTATATATAGATATATATAAGCTAATAAAATGTCTTACAGTGAATTTACTCTAGATACACTTAAACATCAATTTAACTTATCGATTCAAGAACGAGTTAACTTGTTTGAATCAGTTGAAGCAGTTACTCCTAGCCCTTTATTAAAAGAGATTCTAGCAGAAAACCTACCTCTAGGATTGGAAATCGATACCGAAAAAGCCCGCTCTGAATTGATTGTTGCTCCTATTTTAGTGGAAATTCGCAAGCAATTTAACCGTCAAATCAGCCTTTTCTCTGGGACAGAGTTTACTATTGATAAAAGTAAAGGGCTAAACGGTAGGTGTGATTTTATGATTAGTCATTCTCCTGAACAGTTGGATGTTACTGCTCCCATTGCTATTCTAGTTGAAGCAAAAAACGATAACCTTAAATCCGCTATCCCTCAGTGTATTGCTGAAATGGTTGCTGCTCAACTTTTTAATGAGCAAAAAAATAATCCTATTCCGTTTATCTATGGTGGAGTTACAACTGGCAGCCTCTGGAAATTTATGAAATTAGTCAAAAATTCGGTTTCTATTGAGTCAGAAGAACACTTTATTGGTAATTTAGAGGCTCTGCTCGGTATTATGTCACATATTATTAATAGCACTCGCCCTCAATCTCTTGCTGAAAGTTAGTGATAATTATGGGATAGTGGCCAGAAAAGTCGGCAAGTATACTAGACACTACATCAAGAAGTAAGCAATAATATTATTGGTTTTAGATATTTAATTATGGTTATGATAATCAAAATATAAAGGATAATTATCCATTGAGAGGTAGATGATAATTATGTATAATAGAGCTGGGGGGGTGACATGCAAGCTAAAATCCTTACTGGGTAAGATATTCAGCTCATCTGTTACAAAAAGATACATGCTGTTTTGGACCGACCTTGGACGTAGTTATAAGGGTTTGAGCGTCCAGAACATCAAAGAAGGGTCAATTTGGGAGTTTATCTTTCCTGAAATAATTGGCATCAAAGCCTTACCTAGTAAGCTTTTCAGGGCTCATGTCACCCCCTCAGATAATAGAGTTAATTGTTAGAAGTAGTCAATCTTATTGAAGCGCTTAGGGTTGAGCGTTATCTGGCTGCTTATGTTGACTAATTTATAGTGTAAGTCTTAATATTATATCACGTAAAACTTACAACCTAAGCTGATAGGTAATAGCTGATAGCTGATAGCTGATAGCTGATGGCTGATGACTGATGGCTGATGGCTGATAGCTTACAATAGCGCTCGATACCCTAATCATTGCACAATAGAATAGTTCCTTGCTCTTTCCCCTACTATGTCCATTGTCCTAACCGATACCAAAAACTTACTCTCTGACCTAATTGCTCAATATGGCTCCCGTGTCGATTACTTAGCTATCCGCTTAGAAGAAGCCGAAGGAACTAGCATTTTATTACGGGGTGACAAGATCGAAACCCTTAGTGAAGGTCTTTCTATCGGTGGACAAGTAAGAGCATGTTACAATGGAGGATGGGGTTTTTCGAGTTTTAACCAGCTTAGCGCTATTAAAGAACGAGTCGAAGATGCGATCGCAGCAGCTAGGATTGTGGGTAATGAAGAAACCACCCTTGCTCCCATTGAACCAATACAGGATGTTTGCCAGTTACCTCTGACTGGTACAGACCCTAGACAAATTCCCTTGGCGCAGAAGAAAGCATTATGCGATCGCTACAATCAAATTCTCAGAAGTTATGACAATAGCATTGCTACTACTTCTGTCCGGTATGGGGATGTTAACCAGCGCATCATCATTGCTACTTCCGAAGGTACCTTGATAGAGCAGTCTTGGGCTGATATCGAAATGCGTTTTGCTGCTACTGCTCGTAATGGTGATACTGTTCATACTGGTAGAGAAACCATTGGCTCTCGCCAAGGCTATGAAGACCTGACCAATCTTGATCAACAAGTCCATGGAGCAGCTCAACGTGCTATAGATGCTCTGTTATTACCACCAGTTACGGGTGGTAATTATACAGTAGTCATTGACCCCATCCTGACTGGTTTGTTTGTCCACGAAGCCTTTGGACACCTATCTGAAGCGGACATGGCTTATGAAAATCCTGACTTACTAGAAGTGATGAGTATAGGGCGTCGTTTTGGCCCAAAAGAATTACAAATCTTTGATGGAGCTGCTCCCCAAGGACACCGGGGTAGCTATTTCTACGATGATGAAGGCACTCCAGCCACTACCACTCAGTTGATTAAAGATGGTGTATTAGTTGGACGTCTTCACTCCCGCGAAACTGCTGGTAAGTTAGGCGAAACCCCTACTGGTAATGCTCGTTGTCTCAATTACCACTATCCGCCGATTGTTCGGATGACTAATACTTGGATAGGACCCGGAGCTACTCCAGTAGCAGAGTTATTCGATGATATTACAGTAGGAGTCTATGCTCGAAATTGGCTAGGAGGTATGACTAATGGTGAAATGTTTACCTTTAGCGCTGGAGAAGCTTGGATGATTCGCAATGGTCAAATTGCTGAACCTGTGCGAGATGTTACTCTTTCTGGTAATGTGTTCAAGACCTTAGCTGATATTGAAGCTATTGGTGATGATTTCTATTGGGATGAATCCGGTGGCTGTGGTAAAGGTGGACAAAGTGGCTTAGCTGTAGGCTGTGCAGGACCAAGTTTAAGGATTCGGAATGTGGTAGTTGGTGGAGAAGTTGAAGGTTGAAGGTTGTCTGTTAGAATGAAGAATTTAGAATTTAGAATTGAGAATGAAGAATAATACATTCTCGTTCTTCCGTGCTTATTATCCTAAATAAACAGTCTGTTAAGAGGGAAAAGCGGCTCTGGAAATAACAGTAGTCAGAGAATCAGTATGCAACGGTTGGTGATATCACCTACACAGTGTCAAGACCAAGGGATTGTTTTAACTGATGCCCAACAGCATTATCTAATTAGAGTGTTGCGGCTGAGAAAAGGCGATCGCTTTATTGCTATGGATGGAGAGGGTAGCTGGTACGTTAGCGAGCTAGAAGGTGATTTGACTCAAGCTAAAATTGTCGCATCTGAGCACATTCAAACGGAATTGCCTAAACAGGTAACCTTGATGGCTGCGATGCCTAAAGGGAGTGGATTTGAGCAAATTTGTCTGATGGCAACGGAGTTGGGAGTGACTCGGATTGTGCCGTTGAAAAGCGATCGCACTTTACTCAATCCTAGTCCTCAAAAGCTCCAGAGGTGGCGACGGATTACCCAAGAAGCAGCTGAGCAATCAGAACGGGAAGTTGTACCGAAAATTCTTGACCCTGTTGACTTTTCCGATAGTCTTCAGTTACCGGAAACCCTAGAAGCCTATCGCTATATTTGTGTAGCTCGGGGAAAGGCTCCCCATCTACTCAATTGCTTATTAGATTTACGATTAGGATTGGATACTGGCCAAACAGACCCTGCTCAACATCCTGGCATTGTCATTGCTACCGGACCGGAAGGTGGTTGGACAACTCAAGAGCTAGAACAAGCCACTGCTGCTGGATTTATCGCTGTTTCTCTAGGAAGTCGTATTCTCCGAGCTATCACTGCTCCTATTGTTAGCTTGTCTATAGTAGCAGCAGTGTCGGAATCATCAGTTAAGGCAAACGGTGAGGATTTTGCTTAAGCAATTAATAACATCCATGGGCAACTTAGGCAATAAACTGGGTTTGTCCATGGTTCAATTCAATTACTATAGCGCTAGTTTAAGTGTGAAATTCAATCTAATCAACCCATACAACCCTTAACTCTTCTAAAAGGGTAGGGCTAGTAAAAAAATTTTGATCACCAAATTTTCGCAAACTATAGCGTTATAGTAAGCTAACTGAAATAAAAATAGCGCTAGATAATTTACGCTCCAAATAAATATAGCGCTATTAAAAAAAAGATTAAATCCAATTACTGTATATATCCCTTAAATCCTAAATAAGGTTCGCGCTATAGTAAAGCTTCCATGAGTCCCGAAATAAATTAGCGCTATAGTATAGCCGTCCACCCTAATCATCCCATATACTCTTTACAACCCCTAAAAGAGTAGCGCTATTTAAATTCCCGGTATCACTTTGTAAATTTTTGTAAAAATTTTGCAAATACAGAAATAATGTGTTAAAATAAGTATAGCGCTAATTAAAGGAGCAAAAAAAATGACAGTGGTCGGAACTACCCAAGCAGCTTTTCTTCTAGGGATTTGTGTCCAACGAGTCCGTCAACTTCTCAAAAATGGCAGAATTAAGGGCGCTCAAAAAGTTGGCAGATTTTGGCAAATTCCCCTATTTAATGGCTTGCCCAAGGTCAGTCCCGGTCGCCGTGGACCAAAGGGAACCTGGAGAAGAGGTTTCCAAAAGGTGGCCACTTACGTTCATGTCAACCAAAACGTCATTAGGCAAAATAAAAAGAACAACACCTACGAGCCTGTACTAACCGTCAAACAAGGTAACCGCAACACCTACGGTCATTATGTGGAAATCAAAGGACCGTCTCGGTTGGTTTATCAGCCCAATTGTCCCAAGGATTGTGGAGCTACAGTGTGGCTGGAAGTTGATCCTTCTGTGGAAATTTTGACCAAACTTTTTGGCTAGTGGGACTTTAATATTTTTGGGTCTGTTTAGGGGAACTAGCGGTGAATCGTTCTCCCAATCTGGGGTGAGCGCTCATGTCAGTGTAAGCTTGTGTTAAATTTTATTGGCGCTGATTGCTGTTAAGACCTTCTTGCCTTGCTGCCCTCTGCCTTAAAAAGATAAGCAAAGTACTTCACCCAATTAAAAACTGCTATACTATTTATTGATATAAGTATACTTGTGGAATGTAGGATAGAGTTCCATCAGCAATCTTTATTTATATAAAAATCTATCACAGCAGCTTCAATTTGGGATATAATATTTGCTATAGAAAGAGTGAAGCTTCTTATATCAATAAATTTGGAACTGGTTATAAAGTTATTTTTTGTCGTTTTACTGAAAATACTTTTAGACTGTGACAAGTAATTTTTATTCAAAGAAAACCGTAGTTGTTGCTAAATCGTATCCGGCTGACTATACAACAATTGGGGAGGCGATTAAAAATGCCCAACCTGAAACCAGAATTTTAGTAAAGCCAGGGATTTATAGAGAAAGCATTGTTATTGATAAATCCCTAGAAATTTTAGGAGATGGGAAAGTCTCCGATATTGTTATTGAGGGCACTAACCTGAACTGCATTCTGAGGCAAACAGACTATGCAATAGTGCGAGGCTTCACTTTGCGAGAATCCACTGTAGGTGTGTGTGTCCCCAAGGGACAGTTAATCCTTGAAGATTGTGATCTGACCGCCTATGACTGTGGTATAGTTATTTGTGGTTCTAAAGCAAATCCCATTATTCGTCGCTGCTGTATTCATGATGGGCAAGGTAACGGTATTCAGATTAAAGATAATGGTCAAGGAGTAATAGAAGACTGCGACATCTATGGCAATACTGATACAGGAGTTGAGATCTCTAAAGGTAGCAATCCCACTATCCGTAAATGTCGGATTTATGATGGTAAACAAAAGGTAATTTGGATTACAGACAATGGATTAGGAACTATAGAAGACTGTGATATCTATGGCAATACTTATCAAGGAGCTAAGATCACTAAAGGTAGCAATACTACCATCCGTAGCTGCCGGATTTATGATGGTAAACAAACCGGGATTTTGATTACAGACAATGGATTAGGTACCATAGAAGACTGCGGCATCTATGGTAATATTTATCCAGGAGTGGGGATCACTAAAGGTGGCAACCCTACTATCCGTAGCTGTCGAATTTATGATGGTAAAAAAACCGGGATTTGGATTACAAACAATGGATTAGGCACTATCGAAGATTGCGAAATCTATGGCAATGCTGCTCCAGAAGTTGAGATTGCTAAAGGTAGCAATCCCACTTTTCGTCGCTGTCAACTCGAAAACCATCCTTTTCCAGGAAGTAAAATTGAAAAAGGACGTAATCCATTCTTTCGTCTATTCTTATGACTAATAAACCCTTATAGTTAGGAATTGCTGGTATACTAGGTCTTTCTATTGCCTTATGCCCTAAATTTTGAGGCATGATCAGTTTGAAAGAGTGGGCAATTCTCAATAATGAGAGGTTAATGACATAAGGTTGGGATAACTTTTTCAGTCCAATTCGTTGACTGTCGGAAATTTCAGCAATTTTCGATGATTGTGCGTACGCCTTCAGCCGTGTTGATCGCGCTATCATTCACATTGGCCAGCAAAAGCGGTCAATAACTATAACAGTAGTTAAATTTTTCCACTCAATCCTCCGACTGTCGTAAATTCCAGCAATTTGGGATAATCGCGATCGCGTAGCGTGACTGTATGTCAATCGTGTTAGCTTGAGCAACTTCCTTAGTTATCGAAAATTACAGCAATTTGGGATAATCACGATAGCCTAGCTTAATCAACGCGCGTTAGTTATCGAAAATTCCAGCAATTTGGGATAATCACGTTCGCGTAGCGTGACCAAAGGTCAATACCGCTAGCTTCAGCAACAAAGCCGTGAAAATACTTTACTGTCGGAAATTCCAGCAATTCGGAATAATCACGTTCGCGTAGCGTGACCAAAGGTCAATACCGCTAGCTTAATCAACGCGCGTTAGTTATCGAAAATTCCAACAATTTGGGATAATCGCGTTCGCGTAGCGTGACTGCATGTCAATCGCACTAGCAACAGCAACAAAGCCGTGAAAATCCTTGGATTGTCGGAAATTACAGCAATTTTCGATAATCAGGATACTACTAGCAACAGCAACAAAGCCGTGAAAATCCTTGGATTGTCGGAAATTACAGCAATTTTCGATAATCACGATAGCTCCTTGTTGAGCAACGCGCGATAGTTATCGAAAATTCCAACAATTTGGGATAATCACGATAGCGTTAGCTTAATCAACCCACGATAGTTATCGAAAATTCCAACAATTTGGGATAATCACGATAGCGTTAGCTTAATCAACCCACGATAGTTATCGAAAATTCCAACAATTTGGGATAATCACGATAGCGTTAGCTTAATCAACCCACGATAGTTATCGAAAATTCCAACAATTTGGGATAATCACGATAGCGTTAGCTTAATCAACCCACGATAGTTATCGAAAATTCCAACAATTTGGGATAATCACGATATTGCTAGGTTAATCAATTTCCCTGGTTATCGGAAATTTCAGCAATTTTGGATAATCACGATAGTGTTTTGGTTGAGCAACAAAGGGTGAAAATCCTTTACTGTCGGAATTTCCAGCAATTTGGGCTCATCACGATACTGCTAGCTTAATCGACGCGCGGTAGTTATCGGAAATTCCAACAATTTGGGATCATCACGATACTGCGTTGGTTGAGCAACAAAGGGTGAAAATCCTTTACTGTCGGAATTTCCAGCAATTTTAGAAATCATGCGATCGCATAAGCGCGGAAGCTTCGCGTGACTCGCGTTAGCTTGAGCAACGGGCGATAGTTATCGAAAATTCCAGCAATTTGGGCTAATAACGATAGCGCTAGCTTAATCAACGGGCGATAGTTATCGAAAATTACAACAATTTCGGATGATCACGTTCGCGTAGCGTGACCAAAGGTCAATAGCGCTAGCAACAGCAACAAAGGGTGAAAATCCTTTACTGTCGGAATTTACAGCAATTTTGGATAATCGCGATAGCGCTAACTTGAGCAACGCGCGATAGTTATCGAAAATTCCAGCAATTTGGGCTAATAACAATAGCGCTAGCTTAATCAACTTCGATAGCTATCGAAAATTACAACAATTTCCGATGATCACGACAGCGCTAGCAACAGCAACAAAGCCTGAAAATCATTTACTGTCCGAATTTCCAGCAATTCGCGATCGCATAAGCGCGGAAGCTGAGGCCAAAGGCCACGCTTTGCGTTCGCGTAGCGGAGGCCTTTGGCCAAACGCTTCCGGAGCGTAGCGTGACTGCATGTCAATGGCGCGTTGGTTGAGCAACGGGCGATAGTTATCGAAAATTCCAGCAATTTGGGCTAATAACGATAGCGCTAGCTTAATCAACGGGCGATAGTTATCGAAAATTACAACAATTTCGGATGATCACGTTCGCGTAGCGTGACCAAAGGTCAATAGCGCTAGCAACAGCAACAAAGCCTGAAAATCCTTTACTGTCGGGATTTCCAGCAATTTTCGATAATCATGATACTACTAGCAACAGCAACAAAGGGTGAAAATCGTTCACTGTCGGAAATTTCAACAGTTATCCTAAATTCCAAGAATCTAAGAAATTATGCGATCGCTTGTGCGATCACATTCTTCGATCTTACTCCTCAGGTTGTTCGTCCATAGGCTCAGGCAAATCAAAAATAATAATAAATTTCCCATCAGGCATCAGTCGTTTAAGCGCCTGCAAATGCCCTTCGGCATCGGACCGGTTCCGGTAACGACCAACAACGACCCGTTGCATTTGTGGCAATAGGTGAATGACCGCCCATGGATAGAGGCGTTCAGAGTACGTCATAATTTTAGGTATCTCCTTAACTGGGGGACTAGAGCCAGCCCTAGACCCTGGAAAATCGTTGGCTGGCTCTTAACGTTTTCACGTCTATAATCCTATTATAGCATATAAATAACCTTTTATTATAACATATTTTAAAAACTTTTGTAACAAACTTGTGACGGAGCAGGGAGTAGGGAGCAGGGAGTAGGGAGATAGAGGAGATTTAAATTAGCGCTAGATAAATTCGGGCAAAGTATAGCGCTAATTTAATCTAATACCTTAATTATCCTAAGTACTCCTTAACCCTTAAAAATGTCAGCGCTAGATAAATTTGGCTAAAGTATAGCGCTAATTTAATCTAATACCTTAATTATCCTAAATATCCCTTAACGCTTTAAAAATATCAGCGCTAGATAAATTTGGCTAAAGTATAGCGCTAATTTAATCTAATACCTTAATTATCCTAAATATCCCTTAACGCTTTAAAAATATCAGCGCTAGATAAATTTGGCTAAAGTATAGCGCTAATTTAATCTAATACCTTAATTATCCTAAATATCCCTTAACGCTTTAAAAGGTTAGCGCCTTAAATCCATAAAACTAGCGCTATACTATTAACAGGGTTCCAGTAGCGTATCCCTACGAGCTACCTAATTTCTAACACTGGTGACATCACACCTAACCCTATGCTTAAGCAAATTGCTGATGCCTTTGAGCACCATGATTATCAAACTGCTGCGCGATTAATTAAAAAACTTCTGAAGCAAGAGCCCAATAATCCCTGGACACAGCTTTATCTAGGACGGCTCCAGGAAGTCAGAGGTAAGCTAGAAGCAGCCGAAAGAATCTATCGACAGTTACTGAAAGGAACACCTGTTCCTAAAATTATGGCGCAAGCTCGTCAGGGACTAGCACGCATAGAAGCTACAGCAAAAGAACAGCGCCGAGAAGCCTTAGCCCAAGCAACTGCTGACCCTGAAAGTAATCAATTGGGAGTATTAGTCCTAAAGCCGATCAGCCAAGAAGATAAACCAAAAGCAGCTCAAAACTTAGCTCGTATCCTGGGGATAGACCCTTACACCGCAAGGCTACAGCTACCTACTAGAGGCTGGCGTTTATATCGCACTGGACCTGTGGGAGAACTTAAGTATTATGGGTCATTACTGCGAGAAGCATCAATAAAATGTTTGTGGGCATCTGTAGCAGATATCAAAACAATTAATATCTATCAAGTTAAGTATTTTTATGACAGTAGTGACCAGGAAACTACTGTAATTTGTCACAACTCTCAGGGACAGTTGGGGTCTTTTAGCTTTAACTGGTCGGAAGTGACCCAACGAGTAGACGGACGGTTGCCTTTGTTTGAGAAGGTAGTAGACTTAGATGCGCGACGGAATTTAACTCGTAAAACCCAAACCTTAGACTATGCCCTGGTTTGTGACTTGCATTTACCACAGCGCCACAGTATTCTCAGACTATGCGATCGCAATTATCAATTTCAGCAAGGAATTGCTCTAACCCCCAAGTCAGTTTCTCGTCAGAACAAGCAATCCCAAGACTCTCGTGTACACCAAAGCACTACAAGAGAGAACTGGAACAACTTGACTGATTACTTAAACCTTCGGCTACTTGAGAAACCAGTATGGTCTGACTTTACCACCTTTGCGCAAACTGCTCTAGACTACCAAGACCTGCTAGAAAAACTGGAGTCTCATATCGACTTATTTCGCCTGGTCGAGACTCCTTGGGATCCAGCATTTCAGTTATATAGTGGATTAGTATTTCTTGACTAATCTATTAACGAGGCTGTTGCATCTGAGCAGCCATATCCAGGAACTTATTCATGCTAGGACCAGGACGACGACGAGGCATGATCATTGGTACGTATTTGGTCGCAAAGGTCGTTTCCTGCTGCCCTTTTGCCTTGTTATTAACCAGTGCTGCTGCTGAAGTGATTGCCGCTACTGGTGTTGGCTCAGGAGCAGCTGCCTTTTTTTTAGCTTCTGCTTCAGCTTGTTTCTTAGCCTTTGCTTCAGCCTTAGCCTTTGCTAGTTCTTCTTTCTTGGCTTGACGAGCAGATTTGGGCTTAGGAGCTTCAGCTGTTGCTACTGGGGTCGGAGTTTCCACTGTTGCCTCAGCTGTTGCTACTGGGGTCGGAGTTTCCACCGTTGCCTCAGCTTTAGCTGGTTCTGGCTTCTGTTCTACTGCTGGTTGTTCAGGGGTGCTAGTTTGGCTTTCGTCTAGCTCCAGGTAGAAGCCCTTGGATTTATTGCGCTTAAACAAACCTACCATTTACAAATACCTCTCTAAATTAGTTTTAATGGAAGCTATTACCAGAGTGCGATGAAGCAAAGCTTCCGCCAAAGGCGATTAGCCCGAAGGGCGTTGGCTAGCGATCGCAACTGGGGCTACAAGCTTGACCCAGGACATTTACCGGTAATCGGTAATCGGTAATCGGTAATCGGTAATTGTGCTTAATCCTTACTGATCACCTTTACCAACTAACCATTTACTGACAAACCCGACTCTGTCCTGGCGTGAATAGCCCCACTGCTTATCTTGGGTGACTAGTCGTTTGATGAAACTTAACCAAACGTTGCATTTGTCTAATAATTATGAGTGATTACTTTACTTATTGCAACAATTTAGAGATTTTTGTTCATTAAACTTTACATTTATCCCTTGATAAGTATATTTACTTAGATTTGTAGAGCTAAAGACCACCAGGTAATATAGAAAAGTTTACGATTCTCTCAGAATTTTGGGGAAAGCTATGGAAATTCGACGGATTGTTGAAGTTTTGCGCAATGGTCAACCAGATCAGTCTTTGACCATTCAAGGCTGGGTACGCACAAAACGGGAATTAAAGGACTTTGCCTTTATGGAAGTCAACGATGGCTCCTCCATGGCAAATTTACAGGTAGTGCTCAATCCAGACTTGTCAGATTATGAGACTATCCTGAAACGGCTTAATACTGGCTCATCAGTAGAAGTCACTGGTATACTAGTAGAATCTCTTGGCAAGGGACAGCGCATTGAACTAAAAGCATCCTCGGTGACAGTGTATGGGGAAGCAGATGAAAATTATCCCCTACAGAAGAAACGCCACTCCTTTGAGTTTTTGCGCACCATTAGCCATTTGCGATCGCGTACCAATACCCTAGGTGCAGTGTTCCGAGTGCGGAATGCCTGTTCCAATGCCATTCATCAGTTTTTCCAAGAACGAGGCTTCTTGTGGGTTCATACCCCAATTATCACCGCTAGTGACTGTGAAGGAGCGGGGGAGTTGTTCAGTGTCACTAACCTAGACTTAAAGAACATTCCCAAAACCGATAATCAAGCAGTCGATTACACTCAAGACTTTTTTGGACGACCCACTTACCTGACCGTCAGTGGTCAATTACAAGCAGAAATTATGTCAATGGCGTTTCGGGATGTGTACACCTTTGGTCCTACATTCCGAGCCGAGAATTCTAATACCTCTCGACATCTAGCAGAATTTTGGATGGTGGAGCCTGAGATGGCATTCTGCGATTTGAAGGGGGATATGGATTTAGCAGAAGCCTTTCTCAAGCATGTATTTAAGTCAGTATTGGAAAACTGTCCAGAAGATCTGGAATTTTTCAACAAGCGGATAGATAACAATGTTCTCGCTACTGCTGATAATATTATCAATAATCAGTTTGAGCGGATTACTTATACAGATGCGATCGCATTACTGGAGAAAACGGATCGTAAGTTTGAGTATGCGGTCAGTTGGGGTGTAGATTTGCAGTCAGAACACGAACGGTATCTAGCCGAAGAGTTGTTTAAAAAGCCCGTCATTGTCACGGATTATCCAGTAGAGATTAAAGCCTTTTATATGCGCTTAAACGACGACCAAAAGACTGTAGCCGCAATGGATGTGCTTGCGCCTAGGATTGGGGAGATTATCGGTGGTGCTCAGCGGGAAGAACGGCTGGATATATTAGAGAAGCGAATTCAGAATCAGGGGATGAATCCAGAAGATTTATGGTGGTATTTGGATTTGCGACGTTATGGTACAGTGCCCCATGCTGGATTTGGTTTAGGATTTGAGCGATTGGTGCAATTTATGACTGGTATGGCAAATATTCGGGATGTAATTCCGTTTCCCAGAACTCCTTTAAGTGCAGAGTTCTAAAAATCAAAACTATGGTTGGTTCTGCCCACAGCCGCCAAAGATGGGTAGTGGTAAAGATGTCGTGGTTTGGCTACGGTCTGGTAAAGGTAACGGAAGCTAAAATCACGAATTGTTTACCACTACCCAAAACTAGATTGACACAGTACTAGCTAAGTGCAGCATGGCTACGGTCATAGGTAGAGCGGAAACTAGGATGGGGTTTGCCTTGGATAGTACCCCAGTAGTCAGAATCTAAGCTATCTAGTCCTACTTCGGAAGCAACGCGACCGAGCATAGATTGCTGACGATTTTTGATCATGTGATGGTGATTCATCATCAGAGCCCTAGCTTTTTCTTGAGTAGACATTTTCCTTTCTCCGATTGCTTATATAAGATTGTTATGGAATTAACTTCCCTTACATTTATAACTATAGCAGTTATTCTGTATCAAAAACTACAAAATGACTTTTATTTACAAATCTTAATGAACTAGCAACTATCACGACTTTCCTTTAAAATATCCCAGAGCCACTGCTCTACGCGATCGCTCATGGCCTGATTAGAGTATTTAACTTCGAGGAGGCGACGGCATTCACGGCGGTCAATTTTATCCAAATTTCCCAAGGCTTCTACCAAGCCTTCCACAGAATCGGGTTCTACCAAAAAGCCATTTTTACCATCTTCGATAATTTCTGCTGATCCACCACGGTCATAGGAAATGACTGGTACTCCACAAGCAAGGGCTTCCATTGCCACAGTACTAAATGCTTCCACCCAATGAGGCGTCATCAGTAAGGCTCGACACTGACGCAAGTGTTTTTGGAGTTGATCAGTTGGGAGAAAACCCAGGTATTCTAGAGGGGCATTAGGGTAATCGTTGAGAATCTGCTGCCAATAGGGTTGATTTTGTATAAGACCCATAATTTTTAGTGGCTTAGCCGTTATATCTGATGCTGCCACTGCATCTTCTAAGCCTTTTTCTGGAGAAATTCGACCCACCCAGCCGACCCAGGGTGAGGGGGAGTCACAAAAGGAATAGACAGACAAATCAATGCCATTGCCCAAACAACGACAGCTATTCTTGAAGGCAAATGTTGCCGCTTGAGCCATTGAATGAACCCCTATTGTGCCAGGGAAATTAATGGCAACTTGTTCGATGATCTGATCCATCCCCTCGGTTAATGAACCCATAGTGACGTACTCCCGACGTTGCCCTAACGGGACAACGCGGGCTTCTTGCCAACACCAGGTATTCCTTCGGTTACTCGGCAAGCTTTACTTCTGACGGGACGTCCCACCGCCAAATCCAATATGTTTATTGCCGCATTCACATCACGATCCGCTGTAAAACCACAATGAGTACAAGAGTGGATGCGGTCTTTTAATTCTTTAGGAACTTTTGCTCCACAGTTAGAACAGTTTTGACTGGTATTTCTGGGGTTTACTGCCTTCGTGATCAGTCCAGCATTTGCGGCTTTGACTGACAAAATAGACAGAAATTGCCCCCATCCAGCATCTAATACAGA
>NZ_MKZS01000001.1:469460-481986 GCF_001942495.1 Moorena bouillonii PNG
CCTTCCCGACGCTGACCCTATCGGGTACAGCGCGGGGCTGCCGCCTTGAAGCTCACTAGGTGAGCAATGGGACGAGTGAAAAAGGGGGTTAGGTAAAACGGTAACCAGTCGTAGGCAAAGTTTACAATCAAGTCATAGTCAGTTTGAACTTGCCGCCCATAGTCCCACATATTAGCCAATACGGAGGATGGGGGGATGATAGTAGGAGTGTCTCTTGTTTGAGTTTGAATACTAGTTTCCAGAACACCATCAATTTCTACCAGAGGCATTCCCCAAGCTGTAGATCCTTTAGTTGCCACAATTGTGATCCTGTGACCCCGATTAATCAATTCCGTAGCAATGTTACGTAAAGTCAACTCAACCCCACCACCTAACCCTGAACCCAACGGACCAACTGGGGTGGAAATTAATAGCAATTTCAGGGAATTTAATTGACTCATTAATTTAAAATTAACCCTGGCCATTTGATAATCAAAACGATAACTATAAGCTTTTCATTAATTTTGAATTCAAAACATTTATTACTGTAAACATCTTCAAGCACGGTAAGTAAAGCTGAGTAAACTTTTATTCTATGCTATTCCATTTTAACGGTTTACACTTCCCTATCATAGCACGGTAAGTAAAGGTTACTAAACTTTTATTACCTGTTATGAATTTACCTAACTAGTCGCTATTATCTTGGTAATGGTTTGAATTATTTTCTGATGAATTCAGGTAATTTTGTGCTGGTGGCAAACTATCCAGTTTAGTGGAAGGGCGCATTTTATTAAACTGATCGATTGCCCATTTTGCCGTTTCTCGCACTTCGGAATCCGGGTCATCGGTAGCGTGACGCAACATCTGCAAGACTTGGTTTAGTAATTCATAAATTCGCGTTGCATCCCGAATCGCATTTTTCCGGACTTGGGGGTTGTCATCCTGCAAAGAAATGGCTAGGGCTTTGTTAATCGGTTTGAGAGTTTTGGTGCTAATTTGGGATAAGGCTTCCAAAATCAAACCACGCTGCTTAGAATCAGAATCTACCATTAAGTTGACTAGGGGCGTTACTGCCCTAGAATCACCCTTTTGGGCTAATTCCCAGATAGCTTGTTGTCGCTTTTTTGGATCTGGGTCTTCTAATTCTCTGATTAATTCCTCAACAATACTAAATTTAGTCAGGCGAGTGGTCTTTTTGACATGTAAGGAATCAGCTAAGGACTGAGGTTGAGGATTGCTAGAATTGGCAACCTCATAACTAGCGCTATGGTTATAACCGCTCTGAGGATGGTGGTTTTGGGAGTCAGTTGACACTTGGACTTTGAGGTTATTGACTGTAGTATCTTGTTTAGCTTGGTTTTCTGTGGAGGACGCTAATTGTGAGTCTACGGGTCGTTTTGGTTTAGTCAACCACTTGAATAGGAAAAAACCACAACCAGCCATGATGATGGCTGGGATAATCAGCCATGATGACGGGCTCTTTGCCTGGGTGGAAGGTTCGGTAGTAGTCGATTCGGCAGTAGTCGATTCGGCTGCCACTGATTGACCTGAGTTTGGAGCTGAGCTAGTGCTGGTGGTTGTCGTCTTAGCAGCGTAGGCTTGCTCCAATTCCTTCCTAGTAACAGAATTAACAACACCGAATTTCCTCAATCCAACGGATTCTTGGAATAAAGCGACTGCTTTCTCTGTACCCTCACCATAAACACCATCTTCAAGCCCATTGTAGAAGCCAAGATGCTTTAGCTTGGCTTGCACAATAGCCACCTCTTGGCCCCGACTCCCTTTGAGCAGAATTGGTGGGTCAGTTTCTGTGGCAGAAGGAGATTGAGCGATTAGCAACGGGTCAGGGAGGTTGTTGGGTGAAAATGCGTTCGCGAAGCGGTTCCTAAGGAACATCGCTTTTTCTAATTTCACCGCTTGGCTGGGTGCTGGGAACCAGCCTAGGCAGTTCAAACAGGTAGCAACAAGTATGATAGACCAATAGCGAGTCATAAAATTAAACAGGACTCGAATGTGAACGCCAATTCTAGCTTACGCACTTAACACACAACGCTAAATCCCATGTGCTTTACTCGTTCGAGCAACATAATTTTGGCTCGATTAATCTCAATTGTATCAAATCGGCTTCACTGCTGGGTTTATGCTAGCTTAGCACTACCTTCTTCAGACGATCTCAGTTGTTGTTTCCACTGCCAGTTTTCCCCTTTGGCTAGCCGCTGTTGTTTGCGAGCCTTGCTTTGATCCGAGTGGCTATTTGTTCCCGCTGATTGACTAGATAAACGCTAAGCAATGTCACGCACACACCAGTCCACTGTAGGGAACTGAGTACCTCAGACAACACTAAATTCCCAAATAGCAGGGCAAATACTGGTGTCAGAAAGGTTAAGCTACACAGACTAGTGAGATTCCCCTTGGAGGCAAAGTAGAAGAATATACCGTATGCGATCGCACTCCCGAAAACAGTGGAGTAAGCTAATGCGATCCAGCCAACTCCATCAATATTCACCCATTGCTGGGATTCTATGACACTAGAGAGGGCAAATAACGGTAATCCTCCTAGGATCATATGCCAACCAACTGCAGCAACTGGGTCAGCATAGCGGCTGATAATGGGAACCATTACTGTTCCTACTGCCATGGAAAGGGATGCTAAGAGCATCAGCCACTCTCCATGATCAAACAGCTGTTGCCAGCTTAATTCTATAGCTTGAGCGTTGCCAGTAAAAAGGCTGAAAATCCATTGATCGGGCAAGCCAATCAAGCTGATTCCTACTATACCAAATCCTAGTCCTAACCAACCCCACAGTCCAATAAGTTCACCAAAGAGCAATGCTGATAGCAGGGCGACCACTAGGGGTTGACTATCAATCATGACCGAACCCAAACCCGCACCAGTGCTAACCAATCCCTCGGCTAGGAAACCCTGAAACATTGCCCCATCCACTAAGGCAAATAAGCTAATCCACAGCCAGGCTAGCCAACCTTTCGGCTGGGGGCGACCCATCACAGTTGCTGCTCCTAATACTAAAACTCCTGCTGGTACTAACCGCACCCCAGCCATAAACAGAGGGGTTGTGTTGGGGATCACCCCTTTCATGGCTACCATAGCTGTACCCCATAGAAAAAAGGGGGAAATCAGCAGTAGTGAACCTAGTAGTGACCCTATCGGTGGCAGTATTGTGTTGGCTTTTAGTTGCATAATCCTGATTTATGGTGAAGAACGAAAATAACCGACACTCAAGCAGCTGTCAGAAATTTAATTTAGATATTGACTTTACCGATTGACTTGGCTCTGGAGCACGGGGGCTCTGGAGCACAGGAGTGAGTTTTGGAGTTTTTCTAGCTTACTGAGTAACATACAATTTCAATGGGCGACAGCTTAAACGAGCTTTTCATATTTGGTTAAACACTTGTTTATTTATTTATTTTGAGCAGCTTAGGAGCTGATCGCTTTATAAAATGATGCAAACTATATATACAAGCTCCAGTAATCAGTTAAATCTAGACTAGATACTCACAATCACCTATGCCTTGGCCGTTTAAACGCAAATCTCTCAAACAAATTGCTCGAATTGAAATCACGGGGGCGATCGCTGCTGGTACCCGTAAACGGGTCCTCGAAGCCCTAAAAACTGTTGAAGAAAAGAAATTTCCGGTCTTACTATTACGGATTGACAGTCCTGGTGGTACAGTCGGGGATTCTCAGGAAATCTATAGCGCCTTGGTGAAGTTGCGAGAAAAGGTGAAGATTGTAGCTAGCTTTGGCAATATCTCCGCATCCGGGGGTGTTTACATTGGCATGGGAGCGGAACATATAGTAGCGAACCCTGGTACAATCACTGGAAGTATTGGTGTGATTCTGCGGGGAAACAATATAGAGCGCTTGTTGGATAAAATCGGTGTTTCCTTTAAGGTCATTAAGTCAGGTCCATACAAAGATATCTTGGCGTTTGACCGGGAACTGACTGAGCCGGAAAAAACTATTCTTCAAGAGTTGATCGATACCAGTTATCAGCAGTTTGTACAAACTGTTGCCCAGAGTCGCAAGCTAGATGTAGATGTAGTAAAAAGTTTTGCTGATGGTAGGATTTTTACTGGTGAGCAAGCACATAACTTGGGGGTGGTTGATCGCCTGGGAACTGAAGAAGATGCCCGTTGCTGGGCAGCGGAATTGGTGGGTCTTGACCCAGAGAAAACCAAGTCTTTCACCATCGAAGAACCCAAACCATTGTTGAGTCGCTTGCTACCGGGTAACCTTATTCGCAATAGATCTCAGATATCTGTTGGTATAGATTGGTTAGAGTTTGAACTATCAACTAGCGGTCAGCCCCTATGGTTGTACCGACCATAAGATAACATGGAGATTTGAGATTTCACAAAGCGTGTAAGATCTCAAATCTCCCAGGGAAATTCGGAGGATCTTACCTTGCACTGGAGAGTTAGAGCAATTCGAGGCGCAACAACTGCCTCAGAAAATACAGTAGCAGCGATTAGAGAAGCAGTGATAGAACTGCTAGATCAACTCGAAGCTCATAATGAAATCGACCATCAAGAAATAATTAGTGCGATTTTCACCACGACCCGTGATTTGGATGCTAAATTTCCAGCTGCGATCGCACGAGAACGTCCGAATTGGGATCATGTTCCTTTACTTGATGTGCAACAGATGCATGTCGAGGGTAGCCTAGAGCGTTGTATCCGGTGTTTAATCCACATCAACACTCCTGTTTCTCAACTTGAAATTTATCATCCCTATTTACGTCAGGCCAAAAATTTAAGGCCTGATTGGACCTTAGCTCAAGTCAGCCGTTAGTTGTCAGGTTATATCTAGTAACCACGCGCCTTCTACCAATTAGCCAGTGGTAATTTAAAGTTGTCATTAGACTTCGTGGAAGTTGTCGGGAACAGCTGATCTGCGGATCTCGGAACAGTGGACAAGAATTGACGTAAACACTATCAGAAAAATACTTTTGCAAGAGGTCTATTAGTCATTAGTCAAAATAAAATTGTTAATTGTTAGCTGTTAATGCTTAATTAGCAACTAACAATTAACAGCCATGGGATTTTATTTACTGAAATGTATCAATGGTCAACCGTCCATGGTCAACCATCAACAGAAAAATTTTCAGGTTGATTCCGTTTTTCTATCAGATGATTTGTGGTGGAAACGAATTCCTAAAAAGATATCGTATACAAAGTTCCAAAAACTCTTTTGGGCCAGAAGTCCCAGAGATTGATCACAACCTTTTTCATCTAAAAGGGGTTTAACAGCACGGTAGGCGGACTGATACTTGTACCAGGGTATATTCGGCCACAGGTGATGAATTAGATGATAGTTTTGTCCCATAATTAGCAGGTTGAGGATGGGACTGGGGTAAATTCTAGCATTTTTCCAGCGATCACGTTCTTTAAATGGACGATGGGGCAAATAATCAAAGAACAATCCTAGCGCCATACCTACAACTAATGCTGGTACAAACCAATAGTTCAGGATGTAGTCTAAAAAGCCGTATTGACAAGCAAGATATATGATGATGGCGATGAATAGACGGCTAAAAAACCACTCCCAGAGCTCATACTTACGCCACAAACGGCGCTTGAAAAAAAATATTTCGTGATAAAAAAAGCGAACTGCAATTAACCACAGCGGACCACCAGTGGAAACAAAATGATCGGGATCATTTTCGGGATCGTTAACATTGGCATGATGCTGCATATGAACCCGCGTGAACACTGGGAAGGTAAAACCTAACATCAGGGCGCTACCATGACCCATCAGGGCATTGACGTAACGGTTTTTGTGGGCAACATGGTGAGAGGCATCGTGAATGACTGTTCCTACCATGTGTAAGGCAAGGACATTAATGCTAAAGCAGCAAGCGTTAGGCAAATCCCAAAGCCAGTAACCACTGGTGGAACAGACCACCAAGATGATCGCCGCCACAAACATAAGTAACGTTAAGTTAAACTTATCCGGGGCACCCAGGAACTCCTTGGGTACTGTCAGCGGCTTGATGGCCTCCGACATACTTGTTTTTTCTCCTTTCTACTGTCTTTTGGTAGTATAAGGTAAAATGGCTAAATCATAAAGATTTGTTAAGATTAGAACTTCTAATCAGAAACTAAAGTCAATTTCAGGAAAATCACTCTCGTCACCAGGGGAGCCCCTCCCCACTCGCGCTTTGCATCAAGAAAGCTCGTTGGTTAAAACAAGTAGCTCGGTTACTCAAAATAATCCGGTCAATCCTATGGGGGGTTTTCAGAGCTACCTTCACGCACCAGACAGACTTCCTTTCGACTCACCATACAGATAACGTCCTGTGAAGCTCCCTCGTTGAGTTCCGCTTCAATCAGGTTAACCACTACCCCTGCCAACTTCTCCAAGTTGCTTAAATCATCGGTTGGGATCGCCAAACAACGGAAATCAAAATCAGTTTCTCAATGTTGAGCCTGTACTGCCAACAGCTCACCCATTGGAACCATCTCTGGTAAATAAACAAATAGTGGATAATCACCGATTAGATTGTCCCGGACTCAAGAAACACGAACAACTATTAACGTTTGGCATTCTTTACTTTCAGTATGAAGTATTATAGCCATCAACATTTTTTTTGCGTAAGTATAACGAATAATGCTTCATATCAAAACCGCTTCATTATTGAATGTTTAGTACATTTTATTGTATTTATTAAATCTGTATAAACCTATATTTAATAAATATTAAATAGAAAATTTTATAGATAAACTAGGTAGTTTAAATTATGGTGATTGAGCAAGTTTTTAGTCAAGCATAAGTGAGACAATAACAAGCCTATTTTATCCTTGAGCCTTAATACTTGATACTTCATACTTTATCCTTGATACCCTGTACTAATCTAGCAATTTAATACCGGTATATCTTACTAATGGAGCACATAATCTGTTTCCCTTGATAGTTCCGCTGTTTCTGTGTAATCCAATAGAAATGTCCAAGTAATACTGCCAAACAGCGATGAATTACCATCGGATGCCAACCCATTTGTTCAAATCGGGGTTCAGATGGGTCAAACAAACGTAACGATCACAGGGGTATCACTGAGTGTACGATTTCTTCTTGGGAAGCGATCGCGCTTTAGGCGCGGCGCTGCCTGTTTAACTGATGTCCACAAAGCTAAGTGGGTAAAGCCTTTATGAAAGTTGCCTATTTCCAAAGGCTGAGTAAAATTCACCATTGGTTAGGCTCTGAGTATACAAACCCCAACCCAATGATGATGTTCGCGAAACTGACTTGCCTGTTGTAACAACGCTCACAGTCTATATTCTGGTTTTTATAGATAGAAACAACCCATCTGCTTGACAACCCACCCGCATCACTGGTGCTTGTCCCATGTCATGATCACAAGCAATGGGGATTCGTTGCCCCAAGGCTACCATCAACAACGGGACATCTAGAAAGCCACGATGGTTACTCACTACTACAACAGCAGATTTATGAGGAATGCGATCCTGATCGATATTGGAACAATTTATTCCCATTGCAGCAAGAAGGGCATCAGAAACCTGTAGTGGAAGATGGTCAGACTTCAGTTTCAGTCATCAATTTCTAATATAGATTAACATTTCTTAACATTTTTTTAAAAATAGATCTATTGACAGATGCCTTAAAGTAGAGATAATCAGGTGCAAAACAACTAATGGTGATAGACTGCCAGTGACTACAAGTGTGTAGCTTGACACATTAGGCATTAAGCCAGTAGTAGAAAAAGCCTGTTAAATCTAAACTAGACTACTAACTTATGTTAATAATTAATTTTCCTTATAATCAAGTGACAGAAGGTGGCCTTGATTCCATTCCTTCAAGGGAGTGGGATAACTTATCGGCTGCTTATCATTACTCCTTACTCATAAGTAACAGACTAAGGAGTAATGACTCGAAACCCCACAACTAAAATAGGTGGAATGAGTTACAAGATAATAAACAATTTTGAGTAACGTCAACTAAAAAGTAGCGACAGATACTTTTTAGAAAAGGTTAAAACTTAAGTAAATCTGATTAGATAAATACTACATATAGTAACAACTAAAATTAATACTAGTAGCCATACACTAGGTTAGAAATCACTTAAATAAGTTAAATCAGTTGGCTGGAGGGCGTTTTTAACACTCATATGATTCATACGAATACTACTAAAAATACATTTGCCATTACAACACCCCTTTACTATGTGAACGACTTACCCCATATCGGCAGTGCCTATACCACCATGGCATCTGATGCAGTAGCTCGTTTTCAACGGTTACAGGGCAAAGACGTACTGTTAATTACTGGTACAGATGAACATGGACAAAAAATTCAGCGGACTGCTGAAACTCAAGGGGTAGATCCTCAAGTACATTGCGACAAGATAGCTGCTGGATTTGATGTCCTCTGGCAAAAGCTCAATATCCAGTATGACCGTTTCAGCCGCACTACCGCTAACCGCCACCAAGCCATTGTCAAAGAATTTTTCATGCGGGTTTGGGATAAAAGTGACATTTATCTGAGTCAACAACAAGGGTGGTACTGTGTCTCCTGTGAGGAATTTAAAGAGCAACGGGAACTTCTACCTGGAAACCGCTGCTCGATTCATCCCAATCAAGAAGCGGAGTGGCGAGATGAGCAAAACTACTTTTTCCGGCTCTCTAAATACCAAAAACAGCTAGAAGAACTTTACCAACAGCGACCGGATTTTATCCAACCGGAAAGTCGCCGTAATGAAGTGTTGAGTTTTGTCAGTCAGGGACTACAGGATTTTTCGATTTCACGATTGAATGTCGATTGGGGCTTCCCAGTACCGGTTGATCCCAGCCACACCATCTATGTTTGGTTTGATGCCTTACTAGGCTACGTGACTGCCCTATTGGATCCCGATAGTGAAGCAACTCTTGATAATGCCTTACAAAAATGGTGGCCGATCAATTTACATCTTATCGGTAAGGACATCCTGCGCTTTCATGCTGTATACTGGCCTGCCATGTTAATGTCAGCCTCTCTACCTGTTACAGGTCAAGTATTTGGTCATGGCTTTCTGACCAAAGATGGTCAAAAAATGGGAAAAAGTCTAGGCAATACCCTAGACCCAGTGGAGTTGGTAGATAAATACGGTGCTGATGCAATTCGCTATTATTTTCTAAAAGAGATTGAATTTGGGCGAGACGGGGATTTTAGTGAAACCCGTTTTATAGATATCGTCAATGCGGATTTAGCCAATGACCTAGGTAATTTGCTCAATCGCACCTTGGGCATGGCTAAAAAGTATTGTCAAGGTATTGTTCCAGGTTTAACTGGCTCAGATATTTCACAGGTCAATCCTCTGCTCGAAATTGGCTTAGATCTCGGTTCACAAGTCGCTAGGGCTTATGAATCCCTAGCGTTTAGCCAAGCTTGCCAAAAAATATTTACTCTGATTCGAGCCAGTAACAAATTTCTAGATCAGCAAGCTCCCTGGAGCTTGTATAAACAAGGAAAACAGCAAGAGGTTGAACAAGTGTTATATACAGTTTTAGAATCAGTGCGCTTAGCTGCCTATCTATTATCACCGATTATTCCCAGTATTAGTACGGAGATTTACCAACAACTAGGTTTTGCCATCGACTTTAGCCAAAAAGAACACATCTTTTTGGCTGCGCCCTATGTATCCCATGCATCTTGGGGGGTTTTACCTCAAAACCAGAAGCTAGGAAAACCCAAACCGGTATTTGCACGACTGGAACTCACCTAATTTGGTTCCGTCTTATTAACCAAAAACTTAATCGGCATATTACCTTAATGCTGATTAAGTAAAAAGTTTTTTAATTTTTTTTTTTTAACAAAGAGGTATAATAAAAATGCTGAGCCATTATAATCATGACCCAATTTTTACACCTGAACAAGTCTTAGAAAACCGTGGTCGTGTTGCCATCTTTATCGATGGTTCAAACTTATTTTATGCTGCCCTACAACTAGGGATTGAAATTGACTACACTAAGCTATTGTGTCGTTTGACAGCAGGATCTAGGCTACTACGCTCTTTCTTTTACACTGGTGTTGATCGTACGAATGAGAAGCAGCAAGGCTTTCTGCTCTGGATGCGTCGTAATGGCTACCGAGTAATTGCCAAAGATTTAGTGCAGCTACCAGATGGCTCAAAAAAAGCTAATCTGGATGTAGAAATTGCTGTTGACATGATGGCACTAGTGGGTTCCTACGACACAGCAGTTCTAGTCAGTGGTGATGGGGATCTTGCCTATGCAGTCGATTCTGTCAGTTATCGGGGAGTTCGGGTTGAGGTAGTCAGCCTACGCTCGATGACCAGTGATAGTCTCATTAATGTAGCTGACCGCTATATTGACCTTGATACCATCCAAGAAAGTATCCAAAAAACACCCAAACAAAACTATACTTACCGTCCTTTGTCTGGGTTCAATGTGATGGATGAACAGCACAAATAGTTTGGTGATTAGTGATTAGTGATTAGTGATTAGTGATTAGTGATTATTCATTATTCATTATTCATTGGTGATTAGGGTCTGTCTGATGGGGTCGAAACTACGATGTAGGTGTGTGGGCGTTTCTTTCTCATGTCTTGTAGCATTCGGGCAATAATTAGTGGCTGAAACCCTATAGTTTATGTCCGATGCTTTCCCCTCCTATAGTTGACATACAGACTTTATTAATGGAGTAGGGTCAACCATCTAAAAACTGAAAGCTAAGCAACTAAGTCAAGTATAGATGAGGGGGTAACAGGTCGCCTATAATCATTAACTCATCTGGGTTTGGTCAATTCAGTTACAAAACTTATATCCAACTTGAAGGAAATAATCAGAGATTGAGTTCTCAGTCATTGAAAATATTCTGCCGAGCGCTGAGCGGGTGAAAGGTAGGCTATAATCCTTATCTGGTCAGGATGCGCGTCAATTCAGTTACCCAACTTATCAACTCGATTTTTCGACCACTTGGACGAAATAATCAGGGATTGAGTTCTCAGTCATTGAAAATATGCTCATGATTATCTAGGTATAGTTTGGGATAATAGTGACCTTAAACCTAGAGCTGGCAAGGAATTTGGGGCGCTTGTTGTCCCCCAGGAACTATAGAGGTTATAAAAACTTCTAATAACTAAGGAGTAATAACTAGTATAGCGTTTCCTAGTAAGCAATTTTTATAAAAATTACTTTTTTAAATCGATACAAGTCTTTCTGATTAAGCTTTGTATCGATTATTTTATAGTGATTTATCCTAACCACACGCTCTTAAGCCATATGTTTTTATACTCCAAGAGATGTCTTAAATTTTTTATTTTGATTTTCATGGTTTACTCATTATCTGGCTGTAAGAGTGAGCCAAAGCCATTAAATCAAGTTCAGGAAGACACTAACGTTACTGAAAAAATTGAAGGAAGTCTAGTCTTTAAAAACGTCACTCTAGATCAGTCAGATAAGCAAGGTCGTCCTCTATGGAAAGTTACAGGAGATAAAGCGACTTACTCTCCAGATAGAAAAATCGCTTACATTGAGAAACCCAATGGGGATTTGTATCAAGATGGGAAACTGATTTTACAGGTTTCAGCCCAGAGTGGGGAAATCCTAGAGAATGGTGAGATAGTGTTTCTCAAAGGTCAGGTCACGGCTACCGATCCCCGTAATGGTGCTGTGTTACGAGGTGATGAGTCTGAGTGGAAACCTAAGGAAGATTTGTTAGTTATCCGCAATAACGTTAAAGGTAATCACCCTAAACTACAAGCATCCGCAAAGGAAGGGCGTTACTTAAGTCGAACCCAGAAGTTGGAATTAATTGGTCAAGTAGCAGCCATATCGAAAGACCCAAACTTGCAAATGAAAACAGAACGTTTGCTCTGGCAAATCGAACAACAGAAGGTAATTGGTAACAAAAGGATACTTATTGAGCGCTATAAAAATAAGATAGTAACAGAACGAGTGGAAGCAGACAATTCTGAGGTAAACCTTAAGGCAAATATAGCAACTCTCAAGAAAAATGTGCAGTTGACTTCGGTCGAACCACCGGTCGTGATATCGACTAATTCAGCAGTTTGGAATTTGAATGATAAAACTGTTGTTTCCGATCAGCCGGTTAGAATTGTTCACCAGCAGGAGAAAGTGATGGTAACAGCTAACAGGGGACGGGTAGATTTGGGTAAGAAAGTAGTTAGGTTAACTGGAGGAGTACAAGGGGAGGGAAGCCGTAAGCAAGCCAAACTATACGCTAATCAGCTAACTTGGGATATCCCCACCCAACAGATGGAAGCCTCAGGTAATGTAATATATGAACAAGTTTCACCCCAATTTAAGACGACTGGTGATAAAGCAGTGGGTAACCTTGAAGCTCAAGATATTTTAGTAACTAGTGGTGTTGGGGAAAGAGTGGTAACAGAAATTATTCCTTGAGCTGGTTGAAGGTTGTTCGCGTAGCGTGGCCTTTTGGCCAAGGTTGTTCGCGTAGCGTGGCCTTTTGGCCAAGGTTGTTCGCGTAGCGTGGCCCTTAAAGGGTGACAACCGATCTACAATGCTTGCTGAATCAGGGACAGCGCAT
>NZ_MKZS01000001.1:482086-510817 GCF_001942495.1 Moorena bouillonii PNG
ATTTTCCCAAAGCCTGGTCATGTATAGCCTAGAGTTGTCTTGTCATCCGTTAAGAGCGTGGCCTTTTGGCCAAGGTTGTTCGCGTAGCGTGGCCTTTTGGCCAAGGTTGTTCGCGTAGCGTGGCCTTTTGGCCAAGGTTGAAGGTTAAAGGTTTAAGGTTGACTGTAGCCTAAATTAATTTATTGCTGAGACTGGCTTTGGAGCCGTTGCTCAACCGTTGACCGTTGACCAAAGTTGACCGTTGACCGTCAACGGTCAAGCCAACTAGATATCTATTTGCTATTTTTTATTTTCAATCAGCAAGGCACTGCTGATTTTTTCAATACGCTTGGGATCACCAATGATCAATGGTTTATGGGTTTGATTGCTACTCTTTTGGGTAAGGGTACCCCACTCGACAGACAGGCGTTGCAGTAGCTGATCCTGTTTTGCCCGAAATTCTAGGATATCGTTGCCACCATTAATGATGGCAAACCACACTAAACCGCGATCGCGTGTTGGGAGAAAACCAGCTAGAGCACTAACTTCTCTGAGAGTTCCGGTTTTTACCACAGCCCCTGGGGGAATATTACGGTCGAGCATGGTGCCCTTAGTATCCCGTCCAGCTAGGGGAAAAACATCCCTAAGATTAAGCTGGTAAGGCTGTAAAAAGCGCTCAATAGCCATGAGCATAGCACAAGCAGCACGGGGGGAAATTCGATTCTCCATACCTAAACCAGAGCCATTAATCAACTGAATTTCGCTACTGGGTACACCAGCTGACCTAGCCGCCAACCGAGCAGTTGTCTGAGCACCGCCAATGGCTTGAGACAACATCTGAGATACGTCGTTGTTACTGTAGATGTTCATCTCTCTAAGAATATCTACCAGGGGCAAGGACTTGTGGAGTAACAGATATTCTTGCTTCGGAATGGGAGTATCAGATACAACTACATTACCAGCAATTTCTAATTGGGGTTTCTCGGTTCCTTTGGCCATGGATTGATACTGACGGAGAATCTGCCAAGACCAGCTGCTGGATTTTAAGGCTTGCTTGAGTAGGCCACCAGCTATTTCTGGGTTGTCCTTATCATTCATAGTGAAATTGCCAATGATGACTAAATTCCCAGTGACCCGGCGGATTCCCAGTTGATTTAGGCTATTACCCAATGCGATCGCTTCTTCCCACACAAAAAACGGGTCGCTACCACCAGTAATTACCAAATCTCCCTGCAATACCCCATCTTTAACTATTCCGGTGGCACTGACTCTAGTTTCAAATTGATGAGCTGGTCCCCATTGCTGTAATGCCGCTAGACTAGTGGCAATTTTTGTGATTGAAGCTGCGGGTATTGGAACATTTCCCCGGTGGGTCGCCAGTCTAGTCAGTCCCGATTGAATCCATACTCCTTGCTTAACTGCTGAACCTTGAACACGCCATTTTCCTATGAATTCAGCCACAATCGCTTCAGCAGAAGGGTCTGGTTCAGCTGGCAAGCTAAACAAAGAGGTATCCCGCCAAGCCATCAGTTGAGCTTGATCAAGTTTGATCGGTTGTAGAATTCTCCATAGTTTCACAGATATAACGACAAACGCACCGGCAAGGATCCCAGCAGCAAGTTGTTTTAGCATTCACTACACCACATTTGTTTCTTGAGGCTGCTCTATTTTAGATAGTCAATGCTGCTACTGAACAGTTCTGTTGAGAAGACGAAACCTTAGAATAGGGTCGCCTTTATGGTTGGTCGGCTATGGTAAAAGGGTTAAAACTGTTGTTATAAGGCGACCCTATTCTTACGGTAACTTTAAGAACATGTCACCATCCAAGCCTTAACCGGTCCCAAACCTCAAGTTAAACAGATCACATTGTTTACTATTCCAGGTAATGGTTCTGGTAAGATGTGGAAGGTTTCTATAAACTTTGAGCAATGGCATCGACTGGCGCACGAATCGCAATAGACGCTATGGGCGGGGATTATGCCCCCCATGAAATAGTTGCTGGAGCTATTAGAGCACAAGCTGAATTAGGGGTAGAGGTATTGTTGGTAGGGGATCCTGAGCAAATTAGATCCTCTATTTCCCAACACCACGGATCAAGTCAGATAGAAATTGTAGCTGCTGATGGTGTCGTTGCCATGGATGAAGAACCCTTGGTGACCTTGAAGCGTAAGCCCAAGGCTTCTATTAACGTAGCCATGGACTTAGTCAAGCAAGGACGTGCTGACGCTGTAGTCTGTGCTGGGCACTCTGGGGCAGCCATGGCAGCGGCTCTATTGCGCTTAGGGCGTCTGCCAGGGATTGACCGTCCCGCAATTGGCGCAGTTTTTCCTACCATCATGGCTGGCAAGCCAGTGATTATAATGGACGTGGGGGCAATTGTGGATTGTCGCCCTAAATATCTAGAGCAGTTTGCCATCATGGGCTCAGTATATAGCAAGTATGTCTTGGGCATGGAAGAGCCTAAGGTGGGTCTGCTAAACATTGGTGAGGAAGAGTGTAAAGGCAATGATTTGGCCATCCGTACTCATCAACTGCTACGAAAGAATTCCAGAATAAACTTTATTGGCAATGCTGAGGGTAGAGATGTACTCTCAGGTCAGTTTGATGTAATTGTGTGCGATGGCTTTGTGGGCAATATACTGCTCAAGTTTGCCGAAGCAGTAGGGGAGGTGATGCTGCAAATTATCCGAGAAGAACTGCCTCAAGGGATACAAGGTCAGCTAGGTACAGCGTTGTTAAAACCCAACTTGAAGCGGATTAAGCAGCGTATGGATCATGCCGAACATGGCGGTGCTCTACTCTTAGGGGTGGCAGGAATTTGTATTATTAGTCACGGTAGCTCCCAAGCTCCATCGATTTTTAACGCCATTCGGTTGGCTCAAGAAGCCATTGATCACCGAGTACTAGAGCGGATTAAAGCTAATCACTTCAAAAAGTCCCCCGAATCAGTGGCTAGTAATTCTAGCAGTCAGGAGTAAGCCATGATAGGTTGATCGGTATTTCAAGGCCACCATTAGCGCAACAGTTTTTTTGTTGACGGTTGGCGGTTGACGGTTGACAGTTCATAGTTAACTGTTATTCTTGACAATGTCAACAAAATGTGACCATAACAAAATGCCGACTAAATTTTTAGTAGCTGATCAAGTCTGGTGTTACACTCATCCTTATAGCCATTTAGGTAAACTCCGGTAGCTTTAGCAGCAAATTCTGGTATTTAACGGATAACTATATGGAGAAAATCCACCTAATAACATCTAGGGTTTCGTTAAACTAGGAAATTTTGAGCTTGAGCGTGGCACAAGCCCCACACCATAACCGTGTAAGGCTTGTATAGTGTAGTTTACAGTGGCTGTGATGGCAAGATTGACCAATGACCAGTCTTTTCGCCTTCTCCCTAAGCAGCGAACTTGGGAAGAGAAAAACATGGGATGCAACTGATGGAGAAGAGCCTTGAATCAACTAGGAACAGGCATTGCTATTACCGGAAGTGGTTCCGCAGCGTCAGAGGTTACCCTCGATAACCATCAACTAAGCCAAATGGTTGATACATCGGATGAGTGGATTACCACTCGTACCGGAATTCGGCAACGGCATCTGGTGGATGCACAAGGGAGTCTAAGTGAGATGGCTACTGGGGCAGCAAGGAATGCGATCGCTATGGCTGGAATTGCTCCTGAAGACCTAGATCTGATTATCCTAGCCACCTCAACCCCAGATGATCTGTTTGGTAGTGCTAATCAAGTTCAGGCACACCTGGGAGCCTCAAAAGCAGTTGCCTTTGATATAACCGCAGCCTGCTCTGGGTTCGTCTTTGGACTGGTTACAGCGTCCCAATTTATCCGCACTGGCCTGTACCAAAATGTCTTACTGATTGGTGCCGATATTCTCTCGAGGTGGGTGGATTGGTCAGACCGAAGTACTTGTGTACTATTTGGAGATGGTGCTGGGGCTGTAGTTTTGCAGGCAAATCAATCCGATCGCTTACTGGGATTTGCACTGTGTAGTGATGGTACCCAGAATAGCTGTCTTCAGTTAGCCTATGAATCACAACAGCAGGAAATAGTCAAGGGTTTGACAGTTGCTAAAGGCACTTATCAACCCATTACCATGAGTGGCAAAGAGGTTTATCGCTTTGCGGTGCAAAAGGTACCGGAAGTGATTGGAAAAGCATTATTCCGAGCCGATATCAGCACTGAACAGGTGGATTGGCTGCTCTTGCATCAAGCTAATCAGCGGATTCTGGATGGAGTTGCCCAACGTCTTAAGATTCCTAAGCACAAGGTTCTAAGTAATCTCGCCCAATATGGTAATACCTCAGCGGCTTCTATACCTATAGTGTTGGATGAAGCAGTGCGGCTTGAGAAAATTAAATCAGGAGACATTATAGCTATCTCCGGCTTTGGTGCAGGATTGACTTGGGGAGCAGCGGTTTTTAAGTGGGGAAGGTAATTGAAGTACTCCAGCACCATCCTGCTGACCAAGTTAATCATTGTTGACGGTTAACAATCAACAGTCAACCGCCAACGACTAACTAACTTTTCAAGGGTTACTTATAACTGAAACTATAGAGTGAGGCTTTTCCAAACCATGAGACTCCATCAGCTGCTGATTAGCCATCACCTGTTGAGGAGGACCATCAGCAATAATTTGCCCTTCGTCAAGTAGCAAAACGCGATCGCATACTTCTAAAATCAGTTCTAGGTCATGGGAGGAAATCAGTATTGTCTCCTCGGACCCTTTCAAAAAGCTAATCAAGCGACGCCGGGAACGAAGGTCAAGATTGGCACTGGGTTCATCGTACAGCACTAGGGATGGACCCATGGCTAAAACCCCTGCGATCGCTACCATACACTTCTGACCCCCAGACAGGTTGTGGGGAACTCGAGCCGCTAAGTGTTCCACACCCGTCAGGGATAGGGCTTGTTGAACTCGCTGCTCCACGTCAACCGCTGGTAACCCCATATTCTCTGGTCCAAACGCTACGTCATCCCAGACCGAGGGGGAAAATAACTGGTCATCGGGATTCTGAAACACCAGACCAATTTCTGGGCGAAACTCACCCGCTACCACTGGTTTGCCAAATAACAGCATCCCTCTTGCCCTAGTTGGTTTTAAAACGCCGCAGATGGTCAGAAATAGGGTAGTTTTACCAGCACCATTCGGCCCAATCAAACCTATCCGTTCCCCTGGCTTAATGGTGAGATTGATATTGCGTAAACTATCCGGTTGGTCTGGGTAGGAAAAATACAGACTATCAATGGCAAGGGCGTAGTGTAACGAAGTAGATGACTGATAGGGTTCAATGTAATCTTCTCGGTAAAAAAATTCTTGTTTTTGCTGGGTCACGGTAAAAGTCTGAAGGATGAAGTCTGTTCGCGTAGCGTGGCCGTTCGCGCAGCGTGGCCTACGGCCTTAAGGCCAAGAATGAAGTCGTTTCGCCTGATAGCGTTCGCTGTAGGCTAGGATAAATTCTCAGCCATCTTAATTACGGCTAATCACTTATAGTCGGGGTGAGGGAATTTTGTGAAGTGTTAATTTAAGTGTTAATTTTATTTAATTTAAATTAACAAAACCCCAACCCAAACCCTAAACTTATAAGTCATTAACCGGAATCAATATTACCTTGATTTGATGACCATGAATTAGTCATCATTGATTAGTCTGAATTCGCTTCGGTCATGCTTGTGTTAACAGAATTTCTGCGATCACAAATCCTACTGAAATCAAGCTAGTGAGTCCCAAAGCAATGTAGTGGTGGAAACCAGCAGTGTTTGTACTAGACGACCTACGCTTTCCCCTAGGAAGGGGTAATGAAAAGCTCTGTGTTCTACTCCCTATTGTCACACCAGAACTCTCAGAAACCATAAATTGAGAGGTGTTACTATACCCTCGTAAAATCATCGCTTGATAGACTTGCTGGGATTGCTGGTAACTGCGTACCAAAAGTGTTCCGGTTAGGGAAGCTAAAACTCTAAGGTTACGGTAACTACGGGCGAAGAATTCCAGTAACGAAGCAACTGGGTGACCTCCAAATTCCTGCCATGAAAGCTTTGGTCCTTTGCCACGAAAACCTCGCAGCTGCATTGCCCGCTTCATTTTAGCTAGGTCGTTACTAAATTGCTCAATATAGCGGTAAGACAACAGAGTCATATCCGCAACCAGTGAGGGCAGACCAAGCGATCGCATAGCTTTGATGTTGGTCAAAAAGGGTGCGGTCCCAAATAAAATCACACTAATGGTGAGAATACATAAGAAACGGGTGGCAATCAGCACTAGGGTTAGCAGTCCTTCCTGCCGCACGGCGATTGGACCGAGCTGAATGATCACGGTAGTGCCTACTGTGAAGGGGAGTAGCAGTGTAATCCCTAACAGAAACAATCCCGGATAGCGCAACCGATTCAACAGAAAAGACAGTGGCAGGCGAGAGACTCGATAAAAAATTAGGGTCAGAGCCACCATCGGTGGTAGCACTATCAAATGCTGTACAAAGGAAAACGCGAAAATTAGGGTCAGTAGGGCAATTAGCTTGGCACGAGGTTCCCAACTGTGGATGGGGGAGTCCAAGTGAGCGTAGGCATCAAGTCCATGTTTCATTTAGTCATTGATTGTAATTGGTGATTGCTAATTGGGTCTAATCAACATAGGAGCCATAGGTTCTATCGCTCCACTTCACCTTTGATACTTCATACTTGATACTTCATACTTGATACTTCACCCTTCATCCTTCATCTTTTCTCCATGACCTATGACTCACTTAGGATCAATCCCTAAGCTAATCAGAATTTAAACGGAATATATTACGTCAATAACTCTCCCCATGCCCCCATGCCCCCATCTGCCCATCAGCTGAGATCGGCAAATTAATTAGATTCGCCCACATTAGATTTTCCCACAACTGATCACGAGGATATGGGCAAGCACCATATCATCAAATTGCTGTGCTTTTGTCTTAAAGATTCAGGATGATTATATCACTTTAGTCTACAAAAATAAATAATTTTCATTATAAATTAATTTTTATTAATAAAAAAAAGTGCCAATTTGGCAACAAAGTTAGTTTATATTGGTGTATGAATGTGCAACTATAGACTTTGGCCGATTGTTTCTCCCTACTTATGCCAACGTCTAATCAATGAAACCAATATCACACCATCAATTGACATCGGAAACTAAGAGCGATTGGCCTACGGCCACGCTACGCGAACGCATTTCTGTAGGTCTTTGTTTGACACCGTTTCAGCGCAAACTGCTACAAAAAAATCTGCAATCGGATTTACCACAACAGTATCGTCAGCGTATCGAAATTATGCTGCTAGCGGATGAAGGGAAAAGCCAAGTTCAAATTTGTAAAGCCCTAGGGTGTTGTGCCGCTACAGTACGCCATTGGATTTTTATGGCTCGTATGGGTCAAGCCCATAAGTGGAATGATCATCCCATTGGTCGCCCTAAAGCAGTAAATGATCACTATCTGGCACGGTTGCGAGAACTGGTCAGCCGTGGTCCAAAAGAATTTGGTTATGCCTTTGAGCGTTGGACAGCGGGGTGGTTAAGTAAACATCTAGCGAAAGAGTTGGGAATTAAAATAACCCCTCAGCATGTGAATCGGCTGCTTAAACAAATGGGGCTGTCTACTAAAGGGAAACCTATCCAAGAAAACGAGAGTAGCAATCTCAATCAGCCTAGTAATCGGATTGCGATTCGGGACCTGGATGCTCTTGAAGTATCCGATCTAAAGTCCACTGACTAGCTTCTTTGATAGTCTTGGTTTTTTGTCTAGCGATAGTAAAAACGCTTTTCACAGAACAATCTTCTGTTATATAATACCCAGACTACCGGTAAGAATAGGATTCTTCTTCCATCTTGGTTATTTAATTTCCTTGAAATTGGTTGATATTGACATCTTAACGGGTTAAAACAGTGTTGATTCTGTGGTTAGCCCAACGCCCGAGGGTTAAAACCACGTTGACTTTAACCCTGTCAACAGACTCCTACATCCGGCAGGCTCTTCTTAACAACTGTGGGTTTACTTCAATTTTTAATTTCGCGCCTTTCTGTTGGTGCGCTTTCCAGTGGGGGTTTGAACCTCGCGCCTTGTCGCACCGCAACCATCATACTTTGATTGATTAGTTTGGTGGTGGCAAAACCCTAGAAAAATTCTGTTGTTTCGGTATGAAGCTCGAATGGCAACCCAAATATAAAGCGATGCAGAGGTTCGACCCGTGGGGAATTTTCGCCTAGGTCAAGGGCACCTAAGCGGTCTTGGGGAGCCAGTGCCGACCTGTGGGGGTCTCCCCCATGAGCAACTGGCTTGGTTTCCACGGGGCTGGAGAGCGATGCAGCGCCGCCAAAGGGGGTTCCCCCCATGAGCGACTGCATCAAGACAGGTGCGGACGCAGGTTCCGCACACAGACCCATGGGCCATGAGCGACTGCATTAAGACAGTGAGTTTTTCATAACTTTACATTGCCTTCATATTACCACAGGATTTTGCCTGGATATAGCGACCCTGCCATCTAGATCGCTAACTCTCCCTCGAAGATTTTTTAGGTTTAGAGGATTATGGTTCAAAATTTAGCCCCAATTTCTTCTCAGCAGCTGAGGGATACCCTAGGGCATTCCTTTAATGATGCCGAATTTTCCCGGATTCTCAAACAGATAAAATTTATCGAACCAAAAGTCGGCCAGTTTTGGCAAGCTGAACAGGCGGAAGCTGGTATTTATATCGTGATGACCGGCAAGGTTAGATTACTCAACAGTGCTGGGGAAAAATTTGCCACCTTGACAGAGGGAGACTCGTTTGGGGAATCTACCTTTTTTCCCGATGCATCCTTTTCGCCTTACTCAGCGAGGGCTTCTCGGAATCTTCAGCTTTGCTATCTCACCCCTGAGTTGTTGTTTCCACTAATTAGCAAATATCCTCGCATCCGAGACCATCTGTATGAGTACGCCCGTAGGCAAAATTCAGTACTGGTTGACTCCGACACCCAGCCCACTCCATCACCCCAGCCCATAACCCCATCAGCGACTGCCCCATCCACACCTGCCAAAACGATTAGTAAAGCCTATTTTCCCAATCCTAATCAACGAGTGGGACATTTATGGCAACGGGTAATCCGACGCTATCCATTTTTTGCCCAGCAGAGTGGTTCTGACTGTGGTGCCGCCTGTTTGGTAATGGTATCTAGCTATTGGGGAAAACGGTTTAGTGTGAATCGTTTGCGAGATATCGCTAATGTAGACCGTAATGGTGCATCACTGCGGGGATTATCAGCAGCAGCAGAAAGTATTGGCTTTTCTACTCGTCCGGTTAAAGCTAGTCTTGACCAGCTAGCCAAACAAAAACTACCAGCCATTGTTCACTGGGAAGGTAAACATTATATTGTTGTTTATCAAATAACCAAAAATTCCGTTATTGTTGCTGACCCAGCCATTGGTCAACGTACCCTCAGCCACCAGCAATTTAAAGCAGATTGGAGCGGTTATGCACTGCTGCTACAACCGACTGCGTTACTCAAGGATGCTAAAGAGACCACTACTACCTTCTGGCAATTCTTTGAGTTAATGAAACCCCATGGGGTAGTGGTGCTCGAAGTGTTTATCGCTTCCTTATTTATCCAGATATTTGGATTAATTACACCTCTATTTACCCAGCTAATTTTAGACCGAGTCGTGGTGCAGCGCTCTGGGCTAACCTTAATGGCGGTAGGGTTAGGGCTACTGATGTTTAGCCTATTTCGAGTCGCGATGATGGGATTGCGGCAATATCTACTAGACCACACGGCTAATAAAGTAGATGCAGCGCTGATTGTAGGATTTATTCGCCATACACTGCGGTTGCCTCTTTCGTTTTTCGAGTCCCGCTATGTTGGTGACATTATATCACGAGTCCAGGAAAACCGCAAGATTGAGCAGTTCCTGACCGGTGAAGCCTTATCAATTCTGCTGGATTTACTAACGGTATTTATCTATGTAGGATTGATGTTTTGGTACAGTTGGAAAATGGCGTTATTGGCCTTAGTGATTGTGCCGCCATTTTTCCTACTAGCCTTAATCGCGACACCGTTTTTACGGAAGATTTCCCGGGAAATATTTCAGGCTTACGCCAAAGAGAATAGCTATCTGATTGAAACCCTTTCTGGTGTCCGAACGGTAAAATCAACAGCAGTAGAACAAACAGTACGTTGGCATTGGGAGGAGTTATTAAATAAGGAGATAAAACAGGGATTTACTGGGCAAGTTATCAGCAATCGCCTCCAAATTTTTAGCAATGCTATTGAAGCCGTGGCCACAACAGCCCTACTCTGGTATGGAGCGTGGTTAGTAATTCAAAATCAGCTAACGATTGGGCAATTAGTGGCCTTTAATATGCTGCTAGGAAATGTGATTACTCCCTTCCAGCGGTTAACCGTGTTATGGAATGAATTCCAGGAAGTAGTAATTGCTATGGAACGGATTAATGATGTGTTGGATGCTGAACCAGAGGAGGATTTGCAGCAGCAGGCGCGTCAATCGTTACCCCCAATTAAAGGTCACATTTGCTTTGATAAGGTAACCTTTCGCTATCACCCAGAAAGTGAGATAAATGTACTGGAAAATCTTTCCTTTGAAGTGAAACCAGGACAAATGGTAGCCCTAGTGGGACGCAGTGGGTCTGGGAAAACTACGATTTCTAAATTGATATTGGGATTGTATCCTCCTACGGATGGTAAAGTCTTAATTGATCAACTCGATATTACGAGTTTGTCCTTAGGGTCTTTGCGATCGCAAGTGGGAGTAGTAGACCAAGATACGTTTTTGTTTGGTGCAACCATTCGGGAAAATATTAGCTTAGGTCATCCCGCTGCTAGTTTAGACGAGATTATGGAAGCAGCACGATTAGCGGGTGCTGATGAATTTATTAAACAGTTGCCCATGGGCTATGAAACCCAGATTGGGGAAGGGGGAGGAATGTTGTCTGGTGGACAACGGCAACGGATTGCGATCGCAAGAGCTTTATTAGGGAATCCTAAGTTATTAGTGTTAGATGAAGCCACCTCCCATTTAGATGCCGAATCCGAACGGATTATTCAGAATAATTTAAATCAGATTCTCAAAGGGAGGACAACATTAGTCATTGCTCATCGCTTATCTACAGTCCGGAATGCGGATTTAATTTTAGTGATGGATAGAGGAGTATTGATTGAGAGGGGAACCCATAAAGAGTTAATGGCAAAACGGGGACATTATTATTATCTGAATCAACAGCAATTTAAGGCTGATGAAATTGAGTGATGAGTTATATAGCAATTCTCTCTCCCATGAAGGACAAAGGGATCCCCCTAAATCCCCCTTATTAAGGGGGACTTTCAGGCTGATAAGCGTACCTCATAAATGCAATAAACGCTATCAAATAACGTCTAACAGTTTTGACCAATAACTAATCACTAGTTACCTACTCCCTACTCCCTACTCCCTACTCCCTACTCCCTACTCCCTACTCCCTACTCCCTACTCCCTACTCCCTACTCCCTGTTTTATTTGCTAAATCACTAATTACTAATCACTAAACCCATGCCAAATACATTAAACAGACAAGTAAACGGAGATCCTGCCCCCCAACAACACCAAGAAACCTTGACTTCTCCAACACCAGCTTCATCTCGGGATGATTGGTCTGAGGCCACTCAAGAACTACTCGATAGTTTACCCCAAGTTTGGACAAGGGGACTGATGTACTTTCTAATCACATTTGTTGGCCTGATTTTGCCCTGGGCTATACTATCTCAAGTGGATGAAACCGGTACGGCTAGGGGAAGACTAGAACCGAAAGGAAACACGGTGAGGCTGGATGCAGCTGTGGCGGGAACCGTAGAATATATTAAGGTAAAAAAGGGAGATAAAGTAGACGCTGGACAACAGTTATTAGTATTAGAATCTGAGTTAGTTAATTCAGAGCTAAGGCAAGTACAAGATAAGTTAAAAGGTCACTTAAATCGCTTGTCTCAGTTAGAGTTGCTGAAAAATCAATTAGTGGTAGCATTGGCAACTCAGCAGCAACAAAATCAAGCTCAAGTGTTGGAAAAACAAACACAAGTAGACCAAGCGCTACAGAATCTGGAGGCTCTGAAGAATTCCTATGATTTACAACAAGAAGAAAAGTTAGCTCAAGTTAATCAGGCGCGTCAGACCTTTAAACTTAGTCAAAAGTCTTTTAATATAATTGAGAATCGTTTGGATAATGCTGAGCGGGAGGTGAACCGTTACAAGGATGCCTATCAGGAAGGCATTGTTTCGGAAATCCAAGTAGTAGACCGGGAAGATTTGCTACAGGAGAGGCAACGGTTGTATGAACAAACCAAGTCAGAGATTGAGCAGAGTAAGTTACGTCTAACTGAACAACAGAGTAGTTATGAACGAAGCCTTCGACAAGCGCGAGCAGAGATTGAACAGGCACAGTTACGACTAAAGGAACAACAAAGAAGTTATCAGACTCTGAGCCACTCGGGTAAATTAGCGCTGCTGAGGGTGGAGGAACAATTGAAGAATTTGGATACACAAATAACTACCCTCAATTCAGAAATTGCTCAAAGTAAGGGTGAGATTAACTCGTTGCAGCTTCAGTTAAAGCAACGAGTGTTAAAGGCACCGGTCAGTGGTACGGTGTTTGAATTACCGATTCAAGCGGCTGGAGCGGTAGTGCAGTCAGGAACTATGGTGGCGGAAATTGCACCCTCAGGTTCGGTGTTGGTAATTCGAGGGCAGATGGCAACGACTGAAAGTGGTTCTTTAGAGACAGGAATGCCAGTGAAGCTTAAATTTGATGCCTATCCGTTTCAGGATTATGGAGTCGTAGCAGGACAGTTAGTAGACATTTCTCCTACTACCTCTGAGGTGGATACTCCTAATGGTAAAAGAGCAGTTTATGATTTAGAAATTGAACTGAAGCAGGATTGTATAGCTTCGGCTGATAAGTGTATTCCCTTGCGTCCTGGAGATACGGCCATGGCTGAGGTGATTGTGCGCCAGCGTCGGATTATTGATTTTATTCTCGATCCCTTTAAGAAGTTACAGCAGGGAGGGTTGAAGTTGTAGATGTTGGGTGCATTTCATATTTGTAAATCTATAACTAAAAGAAGTGTGGGGAGGGTGGGGAGAGGGGGAGATAGGGAGATGGGGAGATAGGGAGATAGGGAGATGGGGAGATGGGGGATATTTTTATTAAAGGTAATTGTCATAAAATGATATTAGCTTTCTATTGCCAGATGAAATTGATCTTTATCCGACTTCCGACTTCCCTCTTCTGAGAGGTTGTCTGAGAAGTCTCATTTGCTACATCCAAGCCCCCTAAATCCCCATCTGTAAAAAAGCGAAGCATCCGCTAATTCCCCCCAGAATTGGGGGGTTAGGGGGGCGGGGGACTTTTAGAAGCAAATTGACTCTTGTTCCCCCANGGGGAGGGTGGGGAGAGGGGGAGATAGGGAGATGGGGAGATAGGGAGATAGGGAGATGGGGAGATGGGGGATATTTTTATTAAAGGTAATTGTCATAAAATGATATTAGCTTTCTATTGCCAGATGAAATTGATCTTTATCCGACTTCCGACTTCCCTCTTCTGAGAGGTTGTCTGAGAAGTCTCATTTGCTACATCCAAGCCCCCTAAATCCCCATCTGTAAAAAAGCGAAGCATCCGCTAATTCCCCCCAGAATTGGGGGGTTAGGGGGGCGGGGGACTTTTAGAAGCAAATTGACTCTTGTTCCCCCCAAAGTTGGGGGGCTAGGGGGGCAAAATTCAGTATAAAAAAACTTTTCAGATATCCTCTGACTTACCTGTTCCCTGTTCCCTGTTCCCTGTTCCCTGTCCCCATAACTTCTAGTTTCACATCTAAACTGATAATTATAAAACCACTAATCAAGAAGTAAATTAGGTCAAAACTTATGGTTAATTCCCAACAAAATATAACTATTACTAAGGAAGATATTTGGCATCAAGTTAAGCTATCGGGTAATATTCCTGATCTAGTTGAGGAGATTCTTAATCGTCAGGTGATCAAGGATGCTGTGGATCAAGCGGGGATAACTATTGAGGTTGAAGAACTTCAGGAAGTAGCTGACCAAACGCGATTAATGAACAACCTCAGTAGTGCTGAGGAAACTTGGGCTTGGTTAGAACAACGTGGTATGTCTCTGGATGATTTTGAAGAAGTTGTCTATGACACGGTTACCTCTGGAAAGTTAGCTGATCATTTATTTGCGGATAACGTTGAGTCTTATTTTTATGAAAATCAGTTGGATTATGCCGGTGTGGTGATGTATGAAGTGGTATTAGATGATCAGGATTTGGCTCTGGAACTTTTCTATGAAATTCAGGAAGGGGATGTCAGTTTTTATGATGTGGCTCACGAGTATATCCAGGATCAGGAGTTACGTCGAAAACTTGGCTATCGGGGGATAATGTACCGTAACGATTTGAAGCCAGAAATTTCCGCTGCTGTTTTTGCTGCTAATCCCCCAGAAGTGCTTAAGCCGATTGTGACTGCTCAGGGGGTGCATTTGATTTTGGTGGAAGAGATTGTTCAAGGGGAATTGGATGATCAGCTGCGCTATCAGATTATCTCGGATTTGTTTAGTGGATGGCTCAAGCAACAAATTGGGAAAATTGAGGTGGTGAAAAATATGGAATCAAAGTTAGAGAAGTAAATTTAGGAGATATTGCTGAATTAATAAAGTAATCCTCTGATAGATACCAGAGGATTATTTTATACCTAATTACGTAATTTCTCAGAACACCTAGTTATAAGCTTCTAGTATTGCTTGTATTTGAGATGGAGTGCAGTTTTTGATCTTTCTAATTGAACCATTTCTTCTGTATTTTACCTTACATCCGCCGAGGATACCGTTCATGCTATGCTCATTGAGTTCAGTAATGAAGCTTTCAGAAACAGGTGAAATAGCGAGGTCAGAGATTGTAATGTTAGCCATTAGTAAATGTCCTATTCAGTCAAGTTGTCTTGTTTAGGATTAGACCTTTTATTGCCTCATCCCATGACTATCCTCTCGAGTTTATTCCAGGATTGCAAGGGGTTAATCAAGGAAAAAAGTGACAAAAGTAATTCAGTTATATCTTGGTCGATTGCAAGTATATATATACTAGGTGTTTAGAGGTTTTATTGCCTTATTCCATGACTATAATCTGGGATTTATTCTAGGATTTCAAGGGGTTAATCAATTAAAAAAGTGACAAAAGTAATTCAGTTGTGTCTTGGTTGATTTTAAAAATAACCCTACTAGTGGGTCAAGTCATAACAAGTATCAAGTAAACCTGAACAAATCTCTAGGTTGTTATAACCAAAATTAAATTAGTTATATTTTTGTTGCTTGTGCGTCGCTCCCTTGAAAGCTAGACCTGAGAAAACGTCATAAAACAATTCCACCCAAGGTTTATCTTGGGTGGAATCAGAATCATTAGTATAGCGCTATGGGCAAGGCAAGAGGCATGCATGCTAGAGGCAAAAGTTGACTACAACAGCTTTTGCTGATTGTATAAATGTCAAACACCTTAATAGGTAGTGCTATAGAGTTCCAGGGATGGAGTTGAGTTAAGTGACATTAGGTATTACTGCTTGGGAATCAAAAGCGATCGCGTAGCGTGACCTACGGTCAATCGCGTAGCGTGGCCTACGGTCAATCGCGAAGCGTGCCCAAAGGCCAAGGTCAATCCCATAACTTAAGTTTACTGTAGCGCTACATACCTATGCTCTGAGTAACTCAATGGCTATATTATCGTGATGGCATCAGTTGATCAGCTTTCTGCTTGCTTTAGGCAGGCGCTTTAGAACTGAACCCACACCGAAGGCACCAACCAAAGCTAATGTACCCCAGGCCGCACTCGGTTCAGGAACTCTGTAGCTCAGGGGGTAGGGTGTAGGGTGTGGGGTGTAGGGTGTGGTGAAATTGACATCTCCCCCGGTTAAAACACGGGGGATTCTCAAAGGATGTTACGCGGTAGGGTAAACCCGTACCGCTTCACCCTTATGTCGATATAATTTAGACAGGTTAGTGAACAAATTATATCGATGTGGAACTGTCAAAATCCCGCTACCCACCTTGGCCAGGTCGATTGGCTGTGTGGTTACTTTACGGAGTATGTTAGCAGCGCCGTTCAAATCGGCGTTAATTAACTTTCCGGAGGCAGTCCTGTACAACCCACGCCTAACTCTTTTTCCTGAAGGGATCCATCCGCTGGGTTTTGCACCATGTTTTGGTAATGAATCACCGTCCAAGAAAGACGCTTTGCTTGTATAGGATTCTTCAGTGACAATCAGATTTATTCCATATTCAGGACAAAGCTGCTTTAACCTTTCAATTAGTCGCTTAGTAGGAATGGGGACAAACTGTTGGTTTCCTTTCTTTCCCATGTTAGAAAGGCTTTTCTGTCCTTCGTTCCAACCAAAAACCAAATTACCTATTCCATCATTTAGGCAACGATTAACGAGGAATCTAGCCGCTTTATTTATGGCGTCCCGCATCTGATTATTCCGCTTCAACTGAATTTTATCCAGATGGGAGTCCCAGTACTTTTCCGACTTTCCTGACTTATACTTAGCCACAAGGCGACAGTAACCTTGGTTCATTGACTTAAGCTTTCGACCGTCAATAATAAAGCTCTTTCCTAAGGTCGAAACGCAGGTTAGCCAGTTATCGCCACCATGGTCTATTCCAATCGCGTTAGAGTAATCAAGATTTGGATTATCAGTTACTGGTTGCTTTCTATCATCAATAACCCAATCTATCCATAGCTGTCCGTAGTAAGGACGAACGGTAACCTCTTTCACCCAATCAGGATCAATGAAATCTGGAGGAGATAATGCTATTTGAACTAATAATTCAGGCTTGCTTTCCTTGCTAACGGAGGGGTGAAACAAACCTTCTTTGTATATGAGGGCTTGCCGAGGGAAAGTCACCGCAGCAAAACCTCCAGACTTTCTATAGCGAGGGAACCTAGGTCTATCTACTTTTCCTTGGTAGTACAAACCCACTAGTTTGTTATAGCTAGAGATCGCTTCCCCTACAGTTTTTAAAGTTTGCTGTGCAGATTGAGCCGCCATCGCCTTATAGTGGGGCGACATTTTTAGAGCTTTGTCTATTTCAGGGTATTTAGTCGTACATTTGTAGGTTTTCCACCCTGCCCTTAGCTCATCTCCACGCCAGTAGGTAGTATAAGCTTTTTGTTCCTCAAGCCACTTGTAGTGTTTTTGTTTTGCATAGTAAACAGCGCAATTAAACAGGCTGTTAGCTTGCTGGCACTGAAACTCCCAGAACACTTTCTCTTCGTTTGAAAAGTTAGCTTTTATTGGGATCGTCTTGTACATTTGACAACCTCGACCCTTTTGTTATCATACTACTAGTGTATACGTATGGTCTAGTAATGTCAAACAAAAACAGATCTAAATCTCAAAAAAGAATGAGAGGAATTCCTGTATACTATGACGAGATCAAAAAACCACACACTATCATGTTCACAGATACTGTGTGGAAGTGGTTGCAGCTTTCCGCGAAGGACTCAAACACCAGTGCCGGAGAGCTTATAGAACGTTGGGTTAGAAGCCAAATAGAGGACACGACTGGATAAATCCAGTCTCTCTTTTTCATCCCCCGGCTAAAGCACGGGGGTTCTCAAATTTCAGGAAGTTTTGATAGAAAGTACGATATGCTCATCTTTCCCCTAGAAAAGATGGGGGATGCCAACCATTAATTGTCCATCGAAACCGTGCTTCTACAACAAGGGGATTATTCATTTTGAGCGTAATGACTGTTACTCGTCCCACAGGGGTTAGTCCTTGAATTTTTGTGAAATCCACATTCCATGAGAAATGTTCATCCCAATTCTGAGTGCGGGGATTAAATAAGTGAACAGTTTGATTGGTTAAAGGGTCGAGGGCAACAGTTGTATCCGATTTAAATTGGTTGCAGGTATAGCAGGCGAGGCAAACATTGGAAAATATGCTCTTTCCCCCTTTAGATTGTGGGAAAATGTGATCGTAAGTTAAAGGAATACCACTATTTGCCTCACTGGTTTGGCAATAGCAACAATAACGGCGATCTTGGCGATCAATCTCATTCTTCAAAGAGATTGGAATATAGGCCATGAGGTTAGACAATACTTTGAGGTACTGGGTAACCGCGCCATTTCAGGAGAGCCGCTGCATGAGCTTTGCGTAGCATAAAACGATCTGCTGAAATCTTAAGCTGCTCAAGTTCAATCTGTTCTGCATCTGTTAAAGAACGCTCTTGATTTTGAGCTAACAACCAGTAGTGACGCTCCATTTCTTCCGGTGTTTTTTTACTCTGGGCGATGGGCCACAAAGCTTGGTCTTCCAACCTATCTAAGGCAGCTAGATCTCCTTGAAATTCTTCAGGTACATCAGACCAATTGGGGGGACTACCAATTTGTAAAGCATGGAGCATGACAGCTTCAAGAGAGCGTTCAGTTGCTTGGGCAGTGTTGACCAAGCGCTGATAGAGGAAGTCAGGAATTTGCAGAGTAATGGTTGTTGAAATAGAATTCATGACGGGAGCTCCTGAAAGCGCAGTCCGTTAAGAGTCTATTGTAGCTCAGGGGGTAGGGTATTGGCTTCAATGTGGTTGAAGCTATTCAAAAAGAGGAGAATGCTGATCTTGCCAAAAAGTGGTCAAAGCTTCTGGAAGATGGAACAAACAAGATGGCCTATGACATCTTATCAGTTCCGACCGAAGATCGTGAGTCTGTGATAGATCAGCTTTATAACCCAGAAGGAAGACTGAGGAAGAAAGTCTCTGTTGAACGTGCTTATAATGAGGTCAAAGCTGAACGACTCATAGATGCTGAACTAGAATCTTCTGGTAATAGTAATGATGCTTCTGGTGAAGCTGTTGATGGAGAGACTAACGACTCAGATATGGGGAAGTGTATGCAAAGGGCTTCTAAGGAGAGAGTAGTTTGTTACACGAAAAAAGCGATTTATTTGTGTGACTCTGGAGTTGTATTCAACAAGAATACTCAGAAATATAATATTGATCAGCACGAAATGTCTATAGCGTTTCTCGCAGTAATGAGGTACATTATTATTTGACACTTTTTCTATTCAAACCCTCTTTACTATTGCTAGCATGCCTATTGCCTTTTGCCTTAAAGGGATAAGCATTGTCATATTGACTCTGAGAATTGCTATATATGTGCTTGGAATGGCAGGATAGAGTTTTTATCTGGGGACTTGCTAATAATTGTCTTATCCCCCACACCCCACACCCCACTCCCCACACCCCACACCTGACGTCTTTGTAAAAAACATACCCTTGAAAGCTTCTCCCACTCCTCCCACTTCTCCCTAAAAGAACCTAATCCCTAGTGCCTGATCATCTTCATCCAAAAATGAAATCAAACTTTACACAAACAACATAAAAATCCACCAAAATCTAAAATTAGATAAAAATCATCCAAAAAAACGACAAAATAAGCCACAAATTGGCCAAAATCATCCAAAAAATCCACAATACTAGGTTAATTTGACGATTAAAACCAACATAAAAGCCAACATCCACCCTCGATCATCAAAACAATGAGTTAAAGACTTTTTAGTTACAGATATGTCAGGACATCAGTCGAAACCTGATCTTGAGGGTGCATGTACTAGTACAGGTAAGGTTGCTCAATCAGGCCGGTGACTTAATTGCCAGCTTAGAAACAGGGGCATCATTTGGGGAATTGACCTTGTTTCCCTCCGCTGACTTAGCCAGCTATAGCGCTAGAGCTTATCTGAAGCTAAAGCTATGCTTTGTACCGGGGGAAGTCTTGTTTCCCCTGATCAATAAGTATCCCGAAATCCGAGAGCATTTTTGGAGTCAGGCGCAAGCTCGTAATGCCCTACTAGTTAGCTCCCCTACTCCCCCTATCACTCCATCTGACTATCCCCCCATCTCCCCATCCCCCCATCTGACCATCTCCCAGTCTCGGTCTGGGGAAGCCAAGTCCCAGAAATCCCAGAAAAAAGTTAGCAAAGCTTACTTTCCTAACCCGACCCAGCAAGCAGGTCATTTATGGCAACGGGTAATCCGACGCTATCCGTTTTTTGCCCAGCAGAGTGGTTCTGACTGTGGTGCCGCCTGTTTGGTAATGGTATCTCGCTATTGGGGTAAACGCTTTAGTGTGAATCGCTTGCGGGATATCGCTAATGTTGACCGCAATGGCGCATCATTGCGAGGACTATCAGCAGCAGCGGAAAGTATTGGCTTTTCTACTCGTCCGGTTAAAGCCAGTCTTGACCAGCTAGCGAAGCAAAAATTGCCAGCTATTGTCCATTGGGAAGGTAAACACTATATTGTCGTTTATGAAATTACTCGGAAACGAGTGATTGTTTGTGACCCTGGCATTGGTCAACGTAGTCTCACCCATCGAGAATTTAACGCCGATTGGACCGGTTATGCACTGCTGCTACAACCAACAGCATTACTCAAGGATGCTATTGAAACGACTACTCCCTTTTGGCAATTCTTTGAATTAATCAAACCCCATGGGTTAGTAGTGTTAGAGGTATTTCTTGCTTCCTTATTTATCCAGATATTTGGATTAATTACACCTCTATTCACCCAGCTAATTTTAGACCGAGTGGTGGTACAGCGCTCTGGGCTAACCTTAATGGCGGTGGGCTTAGGGCTGCTGATATTTAGCCTGTTTCGAGTGGCAATGATGGGGTTGCGGCAATATCTACTAGACCACACGGCTAATAAAGTAGATGCAGCACTGATTGTAGGATTTATTCGCCATACACTGCGGTTGCCTCTTTCGTTTTTTGAGTCCCGCTATGTTGGTGACATTATATCACGGGTTCAGGAAAACCGCAAGATTGAGCGGTTCCTGACCGGTGAAGCCTTATCAATTCTGCTGGATTTAGTAACGGTATTTATCTATGTAGGATTGATGGTTTGGTACAGCTGGAAAATGGCGTTATTGGCCTTAGTAATTGTGCCGCCATTCTTATTGCTAGCATTGATTGCGACACCGTTTTTACGGAGAATTTCCCGAGAAATATTTCAATCGATGGCTAAAGAAAATAGTTATCTAATTGAAGCGCTTTCCGGTGTAAGTACCGTTAAATCCACCGCAGTAGAACAAACAGTACGTTGGCATTGGGAGGAGTTATTAAATAAGGAAATTAAGACAAGTTTTGATGGGCAAGTTATCAGCAATCGTCTGCAAATTTTTAGTAATGCTATTGAAGCCGTAGTAACCACAAGCCTGCTGTGGTATGGAGCGTGGTTAGTGATTCAGAATCAGTTAACCATTGGACAATTAGTGGCATTCAATATGCTGTTGGGAAATATTATTACTCCCTTCAAACGGTTAACCGTGTTATGGAATCAATTCCAGGAAGTAGTAATTGCTATGGAACGGATTAATGATGTGTTGGATGCCGAACCAGAGGAGGATTTGCTCAATCAAGCCCGTCAATCGTTACCATCCATTCAGGGTCACATTGCCTTTGATAACGTCACCTTTCGCTATCACCCAGAGAGTGATTTAAATGTACTGGAAAATCTATCATTTCAAGTGAAACCAGGACAAATGGTAGCCCTAGTGGGACGCAGTGGTTCAGGCAAAACGACGATTTCTAAATTGGTGTTGGGATTGTATCCACCCACAGATGGGAAAGTATTGATTGATGGCCTTGATCTTACCAGCCTCTCCTTAGGGTCTTTGCGATCGCAAGTGGGAGTAGTAGACCAAGATACGTTTTTGTTTGGTGGAACCATTCGGGAAAATATTAGCTTAGGTCATCCTGCCGCTAGTTTAGACGAGATTATAGAAGCAGCACGATTGGCAGGTGCTGATGAGTTTATTAAACAGTTGCCCATGGGCTATGAAACCCAGATTGGAGAAGGGGGAGGGACATTATCTGGCGGACAACGGCAACGGATTGCGATCGCACGGGCTTTGTTAGGCAATCCTAAGTTATTAGTCTTAGATGAAGCCACCTCCCATTTAGATGCAGAATCTGAACGGATTATTCAGCATAATTTCACTCATATTCTCAAAGGTAGAACAACATTCGTCATTGCTCATCGGTTGTCTACAGTCCGGAATGCGGATTTAATTTTAGTGATGGATAGAGGAGTATTGATTGAGAGTGGAACCCATCAGGAATTAATGGCAAAACGGGGACATTATTATTATTTTAATCACCAGCAACTTAGTCCTGAATCCTGAGTACTGAATCATGAAAAATGAGTAATTACATAAACTATCATTTGTTTATTCATGACTAATCCTAATCCCCAATAACTAGTCTCAATAAATAAGAAATAAAATTATGCCCAATACATTGAATGGACACTTAAATGGAGACTTGAATGGACATCGTCCAACTCAGCTACAAGACACTAATCATGATCAAGATACTTTAAACGCACCAAACTTAGCTAAATTGACTGATGATTGGTCTTACGCTACTAAAGAATTACTCGATAGTTTGCCTCAGGTTTGGACAAGGGGATTACTGTACTTTATAGTAGTGTTTGTGTCGATTATTTTACCCTGGTCGATGCTCTATAAAGTAGATGAAACCGGTACAGCAAGAGGACGACTTGAACCAAAGGGTAAAACTGTGAGGCTGGATGCTGCTGTAGCCGGTACCGTGGATGAAATTAAAGTTAAAGAGGGGCAAAAGGTTGAGGCTGGACAAAATTTATTGATTTTGAAATCCGGGTTAGTTCGTACTGAATTGCAGCAAGTTAACGATAAATTAAAAGGGCAATTGAGTAGGCGATCGCAGTTAGAATTACTAAAAAATCAGTTAGTGGTAGTCTTGACAACTCAGCAGCAACAAAATCAAGCCCAAGCCTTGGAAAAGCAAGCTCAAATTGACCAAGCGCGACAGACTATAACTGATCTTAGGAATTCCTATAACTTACAAAAAGAAGAAAAATTAGCTCAAGTGAATCAAGCCAGGCAAAATCTTGAACTTAGTAAAACTGCCTCTAAGTTAATAGAAATTCGTTTAGCTAATGCCCAGCGATAAGTGCAACGCTATCGTAAACTTTGGCAACAAGGAGTTGTGCCAGAAATTGATGTATTAGATAAGGATGATGTGGTACAATAAAGGCGACGCTTCTATGAACAAACTAAGTCTGATCTTGAACAAGCTAAGTTACGGATTATGGAAGAACAAAGTAGTTATAAACGGACAATGGGTCAAGCCCAGGCAGATATTGATCAAGCAAAGTTACGATTAAAATAACAGGAAAGGAGTTATCATAGTATAATTCATTCCGGTAAGTTATCTGTACTTAAAATAGAAGAACAACTGAATAATATAGATACCCAAATTACTACCCTAAATTCAGAAATTTCTCAGAGTAAGCGTCAGATTGACTCCTTGCAGCTTCAGTTAAAGCAACGAGTCTTAGAGGCACCGGTCAGTGGAATGGTATTTCAGTTACCGATTCAAAGACCTGGTGCTGTAGTGCAGCAGGGAACTATGGTAGCAGAAATTGCCCCAGAGGATTCATCATTAATTATTCGAGCCCAGATGGCAACCACTGAAAGTGGTTCTTTAAAGAAAGGAATGCCAGTTAAATTGAAATTTGATGCCTATCCGTTTCAAGAGTATGGGGTGATAGCAGGAGAATTAGTGGAAATTTCTCCAACTACCTCTGAGGTGGAAACGCAAAATGGAAAGGTAGCAGCATACAACATAGAAATTGCCTTAAATCAAGATTGTCTTCCCACAGGTAAGGAGTGTATTGGGTTGCGTCCTGGAGATACAGCGACTGCTGAGGTGATTGTACGCCAGCGTCGGATTATTGATTTTATTCTCGATCCGTTTAAGAAGTTGCAGCAAGGAGGTTTGAAATTATAGGTAATTTCCGGGATGTGATATCAGTCACTTCAGGGCATTATCAATTAGTGCATTTCTCAATTTCTTGAGGTACTTTCAGTCTGGATTTTAGGGAGCTGGGAGTAGGGAAAGAGAGGGAAGTGTGGGAGGTGTGGGGGGGGTGGGGAGCAAGTGGTGTGGTTTCCACCACTCGCTATTGCATCAATACAATGTATTTAAAAATACCAAATTCTCGTCAACTACTTCTTCTCTCTCCCCACACTCTTCTTGTCTCCCCCCTCTCCCCACACTACTCCCTCTCCCCACACTCTGTTCCCTATTCCCTATTCCCTATTCCCTATTCCCTGCACCCAGCACTATAAATTTCACAGTTTAAATTACTAGGATAAACACGATGTCACCAGCTATCACAATTACCAAAGACGATATTCTTGAAGAAGTAAAGCTATCTTGTAAGATTCCTGAGATTATCGAAGCAATTACTATCCGCAAGTTAATCGCATCTGCTGCCGCTGAGGCGGGTATCCAAGTAGAAACAGAAGAACTTCAAGACGCAGCAGATCAATTCAGGATACTTAGCCAACTCGGGAGTGCTGAGGACACTTGGGCATGGCTAGAAAAACATGGGATGACCTTAGACGAATTTGAAACCATGGTATACAATGGCGCTATTTATAGAAAGTTAGCTAACCATTTATTTGCTGATAAAGTTGAGTCTTATTTTTATGAAAATCAGCTAGATTATGCTGGTGTGGTCATGTATGATATCATCATAGATGATGAAGATTTAGCGATGGAAGTATTTTATGGAATTCAGGAAGGAGAGATGAGTTTCTATGATGTTGCTCATCAGTATATTCAGGATAAAGAATTACGCCGATCTGGGGGATATCAAGGAGTAGTAAGTCGTGAAAATATCAAGCCAGAGATTTCTGCTGCTGTTTTTGCAGCTAAGCCACCGCAGGTTCTCAAACCCATTGTGACCTCTAAAGGCGTACATCTGATTTTAGTGGAGGAGATTATTGAACCGCAATTGGATGATAACCTGCGCTCTAAAATCCTCTTAAATTTGTTTTCTGAATGGACTAAGCAACAGGTTGATCAATTTGAAGTTACGAAAAACCTTGACTTAGATTACCAAGCTGCCTAGGTTTTGAGTGGAATGTAGAATGTAGAATGTAGAATGTAGAATGTAGAATTCTCAATTCTCAATTCTCAATTCTCAATTCTCAATTCTACTCTTGGTCTTTAAGCTCCTAAAATTAAATGCCCCCTGATCAGGCTCAGAGGGCATTTTTGATAATTTATCTTTCTAAGTTAAGTTCTCTGGATTGAGACTGTATTTGTTATTGAAATTATTTTTATATATTGATTTCAATTCTTTCGCCTTTTTCATTCGTAATAATTATCTGAATTCCTCCATAAGTTAAATTAAGTTCATTATCGCTTAGATCTTTGATAAAGCTTTCAGATTCTTTGGATGGAGCAATATCTGCAATTGTAATGTTAGCCATTTTTTAATTTCCTCGTCAATAATCTTAGTTTCAGTTGAGATGATCGTTTTCTTTGAGTCATCTTATTTATATCATATATTTTTTTTTCGATAATTTCAAGGGAGATGCCACTATAAAAACGACCAAAAAGATGCATTTATTTCATTTTTTATTCCCAATCATGACCGTTTTTTTGTCAAAACTGTAAAAACAATCATTATTAAGCACATAATCCAAACAGTTATGTCTTTTTAATGCTAGTCACTTCAGTCAAAACAAAACAGTACTCAAAAGCTATATAGCAGTACGGATTAAGGTTAGGACATTGATACAAGCTCAAAAGCTGTTATAGTAAACTTTTGCCTTTTGCCTTTTGCCTTTTGCCTTTTGCCTTTTGCCCTTGCCCGTAGGGCTATAACCTCCCTTTAGCCCAGACCAGGCTTAGCTCGCGCGTCCAAAAAAAAAGCCCGCCTGGGCGGACTGGATTTTCAAGGGAGTTTTGAAGTTCTAAGTTTTAACCCGAATTTGGAATCACTATTAACGTCTCAACACACCAGCTTCCTGCTCGATTCGGTCTAAAGCCTTCTTGGCTCTAAAAATAACTCTCAATAATGCCACCTGACTAGTCCAAGCTGAGCGTGGTAACAGGGGCAAGGGAGACTCTACCTCAGTCTGAGAGTCATCAATGGATAACTCTAAATTACTAGTTTTCAAATTACTAGTCTTGTGATCGGAAACTGGAGTATTATCTAGCGCTATTGAATCAGTGGAGATATTAGTCATAGGAATGGCTTGCTCAAAGGGATAATTAGCTTGATGTAGCTTGATGTAGCTTGATGTAGGGTGGGCAGTGCTTGACAAACGATTCATGTGCTGGCCATAGCTTTGGTAGCCACTGCCCACCGAGGATTAATCACAAGCTTGATGTAGGGTGGGCAGTGCTTGACAAACGATTCATGTGCTGGCCATAGCTTTGGTAGCCACTGCCCACCGAGGATTAATCACAAGCTTGATGTAGGGTGGGCAGTGCTTGACAAACGATTCATGTGCTGGCCATAGCTTTGGTAGCCACTGCCCACCGAGGATTAATCACAATAGTGCCAGATCTTAAATTAACTGCTACTACTAGCTAAAGATGGCACCAACTCCTCTTGTTCCTGCCAACCTTTTGGCCAAAGTATACGATCAGCACTAAAGTGAAGTGGATCATTGTCTGGCCAAGGAGCATCAATTGGTTCCTCAATCAGAACAAATTCGCCATTATCAAAAGGGTTACCTTCGGCGCGATGCTTGATTTCAACTCGTTCCCGAATACCCTGTTTTTCCTGAGTAAGAGCGCGGTGGTGACAGTAAGGATTATTCCCTCTGCGGTCAAAGAAAACATGAGCAGTCCAACTGCAGCCACCACGACACAGTTGAGCAAATTCACAACTCTTGCAGAAACCCCACAGATGGTCTGTACCTTTAGGAGTATCAGCTCCTAGATTAAACCGCAACTCCTCGGTCTCTTCAATAATTTCACGCAGGGAGTGGTCTCGGATATTACCTCCAGTGTAGGCGGAAGTCGGCAATGAGGGACAACCTTTGATAGCACCATCGGCTTCGATGCCTAAGCTAGATAGTCCAGCATTGCACCCCTGCCAAAATGCCCAAGGATTATCCTCTCCCCGTCCCCGCAGCAGTCGTTCATAGGGACCATAGTAACCAATATTATTACCAGCTTGAACCTTTACCCCTTCCCGAAAAGCCCGACGGGCCACCCGCGCTATCATCGGGTATACATCTAGCAACTCATAGGGTTGCAGCAGAATCTCACTATTATCCGCCGCATTCCCCATGGGTACAGTCAACTGAATTTGCCAAGCGAAGACTCCTGCATCCCGGATGCGCTCGTAAATCTGGGGAAACTCTGGTGCACTGAGGCGATTAATTTGAGTGTTACAACCAAAGGGGATACCGGCCTCTTTGAGATGGCTCATGGTCTTAAACGCCCATTGCCAAGAACCTTTCCTACCCCGCAACCGGTCGTGTGTGGCTTCTAAACCATCCACGGACACAGAAACTACTCGAATCCCAGCATCTTTCATCCGGCGGGCTGTATCTAAGCTAATCCCAAACCCTCCAGTGGTCATGCCACAGACCATTCCAGCGGAGGTAATCGCTTTGGCAATATCGAGCCAGTCAGGACGTAGAAAGGCTTCACCTCCAATTAAGGTGACTTCTGTAATCCCAACGTCGGCCAGTTGTCTGACCATGTCTAGGGCTTCTGTAGTGGAAAGTTCTTTAGCCCTGGTATGACCAGCCCGAGAACCACAGTGTTGACAGGCTAAATTGCACTTAAGGGTGATTTCCCAGACGGCATAACTAATTCTGCGATAGGTCATCACAATTCTCCCATGTTAAGTTATCTCGAAAGAGGGACAGACATCAGCTGATCTAGCAGTTTTCAATGGGGTGAGGTACAGAGTCCTGGGTTTTAGGGAACAGGGAATAGGGAATAGGGAATGGAAAAACGGGAATAGGGAAAAAATCCTGTGTACCTCATAAGTATATAAAACCCTAGAGTAAGCCAATCACAAATTAGTGACTTGGGTGTCAAAAAACTACCAATTAAAGATATCAATTCAAGTAGGGTGGGCAAAGTGATCTAATTTAGACTATTCAAAATAATCAAACTTTTTTTGCCCACCGGACGAGCTAAAAACTGGTGGTTTTTTTTGCTACTCCCTTACCGACTAACTATCTGTAGCATCCATAAACTGAAATGGTATGATCTGTGTCTGTCGGAATCAACCTGAGCTTATTGCTCAAACTTCCTTAGAGAGTATTGTCTGTGACAATCCCATACATCGGCTGAGGTCACCAATGTTTAGACCGCCAAACAACCCCCCTATAAATTAAAAGTGCCGAATAACTACCCCATAAATTGAAATTGCCTGAATACCTCGCGTTATGCCCATAACTTCACTAGCCCCACCAAAAACAGCTTCTAGTTCTTGTTTATCAAGATCCCTCAGACCATCTTCAGCAGCACTTGACTCCAACAATTGGCCAGTGTAGTCTTCAAACTCCTCTTGGGTGAAGTCATAGCCAGCGCTTTGCACGATTTGGCGACATTCATCTTTACTGTTTACTCCTTGAATTTGGGCACGGAATGCTTGATCAGTGCCTAGCCTTTCGTAGAAGGCTTTAACATTTTCTAAAGACATAGTTTTCTCCTGAAATTACTGAAATACTGTTCGTAGCATCGGTAAAAAAACAGAGCTAAAAACTGGTGTTTTTTTGGCTACTCCCTTACCGACTAACTATCTGTAGCATCCATAAACTGAAATGCTATGATCTGTGTGTGTCGGAACTAACGGGGGGACAGAGCGGGTATAGCCATTGTGTAGCAAGGGATACAGCAGATG
>NZ_MKZS01000001.1:510917-646378 GCF_001942495.1 Moorena bouillonii PNG
AGCGGGCTATAGAGTTTGCACTGTGTACGTTATAAGCTTTATGTCCCCCTGTCAGGTGTCGGAATCAACCTGAGCTTATTGCTCAAACTTCCTTAGATAGTATCGTCTATGACAACGCCATACATTGGCTGAGGCCACCAATCTTTAGGCGGCCAAAAAACCACTCCATACATTGGCTGAAAAATAGGTGGTTTTATGCCCATACCTGTAGTAGCTCCACCAAAAACAGCTTCTAGTTCTTGTTGATCAAGATCCCTCAGACCATCCTCAGCAGCACTTGACTCCAACAATTGGCCAGTATAGTCTTCAAGCTCCTCTTGGGTGAAGTCATAGCCAGCGCTTTGCACGATTTGGCGACATTCATCTTTACTGTTTACTCCTTGAATTTGGGCACGGAATGCTTGATCAGTGCCTAGCCTTTCGTAGAAGGCTTTAACATTTTCTAAAGACATAGTTTTCTCCTGAAATTACTGAAATACTGTTGGTAGCATCGGTTAAAAAACAGTACCGTAGCTAGGGCAGTATTTTCTGAAATAGATGAAGTTTTCATCGATAATAAAATTTTATTCAATATAAAAATTAATTAAGTAGGCTTTTAAAATTTTGTTGCGACAAAACTTTAAAATTATGTCCCAAACCTTGCTGTATGGGATAAGAAAATTATTTCCTTAGGGGGAGGATAGCAGCATCATTACTATGGCAGCAACACATGACGATAGTGATCAGGACTTACCCACAACTGCATCATCAATAATATATTAAGTAATAATACCCATTATTAAAAGTATAAGGACAGCTCCAGATGGGAAGATGGGCTGAGGGGGTGACAAGCAAGGTAAAACCGTTACTGGGTAATAATTTCAGGCCATCTGTAACAAAAAGATACATGCTGTTTTGGGCTGACGTTGGACGTAGTTATAAAGGTTTGAGCTTGCCATTAAATCATTCGTAGGGTCAATTTGGGAGTTTATCTTTACTGATATAATTGGCATCAAAGTCTTATATAGTAAGCTTTTCAGGGCTCATGTCACCCCCTCAGGAAGATGGGGAAGCTTTTTATTAAGGGGAATTATACGGAGATGAGATGACAATAAAAACAACTAAATTTCGAGATATAACTAAAACAATTATGTCCCTAAAATCTGTGGCAATCAAATTTTCGATTGGCGAGTTAGCCCCAGGGGGAAGCGATCGCGTAGCGTGGCCAAACGCGCCCCGCGTGGCCAATAGGCCAAGGCCAATCGCATTCGATATCTGTGTGGAAACTTCCACCTCTTCCGCTAAACTAGCTAATATAGCGTTTCTAAATGAAATCTAAACCTAGGAAGTATTTTTTTCTTGTTCAAGAAAAGTCTGTATATCTTTCCCCTATTGCCTTTTGCCCGCCCCCCTTATTAAGGGGGGTTAGGGGGGATTCCTCTTGCCTTTTTCAGCAATTCGTGTGTTTACAACCCAGATACAAACGCCCTTATCATTGACCAGTGTCTCCTCCTGCACCTCTGACTCGTCTATCCCAAGGACAGCTGAACGTATTAGAAACCTGTCCCCGTAAGTTCCAACACATTTACTTTGACCAGTTGGGAACACCCGTGTCTCCCGAACAACAAGAGCGTCTTACTTGGGGAAGCCGCTTTCACCTACTAATGCAACAGCGGGAACTTGGGTTACCAGTCACATCCTTAGTAGAAGAGGATACCCAACTCGACTACTGGCTCACTGGTTTAGTCAATGCCGCACCAGAACTTTCCCACCCAGAGCCTGAAAGCTTCCGGGAAGCCGAACATTGCCGAACCCTGTATTTTCAAGGTTATCTGCTTACTGTGATCTATGACTTATTGATTGCAGGGGAAGACACTGCTCAAATTCTTGATTGGAAGACCTATCCTCAACCTAAAAACCGCGAGTGGTTAGGCCAAGACTGGCAAACACGCCTGTATCTCTACGTCTTAGCTGAAACTAGCGATTATTGGCCAGAACAAATTTCCATGAGTTACTGGTTTGTCAAATCCAAACCCTCTGCCCAGAGTCTTAAATTTACCTACAATAGCGCACAACACCAGAAAACTAGGGAGGATTTGACTCAGTTGTTGACCCAGTTGGCTGGGTGGCTACAAGGCTACCAAGATCAAGGTTTAGCTTTTCCTCAAGTAGCAGCATCCCTTGGTCGATGTGGTGATTGTACCTTTGCAGTGCGTTGTCAGCGTTACGGGAATAGGTTGAGTAACGATAGTACGGAATTACTACCCAATTTAGCTGATATCCAAGAAGTTTCCCTTTGAGCTACCACCCCTGACTGGGTTTGCTAGTAGCACGAGTAAGAGTTACAAAGAGTTAAGCAGAGATCCCTGGGGAACCTCTGCTGTAGCTAGTGCGCTAACCAGCCCATAGGCTACAAAGTCTGGTCGAACTAGATTTAAGCAGACTCAGTGCCGCTGGCTTCTTTGCGTTTCCTAAGGTTATAATAACACAAAATATCTAAATAACACAAAAAACTTAAAATACCTATTGAATTGTTTACCCCTTAGTAGGATAATTGGGAGGTCAAAGTTGTCAAAAGATGTGTCAGAAGAAAAACAAGTTAGCTATAAACTATTTTTGCCTGAATCCTTACGGGCAAAATTCAAATCTATGTGCGCTCTCAAGGGAGTCACCATGAATCATATCTTATTGGAGTTGATTGAAGAATGGATAGAGGAAAATAAACCTGCTTCATCCCCTAAGCAGAAGAAGAGTTAATCCGCTGATCTAGGTTGAACAGTGCTGAATGCGAAATGGTAAGTACTAAGTGCTGAGTTATTTATAACCAGCTCATAGTCTATTATGATAGCGCTGCTCTTCCTGACGGTCACACCGTAAGCCTATGCGCTACTTGAGGGGCTACTTGAGGTGCTATCAGCCTATGGGCGTAGCGCATAGGCTTACAGGAATAATTAATGCGATTGGCCGTAGGCCACGCTACGCGAACGCTAATGAAAGACAATTCTAAATTATTTGAGGAACTGAAAGATCAAGCCATTGATTCAGACCATGAGCAAGGGTTGATAGCCCTTAGTGAGGAATTGCTCAAAGAGTTTGATAGCGGTTCATCACAAGCGGTGACTGGTATGGCTCGTTATCGGTTGGAAAAACATCGAAGTGCTTACAAAAAAGCCTACACAAAACTGATGGCTACCATTGGTCTATGAGGAAGGGTTTCTATGGAAAACTATCGACTGGTATCAGTCAAGGTAAAGGGGTTTAGAGGCTTTCCTGAACAAGCCGGAGAACGGGAATTTCGCTTTGATCAAGCCTGCACATTAATTGTAGGAGCTCAGGGGGGAGGCAAAAGTAGTACCCTGAATGCGATTGAGTGGTGTCTATTTGGCAAAGATGTCGCTAATAAAAGTGCTACTAAAATTGAAGAGCGCAAGAATTGGTTAGTGAAAAACCAATCTTCAAGGGAGACTACTGTCGAAGTTATCTTTGAAGGGAATGGGGAAATCCTAAAGGTATATCGGAGTGACCGCAAACGTCGTGGTAATCCCAAGTTTTACTATCAGATTAATAATGGCTCGTGTCATGAAGATGAAACTGAATTGCGGGTGCTACTGGGTGTAGAATTGTCTGACTACATGAGTTGTGTGTACCTACATCAAGAAACTATCAGTGCGCTACTGATTCAGGAACCAAAAGAGCGCAAAAATGCTCTGGATCGCCTCATGGGTTTGACGGATTGGCGCAATTTATTGGATGGAATTAAGCGAGCTAAAGCCCAGGAAGAATTTAAGAAAATTGATCAAGAGTTTAGTCAGATTATCAGCAAAATTGAGACAGCAAAAGCGATTAAGGAAAATGACTTAGGTCTAGCGGAAGAAGAAGCAATTTTTCATGATATTCCCCTGAGCCAACTATCCCTCAATGGAGCAAAAGCTATTTGCCAAGGGGTTGAAAATGCAGTTGAGACGTTTGCCAAAGACTATGGATTGCTGGTTCCCTCTTTACCAAAATACCAAACTAGTGATGATTTGGAACGATTTGTAGATGGTGGTAAGGAAGCAATTAAGCAATTACGTAATGCGCAACCCGACTGGGAACGGCAGAAAGAATTGCTGAATCAGCAAAGTGAATTAAATCGTTTGAAAGCTAACGTTGAGACCAAGGTTATGGAACTCAACCAAAAAGAAAACGAGATTCAGCAACTGGAAGCTCAATACGGCACGCTCTCAGGAGTTGTGGAAAAAAAAAATCAAGTTGAACAAGAAGAGTTACCGGCAAAGAAAGCGAGTCGAGACACTATCAACAATCGTGCCGGTATCATTATCGAAACCCTGAAATTTTTGGATTCAGTACAGCCAGATAAAGCACAGAATTGTCCCGTTTGCTCTACACCAATTAATCCAGTTCAGTTGCGTCAGGAATTAGAATCCTGGCAGCAAGACATGGCGTTACAGCTAAAACCGATTCAGAAGGAAATTCGGAAATTAGAAACAGCAGTAGAGGAGTTCCAGAGATTGATTAAAACCTTGGAGCGGTTGCAACGGGAACGATTAGATAAGGATAAGAGATTACAACAAGCAAAAAATGCGATCGCAGTAGCTTTAGAAACAGAAATTAATGACTCTGCTCACGCTCTGGCTCTCCTCAATCAAGCCATTACTGACGTAGATCAGGAATTAGGTAGGATTCGTACCGCAGTTGAGCAAAGTAATCAGCGTATCGATAGCATTGATCAAGACTTAGAAAACATTAAACGGATTATTACTGTCCTTCGTTATCGCCAAGAGGTGGATAATTTGTTTTCGATTCAAGATTGCCCTGAATATAAAGAAGTTGAAGCAGCAAAAGCTGACTTGGAAGCCTTCTGTGACCGATTGTTGACTATTGGTGAAGCTGTACAGGAAGTGCTAGGAAACTCAGCTAAAGAAAAAATCGATGCTACCAGAGCAGCAATTTCTAGTATCTATCGTCAGCTAGCCCATCGTAGTGACTTTCCAGATATTGAGATTGACCCAGACAAATATGAAGTGATGGCGGTGGGATATGGAGAGTCAGAAGTTGCATTACGACTGTTGAACAAGGGTGATATTAATTGTGCTGCTTTGAGTATATTTCTAGCCCTAGCCACCTCAGAGCAATTGACTCATAATATCGGCTTCATGGTGCTAGATGACCCGTCGCAAAATCTAGACCCAGTCCATAAAGAACGGTTGGCTGAGGTGTTGGATCAGGTATTGGATAAAAAACAATTGATTATTGCCACTTCAGAAGATGATTTCGTCGAGCAGCTGAGTTTCAAGCTAACTAAGCCCAACCAACTCTACCGATTGGGACAGTGGACACCAACTCGTGGACCAACTATCGAGGCTAATGGGTAATAGAATGTAAAATTAAGAATGTAGAATTAAGAATGTAGAATTATATATTCTGGCTTCTGGCTTCTGGCTTCTGGTTTCTGGCTTCAACCTTTAATTTTAAATTTTATCCCTTCTCAATTCTCAATTCTCAATTCTCAATTCTCAATTCTTCATTCTTCATTCTGCATATGGATGCATCAACATTAAACCATTTAAGCAGCATTAAACAACACCTGAATAGTCGGTCTAGAAAGGACAATGGGTTTGGCAAAACTTGTCAAATTTTCCTAGCGATTACCTTCTGTCGCTTGGGTTTTCAGGTAGAAAACTATTCCTCTCAAGGTGTAGATATCGATAGTTGGAATCACTCCTACTTTCCTAATATTTCCATTGAAGTGAAGACTACCACCAAACATACGGTGACACTAGGACAGAAGGATGTGGATGGTTTGAAGAAAAAAGCGAGAGAAGGATATGAACCTATCTTTGCGGTTTTGAGATTAGAGTTATTGTCAAGTTGGATTATCGCTAAAGCCAAGGGAATTAAGGCAGGTAATCATCCTTTAGGGAGACTACAAACCTCAGTAAGGGCAATGCCCGAATTGCAAGATCAGGTGAATCAGATATTCTCTAGGGTTGTCAATGACTATGGCGCTATAGTATCAAGTATTCCAGCGGAAGAAGTTCTCACCTACTTGGATAAATGTTTGGATAGGGAGAAACTAAAAGTATTGCCAAAAGGAAGTGTTATGGGACTGCCTGCAGGGCATAGGTTTCAGGGTTAGGGTGTGTTTTTTGCCCTAAGCATTCAGCTGATAGCTGATCGCTAATAGTTGAATCCTTAGGGTTGCAGCACACCATAGCCTTGAACCTTTCTCAACTTCAATTAGACTCACTAATAGACTCACTAATCAACAACTGAGCAGGCAATCGCTGAAAGGAAAGCCGTTCATTGTTCACATCCACAAAGATAGTGTCCCCATCATTAAATTCACTCCTGAGAATTCCCTTAGCGATAGGAGTTTCCAACTCCCGCTGAATAGCTCGCTTCAGGGGTCGTGCTCCAAACACCGGATCATACCCTAATTCAGCTAAAAAGTCAAGAGCTGCATCGGAGAGTTTCAGGGACATCTTGCGCTCTGCTAACCGTTGCTCTAAGCGCAGGGTTTGCAGCTGGACAATATTGCGCAACTGATGTTTTTGTAAGGTATGGAAAATAATAACCTCATCAATCCGATTGAGGAATTCAGGGCGGAAACTAGAGCGCATGGCTTCCATGACCCGACTCCGCATTTCCTCATACTTGGAGTCATCCCCAGCTACATCCAGAATATACTGGGAGCCAATATTGCTGGTCATGATAATAACGCTATTCTTGAAATCTACGGTATGCCCTTGAGCATCAGTCACTCGACCATCATCAAGGATTTGCAGCATGACATTAAAGACATCCGGGTGTGCTTTTTCGATTTCGTCAAATAGAATTACCGCATAGGGACGTCTACGGATGGATTCGGTTAACTGACCTCCTTCTTCGTAACCCACATATCCTGGAGGAGCACCAATCAGTCGGGAAACGGTATGCTTTTCCATATACTCGGACATATCGATTCGCACCATAGCCTCTTCGGTGTCAAACAGATAGGCTGCTAAGGCTTTTGCCAATTCTGTCTTACCCACACCGGTAGGACCGAGGAAAATAAAGCTAGCGGTGGGACGATTGGGGTCAGCTAATCCAGCACGCGATCGCTGAATAGCATCGGCAACAGCAGTAACGGCTTCCTCTTGGCCAATCACCCGCTTGTGTAGTTCTTCTTCCAGGTGCAGTAGCTTCTCTTTCTGAGACTCTACCAGCTTACTAATCGGAATTCCAGTCCACTTAGAGATAATTTCCGCAATGTCAGCTTCTGTAACTTCTTCCCGCAGCAGGGATTGACTACTGGTTTGGTTCTCGGCTAGCTGTTGCTCAACAGTTTCCAGGGATTTTTGCAACTCGGCTAACTTGCCGTATTTTAGCTTAGCGGCTCGGTTGAGGTCATAATCCCGTTCTGCCTGTTGAATTTCTACATTAACTCGATCAATCTCTTCCTTAATCCCCTGAATCCGGTCAATCACATCTTTTTCTGATTGCCACTGGGCATTCAACGTACGCTGTTCTTCTTTTAGATCAGCCAGTTCTTTTTCCAGTCTTTCCAGTCTTTCGATGGAGGCGAGATCAGTTTCTTTTTGTAAAGACAACCGTTCCATTTCCAGCTGGATAATTTTGCGGTCAATTTCATCGAGTTCTTCTGGCTTGGAAGTAATTTCCATTTTTAGCCGTGCTGCCGCTTCATCCATTAAGTCAATGGCTTTGTCTGGTAAAAAGCGATCGCTAATATACCGAGTAGACAAGGTCGCTGCTGCCACTAAAGCACTATCGGCAATTTTAACCCCGTGGTGAACTTCATACCTTTCTTTGAGACCTCGTAGAATCGAGATAGTATCAGCTACACTAGGCTGGTCAACATAGACCTGCTGGAAGCGTCTTTCGAGTGCTGCATCTTTTTCAATGTACTTGCGGTACTCATCGAGAGTAGTAGCACCAATACAGCGCAATTCACCCCGAGATAACATTGGCTTGAGCAAATTTCCCGCATCCATTGCTCCTTGAGAAGCACCAGCACCGACGACGGTATGGATTTCATCAATGAACAGGATAATTTTGCCTTGGGAATCCGTAACTTCTTTTAGTACCGCTTTCAGGCGTTCTTCAAATTCTCCCCGAAACTTAGCCCCAGCAATCAATGCGCCCATATCCAGAGCAATCAATTGTCGGTCTTTGAGGGATTGAGGCACATCACCCGCTATAATCCGTTGTGCCAAGCCTTCAGCAATAGCAGTTTTCCCAACACCAGGTTCCCCCATCAGCACTGGGTTATTTTTAGTACGGCGCGAGAGAATTTGAATCGTGCGCCGAATTTCATCATCTCGGCCAATAACTGGGTCAAGCTTTCCCTCCCGCGCCGCCTCTGTCAGATCACGTCCATATTTTTCCAGTGCAAGATATTTGCCCTCTGGATTTTGGTCGGTCACTTTCTGATTCCCTCGAATGTCAGCAATGGTAAGTTTAAGCCTATTTTCATCTAGTTTAAACTCCTGGAATAATGACTTACCAAAGCGGTCATCTTTCAGATAAGCCAGGATCAGATGCTCAATGGAGATATAATCGTCTTGGTATTCTTTACGATAGGACTCTGCTCGGTCTAGCAAGCTATTCATGCTGCGTCCTAGGTAAACGGAGTCGCTATTACCAGAAACCTTAGGTTGTTTTTTGATAAAGGATTCCGTTGCTTCCCTTACCCCTTGCACAGAGACTTCCGCTTTGTTCAGAATACTGGTAGCGAGTCGATCTTGATCCAGCATCGCCTTCATCAAGTGTTCGGTTTCGATTTGTTGTTGCCGTGCGGCTTTAGCAACATCTTGGGTGTGTGCGATCGCTTCCCAGGCTTTTTCGGTAAACTGGTTAGGGTTACTTGGTTGCATCTCTAATCACTCATTCCTCTAACTGTTCACAATTCTAAAAAACCCAGTGCGATCGCATAGATCGGTCTTCACGTCTTCTTTTTGGGATATTGCCGTCCTCAAAGCCAGGTAATACCAATTCTTAAAAGTAGGACGTAAGCTATCAGCTATCAGCCATTAGCTGATAGCTGATAGCTTAACTTCCGGTTCATAGCTTAACTTCCGGTTAATTGTCTTCCAGTTAATTCTTAAGTGGTTAATCTTAAGTGGTTAATTGCCAATTTTACATTTTCCATTTTCAATCCTTGACTTTTTCAGCAAGCTTGGGATTGTCTGAATTTTGTTCAATCCAACAAAGCCTCAGCATGATGGCTGATATGGTCTTTTATAAAGGTGGCGATAAAGTAGTAACCATGGTTATAGCCGACCTGGAGACGGAAAGTCAGGGGCTGATCTGCTTTTTCACAAGCCTTCTCAAACACCTCAGGGAGCAACTGCTGCTTCTCGTAAAAGGGGTCAGCGGTGCCTTGGTCAATCAAAATTGTATGGTTATAGTTGGCTGTCAGCACCAGTTCGCTGGCATCGTAAGCTCGCCATTGCTCTTGGTCTGTCCCGAGGTAATTGGTGAATGCCTTCTGACCCCAGGCGCTGCGCATGGGAGCAGCAATGGGAGCAAAAGCAGAAACAGATAGGTACTGCTTGGGGTTCCTTAAGGCACAAATTAATGCGCCATGACCACCCATAGAATGACCAAATATACCTTGTTTCTCAACTTGCGCGGGGAAATTTTGGGCAATTACCTCCGGTAACTCGTGGACAACGTAGCTATACATTTGGTAGTGAGCTGACCAAGGTTCAAGGGTGGCATCTACATAAAAACCGGCACCAGAACCCAAATCCCACTCATCGTCCTCACCTGGAATTCCTGTATTTCGAGGGCTGGTATCTGGAGCAACCAACATCAATCCATGCTTGGCAGCAAATCGCTGAGCAGCTGATTTTACCATAAAGTTCTCTTCTGTACAAGTCAGACCTGACAGGTAATATAGAACTGGAACGGATTGGACTTTCGCCTGAGGGGGTTGGTATACGGAAAACCCCATCTGTGTCTTACAATTCTGAGAGTGATGAGTGTAAAAACCTACTGTACCGCCAAAGCAACGGTTTTCTGAGACGAGGCGAAGGTCTGTGGACATGGGGCTGGTTCAAATGGACTTACCATGAAGGCGAATGTAGCTGTCCAGCATTTTAGCGTTTCTTCAGGTATGTTTGCCGAAGCTGCACTTATCTTTATTAAACTATCTTCTAAATTAACAATTTTCAACTAACTTGCCTGATGGAATTAATTCTTTACAGTAAACCCGGTTGCCATCTTTGTGAGGGATTACTTGAAAAGCTAGAGATGATTGAAGGCTTAAACTTTAAGCTAGAGGTTCGAGACATTACGAGTCGAGAGGATTGGTTCCAATCCTATCAGTATGAGGTGCCAGTACTATGTATCAACCACTGTAGTCAGGAAAAGCTCCTGCCTCGCCCCTCTCCTCGTGCTAGCGTTGAACAATTGCAGCGAATGTTACGGAATTCCCAAGGCTGAAAGCCCCGTGTTTTTAAACCGGGGATGAAAGCCAGTTAGCGACTTTAGTCGCCTAGATGCAATTTCACCAAAAAGGTTGACACTTGCCTAGCGCTAGAGTATCATTTAGATATGGGTACAGGCTGAAAAACCGAGGCTGAGCCGGGTCAGAGACCCGTAACTTATTGACCTAAAAGTAGTAATGCCCGGAGGGTAGGGAAAGTCCTCCTTAAAAACCCAATCATCAACTAACAATTGGTGTGTGAACTCAGCAAGACACAACTTGAGAGAAAAATGGTACGGCGGGGCACGCCGGAACCAAGTGAAACAGGAAAGCAACGGACTTTATAAGGCACTTTTCATAAAGTAACTAAACGCCTAAGGAGACTAGCCCGCTGGGTCTTTCGTGAACTAGACTAGGATCTTTGTCTTGACGGGATTCAGGTTTAGATATTGCCACTCGGACACGGAGGTTTAAGGCCGGTCGTAGATCTAGGAATCCCCGTCTTTTTAAAGCGGGGAGTGTCAAGGAAATATTTCCCTGTTAGTGAGTCAAAATAGGCGATACATCAGGTTGACGGTTTGACGGTTGACGGTTTGATGGTTGACAGTTGACTGGTGGCTGTGATGATTCGGTAGATCTTATAGTGTCGTTTGGTGCGATAAATATGAAGCTAAGGGAATTATTAGCCAAAATTGCCAATAGTGTGAAAATGCCTAGCTCCGAGGGTCTTGATTTGGTCGTTACAGGCATCTGTACCAATTCCCACGCCTGCCAACCGGGGGATTTATTCATCGGGATGCCAGGCACTAGGGTAGATGGTGGAGAGTTCTGGGAAAGTGCGATCGCATCTGGGGCAGTGGCAGCGATAATTTCTCCCCAAGCGGCTGCCAAACACCCCCCCAAGGAACTTTCACCAGAAACAGGAGTTTGTGTAATTGCCGCCGATGACATGACCACCGTGTCTGCTCAAACTGCAGCAGCCTTCTACGACTACCCAGCACAGCAGCTAAGACTGATTGGAGTCACTGGTACCAATGGCAAAACTACCACTACCCATCTGATTGAATTTCTGCTCGCTCGTAGCTCTAGTCCTATCCCCACAGCACTTTTGGGTACCCTCTATGCCCGTTGGCCAGGTTTTGAGCAAACAGCAAGCTACACTACACCATTTGCTGTTGAATTGCAACAACAGCTCCAGTTAGCGGTCAAAGCAGGTGCGCAAATGGCAGTGATGGAAGTTAGTTCACACGCCTTAGCCCAAGGTCGAATCCAGGGCTGTCCGTTTGAGGTGGCGGTGTTTACCAATCTCACCCAAGACCATTTGGACTACCACCAGAACATGGATGATTACTTCAGCGCTAAAGCTAAGCTGTTTAGTGCTGACTATCTCAAAGGTAGGGCAATTATTAATGCTGATGACTCCTATGGAGAGCGGTTAATCCAACAGTTACCAACTGAGCAAGTATGGAGCTATAGTATCCAAAACCCATCCGCTGATTTCTGGACGAAGGACTTAAGCTATGAGCCAACAGGGGTTAGAGGAATTATGCATACTCCAGTAGGAGAGGTTAGCTTTAATTCGCCCCTAGTGGGTCAATACAATCTGTCTAACTTGCTCGCAGCAGTAGGAACAGTTTTAGAGCTGGGTTTGGATTTAGAATCAGTAGCAGCAGCCTTGGCTCAATTTCCAGGAGTGCCAGGGCGGATGGAACGGGTGCAAATTCAACCGGAACAGGATATTAGTGTAATTGTCGATTATGCCCACACCCCAGATAGTTTAGAAAACTTACTCAGGGCATCACGACCCTTTATTGAAGGCAAGATGATTTGTGTATTTGGCTGTGGTGGTGATCGCGATCGCACCAAGCGTCCTAAGATGGGGAAAATAGCGGCTCAGTTAGCTGATGTTGCTGTAGTAACCTCGGATAACCCTCGCACCGAAGACCCAGAAAGCATCTTAGATGATGTTTTAGAGGGGATTCCTAAATCAGTGGAACCAATGGTAATTTGCGATCGCGCTACCGCCATTCGGACTGCCATCTTGCAAGCACAACCAGGGGACGGAGTGTTAATTGCTGGTAAGGGTCACGAAGATTATCAAATTCTGGGTACTGAAAAAATCCACTTCGATGACCGAGAGCAAGCCCGAGATGCTTTGATGAGTAGGCTACAGGTTATAGGTTAGCAAGTTGACAGCTATTTTAGCGGGCAGGTTGTAGATTATCACATGGAAGGTCAACGTTTAAGCTTGAACCAAACCACCTTTAACCAAACCACCTCTAATCCTAAATGAACCTGCCACCTAATCCAGAATTGTCTCTCTACCAGCTGGTTTTAGAGACTCTTGCCTCTCCCGAGTCTCTGAAAATCACTCCTGTCACCCTGAAATCTCTAGTCAGAGCAACCTTTGACCTGCTAATTGCTCAAAACATCTCAGCCACAATTTGGGTCAAGCCACAAGCTGAGGGCTGGCACAGAGAAATACAACGGTATCAACAACACGTTGATTTACCCACAACGATTTATCTGTGCCACGGTTTAGAAGATGACTGGGAAGAGGTAGTTAACCTCAACAAAGATTCTCAACTGTTTTCCCTACAGTTGGAGACTGACTCTCAACTACAACAAGAGTATTTCTTACTCATTCTCTGTGAGAACTATAGTAGTTTAATTGTGGCTTGCCAGCCTGAACTATCGGAATCGGAAAATTTAGCTGATCGTGAACTCACTCAACCATTGTTAGCTGTTTTTACCGTTGATCAATCAGTAATTAGGCAGTTTTTAGAGGGGTTAAGCACAGTTATTGGAACCACTACAGCAAAGCAACTCAGCCATTGGGAAACCCTTTTACCTCCCCCTCAAAGCTCTCATCATACACTACTAACCCAGTTGTTGGTTAAACAAGTACAACGTACAGAAGAAATTGTTCAGGATACCCTGGCAACACAGCCAATCGGGGAGACTAACCCATCACCGCCATCACCCCCAGCAGTTCCTGAGCCGGTTGTGGTAGGGAAGAATTCCTTATCAAGGGTTGAGCCTTATATGAGTAATGAGATACTCCAGCGAGTGGCTCAGGAATTACGGACACCGATAACGAACATGAAAACTGCCCTGAAGCTGCTGGATGCCTCACAGATGAAGCTAGCCCAACGCCAACGTTATATTGGGCTTCTTTATAAAGAATGCGATCGCTTAAATTCCTTAGTGGCTGGATTACTAGAACTGGTTCAGCTAGAAGGTGACCCCCAAACTGATCAAACTTTGCCGTTGCAGCTAGCAGAGATTGTTCCTGGTATTGTCAGCACCTATCAACCCCTCGCCCAAGAAAAAGGCATCCAGCTCGGCTACACCATTCCCGCCAATCTCCCCTCAGTCTTGTTTTCAGAGGTGGGATTGAGGCATATCGTGATTAATCTATTGCACAACAGTTTAAAGTTTACTCCCTCTGGCGGTAAGGTTAGAGTACAGGCAACTCGTAAGGGCAAGTATGTTCAGCTAATATTTAGTGATACAGGTATTGGCATTGCTGAAAGTGACATACCTAAGATTTTTGACAGTTTTTATCGGGGTCGGTCAACACCTAGGGAAGACTTTGGTGCAGGGATAGGTTTAACCATTGTGCAACAATTATTACAACGGGGTGGTGGTTCGATTTCAGTAGTTAGTCGATTCGGGCAAGGTTCCCAATTTAAAGTGCTGCTACCAATTGCCTATAAAGCCTAAAAAGAGGTAATGGTCAACCAATCCCAGGGAGGGGTGTCTTAGCCAGGTCAGCTAACGGTAAAAATACTGTCATAACCTCACCCTGTTGGGGTCGTTGCTTAACAATTAGTTTACCGCCCAACGCCTGGAATAGATTTTTGGTCACATTCAAATTCAAACTGATACTACCCGTTTCTGGCTGGAAAGTCAGCAGCTGACCAAGGGACTTCAATGTCGGGCAATGGTCGTCAGCAATTGTTTCCGGATTAATCTGAGACTGGAATTGTAACTTCAGCTGGTTTCCAGCAGGTGTAACCTGTAACTGGATATGACCCCCTGTTGGAATAGACCGGGTGAAATTTTCCATCAAGCCAGTTAGTACCTGATCTAGCAAGGCAGGATGGCTGACCACTGTTGGCAACTGTTGCGGTAAGACTACATCTAGGGTTAAATTACGTCGCTGTGCTTGTTTTTGCCAGCGGGGGATGCTGTTGTGAAAAACCCGAGCCAGAGATATACAGGTCAGGCTAACAGGGGTTTGCTTGGCTGCTGTGGTTTCTAATTCTACTGCCCGGAAAATCAACTCCATACGGTTGATTTGTTCGCTACACTCATGGTCAATAATTTCTATACGCCGCATGACTTCTGGAGGCAAGTCACGACGTCTAAGCAGTAGTTTAGTCAGCGTGTGAATTGTAGTTAGGGGTGTCCGGATTTCATGGGTTAGAGCTCGGAGCAGCTCAAGGTCAGGTGTAGCTTCAGAATTTTCTTTTGGGTGAACAGCAGAGATTCTAGGAAAGCCTCGCGCTTCATTTTTCACCAATCGTTGCCAGTTAGGCTCGCTTCCTTTCTGTTTCTTGGCAAAGGGTGTACTAGAAGACCCATTTTGTGAGTTACTACCAGTTTTGACCGTATCCCTGTGATCCTGAGGTTGTCTTGGCTGAACCATTCTTGACTCCGATATTGTCACCGGTATAGTCTGGCTCAGTTCTACTGAAGGCAGTTCTGGTAAATTCTTCAGAAGCCCACGACCAAAGTTCATTACAATGCGGTAATCGGGGGGCTTTGGCACAAATTTTTCCATTAAAGCTTCCAACTGCTTGAGATGATGAGAACTGCTCAGTAATAGTCTACGGTGCAGTGATGTCCAAACACGTTGGATATCTTCTGGGTCAAAGGAGAATTGAAAGCCTGGAACCCCAAAGTGGTCTTCTCCAGAGACCATGACTAAGCTAAAGTCTTTGGTAAACACTAAACAAAACTGCTCGTTAGCTAAGGGGTCTCCTGGAAACAGGGGTAACCTGTAGGTCGTATTTTCTACAAATGGAGTAGTCTCAGGTTGAGCCGGAGGTAGCTGGAAGGGCATAAAAGCCCAAGCATTCAAGGCGTCGTTCGTAAAAATCCCAGTCTCGAAACTTGCCAGTAGCTCTCGATCACTTAAGACTGGTGCAGGACCAGCTAGAATTAATCCTTGCTTCGAGGAGTGTTCGGGATTATGGCTTGTTGATCCATTTCCTGAAACCGCTGGCAACAGCAACTGTTCCAAGGTAGCGATCGCACTTTGCCATTCCCGTTGAGCTTTAGCTGCTGCTGCCCTATGCTTAGGGCTAGCCCCTTCTCTTGTCCTGTGACTGCTAGCACCTATTGAACAAGTTTCAATCACAGTTGCTTGCTCTGAGGAAAGAGCAACCTTGTCATCGCTTCCAATTAGTTCCTTTTGGGATAAAATTTCACTTATACTTGGTAATAACCACCTTGGAACCACAATCCACCCCCGATGCACAGCTAGTGCAGTAATTCAAACTATCAACTCCTTTGATAAAGATGGTAATGTGATTGCTGATAGTTTAAGGATCGTAGAACCGAACTTCTACGTAGCAATTCCCGTTAACCTAAGCATTGGAAACAAGGAGCTTAAACAGAAATTAACAGTTTGAATTAAGAATATCAAATTTTTCTTGCATTGTTAGAGTTAACAAGATACACCACCTATCTGCCTCTGTTTTGGTAAGCTAATACCTAGCGGCTAACACCTAGCAGCTAACAGTTGGGGCAATTAATCAAAATATGGCAAAGATCGAGACCAGAACCGAACCCATGGTGATCAACATGGGTCCCCACCATCCCTCCATGCACGGCGTTCTCCGCTTAATTGTCACCCTGGATGGGGAGGATGTGATAGATTGTGAGCCGGTAATTGGCTACCTGCACCGAGGCATGGAGAAAATTGCCGAGAATCGCACTAACATTATGTATGTCCCTTACGTGAGCCGATGGGACTATGCAGCAGGGATGTTCAATGAGGCAATTACAGTCAATGCCCCAGAGAAATTAGCAGATATTCCGGTACCCAAACGTGCCAGCTACATCCGCGTGATCATGCTGGAGTTGAATCGGATTGCCAATCACCTGCTGTGGCTTGGACCATTCCTAGCAGATGTGGGTGCCCAAACCCCATTCTTCTACATCTTCCGGGAACGGGAGATGATTTATGACCTATGGGAAGCTGCCAGTGGACAACGGTTAATTAACAACAACTACTTCCGTATTGGTGGAGTTGCTGTTGACCTACCCTATGGATGGATCGATAAGTGCGAAGACTTCTGTGACTACTTTGACCCTAAAGTTGATGAGTACGAACGGTTAATCACCAACAACCCTATCTTCCGCCGGCGAGTTGAAGGTATCGGTACCATTAGTAGGGAAGAAGCGATTAACTGGGGACTTTCTGGCCCGATGCTACGAGGTTCTGGAGTCAAGTGGGACTTGCGCAAAGTTGACCACTACGAATGCTACGACGACTTCGATTGGGAAGTACACTGGGAAACCGGGGGTGATTGCTTTGCCCGGTATGTGGTGCGGATTAGGGAAATGCGGGAGTCCGTTAAGATTATCCGTCAAGCCTTAAAAGGACTTCCCGGTGGTCCTTACGAAAACCTAGAAGCCAAGCGGATGGCAGAGGGTCGCAAATCCCAGTGGAACGACTTCGATTATCAGTTCATGGGCAAGAAAATTGCCCCTACCTTCAAGATTCCCAAGGGCGAACACTATGTCCGTCTTGAGTCTGGGAAAGGAGAACTAGGAATTTTCATTATTGGTGATGATAATGTCTTTCCTTGGCGTTGGAAGATTCGTCCACCCGATTTCAATAACTTACAGATTCTGCCCCATATCCTCACAGGAGTCAAAGTTGCCGATATTATGGCCATTCTCGGTAGTATTGACATTATTATGGGGTCAGTAGACCGTTAAAGTGGGTTAATGGTTCTAGGTAATAGGCTCAATGGCTCTAGGTTTTAAACTAACGGGGTTCTGGCAAAGTTAGTTAGCTCCGCCTCAAACACGGAAGCTCTCAACTAGCCGTCTTTTAGTATTAGCCGTCAGCTATCAGCCGTGAGCTTTTGGCTCACGCTACGCGAACAGCTATCAGCCGTCAGCCTTTAGTCTTGGTATTTGGTTGATAGCTGATAGCTTACCATTAGCCTCATATCTAGAAGTTAGGCAGCTAAGATTATCGGCTATTCCTCCTATTCTTTGCTAGACTAGGAGGAATTTTTGATTTGTTGTAAAACTGTGATGTTAAGACAGCATTTAGGGAATTCTAGGAATGTAGCTTCAAAGACTGAAGAGTAAATTTGCTGTCTATGAGTGAAAATCCCCCACCTATTAAAATATTACGTCAGCGCCATGTAGGCTGGGATAAGCCTACCGAGGAAAATCTCAAAACTATTAAAACTATTGAGTTGTTATGGCGGAATTTGTTCGAGGCAATTTTTGATCCCATTGAAGATAACTGGTTAGAGCATTGGCAAAAGCTATACACAACCATTCTAGAGGTTTGTTCTGATAACGAAGAGCGCCGCATTACTCTAGTCTACCTGGGCAATGTTAAGGATTTGACAAAAGAAGCTAGGGAATGGAAAATGTTGGTGACTTACCTGGAGAATACTAAAGACTGGGCTAGAAAATCGATTATTAGAGGCTCGTGAACCGTTAAATAAAATGGTAAAAATGATGGCGCTTCGCGTAAGCCAAAGGCTTGCTCAAAATTATCCTTGATACATTAAAACCTCTACAGGTACTAACAGCAAGACCCCTATCCCTTCTACAAACGCTTTGGGGAATAGTTTTCTGATAATATTGAGTGCTCCATTATCCGCTACCGGTAGGTAGCCAAGCTTGACCTTAGTTGTTGCTGCGTTCGCGTAGCGTGACCTACGGTCAATCGCATAAGCGCGGAAGCTGAGGCCGTAGGCCACGCTTTGCGTTCGCGTAGCGGAGGCCTTTGGCCACAACGCTTCATCCCGTAGCGGCTCTTTTAGAGCATCGCAATCCTAATTAATTTGTGAAGAATAATAGGTCGTGAGATTCTTCCCCCAACCTTGATCAACCCATTACCCGATCACCCTGTCTCAGCCTCTGGGCAAAATGTTAAGAAGAGTAAACTAGAGAAGTAGTATAAAGTCCAGTTAATTACTTCCCAAATAGTCCCCGGATTTTTGGCTGTTCGCGCTTTGGCTGATGGGTAATTGTCAATTACCCATCAGCCAAAGCGCAAATAGTCATTACCCGATCAGGACTATGATGATTAGTCAACCGGATTTTCTCTAACTATCTCAAGTGCCAGTTTTCTCAGGATTATAGAGCGCGTGAAAGTTTTTCAGACCCTGGAAGGGCAGCAACGCCAAAGTTTGCTGATTTTATTTACTGTTGCTCTGCTATTTTGGTCAAGCTTAACGTCTTTGTTGCCAACCCTACCGCAATATATTGAAGACTTGGGTGGGACTAAGCAACAGGTCGGGCTAGTAATGGGTTGCTTTGCCATTGGTCTGTTGCTGTTTAGAAACCCACTGGGGCGTATGGCAGACCTGCGCAGTCGCAAGTTGGTAGTAATTATTGGTACTAGCGCTGTAGCTTTAGCGCCTTTGGGCTATCTATTTACCCAGTCGATTAGCCTGTTGATGGTGGTTCGAATGTTTCATGGCATCAGTATTGCAGCCTTTACCATCGGTTATCTGGCTCTAGTCACCGATTTGTCCCCTGTTGACAAGCGGGGTGAGTTAATTGGTTACATGAGTTTGGCAACACCGATTGGTTTAGGTCTCGGACCAGCGCTGGGGGGTTTTCTACAAGAAGAGGTTAGCTACACAGTTTTATTCTTAGTGTCTGCAGCTCTAGGTGGGCTGGGTGTGCTGTTAGGGAGTCAGATTCGTGAACCAATCAGGCATGCTACACCTGACCAGGAACAATCAGAATCTTGGTTAAACTCGATTTGGCAGCTATTGGTCAAACTATGGCAGTTGTTAACCAGCCCTGCTCTTGGAATTCCAGCTTTGGTAATGCTGTTGTTCGGTATAGTATTTGGAACAAAAGTTACCTTTGTCTCTGTGTTTATTCGAGAGACTGGTATTAATCTCAATCCAGGATTGTTTTTCACAGCTGCTGCGATCGCTAGTTTTGTGATTCGTGCATTAACTGGTCAAGCATCTGATCGCTATGGACGAGGAGTTTTTATCACCGCTAGTGTGGTTTGCTATATCATCTCAATGTTGATGATTTCCCAGGCTGAAACGGGAGTCGGATTTTTACTAGCTGCTTTATTAGAAGGAGTTGGCGCTGGACTATTCATACCGATGATGAATGCTTTGATGACTGACCGCTCCTCTGCTGACGAACGGGGTCAGGTATTCGCTGTCTGCATTAGTGGCTTTGATTTAGGGATTGGCCTAGCTGGGCCGATCTTTGGTTATTTCGCCGACCTGTTAGGATATCGAGGAATTTTCTCCTGTAGTGCTGGTATAGCATTTTTGGCACTGATTATCTTTATGACCCAGTCCAACAAAAATTTATCCCGTTCCCTCAGATTCTCCATCGGTCGTGAACGGGATTTATATGCTATAGACACTAGGATGCCTTAGCTTAGTAAACGGGCTAGGAGGGATTCGAACCCCCGACACCGTGGTCCGTAGCCACGTGCTCTAGTCCACTGAGCTACAAGCCCTTAACTGCTGCCACTTTTCTGTGGGTCAACAGTTACTTATCATAACACATAGATCAAAAATTTTGCAATACTCTTGTGGAAATCAATCGCTCGCTATCCCATCTCGATAGTCAAGGTCAAGCTCAGATGGTCGATGTTTCTGGCAAAGAGCTTACCAAACGTCAGGCACTAGCCGCTGCTCAGGTACGGATGAAAACCGCAACCTTCAACACCATCCAAGCTGGTAATGCCCCCAAGGGTGATGTCTTAGGAACTGCTAGGCTGGCTGGGATTATGGCAGCAAAGCAAACTTCCCAACTGATTCCTCTGTGTCATCCCTTGCCCCTACACAAGATCGAAGTTCAAGTGGAACCTGACCCCCAACTACCGGGATATCAGATTCAGGCATCTGTGACTACTAAAGCTGAAACTGGTGTTGAAATGGAAGCACTAACAGCAGTTTCTGTTGCGGCTTTGACCCTTTACGATATGGCCAAAGCGTTGGAAAAGTCTATCGAGATTGAATCGATTCGCCTGTTGAGTAAGACCGGAGGTAAATCCGGGGATTACCACATCTCAGGCGATTGCTAAGTTAAGGAATCAGATCAAGTCAAGTTGGGTCAGAACTTAGCGCTGATCCACTGATGCACTTAGTTGCCAATTACCGTTTGAACAGGAAATCTATCGCTAAGATTAGGTTTCTCGCAAACGTGGCATCAGTTCCACGAGATTACAGGGGGAATTGCCCAAATCGAGTTGGTCTTTGATAATCTGCTCCCAACCTGTCCGACAAGCTCCAGAAGATCCAGGCAGACAAAAGATGTATGTTCCGTTAGCCACACCAGCCAGGGCACGAGATTGGATAGTAGAAGTCTTAATCTCTTGGTAGGAAATCATGCGGAAAATTTCACCAAAGCCCTGGATTTCCTTATCCAGCAGGGGTTGAATCGCTTCTGGTGTGCCATCTCGACCTGTAACGCCAGTTCCTCCTGTAGTCAACACTACCTGTACGGATTCGTCAGCAATCCATCGGGAAACCACCTCACGGATTTTGTAGATGTTGTCTGGAACAATAACCTTTTCCGCTAAGTGATGCCCCGCCTGGGTTAAACTCTCAACCAGCAGCTTACCCGACTTATCCGTGGCTTCGGTACGGGAATCGGACACCGTCATGACTGCAATATTTAAAGGAACAAACTGTTTGGTTCGGATCATGTTCAATCCAACATTAGGTTCTAAAATTAAATTAACTGACTAGGGTTGGTATCAGACCAAGCCGTTACACAACTAAAAACTGACAAATATCTATGCCTCCTCGTTGGCCTCGTAAACCTGACCGACGTGATCCAGCCTACCGTCGTTTAGATGACCGCATGAACTTTGCTGTACATGTGGCAATTTTTGCTGCTTGTAATTCAGGAGTGTGGTTTTTCAGAACTATACAGTATGCTCAATGGACTTGGGCATACTGGTTTACTGGTCTGTGGGGATTGATTTTAGTAGGACATGGGGTTTATATATTTGCGATCGCAAACTATACCCCCCTGCCTACTCAAGAACCTCCAACCGAATCCCCTCAAGGATGAAATCACCGAAGATAATTGTAGTAATTGATTTTCGGTTAACTGTTGACGGTTAACTGTTGACGGTTAACTGTTGACGGTTAACCGAAAGCCAGCAAATAAACTCCAGTCTTTTAATACAAGGTGATAAGCAAACTTTTTTGAGGGAAACTTTAAACTTTAAACCTTGGCCTTTGGCCACGCTACGCGAACAACTTTAAACCTTGGCCTTTGGCCACGCTACGCGAACAACTTTAATTATTCCTTAGATCTCCCAACATGTAATTAATTAGAAACAGCTAATTACCATGGCTAATCCAACTTCTACAGAAGCAATCGAAACTCTCGCTGCTGAAATTGGCGACAAGGTATATATTGATGTAGCCAAATGGCATCTTTATCTCAGAGATGCCCATCTACATACCACTTTGGCTGAACAATTTTATCCCCTATTAATCGGTAACACTAATACAATCACAGAAGACCAGATGATGCCAATCCTGCAAAGCATTTCTGTGAAGCTAGGTGGTGGTAAACGGCAAGTTCCCCTAGCAGATTTGCTACCCATGCAGTGTCAGATGGATCTAATCGATATTCTCGAAGAGTATCAAAGACAGCTTTAAGTATCTGAAAATAGGCAATTTTCAAATAACTAATCACTAATAACAAAAAATTGGGTAACTTTAACAGCTACCCAAATAATTCTGCTTGTTCTTGGTTCACCAAAACAGCAAAGGTTTTCCTGTGAAGCGTTAAAAACTAGGCAGTTACAGCTTTTTTCGCCACAGCACTTAACTCACCGTTGGCATACTTAGTTGCAAAAACATCGATAGTCGCTTGCTTGATCTTGCTAGCATTACCAGCAGTACCAAAGGCTTCGTAACGCTTCAAGCAAACCTGCTTCATATATTTGATAGAAGGCTTGAGGAAGTGACGGGGGTCAAAGTTAGAAGGATCTTTGGCAGCAGCTTCTCGGATAGCAGCAGTGATAGCTAAGCGGTTGTCGGTGTCGATGTTAACCTTACGGACACCGCTCTTAATACCCTTTTGAATTTCTTCAAGGGGTACACCATAGGTTTCAGGAATAGAACCACCGTACTGGTTGATCATGTCAAGCCACTCTTGAGGCACAGAGGAAGAACCGTGCATCACCAAGTGAGTGTTAGGCAGACGCTTATGAATTTCTTCAATGCGACTAATAGCAAGAATTTCTCCAGTCGGCTTGCGGGTGAACTTGTAAGCACCGTGGCTAGTACCAATAGCTACAGCTAGAGCATCAACTTGGGTGCGCTCAACAAATTCAACTGCTTCGTCGGGGTCGGTCAATAGTTGGTCGCGACTCAGAGTTCCTTCAAATCCGTGACCATCTTCTTTGTCACCTTTACCGGTTTCCAGTGAACCTAGGCAACCCAGTTCCCCTTCAACACTAACACCGATAGCATGGGCAACTTTTACTACTTCGGCAGTAACACTGACGTTGTAATCGAAGCTGGCTGGAGTCTTAGCATCAGCTTCCAAGGAGCCATCCATCATCACACTGGTGAAGCCGTTACGAATTGCCGAATAGCAGGTGGCTGGGCTATTGCCATGGTCTTGGTGCATGGCAATGGGAATATGAGGGTAGGATTCCACCGCTGCTGTGACCAGATGGCGGAGGAAGTTCTCACCTGCATATTTGCGGGCACCACGAGAAGCTTGTAAGATTACCGGACTATCCGCTTCTTCAGCAGCCTGCATGATAGACAGGATTTGTTCCATGTTGTTAACGTTGTATGCTGGAATCCCGTAGCCGTTCTCAGCTGCGTGATCCAACAGTAGCCGCATGGGTACAAGTGCCATATTATATTCCTCCTAACTTTGTTTGTTAGCTATTCCGGCGAGAAGCCTCACGTCTGACACTCCCTAGTGACTCGTGAACAGAATCGCCAGTCCAGACATGTCAATCTAGTTGCTTCTAGACAGCGATGCAGCGAGGTAGCGCGGTCTTGGGGGGAACCCCCATGAGCGACTACCAGTGCGGTCTTGGGGGGAACCCCCATGAGCGACTGCATCAAGACAGGTTAATTCTTTAGATAATCTTAAGATATTTTGCAGCTTTTATTCAAATTTCTTGATTAGATCATCTAGACAAAGCTGAGTCTATAAAACTGGACAAAAATTACCAAATCTATAAAATAATCCCCAAGTACCCCTGGGAAAAATCTGGATAAACAGTAAAGTATAGGTAGTTTTGCCAAGAGTTTTTAGAACAGGTCCTAACCTTTCTGATTGGAGCAATAATTTAAGGTTCCTTGGCGCAAGCGGGTTCTGACAAGCCCAGGAAGTATCCCTCTTAAAACACAGAGGTGCTCAAGTATCCCTGTTGTACCTAGTCCCTTATAGTTACCTAGTACCTCATAGTTACCTAGTACTTATTTAATAGTTACCTAGTACCTAATACCATTAGCCTCATATCTAGACGTATCAATAGATAAATAAGGCTAACTAACAGTTAGCTAACAATGGGTCGCCCGGGACTCGAACCCGGAACTAATCGGTTAAAAGCCGAGTACTCTACCATTGAGTTAGCGACCCGGTAAGCTTTTCTAAAACATACCTTTACTAAGAATATCACATTGATAAGGAAATGTCTAGGGAAATTTAGAAAAATTTCGCCGTTAGCCTCACCGATGTCTCACTACTCTCTCCGGGAGCTAAGTGAGTTAAATTTTCCCCAGTGTTAAGAGCGTTACGGGGAGCACTCCAAGGTTCAAGGCAATAAAAGTCCTTGCCTTGAACTGTCCAAAATACCAAGGTCGAGAAAACATCAGTGTAGGTCAATGCGATCGCTAATCCCCGTTCGGGATCAGTAACACTGGCCGTATTATTACTCAGTTGCCCAAACGCTACATCAATTTCATCACAGCTAAAATCAAAACTGCCAGTGAAAGGATGTACTGCTTGAGTTTGCTTCTCCTGATACTCCGATGCAGGAATATCAAACTCCAGTTTAGTTTTGTCAGACGTCAAGAAGTAGGGATGGAAACCTGTGGAAAAGGGCATCGGTTCAGCGGAATGATTAGTATAGCGCTGGTCAATGTCTAGGGTGTTGCCCTTTAATCGATAGGTAAAGGTAACTTCGAAGTCAAAGGGATAGACAGAGCGAGTTTGGTCATTACTCTTGAGGGTGAGAGTCAACACTGCCATGTCATTGGTTGCACTATCAGTCACCTGCCAAGGCAAATTACGGGCAAAGCCGTGTTGTTTGAGAGTATAGTCTTTGCCAAGGTATGTATAAGTATCATTAACTAAGTTTCCACAGATGGGGAAGAGGATGGGAATGCCACCCCGTACACTCAGATTGGGATCTTTAAAGCGTTCTGCATCAAGATAAAAAATCTCGTGACCTTGGATATTCCACCGAGTGACAATGCCACCCCGTTCAGGAACCACTTCTAATCGAGACTGGGCATTGTGGTCAGTGAGAATGTAAGTTTCGTATTGGTCTTGACTGCGTACGATCTCAAACACTGGCTTTTCTCCCTTACGATTTAAAATCAGCTTTATCTATTGAGCGCCTGACCACTTTTAGTCACAGCAAGAGGCTATTTTTGAGTGACTCTGACTGCGACCGATGGCAGGTTGGCAGGTTGGCAGTTTTTTTTCCCAAATTCATGCTTAGTGCCAAGCACGTACAGGGATTAGTATGTCACAATGATGGGTATGTGGAACCTGTAGACACCTACCAAAATGCTTGCTCCTTGAACCAGAAGGCTTTAGCCACGCCGACGTTTATCAGCAGTAGGGTTTCTCCTGCTGTATCCTATAAATAGCCAAGTCGGTGACAAACCTGACAGCTAAGAAGACTAAGGGGAACGGCACAGCTCTTTTTGAGCCAAGTTCGTTAGTAGTGTGTTTAAAGCGCCACAAAGCGTGTGAGTAAAATCCTACTGTCAACGTTGCTAGTACCCGGTTTTTAACCCCATGAGCAACATCCGCTCACAATCCCCTATTTTTAACTTGGGGGAGTTTTCGGATTCTTACTCCATTGCCATCGATAGCAATACTAGTGGAATCTAAGTTTCCAAATAACTATATAGTAACCATACCCCCAAACACCATCTCTGAAAGACTACAGCACCATTGCTGGCAAGCAGCAGAAATGGGTTAGGGAGGTATAGGATACTGAATTAAATCAATTAAGGGATGTAGCGCCGACCTGAGGGAGTTTCCCAAATTCGCGTTCTGCATCAAGACAATGCATAAAAACAATGCATAAAAAACTAATCAATCACACGAGCAGGGTTGATAAACTCAAACTCGCTTCTAATGCATGCCTTACTCTCAAGCAATGAACATAAAAGACTATTAAGCTATTTTAATCTTTAACAAGGAATAGACAAACCCGCTTAATTCCATGTTAAGTTAACCAAAAATGATTTCAAGCCAACCCCTACCCTTTAGGGCTGGGGATACGAGGAGTGAGCTACAATTATTGCTAATCCTTTAAATACTTGGAATCTATTTTTGCTGCTGATGGCGGCTCGACTACTCAAGTAAATGGTATTTTAGTCGCCAGAGCCAACAAACAAAGGATCTGGAGTATTCCTACTCTGGTGGCTCAGGTTTATTTTAGCCTTCAATTCTATCTCATCATCCCAATGATGGAGAGAATCCCGCCAATTCTATTCGTGGGAAGGATGTCAAAATAAAGTTGTTTCTAGAGAAACCCAACCGCTTACTTCACCAGTAAAACCAAGAGTTATCTGCAACAGGAGAAGCCGAATATGCTACACCGCAAGATTTATCAACTCTGCTGCGATGGTCGTGAGGTCTGCGTTTTCTTGCGGGATCAGCAACGTTGGATTGAACACGCCCGCATTGTTGATATCGAGGGAGATTTAGTCACAATTCGTTATGAAACAGACGAAGAGGATGAGATCAGTTCCTGGGAAGAAATGGTCCGCTTGGAAAGCATAGGCTCTGTGAGTCACAAGCTAGCTTCTGTTTTCCGAGGTAATGTTGATCCGATAGTCTCTGATGATTGTCCGGAGGCTGAACAAATTCACCCCCGCTCCCAAGACTTAAATCAGGACTAGATTATTCATTGTTAATGGACAACCAACCGTTAAGGGTGAGTAAAAGCTAATCGAAAATGTCGCAGAGTCTACCAAAAACTATTATTATTTGTTAGACTTAAATTAAGGTAACACCGACAGGGATTATTATGTAACTTAAATTAAAGCCGAAAACCAAGGGTTTAATAGTTGCGCTCTCTATCCCGGTGGAACCAACTTTTTTGACATTTTTATGGCGCTCGCGGGATATTCCGTCAGAGAAGCGCGGAGATACCCCCTGGATGCGAAAGCATCTTGCCTTGGCGGACGAGGGTCTATCTTGGTAGACTTTGGTAGCTAAAAAGTATCGGAAAATTGATAACTCACAACTAGCTAGCAATTTGCCCTTAACTATTCGTTACTCAAGGGGTTCTATCCGTTCAAAAACTGGACAGTACCCCTCCAGTGTTACTTTAAAACCATAGAGAGCTGAGGCTGGATTCCAGCAGCGCTGCCCTCTTTGGTACAGACAATTACCACAACACTCGATATTAATTGGTATCTTGGCTCTGCCCCCTTGTTTGAGTAGTTCTCGTTGTGACAATCCCCGCAAGACCAGTTCTTCTCCTTGCCAGCGGGCTTCTACTAAACCAGTATCAGCGAAATTTTGCCAACGAGGATCCGTTACGATCGCCGTTGAAAGAGTGATATAGACAAGTGTATCTAATTCATTCAACTCTCCTTCATAGTTTGTTTCCGTTGGTAGAGCTGGTCTGATAAAGGTATCACCAATGGGAAGTTCTACCAGTGTTCCTGCTGCTGGCGTATGGAGGTGATATCGATTTTGTAACTCTTCCAAACCAGCAAGATCAGCTAGGTAGGTAGGAGAACCGTGAACAAAAATCACATGTTGAGGTCGAAGATTATGAATCAACTGGGTGGTGCCCAGACAATCCCCATGTTGAGCCAGCAGATAAGTTTCAACCTTAAGCCATCCGTAGTCATCGATTAGATCCTCCAAAGATTTAAGATGTTCCGGTTGCAGGACAACCCAAGAACGGTTCTCTTGCTGCGAGTACTCCCTCCAATCTATGTTTAAGTCAGTGAGGATAATACAGGGAGATTTACCGATAGCATCTCGCTGCTGGGGATCTAACCGCCGCACCCGAGGACGTACCCGCTCATCCCAAAACAAGGCTTGATGTCGGGCAAAATTTTGTACTGAGCTGGGAAAGTGAGACAGCAGTTCTAAGTAAGCATTACAACCAGCAGCCACGGTTCCATTGACCCAAATATCAAGGTCGCGTCCTGTAAAGTTGTGATGAGAGCGCAGGAGCATCAGGATTTCTTGACCTAGGCCTAAGGTAGGCACTGGCAACACAACTGAGTTATTGGTAGCAATGGCCTGCTCAATACGCTCTACTAGTTGATTTTCTTGTTGCCGCCGATGGGGATGTCGAGCAGTGCCATAACTGCCTTCTACAATTACCACATCCGGCTGTGTCCCCCTGAGCGATTCAAGGGATAATCCCTCCACCAGCCGTGAGTTAGACAGGAAAAAGTCACCGGTGTAAAGCAGTCGGTAAGTTCGATGGCGAGTTGTGTAAGTGAGTAAAAATGCTGCTGCTCCTGGCAAGTGTCCAGCTGGGAACAATTGAGCAGTGAGTCCCTCACAGAATTCTACAGGGGTAAGCCACGGGAGAGCTTGACAAAATGGGAGAATATCCTCAGGAGGCAGTTCCGGCCAGTTGAGTAGTAATAGTTGAGTCGTTACCTCACTGGCGTAGATTGGTAATTGTGGAAAAGTTTGGTGAAGAGCCAGCAATCCCTGACTATGGTCTGAGTGAGCGTGGCTACACAGGACTAAATCTGCTGGTGGTATCCCATCGATCTGTAGGGGGGAAATGTCTTCTAATCCACAATCAAGGAGAATGCGGTGTGGCCCCATCTGCACCAACAAACAAACCCCTTCTGCACCATGACCAACACCGTAAGGAAAGCAGGTTAATCGGTCATCCTGATCAGAGGATGCTACTGGGCGTTGATTGCTCATGAGCTTCAACTTAAATTTTAGCTAATCTGGCTCCGTTAACCCACGTCTTACTAATCAGGGAAGGGTGAATGATTAAGCCTTGGAAGAGGCAGACAGCATCGGCGATCGCCAACGGAAAATAAGGTGGAACTATTTTTACTAAGGCTGCATCTTCCTTGAACGGAAAATTCAACGGATTCTTCCCCATTCAAAACAAACGTGGTAGAGTTGTCACTCCGTAGCAATTTAGAGGGGTTTGTATGCTGGATATACCCTATAGGTCACTCTGGAGTCTATGAAAATCCCACACCCTACCCCTTAGGGTGGGTGTGGGTAGTTCTCAACTAGTTTCCCTTCTTTCGAGGTCAGAGTCAATAGGGGATAAGGGTTGCCAAAAACATTACCACAGTAGGAAGTTAACTAAGGAGGGACTGGTGAAGTCCCTCTAAGTGAGGATTTCAATTTTTTGACACTCCCCATGCCTAGAAAGCAGGGGCTTGGGAAAACCCCCTTAGCCCCCTCACATTCCACGCTCTTTGGTCAGCTTCTAGCCCTTAGCCTCTGCTGTGATGCCAGATGCGTGGGTTTTTCCAAGGCTAAACGATGAAGGCTTTTTGAAAGCTCAGCAGCTGACCGCTAAAGTAAATACTGGAAGCTTAGTGTGCAGAGCCGTTGCCGTGATAATCGTCTGAATCATAAAATCCGTTCTTAGTCCCAAAAAACAGGCACAAAGCAGTAAAAGCAATTGTTAGTACCACTAAAACCAGTTTTACTTCCATTTTCTTAATAACTCCTCATGGCTGTCAGAAAAAACCGTCACGTTCATTGTAACTCCCTCTTTCGTCGAGAACCTACCTCAATCCCCTGCCTAAGCTGTCACGTACTTAATTTTTGGGTTGAGGCTGATGGGGAGATGGGGAAATGGATCTCGGGAGAGGGTTTCACCGTTTGTTTCATAAGATGAACAGATTCAATTTAGATGCGTGTTAGCTTAAAAGCCATGGCTACTGTAATATTTTTATATTGCTATATGATTATATTTAATTAATTAGAGCGAGTATGGTATTATTTCTATCGGTGTGTTTGTTGGGGTTTAAACGCCAAAGTAATAGTCAGCTTAGAAAAAATGGCAAGTACAAAGTACCAGCTTAGTGAGTACAGCTTAGTGAGTACAGCTTAGGGAGTAGCAGCTTAGTGCGATCGCTATCGGTAGTAACTTAGGTAAATTACGCACTATCATAGAAGCTGCTAATCGCGAACCTATACCAAACTCAAGGTTTTTCCCTACCAGACCGTTCTAGTTTGCCTAAAGCTGCACCATTTAAAACCACCACAACCAGATCATCTCAATTACTGCTCTAGCCGGTTCAATTTTTGTATGAAAGAAATCTATAAAATTAAGCGTCGCCAATTCATTAAACTTAGCTCGATAACTCTTGGTAGTAGTGTTTTGGCAGCTTGTAATAATCAAACCTCTACACCATTAACTACAGAAAAAAAAGGGAAATTAGATAAAATAAAATTTGCTTTGGGGTGGAAAGCTGAAGCAGAATACGGTGGTTTTTATCAGGCTGTCGCTACTGGAATTTATCAAAACTATGACCTAGATGTTATTATACAACCAACAGGTCCTCAGAGCAATCCCACCCAATTATTACTGGGGGGAGTAGTTGATTTAAGTATGGGACAGGCTGTTGATGCTATTAGAGCAGTCCAACAAGGTATTCCCAAAATTACTGTAGCAAGTATCTTCCAAAAAGAAATACGAATTCTATTGGCTCATCCAGGGGTAGGCAATGACTCTCTGGCACAATTAAAAGGTAAACCGATTTTTGTGGCTCCTGGAGCCATCACAACCTATTGGCCCCTACTCAAGGCAAAATACGGTTTTACCGATGACCAGAAACGCCCCTACAACTTTAATGTTAGCCCTTTCTTAGTAGATAAAAATTCAGCCCAACAGGGAATTTTGACCTCTGAACCTTACATTATAGAAAAACAAGGAGGCTTTAAGCCCAATATATTACCCTTAGCAGAGGCTGGTTATAATCCCTATAGTTTCACCATTGAAACCACGAAGAAACTCGTTGAAACTAACCCCGACCTGGTTCAGCGATTTGTTGATGCCTCAATCAAAGGATGGTATAGCTATCTAGAGAATCCCGAACCAGCCAATGAGCTGATCAAAAAAGATAATCCAGAGATGAGTGATGACCTCATTGCCTATGGTCTGGATAAGCTTAAAGACTATGGTATTATCATCTCTGGGGATGCCGAAAAACTTGGCATTGGGGCAATGACCGATGAACGTTGGGAAAGTTTGTTCAATGAGTTAGTTACGGTTGGTGTACTTGATGCAAAGACTGATTACAAACAAGCCTACACCTTGGAATTTGTCAATAAAGGAGTAGATTTTTATACAAAAAATTAGTTAACATTATATATTAGTTATATACATCTTAATATCCAAGTTAATTAGATATTGTTATTATACATTAATTTATATCTAGTATTGCCAATCCAGATTGATAAGTTCAAATATTAACCGATTCTTAAGCAATGATTATACCTCTTGCAAAAGTATTTTTATGATACTGTTTTTATAAATTTTTTTCCGCTGTTACCTGTTACTTCCGACTTCGGCAAGAAGTCTATTGCTAATAACTGACAATAGATGAACCAAAAACCAGCTATTTCTCTTACCCATGTCAATAAAACTTTTGACAATGGTACTGTAGCGCTAAAAGACCTAAATCTCAACATCAATAAGTCCGAATTCATCAGTCTGGTAGGACCATCGGGATGTGGCAAGAGTACCCTGCTACGCATCATTGCTGGACTAAGCACTATGAGTTCGGGAAACATAGAATGGAGCGATCGCGCCCACCAAAAGGAGATAGCTTTTGTTTTCCAAGAAGCAGCTCTAATGCCTTGGGCAACGGTAATGGGAAATGTGCGATTGCCTCTTAAATTGGCTAGGGTCTCTAAAAAAGTTGCTGATCATGCTATTAAAGAAGCGCTCCAATTAGTTGGACTGGAAAGTTTTGCCCAATCCTATCCCCGTCAACTATCCGGTGGCATGAAAATGCGAGTCTCTATTGCCAGAGCTCTTGTTACTTCTCCCAAGGTATTGCTGATGGATGAGCCGTTTGGAGCCTTGGATGATATCACTCGTACTAAGCTTAACCTGGAGTTACTTGATTTGTGGAGTCAGAAACACTGGACTGTGGTTTTTGTGACTCACAATATTTATGAAGCCGTATATCTATCCAATCGGGTGGTAGTAATGGCAGCTCGTCCAGGTCGAGTAGTGGCGGATATAACTATTGATGAACCATCACCACGTAACGAACAGTTTCGTACATCCTTAGTTTATACCAAATATTGTCAGAAGGTGGCTGAGCAGTTGTCAAAAGGGATGAATTATGAGTGATAATTTCTAAATTATTAGATTATTATTTAGACATAACTGATAAATTATGATTATCAAAAATATGACTATAAATTTTACAGCTATAATTTTACAGCTATATTAAACGGTATCTAATAATTTTATGAAAAAAAATCAAGCCTTCGTTCTGGCAAAGCTAAAACTGAAGCATTTGTTATCTATCGATATTATAGCCCCTGTGGCAGTGGGAATCCTGGTGTTGATGGTGTGGGATATCTCTGTTCGAGTGACTAGTACGCCCTCCTACATATTACCAGGTCCTTTGCTAATTATCAAGGTATTAATTAGGGACTGGAACAGTTTATTTCAGCCATTGCTGATCACCATAAAAATCACTGTAGCGGCCTTTATAACAGCAGCAGTTTCAGGCTTGCTAATTGCCATGTTAATGGCTCAGAGTAAGTGGATTGAAAAAAGCTTATATCCCTATGCAGTAGTTCTGCAAACAATGCCTATTGCTGCGATCGCGCCTTTAATTATTATTTGGCTGAGGAACAATACCTTCGCTGCTTTGGTAATTTGTGCTTGGATTGTAGCATTCTTCCCGATTATTTCTAATACGACGTTTGGTTTAAATAGTATCGATTCCAACTTAAGTGACCTGTTCCGGCTTTACAAAGCATCTCGCTGGCAGACAATGCTGTATCTGCGATTACCAAGTGCTTTACCCTATTTTTTAGCTGCATTACGTATTAGTGGTGGATTAGCCTTAATCGGAGCAATAGTAGCTGAGTTTGTTGCCGGTACAGGCGGTGCTAATTCAGGAATTGCTTATCAAATGCTAATTGCTGGCTACAATCTCGAAATTCCCCGGATGTTTGCTGCTTTGTTTATGATTAGTAGTCTAGGTATTTTGATTTTTGTACTCTTGACCACCTTATCCAACTTGGTTCTGGGGCAATGGCATGAAAGTTCTCTCACCAGAGATAATTGATTTGATAATTAATAGTAAAGCAGCTATTAAGATTAATTTTTTATATGATTCGATTTCGATACAAGCGAAAGTCTGAATCAAGATAAGTAAAAAAATCTAGATGTACCTCACGCTAACTAAGAAATCCGATATCCGTTTTCATTTCCTATAGCTGAAGTTACCTTTTGGTGATTGATTTTATTTTTACTTTCCATAAATAACTATATATAGTTATTTATGGAAAGTAATGGCTTAACTCCTGTGATTAACTGCCTATTGTTAATTTCGGGAGTCACTTCAGTAATAGTCCGGACTTGGTTAGCGATCGCTGTAGCATCTCCCCAAACTAACGTCTTAGTTGACACTCCCCGTCTATGGGCGAGCAGGGAGTGTCAACTAAGACATTATTGTGTTGGGAGAGGGGTTGCTATGGGACGTCGCTCAATGACCTGGTCGATTAAACCATAGTCCTTAGCCTCAGTCGCTGACATAAAGAAATCCCGCTCGGTATCCTCCTGAATCTTTTCCAGTGGCTGACCGGTATGTTCTGCTAAATAATTGTTTAGCTGCTGCTTGTGGTACAGGATTTCTTTTGCTTGGATTTCTATATCGCTTGCCTGTCCCTGTGCTCCTCCCAGTGGCTGATGAATCATAATCCGGGAGTGAGGCAAGCTCATGCGTTTACCCTTAGCACCAGCACTGAGTAAGAAAGCCCCCATACTAGCTGCTAGTCCAACACAGATAGTGCATACGTCCGGAGCAACTTGATTCATCGTATCGAAAATGCCCATGCCCGCAGTGACTGAACCGCCAGGAGAGTTGATGTACAGGTAAATATCTTTTTCCTGGTCATCGGCTTCTAGAAAGAGTAATTGGGCAACTACTAAGTTAGCTAAGTCAGAATCAACCTGTTGTCCGAGGAATACAATACGCTCTCGCAACAAACGAGAGTAAATATCAAAGGCACGTTCGCCACGACCGGATTGCTCGATAACTGTAGGAATCATAAAAAATAAGCGTGAAATTTGCAAACCCCGTGTATGGGCGACTGGGGAGGAAAAACAAAGGAAAAGGGCGGTTAAAACCGTCTTGGATCAATGTGGGGAGAACAGATGCAGTTCATACCCGTTCCTGTTAACAGCCTCAAGCCCCTATCGAAGCAAGAGGTCATGTTTGCCTCGCGGCTTGTTATCGGTAGGTACTATCCTGTCAGAATGAAGAATGGCACTGTCTTACCCCTTGTAGGACTGTTTAAGGATCTGGTTAATCAGCTTCGGACTGGCATTCCATCCTAAGGTAGGAACTTTCACCCTTGCCGATAACCTAGACTTCAGAGGTCTTAGGCTGGTCAGCGATCTTGCTTGACTAGGCTAGGGAGTGCTGTCTAGGCAAGAGTGGGGTGCTGACTTAAGGTGGCTAGTAGATTGGTTTTCCTTTACATTGTAGCGACTACCAAACTCTTGCTTTGGTTCTAATCTCGGGTACCCCTAATCTATTAAATTACACAGAATGATTTAGGATCAACCCTTTGCACTGTGCCAGTCACTGAGGCGGAACATATAACTTGGCACTTATATGGTTGCTTAAATAAACTGGTAGAGTTAATTACCTTCACGGGTGTATCAATTTTTATAAAGTTCGTATCTCAGTTAACTAGCATCGTTTCCGATTGTTTCACCAAGACTAAATATTAGGAATGAGGAGTGTGGCTCGTGTTTAAGAAAGTTTTTCAGGCGCTTACTATCACAATATTGCTTAACTTACTAGTTAGTATTAGTCCACCAGATCCTCAACAGTCTGATGGTTTACCACAGTTACAGGAAACCCCAAAAGTTTTATCAACTTTACTATAGCACCACCAGACATGATTGATTAGTCATTAGTCATTAAACTTTCGAGGTCTTAATTAGTTCCATCTATGGATGGAACTAAGAAACTTGTAGACTAATGACTCAATCATCCAAGGGCAATCGGAGTCATGGAATAAGTTAATCCCCAGGAAAACCCAATCTAACTAAGGCATTGTGAATCCCATTTGACACTCCCCGCCCGCTTATGGACGGGGATTCTTGCTTCACTGAGGGGACTTGTTTAACCAGGCCGGAGCCAGGAAAAATAGGGGTCCCCTCTCCACAAGCGTATTTGGTCTCTAACCTAGGTTTCGGTGTGCCCCACCGTACCTTTACTTTTTTTTTAGAGATAGATACTTTTTTATATCTAAATTTTTCATAGACGTTATAGTCGTGCTTACCAAATTACGCAATACGTATCTAATACATATTTTTTACGTTGTCTACTTATGATTAGATCATACCTATCTACATATTAGTTTATTACTTATACTTTTATTATAGCACACAAAAGGAAAAGCCGTCGTTCGCGTAGCGTGGCCAAAGGCCAACGAAGGACGGGGCTTTAAACCCAAATCTTTTGGTAACTAACTCAATAGCAATGGCGGTTAGTCACCAATTTATCCTATCATTCCAGATGTGAAATTCCACACCCACCCATTGCTGAGCCATGAAATTTAGTCTTTTAATAGAACACCTGGGTAGTACAGGGTCTTTGTGCCATAGCCTGAATAGCGATACAGAGCTTAACCCTGAAATTACTGGAGTTGCTCCCATCGATCAAGCAACCCCAGGCACTCTCAGTTATATTGAGGGACCCAAGTTTGCCCACATGGTAGAAAAAACCCAGGCGAGTGCCTTAATTTTGTCCCTGGATGAAGCATTACAGGCAAAAGCGACAGAAAGAGGTATTGCTTGGGTAGGGACATCTGAACCGAGATTACTATTTGCTCATGCGATCGCATGTTTCTATCAACCCTTTCAACCAGAACCAGTCATCCACCCCAGTGCAGTGATTGACCCAGATGCTCAGTTAGGAAAAGATGTCTATATTGGACCCAACGTCGTAATTTTAGCAGGGGTAAAGATTGGCAATCAGGTTTGTATCCATCCTAATGTAGTAATATATCCTGAAGTAGACATAGGCGATCGCACTGTTCTACATGCCAACTGCACTATTCATGAACGAAGCCGCATTGGTAACGATTGTGTAATTCATAGTGGTGCAGTCATTGGTGCTGAAGGGTTTGGCTTTGTGCCAACTCCCCAAGGGTGGTATAAAATGCAACAGTCTGGCTACACGGTCTTAGAAGATGGGGTGGAAGTTGGCTGTAACAGCACTATTGACCGTCCAGCGGTTGGGGAAACTCGGATTGGACGCAACACTAAATTAGATAATTTGGTACATATTGGTCACGGCTCCGAGGTGGGACAAAACTGTGCCTTGGCAGCCCAAGTCGGATTATCTGGAGGAGTCAAAGTGGGTAATCAAGTGCTGCTGGCGGGTCAGGTAGGAATTGCGAATCAAGTGAAAGTTGGGGATGGAGCAATTGTGACCGCTAAATCCGGAATCCACAAAGATGTAGAACCCGGAAGTGTAGTGTCTGGCTATCCTGCTATTTCCAACAAACTCTGGCTAAAAATATCTGCCATCTACAATCGGCTTCCAGAAATGTATAAAATATTAAAACAACTTGAGCGAAACTTTAAATATAAAAAATAAATAGGAAAAGTAAAAAAACTGACTAATCTTTGCTGTGCCTTTTGCTCTGATTTGAGAACAGTAAGTAATTAAGCTTACTTGAACAGACCCCTTGACAAAATCTTCATATTTGAGATTAGCTTATGGAGAGATAAAAATCTGAATTTGTCAAGGTTATAGTTAATCGTTTCTTCTCGGAAACTTAATGAATAAATATCAAAATATAAATAGTTTGTAAAGATTACCTAGATACATTGACTTTTAATTAAACAACCGTGTAAAAATTTACACAATACGTTCATTAGTCATTAGACGATCATCAAACTGATCAGATTAATCAGGGTGTTAATACGGTTGGTGCTCATGTCAAAAGTTAAGATTGCCTCTGATTTTTCTGGAATCATCGTCGTTTCAACCTTTAGCGTTCTAGAAAAATTAATTTTATGTCCACGTCTCAAATGCCAAAACAGTCCACCTTAAGAAAAGAAATCAACTATCTGGTTGACTCCTCTAGTTTTTCTAGTGCTGAGGAACCAGTTAAATTAGTTAATGGTGGCTTTGAAGAAGGACTCAAAGGCTGGCAAAAGCTAGGACCAGGCGGGATCAAAAGAGCTAGTTTTGGCATTACTCCAACAGAGGGAGAAAAGCAACTTTTACTCAGAACTAGCAATACCGAAGTCACCAGAACAGGTCAGCCAAAAGCCCCATCAGCCTCTAAACTGGAAGAGTTTTTATACCTGTCCACAGGAACTCTCGATTGTATTGCCCAGAAAATTTTAGACACCGTTGGCATATGTGGTACTTCTAGCAAGGTAGTCAGAGGTGCTGCTATCCAACAAATTATTACCCCTGGTCTTGGTGATACCTTAACCTTTGATTGGAATTTTCTCACCAATGAAGACGTGGGAGATGAGGCTATTGTTGCCGACTTCGCTTTCGTTTGCCTTAGTTCTCCCAAGTCCCAAATTGTCTATGAATTAGCTAACCCCATCCTAGGAGTTTTTAGTCAAGCACCGAACAACTTTTACCACCAAACCGGATTTCAAACATTTACTCATACCTTCACTACACCTGGAACCTACAGCCTAGGCTTTGGTGTTGTGAATGAATTGAGTAATCAAACTCAGTCTGGACTAATCATTGACAATGTTCAGCTAACCAGCGCTACTGTTGATGATCCGGCTTCGCTACTCAGCTTGCTTTCAGTAGCCTCCTTTAAGGAAGCTTAAATAGGACTTAGGCACTCAAGCTATATGTAGAGCTATATCTAGAAATGAGTTGATTTGGTTAAACTCTATCTATAGATATTAGACCAGAGATATTAGACCAGAGATATTAGACCTGATCAATGCATAAATCTTGTTAAAGCTTAATCCTTAGTAGCAAATCAACCCACCAAGGAGTAGAAATTAACTCATCCAGGCTAGCCAGTACTTCGGTGCTATGAATTGCTGGTCTTACACCAAGGAATATTTTCCGTAGAATTCCTTCTGGATCAATGATATAGGTATGGCGTAGGGACATAATACCTAACCAAGAACCATAAGCCTTGCTGACAGAGCCATCGGTGTCAGCTAAAAGTGGGAACTGTAAACCCTCTGAGTCACAAAACTCGGCGTGAGAATCGACATCATCCACGCTCACCCCTAGGATCTGCACATTTCTCTTTATGTATTTGGGCAAATCTTGCTGAAATCGCTGAGCTTCCAAGGTGCAACCACTAGTAAAGTCTTTGGGATAGAAATAAAGTACAACCCAATGACCTTGATAATCCGAGAGGGACACCTGACCCTTACCAGTATTAGTTGGTAGGGTGAACTCGGGTGCGGGTTTATTGAGAGGAAGTTGTTTGCCACCGAGAGCATGGGCAGGGTTGGGAAAATTTATCCAAGCTAGCAAAACGATAAAGCTAGCCAACAGACTGCTGAGAAATGCGCGACGAGAGATCATGATGAAAACAGGAAATTATGCTTCACATAAGTTTACATCATTGATGAACTAAGACTTTATACACAATTCATCCCGGTTGGCTATGCAGATAATTGACATTTAGCCAATAATTTGTTACATTTTTTAATATAAACGGGCTACACAGAGTAAATTAGCGGAGCAAAGAACAATGTCCAATCAAGAGTCTAACGAAGCCAAATTCGGTTTCACCTCTAAAGCAGAAAACTTAAATGGTCGTCTAGCTATGATCGGTTTCATCGCTGCTTTAGTCACAGAATATATTACTGGTCAAGGTGTACTACACTTTTTGGGCTTAATGTAGTTCCCAATAGTTAGTTAAATTTGTCAATCTCAATAAATAGCTGGAGTTCAACACTAGAACTCCAGCTTTCTTATGTGTTTTTAGCTGATTCCATAGTTTGTTCTACGGAATGTCAGCTAAAATATCAAAACGGTGCGACCCCGTAATTTAATTCTTCAAAGGGAAAGCGCACCGGAACTGATTTCTGGATAGGAATTGGGGTAAGGAATGTGATACAATGCCTGTTTGAATACTTATCATGTTTGGTTGATAGCCAAGTGAAAATTGAAAATTAAAAGTTGTTAGGTGTCAATTGACGATTAACATGCATGGCACCAACCGTATTATATGTGATTAACCAGACTTCATAGTGACTCCCTATTCCCCACCCAGTAGATACAGCGATAACAGAAAACCCTGATTGCTATCAAGCAGCAGGGTTTTCTATCGGATATATTCCTTGAGAATGCTATTGCGATTTGGATGGCGTAGTTTGCGAAGGGCTTTAGCTTCAATTTGTCGAATCCGTTCCCGCGTCACGTTAAAGATTTGGCCAATTTCTTCCAAAGTCTTCATCCGTCCATCATCTAATCCATAGCGTAGACGCAGTACGTCACGTTCCCGGGGACTAAGGGTATCAAGGACACTTTCTAGATCTTCCCGGAGTAGATTTTTGGAAACCTGATCTTCTGGGGTTTCACCATCGGCTTCAATAAAGTCTCCCAAGCGGGAGTCTTCTTCTTTACCAATAGGTGTTTCTAAGGAGATGGGAAGTTGAGCTGATTTGGCAATGAATCGCAACTTCTCGATGGTCATTTCCATCCGATCTGCAATTTCCTCTTCTGTGGGCTTGCGACCCATTTCTTGAGAAAGAAGTTTAGTGGTTTTCTTAATCCGCGAGATGGTTTCATAAAGGTGAACGGGTAAGCGGATAGTCCGGGACTGGTCAGCAATGGCACGAGTAATAGCTTGACGAATCCACCACGTAGCATAAGTGGAAAACTTGTAGCCTTTTTCGTGGTCAAATTTTTCCGCAGCCCGGATTAAACCTAGAGAACCTTCTTGAATCAAGTCTTGGAATGAAAGTCCTCGATTCATATATTTTTTGGCGATGGAAACCACCAAACGGAGGTTAGACTGCACCATTTTTTCCTTAGCCCGCCGACCGACGTGTAAGCGGTAACGGAAAGCTGGCAGCTCCATATCGACCTCTGTTGCCCATTCCCGATCTCCAGGTTCCCGGTCTAACTGCTCAAACAAGCGCTCCCGCACTCGTTCTAATTCCAACAAATCAGCAATTTTACGGGCTAATTCAATTTCTTCATCAGCTCTGAGTAGACGAATCCTGCCAATTTCCTGCAAATAGAGGCGAATTGAATCTTCTGTATAGTGCTTCTTTTTGCTTTGGGTTCGGCGACGGTTAGATCGCCCCTTACCAGGCTTAGTATTCTCCTCATCCGGTTGAGCGTCCACCAAATCATCTCGGTTCACGTCATCCTCAATCAAGACTTCTAAATCGCTCTGAGGTTGAGCGATTGTTGCGAGTAATTCATTTGCCTGGGTCATGTTTTTTCCTCATGCTCCTTCAGTTTCAGACCAGTAGATGATGTCCGTTGATCTACTTAAGATAGCTTAGTCAGTGAGAACCTTGTTTGTTGCACCCTATGGTGGGTCGAATCGCTTCAGCCGTAGGAATTAGATCGACTCTATTTCCTTGGACTTAACTTGCAGTGAATCTACTATCCATTTAAGTGTTAATACTGAATTTTGGGAAGACTTTTTGATTGTAGCCTTATTTACAAAATTTTGCTCTAGTGTTTATCTGAAAAATTTAGCTTATTTATCTGGTCAAAAGCTTTGAGAAAGTGTAGCAATAAGTACCCACTTTCCCTTATGCCTAGAATATAGTCACTATTTTAGTACTAATGTTCTATAAAACCCGACAGACAGACAGTTGGACTTCACTAAGTTAATTAACTTGTCCTGTATGATAACCATTGACAAGCTCTGGGGCTAGGTAATGATTATTTTGCATTACTCTTGTAACACATAAACTTAACCAATGTAGTAAGACCCTAAGTGAAAGTACTGCCAATTAAGTTCATTTAACCAGCTCCTAATTCCCTATTCCTGCGTAAGGGAATGGTGAAGCAGGGCATCTGAAATAGTCCAGAGAAAGACGATCTCAACATTGGGTAGGGGAAGCAACTCTCCTTGTCCGATAGAGCTTTCGGTTGATCATTATTTTAATTTCTAATTTTAATTTTTACGTTTTGCTCATTCTTTTTAAAATTTATCAGATTAGCTGAGCACTACATATAGCGTTATAATCGATATTATACTCTATATGTAGTATATATAGTAGGTATTTGAACTTGAGTAGTTCACTACAGGAGTTCCGGAGATGGAAAACCGGAAGCGTCTAGCAAAGCAATTTTTATAGGAGTTTACGGTGCAGTCAGCGAGAAAACCTTAAGTCAATTAACATGCACTACTAATTTTCCTGCCATAGCTGGTTAATACTAACAAACTTGTAACCTTGGTGCAATAGCTGAGGAATTAACTCAGCCGTAGTTTCAACCACATCTTGTCCTCCATAATAACCATCATGTAAGACGATCAGGGAACCGTTTTGAACCTGCTTTAGGACTCGCTCCACGATTATACTGACACCAGGACGTTTCCAGTCTTCTGGGACAACACTCCACATTACTGATCTATAGTTCCACTGGTGCAGTATATTCAAGGTTCGGGGCGTAAATAATCCGTTAGGGGGACGAACATCTTTTACCTTGTCTGGCTGAATCTGACAAGCTTGAGCGATCGCGTCTTGGGTAAGGAGCAAACTCTGCTTAAGGGCATCCCGTTTTAGAAAGGGAAAAGACTGATGGTAATATCCATGGAGTCCCAACCAGTGACCTTGTTGGTAAACTTCTCTGGCGACACTGGGGGCTTGGTTTACGCAAACGCCCAACCAGAAAAAACTTGCTCTGACTTGGTAGCGGTTTAAAACTTGCAGTAACTTGGGAGTGTAGTGTGGATGGGGTCCATCATCGAAGGTCAGTGCGATCGCAGGTGAATCCGTTGCTCCTGACCACAGGCAATTGGGAAAGGCAGGTTTGAGAATTTGATACAGAATAGGGTATAGGGGAGCAAATTGCATTTAGTCGTAAGTTTGGATGGGGTGGAGTGAATTTGACTAGTTTCCATGTCCTACTTGATCGCATTTTCCGGCGTCGCCAGATTATCTTGATGTTGATCGGCTTTTGTGTAGCAGTAGTGCTTAGCAGTTGTAACACTGTGATTATTACTGAGTATGAAGCTACAGCACTAACCACCTTAACCTGGCGAGTTGAGTATTCTATTAATTCAACAACTGATAGAGATCCCGATGTTGAGGAGTTTGCTTCCAAGTCCGTAGTCAACCGCAATGGTGAGAAACCAGAAGGTGCTGTAACAGGACCTGATGACAAGGGGTTATGGTGGCCAGTTGTCCCACCAAAACCAAGCATTGATGAGGTAGAACAGCGTCAGCCACTTCATCATAAGCCTAGCAAGCCAGAGCTGTTGCGTACAGTTAAATACGATATCACCTATAAAGAGGGAGCACAGATAGTTACACTACCTACTAATTATGACGTTTACCGGCAAGTTGCTAGAGCCTATCCTTACCAGAAACCTCTACGGCTTACCCTGGGAATCAATGATGCTTCGGTGCAAAAAGCTGATACTAAGTGAGGTCAAGCCCTCCCTTGCGGGTGCGAAGCGTGTGGGGTCTATGGCATCAATTCTTAGTTAAATTGACCCCATCACTCGTGATTATTCTACTCTGACATTAATCACACTGGCGTTGAAGTTATAATCTCTACCTTCTAACTCTACCGGGGTACCAATTTTAATCTTGCTATTGCCCAACACTACTCCATCTTTGGTGATTGTTGCTTTACCACCTAAGGTCAGTAACATATTAATCCCATAAAAGCTAGGTCTGGGATCTGGTAGTTCTTTGATAGAGCCATCTGGTTGTGGCACCAGGACACTTCTACGCAGAATTTTGACAGATTTGACGTCAACCTGACCATAGGGTTGCTTACGAATAACAATATTAGTCTTCTTGGTCTCCTCCAACTGATTGACCAACACATCTGGTTCAAGCAAGCTTAACCCCCGGACAATAACATCTACTTCTACTGGTTTGGTGCTATTGAGTTGGGCAACGGAACCAGACTCACCAGGAAAGAAGAAAATTCCTACAACTACCAACAAAATCACCAAGGCAGCACCGAAGTCGATAATGCTCACCTTGCCAAACAAACGTCCTTTAGAATCTACAATAGCCATAAAATTGGTTAGGTGTTTTTGTGAAAATTGTATAGTGTTAAAGATAACTCCTTAAGGTTCGCTGGCTCTAGGTTGAATGGCTAAGGGGTTTCTAACCTAGTTATCAAGGGCTATTCTTAAAGCAGGTCGGCTGTTAACTGCTTTTGATGTACCTAATACCTCATAACTAATACCTATAATTAAAGTTATCCATAAGTGGTGAGTGAGAGTAACGAACACCGGGTTTGTCTGTGGAACATATTACCCTATTTGGGGTTCAACCATAACGAGGAATGCTACTGGTCAGTAATTATGGTAGACAACTCCTAGTAGAGAGTTGACTTATGATGTTAAAGACAAGGCTCCTCTACAGCAAGCCATGGCTGCAAACCCTTTTTCGGGACAAATAGCTAAAATAATCTCTTTTCGATTTAATAATTCATAATTTTGCTATGTTAAGCAATATATTATCGATTTACTCCCGTTATCGACGTCGTTTGTTGTATCCGTTAATCAGCATGCTTCTATCCCTGAGTCTGGTGGTGGGAACAGCTCAGGTTGCCCAAGGGGTTCCCTGGTTAGAGCTGCTATTGCGTGGTATTCAGATTATCCAGTTATCTAATATGTCTGATCAACAGGAAGTCCAAATTGGTCAGCAAATTAATCAGCAACTTGTTAGCAAGCAATTTAAGCTCTATCGCAATCGGGAAATTAATCGCTATGTTGATCAAATTGGTCAGCGACTAGCTAAAAGCAGCGAACGTCCAAACATTAACTATACATTCCAGGTGGTCGATGATGCTAATATTAATGCTTTTGCTACTATGGGAGGATTTGTTTATATTAACACGGGTTTAATCGCAGCAGCAGACAATGAAGCTCAACTGGCAAGTGTGATAGCTCATGAGATTGGTCATATTGTAGCTCGTCATAGTATCCAGCAAATTAGGCAAGCCGCGATCGCTAGAGGTTTAGCAGAAGCGGCTGGAGTTGATAGCAGCACGATGGTTAATCTGGGCGTGGAATTCGCACTACGTCGTCCCAAGAGTCGTCAGCATGAGTTTGAAGCGGATGAACTAGGTATCAAGAACTTAAAACAAGCAGGCTATGCTCCGATAGGATCACTAGACTTTATGAAAAAACTCCTCAAGCAAAGAGGCTCTATTCCAGGATTTCTGAGTACTCATCCGTCAACAGCAGACCGAATTGATTTCTTGGAGCAGTCTATCGATTCAAATCGTGCCTATGTTGGTGATGGATTAAACAATCGGGCTTACAAAAACAAAACTCGTGTAGTCCGCAACCAGAAAAAAGCTGCCCTCAAAAGGACAACAGGTCGTGGAGGGCGAGTGCTCAGATAAGCACAGCTATCTCAAGAGCAGGAAGTTTGCTCAATAGTCTTTTTGTTAACCTCTATCACCCTCACGAGGTACTCAATACTTGACGTCGGCGTATTTTACTAGGTTCTATCTTGGTCACGGCTTCTTCCAAGGGGAATTGGCGAACATCACCCCGAAAGACGTTAACTTGATAAACAAGATTATTGGTAATGTCTAGACCGGTCATCCAACCACTTTTGGGATGATAAGCACCAGTGTCTATATCTAGCCAACCACAACCTTGGGCTATGGTACCGGGAGCCACTCCTGGTAAGGTGAAAGTCATGGTGTGACCCGTGATGATCAGCTTGTCGAGAAAGTAAGGTTCACGCATACTGTGAAATTCATCCCGAATCCAACAAAATTGCTCAACGGTTTGATCCTCAATGGTCATGCGAGGATTAACCCCAGCATGAACTAGCCAGGTATCTCCTAAATCAATGTAGGTTGGCAGTGTTTTGATCCAATCAAGGTGATCTTGGGAGACTTTTCCACCATAGCTGTTGATAGTACTTTCACCACCACTATAGAGCCAGGCTTGTCTTGTTGAGTTAGGTACTGAATTGTTACCTATAATTTCTAGTAACATCAGCTCATGATTACCTAATAAACAGGGGTGAGCGTTTTGCTTGACAAATTCCACAACCTGAGAACTCATCGGTCCTCGATCAATCAAGTCTCCAAGAAAATAAACGGTGTCGTCACTAGTGGGCGCGATCGCATCCAATAAGGCCATAAGAGGATTATAGTGACCATGAACGTCACCGATAACAATACGACGGTGGGTCATTACTTTACTTATCCAAATTTAATTGCGTTAAATATCAGGTAGACCCCTTCATAAAATTTAAGTTTAATGGCTTTAGGCATCAGAGTTCTAGGTTAAATGGCTAAGCGGTTTATGACCAGGGTATGAAGCACCCCTCCTCAAGCACAGAGGCTATCAACTGCTTGTGTTGTACCTAAAACCTAATACCATTAGCCTCATACCTATTTATAGATTGATGCACCTATTTTTTCAGAGTGGTCTTCCTTTTAAGAGATTTGCTATTCCTGAATAGAGTCGTTAAGTGTAATAGTTTGAAGAATAGGCTCAACTAGCTAGTTTAACTTGTCTTATAAGTGTCTATGTGTAGTATCTATGTAAATTTATCATGAATTACCCGGATTTACTACGGGTAAGTCGGGGTTTCCGACGCAACTTGTTGCTAAAAAAGCGGGTATTGAACCCAGTTTTTGACAAGATTACACCTGCACCTTAACAATACGGGGATTGACACAATTCAGTTAAAATTAATACCATCGCCTACCGATACCAAAGCCTGTCTGCAATAAACAAGCCAACTACTTTGATTTGAACAAAAACCGTGTCTTCTTCTGGTCTGCCTTTGATTAATACCCTCAAACAACCTACTAGCCAGGCTTGGATCGAGCAAGCCCTTGCAAACCTTGATGTTATTTTACTCGACCATTCCCATTGTGAACGTAAAGCGGCTGGAGTAGCACTGAATTTAATGTTTCGCTACCCATCCTACAGTAAACTTGTGCGTCAGCTGACGGTCATTGCCCGTGAGGAACTAGAACATTTCGAGCAAGTTAACCAGTGGCTAGAAAGACGTAGCATTCCCTTAGGTCCCCTTTCTTCACCACCCTATGGAGCTGGATTGAAAACTCAGATTCGCCGAAACGAACCAGAACGGTTGTTGGATTCTTTACTAGTTGCTGGACTGATCGAGGCTCGTTCTCACGAACGTTTGGGATTACTAGCAACTCACTGTTGTGATCCATCTCTAGCAAAATTTTATCGTAGCTTGATGGCATCTGAGGCTCGTCACTATGGTGTTTACTGGGTACTGGCTGATACCTATTTTGAGCGAGTACTGGTAGCTCAGCGGTTGGATGAGTTAGCAGTTAAAGAAAGTGAGTTGCTGGTTACCCTTTACCCAGAACCAAGAATTCACAGTTAGCAGCCAATATGCTCAAAGAAGCAGCCAAACCATACCAGAGCACCGCTTATTAACCAGAAACTGTTGTGGAAAACAATTGGTGCGTTCGCGTAGCGGCGACCTAGGAGCATCGCGTTTAAGTTAAGTCATTGGTTTGCGTTTGATCAAAAATGCTCTCAAGCCAGCTGCCTGAGCACCTTGATAGTCTTGTTGAAAACTATCACCAATATGAAAAGCCTCCTGAGCACTACAGTGATGTTTTTGTAAAGCAGCAGCAAAAATCTGTGGATCAGGCTTGGCAAAGCCAGTTTGGGTAGAAATTGTGATGGAGGAGAAAAATTCTTCTAATTTTAGAGCTTTTAAGACAAGATGGAGACGGGAATCAAAATTTGATACGACACCCAACTCAATACCAATATGCTGCCATGCTTTCAGAGCTGGGATAACATCCGGATAAATTAACCAAGGTTGACCAGTGGCAAAGTGGGCATAGAGTTCGTCAAAAAAATCAATGAAATCGGTGAACTGGTCAAGTACACCAACTTGTTCAAAGGTGCGGGAGGCAATCACCCACCACCATTCAAATTCTCGCTGGGGAATTTCTTCAGGATCTGTTTCTGGAAAAACCGCTGGTTCTGCTGAGGCGAAGGCTTTGACAAAGGCTTTGTCCAAAGCTGAAGCAGGTACTGTAACCCCAAATTGATTAGCGATCGCACTATAAACTTCCCCTACACTCCCTTGAACACCAAATAGGGTACCGACAGCATCTAGAAAAATTACTCGCGGTTTTTCCATGGTTAATGGTTAATTGTTAATGGTTAATTGTTCATTTTTCCTGTATGTATGTCTTTATGTTCCAGACAGAAGATCAGTTAATGGTTGAGTAATCCAGTTCATGCCCACTTTCAGTTGGTGCTCTATAGTTGGCATCCGATAAAGATAGGCAAGTCGCCGCACTATGTGGGCTAAAGGACCATCCAGCTTGACACCTAAACCAGTAAGAGTTGCATTGTCTTTCCCCAAAGTCATCATCTCTCCTAACTGCTGGTAACGGAAGGGCAGCAGGGGACGCCCAGTTAAAGAAGCCCAGACATTCCAACCCACATAATCGGCTTGCTGAAAAGCGGATTGAGCTGTATTGGGAACTGGTTGATTATCAGCATCTCGGCAATCCGCTAGATCACCTAGGGCAAAAATTTCGGGATGGTCAACCACTTGTAACCTTTGGCTGGTGACCAGCTGACCACGCTGGTTTTGTTTGAGCGGAAGCGATCGCACAACTGGTGTCACTCTTGTGCCTACTGTCCACAGCACTAAATCTACGGGGATAGTATCCACCTGTCCTTTATACAAAAGAGAAATGGTGTCAGGTCCAATGGACTCAACACTGGTTTCCAAATCAATCCAGACCTTTTGTTCATTCAAAGCTTTGCGTGCTGCCTCTCGGTTAAAGTCCGTTGATGTTCTTAGAATCACATCACCGAGTTCAATCAACCGCAACCTTCCGCGCTCTCCCAACCGTTCTGCTAGATGGCAAGCTAGTTCCACACCAGAGTAACCTGCACCAACTATAGCGATCCGGATTTTATCTGTATCGGATTCTTCCAAAATCCGTAAGCGTTCTTCCAGGTGATAGGCATCAGTAATAGTTCGGAACGGGATAGCATACTCAGCCACCCCAGGCACCTGCTCTAGGGGGGTTTCTCCACCTAGGGCTAACACCAGGCGATCATACTGAAATTCCGCTCCAGTCTCTAGCTGTACCTGCTGCTGTTCTACATCAATGCCTGCTACCGCTGCCTGAGTAAACCGTACACCTGTGTTTGCTAACAATTCTTCATAGGGTGGAGCAATTTCCCAGGTTTGTAGTTCACTAGTGATCAGTTCATACAACAGCGGTGAAAATAAGAACCGATCATTTTGATCAACCAAGACAATTTCTGGTTGTTGGGGCTTTTCCCAAGGCAGCTGGCTTAAGCGTAGGGCTGTATAGAGACCCCCAAAGCCTCCACCGAGAATGCAGATTCGGGCTGGTTGTTTAGTCATGGTTGATTGAATCGGGGATGTCCTCCACGGGGGAACTTCTTTTAGCATAGCAAGGCGATTACAACAGGGTAGCTGGGTTTCACCTCCCCCAAAGTTAATACCAATTCTTCAAAGTAGGACTACAGATGCAGATGGGGAGATCGGGAGTGTCGGGAGTGTCACGAGTGTTGCGAATGTCGGTAGATGGCAAGATTAAATTGATCTATAGCCCTAATGCGCCAGAATTGGGATATAAGCGTGAAAATGATTTCAATTTTTATTTGAAAGTTTCTATTTTTTAACTGTTTTATCCTGATCAACCACGCTCTACCTTGAATATGGATTGATGTAACTGTTGCTTTAGACAACAGCTAGAAGCATTGTTTTGAGCGAAGCCAAATGAAAAGTTTTCAACACTATCTAGCTCCTGTTGCGATTGCAGCAATTGTCGTTGGTTTCAGTAGCTATGGTTTGGTGAGTGATAACAATCCTGGTTCCCAGAAAACTCCTGTAGGGAATCTATCTCCTGAACCAGCCACCGAGGCTAGCTCTAGCACTGGTGTAGTACCCACTAATACTAGTCTACCTAAGATTACTGTACCTACGGAAGAAACTCAACCAGGAACCAAGGTTGGTAAGGTCGCGCTTAAGGCTACAGTCAGCCAAGGGAGTAATAATAGCAATCGAGCTAACCCAGTAATTCTTAATGTCTATCGGGCTGACAGTCAGTGTCAGTCTCTGGTATCTGAACAGGTAGCTGTACCAGTAGGAAATCCAGTAAATACAGTTATAGGAAAAGTTTTAGAGACTGGTAACTCCAGTGACTTTAATGTATCGGGATACCGTGTCAAGATCAATGCCAATACTGGTGTAGCTACCGTCGATTTGCGCCTATCACCAGATTCCCAGCGGCAGTTTGTCTCCCTCTCCACTTGTGAGCAATTTGCCCTTTTCGGTAGTTTGCGTAAAACTCTTACTGCGAACTCTCAGTTGAATATTAAAGATGTTCGCTTCACAGAGCAAGGAGAAGATATTTATCTTTAAACTGTTCGATCAAACTTACACAAAACGTCAGTTTATGACGCTTTCAGAGGCAAACCCCATCTAAATTCCAAAACCCTTATCCAGTAATGATTTCATCAATTGATAAAAACCCGGACTCGATTCTCTTGGTGCGCGTTCACCCTTGTCGGGAAACCCGACCGGGGTCGCACCGTTGGTGAAATCCTCACCCCGCCAGCATGTACAAAAATAAGATTGGTTTGCCCTGCCCTGTGTACTCATCCGACGCCGAAGCTACTGCTTTCGGAGGTGGGATGAATTGCGGCGGAAGCTAATGAATGGATATTTTTGTTTGTCGAGAGCAATCTGGTTTTGTTTAGATTTGTCCAAGTTTTTATGAGAAGTATCCTTGAACGCACCCCAGCTAAATTAAAAATTCTAGCTGGGGATTCTTATGCTAGGTTGGACTCAGATAGCTTCCATAAACTACTGAGCGTCACTGGCGTTCTCAGCGTGTGGGAGGAACTTCTGCCTTCCCAGACCCTAGTAAATTTCGCGTTAGTGAGCACGGCATACCAATATCTAGCGCCGATGTTGTAAGACGCAGATAAGTCGGCGTTATAGCGCTTGCCGTTCTTGAATCTGGCGAGGGAATACTTTTTGTTGCTGCGGGAAATTAAGCCAGACCCATCAAACCCATAAGCACTGGTGTATTTAGCGTTAACCTTGACGACGTTCCCGCCTAACTCGCTCTTATTCTGGATGGCAAGTTCCACAATCCGGTCTTTACACCATTGGTGGAATCGTTGCTTTTGGAGAGAGCCGTGCTTACCCCCTTTTGCCTTCCAGTTTGACAAGTCCTCAAACACAATCACCCTCACTTGATGAGCGATTCCAAAGTCTATTACAGCTTTGGATACGACTTGAGCAATGTGTTCGTTGATCTGTTTGGACTTGCGATACAATCCCTTGCAGAACCCTTGAGGCAAATTCCTTTTGGTTATCTTACGGGTTTGCTTGGACTTAGTGGCAATACGCTGCTTGCGTTGGTCACGGCGGTCTATGTCTCTGGCGGGGGAAATAAATTTCCTCGCTTTTACAGTACCGTCCCGACTAACGATAGAGCAGGTCGCTGTGGTGTTAATTCCTAGGTCTACCGCACAAACCCAATCAGATTCCGGCAGTTCCTTAATTGCGATCTCGACGGGCATCGACAGATGAACGCTGCGGCCGTTAGCAATTAAGGAAGGGGACATCAGTTTGTTGTCTTGACCTAGATGGCGGCTTTTTCCCGACGAACGAACAGGAATAGCCAATAGCCATACCCAATCCTTACCGTTCCAAACCTTGAGGTCTACAGCGTTAAAATTAGCGTTATAGCGAATTTGTTGACCTTTGTACAAAGCTGGGTAGCTGTTACAGAAGGCAGTAAGCTTAGGGGACTTGTCGTGTCGGTGCTTTCTGTTGCCTCGTTTCCAATCCTGCCAGCGAGTCACAAAGCTGCTAACAATCCCTAATGCGTCTTGGATGGCAGCCCGTCTTAGGTAGCTGGGAAACTTGCGAAACGATGGATGGTTATTGATGGCTTTTTTGAAGTACCAACCATATTTAGGATTGGGATTATCTGCGGTCTGGTGAACCAACTTCTCCAGGGTGTTCACCCGTTCTTTGGCAGTTAACCCCAACAGGGCAGACCAATTCCAATAGGCGATTAGTACCAAAGGTTTTAGGAAATGGCGGTACTCTTCCACCGTCAGAATAGCTAAATTACGCTGATGGCGAGTCAAAGACAGCGACCAGACATCAGTTCTGATCAACGACGCTGACTGCCACTTTTTGCGCTTAGTTCGCTTTTTAGCTTGCTTCCGGCTCATGGAGAAAGACTTAACCAATACCAAATATATTTTAACTTGCTAAGATTTAGTTGTCAATTTAGTTGCCGATACCGCTCTATGGATTTCAGGAGACTCAAGACTCGCTCCAACTCGGCATTTCGGTTGCTCTATCACTTGGTACTAGTGACTAAGTTCAGAAACAATTCCCTAACAGGGGAGATGCTCGAACGCTTGGAAGACATTTTTAGGGCTACCCTAGCAAAATGGGATTGTGAACTGATTGAATTTGGGGGGGAGAGTAATCACGTCCACGTTTTGTTTGAAGCTATCCCCAGTATTGACTTGTCAAAGCTAGTAAATAACCTCAAAACTGTTTCCTCTCGACTAATGCGGAAAGAGTATGCAGCTCATCTAAAACGTTTTTACTGGTCAGAAAAACCGATGTTCTGGGGTGGCAGCTATGCTTTGATTTCAGTAGGAACACAAGCTCCATTACAAAAGCTGATTGCATATGTCCAGAATCAGGAAAAGCCAGAATAAGGATGCTGCGCTTTGTTTATTGGTTTCGCTAACCCCACCGCGCATCAAAGATTCTAGGTGGGGACTGCGCTCAACATTTTGTTCAAAACGACCAAACGCCCTTCTCTTCGGTTGTGACCAAGAATAGGCTCATAGAATCCAGCTACGGTTATACCTTGACTATGATCTTCTACAGCCAATACACGGTAGCGGGTATGGGGATCTTCAGGAGCTTTACAAAAGTGCTGGTGAGAGTATCCTGGAAAAAAGTATTTTATATTTCCCTCCATAGAAGTATATAGCACAACATCGGCGTTATTCACAGCCCTATAGTGCCAGGGTAATCGCACTTAACTTTAGATCAGATTTACTTGACAAAAAGGCTGTAATACTTACTTGCTCTGAGATTGTAGACAATATTGGTTCAATCGTGCTCCACTAGCTAATATCGTCTCTCCTTCGGTTAATTGCCATGACTAAAGGATTTGCACCAGGGTAATGCTCAACACCAACATCCAGTTCGAGGCCATCTGCTCCTGTTAAAAGGGTCAAACGCACCATTATCGATGAACTGAAGAACTTAGATGACCCCAGAACAAAGCGTAAACCAGACCATCTGCTGGTAGATATTGTAGCGATTGGGATCAAGCGCCACTTTAGCTGGAGCAGATAATATGGTGGCGGTCGCTACCTAAGGCCCGTGAAGAATACGAGTGGTTAGCCACCTTGTCTTGATGCAAAGCGCGAGTGGGGGAAACCACGGCAGTTGCTCATGGGGGGAACCCCCAAGACCGCACTGCCTCCCCAAGACCGCGCTGCATCGCTTTTGGAGTTGCCAAATGGGATACCGTCTCACGATACGACGCTCGCGAGTGTTTGCCCTGATTGACCCAGAACAGTTTCATGACTTTTTCTTGCGCTGGATAGAGTATCTGACGGCTCAATTAGATATTAAGCTAATTCACATCGATGGTAAAACCGCTCGTGGCTCTTACGACCGTCAAAGCAAGCTCAAAGCCTGACCTAGTGTGAGTGCTTGGAGCAATGAGCATCATATGGTGTTGGCTCAACAGCAAGTGGATCACAACTCCAATGAGATTACCGCTATCCCTGAGTTGACTATTGCTATTGGACATCAACAGAACGACTATCACTATTGATGCCATGGGCACCCAAACCACCAAGGCCCACGCAAATCATCAAAGAGGGGGGTGACTATATTCTGGCACTCAAGGCTAACCAAAAGACGCTATATAAAAGAGTCAAAGCATTCTTCAAGGAAGCGGTTGCCTCTGGGTGGGAGGGTATTAACTATAGTTATTACGATGCAACTAATGCAGGCCATTACCGGATTGAATATCGTCAAGTGTGGGCGGTACCAATTAGCCAAGTACCCAATCTTGGAATTGCCAAGAAATGGACCCGATTGAAGACGATTGTCATGGTTCGACGCAAACGTACCCTTTGGAATGATCAAACAGACAATCCCTCCTACTACATGTTTCTGTTTGGATGCCGATGCTGCACTGATTGCTGATTCGATTCGCTCTCATTGGAGTATAGAGAATAGTCTGCACTGGGTCTTAGATGTGACCTTCAAAGAAGACCAAAGCCGCATACGCATCGGCCATGGCCCTGAGAATATGGCCTTGCTGCGACGATTATGCATCAACTTGAATCTTACGCCATCCATCAAAAGACAGTATCAAGACCAAACGCTTTCGAGCCGCTCTTAGCCATGATTTCCTGATTGATTTGCTCAGACTTGATCACGAATAGTCGGCAAATTTATCCGTATCCAACATCCATCAACTGATGGGTTACATTCTTTTGAGTTGACTGAGATTCTATGGCTCATAGAATCTATTTTAGACTACCATATTGTCATAAAAACAGTCACAAATACTACCGTTTAAGGTCATTTACTTTGGCGAGCACCTACCTGTCATTTGCCTTTTTTTGTCAAGTACGATTTCTACTAAATAGCTGCGATTACCCTGCCTATAGTGCTTTTCTACCATCCCTTGCTTAGGCAGATACTGCTTTTTGCCGTTGATATCAATACATAGATCGGCAGAAAACATATTACCAATTTGTTTGGGTAGATAGTCCTCTCCCAGAGCCATAACATTGGTCACTATATGTGAACCTTCATATCCAAAAGCATAAAAATGATTATCCAAAAAACGACCATTAATAAAGTCATTAATTCTATTCTTTGTCATTTCAGATATAACTCGATTTGGGGTAATATCCAGAAATTAAATTACTTGTTTAATCTTCTCTGTTACCGATGATGATAGATAATTTTCGTTGACAACCAGTTTTCCATAAAATATATCAAGCAAATCAATCAAGGTTTTGAATTCGCCATATTCACAAATGGGTTTTTCAACAATTATATTAGCGCTATTGTTGATTTATACAATAGTTTGAATTGTTTCAACGTGAAATTTAGTTGGGCAACAAATATCCCAAAAAAAAGGCTGTAGTTCTGCCGCTTGTTCAAAATAACATACCTTTATTCCTCTTTTTTATGCATCTTTTTGTTTAACCGGATCGGGATCAATAATCGCCACAGTCTCTATCCCAAGATCGCGTAATAGTTTCTCATGTAAGCTGGCTACATGGCCATCACCTACACGGACACAACTAAGTTTTTCAAACATTTGTAAAGTAAGGTAGTAGACTTTTTAGATAAGAGCTGATTTGTCAACAAAAAATAAAGAAGCTAATCTTCGGTTCTTGAGTACCTTTTGTGCTAAAGTCCCAGTTAAACAACTTATTATAACAGGGTAAGCGCCAGAAGGAATAAGCCTAGGATTATTCATAAAAATACCGCATTATTTTTATGAAATTAAATCTATTGCAAGTACATGTTTACGATAGTCTAGGATAGGGGTTTAACCCCACAATTAACCGATATCTGGCTAATGATTATTATGAGCCATTTTGTCTGCTGCTGACCCTGTATTTTATAAAGTAATTATTAAGAATCAATATGACGTAACCCAAGTCTGATCATGGCGGTATAAATCACAGGGCAAAGGCATCTAAATGCTATAAGCCTTAGTCAGAAGAGATTTCAAAATTAATAAGAATAAATACTTATCGGATGAATCTCATATGCAGTAAATATTTAAAAATAAGATGCGTTTACCTTGCTATAAATCAGCGCTTCACTGACTTGTGGTAGCAATTCATAGTCCGATGTTCGGATATTTCCTGGATGGCTCGTAAGGCAATTCCCGCGTTGCTTAGTTGGGTGAGTCTTGTCCTGCGGAAACGTAAGCATTCAGCCGTCAGCTATCAGCGAACAGCGATTAGCGCTACTTGAGGTGCTATCAGCTTATGGGCGTCACAGGCTAGAAGCCTGTGCCACGTTGAGGTGCTTTTGAATAAAATAAACTGACTGCTGACCGCTGACCGCTGATAGCTGAATGCGTAATTTACCCTTTACCGTGTCTTCCTGGGAATAGGTAGTCCGCTCATTTAGGGTGTAAGTTTTTCGAACATTTGTCAATAGGCTAACCAATACTACTCGGTTAACGATACTGCTAGCGAATCAGGGGTAAGAGCCCTCACCATATAGCACTACGCACTATGGTGTTTGACAAATTAATAAAAATTAAAATCGCTCAATCCCTTGATTACTAAGTTTTTTCTTTACTATTGCCTATTGCCTCTTGCCTCTTGCCTGGCGCGTAGCGCTATATCACTGCGCTCCTCTATTCTTTCAGCTCCATTAATATGGGGTTGGTGTACTGAAGCGGCATCTCTATTAGGAATTTCTTCTCGACGATTGCGCCAACTCCTAGAGAAGGGTCGGGTGCGGGGTGCCTATAAAAGCGGGAAATTCTGGATTATTCCTCTGTTTAAGCATTTGCCGCAAATTACTAAAGGTAATCGTGGACCAAAGGGGAAATGGCCTGACGGGGTGACAAACAGCCTTAAAAGCTTTACGGGGTGTGGGGTGTGGGGTGATGGGTGTAGCTTTCAAGGGTATGTTTTTTAGATTTGGGCATTCGCCTAGGTATTACTCAACAGAAATACATTTTGAAACCCAAACCCCAGGAAGGATTTGAGTATTCAATAAAAATCATTAAGTGACGAATTCTGCTTGATGGCTATCCCCTGACGGGGCGATGGCTGAGACACTTGCACCAACTTGAAAATTTGTTTTGGTAGGTAACTATTGACAAAAGAACTTCGGGTAGCGGTCACACAGAGCGACTGTTGGAGTACTGAAATTTATTTTCATCACGTTCGTTACCCGCGTTGTTTTGTACTGCTGCCACCATGACGTACCCGCGCCCGGCGCGGAGCAAATGACATTAAATAGTACTCAGAAACAGGGAATTTATCAAATGTGTTCCATAGTCAAATAATTATTGTATATTAAAGCCGGGTGACATCAATCACAGTGAACAAAAATCGTCCAATTACTTATCAACAATGGTTGCGGGTGGTCACCCTTAAAAATGCCTCATTTAAGCAAACCACAAGCAGTAGTATTAGGAATGTGGAGCTTTGCTATTGCGATGACTCATCCGCAGTGGTTTATCTACTGCGGTGGTGTTTTTGGGGGAAATTCTAGAGCAACCAGAAAACACAATTCGAGAAAGATTAAGGCAATGGTATAATAGTAAAGTCGATAAAAACGGAAGAAAGCGTAGAGAAATCCAGGTCGAACATAGCTTTGTTCCTTTGTTACGCGCTTATATTAAGTTGGTGGTCATCAGAGGAAAAAAGTTTAGTATTAGCTGCGGAGGCTTCCACATTGGTAGCGCGTTTTACTTTATTAGTTATTAGTGTGGTTTATCGAGGTTGTGGAATTCCTGTAGCGAGCGAAAATAGTGAGAGCAAACGAAAAAGGCAGTTGGAAACCCTACTGGCTCAAACTCTTAGATTCTCTTCAAGAGGGTGTTCCTTGGCCAAAAGGCCACGCTACGCGAACCGACTGGTTGGTGATTGTCACTACAGACAGAGGTTTATACGCTGATTGGTTCTACCAAGCGATTGAACAATTGGGTTGGCATCCATTTATGCGTATTAACCATCAGGGATATTATCAATCCTCACGCCTAGCAACAATTTGTTCCTCTTTCAGAATTAATTACTCAAGTGGGGCAATCTTGGAGTGGAAGCGATGCAGCGCCTTCACGCGGGGGTTTCCCCCACTCGCGCTTTGCATCAAGACAAGGTAACTTGTTTGAAAACCAACAGTCTGTCTTGCACTCTTTTAGCTCAATGGGATTCTGGCTATGCCGATCCTTGGCTAATCGTAACAGATTTGAGTCCTCAACAAGCACAGAGAAAGTTGGTATGGTATGCGCGGTTGGATTGAATGTCAATTCATGTACATCAAACGAGGTGGTAAAGGTAGTCATCACACTAAAATGAATGACCCTGGCCAAAAGGCCACGCTACGCGAACGACGAGCAGAACGTCTCTGGTTAGCCATTGCTGTTGCTACTTTATTTTTAGTCAGTATTGGTGGAGAGGCCGAGGCGAATTTGCCAGCAAGTAGCTTACCTCCTTTAGATGATGAAATGAGCTCCTCCGCTCAGACAAAGGAAAATCCGAGCATACCAGAAAAGCAAATTTTATTGCTAAAAACTAATCCTACTCGATTTTTAAGTTGTTTCAGACGAGGATTTTTAAGAATTTTGGCATCTGCGATTAAGGGCATGCCTTTACCTACAGGTAGATTTATTCCCGATTTTTCTCCTGCCCCTGGATGAATCTTAAAAACATACCCTTGAAAGGATGGGTGTAGGGGAAGATTTTGAGCTGGCGGAGTTGCGACGGGACGGTTAAATCAGGTTTCGGACTGATTGTTATCGCTGGGCTCACTCCAAATTACCTGTCTTGATGCAGTCGCTCATGGGGGAAACCCCCGCGTGAAGGCGCTGCATCGCTTCTATTTTACCCACCCCCCACACCCCACACCCCATACCCTGTCTAGTTTTTAGCCTTGTTGTCACCCCCTCAGGGAAATGGCGCACTAGTCGTCCCCCAGCTTTAGCTAAGATTAATGTCAATCGCAATCACATTGGCTCGAATATGAAGAAAAGCCCGGAAGACCGCAAGCCAGTGATTTCAGTAAAACGAAAGGGCACTAATCTTTACGGTAATGAAGTGGAAATCCTCGGTCCGTGTAAGATTGTGTATCAGCCGGATAATCCACTCGATTGTGGCGCTCGTTTGTGGATTGAAACCTTTAGTGATATCCACTTTGTTGGTGGGAGTTTTCCGGCTAGTAGCTGAGTCGGTCAAGGCTTTGCGATTATTCAAAATTACCTATTTGATTATTTGGCCTTGCATCAAGATATTGAAGTATGAAAGCGCGATCGCCTAGCCCGGTAGCTCAAACTAATGACTTGACTCAGCTAGCAGTATATTGTGGGAAAGTTATCACCAAAAATAGTTATAACTCTTACTTACAACCATTTCCTTCACAACTTTGATATCTATCAGGAATAGTGAATTCACCAGTAATTTCGGATTTGAGTGGAATCTTAACCATGTATGGCTTAGCGGAACCATACCTCTGAAGTAGATAACCGACAATCAAAACTCCTTTCTTGATTTCGGCCTTTTTACGCACATTCAACAGAGCCTCGAAACCATCTTCAGGGTATGTGATCAGTTTTAAAGCTTGATCGATTTTGTCAATAGCGCTATTAATTTTAGTTTTATATTCATCTGAGTCTCTTCCTCGCTCAAGAGCCTGAGATACAAGGTCCTCGGCTTCCTCGAATAACCTGTTGATCATATTAAAAGTTTTTGCATCATCAATTTCTGTTCGCCCAAAAGCAAAGTCATCGCATAATTCATTAACTAAAGAAGCTCTCCAAGTCCCCCTTCTTATTCCTGATTCAGGGTCTATTGATACTTCTATACGCAAATTTTTTAAAGTAAGATTTGCTCCTTGAACACCATGAACTGCAACAAACATATGGGGATTATAAACAAGATCATCGAATGTCGGTAATTCCCTTTTTTTTCCTACTGTTTGAATGACTATTGGCGTCTCTTCTAGTAGCTTTTTAATTGAATTTGTACTTATAAATCCAGTGTTTATTAGTTCTAATATCTTATCATTTATAGTTTGAGTCGATCTTGTGGCGATTGAGTCACGGTAATCGGAAGGAATTTTACTTTCATCCTCAATAAAGATAGTTATAAAGTCTTTTACTTGAAGCTGACCTTCCACTCCCATAAAGGCGTAATACATGTCTAGAACCCCTGGACTATCATCAACTAAACCATCTATACGAACTGGCAGATCAGTAAACACGTAGGGTCGTGTATCATAGTAAAATAATGTATAATATGTAGCTGTTCCAAGAAACTCTTGTAAGTTCTTCTCATGCGGATCGAACCAACGCCAAAAATTCTCGTTTTCCTTATTTAGAAATGTCAACAAAGGCCAAGCCTTACCATCTTCTGTTTTAAATGTACGAGTGGGAATAGCTGTATAGTCTGTGCCTGATTTACAAGTATCAAATTTTTTTCCTGGATCTGGAATCAAATCCTTGGAATAAATACCCAGAGCTCTCAAGCGAGTGCGCTCTTCAGGAGACAATAAGTTATTTGATTTTCCTAGTTTTATCTCTTTATTAGTGTCATTTTCAACTTTTAATATGTCACCAATATTGTTGTTTTGACAGTGGATAGTATACCACCATCGAGTGCCCTCATCACGATTACCAATTACCTTAACTCCCACATACTTCGCATTATCAGGAATATCGTCACTAATATCTTTTTCATGATGCCCTGACGTTGGTCCATCCTCAAAAACACGAGACCCCTCGTGAAAAATCTCCAGTCTATCCGGAATAGTAAAAAACTGATACTCCAAAGCGACTTTTGGGTTTGTACCTGGTGGGATCTTAAATAGATCAGTCCTAACTTCGCTCTTTCCATCGTATGTATGAGGCTTATTACATTGGACTGGAGCTTGACAACTAATTGCTTGTATGGTTTGATTTCTGCTATCGGGTAGTAGAGAGTCTGCTAATCCTTCTCTACCGAAAGTTCCAGCCCAGGCTAGCAGTCTTGCTTCATCAGAAGTACCTAGTTGTGCTAGGTTTAAGTTCTTTAAATTAGCATTATCCAGTGTTGCTTGTAAGCGCTGCTTGACATTGGATTCACATTTTTGTTTTCCTGTGTTCTTTAATGCTATATAATTTTCTGAGGGGTTAGCATTGGCTTGAGACAAGGTTATGGTTTCTATGGGTTTACCGGATGCACCATAAATAATAGCCTGACTATTGCTAAATTCAGCTTTAGTGCCATCAGCTAGAATAATTGCCTGCACTTTATTTTGGTCATCGTATTCAATTTTGAATTCAGATAACCGCTCTTTAATTTCTGATTCCTGTAGTGGGCTTTGTCCACCTACAACGGCTTTTGGTTTCGGAACTGAAACACCTTTAAAGGCAATCTCATAGATCCGAAATTCTTCTTCTGGTAAGTTTACCTGCATCCGTTGTTCTGCCCCTGTGGATGGAGAAACGATTAGCACTTCGTTATATCCGGCAGAATAGGGTGTCTGTTGAATAACACCATAATCTTTAGCCAGGGCTCCAAACAGTCGATCCACCAACTCTTCAATTGAACGGGGAATGCCATAGGGAATAATTTCATCTACTGCGTCATCAATCGTGTCATTTATCACGTCTTCGATTTCTTCATTAATTCCCCCAGGAAGTTTGGGAACTTTAATCTTTGGAATAAGATCGTCTAAACCAAAGGCCCAGGTGTAATTGGCTGAAAACACTATGGATAATGTGACTAAGGATGACCGAAAGATTAGCTTTGGGATTGAGAACTTGGTTCGGGATACTTGTGCCATGATCAGTGTGTAGGAATGGAACAATTATCTGAAGAGATATCTGATAGAGACGTTGAGCGTTATGATAAATCTTCTAGATATAGAGCACCTGGAAACTGAATCTGTAAATCACTGGAAGCGTTATTTGGCTGTTTAATAATTTAGTTGGACTGTAAAAAAGTCCAGTAGGGTGCGTGATAAGACGGGCTCCCTCTAATTTTATAGGTAGCCAGTATTGGGACAGTCCGTCCCGTAACGCACCACTGGATCAAACAGCATGGATTGAGATGCATCCCTTTTAGAGTGACCTGTAGACGATTACAGGATCTTGCACATTACGATTAGTAAGTGGCTCCCATCAACTTACTAATCGTGACAATTTGTAAACTGACTCAAGCATTGGATAATAAGGGTTGGATTGATTACAATCTCAAATCAAATTATCAATCAGATAGTTAATATAATATTTTCTACCTCGACTATATTAACTAGACATACAGTCAATGTAGGCGAAGCTTTGATGAAGTATTACTCAAGTTTTATTAATATTGAGTTAAGCAGGGCTTTCACATTTCATCCTAAAAGGGTGACAAGCATACTGTAACTCTTGTAAAATCTAGTAAGTAGATAGGTTAAATTATCCGTTAAATAGTGTTGGATTCACATTTGTGAAAACCTTTTGAATACAGGCTTCCAGCTTCATTATCGAATTATGAATTTTAAGCTTTATCTATGCCTACCTAGTCTATAATTTTGATAATCTACATTAAATGGATAATTTGCGGAGCATGCAAGGAAAATCTTTCTTAGGATTGCTTAGGATTGGCAGCTTAGTAGCTTTAATAGTTGGTAGCCAGGGGAGGATTAATGCTCAAGTGCCGTCACAGCTATTTTAATCTTGGTATAACCAAGGTATAATCAAGAATTAGGTCTTATTCCTAAAGTCACTATGAAAACTGAAATTTCACTTCCAGACTCAGTTTTTGAAGAGGCAGAAGCCCTTGCTCAACAGATGGGCTTGTCGCGTAGTGAACTCTACCTAAAAGCATTAAAAGCTTATCTTAAAAGGTACAATCGCAATCAAATTTTACAGAAGCTGAATGAAGTCTACTCTAAAGAGTCTTCTGAGCTAGATCCAGTGATGGCAAAGATACAATTCATGTCTCTAGCTCATGAGGAATGGTAATGTATCGTCCTAACGCTTACCACTAAGCTGATGAGTGCGATCGCACTATTGCTGGCGTTGCTGATTCTGAGTATGGTTTCGCCCCCCTAGCCCCCCAATTCTGGGGGGAAAAACTGTCAAAGTCCCCCAGAATTGGGGGATTTAGGGGGCTTTAATAAAACCAGATGATCGCGCATTCATTCCTTAATTCAGCAACCCCCTATTCCCTATTGCCTATTGCCTTATTTCGCTTCCATCCAATTTTCCCCAGCATGTATTTCCACAACCAAAGGAACAGTCAACTCAACTGCGGATTCCATAGTTTCCCGAATTTTTACCTGCAATTCTTCCCATTCATCAGGGGGAATTTCAAAGATTAATTCATCATGGACTTGTAATAGCAACCGCGCCTGATAGTTCTGTAACACTTGATACAGATTAACCATAGCAATTTTAATGATATCAGCGCTGGAGCCTTGGATTGGGGAATTAGCTGCTGCTCTTAATGACCCAGCATCATAGGGATTGATACCCTTAAGTTGATCGAGATCAATCTGATCAAGAGGCTTACCTTGCAGCCTTCTAAGACTGTTACCACCAAAGCTAAAGTAGCGACGGCGTCCGAGTATAGTTTCTACATAGCCTTGTGCGATCGCTTTTTTCTTGGTTTCCTCTAAATACGCAAACACTAGAGGATAGCGCTGGTTCAATCGATCAATAAATACTTTCCCTTGAGCTGCCGATACCTTAGCTTCCTGAGCAAACCGTTGTGCTCCCATGCCATAAATTACGCCAAAATTAATTATTTTACCCAAGCGCCGCTCTTCAGCAGTAATGTCTTCCTTTTCAAATAACATTTGCGCTGTCAAGGTATGGACATCCGCTTGAGTTTGGTAAGCTTCCACTAGCACTGGCTCTTGACTCAAGTGGGCTAGGATTCGTAGCTCAATTTGGGAATAGTCAGCAGATACCAACAGCCAACCGGATTCTGGAATAAAACCCTTCCGAATCTGGCGACTAAAATCAGTACGAATAGGAATATTTTGTAAATTAGGACTAGAGGAGGATAATCTACCAGTTGTGGTCACGGTCTGGTTGAAATCCGTATGTACTCGTTTAGTATCGGAACGCATCAGTGCTGGTAAAGCATCCACATAAGTAGATTTCAATTTCGATAAGCTACGGTACTCCAGAACAGCATCTATTACTGGATGGTCTCCTTGTAATTTAGCTAAGATAGTAGCATCGGTAGAGTAACCGGTTTTGGTTTTACGAGACTTCCTACGATCTAACCCTAGTTTCTCAAACAGTAACTGACTCAGCTGTTTAGGGGAACCTAAATTAAATTCTTGTCCAGCATCTTGATAGGCTTGCTGTTTAATCGCCACTAAATCCTTTTCCAGCTGTTGAGAGAACTGTTCCAGATAATCCTTATCAATACTAATCCCCTGGTATTCCATCTCAGCTAATACTGGTTCGAGGGGTTGCTCTACCTCTAGCAACAATTGCTGCAAAGCTGGAATTTTCGCCAATTCTTCTCGTAATTTAGAAACTATTCCGAAGGTGGTATAAGCATCCATCCCACAGTAATTAGCTACCGTGGGAATGTCTAAATCTCCGATAGTTTTCCCTTTTGGAACTAAGTCATCATAACTTTTTGCTTCTATTCCTAAATAGTGCAGCCCTAAGTCACTAAGTTTATGGCTAGTTTCGGGATTGAGTACATAACTAGCTAGCATCGTATCGAATACCACTCCTGCTAGCTGAATCCCGTTACAACGGAAGACTAGTCGGTCAAATTTCGTATTTTGTAAGACTTTGGGATAATCTGAGCTTTCTAAAATTGGACGTAGGGATTCTAAGACCATATCCTGGTCTAAATTAGTCCCATCTTTATGACCGATAGGAATATAAGCAACATCAGTTAGTTCTTTTCCCCAACAACAGCCAATCCCCACCAACTGAGCATCCCGTGGTTCCAAATCACTGGTTTCTGTATCCCAAGCCACAGGATTTCCAGCATCGGTATAGTATTTTAGCTGTTCAACTAATTGATTGAGCTTGTCTACAGTATCGATAATTTGTGGTTGAATCGAACCAGTATTAGACCCTTGCTGTTGAAACTCTTCCGTTTCCGCTGCACTGAAAAAGGAAATACCCTGATCTTCTTGAGTATCAGTATTGCTATCAGTATCCCTATCAGTATTATTATTCGTATCACTATCAGTATCATTTGGGGCATCAGTTTGGATATCCTCTAGCACTACGCCACCAAAGCGCTGCTGTAGTTTATCTATTTGACTGATAAATGACTTTAACTCTAATTTCTCCAATAGCGGTTTGAGCACTTGAGGATCGAATCCTTGGAGCTGACACTGGTCTAAATCAATATCGATAGGAGTATCAAATCGCAATTGAACCAAATAGCGAGCATGCTCAGCATCTAACTTACCGACTTCCAGCTTTTTCTTAACCGCACCCTTAATACTATCAAGGGAAGCATAAATATTATCCAGGGTTTGGTATTCTTTGAGTAACTTAACTGCAGTCTTTGCTCCGATGCCCTTAACTCCAGGAATATTATCGGATGGATCCCCACAGAGGGCTTTATAATCGACGACTTGAGAGGGTAAGACTCCCAATTTTGCTTCTACTTCTTCTAAGCCATATTCCGTTGGTCCAACTGTAGCACCCCCTCTAGCAAAGGCACCACTGAGATATAAAACGGTAATTCCTTTATCTGGAGCAACGAGTTGAAATAAATCGCGGTCGCCAGATACAACTTTGACACGATAGCCTTGATCAATAGCTTGGTGAGCTAAAGTTGCCAATACATCATCAGCTTCATAACCAGGAGAGGTTATTACTGGGATTCTTAACCCTTCCAGTAACTGCTGGAGATTCTTGATATCTGGGAGGAAATCTTCTGGTGTTTCGGTGCGATTGGCTTTATAAGTAGCATCGGCTTGTTGGCGAAAGGTGGCTTCTTTGGTATCGAAAGCAATTGCGATCGCATTCGGGTTTTCTGACTCCATTACCTCTAGCAAAGATTTAATGAAGCCAAAACAGACACTGGTCGGAATTCCAGTTTTAGTCCGTAATCCACCCTGACGACTTTTGGCAAAAGCAAAATAGGAGCGAAAAGCCAGAGAATGACCATCAATTAGGATCAGTAGGGGGGATGTTGCCATTGGGTCATCATCAGGGAGTGAGGGAGAGTTGTCAGAAGAAGTAGTAGATCTAGGCATAGCCCTATTGTAGCGGTATTGTAGGGATTGCTTGTTTGTTGCCAGCTAGGGAATTCCGGATTAAGTGAGGCTGAGCAGGTAATTAAGAAGGATGAATGCTTAACTGTCTAGTAGGCTCTAAGTCAACTAGCTAATCTTAAGTTAACTATATTTAATTAACTACTATTCCGTTATGGTGCTAGTTGGATCTGACACCATGGGAACGCGCCCCGCGTGACCTAAGGTCAATCGCGTAGCGTCGCCCAAAGGCCAATCCCATCGAGGCGGCTCACTTAACTATGATTGTATATGCAATATAGTTAACTAACTATATTGCCGTTGTGGTACTGGTTGTACTAATTCGGCGTTGCCTCAGTCTTTGAATGAATAGGAGTAGAGTGGGCATCCTGCCCGCCCGAAAATAAGCATGAAACTGGCAAGATGCCAGTTCTACGCAAGATGCCAGTTCCACGCCTGATGGCCATTCCACAAATAAGCATGAAACTGGCAAGATGCCAGTTCCACGCCTGATGCCGATTCCACGGCAAGATGCCTATTCTACAGGTGCGACCCAAGGCCGCGAGGGATTGTTCGCGGCCTTGGAGGCGCGCACCTATTGTGTTTTATCGAATTGTGTTTTATCGAGTATAAGAAACAGTTATAGCACTATGCATTCAGATGTTTGACATTCATAAACTCCGAAACGTGAGTCTAGCTGACTTCTGACTTCTGACTTCTGACTTCTGACTTATAACTTTCGCGTAGCGCTATATACCGAATTAGACAGCATCAATTCTAGCCAGGGAACTTGCTAGAAATAGTCTAGGTCATATATAACCTCAGAATGGATCAAATCCTGGTCATTTTGTCAAATACTTGTTACGATTCTTCATTAAAGGTCAGATAGGTTAACGGTTGATACATTTACCGATACCTAGCCTGATCTAAACTAGGGCTGCTCTAGCCAGCCAAAACCCATGATTAGTTTTTAAGGAGCTCAACTATGTCTAAACCAGTAGAACTTTCCCTGGAGCAAAAATTTAACCTGCGGTCCTTTGAATCTCAGGTCCAGAAAATGAGCCGTGAGCAAGCTCAGGAATTCCTAATCAAACTCTATGAGCAAATGATGATGCGTGAAACAATGTACAAAGAAGTCCTAAAACACGAGTGGGGATTATAGCTAAAGCCCTAGTCTGATTGTTATTCGCCTTAATTGAGTCGCGACCTCCTTCTCTTGCTCAATTCCGTAGGTAGGAAAGGAGCTGGGGATGCTGGGGCGTAAACTCGAATTATATTAAGATTTAATTAAAATTAAAATTGATTGATTCAACTTATTGTTAACTATTATTATCAGGCTAAGTATTATAACCGCAGGCTTGCTTAAAGGTAAGCATATGCGCTACGCGCACGCTACGCGAACAGCGGTCAGCGGTCAGCCGTCAGTAGAGGTAACAGAGATTAAACGAATGCTTACCTGTTTGATTGAAAAGCTGATAGCTGATAGCTGATAGCTGATAGCTGATAGCTAACGGATTGGCAATAACCCAATTCAGTCTAGGCAAGTCAGGATCATTAGTTGATAAATTTGTATAAATTAATGCAAAACTATCCACAGTAATTGTAAAGTGTTCTAGTCTCAAAGAAACTCTAAGAAAAAGCCATCCTCCCTGCATATGTTTCAGCATTGCCTAATCTGCACCGATTTCTCTGACGGTTTATATCGGCTAGTAGAGTTTGTCCCCAGTTTAGCGGCTGGTGGGATCAAGAAAATAATCTTCTGCCACTTTGTTCCGCTTTGGGAAGAGGGAGAAATACCTCGCATTGATGAAGAAGGAATAGAACAAGCTCGCCGCCGCTTTGAAAACGGTTTGACCAATATACCTGAAGGGGTAGAGGTTCACATCGAAGTGACCTCAGGTCGTCCTAGTGACAGTATTCCTAAAATCGCCAAACGTTACCATGCTGATGTCATACTGATTGGCACGCCAGTGCGCAGCTTATTACAAGAAAAGCTTTTCGGTAGCACTACAGCAACCTTGAGCAAGGAATGTAGTACACCATTGCTAATGCTGCGACCACAACTGATTTCAGCTTACACCTGCGAAGAACTCGATCTACGCTGCCAACATCTATTCCGGTATTTGCTAATTCCCTATGACGGCACTACAGCGTCTCAATCTGTCGTGGAAAGGGTCAAAGAGTATGCTAAACAAGCACCAGATGACTCACTAAAGCAGTGTATGCTGTTGTGGGTAGTCAGTGAAGGGGGGCGCAAAGAATTATCTAAAGAGCCTCAGTTACAAAAAGCTCAAGACAAGCTAGAACCAGTAAAAGCAGAGTTAGAACAGCTGGGCTTACAGGTCAATACGGACGTGCGAGTGGGCAATCCCCGTGAAGAGATTTTAGACACAGCCTTAGAATATGATATTACTGCGATCGCAATCTCTTCCGATCACAAAGGGAAATTCTTAGATTGGTCAGTGCGTAGCTTAGCGGGTGATTTAATGCGCAGCAGCTGGCACCCTGTTCTATTCTTGCCACCGCGAAGCTAGGAATCGAGAGTCTGGGGTTTTCTCGGGGCTTCTAATAAAATAAAGCCATTCCACTTTGATAGTGAATAATCAATCCAACATATGATCAGAAAGATTAGTGGTTGGCGAAAATTACTAGTGGTGTGCATCTCTGTGGCGCTAGCTTTTACAGCTTTTCCTGCGCCATCTTATGCTACTAGTCCTGCGATCGCTCAATTTACCCCATCGTCTCGTTTAGAAAACATCTCATTTGAGAACCAAGCAAAATTTCAACTAGCTGCGGCTACAGACAAATGCCGCAAAGTAGTGACTAGAGGCAGTGATCTCAATGTCCGCAGTGGACCCGGTAGCAATTACCGGATTATCGGTTTAGTCAAAAACGGGTCTGAGGTTACCCTTGAGCAAATAGTAAACCAAGACTGGGCAAAAATTTCTTCTCCCTTGTCAGGTTATATTTCTCAGCGGTATCTCCAATCCTGTCCACCACCACCTAAGCAGGAATGTCGAATAGTTTCTACCAATACTGGCAGGGGTCTGAATGTACGTCAGAGTCCTGGTGGTAAGATTATTGGTGACTTGGACAATGGCGCTCAAATCACTATCGTCAATAGCAGTACTAATGGTTGGGTACAGGTTGTCTCTCCCCAAAAGGGTTATGTTTCCGACCGGTATCTTAAACCTTGTCCACCACCTCCTCCCAAAGAAGAATGTCGTCTAGTATCGACTAATGGTAACCCGCTAAATGTGCGTGCGACCCCTGGTGGTACGATTGTCGGTGTTCTAGAAAATGGTACTAAAATCACTATCAAGGGTACTAGCACTGATGGTTGGGTACCGATTGTTTCTCCCCGAGAAGGTTATGTGTCTGAGCGGTATCTTCAACCCTGTCCCACTGTCAAAAAAGAGTGTGGTACAGTTACCACTACTGGTAGTGATCTGATAGTGCGTTCAACCCCTGGTGGTCCAAGTATCGGTACATTAAAAAATGGTACCGAGGTCAAGATTGAGAGTATACGTGCAGATGGCTGGCTGAAGATTTCAGAACCCATAATCGGTTATGTGTCTGGCAAGTATGTTAAAATAAAACCTTGTCCAACACCACCACCATCTGAAGAGGATTGTCGGCAAGTTTCAGCACCACAGGGTTTAAATGTCCGCAAAGCACCGTCAAATGATGGCGAGATTATTGGAATTATCGCTGATGGTTCTAAGGTAACGATTGTTAATCGTGGTAGTAATGGCTGGGTTCCTATTTCTGCGCCCTTACAAGGTTATGTTACTGGCAAGTATCTGATCTATTGTCCTGAGTATAAGCCAGAAGAGCCGTCAGCACCAGTAGGTTAAGCCTTAAATCTAGCAGAAGTCAGAAGTCAGAAGTCAGAAGTCAGAAGTCAAACTCTTGCGCTTACTTAGGTTTGAGACTTTTGTCATATCCTAACTGCCCTGGCGACTGCTATATCTCGCAGCATTGTTGATAGGCGATTCAGCTAAGATTGTAGGGTGCGTCAATGACGCACCCTAGTGCTGATCTGTAGGTATCCAGGGTATACGTTGCTACAGTTTTAGGTCCACCGCCGGAAAAATGTACTGTCTTGCCAAGCAGAAGCTGTGCGTGCTTCAATAGCAGTCATTTGTGCTGAACTTAAGGATTGAAATGCTTGGGCTACTTTAAAATTAGATTCTAATTGCTTGACGGATTCGGCAGCAATAATACAACAATGTACTCCCTCTAAAGACAATACATAACCCATGGCTTGCTCCATTCCATCTAACACACCATTTTTGAATAACTTGCCATAAGCTGGAACTTTCATAGCAATCACTCCTACATTTTTCTCTCGCGCCACTGGTAAAACAGTTTTAGCAAAAGGACGAGGATGGTGAACATCTGCCGCATTCAGAGAAATTAAGGTTGTATCAAAGGGATAGCGCCGCAACCCCTCTGCAATCACATCCGGTTCATGGTGTCCGGTAATGCCTAAATATTTGACAATTCCTTGTTCTTTTGCTTCTTCAAAGGCTTTGATAGCGCCATTGGAACTAAAAATCTGATCTAACGTTTGGTGAAAAGACACGTGATGTAATTGCCATAAATCGATAGAATCAGTTTGAAGGCGTTTAAGCGATCGCTCTAACTCTCGCCAAGCCCCATCTCGATCTCGTTGTGCTGTTTTTGTTGCTAAAAATAGATTAGAGCGATAAGGGGGTAATACCTTACCCATATAGTTTTCGCTGGGGCCATAACTAGCTGCCGTATCAAAATAACGAATTCCAAACTGTAATGCTGCTTCAATTTGGGCGACGGCATCAGCTTCTCGATTCATCTTCGACAAAGGGGTTTGTCCTGCACCTCCCAACCCAAAGATTGGAACCTTAACCCCCGTTTTACCTAACACTCGTTCTGGCATTGTAGCTGCTGTTGGCAGTTGAATAGCTGCTTTTGCTGACAGTTGAGACTGCTGTTTATGCCATGCTGCACTTCCCACAATACCACCCGCAGCAGCAACACTGGTCACGATAAACTTACGTCGAGTTGTTTTGCGTGTCATGGCTAGCCTATTCTACAGTAGCTTTGCTCATATTTTAGCGTGGTTTCTGCAAGGTAAGCATTTAGCTGAATGCTTAGGTATTAACGTTACGGAAATTACCTTGATGTTGAGTCTAGACGAATCAGATATTATCTTCTATAAGTAGTCGGACATAAATAAACGGTACTGTCTCAAAAACTGTCAAAGCCTTGTAACCTTTACACCAAAAGGTTTTGTCGATATTTGCAAAACTTTATATAGCACCCAAAACTTTTGTCCGACTACTTAATGGTTATTTATCTATTAGATTCATTCAAAATAATTGTTAGTTCATAAGTTAAAATAAATTTACCCACTGCAACACTACTTTTATCTTGTCCCGATCAACAAGGGCTTGGGGAGCATGTCAAATTCGAAGAACAAATGTACTAAAATAACTCATGATTCCTGCTCAAGCCCCGAAAACACTCTAGTTCAAGCGTTTCTAGTTCAAGTGTTCTTACAAAATTGACCTGCTTCCGGATTGAACGCTTAGCAGCTTTGTTTCCTTAACCGATATTATTTGAGAGTCGTCGCCGTTACTTACAAAGATTCCTCAAACTCCCTCAACTGAGTGTAACTTTACTATGGTTTCCAATTATTAAACATCTAATTCAGACTCATTGCCCTCAATCTAAACGTCTATTTATTGCTCTTGATAGAACTCAATGGAAGCAATACAACTTATTTATGGTCAGCGTAATTTGGTCGAAACGAGCTTGGCCGATTTATTACAAGGGGCTACCTTTTATGCACTGGACTATGGGGTTATTTTTCTCATCATAAGAGACTCTTAGCCGAATCGAAGAAGCTGGACTATCCTCGCAATACACGACCACTTTTAGAACGAATGCCTGAGGCCAGGCAAAGCTCATTGAAGTGGCTCTCGGGTGAGAGTTCGTATAAAGGTCTAGTCGCCCCCCGCCGATATTAACCCTGAAGACATCTAAGTACTCGAACTCCCCTACAGCAAGGCTAATGGGGCCATCATCGTCCGGGGGATTAGACACCCAATGAACTCGAACTGGATCAAAGTCATCTGTCTCTTCTTTCCCTGCACACCAGCTCACGACTTTTCCTGTGCATCCTTTTGCAATATTACTCCCCCGGTTACGGACTCGAACCCGAACAAAAACACTTGACTCCCATGTCTCGATAATTTGAGCGTGCTTTTTAAAAGGACTCTTGTCTTCATACGTAACCTCAAGCTTTGGACGCCGCCTACTCCATTGCAAACTCAGAAGCGATAAAAAGAGCGCAATTACCGAGGTAATTGTTCTGATATCATCCATACGCTTAGTACTCAGACGGTGTTTGTCTTAGACTATTGTGCCACTCTTTAATTCCTACAAGGGTGATCGCCTTAAATTCCCCAAAAAAAACCAACCAGGGGGCATTCCCACAGCAGGATTAAACTTACTCCTCAACCATAACTTAGAAAATAACGGAACATGGTCTATGCAAAAGAGAGCATGTCAAATTCGCAGAACAAATGTACTAAAATAACTCATAATTCCTGCTCAAGTCCCGAAAACACTCTAGTTCAAGCGTTTGTAGTTCAAGTATTCTTACAAAATTGACCTGCTCCCAGGGCTTGTGGCTAAGATTACGAACTTTATTTATTCCAATGGTGGAAATATTATCCACGCCGATCAACATACAGATTTTGCCACTGGAATCTTTTTAACCCGAATTGAATAGATGACCATTTTTGAATTCAAAATACAAAAGACAAAATTCAAAATGAATAGCTTTATAATGTAAGCTATCAGCTAATGCGCTACAGATGGTGCTACTTGAGGTGCTATCAGCTAATGCTTAGATGGGCAAATCCCCAGACTTTCAATTCAATAAAATCTCGAACTCTTAAATTTTCCCAAATGAGGTTTATTTTAAGCTGACTGCTGACAGCGGTAGGCTGAATGCTTAGCTAATAACTAGAACTAATCAACTGCCCATAAACTCCCCCTTGCTGCCACAATTCCTCATGGGTACCCCGTTGCACCACCTTACCCCGCTCCAGAACAATAATCTCATCACAATCTCGAATCGTACTCAATCGGTGGGCTACAATAATACAAGAAATACCCCGACGCCTGAGATTCTGGTCAATAATCGTTTCCGTTGACCCATCCAAGGCACTAGTTGCCTCATCCATCACTAAAATCGCTGGGTCATTAACCAACGCTCTAGCAATTTCCAGACGTTGACGCTGACCCCCACTTAAATTTCCAGCTCCTTCCATCAGTTGGGCTTCATATCCCCCAGGTAGTGCCTGAATCACCTCGTGAATTGCCGCATCCTGACAAGAGCGCATTATCTCAGACAGGGGTACCGTCTTATCCCACAAGGTCAGATTATCCCGTACTGTCCCCCCAAACAGAAAAATTTCCTGTTCCACCATTGCTAAGGAATTCGTCAACACCGACCTGGGAATCTGCTCTTTTGGAATGGCATCAAATAGAATCTGCCCTGACCAAGGTTGGTATAAACCAGTTACTATCTTTGCTATGGTAGACTTCCCCGAACCACTACCCCCTACTAGCGCTACCCTTTGACCAGGTTTCAGGGTCAGATTAAAGTTCTCAATTAACGGTCGATCTATCCGGGAATAGCCAAAGGTAATATTGCGTAATTCTACATGACCTTGAAGGCAGACCTGGAGAGTGGGAAATGAATCAGATTCTGCTTGATCTCGCCTTCGACCTGCCACTGGATCTTGGGGTCGGTTAGGGGAATGAGCTGTTTGAGCTAACCCTTCGGTCAACTGGGGGTCAATCGGGTTGCCCAATACATCATCCAAGCGATTGAGGTCACCATCGAGTTCCTGGAGAGTACTGCCAAACCTGACTAACTGGTTGACAGGCTTCTGAAAACTGTTCATCAAGCTTTGAAAAGCCACTAACATCCCAATACTGAGAGATCCTTCCATTACCCTTAGACCCCCAACTGCCAAAATTAGCATAGAGGTTAAGGAGGTTAGCAGAGGCGGTAAAACCCCTAAAACCTGGTTTGCTACTTCCAGTTTCTGCTGACCATTAACCGCTTTAGCATAGTAACCGGACCACCTGGCAAAGAAATCCGACTCTGTTGCCGATGCCTTGACACTTTCTATGCCCTGTAGTCCAGCGATCGCTACCCCAGCTGCCTTACCCCGGTCTAGGGCTAATTGCATATAGCTGTCCACCCGCTTACGAGCCAGCCATTGTAAGGTCAAGACATTTACCAAGGCAAAAACTATAGCAATTACAGTGAGTACCCCATCATAGGCAAACATCACCAGGGCATAAAAGATTACCATTACCGAATTAATCACTGTTGTTGCCAACTGACCCGAAAGCACGTCAGCCACTTTGTCATTTAGCTTAACCCGATTACTAATTTCTCCAGCAAACCGCTGGGCATAAAATCTTGCTGGTAATCGCAGGATGTGCCAGAGAAATTGGCTGGACATTCCTACGGATAACTTAATTTTTAGTTGTCTCAAATACCGCAATTGTAACAGGGTCAACACCCCCTGCAGGAGCACCGTAATTGCCATGGCTAAAATCAAGGGACGTAGCCAATCAGTGCGACTTTCGACTAACACATTATCTACAAAAATTTGATTAAAGACGGGAATAACTAAGCCAGGGAAAACTAATAAAAATCCTACTATTATACAGTATGTAATTGCAGGAATAGACCCTTTTAGTCGTAACCATAGCGCGAATGTAACACTGGGTTTTTGACCCCCTTTTTTAAACTCTGGTCCTGGTTCAATTACCAGCACTACCCCCGTGTAAGCCTGATCAAATTCCTCGCTGGTTACCCGTCTTGGACCAGCAGCTGGATCATTGAGAAAGACGATTTTTTTACTAAATCCTTCTACTACTAGGAAATGATTAAAATTCCAAAACACAATAAACGGAGGATGCAATTTTTTAAGGTTAGCCAGGGATTTTTTATAACCCTTGGCTTGCATTCCATAACGCCTAGCAGCTTTAACCAAATTAGATGCTTTAGAGCCATCGCGGGACACACCACAACTAACCCTAAGTTCCTCTAACGGCACAATCCGACCATAGTAACTCAGAATAATTCCTAGAGCAGCGGCACCACATTCTACTGCTTCCATTTGCAATAGAGTGGGGGTTTTGATTCGTTTTTGTTTCATTGTTTACTGTTGAAAGTTGAAAGTTGAAGGTGGGTTTGTTGTTCGCGTAGCGTGGCCAAAGGCCAAGGTTGAATGTTGTTTGTTGAAGGGTTAAGGGTAGGTTGAAAGTTGAAAGTTGAAGGTGGGTTTGTTGTTCGCGTAGCGTGGCCAAAGGCCAAGGTTGAATGTTGTTTGTTGAAGGGTTAAGGGTAGATTGTTCGCGTAGCGTGGCCAATAGGCCAAGGTTTGTTTGTTGTTCGCCTTTGGAGTTCGGTGAAGGGTAGGTTTTTTGGTTATTCGCATTTGGCTAATAACCTTGGCCAAAGGCCAGGCTACGCGAACAAACTTTCAACTTTCAACTTTAAACTTTCAACTTTAAACCTTCAACCTTCAACTTTCAACTTTCAACATTAAACCTTTAAACCTTCAATAAATCCCACTCCATTCCCGCAAAATCGGCAAGACAAAGCTAATCGGCACACGCTCTTTTACTCTCACCCTAGCGGTGGTAGTAGTTCCGGCAGAAATTTTCAAGTCTGGACCATCGGAAGATGACCATTGGTAGCCACTAAACGTGGTATTATTTGGTTCTAATTGAGCGTAGACTTCTATCATTGCTCCCCCCTGACCAATCAGATTATCTACTACTTCTGGATTCCCCACTACACTAGCTGCTCCCTCACGAGTTACAGGATAGGGTGAAACTGAAGTAATTTTGCCCACAATGCCACCAAATCGTTGTCGCTTGACTGTATCCGGTGTAATTTGAATCAGCATTCCCGGTTGAATCTTTTTCCCGTCCTTGACCGAGAAATAGGTAATGCCCTCCATGCCATCACTTTGTCCCTTAACTGTCATGGTGCCGAGCTGGGTTCCGGGTTGAACCACTTGTCCCCTAACAGCAGCAATTTCGACAACGCACCCAGCGTAAGGACTCAGAATTTTACTCTTGTCTGCCAGTTGCTTTTCCAGTCGAGCAATTTCTAGCTTCACGTCCTGAATCTGATTGCTTCGTTGATTAGAACTTTCCAAATTCTGTTGGTCTAAACGTTTTTCCTTGGTATCCAACTCTTGTAACTGTGCTCTGATTTGGGATATGGTATTAAGATTATCCAAATATTTTTGTTGCGCCTCAGTTTCTCGAACACTGAGTTCCTCTAACTTTACTTGAATCTCACTAATCGTACTGAGATTCTGTACGTATGTGCCTTCTGTTTCAGTTTCACTAACATCCAGTTGCTTCAACTGTGCTTCCAGCTCCGAGATACTCTGCACGGCTTGGCGATACTCTTGTTCCGCTTGTAAAACAGCATCTTCGGCAATTCCCCCTACCGCCGACAGTTCCTGACGCTTTTGCCATCTCCGTTTGAAAACTGGGACTTGAGCTATAAGATCCCTGAGCCGTTGTTCTAAGCTTTGGCGCTGCTGTGCGATCGCTTTCAATCCCTTATCCTGTAATACTGGAGTCAGAGCCATGGCATCCCGCAGCTGTTGGTTTAGACTTTGACGCTGTCGAGCGATCGCAGTAAAGTTTTTCTCTTTTAGTACAGGAGTCAGAGCCATGGCATCTTGCAACCGTTGCTGTAAGCTAGCTCGCTGCTTTGCGATCGCATCCGTTTCCAGTTGGGTTAGCTGAGTTGAAATTAAATTGCTATCTCTATCCTGTACCTGCAATTGACTTAGTTTCCTCCGTTGCAGCTGTAACTGCTTTTTGAGTTCAGATGGGTCAATGGTTGCCAGTACATCATTTTTCTCAAAGCATTGCCCCTCCCCGACATTTAGAGAGTCCAACTGTCCAGATATAGTGGACTGAAACTGTACTAGCCGCCGGGGACGGATTAGTACTCCTTGACCGGTGACAGTGATGGGAATCCGTCCAAAAATACTCCAAATCACAGCCAAAAACACCAAACCCCCCAAAGCCGCTAAAGGTAGCCAATCCCTAGGATTAACCACTTGCATCAACTGATCCAGCCGTTCTGGGGAAGATAGCCGTTCAAGTGATTCTTGGCGAAACAGACTTTTCTTGTTCTTGAACATCTTTAGAACAATTTTTGGAGTTACATAGCAATTCTATTTAAATTGTCAACACTGATAGTTATATGAAATATAAAAAATAATACTATACTAGTATATATCAATTGTAAAGGAAACAAGCAACTAAAATAACAACGAACGAAATTCGGATTTTTATCATAACACTAAAAAATTATCAGATATCTTTACACTGTCCCCTATTCCCTATTCCCTATTCCCTATTCCCTATTCCCTATTCCCTTTTTCTATCAATCTTATGTTTACCTATCAAATAAAAATACTATATACTCAAAGTAGCTGACGGAATTTTAGATGGACTTTAACTCAGGGCGTCAAGGGTTTTACACAGAAATAAATCAGCCAGATGACCAAATTCATTTGGCAAAAGCAGCGCTTTATATAGCTCAGGAGGAATACCCGGATCTGGCTATTGATGATTACCTCAATGCCTTAGATGTGATGGCATCTGAAGTAGAAGAGCGCTTGCCAAAGGAACGCTATCCTCTCCGAGTAATTAAAACTCTTAATCAGTATTTATATGATGACCTAGGATATTCGGGTAATAGGAGTGATTACTACGATCCCGGTAATAGTTTCCTCAATCAGGTAATTGATCGGCGCACAGGTATTCCGATTACTCTTTCCGTGGTTTACCTGGAAGTCGCTCGACGCCTTGATTTTCCCATGGTTGGTATTGGGATGCCAGGGCATTTCCTAATTCGCCCACAGTTTGAGCAGGTGGGTATCTTTGTGGATTCTTTCGATGGCGGTGAGATTTTATTTCAACAAGACTGCGAGGAACGACTAACCCAAATTTATGGTCATCCGGTAACCCTACAACCACGTTTCCTAGCACCGGTTAGTAATCGGCAGCTGTTGGCACGGATGCTCATGAATCTTAAATTAATTTATCTCAATCGCCACGACTTACCTAGAGCGCTAGCCGCAGTTGAGCGCATGTTGTTATTGTTTCCTAATACACCGGTAGAACTGCGGGATCGGGGGCTGATTTACTCCGAGTTGGGATATTTATCACAAGCATGCCAGGATTTGGAACATTATTTGGAAATCCTTCCCCAAGCTGAGGATGCTGATATCATTCGTCGGTTACTTGAACAGATTGCAAATAGGTAAAGACTTCTATGGATGGGCTTGATTAACCCTAATCCATAATCCCTAATCCCTAATGACTACACTCACGTCGGTAAATCTCCTCTGCTACTAACTTAAGGCGTCTGAGTTGGGCTTTCATATCATTCTGAGTCCATTGGGCAGCAAAGCTGTTGAATCCCCAGCTAACGATGGGGTTGGGAATTTCAAATTCAAAACGGTTGACCAAACGGGTGCCTTGTTCAGCTGGCTGACACTCCCAGCGGTCTCGTCCTTTGAAAAAACCCTGGAACTGCCAAACCACTAACCCTGGCTTGCGGTCGATAACCACACTCTTGAGAGTGGGCTGCAACCAGGGAATGTTAATAATAAACCGCGAGCGACTCCCGACATCAGTACTCCACTGCCCCACTGATTCACAACGCAAAATCGGGTTGAGCCAGCGATGCATTAAGCTCTGGTCAGTGATACAGCGCTCGACAATGGTGGCGCTCGCATTAATTTTAATGGATTGTTCAAAAAATTGGGCGTTTTGCATGTAAAATTTCGACATTATTGGACTATCTTGATTACGGTGGCAGCTAGCCACACTACCAGACCACTAGAGTTGTGAGGAGGAAAAATTAATCAAGACTTGATTTTTGTACATCAATTGGCTCTAAATATAAGGGTTACGTCTTGAGTGACTGACAAACCTACCAAAAAATCTTTCAGCTCCCGAGTGTCCGACGTCACATCGGGGGAAATGACGATTCAACACTCCATCAAGTTACCCAGCCTAATTTAGGGAGTAAGACCCCCTAAGCTAACTAGTTGACTGCGTCGGCAACTATGGGTAAATTCTATCAGCACTCCTGGGTCAAGATTTGTCAGTTAGGCAAGATTAAGCCACATCTGTGGAAAATTTGAGGAGTAAAACGTTCTCCATGAACATCTCAACCTTTACTTTTAAATATTATCGTCGTACCTTCTGCTCAAGGTTATTTTCAGTCAGCACCCTCCTCTGAAGAGACCAGGCTTAGATCGCCTCCCTTCAGGTAGCTGACCAGCCTAAGACCTTGACCGAAGGGGTTGCCCTTCTGGTATTGCGTCTACGTTGTTGGCAAGTGTTAAAGTTCCTACCTTGGGGTACTTTGCCCGCTCCAAGCTCTAGAACCGAGTCGTTAAACACTTAGACCAGGGGTAAGACAGTGCGGTTCGGAAAGTACCGACCAACAACGTTGGCCAGGCAAACCTTACCTTGTGCAGAATCGGCGATTCCGGCTTGAACTGGAAAGCACAACAACTGCACCTCTTGTTGTCCAGCTCTTTTTGGGACAGCAGCCTATAGCGCCGCGTCGCGGTTCCTGATCGGGTCACCAGACGCGCAGCTTTACCGCTGCCAAACTTATCTAGTTGAGACGATAATACCGTGCTCCTCACCAGACCAAAGTAGTCACAAGGAACTTAAGGAACTTAAGAAACTTAGGGTTGCCTGTGACATTGGACAATTTAATTAAGAACAAAGACTATGAATGGAACTTCGGAAGGTATCTTCCAAATTGTAGGAGTTGGTGTGCAGCCATCGGCACACCTGGTTTTAGCCCAGACAGGATTTACCGCATTAGACCAAGTTTTGGCAGATGGGGGAACCACCTTACTGAATGTGGTTAAAGCGATCGCAATCTTAGTCATTGGTCTTATCCTGGCTAAGATTGCTGCTGGTATTACCAAAGCAGTAATGAATCGCACCAATATTGACAACAACATTGCTCAGTGGGCTACTGGCGGCCAGCCAGGAACCCAGCCTCCTCCAATTGAGCAATGGTTATCCGGGGCGGTTTTCTGGATTATCATCGTTTTCACGGTAGTGGCGGTTCTAGAAACCCTCAAGCTAGATACGGTTTCTGGACCCCTGAATAGTTTTCTAGACACCATCCTTGGCTTCCTGCCCAGTGTCTTTGGTGCGGCGATTCTCTTGGGCGTTGCCTGGTTACTGGGAACTATCGTCAAGATGATAGTAGTCAGGACGCTCAATGCATTGAATATCGATCAGCGCTTGGGTGAACAAGTCGGGGATCGTGGCACTAGTCAGTTCTCTGTGGCTCAAACCATTGGCAATTCCCTGTACTACTTAATCTTCCTACTGTTTCTGCCATCGGTCTTAGAGACCCTAGGCTTACAGGGAACTCTCGATCCAGTACTAAGTATGCTGGGTGAGATTTGGGGGATTGTACCCAATATTGGCGCAGCCATAGCAATTGGTGCTATTGGTTGGTTTATTGCTCAACTTGTGCAACGTCTTGTCACTAGTTTTTTGACAGCAGCAGGTGCGAATCAGATCGGGGAGCGGTTTGGACTCAGTACCTCTGGTGGCCGCTCCCTAGCCGGGATTATCGGTACGATTGTCTATGTACTGATTTTGATTCCCGTTGCTACCGCTGCCCTTAATGCCTTGCAGATCCAGGCCATCTCTGGACCTTCGATCGCAATGTTAAGCCAGGTGACTAATACCATCCCCAAACTCTTTGCTGCGGCTGGTATTCTGGCAGTTTTCTACGTAATCGGACAGTTTGTTAGTGATCTGGCCACCAACGTCCTGACAGACCTTGGCTTCAACAATCTATTCAGCTGGCTAGGTTTTTCTGTCAGCGCTCCTAGCACCACTGATCAAACAGCAGAATCAGAGACACCACAGAACCCACTTACCAGTCGCACCCCTTCTGAGCTAGCGGGACTGCTTGTACTGATCGGTATCATGATCGCTGGTATTGTGGCAGCAACGGATGTGTTACAGATTCCCGCCTTAACTGACATTGTTGGTGGGGTCGGTTTCATTGGTGCTCGGGTGCTGTCCGGGTTAGTAGTCCTTGCTATCGGTCTGTTCCTAGCTAATTTTGCTTTCAACTTGATTACTGGCTCCGGCGCTCGCCAATCCAATATCCTGGCACAAGTAGCTAGGATTTCGATTATTGCCTTTTCTTTAGCCCTAGGTCTACAACAAATGGGCATTGCCCCTGATATTGTGAACTTAGCCTTTGGTTTACTCTTAGGCGCAATCGCGGTTGCGATCGCATTAGCCTTCGGTCTCGGAGGTCGCGATGTTGCTGGTGAGCAAGTTAGAGAATGGCTAGATTCTTTCAAAAAGTAAGTCCAAGTTATTCCCGTAGCGTGGCCTATTGGCCAAGGTTGTTCGCCCTTTTTGAATTAAGAATTAAGAATGTAGAATGTAGAATTCTTAATTCTTAATTCTACATTCTGCATTCTGACAGACAACCTTCAACCTTGAACTTTTGATAATCTTGCCCTCAATTCTCCTTTAATGCGATGGAGAATTGAGGTTTCGTCTAAAGAGGAGAGAATTCGTCTAACAACGGCTTTTGGTCCATCTTCTCCCCAGGATGCGCCATTAGCTAAATAGGTTTTGGTAATTTGTCCAATACCATAACCAGAAACTCCAGCAACACTAGCTTGGGTGATGGCAACCGACATATATGGCGCTAGGGAAACCCCACCGGTGACAGGGGCAGAAATTCCTAAAATACTTTTTAAGCTACTCAATCCCAAGTTAGCCAAGAGTTCACTAGCACCAATACCGCCCATACTCATAGCAATTTTTTGTAATAATTGAATAGCTCCCTGCTCAGTCATAGCAATACCATAGAGACGGGATAACGTAAGAATCATTACCACATCAACTACAGTAGCGGTGAGGATATCCACAACAGTAACTGGATTCAGAGCAATCACAAATGCTTTAGTTATCACTGCTTTCCAGATAATTTGATTAGCACTGTCATCCCGAATCTTCATTTTTCGGTTGACCAAGTTTTCATTCAACTCATCAGCGTAAAGCATGGTGTTAAGAGCAACAAGGGATTTCCCTTCCCGATGTAAAATCTCCAGAATTTTTAGTTTCAAATCTTCAATTTGGGGTTTCCCTCGGCGGCGCTTGACCTGAATGCTGCCATTAGGCGATCGCACTGCTACAGATACCAAAGGTGAAGCAGCAACCATCACAATTTCTGCTGGTGAAAGCAACTGCTTGACCCGTTCATCCCGAATTTTTCTGTAAATTGCCATGCGATCAGCATCGGGATATTGGTCAATCTTGTTGAACACCAGTAACATCGGTTTACCACTAGCTCTTAACTGAGATAGAGCTTGGTACTCTACCTTAGTCATATCACCAGCAATAATAAACAACAGTAAATCTGCCTGTTTAGCCACCTCTAGGGCTAAGGCTTCCCGAGTTTCCCCATCTACTTCATCAATCCCTGGGGTATCGATTAGCTGAATTTGGGAATTACCAATACTGGGTAGGGCAACCTGTAGAATATCCTGTTGGCTATGGGTTGGACTATGGGTTTCTTGACTAGAGGTTTGACTAGGGCTTTGATTATGGGGCTGCCAATGGGCAGTTTGAGCATTCTGGGTCACCCCATGTAGGGCACCAGTTTCAAATACAGGTTGACCGACTAAGGCATTGAGTACAGAGGATTTCCCCCGTCCCACCATGCCAAAGGCAGCAATTTGGATACAGGTATTTTCCAGCTTCTCAAGCAGATTGCCCAAGTCTTGGATTTGAGCATCTAAACCAGCTTTTTCTCTACGGGATAGGTCAAGGTTAGCTACCAGATCCTTGAGCGAGTCTTGTGCCTGTTTGTAGTTCAGTTCTGCCTGGATTTGCTCAAAACCTGAAATTGCGCTATCTAAATCCTGGTCAAGATCTAGAGAGTTAACAGAGTCAGACTCAGGCCAGAATTCGGTCAAAACGGCACCTCCTGCTTAGGATACTTCTGCTTTCGATCCTAGAGCATCAGTTCAGGAATCACTTTTGAGAAATCACCCGTCATAGAGTTAAATGCTTCACAGCTTACATCCATTATTCATCCCTTGCGACTTCCTGATTCCAACCCACAGCTGTAGAAGATTTAATCATTGCTTTACACCATTGGTTCGATGGAAACCATAGGAGAGATATGAGATGATCAGCCAATTATTAAGTGTTAGTCTAACCTTGCCGATGCTACTGAACTTAGGTCAGAGTCTCACGGATACCCAAATACTAAATTATGGTAAAGTTAGCAATAATAAACCAACATGGACAAATTTTCAGGGTAAACTCGATAGTCAAAACCCACCGTCGTTATCCTTGGCCAGCCGGGATGAAACAAAAGACGAAGAACAAAAATGTGAGTGGCTAGACATATGTTCAGAATTTAGGGGGGCATCTTTATTGGTTAGCGAAACCCTTTTATAAAAGGTAAGTTAGGTGCTACACAAACGTGGTAATTAGCATTGTCCTGCGACTAAATCAGGTAAGGAAAATTACGCTATAATGGTACTAGATCTGCCAAGATTCTACAAAGCTTGTAATCCCAGCAAGCCCCTGAGCATGGGAGATGTCAATGATAGAAAATACTATATTGATTTTTCCCCAGTTAGAGGAAATAAAATTATTGAGTCCCTCAAGCGAACCATCACCCTAATTTCTCCAGATGAGCCGACTTGTCAGCTGTTTACAGGGCATATTGGCTGTGGTAAATCCACAGAATTACTTAGACTAAAAGCTGAGTTAGAGCAACAGAAATTTCATGTGGTTTATTTTGAGTCGTCTCAAGATTTAGACATGGCTGATGTTGATCTAAGCGATATTTTGCTGAGTATAGCTGGTCAAGTCAGTGAAAGTCTGGAGAAAATTAAAATTAATATAAAACCAGGCTATTTTGTCAATCTTTTTACAGAAATTACCGATTTTTTGCGGACACCAATTGAATTAGGTGCTGAAGCAGAATTGTCGGTAGGCATTGGCAAAATAACGGCTAAAACTAAGGAAAGTCCTAAACTGCGGCGTCGATTGCGGGAATACCTGGAACCTCGCACGAGTGGAATCTTAGACTCGATTAATGAAGAACTACTAAGACCTGCCACTGCTACCCTGAAGAAAAAGGGCAAAGCGGGACTAGTGGTGATTGTGGATAATCTGGATCGGGTGGATATTCGCCCCTTACCCTCTGGGCGATCGCAACCAGAATACTTATTCATTGACCGGGGTGAACAGTTACGCCGACTCAATTGCCATATTGTTTACACAATTCCCTTGGCGTTAACTTTCTCCAATGAGTGCGAAACCCTGAAGAATCGCTTAGGTGGTGGACTCACTCCTAAAATATTACCGATGGTGCCAGTTAAACTGCGCACAGGTAAAGAGTTTCCCGATGGCATGGCCTTGCTACGAGAAATGGTACTGGTTAGAGCTTTCCCCAATCAAACTACTGAGGAACGATTTGCTTTGCTCCCGGAGGTATTTGATAATATAGAAACTTTAAACCGCCTGTGCCGAATTAGTGGTGGTCATGTGCGCAACTTGCTAGGATTGTTGTTTGATTGTCTTAGGCAAGAAAACCCACCGATTCCCAGTGAGTGTTTAGAAAATGTGATTCTCGAACGTCGCGATTATCTGATCTCATCAATTACTGATGAGGAGTGGGAATTGCTGTTTCAGGTGGTGCAACAGCAAAAAGTCAGGGGTGATACGGAATACCAAACTCTATTGCGCAGTATGTTTGTCTTTGAATACCGCGATCGCGATGGAAATTGGTTTGGTATAAATCCAGCATTAGAAGAGGCACCGCAGTTTAAGTCATGGTTGAAACAAAATCACCAGCAGACGCTGCCCAATACAACGATAGTACATTAAAGGCTCTCTCTAGAGCGATCGCATTTTCACAAGGGGAATTTTCCCTTGTGATCGTGCGATGTAACTACCAGGGTTTGCAACAACAGATGCTGCAACGCCTCAAAGCACTGTGTCAGCCCCAATACCAGATTACAGAGTTTATCATACCGCCATCGGCTACCACCCTTTACACCACCATCCAAAACTACGAACATAGGGAATTGGGACGTGGAGAGGACAAGGGGATAGGCAGATGCGAGCACAGGGAGAGTTCTAGCCCCATCAACCCTTCATCCCCTGACTCTCTTACCTCCTCGCCCCCTCATTCCGCATTACTGATTGTTGGTTTAGAGTCAGTGGTTGCCCTTGAGGAATTACTTACCTCTACTAATCAAGTCCGGGATGAGTTTCGTAAACGCCTAACCTTTCCTCTAATATTGTGGGTTAATGACCAAGTACTCCAAAAACTGATGCGGTTGGCACCAGATTTTGGCAGTTGGGCAGCCACTCCCCTAAAGTTTGAACTGACCACCACAGAGTTAGTCAATTTTCTCGGACAAAAGGCTCAAATGGTATTTGCCTGTCTATTGAACTCTGGAGAGCCTTCCCCCTCAAGCACCCAAGAGATCCCAAATCCTAACCTCCAACCAACCAACATTCAACCAAGCAACATTCAACATTCCAACCTTCAACCAAGCAACCTTCAACCAACCAACCTTCAACCAACCAACCTTCAACCAAGCAACCTTCAACCAACCAACCAACCTTCAACCAACCTTCAACATTCCAACCTTCAACCTCCCAACCTCCAACCTCCCAACCTCCAACCAACCAACCCCGATATTTGTATTACCTATTCCAGGAACTCAGCACTGCAAAACCAACGTCGATTTGAACTGGATTTTGCCCTAAAAGATTTACACAGTCGTGGCATTACCTTGGACAAGGAATTAGACGCTAGTCTAGAATTTGTTTTGGGTCTAGATGACTATAGAAGCGATCGCATAAATCTAGCCAAGAAGCGGTTTCGTAAAAGCTTAAAAGTTTGGCAGCAAACGGATAACTTAGAACGGCAGGGGTTATTATTATTTTATCTTGGTTTGTGTTACTGTCGCCAAGCTGACCAAAATCAAGCGCATAAACAGCGCTATTGGGAAGAAGCTTGGCCGTATCTGCATCAATCTATGGGAATTTTCACCCAAGCGGGGCGTCACGATCTGGTGGCTATTTTTATTAGTAAGCTAGCTGAACTGCTGCAGCATCTACAAGCATGGTCATTCTTACAAACCACCTCTCAACAGGCTCTGTCGCTTCATGAAACCTATGGGACTCAGGTACAACTAGCCCAAGATTACGGCTTTCTGGCAGAAGTAGCCCTTGAGCAATCCCGATGGGACGATGCTGGTCAATTGGCGGAGAAAGCTCTATTAATTTTGGTTGTTGCTGCTGATGATCAGCCCCATGACCAAGGCTTGCATCCATTGCTATTAGCCCAGCTCTATCGACTATTTTTGGTAAAATCCCAAGGAAAGCAGGGAAATTTAGCAGAAGCGGTCAAGCAGCTGGAAAAAGCGAGTCATAAACTGGCAGATGCCATAGAATCCAGCAATTATCGCTATGAGCCTCAGCGTTACCTGCATCTGTTGGAACGATTACGTAGCCTTTACTTTGAACAAGGGCAATACCTAGAAGCATTTCGGATTAAACAAGAACAACGGGCAGTGGAGCAGCTGTATGGCTTCCGTGCCTTCATTGGTGCTAGTCGTCTACAGCCACCACGAGGAGCCAACAATCCCAGCTGGCATGGCGTACAGCCACAAGACCTTATTCCCCAGGAAATGGCAGCTTCCGGACGTCAGCGAGATGTAAACCGCTTAATGGAACGGATTACCCGTGCTGATCACAAACTGACAGTTATTCATGGTCAGTCAGGGGTTGGAAAAAGTTCCATTGTCCATGCCGGATTAGTGCCAGCACTCAAAAATAGACCCCTTGGCGATCGCATTGGGTTACCGATTGTGGTGCAAGTTTACACCGATTGGGTGGGGGAACTCCATAAACACTTGGCCGATCAACTATTAGGAAATGGAAATGAAGACCCCTTGCTCAGGGAAAAATTTCTAAACTCTAATGGTAACGCCCTAATTGATTCTGTCCTGGAGCAATTACAACACAACGCCGACAATAACTTATTAACGGTTTTAATTTTTGATCAGTTTGAAGAGTTTTTCTCCGTTTATTCCCATCAATCCCAACGAAAACTGTTTTATTATTTTTTAGTAAATTGTCTTAAGCTACCCTATTTAAAACTAATTTTTTCTATCCGAGATAACGCCTTACATAAATTACTAGAACTAGAACATTATACTTGGGACGTTATAGAAAGTAATATCTTAGATAAAAAGATTCGTTATCCATTAGTAAATTTTTCCTTAGAAGATGCTTATTCAGTTATTCAAAGCTTAACCCATCGGGCTAATTTTTATTTAGAGCCAGCTTTAATTGATGAATTAGTCAGAGAATTAGGAGCTGAAATTGGAGAAGTTCGTCCCATTGAGTTGCAAGTAGTAGGAGCTCAGCTTCAAGCTGAAAATATTACTACCTTAGCTCAGTACCAGCACCTTGGTCCCAAAGCCAAACTAGTGGAGCGGTTTTTAGAAAAAGTTATTAAAGATTGTGGTCCTGAGAATGAAACAGCGGCTTGGCTAGTGTTGTCGTTACTCATTGATGACAATAAAAATCGACCCCTTAAGAATCGCTCGGAGCTAGCCATAGAATCATCCTTAGAAGACCATACATTAGATTTAATATTAGAAATTTTTGAGAAATCAGGATTAGTATTTCTATTACCAGAAGTTACGATCAACCGCTATCAACTGGTTCACGATTACCTGGTAGACGTTATCCGCCAGAAAAAGCAATCGAAACTGCAAGCAGAATTAGAAAATCTGCGCCAGAAAGACAAACAGAGCCAGGATAAAATTGAGCAACTGGTTAAAGAACAAGAACTGCAAAACCAACTGGCTAAAATAACTAAAAAACAAAGGAAAACCGAAGAAAAGCTGAATCGAATTCTCAGGCAACGATTGCGAGAAGCACGTTGGGCAGGAATGGCACTGTTCAGTCTGATGGTGATTACCGGTATACTTGGGGTTCGCTACGCTATCAGTAAAACCAACAACCATTTGAGTGACCTGAGCTACTCCTCAAAAGCTCTAGTTGATGCCAACAGAACCTTAGATGCCCTCATCCTCAGTTTAGAAGCCGCCCAGGAATTGCAGCAATCCCTTGGGGTTAATCCAGAAACCCAGACACGGGTAGTCACTGCTCTACAACAGGCAGTTTATGGGGTCAGAGAACGTAACCGTTTAAAGGGACATCGCGATTGGGTTAGTAGTGTCAGTTTTAGCCCAGATGGTAAGCTGATTGCCTCTGGGAGTCGAGACAAGACTATCAAACTTTGGCGCAAAAACGGTACCTTGCTAAAAACGTTGCGAGGTCATTGGGCTGGAATCCACAGTGTCAGTTTTAGTCAAGATGGTCAGATCATCGCTAGTGGTAGTGAAGACAAAACTGTGAAGCTGTGGCGTAAGGATGGATCCCTGGTAATGACCTTAGATGGGCCAGATGGGCATACCAAAACAGTCCATTGTGTTAGGTTTAGCGCTGATAGCGAAATGATCGCATCGGCTAGTGAGGACAAAACCATCAAACTATGGAGTAAAGATGGTGTTTTACTCCAGACTCTAACCGGTCACAGTGATTCAGTGTTGGGGGTTAGTATTTCTCCCAATGGTCAGTTAATTGCTTCTGCCAGTAAAGACAAAACTATCAAACTTTGGCGCAGTGACGGAACACTGGTGAAAACCTGGCAAGCTCATACACAACCAGTGGTGAGTGTCAGTTTTAGTCCTGATGGCAAGACTATTGCCTCTGCTAGTACAGACAACACTGTCAAACTCTGGCACACTGATGGAGAATTAATTGATACCCTCGAAGGTCATCGTAATTGGGTTCTCGATGTCAGTTTTAGCTCGGATGGTCAGAGGCTAGCTACGGCTAGTGCTGATCACACTATCAAACTCTGGAACAGTGATGGGGAATTAATCGAAACCTTGGCTGGACATAGCGAGATGGTGCTAGATGTCAGTTTTAGTCCGGACAACAAGACTATTGCATCTGCTAGTGCAGACAAAACCATTAGACTCTGGGCCAGTGACGGAGGGATACTGGCACCGATCCGCCATAATCAAACCGTCAGAAGTGTAAGTTTCAGCCCCGATGGTGAAATGATTGCTACTGCTAGTGCCGACAATACCATTCAACTGTTGAGGCTTCAGGATCGTACCATAAAAGCCTTCTCTGCTCATGGTCAAGGGTTGACTGGAATTAGTTTCAGCCCTGATAGCACGATCATGGCTAGCGCTAGTGAAGATAAAACGGTGAAACTCTGGAATTTAGATGGCTCCTTGCTTCATACTCTAGAAGGACACCAGGATCAGGTTTGGGGAGTTAGTTTTAGTCCCGATAGTAAGTTAATTGCTTCTGCTAGTGCTGACAAAACCGTTAAACTCTGGAATTTAGATGGCACCTTGTTCAAGACCTTAGAGGGACACCAGGATAAAGTTTGGGGGGTCAGTTTTAGCCCAGACAGCAAACAGATTGCCTCTGCTAGTAATGATGGCACGGTAAAACTCTGGAATCGTGATGGCAAGTTGCTCAATACCTTGAAAGAGCATAATGATGCTGTCAATTGGGTCAGTTTTAGTCCAGATGGCGAGATGATTGCCTCTGCTAGTAGTGATGGCACCGTAAAACTCTGGAATCGTGATGGCAAGTTGCTCAATACCTTGAAAGGCCATAATGGTGCCGTGAATTGGGTTAGTTTCAGTCCTGATGGAACCTTAATCGCATCTGCGAGTAGTGATACAACAGTTAATCTTTGGAGTCGGGATGGACATTTAATTAATACCTTTAAGGGACACAACGATTCGGTATTTGGAGTTAGTTTTAGTCCCGATAGTAAGTTAATTGCTTCTGCTAGTAAAGACAAAACAATGATTTTGTGGAATTTGGATGTGGATTATTTGCTACGGCGCGGTTGTAGTTGGTTGTACGATTATTGGCACCATAACCGTGAAGGTCAGAGGGATAAGCTTTGTGGATTTTAACTATAAGGGAGTAGGGAGTAGGGAGTAGGGAATCGGGAGTAGGGAATCGGGAATCGGGAATCGGGAATCGGGAATTGGGAATCGGGAATTGGGAATCGGGAATCGGGAGTAGGGAATCGGGAATTGGGAATCGGGAAAAATCCTGGTAGTGGTATACAATTCTTGACTTTAGCTCCCGAAACCTTAACCAGACCAACGCCTACATCACTACATCTTTACCAGTACCATCAAAAAATCAAATCAAAGGAGTTTTTTCCTACTCTTACCTGCTCCGAAGCTCCCTCTATATAACGTTTTCAATTAGATCATGAAACCAAATTCTGAGTTATCAAAACATCAAAAAATCCTAGGTTTTCTTTCCTACTATTCCCTACGGTGCGCTTTCCGTAGGCGAATTAAATTCGCCACGGGTCGCACCGCTCCCGACTCCCGACTCCCGACTCCCGACTCCCGACTCCCTATTCCCTGTTCCCTGTTCCCTATTCCCTCTTCCCGAATGACAATCAAGATTGGGCAATATCTGCTCCACAGGAGTCCCGTTAAACGGTTGCGCCGTCAGAATAATCGTGCCATCCTTTGCTATTACCCAGCCTTGGGCTTCGATAATCACTTTTTTGTCTTGACGGGGTCTGACTAAAGATTGCTGCGGTAATGGTTGTCTGGTGTTGGCTAACCTAGGGCTCCTTCGCCACCCCACTGTTCTGTGGGCATTAATCACTGGATTCTCTGGAGTTGGTGGTAAACCCCCCTTTCCGGTAATGATAAAGGAACTCCCGCCAGCAATCCGATTATTCTCAAAGCCACAAAGGTCATTGGCGAGGATGGCTTCTGCATCTACCGGGCTTCCTGGTAATTCGGTTAAGCCTGAGGTGGGGTCTACCTGTGGGATGTTGAGTATGACTTGACCGTTGAAGGATGAGCCAAGCTCAGAAGTGGCAGTGATGTCATTGTCTGGAGTTAGACGATCCCGAAACTCTAAACCAAAGATGCCTTGGGCATTAATCTCAACACGACCTCCTGAACCTTCTTCAGCATTGGCGGTGATATCGCTATTTCCGAGACCGACTAGGGTATCAGTATCAATGGTGATATTGCCCCCATCAGTATTGTCGGCATTAGTTAGAATCAAGCTTCGGTTGAGGAGTCGGATGTCACGAGCTTCTAGGATAATATTGCCTTTTTCTCCTGCTGTTTCTGCTGTGATGATTCCTTTGTTGTCAAGGAAGATGGAGTTAGCATTAATCTCTACCTTGCCTGCTGAAGTTCTCTGTTCAAAACTTCTAGCACTAACTTCTGCTCCATCAGAGATTATTAACTTGTCAGTGGTAATATTCAACAACTCTCCGGCATTTCCTGTGCCTTCAGTTAGAGTAAACAAGCCGCTGGGAAACTCACCATCGGCTGAGGTACTAGTACCAATGATTTGAACACTAGAGGAGGCATTGACAGTCACATTTCCCCCGTCCCCTTGACCAAAAGTGGCAGCTGAAACTTGTGCTCCATCTTTGACAATTAACTTGCCAGTGGTAATATTGAGATCTCCCGCTTTTCCTTTCCCTTGAGTTTGAGTAGACAAGCGACTGAGACGCCGACCATCAGCTGAGGTACCAATCACTTGAACCGTAGAGGAAGTATTCACATTCAAATCTCCCCCATTCCCTTCACCAAAAGTGCCAGCTGAAACTTGTGCTCCATCAGATACAATTAATTGCCCAGTGTTAATACTCAAATTTTGCGCATTTCCTATCCCTTCAGTTAGAGTAAACAAGCCGCTGGAAATCCTGCCATCGGCTGAGGTACCAATCAGTTGAACAGATTCAGAGGCATCCACAGTCAAATTTCCCCCATCCCCTTCACCAACAGTGGCAGCTGAAACTTGTGCTCCATCAGATACAATTAATTGCCCAGTGGTAATATTTAACTCTCCCGCATTTCCTGTCCCTTGAGTTTGAGTACGCAAGCTGCTGCCAATCCGACCATCGGCTGAGGTACCAATCACTTGAACCGTAGAGTCGGCATTCACAGTCAAATCTCCCCCGTCCCCTTCACCAAAAGTACTAGCTGAAACCGCTGCTCCATCAGATACCATTAACTGCCCAGTGGCAATACTCACATTTCCTGCTTTTCCTATCCCTTCAGTTTGAGTAAACAAGCGGCTGGTAAACCCACCATCTGCTGAGGTACCAATCAGTTGAAAAGATTCAGAGGCATCCACTGTCACATTTCCGGCGTCCCCTTGACCAATAGTGCTAGCATTAACAACTGCTCCATCAGAGACGATTAACTCCCCAGTGGTAATACTGACATCTCCCCCTTTTCCTATCCCAGAAGTTAGAGCAAGCAAGCCGCTGCGAGACCGACCATCGGCTGAGGTACCCATCACTTGAACCTTGGAAGAGGCATCCACAGTCAAATTTCCGCCGTCCCCTTCACCCCTTGTGCTAGCATCAAAAACTGCTCCATCAGAGACGATTAACTCCCCAGTGGTAATACTGACATTTCCCCCTTTTCCTATCCCAGAAGTTAGAGCAAACAAGCCGCTGGGAATCCTACCATCGGCTGAGGTACCAATCACTTGAACCTTAGAAGAGGCATCCACAGTCAAATTTCCGCCGTCCCTTTCACCCAAAGTGCTAACTGAAACAAATGCTCCATCAGAGACGATTAACTCCCCAGTGGTAATACTGACATCTCCCGCTTTTCCTATCCCAGAACTTAGAGCAAACAAGCCGCTGGGCAACTGACCATTAGCTGAAGTACCAATCACTTGAACAGTAGAGTCCGCATCCACTGTCAAATTTCCGCTGTCCCCTTCACCAAAAGTGCTAGCTGAAACTTGTGCTCCATCAGAGACCATTAACTGCCCAGTGGTAATACTCACATCTCCCGCTTTTCCTGTTGCTCCTGGAAGAACTAGGGCTCCCAAGAGGCTGCGAGTACCATCAGACGCACCAACCACTCGCACAGATTCAGTGGCATCCACTGTCAAATCTCCCCCCTGTCCTGAGCCGGATACATTAGCACCTATAATAGAACCATCCTCAAGACTCAACTGAGAAGCTCGAACCTCTATCCCACCGCCACTGCCACCCCCTTCAGTATTCGCAAAAACCAAAGAGCGATCGCGTAAACTCACATTAGCCCCCTGCACCTGGATACTGCCACCACCAAAGCCACTGGTAGTGACAACAGCACCCTCGGACAAACTAATATCCTGAAACTCTTGAACTGCTGAATAATCCAACCCAAAACTACTATCCGTTGGGGTCAAGTTAACCACACCATTACCCACACTCCCCAGCTCAATGCGTCCATCCAATGCAGCTATAACACCACCAGGAATAGTAACCTCACCACCAATTAGCCCTAAGGTTTGACCATTTGGTACCAGAAACAGACTAGACTGATTAGTAATACTCCCTGGATTGGATCCATATTGCAACCCAGATGGAATATTAATAGTTAATAACGGTTTATCATTGGGATTTTTTGCGCTGAATACTGTGCCATCGTCAAACAACACACTATCAGCAGTACTCCCAAAAAATGAGCCTCCCAGATCTAGTCTGCTATTGGAACCGAAGACAATACCATTGGGATTTATCAAAAATAAATTAGCATTTCGCAATACTCCCAGAGTCCCCAAAATATTAGAAACATTTGTTCCAGTTACCCGACTCAGGATGTTGGCAACTCCTGCTGGATTCGCAAAATAAACTCGCCCAAACTCGGCCACATTGAAATCCGAAAAGCTGTGGAAGAGATTACTGTCTCTAATCGCTCCACCTTCTATCAAATCTGCCAGGGCACCATTAATAGTCACATTGGGTGTTACTACAGAACTTTCATTACCGAGGGTATTATCTGGGGTTATTTGCCCTAATGCCGTAGTTGCACCCAGTAGAGAACAAAGAACAAAAGGACTTGCTGCGACAAGTTGGTCAATCCGAGGTTTATTAGAGTCGATGCCCGGTATTATCCGGGGCACCTCTCCTTCAAATCCGTACGTGAAGGTTTCCCCTCATACGGCTCCTAGGTGTCCTTGTCTTTCGACTTGCCCCCGTGAATATATTGGTGACAGCTTTGGTGAACAGCCATTAGGTTGTTTATCTTCCAGTTGTCATGATTTCCATCAATGTGGTGAAGGTGTACCTTTTCCTCACTAACGAATTTCAGTCCGCAATATTCACAGGAATGGTTTTGCTTCTTTAAAGCCTCTGCTGTAGCATCGAAGTAGAGCTTAGAGTTTCTCTGACTCCAATAGACTAAATCTCCGTCATATGGGGATTTAGTCCCTTTTACCATTACGTGTTTATTTTGTTCATACTCAACTGCGGGGAAGCTTTTCTTGCATAGCTTATTGGCCTGATATCGGTTCGTCTTTTTTTCCTTGCGGAATTTTCGATTTGCCGTGTTATTCATGAACCATAATCTATCTCGGGAGCTGCTCATGTCACAGTTTTTGTGGTAATTCCTCCATCCACGTACAATGGGGGCTAGTTTTTTGGCTTTAGTTTCCGCACCATAATTCGAGCTGTTGACTATGGTCTTTATTTTCTTACGGATGTTCTTATGATTCTCCACTGAGGGAGTGCAATGAAACTTTCCGTTTTGCTTGACACGCATGTGCCATCCCAGAAAATCGAATCCATCTGTCGTTTTGGTTATCTTGGTCTTTTCTTCACTGATTTCCATCCCGCGCTCTGCCAAAAATTTCTTGATTTTATTCAAGATTTTTTCGGCGTTATCTTTTGGTTTTAGGAATATGACCATGTCGTCCGCATAACGAACGCTAGGGTGTATATCCTCTATTCCGTCAAGTGCAATATTGGCTAGTAGTGGGCTGACTACACCTCCCTGTGGGGTTCCTTGCTCAGGAAATTCCAGGTCAACTCCGGCCTTAAGGCATCTGAATATCCCAGTCTTCAAACTTGCTGGTGCAATTAACCTGTCCATGATGGACTTATGGGAAATGCGGTCGAAACACTTTTTAATGTCTAGTTCTATTACTCTCTTGTTGATGCCTTTGCAGAACGAGTTTAAGTTTTGGAACACGTACTTTTGTACATCATGAGCACTTCTACCTGTCCTAAATCCGTAACTACGGGCGTGGAATGTGGCTTCGTGTGCTGGTTCGAGGGCGAATTTTGCTAGACATTGCCATGCTCTGTCTGTGATGGTAGGTATCTTGAGTTTTCTTATTTTCCCATTTTTCTTGGGAATTGGGATTTCGCGAAGACCGGAGTGGTGCCAGTCAAGGGCATTTCCCTTCATTATCTCAAGTACTTTAAACCTTTCATTACAGCTCAGTGCGGTTTTGCCGTCTATTCCGGCGGTTTTCTTGCCCTGATTGAGCTGAGTCACTTGACGTATGGCCAAAAGTTGAGCTGAGCGGGATTTCAGAATCAGTTTCTGTAGAGACCGAGCTTTCCTCAAGTCACCAGCTTTAACTGCTTTATATACGCGCCTTTGTAGGCGGAAAAGGTTTTTCCGGAGTTGTTTCCAGTTTTGTCCTTTCCAAAGGTCACTAGATTTTTGTCTGTGTCTACCCATACTCTCCATTGGTTTGTATATTCTGAACACCCGTGCCCAGTTTTGAACACATCTTACCCGGTGGTGGGGATTAGGCTTTGGCATAGCTTACTGAGGTTACGACCGTTCCTCCGACCCTTTTGTTTATTGCCACCGTTTTTACTCGTTCCATCATCCAGATTGTTTTGATGATTTAGGGCAGTCCAATTTGCCTATCCTCTTCTCGGGGTTACGACTATCAACAGGAAAACGTCGTGAGAATTAAAGGATGAAGTCCACATGGTTTGTTTCAGATTGTGGCTTCTGCGTAAGACACTTTTCTAGGACTTGTTTGCCCATGTCATCTCCTCCTTAGCGGTAGGGAACCTAATCTGTTTCAGTCCTAATTCCGCCCTGATGCCAGCGTCACTCTGTAGGTTGCCGCCTACTCGGTGTGGCCAGATAGAGAGTCACTTGTCCCTTCAAGGGGTGGATTTTCACCACCATCCGGAAGATAGTTAGGATTTTGAGGTGTTATCCTCACGAATCCCCTCACTCATACCCCTCTAGCTTCTAGAGGCTCCTAGTGAGAACGAGCCGCACCCCATTACGCAGCAGTGACCAGTATTCTGCAGTACTATTGACGCCACCAGGAAGCCGACAAGCCATGCCAATAATGGCAATTAAATCCTCCGATTGCGCTTCGTAAAAATCATAATCATACTCTGATTTTATTTCCTTTTCATTTTCATTGAGGTCATACAATGACCTGATAATAGACTGTTCTTGCTCGAATTTTTGATTGTTAAAATAACCGATGATAGCTTTTGGTGTTCCATACTGGAAGAAGAAAGTCGGTTCGAGTTCTACACCAAAACGATCGCTCAGAAGAGTTCTTAATTCTAAAAGCTCTAGAGAATCTAGTCCCATTTCCATCAGAGGTCGTGAGGGACTATAAGCCGTCATGCGTTGCTCACCCAATATATAACGGATGCATTCTTCTACGAGGTTTTCCTCGGATTCCTTGCCTTTTTTATTGAAATAACCGATGATAGCTTTTGGTGTTCCATACTGGAAGAAAAAAGTCGGTTCGAGTTCTACCCCCAAACGATCGCTCAGAAGAGTTCTTAATTCTAAAAGCTCTAGAGAATCTAGTCCCATTTCCATCAGAGGTCGTGAGGGACTATAAGCCGTCATGCGTTGCTCACCCAATATATAACGGATGCATTCTTCTACGAGGTTTTCCTCGGATTCCTTGCCTTTTTTATTGAAATAACCGATGATAGCTTTTGGTGTTCCATACTGGAAGAAAAAAGTCGGTTCGAGTTCTACCCCCAAACGATCGCTCAGAAGAGTTCTTAATTCTAAAAGCTCTAGAGAATCTAGTCCCATTTCCATCAGAGGTCGTGAGGGACTATAAGCCGTCATGCGTTGCTCACCCAATATATAACGGATGGATTCTTCTACGAGCTGCTCCTTGAATTGGTTTTCTTTTACCTCAATGCTTTTCGTTTCTAGTTCATTGGGCTGGAAAATGTCTTTTTTCTTGACAATATGAGCACGATCGATATAGCTTTGAGGATCAGTTATACCATCCAACTGCTCAATGCCACTTATAGTGAACCAATAGAGCAGAAATTCCAGACATTGAGCATCCCATCCCTTCTCTTGTATTTCCGGCAGAAAATTCATGCCAATAATTTCGATCGCCGATCCTTGCGATGTAGTAAGGGAACTGAGGTTATTCCTCCCAATTGATTTGTTCGATACCTTAGCAGGTAAAATTCTCTCGGAGTAAATAACACCTAAAATTTTACCGTTCATCTCCAGGACAATTTGCCCTTTCGGAAAAGATTCGATCCGCCGCTTTATTTCTGAAAATTCTATGGGTAATGCTTCTTGTTTACCTAACAGGGGGACAAGGAGGCATGAGAGTCTTATGTAGTGAGCGATACAGCAGAAAGAGATAAAAAAAGATAGGTCAAAAGTAGCAGCCCTGACCTATCTAAACAAAATGATAGCTAAACCATACCAGAAAATCCTCCAAAATCAGCTACGTCACACAGCGTATCTATTACTAAATTTGATTGTAATCAGTCTACAATTGCTCAAACAGGTGAAGTTAGAAGTCTTAGCAGAATCCCTGCCCTTACCTATTTTGTTAGATAGCCGTCGTCGAAAAATCAGGCGATTTTTGAGACTTAAACACTTCACTATTGAAACTATCTGGTTCCCCTGCGTGACCGCTCTTTTAGAGGAGATATTTAACCCTAACGATAGGATTTATCTAGTGATCGATAGAACGAGTTGGAGTCTGATTAATATCTTGATGGTGAGTGTGGTCTATGCTCATCGAGCCTGGCCGGTTTACTGGACATCATTAGATAAAAAAGGAAATAGTAACTTGTCCGAACAAAAGGCAGTATTGAGCAAAAGTCTAGAGTTACTATCAGGCTATACTGTGGTGGTGCTGGGAGACCGAGAATTTTGCTCTCCCAAACTAGGTCACTGGCTGGGTGAACGCAAGGCATACTTTTGTTTACGGCAAAAATGTGACACCAAAATTCTGGCAGAAAACGAGGTTTATCAAGAGTTGCGGGACTATGGCTTAAAGCCGGGGATGAAAGTATTTATTAACAATCGTCAGGTCACCAAAAAAAACGGATTTGGAACGTTTAATGTAGCGTGTAAATGGAAACGAAATTACCGAGGATTGAAGACCAAAGAAGCGTGGTATATTTTAACAAATTTTGAGGATTTAGATACCGCTATTGTGTCCTATCAAAAGCGGTTTTCGATTGAAGAAATGTTTCGAGATTTTAAATCAGGTGGTTACAGTCTAGAAGGTTCCAAACTGGGCGCAGAATATCTGACCAAGTTGATTATTATTCTAGCAATTGCCTATACTAGTGCAACCCTTCAAGGACAGGAAATAAAGAAAATGGGAATACAGAAATATGTCGTACGACCAGAAACAAAATCGAAATTTGGTCGTCGCCATAGTTCTTTTTATGTTGGTCAACATCAGCATCATTGGCTCTGCTTAGGACAAATCTGCGAAAAAATTGTAGAGGAACTTTTGCAAATTAACCGCCGTTGGAGCAAGCATTATAAAAAAGGTAAGCGAGCTAGGGATCAAGCCATGTCTACGTTACAAACTCCCTTGTCCCCCTGCTAGCTTGTTTACACTTTGTTTCTAAGTCTACTAATGCGGGGATATCTGACAAATGGGGATGACGAATTGTGTAAGGTCTATTTTCAAAACAATTGAGGGAAATGCGGGTGAAGGGAAATAGTTTTGGGTATCCCTTAGACAAATTTAACTTTGGAAATAAGCCAACTTCCGCCGCAGACATCAGAAAAACATCTGCTTCTACAAGATGCTGCATTGAAAATGCATGATAGGCATCAAAATGCAAATTCTCGCTTTTGTCTAAAAACTTGTTTACCACGTCCGCCTCGAGACAGTGGACTTCTAAAATAACCAAACCATGCTTAGTTACCACAGAAGACCATCTTTCCAGGTGTTCTACTAGGCTTTGTATCATTACATGGGGAGGGATTGACTCTCCACTAGGATCAACGTAAACCCCTTGATATGAAAGTTGAGAGCGAGTTTTCGTTTTTTCTAAATTTTGGGGAGGAATAAAGGGGCGGTCATGATCGAGAAAAGAGCGTATGTGAAGTATGTTTTCAGGGTCATTAATACCATGAAGCATCAAATCTTTGACCATTTGTTCCGGATCCCCAATATCTCCTTTGAGAACCAGATGTGGTATGTCGGCTAAGGTTTTGGCCGTCACCTGTAAAGCAGCTTCGTTATAATCTACACCAATCATGGATACAGGATACCGGTCGAGTACTTTTCCTCTTGCGGATTTAGTTCGGATCGTTTCGTATACTCGCCTTAAAAGAGTTCCATCTCCACATCCCATATCTACAACGTAATTCGGCTGCTCTTCATAAGGCAACTGATTGAAAATAGATAAGATGATTTCCTCTACATCAGTAAAATACTTGTGATGTTGGAATCCACTGGCAACTACATTTAGAGTTCTATCGACGTGACTTTCACCACCGAGGGCATCTCTGCGAAACACATCCTGACAATCCCCAAACAAGATGTCGGGCATGCGAGATAACATGGGAATGTAGGAGGCTGTCGTTCCCATAATTAATGTCCGCTTTACTATAAACCGACCTATCTCCGTAAGACATAGACGGCCTTCTTGCTGATGGGCCCACCCTTTACTCACAAACAGCTCAGACAATTCCTCGCGCACCGAAGGACTCAATCCCTCGAACAAGGATTTCTGTGCTTCTTCCACAAACAAGTTGTGCTTTTGAAGTGCCAACAAAATAAGACCAACCAGAATTCCATCTAAAAAGTCTGCAATCATCGGCTCCTCAACATTCCATCTTTGGCGGGAATGCTCTATCCAGCTTTTGAGAAAACCTGAGTGCTGTTCTCCGAGTAAATAGGAATCGATGGGCAAGTGATATAAATCGAGGATGTCTTCTGGAATCTGCTGGTAAATTTCCGCTTTGTCAGTTAAAGAATATTCTCCGGCTTCATTGCGTGAAAGCCAATTCAAAGATTCCATCATTCTTAAGGCTACCTGGAGGTGTCCCCTGTTGCCCCCTAGATCCTTAACTATTTGTTCTAAGGTTATATTCTCTTGACGCCGCAAGAGGTCAAAGAAACCTTTTTGTTTACAAGCCAGAATTACGGGAATAGAGATAATTCCATGTTGATAGCGATTGATTGTGTCTAACATTATTAATTTTTAATTAACTCCAATATTGTTTACTATCAATAGGTCAGAACTTTTCAATCAAAATTTATTCTGAATAGAGATTGCCTTAATGAGTAGTCGTTAGCCTAAACTTCAGATTTCAAATTATATTTGATGTTCCAGGGTGCATCTCACTTTTTCTGTTTGACCCGGTGGTGCGTTACGGGGCTGGCTGTCCAAACCAAGCACGAAGAGGCGGAAAATTAGAACGAGCGCCCCTAACGGACCCTACAGAATATTTTCAAATATGAGATGCACCGGATGTTCCAATTGTTTAAATTTGAAGATTTTTATGTAGCGATAAATACACAGTTAGCAAATTCCTGTTTCAGATCGTCAGCAATTGCTACAGTTTGCGAGAAACCTGCTTCTTCTAGGATAGAAACCCACTGTTTTTTTGTCAATAACATTATTTCTTATCGTTTATCGTTATCATCCATTTTAAATCTCCACCATCCTTCTAATGAACCAAAGCACATATGCCACCAAATTTGAGGATCGGTCAGTTCTAAAAGAATGAGAAAACCATTTGGTTTTAGCAATTTACGCAAATTATAAAGGGTGAATAGAATGTTTTTTGTATCATGAATAACATTGTTTGCCAGAATTATATCGAAGGAATTATTGGTATATCTCTGATCGATACAATCTTTTTCTAGATCCAAAATTTTATAGTCTATAAACGGATAATTAGCGTATTTTTTTGCTCCTAGACGTAGAAAGTAATTACTAATATCTGTAAAAACATACTTGGTTTGCTTAGGTTCAAACAGAGGCAAGAGATGTGTTGTTAATCCACCCGTGCCACTGCCGACTTCGATTACATTAATTGTTGACTCTATCCTGGAATTTATCAGAATTTTAATAGCTTCTTTAATGTACTTATAGAAGACTTGGTAAGTCACACTAGATTCATACCATTTTGACATTAAGTTGCTAGAAAACAAAAGCTGAATAATAGTAGAGGTGCTTTCATCCTTCATCAGCTTGATGAGATTGTTCCCGACTCTTTCCATGAGAGATAGTTCTATGTGATAAAAAGGTAGCTGAATCATCAGCTCTTCTAAGAGCACTTTCACATCAGTCTCTTGATAGTCATACTTGACGACAATTTGAGTAAGTAACTGTATCCAGTAAAGCTTTGAAAGAGGAATTTGCTTTTCTTGAAGTTTCTGGCGACAATAATCTGTATTGCTGCACTTATTTAGTTCATTATTGTGGAAATTTAACTTTTTAAAAGCGTGCCTAATATAGGAATTTATTAATAAATCTATTTTAGGTTGCTTTTTCTTAACTTGTTGGATTTTTTTTAGGTCTTCTTCTAAATCTAGAGACTGTACATACTGCAAAATTGTTTCATTTAATACAGTATTTTTTTTTAAAATTTTACTAGACATAAAGGTGATTTAATTGATTTATGACCAATAAAAGCGTTTATAGCGGTTGTCAATTTGGTGAGGTACAGATTCCTGGGTTAATGGAAACAGCGGATCTGAAACGGAGCTAGGAAAAAAGGAGAAGAGGGAAGAGGGAAGAGAGAAGAGGGAAGAGGGAAAAAATCCGGCGTTGCATTACTGTGGGATGATTTAGAGTTTTTTTCGATAGCGATCGCTTCAAAATCAAACCCAAATGTTTAACTTCAAGTAATTGAGAAATAATTTTGTTTGTGTTTGAGATAGTAAATCAGAATCTTTATTGACAAATTTAACATCTATTTTGACTTAAAATAACAAAAGCTTTTACGATGTAATCGCGCTAGATAATGACGCAAACGACTATTCTATCCTTCGATCCTTGTCATTGATATTTTACGAACGTTCTGGTCTCCATCTAGAATAAATTGAGGGTAAACTTTATATCCATCTGCAATCCAAAAATAGCAATTCCAATGCTTGATTTTTTTTGCATAATTTTTTAAAAGTTTTGGCACTGCGATCTCCTATTACTAATTAGTAAATATCCAAGTAATCCTTGTTTAAAGCTGTCCAGACCCAAATTTATTTTTGGCTATAAATGTTTGCAGTTCATCTAGTTGATACACTTGTGGTGTTTTGTAATTTTTATGAGAATCAGGTAACTGATTACCAATCTGCTTCCCCCAACGAATTACTGTATTATGATTGACAGTAATTCTTTCAATAGCCCTAAAACCATTACCAGTTAGGTACATAGTTAAACAGTATTATTTAACTTTTTTAGAATCACATAATTTTGAATAAGACTCAATAAATTTGCGACCACAGCTCTTACATTGATAATTTTGTTTACCCCTTCTGTGACCATTTTTTCAATACTATTAGACTGACAGTTCGGGCAATTTATACTCATTTATTTCAGGAGAGTGCTAAAGTTTAACTTTTTTATTAAAAATAAATCATCCCAGAATCATGCAACGCCTCTATTTTAGACCTCAATATCATCAACTAACTGTAAATCCTGGAAAAAATGCGTATCAAGATTTTCATACATCCTACCTATGTGTTAAGTTAGCATAACAGATAAAGACATGCAAAATAATTCTGTCAATAGTTTTTGACCAAGACAGACATGAAGTCATATTATTATGTCATCACTCCTCAGTAATTAGTCATAGGTTGTTGTCAAAAACCATTAATAATCCATCCATTGGAAATGTTATAGGGTTTATAAACGATTTATGAAAATCCAGAAGCCCAAAATTTATTTTAGTGCCGCTATCGTGCCTCCGTGATAGTTTAAAATCTATTTATAATTGCTATATGGATTGACTTATGGATTGACTATTTATTGGTGACATATAGCGGTTTGGAATTAAGCTAATTACACTAACCACAACTAGGTCAATAGTCAGTAGTCAGGATTCTGGATTCTACTTAACCTACAAGCAAACCGCTATAATCTAAGCTTCATCGCTACGCTTTTGTAGTGTTCAATATCACTATAAACTAAGTCCTTTTTATTATGTTGCCAAATTGTCATAAATTAACCTTGTTTGTTTTGGCAAGAATTCCTGTCCGCCATTTCCAGATTTTTCACCCCAATTAGAACAAAAGGCTACTGGACTCTTGTGTCAGCCAGCCAGGACATGCTCTAGCACCACATTTGCCTGAAAGCCTGTTCCCAGAAGCCCTAGAAGCGCCCTGACCAACCTCTGCCCGCGTTCGAGAGCGGCATCAGGGGAATCCAGTAGTCCGGTTTAGGTATCTGGATTTTGCAGTGCTGCCGAAATTTTGGCGGTGATAGGCCAGGCTGGTGGGGAAAATAACCGAGGTAAGGCTTCATAAACGCTTAAAAACCTTCAACTAAATATCTTTTATGGGCTGACGATATCTAACTAGTTATCCTTGCTGAACTAATTTGAATTGTAAAAGCACGCTCTTAGATAAGTCAAGGCTTTTCTGTATTGCATACAGTCTTTTAAAAATCGACCTAACGTAATAATTATAATGAGCTATTCCGGTCAGAACAGAATCAATACTGTTCGGATACTCAGTGCTCTCTATTGTTCCCGTTCCAAAAGTCTCAGCAATAACCCTTCATCGAGTCCAGCCAAGCTTGTAGCAAGCACCCTGAGGGTGTCAACATAGCCAAGATACATTTCGTACTGCTGTCGCTTATCTGGAGAGATTTTGTCAAACTCGACTCCTTTTCCCCAGCGGTGAATAGTATTGGGTTTAATCTTTAATACTTTAGCAATCAAGTTGATGCACTTCTCCCGATAACCATGCTCAGATTCCAGGATTAAGATATATGACTCTGTGTAGCACGGCTGTCCGTATTGATTGACGGCTTCTAGTCCGAACCAGCGGCGACAAAATCTCCTTGGGTGCATGCCTTCTCCCTGAAGAACACTGGTTTTCAGAATTTTGGTAGCTACCTGATCAGGTTGATGCTTCCTAGTGTTACCGGCAGCATACTGGCAGTTCTGGAGATCGTCGTGAGAACTAGGACTGGCTTGAGCTATCCTGATTCCTTTGATCTGATTAATATAGTCGCGAATGCCTGTCTGAACATTTCTTGTGTATGACATAACTACGCACTCCATGATTATCAAGGAACTTTTGTACCGACAATTTGGAAAATGGGAGTAGCTCTCAGAGCGTGTTTAATGTAGATGTATTTCTTGAGGAGGTCTAATGGGTGACTTTTGACGTGATAAAATGTCACCGTCTAAACAGGACGACATCCTTTTGGAAAATCAACTCATGGTAGTCTGCTAGGTCATCAACTTCCAGGAAGTTGAGTAAAATCCTACGGACTAACCAAACTACCATTTTGGCCAGTAAGTTTAGTTTCCATTTCATCTGCATTACCTTAACTCCTGGATAGAAACCAACAGACAAGTAAGTATTCAGGGATCAGCCCCTCAGGTATCAATTCATGTCAGACAATGGCTGATCAATCAAGATAGTCAGCGGTTGTCACTGTATCAAGTATAGGAAATTGGCTTGAACTGATGTAGAGTAGCTTGTTGGTGATCAGGGCTTTATCAAGAGCTGATAGCTGGCAAGGGTAGCTTTTCAAGTAGCGCTTTAGCCCTAGGTTGAATCCTTATCCTTGGGCTCAATCTTAGTGAGAGCTCGCTCTGACTGACTGTAGAGACCATGCTCAACTAAATAATCGAAAATCTGATCAGAGTTCAACACAAGCGTCATAAGTCATGAAGGTGTAAGCACCCTTTCAAAAAAACTAGGTAGGTCGAGTCGGGAGAATTAACTCGTTTCCCTATTGACTTATCAGACCGAATTCGGGAACTTATGCGAAACTTAACAAAAGTTAACGATATCTTCGGGAATAGGGAGTCGGGAATAGGGAGTCGGGAGTCGGGAGTCGGGAAAAATAGAGGTGCGGGTAGCAGGTTGGTAGCCATGCAGCGCCCTTGATGAGGGGATTTCTGCCAAGACCTGGCTGCATCGCCTTTAGCTTTGTTGTCAGCTCTTCACCAACATTTGACTATTACAAGACGACTGTAACCCCAAGCAGGATGCCAGGAATCACAAAAAACACCCCAAGGATATAAGCAAATGCGATCGCTTTTCGTTCACTAGCCACAGCAGGGAGGGTTTCTGCACTGATAATTGGCAAGCGACAGAGGAAGGGAATGCCATAGATGATAATTACTCCAAGCACGTTGTAGAGTAAGTGAACCATAGCAATTTCTCGGTAGGCAGTGTTGGGACAGTCTGTCCCGGATGCTGCTGGTGAAATATTGCTTAACAAAAAAATGAGTCAAAGCATTGACGATATGGTGAGAGTTGGGAACTAATTAATGGCTAGTAGAAGATCCTGGGATAAACTATTCTGCTTTTTGAGAGTCCTAAGAGCGTGTTTAATAATCCAACTTGTTTCCTTGGTTGGAGATTCTTTTCGCCACCTCAAACAGGTATTTATTACCCAATCTGGATTAGATTTGCTGGCATCATTCAACCAGTTACCAACCGAACGCTGCACATAATTACTGGGGTCTGAACGAACGAATTCTAATATGGTCAAACCTGGATCGGGGTTTTTCTTCAAAGTTGGAATATGTTTACACCAAACGCCACGAGGACGAGTAGCTTCTACCGCACAGCGTCGAATATTGGGGTCTTCATCTTTAACCCACTCTGTTAGTAACTCCAAGCTATAAGCTAAATCCTCTACAAGATAGCTTCTAAGGGCATCCCAAGCGCATTCTCTGACAGAGAAACTACCATCAGCGGCGAACCTACCCATTATTTCTAACCTCTGGGGTAAGGAGAGAGTCTGGTCAGCGGCTATACTAAAAGCAGCCCAAGCTCTAACCATGTCAGAAGTATGATTAGCCAACGTTTCAAAAATGTCCGTTCGGTTCTCCTCTTCTTCTAGAGCGTTAAAGAGTATTTTTCCAATGCCTTTGAGTCCCTTGGTAATGCCTTGGTCTTGAAGTTTCAAGCTCTGATCATACAAGTTATCAATTTTTTCTTCCCAACCTATTTCTGTAAGACTATGCCGAAGCAGAAAAGGCATATCAATGGCTAACCATTCGACGAGATTGACGGTTTCAATTTTTCCGTGATTGAGTGCCCATAAGACGTCATTCTGAATTTCAGAACGCTTCCTTGCTCCTTTTCTCGCTTTTAGCCTTTCAAGTTCAACTGTGTGCATAAAAAAATTGCTTTTTTTCACATCTTGCAACCCAATAAAGTAGGGTGGTAAAAGTGCTATTATCTAAACTATAAAGTAGGGTGGGCAAAATTTTAGGCTATAGAATGATAAAAAAACTAAACGGTTTTTGCCCACCAACAGGGAATAGGGAATAGGGAATAGAAAGTAGGGTGGGCAAAGTTTTATGATCTAGAATTGCTAAAATAATCAAATTGTTTTTGCCCACCCTACAAGCTAAAAACTTTCTTTTTATTGAGCAATAAAAACTATAATTATCAAAAGAACTAAACGGTCTTTGCCCACCCTACAACCTTATCATTTTGATACCCGATGAATAATGCGATACACAATTAACCCAGCGATCGCACCAACTCCCACATGAAATAGCACAAACACGACACTGTAAGTCAAGCAAGGTGTAACACCAGCCTTGGGGCAATCTAAGGATTGTTTGGGGTATAGTTGGGTGATAATAGACTCTACCGGTTTAGCAGCGGTTTGGGAAGAAATACCACTGACCCCTAAACCAATACCCACCGAGGCAATCCAACGTTCTAATCGTTTCTCTTGTTGTGCTTGTTCAGTCTCTACGATGCCTCGGATACTACCAAGCATCTGGTCAAATAGTTGCTGACCCGGTTTGAGATAATTCAGGTTGGTTTGAATCTGACGTTTAAACAGCTCGGTTCTTTGGTTTAGGAAGTCTTCTAAAAACTCGATATTATCGTCTTTGAGACTAGATTCACGGATTTTTTTTAGCCATGTGTCATAGTTGGCGGCATTGGTAGCGATCGCAGTTTTATGATCCTCCAGGTCTCGCAGATGACCAGCATACTCAAAGGTCTGGGATGGCATCTCCGTCAGTTTCTGCTTCAGTTCCTCTAGCCTTGTTTCTGGCTCCCTTGGCAATTCCTTGAAGCCTTTAACCTCTTGTTCCAGTTGCCCATAGAGTTCCCTGGTTTGCCGATAACACCAACGGGCTTGATCATAAGCAAACAGGATTTTACTGCGACAGCACAACAGATTGAAAAAAGACAAGGAAGTCTTTTCAATCAGCTTTAAGGTTTCTGGGTGACGGTTTAACCAGACCAGAACGTGACATTGCTCCGTTGGTTTCTCCTTACCGTTGTCATAGGCAAAAATGGGGCTACCAAATAACTGCCCAAATGCCATAAACTGCGGTTTTTGGTCGGTTCCCTGGAAAAAAGCATCCACACAGGCATCTGCTAACTTTCTATCTTCCTCGGGAGTGCCCACTGGTTCCCCATAGAGCACTAAGGTTTGTCCCAAAGAAGGTTGAATAGTGCTGGCTAGCAGGCACCCTTGGGGATTTAACCGACTAAATTGACTAGCTGGAACGGTGACATTTTGGTAGTACAGGGTGAGGTCAAGGGCATAAGTATCATGAATTTTAACCGGATAGACCTCGACTGTAAGGGCAGAGCCTTCTATTTGCAGTGGTGGCGTATAGGTTAAGCGACCATTATCAGGTAATAGTTTTATGTAACGGTTTGTGATCGGTGTTTGGGTTGGAGGGGATTGTAATTTTTCCGGTAAAGATTTCAGCTCTGGGATCCCAAAGGGTTCGCTGAGGTTAGCACAGTGTTGCCACAACTGATCCGCATCCGGTCGCAACTGTCCCAGTTCTTGGCTTAAGTCTTGGCAGAGATGAAAAGCATAAAGGGTGACGCTGGGGTTTTTAATTGGCAAGGCGGTGTCAGTCATCAGCCTTTGGGAGTGTTGGGTTTTTGGGTTTCTGGGGGAGAACTCTTGCGGAGCTCATTAATCAGGGTTTCCTTTAGGTTTTTTTCCTCTTCGGCTTTAGTTTTATCAGTGGGGAATTTGCCTCCAGCTGCTCTCCTACCTGATTGGCTAGCAAGTAGATTACATGATTGGCTAGTAAGTAAAACATCTAGAGCATCGTCAATCACTGGATGAGATGTACACCACTTATCAATCTCATCTGCTAATCCCTCCACATCATCATTAGCCAGGGAATTAAATATCGCTTCGATTTCATTGCGATCCTGTTCAGAAAAAAGTAGTCCCGTGTTGATTATGGAATTAAATATCGCTTCGATTTCATTGCGATCCTGTTCAGAAAAAATATCTGGTCGCGTGTTGGTTAGCTTGATAAAATCTTTTATTAATTGAATCTCAGATTTCATAGTCTTAACTCCTATTGACCAATTGCACAAAATGCTGCCCAATGATAGGGTTTTTCAAAAGGTTTATCGCTGGGGCTTAGATCCCGAAAATCATCATTCTGCAAAAGCTGAGCCCTCAACAACCGCTTTTGATAACTTTTTATAGATAAGCTCTTAATCCAGAGCAATAAATTTTCCTTAGTCACATCCCGCAGCCAGAATTGCGCTTTATTAAGGGCAACTGTCAAGGACATCTGGTAGTTTAGCAGATTATCATAAAATTTAATCATCAACAACGCTGTAGATAAATCGTCTACTGTCCACAGGCTACAAACTACTGCTGGACTACCCGCAACGAGGAAACCACTGGGTAAACCAATGTATTCATCGCTAATGTTATCAAAGTCGATTAATCCGGTTTCACAAGCGGAAAGAGTGACAAGGCGACATTGCTCTAATTTGAGGCCAAAAATTTCCTCTAAGGTCAGAAATCCATCTTCTGTAGTTTTGTCTTGGACTATCTGTTCACTTTTCCTTTCCGCTAAAACCAGTGCCGATTTTAGGGGTGATCTTGGGTTGAAATCACCATGACAGGAAAAGTGGCAACAGTGGGCTGCTGTCAAGTTCTGATTGACTTTGACAGCAGCTTCTTTTGCCTCTTGGCTGGCTAAGACTTCAGCAGCCTGGAAAAATGATTTAATCACTTCCACTTCTAAGTTAGTGTAAACCAAATCATCAGTAGGGTTTTGAACCGCAAACAGGTGGGTAAAATCTTCTGGGCGTTTTCTGGTTTTAGCAAGTTGGAGTAGTTGACAGCTCGGGGCATAACTTACCCCTGCTGGAAAGCGATCCATCAGAATTTCCGAGTTACCTTCTCCCTCATTACTAGTAATCGGTAAACCATGAAGGGGAAACAAATGTAAATACCGATGGGGAATTAAAATTAAGCGATCGCACTCTGGGGGGATTTGCTCAATGATGTCATCAATGTGTATAATTTTTGCAAGCAAATGTAGACGGGTAGTCAGGCGACGTTGCCAATAGTCTTTTTTGTTGTAGTAGGCTCTGAGATACCCATTTACCGATTTTTGAAATTTTTTAAAGTCTTGTGGTTCAGATTGCCAAACTATGGGTTGTTGAGTTTCGCTGGTAAAGATAAAAGTGAGCAGCTTATCCCCTGTAATGTAAAATTCTACAATGGCAGTGTGGTGATCCAGCTTCTGCTGAAATTGCTCAAACTTAAAGCTAGAACCGATAGGTAAATAGTGGTCTTGTAAATCATTGCGCTGCTGTCGCAATTGTTTAAGATGTTGTGCTAATACTTTGGGATTCTCAGCTTTACCCTGTTGAATTTTATCCTGACCTTTCGCTATTTCATCCCTGTATTGTTGTAGTTGATTAGCAACATCTATAGGAAAGATAGTTTTCAGGTCACGGCTGATAATCTTTTCAACTAAATTGCCGGTTTTGCTCCGTTCAACATATTCAATGGCTGCAGTGATATTAGTTAAGTCTAGGCAAGTTTCTACCATGCCTCGATAGACTCTATTCCATTTTTCAGCTAGTTTTGTCTTGTAGTCTTCTACTCCAGAACCATAAATAATTTCATCTCGCAGGAATTCTACGGTTTTAATAGCAGCATCAAAAGCCTTGTAAGCTTCTGGGAAATTTTGAGCATCTTGGTAAGCAAAACCGAGATTGTTTTGAGTCAATGCCCATTTTTTTTGAAAATCTTTACGGGTGAAAACGTCTAAAGCCGATTGGTAGCAAGCGATGGCATCTTCTAGATTTTGTGCTTTGGGAGCTGTGATTCGCTCAGAGTAAGCACCACCGAGATTGATTTGAGTCGTTGCCCATTCATAGGGAAAAGCTTCACGGGTGAAAACGTCTAAAGCCGATTGGTAGCAAGCGATAGCCTGTTCTCGGTTTTGTGCCTTCTGACCTGTGATTGGCTCAGAGTAAGCATTACCGAGATTGATTTGAGTCGTTGCCCATTCATAGGGAAAAGCTTCACGGGTGCGTACTTCTAAAGCCGATTGGTAGCAAGCGATGGCCTGTTCTCGGTTTTGTTGTGCCTTCTGACCTGTGATTCTGTCAAGGTAAACATTACCGAGATTGTTTTGAGTCGTTGCCCAATCAACAGGAAAAGCTTCACGGATGCGTACTTTTAAAGCCAATTGGTAGCAAAAGATCGCTTTTTCTAGGTTTTGTGCTTTTTGGCCTGTGATTCTGTCACGGTAAGCATTACCGAGATTGTTTTGAGTCTGTGCCCAATCAACAGGAAAAGCTTCACGGGTGCGTACTTCTAAAGCCAATTTGTAGCAAGCGATGGCAACTTCGAGGTTTTGTGCCTTCTGACCTGTGATTCTTTCTAAGTAAGCATTACCGAGATTGTTTTGAGTGGACGCCCATTGTTCGGGAAATCCTTCACGGGTGTAAACGGCTAAAGTCGATTGGTAGCAAGCGATGGCATCGTCTAGGTTTTGTGCCTTCTGACCTATGATTCTTTTTAAGTAAGCATTACCGAGATTGTATTGAGTCCCTGCCCAATGAACAGGAAAAGCTTCACGGGTGTAAACTGATAAAGCCAATTCGTAGCAAGGGATGGCATTTTCTAGGTTTTGTGCTTTCTGACCTGTGATTCTATCAGAGTAAGCATTACCGAGATTGGTTTGAGTCCTTGCCCAATCAATAGGAAAAGCTTCACGGGTGCGTACTTTTAAAGCAAATTGGTAGCAAGAGATCGCTTCTTCGAGGTTTTGTGCTTTCTGACCTGTGATTCTTTCTAAGTAAGCATTACCGAGATTGTATTGAGTCGTTGCCCAATCAATGGGAAAAGCTTGACGGATGCGTACTTCTAAAGCCAATTTGTAGCAAGCGATGGCCTGTTCTAGGTTTTGTTCTTTGGGACCTGTGATTCTGTCAGAGTAAGCAAGACCGAGATTATTTTGAGTCATTGCCCAATCAACAGGAAACGCTTCACGGGTGCGTACTTCTAAAGCCAATTGGTAGCAAGCGATGGCATCTTCTAGGTTTTGTTCTTTCTGACCTGTGATTCGCTCATAGTAAGCAAGACCGAGATTGTTTTGAGTCATTGCCCAATCAACAGGAAAAGCTTCACGGGTGAAAACAGTTAGTGCGATTTCATAGCCAGTGATTGCAATTTCGATATTGCTAGCTTTTTCGCTGTATTCGACAATAAATGCTGCTATGGATTTTGCTTCATCTGGTTCCAATTCCGCCAGCCTAGTTGTTGCCCAATCCCGCAATAGTTCTACTAACTTATCATTCAGTTTGTCTGTATTTGCTGCCAGTAATGGGTAAACTACCTGCTGATCACCATTACTGTCTGCGGTTGCCTGTAGTACCTGTAAGAGAAAATCGAGTTGGGCATCAGATGTGTTTCGATTAACCCCCATCAACTGCCCTACAATATTCATTAAAAAATTAGACTTATCTAAATCGCCCTGGATTCGTAAATCTTCCGCCACTGCCAGCATTGTCTGCTGCAATCCCCCATCCACCAAATTCCGGTAGCTATTCAAAATCTTAGAGACTTCTTGATCATTAGACTCCGCGAGTAGTTGGTCAATCAACTTTTGATAGGCTTGGAGGCGTTCTTCGTTCATGGGAATGACAGCTCAGTCAATATACTATTTCTATTTGAGTTGTGAACGGAATCCCTTAGGGAAAGGGAAGAGACAAGGTAAGCTATCAGCTAATGCGCTACGCGCACGCTACGCAAACAGCTAACGGCCAACGGGTGATTGCTGATATTTTACTATAAATTAACTAAAAATGCTATATTAATTTATATAACTTTATCAAAACTATTTGACACACACTAAACTAGTAAAAACCATGACTATTGACACAGAAATTTTACAAACAGTGGAGAAAATGCCAGAATCCCTAAAACAAGAACTGCTCCATTATGCCAAGTATCTGATGGCAAACTACTCCCAAGATATTTCCCCAGAGCAGCATGCTGGCAATAAACGTCGTTCAGGTATCTTAAAAGGAACCTTTGTTCTCCCATTGCCTGATGATTTTGATGAACCATTAGACGATTTTAATGAATATATGGAATGAGCTCTTTCCTGTTAGACACTCATGCATTTATTTGGTTATCTGAAAATGACCAAAATTTGCCTAATAAACTAAGAGACATGATTGATGCAGCGGATAGGGTTTATCTTAGTATTGCTAGTCTCTGGGAAATTGCAATTAAGTTGAATCTTGGTAAGTTATCACTGCAACGAAGTTATCAAACCATTGAATTTGAACTTCAATCATCAGATATTAGTTTACTACCTATTGAATTTATCGACACTCGGCAAATTTCTAATCTACCCCTACATCATCGTGATCCATTTGATAGAATGTTGATTGCTCAAGCCATGAATATATCTCTAGTTTTAATTAGTCGGGATAATAAATTTGATGCTTATCCAATTCAAAGACTATGGGTTATTTGACTGACTAATAAAGCTTACAATTTTAAAGATATACTACCCGATTATCTTACAGATAATCGCTTTTTTAACTAACCCTAAAACTTTCCAAAAAAAACTTTGAAAAACCCTTGACAATTAAAATTATAATCATTACAATAATCAATGTAAACCCAAGTTGAACTTTTTCACAATGTCAGAACAATTTACTCGCAATTTCAAGAAAAAACCAACTCAGCACACTCTCAAAGGACCTCGTGAATCAGTAATCAATAGTATGCATATGCTGTATTCTCTAGGCTATGCAGAAATAGCTGAGTGGACTCCTTTCGAGCCGACCGAGATTCCAGGAGAAGTAATTACTACTATGACCAAGTATTGGCTGTTGCCATAACACCTTGTCTTGATGCAATAGCGAGTGGGGGAAACCCCCAAGACCGCGCTGCATCGCTCTCCTACAGAGACGCTCCGCGAACAAACCATGACCTCAGAGATTAAAAATTTAACTAATTATCATTGGTTAACTTATGACTAACTTTTATAAGCTTTTATAAACCGGATTTGGTATCAGTTATGAACTTTAAAATCACCCGATAAGTTGTTTGTCACTATTAGTCCTTGGCCTGATATCAAGTTCCCTATTCCCTTAACTATCAATTATTATCTGAAGTATTGTTGATTTGAACATTATTGTGACTAGTACCATGGTGACTAGTACCATGGGATTGTCTGGCCATCCACTGAGTCAATTCCTGAGATAGCTGAGTTAGGGACTCAATTAACTGGTGTGAAACGTCTACAGGAAAATTACCAGAACGGACGTGCAAATCTAGCTTAGGAAAGGGAATATCAACATGGTAATGACGTAGTATTTCTTCAATCAGAAAGTAAAGCTCACTTTTGATTTGGAACTGCTTGGGAGGGTCTTCAATCCAAACCAACAACTCAAACTTGAGGGCATTTTCCCCAAAACCAGTAAAAAATACATTAGGGGCTGGTTGATCTAAGATTTCTCGATGTTGAGAAGCTGCCTCAATCAGAGCACTACGGACTTTAATTGGATCTGAACCGTAGGCCACCCCTACGGGTAATTTTAACCGGGATACTGGATTATTGTGAGTCCAGTTGACCACTTCAGCTTCCAGAAAGCGAGAATTGGGGATAATGATTGAAACTTGATCCATTGTCAGGATTTCTGTACTCCGAATACCAATATTTTCTACTGTTCCCATCAGTTCCCCAACATTCACAAAGTCCCCGACTTGAATCGGACGCTCAAAAATAAGTACCAAACCGCTGACACATTCCTTAGCAATTCCCTGGATTCCAAAACCAATCCCCACACCCAAGACTCCAAAAAATACAGCCAAAGAACTAAAGTCGATTCCCCACAAGTGCAACAGCACAATAGAACCGATCGAGAGTATGCCATAATGGAAAATCACGGCAATAGTCTGCTGGGCAGGGCGGCTGAGATTGGTGAGGCGAAGAATCCGCGATCGCAAAACTTTTTTTACTACCTTAGCTAGGACTATCAGAGCAGCAAATAACCCAATCAAGGTTAATAATCCTAAGACAGAATAGGGTTTATCTCCCACCCAAATGATTTCCCACGTCAAGCTTTGAACAAATGTGTCGTTAAGTTGGCGGCTCAACTGGCGAGTTTGGGGAAATAGGTTACTAGTATAAATCAGGGTAAATACTAGGATAGTGACCCGGAAAAGGAGTATGAGAGTCCCGCCTGCAATTTCAGCACGTAAGGCAGGTTGGCGACGGTATCGATGGGTTGACTTAGTTAGCTTTTTGTGAAACAGCCATTTAATCTGGTGATCCCACAACGAGCCTACTCCCCAACTAGAGATGAGTCCCCATAACCCACATCCAACGGATAGGAATACCGCTTGCACGATATAGTCCTGGGTACGTTCGAGAAAAGCCCGTTCCATGGCATTCTGTACCAGTGTTTGCCAAAATCGGGCTTGTTCCTTGGGACTTCTTCCTGTTAAAGTGTCATTGGAGGTTACCGATAGCAAGTGGTTACCATTTACCTTAATCACTGGTAAGTTGTCAGTCCCAGCGATTTCTACGTCTATGGTTGGTGGTGCTGTCTCGATGATTTGCTTGAGGGTATCACTGGCGTAATCAGCCCGTTGTTGAGCAGTTAACGACCCAGCCGGTGCTACCTCAAACAGGGGACGCCCATCCACGAAAATAGTTACCCGATTTAGATTGTCCTGAGCCACAATTGGCGCAGCTGCAATCAGGAAAGCGATCGCCATCGCTCCAATTACTACCAAGATCACTTGCCTCAGCCAATATCGGCAGCGAAAGAAGGGATTCATTAGCTACCAAAAATATTCCAGTTGAGAGCCAGGAGGCTTTAGACCCTTCTAATAGGAAGCCAAAGAAAGGAGAGCCTAGTGTTAACTGTACTTTAGTGTTAACTTTCTAGCCTCTGTAGCATTACTGAAGACAGTTAATTGGTAATTGGTAATTAGTAATTGGTAATTAGTAATTGGCTGACTATTTTCGGGGATCATATGCGCGAAGCGCACGCTACTTGAGGTGCAGTCAGCCGTCAGCCTTGGCCACGCTAGACGAATGGCTCACGCTACTGACTGATTGCTGATTGCTAATAGCTGATTGCTGATTGCTGATTGCTGATTGCTGATTGCTAATTGCTAATTGCTGATTGCTGATCCCTCCAAGTATAGTGATCATACTAACCCTAAAGGGAAAGAGCATTTGAGGCATCTGAGTCAGAAGCTGCCGAGATAGTAGCAGCATTTTGTTCCGCCTCCAGTTTCGGCTTCAAGTACAAATTTTCTAGTACCAGAGCTGCACCAGCTACCCAAGGGGGAACAATCAAAGCACCAAGAATCCCCAAAACCTTTGCACCACCTAGCACTGCCAACAACTGATATAAGGGGTGAACTCTTACAGAAGACCCCACCAGTAGGGGGTCAAGAATATAGGTTTCCAGATTCTGAATAATCACAAATAGTAGCAATACCCAGGAGAAAGTCCATCCCCCTTGAGCAATTGCCACAATCAATGCTGGAATTGCTCCTAAAACCGGACCAAAGAAGGGAATCAAATTGGTAACTCCAGCAATTACACCCAAACCCAAGGCAAACTCTGACAGTCCCAAAAATTTTAAACCAACAGTAATCGCCATGCCTAAAATTCCTGAAACCACCACTCGCCCCTGGATGTAACCCCCCATCCGTTGGCTGACTGGCTTGACCTGGGCTGCTAATTTTTCATCCCAGGGTTTGGGAAACAAACTTACCCCCCCTTTAATTAATTGTTCAGAGCCAGCTAACATATAACCAGACAGCAGTGTTGCCAGAATTACGGTAAATACTCCAGCAATAAGATTCCGTGTCAATCCATAGGACTGCACTAGCAACTGTTGAGAGGAACGAATCACCCAAGAGGTAACGGTGCCAGCATCAAACATTTTACTCAGAGCTAGTTCAGTCATCCCTAGGCGAATCGCTAAAGCATCTAACAAAGAGGTTAAAACCTCCAAATACGTTGGCAGTTTCCGAAATAAACGCTGAATTTGCTGAGCTACTGTTGGTCCAATCACTAAGCCGATCCCTGTCAAACCAGCGATTAAGCCTAAATAAACCAGAATAACCGCTAGCCAGCGGGGAATCCTTAACTTTTCAGCACTATCAATAATTGGCGCTAGAGTAGATGCGAGCACTACTGCAATCATCAGTACTACTAGCAAAGCTCTCAGTTGCCACAGCAGGACGATTGTCAAGCTAGTAGCAACAATCAGCAGTAAGTTAGCTAAGGAGATTTTAAGGCGTAGCATAGACTTCCATTTGCATGTTGAGTGCCTGCAAATAGTCTACAGAGAAAAGAGCTGAATTAGTTTAAGGTTGCAGGTACGGTTGAGGGTTAGATGGTTGAAGGTTAGATGGTTGAAGGTTAGATGGTTGAAGGTTAGACGGTTGAAGGTTAGACGGTTGAAGGTTAGACGGTTGAAGGTTAGACGGTTGAAGGTTAGACGGTTGAAGGTTAGATGGTTGAAGGTTAGATGGTTGAAGGTTAGATGGTTGAAGGTTAGATGGTTAGATGGTTAGATGGTTAGACGGTTAGACGGTTAGATGGTATTGAGTAAGCGCTAGTTTAGTTTCAACTATCGCGGTGAGGGGAAATCTCCCTAAGCTTTAGATCTCAAGCTTTAGATCTTTTATGTCCTACCCTATACCGAACGCCAAAGCCGAACAACCCCATAACCTTCAACCCCATAACCTTCAACCCCATAACCTTCAACCCCATAACCTTCAACTTTCAACTTTCAACTTTCAACTTTCAACTTTCAACTTTCAACTTTCAACTTTCAACTTTCAACCTTGATCAATCCAACTCCTCTTCACCGAGATCGTGAAGGGCTGGGGGCTGATCACCGGGTGTTCGCAACATTTCCACCATCTCTTGAATTTCTGCTGGAGGTGGGGGTGTCAGGCGAGAAACGACTACAGTCACGATGAAATTAAGCACCATCCCTACGGTACCAATCCCCTCAGGGGAAATACCGAAAAACCAGGGTGTCATACTATAGAATTTCACCCCAATGATGTAAACGGTGGTAAAAATTAACCCTACCACCATGCCAGCAATTGCCCCTTCTCGGTTGGTTCGCTTATCAAATACCCCTAGCAGAATCACTGGGAAAAAGCTGGCAGCGGCTAAGCCAAAGGCAAAGGCTACCACTTGGGCTACAAATCCAGGGGGATTGATACCAAAGTAACCGGCAATGGCAATGGCAGCAATTACCATAATTCGACCTACCATCAATCGTTGGGACTCCGATGCCCTAGGATTAATGATGCGGTAGTAGACATCGTGGGCGATTGAGCTAGAAATCACTAGCAGTAATCCTGATGCAGTGGATAGAGCGGCGGCTAGTCCTCCTGCTGCTACTAGGGCAATCACCCAGGGAGCAAGTTTGGCTACCTCTGGTGTGGAGAGTACGATGATATCTCGGTCAATCTTTATTTCATTGGTGTCTTTGTCCGGTTTGAGCTCAATCTTGCCATTGCCGTTTTTATCGTCAAACGCCAATAAACCAGTATTTTCCCATTTGGTTGCCCAGTCGAGCTGACGCACTTCCTCAATGGTATGGTTATGGAGGCTATCAATCAGGTTATAGCGGGCAAAGGCAGCAACGGCGGGAGCTGTGGTGTAGAGTATGGCAATGAATAATAGCGCCCAGCCAGCGGAATAACGAGCAGCTCTAGCATTGCGTACGGTGTAAAAGCGTACAATCACATGGGGAAGTCCAGCAGTACCGACCATCAAGGCGATGGTGATAAATAAGACATCCACCATGGACTTGTTGGCAAAGGGTTTAGTGTATTCCTGGAAACCCAGATCTACCTGAATTTGATTGAGTTTGGGGATAATGTCACTGAAGGTGAATCCTAGCTGGGGAATCGGGTTGTCGGTCAGTAGAGTTGCGATCGCAATCGCTGGAATCAGGTAAGCCACAATCAACACGCCATACTGGGTTACTTGAGTCCAGGTAATTCCTTTCATCCCCCCCAGCACGGCAAAAAATGCCACAATCACCATGCCAATCACTACACCCTGACCGATATCCACTTGCAGAAAGCGGCTAAATACAATACCTACCCCTCGCATCTGTCCTGCGACATAGGTTAAGGAGACAAAAATAGCAGCAATTACTGCTACCAACCGAGCAACATTCGAGTAATAGCGGTCTCCTACAAAGTCCGGTACTGTATATTTTCCAAACTTCCGCAGGTAAGGGGCTAACAATAGCGCTAGTAGGACATATCCTCCTGTCCAGCCCATCAGGTAAATTGAGCCATCATATCCTAAGAAAGAGATTAGCCCTGCCATAGAAATAAAGGAAGCAGCAGACATCCAATCCGCTGCTGTAGCAGCACCATTAGCAACAGCGGGAACACCCTGATCTGCTACGAAAAACCCTTTACTATCGCGCACCCGAGAGCGCCAACCAATGTAAAGGTAGAGAATAAAGGAAATAATGACCAATACACTGGTCCAAGCTTCAACTGTCATAGATATTTCTTTGTCTTAATAATTGCTATAGCGCTGCGCGCAGGGAATCGGGAATCGGGAATCGGGAATCGGGAATCGGGAAAAAATCCTATGTACATCATTACTATGAGAAACCCCATATAGGGATTGTTAGTAATTAAAAAACGGTATTTTTTGATTTAAAAATACTATAGAATTTCCCTATTACAATTCCTAAATTGTAAGTGCTAATTGCTAACTATAAACAACTATACTTGATAGTATACTTTAGTTAAGCAACGCCATTTATTTCCAAATTTAGTTGCCAACATTCAACATTACTTTTTGTATTTACGGTCAATTTTATCCATCTGTATAGCGTAGATAAAAATTAGGACAACAAAGGTAAAAATACTCCCTTGTTGTGCAAACCAGAAGCCTAGGGGAATATTCCCTACACTGACATTGTTGAGTAATGTTACGAGCAGAATGCTGCATACAACGGATACGAATGCCCAAACAATTAGGAGATTCCGAATTAATGCGACGTTGGCACGCCAGTATGCCTGACGCTTGTTCTGGTTCATAGTTTTATTAGTAATGTACTAAATGTACTATTTGCCCTTGACTAGCTTCTGGATATAAAGCAACCACCGATAATTGCCCGTCAGCTATCAGCTATCAGCGTGTCGCGTATCAGCTATCAGCTATCAACTTACACGTTAGTTCCCTCGCCTGAGCGAGGAATTCATAGTCTTTGGCTTTGAGTCCGTTGAAGTCGTCAGCTAGATAGTTTGTTTTAAGCTGACGGCTGACGGCTGACGGCTGTTAGCGCAGCGTGCGCGTAGCCCATATGCTTACAATTGCCTTAACATGGCGTATCGGTATTTCAAAATGTGCTAGGGTATACAGAATATTTGCCGGAGCTTAGGGATAGGCTACACCAAAGGTGAACAAAAACCGTCTTTTCGGGGTTTTCTTAATAAAACTAAACAATTATGGGGATTTACTGGTGTCTTTAGGGCATGGCATTGGGCGATAGGCACCAGCATAGGCTAATCACATCTGTGCAATTTGCCACTGCCCCAGACCGCTTTTCCCGTTGTTTAAAGAAATATTAAATGAATTGTGAATATTATTTCGTCAAGAAATGTAAAGCTTAGAGCCAGATTATGTTAAGTTTCGATAAAATAAATCGTAAGTTGATCAGCAAAAGCGATCGCTAAAATTCAACCTCCATTAAACTAAGCCAGTGAGTCACCTCACTGACTCGTCTTCAAAACCGGGCGTGAAAGTTTCCCTTCACCCGGCTCCTCGTTGTAGGAACCATTGACATTGGTACCTCTACCAGGGATGGGCATCAAGCTCATGACTGGTTTTTACGGTAGAACCGTGTCTGACATCGTGGCAATGTAGGTGAAGTAGTTCCAGATTGTCGTCTGTGTTATTTCCACCAATGGAGCGCGGTATAATGTGATGTGTTTCCAATAAATCTTCGTCCCTAAAGGTAAGACCACAGTGGGAGCACTTCCCTTTTTGCCTTTTTAAAAGTCTGGCCTTTTGATTGGTCAAAACAGGATGCTTACCCATTCTGGTACTCCAATAGATTAGGTCTCCATCGTAAGGACTTCTGGATTCTTTGACTTTGACATGTCTAACAATTGGTGTCAAAGCATGTTTCGGTAGATAGTTATCTTCCTGTGCCATGAATACCCAGTTGTCGTTTGAGATGGTTCCCCAATATTTCTGGTTTACCCAGGTTTTTGATTTCTTTGGATGCCTTCTGTACCCCCACCGTTGGAGTTTATTCCATAACATATTCCCCAGGTCGTTGAAGGTTTCTTTGCTACAGACTGTGCTGTAATAATTACACCAACCTGTTATAATGGGTTTGAGTCGGCTAATTAGAGCCTTCTGTGGAGCAGCTTTATATCTATCAATAACAGAGGAAAGCTGCTCATAATGCTTGTGGATTTTCTGTTTAGATGGTTTGATGATGGTCTTAAAACCTTGTTTTGACTGGTTTTTACCAACCTGATATTGACGGACATTGAATCCGAGAAAGTCAAATCCATCCATGGTGTGGGTAATCCTGGTCTTACTTGATTTTAGTTCCAAGCCCATGTCCATCAACCATAGGTTGATGACCTTCTGGCATTCTTCTACCACGGTTAGGTCTTTGTGCATGATGACAAAATCATCAGCATATCGAACCAAACTTAAGGCTGATTTGTTATCCCGTTTTTTTCCGGGTAATGTTTCGGCATATTGTTTAATCCGTTTTTCCATGCCGTGAAGGGCTATGTTGGCCAGTAGAGGGGATATTACTCCCCCCTGTGGTGTGCCCTTATCTGTAGTGGAGAATGTGTCATTGTCCATCACACCAGCCTTGAGCCAGGAACGTATTAAACGTTTCATGGATGGATAAGTATTTAATTTTCTCAGAAGTGCATCGTGGTTGATTTTATCGAAGCATTTGGCAATATCAGCATCTAGAACCCATTTTGGTTTTTGTTTGATACTGTTGAATATTGCTTCGATGGCATCGTGGCCTGAGCGTCCTGGTCTAAACCCATATGAATTGGGTTCAAATTGTGCCTCCCATTCTGGTTCTAATGCCAGTTTGGCAAGAGCTTGCAATGTTCGGTCATACATGGTAGGGATGCCTAGTGGGCGTTTTTCACCTTTACCAGGTTTGGGAATCCAAACCCGTCGAGTTGGTTTGGCCTTTCCGCAGACTTTCAAGTTGTTAACTAGGGACAGACGTTGTAATGGTGTTAATGATTTGATACCATCAACCCCAGCCGTCTTCTTACCCTTGTTATCTTGTGTGACCCTACGCACCGCAATCATTTTTGCAGTCCAAGACTTCATCAAGGTTTTTTGTAGTCGTCTAACCGCGCGAACATCGCCACGTTGGGAGGCTCGAAATATTCGTTTTTGCAACTTAAATAGGGCTCGTTTTAACTTACGCCAATTGACCTTATTCCATTCCGACGTATGGGAGAATCCCATCGTTTTAGACTTATTCATTGGTACTTGCGACTATTTCTTTTCCTACAACGTGAGTCCGTCTGCATATCCTAGGCATTACCCTAGGCGTTAGCAACTGAGCTCAATCTTGCCCCCATATGACTTGCGGCTAACTACCTACTTGGATATCGACCTTTCCAAGAGTACAAACAGGGGTTACTTCGTTCCTGATTACCATTGGTTGGACTTTTAGGGTGGTACTGTTCACCGGGAGGTGTGGTTTTGGGAATCACTTCATGGAGATGGAACCTTGAAGTCAGTGCCTCCTTTGACATTTTGTCTATGGCGTGTCAGCCTTTGCGCCATACGATGGTAACGATGATTTGAGCGTACCTTCCTTGCGTACCCATAAGTCCTTGCCTGCTACTAACACCGGATTCGGCTTCTAGTGCTTCGCTGTTTGACCCCGCTTTACCCATAGGTTTGTTAGTTCCTATGAATAGGGGTAAGGCTGTCAGGAGGATTCCACTCCGGCTGGACTTGCTTATACTCACCAGCATGGTTATCAAGTTATCTAGGTTCCAAATAGAGCGTGGTGCTCTGTCTGGCTAGCGGCTAATCCCCCAAGCCCTTTCTGGACAAGGTTTATAGCCAACGAATCGCACCCATCTCCCCATCTCCCCATCTCCCCATCACTGGTATAATAGTTCAGAAGCTATTTCAAGCAATAACTTGAAACTGAATATGGGTGCAGCAAAGCAGGTGATCACCCTCACAGCAGGTTTGGCAAGGGCAATAGCAACTGCCCTGGGTGAGTTAACCCTAGCCATGTCGGGAAACTATGCCTTGGCCGATATTGTTCCGGATCAGACTTTGGGTGCAGAAGGGTCTGTGGTGATACCAAATACCACTGTCCAAGGAGAAATAGCAGATAAGATCGAAGGTGGCGCTAAACGTGGTGCTAACCTATTCCACAGTTTTCAGAAATTTAATGTAGGGGAACTGCAACGGGTTTATTTTGCTAATCCTTCTGGAATCGAGAATATTCTAAGCCGGGTAACTGGAAGTAATATCTCCAATATTCTAGGCACTTTGGGAGTAGATGGGTCAGCGAATCTGTTTTTGCTCAATCCTAATGGTATTGTGTTTGGACCGCAGTCGAGATTAGATGTAGCTGGTTCCTTTTTCGCGTCTACCGCCAATAGCCTGGTATTTGGTAATGGCCAGGAGTTTAGTGCCACATCTCCAGAAGCCCCGCCACTGCTAACCATTAATATAACCCCAGGATTGCAGTATGGCAAATATGACCCGAGGACAAGAATTCAAAATGCTGGGAATTTAGCAGTAGGACAAGATTTAACTCTAGCTGCAGGCAATCTAGATTTACAGGGTCAACTGGAGGCTGGTAGGGATTTAACTCTGTTTGGAGAAGATACGGTCAGCATCAGGGATAGTGTAGCGCAACCCTTTATCGCCAATAGCGGTGGTTTGCTGTTAATTCAGGGTAATCAGTTAATTAATATTGCTGCCCATAACCATACCGATAGTGGTTTATTGGCTGGTTCTGATTTACGGTTGCGTTCGCATAATCCTGTAGCAGGGGATGCTCACTATACCGCTGGCGGCAGTTTCAGCATCGAGCATTTGGATGGGTTACCGGGAAATTTACTCAGTCCCCATGATCCCATTATTCTGGCCAATGGGGATGTCAGTTTAGGAAACTATACCGGAGCCTCACTACATATTTTGGCAGGAGGTAGTGTTACCGTTGGAGACCTGGAGATTAACTCTACCGATACAGCCGATAATGCCATTAGTCCTAATAATTCCAATCCGTTCTTGGCTAGTCTGGCCAATGTTACCTTATCTGATCAAGCCGGAACCTCTGTCGTAATTGATGGCAGTAGTCAACCTACCTTAGATATTCGTGCTGGCATAGATTGGACATTACTCGGCGGTTTTCCAGGAAATACCGATACTGGAAACTTAGGGTCTAACTTTGGGACTGCTGCTACTAGTGCCGATATTACGATTGGTGACATTTCGATTCAAGCACCGAATGGACTGGTATTCTTAACGAATCAGTATCAACCCAACGGCTCTAATCCTAGTAACACCCTTGAGATTGGAACACTGCGCACTGATGACAATTTCGGTGGGTTTGTGGGAAATAGTGGTGATGTGATTATCGATTATCGAGGTGGGATTAAAATAAGCGATCGCATTGATGCCTCGTCCGCTTCTGGGACGGCAGGGGATATTACCTTGATTACAAATGGTCAAATATCCCTTAAAAGTGACAAAAGTTTCATTATTAGCAACACCTTTGGCACCGAAAAAGCTGGGGATATTACTATCGATACTGGTTCACTCTTTGCCACAGGCGGTGCTCAAATCGAAACCAGTACCTTTGGTAAAGCCGATGCCGGGAAAATTACCATTGTTGCTGATGATACAGTCACCTTTGACGGATTCTCACCAGATGAAGAAAAGAACTTCACTGAGCGAGTAACTGGTCCAGTCAATATTATCAGATCAGGTGCCGAAGGTAACAGTGGTGGTATTTCTATTACCACAGGTTCCTTTTTTGTAACTGGTGGCGCTCAAATGCAAGTTAGACTTGGAGATCTACGACCCAATGACAACTCAGTTGGTAACTCGGGGAATATTGAAATTTTTGCCCGTGATCAAGTGATTTTTGGGGGTATCGGGAGTGCCCAATTTGGTACTGCCATCACTAGTGTGGAGGGAGGAGGTATAGGTGATGCTGGTGATATTAGGATTGAAGCAAGGTCAGTTGTTTTAACTAATGGCTCGCTCCAATCCAACACCCTAGGGAAAGGGGATGCGGGTTCGGTAACGATTATTGCTACAGAGACAGTCACCTTGGATAAAGGTCCTCGTTCTATCTTAAGTAGGGTTAACCCAGGGGGGGAGGGCAAGGGCGGCGATGTCTCTATAAAAACTGGGTCACTTTTCCTGACCAATGGTGCTGGCATTATTGCTGATACACAAGGAGAAGGAAATGGGGGTAACATCACAATTGATGCAGATCAAGTCATCTTCGACGGGATAAGGAGTGATGACAACCCCCTTAACTGTGATAGAGTTGCATGTCCTAGTGGTGTATTCAGCAGTGTGTCACCAATAGTGATCGGCAAGAGTGGTGAGATGATCAAGGGTGGTGAGATTGAAATTAACGCTAACTCCATTTCTTTGACTAATGGTGGGACTATAGATGCTGGCACCAGGGGGAATGGGACAGGTGGATCTATAACGTTAAACACCAATGAACTAACTGTTCAAGACCAAGGTGAAATTTCTACTTCTACTTTCTCAGAAGAGAATGGTGGTTCCATTGTTGTGAATGCAAAAGAATCCGTTCTGCTCAAGAATGATGGAATCATTTCTAGCACTGTAAACGACACAGGTAGTGGTGATGGTGGAACAATTACAATCAATACTTCATCCCTATCTCTTATTAATGGTGGGCGGATCGAAGCACGAACCGTCGGTTTCATTCCAGGACTTCTAGTGCCTGAGTTAGCCAACCAGTCCTATCAGGAGGTTGTGCAAGACGATCAGCCAGTAGCCTACTGGCGTTTAGACGAAACCAATAATGTAACGGCTGTTGACAGTTCTGGCAATGGCTTCAACGGTACCTACAGGAATGGCGTAAATCAGGGGGTTCCAGGAATATCAGGCACAGCAGGAGAATTTGATGGCAACAATGATGCTGTGGATGTTGGTATTATTGCACCAGGGTCGGAATTAGATATCAGCAATAAATCCTTCACTGTAGAAGCCTGGGTCAAGCAAAACGAATCTAACCAATCTAATAATCAATCCTATGTCGGGATACATAACGCAGATCAAGGGACTAATGATCAAGGTAACAGTCTATATTTCAGAGTGACCCCTAACGGCTCTGTCCGTTTTGGTGACTTTCCCAATGACTTGGAAACATCAGGCAACATCATTAAACCAGATACCTGGTATCACATTGTGGCTAGCTATGACCAAGACTCCAACACCAACAGCATTTTTGTCGATGGTAGGCAAGTCAGCACTAACAACCAAGGTGCTTTTAAAGGTCAAAACCCTCGTGTCTTGATCGGAAATTGGACTTTGGCTGACCCAAGATTAAACCAACCCTTCAATGGTGTGATTGATGAAGTCGCAGTCTATGACGAAGCCTTATCCGGTGAAAGCATTACTCGTCATTTCTTGCGGGGGCAAATAAATCTTGGTGGTGTATCTCTGGAATCCTTACCTGAACCTGCAGCAAATGCTGGCACCATTACAGTCAATGCTACTGATCAGATTACTATCTCTGGAGTTAGTCCCACTAATAGTGACATTGCCAGTGGTTTAGTGTCTAGCAGCTCTGGGGATTTCAGTGGTGAAGCTGGTACTATCACCATCGATACTGATTCCCTCAAGGTTGAGGATAGAGGGGAAATAAACGTAAGCAGTAACAAAGGGGTAGCTGGTAATCTCGACATTACGGCTAATTCCCTGTTGCTCAATAACGGAACACTTTTCGCTAAAACTCAACTGAGTGAAGGCGAAGAAAGAGGGAATATCATACTAAACATATCAGACCTAATACAGCTCAAAAACGAAAGTCTGATCTCCGCACAGGCTTCCGAACAAGCTACCGGAGGTAACATCACGATTGATAATAATCCATTCTTGATTGCTTTTCCCCCAACTGATTCTAATGGTAGCGATATCATTGCTAATGCTCCCATGGGTCAAGGGGGTAATATCACTATCAATGCCTTCAGCATCTTTGGTATTGAAGAGCGCAAAGCTATCCCAGGCAATCGCACCAATGATATAGATGCCTCTGGCGCTACAGACAGTGGTGAGGTGAATATTCAGACCGAAAATGACTTCCTGGAGCGGGAGCCCAACAGCTTACCCACGGACCCAGGCCAGGCTCAATTTGACCAACGGTGTCAACCGAGTAATAGCACTAGCAGTAGCTTTATCAATACTGGACGTGGCGGCATACCCCCTCGCCCAGGTGAAATCAGCAGCAATAGCAATTGGGAAGATATACGCCGCCCCACTACCCGTGGACGGTATCGTTCCCGGACTGCACTGGTTAAACCTCCTGTTAAACCCCCCACTACCCCTAAGCCAAAACGGATTATAGAAGCTCAAGGCATCATGATTGATGCTGATGGCAATATCTTTCTGACTGCTTATCCCACTACTGTCACACCGGATGGATTTCGGCAGGTGTCTGGGTCTTGTTATTTGCGCTAGGGAACAGGGAGCAGGGAATTGGGAATCGGGAATCGGGAATCGGGAATCGGGAATCGGGAATCGAGAACACAGATGCAGTGTGGAACAGGCATCTTGCCTGTTTCATTTCCAGGGGCATCAGGGGTGGAACAGGCATCTTGCCTGTTTCATTTCCGGGCAGACAAGATGCCCACCCCACTCATAGTCATCCCGCCCCTCAGCAATGACAAAAATTTAGATATACCTGACTATTACGATGAAACACCATAGTCCATTGGAGAGATAATTAAAAATAGAAACCCTAGATTTAGCGTCCTCATGCTTCGCGCGACCCTAATTGGCACACAAACCCTAATTTTTTTTCTCCTAAATTTAGTTCTCCCCATTGGCATCCTTCCGGTCTTATCCTATCCCACAACTGTTAAGCCAATTCCTCAAGATTGGTCAGCCTCAGATTTAGTGGAACAAGGCAGAGCATTCTACACCAAAGGTCAGTTTAATCAAGCAGCAACCACTTGGGAACAGGCAGCACAAGCCTATGAATCCCAAGGGGATAGACTACATCAGGCGATGGCATTGAGTTATCTGTCCTTGGCTTACCAGAAACTGCAACAGTGGTTTGATGCGGAAGATGCGATCGCATTTAGCCTCAAGCTGTTAGAGACCGGATCAGATCTTAGGGATAGCCCAGACTACCAGCAAATCCAAGCCCAAGCTCTCAACACCCTAGGTAGTTTAGAATTAGCCTTAGGACAACCAGACACTGCTCTAGAAGCCTGGCAATTGGCTACTGAGATTTATCAACAATTAAAGGATGACATTGGCATTACAGGTACCCTAATTAATCAAGCTCAAGCGATGGAAGCCTTAGGACTTCACCGTCGCACCTGTAAAACCTTATTACAAGCCTTAAACCTGGACAATAATTGCGATTTGTCCAATCAAGAAAGGTTTGAAACGGTGCTGCAAACCTTTCAACAAACCCCTGATCCCCAGATTAAAATCCTTGGCTTACGTAGCCTTGGGAATACTCTCCGTCTCCTTGGGGACTTGAAGCACTCTCAGCAAGTGCTTAAGGCAAGTTTGAAAGTAGCTCAACCTCCTCTGGAAAAACGAGAGACCTTACTGAGTTTGGGAGATACAGAACGTTCTTGGTACAACCACTATAAACAATTATACACCAGAAATAACCAGATAGAACAACAAGAAAAAGTTCAAAAAAAAGTTGATGAGCAGTTTAATTATGCTCTAAAATACTATCAAAAATCTCTTCAAGAGTCAAGCAAATTATCAGCATCAACCAGCTTAGATATTGAACCGAAACTACAGCGATTAAGTCTACTCATTGACTTCCACAATTGGTTAGAGACCTTAACGGATGAAGACAAAGATCAAAACAAAACTACAAGGCTCCAAGAATTAAAATCTAAAATTAATGACCAAGTCAAGGAATTACTCAACAGCGAGATTACTAAATTACCAGCTAGTCGAACCGCAATCTATGCTCAAATCAATTTTGTCGAAAGTCTGATCACCTATGATCTAAAATCAAACAAGCATCAAGACAATCTTCAGCGGTCATCCTTTATCCTTCAGCCTTACGAAATTGCCCATACATTAGTCAAAGCTCTCCAAGAGGCTCAACTTTTAGACGATAAACGAGCCGAATCCTATGCCCTTGGTACCCTTGGTAAGCTATATGAACAAACTCAGCAATGGTATCAAGCTCAAGAATTTACCGAAAAAGCCCTGACCATAGCTCAAGGAATTCAAGCCGATGACATTGCCTATCAATGGCAATGGCAGTTAGGACGAATTTATCAAGCTCTGGGAAAAACTGAAGAAGCAATCACCGCTTACCAAGCAACGGTCAAAACCCTAGATTCTCTTCGCCAAGATTTACTGGCTCTGAGTTCAGATGTGCAGTTTTCCTTTCGGGAAAATGTTGAGCAAGTCTATCGAGAATTAGTCGATTTACTCTTGAAAGACGATCAAACCGCTCAACCGATCGCAAAGAAAGCGATCGCAGATAACCGGATCCCACAAAACAAGCTCAAGCAAGCTACCGCAGCAATTGACTCTCTCCAGCTAGCCCAAATTGAAAATTTTCTGGGGTGTAACCTTTCTGACATTGTGGAATTGAGGGAGCAGCAAATCGATCCGAGTGCAGCATTAGTTTATCCGATTATTCTCGATGACCGCTTAGCGGTGATCGTGAAATTACCAAAATCAGGAAAATTTATTCACTATACCGCTGCTTTACCTAAAGCTAAACTTGAGCAAACCTTAGAAAGTCTCCGTATAGAGCTAGAAAAACCTTTTATTTCTAAAGAAAGTCTAGCCTTATCCCAACAGGTTTATGACTGGTTAATTCGACGGGCGGAAGGGTTGCTCGAAGCCAATCAAGTTAAAACCTTAGTATTTGTTCTTGATGGTGGCTTTCGCAATGTTCCCATGGCTACCCTTCATGATGGTGAACAGTATCTAGTAGAAAAAGGCTATGCGATCGCACTCATTCCTGGTTTGAGTCTACTGGAGCCCAAACCCTTAGCTCAAGTAGAGTTAAATGCCTTAGCCTTTGGACTTTCAGACATGCGCGAGGGTTTTCCTGATCATGAAGGTTTCGCTAACCTACCCAATGTTAAAACAGAATTAGGGGAAATTAAATCCCAAATTCCCAGTCAGCAATTGCTCAATCAAGACTTTACCAGTCAAAAATGGCAAGAGTTAATCAGTTCAGTGGCATTTCCTGTGGTGCATTTAGCTACTCACGGTGAGTTTAGTTCAGATCCAGACGAGACCTTTCTGCTGGCGTGGGATAAGCGAATCAATCTCAAGGATTTAAGCAATGTCATCCAGAACAGAAGTGACAATAGTTTAGAAGCAATTGAATTACTAGTGCTCAGTGCTTGTAAAACTGCCGATGGTGATAGTCGTGCTAGCTTAGGCTTGGCCGGAGTAGCGATTCAGTCAGGAGCCAGGAGTACTATGGCTTCCCTATGGTTCATTGATGATGACTCTACGGCTAAACTGATGGCATCTTTTTACCAAGAATTAGCTGATTCTGGCGCAACGGTTACCAAAGCTGAAGCCTTGCGCCGTGCTCAAGTTAAGCTCTTAAAAAGCCGTGGTTATCAAGCTCCATATTTCTGGGGAGCCTATGTTTTAGTCGGAAATTGGCTGTAATCGGGAATCGGGAATCGGGAATTGGGAATCGGGAATCGGGAGTAGGGAATCGGGAATCGGGAATCGGGAATCGGGGGAAGTGTGGGGAGGTAGGGAGATGGGGAGGTGGGGAGGTGGGTCAACCACATAGCCTCTCCCCAAGACCTTGCTGCATCGCTACTCCCTACTCCCTACTCCCTACTCCCTACTCCCTACTCCCTACTCCCTGTGCTGTACAACAATCTGCGATCGCACGCAAACCCACCGAACCTAGGAAATCCTGCCAATCCCGTTCTAACCTCAAATCCTCTGGTTTCTGGTACCGTAGTTCAGCTAAGGCTGTCATCGCATCATGCCAAATACCGTGACTGGCATAAACAGCAATACGCTCCCGTGGTGAAGTAGCAGCCTTGAGCTTACTACTGAGGGTAGAGTCTGGTATGATGCGTTTTACTAATCCTTCCACCTTGGGATTCCCAGAGCGGCGGCGATTAACTACAACAGAGAACTGCCATCGATATACCTGGTCAGTTTCTAGAGGTTTGCTCAAGGGAACACGGACAATACCAGGAGTTCCAGATAACCGAATCGTTTCTTGTAGTAGAGAGTGTTGGTTCTGATCGAGCAGTACAAACTCCACCGTCAGTTCAGGAGTAGACTGTTTAGGAACATAAAACCAAAAGCTAGGAGACTCAGCTAAGGTCAGTGCTAAGAAAGATTTCGAGTCATTACTACAGTTGCCAGTTGCCTCGACAATCTCGCTACTGCCAGGGACTATAGCAATCAGCTGATCCGAACACAGACCACGTGATCCTCCTGATGTCCGTTTCGGTGGTCTGCCGACATCATCAAAGCTTTCCTGTTCTGTAGCATTTGGTGGGAGGAAATATAAACGTCCTCCAGCTGTTGTAATCTGATCAGGTCTACCATCACCGTCAAAGTCTAGATCTGGTTGAGCTGATGGAGTATCGGATTTAGAGAAACTATTTGCGGGGGAGTTACTGTTTAGGGCAACAGAGTGCGAACGCGCTCGTAGAGGGTAAATGGTGAAATTAAGTAGTACCCAGACCAGGGTCAAGATCAAAGAAGGTTTGTACAAGGCTAGCTTTTTGTTATACATACTCAGAGGTTTAACAAACGTTAATTTTTTTAAAGGATTCCATAATCCTTATCAGTCCTTAATGAGGGATTTTCTGCAAACCTTTACATTTCTTATCAATTTTGGTTTCCCTAGGGATTGGCCTACGGCCAAGCTACGCGAGCGGATATAGAGCATTTCCCAATGTATATGGAAATGCTCTATCTCAAGTGCTGACCTCAAGCTGAGTGTCTTTTCGTTTACGCCTTTAGGTTGGTAGCTATGAGAACAATTAGCTAGTTATAGCACTACCCATTAAGGTGTTTGACATTAGACCTCTTGCAAAAGTAGTGTCGCTAAATATTTTATTTACAACAAAGTTCGTAATTATAGATTGCAGCCATCAAATTAAAGCGTAAACCGAATCTTTTTCTTCTGTTACGATATCGCTCTGACAAAATCCTAACTATTTTTAGATGTCGGTAGACATGTTCAATTATAATTCTTTGTGAAGCTAACTTCCGATTCTCTTCTTTTTGGAGAGGTGACAATTTACTCTTGGGAGGTTTTTTATGAGGAGTCTGGCTCAGTTGATGGATTTTTACAATTCCTTGATATCCTTTATCGGCCAGACATTTAGTTGTTAATGATCGATGAGTTTTACTATTCGTAAAACTTATTAAAATCGTGCTCTTTTCCTTTACCGTAAGCAATACAGATAATCTCTTTACTGTTTTTATCCACGATTACTTGAGATTTTAAGGTGTGCTTTTTTTTCTTACCACTGTAGTAATTTTTCGGTTTTTTTTAGGGCGTTCTATGGGAGTTTACGTTACATCAATAACCGCTATATCGATTTGGTTACCTGACTTCAATAATTGTTTTTTTCCCGGAATCCTAAATTCGAAGGACTTAATTAAACTATTTTCGATAGAGGCGAATTATTCGGTATACTGTTGATTCATTGAGTCCCCAATGCTGACCGATATGAAAGTAAGTTCTGTACTCTCGTAAGTATTCTAGTGTCATCAATACTTGATTTTCTAGACTTAATTTAGATGGTCTCCCGGTTTTTGTCTTCTGTTGTTCATTTTTTTCTACTAATTTCCCCATCTGAGCAAAAGTCTCTTTCTTAACCCCACAAAGGCGTTTGAACTCCTGGTTAGTTAGATGTTTAACTTTTTGATAGGTCATTTTTTTTTATCATACTGATATATTTATATCTTTTTTATTGGACTTTTGCAAGAGGTCTATTGATACAAGCAGGAACAGGTGTTTTAGTTAACTTTTGCCTTCCCCTCCTGGGAGGGGTTAGGGGTGGGTTCCTCTTGCCTTGCGCGTAGCGCTATAACCTTCTTGACATCCTCCCGCCGCTAAATCAAAGATTATAGCGGGGGATTCCTAAACCTCACGATTTAGGTTTTCTGCTTCTTAGCAACAGCCTCCACCCTCAGGTGCGACCCGTGGCGAATTTAATTCGCCTACGGAAAGCGCACCTTAAGGGGTTTTATGGTCTTACGTTCGCTCCACAGACTATCCCCGCAAGCCCTGCGGTTCTCATGTGTCGAATTTTTACAAAGTATTGATATACTTTTGATTCAAGGGTTGGACTTCCATTGCCCCATCCTCTTTTCCCGGTCTACCGATTTGGCTGCGCCGCCAGATTACTGGACTTCGCTCGTATAGGCGCATCTGTTTCCATCGTCTCGGGTGGGTCATTGACCATCTTTATTCTAACACATTTGTCGTCGGAAGACGCAATTCCTGAGGGGCTGTGTGCGGAACCTGCGTCCGCACTTTATAAGCCCCGTCTCCCGCTAACCCTACGGGTATAACGGGAGTCTCCTTGCTCTTAAGGATGACTGATTTATTGATCAAAAAAAGTATTACATATCAAGCCCGACTCATTTCTTTAGTTGGATTAAAATTTATTCAATCTTTAAACAAATAATCTTTTTATCAAAATTATCTAAAACAATTGGATGATAAATCTAGCCTTTACATTTGAGATGTAAACAGAAGCGCGATTAGTAAAGGCAAGATGCAAGAAGCAAAAAGCAAGATATAATCAAGTATCTAGGGATTTTTGGTAATATAAAAAACTGTCATCCTTGTTTACATTTGATTTAAAAATGCTAGAAACTACGATGGCTCCACTGGTTGCCACTAAGGCCAACGCTGATGGTATAAAAGGTATCCATCCCCCTTGGAGTAACAGACCATAACAGACTCCAGATAAAAGGCTGATACCAACAAAAACAGCAATTCCCAAGTAGGATGGGGAATGTAAACGCCAAACTAATAGGCCTCCCACCACAGACCAACTACCAATCCAAAGCATTTCCCCCCACTGTGGCAACCACCAGAGCAAGGGTCGTTGCTTCAAAACGGCACTAATAATCTGACTACTCATCTGAGCTTGAACCATAACCCCAGGTATTTTGTCAGACCATGGCCCTTTAGTATAGGGAGTCTGGTGTACATCCTTTAAATCTTTACCAACCCCAATCAAGACAATCTTATTTTTGACTAAATCCGGCAGTTGGGAGTCAAGTTTACCCTTGAGTAAGTCTTGGAGATTAACTTGTTTGGGATTATTGGCACGATAATTAAGGAGTATCTGATATCCCCTTGCATGTTCTGGCTTTAACTGATATCCACCAGCATTGTGTGCGAATTTCCGAAACACCACATCACCGATTTCTACATCCCCTGCTGAATTTCTCTTCATCGGCGGGATTCCCTCTTCGGCTAGGTAATTCAGAGCCACTTGTAAACTTAGAGAGTAACGAGTATTACAATTATCCGGATAGCCCATCCCTAGAAGTTGGCGACGGATAATATGATCTGGGTCACGAGGGAAATCACTAAAGCCGATCTGTTGTGATGTCATACCCGGTGGTGAAGCGATACCAGGGTGATCATTACTTTTCATTTGGCACACCGCAATGAAACGGGGATTTTGTTTCAATTGAGTCCCTAAGTTAGGTTCAAACTCAAAGTCATGATAAATATCTAAGCCAATCACTCGCGGTTGATAACGGTTGAGTTTTCGCAACAGTTCTGCCAAGGCTGTATCGGATAACGACCCTTTCCTCGACCAACCCATCTTTTCCTGATACTGAATATCTGGTTCATCCACCGCAATTACTAAAACCCGCTCATCCGGCTTTTCAGGTGGTCGCAGACCCATAAGATGGTCAAAAGCACGTAATTCTGATCCTTGTAACAGCCCAAGCAATCGCATTGTGATCACTGCAATAGTGACAATCAAACTTACCAGTAAAACCCTTGGGAGTTTGGGTTTATGCTTGAGATAGTCTCGATCATCAATAGGATTGCTAATATTTCGGATCAAGTCTTCCCAAGTTGGCGGTTCCAGAGCAGGATTTTGAAATATCACTGGTAACCAACTGGCACAGGGATAGTTATCTTCTACCTCCTCCTGCAATCTTTTCCGGGTTTCCCAAACTGAATCCGATAAGGATTTTTGCTTTGTGGCAAATGCGTTGAGAAAATACCTTAAAAACGTCTGAGCTACCTCATCTGGCACCCGTTCCCGCATGACCAGGGTTGTCGAGATTGGTAAACTAACCAATTCTGCTGCTAATCCTAACCCATCACAGGAATTAAAAATAGCCAATTTTAAACCATTTTCAATCGCATTGCTTAGACCATACTTTAACTCCTCAATGGTTAGGCTTTCATCTTCATTGATGAAAAATCGTCCTTGTAAATTATCTTTCTGGGTAAAACTATGACCAGCAAAAAACAATATATCCCACCTTTCATCCCATAATTCATGGCTTAATTCTTTTTTTTTGGGACTGATTAAAGGGACAATTTCTGCATCCGGTAATTCCTCCTGGAGTAATGCCAAATCCTTCTCGATATTAATCCCGGTGTCATCTCCTAGAATTGCCAATAGTCTGACTTTATTTCTAGATTGGTCGATTGCTTGGGAGGGTAAGGGAAATTCTGAGGTACTGAAATTAACCTCAATATCACAATCGGACAAGACATCCCAGAGATGCCAAGGCAATTGCCAAAGTTTGATATTATTAGTTTGAATAATAAACCGAATCTGGTCATTGGTCGATAAAGATTTTAACACTTGATCCCGGAAGCGTTGAAACTTTCTATCGGTTGAATTTAGCCAATTATTGATCGCCTCTTCTAAATCATGAGCTGAGTTGATAATTGAATAGTTGGTTATCTGTTCTGAGGGAGCTGTCAGTTTCCGATCCGGTGGATGCAGTTTGATTCTCCCTTGAGCACGATAGCTTAAGAGCCAACTGTTGCACAATTGGTTAATCTCAGGTGCTGGCGGTAACCAACCGTCAATTTCTCTAGCCATTAAATTATTTTCATTGGCATCAATCCCAATTTTTAGGATTACCCGAAAGCCCTTTTTAAAATCACCATCAACTATTTTAAAGGTTACTAGTTTCGTCATTTTTAATCCCCTATAATTCAATTTATTAATAGTATTTTCAATTGGGTGGCAGAGAAAGTCCTTGGTTATAGGGAGTCGGGAGTCGGGAGTCGGGAGTCGGGAGTCGGGAGTCGGGAGTCGGGAGT
>NZ_MKZS01000001.1:646478-653709 GCF_001942495.1 Moorena bouillonii PNG
ACCCCACCGCGCATCAAAGATTCTAGGTGGGGACTGCGCTCAACATTTTGTTCAACAAAGGTCTTGCTTGTGCAAGACCCACTGTGATTAGCCTAAACGCAATCTGCTGTACTTGTTCTACTGGTAGTTTCAGCTGCTTTGCGATCGCTTTGAGAGAAACTTTGCCTGTTGTATAATTCCACACTTTGCATTCTAAAACGTTGAGTCGATAATGGGATTGGGGTGGATCGCAGATGGTACTGACTAAACCCCAATCAGGGTCAGGCAATTGCTCAGCCAAAGCCTCCCAGTGCTGCAGTTCCCTTAACCCGATCAATGTTGCTTCTGTTGCTGGTATACTTAAACCGGTCATTTCCAGGGTTGGGATCGGCACGTTCTGCTCGAATTTAAATCGACCATCTTTGAGTTCAAACAAAGGACACACTTGCCGTTGTATTTGAATCTGAAACAACCATTTTAGTTGTGCAGTTTGTAAAATACCTTGACTTTGGAGGTATAAACCCAGTGGCTGATTGGGAGTACATGACTGAGCGAGTTTATTGACTATACTGTGTTTAACCCACTGATGTTGAGCAATCAGGACAATTAAACCCTGATGGTCTAATCGATTAGCTGCTGCCACAATCCGACCCTGATACACCCAAATGTGATGAACTGGTCGCCGGTATCCAGAAACTCTGGGTAAGGCAGTAATTCTCAGCCAACCAGTTTTCTTTCCTTTCTCTAAAAACTGAAAAAGTTCTGGCAAGTATAAGTCGCTTAGGTAACCATTAAGGGACATGTCGGGTAATTAAAACCAAGAGAGCACCTTGAGAGTGTCAACTATGAGTGACAATAAATTATATAGTGTTAGATGGTTTGTGCGGCAAAATCCAAGTTTTAGCTCAACCGCGATCAGCCCCACGTGTCACCTTGGGCGTTGGCTTTTGTTGACTAAAGCCGAGAGTTCTTAGGACAAGGATAAGAGGTAGGTTAGCCATCGCTCCGGGCTTTCCAGGTAGGGAAACAACCTTTGATCACTCAGCCCCTCATAAATCCCAGACAAAGGTTGTTTTTTTGATCGGAGCAAAGATGTTGTACTATAATAGTATGGGTTTGACCATTTCGACAAAGAGCTAAGTTGGAATTAGATAAATTCAATCCTGGATTGAGGCTAGATTATTAGAATAGTTGTTTTCAATACTTGGAAACATACCTCAAAAAGCAGGAGCTGTTGAGTTTAAATAGAACTCTTCCTCTACGTCTGAAATCATTTATTATCGAGATAAGTTCCAAAGAAATGATTTTAGTATTCAAGACTAGTTTTATATTGCAGTCTTCTAGACTAGTTTGATTAATAATTCCAGCTTTGGATTAACGGTGATATCAACTGAGCAATCAACTAAAGCGCGAGCAATTCTGAAAATTTTACCAACTCTAAAACGCGCTCTGAGGGAATACAGTTGTGTTGACCTCCATAATTAAGAGTACCTTTAAGTAGTACCTTTAAGTAGTACCTTTAAGGAAGTTTTGATCCCGTTTAAAAAGGGATCATAAGACGACACTTGACCGTCAGTTCAATGTAGATAGGTCACATAAGTTGCTAACCAATAAGGGCACTTCTTCTACTAAACCGGTTGTGATTAGTCTAAAAGCAACTTGTTGCACTTTTTCTACTGGTACTCTCAGTTGCCTTGCAATTCTCTTGAGAGAAACATTGCCATTGGTGTACTCCCAAACTTGCCACTCTATAGAGTCCAAACTGTATTTAGGTTGACCACCGTTGATACTGACCAAACCGCCATTCGGGTCAGGTAATTTATCTGCCAGAGCTTCCCAGTTGCGGAGCGATCGCAATCCCTTCAACATAGCTATTTTTGTTGGCATACTCAAACCCGTCATTTCTCGTGTTGGTATGGGTACATTCTGTTCAAATTTAAACTGACCATCTCGGAGCTGAAACAAAGCACAAACATGCTGTAGAATTTGCATTCGAAATAGCTGTTTTAATTGGTCACCCTGTAAAGCACCCTGAGTTTTAAGACATAAACCCAGAGGTTTATCTATGGCACACAGCTGAGCTAACTTAGCAATTACCCGTTCGCTAACCCCGCAGTGTTTAACAATCAGCGATACCAAACCTTGATTGTCTAACCGATCTGCAGCTGCCACCAGGTGACCCTGATAAGTAGTCGGACAAAAGTTTTTGGGTCTGTATAAAGTTTTGTAAAGATTGCCAAAACGCTTGTGGTATAAAAATTAGCCTTTATTTTACATTTATTAACACAGCGAAGTTTAATTATGTCCGACTACTTACACCCAAATATAATGAGTTCTCCTAGGGGTTACTTGGTTTCTTGGCAAGGGAAGCAACCTTAGCAAACCAGTTTTTTGTCCCTGGGCGATAAACTGAAACACTTCTGGTAGGGAAATATCGGTTAAATGGCCTGTAACAGACATAATTGTTAATTTGCTTCATACTAAAGGGTTAGCGGAAATTACTAATTTATAATATATTAAGATTTGTTAAAAAAACACCTGAAAATAGTTTTTCAAAGTCAACGTCAACGTCCTATGAGCTGAGTGGCTTGTTAATTTGAAATTAAATCCCATATCAATTGATTAACCATATTGAGAGAAACAATAATTGGTAGCAGTTTCCGAAAGGTCAGACCGATATAATCATGAGGGGTCTGACCCATCGATTGATTATGCACTAGCGATGTTAAGGCTGGTAAAAAAGTTTCCTAGAACGCTTCTACCTTAAGATCTGGAATACCAAAATTATTGCTATGGGCAGATAAATTTTCCAAGAAATTTTATATTTAACAAGCGAGGGGAAAAGCAAATTCATAGGCTATAAACGGTTCTATACCCTGTTTTATACCCTATTAGTCAGGCTTAATTTTTTAGTGAGACTCTGATCAGTAATTGCTTACTAGGGTTGGATCAAAATCTTTCAACTGACGCGCTCGCCAATAGGCTCTGGATCAACAACCTACTTTACCCTTCATCGAAGGGCTATACTTAATGGCAAAGGCTAGTCTAGCCAAAGGCGGCTCCTAAAGAGCAACGACCACCGCGCTCGAGGGCGAGAATGGCTTACCTTAAGGGCATATTTGTACGAGAATCCATTCAGGGTAAGCTCTACAAACTCTATGGGTTGCAACCTATTTTTTTGAGATTAGATTAGATGCCCCATTCAGACAGCCCACAACAATCAATCTCTTGGTGAGCTTTCACGCTAAGCTTTTTCAAAGCGTGGAGCCGCAACACAAAACCACCATTCCCTGACTCACCATCCAATATTCGGATTAGAAACAAAGCAACGTTCGCGTAGCGTGACCTACGGTCAAAGGTTTGCGAGTTAGCTCAATAAACGTCGATTCCGTTCGCGTAGCGTGACCTACGGTCAACGGAAAGTCGGCACTTTCGCTCTTGAGAACTATTTTCGGATTCGACTAAATAAGCTTTACACCCTAATGAGGTCTTAAAAATGACCTATGCTTGATGGCTACTCTCAAGCTTTATACTTTTGAGCCTAACTCCAAATGAAAGATCAATATCTTTGAATCGATAATCTTTAAACTATCTTTATATTATCCCCAATTGTGAAATAGTCGAGTAAGTTGTGAATAAAATGTGAATGTATCGGTTCCATTTTTCACCTCCTACCTGGTAACAATTGGGTTTAATAGATCACGCATCAGGTTGGTTTAAGGCAGAGAACGCTTTACTCATGAAAAAGTACTACTGAGTGAAGTTTCCAGCTAGGGATTGAGCTGGGAATACACAATCTTGACCAGTGGCTTGGGCTCGCTCAATAGCCTCATCAGCGGCTCGATAAAGGCTTTCGATGTCTGTGCCATCCCCAGGGTACTCTGCCACCCCAGCACTAAATGTTACCTGCACTAGCTCACAGTCATGAAATTCTTCACTAACAGTCTCCAAAATTTCTTGGAGCCTTCTGACCCCAGCCTGTCGATTGAGACCATACATCCCGATGAAAAACTCCTTACCTCCCCAGCGGGCCACTATATCGTGACTGCGAAACTTTTGCCGCAAGATTTGTCCTAACCGCTTCAGAATTCTATCTCCCATCACATGACCATATTGCTCATTCACCTGCTTTAAGTTGTTTAAATCCAATAAGGCATAGCAAAGAGGTTGATGGTAGCGTTGGGATAAGTGCAGTAATCGGTTGAATTCTATGGTAGATTGACGACGATTAGCCACACCAGTTAATTGGTCAGTTTCTCCTAAACTACGGAGCAGTTTGGTACGCTCTAGACGATGGAAAACACGGGTGACTAACTCGGATTTCGTTATCGGTTTAAAGATATAGTCATCAGCTCCAGCTTGATAAATGCGGTGAATTGTTTCAGAGTCTTGGTGTTCACAAAGCAATAGGATAGGTAATCCATGCCAGATGCGATCATTGCGCACAACTTGGCACAGTTCAATCCCATTGAATTGGGGCATGTCTAAATCCAAGATCAGTAGATCAGGTGCTGTCGCTTCGAGCTGTTCCCAAAATTGATCAGGTTCTTCTAAGGTAATAATCTGCACTCCTAAAGGTTGTAGGAAGTGTCGTATACTTTCCAGCACTAGGGGATCATCGTCTACTGCCAGCACTTTGGCGGTGGAAGGTCTGTCTTGATTTAAAACATCTTCAACGGTTTCTAGTAACTGTATTGGGGTAACGGGTTTGGATAAAAACGCCCGTCCTCCCTGACGAGCAACCTCAACGCGATCGCTAAACCGATTTTGCTGTGTAGAAACGATTACTGGGATTTGAGGGTATTGGTTCTGGAAATATTTGAGGAGTGCGATTCCGTCCTCTCGATAATTGGGAAACATCAAGTCCAGTAGCACAACATCAGGTATTTCTTGATCCATGACAATTCTGGCTTGCCTGGGATCTAGGACAACTTTTACTTGCATATCCCAATTCACTGCTTCTCTTTCCAACTGTTGTGTCAGTTGCACGTCTCCATCGATAACTAAAATCAATGGAAGCTTTTTTGGTAATTGGTCCGGTGCCAGGGGTTGTGATCTATTATATTCGGTTAGTTCAGGCTCTTTTAAGACAGTAATGGTTGAATTATCTTCCAACTCACTACTGACATCACCAGAGCATGCTGATGGAGGTTGCTGGAGTTCTTCAGATAGAAGTGCTAGCAAAGATGCCAGATTTTGAATATTAGTTGGGGAGCGTAGTTGCTGTAATTGAGGACTAGGTAATTCTATTTGGTTGTCATAGTTCCTGCGTCTTGACCGATATCTCCGTTTACCGGAGTTCCTGGTCTTGGTTATACTGACTTCCTGTAGCCAGTACTCAATAGTTTGGGCTAGCCGTGATCCTTCCACTAAGCCAAACTTATCTAAAGCTCTCACCAGCTTGTGGACTTGCTGCTGGGCTTGTTTTCGCAGCTCCTCAGTAAGATGTCCGGCTTCGAGAGCATTAACCGCCTGTTCTACAGTGGCAAACTGACGCCACATGGTTCCTTTAGAACGTTCCCAAGGCTGATTGAACCTTGTTGGGGTTGGTTTGAGTTTCTTTATCTTGCTCCTCGGTAAGCTCTTGAGGCGATAGCCCATACCATAGACAGTTTCAATCACATCATCAGCTTCAACACTCTTGAGCTTGCGCCTTAACCCCTTAACATGTGCCCTAACTGTTTCTGGTGAAGGAGGGTCTTCAAATGACCACAGATGTTCGAGAATGATACTCTGACTAAATACTCGGCGCGGATGGCTCAGGAATAGTTCTAGAAGACCGTATTCCTTTGGTGATAGATGGAGCAGTTGCCCTTTATAAGTTACTTCACAGGTACTCGGGTCTAGGCAAACATCACCCCATTCCAGTAGCCTTAATCCAGAAACACTGTGGTGACGCAGTAATGTCCTAATCCGAGTCAACAGATCCTTGGCTGTAAAGGGTTTAACAATATAATCATCAGCTTCAGCATTAAGCTTGACTTGCTCAGCAATAGCTGATTGAGAAAGCAACAGCAAAATCCCTCTATCATAGCTTGCCTGCCGTAGTCGCTTACACAAGCTGATACCATCGAGCTTGGGTAAATCCACTTCCAGCACAATCAGGTCATAGGTAAAGGCTTGAGCATACTCCCAACCCTCTTCCCCATCTCCAGCAATATTTACAATATAATTCTGCTCTCTCAACACTTTACTCAAGGTTAGAGCTAGAGCATTGTCATCCTCTACCAGCAAAAGTCTCATGAACAATCCTGCTGTAAGCCTAGTCCTTTACAAATTTTGGATAAACACAGAACACTAAAAAATATACCTCTTTTGACAGATGCTATATATAATTTATTGATGTGTGTTCATCACTATTTGGGTTTTACCATTAGTAACGGCTAGTTGCACTGGATCATCTCAAAATTCTGTAAAGAGTGTGTAAAGATTGTGTCCAATTGAGAAGTTAGCCTTCCCTGTCTTAGTGAGCCTTCACCCTTAGCTCTGTTGGTGCGCATTCACCCTTAACTTTGAAAAAGCGCGGGGTCCCACCGCAGCTATTTGATGGAGGCTGAGCTTCTTTCCATAGCACCGAACTATGAAGATACTAAAGAAAGCCTTGTGACAATACAGGGTTGGGGATTGGGATCAGGCAAACGGAACAACGGAAGATCGGATTTTCCTTCTGTTTTTTCATTTAACCTTTACTCATACCAACTTGCATTCATGGGTAGTACTTTCTTCCCATCACCCAATCACCCGATCACCCAATCACCTGATCACCCGATCACCTGATCACCCGATCACCCGATCACCCGATCACCCGATCACCTTTTCAGCAAGCCACTCTGTTGGTGGGCCTTCACCCTTAGCTTTTAAAAAGCGCGGAGTCGCACCCCATCTTTGATCACAACGCCCGGATCAGTGGCTTTACCACTCCTTTAACAAAAGGGTGGGGATGAAGCCTCTGTCCTTCGAGAACACTAGTCCAGTAATAATACCAAGTTCGACTCAAATTCGTAAGTCATGCTCTTGGTGAGCCTTCCCTAGCCCTTTTTCAAAGCGCTAGGTCGCACCGCTTTCAGTTGTTATTAGTCCTTTGTCACCACTCGAGAACCAATTGAGTAATAGAAATTGAGAAATTCACGCTCGATGTTGGTTTCTGGAAAATCTATGGATTTATAGCCATCCCTACTACTAACCTAAGTTGCTAGTTGTGACGTACTCCCGACGTTGCCCTAACGGGACAACGCGGGCTTCTTGCCAACAC
>NZ_MKZS01000001.1:653809-685029 GCF_001942495.1 Moorena bouillonii PNG
CCTTCCCGACGCTGACCCTATCGGGTACAGCGCGGGGCTGCCGCCTTGAAGCTCAAAAAACACCTCAAAATGGCTTAAAGACACCAAAACTTAGTATCGCTAGATCCTAAATTTAGATTTTACGGCGATCAGCCCACACTCTAGCGATTAGGGGGAGTGTGGGAGATGTCGCATTTAATGATATATTGTACTAGCACTATTAATGCTTGAATCACAGAATCTCGTTGATTGGCATTGAGGCTTACCATCGGGGGTCGATTGCTTTCATCCACAAAGCCCAACGCGATCGCTACATCCTCTTGGGACCAAGCTCCTTCACAATCGACATGGGTTAGACCAATCACTAGGGGAATTTTCACACGCTGTCCCATAAAACTGAGCAGGCGACGGGAAGAGCTAAACTGACTGGGACGATGGGCATCAACAAGGAGTATGTAAGCATGCGCTTTCCGAATCAGGATGTCCCACATGAAATCAAAGCGAGACTGTCCTGGAGTACCATATAAATGTAGCGCCATATCTTGAGCAAATTGCAAACGCCCAAAGTCCATCGCTACTGTAGTTTTTTGCTTAATTTTAGTTGTCACGTCCGTTGCTAGGCAATCTGTATCCACTACATCAATTTCGCTAACCGAGCGAATGAAAGAGGATTTTCCAGCACCCACGGCACCGGTTACAACTAGACGCATAATTTCCACGCTTATTTGCTGTTAGCCGTTCTGAAGCAGAATCGGAAACACGACAACATTATTGTCAACCACAGGATTAGGATTACCATGCTCTGATTGCAGAAAAACTACCATTAAGTCCAAAAAGTACCTAGCTGTTATTAATCCTTAATTACCTCCTTAAGAAACCAAGTAAGTGTTGCACAAAGCGATTGCTCAGCTCTTGATGATTGTCCTCCTCAGTTCGATTTGCCCCAACGGCCACTGGCTCTAATCCCTGTGATTGCCAATAGTTCTGTTGATATGAAGTAAGCATAGGCACTTCTGCGACTAAACCCACGCTAATCAGCCGGAAGGATATCTGTTGAACCGTTTCGAGAGACTTGCCCAACCGAGTAGCAATATCAGTCAGGGGAATTGACCCATTGGCTAATTTCCAAACTGCAGCTTCCATAGGGTCTAGCCCTAACTGGCGATGACCGACCATCGCCCTAGATAGTGCTGAGGTGGTTTCAGGTAGCTTGTCTGCTAATCCATTCCAATCTGGTAGAGCTCGCAGACCAATTAGAGTTGCTTTGGTAGCTGAGATGCTTAAACCCGTCATTTCTATCGTGGGCAAAGTTGCCTTAGAGTCAAACCTAAATTTAGCATCTTTGAGCCGGAATAAGCCACAAACTGAGCGTATAACCTGGGCATGAAATAGTAGTCTCAACTGCTCTGGATGCAGAAATCCCTTAGTCTTCAAGTACAGACCAATAGGTTTATTGGCCGGACATCGATTTACCTGTTCATTAATTACCTCAGGGCTCAGCCAACCCCGCTGACACATCATTTTCAGCAGGCATTGGTGATCCAGACGATGGCTAACTGCCAAGATCCGACCTTGGCGCAGTAGAATATGTCGAGCTTTTATTTCTTGACTATGCCTACTTAGCTTGAATCGGAGGGTTAGTAATCCAGTTTTGTTTCCTTGATCGAGGAAATGAAACAATTCTGGGAGGGAAAATTCCGCTAAAGAACTCGTGATCGCCATTACTTGCCAATAAGAAAGAAATTCACCTATTACTAGGCTTAAGTTTATTGATAGTCACAAGACATAATGAATAATCTATTTTTTTTTATCGATTTTTTCGGATTTTATATTAAAGTTATTAAATTTTAATTATTTGACAATACAATTCTATCCATTGGGTTAGTAATTCCCTAAGTGTAAAGTAAAAAATTTCTATCTTATGACTGATGCGTAAAATTAAGATATAAGCATCAGAGAGGAGAGGTTCAGCAGGGTTTCTGACATTGGCAATCTGACATTGGCAATAGGCTTAACTCAAACCTGGGGCTTAGATAGTTTTCCCAGTATAGCGACTTGCAGTTAACACCATAGGTATCTTGAGTTACCTAAAATCAAAAGGATTTGTTAAATTATTCAAATCACAGCCACCATTTTTACCAAAAATCCTAGCTCCAACATTATCTTGAACTAGCTGTCAAGATAAAATTCACCCACCCTACTCTAAGCAGTGGCAACCTTTCATCTCGTTGCTGTGGCACTTTAGCTAGAGTTTTGTTTCATAAATTCCTGGAATGGTCTGGTGAGGCTCTAAAGCTACCTTCAACTCTGGAATCACCCGCTTGATTTCCAGCATCAGCACCCCCTGTTTAGCTGCCTTGGTGGCTAAGACTAATAGAACAGCATACTCCCCACAGTTGGTTAGTATACCATAACCTTTATTACCTTCTACGAAAATGCGGTCTAGAATACCTCTGGACAATTCCGAGCCAATCCGTTCACCTAGGGATAACATAGCAGCTGACATGGCTGATACTCGTTCTTCATCCATCTCGCTCGGTAAACTGGATGCTATAGGCAGTCCATCAGGAGAAACTAAAGCAGCTCCTTGAACCTCACTGGTGCTGGTAACAAAATTTTGGATAATGGTCTTCAGCTTGGCGGTATTAATGGTCATGGTTATCCATTCCTCATCAAAACGTTACTGCTCAATCGAGTTTGTGGAAAATAGAGTGATAGGGAAAGTCTAGCCAATTATCAAGGTCTAGTTGCTATACTCGGTCGTTGCAGTAAAATCGTCGGAGATCTGGCTTGGCTTCGGATATCAGGAACTATAGCCCAAAGCTAAACAGAACCTATGAAACCTTTTCCCCTATATCAGGAAGCCTAGTGTCAGACTATGGCCTAGACTCGGGTCAAATGAGCTATAATTCAGACTTTGTGGTGGCTGAAATTGCCTGGGTCGGCTTACTGGCGGGGGATTTTAATCCTAGTAAAGTGCCTGTAAAACAGGAAATATCATCCGTGAGGGTGAGAATCTAAGACCATAACGCGCCAGGGTTTAGCCTGATAAGTAAATTAATTCAACCAGTATTATAGACAAAGACTATGCGAACTCATTATTGTGGTCAACTCCGAAGCCAGCACATTGGTGAAACTGTTACCCTCTGCGGCTGGGTCTCGAGACGTCGCGACCATGGAGGTGTCATCTTCTTGGACCTACGGGATATTCGTGGTGTTGTCCAAATTGTTAGTGACCCTGAGCGTACCCCTGATTCCTATAACGATGCCGATCACCTACGCAATGAATATGTAGTAAACGTTACTGGACGAGTTACTAAGCGTCCTGACGAGTCCCTTAATCCGAAATTGCCTACTGGCGAGGTAGAAATTTACGCTGATCACATTGAACTGCTCAATAAAGTGCGTAAGCAGTTGCCATTTCAGGTGTCCAGTGCTGATACTGAGTCAGTGCGAGAAGACTTGCGGCTGAAGTATCGCTACTTGGACTTAAGACGCGATCGCATGAGCAAAAACTTGCAACTGCGCCATCAAGTGATTAGAGGAATTCGCCGTTACCTGGAAGATGAACAAGGCTTCATCGAAGTGGAAACCCCAGTGCTAACTCGTTCCACTCCCGAAGGTGCTAGAGACTATCTTGTCCCCTCCCGTGTTAATCCAGGTCAGTGGTACGCTCTGCCCCAGTCCCCCCAATTGTTTAAGCAGCTGTTGATGGTATCGGGTATGGATCGATACTACCAGATTGCCCGATGTTTCAGGGATGAAGACCTCAGAGCTGACCGACAGCCAGAGTTTACCCAGTTGGACATGGAAATGTCGTTTATGTCCCAAGAGGAAATTCTCCAGCTTAATGAGACATTAGTATTTCACATTTTTAAAACAGTCAAAGGTATTGATATCCCCAGACCATTCCCCCGCCTCACTTACGCTGAAGCCATGGAACGCTACGGAAGTGATAAACCCGATACTCGCTTTGGCTTAGAACTAGTCAATGTCTCTGATTTGATGAAAGATTCTGGCTTCAAAGTCTTTTCGGGTGCAGTAAAGACTGGGGGTGTAGTCAAAGTTCTACCTATTCCTGGTGGTAATGAAGCTATCTCGAATGTCCGGATTAAACCAGGGGGTGACTTATTCAAAGAAGCAAGCGAAGCTGGTGCTAAGGGGATAGCTTACATCCGGGTGCGAGAAGGAGGTGAAATTGATACCATCGGGGCGATTAAGGATAACCTAAGTGATAGCCAAAAACAGCAGTTATTAGAGGCAACTGGTGCTACTGCTGGTCATTTGCTGCTGTTTGGTGCTGGTTCAGCTGACATCGTTAATAAAACCCTCGACCGCTTACGACTTGTGATTGGTCAAGAATTGGGATTAATTGATTCAACAAAGATTAACTTACTCTGGGTAACAGACTTCCCCATGTTTGAGTGGAATGCGGATGAAAAGCGTTTAGAAGCACTGCACCACCCATTTACAGCTCCCCATCCTGATGATTTAGATAATGTGAAAACGGCTCGGGCTCAAGCCTATGACTTAGTATGGAACGGGGTAGAAATCGGTGGTGGTAGTCTCCGGATATACCAGCCAGAGATTCAGCAACAGGTTTTTGAAGCTATTGGCTTGTCTGAAGAAGAAGCTAACAGTAAGTTTGGGTTTCTGCTGGAAGCCTTTGACTATGGTGCCCCTCCTCACGGTGGGATTGCTTATGGTTTGGATCGGCTAGTAATGCTATTAGCTGGGGAAGAATCGATTCGGGATGTGATTGCTTTCCCGAAAACCCAACAAGCACGTTCTTTGCTAACCGATGCTCCAGGTGCTGTGGATGATAAACAGTTAAAAGAGTTGTATGTAGCTTCTACCTATCACGATGAAGAATGAAGTATGAAGAATGAAGTATGAAATATGAAGTATCAAGACTTCATCCTTTATCTTGGTTAGAAGAGCGATCGCTTGGAGGTTCATTTAACCATGCCAGTGCCGCACCGCCAACTTCTGATAGAATACTGATCAAACGATACAAGGCAACCGAACTCAGCACCACTGCCGGAGCAAAGTCATGCTCTAGTAAACCCACTGCAGTGGCTTCAAATACCCCAACTCCCCCTGGTGCCCCTGGGACAATTAAGCCCAACAGCCAAGCTACACTAAACCCACTAAGCAACAGGGGGAGTTGGCTGGGAGTGATTGGGCTTAAGGCTAACAGGGTAAGCAAAAAGCCTGAACCTCGCAATCCCAAAAAGCCCAATTCCCCCAACAATGGTAGGATTGGGTAGCGCTTGACCCGGATAATCTGATCTTCATCTGATTCAATGCTTTTCTTCTTACCTGTTAATTTAGCTAAATACTGTAGGCATGGGTTTAAACACCAAGGATGAATCAGTATCAGTACAGCAAATAGAATTGGGAGTTGAATGATCCGGCTGGCCAGAGGAGAACTGATCAAAGCCAGCAATAAAGCACCTACTGCCATCATGGGAGGTTCCATTAACACGCTCAGAGTAGCTACTCCCAATGGAACTCCTGCTGTTTTCGCTGCCCAGATCCGACCATAGAAGTGCCAAACGTTACCTGGTAAGTATTTGGCAATGTTAACTTTCAGATAGATCCGGATACACCATCCAAGCCCTAGTTGTTGGTCGAATTCCCGGAGTATCCAATGCCAAACCCAGCCAGTCCAGGTGTGGGCTAGCAATGTCACCCCAACAGCGATCGCTAAACAAGTCCATCCAGAAGTGCTGATCCGAATCGCTAGCACTTCTTGCCAGTTGTCTTTCAAGGCTTTTGCTAAAAAGAATAATGTCCCACCTAAGATTGCCCAGCGTAGGTAAGGTTTTAGGGGTGATAGGACTCGCTTAATCGCTACATTCATTGACTATCTATTCTAACATTTTTACAAAGTAATACGACACGAACGAAGATATCACAAATGACAGACAAAGAATGAGAGTGATAAAATGCTAAAAACTCAATTATATTACTAATAGTTAAAAATATATATTTAAAATATAGCATTGTTTATAAAAATTTATAATTGATCAGCCGTTTGATCGAGTAAGCGTGTTTACACCAAGTTGGGTTGTTACTAGGTCACTATTGCAACGGTTTTTTGCCCAAGAGGATTGAGCGTTGACAGTTGACGGTTAAAAGTCAAATTCAAGGATAGTCTTACCAGTAAATTACATCTTTAAGCGGCAACTTAGTATTAGACTCGCTTACACTCGAAAGCAAGGGGCTTTGTAGCAGTAGCATCACTATGCCAGAAAACATGTCGGACAAGCCATCGTTCCAAAACAAGTCAAATGAGAAAGCTTTGGAACCAGAAGAAAACTTGGTCATGGGGTTGTGGGGAAAATTCACCTCACAGTTTCACGACGGAAAATCAACCTCACAGTTTCAAGACAAGTATTACCAAAGCTTAGTCTACGGTTTTCGTGACTTGAAGACAGTAGTGTTGAACACAAGGCTATCAAGGTTGGATTTCGAGCAGGTATTTGTCCCCCTAAGATTCGCTACAAAAATTCCAGGTAATAGACCATTACCTAAGACAAACTCCCATCAATCTCAGATCAGTCCGGAAATTTGGGATTTTATCGCCAAAATACCTAAAAGACGAGCCTATCGACATTTGGCAATCATTGCCCCCCCAGGATCAGGAAAAACCACTACCTTGCAGCATTTGACCCTGACCTATGCCAACAATGCTCACCGCCAGTATAAAGCGCCAAAACTAATTCCTATACTGGTAGATTTGCGGAATAGTTGCGATCGCATTACTAGTGAGCAAAAACCTAACTTGGCACAGCTAGTTACGAAACAAGTTGAGGAAGGGTCATTACCAGGATTGGGTCAATCCGCAGGCTTGGAGAAACCTCCTGCTAATTGGTTTCGGGATCAGTTAGAAAATGGCAAATGCTTAGTGATGTTGGATGGGTTGGATGAAGTAGCTGATCCGGATCAGCGTCAGCAGGTGAGTCAATGGGTTAACCAGCAGATGCAAACCTATCCCCAAACTGCTTTTATCCTGACATATCGTCACCAGGGCTATCGTAGTATACTGGGCTCGCAGATCGAAACAGTTTTAGAAGTACAACCATTCAATTTCAACCAAATTCAGCAATTTATTCAGGGCTGGTATCCACAAACTAAGATTAGTAGTCGAGGAAAACAATTATCAGCTCAGAAGCAAGTTGAGGATTTAGTAGAGCGGATTAGAAATAATCCCTCGATAGCTTCAATGGCAAGCAACCCACTGCTGCTAACTATGATAGCTACCCTTCACGCTTGCGGTAGCATCTTACCAGAGCGTCGGGGAGAACTTTACAGCAAAATTTGCCATGTATTGCTGGAGGTGTCATCAGCTCAGAACATCCCTAGACCGCTAACAACTGTGCAAAAACAATCAGTCTTACAAAGACTAGCACTAGGGTTGATGGAACAGGAAACTTGTGAATTCACCCCATCTGATAGTCAAGAGCACCTAGCATCAGTGGCAGGGAGTCCACTAAAACCAAAGGAATTTCTTAAGCATATAGAGACAGCTACTGGGTTATTAGTGGAAAGGAGGCTAGGTATTTACGAGTTTGCTCACCAGAGTTTTCAGGACTATTTAGCCGCTGCTCAGGTAAAGGAACTGAACCAAGAGCAGATCTTGACTAAAAACGTGGATAATCCCTGGTGGACTGAAACTATCCGCTTCTGGGCGTCAGATGCTGATGGCACTAACTTGATTAGTGCAGCCTTGGAAAAGGCTACAAAAGAGTCTTTAGCTCTTGCTTATGATTGCCTAGCGCAAGGGTTGACCGTTAAGCCTAAGCTAGAGCAACAACTTGAACAAGTCCTAGCAGCCGATTTAGCATCCCCTAATCCAGAAATTGCTCAGTTAGCTGCAGAGCTTAAGTTATCTAGGCGGTTGAATCAACTATTCCGGATTGATGACAGAATCGAAATTGGCTTGAGTTATATTACCTGTGCTGAGTATCAATTATTTTTGGATGAAACCCTAGCAGCAGGTGAGTATCATCAGCCAGATCATTGGGAAAGCAAACGGTTTATAGCGTTAGAGGGAAATCAGCCAATTACTGGAATTGGAGCTAGTGATGCCGAAGCATTTTGTAAATGGTTGACTCAAAACTACTCAACATCAGGATTCAGGTACAGATTGCCCAGTTCCGATGAAGCACAGGAGTACCCAGCGATTGAACAGCCAGTAGGCTGCTGGTGCCAGGAAAAAGAACACAACCTGATTGTGGGCATAAAAGCAGCTAAGTGGAAAAATTGGCAAAAACAATTAGCTAATGTTGTTCAACTAGATATAGCTCTAGATTTAAACCTAAACTTGGAGGGGGAACTAGAACTGTTCCGATACCTAGATATCCAACTCTATCGATATTTAGAGCTTAACCTCTACCAATACCGAAATCTTTACCAAGAGCTTGAACAAAACCTCGACCTCGATCGATACCTTTACCAAAACCTTGAGCCATACCAAGACCTATACAAAGACCTCAACCTAGGTCAATATATCAACCTCAATCCCTACCTCAATTTCAACCTTGAGCGATACGAAAACCCAGATCTTAAATTACTCCGCTTCTATGTGCTGTTAGTATTTATTGCCTGGAGTGTGCGAGCTGATATTTATCAAAAAGCTGCTACCAATCCTGAAATCCTAAAACCTGTTCATTTGACGGTTCAAAATTGTCAAGAATTCAGCCGTAAGTATGCCAGTAATAGGGATAAAATTGCTCCAATTTACACATTATTTTTATTAATGGATGAGCGACGAACTGGTCGAATGCCAGCTTGGGAGGGAATTCGGTTTGTTCGAGAAAAAGTCAACTAAACTATCCAATAAAAAAAGCCAAATAATTATTAACAGTTATAAATTGAAATGCCGATTAGCTTCCCATGGGCGAAGCGGGCAAGCTGAATGCTAATAGCTAAATCTAATAGCTAAATCCTTGATACAGCGTTTTTCATAACTATCAGGTACACGGGATTTTTTAACTCTTCCCTCTTCACTATTCCCTCTTCCCTCTTCCCTCTTCCCTACTCCCTGCTCCCTGCTCCCTGCTCCCTAAAAGCCCATAATTTGTACCTCATCGAATTGCAAACCGCCGTAATTTACCATTATCATTAATCACCACAATAAACAATCAAATCAATTTCTACATCACCATTACCAGCCAGACCTATGACTCCAACCGTTGTTCGACAAGGTAACCGATTCTTGTTAAAATAAGAAACATATAAGTCATTAACTGTCTGGTAGTATCTAAAATCAGTGACAAAAATGCGAGCCATAACTACCTGAGCGAAGCTAGTGCCAGCATGGTCTAAAACCAGCTTCAAGTTTTCCATTACCTGTTTAGTCTGTTCCTCAATTGACCCAATTATTACTTTTCCAGTGACAGGGTCTTCAGCTAGCTGTCCCGTCACAAATAGAAAATCTCCTGCCCGAACAGCGTGGGAATAAGGAGCTACAGGTGGCAGAACGTTGTTCGGTAAAGTTATATATTCCAGCACGTTTTCAACTCCTTAAACAATAAACTTTAAATTTTTTTCTGAATTTGATTTTCAAGTGTGGAAATTATAATCAAGGTAGTAACTGCCAAAGTTAGCCACTTGTGGTTTATTTTTGTTAGCCTGCATTAAAGCCTTCAATTAACTCAATACCTGAGCTCCTAGAATGTCTAGACCAGTTTTATACATCGCTATCACTAGCCACGGTTTTGGTCATGCTGTACGTACTGCCTCCGTAGCTGCGGCTATTCAACGACTGTGTCCGGATATCTTACTGATTCTAGTAACAACAGTACCACGCTGGTTATTAGAATCCTACATTCCCGGGGATTTTATTCATCGCCCACGGGCTTTTGATGTTGGTGTTATTCAAACCGACAGCTTAACGATGGATAAAGAGGTAACATTAACCAAACTAAAGCAAATTCGTTCCAATGCTAGATCAATAATTGCTAGTGAGGTTGACTTTATTCGTAACAATCGAGTCGGGCTGATCTTAGCTGATATTCCCCCCTTAGCTGTAGGTATTGCTCAAGCGGCTGGCATTCCCTGTTGGATGATGAGTAACTTTGGTTGGGACTTCATCTATCGAGACTGGGGAGGAGAATTTGCCGAGATTGCCGATTGGATCAGTGAGTATTATGGAAAATGCGATCGCTTATTTCGTCTTCCTTTACATGAACCCATGAACGCTTTCACCCATATCACCGATGTGGGCTTAACAGGGGGATACCCAGGTTACAGTACAGATCAATTAAGGAAGCATTGTGATCTGAAGTCTCCAAAGTCTAAAACAGCTTTACTCACCTTTGGGGGATTAGGGTTGGAACAAATTCCTTACCATAATCTATCTCGATTCCCTAAGTGGCAGTTTATCACATTTGACTCTCAAGCACCAGATTTACCCAATTTACTAAAAATCAAGGGTCACGACTATCGACCAGTGGATTTCATGCCCTTGTGCTCGCGAGTGATTTCCAAACCGGGGTACAGTACTTTTGCTGAAGCCTTACGCCTGGATATACCTATTTCTTCAGTTACCCGCTCGGGATTTGCTGAAGCCGCTATCCTAATAGAAGGGGTGCAAGACTACGGTCACCACCAGATTTTAACACCGACAGAATTTTTCCACGGCAAGTGGGAATTCCTCCATCACACTCCCAAGCCTCCCAGAAAATCTCAAAGCTTGGTAAAGGATGGAACAGACAAGATTGCTAAAGATATTGTTAACTACCTCCAGACTCTCACTAAATAGCCTAGATAGCCCCTGCCATGATATCTACCGTAGATTCGCTTATAGAACAGATCCAGAATAGCCACAATTCTATCCCAAAGTCCATCGACACACCAGAAACCTCTACTATTGAAGAGGAAACCTCTAAAGAGCAGACCTCTTTCCCCAGCCTAGAGTTGGCAGCACGAGATGTTCGTATGGTACTTGATCAACAAAGGGAGCGCAGTCAAACCTTGACCACAAAGCTCAATATCTTGTTTGTCACTAATGGAGCCTTGTTAACGAGTTTAACCATCTCGGGACTAGTATTTTTCCGCAGTCCCTTTGGTATTGCTGAGATACTGGGATTTATGCTTAATTTTACCCTACTAATCCGTGCTTTTCTACCGCGTCAGATCGCAGTCAGTCCCAACTTGGGAGATAAAAAATTCCTAGAACGTTACCTGGTACTCTCACCAGAACAATACCAGCTACAGATGCTGGTTAATCTGGTAGAGACTTATAATGCAAACAGGCAGCGATTAGAAGATTTTTCTCTATCGTTGAAGTATTCTGCTTATGTCACTTGGGGGGTTGCCTTGATTATTACGTTGAATGTCATAGCAGAGTTTTGCATTCCTGCGCTTAAACTGATGTGATGTATTGTTGGCTTTCGCTCAGACTATGAATTCTAAACAGGTTAATAACAAAACCTCTGGAGAACCTTTGAGTTTACCGGAACCAGACCCAGAGAACATCACTGTCTTGACCCGTAACCTGCCCAACGAGCCAATTCTGCCCTGGAATCACTATGATTCCCCTTGGCGTGACGGGGAACCGGAGAATCCAGAGGTATCAGAAAATTCGGAGCAGGCAGATGAGTCGAGTGACAATCAATCTGCAACTGAGCCAGAATCAGCAGAAAAGCCAGAGTTATCAGAAACTGCTGCTCAACTGGATAAGTTGTATACAGAAGAATTGGCAACTGTCCCTGAGTCGTTATCAAAAGATACTCTAGAGTCATCAGAAACTGCTGCTGTGGTGGATAAGTCTGCTGACCATCCACCAACAGCTGTAGCCACAGAAACCTCGGAAACACCTGTGGTGGATAAGTCTGTTGACCATCCACCAACAGCTGTAGCCACAGAAACCTCGGAAACACCATCGGAGGAACTGAAACAGCTCGGGTAGCAGTGGCTCGATTAACCAACCTTTCTATGACTCATTATCAACAACGACTCAAAATTAAGACTACCGGTAAATCGTTCTCCAACATTACCCGGAAAGTTCAATCCGTGGTTGCTACATCAGGACTCGAGACTGGATTGTGTACCATTTTCCTGCGTCATACCTCGGCAAGTTTGGTAATTCAGGAAAATGCTGATCCTGATGTGCTCACGGATTTATCGAACTTTTTTGCTAAATTAGTACCAGAAGATGGCAAAAGCTATAGCCATAGTGCGGAAGGTCCCGATGATATGCCTGCTCATATCCGCAGTGCACTGACCAAAACATCGGAACAGATTCCTATTGCTCAAGGGAGATTGCTCCTAGGAACCTGGCAGGGCATTTATATTTGGGAGCATCGGCGACAGGCTCACTACCGGGAGTTGGTGGTGCATATCGCAGGGAATTAATCTCAACCAGTATCTATTTTAACTATTACCTAAAAGCATTACCAATCAGAAGACATGGTGACCAGTACTGAGGGGTCACTTTATTCAGGAGTCAAGAGCCAGGTAGAGTTGTGCTTGCTGTAGGGATTGAGTAAAGCGTGATTTTTTATGCGTGGAAGGGTTTTGTAAAAAGCATCCATCAGCACCTGGTTGCCTTGGGCATCAACCACCCACACGGATATGACATTCCGGTTGATCCCTATTGACTTCTCTCCCAACAGGTCTGCTAACCTATGTGTTTAAAGCAGATTAGGAATTTTTACCATTGTGAGTGCAAAGGGTTTGCCTGAAACCACTGCCTACGTCAGAATTACGCGGCACTGCTGGCAACAGGGCAAGATTGAAGGGGAAGTCCAAGCCGCAGACTATGAATGGGAGTTTAAGTGGCATTTTCGGGTCAGTCAGCTGTTAGTCACCCCCTCTCTAGGCCGTGCCTTGATTCAGGAACCCCTTGGCCGATTTTTAGAACAGTGGGATTACCAGCTCGAACCAGGAGGAAACTATGCTTTTACCATTCGAGCTGAACTCTAGCATGTCTCAATTCCGTGAGGTACTTTTTTTCTGGGGAGTAGGGAGTAGGGAGTAGGGAGTAGGGAGTAGGGAGTAGAGAATGGGGAATGGGGAGTAGGGAGTAGGGAGTAGGGAGTAGGGAGTAGGGAGTAGAGAATGGGGAATGGGGAGTAGGGAGTAGAGAATGGGGAATGGGGAAAATTTGTACCTCATTACTCTGATAAATGCTAGATTCTCAGAAGGGATAATAGGGGAAAATTAGAAGAGGCTTGAGCATTCTGTCAATAGGTTATGCCCAAGGGAAGACGACGATATCCCTTTTAGCTTTTGCTTTTGATTATATAGCGCTCGATTAACAAAATTGCCACAATATCATCAATGGGTCGAGGAGGTTGGCGCATTCCTTGGGGGATAAGGCGTTGGAACCCTTTGGGAGGATACATTTGCCAGTAGCGTGGGCGAGCTTCTAAACTACTGTAGCGCTCATCTACCAGGACAATAGGTACTGATGCTGGTAATTCCTCCTGGATTTTCTGTTTCCATCTCTTGGCAGTAGTTTGGTCTCCCATGACAATGGTTTCAATGGGGAATTGTTGACACAGTTGCTGGAGTTTTGCGATCGCATTTCCTGAAGCGACTACCTCATGGGTTAGCAGCTGACCCTCTTTTTCCATTACTGCTACACCACATTTATCTCGTCCTGGATCGAAGCCTAAAATCATCTCAAGTCACGGGTTATATAAATATTTGTCAAAATTGCTAATCTGGCAACACAACTAGTACTGTCCACTAACCCTACCCTACAAGTATAGAGATTGCCTAAATCCTGATTGGTATGAATCATGGGCGAAACGAACCTTGAGACAACACCATTACACCAGATGAACCCAGAGAGTCGATTTTCTGAACTGGTGGCAGATTATGCGAAATACCGACCCAGTTACCCAGCTGCAGCTATCGACAAGATTCTGGAAGGACTTGAGAACAGAGGGCAACTGGTAGCTGCGGATATTGGTGCAGGAACAGGAATTTCCTCTCGGCTACTAGCTCAATGGGGAGTGCGAGTGATTGCCATCGAACCCAATACTCAGATGAGAGAAGCTGCTAGCACCGATCCATTGGTTGAATTCCGGAATGGAACTGCTCAACAGACCAACTTACCTGATGCATCTATTGACTTACTAACTTGCTTTCAATCCTTCCATTGGTTTGACCCAGAGCCAACTTTGCTAGAATTCCGCCGTATCCTGAAGCCTACTGGACAATTAGCTGTGGTATGGAATGACCGCAACCGCCAAGATCATTTTACCGAAGGCTATAGTCATCTAGTGCAAATCGCCTCCAATCATCATCCCGCCGAGTCCCGAATGTGTTCGGTAGACCCCTTGCTCGCTAGTCCATTGTTTCCCAATGTCTATTCCTACACTTTTTCTTATCACCAAGCCTTAGATAAAGATGGTCTGATTGGTCGTGCTAAGAGTGTCTCCTATATCCCACGAGAAGGATTAGCCCAGCAGAAACTTATCTCTGATTTGCAGGAATTGTACAACAGTTGGTGTGATCACAAAGGTTTAGTTTACTTGACGTATAGTACCAAGGTTTACGTAGCTCAACCTGAGTGCTAAGTCGTGATCAATAATTATTAGTATAGCATTTATAATGCTGTACTACTACTTAGTTAGTCTAGTTTAGTTCGTCCAATTTAAAATCATCAATATACAGCAGGAAGAAGCCTATAAAGATTGTCATTAGTGATCGCCAAAAAGGTTGAATAGGTATGTCCCAAAGTAACCCCCATATCCCACACCAGGAAATTATGATGGCGATCATAGTATACATAGTTGATAAGTTCGGATATTTGGTTTTGAAGTGGTAGAAGAGCTTTTCCCTCGAATTCATTTCCTCGAAATCTTTTTCTATAAGAGTTTTTTTCCTAACTACCAGCTCTTGCAAGGATAGGTCATCTATCCAGATCATGAGCAGACCAAGCATTAACAAAGCAAAGTGACGCATAACCACTTTTAGAGCAAAATCAGGGGCAGGTTCATCGAGCAAATTGGTTCCTTGTGCCCATGAATCCGAGATGAGGATAACACCACTCCAGATGGCTATGATACAAGTTGTTACATATAGAGCTTGGATGTTAGGGTATTTAGTCTTGAGGGTATCGAAGAACCTCTCTCGCAGACTAGGGCGACTATAGGGTTTTGGTTGGATGTCTGAAATATCTGAAATAGCTGATTGGATGTTTTTTTTAGGATCCATATTAAGTCTCCTTAAATTAGAACTGAAGGAAACTGATTTATTTTAATACACCTGTGGATTCACACAATAGGGTAATCGCTTACCCAAAAGTCCAGCCATGAGATTATTTGCGTTGCTTAATGATGGTATTATTTTGTCACCATATCTACCAAAAATTGGGGTAAACAAAACTTTAAAATTATCCAAAATTTCACCGGATAAACCGGGGCTTTACCAAAATAAAATGATCTAAATTCATACTTCAATGTCTTGAGGCAGCACCTAATAAAAAATTCCTTGATAATCGGCAAAAAATACAATTTATTTACCTCAAATTATGGATTTTTATCCACTTTGTAAAAAGTTAGTAACAAATACCAAAAAGCGATCGCTTACAGCTCCTAGCGATCGCTTTTTGATTACCCTTCTAATCATTATTGGGGTAATTCATAAATCAATCTAATGGAGCAGGTTAATTTCCAGAGCTGGCTCAAAGGTTTGCTGCATTGGGTTCAACAGCAGAGCCACAGTATTCAAGGCGGTCAATCTTTAATTCTCGCCCAGAGCGAATATCTTCCATCGGTGATTTACATTCTCGGCAAGCGTATTGACTATCAATCTCAGGTCGATAGTCTTGTTGACAGTGATGGCAAAAGGCAATTAAGGGGGTTTCCTGAATCACCAGTTTGGCACCAGACAAAAAGGTGTTGGGAATTTGAGCTTTAAAGGCCAATTCCAAACTCACAGGTTCGACACCAGTGAACTGGCCTACTGTCAGATGAACGCAGGAAATTTTGGGTCGTTCTGGCTGTGCTTCCCACCAATTGCGTAAGGTCACAATTAGTGCCTTGGTCATGTCAGTCTCATGCATTGTTGAAATCCACCTTCAAGTCCACTCTACTAATTCCGGCTGCGCTTCTGGATGAATGTAGGAGGGTTTTTCCTGGCGCGGCAGTTGACCGGATAGCACTAAGTGCGCCATTGTGTCACAGATGACGCGAGTTGCCATCAGGGCAGTGATGTCGCTGATGTCATAGGGCGGCGAGACTTCCACTACTTCCAAACCGCAAACAGGAGCTTTCTGAACTATCTTGCCCAGTAGATACAGAGCTTCCCGGGGGAGGAGTCCGCCCGGTTCGGGCCAGCCTGTACCAGGAACAAAACCGGCATCGATACAGTCAATATCGAAGCTGATATAAATGCAGTCGGTACCGTCTAGTGCCCGTTCCAGGGCAAACTCTACCGCTGCGTCTAATCCCATTTCAGTGATATCGGTTACTGTCAGGATATTACTTGCCCGCTCCCGGCAAACTTTGACTCCCTGGCGAGGTACTTGCCAACCGCCAATGCCCAGTTGCACTAAGTTCTTCGCTGGAGCATTCCTCATGTTAGTGGCATGAAACCAAGGGCAGGTGTGCATCCGCTCATCCAGGTCGGTTTCCTGGGTATCTACATGGCGATCAAAGTGGATAATGCCAACTTTCTTGTCCCCTAAATGCCGACAAATACCCCGAACGGTAGGAAATCCGATGGAATGATCTCCTCCCAAAATGATGGGAAACGCTCCAGAGCTGAAGATGTGAGCAATGCCCTTAGAAATCTGGTCAAATGACTTTTCGTTGTTGGCTGGAATGGTAAAAATATCTCCCACATCACAGAGGGTAATTTGCTCTCGCAGGTCAATCCCTAACTCAAAGTTGTAAGGGGTGTACAAGGCAGAAATGCGGCGAATGCCTTGGGGACCAAAGCGGGTTCCGGGGCGATAGGTGGTTCCCGAGTCGTGGGGAACCCCGACAATGGCCACATCGTATCCCTCAACCTGGCGAACATCTTCGAGATAAGGCGCTTTGAGGAAGGTATTGATGCCAGCGTAGTGAGGTAGTTCACCACGGGAAAAGGTGGAAATAGTGCGATCGCTAATACTCTCTGCCGCTTCCAGCCCGTATTCGAGACCCTTTGACACCTCCTGCTGCCATCCCGTCGATGGTAGTTGAGCTTCACGCTCCAGGGCACGTTCTGCCTCAGAAGGATTTGAACTGTTACTGCCTGGGCTTTCAAACAAGGGGTTTTCAGAAGAATTTTCAGTCATTTGCACTCCCGAGAAGTTTTCAAAACATCTTAATCAGCGACTTATAGCCTACATTCCGCAGATTGGAGATGAGAGCTATGGTATCTTTTAAAGTTCTCACCGATAGGTTCTGAAATGATAAACCTACAGATTTCTTTTACTTGAGTTCGATATCAGGCAGTTTGCTAAAAGCTAGGGCATGTCTGCTTGGGTCTAAAAACCCTCGGCTGACTGGGTGCAGGGCAGGCAAGGGAGGCAGGGGAAGTAAGGCAAGCAATGATAAATTACAACTGTCTTACCCGTTACTTTTCTTGATCGAGTAGTTTGCAGACAGACCCTAGAAATCAAGGAAACGGAATTATTCTAATACACTTGTGGATTCACACAATAGGGTAATCGCTTACCCAAAAGTCCAGCAATAAGATTATTCACGGCCATCGTAGCCATTTGCGATCGCGTTTGATAAGTTGCACTGCCAATGTGAGGAGTAATGATCAGATTATCCAAGGTCAACAACGGACTATCCATGGGAATAGGTTCTGGTTTAGTTACGTCCAGAGCAGCAGCAGCGATTTGACCATTGCTCAGAGCTTGGTACAATGCTTCTGGATCTACGATTGCTCCTCGTGCGGTGTTGATCAAGATCGCTGAGGATTTCATCAGCTCAAACTGGGGAGTACTAAATAGATGGTAGGTTTCTTCAGACAGAGCAGTGTGAATGGTAATAAAGTCTGATTCCCTTAGCAACACGTCGAATTCAGCATACTTTACACCAAGGGATTGTTCTAATTCTGAGTCCCGTCGATGCCGACTGTAATAAAGAATTTCCATATCAAACCCTCGCCCACGACGAGCAACAGCTTGACCAATGCGTCCAAAGCCAACAATTCCTAAAGTAGCACCGGTGATGTTTGGTCCTAGCAATAAAGTAGGTTCCCAAGTCTGCCAATGACCAGCACGTACAAATTGGTTTGCTTCAATCACTCGCCGTGCTGTTGCCATGAGTAACGTCCAGGCTAAGTCAGCTGTAGCCTCAGTCAGGACACCAGGAGTATGACCAATGGGGATACCCCGGATGGTGGCAGCAGGGATATCAATGTTATCGTAACCTACTGCTAATTGGCTGATTACCTTCAGGGATGGTGCAGCTTCGAGGATTTGCTTGTCAATGGAATCTGTGAGTAGGCACAGTAAGCCATCGATTTCTTTAACTTTGTTGAGCAAGACCTCGTAGGGAGGCGGTTGACGCTCTGGCCAGATTTCCACATTGGCGATTTGGTGGAGTTGTTCGAGTCTGGTATCAGGAAGGCGGCGAGTTATGAAGACTTTGGGTTGAGACATGGGGTGGGTCAGTTGTTGTGGCTATAAAAACTTTCGTCTGCATCTCAAGGACTAGATTATAGAGTAGATTATCAAGGGGATTTTCAAGGGGATTTTGGTATGACTAGTTGCTTGTTCCACCTAACGATTCATAAAATCTTCAGGATTAATCCCCAGCTGTTTTAGTTGAGCTTTCAAAGCATCAAGGTTCTGTTCAGCTTCCGCAGCCCGTTGCTCAGCTTGAATAGCCCGTTGACGTTCTTGAGATGCTTCCAGTTCAGCTTGAATAGCCCGTTGACGTTCTTGAGATGCTTCCAGCTCAGCCTGTTCAGTTCTTTCCTCTGGGGAGGGATACCGTTTCCCGTTAAGGTCATACCAATAAAGCCATTCCCGACTCCAATCCTGATAAGTTCCTAATTCTGTACCAATTCCTAACCCAATTTCTGGCATCCACACTGGATTCCCGCTTTGACGCACATACACCCCATCTACCAAGCGATGAACCTCAAAGGGCTCCCCTTTGCGTGGATAATAACTGTCGCCATCATAAATTACATAATATAAGAATCCTAATTCGGCATAGTCTAATTTTTTCTGGTCGTACTCGCCATTGTAGGTTTGAGAGACATTTTCGATGGCTAGAATTGGCACGGTGTTGTTTTCTTCCCAAAGCACATAACTTAAACGTCCTTGACGACCCTTGGGACGAATTTTCCGCCGGTCTACTCCTAAACTTAAGAAAGCGTCAGGAACTATGGCGCTCTGGTTAGGGTGGTAATAGTAGCCCATATCAATTCCAAAAAACCAGTCATAGCGCTGTTGCCAGATTAAGGATAAGATCCCTTTGAGCAAGTGGGGAATTAAATCTTGCAGTTCGTTATCCACAGGGGTGTTATCAGAAGAGGGTAACTCCTCGGAAGTAGGAAGATATTGTAATGGGTCATACTTTAGCATGGTGATTCCCCTTAGTTAGACCTGGCTGATTGCATTTTACCCAAACTATAATTCCCCACACCAGACCTATGAACTTATAGGGTGAGGGTGCAAGTGAGGGCACAAGGGAAGCGTTACAAAAATAACCCAAAAATTCCTAGAAATTCTGATATTTCCACTCTATATAATGATTGATTGGATTCCTTACCACTCAAGGTGGGACGCAGAAGTATTTAACTTTAGATCAGGGAACTTCGGATGAACTAGTTTTAGATGAATTTGGGATCTTTAACTACAGTTTTTAGCATCTTTATCACTCAAGGTGGGATGCAGAAGTGTTGAACTTTGGATCAGGGAACTTCCGAGCAAATAGTTTTAGATGAATTTGGGATCTTTAACTACATTTTTTAGTATCTTTATCCTAATTCTTGCTCTGTTCACAACAAGGATAGACAGACATCAGCTAAAAAAGACTTGGACAATTTTCTGTCCAGAAAAAACGGTTACTTGAAAGCAGTGCCGGATTAATCTGTAAACCACTAATTGGAGGTGCAGCATTCATTCCCACCTCAGGGTAAGCGCAAGAAAAAATGGCTCATAATGTGCATTGGTTGGATATCGGTTGATCGTGGTTTGAAACCCCTATAATCTCGTCGAACTGTACTCGCAATAGAGTTAATTTGTTGATAATAAGCTAAGTTTTTTCTCAATAAGCCACAGCTTATTGATTGTTGCGCTTACCCTGCTTAATCCTTCAAATCTTCCTGGCATTTATCTGTTCAAGTTTTTCTGATTACTTGATTTTCACTCTATCAAGTTTTCGGACAATAGTGGGATAGGTTCTATAGCAATCCTATAGCAATTCTACGACTTGTGAGGTACAAATATCTGGGTTTTAGGGAGCAGGGACTGAGGCCGTGGGCCACGCGGGGCGCGTTCGGAGCAGGGAGCAGGTAAGACAGAAGAGGCAAGAGCCAATAGTCAAACAATTATGTGTACCTCATGAGTCCTAGAAACGCTATAAATCATTTGTAAAATCAGCAAAATCTGGAATCGTTGCTGGGCAAGGGTTATAGCGAACGCTTTGGCCAATATATTTCACGAATCATTTAGAGTTGCTATATACAATTTTCTATGCGTTTACCGTGGTATATTTCTTTGTATCGCTCGGTTTATTGACCCCTCAGGGTAAACGCATCTTGTCAATAAAGTGGGGGTAGTTCTCAATAAACCAGGTTTTATTGTGCTTATTGACAATTGGTTGGTTTTCCACATATAGTGTTTGTTTAATTTTATAAACACTATATATAGGATTTAAAAAATTAGATGCGTTTACCCTGATTGACCCCTACCTACTCACTACATGTTATACGGTCAAACATTGACCGGGAGTAATTATGGAACAAAAACTTCTTTTCTGGGGAATTTTAGTATTTTTGTTTGCCACCCTGGGAATTGGAATGTGGGCAGCAAAACAAGTAAAAGGAGATAGTGAAAACTATTTGGTTGCTGGAAGAGGGCTAGTCTTACCCCTAGCGGCAGCAACTTTGATGGCGCAGTCGGTAGACTCTAACGCCACTTTGGGCAATACAGATTTGGTAGGGAAATTTGGTTTCTGGGCTGGTGCATCTTTACCCATTGGGTTAGCACTGTGTTTATTTTTAACCGCACTATTTTTTGCCAAACCAATGAACCGCATGGGTTTAATTACCCTGCCAGATTTCTATCGAGTTAAATATAACCGCCAAACTGAAGTAGTAGCATCATTCCTGATGGTGTTGAGTTTTTCCTTTCTGCTAGCTGGTAACTTGGTAGCAGGAGGATATATGTTTGAAGCCTTTTTAGGCACCAGTTATACGGCTGGGATAATGCTGCTAGCGATTGTCGTCTTTATCTATACTGCTAGCGGTGGGTTGTTTGCCGTTGCCTATACCGATGCCATTCAAGTAGGAATTGCTTTTGTCGGTTCTTTAGGTTTACTTTTGTTCATTGCTGGCAACTTTGGCTTAAATATTGCTGCTGATACTGGTCCTTTGGCTTTGGCACAACTAACCGATCCTGCTGCTGGCGCGGCAATTAATTGGGCGACTCTGTTAGCGTTGGGATTGGGGGATATTGTGGCGATCGATTTTATGGCAAGAATCTTTGCCGCTGACAGTCCCGAAACTGCCCAAAGGGCTTGTCTAATAGGTTGTGTGGGAACTTTAATTATCGGCATTCCGTTTTCGTTGATTGCTCTGTCTGCACCTCAAATTCTCGCCTCGGCCGGGATTACCCCCGATGGACCGCTCCTTTATGCTCTCCTCGATGGTATAGTACCTCCCCTGCTGGGATTATTAGTCATCGTCGCCATTCTTTCCGCGTCTCTTTCTACCGCTGATGGTGCAATTTTGGGTACTTCTTCCGTAATTGCTCATAATATTATTGGTATCCGCCATGACGACCACAACGCAGCAGGAGACAGGCTGTTAATGATTACCCGCGTCATGGCTTTTGTAATTACCACTTTAGGAGTGATTTTTGCTTTAAAAGTTCCTCAAACTGGAGTTCTACTACTGCTAGCTTTCGATCTGGGATTTGCAGGGTTGGTAATACCCCTAGCGGGTGGAATTTACTGGTCTAAAGCAACTTGGCAGGGTGCCCTATCCTGTATTATTCTGGGTTCGCTGACGCGGCTGATACTATTTGTATTGATGCCTACTACTTTCGGTATCGATAATACACTGTTATATATTCCTAACAGTATTTTTACTGCTGATTTCGATGGTTTCCCCACTCTGATTAGTCCTTTGGTGGGATTGGTCGCATTTATTCTCGTCTCCAATATAACTGGAGGAAGTAAAATTACTAGACAGAGCGTGCGGTCTGAAGAAAGAGAAGCTCAATTGTATCGCGGTTAAAATTATGGCGATCACTTCTAGTAATGTTATCCCATATATTACGGAATGGGTTTTCCAGCATCAAAATTAAAAAAATATCGGTCAAGGATTTGATGTGTTGTGGGATTTAGTAGCAGTAAGGCAAAGTTGGGAACAAAAATAAATCAGTTGAAACTTGCTTGAAAACTGGTTTCCAATATCTGGATGATCTTAGGTACAGAAGATCACCTAAAGAATATTTTTTTGCTCTTTCGGCTGGGTGAGTCTTCAGGGATTTGCGTTTCCGCACCGCTTTTGATTTGGATAAGAAGCAAGATTACGAATAACCAAGCCGCGCCTCGGAAACGCCGCCGATTCGATACCTAATTGAGCTTATTTAAAAACTGGGTTATCGCGAATCGGCTAAATCCCTGAAGACCATATTCGTTGTATGCTTTTTGAGTAAGGGCATCAAAAAGAGAGAACGCTAAACTTTTGCGAGTGGGCGTTCTCTTGCTGTTTGTCTTACTATGTCTTACTAAAAAGCATCTTTAAAGAGTCTTACTTACAACCAAACATAGTATTACTTTCTCTCTCTCGGCTGGGGGGGTGACAAGAAAGCTAGAAAGTAGACTGTATAAGCTCCATGCATGCTCCACAGAATATGGCTTTACTCAAGCGCGCTTAGCATCAATCTACTCAACCCTTGAAACAAGCTATAAAGGTAGTACTCGTCAAAAAGCTAAACGAGCCAGCATGGATACAAGGTATATGCTTAAGGTTTTAGAAGCCTCCATTCCCTTAAACTCTAGCATATCGAACCTATAAATTTTCTTCCGCTTACCCTGACCCAATACCGAATTACCAATATCAGTAATAATAAAAAACCATGCACTTAGAAATTGCTCACCTTTACAAACAATTTCCCACGAAACAAGGTACTATCGTTGCCCTAAAGGATATTAATATGCATGTTGAGACGGGGGAATTGGTCTGTGCTGTGGGTGCATCTGGTTCGGGTAAGTCTACGCTGTTGCGTCTGATAGCTGGTTTAGATATGCCTACAGCTGGAGAAATTACGGTTGATGGTTTGACGGTGACTGGACCTAGTTCAGAGCGAGGCATGGTTTTCCAACGATATACCCTATACCCTTGGATGAATGTGATCCATAATGTGGAATTTGGCTTAAAGCTGCAAGGTGTCCCAAAGCAACAACGCCGAGAACAGGCTGGTTATTATTTAGATGTGGTTGGGCTGTCTGGATTTGCTAAGTCCTATCCGAAAGAATTATCTGGGGGCATGAAACAACGGGTTGCGATCGCAAGAGCGCTAGCCTGTCATCCTAAAATCCTGCTGATGGATGAACCCTTTGGTGCACTGGATGTACAAACTAAGGAAACCATGCAACAGTTTCTACTCCAGGTTTGGCAGCGGACGGGTTGCACCATATTAATGATTACCCATGATGTAGAAGAGGCAGTGTTTTTGTCTCAAAGGATTTATGTGCTGACAGCACGACCTGGTACAATCCAACGGGAATTGCGGATTGAGTTACAGGGTGAGCGCACTTACAAAATTAAGCGTCATCCCGAATTCCATCACTACACTGAGGAAATTATGGATTTGCTCCGGGATAGGCCAGAGGAAGTAAGTAGGAGTGTAATATCAAGTCCGGTTTAATACCCATAATAAAAGTATGGAGCCTCGGCGCGGATTGAGTTAGAGGGTGGGAGGTGTGGGGAGATGGGGGAGATTTTTATTAAGGCTAATTATCCTGAGATGATATTAAGGGTTGACAGTTAACCGTCAACCCTTAACCGTCAATCGTCAACGAAAAAAAACATCAACTCATACAAAACAAACCTAACTGCAAATGCGATCGCAAACACTAGCCCTTCATTATAGAAAGTATGAAATGTGTGTGAATCGTAGGCCATGACTATCTAATGGGGTGCATCTTTACTTAAACTTTGACTTAAGCTTTGATTTAAGCTTTTCTGATTAATTTTCAGAACTAAACCCATCAATGGCCTCAATCAACCTATCAATTTCATCCGGCTGGGTGAAGTAGTGAACACAGGCACGGACACAGTCTGGGTCCCGGAGAGTTCGTAGCAAAAAGCCTTGCTGCTCCAGAAACTCTACTAAGGTGTTGTGGCGCTTGCCATTAGTCAACACAAAGGACACCAGACCAGCTTTGGGAGGTGAAGTAGCCAAACACCTGACTGCTTCCAACTTGGATAAGCCTTGCCATAGGTATTCACTCAATTGACAAATTTGCTGATAACGTTCCTCAGCAGTTCCCCATTGCTGATGAATTGCGATCGCACTACGTAATCCTCCATACAGGGGATAAGCCGAGGTAGCCACTTCAAATCTTTTTCCATCTGGTTCCCAATCCACAGGTTTCCCAGCTTTATCCAGAATAATTCCTCGCCAACCAATAAATGTCGGATTGAGGCTGCCCAAGGCATCTGGACTGACATAGAGACCTCCAACTCCTGCTGGGCCACACCACCACTTGTGACCGGTAAAGGCATAGAAATCTGCCTCCAGTTCGGTTAGATTTAAGGGCAAAGAACCTACTGACTGAGCTGCATCCACTAGAACCCTCACCAATTGGCTACTCTGATCGTAGTTGTGACAGACTTGAGTAATATCCTTGAGTGGCAATACTTGACCGGTATTCCACAGTAAATGACTCAATACCACTAATCGCGTCTGAGGTCGTAAGTATTGCTCAATAGTTTTAGTGGGGTCTCCCTGATTTAGAGTTGCCATAATTGGACAAGTAGATACCTCTACCTGATAGCGACGGGAAATTTCCTGGGCAGTAGCGATAATGCCTTGGTGTTCACAATCACTCATCAGGATGTGATCACCCGGTTGCCAATCAATCCCCCACATCGCAATATTGCAGCCAACAGTAACATTTTCTGTTATTGTGATCGTTTCTGCTGATGTCCCCAACTCTGATGCGATCGCACTTCTAGTTTTGTGGGATTCCTCGGTAACCCAGTCATTGACTTTACCCGAGAATGGGCCATAGCGCTGCAGATACTCATAGGCTTGTTGGATAGCATTTAGAGATACCAGAGGCAGAGTCCCTTGGCCCCCAAAATTGAAATAGGCTTTGTGGGCTAATGCCGGAAATTGCTGTCGGTGGATGTCCCGTGGAGTTGATGTAGCAGATATACCAGTCATGAGCATTTTAGTCATTCCCGTGGTATTGTATCTTATCAGCTCCGTGGACAAGCTAAAATTTTTTGGATATATTTAACTAAGACATATGTTTTAATTTAAAGAGCGCGAATTTCGTGCATTTCTATAGCGCTTCTTTAGCTTGTCAAGTGCATATGTATAAATTTTCAGCAATTCCTCAGTTGACGGTAGCTAACACTAATCCGTTAGTCTTGGGGTTATTTTATTATGTATGCACCAGTCAACTAACTCTACTACTGTCTTTGGATTAAGTCCATAGCAGTAAGCTCGAACCGTTCTAATTATCCGTATTAATTATTAAAGTTTTATTAAAGTTTTATTAAAGTTTTAGTTTTTACTAGGTCAATGAAAAGTTTATTGAATTGAACGTTTTTTGTTGAGTTGACCCTATTGGAAAGTCAACATTCAATAGTAAACCAATAGTCAACATTCAACAAGTTCATGATTATATTATAGTGTTAAACACCAACCAATTAATTGAACTATGAGTAAAGTTTTGATTGTGGAAGATAACCTGGCTCAGTTAGAGTTAATGGCTAGATACCTACGGGACAGTGGTAACACAGTTATTTGTATTGCCGATGCTAAAGATGCTTTGGATAAGGCAGTAACGGAAAAACCTGATGTTATAGTTCTAGATATAGTTATGCCAGGAATGAGTGGCTTCGAGTTGTGCCGCAGCCTGAAGAACCATCGGGATACCACTAGCATTCCCATTGTTATTTGTTCTTCTAAAAATCAGGACATCGACCGTCTCTGGGGTATGAAACAAGGCGCTGATGCCTATCTCACCAAACCTTTTTCTAAACAGCAGCTAGTGGACATTGTTAAGTTGGCTGTGGTTTGATTCATCAGTTGAGTCCTAGGAGTAGTAATACTAATTATACCCTAATCTTTTAAAGAGTTTATATATTAAAAAAAATCAAAAAAATAAATCAAAAAAATTAATACCTAAAAATAGATTTACTTCATAGTAAGTTATTTCGGTTATTCTAATAGCTGGCTTGCTATTATTATTGTTTTTTTTATATAGAAATGACAGATAAAACACTCCTGTCATAATAATGCTAGCATTTAAAAAATATGGTTCTTCAGTACCTGCTATGCGCTCATTTCAAGTAAAAAAAATCAGAAAGCTTACTCTACAAGGTAGGTAAATGATGCTATTTAATTAACAATAATTTCTAAATACTGCCTCTTTCCACTGCTCCCTACTCCCTGCTCCCTGCTCCCTTTGCCAAGCGATGCAGCGCGGTCTTGGGGAGGCAGCGCGGTCTTGGGGGTTCCCCCCGGAGACGAAACCTTAGACAGTTGAGCCTTTATGGTTGGTCGGCTATGCAGAAAAGGGGTAAAACTTATTGATTAAGGCTCAACTGTCTTACGGTAACTTCTAACCATGAGCGACTGCCGTGGTTTCCCCCATGAGCGACTGCATCAAGAAAGTGTTAATTTAGCATAACAAGTACGGAAGAGCCAAAAATATTCAAAAAAATAGGTAAAGTACACAAGTTTTGGATTTTAGGGAACAGGGGGAAAATAATTGTCTGTACCTGATTAATGATTAATATAATATCGGCTATATTATATTTTANTCCCCCGGAGACGAAACCTTAGACAGTTGAGCCTTTATGGTTGGTCGGCTATGCAGAAAAGGGGTAAAACTTATTGATTAAGGCTCAACTGTCTTACGGTAACTTCTAACCATGAGCGACTGCCGTGGTTTCCCCCATGAGCGACTGCATCAAGAAAGTGTTAATTTAGCATAACAAGTACGGAAGAGCCAAAAATATTCAAAAAAATAGGTAAAGTACACAAGTTTTGGATTTTAGGGAACAGGGGGAAAATAATTGTCTGTACCTGATTAATGATTAATATAATATCGGCTATATTATATTTTAATATATTAAAAAAAATCTATATTATTCTAGTTGAATAGTTACTCAATAATGACAGGTATACAATTGCGCCCGGTAATCAAGCCAACGACTACCCTCAGAATTTCTTCCTCTCAAAAAAGCAAAAAATCACGCCTACAATGGTTTTATAACTTACCAGTTAGGAGTAAGCAAATTGTTGGTTTGTTTTCCTCCGAAGTAATCTCTGTGGCTGCACTGATGGGTGTAGGAGCAATATTAATTATATTTGGAGGAAGAGCTCAATTACGTGGACAAGCTCAGTCAGAATTGGCTGTTACAGAAATCAACTACAACATTAAAATCAACCAAATGGGGTTTGGTTTCCGTGGTCAATCGGAAAATACTGCTATTATTGAAGCTGCTCTTGCCCATAGTAGAAATAAGTTATTGTCCAAATCACTAGAGGGACAAGTTAAGCAAATTCTCCAGAATGAAGTTAAGGCTCACCAGATTGAATATGCCACTCTGGTGGACAAAGATTTACGAATTATTGTTAATGCTAATGCTGACCGGAAAGGAGAAAGGTTTGATCCCAATAACCTGGTTAGTCAAGTCCTCAAGCAATCTAAGCAAATTACAGCCAATCAAATTGTAAGCTGGCAAGAATTGAAAAAAGAATCACCCCCTTTACCTGAGGGGTTGGCGAACCAAGAAACTGTAAAGCAAGGTGCCCTAATTCGTTACACGGTCACACCAGTAATAGACCCAAAAACTGACGAGGTGATTGGTGCTTTGATTTCTGGGGATATTGTTAATGGCAAGGAACCCATTGTCAAGGAAACCCTGAAAACCTTTAACGGAGGCTACAGTGCTGTTTATTTGCATCAGCCTTCGGGAGAATTTACCTTAGTAACAGCCTTAGACCAAGGTAAAGCTGCCAATTGGGAGCAAGCCCAATCTGATATTCCCTTACCTAATCCATCCCTACTTGAGAAAGTCGTTAATGTTGGTAAAGTAGACGAGTTAGTTACCGACCGTCAGAAGGTAGGAAACCAAACCTACACCATGGCAGCAAAAGCTCTAATGGATTCTCAGGGAGAACCGGTGGCAGTATTAGTGCGGGGGACTAGCGAATCTGACCTGAATGCTTTTCTTACAGGTAGCCTACTGCTACAAGGGTCCGTTGTGTTCTTGGCATTAGCAACAGATGTATTTTTGGCAATTCTGCTGGGGCGGTCAATTGCTGAACCGATTAAAATGCTACAGCAGACTACCCATAAATTTGCCGCAGGCGATCGCGAAACCCGTGCTGAGGTCATAGCTACTGATGAACTTGGTCAACTGGCAGATACCTTCAATAAACTTGCTGACAACATCGTATCTAAGGAAGAAGCTCTCGCTCAACAGGCTTTTCTCCAGCAAGCCATAGCGGAGCGCTCCCAGTTATTGGCTGAGTTTACCAGCCTTCTTTATAAATCTGTGACATCAGAAAATATCCTCAGTACGTCAGTAGATGGAGTTCGCAGCATCTTGCAAACCGACCGGGTGGTGATCTATAGCTTTAATGAAGGATGGGATAGTGGAACAATCATGGCGGAATCCGTAGCACCGGGTTGGATTCAAGCCATGGGGAAAATTATAAATGATCCATTGCGGGAGGGGTCTGTGGATCGCTTCAAAAGTGGGCGAGTCTGGGTTTGCCATAACGTCTATGAAGCTAGCTTAACGGGCTGCCACTGTGAGATTCTCGAACGGCTACAGGTCAAAGCCAACATAGTTGCGCCTATTTTGCATGAGGAGGAACTGATCGGTTTATTATGTGCTCACCAGTGTTCTGAGCCACGGGACTGGCAGCCAGAAGAGGCGGATTTATTAAAGCAATTGGCCATTCAGATTGGCTTTGCCCTCAAGCAAGCTGATCTGTTTGAACAGTTACAACAAGCACGAGTAGACGCGGACTTAGCGCTAAAGAAAGCAGCATCAACCTCTGACCAAATCGAACAAGCACGCCGGGCGGCGGAGTTAAATGCTATTGAGCAACGTCAGCAAAAAGAAGAACTCCAGCACCAAGTATTGGAACTCTTGTATAATGTGGAAAATGCTGCCAAGGGAGACCTCACAGTCCGGGCAGAAGTGGGTGAGGGGGAAATTGGTACAGTGGCAGACTTCTTCAATGCGCTGATTGAAAGTTTGCGGCAAATTGTAATCCAGGTCAAACTTGCCTCGACCCAAGTTAATACTGCTGTTGCTGCTGATCAACAGGCAGTGGGTAAATTCGCCCAGCAAGCAATGGCTCAGTCAGATAAGATTACCCACACACTAAGCTCTATTGAGCAGATGATGTACTCGATTGAAGCCGTCTCAAATAATGCCCGCCAAGCAGCAGAGGTTTCTCACATCGCCTCCAACGCTGCCCTTACTAGTGGGCAAGCTATGGATAGCACGGTTGTGACTATTGTAAATTTGCGAGAGACTGTAGTCAACACAGCAAACAAAGTAAAGCTGCTAGGGGAATCCTCTAAGGAGATTGCTAAAGTAGTCGGGTTGGTACAGGAAATAGCCGTACAGACTAATTTACTGTCAGTCAATGCTGGGATTGAAGCGAGCCGTGCGGGAGAAGAGGGAGAAGGGTTCCGAGTGGTTGCGGAACAAGTGGGTAGACTAGCAACCCAGTCAGCCAATGCCATCAAAGACATTGAACAGGTGATTGACACCATTCAGCAGGAAACCCAAGAGGTGGTCAAAGCCATGGAAGACGGAAAAAAACAAGTGGTTGATGGAACCCAAATGGTTTTCAAGGCTAAACAGAGCCTAGAAGAAATTGTTGCCGTCTCCCATGAGATTGACCAGTTAGTCCAATCTATTTCTAACGCCACAGTTTCCCAAGCCAAAACATCTCGGGACGTTACTGACTTAATACAGGAAATTGCTGCCACCTCCCGACAAACCTCTCATTCTTCTGGCGAAGTCTCTCAATCCCTACGAACAACTGTCGAGGTTGCCCAGAAGTTGCAGATGTCCGTTGGTCAATTTAAGATTGGTGACGAATAGCTGAGGATCTGAGGAGGTTGGAAGCAATCTTTTACATGTCCCCTTTTGCCTACAAGCCTTTTGCCATTAGAGGTGCTTTTCTAGAGTATTAGCCAAGGTAGTTTTGGGGACTGCACCCACCACCATATCTACTCGTTGGCCTCCCTTGAAAATCATCAAGGTTGGTATACTGCGGATACCATAATCACCTGCCACCTTAGGATTTTCGTCGGTGTTCAGCTTAACGACTTTCACCTGACCTTCGTACTGCTGTGCTATCTCATCCACAACCGGAGACACCATCCGACAGGGACCGCACCAAGGTGCCCAAAAATCTACCAATACTGGGATGTCGCTCTCAAGTACCTCTGCCTGAAAGCTGGAGTCTGTAACTTGTGGGGCGGCTGTTGACATGCCTGGAAATCCTTGCGAATACTTTTGCTACGTACCTCCGAAATTTTACCATAGTCACAACACCGATTAAATATCTTGGGCAAAAGTTGACACTCCCATAGGGCGGAACAGGTGAGGCGGTTACAAGTTACAGGTTACAGGTTATTAGGTTACAGGTTACAGGTTGAAGGTTACAGCTTGAAGGTTACAGCTTGAAGGTTACAGGTTGAAGGTTACAGGTTGAAGGTTACAGCTTGAAGGTTACAGCTTGAAGGTTACAGGTTACAGGTTATCGTCTCAACCTTGGCTTTTCGGCCACGCAATCGCGTTCAACCGGCGTTGCGTCAGTCTTTGAATGAATAGGAGTAGGTGCGATTCGTTGGGCATAAACCGGATAA
>NZ_MKZS01000001.1:685129-694574 GCF_001942495.1 Moorena bouillonii PNG
GTCAGTCTTTGAATGAATAGGAGTAGGTGCGATTCGTTGGGCATAAACCGGATAAAACCGGGGGACTGCCCGAAGGGGTAAAACCCTTTAACTGTATGATTCATGTAGGTTAAACTCCTACAGCCTTGATGTCAGGTTACTCCATATTCCTAGGCTCCGAGAATGAACATCAAAGAGTCGAGTGCAAGGAATAAACGCGGAGGCAAGTCGAAGTCATTTAAGACCCATGCCGCTAGGGAGACCGAAAGGGTAAGACAACGAACTGGTGATTGACGCATCGTCAATTCAAGATTTAGGACACAATGACTTAAGTCCTTTATCGACTCGAAGATGATAAGGAAATGGATTTTTCCTTATCATCTTCGACATCCTTCCCCAGAAATGGGCATCTTCCGGTGTATAGCCAGTACCCAACCCGGTCAGTCAATGGTCATACGGAACGAAGTAACCAGGATAGTTGCTCCCTAAAAGGGTAGGTATTCAGCCTCATGGGCTATCTTGGCGAGACGGTGTCAGAAGCCAAAGCCTTGGGGAAAGCCCAAGGATATGCAGACGGACACCCCTGAGTTTGGCAAGAGTAGAACACGAGTAGCAGTTATGTCCAATACACACAATCCTGTGATGGTGGAACTGAATAACTGGAACTCCCTCAAATGGAAATCCATTGAGAGGGCAGTGTTCAAGCTGCAAAAGCGTATCTATAAAGCCTCACAGAATGGGGAGCGAGCTAAAGCTAGAAAGCTCCAAAAACTACTAACCAAATCCAAATCTGCTCGGTTATTAGCCGTAAGGAAAGTAACCCAGGATAACAGAGGTAAAAAAACTGCCGGAATAGATGGTAAGAAATCTTTCTCACCAAATGAACGGTTAGCCTTAGCCCAGTCCCTAGAGCTGGATGGAAAGGCAAGGCCGGTTAGAAGGATTATGATACCGAAACCCGGAAGGAAAGAAAAAAGACCTCTGGGAATCCCTACTATGGAAGACAGAGCAAAACAGGCACTAGCCAAATTAGCTCTAGAACCAGAGTGGGAAGCACAGTTTGAACCTAATTCCTACGGTTTTAGACCCGGAAGAAGCACAAAAGACGCTATAGCAGCAATATACTCTGACATAAATCAGAACAGTTACTACGTGCTGGATGCGGACATAGAGAAGTGCTTTGACCAAATCGACCATGAAAAACTGTTAAATAAGGTAAACACTTATCCTCAAATGAGGAGACAGTTAAAAGCTTGGTTAAAAGCTGGAGCCTTAGGAAAAGAAGGATTCATAGAAACTCCCGCACTTAACACCCCAAGGGGGGGTAATCTCACCATTATTAGCTAACATAGCCCTCCATGGGTTAACTCAGCTAATGAACAAGACTTACCCGGTAAGGTACCATTACCAGCATCTAGCTCAAAAGTATAATCTCCCTCCAAAAAGAAATCTCAGACCACCTTTGGTTCATAGATATGCGGATGACTTTGTAGTTCTCCATAAGAGTAAAGAGATGATACTAGAAGCAAAGGGAGTCATCCAGGATTGGCTAAAAGAAATCGGACTAAACCTAAAAGAGGCTAAAACTTCTATAGCGCATACCTTAGGGAGGAAGGGAGTAAAAGCAGGATTCGATTACCTCGGTTTCAATGTCCGACAATATGAGGTCAATGACATAAATAGCGGAAAGGACACTAAGGGAAATCCACTAGGATTTAAAACCCTAATAAAACCAAGCAAAGATGCCATAGATAAGCATCTTAGAAACCTAAAGGACACTGTCCGCCGCCATAGAAATTCAGACCAAGCTAATCTAATCGGAGATTTAAACTCAAAGATTACTGGATGGGCTAACCAATATAATTCGGTGGTAAGTTCCAGACTATTTGGCCAACTAGATAATAAACTATTCCTAAAGTTAGAGCGATGGGCTAAATATCGGTCTCCAAATATTGGAGCAAAAGAAGCCATAGCTAATTACTGGTGGATAGATAAAGGTGAAGGCTGGGTATTCAGGACACCTGATGGTCAAAACACCCTACAAAATCATAAAGACACGCACATAAAAAGGGTGATAAGGCTGAAAGAAGGGAAATCCCCGTATGATGGAGATTGGCTCTATTGGGCTGAAAGGTTAGTCAAATATCATGGGATTAAACCCACTGTGAATAAACTCCTGAAAAGGCAGAAAGGGAGATGTGCCCTGTGTAATCACAGATTTATGTCTGATGATTTATTTGAAATAGACCACATCATCCCTAAGAGAGCTGGAGGTAGTGACAAGCTAACTAATAAACAGCTCATCCACTCTCATTGCCATCATAATAAAACTTGGCAACAAAGAGAGGAATATCCCCATAAAGTGTAGGCAATCCCAATGCCACCAGGAGGAGCCGGATGATTGGGAACAGTCATGTCCGGTTCTGGAGGAGAGTTCGAGGGAGGAATCCCTCGTTCGACTCTAATAGTGGGCATCCTGCCCGCCCGAAAATAAGCATGAAACTGGCAAGATGCCAGTTCCACGCAAGATGCCCATTCCACGCAAGATGCCCATTCCACGGCAAGATGCCTATTCCACAGGTGCGACCCAAGGCCGGGGAACCCGGCCTTGGAGGCGCGCACCTAAACACTCTTAAAATCATTCCATTATTAAGCAACGCCGTTCAACCTACCCTACACCGAACGCCAAAGGCGAACAACCAAACAACCTTCAACCAAACAACCTTCAACCTTCAACCTTCAACCTTCAACTTTCAACCTTCAATATAAAATAAGGAACCGCCCGAACTATGTCCGGGCGGAGTGTGGTGTGAGGAGTGAACGGAAACATTTGTCTCCGCTTTTTCCATTGTATGTCACCGTTGATTTTTTTTCAGCAATTTCCAAGCCAGTCGAAAAATTTTGACGATTGGCGGTGGTCGCGATAAGTATCTATAATCATCGCTTTAACTATTTAGCTTTAACTATTTAGCTTTAACTATTTAGCTTTAACTATTGACAACAGTTGTTCGTGAACTTTAGAAACCTGTAAAAAAGCTGTTCAATTTATGAATTACCATAATATTTGGTAATTGTCAATGGTCAAGTTTCAATTTTAAATTGATGAACAACTAAGAATGATCAGTATTCAACTAGAGACTATACTATTTACCCATACCCAACTGCTGAGCTTTCTGGTATACCTTTCCTTCTGTTAGCAGAGAAGGAGCAATCACTACTTCCACTTGTTGCATTTCCTTGAGGTTTTTTGCTCCGAGGGTTCCCATACTGGTTTTCAATGCTCCCAAAAGGTTGTGGGTGCCATCATCCATTTGGGCTGGTCCAGTCAGAATTTGCTCAAGTGTGCCAGTGCTGCCGACTTTAATTCGTGTCCCACGGGGTAGCACGCTGGAAGGGGTTGCCATCCCCCAATGAAATCCTTGTCCGGGAGCTTCTTTGGCACGGGCGAAAGGAGAACCAATCATCACCCCATCAGCACCACAAGCAATACACTTACAGATGTCACCTCCTGTAATTAAACCGCCATCAGCAATCACTTGCACATAGTTACCGGTTTCTTGATAGTAGTCGTCACGGGCAGCAGCGCAATCTGCCACTGCTGTTGCCTGAGGTACACCGACACCCAAGACACCCCGAGAGGTACAAGCAGCACCAGGACCAATACCCACCAAGACAGCAGTTGCCCCAACTTTCATCAAATTGAGGGCAACGTCGTAGGTCACGCAATTCCCCAATATTACTGGCATGGGCATATCCTGACAAAACTGTCCCAAATCCAGGGGATTGATAGACTCTGGTGACAGGTGAGCTGTTGAAACGACTGTTGCTTGAACAAACATTAAATCAGCACCAGCTTCTGCCACTACCTGACTATATTTACTGGCTCCAGCAGGGGTCAGACTCACAGCTGCAATACCACCTTGGTCTTTGATTTCCCGAATTCGCTGGGTAATCAATTCTGGCTTAATCGGTGAACTATAAAGTTCCTGCATCAGGGGAACAAACTCAGAATTTCCCACCGAAGCAATGCGGTCTAGTATGGGTGATGGGTCAGCATAACGGGTTTGAATCCCTTCTAAGTTGAGAACCCCCATTGCCCCAATTTGGGACAACTTGACTGCCATGGACACATCAATCACCCCATCCATAGCGCTGGCGATAATGGGAATTTCCCTTTCAATACCACCAATACGCCAGCGAGTATCAGCCAAACTGGGGTCGAGTGTCCGCTGTCCGGGAACGAGTGCAATTTCATCTATGCCGTAGGCTCTGCGAGCTATCTTACCTCGCCCAATTTGAATATCCACGCTGTTTTTCTTCCGAGATTATTTTAGCTAGGTTATCAAATTGGAGCGAAGATTGCTCGAACTATACAAAGAAACTATGAATTGTGAAGCATGAAGTATCAATTATGAATTCTTCATACGTAAGCATTCAGCTATCAGCTATCAGCTATCAGCTAAAGGCTCTTGGCCACGCTACTGTTCACGCAGCACCTCAAGTAGCGCAATCGGTGCTTTTGAAGCAAATAAGCACCTCAAGTAACGTGAGCCAAAAGCTGACGGCTGTTTGCGTAGCGTGCGCGTAGCGCATACGCTGAGTGCTGAATGCTTACCTTCATACTTCAGGTGCGACCCGTGGCGAATTAAATTATTAATGGGTCAAGGGCACCTTAGCCTTTCCCTGATTTAGGTTTCTTGATGCTTGGTTGGGTAAGGTGGTTTTTTTCGGTAAGGTTTGAAGTGGCTGCTGCCCGTGATGGGATGATATCGGTGGTCGGGGTTTTCTTATCCTTTGGTGTGATTGTGTTACTGGTGATTGTGCTACTGTTGTTACTCATCATCTGGCGGATTTGACTAATCAACTCCCCTAGCTTGCCTTCCTCTAACAAACCATTAATCATTGATAAGCCACTGGTAGACAGTAGCAGTTTGTTGATGTCACCTACACTGCTAACTCCGTTACCATTATTGCCATTGACACCGGGGAAGGAGTAAATCCGAGTATCTCCCAAAATTCCTGGCTGGGGAGCTAAGGCTTTGGCAATTTCTGGTAGTTGATTGGCTAACTCTGGCCATATGGTAGTGATGATTTTAGCAGTTAGCTGAGCATCGCTAATGGAATTTTCGGCTTCGATCAGGGATCGTTTACCTTCTGCCTCTGCTAAGGCTTTATCCCGATTTGCCTCTGCTAGGGTGCGGATCGACTCAGCTTCTAGTTCTGCTGCTTGTCTGGCTGCTTCAGCTTGACGAGAGCGGCGGAATACATCGATTTCAATCACGTTTTGCTCACCAATCCGCCGTTGTTCGGCTTCTTGTTCAGCAGCAATGATAGAAAGGCGTTGTTGCCGTTCGGCTTCTTCTACTTCCGTTGCGGTGGCTACAGCGGCTTCAGCTTGAGCTCGTTCGGCTTCGGAATTGAAGCGATCGCGTTCTTTTTCGGAAATTGCGATCGCAGCGTCTTGTTGAGCAATTTTTGACTCTCGTTCTGCTTCTGCCAATTCTACCTGAGAATTAAGCAAGGCAGCATCGACGGTTTTCTGACGAGTAACTTCTGCTACTTCTGCTTCCTGTTTTTGCAGGATTTGTGCCACCTTGAGGGTTTTATTCCGTTCTTCTAATTCAATATCTGCCTGAATTTTCTTAGCTTGGACTGCCAGCTGTTGTTGAATCTTTTCCTCTTCTAAGGTTTTCTGACGATTAATTTCTGCCAATTCAGCTTCTTGTTTTTGTAGGGTTTGGGCTACCTTAAGGGCTTTATTCCGTTCTTCGAGGGTGATATCGGCTTCAATTTGGCTTTGCTGCAAGGCTAGTAGCTTGCGAATTTCTTCCTCTTCTACAGACTTATTCTGTAAAATTTTAGTCCGCTGAATTGTGGCTGCTTCTGTGGCTTTAGCTTCTTCTATTTCCCGCTCACGCTGGGCTTTTAGGGCTTCAACCTCAAGCTTTTGCCCCAGTTTAGCTTCTTCTTGTTCTTGGGCAATGCGTAGGGATTGCTTTTGAGCGTTTAGTTCTTTCTCTTCAATGGCAACTTTGGTATTTAGCTCAACTTCAGTTTTTTGCTGAATTGATTGTTGAATGGTTTCCGTGCGCAGACGTACTCCTTGGGCATCAAAGAAGTTATTCGTATCGTAGGTATCACTCTCTTCTATCTCAGAAATCGCGATATTATTGAGGGTTAATCCGACTTTTCTTAAGTCTTGCTGAATTAAATTCAACACTTCATCAGCAAATCCTAATTTATCGGAATCAATTTCTGCCAAATTCTTTTTCTTAGCTGCTGCTCTAATAGCATCATCCGCCCGTTTTTCGATAGCTTCTTTAATATCTTCGGGGGAAATTTTACCTTCACGAGACAGTCGTTGGGCAGCAGTAATCACATCTTCTTCATTGGCATTGATACAGACATAAAAGGTTACCCGCATATTAGCCCGCAGGTAGTCTTGGGTCCGAACTGCTAGGTTACCGGTGCGCTCAACATCAATAGAAATTTCTCTGAGTGGGATACGGGTAAGTTCATGAAATCCTGGCAAAACCACACACCCGCCACTGAGAATAACCGTTTTCTTTTTGACAAAGACACCACCTGTCCGCAAAAATGCTTCGTTGTTGGGCGTGATGACATAAACTCTGGTGTAAGCCCAGATGCTTAATAGCAATAATACAATCAGACCTCCAATCACACCGGGGAAAAATAGAATTCCAGGAGGAAGCTGGGCTATAGATGACTGTACCGGAACAGTTTGCACTGTTGTATTCATCGATGAGTTTGACATGGCTAAATAGATTTAAGATAAATGGAGCTATATATACTAATCAGGGCAGATCAGAAAATTTTTGATAATCTTGAGCAACTTATATACATCACAGCAGGTTGTACGCCCTTGCTAACTAATGGGCATTGTCTAACCAGGCTTGCTGATCAGCACTATCTTTAAGCACTACGAGATAGTTATGATGGTGCCGATCAATCACTAATACTTTGTTACCCCGTTTAGGAGTAACTGTTGCCCAAGTTGGTAAGGTGGCATTAACTGTAACTAAATTACGAGCTGGATCTAGGACATCGACTTGACCGATTTTGCCTTGGTTTTCCTTGGGAAGGGTGGCAGAGGAAACTGTACCGTGACAGCCAACTAAGCGATCGCTACTGGTATCTTCTCCAAAGGAGGCGAAAATTTTTCCTATCGGTCGAGAGATGAATCCTCCGGTAACTAGGGTCAGGAACAATGACATTACTGATACCACCCCTGCCAAAAACCCGGTGGGAATACTGCCAGTAACACCACCAATCATGACATTGAACATCCAGCCGAAAAGTCCCAAAAGGCTACAGTCTGTTGCCAAGAGTAAAATTAGGGGGGCTTTGCCGATACCTAGCCATCCTAGAATTTCAATACCGCCTAAATCACCATCGGCATCAGTATCTGTATCAGTACCGACATCGACATCTGCATCTACATCGAGATCCACATCTAGATCTACATCTGCATCTATATCAATCTCATCGTCTCCGCCACCGGAAATAATGACTAACAGAAACAGTAGAACTCCCATACCCAAAAAGATCCAGTAAGGGAGGTTGGCTAGGTGAAATAGCATGGGTGTATGCGATCGCGTTTTTTGAATGAATTGTTGCTCTATATATCAAGCCTAACGACTGGTTTCTTGGAAATCGGGAAAATGTAAGTATTTTTAATGTTCTTGAAAGATTAACCATTTTGCCGATATTCCGCACTTCACAGTCTCACAATCAGAATTAACTGAGAAAGGAATCGAAGGCTATCGCCGATCCGATAATGTGTAGCAAATACCCAGGAGTGCAACAACACTGGTTTGTGGTGGAAACTCAGAAGCCCAAGGAGTCTGACCTCAAGCAACTGCAGAAGAAACTTAGCCAAAGCAACACCCCACTGGCAAACCAAAATACAGAAATTGAGCGTGCAAGAGTTTACCTGTGAGGCAGATGCATGGGCTGCAGAGGATCAATTTGAACAAAGATGCGACGCATTCCCCCACCTGGCCGTAGGCCACGCTACGCGAACGTCCAGGTGGGGGTTAAGGAGCAAGCTGCTGATGTTTACTAAAAGCTGGAACACAAATTATTCGGGTTAAGAAGCGGAGGCCGTAGGCCACATTGTCGTCTCATCTTTTATAGGTTAAAATATTAAAGACAGGAGAGTTTGTTAGAAAGCGTGAAAACGCCAACCAAAGTCATACGAACTGACAAATGGCAACTTAATGATGTGACTCCAGATCAAAGGATACTGTTCGGTGAGACAATTAAGGTGTATCGTCAAGCTTGTCGGTATTTGGTCGGAATCATTTATACTCATTGGTCTGAGCTAGGGGGTTTAACAGCAGATAAGTTAACTCCTGCTGTTGAGCAGTTAATGCATCAAACAGCCAAACGTCCTAATATCAAGTATCCTCAATTTAACAAAACTTTTTACAAATTCCCTAGCTACTACCGTCGTGCTGCGTTCGCGAAGCGTCGGCTACGCCGAATCGCTTTTGCAGCGGGTCAAGTTAGTAGTTTTGTAAATCGTTACAGGGAATGGCAATCGGGTATCCGAAAGAGACGGGACAGCAAGCCTCCAAAGTTAAATGCAGATACTGGCTGTTACCCCGCTTTGTACAAAGGTCAGTGTTATAAGCTTCACGGCTTTGACCAAGTCGAGATCAAAGTTTTCAACGGTTCTGACTGGGTTTGGACTGTGGTTCAAATCACTGGTTTAAGGGAACGCCATCAGGTAGCCACCAATAAAATGATGTCTCCTTCGTTGGTTTTCAATGAAAGAGTTTGTCATTTATCAGTTCCATTTACTTGTAAACCAGAAAAACGTAAACCAGAGGCTAATGTAACTGCCGTAGATTTAGGAATTAATACTACTGCAACAATAGCGGTTGTCACTCATGACGGCACTGTAATCCACCGCGAGTTTATTCACCCGGGGAGAGACATAGACCGTAGGGACAAGCGACTAAAATCCGTATCGGTACGGGCATCTAAAACGATGGGAAAAGGTGGAAAACTTCACAAAGGATTCTGCTCCAAGACCTACCAAAAATGTCGAAGAATCAATAACCAGATTGGCCATACTGTTTCCAAGCGAATTGTTGAGATTGCTGAAAAGTTTAATTCATTAGCCATCGTATTTGAGAACCTCAAAGGATGGAAGCCAAAGGGTGGACGAAAGCGATCCAACCTACGGCAAAGATTTCATGGATGGCTCAAGGCAAAAATTCGCGACTTCACAGAAATGAAATGGGCAGAGTTGGGAGGTAAAGTAATAGAGGTTGTTGCAGCCTACACCTCCAAACTGGCCTACGATGGTTCAGGTACGGTTAAACGTGATCCTAAAAATTATGCCCTAGCAACCTTCCCCAGGGTAATCGCATCTAATTTGGTATAAATTGTACTTGACAAAAAAAACGGTTGCATGAACAAGTCCTTCATCTCTCAT
>NZ_MKZS01000001.1:694674-715204 GCF_001942495.1 Moorena bouillonii PNG
ATTAACCGAAGCCGGTTAGGCTCCAGGAGTGTTGACTAACAGGACTGGTACACACAAACGAGTACCATTAACTTTTCTGAGGGTATAATCAGCAATTCTACAGTCAAATTTTAGGTCAGGTTACTGTACTTTTAGAACTCTACTAAGATGCGATTACCCTGCAACCTTCCCCTCAGCTAAGCGATTCAATGCTGATTTAAACGGCGCTTACAACATCGGGGCTAGAGGCGTGCTTAAACTCGTTCGCAGAAATGGCAACGAGGGTCGCTCCAGCAAAAGTTCTGGACGACCGCCTAGAAGCTGGGCTTGTCTGTGTGAACTGTGGGTTAGGGATAACCTCAGATTAGCATAGGACACCCCCACCTCGGGCGAAGCCCGACGCTACGCGAACGGCTTGCCAGGTGGGGAGAGCTTCATCAGCGCTTACCCTGGCATCGACTGGATACCTGCACTGTGGTGTCGAAAACCGACTATCAGAAACGGAGCAAGCCCAAAGCTCGAACCCAACTGAACGACATCACCTATCACGTTCAAGACCACGGCAGTCGCTCATGGCGGAAAACCCCAAGACCGCTTAGGTGCGACCCGTGGCGAATTAAATTCACCACGGGTCGCACCTCTGCATCGCTTTAGAAATTTTATCTAGAAAATCTTGCCTTTTTTATTCATCCTTTTCTCTATAACCGTAAGTTATTTTTCTGCTATCAACTATATCCTTAGGATTGATCTATAGTTTTATTTATAATTTAGGGAGTATTTAACAACATAAATTAACTCAATTGATACTTTTTTATGTTATCTATTAATAACAATATTATTTCCTATTATTTGCGGTTTTTTTTGATATGTTTTGACCAGTAAATAAGTGTATTTCGGGTAATTTTCAAGAGACGACTAGCTTGAGTTTTTCCCATGCCATCGTCAATAGCACTCATGACTTTTGTTCTTAAATCGTAACTGTAAGGAACTGTTTTTTTATTAATTAATTAATAAAGCTTGACTTGATTACTAGTATGTCCTATGCTTTGCTTCGACTGCTATAGGACGGAACGATTTGGGGGTCAACGAGTGCTCGACAAAGTCAAACAGATGGGCAAGGCGGTCTCGCGGTTGTATCTGATTTGGGTTGATGGAGGCAATAGTTGTGAGCCTTTGATCATGTGGGTCATGGATTTCTGCGGTTGGATGGTACAATTCGTACTTCGACCCCAACAGACCAAAGGCTTCGTCCTGCTTAAAAAGCGTTGGGTAGTCGAGGGCACTTTTGCTTGGCTGATGGGATGCCGTCGATTGGTCAGAGACTTATGAGTTATGGGCTGAAACATCAGAGACATTCATTTATCTGGCAATGATACGGATCATGGGTCGCCGCTTGGCCTAAAGTTTGACCTCTGATCACTTTTCAAACATCCTCTTAGTTCAATCAGTAAGATTCTTGATGCGGCAATTTCAATTTAGATATGAAACAAAAACTGACCTGGTGGCAAATAGCTAAACAAGGGCTGACTTATCTTTTCATGTTCGCTCTGAGTAGTTTTCCCTCAGAGGTAGTCGCTGAGACCTTTCGTCTCAGGGAAGCAACAATCGCAGAGATTAACGAAGCTTTTGAGAATAATGCACTCACTTCCGAACAATTAGTGCAACTTTATCTCAATCGTATTGAAGCCTATGACGATCAAGGTCCGAAAATTAATGGGCTAATTTCTATCAATAACAATGCCCTTAAAGAAGCAAGGGCGTTAGACCAAGAACGCCAGCAGAAAGGACCGCGAAGTCCTTTACATGGCATCCCCATCATTCTGAAAGATAACTATGACACTACCGATTTACCCACAACAGGAGGATCGGTGCTGCTGGAAGGTTCCTTACCCCCCGATGATGCTTTTACTGTTAAGAAGTTGCGAGAGGCAGGAGCGATTATTCTTGGTAAAGCAAATATGAGTGAATTTGCTTAATCCTATGGTAGGCTAGGTTACAGTTCCCTTGGGGGACTGACACGCAATCCCTACAAATTAACTCGTGATCCTTCGGGTTCGAGTGGAGGCAGTGGGGCTGTAATTGCGGCAAATTTTGCTGTTTTAGCCACCGGAAGCGATACTTCAGGCTCAATTCGTGGCCCTGCAGCAGTAGCAGGTCTTGTCGGTATCAAACCTACTCAGGGACTGGTTAGTCGAGATGGTATCATCCCCCTAACCCTCTCCTTTGATAGTGCGGGCCCTATAGCTCGAACCGTGACAGATGCAGCGATCGCTTTGGGTGTAATGGCAGGGGTTGATCCCAATGATTACGGGACTGCTCCAGGCTGAAAGCCCCGTGTTTTTAAACCGGGTCAGAAGTTACCGCAAAAATAAGGCAGCCTTTATGGTTGGTCGGCTATGGGTAAAAGGGTTAAAACTTTATGATTAAGGCTGCCTTATTTTAAGGTTTCGTCTCCGGGATGAAAGCCAGGTAGCGACTTTAGTCGCAGTGAAAAAGGTTTAATTTTGAGTTGACGATTTTCGCTTAGCGTGTTAGCGTAATAATATATCAGTTGAGGTCGAGTTCTGATGATTATTCTAGAGTTCAAAGCGTACGGCAAACCCCTTCAATATCAAGCCATAGACGAAGCAATTCGGACGGTTAAATTTATCCGTAATAGTTGTATTCGTTTATGGATGGACAACAAAGGGACGGGGAAATATGACCTTAGCAAGTACTGCAAGGTTCTTGCCAAAGAATTCCCTTTTGCTAACGAATTGAACTCTACCGCTCGACAGGCTGCCGCCGAGAGAGCATGGTTAGAAGTTACCGTAAGAATAGTGGAGCCTTATTACAAAAGTTTTAACCCTTTTACCCATAGCCAGTCACCCATAAAGGCTCCACTATTCTAAGGTTTCATCTCCGGTCATCAATTTCTCGCTTTTTTGAAAACTGCAAGAAAAAAGTTCCAGGGAAGAAAGGTTTTCCCCGATTCCAAAAGCACTGTAGATCGGTTGAATACAAACAGTCAGGTTGGAAGTTGTCCCCTGACAAAAAATCAATCACCTTTAGTGACAAGAAAGGAATCGGTAGACTAAAGCTCAAAGGTACCTGGGACTTGTGGCGCTTTGATAAGAAGCAAATCAAACGGGTTCGGATAGTCAAAAGGGCTGACGGGTACTATATTCAGTTTTGCGTCTCTGTTGACGTGAATGAACAATTAGCGCCTAGTCACTCAACTATTGGATTAGATGTAGGGCTAAAAGAGTTCTATACTGATTCCACTGGGAACACTGAACCTAACCCCCGTTTTTACAGGACGGGAGAAAAACGCCTTAAGTTCTATCAGCGCAGAGTTTCCCGAAAAAAGAAAGGCTCATCCAATCGGAAGAAAGCGGTTAATAGATTAGGTAGACAACACCTTAAAATAAGTAGGCAGCGTGAAGAACATGCCAAGAGACTGGCACGTTGCGTAATCCGGTATAACGACCTGGTCGCCTATGAAGATTTAAGGGTAAAGAATCTGGCAAAAAATCACTGTTTAGCTAAATCTATTAACGATGCAGGTTGGTATCAATTTAGAAAATGGTTGGAGCATTTTGGTCGTAAATTTAACAGGGCAACTGTCGCGGTAAACCCTGCTTACACAAGCCAAAATTGTTCAGAATGCGGTGAGGTAGTCAAAAAATCACTATCTACTAGGACTCATGTCTGTCAATGTGGTTGTAAATTAGACCGAGACCACAACGCCGCAATCAATATTCTTAACAAAGCCTTGGGTACGGTGGGGCACACCGGAACCTGGATCATTGATCCGAACGCTTCAGGAGAATCGACCTCTACTCTTCCTGATTCCGGTCTGGTTGAGCAAGTTGGCTCGTTGAATGAAGAATCCCCGCGTCTTTAGACCGGGGAGTGTCAACGTACCCTGGACAGTGAAGGGAAAACATATAAGGACTACACCCAGTTTCTCAATAAACAAGCCCTAAAAGGGGCAAGAATTGGGGTGGCGATTGATTTTCGGGGTGGGAACCCTGAGGTAGATGCTGCAACTGATGCAGCAGTTGCTAAGCTGAGGGAATTAGGTGCAACAGTTGAGTCGGTGGATTTCTCTCCCAAATTGGAAAACCTCTGGCCTTTCATGGCACCGGTAACAGAGGCTGAGTTTGAACCCCAGATCGATAGTTACCTCAAAAACCTCCAGCTTCCATTCCCTGACACCCTGAGGGAAATGTATTCGATGAGCTTATCTAACCCATTAGTCAATTCTGAACAGGCTCTCAATCCCGGTCGCGTCGGAGGGTTTGAAGAATCTCTAAAGCATCCAGAACTGGCTGATACCGAATATCTTTATATTCTCCATTTCGAGTTTCCTAGGGTTCGGCAGGAAATTTTATCGATTATGAGTGCCCAAAATCTCGACGCGATTATTTGGCCCACCATGACTTGTCCTGCCGGTCCGCTCTATAATGTCGAGGATCCAACCTATCAATGTGCCTCAAGTGACCCCTACATACCAGGGTACTTAGCCAACGTTTCTGGTTTTCCCGGCATTTCCGTGGCAATGGGTTTTACTGAGCAGGGATTACCCCTAGGACTGACTTTCTTTGGTAAGCCTTACAGTGAGCCTACCTTACTGGGATTCGCTTATGCTTACGAACAGGCAACCCAGTTTCGGCGACCTCCAACAACCACTCCTGCTTTGCCCGGTGAAAATTTTGACTATTAGTGGGTAACTGAGATTTTTTGGGATCTAGACCAAATCAAAACTAACTGAGTATCAAGGTACTACTAGTGCTGCTAATGACTGAAGTTCCCCCGTACAAACGTACTACCTGTATCTCAAAGCTTTACTGTGCTTACATTTTGATAGTGTAGAACTAATGTACTACTGGGTACAAATCTCTCTAAGCCTTGTGTAGTAGGAGTTTCGGCTGGATCACATGTTTTTAGTCCAAGTTTCCATTGTAGTGCATACGCTAACCAAAAACAAGTTTTACATGGCAGAGGAGTTGCATTGAACTATCGCGCCCACTTAAGCTAAAATAAATGGCAACAGTGTACACCCTTCAATGCACGAGTACGCTACAATTTATTCATAGCAATAGGTTCAGCCGTTTTCCCAATCAGTCTGTACCCAGTAATACTATTGTTCTACAACCCTCAAAGCTAGGATTCGCAGTACTTTTGGACTTCTTTAGTACATGTGTACGGGGGAACTTCAGTAATGAGCGAATCGGAACTATTTTAGATGACCTGATTCAGCAATCTAGTAACAACCAATAAATCAATCGAAATCATCCACAAACCCCTACGAGTTATTGTAGGGGTTTTTCTAATCTCCTCTCCAACCTGCGGAATATGGGTTTAACCATTCAGCCACAAGAACTAAGATTTGCTTGGGATTTTAGGAATTACTAGGAAAATTCCGACAATCAACACTTTAATTAGTAGTGGGGCAAAAACAAAGCTTAGCAACAGGCAAATTATCACAATTAATAATGATGCCACTTTCAATATTTCTTCCGTAGTGTTCAGAGAAAGGTAAGTCGCTACTGCAGCAATCACCAAACTGATTAGTAAGGGCATATACTCTCGATTGAGTCACTAAATACTATTCAGGGTTAACCCCTAACTTTTATGACTGAGGTTGGCTTTTTGTAACAAAACTTAACTTAAGTTAATGTATAGGAGTTTTGGCGTTGCTTAAACTACAGGTGATAGGACACACTATTATCAGGACTTGCTGAAAACTTAAAAATAGTCTGGGTTTCTCTAGCAAGGCATCAGCCCACAACACTAAGCCAAAAAAACTAAAAATTAGCAATAAACCATCCTAAACACGGGAAAACTAAAGGGTACAACTACTTGATACCTGTACGTAAGCGATGAACTTTAGCTTTAACTTTTTTGATCTGTTCTGGATTTTTCTAATCATCTCCTCGTTGCAGCCCTTGTGGCAACGTCGCCAGATGCAATATAGACGTTTTAGAGCTTTGCAAGAATTTGAGGAGAACCGCAAAAGTCGGTTAATTTTACTGATTCACCGACAAGAGTCTATTAGCTTGTTTGGCATCCCTGTGTCCCGCTACATATCTATTGAAGATTCTGAACAAGTGCTCAGGGCAATCCGTCTAACTCCACCAGATGTTCCTATTGATCTTATTTTACATACTCCTGGGGGATTGGTGCTGGCTACAGAACAAATTGCTAGAGCTTTAATTCGTCATCCTTCTAAAGTTACTGTCTTTGTACCCCACTATGCCATGAGTGGTGGTACTATGTTAGCCCTAGCCTCTGATGAAATTGTGATGGATGCCAATGCTGTCCTTGGACCAGTTGACCCTCAATTAGGGAATACTGCTGCTGCTAGCATTCTCAGAGTTGTGGAGCAAAAGCCCCTTGAGAGTATTGAGGATCAAACCTTGATGATGGCCGATTTGGCAGGCAAAGCCATTAAGCAGGTGCAACGTTTCGTGCGAACGCTACTGCTAGACGATATCCCTAAGCAGAAGATTGACCCAGAACACATCGATAGAATTATTGACTTTCTTACTACTGGTCAAATCACCCATGACTGTCCGATTACTGTCGAAGAAGCGTCTGAACTGGGTCTACCTATTACGGTTGGTCTACCTAAAGCTATTTATAAACTAATGGATTTGTACCCCCAACCTCAAGGTGGACGTCCATCGGTACAGTATATTCCTCTGCCCTATAAACCTACTCCTACTTTACCGGATACAAAAAGCAGTACTCTTAGTGGGGCTAACAACCTTAGGGAAGCCCTACCATACGATTAAACCATCTGAAGAAGGAGAATTTAGGATAAATCTGGCAGGGCATACATCAACTATTTCCAGCATATCCCAATTTAGGGTTTTTGTGTCTTTTTCAGAGGGCGATGAGTAATTAGGTAAGCAATCAGCAATCAGCAATCAGCAATCAGCAATCAGCAATCAGCAATCAGCAATCAGCAATCAGCGATTAGCAATCAGCAATCAGCAATCAGCGATTAGCGCTACGCGCACGCTACTTGAGGTGCAATCAGCTATCAGCTATCAGCTATCAGCTATCAGCGGTCAGCAGTCACCCATTAGCCGTTGGCCAACGGCTAATGGGTGACTGCTGAATACTTACGTAATTGGTAATTGGTAATTTGCTCAATCTTAACTTTCCCACTCCTAACCGAATTATCGGATAATACAATTGAGGTATACGTTTGTATCTGAGCCTTGATTCAATCTGAAACCTTAGAACTACTGGAATGGTCCCGCCTGTGCCAACACCTGGCAACGTTTGCGGCTACTAAGCTGGGAGCCTTGGCGGCTCGTTATCTCCACCCCCCAGCAACTCAACGGGAAAGCCTAGACCTGCTAGCCCAGACCAAAGAAGCCTATCAACTGGAAACTAGTTTAGACACAGGACTAACCTTTGACGGCATCCAAGATATTGGTGAATCTCTGGAGCGGGCAGAGCTTCAAGGCATTTTGTCTGGTGAGGAACTATTAGCGATCGCAACAACCTTAGCTGGTGTGAGGCGTCTACGGCGGTTTATTGAAGACCAAGAGGATGTCCCAATTCTGAAGGAACTGGTGGCTGACAGCCGCACTTACCCAGAACTTGAACAAGAAATTCACCGTTGTATCGATGACCGGGGGGATGTAGCTGACCGGGCAACCCCCAAACTGGCAGGCATTCGGACTCAGATTAAATCATTGCGAGACCGAATTTATGAAATCCTCCAGGGGATTGTCCAGCGTAAAGGGGGGGCATTACAACAACAGTTAATTACTCAACGGGGTGATCGGTTTGTACTCCCGGTTAAAGCTCCCCAGAAAGATGCTATTCCTGGTATTGTTCAGGATACCTCTAGCACCGGTGCCACCCTATACGTAGAACCGAAGGCTATTGTTAGCTTAGGCAATCAACTTCGGACCCAGCGGCGGCAAGAACAAGTGGAAGCGGAAGCAGTACGTCGTGCGTTGACCGAACAAGTAGCAGCAGTTAAGCCAGACTTAGAACGGTTGCTGGTTGTAGCAACTACCCTAGATTTAGCTACCGCTAAGGCAAGATATAGTCTGTGGTTAGAAGCCAATCCCCCCAGATTTATTGACCGCAATCAGAATGAAAGCATTACTCTACGGCAACTACGCCATCCTCTACTGGTATGGCAGCAAAAACATGAACAAGGCACATCAGTTGTTCCCATTGATGTCCAGATTCAGTCCTACATTCGGGTAGTTGCTATTACCGGTCCGAATACTGGCGGTAAAACCGTTACCTTGAAAACCTTTGGTTTAGCGGCACTGATGGCAAAAGCTGGTTTATTTGTGCCAGCAAGGGAACCAGTAGAACTTCCTTGGTTTGAGCAAATTCTGGCAGATATTGGGGATGAGCAGTCTATAGAACAGAGTTTATCCACTTTCTCGGGTCACATTCGCCGAATTAGTCGGATTATTGAGGCGATAACTACCCCAAAAGAAGAGTTACAGGTTGACAGGTTGAAGGTTGTTCGCGAAGCGTGGCCGAAAGGCCAAGGTTCTCAAGAGTTACAGGTTGAAGGTTATCTGGTTGAAAGTTTTCCAGACAACATTCAACCTGCCAACATTCAACCAGACAAGATCCAACAACCTTCAACTCCTAATTCGTCACTCGTACTATTAGATGAAGTGGGAGCAGGGACTGACCCGGCAGAAGGTAGTGCATTAGCTATCGCATTACTGAAATACCTGGCAAACACAACACAATTAACCATTGCGACTACCCATTATGGGGAACTCAAAGCACTAAAATATCAAGACGAGCGGTTTGAGAATGCCTCGGTGGAGTTTGATGACCAAACCCTCTCACCCACTTACCGTCTATTGTGGGGTATTCCTGGTCGCTCCAATGCCTTGAGCATTGCTAGGCGCTTAGGGTTAAACCCATCGGTGGTGGATCAGGCTCAAACCCTTTTGGGGGGAGCTTCGGAAGATGTGAATGAGGTAATTGCCGGTTTAGAAGCTCAACGGCGCACTCAGGAAACTAAAGCCCAACAGGCCAATCAGTTACTGCAACAAGCTGAATCTCTCCATCAGGAACTTTCTGAACGGGCAAAACTTTTGCAGGACCGGGAACGGGAATTGAAGCTTTCTCAGGAACGGTCTGTGCAAGATGCGATCGCACAAGCTAAGAAAGAAATTGCCCAAGTGATTCGGCAGTTGCAACAAGGCTCCCAAACCGCTCAAAATGCCCAAAAAGCCACAAACGCTCTTAAGGAGATTGCCGAGCGTCAAATCCCAGCCGCACCCCCTCCTAAACCAAAACCAGGATTCCGCCCCAAAGTAGGCGATCGCATTCGCATTCCCCGATTGAATCAGACAGCCGAGATACTAAGTACCGCAGATAATGGGGAGCTAACGGTACGCTTTGGCTTAATGAAAATGACCGTTGCCCTAACAGATGTGGAATCCTTGGATGGACAAAAGCCCGAAAATGTGCTAAAAACACCATCAAAACCAGCTCCAGCCCCAACCCCAGTCTCGCGGCCAGCTACGGCTGTCCGCACCTCGAAAAATACCATTGATATTCGAGGAAGTCGGGTAGCTAATGCAGAGATTGACATCGACCAAGCAATATCTAAGGCGATAGACTTTGGAGTACTCTGGATTATTCATGGCAAAGGAACTGGTCGATTAAGACAAGGTGTCCACGCTTTCTTGGAACAGCACCCTCTCGTGGAGCGTTTTAAGCTAGCCGAACAATCTGAGGGTGGGACTGGTGTTACCGTTGCTTACCTTAAATAAGGTCATAGGTTAGCGGGTTAGCAGGTTAGCAGGTTAGCAGGTTAGCAGGTTAGCAGGTTAACAGGTTAGCGGGTTAACAGGTTAGCAGGTTAGCAGGTTAGCAGGTTAACAGGTTAGCAGGTTAACAGGTTAGCAGGTTAGCAGGTTAGTAGGTTAGCAGGTTAGCAGGTTAACCGGTTAGCAGGTTAGCAGGTTAGCAGGTTACAATGCATTTTTGAACCTTCAACCAGACAACCTTCAACCAGACAACCTTCAACCAGACAACCTTCAACTAGACAACCAGACAACCAGACAACCAGACAACCTTCAACCAGACAACCTTCAACCAGACAACCTTCAACCAGACAACCTTCAACCAGATAACCTTCAACCAGATAACCTCCAACCAAAGCTTTACCAGCAGGAAACATACCTTAATCTTTGGTAGTCCTGTTTCCAAACCTGTAACAGCGACGGGTAAACCGGATTTGCTTTAGTAAAATAAAATTATGGTTTCCACTGTCAAGATGCCAAAATCACCTCCTGCTTGGGAGGATTTGCCTCTGAGTCAAGCCGCAGACTCAATCGATCTCGATAATATCAAAACCCAGCTAGATTTAGTCTTGCTTAGTCTAGAAGCTCTAGCAGGTATTGGTTCAGAGGAGATGCTGCAAGCTGCTGCTGAATTAAATTTAGAGTCAATGATCACAGACCGAGTAGCATTGTGGCGTCTGCGTCAGTCCAATCCCCTGCGCAAAAGTTCAGGAGGACGGAAAAAGCTGGATGTGGAGGAAGCGCGATCGCTAGTTTTAATCATCTGTCACTTGGCTAAAGGCCATCAAGAACTAATCCGTCGTGCGGTGGCTTTACTCGAACAAATGACACAACAGAACAGTGAACCTCATCGTGCTGCTTTATTGGGAGATTACTTAGATAACTTTAACAACACTTATCGAGAGCGGATGGCCCAAGAAGAAAATGTATCAACTGATCGGCTAAAGCAACTAGCTCTTAAACTATTAATCAATTTACTCTTCTATAGTGGCTCCAAAGGTCATCAGCGTTTATGGTTAGCCTTATTAGGTAAAGTTTCTTAAGGATTGTATAGATTAAAATCTATAGCATTTATTAACTTTGTGAGGGACAAAATCATTGATAGTGCGGGAGTAGGGATTATTAAATTGGTAAATGTTTAAAAATCCTGTGTACCTCATAGTTATGATAAACGCTATAGCATTGTCAGTTGAAATGGGAAAAGTTAATTGATTAAATAATGGAACAGTAATCCCCCCTACTGCCCTTAATAAGGGGGGCAGTAAACAGGGAACATTAGGAAAGAGAGCAGAGGATTTTTTGGTGTTATGATAAATCAGTATTGGGTTTTAGGATTTCTTGGGAAAAGCTATAGACATTAACCATTAACCATTAACCATTAACCATTAACCATTAACAATTAACAAATGACTAATCAATAATCACCAATGACTAACATAGTCCTGCGACGTTACACTCCTCCTACCTGTACCCTATCAATTCGGGCAAACCGCTCACCCTTATCCCGCTGGGTGGGACAATCTGTGGTGAAGAAGTTGCGGTTTGAGTTGCGTTTTGATGACCCCCGCAAGCCAGAAGAACAACAGGTAACGTTACGAGGCAACGCAGAAGATTTAGATGTGTTGTATGAAGCGGTAGATGGCTATGTTCAGCACTTCCTTGAGCCGTCCCCAAACCAACTGGTTGCCTCTGGAAACTCTTCTGCTGAGGTTACTCCCTTAACTCTCCTAACTCTTCCAACCCCTCAGGAAGAAAATGCCACAGCAGTTCCAACTCAGCACATCCATCTGCAATCCAAAGGGTTACTGAGTCATAGCCTGTTTCTGGGTAAGCTGGCTAATCAGGAATCTGGGTCAGTAGTAGATTTAAGTGCTACACAGCTGTTTGATCTAGCCACCGCTTTGGATGAATATGCGGCTGAAGTAGTATCCCTACCAAAACTCAATCAGCCCAGTTGGAAACCAGAATCATCCGCTTGGATGCGTACAGCAGCATCGATGGTGTTGGCAGTGGGTGTAACAGCAGCAGTGATTAAGTTGCTTGAGAAACCTCAGCCTGTTGAGCAAGGGAAAACACTAACCACAGAAGTCCCAACAACAGCATTAGAGTCCAGCAAGATTGGGAAAAAGCGAGCCATCTCCCAGGTACCCCCAGCACCGAGCACTCCCATCCCAACTCCGTCGGTGCCACCCCGTCTGTCCCCAGGAACCAAGTTACCCCCACCGCCTCCCGTTAAGCCACCCTCTCCACCAGTACGCACTCCGCCACCGCCTCCGGTTAAGCCACCCTCTCCACCAGTACGCACTGCGCCACCAATAGCCTCACGCCCTAATTCACGTCCGATTCTCACAATTGTTCCTCCTCCAGCTAGGAAACCAGACTCTCCTCAACTGAGTGCTACTAGTCCTGTTGCTAGTTCTGTTACTAGTCCTGTTGCTAGTTCTGTTACTAGTCCTATTGCTAGTTCTGCTGTTAGTCCTGCTGCTGCTCCTGGGGCTAGTAACGGTGAGGCACCTGTTTCTGAGGCTAGTAAAACTAATGTAACTACTGCTAAGGCAGATACCCAACCCAAACCAACTCCACCCAGTCCCATCGCTGTAGTACAAACTGTGTCAGAATTGCCAGTGATTAAACCAGCGCCCTCTCCTACTGAGGTAGGAATTCAGGATTCCTCTAGAGAAAGTCTATCCATCTCCAAAAAAACAGTGGTAATCCCTGAGGCCGAGTCTTCGATTTCTCCTATTTCTACTACTTCTATTACTTCTACTTCTACTTCTACTTCTTCTACTACTAATGTGGCGGTTCAAGCCATCCCTGCTCCTCAACAGAATGTGTCTACTCTCGACAGAGGTTCTTCTACCTCTAAAATTATTGATCAAGCTGTGCCTGGACTGAATCTCCCGAGTAGCCCTGTTATCGATCAAGCTGTGCCTGGACTGAATGTCCCGAGTAGCCCTGTTTCTGATTCTTTAAACCCATCCGAGCCTACCGTTGCCAATCAGATATCTCAAAATACCCTGTTGGATAAGATTTCTCAGGTAGCAGAAGCTAGACGATATTTCCAGGAGCGCTGGCAACCTCCCGAAGGGCTACAGAAAACCTTGAACTATAGTTTGTGGTTAAATAATAATGGTACTATCCGACGTATAATTCCCCTTGGGCAAGCAGCCAAAACCTATATAGATAACGCCCCCATACCTCTGATCGGTGAATCCTTTGTTTCCCCTTTAGAAGCGGAAGGCATGCCAAAAATTCGCGTGCTGCTACACCCGGATGGTAAGGTACAGACCTTGTTGGAGGGGATGAATTGAGGTAATTAGTAATAGGGGCTTTTGCTCACCACCTCTGAGAGGTTGTCTGAGAAGTCTCATTTGCTACATCCAAGCCCCCGTTGGTCCCCCAATTCTGGGGGACTTTTACAAGCAAATGGACTCTTGTTCCCCCCAAAGTTGGGGGGTTAGGGGGGCAAAATTCAGTATAAAAAAACTTTTGAGATATCCTCTGAGGTTAAATTCCTTCCTAGTATGTCCAAAACTATTTTTAGGCAATTTTGGAGATTATTTTTGTGTGCGCTCCCTAGCACTCCCAAAAAAGTGTGGGGTCTCCCGCTATTGACCTTTAGTTTAGGATGGGGAAGTCTAAAATCTGGGTATAGCTATCTTGGTAGTTTTTCTAACTAGCATTCTCCCATAGTAAGTCCGGAAAAGGCTTGTAGCAGTTCACAAAAATATCCTTATACCTCCCACAATCTCCCAGAATGTGTGTTAGATTAAAAACATGGCACTCATTCCACTCCGTAAGGCGGTCGAACTGACGGGACTCTCCAAAAATACACTAAGGAAATACGCGGACGATGGAACGATCAAATGCGAAAAGACGCCGGGAGGAACAAGACTGTTCGATGTTGAAAGCTTGCTCACTTTCGGAAAGTGTCAAACAAGCACTGAGTCTAGTCAGTCTACAATTTGCTACTGCCGAGTCAGTTCTACCAAACAAAGAGACGACCTCGCCCGCCAAATCGCCTACATGCACTCCCTGTTTCCACAAGCCGAAATCATCAAAGACATCGGTTCAGGACTCAACTACAAAAGGAAGGGGCTTCGAGCCATACTGGAACGGATTATGCGCGGAGATCAGCTCACGATTGTTGTTGCCTGTAGAGACAGGCTCACTCGATTCGGGTTTGAACTCATTGAGTACTTGGTTAGAAGTTACCGTAAGAGTAGTGCAGCCTTTATAGTTGGTAAATTATGCAGCATAGGGTAAAGGTTTTGTAGTAAGGCTGCACTACTCTAAGGTTTCATCTCCGGTCAGTCTCAACGGTGGAAAAATCATGGGATCCGACCAACCTGAAAGTTGCCCCGAATCCGAACTTACCGCAGATCTTCTCTCCGGAGACGAAACCTTAGAATAAAGAAGCCTTATTTCATGAGTTTTAACCTTTTTACCCATAGCCTGTCGCCTATAAAGGCTTCTTTATTCTTACGGTAACTTCAAAATCATTCACGTCTTCTCTTGCCGCGTCCACGGACTCAGAAAATACGACAAAAAAATCCAAGAAGATTCGAGTGTTCCTAAACCCTGAACAGCGAGCAACTATTCGTCAGTGGTTTGGAGTGTCCCGCTATGTTTTCAACAAAACCGTCAAAATACTGAAAGATGGCGAAATTAAAGCTAACTGGAAAGCCATCAAAACTGACATTTTAAATGACCTGCCCGAGTGGTGTAAAGCGGTACCTTATCAAATAAAATCTATAGCGATCAAGGACGCTTGTACTGCTGTCAGGGAGGCCAAGAAAAAATACCAAAAAACTGGACAGGTTAATCGGGTAAGGTTTAGGTCTCGTAAGAATCCTGTCCAATCTTGTTACATTCCTAAGTCAGCTGTTTCAGCAAAAGGGATTTACCACACCAAGTTAGGTGAAGTAACCTTTGCGGAAACACTTCCCGACAACATCTGTGATTGTCGATTGACTAGTACCAACGGGAATTATTACTTAATAGTTCCCCATAAGACAACTCAAGTCAAAGCCGAAAGCCAAGGTAGCTGAGGGGGTGACATGCAAGCTAAAATCCTTATTGGGTAATACTTTCAGCCGATATGTTACAAAAAGATACATACTAGTTTGGCCTGACCTTGGACGTAGTTATAAGGGTTTTAGCTTCTAGAACATCATTCCTAGGGTCAATTGCCCAGTTTATCTTAGCAAAGATAAACTGGCATCAAAGCATTATCTAGTAAGCTTTTAAGGGCTCATGTCACCCCCTCAGCCAAGGTAGAGTAGTTGCCTTAGATCCTGGTGTTAGAACCTTCTTGACTTTTTTTAGCGAGAATTCTATAGGCAAAATTGGAGAGGGTGATTTTTCTCAGATTCAGCGTTTGTGTCAGCATCTAGATAACTTGATATCAAAGATCAGTAAAACTAGAGGGAAACAAAAACGCCGGATGAGAAAGGCTGCCAGAAGGATGATTATCAGAATTCAAAATCTGGTAAATGAACTGCACCACAAAGCCGCTAGATTCTTAGTTGATAATTTTGACGTAATACTGCTTCCTACTTTCGAGACGTCTCAGATGTCCAAAAAGCAGCATCGGAAACTTAGATCAAAGACGGTTCGCAATATGCTTTCTTTTGCTCACTATCGGTTCAAAGAGTTTTTGAAACATAAAGCAACCGAAGACGGGAAAGTAGTTGTCGATGTCTGCGAAGCCTATACCAGTAAAACTATTAGCTGGACTGGTGAGTTGGTCAATATTGGTGGAAGCAAAATCATCAAATCAAAGATTGATGGCCGATCAATGGATTGACCGAAGGTCACGCTTCGCGAACGCGACATCAATGGCGCACGAGGAATTTTTCTTCGTGCCTTGGGAGATACCCCCTGGCTCAGAGATCAGCTTGCATTAGCGGGCTAGAATTTACCTTGGTAGATTTTGGTAGCTAAAAAGGATCGGATGTTAAGTATACTCTATATCTATCTAGAGTCTTTGGGTAAGCCCTGAGTTGGTATTGCGCTGTTGACATTGGCCTTTAGGATCCTCCACCATTCACCATTCGTTTTTATCTGGGTTCAAACTACAAGGAATATTGAATGAAAGTGAAAATCAAGCATAAAATCCAATTTCCACCTACAAATGTTCGAGAGCTTGGCCAAGATCAAGTCTATTTTTACCTTGTTAATGGAGAATCCAGGGAGAAGATTCGTCTACATGACTATGAGCGGATATTCGAAGTTCCTGAATTATACGAGCAGGTTGTATATGAGCGTCTGAAGTGCCAGTCTCCATCAATTGTAGTGGATATCCTGCAGTCTGCCGTCTCTCAAGGGGACCAGAGCCTCAACGAGCTTCGGGTACTTGATCTTGGGGCAGGAAACGGGATAGTTGGTGAAAAGCTCAAACAACACGGAGTCTCACGGCTAATCGGAGTTGATATTATTCCCGAAGCTCAGGCTGCCACTGAGCGAGATCGGCCTGGAATCTACGATGAATTCTATGTGATGGATTTCTGCAATCTCAGTGATAAAGATCGTGATGAACTCAATTCTTGGTCACCTAACTGCTTGGTTTCAGTAGCAGCACTTGGGTTCGGTGACATACCAGCAAAGGCTTTCTTGGAAGCCTTCAATGTAATTAGCGAAAATGCCTGGGTTTCCTTTAATATCAAAGAAACCTTCCTTGATTCAATTGATAATTCTGGATTTTCACAGCTCATTCGGAAACTAATCTTCTCGGAATTTTTGGATCTCTATCATTTTAAAAGGTATCGGCATCGGTTCTCCCTCGAAGGCGAAAAGCTCTATTACTTTGCGCTAGGGGGCAAAAAAAATTCTGATGTTCCGCTCTCCTTAATAGACTCACTTGATTTGTGATCCTGACAGGGAAACCTATCTAAAATTCGGCGTTGCTGAATCAAGTAATGAATAGGAGTAGAGTGGGCATCCTGCCCGCCCGAAAATAAGCATGAAACTGGCAAGATGCCAGTTCCACCAAGATGCCCATTCCACCAAGATGCCCATTCTACAGGTGCGACCCGTGGCGAATTTAATTACGGGTCAAGCGCACCTAAAAACTCTTAAAATCATTCCATTATTAAGCAACACCTAAAATTCGGCTAACCGGGAAGCTAATATGCAGACAACTCGGTTATTGCCCACTAAGTCTGATTGGGGGATTACAACCAAAGTAATCCTCCACAATCTGTAGTATACGCTCCGCCGCACGACCATCCCCAAAGGGATTAATCGCATTTGCCATCCCCTGATAAGCTACTGAATCACTCAATAACAAACTTGCCGCCCCTACCATCTGTTCCGGGTCGGTTCCTACCAACTTACCAGTCCCAGCTGCGATCGCTTCCGGTCGTTCCGTGGTCTTACGCAATACCAGCACTGGCTTACCCAAACTCGGTGCTTCCTCCTGCAATCCGCCAGAATCAGTCATCACTAAATAACACCGTTGCATTGCTGCTACCAATTCCACATAATCCAGTGGTTCTGTTAAAAATACCCGCTCATGGTCACCTAACATTGCCCTTAGGGGTTCCCTGACCGTAGGATTACGATGGAGAGGTAACAATAACGCTGTATCTGGGAACTTATCTAAAATATGGAGGAACCCCTGGGCTATATCCTCCAGTGGTTTCCCCCAGTTTTCCCGACGGTGTACTGTTGCTAAAATCGTGCGGTATCCTTCCCAATCTAAACCCGGAACCTCACACACTGGTTCCCGCTCAGCTACCATCAACAGGGCATCAATCACCGTATTCCCAGTTTTATGAATTGCGCCAGTGACCCCAGACCCCTGCAAATGCTCTACTGCCAGGGGAGTGGGGGCAAAATGTAATTGAGTAATCTGAGAAATCAGCCGTCGATTGGCTTCCTCTGGATAGGGATTAAACAAATCATTGGTGCGCAATCCCGCCTCTACATGACCCACGGGGATACGTTGGTAAAACGCTGCCAAGGCCGCAGCAAAGGCTGTAGTTGTATCCCCCTGCACAACTACTAACTGGGGCTGCAATTCCTGAAATAATTCCTCTAACCCCCGTAAACTAAGACAAGTAATATCGGTCAGAGTTTGCTTGGGCTGCATAATTTCTAGATCCCGATCCGCCCTCAGGTCAAACATCCCCATCACCTGGTCTACCATTTCCCGATGCTGACCCGTTAACACCACCTGAGTCTTAAATTTACCAGAGCGTTGGAACTGAAGAATCACTGGAGCTAACTTAATTGCCTCCGGACGAGTTCCTAATGTGATACAGATTTGAATTGGAGACTTGGTTGAACCCTGGTTTAGGGTCTTGGGTGTAGGGTCTGGGGGAATTTCCAGGGGTTTCATAATTACAGCATTTCTCAATTGGCTGAAGTACTTTCGTTCTGGGTTGCGCGGGAATAGGGAATAGGGAATAGGGAGTAGGGCTAAGAGTCAGCGGGCGTGGGAAAACCGGGCCCGGGGAGGGAGGGTTGGGCTGCGAAAAATGTTCAACCGTTGCTACCCCTCAACACTCAACACTTAGCAATAACCCAAGCGAGTCAATAATAGAACAATTTCATCAATAGCATTACGGAGTTTAGCAGCAGATTGGTCAGATTGATTTACCAGAATACTCAATACCAAGGTTTGATAGTCAGGAATATCAAGATAGCCTGATAAGGCTGAGACACCACTTAATGTACCAGTCTTAGCCTGGAGCTTACCAACAGCTGCGGTATCACGAAAGCGATCGCGTAAAGTTCCACTAACCTCAGCCGTAGCCAAGGATTCTCGATAAACCTGAGCTAATGGGGTTTGTGCCATCAGTCTCAGAGTTTGTGCGATCGCAAACGGACTAGCTAAATTATGGCGAGATAGCCCAGACCCATCAGCCATACTATAGCTTTTTGGGTCAACCCCTAACTCCGTTAAGCTCTGTTGAACCGCTACCAGACCAAACTTAGGGCTAGACTCACTCCTTTCCTCTGTCTCCAGCTGGTGCAATAATGCCTCAGCATACAAATTATTACTCTGCTGATTGATTTCCTTTAACAATAGCGCTAACGGAAGAGATTCTACTGCTGCCAACTCTGTGGTTGTTTGTGTATTGGTTATTTCTGTATTATTAACATTAGAAGGCAATCTATTATTAACCTCTCTTCCCATCCCCTGATCTGATGATCTGACCATCTCAGCTGAACTGTCTTTTACCAGTGCCTTAATCACCGCAATTCCCTCAGCTTCCAGGATACGGCGGAAGGACTCCAGGAAATAATCGGCTGGGTCACGAACTGCTAACCCCCAAAAGTCTGGTGCAGCATCTGCTGCCAGTTGACCGTTAATCACTAACACCGGCTCACCTAAAACTCCCATTATTTCCACTGAGTATGGTATTCCCGCCTTACCCGTAACAGCACGATTATCCACACGCCACTGTCTAGCCGCTACCCCATCACTCCAACTAACGCGCAATGGTTTACCAGGCTGTTGGGGCAATAGGGTTAGTCCAACAGTATTTTGATTGAGAATAAGTCGATTAACCGAAGCGCCATAGTATAGATAACTATCGCTCCACTCCCAGGTTGGATTGATAATACCATAGGGAGTATAGCCATCTTCTACAATTAACTGTTGCACCAACCTTACCCCTTGACCCTTTAGTTGTTGTGCCACATCTGTTAACTGGGTATTGCTTAAGCTTGGGTCTGCTTGTCCCACAATTCGTAAGGACGTCAAATAGGGGCTAGTGCCAGTACCATAAACCGGTGTGCGAATCCGGTATTGCTCACCTAGTTGACGTAACGCTGCTGCTGTGGTAAAGAGTTTGATATTGGATGCTGGGATAAAGAAACGTTCTGATTCAAGACTGTAGAGGGGAGCTGAGTCGGCTAAGGGTTGAATCAAAATCCCCCAACGCGATCGCATAAATTCGGGACGACTGATTATGGCATCAATGGCTGTAGTTAAGTCAGCAGGACAAATCTTTTGTCGAAAGGATTCCGGTTTCTCAACTACTTCAACTACTGTCGGTGTCGCCATCACCCCTTGCTTGATGACTAACTGTACAGCTAACCACAACAGCAGCAAAGTTATTGGTTTTCCCCATCGATGTAAGGGATTTGGCATAACTCACAACTCATAACTCACAACTGACCCACTGACGCCCTCAGCACTCAAATCATTTGTCTAATCCGCTAATGACTAAACTATTAAAAATTACTCCTCAACGCTGGCTGATTATCCTATCCCTATTGATTATTACACCATTAGGGATTTTTTCCAAATACTACTCTGGTCTTGGAGAAAAATGGGTTCATGACTACTCTGGTGATATTTTTTATGAGATTTTTTGGTGTTTATTGATATTTTTTATTATCCCCAATCCCCAAGCAATAACCCGAATTACCTTAGGAGTTTTTAGCGTTACCTGTGCCATAGAATTATTACAACTTTGGCAAACCCCTATATTAGCACCGATTCGTGCTTCCTTAATCGGTAAATTTCTCTTAGGAACTACCTTTGTATGGTGGGATTTCCTCTATTATGCCATTGGCAGCGTCTTAGGTTGGCTATGGTTACGGCAAATTTCGCAGTTCGGTAAACTGATTAGATAGGGTGCATCTCATATTTGTAAAAAAGAATGGGAAGTCTAGGAAGTGTGGGAAGTATGGGAAGTTTCTTAGACTTTTTGCCTAATTGTAAAAGCGATACATCGCTACTCCCGACTCCCGACTCCCGACTCCCGACTCCCGACTCCCGACTCCCGACCCCC
>NZ_MKZS01000001.1:715296-823804 GCF_001942495.1 Moorena bouillonii PNG
CTCCCGACTCCCGCCTCCCGACTCCCGACTCCCGACTCCCGACTCCCGACTCCCTACTCCCTACTCCCTACTCCCTATTCCCTTTGTTATACCGGACTTAATATTACTCAAAACTAACCGATATTTCTACCTTGTCTTTTGGATCTAATCCAATATATTGAGCACGAATAGTAGTACCAGATTTAACAGGAACTAGGGGAGTCATGGAGCCTAAAGACAGTAAATCGCCTTTCTTCAAAACTTTACCTGATGCCTTCAAAGAATCTTTTAACCAAAGTACTACCTGTAACGGATTCCCTAATAAAGCACTACTTTTACCAACAGCTAACTGATTGCCAGCCTTATCTACCATTACAATCTTGATATTTTTTAATCGTTCTTCCCAATCAGGGGTAGCAGATAAAGGAATCGGTGTTCCTAAAACTCCCAAGCGAGCACCGACATTAATGGCTGCCAAAGCAGTGCCATTAAGACTCACTTTTGGGTCATAAACTAAATCTGGTAGTTCCATGAAGGGAATGACGGCATCAAGAGCAGCTAAAGCTTCCTTAGGGGTAGTAGCACTATTAATTTCATCGCTACCAACTCTAACCATTAAGTCTCCTTCATATACAGGTCGAGCACCAAAGTTGGCAGGGACAACCGCTCCACTTTTGAGCAACATTTTTTCGAGAAGTACACCTCGTAAGGGTTCAGAGACTTTGAAGCGCTGTTGAGCAGCAGGATTAGTCAGTCCAGCTTTGTAACCTACAACGTTTCCTAAACTAGAGCTCAACTGTTGTACAAATTGGTCTTGCAAAGCCTGAGCTTGTTCAAGGGTTAGCTTAGTCGCAACTGCTCTAGCTGGGGTTTTGTTGAGATAGCTAGTTGTCAATTCCTCCACCAGACGACTATCAGGGGTTTGATCTAAAACTTTAGTAGGAGAGCTACTAGTTGAGTTGGAGTTCTTTTTAGCCCCAGTGAGGTTGCAGCTTGGCAGATATAGAACCGAAGCCAATAGTAAAATTGCTAGGGAAATAGATTTGATATGTTGCATGGTGTTGCTAGAGCTGTTTTCATGATTCAAACCATTTGGCATAACTCAAGAGCCGAAAATTGCTTTAGTTCCATTTTGTGGTGTTACTTCTGAGTTACAGAAGGGGAAGTATACATATAGAGAATTCACGACCAAGAGGAGGTAACCATAAGCGTAGACAAAAGCTTATCAAAAAGCGTACACAAAGGCGGGATGATTTCAGCTTATCCCATCACTGAATCAAGACACTAGTTGATCACGACTTTCGGCGAGCTAATCAGCAATCGGTAGTGTTGACGGTTAACTGTTAACGGTTGACTGAATACACTCAGCCATCAACGGGAAATCCCATTCCCTGTCTTCGAGGATCAGCTTCAAGAGATTATTAGTCCAAGTCAGATCATGTCCGGTTTAACACTGATCTCGGAACATCTGAAATGTTTAAGTGGAGTGTGAGCGTCTCACTGACTAGCCTATAGTCAGCTAGCAAAATCCTTACACTACAAAATAACAAGTAACAAGTAACGAGTAATAAGTAACAAGTCACAATTTCCCTGAATACGAAGTGATTAAGAGGTGCGCGCCCGTTCGCGCCCCGCGTTTGGCTTTGCCTAAAGGTGCGCGAATTTAATTCTTAATGGGTCAAGCGCACCTCCGGACTTGCTCTCATACCTTGGCGATTAGGAAATATATCAATAAGTAAAAATGAACCAATCACCAAACACTGGAACAATTTTAATCGTTGATGATAATCCCAATAATTTATCAGTTCTCTACAAAACTTTGGAAAGTGCTGGGTTTAAAGTCAGAGTAGAAATGGATGGTGAAGGAACTATTGAACAAGTAGAATATGAACCACCTGATCTCATATTGTTAGATGTAAATATGCCAGGTATTGATGGATTTGAAACCTGTAAAAAACTAAAAAATAATCCAATATCTAAAGATATTCCAATAATTTTTATGACCGCGTTTGCTGATATAAACCATAAGATAAAAGGATTATCTTATGGTGCAGTAGACTATATCCCAAAACCCTTTGAACAAGAAGAGGTATTAGCTAGAGTCAGGCTCCATTTAAAACTCAATTGTTTAAGCAAAACCCTTGCTGAACAAAATGCCTATCTCCAAGAGGCTAAACAAAAAGCAGAAGTAGCTAACCAAGCCAAGAGTGAATTCCTAGCTAACATGAGTCATGAACTCCGTACTCCCCTAAACGGTATTATAGGATATGCTCAAATTCTCCAACGTGAGGCGGCTTTAGCCGCCTCCAAAGGTGAACGAAATTTAACTGCCAAGCAACTGGAAGGCTTAAAAATTATTCAGAAAAGCGGTAGCCATTTGTTGACTTTGATCAACGATATCTTAGACTTTTCCAAAATCGAAGCTGGCAAAATGGCACTGTATTCCACAGAATTTAATTTACCAACCTTCTTAGAGGAAGTTGTGGGAATCATCCGCATGCGAGCTAGTGAAAAAGATATTGTGTTGAGATTTGAAGAAAAAAGTAATTTACCAACTGGTGTTAAGGCAGACGATAAACGGCTCCGACAGGTACTGATCAACTTGTTAGACAATGCAGTCAAATTTACCGACCAAGGCAATGTAACTTTCAACGTTGGAGTGATTCAAGACCAAAACCCTACCTCCCTTGATCAGGGGAAAGATTCCAAAATCCAACATCGGACGATTCGCTTTGAGGTGATTGATACCGGGATAGGAATTAGCCCTCAACAATTAGATAATATTTTCCAACCCTTTGAACAAACGGGGGATAGCAAATATCGGGCAGCTGGAAGCGGCTTAGGCTTAGCCATATCTCGGCAGTTGGTGGAATTGATGGGAAGCCAACTAAACGTTAAAAGCGAGTTAAGTAAGGGGTCAATGTTTTGGTTTGATGTTGCCTTACCTGTGGTTAAAGTTACCGAAGCAAAACGGAATATTGCAGGTCAAGTGATGGGTTACCACGGAAAACGACGCAAACTGCTAGTGGTGGATGATAACAAAGAAAATCGGTTGGTATTACTCAACATGCTTGAACCGTTAGGCTTTGAGGTGGTAACGGCAGAAAATGGTCAGCAGGGATTGGATGTCGCCATAGCGATCCGACCCGATCTGATTTTGACTGATTTATTCATGCCGGTCAAAACTGCTTTTACCATGGTGCCAGAAATTCGGGAAATACCCGATCTGAAAAATGTGCCGATCATTGCCCTTTCAGCCCGTACTTTTGACATAGTCCAGAAGCAGAGTCAGATGCTGGGCTGTGAAGGTTTTATACCGAAACCCGTTGACCAGGATCAGTTACTTGCTTTGTTGGAGCAGCTGTTGCAATTGGAGTGGGTTGATGACTGAGGTACTGTAATATCAAGTTTGGTTGAATACCCATAATTAAGGAGAAGGTGGGAAGTTGGTTCGTGTGGGAAGTGTGGGGAGATGGGGAAATGGGGAAATAGGGTAGATTTTTATTAAAGGTAATTATCCTGACATGATATGAGACCAATTTTCGTAAGCATTCAGCATATGCGCTACGCCCATATGCTTACCTTTCCCTTTTAACCTTTAACTTTTTTGAGATTTATTAAGTTACTCAGGTATTTTTAAAAAAAGTATAAGACTAAATCATTTCATGTCCGAGAGGATCGGTATTGTAATATGTTGGGAATAGGTATTAGGTATTAGGTAATTGTGATTACTCCTGTAGGATTAGTTATTACCCATTACCTATTATCCATTACTTACTATAGTAGTTTTAAATTCGGTGAAGTACTTTCGTCTTGGGTTAATGGGAGTAGGGAGTAGGGAGTAGGGAGTAGGGAGTAGGAATGGGTGCATCTCAATGGATGAAATTATGCAAGAGTGAGATTCACCCAATAATTGACGCAAACACTATCAGAAAAATACTTTTGCAAGAGGTTTATTCACACAGTACTGGATAATATCATACTAAAGGACTTGATAAGTGTAACGGTTAAAGACTTATGCGACGACGGGAATTCAATCAACTCCCTTGGTTTTTCCTTGGTTTGGGATTGGCTAACTGTACTCACAATTTCCAATCATTAAGACAATCATCAAGACAATCATCAACCTTTGACACAGCTAAAACACTTAGCATCTGGTGGCAACAGGGTTTTTATCCAGAAGAAACGGATGCACTCCGGACAATCATCGACAAGTGGGAAAAAAACAGTGGGATTAAAGTTCAATTAGTCATCATACCTCAGAAGGATATTCTCAAAGAAATCGAGAGTGCGATCGCATCAGGTAACCCTCCTGACATTTTCTATGCAGGGGTAGCAGACTTGACCATTATTCCCCGTCTGGCATGGAATAATCAACTGGTAGATGTGTCTGATGTGATACAGCCTCTGAAAAACTGGTACAGTGAAGGGGTTCTGGCTGGAGTCAATTATCAAAACAAAGTTGCTAAAAAACGTAGCTACTATGCTGTACCAATTATGCAATCAGCCATCCATATTCACTACTGGCAAGACATCCTGACCGAGATTGGTCAGGCAAAGGGGTCAATTCCCAGAGATTGGCAGGGATTTTGGCGGTTTTGGGAGGAGGTTCAGGGACAATTGCGTCAGAGCAGTTATCCCAATATGTATAGTATCGGCATGCCTATGTCCCTGAGCTTAGATACCTACAACAATTTTGAGCAATTTCTAGAAGCCTACAATGTCAAACTAATTGATAAAAATGGCAAGTTACGCTTAGACGACTCCCAAGTTAAGCAAGGCATTGAGGCAGCTCTAAGGCAATATACCCGTTTTTATATCAATAAGAATGTGCCACCGGATGCCGTAGATTGGGATAATACAGGCAACAATGTAACGTTACTCAGCCGCACTAGCCTGATGACGGTCAATCATACTCTCTCAGTTCCAGGTTCCCAACGACAAGATCCTGAAATTTACACCAAGCAACTTTCTACAGTTAAGTGGCCCAATAAACCTAGTGGGGAACTGATGAGATTCATCATAGAGATCAAACAGGTCATTCTCTTTAAAGCCTCCACAAAACAGGAGTATGCCAAGAATTTTCTCTCATATTTGGCACAACCGCAAAACTTACAAGCCTACACAGAAGGGTCTCAGGGTCGATACTTACCCGTGATGCCGAAACTGTTTGAAAAACCCTTTTGGAAAAATCCCAGTGATCCTCATATTTCTGTGGCGCTACAGCAGTTACAAAACACCCGACCAGCTTATCAAGTGTTAAACCCAGCTTATAGTGAAGTGGCTGCTCAAAACGTTTGGGGGGAAGTGATTAGAAAAATTGTGGTGGATAATTTGTCAATTAAGCAAGCAACTAATCGAGCTATTGATAAAATTAATAAAATTTTTTCTAATTGGTATAAACCTAGTTAGATTATTCGTTATCACAATAATTGTTATCGCATTCTTATTTTAATTTTGAAGATAAGATTGATATAAAAAGGGAACAGGTAACAGGGTCGATATATCGTAATTACGATGGAGTTTTTGGTGTTATGAGCAAGGGATATAGCGCCGCCCTGCATCCCTTAAAACCATCTTTATAGCATGCCTGTTGTCTGTTGCCTGTTGTCTGTTGCCTGTTGTCTGTTGCCTGTTGCCTGTTGCCTTAAAAAGATAAGCAATGTCACTCAAAGGTTGCTGATAATTGCTATAGTTATGAGTCAGGTGTTGCATTAAATTATATTATAGCACCTCAAGTAGCGTGGCCATAGGCCAATGCTGATAGCACCTCAAGTAGCGTGGCCATTCGCGTAGCGTGGCCATAGGCCAAGGCCAAGGCTGATAGCTCAGTCCCTACAAAGGATTGAGTTGACGCAAAAAGCTAAATTTTAGAGCTTATTATGATTGTTATGATCAAATTAACTCAAAAAACATTACTGTCAAAGCTGGTCAATTACTTTTCACTTTTATCAGTTGTTACGGTAACTATTGTAGCCATTACTGCTTATAGTTTAGCTAGAAAAGCTCTCAAACAATCTGTCTTTGATCGACTCAGTGTTGCTGTGTCTATCAAATCTGCTGAACTCAATCAATGGTTTAACAATCAGCGCCAAGATGTGCTGTTATCGGCTCAGTTACCAGAAATCCGAAGACAAGCCGAGGTCTTGCTGAGCAGCAAAAGGTCTCAAACCAGGTCAAGAGATTATCAAATCGCCTATAATAGCATTTCAGAATACCTGACTGATTTAGCTGCCATTAAGCCTAATCTACGAGAAATTTCCCTGCTCACAACTGGTGGGATTATCATTTTTTCAACTAACAAAACTTTGGAGGGCAACTATCAACCCCTTGGTGCGACTACTACTTACTTCACCCGAGATCAAACGGACATTAAGCCAACGTTTTATAGCTCTTCAAGAACAGGCAAAACAGCCATCACTTTTGCCACACCCGTCCTTAACCAATCCGGTAACCGTATAGGAGTGATTTCCATTACTCTCGATCTTCAAGAAGTTGATAACCTAATTCGAGACCGTACTGGCTTAGGTAAGAGTGGCGAAACCTATCTAGTCGGTCGATTGGAACGAAAAAATATATTCATCGCCTCAGGTCAGTTTGAGAATCAAAAATACTCTGACGGAGTTAGTAGTTTGGGTATTGATAACGCTACCCAAGGAAAAAATAGTGCTGGACTTTATCGAAATTACGATGGGATACCTGTTATCGGTGTGTATCACTGGTTGGAGAAACAGAACCTGGCGTTACTAGCTGAGATCTCTCAGCAAGAAGCTTTTGCTCCTGCTCGTCGGCTAGCTGGGAACATTGTGCTGATTGGATTGAGTTCTACTGGACTGCTCCTAGTAGGAGTTTATCTACTATCAAGCCAGATTACCAAACCGATTCGGGCAATCACAGAGGCAGCTATTCAGGTAGCTAGTGGCAATCTAAACCATAAAGCTCCTGTGTTGAGTGACGATGAAACTGGAGTGTTGGCTCAGTCATTTAACCAGATGGCACAGCAATTGCAGGATTCTTTTACGGCTCTAGAGAAAACGAATCAGGGTTTAGAAATCCGAGTGCAAGAACGTACTGTGGAATTAGGGAAAGCTAAAGAAGCTGCGGAAGTTGCTAACCAAGCTAAAAGCCAATTTTTAGCTAACATCAGCCATGAATTGCGCACTCCCCTCAATAGCATCTTAGGCTATGCCAGAATTCTCCAGCGCGATACAGCTAAAGTTGCTACCCAAAACGATGACGTGAAGGGCAGCACCCCAAGGAGCGATCGCAATTTAAGACAGCAGCAAATACAAGGTTTAAAAATTATAGAGCAAAGTGGAACCTATCTATTGACCCTAATTAACGATCTCTTAGACTTCTCTAAAATCGAAGCCCGTAAGATGGAACTCTACCCCCGTGAGGTTCATTTTCCAAGCTTCTTGGAAGGGGTAGTTGGTATTATCCGCATGGGAGCTAATGAAAAAAATATATTGTTTAACTATAAAACTCAAGGTAACCTACCCACAGGGGTTAAGTTAGATCAGAAAAGGTTACGACAGGTTTTACTCAATCTATTAGGTAATGCAGTTAAATTTACTGACCAAGGTAATGTCACATTTAATGTTGGAGTCATTGAGAAACAAAACTCTATTTTAGGAATATCGAAGTCTTCCAACACCAGGATTCAAGGGGGAGATTATAACATCCATTCTCGGACGATTCGCTTTGAGGTCATCGATACTGGCATAGGAATTAGTCCTCAACAGTTAGAGAAAATATTCCAACCCTTTGAACAAGTAGGGGATACCGAGCGTCGGATAGCTGGAGCGGGTTTAGGTTTAGCGATTAGTCAGCAAATCGTTAACTTGATGGGAAGTAAACTAAAGGTTAAAAGTCAATTGGGCAAAGGTTCAACATTTTGGTTTGATGTTACCTTACCTGTGATAGATATTGTTGCAAATGCTGAACCAGATATTGCTGTTAAAGGGTTGATTTATAAAGGAAAACGACGTAAATTGTTAGTGGTGGATGACATAACAGAAAATCGCTTGGTATTGCTAAATATGCTCAAACCTTTGGGTTTTGAAGTGGTATTAGCCCAGAATGCTCAGCAAGCATTGGAGCTGGCCAGGGTAATTGGACCTGATCTGATTTTAACGGATTTATTTATGCCTGTTAAAACTGGTTTCACGATGATTCCGGAATTACAACAGATACCAGCAATGAAGAATGTACCAATTATTGCCTTCTCTGCTAACAACTGGGATGTTGTGCAGAAGGAAACTCAGAGACTTGGCTGTGATGCTTTTCTGCCAAAACCAGTTGACGAGCAGAAATTATTGGCATTATTGGAGAAGTATTTACAATTAGAGTGGGTTGATCAATAGCTGTCGTCAGCAGTCAGCAGTCAGCAGTCAGCAGTCAGCAGTCAGCAGTCAGCAGTCAGCAGTCAGCAGTCAGCAGTCAGCAGTCAGCAGTCAGCAGTCAGCTTAAAATAAACCTATACAGGCCTATAGCCAGGTTACGGGAACGGGAGAATTTAAGATTGAGAGATTAATGAGAATTGAAAGTCTGGGGATTTGCCCATCAAAGCTGTTCGCGTAGCACCTCAAGTAGCGCATTAGCTGATAGCTTACACTGTTTAGTTATCAATAAAATTACTTTTTTAACAGTAATAATGTAGTCAATATCAGCACTAAAATTGCTTCAGTTCCCAAAAGACCGTAGATGGTTTGTCTTTGCTCAGGGGTGGCGGCAAAATAATCGATAAATACTGTGTAAATAATAAACTGAGAGAGAATTCCCACTAATACCGAGTTGCATTCAAAGAGAGTAGATTAGTTGGATAGGGAGATGGGGAGATGGGGAGATTGGGAGATGGGGAGATGGGGAGATGGGGAGATTGGGAGATTGGGAGATGGGGAGATTGGGAGATTGGGAGATAGGGAGATTGGGAGATGGGGAGATTGGGAGATTGGCGGAAGAGAAAGTTGTACCTTTGACCGCAACTTAGTATAAACACAATCCAATGCCCCAAACTTTTCGTGCTCCTAGTCCAATCACGGCTACTGTATCGAGAATGCCATAGAAAACATCGCCAATTCTCCAGGTTAAGGGTGTTTCTAACCACGGCATTTCCCCAAAACCTGCTATATTACCAAAGTGGACAATCGCGCCATAGGCAAAGATAAAGGCGAGGATTCTTAAATAAATGCTCATCCAAGGGCGTTCTGTAGCTTGGATCCAATAGTCAACCATAGGTCATACGTCCGTGAAAAAAACTACTTCTGTCCACCTTAAGGATAGTGCTCTTAGGGGCTTATGAGCTTTGGCAAAATGACCACGATTGGTTCATCGCAAGGAGTAGAGTTGTGACGTCTGCACAACGGTTTCGAGGTTCAAGAATCATGCAGCGACGCCAATTCACTCGACTATCCTTGTTCTTATTTGGTCTGGGGTTAGCTGAGTGCAGTAAGAATCAAGTCGAGTCTACTAAAGGATTTACGATAAACCGGGGTAATTCGCTGCGCATCTGGTGGAGTCAGGGTAAAGCGATTAGAACAATAGTTGTAGATGGTTTGTCTGTGGCGCAAGCTACCAATCAAGCGATCGCACAAATCAAGCAAATTTTTGCTGATTGGAAGTGATGATAAGTATTAGTCAATACTCCCTCTGTTGCCCCACTGACGGTCTGTTCCCCCTCTTCCGGAACAGTAACTGGTTTTCTTAGGGCAATATTTGCAGTTAGAGTGGGTATATCAGCCAATATCTCAACAGCCTCTAGCTTGATCACAGGGGTCAAAACCCAGTTGTGATCAACGGTTTGTCGTACCCCCCCCTCAGGAAATGGAAGTGCTCTATGAATTGGCGATGCTGGGCAGTACGACAAATTAGAATTGCTATGGCTGGAAGAACTTGATGAAAACATACATTCCCAAAGCCCACCAAACTCAAAAACTTAGCCGGAGGGTTTCAATAAAAAGCAATTGTTACCTTGCTTAAAGACTATCTGCATCTAGAATAAACTCCATGAGTGTAACTGCTAAAACGAATGAGTTTAACTTAAAAAATTATACCATATTGATCATTGACGATAATCCTACTAATTTGAGGGTTGCTTTTGATTATTTGGAATATTGTGGCTTCACCATTTTAGTATCCCAAGATGGTGAAAGTGGTTTAAAACGCGCTAAGTATGCCCATCCTAAAATTATTTTACTGGATGTTTTGATGCCAGGTATAGATGGCTTTGAAACCTGCTGTCGCTTGAAGGCGGATCCGGCTACCAAAGATATTCCTGTAATTTTTATGACGGCGTTATCCAGTACCGAGGATCAGGTGAAAGGATTTGAAGTTGGGGGAGTCGATTATGTCACTAAGCCACTCCAACATGAGCAACTCTTAACTCGGATAATCAACCATTTACGGATTCAGGAGTTAACTGAAAAGCTGCAACTTCAAAATCAGGAGTTAAAACAACAAGCCATTGAACTTGCAAAAGCTAAAGAAGCTGCTGAATTAGCTAGCCAAGCCAAAAGTGAATTCCTATCCAATATGACTCATGAACTGCGTACTCCTCTCAATGGCATTTTAGGTTATGCCCAAATCCTCCAACGGGATAAAACCGCTAGCCCTAAACAAAAGCATAGTATCGATCTCGTTTACCAATGTGGCACTCACTTGCTCAACTTGATCAATGACATCTTAGAGCTGTCGAAAATCGAAGCCAGGAAAATGGAACTGTTGCCGAAAGAGATTCATTTTCCTACTTTTTTGATCTCGGTTGTAGAAATCTGCCGTATCAAAGCTCAGCAAAAGGGTATCTCTTTTATTTATCAACCCTCATCCTATCTACCAGCAGGGATTGTGGCTGATGAAAAACGACTGCGACAAGTTCTGATTAACCTCCTGAGCAATGCTATTAAGTTTACTGACCATGGCGGAGTAACCTTCAAGGTAGAGGTGATCAGTAATGATAAAGCCCTACAACCACCACTCCCTAGGATTTATAGAGATCAGCAAGAGGGAGAAGAGGGGGAAGAGGGAAAAGTTATCACAGACAAAATCATGCCACTAATGGGCAAAGTCTCCCAATCACCCATGGTTATAATTCGATTTAAAATCGAAGATACTGGCATCGGAATAAAAGCAGAAGAATTGGAAAAAATATTTTTACCATTTGAGCAATGTGGGGATAGTGCTATTCGAGATCAAGGCACTGGTCTAGGATTAGCTATTAGCCAGAAAATTGTTAATCTCATGGGAAGTTTTATCCAGGTTGAAAGTACTTGTGGCAACGGTAGCGTTTTTTCTGTGGATTTGGATTTACCTACTACCACAGTAATGGATTACAAACCTAAAATTTATACCAATACTATCGTTGGTTTCCGGGGAAAGGTGCGGAAAATAGTAGTGGTAGATGACAAACCGGAGAATCGCTCTGTTATTGTTAATTTTTTACAACCTCTGGGATTTGAATTTTTGGAAGCGAGTAATGGGGTTGAGGGTTTGCAAAAAGCCACAGAATTTAACCCTGACTTAATTATTACTGACTTAGTGATGCCAGTTATGGATGGCTTTGAAATGATGCGACGTATCCGCTCATCAGAGCAATTGAAACATATCCTGGTAATCGCGACATCTGCCAGTGTTTATGAATTAGAACAGCAACAGAGTCAGGATATAGGCTGGACTGATATTCTTTGTAAGCCTGTGAACGTTGAAGAATTACTCGATAAATTAAAGCAGCATCTGCAACTGGAATGGGTATATGAACAGTATGTTCCAGAAGTATCAAAAATCAAAATTGAATCCGCTCAAAAAGTTATGCCAGACGCCACTTTGCCTCCTCCAGACGATGTATTAGCTGAACTTTATGACCTGGCCAAGAAAGGGAATATGTTCGCTATCACTAAAACGGCAGAAAATCTGAAAGAATTAGATGATAAGTTTATTCCCTTTGCTCAGATTATATCGAATTATGCTAATAAATTCCAATTAAAAAAAATTAGATTATTGATAGAAAAGTATCTTGAAAATAATTAGTATAGCGCAGGGAATCGGGAATCGGGAATCGGGAATCGGGAATCGGGAATCGGGAATCGGGAGTAGGGAATCGGGATGCAGCCCCTCCCCACTCGCTATTTCATCAAGAGAGACAAGGAAAAAAATTTAAATGTACCTCACACTTACTATCAAACGCTCGCTATATTAAACCTATTAATTATTAATTAATGAAATATGTATTGATGAATTAAAAAACGAATTTATTAACCAGAAAATATATATAGCGGTTTATAGCTTAATGAGGTACACATGATTTTTTCTATCTTCCCTACTCCCTACTCCCTACTCCCTACTCCCTACTCCCGCGCAACCCAAAACTTTGTACCTGAACCAATTGATAACTGCTATAAAATATGATTCGTCTTTACTTATTAATTAAATCCAGCCTGATTCTAGGCATGGGATTATCACTAATAGCATCGCCTGCCCCAGGGATTACTTCTGCTCAGGAACCTGTAGATAGAACAGGACAAATAATGAATTCAGAGGTAAAGATTGTTAAGGTGGGAGTGCTGACAATTCGGGGTGTTGAGCATACTAAAACAAAATGGCAACCGACCCTAGACTATCTCAGTGAAACCATTTCCGGCTATGTTTTCCAACTTGTACCACTAGGGTTTGACACCCTTGAAGAAATAGTAGCTAACCAGGAGGTGGACTTTGTGTTGTCCAATCCTGGAATGTATGTACGGTTGGAATCCATTTATGGGGCAATACCAATTGCCACCTTAAAAAATCTACGCCTAGGCAAGCCTTACACCCAATTTGGAGCAGTTATCCTGCGTCATGCTGACCGCAATGATATCCAGGATTTAAAGGATTTACGGGGCAAAACCTTTATGGCCGTTAGTGAAAATGCCTTTGGGGGCTGGCAAATGGCATGGGAAATTCTGTTAGAAGCTGGAGTTAACCCCTACCGTGACTTTCCAGGCCTCCACTTTGGTGGTAGCCATGACGCAGTGATCTACGCTGTTCGTGATGGTATTGTCGATGCTGGCACTGTCCGCACTGATACCCTCGAACGTATGGCACAGGAGGGTAAAATTAATCGAGATGACTTTGTGATCCTCAATCAGCAAACTCAATATCAAGACACTTTCCCTTTTGCTCTGAGTACTAAACTTTATCCACAATGGCCTTTTTCCACACTATCCCATACCCCAGTGGAGTTAGCGGAAGAGGTTGCGATCGCATTAATGACCATACCTTCTGAGCACCCAGCGGCCAAAGCTGGTCGTTATCAGGGCTGGAGTATCCCGGCCAACTACCAAGCTTGTCACGAAACCTTACGGAATCTGCGGGTTCGTCCCTACGAAGATTGGGGAAAAGTGACTCTGGGTCAAGTCATATATCAGTACCGCTATTGGCTGTTATTTGCTGGTGTTTCCTGTTTTGGATTTAGCTATGGTCTAGTTTATCTGGCTGGGCGTAGGCGAATCGAAGCAGAACTGCGACAAACCAATGCTTTACTGGAAATCCGGGTTGAGGAACGTACAGCTGAGTTCAAAGCAGCTAAAGAAGCGGCTGATCAGGCTAATCATGCCAAAAGTCAATTCCTGGCTAATATGAGTCATGAATTGCGTACTCCCCTCAATGGCATTTTGGGTTACGCCCAAATTCTACAACGGGATCCACAGATAACTCCTCAACAACAAGACCAGATCAACCTTATTTATAAGTGTGGCAACTATCTACTCCATCTGATTAATGACATTTTAGACTTATCCAAAATCGAAGCTCGGAAAATGGAACTGTTTCCGACATAAATTCATTTGCCGTCCTTTCTGATGGAAGTTGTAGAAATTTGTCGGGTCAAAGCCCAGCAAAAGCAGATTGCTTTTATTTATCAACCCTCATCCCATCTGCCAGAGGGTATCCTGACTGATCCCAAACGATTGCGACAAGTTCTGATTAATCTTTTGGGAAATTCTATTAAGTTTACTGACCATGGCGGAGTCACCTTTAAGGTAGACGTTATCAGTAACCACCAAGCAATTACTACTATCCAATCCCCCCTAGTAAAACTTAAATTTATAATTAAAGATACTGGCATTGGGATGACCCCAGAACAACTGGAAAAAATCTTTTTGCCCTTTGAACAGGTGGGGGATATTGAGCATCGTGAACAAGGCACTGGGCTTGGATTAGCGATTAGCAAAAAAATTATCAATTTGATGGGAAGTGCTATCAATGTTGAGAGTACTTATGGCCAAGGTAGCCTTTTCTCGATCGAGTTAGAGTTACCGATTACTACAGCTGTGAGTCAGAGTAAGCAAGCCTCCACCAAAACTATTATAGGTTGTCAGGGGAAAGCAGGTAAAATCTTAGTAGTAGATGACAAATGGGAGAATCGCTCTGTAATTGTGAATGTGTTACAACCTCTGGGATTTGAACTGTTGGAGGCCAGTAATGGGGTTGAGGGTTTGGAAAAAGCCACAGCATTTAACCCTGACCTAATTATTACTGACTTGGTGATGCCGGTGATGGATGGCTTGGAAATGATGCGACGTCTGCGCTCATTAGATAAATTTAAAGATCTGTTGATTATTGCTTCATCTGCCAGTGTTTATGAGTTAGACCAGGAACAGAGTTCGAAGGCAGGCTGCGATGATTTTATTCCCAAACCAGTGGACGTAGCCGAATTACTAGAAAAATTAAAACAGTATTTGCAACTGGAATGGGTGTATGAAGACTTCATACCAAAACCAGAAATTATAACAGATGCTGGAGCTGAAGAAATCCAGCTAGATGCCATTGTGCCTCCCCCATCTGATCTCCTGCTCCAACTTTATGACTTTGCTAAGAAAGGTAATGTGTTTGACATCAGACAAGAAGCCGAAAAGCTGGAAAAGTTAGATTCTAAATTTGTCCCATTTGCTAAGGTTATTTATAGATTGGCTAAGGAGTTTAAGGTGAAGAAACTTAGGAAGTTTATCGAACAGTATGTCGATTAACTCAAGGGGTGACAATAGAGCTGTCAACTAGAGAGAATAATGGTTTAAGCTAACCTTTTGCCAAAAAAAACGGGAGGTCTCTGTAGCCTCCCCAAAGCAAATATGTTTCCTGGCCTTTTGGCCTTTAGGCCACGCTACGCGAACGGTCACGCTACTGGAACAATTCTACCAGACTGTGTTGGAGACTAATCAAGACAAGGAAGATATTCATAATTGCTTTACTCACTGCTGTTACTGTACCTCATTACTATGATAATTGCTATATAGTGCCCTTGCTTATGTCCTGATCTATTTTACCTTGATGCCTTCAAGATTAACGATCGCCACTATACATATCTTATTCTGGATTCATCCATTGTATTAGTGGAATAAATTCCATAAAGGTATCTAATTATTTCAGATTTTTATCCACTAACTCCTCTATTATTTTTTCACATTTCATTCTTGATTGCTATAACTTAGTTTCCACAATTAGATATCCATTACGAAAGTAGGGGAATTTGCTAAGGAATTTCAAAAGTAGTTGCCATTGCCAAGGCCAACGTTCTTGATGTAGCTGATAGATAGGCCAAGTATTGACTACTTGCAATCCCATGGCAGCTAAATCTTCTTCATTCTTAACAAACCACTTTAGGGGAGCTCCAATTTGAGATAACTTTTTACTAAACATCTTGGCATAATTTCCTAGAACTTCCACATCTAAGGTAGCCCCTGGAAAACGAGAGCGCATCGTAGATATGAGTTGCTGGACTTCATTTACCTCAAAGTAGGCTAGTAAGCCTTCTGCAATAAATAAAATGTTTTCTGGTTCTACGTTGGGCAAATTATTCATCCAGTCAAAATCCATAACTGAAGCACTAATAAACTGATGCTGTTCTGTCTGTGTATCTAACTTAGAGCGCAATTCAGTTACCATGGGCAAATCTAGTTCTAACCAACGATAAGCATTCTGTCCAATACGGTGAAAACGACTAGATAATCCAGCACCCAATTCCACTACAACTGGATGGTAATGCTTGGCAATATGACCAGATGTTATTTGATCATGCTGGTAAGTTCGGATAGCAACTGCAATATTACCAGCTTTAGCACTTTTAGAATAAAATTTCTCTAGCTCTTGATCCCAACCCGCGAGTTTTAACCACTCAACAGCTAGTGGATCTTGAAATAGGGGATGAGAATTAGCTTGTTCTTCAGCTCGTCCTCTGAGTGGTAAAAGTAGGGTGCGAGGTACACCTGTTAATTCAGTAACAATTTGAGACATAAGATATTGATATCCTGTTTGTTTAAAATTTTGATTAGAGTTGATTCAATTATTGACTATAACTGACCTTACTCAAAGCTTTCTCTATACAAGCTCGTAACTTTTTAGCCAAGGTGGTTACGCCTGGTGGATAAACCATATACTCGTGATAACCAGGAACAGTTTCTACCTTAACCTCGCCAATGGACTCGTCTGCCCAACCTAGAGTTGGTCCCATAGCAGCAATGACTTCCTGGGAGAATCCCAATGAACCTTTTTCAGGTTTGAATAAAGTCATAGAACCTGAATAGTTGGGTGGTGAGTAGCTACGCATTGCATTGTAATTTAGCTCCAAAACTTTCAGGAGACCTTCAATATCAGCAACCTGAAAATCAGGAGGAACTACATTAGCTTGTTGAGCTTTCTTCAAAATAAAGACTGTTCTTTCCTCTGGAGCAAGTTTCTGGAATTCTTCGGTAGGTATAGAAACAGTTCCCCCAAACAATTGAAAGACAACTTCTTCCCCTTCTACTTCTACTATGTTTTGCTCATCAGTCAACTTCGATGGGGCGTAGGTATCAAGTAATCCTAGAAAAGCTACTTGTTCACCTTGAATCGTTAATTCGTAAGCCATCTGTAATGCTACTGCTCCACCAAATGACCAACCAAGTAGAGTATAGGGACCATTTGGCTGCACCTCACGAATAGCAGAAAGGTAAAGACTAGCCATATCTTCTACCCGTGTGAGTGGTTCTTGCCCTTTTTCTATACCTAATGCTTGTAGACCATAGAAGGGTTGCTCCGTTCCCAATAGTTTAGCTAACTCAAAGTAGCAGAAAGCAGTTCCACCACCAGGGTGTATGCAGAATATTGGCACTTTGGAGCCATTTGGGTTAATAGGAAATAGAGGGGAAAAGGAGGAAATACTCTCTTGACGGAGAACAGCAGCTAGTTCCTCAATAGTAGGAGATTGAAAGAGGGTTGACAGGGGTAGAGATTTCCCCAACTCATTTTCAATATATTTCATCAAGCGAACTGCCAAAAGTGAGTGACCCCCTAGGTCAAAGAAATTATCTTTAATACTAATTTGATGAATACCTAAAAGATATTCCCATATTTTTAGCAATAGTAATTCTTGGCGATCGCGTGGTGCAACATATTCTTGGTTTTGATATCTACTGGCCACATCCAGTTCAGGCAAAGCCTTACGGTCTACCTTACCGTTAGGAGTCAGAGGCAGTTGCGACAACACCATCAACCCCGATGGCACCATATACTCTGGCAACCGCGACTGTAGATACTCTCTCAACTGCGGTATCAGTTCCTTTCTGAACTGGGAACTCAACGGATTATTCCCATAATTATTCCAGTTACTTGCTACCACCGATTTTTGAGTTAGGGGTGTTAACACTATCCCTTCTTTAGCTAACTCACTGCGCACAAATACCCCATCCATCAATTCCGGACTTCCCTGGGCAGACCAACACAACTCTAAGTTATACCCTAAAGATGCACTTAGTTCATATAACCTCTCTGGGTCGATGCTCTTGGTTTGCTTTGACTCTAATTTCTGCCTCAACTGCTGCACATTATGTTTTGATTCTGGCTGTGATAGCCACTCTACCAACTCTACATCATTAGCTACTCTGCCATTGACTAAACCACTAAAGCAAATTGATTCTGGCCCTTTGTCTCGCAGATAATTTTCTATCTGTTGAACACTCAGAGAAGCTCCACTTTCTACAGTCGGTGTTATTACTTTTCCTGGTTGTGCCTCTATATGCAACAGTACGCTATAGCGATATTTATTCAGTTCATTGTGTTCTGTTCCCCTCTGTAAACGGATTTGTACATGAGTTATTTCTGGATGTTTTTCTTTGATAGCTACAAACAACTCTGGTGAGACTAACAACTCGGTCTCCTGCTCCATTTTTATGTCTATCTTTTCTAAGAGTTGTTGTTGTGACAGTGAGGGAGTTGCTTGATACAGTTGCACCGAAGAGTGAAAGGCTTTCATTAATGGCAAACTCCGGACATCTCCCAGGAGAATTATTCCTCCTGGTTTGACTATCCGAATTGCCTCAGATATTGCTTGTAACAAATACTCTACATTCGGAAAATATTGAATTACCGAGTTGAGAATCACCACATCGAAGTTTTGAGCTGCTATGTCACCTATCTCATCTGCTCTTTTCTGTGCTAGATTGACCTGAGCATATTTCTCTGGTTCCTGGAGTATTTGTTGTTGGATATACTCTAGTGAAATACTAGATATATCGATGCCATAATAGGCTTGTGTGTGGGGGGCGATTTGAAATAGTAGCAACCCGGTTCCACAACCTATTTCACATACTTTTTTCGGTTTATGTGCTAATACTTGAGCTACAATATCTCCTGCCCAAATTCGCATTTGCCTTTCTGGTAAGGATTGGTTGTCGTAACTGCTACTCCAACCTGAGATGTTGAATAATGGGTCGGTTACTTCACTCTTCTGTTCATCAATTTGTTGATTAAATAGGTTTTGCCAACTGTTGATTTGAGTGTTTGATAGTTCTGGGTTTGATGTGATATTGCTTTCAACTAATGGTACTATATATGCTACAAGACGTTGACTTACTGAGTTATCTTCCCTGGCTACTACTACTGTTTGTTTGACACTGGGATGTTGAGTTAAGGTTGCTTCTATTTCTCCAGTTTCTATCCGGTATCCTCGCACTTTGACTTGGTGGTCTATCCGCCCGATAAATTCTATATTCCCATCACCTAGATAACGGCCTAAATCACCCGTTTTATATAATAATTTTGACTTTTGACTTCCCTTAAGGAGGGGGGTAAGGGGGGGGTTGACTTTTGAGTTGTCAAAGGGGTTAGGGATAAATCTCTGATTTGTTAAATCCTCTCGGTTGAGATACCCACGAGCTAAACCAACACTACCTATATAAATTTCACCTGATACTCCTATGGGTACTGGTTGTAAATTCTTGTCTAGGATGTAGATTTGAGTATTGCTGATCGGCCTACCTATGGGTGGTACAGAACACTCTGGTGAGCATTCGGCCATGGTTGCACATACTGTTGATTCTGTTGGTCCGTAGGCGTTCACAAATTGTCGCCCCACAGACCAGTAGGATATTAGCTCTGGTGGGCAAGCTTCTCCTGCTACCACTATGGTCTTTAAATCAGGTAATTCCTCTTTTGGCATCACTGCCAGAGCTGAGGGGGGTATGGTGATATGGGTGATTTTGTTCGACTGCAACCACTGACTTAAACCAGTTCCAGGCATTAAAGTATCTCGACTGCCTATGTACAAACTGGCTCCTGAACCTAAAGCCATGACTATTTCCGAGATGGAGGCATCGAAACTTAATGATGCGAACTGAACGACTCTGCTGTTGGAGTTGACTTGAAACCCTTGCATTTGAACTGTAGCCAGATTACATAGTCCCTTGTGTTCTACCAATACTCCTTTCGGTTTACCTGTGGAACCTGATGTATAAATTACATAAGCTAAATTTTGGGGACTGACTTCACTCTCTACTTTTTCTGGTGTTTCAGTTGCTATTTTTTCCCAATCTCTATCTAAAAAAACTACTTGGGCTTGATGTTGAGGGAGTTGAGCTAATATTTGTTCTTGAGTTAGTAACACTGACACTTGGGAGTCAGCGAACATATATTCTAGGCGTTCTTGGGGATAGGCCGGGTCTAATGGCACATAAGCTCCTCCGGCTTTGAGTATAGCTAATAAACCTACTACCATCTCTACTGAACGATCTACACATATTCCCACTAGGGTTTCTGGAACTACTCCCAATTTTTGCAAGTAATGGGCTAGTTGATTGGCTTTAGTATTTAATTGGGAGTAGGTCAGCTTTTGCTCTTCAAATACTACTGCTACTGCATCCGGTGTTTTCTCTACCTGCTCCTCAAATAACTGATGGATACATTTATCATTTGGGTAATCTGTTTTCCTATTATTCCATTCTACCAATATCTGTTCTCGCTCTACCTCTGTCATTAATGGTAGTGCTGTTACGCTCTGTTGCGGACCATTCACTATCCCTTCTAACAAGTTCTGGAAATGACCAGCCATTCGGGCAATAGTTTGCTCATCAAATAAGTCAGCATTGTATTTTAACAACCCAACCAGAGATGAGTCCTCTTCAAGCATTTCCAGGAATAAATCATATTGACTTTCATACTGTTCGAGGACAAAAGGTTCTACTTCAAGTCCTCCCCAATTCATCAAGGTTTTTTTGCTGCTCAAAAAACACTTTGGCACATCTTGAGATTCCTGGAATTTTTGTAGTACAAAGCAAGCCTGAAAAAGAGGAGCACGACTGGAGTCACGTTCTACCTGTAACTTCTCTACCAATAAAGCAAAGGGATAATCTTGATGAGCTAGTGCTCCCTGGACTGTCTGGCGTACTTGAGAGAGGAAATCTCTAAAAGAGAGATTCCCTGACAAATCTGCTCTCATCACTACTGAGTCCACGAAGTAACCAACAATAGAAGCAAACTCCCCTTTAGATCTGCCAGAAGTAGGAGAACCTACTAAAATATCCTCTTGACCGGTGTAACGATACAGAAGCACTTGAAAAGCAGCTAACAGAGTCATATACAGAGTTGCCCCCTCTGTTTGAGCTAGTTCTTTCAGTTGTTCAGTCAACTTTTCTGATAATTTGAAGGGATAGCTGCCACCATTATCAGTCTGTATAGGGGGTCGTGGTTTGTCTGTAGGCAAATTCAATACCGGTAATTCCCCGGCCAATCTTTGTTGCCAATAGTTCCATAGTTGTTCTCCTTCTTGTCCTTCTACTAACTCCTTTTGCCAACTAACATAATCTTGATAAGAATGCTGTAGTGGTGGTAGGGATGCCTCAAGCCCATTTAGTTGAGCTTGGTAAAGTTGTGGTAGCTCTTTGGCAATTAAGTTGCAGGACCAACCATCTAAAGCAATGTGGTGTATTGTCAGTAACATGATATGGTCTTGTTCGGAACAAGTGAACCACCTAACTCGCATCACTGGTTCTGTTTCTAGGTTAAAAGGATGTCTGTGAGCTTCAACTACCTTTTTGTTTAACTCCTCTTCACTCCAACTAGAAGCATCTATCTGTAAGAAGTCTAACTCTTGATGTTGATGTAGTTGTTGGATTGGTTGTTCGCCCAAGTTCGGGAATGTACTCCGTAGTAGCGGATGCCTTTCCCTTAGAGCTTGAAAAACTTGTTGCCAAATAGTTAGATCTACCTTGGAGTAAATCCGAACCGAAAATGACACATTATAATTATGACTCTGGGGTGATAGCTGCCACAAAAACCAGAGATCTTTTTGACCATAAGAGAGGGGATGGACTTGGGCTATATCTGGATTTTTGTTTATTAACTGTAAGATTTCTGATTTATACTGCTCTAATTCGGCCATAACATCAGTGGTCAGTACTTCTTGGGAACCTCCAGTTCTTAAATTTCCTTCATCACTCCATAATTTAACCACTTTTATAGAAAGGTCTTTTAAGAATTGAATTAAGTTCATAGTTCTACCTTGATCCAGTTATTTGATTTACTATTATCTGTGCGATCGCTTGGATTTAGTTGTTAATTTAGTTGATTTTAGAGATCAGCAATTGTGATTAATTCCATAGTTTTTTGGTAGTGGTACACAAGTATTGATTTTAGCTACCCAAACCTCCATTATGCCGTAGCAAAATCCTTACATCTTTATCAATACCTTTTATTTAAAGGTTTGTGTATATCGATTAGGTAATTTTTCATGGCTAATACTGGATCTGCTTTATTTTGGATATCAGCAATTAATATCTTTGGCTCTCCTAGCTTGATTGAAAACCCAGTGACATCATAGGGGAGTAATATGATCTAATTCAGTTTGTGTAATATTCTCTTTATAATCTATTTTGATAATCATTTACAGTAAGACTAACAAAAACTCCTGTAGACTCACCTTGTAAGGTTTTTGGAATGTGCCCGTCATTTTCCATGGCTTCCCAACTAACTTCCAGAAGTAACCGATGTTCTGGATCGAGACTGACAGTGTCCCGAGGTGAAATCCCAAAAAAGCGAGTATACATCTTACCTGGAACGCTTGGATCGGGTTTTTAGTAAGCATTGAGCGCGGTTTGCACTTCAGTTAGGTACAAAGGGGTTTGTAGGGAGCAGGGAGCAGGTAAGAGGTAAGAGGTAAGAGGTAAGAGGCAAGAGGTAAGAGGCAAGAGGAACCCACCCCTAACCCCTCCCAGGAGGGGAACGCAAGAGGCAAGAGGCAAGAGGCAAGAGGCAAGAGTGAAAAAATAATGTGTACCTCATAGCTATGAAAAAGTTAATTTTTGTATAAATGGTAACAGACACAAAAATGATTGACTCAATTTTTTGTAAACTTTGAATAAATCCCATCGTAAAGCAGTTTTTTTGTTCAAAGTCAACAAATTTTTCGCTGACTTTAAACAAATATCAAAGATTTTGGTAAAATTTTATGGCTAGATTCAATACTTCTGGGTAGTTGCTAAAGGAGAAAACTACTAATGTCAGAGCACATTTCGTTTGATGAACTGTTAGGTAAAATGAGCGAAGCCTATGAAGATGCCCAGAGCAAAGTTGAGCAATGTAATGTTTTAGTAATTGGTAAAACCGGTGTAGGAAAAAGTACTTTAGTAAACACAATTTTTCGCTCTCGTCTGGCAGAAACTGGAGTGGGCTATCCTGTTACTCAAACCATTCGTCGTTATACGAAAACAGGTTGCCCGATTACAGTGTACGATACACCAGGGCTAGAACTTAAAGCTCAACAGATTGAACGAGTAAGGGGAGATATCTCGAAACTAATTGATGATCAAAGGAAACTAGAGGCAAAAGAACATATTCATGTGGTGTGGTATTGCCTTAATCATGAAACAGCTCGATTGGATCCGATTGAGGAAGAATGGCTAAAGAGCCTCCAACAAAAAGATGTACCCGTTATCTTAGTGCTGACTCAAACCTTAACGAAAAAACGTAGTGAGTTTATTGCTTTCCTAGAGGGTAAGAATCTACCGGTTAGTCAGATTATTCCAGTGCTAGCACAATCAAAACCTATCGATGATGATTATACGGTGACAGCCCATGGTTTAGAGCGTTTAGTAGAAGTGACGGCAAATTTACTGCCGGAAGCCCAGCGCAAAGCATTTCTGAGAGAACAGATTAGAAATATTGAACTAAAAGCAGGTGAAGCGTTTAAATATGTTACGGGTTACGTTACTGGTTCAGCATTGGTTGGTGCCTCACCAATTCCGTTTTCTGATGCGCCAATCTTGGTAACTATGCAAACGGTAATGATTGCTAATATCACCAGCATTTTTGGATTAACGGTTGAAAGAGCTTTTCTGGGCATGGTGATATCTGCTCTTGGGGGTACAGGAGGAATGACTGCAGTGGGTAAAGTAATTGTCGCGAATTTACTCAAAATGATTCCTGGTGCAGGCACCGTGCTTGGTGGAGCAATATCAGGCTCAACGGCAGCAGCACTAACCCTGGCTCTTGGTCTATCTTATATTGAAGCACTTAAGATTTATGTGAAAGCTCAGGTTGATGGTAAAGAAATACCCCTTTCTGAGCTGGCGAAAATTATCATTGAACAATATAAATACTATGCGGGAACAGGTAAAAAAAGCTTGAGCGATCGGGAATTGCCGCCTTCAGATTAGGGGAGGGTGGGAAATGTGGGGAGATGGGGAGATGGGGAGATGGGGAGATGGGGAGATGGGGAACAGGGAACAGGGAACAGGGAATAGGCAATAGGCAATAGGCAATAGGCAATAGGCAATAGGCAATAGGCAATCGGCAATAGGCAATAGGCAATAGGCAATAGGCAATAGGCAATAGGCAATAGGCAATAGGGAAAAAATCCTGTGTACCTCATTACTATTAGAACGTAAGCATTCAGCCGTCAGCCGTGAGCTTTTAGCTCACGCTACTTGAGGTGCCGTCAGCTTTTAGCTCACGCTACGCGAACAGCTTAAAATAAACCTATAACTAGAGAATTTAATAGTTCCAGATCAATGAGAATTGAAAGTCTGGGGAAAAGTCCATGACTCGTGGCACAGGCTTCGAGGCTGATAGCTGATAGCTGAATGCTTAGCTTTTAACTAATCATATATCCTACTATAAGACACACATATTGTAAAGTTGACAAGAGTTGATTTATAAAACCGGGTTTATTGGGAATAAATGGTTTAGGAGTTAAGTCAATGGAGTATAGCTGACTGACTAGTTTGTTGCCTTTTCCATATCTGATAAATCTTTTAATAAATCCGAGAATGCCGTGAGTGAAATCATGATAGACAATTGATTGCCAACTATAGGATAAGTTGCCAATTTCTAATAACCTAAACCCTAAATCTATATCTTCACCGGCAGCAATTTTAATAGTTTCGTTAAAACCACCGATTTTTTCAAGGGCTTTTTTCCACACTAGGGCATTGGCTGTAATTAAATATTCCGGTCTGAGCATCTGGCCATCTTCAATAACTTTTAAGGGGACAAGTATTTCTTGAGTTTCATAATAGTTTGACAATACATCATTGCTCCAGGATTTAACATTACCTGCATATCCGATGGAGCCATTCATGGCATTAAGATAGCCTGTGATTAAGGATTCTGAAGGAATGCAGTCACTATCGGTAAATAAAATCCAATCTCCTTTAGCAGAGTTGATTCCCATATTTCTGGCAGATGCCGGTCCAAGTTTTGAGCATTTTATCACTCTTATTGAAAGCGGAGCAACTTGAAACTGTTTAGGGATAGTAATCTCTGGGCTTGATTGATTATCAACGATAATTATTTCTTTGGGATAGCTTTCTAGATTCTGGGTTTTGAAAAATTCTGACAAAAATAAGTCAATTCCTTTCTGATTATTCCTGACGGGTATAACTATCGATATATCAGAGGATTTAATGGTTACTGGTGCAATTAAATGAGCTTTCTTTTGTGGCTTAAACCCCAATTTACTGATTAACGTCATAGGATTGGCTGAATTTTATCCTTCAGAGGTTTTAGACCCCTATACAGAATCTATGCTACTCCATCAGGACATTTTTGGATAGAGTGGGGAGATGGGGAGATGGGGAGATGGGGAGATGGGGAAGTGTATAATTTATAATTTATAATTTATAATTTATAATTTATAATTTATAATTTATAATTATAGATTCTGCATTCTGCATTCTTCATTCTACATTCTTCATTCTGCATTCTACATTCTTCATTCTACATTCTTCATTCTTCATTCTGACAGACAACCTTGGCCAAAAGGCCACGCTACGCAAACAACCTCAGAACCTTGATAGATTAGGATTGCTCAAGAGCTATTCCGATTCAAACCACAGGAGTGATAACATGGCAGGAAAGCAAATCTTAATGCTCGTAGGTGACTTTGTAGAAGACTACGAAGTGATGGTTCCCTTCCAAGGGTTGCAGATGGTAGGACATACCGTTGATGCTGTCTGTCCTGACAAAAAAGCTGGGGACATTGTTCGCACAGCGGTTCATGACTTTGAAGGAGACCAGACCTACACGGAGAAGCCTGGTCACAACTTCACCCTCAATGCCACCTTTGATGCCATCAATCCTGAAGATTATGACGCCCTAGTGATTCCAGGGGGGCGAGCACCAGAATACATCCGCCTCAATCAAGATGTGATCAAAATCGTGCAGCACTTTGCCCAAGCCAACAAACCAATCGCAGCAATTTGTCATGGTGCTCAATTGTTGGCAGCAGCAGATGTAATCCAAGGTAAAAAATGTTCCGCTTATCCAGCCTGTGGTCCCGATGTTACCCGTGCTGGTGGAACCTATGCTGACATTCCAGTAGATCAAGCAATAGTAGACGGTAATTTAGTAACAGCTCCCGCTTGGCCTGCTCATCCCCGGTGGCTAGCAGAATTCCTCAAGGTTTTGGGTACTCGCATCGAGCATTCATAGCACTTTTCAATGGGGTAAGGTATAAATTCCTGGGTTTTAGGGAGTAGGGAGCAGGGAGTAGGGAGCAGCGATGCAGCGCGGTCTTGGGGGTTTCCCCCATGAGCGACTGCATCAAGACAGGGATCAACTTTGAGATCAGTGCTGAACTATACTTTGAGATCAGACAGTATCTACAGAATTAGCAGCATTGGTGACCAGTAAATAAAATAGCGATCGCAAACTCATCTGCGATCGCACCAAATACAACTAATGGAATTCCCGTTACCGTGGCCAGATCCAGTTCCTATAGCAGTCCAAGACAAGGTTAAGACATAGTTCTGTTCCCTGGTTAAAACCTTCTTGACTATTGCCTTTTGCCTTTTGCCTTTTGCCTTTTGCCTTTTGCCTTTTGCCTTAAAAGGATAAGCAATGTCCCTGACTGGTTCACCATAATTGCTATATATTTAGTTAGTATTGCGGTACTGATGAATCAATTTCCTGACTCCAGGCAGTAATACCTCCTTTGACATTAATCCCTTCAATACCAGCCTCTTTCAAAATTCCCAAGGCTTTCGCTGAGCGACCTCCCTTCTTGCAATGGGCAATCAAGCGATGACCATTAACCAGCTCCTTAACTTTTGCTACACCAGAACCCTGTTCAATATCCGGTAATGGCACTAGAACTGAGCCAGAAATCTTAGCAATCTCATACTCATGGGGATTGCGGACATCAATTAAAACAAAATCATCCGCACCACTATCCATGAGTTCCTTGAGCTCCTGGACATTCATCTCTTTGATATCCATCTGGCGTTTGGCTTCCTCTTCTTTAGCTTGGGGAATGCCACAGAATTGTTGATAGTCAATCAACTTCTCAATGACCGGTCGTTCTGGATTGAGTCCCAGTTTCAATTCCCGGAAAGTCATATTTAAAGAGTTGTATAGCAACAAACGTCCACTGAGGGTATCGCCCTTGCCTAAAATAATTTTGACCGTTTCCGTTGCTTGGATCACGCCAATAATTCCTGGCAGAATGCCCAAAACCCCTCCTTCTGCACAGGAAGGTACCATTCCTGGTGGTGGGGGCTCAGGGAACAAGTCGCGGTAGTTGGGACCACCTTCGTAATTAAACACTGTCGCCTGTCCCTCAAACCGGAAAATAGAGCCATAGACATTTGGCTTATTCAGAAGTACACACGCATCATTGACTAGGTAACGGGTGGGAAAGTTATCGGTACCATCGACGATAATATCATAGGGTGCCATGATTTCCAAGGCATTCTCGGAATTCAGCAGGGTTTCGTAGAGGTCTACCTGACAGTGAGGGTTGATTTCTAGAATCCGCTCTTTGGCCGACTGAATTTTCGGTTTACCTACCCACGACGTCCCGTGAATTACCTGACGTTGGAGGTTAGAACTATCTACAACATCGAAATCGACTAGACCTAGGTTTCCAATTCCAGCAGCAGCAAGATAGAGCAATAGGGGTGAACCTAATCCACCACTACCTATACATAGGACACTGGCAGCTTTGAGGCGTTTTTGTCCATCTAACCCAACTTCTGGCAAAATCAGGTGTCGGGAGTAACGTTCGTATTCGTCTTTACTTAATTGGATTTCATCTAGATTGGGATTTAACATGGCATGTTGGGTTGGAAGCGGTAAGACTCAGCAGTTAACCTTTGATAATGATAGTTTCTTCTGGCTGGAACTGGTGGTGTTCATCCAGGCTCCAACTTCTGAAGTCACACGCTTTACCTTCCTCAACGGCAACAATAATATACGAGTATTGCTGCCAAGCGATCGCACGATCAAATTCTGAAGGTACCGCTGGGTGATCTGGATGAGAGTGATAGATCCCGATTATATCCAGATTGCGATCGCGTGCGTCTTTTTGTGCCCGCAGTAGCACCTCAGGTGCAATGCTAAATCGGCGCTGTCTGCTATAATCTCCCTGAGGTTTGCCCTCAACCGTAGCATAGGCATCAGCTGCTTCACTATCCCAGTTGTTCGGTGTGGGTAATACTTCAACCAGAGTTTTCACCTCACCCCGGTGCTTACCCAATAGTAAACCGCAGCACTCTTCAGGATAGGTGCTCTCTGCGTGGTTTTGAATTGCCAGTTGATGCTCAGTGTCCAGTTTTAAGCCCATACCGATTTAACTATCACCATGTCTTGATGCAACTCTTTTTTGTTCACAGTTGAGTCTATAGTATCGTCAACTGTCAACCGTTAACCAAAAATTATCAATTATCAAATTATCAATTATAATATCACTTGTAATAGGTAAAATATTGTCGGTTGTAATACGTATTAGTCTTCGGGGTTGGTCAAATTTCAATTAACAAGTCTCAATTCACCAGTCTCAATCGTCAAATTTCAATTAACAAGTCGTTAAGGCACCAGGATTTGATATGACTCCTAACCGCACTATAACAGCAAACAACGAAGAATATCGATTTTTTTTTCAGGAGAATGCTGCCAATATTTTTAAACACCATGACCTGGAAGTAATAGAGTCATTGCAACGTCGAAAAATTTCGATTAGCAACATTATACCATTGGAACAGGTTTACAAGATATCTGTAAAAATCGGTAAAAATATTCCCTTTAAGTCAGTAAAAAAATTAGCCTTACAACAAATGGAGGCAGTAGGGGAATTTCTCCAATATTTTCAAATAAGCATCCTCGGTCAACCCACCAGTATCTTCCAACTCCATGAGATTGAAATTAAAATAGATAAAATTTTTACCCCTGGCTTAACCTATGAGGCCGGGAAACTACTAATCTCTATTCCTGACTCTTCCTTACCGTTTCAGTCCCGTTACCTTAGCGATCAGGAGCTGAAAAATCAATGGAATAAGGGTAATCATCTCTCTAAAAAGTCTCTGTCTCGTAAAGCTTGGTGGTTATTAAATCCAATCGGGGAATTTCGGACTAACCTCAGAACAGTGCTATGGCAAGCTGCCCAAAAGCAAATTTTAGGTATTGACAAACTATTACTTAAGTTTGGCTTAATTGATAGATATGATAGAAGTGAGCAAAGCAGTGATCAACCTAGCTTACTGTTCAACCAGAATACGCCACCACAAGACCAGGGGTTCAGAGAAGGTGCGATCGCATTGATCAAAAACTCTGTGAATGAAGAGAAGCTGGGAATAGACTTAGAAGTAGTACTTAAGGATCAAGATGAGGCTACCTTAGGGAAGCTGCTGGGATTATTTAGGCAAAACTTGGCAGACGCCGGTCAAATAGAAGAACTGATTGAAGCTGGTGCTTTAACCCTACAACAAGCCGTTTTCCATGAACAATCTGAAATTGATATTAAGATGTTTGGGTTTGTGAATGTCGGTAATTATCATCGCATTGATGTATCGCTGAATCTAAGTGCTGGTTACTTGAAAAAATATGTTGAATTGATTCCCAGAAAGGCTGTAATCAAAGCAATTCAATTTGGATTTGTAAACGTCTATACTATAGATGATATTACAGTAAATCCTAACTTTCATGGAGCAATTAAGCTCTATTGGGAAACCGCTGCTCTGGAAAAATCACTGCAAGAATTAAGTCTAGTTAATCTATCAGAGCAGTCAAGTCAGTAAACTTAAGCGGTCAGCGGTCAGCGGTCAGCGGTCAGCGGTCAGCGGTCAGCGGTCAGCTTCGTGGCACAGGCTAGAAGCCTGTGACTTCACTAAGATTAAACAAATGGTTAGCTGTTTTATTCAAAAGCACCTCAAGTAGCCTGGGTGGCACAGGCTAGAAGCCTGTGAAGTAGCCCATAAGCTAATAGCTGTTCGCTTAGCGTGCGCGTAGCGCATTAGCTGATAGCTGATAGCTTAAGTCATCACTCAATAGTCATAAGGGTAGTCAACACTCAAAAGTTATCAATCCCTTGTTAATTGACAATTGGCTATACTAATCGGTGTAGGAATTGTGAGAATTTTTGTTCCCTTTTCCCTACTCCCTGTTCCCTGTTCCCTGTTCCCTTTGGTATAGTAACCATTGACAATTAACAAGCAATTTTCTGCTTGCAATTATGGCCACTAGCAATCAATTGGAGTCGTTACTCCTACAACTCGATGACCGCAGCTACAAATCCTACAGAGATATCAAGGGTAGCTATCAGTTTCCAGATTTCACTCTAGTCATTGACAGGGTTCAGGGAGACCCCTTTGCCTCTCCTAGCCAAGTGCGCGTGTACTTACCCCAGTCAGTGGCTGGTTTCCCCAGTGAGCTGTATCGCACTGACAGCCGAGCCATCGCCCTAGAGGATTATCTAACTCGCTCATTTGATTGGGTAGCTGGGGAAATGAGCTGTCGGCGGGGTACCGGGAATAGTGGCTTGATTGCCATTACCCGTGTCGGGCAATCAGTACTGGAGCGCACCTCGGCTTTGGTGAGTGATGAAGGGGTAGAAATCCGGTTTGTGGTAGGATTACCAGCTCGTGGTCGTCGGATTTCTGGGCGTCAGGCCGCAGAAATGCTATGCCAAGATATCCCTGATATTATAGACCAATCCATCAAGTATGAAGTCCTCGATCCAGCTGCTATTAAGCATCATGTAGAAACAGTGGAAGATGCCGATTGGCTGCGTCAACAGCTGGCAAGCCGTGAATTAGTTGCTTTTATTCCTAACGGTGCCATTTTGCCACGGTCGAGTGGGGTGGATGACAAACCATTACAAGAGGATGCGATCGCATTTCAATCTCCCCAGACACTTCAAGTAGCATTCACTTGTCCCAATCGAGGATTAATTACCGGTATGGGAATCCCAGAAGGGATCACCTTGATTGTAGGAGGTGGCTATCATGGCAAATCCACAGTGCTCAAAGCCATTGAATTAGGCGTTTACAATCATATTCCTGGAGATGGACGGGAATTAGTAGTCACCAATCCCACCGCTGTCAAGATTCGGGCTGAAGATGGTCGGGGGATTTCTGGTGTAGATATTTCCCCATTTATTAATCAATTACCTCAAGGTCGCTCTACTGAAAAATTTTCCACCACCAATGCTAGTGGTAGCACCTCCCAGGCCGCAAATATTATCGAAGCACTTGAGGCCGGTACCAAGTTACTGTTGGTAGACGAAGACACAGCAGCAACTAACTTTATGATTCGCGATCGCCGTATGCAGGAGCTGATTGCTAAAGATAAAGAACCGATTACACCATTTATTGATAAAGTCCAACAGCTCTATACCGAGTATGGTGTTTCTACTATTTTAGTCATGGGAGGCAGTGGAGATTACTTTGATGTAGCCGATACCGTCATTGCCATGGAAAACTTCCAACCCCAGGATGTCACCGAAAAGGCTCAGTTAATTGCCGAAAAATACTTTACCGAACGCACCGCTGAAGGCGGGAAACACTTTGGCACTATTACCCCACGGGTACCATTAGCCGATGGGATTGACCCCAGTCGTGGACGCAAAGCCGTAAAATTGAAAGTCCGAGATGTAGATGAAGTAGGGTTTGGTGCAGAAAATATTGATTTATCTGCTGTTGAGCAGATTGTAGAAGTAGGTCAGTTAAGAGGGATTTCCAAAGCTCTTGTTTATGCTAAAGAGAAGTATATCGATGAACGATTGACCCTATCGGAAATTTTAGATCTGGTGATGAAAGATATTGAAGAAAAAGGATTGGATGTACTAACTTTCTTTCCTGAAGGGGATTTAGTCCAATTCCGCCGCTTAGAATTAGCAGCAGCTCTGAATCGATTGCGAACCCTGTCAGTGCTTTGAGGGTAATCTGGTTAAACAGTCCTTTTAAAATTATCAATTATCAATTATTGAACTGATGAAAATAGAAGACTATTTTGATTTTATTGCTCCTGATGATATTCGCATCAAAGGAACGCGAGTGGGCATTGAAAACGTGCTGTATGAGTACATTTATCGTAATCGTACTCCAGAAGAAATTCTTAACTGTTTTTATACTATTACCTTGGATCAAGTTTATGCCACAATTCTTTACTACTTAAACAACAAAGAAGTTGTCACAAAATATATTTCTGACTGGCTGGAATGGAGTCATCAGCAACAAAAAGCTCAAGAACTAAACCCTCCTCCAGGCATAGTTAGATTACGGAAATTAAAAGCAGAACAAGAAGCCAAGAATAAAGCCTATACTATGACTTAAGCGCGATCATCCCATCATGCCCATACGTCAAACCTTAGACTTACCAGACATCCAACTGTCTTACCTAGAATGGAACCAAGGCCAAACTCCCTTGTTACTCTTACATGGCTTAGCGGACCATGGCCTAGTGTGGTCTAGCCTCGGGGATTACCTTGCCCCAAAGTATCATATTGTTGCTCCAGATCTGCGCGGTCATGGGGAAAGTAGCAAGCCGGATCAAGGCTATACCTTTGATGATCACATCGCCGATTTAGAAGCGTTAATGGATCACCTAGGATGGTCTAGTGCTGATATCCTCGGTCACTCCTGGACTGGTAAATTAGTTCCGATCTGGGCTAAGCAAAATCCATCCCGATTGCGCAGCCTAATTTTGGTGGATCCCTTTTTCATGGGCAAAATTCCGATGTGGTTTAAGGTTATGTTTCCCCTACTCTTCCGTGTGTTGCCTTTTGTAAAAGCTATGGGCCCCTTTGTCAGTTATGAGCAAGCGGAAGCACAAGCTAAACAATTAAAACAATACCGGGGTTGGAGTCCCTTTCAGCAAAATGTCTTTCAAGCCAGCATTGAACCTAAACCTGATGGCAGTTGGGGCAGTAAATTTGTGGTTCAGGCGAGAAATGAGATTTTTGAAGACGTGATGCGCGTAGCAGGACTAACGGAAATCATTGCTATTCCTACCCTATTGATAGTACCAGAAAAAGGTCTTAATCGCTCGGATTGGCAGCTAAAACCCTATAAAACTTATCTCAAAAATCTAACTATCCGTCAAGTTCCTGGCAATCATTGGCCATTTTTAGTAGAGCCGGAAGAGTTTAATCGGGCTGTAGAGCTGTTTTTGGAAGAGCAACAGCAAAAGCCCTCTGACTTTGAGGGATGACTTGTTGCTGTCAGCTTTTTGCTCTGATGTTTCAGGATTAAACCATTCAATTTTATGTAAGCATTCAGCAGTCAGCAGTCAGCGGTCAGCTTATTTTATTCAAAAGCACCGATTAGTAGCGTGGCACAGGCTTCGACGCTGGCACTTTCCCCATAAACACCTCAATTAGTATGGGCGAGAGCGCATTAGCTGATAGCTGTTCGCGTAGCACCTCAAGTAGCGCTTAAGCTGATAGCTGTTGGCGTAGCACCTCAAGTAGCGCATATGCTTACAATTTTATTACCCCTACTCCCTACTCCCTACTCCCTACTCCCTACTCCCTACTCCCTAGGAAAAAGTAATTCACCCAATTTAGCTGGTATAATTAAGTAGTACCAAAGGGATTAATAAAGGAGAGTCATGAGCCTTCTAGGAAACATTATCTGGTTAATCTTTGGTGGTTTAGTGGTTGGTACCGGTTACATTATCGGTGGATTAGCGATGCAGCGCGGTCTTGGGGGTTTCCCCCACTCGCGCTTTGCATCAAGACAGGGATTTGTCTGACTATTATTGGCATCCCCTTTGGAATACAGGCTATCAAGCTGGGCATCGCTACTCTGGCACCATTTGGCAGAACAATTGAGGAAACGTCAGAGGTTGGTAGCCTCCTCAATATGATTTTTAACATTATCTGGCTGCTCGTATTTGGCTGGGAGATTGCCGTTGCTCATTTGGTTTCAGGGCTAATTTTAGCGATTACGATTATTGGCCTTCCCTTTGCCCAACAGCATTTTAAATTAATTCCCTTGTCTCTATTTCCCTTCGGAAGAGAGTTGCGATAAATTTTATATTCAATACTTCTGTATTTATGGATAACACAGTTTTATTTGGTATGGGAACTTTGCAGGAGTGGCTAACAGTATTAGGTTATGCATCCTTAATTGCTTTTGTTTTTTGGCGCGTGATGCTCACAAAGCCGAAGTGATATATTTGATATAAGCGAAAACGCATTTAAAATTGGTTTTAGCAAGGCAAAAGGCAAAAGGCAAAAGGCAAAAGCACACTGTAATCTATCTTTTTTATTTGATTTCAGCCACTAATACAGTATTAAATGCACAACAGCTTACTGCCCATAACGCACTCTAGAGGATCAAGCGATCGCATAAGCGCGGAAGCTGAGGCCGTAGGCCACGCTTTGCGAACGCTTCATCGCATCCCGTCTAGTGCGTTCGCGTAGCGGCTCTGAACGAGCATCGCATTCTTTTATATAAAGGTTTTTAAGACGATAGCTGTTCAAGTCGTTCAGCGAGCCATACCTTAATAATTGACTGACGGGTGACCCCCAATCGTTTGGCTTCCCGATCTAATGCTTCAATCATCCAAGTTGGGAAATCAACATTAACTCGTTTCTGCTCATATCCAGGACGTTTAGCATGGGAAGCGATGCAGCGCGGTCTTGGGGGTTTCCCCCACTCGCGCTTTGCATCAAGACAAGGTCTAAGAATTCAGTAATGTCTTCCCCCTGATCGAATTTGGCATCAAATTCTGTTGCTTTCATAAATGGCTACCTCTTCTTTTCGCGTCCGCCTGACTGAGATAATCCGTACTTTGTTTTGTCCATAGGTTTGGTATCACTATGCTATCATGATAGTGTAAACATTAGTGAAAACCATGACCAATTTAAGTCTAAGAGATATTCCTGAAGAGCTTTACCAACAGATTAAAGACATGGCTGCCCGAGAACGCCGTTCTGTCAATCAACAGATTTTAGTGTTATTGGAACGGTCTGTGCGACTCTCCCAGCGACCGTCAGCAGAGGTTCTCAAAGGAATTGATCGCACTAGAGAAAGCATCTTTGCCCGAGTTGGTATTATGCCTGATTCAGTGGAGCAAATTAATCAAGACCGGAGCCGTTAATAGACATCTCCAAAAAATAAAAAACTTAGATTTGCTTTATGTTATAATAGAATTTAAATCTCCTGTTTATTTTTAATAATGATTCCAATTGTCAGTTATATTAAACGTAATCCAAAGTCAACAAAGAGATTGATAGGATTAAGTTATCAACAACTCGAACAACTCCTTGAAAAAGGTCAGGAATACCACCATAAAAAAAAGTCAGAGCTGGCTAAATCAGAACGGAGATTAATAAAAGCTGGTGGTGGAAGAAAAAGCCTTTTAACTACAGAGGAACAAATCATTTTAACCTTATATTATTTACATAATAATCCTACCTTTGAAATCTTAGGAATTCATTTCAATGTGTGCGAATCTACAGCTAACAATGTTTTTCATTATTGGCTGAATATTTTGAGTGAGCTCTTACCTAGCAGCTTGCTAGAACAAGTAAAAAAAAATCCAAGTGACGAGAAATGGGTCAAGGAAATTTTAACAGAATTAGAATTAATTGTAGATAGCTGTGAACAAGATAGAGAAAGACCTTCATCTTATGAAGAACAAAAAAAGTATTACTCCGGCAAAAAGAAAAGACACACTTTTAAAAATCAAATAATTACGACTCCAAATGGGCAAGAAATAGTTGATGTTATAGTAGGACATCCTGGACCTAAAAGTGATATTGTTTTATGGCGAGAACAGTCAAAAAACTTAGCAGATACTCAAAGGTATAACGGCGATAAAGCTTACTTTGGAGAAGAGAGAATAAAAACCCCAAAAAAGAAACCAATAAATCAAGAAATGCCCCCAGAAATTAAAGAAGATAATAAGAAAAAATCTCGGGAGCGAATTTTTGTGGAACACCTGATCAGGGTTATAAAAATATTTAGAGTTGCTTCGGATAAATTTCGCCTAAATAGCCAAAATTATTCAAAAGTTATTTTGACAGTTTGCGGTTTAGTAAGACTCCGAATAGGTGCTTTGATTTTAAGTAATTGTTAGCCTCAGTTTTTGTTAAACAAATTAGATATTTAGTTAAGAAGTTTTAGGTTTATTTTTATCAATAAATCTTGACAAGTCTTATTATTTCGTTGAAAGGTGTCACATTTGTGAATGATCGCAAGCATCTCAAAGCTAGTGATAGAATTGCTTTGCAATTCCTGGAGATGTCTAATGCTGTTGGTGATTGACAGTAGCGTTGTTGCTAAGTGGTTTTTTGTGGAGCCATTAACCAAACAGGCTCTGGCTGTCCGTAAAGATTGGGAGTTATCCAGAGTAGATTTGATTGCACCAGAACTGATGCTAGCAGAAGTCGGAAATATTATCTGGAAAAGACAAAGAGTAGGTTTGATTACTGAACCAGAGGGAAATAGTCTCATTGCCCACCTACTAGCACTCTCTCTGCCAACAGTAGAGACAAAAACTATTCTACCAAGAGCCTATAGTTTGGGAGCAGCTTTTGACCGGACTGTTTATGATGCCCTCTATCTAGCCTTAGCAGAGGCAATGACAGCTAAGTTCATCACGGCAGATCTGCGCTTGTATAATGCAGTTAGTGGGAATTTACCATTCATTGACTATTTAGGGAATTACTAAGTTGACTTGTCCCTTCCCCATCTCCCTATATCCCTATCTCCCCACACTTCTTTTAGTTATAGATTTACAAATATCAGATACACCCCTATCACCATGACTACAGCAACTAATCCAACTCAGATTAACTCTGGTATTGGCGGTACCAAAAATTTCTACAACTGGGATTGGCAAGACAAACACTATCAAGTAGTCTACGAAACTATTGGCGCAGGAAACCCTGTACTATTACTGCCTGCTTTTAGTACAGTTTCTAGTCGCACAGAAATGAAAGGTATTGCCAATCTACTCGCTACCAACTATCAAGTTACCGTGCTAGATTGGTTAGGATTTGGCGAGTCTCAATGCCCTCCTGTGGATTACAATCCCGTATTATTTCAGCAGTTATTAGCAGATTTTGTTAACTCTGTTTTTAATAATAACTCAATTATCGTAATTGCTGCCGGTCATGCTTCAGGATACGCTTTAAAATTTGCCCAAGATAATCCAGATAGTATTTCTAAACTAATTTTAGTGGCTCCCACTTGGAAAGGACCGTTAAGAGTAATGGGTTTACCCGATGGAGTAAGAACGGGAGTAAAAAACCTAGTGCGATCGCCTTGGTTAGGTCAGACTCTATACTATCTCAACACTACCCCTTCGTTTCTGCGCTTGATGTATAAACGCCACGTCTATGTGGATGAAACCAAACTAACTCCCGAATTTATCGCCCAAAAACACAAAATCACTTCCAAAAATGGCGGCAGATATGCCCCTGCTGCGTTTGTTACTGGCGCAATCGATCCTGTCGCTAATCGGGAGGAATTTTTGCAGCTTTTAGACTCTGTGCCCATGCCCGTATTAATGATATTAGCGGAAAATGCACCACCTAAGTCAAAAGCGGAAATGATAGCGATGGCGGAGTTAGAACAGGTGCAAACCGTTCGATTAGCTGGAACCTTAGGTATTTCTGAAGAGTATCATGAAGCGGTAACAGCAGTGATTCAGGATTTTATTTAGCTATTTAGCGATCGCTTGCGTACCTTGTGTAGGGTGCGTGATAAGACGGGCGAGCCCTGATTTTATCCTTAGCCAGTATTAGGACAGTCCGTCCCGTAACGCACCACCAGCTCCAACTGAATTTAAAACCGCTGTAATAGGCTTGACATGATGTATTGGAAGTTTTTCAATTAATGAAACACACGGCTATTAGTCTATTTTGCGGTGCAGGTGGATGTTCTCTTGGGTTTAAACAAGCTGGATATTCAATTCTTTATGCCAATGATAAAGATGCGGCAGCAGTTGAAACATATAGAACAAATTTTCCCCAGTCGTTATGTAGCAATGAGGATATTGATAAAGTAGATTTTGGGAAGGTTCTTTCTGAAATAGTAATGAAACCAGGGGAACTGGACATATTGATAGGGGGACCTCCATGTCAAGGCTTCTCCACAGCGGGCTCAAGGTTCTGGGATGATCCAAGAAATAATTTGCTTAAACAATACGTTAAAGCACTAACTATTGTGAACCCAAAATGGTTTATTATGGAAAATGTTGAAGGGCTACTTACCTCCAACAAAGGAAAATATGTATACGAAGCCGCTAAGGCGTTCATTGAGCTGGGTTATTGGATTAGAATTGAGAAAATTTATTCTCAAGAATACGGTGTACCACAAAGACGAAAGCGAGTTTTAATCATCGGGAATAGGTTGGGGCATGACTTTAGAATGCCAGCACCAAAATTTCAAGTCTCCGGTCAACTATTCCGTAACTCTGACATTACTATTTCTCACGCAATAAACAGTTTGCCGCCAGCAACAAAAGATAAGGGCACCCTACTAAAACCTTTAACCTCGCCTCCTCAAGATTATTTTGATTCTTTTCTTCGTGGAAATGCCACACAAATATCTGACCATTACTACCCAATTATTAACGGCATCCAGCTAAAAAGAATTACTGCCTTAAAGCCAGGTCAAACCATGAAGGATTTGCCAGAGGAACTACAGCATAAGTCATTTAAGAAGAGAGCAAATAGGCGCGTTGCTGATGGCATGCCCACAGAAAAGCGAGGTGGAGCGCCATCGGGACTTAAAAGACTGATTGGAAATGAGCCGAGCTTAACCATCACTGGCGCTGCCACCAGAGAGTTAATACACCCAGTCGAAAACAGACCTTTAACGATAAGAGAGGCAGCACGAATTCAAACGTTTCCAGATGATTTTGTATTTTGTGGGAATGCCTCTCAGAAAATCCAGCAAATAGGCAATGCAATTCCACCAATTTTGGCTCGTGTATTTGCTGAACATATCCGTGATGATTATGGCTTCGAGGGCGATCAAGACAATGAAGGTCGCATGCTGGGCTTTTTGCTTACAAAGGCAGGGGCTATGAGTCCAGCGTTAAAAAATACAGAAATTTTGCTTAATAGCCTGATGGAAAATAAAACCGATCAAGGTAAGTATTCAGCTAATGCGCTACGCGCACGCTACGCGAACAGCTCTCAGCATTCAGCTCTCAGCTCTCAGCTTTTGAATAAAATAAGCTGACCACTGACTACTGACCGCTGACCGCTGACCGCTTACGAAAATACAGGATTTATCATAGCTATAATAAACGCTATATAGCGAGATTAAAATTCATTCTGGAGTAACGCTAGATGTCAGATTTGCTTCAAAGAATTACCATTAATCCGAGACAGTGCGGTGGTCGCCCTTGCATTCGCGGTATGAGAATTAGAGTATCCGATGTACTGGATTTGTTTGCGGCTGGACTTACTGCTGAGCAAATCTTAGAAGAAATGCCTGATTTAGAGGCAAATGATTTGCAGGCAGCACTTTTATATGCCTCACGTAAACTTAATCATCCGGTGCTAGTTCCATGACAATTTGGGTAGACGCACATTTCCTGGGATTGCAACTTTAGTTACACTCCTTTCTGTTTATAATTTTTGCCTTGATAATAGTGTCTTCAACAACTTGCTGTTTGGCAAGTTGATCGATTGCTAAGTCAAGAGGATAATCTTGTAGCTGTAATTTATCTCGATTGAAGTTAATCGTATAGTTAGATTTATCGAGTTTTTTTCTCCTTGTCAAAAATTGCCATTGTTTACTGGATTTGACTTTAAAAGAACCCTCAAGGAGTATTGTTGCCTTCCGATACTTTTTTTGATGCTTCTTGAGAACATCACTGATGTTATTTTTACTCTCAAATTTTATCGGCATTTCCTCACTAGTAGTACAGTGATATACCTCTTTATTTATTCCCCAGATAGATGTTACAATTACAGTAAAAAAAGACATCCCCAGGATTCCTAGGGCGATTAATATAATAACTCTAAAATTAATTAGGGATTGCCTAGGTATGATCGGATTATCTTCCTTTTGCTCAATCTCTGACTTTTGAGGTTTAGAGTTAACCTGGAATGGTTTTAATTCTTCGAGTAGTAAAGGACTACTCGAATCATCCATACTACTTAAGGAAAGCATACTGGAAGGAATGGCTGGATGGGGGTCAATATGCTCCCAAAATTCTGTGTAACCTTCTGTCAGTCGCTGATGAACATCCTCAAGGTTTTGATTGGAAATAGAAACCTGGTTTTTGCTCTTAATACCCTGAATAACCACCCCCTCAATTAGATAAATTTTTCTACCAAATTCATCTTTTAGGATATCATCTCCTTCTTTAGAGTTAAGGTCTTTTTCGGTGGCTTGGATGATTCTAAAGACTATGGTAAAGTTTCCGGCTTCTGTTCCATAAATTTGCTTGATAAATCCTTTTCCTGGTTCGGTTAAATCTCCATCCGTTACTCTCGCCAGTAAGTTAGCAATCTTAGCATCACAGATGAAATCAGGAGCGACAACTGTTCTGTAGTCAAGATAGCGGTTACGGCTTACTAAAAAAGGCCAAGCTTTAATACTCATAGTTACAATTTAATAAATTTAGTTTTTACATTGATTGATGACAAGCAACTCGTTGCCCTGATCGAGTTGCCTTAGCTATGAACTCTTAGAGGATATCTGAAAAGTTTTTTTATACTGAATTTTGCCCCCCTAACCCCCCAACTTTGGGGGGAACAAGAGTCCATTTGCTTGTAAAAGTCCCCCAGAATTGGGGGACCAACGGGGGCTTGGATGTAGCAAATGAGACTTCTCAGACAACCTCTTAAATCACATTTCATTAAGGAGCAAGCCAGGAAAAAGGAGCGAAGGGAATATTCCGCAAAATCCAGTAGGCTAAAATTATTTTCAACATCCACCAAATCCAAGCCGGTTTGATGAAAATTTGGTAAACTTTGCGTCCTGTGAATGCAGGTAAACTGTAGCAAATGTAGGAGTAGATTAGGTAAGGCAATGACAACACCATCAGGGGATTCAGCCCAAAGGCTGCCCACAGATTACCATGAAGTAATTGATGAAGTCCTCGCAGTGTCCAACAGCCTGGAAAATACAAAGCAGTTAACGTCCGAAATGGACTAGGAGGGTAAAGTTTTCCAGGTATAGCAGGATCAAAAAAATACAGAATTATAGCTGAACCTAAAATAATTCCTGATAAAACTTTTACCTTCAATTTTCTTGTAGTTATGGTAGACAAAGAAGATAAGTATGTTTTTTTCATGAGACTATGATTGTGAACGTTTAGTGGATTTTTGGTTTAGGGTTTTAATAACCACGTACGAGGTAAAAAATAACAGATAAACCCATAATTATTGCGGCGGTTATAAAACTAATCCAGCACCATTTTTTAGCATTATCTGATGCTTTATATGCGCCTTCGAGGTCTCCTGCTTTGTATTTTGTATTAACTTGAGCCCCATAGACAATTGCAACAATTCCAAAGGGGAAACAGCAAAAGAGAGTTACTAAAATCGCTTGCGGTAGATAGTTAGGGACAGGGGAGTTGGAGTGCATAGGTTTACTTGAACTAAGGTTTATACAAGTTTCCAAATTTTAATCGTTCTGTCGAAACTGCCACTAGCCAAGGTTTGATTATTTGGACTAAATGCTAGAGTAGTTATAGTGGCAATGTGCCCATTTAGAGTACTGACTATAGTTCCAGTTGATAAATCCCACAGCTTGATCGTGCGATCATCACTTCCACTGGCCAGGATGCAGTTATCTGGACTAATAGCGAGGGAAAAAATTGCTCCGGTATGTCCTGTCAACTCATACCTCAGATTGCGGGTTTTCGGATCCCACACATAGAGTGTTCCACCATAACCACCACTAACCAAAATATTGCCATCGGAACTAAATGCTAAAGCCCTGATAAAACCAGGATGCTGATCTAGGGTATGAAGCAAATTGCCACTGTGGAGTTCCCAAAGTAGCACTCTCTTGTCGCTTCCGCCACTAGCCACAATGTGCCAGTCGGGGGCAACAGCAAGGGCATAAACAAAGCCTTGATGTCCGATTAAAGTGTTTATGAGTGTACCACCACTAGTTCCCAATTGCCAGACTTTCAGAGTTTTATCCCGACTCGCACTGATCAGTTTATGCCCATCGGGACTAACCACAAACCCATTAATCAGGTCAGAATGTCCCTTCAATGGTTTGTATATGCGTTTGCATGTATTGGAATCCCATACCTTAATGGTATTATCTTCACAGCTGGTAAATAGCCGTTGATTGTCTTGACTCAGATTTGCTCTTACCCAACCTGACTTTTCACGCACCATTCCTTGTAATTGTTTTCCCGATACAACTTGCCAAAATCGAACGCTTCGATCATGACTGGAGCTGAACAAGGTTTGTCCATCGGATGTGAAACCAACGGAACACACTACTTTTTGGTGTCCTTTCAGGGTACGAATTAGAGTTGGATTAAATAGTTTCTTCTGGGGGGGAGTTACAGGTGGATCCGGGCAGATAATTTCTCCTCCCAAATTAGCTGCGGGAAAATTTACCTCAAATTTTTGGAGATGATCTACGAAAGTACCAACCAAGTAATTAAGTGCAGTTTCCTCATCCTTGATCTCTTGCAAACGTTCTTCCTGCTTGGGAATAGGCAAGTCAGCTTGTCGATTTAAAAAAGACTGAATTTGCTTGTACAAAGATAAAAATATATTTTTATCTTGAACCTGTTGATGACTATCTTGATGGCCTGATTGTAAAGTATTAATATAAGCGTTTACTCGATCAATCAAGACACAAGCAATAGGAATCTCTAACTGGAACGGTTTAGGAATTGCGCCAGGATTCTTTTTCATCGATCCATCAGGCTGGAGGGTAGCAAAGTCCGAACCAATAGAACTTACAGGAATCAGACGCACTGGACAACCAGCATTGACTCTATTCTTAACAAAAGCCTTAAACTCAGGAACTTTTTCTAATAAGCGTTCTCTTAATTCTGAGAGCTTATAACGACTTTCAAGCAGATCCCACTTACTAATGATAAAATGAACTGGGGTGTCTTTTTTACATTTATCTACCAATTGCATGATATTGGGTAAATCCTTCTGCAACAAATTGATAACTTTTTTATCACTTAGGTCTTGGTCTTCCATGAATTTCAATAATTTGAAACCATCAATAATCGCCAAAACTGCATCAGCATTAGGAACTTTTGTTTTAAAATTAAAATAGTTTTTTTGATCTTTTAATATATCTGTAATCAATCCTCCTGGATAGTCAATATAGGTAAACTTACAAACTGGGAAGTTTTCAATATTATGATTTTTGACACAACAAATAAACTCCCAATCAGTTATATTCCATGTTGATGTAGGCCAGTCATCTTCACTTTTGCCGATAATTTTTTTATAGATTTCAACAAGTTTTTTATCCTGCTGATCTTTGGGAGCTTCCAGAAAAAATCCTTCCCTATCTTGAATTAATAATTGCTTAAAAAGACTAGCCAAAAACACAGTTTTACCAGCCCCTGATGCTCCTAAAGTAAGAATATTGTAATTTTTCATAGTCATTGCTGGAATCTTGGCTTTGATAATTATTAAGATTACTTTAGTTAATCTATGATTATTTCAGAGTCAGAAAAATCTTGGCTAAGTTTATTGCTAATATACAAAAAACTTGTCACAGCACTTTTAAGGGCTGTTGTTTTATCTTGAATTTTTTGGATACTTTCATCTCGTTTTTGACGCAATTCAGTTATTATTTTGTCATTACCTTCAACTTTTTTTCTGATTTTTGCTAAGACAAAATTATCAATTTTTTTGATGATCTCTAGTTGTATAATGTTCGTATCATCATCTAGGATTAATGATACCAAAATTTCAACAAGTATATCAATCAATATACCGAAAGTCAATATACCCTTTAAGAAGTTATTGAATAATTTATTAAATCCACTATCTTCTCCAATCTTTTCGTTACTAATAGCAATGAGTTTCTGACGATTTACCTGAATGTCTTTCTCGACAAGATCTGGTATCACACAAGATATAGGAACTTCCATATGAAAAGGACGTGGAATTGAGCCAGCAATCTTTTTCATACTGCCATCAGGTTGAGGTGTTGCGAAACCAAAACCCACTGAACTTACTGGAATAAGGCGTACTGGAGAACTTTCTCTATTTCGTTCAAGAACTAATTTTTTAAACTCAGGAATTTCCAGGAGACGATCGCTTATTTCTTGTAAACCAAAATTATTTTCCAGCAAATCCCACTTGCTGACTACAAACTGAATTGGTGCTTGAGAATGCGACATCCACTTGATTAGTGCTGGTAAGTCTTTTTTTAAAAAATTATCCATCTTATTGTCTTGATTGCTATTGCTCAGTAATGCCTGGATTTTTTGACCATCTAAAAGTCCCAAAATTGCATCAGCTTGTCTGATTATTGCTTGTAGCTTATGATCGTTTTCGTCCATGTCCCTGAATCGTCCGCCAGCATAATCAAAATAACTAAACTGACAAATTGGAAAGTTTTCCAGATTACGATTCTTGACACAACAAGTAAATGTCCACTCGGATATCTCATCATATGTCGTTCCCTCAGGCCAAATTCCCCCAGCGATCAAGTTTGTATAAATATCATTCAGTAGCTGCTGTTGTGTGAAATCCTCAACTTCAAGATAGAATCCATGTTCCCCTTGGATTGATAGGGACTTAAACATACTGGCAAGGAATACAGTCTTGCCTGCACCAGATGCTCCTAGAGTTAGTATTTTGTAATTTTTCATGGTTTAAATGATAAGACGGCGTGAGGCAGAACCACCCTGATCCATCGGTGAGATGTAGCCCAACAAAGGCTGTTTTCAAAGCTGGGCTTATGGTCAGTATTCAGCTCATACACTACCTGCTGAATCCTGAGTGGTGATAGCCAATTTTTAAGTATCTATAGACTTATCCGGCTAATCATCAAAAGTTATGCAGAAAATTTTAATATCAGGTTGATTTCCCACAGGACTTATCAACCAAGACCCTTAATACCCCGTTTCTTCTTATCAGTCGCTGAAATTGGATATAGGTTTTTCAAACGATTTGTATAATAATAAATTGTCCAAAAAGTCAAGAGCCAAGAGGCAAGAAGCAAGAGGGGCAAAAGCTCCAGAGTTTTATAGGACAATAAAAAAAGACCTTATCAGTTTACATCTTAAATGAAAACGCTATATATATGTCGTTTGATGTGTTCCCTTAACGGCTGTGAAAGAGCATCGCAAAACTCAGCAAAAAGCGATCCGCTTTCCACTTAAACTTACTCCAAGGGTAAACCATCCACCACTAAAAAATCCTGCAGTGAGATATCTAAATTAATGCCCTTATCTGTACCAAATTAAATTACCTGAAAATCAGAAATTGTTTCAATGCTTTACTGTAATCATAGGATTGCAGTCCCCCGTCTTGAGATTGTTGCGAATTACCCTCTGATTAACATGGATAACAGCTTTAGTGTACTTCCTACGCTTTGACCAGTTCCGCTTCGGTCCGCGAGTACCAGGAGTGACCACTGGCATGCCATCAAACCGAGGAATCACCCAAGTTCTACCCACTTTGTAAGCTCCGGTAACTCTGTCCTTGCTGATCAGGAAACGGAGGCGAGTGGCAGAAACACCTAGTAATTTAGCGGCTTGGGCGGTAGAAATCATCATGGCTGGAAAACCATTGCTTCAGCAGTGAGGTAATTGTAACCGAAATTGGATTAACATGCAAGCGCTCAAAAAAAATTATTGCACTAACTTACCAATTACGATGGGTCGGTCAGTGGCTCAAAAAAACTATTGCACTGACGCACTAAATTGCTCACCACAGCATAAAAAAGCGATCGCAAACCGACTGCGATCGCTCCAATACAACTAATACAATTTTCGTTACCTTTGCCAGCTCCAGTTTCTATAGCAGTCGAAGCAAAGCTTAAGACATAGTTTTGTTCCCTGTTCCCTGTTCCCTGTTCCCTGTTCCCTTTAAACCAAACTATGTCCTAAACTATACATCCCTTGCTACTGCAACCCTTCCAACAACTGTTGCAAGGCGCTATCAAGAGCTTCCCCTAACTTACTGCCATCTTTTCCACCAGCTTGGGCCAAGTTAGGTCGTCCACCGCCACCACCACCGCAAATTTTAGCGATCGCACCAATAAACTTCCCAGCCTGCAAGCCTTTCTGATTAACACCCTTACTAAAGGCTGCCACTAAACTCACCTTGTTGGGACTAGGCACTGAACCCAACACTACCGCACTTTCTCCCAGCTTCTGCTGTAGCTGTTGCGCAACACTTTTTAATCCCTCTGGTTCTACTCCCTCCATCTTCGCTACCAGAACCTTGAACTCACCTACTGACTTAGCTTGTGCTAATAACTGGTCAGATTTTGCCAAAGCCAGTTGTTGCTTCAGGGCATCTAACTGTTTATTAGTAGCCTTGAGTTCCTGTTGTAAATTACTAATCCGCTCAGGTAACTCTTCCGGTTGTGCCTTAAAGCGATCGCATAAATCCTTAACCACCTTATCCCGCACATTCAGATAATCCAGCACCGCCGGTCCACCTACTGCTTCTATCCGCCTAATTCCAGAAGCCACCCCTGCGGAAGAGATAATCTTAAACACGCCAATCTCAGCAGTATTGTTGACATGGGTACCACCACACAATTCCATGGAGACACCAGGGAAATCAATCACCCTGACCTGATCGCCATACTTTTCCCCAAACATAGCGGTCGCGCCCTTAGCCTTAGCTTTTGTCAAGGCCATCACCTCCACATCTACAGTATGGGCTTCACTAATCCAAGTATTAACTTGTGCTTCAATTTGCTCTAACTCTTCCGATGTCAGAGCGCGAGGGCAATTGAAGTCAAAGCGCAAGCGGTCAAAAGCCACCAAAGAGCCTGCCTGAGAGATGCTTGGGTCAACAATTTTTTTCAGAGCCGCTTGCAGTAAATGAGTCGCACTATGGTTAGCTTGAACTCGACGGCGACAAGCCCGGTCAATTTGAGCAGTTACTGTTGTGCCTACCCCTAGATTTCCCCGTTCGATGGTACCGAAGTGGACAAAGAAATCCGATTCCTTCTGAACATCTTCGATCCGAACCAATACCGAATCCCCAGACAGATAACCGCGATCGCCTATTTGTCCGCCAGATTCTCCATAGAATGGGGTCTGATCCAAAATCACCTGGACCTTACTGCCAGCTCCAGCGGATTCCACAGACTTCCCATCAACTAGCAAAGCCTCTACCTTAGCCATGGACTGGGGTTGAGTGTAACCAAGGAATGTCGTACTATCGATCTGTTCCCCTAGCTGATCTAAGCTACCCTGTACCGTTAAGTCAATCGTTTCATGGGCAACTCTAGCCCGTTCCCGCTGGCCTTCCATTTCCACCTCGAAGCCATCGAGGTCTACAGTTAAGCCCTGTTCTTCAGCAATTTCCTCAGTTAATTCCACTGGGAAACCATAGGTATCATAGAGGGTAAACGCATCTGTGCCAGAAATCTGCTTAGGCTTCTTGGCCAAAATCTCAGCCAGCAGCTTCTCACCCCGTTCCAGGGTTTTCAGGAATTGAGACTCTTCCCGCTGCATTTCCGCTTTGATAGTCTTTTCCCGTTCCCGCACATTAGGATAAGCTGATTCAGATAATGCGATCGCAGTTTGAGCCACTTCCCAGGTAAATTCCCCATCAATCCCAATCAAACGGCCATGACGCACCACTCGACGGAGCAAACGGCGCAACACATAACCCCGTCCGGTGTTAGAAGCCGTAATCCCATCCGCGATCATATGAACAATTGCCCGGATATGGTCACCAATAACCTTCAGAGAAACCTTCGTCTTCTCATCACTCTTGTTATAGTTAACCCCAGCAATTTCCGCTGCGGTTTTTACAATCGGGAAAATTAAATCAGTTTCATAATTATTCGGCACTTGCTGGAGGATTTGCGCCATCCTCTCCAGCCCCATCCCCGTATCAATATTTTGCTTATCTAACGGAGTGCGGTTACCCTCGGCATCCTGGTTGTATTCCATGAATACCAGGTTATAGAACTCAATAAACCTGGTATCATCTTCCAAGTCAATGCTCTCGTCTCCCAGTTCTGGGTGAAAATCGTAGTAAAGTTCTGAACACGGACCGCAAGGACCGGTTGGACCCGATTTCCAATAATTATCCTCCTCACCCAAGCGCTGGATGCGATGGGCTGGGATGCCAATTTTATCCCGCCAGATCGCAAACGCTTCGTCATCATCCCGAAACACACTGACTACTAAGCGTTCTGGTGGCAAACCGAATACCTCTGTAGAGAGTTCCCATGCCCATGCGATCGCTTGTTCCTTAAAGTAATCCCCAAAACTAAAATTCCCCAGCATCTCAAAAAAAGTATGATGCCGTGCCGTGCGTCCCACATTCTCTATATCATTGTTGCGGATACATTTTTGGGAGGTGGTGGCGCGAGGGAATTCCGACTGACGTTGTCCTAGAAAAATCGGTTTAAACGGCAACATTCCCGCAATTGTCAGCAACACCGTCGGGTCTTCCGGTACTAGGGAAGCACTTGGCAATACATTGTGTTGCCGTTGGGAGTAGAAATCGAGGAAAGTTTGCCGGATTTCGTTACCGCGCAAATAATTAGGGATATCGGGCATGGTTCTCTACAAGTCAGCTTTAGGGTATGGGCATATGGTAATTAAGACCCTATCGCTATATTTATTAATTTACCTATAATCTATTGTTACATAGAACCGAAGGTGAAAGCCCACCATTGATAGGAGAGCAAACCATTGTGATGGTTGTTCGCGTAGCGTGGCCCATAGGCCAAGGTTCGGAGGTTGTTCGCGTAGCGTGGCCCATAGGCCAAGGTTCGGAGGTTGTTCGCGTAGCGTGGCCCATAGGCCAAGGTTCGGAGGTTGTTCGCGTAGCGTGGCCCATAGGCCAAGGTTCGGAGGTTGTTCGCGTAGCGTGGCCCATAGGCCAAGGTTCGGAGGTTGTTCGCGTAGCGTGGCCCATAGGCCAAGGTTCGGAGGTTGTTCGCGTAGCGTGGCCCATAGGCCAAGGTTCGGAGGTTGTTCGCGTAGCGTGGCCCATAGGCCAAGGTTCGGAGGTTGTTCGCGTAGCGTGGCCCATAGGCCAAGGTTCGGAGGTTGTTCGCGTAGCGTGGCCCATAGGCCAAGGTTTGATGGTTGTTCGCGTAGCGTGGCCCATAGGCCAAGGTTGGTTGGTTGTTCGCGTAGCGTGGCCCATAGGCCAAGGTTTGATGGTTGGAGGTTTGATGGTTGGAGATTAGAGGCTTAAAAACTGAAAGCCGGATGATGTATAACTGGCAATCTGTAACGTTAAACCTGTTACATCTAACCTGTAACCTTCAACCTGTAACCTTCAACCTTCAACCTGTAACCTTCAACCTGTAACCTTCAACCTTCAACCTGTAACCTTCAACCTGTAACCTATAACCTGTATGTAACCTTCAACCTTCAACCTTCAACCTCCAACCTTTCAACCTTCAACCTTCTTAATCTTATTATTGCAGTTTGTAAAGACTCCTGAACTTTAACAACAAGTATTCGTAATCTCCAGAAAGCCGTGTTAGCTTTAAAGAGTGGAAGTCATCCTTCAGAAAAAAACCTGAAGCCAAAAACCAAATGGGCATAGATAAGATGATTTCTACCGGTCTATGACCCAGCCACAGTAGGCACCAATCGAACATAGCATCAAGTGGCCAAAAACCAACAGAAGTTGGAGTAAGCCAAACCAAAGTCCGGAAAGACGCGACTGTGTGAGATTTAGTATCAGGTGTATCTGTGTAGTTTGCCAACCATAGTAGTGATCAAAACTGGTAGTCAGAAAGTTAACTCGTTGAAAATTTGTCTTTTTCCACTCGAATGGGTCTAGTCAATCCTGGCTAGGCCCTTTGAGTATTGGGGAAATGTGTTGGGGAAATCCCAGACAAATAAGAAATGATTGCTGCACCGTACCATTAAAGTTAATAAAAGCCTTGCATCTAAAAAGCAATTATAGCAGTCGCCAGGGCAGGCGCGGATATGACAAAAGTCTCAAACCTAAGTAAGCGCAAGAGTTTGACTTCTGACTTCTGACTTCTGACTTTTGACTTCTGCTATAACACTTCACCATTGACCCTACATGCTTCAACCTTCTTAATCTAATCGTTGCAGTCTGTAAAGACTCCTGAACTTTAACAACAAGTATTCGTAATCTCCAGAAGGCCGTGTTAGCTTAAAAGAGTGGAAGTCATCCTTCAGAAAAAAACCTGAAGCCAAAAACCAAATGGGCATAGATAAGATGATTTCTAGCGGTCTATGGCCCAGCCACAGTAGGCACCAATCGAACATAGCAAGAAGTGGCGAGAAACCAACATAAGTTGGAGGAAGCCAAACCAAAGTCCGGAAAGACACGACTGTGTGAGATTTAGTATCAGGTGTATCTGTGTAGTTTGCCAACCATAGTAATAATTCAAAACTGGTAGTCAGAAAGTTAACTCGTTGAAAATTTGTCTTTTTCCACTCGAATGGGTCTAGTCAATCCTGGCTAGGCCCTTTGAGTATTGTAGTCAATCGATCTAAGTTATAGGTAAGCATTAACCTTGCTACCTTGAGCTGCGAGCTTCAAGGGCAAGCTGATTAACCGGTGTAAAAAAAACTGATGAAGTATTGACTATGGCAGTAGTACAGTTAAAAGTTCCCAGTATTGCGTGTGATGCGTGTGCCAAGACCATTACCGAAGGTATACTCCAACAGGAGCCAGACTCTAAAGTCGCAGTGGATGTAACATCAAAGACGGTTAGAGTTGAAACCGAAGCCTCTGAAGAGTCAATTAGACAGATCATAACCACTGTCGGTCACACCGTAGAGTAAGGTAGTGTACATTGAATTGACCTATTTGGTACTTAAGGCCTTGGCCGTTGGCCACGCGTGGCCTTTTGCCACGCTGCTTGAGGTGCGAATGGCCACGCTACGCGAACGGAAAAAGTCGTCAATCCCTCTGCTACTCTCCCCCTCGTCTTGAGTATGCAAATTAGATCGGTGACAGCTTAATCAAAATTGTCTTGATGCAAAGCGCGAGTGGGGGAAACCACGGCAGTCGCTCATGGGAGGAACCACGGCAGTCGCTCATGGGGGAAACCCCCAAGACCGCGCTGCCTCCCCAAGACCGCGCTGCCTCCCCAAGACCGCGCTGCCTCCCCTGTTCCCTTGCTGCATCGCTGTATTAATTTGTGTAAAGTTGCCAAAAGTCCCTCTGCTCCCTGCTCCGAAGTCCCTGCTCCCTATTTAAAGAGTTAATTTTAGTTTTGTCCGACTACTTAGCTGATAGCTGATAGCTGAATGCTTACACAGAATCTTTCTAATCAACTAGGAACTTATTGATCAATAGATAGGATAAATCTATGAATAAACCACTGCGAGTTTTGATTGTCGAAGACTCAGAATATGATGCTGAGTTGCTAGTGGTTGAACTAAAAAATGGTGGCTACGAAGCAATTTATGAACGAGTGGAAGCACCAGGAGCAATGAACGAAGCCCTAGATAATAAAGGGTGGGATCTGGTGATTGCTGATTACTTCATGGCTAAGTTTAGCGCCATTAGTGCCTTACTCCTGTTACAAAAAAAAGGGTTAGACTTACCGTTTATTATCGTCTCCGGCTCGATTAAGGAAAATATGGCAATCGCTGCTATGAAAGCGGGAGCCCATGACTATTTACTTAAACACCAGTTAGCACGATTAGTTCCGGCGGTGGAGCGGGAGTTAAGAGAAGCAAAGGTGCGCAAAAATTACCGGAAGGCAATCAAGAGGTTACAAGACCTGACGTTTTATGACGAATTGACCGGTTTGCCTAATCGGACATTGTTTTTATACTACCTTCGCCAGTGGTTTAAGCCAGTAAAGCCAATTCACAATCGCAAATGTCTACCGATGGCATACCCGATTCTACCAACTCTTTGCTGGGATGAACCAATTGTTGGAAACACTCAGAAGGATAATGTATTTGCTGTGCTATGTCTGACTCTCAGTCGCTACCTACTTATCCAATACAGTCTAGGTGATCTACTCAGTGAACAACTCCTAGTTGCTACTGCTCAACGCTTACAGGAATGCATCGGTGCTCAGGATATAGTGGCGAGGATGGGAGAGAATAAATTTGGGATTTTGCTCTCGAATATCCAAGACTTAGATCAGGTGAAAGAGACAGCTGAGCGTATCCATCAGGAGATTTCCATCCCATTTGAACTCAATGGGCGAGTCGTGTCTTCTAATTGCTACATTGGTATTGTCCTGAGTACCATGGGGTATGAGCAACCGAAAGATTTGCTGCGAGGGGCAGATACGGCGATGTATTATGCCAAATTAGAAGGTATTGGCTCCTCAGAAGTTTTTCATCCTAGTATGCAACAGAGAGCTATTGAGCGACTACAGTTAGAAACCGACTTACAACAGGCAATTAAATACGAAACATTGCATCTGAATTATCAACCAATAGTGTCCCTGACAACGGGCAAAACTATTGGTTTTGAAGCCTTGGCGAGGTGGCAGCACCGCACTCGCATCAAGGTTAGTCCTAGTGAGTTTATTCCGGTAGCAGAAGAAACAGGACTAATTATCCCCCTTGGGGAATGGATTTTGCGGGAAGCCTGCAAACAGTTAAGCTTTTGGCAAGACCAGTTTCCTGATTATTCTTCTTTGAGTATCAGTGTGAATCTGTCTGGTATTCAACTCAACCAACCCCAGCTGATTGACCAGATTGACCAAATCTGCACCACCTTAGAATTGAGTGGGGCGAACTTGAAGCTGGAAATTACTGAGAGTGTGTTGGTAGATAATGCCTCAGTTGCTAGCACTATCTTGCAGAAACTTAAAGACAGAAATATAAAATTGTGTATCGATGATTTTGGCACCGGATACTCATCGTTTTCCTATCTAAATGATTTGCCAATTGATATCCTGAAAATTGACCGTTCTTTTCTTAGCAAAGGATTTCCAAAAAATGGCAAAACTTTGGATACGCTAGAAGCGATAGTTAATCTAGCTAAAAAGCTAAAAATTGAGGTAATTGCTGAGGGCATAGAAACCCAAGAACAAAAGGATATTTTGCAAGATTTAGGATGTGACTATGGACAAGGATTCTTGTTTGATGAAGCCCTTACTCCGGAAATGGTGACCAATTTGATGTTAACCAAGCCAGATAGGTTTTGGTAATCGCTATAGTAGGAATTAAGACAAGCAAAAGGGTATCCCCCCTTATCTCTGGGAAGATCAGGGGGCAAGCTTGCATGTAAAAGAGGCGAAACATGAAACCTGACTTGGAAAACAGATCCTACACTGCAAGAGCTGACCATAGACTAGGTGATTCAGTCTTGAGCACGTCTTACCACTCAAGACAATGCACTCAAGACAATGCACTCAAGACAATGCACTTAGGACTCAAAACTCAAGACAATGGACTGAGCACTCAAAACTCAGCACTGAGTTTGCTTAAACGTTTACTAATTGCCACAACGGTGCTGTTGGCTGTTGTCCCTATAACGACTAGTTGCAGTCTACTGGAACGTCAGCCTCGGTCAAACTCTACCTTGGTCTACAAAGGACCAGTTACCCAGGAGGTGAAAGCTGGTTCATTGATACCAGGGACTGATATTCGGTACATCAGTAGGACGGAGGATAAAACTGCTGAAGTGTTGATCAATGGACAGCGTGCATTCAAGCGCAGTGGTGACTCTCTTGACTGGACTGGAAGTCCCCTGAGGGGAGTCGAAATGCGCCTCAATCAACGGGTATTAGTTTATAGTGAGGAACGCCTACAAGCTGGTGGTACTGTTCGTCTAACGGTAGATGGGGTATCTTCTAAACCGGGTTTAGTACCGCAGGTAGCGGACAAAACAAACCCCAGTATAGTGGTTTACAAGGTTCCAGTGTTATACCGAGTCAAGCAGGGAGAAACAATTCCTGGCACCACTTTGAGTTATACGGGCAAAACTGAAAAAGGTGCGCAGTTGGGTGGATTACCAGCCGGAGAGTCTCCTTACCGCCAAGGGGGTGACTCGATCAGTTGGCAAGGAGAATTACGCCCCAGAGTTTATCTCGATTTAGTAGTGCGTACCGCCTTCTATAACGAAGACCGTCTGAGTGTGACTGGCTTAGCAACAGTTATCCTAGCGATCGGTGGTTGACGGTGGTTAGCCTTTGGCCTACCTTTTTGGAGTTTGGATGTTACAGTTGACACTTGAGATGGCTACTTGAATGGCGGGAAGACCCTACATTGGTCGATGGATAAATCTAATGCGATCGCAACTGAAAATCAGCATGCCCTGAAAAAACTGGCGTCGGCAGTAGAAGCGTCTCAGGGACAGTTCAAGCTGATTTTAGCCCGCTGTAATTATATCAGGGTGCGTTTCCGTTTGGTAGCGCAATTACCAACACTCTGCTCGGTTGACATTAATACCCTCACCCTTAAGCCATCGGACAAAGTTCTATATCACACCATTCGGTCAATAGTGGGAGAAGAACGCCCTACTGCTGTGATGGTGTTGGGCTTAGAATCGGTGCAGAATCTAGCACAGATGCTGAGTGTGACTAATCAACTGCTCGAAGAGTTTCAGAAAAATCTTCCTTTCCCCTTAGTGTTATGGATTACAGATGACATTCAGCAGCAACTAACCCAGTTTGCTCCAGATTTCGAGAGTTTGGGGACACCGATAGAATTTGCGAACGCAACAGAAACCTTAATTACTGAACTCCAAGAGACTACCGATGCTATCTTTGACTATATTTTAAAATCCAGAAGCATAGCATACTTTGTCCCTACTGATATAGGTGTTCTACGTCACCGGGAAATTGATGCTGCTCTGAAGGATTTACAGCATCGGGGTGAAACCCTTGAACCTGCGCTCAAAGCTAGTATAGAATTCCTTCGCGGTCAACAGGCTTATGCTAACTATCAGTTGGGTAGTGCAGTAACTCACTATGAGCAAAGTTTGGCATTTTGGCAACCAGCGCCAAGGGAGACTGAGAGATGGGGAGATCAGGAGATCAGGAGATCAGGAGATGGGGAGAGTGAGAAGCATGTTTCTTCATCTAATTTAGAGAACTTAGACGATCTAGAGAACTTAGACGATCTAGAGAACTTAGCAGATCTAAATTATTTAGAAGATTTAGATAATTTAGAAAACGGCAGTGATACTACGGTCAATGAGATTACCGTTTCTGATCAGCAATTCCTGGAGCGTCAGGGAATAGTCCTGTTTTACATTGGGTTGTGTTATTTCCAGCAGGGGGAAAAGTCTCGGGAACCAGAAAACTGTCTCTATTGGAACGATGCTAGAGGATTATTCCAGCAGTGTCTTGATCGGTTTGAGCAGTTGAATCGTCATGATTTAGTCACAAAGTTTATCAATCAACTAGGTGAGGTGATGCAACGCCTAGAGGATTGGGATGATTTGTATCACTTGGCTCACAATGCCCTAGGGTTACAGCAACGCCAAATCCTATTAGGGGCGCAAGGTCTGGCACCACTAAAAGCCCAAGCTTACGGATTTTTAGCAGAAGTCGCTCTTAACCAATCTCGTTGGCAAGAAGCTAAGCAAAATGCTCAGAAAGCATTAGATACTATAGGGAAAGTTTCCTATGGTGTTACCCAAGAGGGCACAGAGGAAACAGAAGGCATAGAGGGCACAAAACCATCTCTTACAGCAAATTTCGCCCCCCTAGCCCCCCAACTTTGCGGTGCGACCCGTGGCGAATTTAATTCGCCTACGGAAAGCGCACCGGGGGAGACTTTAACTTACTTTTCTCCCCCAGGATTGGGGGTCAGGGGGCGNGTCCTGTTTTACATTGGGTTGTGTTATTTCCAGCAGGGGGAAAAGTCTCGGGAACCAGAAAACTGTCTCTATTGGAACGATGCTAGAGGATTATTCCAGCAGTGTCTTGATCGGTTTGAGCAGTTGAATCGTCATGATTTAGTCACAAAGTTTATCAATCAACTAGGTGAGGTGATGCAACGCCTAGAGGATTGGGATGATTTGTATCACTTGGCTCACAATGCCCTAGGGTTACAGCAACGCCAAATCCTATTAGGGGCGCAAGGTCTGGCACCACTAAAAGCCCAAGCTTACGGATTTTTAGCAGAAGTCGCTCTTAACCAATCTCGTTGGCAAGAAGCTAAGCAAAATGCTCAGAAAGCATTAGATACTATAGGGAAAGTTTCCTATGGTGTTACCCAAGAGGGCACAGAGGAAACAGAAGGCATAGAGGGCACAAAACCATCTCTTACAGCAAATTTCGCCCCCCTAGCCCCCCAACTTTGCGGTGCGACCCGTGGCGAATTTAATTCGCCTACGGAAAGCGCACCGGAGGGGGAAATTGAGTTAAAGTCCCCCAGAATTGGGGGATTTAGGGGGCTTGCAGCTAAAGGTAGTGAGGTCAATTCATCTGAAAACGCTTGTAACTCAGGAGTCAGCATTCAGGACAATGCACTCCAGACCATGCACTCACTTCAAACGAGTCTGTATCTACTACTGTTAGCTGAATCTGAGCAACGGCTGGGTCACCCTGAAGCGGCACTCCAACATCTAGAACAGGCAAGAGTTATTGCACCTGAGGATAATCCTCGGTTTTACAGTCGGATTTTGCAGGCATTACGTTCCCTTTATTTCCAGCAGGGGCAGTATCTCCAAGCTTTCCAACTTAAGCAATATCAACAATCCCTAGGGCAACAGTATGGTTGGGGAGGATTTATTGGTGCTGGTGGATTACAGCCACGACAACGGATCAGGTTGGTGGGGTTGCCAACAAATTTAATCGGAGCGCAACCCCTTGCACCCCTGGAGGAGGAAAATCGAGAAACTATAGCGCTAGAAATTGCAGCGTCTGGGCGACAGCAGGATGTCAATCGATTGCTTGAACGGATTGGAAGCAATGATTACAAGCTAATTGTGATTCATGGGGAATCGGGGGTGGGCAAGAGTTCTCTGGTTAATGGGGGATTAGTACCAGGGTTGCAACAGACTGTGATTGGTACAGAAGAGGTGTTGCCTGTAGTGATGGCAGTCTATACCAATTGGGTAGAAGAATTGGGACGCTTATTGGCAGAGGGATTAAACCGAATAAATATAGAAACATTCCATGGAACATCCCTACAAAGTCCAGATAGTATTATACAGCAATTGCGGCAAAATGAACAGCACAATTTGCGGACAGTACTGATTTTTGACCAGTTTGAAGACTTTTTCTTTGTTTACCGGGATAAAGCTGAGCGACGGCAATTTTTTGAATTCCTAGGAGAGTGTCTTACTAGTCCTTCAGTGAAGGTGATTCTGTCGATGCGGGAGGATTATCTCCATTATTTACTGGAATGCGATGGACTTCGTCCCGCTTTCAGCGAACGCGCACCATGGTCGGGTAGCGTTAATCCCATGGCCAGTATGGACATTATTGGCAATGACATATTGAGTAAGCATGTGCGCTATCCTCTAGGGAATTTTTCCCGAGATGATGCCAAGTCCGTGATTGAGCAAGTAACTAAACAATCGTCTTGTTACCTGGAACCAGCTTTGATAGAAGAATTGGTACAGGATTTAGCTGGGGAGTGCTCGGAAGTACGTCCGATGGAATTGCAGATAGTAGGAGCGCAATTGCAGGCGGAGAGTATTACTACCCTGGAACACTATTGGGAACAGGGTTCAAAGCAAGGATTGATGGCGCGGTATTTGACTGGAGTAGTGGAGGATTGTGGACCAGAGAATCAGCAGGTGGCGGAACTGGTGCTATATTTACTGACAGATGAAAAAGGCAATCGTCCCCTGAAGACTAAAGCTGAGTTAGCTAATCATTTAGGAACAGAAGCTGATAAATTAGAGTTGGTGTTAAGGATTTTAGTAGAGTCAGGCTTGGTAGTTAAAGTACCGGATACTGTTGCTGACCGCTATCAATTAGTCTATGATTATCTTGTTTATTATCTACGACAACGAGCACTGAAGTTAGATGAGTTAATTACAGAACTAAAACCAGCTTATCAGGCTAAGCAGATATTGGCAAACTCTAACCAAAAAGCAACCCATCAGATTAGGATTGGGTCAGCAGTATTGAGCCTGACATGGGTTAGGTAAAGGGTGGATCTCATTCGCAACCCTTGATGCCTCTGGAGAAATATCCTCTAGTTTATTGGCCAGAAGCCTCAATTCCCGGCTGTACCAGTTAAAATCAGGAGTAAGGTGGAAAACTACTATCTTAGACTAAATCTTGAGAGTGACCAATGCCCTCACTTAGACGCTTGAAGCAACAACAAGAAGATTTGAACGGAGATCTAGAAGATTTGAAAGAAACCCATGAAAGGTTACGCAAAAAGTTGAATAGACTCAGAAAAAAGTGCGATTATGAGACTGATACACGAGAGAAAATTAAGCTTGAGGAGGATATTAAAGAATGTAAAAAAGAGAAGGATAAAATATCTGAGGAAATTGATGATATAGAAGAAAAACTTGATGATATAGAAGAAAAAATCGAGAACTATCAGAGAGGCAATCCTTCTCAGCCTATAAACAAACCTCAAAACGTTGATACCTTACATAAAGTTTTGCTAAAGTTGGGGTATTGGGAGCAACAAAAGCTATTTGAAAAAATTGTCAGAACCCATCAAGAATCTCACGGTGCATTTCTCATTCATGGTAAGTCCCGTGACTATGGTCAACGATGGTTAGCGAATCGATTAGCCTTTAATGCTGCCCGAAACTTGGCAGGTAAAACTATCCTTATTGATCTAAACCGAAGAAGCTTAAGGACTGATATGTCCAGTATTTGGGAAGAATTTGCAGGTAGAATTAGTTTAGCAGAAGAAAGCTCTCCTGGTGAGATTGTGACTGGACTGTTAAAGTTATGGCAATCCCAGCATGTTTTGATCTGTTTTAACAATGTCGATGAATCAATTGAAGATAATTTGAGAGATTTAATTGAAAATTTATGGACTGGGCTAGTTCAAAAGATATCCCAACATCAACCAAATCAATATAAGTTGTTAATCTTTTTTCTGGATTATGAAGGATTGGTCAGGTCTTGGAATATTGGTTTTGTCACTGATTACCAACCTGATTTTAAAACTAGACTTCCCTTTGAATTGCCAGAAATTATCCCCTTTTGTCGCGAAACCATTAGAACTTGGCTCGATCACCAAGAAGACTATTTACCAGAAAAACTTTCCGATGATAAAGAGGAAACGGTTAAAATACTGTTGGCAAAGAAAGGCATTCCAGATCCTACGTTTTATAAAATTTGTGATCTCTGCGGCTGTAATTGGTATGACCAGGAGGGAAAATGGTTTCGCCTGTAAATAAAAATTATCCTAAATACACCGGTCGAGTTCAACCCAAAACCCCTGGAGAAACCTATCAGGGCAAACTCATTTATCCCTATCTGCCTAGCAAAGAATTAATAGACGCAGTGAATTTAGCGATTTACTTAAAGCGTCCACTACTGCTAAGGGGTGAGCCTGGATGTGGTAAAACCAAATTAGCGATCGCAGTAGCCTATGAGTTAGGACTGCCTTTCGAGGCTTGGTATATCAAATCCACTAGCCGAGCCAAAGATGGACTCTATACCTATGATACCGTGGGCAGGTTGCGGGATGCTCAATTGGCGGCGTCTGGTTCCTTGACAAAGGCAGAAAAGCAACGATTTGATCACCCAACCTCCTATGTGCGTCTGGGACCATTGGGACGAGCTTTTAATAATGAGAAACCTACGGTGGTCTTGATTGATGAAATTGATAAAGCTGATATTGATTTCCCTAATGACTTGCTTCTAGAACTTGAGGAACAAATTATTAAAGTTGAAGAAGTTAGAGTCGATGATCAAGAAATGGAAATCCGTGCCAAAGCTGCACCGATTATCTTTATAACCAGTAATGATGAGAAAGATTTACCGGATGCTTTCCTACGCCGGTGTTTATTCCACTACGTTAAATTTCCTAAATACCAGCAGATTGTCCATATTGTCAAAGCTAGATTTCCAGATATTGCCGATGAACTCACCAAAAAATCCGTTTCCCGATTTTTAGAATTGCGTGAATTAATGGCAGAGGAAACTGGACGATCTAGTAAAAAAGTAAGTACCAGTGAGTTATTGGATTGGATTCAAGCCCTAAAGCAAGATACTCTAGAAGAAGCATTACGAAAATTATCCCAAAAACAGCTTCCCTATTTAGAAGTATTGCTAAAGAGTTGGGAAGCACATATTAGTTATCTCAGGCTAAGTGAGCTGACAGGGGGACATAAAGCTTATAACGTACACAGTGCAAACTCTATAGCCCGCTCACCCTTCTTGTAATAATTGAGCCAACGACGGTTAATTTCCAAAAGTTCGTCCACTATTTTTTGGCATAATCCCCTTAAGAAAAGCCACGAATGCTGATGTAGGCCAACATAAAAAGCGCTATGTTGCCGTTGTCCACTTGATTGGGTTTCTGGTCTGACCACATATTTTTGAATTCCCATTCGCTTAATGTGTCGCCCTTGGAGAATCGCACTGGTATAGGCAATCGCCACAATAATCATCAGTTTTGATAGATACTCACCACTCAGTTTAGACCCTTCAAGACTATAGCCTCCCGACTTGAAATCTCGAAACATTTCCTCTATTGAGAATCGTCTTTGGTAAGCTACAATAGCCGGTTCAACATCATCAAAGTTAGTCAAAATATACCAGGGTTCTTTCGTCTTAAATCCCTGGTAAGTCCGCTTCCACTTACAGGCTATATTAAACGTCCCAAATCCTTTTTGTTTCGTCACATGGCAGTCATTAATAAATAGTTTTACTCCTGGTTTAACTCCATAGTCTTTCAACTCCCGAGCCACCTCAGTATCCTGCCAAACAAGGGTATTATTTTTCTGTCTCAAACAAAAGTATGCACCCTCGAAGCTCAGCCAGTTGCCCAGTTTGGGTGAACAAAATTCCCGGTCTCCTAACACCACTACGCTATAGTTGGAGAGTAACCCAAGACTTTTAGCCAAAACAGCCGTTTGCTCATCAAAGTTACTGCTGCCTTTTTTATCCAACAACTCCCAGTAAATCGGCCAGGCACGATGATCATAGATCACGCTAACCATCAAGATATTAATCACCCCCCAACTGGTACGGTCTATCGCTAAATATATCCTATCGTTCGGGTTAAACATCTCTTCTACCAGAGCACTTACGCAGGGAAACCAGATTGTTTCAATATTGAACTGTTTGATGCGCAAAAACCGACGTAATTTCTTTCGACGACTTTCAAATAAAATAGGTAACGGCAGCGCTTCAGCTAACACTTCTAGTTTGACCTGTCTGAGCAATTGTAGGCTGGCAACGACTAAGATTAGTAACAAATACCTGGTGTGATGCAGCTTATTTTGTAGGATTTTCTGGTATGGTTTAGCTATCATTTTTGCTAGATAGGTCAGCATGACTATATTTGACCTATCTTTTTTTTCCTTCATCTGCTGTATCCCTTGCTACACAATGGCTATACCCGCTCTGTCCCCCCGTTAGCTAAGTGAGGATACCCAATGAATGAGCCAGCACTGCTAGAGTTATTCAATCGTCTCCGAGAAGCAGGGCTACCCTTAGGGTTACAGGAATATCACCTGTTGCTCCAAGCAGTGGATGGTGGTTTCGGTAAGGATGACCGCAATGCCTTAGCTCAACTTTGTTCTACCCTTTGGGTTAAATCTGAACAGGAGCAACTTATCTTTCAAGAGTATTTTGACAAGTTAATTCCCGAAGATACTAGACAAGACATTGATGCCAATACCAAACAGCGTAAACCTATTCGACGGATTTGGTACATTATTTTTGGAGTTATTGCTTTCTTAGTAACAGCTATTGTAATTCCTTTCTTATGGTCAACACTACTTCAACAAAATCCTGGGACTTTAAGCTTTAAGACTATTCCCTTCTCTAACTCCCTTGGCACTATACAAGAGAATGACAAAAATCCCAAAATTCTGATTGCCCGCACTGGTGGCAGTAGAGGTAAGGTGAGTGCAACAATTATTATTGATGAAACAGATGATTATTATTTAGGACGATCAGTTGATTATTGGAAATTGATTAGAGAGGAAACAGACGATTTTTTTATAAAAATAAAATCATCACTTAAAGACTTTAAACAAAAATCTATCACTGTAACCTTTACTGATGGTCAATCTGCAGTACAGGAAGTACCTATACCTATCTTAGATGACACAATATTCGAGGGTGATGAGCAAATTACTCTGCGATTAACTAACCCCCAAGGGCAAGTCAAAATAAATCTACAAGACACTGCTACATTGACTATTACTGATTCAGAAGATTTAGACTTATTTGCTTGGTTTTATTCTTTAGTAGAATCTTTAGTAGAACGGTTTGGTTCTTGGTGGGAACTTGGTCTGATTATAATTGCAGGCTTGTTGACCCTACTGATTGTTATTAAAATGAGAAGTCTGCGCCACATAATTAGTGCTTCTGATCACGAAGATACTGAATATCTGACCAATTTACCGATACCTAAGCTTTCCCCTCAAGTTATTCAAACCCTATTTGACGAAATACAAGTTTCCAAGGCAATCAAACAGCCTGACAGTCAGCTGGGAGAGACTTTCCTGATTATAAATAACGATCTTCCGGTTACCTATCGGCAAATGAAGCAGGGGTGGCGGTATCTGCGACATTTGATGGGAGAGGGGGTACCAACGGAACTAGACCTGGAAGCAACCGTAGAGCAAATTGGACAACAGGGTTTTCTACTGAATCCGGTAGTAAAACCTCGTCGCATCAATAAGATAGAGCTTTTATTGCTGATTGATCAAGATGGCTCGATGGTGCCTTTTCATCACTTTTCACAAGCATTGGTCGATACAGCCTCAAGAGGTGGACGTTTTAATCAGGTCAGGGTTTATTATTTCCATAACTGTCCCAGTGACTATCTTTACCACGATCCATACCACCTAGAAGCAGTACCCATTGAAGATTGTCTGTCACAACTGCCAAAAACACGAGTAGTTTGCCTAATTTTTAGTGATGCCGGGGCTGCTCGTGGACAGTTTAGTTCTAGGCGTCGTCGTCGCACCAAATTTTTTCTGAAGGAGTTAAAACACTATGTACCTCCCATTGCTTGGCTTAATCCTTTCCCCCGTCACCGTTGGGAATCCACCACTGCTGAGGCAATTGCCAAGCTAGTTCCTATGTTTGAAGTTAATCGTCAGGGACTTTATCAAGCTATAGAGACATTGCGTGGACGGGATCAAAAATTATGACAATCAATCAAAATCAATCTGTTATAGAGTTTCCTAATCTAGGAAAATTAGGGCGGATTCAAAGCTGGTGCTTTACGGGGCGGACTATCCCAACTTTGACGGTGCGTTACGGGACGGGCTATCCCAACACTGGCTACGAGGCAGAAAATGAGGGCTCGCCCGTCCCTAACGCACCCTACGAGGCTTGCCCCTCTTGCCTCTTGCCTCTTGCCTTTTGCCTTTTGCCTTTTCCTGCAATACGTATGTTCACAACCCAGATAAAAACACTATATGATCCAGGCTAGTGTATCCACAGACATTATCCAAAGAATTCAATCCTTTAGGGATAAATTTGGTGAACCACATCTGTATTTCGCCTATCATGCCGCGTTTCCCATTGCTCTGACACCTGATTTGCTCTACTGTCTGTGGGCTAACTTTCAGCAAGATATACGAAACGAAAATTTAAAGATTCCCTGGATAGCAGTAGCAGACTTACTACTATCCCCTCTCTGTCATGAAGTCGGACATGAGCTATACGAGATAGAGCCGGAGACACGAAATGTATTGCTAGAGCAACTAAACAACAATCCTCGATTTAACCAACATAATCATCAGCGCATTAAAACTTTAGCTCATTTCCTGCTGGCTTATATAAAACCACAACTCAAGAGTGGCAAAAATTCTGTTCGGACTATTGCCCAAGCTCAACGGTGGACTGCCCTAGCATATATTGACCCTGAAGCAGCAGCTCGTGACTTAGCTTTACAACTGACCCAATTAAGTCTAGATCAAAAAACAGAGTGGGTGCGGATGTCTAAGCTAGCCGAAACACTAGCTACTCCCCTCAGGGAAGGACAATTTGAGCATTTATTGATCTACCTTGAAGGGATGCGCGACTTAGCTCGTGGCCATGAACAAAGAGCAGCCTCTAAATTTGACCAGTTGCCAACCCACCATAATCGCCTAGTCGTAGCAGGAGTTACTTTACCTATTCCAGAATTTGAGGAGTCAGTTTGGACTATTAATACTGTTAAAGTCCCTCCTCCGTCTTTACATGAATTGGAGTTTGAAAAGGCTGAACTGATTAAAAAACCTAGATTTATGGGATTGGGTTCAAAATGGGTGATCAATTGTTATTGGGGTCAGGCAGAAGTTTTTTATGAACAACTGGGAAAGTATAGTCTAAGTGTATTGGAAATGGTATACATCCCAGGAGGGGAATTTCACATGGGCTCACCAAAGAAAGAGGGGGACTATCGAGAACAACCCCAACATCTAGTTAACGTTGCTCCCTTCTTTCTGAGTAGGTTTCCTGTGACTCAAGCCCAGTGGCAAGCTATTGCCAGGAACGATAAAGTTAGGATTGACTTACCACCTGCTCCCTCACGCTTCCCAGGTGAAAACCTGCCAGTAGAAGGGGTTACCTGGTTCGAGGCAATTGAGTTTTGTGAGCGCTTGCAACTCAAAACAAGTAGACCCTATCGCCTACCCAGTGAAGCAGAATGGGAATATGCCTGTCGTGCTGGCACAGCTACTCCTTTTCACTTTGGTGAAACTATTTCTCCAGAAGTAGGGACTTATGATGGCACTCAAGAATACCGTTCTGGACCAAAGCGTTATTACTATTTTAGTCAACAGACAACGGAAGTTGGCTCTCATCAAGCAGCTAATGCCTTTGGACTAGAGGACCTCCATGGTAATCTCTGGGAGTGGTGTGCCGACCACTGGTATGAAAACTATATTGATGCACCCGTAGACGGAACTGCTAGGACAACTAACTCTAGAGAATCCCATCGGGTAATACGGGGAGGGTCTTGGATGGACCCTCCCAACGTTTGTCGTTCTGGCTATCGCAATGGTGTTCCTCCGGACAATAAAGTTCTCACCATTGGTTTGCGAGTTGCTTTGTCCATAGAAGCATAAAATTGATATCAAATACCATATAATTTGACCTTGTTTTAAAAAAAAAACTTTTTATGGATCAATATGACTATTCTATATGAACTTAAAATCCGGAAACTCGGATTAATAGAATTACTGGTGATTGCTTTTTATATTTACTTTAAAAATATCAAAAACTTTATGATAACCTATTTAACTATACTAGTACCTTTTTCAGTAATTTTGTATACTTTACAAGTATATTTTGTTCCTTTTTTTTGGCAATCATGGTTATTATTGGTTATAATTTATTCAACTATTTTTTCAGAGGTTTTACTGATAGTTTGCTCTATCATTACAGAGAATTTCATCCTAAGCATAAAAACGAATTTAAATAATGTGATTCAGGTAGTGCTATCACGTTTACTTGCTCTGATTGGTTTGAATTTAAGATTTGATTCCATTTGTGGCAGTGGCTTATTATTGATGATTATTCCAGGCATTATTTATTGGGTAAATAACGGTTACTATGGTTTAGCTTTTGTCCTAAGAGACCAAAGGTGTGGAGCAGCGTTTGCATATAGTCGAGCTATCGTTAAAGGGAATTGGTGGAGAGTATTTTTATTCGGATTTATTAATTTGTTTGTAATTTTTGGATCATTCCAAATATTTAGTAAACTTTTCAGTTTTATCCCAATTATTAAGTCTTCAGAAGTCTTAATGACAGTTCTAACAAGTCTATTATCTGGATTTATATCTGTCGTACCTTTAGTAGGTTATATACTTCTATTTTTTAACTTAGAGTTCCAGAAAAATCTGCAGAGCTAATGACAGCGTAATTATGCTCAGTTCTAACCAAGCTTTTCGTCAATTTCCTCAATCTGCAATTTAAGTTTATCACGTTTACCTTTTTCTTCTGAGATCTCCACATCTAACTTAAATTCAGTACTAGGGTCATTGGCAATAGCCCGTTTTTTCTCCAATTTCCGAAGTCTTGCCCTTCCTATATCATAAAGCTCTTCTAAATCTTCCAATTCTTGCTCAAGGCGACGGCGCTTTCGAGGTGTTAACGGTTTAGAATTAGTCGAATTTTGCCCCAATTGCCGTAATTCAGACCAAGATTGATTCAAAACCTGAGTAGGAACTAAAAATCCGGCTTTAACATTCTCTCTGCGCTTGTCTGCTGCTACTGCCATCCCCACCACTCCTGCTAACTCCTCATCCCACACAGGAGCACCGCTAAATCCTGGCTCAACTTGATACCCAGGAACTTTAATATCTTCTATCTGTAGCCAGCCTTTGGCATTTTTGTCTCGCAATACTGCCGATGCCCATACCCCATTATCATGCCGTTTGGGAAAACCAAAAACTCTGATCGAATGGTTCCACAAATTCTGTGCTGTCACTAACTGCACTGGTTGAGCGGAGTCAGGTAATTTACTATTGAGCCTTAACCCAGCAATATCTTCAATTACTTCAGTCTCGGAAACAGGTTTCCAAAACACCACACTAGCGGTTAGTTTCTGACCGGGAGCAATCAAGGGAAAATCCAAGTGAATTGGTTCAGTAGGAGCCTCTTGAGTAGTTTGTAAAATTCCCAAGGCTTCAGTAATCACATGAGCACAGGTTAGCAAATAGCCGTTGGATACTAAAAACCCTGCTCCCACAACTGCGCCATTGCTATGATAGATTCTAACAATAGAGGTTTTAAACCCTTCAAAGGAATTAGTGGTCTGGTTAGCCATTGACTTATTTAGATTTATCTTGGGACCATTTCAGAGTAATTTCGTAGCTAACCTCACCACCGACAGAGGTAAAGATTGCCCCAGCATCAGCAGTGAGCTTCAACCCAATTTTAACCTCTACTTGATCAGCAGGAGTATCGAGGTCACGCAATTTGGAAATAATCGTAGACGCCACAGGTTTAACCTTTTCCAGTGCTTCTTCAAAGGACTGTTGAGCTTTAAGCACATACTTCCCAGAGGGTAAAGCTACCCGTTCAATGGCGTTGCTTTCTGGTTCTTCGACCTCCACCAGGAACGTAGTGCCATCGGACAAGGAAAATTCAGCCAGCTGTTTTTCTTTCATGAAGCTATAAATAACTATAAATAACTCTACCCGTAAGTGCATGATGAAGGCACCCTACTATTTATAACGTTTAGAGTCGAGTTTCGCGGAAATCATGCCAGTACATCTAGCAGCTGATCTCACCCCAGACCGATCACCGGATTATCCCTTACTCCTCTTAAGTGACCAGTCCCTTCATCCCTGACAACCAACCGTCACTAGTCAAGTCAACCAGCAAAATCAAAGTTTTATTGCGCAGAAGAATTTTTGAAACCAAAATGCTTGATAATGAACCTCACGAATTTAACAGACTTAACTCAAGTTCACATCTACTTCCGGATTCACTATGACCTTACCCAACTTGATTGACAAGTCAATAGCCTCGGACCAACTCCAATTAACCCATCGGCCTCGACGTCTGCGCCGTACAGCAGCCTTTCGTCGGATGGTTCAAGAGACTCAACTGACTGTTAATGACCTGATTTATCCAGTATTTGTGATGGAAGGTCAAGGTCTCAAACCAGAAGTTAAGTCCATGCCAGGGTGTTACCGCTATTCTCTGGACTTATTGCTCAAAGAAGTAACCGAGGCATTTGAACTGGGGATTAATGCGATCGCACTTTTCCCCCTCATTCCCCAAGACTTGAAAGATGCTACCGGTACTGAAAGCTACAACCCTGATGGATTAATCCAACGCACCATCAGAGCAATTAAGCAAGAAGTTCCAGAGCTGGTAGTAATTACCGATGTTGCCCTTGATCCCTTTTCCAGTGATGGTCATGATGGCATTGTCACCGAAGATGGCACTATCCTAAATGACGCCACCGTGGAAGTTTTGATAAAAATGGCCTTATCTCAAGCTGCAGCAGGGGCAGATATGGTTGCGCCTTCCGACATGATGGATGGACGCATTGGTGCAATTCGCAAAGCTCTAGATAGTGAAGGCTACACTGATGTCGGAATTTTGGCCTATTCCGCTAAATACGCCTCCGCTTATTATGGACCATTCCGGGATGCCCTAGATTCAGCTCCTAAATTTGGTGACAAGAAGACTTACCAAATGGATCCCGCTAACGCCCTTGAAGCCCTAAAAGAAATTGACTTGGATATCTCAGAAGGGGCAGATATGGTGATGGTTAAACCCGCTTTAGCCTATATGGATGTTATCCACCGGGTTAGACAGCATACTAATTTACCCGTTGCTGCATACAATGTTAGTGGTGAGTACGCCATGATTAAAGCAGCCGGTCAGAATGGTTGGATTGATGAGAAAAAAGTGATGATGGAAACCCTAACTAGCATGAAGCGGGCTGGTGCTGACTTAATTTTGACCTATTTTGCCAAAGAAGTAGCTACAATCCTGCAGTAAGGAATTGAACCGTAGTTAGCGGTCAGCGGTCAGTTATCAGCAGTCAGCGATCAGTTATCAGCAGTCAGCGGTCAGCCGTTGGCCTTTTGCCTTTGGTTGATAGCTGATACGCGACACACTGATAGCTTGTAACTGATCGCTGATAGCTGATAGCTGACCGCTGAATGCTTACCTAGGCTGTAGTCTGTAGACTATAGGAACAACACAAGCAAGCCTATAGTTGATAGTCTAGAGTCGAGAAAGGAAAAGTCGCTAGGTTACACATAATATGGTGGTGAAGCAAAATGAGCTAGAGCAATGCTATAGAGTTCTTGAACTGGAGCCTGGAGCATCACCGGAAGAAGTGAACCAGGCTTACAAGGATTTAGCATTTATTTGGCATCCCGATCGTGTTCCTGAGGATAATCCTCGCCTCAAGCAAAAAGCTGAAGAAAAACTTAAGTTACTCAATCAGGCACGAGAAAAATTGCGATCGCATCATAAATCACCCACTGCTTCACAAAAACAAGCTAGGGGCAGAACACAGTATCGGAATTATCGTAATTCGAATCCCAGACCAAAACCACCACCATCAGCGCAACCAAACCCACCAAACTATTACAAATACAAACAACCAGAACGATCTAGAGCCCAATCATCAACGACCGCTCAATCTCGGACCCCCAAGACCCCTGCTAACGCTAGAGCCCAACCATACACTCCCGCCCAACCTCGCACTCCCAAGACTCCTGCTAACGCTAGAGCCCAACCATACACTCCCGCCCAACCTCGGACCCCCAAGACCCCTGCTGAATCAACAGCCCAACCATACACTCCCGCCCAACCTCGGACTCCCAAGACCCCTGCTGAATCAAGAGCCCAACCATACACTCCCGCCCAACCTCAGAATACCAAGCCCCCTGCTGAATCAAGAGCCCAACCATCCACTCCCGCCCAAACTCGGACTACTCAAGCCCAAGCTCGGACTGCCCAGCCCCCCGGTAACTCTAGAACCCAGCCATCCACGACTGCTCAAACTCGGGCTCCCAAAGCCCCTCCTGACTTGAGTGGGGCTGATTTTAGGGGAGCAGACCTCAAAGAAAGAGATTTCTCAAATCGGAATCTCCAATCCGCTAACTTAAGTCAGGCTAACCTAAAAGACGGCTTTCTCCATCGGGTCAATCTTGCTGAGGCTAACCTCGAAGGTGCTAATCTATTTAGAGCCAATTTATTTCAAGCTAACCTCAGTAAGGCTAACTTACGAGAGGCTAATCTGATTGGAGCTGATTTGAGTGGAGCTGATTTGAGTGGAGCTGACATGAGTGGAGCTAAAGTGGGTTCTAATGGTAAGCTCTTGGTGAAACTGACAGGGGCAAACCTAAGGGGGGCAGTTTTGCCCGATGGCAGTATCCACGACTAGGAGCAACTTTGTAGTACATAGCAAAAACAACAGCAAATTTGGATTATTGATCATCCCTTTCCAAATCTGGGAAGGGGAGAACAGGCAATCTCTCCCCTCGAAACACTTCCTCACTACTAATACCTGTGGTTTCTAACCATGAACCGATAGCTTGTATTGAGAGTATACCTAAGAGCATTGGAGCAGTGCCTAGACTTACGAAGAATTTTGTGGGCATTTCTAAATTAAACAGGTCAGCAGACCTGATTTCTGGTATTTCGGGTTTAGAAGAAGACATCTGGGTTAGTTTTAGTACAAATGAACTAAACAAAGCCGAAAATTTAACATTGGGGCACAAGAGCAGAAGTTAGGCAGCAATGGGCTGCTACCTGAGTAGTATTGACTTGGGAACCGATTGTCATGTAGTCCTGTGAGTGAGGATTTCAACCTCTATTGTCAGCTACATTAATTTTATTTGCCCAACAAATAAGTAGTCTTCAGAAAATTGTGCTTAAATCAAGGCGAGCATCTAAGATATGAAGAAATCATTCGTCCGTTACCAGTCCAGTTAATCAATTTGTGATGTTGGATGTCGATCAGCGTCTCCCAAAAGCTCCTCCGTCCTCCCTTGCCAAGTGGGCTTATTGTGCCATTAGGCAACCCGGGTTATCCATACGAATCCGTTTGCGAGGGAACAATTTGCACATTCTGTGTGAAAACCCTCAAGGAGTAGAAGCAAATAAGGTGGTCAACCGCCTTATCAAAGCCCTGAAACTGCAACAGGGAGAAGTTCAGTTTCCCCTAGACTTAGCAAACCCGATCTATCAAATAATTGTTTATGGGCGTCGAGTGGGCCAGAAGCGTCCAGACTGGATTAAGCAAATTGCTATTAAACTACCGACCGATGATACCACTCATGCTTCTAACCAATCTTCCCAGACGTCTTTCGATGCCATAACCACTGATGCGGACTTAACTGTCTCAAACGAAAGTCTTGCCCGTTCTGGTTCGCCAGATGCGATCGCTCGTTATCTCAGTGAATCCCTGAGTTACCTAGGTGTCAGTGTTAAAGTCCGGATCCAAAATCAAGATTCCAAAGCTAGAAGATTCTTAGGGGCAACTTCTAACCTTCACCCTTCACCCCCTAACCGACGGCTCTGGATAATTTGTAATTCTAACTACAGCCCAGATCCGTCCTTACTATCTGAGCCAATCATCGACCGGTTACATTCCTTGCAACTCCAAGGGTTTCGGGATGCCGTGATTTGCTTTCAGGTAAGTGGCGAAGCCACTCCTGATTGGAAGCAGCGAGTGGATTTGACCCCTCCAGAACAAGTCCTCAAGGAATGGGCTCGTTGGGGAGATGTAGAAGCAATCCAGCGGTTATTAAATCAGGGCTTGGCAGCAGTGGGAATAACCGTTAGAGCCATTCTTAAAGAAAGCACCCTACATGTATTTTGTAGCTTCATCCACCGCCGGAAAACTATTGCCCCAGAAAAAGAAACTGTAGTCAGTGCCATTGCCTCAGTACTGGATTTAATTGCTCCTCAAGGAATCCATGGTGCCACTATTTATGGTGTAGATTCAAGTCAATTCCCTAGTCAAACCTTACTGTCTCAGCAAGCTGACTCTCTCCAACCCCCCTTTGGAAAGAATGATCAAGCTGTCAACAATTCCTTACTGCCAGAAACCGAATCCCCAGCCTGGATTCATTGGCTCAACTTACCAGGAGCAGACCACCAAAGTTTAGGAGAATCCACCTATTCCTTAGCTCAAACAGGGCATCACCATGCCTTGACCTTTTTGTTGGAACGCTTACTCAATCCCGACATTGACCAACGATTGGTAACAGGTGGAATAAGGGTGAAAATTCGCCGTAAACAAGACTTGTTGCACATCATGAGCGAGGCAACGGTCTGTCCTCGAAAATCTCAGGTCACTCGAAAAATTACCCGCTTCCTAGAGCAGCTGGCTATGTCGGAAATTACTGGGTTACGGCTCTATGGACGTCGGGCTGGTGCTACCTCCCCCTCCTGGAACTATGGAGTTGATTTTGTTCATCGACAGCGTCTAGTCCCAGAAGCTACCCCAGAGTTTGCTGCCTCAGATGCCTACCTGAGTGATTTGGTAACTTCCACTGGGGAACCAGTACTGCGTCGTGATTTAACCCACCACGATCTCAACCAGGGTTTAAAAGGAGCAGTTGATGGTCTAGTTTACATACTCCAGCGTTTGCTATGCTACTCTCAGCTATTTGTACCCACTGTAGAAAACCAAGACATGGGAGCCTTCTCAGACAAGAGACAGGCAAAGGGGAAATTATCTATCCAAGGCGTAACAGTAGCCATGGTATGGGGCGTAGCCGGATTACTACTAACACTGATCACAGATTGGCGTTTTAGTGAGCTCCTACAGTCTCAAGCCTCACCATCAGCAGAAGTAAAGGCAGTGACTAACTCATCACCGAAACCCATTGCTTTGCCCCAAATATCTTTGCAGAAAGGGGCGGGTCTCGGGACTGAAAACTTCAACACCTCTGGGTTTACTGCTCCTGGGGATACCATGGTGATTATGAATGAAAACGGCAATGCCACCATGGCAGCCATGCTGGCTGCAGCGCGATCGCCCAATCCTTCATTCAATAACCAGATGTTAGATGAAAAGCTAGCTCTGTACCAACAACGCCTGCTTCAGAGTGGTATCCCTGATGTACTGATTATGGGGAGTTCCAGAGCCATGCGGGGAATCGATCCCATTGCCCTCCAAGATGCCTTAGAAGAACAGGGCTATCCTGACATTGACGTCTTTAACTTTGGGGTTAATGGTGCCACAGCTCAGGTAGTAGACTTCATGGTTCGGCGCGTCTTAACTCCGGAGCAACTGCCTAAATTGATTATTTGGGCTGATGGGGTCAGAGCCTTTAACAATGGTCGAGTGGATGCTACCTACAACTCGATTATCGCATCACCAGGCTACCAAGCTCTAATGGCAGGAGTTTTTCCGAACCGCACTAAAGAACCGCCATTACCGACAGATGCCACAGACCAACCTCTAGAGGTTTTGAATGATAGTTATCAGTTCATTAGTGGCTGGCTAAATCAATCAATAGCAAAAATTTCGTTAACTTATCCTCACCGAAGCCAGCTCAAATCTCTGTTACAGGAAAAGTTGGTTGACCTAGAAAAGTTCCTGCAACCAGACACAACCCAGACTGCCAAAAAGCCTCAAAATACATTATTACCAACGTGGAAAATTGACTTTGATGGCTTCCTGCCCCTGTCAACTCGTTTTAACACCGCTACCTACTACCAGAAACATCCTAAAGTTCCCGGTATTTATGATGGTGATTATCGGTATTTTCAGCTAGGAGGTCAGCAAGACAAAGCCCTAATAAATTTGATGGAATTTGCCCAGAAGCATGACATTAATATCGTTATGGTCAACCTACCATTGACTAAAGAATATTTAGATCCAGTGCGGACAAAATATGAGAAACAATTTCAGCGATACATGTACAATTTTGATTTAGAAGGGGGATTGATTTTCCGAGATTTCAATAAAATGTTGCTAACTAAACATGACTACTTTTCCGACCCCAGCCATCTCAACCGCTATGGTGCTTACCAAGTTTCTAACCAGTTGGCTAAAGATCCAATGATGCCTTGGTCATTAGTGATTAGTGATTAAATTATTAATTTTAAATTGAATAACAACCAATAATTATATAGCGGTTTGCAACCCGCGCTAATTACCATAAGAACAAGTAGTCAGTAGTCAGTACTCAGTAGTCAAGATTCGTAATTATACTTAACCTACACGCAAACCGCTATAAGTATTCAAAGCGAAACGATATTAACCCTTCAGCCTACCCTACGGTAACGGTATCAGAGGAACATCCTTAATCCTTTATCTTTATGTCATTTATTTCGATTACCTACAGCTGTTTATTGTTAGCAGTTTTGGGAATCTACTGGTTGGTGCAACCTTCTACAGCTGCCACAGGTTCTCCTAAACTAAAACTTTTGGTTTTATTAATTAGCAGTCTAATATTTTATGCTTCACTACAAATCCAATATATTCCCCTTTTGGTATTGATTACCCTAATTAATTTTTACTTTGGACAAGCACTAGGGACGAATACAGTTGCTGGTTCCCATGCTACTAATTATCATCTCTCCAATGAAGAATGGCTATTAGCTGATAGTTTTTGGAATAACCGACGATTAAGACTACTGTGGCTAGGTATTTTCATAAATGTGATCTTTTTGCTAGGCTTCAAGTATCTTCCTTTCTTCTTGTCCAACTTAGCAGTAATTCCCAACTTTACCATTGCCCAAGATGGGGCTAATTGGATTAGGGATAACTTAATTGTGCCTCTAGGAATATCATTCTTTATATTTGAGGGTATTGCTTATATCATTGATGTTTATCGTGGGGCTCCTGCAACTCGTAATCTACTCCAGTTTGCTGCTTATAAGTTATTTTTCCCTAAACTTATTTCTGGTCCAATTACTCGTTATCATCCGTTTGCCCTTGAACTTAAAACCCTACAATTTCCAAATCTTGACCGAGCAACAGAAGGACTTTGGTTGATTACATCTGGTGCGATTAAAAAGGCACTCTTAGCGGACCACATTGGGATTTTTGTGGATTTGTGTTTTGGCAATATAGAACGGGCTGGTAGTGGAGATTTATGGTTAGCTATCTTTGCCTACGGTTTACAACTCTATTTCGATTTCAGCGGCTATGTAGACATTGCCCGTGGTAGTGCAGTGTTACTGGGCATTAATCTTCCAGAAAACTTTGATTTTCCCTATTTCAGTATCAGCATTGCGGATTTCTGGCGTCGCTGGCACATCACTCTAGGAGATTGGATCCGTAACTATCTCTACTTTCCCTTGGGCGGTTCCCGTAAAGGGGTTGCTCGTACCTGCGTTAACCTATTCATCGTAATGGTCATTATTGGTATCTGGCATGGAGCAGCTTGGGGATTTGTAGCCTGGGGTGGCTTGCATGGTCTAGCGTTAGTCCTTCATCGCTTGACCGAAGCTTTCTGTGAAAATAGAGATGGCATAAAACGTTGGTGGCAAAGTTGGTCAGGGGTCTTAGTCAGCTGGTTTTTGACCCAATTTATGGTGTTTACTGCCTGGATTTTTTTCCGCATCCCCAATCTCACACAAGCCAGTTTAGTCATCCAGAATCTCTGGGGTCACCCAGCTGACATCCAATTTGGTCAAAAAGTCTACTTAACCGCTATTGGTATGGAACGCTTCTGGGTGCTTCTGCTGTTAGTTAGCTTAGCAGCCTCAATGGCTGGGGTTTACAGTATCCGAAGGGGTCTGAAATTACAACTCAACTGGCCGGTGAAGTTGTTGTTGGTACCAATAGGTCTCTACGTAGTTTGGTTGTTTGCTCCTCAGAGTGGTCTCCCTTACATTTATTTCGATTTTTGACTTGCGCGTAGGGCTATAACGCACTAGAACTCTATCAAAAAGGGCAGATCGAAGGGATAGGATAGTAGTAATGCTGCAATAATATATGCTTTATACAAGACTTAAGAGAGAACGCTTTATGGATCTGGTTACACTCCAGAACAAATTAGATAATATTTCCTTTTTCGTCCTGTTTGTGACGATGTTAATTTACTGGGTAGGAGCCGCTTTTCCTAAAATTCCTTATTTGTCAGCCTTAGGAACATCAGGGATGGCAACCGCCAACCTTTGCACTGCTACCTTACTCGGAGCAAGATGGCTAGAGGCGGGCTACTTCCCGATCAGTAATCTCTATGAATCCCTGTTTTTCCTTACCTGGGGAATTACCACAGTTCATCTAATTGCTGAAAACATGAGTCGCAGCCGATTGGTAGGGGTGGCTACTGCACCAGTCGCCATGGGAATTACCGCGTTTGCGGCTCTATCCCTACCACCAGATATGCAGGAAAGTGCTCCATTGGTACCTGCTCTGAAATCCAATTGGTTAATGATGCATGTTAGCATCATGATGCTCAGTTACGCCACCCTGATGGTCGGTTCCGTGGTAGCGATCGCATTTTTAGTAATTACCCGTGGTCAGAAGGTGGAACTGCGAGGAAGTTCTTTCGGGACTGGTGGCTATCGCAGCAAGACTAACTTATCGAATAACATACCAGGGAATTCCACTTTTAAACTACAGCGCAACGGTAATCAACCAATTTCTCAGCCTCTAGTTACCTCTGATACCTCATCCCCTTTAGCTGAACTGGGACAGAGTAAAGCAGCTAGTACTACAGCAGTGCTCGATTTAGTAACTACCCCCGACTCACCCGTACCATCAGTATCGACAGCACCCACCCTCTCACCCCAGAGGCTTAATATTGCCGACACTCTCGATAATATCAGCTATCGTATTATTGGGCTGGGGTTTCCTCTGCTCACCATTGGGATTATTGCCGGTGCCGTTTGGGCAAACGAGGCTTGGGGTTCATACTGGAGTTGGGACCCAAAGGAAACCTGGGCATTAATTACTTGGCTAGTGTTTGCTGCCTATCTCCATGCCCGCATTACCCGTGGCTGGCAAGGACGCCGACCAGCAATTTTGGCAGGGACAGGACTTCTAGTTGTCTGGGTTTGCTATCTGGGAGTCAATCTATTGGGTAAAGGCTTACATTCCTACGGCTGGTTCTTCTAAGAACTCTATATTTCCGTGATTGAGTGCATGCCCTAAATTGCTTCTACTGAAAACCTGCTTTAATGCCTAGAGGCATCGGAGAATTAAGCCTAGGAAAACTACCTTTGACTCAAAGGAATAGTTGGGTCTATGGTTGGGAAGCGATGCAGAGGTGCGACCCGTGGCGAATTTAATTACGGGTCAAGGGCACCATTACCGACCTGGGGGGGTTTCCCCCACTCGCGCTTTGCATGGCTGACAATGAAACTCCTGCCCTCTAGGCATGGAAGCTTATCGAAAAGTTTGATCGGGGAAAATAGTTGTGGATAATCAGTTCAAGCCACTCGCTGTTGGTGAAGTACTATCAGTGGATGAATCTGCTCAAATCTTTATTGGAAACCGTACCTTTAGGGTCGGTGAATTCTTAGTTGCTATCAAAAAGAAATTGGTAGAAGTTTTAGGGGATGAATGGACTCCAGAACAGGAAAGTTGGTTTAGCGAATCGGGTATTCCCTGTGAAGTGTTGCAATTTTATGCTAATGACTGGCAGCAAGGCAAGGTAAGAGTTAATCTAGAATTTTGCCTTGTCGAGGCTGAGAATAATGTTGATAATATATCAGCTATTGGTGGTGAAACATTACAAAGCACATCAACCCAGGTAGCAGCACCGCCAGACCTCACAGAGCCAGAAACTAGCAATGATTCTGGATTGGAGCTTGGAGTTGGAGCAGCCACAGCCGCTGTGACTGCTACTGGAATATCACTAGCTGAAGAACTGGAAGAAGATGCCTCAACTGCTATCTCTGATGAGATGACACTTAAACCAACACTTGATGCAGATGAAGACATTGCTATCGAACAAACCCCAACTAGTAGTGAAGATGAGTTTGATTTAGGAGACTTTTCCGATAGCGAGGAAGATATTTCTATCGAACAAACCCCAACTAGTAGTGAAGATGAGTTTGATTTAGGAGACTTTTCCGATAGTGAGTCGGAAAGTGAGGAAGATATTGGTTTTGAACAAACCCCAACTAGTAGTGAAGATGAGTTTGATTTAGGAGACTTTTCCGATACTGAGTCGGAAAATGAGGAAGATATTGGTTTCGAACAAACCACAACCAATACTGAAGATGACTTTGATTTAGGAGAATTTTCCGATAGTGAAGAAGATATAGAGTTCGTAGAATCACCGACAGCAGAGGAAGAAGATTTGCTGGATTTGTCAGCAGTATCAACAGACAGTAGTAATGATTTTGATCTGGGTGATATGTCTGATGATAGTGATGAAGACATGTTTAAACTGGACGATATTTCCTTTGATGAGGAATCAGAAAACGGTGATGATAATTCCCTAATGGATGATGTCTGGCAGGAAATGAATGAACTTAAATAAGGGTAAATAATAGTGTATTGGTAAATGTTGTGGTAAATGTTGACATGGAAGCATCATAGTGAACACAGTGAACATGCCGATTTCAAAGCTTTCAAGAACCTTGAGCGTTTAGGATTTATCGGATTCTAGGGTATCTATGACCTACAAAATTCAAAATTTAAAAGTTTTGGATAACCATTCATAACGACTCTAATGTCTGAGATACCGAGTTGGACACCTCTTCATGCACGGCTACATAGAACCCTGCGGCAAAAGAAGCTACTACCAAAGAATCAGCAGGTTTTAGTAGCCGTATCCGGTGGGCAAGATTCCCTTTGCCTAACCAAACTACTGCTAGATTTACAGCCCAAGTGGAAATGGCAGCTAGGAATCGCCCACTGTGACCACCGTTGGCCCTATGATGAAGGAATTTCCCTTCATGTACAGCAAATTGCTCAAAGTTGGGGGCTTCCATTTCATCTACGAACTGCCCCTGAAGTGACAAAGAGCGAATCAGCAGCGCGGCAGTGGCGTTATCAAGCCCTGATTGACATTGCCCAAACTCAAGGTTACCCCACTGTTGTCACAGGTCACACAAAAAGCGATCGCGCTGAAACAGTCATCTATAACCTGATCAGAGGTTCAGGCACTGATGGCTTGCAAGCCTTGACCTGGGAACGACCTCTTGCTCCTGGAGTAAGTCTGGTGCGTCCCCTACTTGACACATCCCGTAGCGAAACTCTCCAGTTTTGCGAGCAGCAGCAACTGTCCATTTGGGTAGATGCTTACAATCAAGACCTTAACTATGCTCGTAACCGCATCCGCCAAGAGCTAATCCCCTATTTAAAAACCCATTTCAACCCACAAGTTGAGACAGCCTTGTCCCAAATTGCTGAAATCTTGCGAGCAGACGTGGAATATCTCGAAAACACTGCTGAGCAAATCCAAAAGCAAGCCATGGCAGTACCTAGGGTTGAGGAAGATCCTGGTAGCAATAGCCCTCCACGATTGAATCGTCTGGTATTACAGCAAGCTCCCCTAGCTCTGCAACGTCGTGTGATTCGGAAGTTCCTTCAGGAAAACCAAACCAAAGCCCTGAGCTTTGAGCAAATCGAAGCCGTGACTGGTTTAATTGCTGCTCCCAACCGCTCTCGAACGTCATCCTTTCCTGGTGGAGTAACAGCCTTGGTAGAAGAGGAATGGATTATTCTTAATACCGAAGTATGAAGTATTAAGTATTAACTATAAAGTATGAACTACTAAACAGTTCTATCTCTGAGTTTCTGAGAAATTGTTCTCCTTCAACCTACCCTACACCGAATACGGGGCGAACAACATTCAACCTTTAACATTCAACCTACCCTACACTGAATACGGGGCGAACAACATTTAATATTAAACCTTAAACCTAAGAAGCTGCCAACTCGGGAGATTGGCTTAAGCTACTGATGATTTGGGATATTTGAGCGATCGCTTGTTGTTGAGAATCACCTGTTTTCTGGATGTGATTCAGAGCATTTGCGATCGCATCCAGCTTCTGTCGAAGTTCATTGAGAGCATCTTGCAATGGCTGTAGGGTTTTTTCATAGAGATGAACTTTGCCCCAAAGTTGAGCTACCTTCACCTGATTGGAGAGCCAACTTTCCTCCAAATTTTTTACCTGAGCCAGCTTAGCATCCTTTTCTTGGGTTTGTTGATTCATCAATTCTTCAGCTTGGCTAACCCTAAGGCGCATCTGTTCAATTTCTCGTTCTAGTTGTTGCAATTGATCTGACTGTTGTTTGCACTGTGCTTCTAGTTCGATCAAAATTGGTCCTAAGTCAATTTTCTGGTTTTGTTGACCATTACTATCCACAATTCCTTGCCGCAGTCGCAACACTCGTAGGTGCTGATTTAGAATTTCTTCTCGTTCCCATAGAGTCCGGCGTTGACCCACCAAGGTTCTGTCCAGCATCTGGTAACGGTCTTGCTCATCTGCTAACTGGGTTTCTAGACTAATACGATCGTACTCACTAGCGACCCTAATCTGTTCTTGTAGTTCTTCAATCCCTTGGTGTTGGAGTGTTAGTTCTTCTTCTTGGTCATTGACGAAGCGTACAACTTTTTCCAAATCCTGCTGCAAATTCTGAACTATATCCTGTAACTCACCCAAGGGCATTTTTTCTAGTGCTGCAATATCCACCATTTGGCTAATCTTGACATCCCCTGATGTTGCTGCCATTCGAGCCAGTTCTTGGTATAATTTTTGCTGAGTTTGGAGTTGCAGACTCACCATCCTAGCTGATTCAACCTTGATCTCTAGATTGGTTTGCTGCACTTGCCTTTCTCGGTTTGCCTGTTCACAGGATGCTTGTAATTGTTGTAGTTGTTGGGTTTGATGTTGGACTTCTTCCCCTTGACCCTTAACATCTGCTTCCAATTTTTGAGCTAATAGACGCTGTTCATTTAACTGCTGCCAGTGAGTATCCAACACCGAATGCTGATGCTTGACGACTTCCAAGGCTTGATTCAGTGGTTCCCAGACAGATTGTGTTGATTCTGCTCCTCCTGATAAGCCATTGAGCAATTGCTGAATCACACCAGCCTGCTGAGCATCTAAACCAGCAGAGTATTGACCATCTGAAACTTGTTCTTCTAAGCGTAGCTGCTGTCCCCGGAGTTGTTCCCAAGCCCCTTCAAGCTCCTTACTTTTACGCTCCAATTCTTGGCTGAGTTTAGCAGTTTCTGTCTGAGAACTTTCCAGTTCTTGGCGTTGTTGCTCTATTCTAGAAAAATCCTCCTCCATCGTTTGCATCTGCTCAAGCCGTGCTTCCATTTCCATCTCGCGACGGTTGAGTTCTTGACTTTGATAGGTCAAAGATTGCTTCCACTGCTCAATTTCTTCTTCCTGGTTTTTTGACTTTTCTAGCAAGCGAGAGAAATTTTGCAATAGATTGACTAACCTTCCCCCCGCTGCCTCGATTGTCCCCTGTATTTGTCGATTCCCACTCAGGTTAACAATCACCAACGCACCATCACCAAAGTTATTGGCTTGTTCTGTCGGAAGCACTTCCTCCCCAGACACCTTATTCCAACTCTGGTCAGTCCGCTGAAAAGCCAGCAGTTTGAGTTCGGCCTGAGCTCTACCCATAAACCCAGTTTTCTGCTTTCTTACCTCTGCGAGATACAGCACACTGATCGTCCTCTTTTAATTGTATTGTGCCCAATTCTTGATTAACACATTTGAACGCTTAACCCCAAAGGGGTTACAGGGTGGTAATTTTCGGAGATTATTGGTCAACCGATCTATTTTTTCTCCTTAAGGCTATTAGTCCTTTAAAGGATGACGGCAGTCAGTATATTTAGACACTTAATGTATTTTAAGGTATTTCCCAGACTTGATCTGCGAATCAATAAAGGTGATCAGAATAGAAATAGATTGATGAGGATAGTCTTAGGAATCTTCCCACAGAGGGGGTATAGTTTCCCCAACCCGTCTAGTTTCCCGAACCATAGATTTTATCCACCCAGAGGGTCGAATTTTCTAGATTGAACATAACATCTTACCCCATCACTTTCTTCCCTTGTGCCTAATCCCTATTCAAATAAATATACTTAATTTATATGCTTATATGTTATCCAATGGTGTTTAAAGTCCTAACCTATAACCTTGGACATCTTAGCTTAAGTTTCCAGTAACCGTCAAAATCCCAGTCTTACCGCTAATCAGTTACTTCGCGCTTTGGTTAGCTGTCTGCAGCCATGCTAAGCTTCCACCAGTTGGCTTACAGAAGTGATTCCTTAGCAACTCTCCTAGCCTCACCCAATTTTTGGGGATATTTTCATTGTACAGTTAAGCCATTTCTTGAGCAAAGATAGATCAGTACCAGTTTATGGGCATCCTTTAACTCAATGACAGGTCATAATCTCAGATACATCAACAGGTTGTTAGGAGCACATTGTCTTTAAATGCAGGGAACTTTGAGTGAAATTGATATCCGTAGCATCCTGCAACTGATCGAGCTAGGTCAGCGAACCGGGGAACTCTTAGTCGAGGCATACAGCTCTCACCCTAGTAGCAAGGCTAGCAATAGTGGCAGTCATCGTTTTGCCTCAGGTAGACTTTACCAGCAGCCAAAACTACCAAGTCCCGGTCCTTATTGGTTTGTCTTCTTCCTGAATGGCCAGATTGCCTATGCTGCTGACAGCGATGGGAGCTTGTCGCGCCTGCATGATTATCTGCGCCGCTATAAAGCCAATGATGCTCTCAAGGAATTGGAAAGTCTGTCCATTGCGGCTACCAATGCTCTAGAGTATGGTTATCTTTGGGCTTTGTTAGAAAAGCATGTGATCACACCAAACCAAGGGCGAAGCATTATTCAAAGCATGGTTAATGAAACCCTTTTTGATTTGCTGAGCTTTCACCATGGCTACTTTGTATTTGAAATTGGTCCGGCATTAGCACCGCAACTTACTACCTTAGAAATAGGACCATTGGTCACAGAGATTATGAAGCAGGTGCAGGAGTGGAAGCAATTGTGCCCTCATATCCAATCTCCCCATCAGTGTCCAATGATTACTGCCCATGACCAGTTACAGGCTACACTGCCCGAAAAATCCTTTAGACTCATCAGCAGTTGGGTAGATGGCAAAACTTCTCTACGCCAGTTGTCCCGTTATCTCCATCGCGACCTGATCACCGTAGCTCGGGCTATTTATCCCTATGTACAACAGGGGTCAATCCAAATGGTGACCCCCAAAGAAGCAGATACGCCAGCCATTGAAGAGCAATGGGAGTTGAAGAAAGTTACACGATCTGTTGTCTGTGTTGATGATGATCTCGCAGTTGGAAAAGCTGTGGAATATACCCTAGAAGCCAAAGGTTATAAAGTTACAGCAATTCAGAAGCCCCTAAAGGCTCTGAGTCAGGTTTTTCAACTCCAACCGGATCTCATCCTCTGTGACCTAGTAATGCCTGACCTAGATGGTTATGAGCTTTGTGGCATGTTACGCCAATCCAGAGCATTTCGGCAAACCCCCATCATCATGCTCACAGGCAAAGATGGCTTTATCGATCGCGTCAGAGCCCGGATGGTAGGCGCAACTGACTACTTAACGAAGCCCTTCGGAGATCATGAGTTATTGATGCTTTTGGAGAAATACATTTGGTCGAGGTGACCAACGAACAATGCCAAGATAGTAATGCCCTGACCAAAGAATTAGATCAAGGGGAAAATATTGCTGTGTCAGCCTTTGAGTTATTAATACAGGCGTCTAACCCATCAGTTCATTAACCAACACTATCCTAATTAAACCCACTGGTCAAGCTAGGGGCTTCCACAAATTCAAGAAAAATCTAGTCTTTCTTGGTATCACCACCAATAGATGAGCGATACTGTAATCATGATTCAGTTTATAGACCCAAATCGGGCTATGGTTTAATTTCACGACCTTTCCCGAGGGTCGAGCTAGGAGTTATGAGTAAAGTTTTAGTTGTAGAAGACAGCCTTGCTCAACGGCAGATGATCTCAGACCTCCTCAAAGGTAGTGGTTTGAAGGTGGATGTTGCCAGTGATGGTGTTGAGGCTTTAGAACATATTTTAGAGTATTGTCCAGATGTAGTTGTCTTGGATATAGTGATGCCACGCATGAATGGCTATGAGGTCTGTCGGCGTCTTAAGGCTGACCCCAAAACTCAGAATGTGCCAGTGGTGATGTGTTCTTCAAAAGGCGAAGAATTCGACCGCTATTGGGGCATGAGGCAAGGTGCAGATGCATACATTGCGAAGCCTTTTCAGCCAACGGAGTTGATTGGAACAGTTAGACAGCTACTCAGAAGATAAATATATTGGTATTTGACGGTAATGGTTGCTAATCCGGACTTTGTAACTGAATCGGCTCTTGAACAAGCCCCAGAATTGCAGGAATTGGAAAGTCCTGAAGGCGAACTATACCTGCGGTTTTATCTGCCATCTGGTGATGAATTTGCTCTGCCTGCTACTGGTATCAAAGAGGTAATTGACCCTTGTCCTGAACAAATTACTCCTATTCCTAATGCTTCCCCTCTATTGTTGGGGACCTTCAATCGACGTGGGCGCGTAATTTGGGTCTCAGATCTGGGTCAGTTTCTAGGGGATAAAACGGTTTTAAATACAGACCGTATGGAAATCCCCGTTATTGCTATTGAAGATCAAGACACTATGCTGGGGTTGGCAGTTCAAAAAATTGTCTGTACAGACTGGCTGGATGTGGAAAAGTTACATATGCCTACCAATGTTGCCGATAGTATGGCTCCTTTCTTACGCGGTGAGTGGTTGCTAGATATTGAGTCTAATCAGGTTCTGCGACTACTTGATCATGTGGCTATTATACGCTCAGCAAGGTGGGCAGCCTAAAACTAATTATTAAAAATTGAACATTAAAAATTAGTGGGATTAATTATTATTAAACATTAAATTAATTTTTAATGCTTCGGGAGGAGGTAAATGGCATCCAGTATAAATTACCCCCAGCAGTATGGGGAAGCCGAAAAAGCCTATATGCAGGGCAAATACCAAGAAGCGGCAACACTCGTTGATCGTTTGATTGAGTATTTCCCTAATGAACCCAGTGCGTTGCTACTGCGGGGTCATATTTACTGCTATGGTCTACAGCAGTACGATTTGGCTCGGCAACAGTATGAATCAGTACTCAATCTGACCTCTGAACCAGATTTTGTGAATTATGCCAACAACGGTCTAGAGTACGCCCAGCAATCTACAAATGGTGATCAGGAGGCTGGGTTATCACCTGATGATGATGTCAATACATCACAGCTAAAACTAGATGATACTGAGGAGTTGAGTGCAGAACCCACAGCAGGAAATTGGCAAGACTTCGCTGATTTTAATGATATCAGTGAATTTGACCCGGAAAGCTTAAGTTTTGAAAACACAGGGGTTGATGATTTTGCTTCAGAATCAACCTCACCCTTTAACGATTCTTTTCAAGATTCCACTAGTGATGAAGGCACCATAGATTATCAGTCTTCTTCTAATCTAGACCCCTTTAGTATCGTTAGTGACCTAGAAGAAGACAGTGAGGATTTAGAGAGTTGGGAAATTGCCTCTGAGGATTTAGAACTCGATGTGAACCCTGTCAGTAGTCAGACTTCTTATAATGGCACAGAAGGACACTTTCCTGAACTCTCTCAAGAGGAGGGTCTACAAACATTTATGGTGTCTCCTGAAGTTAATTTAGACGAAGATATATCTTATGGTTCAGAAGAGTTAACTAGTGAATATAGCACAGTTGAGTTTAACGTCCTGGCTGAAGAAGAATTAGAATCCCTGCCGGATTACGAGTTTAGCGATATCGAGGAGCAATCAAAGAATTCCTTTGTTGAAGCTGCAACCCTGTTAATGAATTCAGCAGAGCTTGAGGAGCATTTTTACCCGACTCCAAGTTCTGAGCCTACCGCGACTACCCAAGAAAATTATGCCAGCACCGAGCAGTCTTTGGAACCTGAGGAACCAACGGGGGATACTCAAGCCTATGCTGACAATCAAGAGGACTTAGAATATCTCAATGATGAGGCGACTGACTCTACTGAACCCTATTTATCGGAAAACTATGGCTCGGATGAGCAACTTTTGGACTCAGCTTACGAACAAAATGGGTTCAACTCTCCAAGGCCAAACCAAATTAATTTGGAATCCTTTGATGATGATTCTTGGACAATGGATGATGTAACGGAATCAGAAGAGGAAATATTGTCAGGAATTGAAGCACATCAAGGGGTAAAAGAGGGTTTTTTAGATGAGTTTGACCTATTTGATGATGATTTAGATTCAATCCCTGATTTCTCTGTTGATGATCAGCAACCACTGTCCAATGAGAGTGGTGACAATAGTGATTTTGATGTCTTAAGCAGTACTGGCTCAACACTCGGAAGTACTGGGTCAATGGATATGAACACCAGTGGTGTAAGTGCTGTAGCCAATCATGATTATCCGTCAGCCACTGGCAATGAGGAGCTATTTAGCCTTAGTAGTGCCACCGAGCCAATTCCTATTTATAATCCCACTAAAGACATTGACAAAGAGCTAGTTGTTAGTATTGAGCAAGGTCCACTAGCTCCGATAGAAAACGCTCCTGTCAACCAGAAGAATTGGATGACTGCCTTGATTACTGGCGCGGTCTCAATGGTGGTGGTAGCGGCGGTTAGTGCTGGAGCTCAATACATGGTTCGAGATGATCCATCCTTCAAAAATCATGTGCGAAATACTGGTATTATGATGACCCTAGCCGCTGGTGTTGCCAGTTTTGGTACGACTTTGGCTGTGGGGAATATTACAGCTAGGCAGATTAGACGTAGTACCGAAAACCTGAAAACCCAGTTTGAAGGAGTCTCTCAGGGTAATCTCAATGCCCATGCTACGATTTATTCCCAGGACGAATTGGGTCAGTTAGCCCATAGTTTCAACCAAATGGCCAGAGTCATCTTGACAACGATGACTGAAGCACAACGAAAGGCAGAAGAGCAAGAACAGGCCAAAGAAGACCTCCAACGCCAGGTAATTCGATTGCTTGATGATGTGGAAGGGGCAGCACGAGGGGATTTAACCGTACAAGCAGAGGTAACTGCTGATGTTTTGGGGGCAGTTGCTGATTCCTTCAACCTGACCATTCAAAACCTACGGGAAATTGTACAACAAGTCAAGCAGGCAGTCCGTCAGGTGACCAAATGTTCCACCGATAGTGAGTCCTTTGCCCGTAGTTTGTCTTCTGATGCTTTACGGCAAGCTGAGGAACTGGCCGTAACCCTGAACTCTGTACAAGTGATGACCGATGCTATTCAGCGGGTGGCAGAAAGTGCACGAGAAGCTGAGGAAGTTGCACGCTCAGCCTCGGCTACCGCTCTCAAAGGTGGTGAGGCTGTGGAGCGCACTGTGGCAGGAATTTTGCAAATTCGTGAAACAGTAGCAGAAACGACTCGTAAAGTCAAGCGTTTGGCAGAATCTTCCCAGGAAATTTCTAAAATTGTTACATCGATTTCTACCATTGCCTCCCGAACGAATTTGTTAGCACTCAATGCTAGTATTGAGGCGGCAAGAGCTGGAGAAGCTGGTCGAGGCTTTGCTGTTGTTGCAGATGAGGTACGACAGCTCGCTGATAAGTCAGCCAAAGCACTCAAGGATATTGAACATATTGTGTTGCAAATCCAGAGTGAAACTGGTTCAGTGATGACCGCTATGGAAGAAGGCACCCAACAGGTGATTGAAGGTACTAAACGAGCAGAACAAGCCAAGCGATCGCTCGAAGATATTGTGCAAGTGGCAAACCGGATCGATGCTTTAGTACGTGCCATCACTGCGGATACTATCGAGCAAACTGAAACATCCCGTGCTGTTGCCCAAGTGATGCAATCCGTTGAGTTAACCGCTCAAGAAACCTCCCAAGAAGCCCAAAGGGTTTCTGGAGCTTTGCAAAACCTGGTCGGTGTGGCGGGAGAGTTGCGGACATTTGTTGAGCGTTTCCGTGTGGAAGCGAATGATGGGAAATGATTGATTAATGGCTAAAACTTCCAGCCTCGGGTTATGGAGTCAGCGTTTACTGGCGGCGATTTTCTTAGCTGGGCAAGTGATACTTCATCTACTGACTGGGAAGATTCACCGCCGCAATACTATCGAGCAAATGGTAACCGTTGGACCAGAGTCTCTGATAATTGCTCTGCTCACTGCTACTGTAATTGGTATGGTGTTTACCATTCAGGTAACACGAGAGTTCATTAATTTTGGTGCCACCAATGCCATTGGGGGAGTCTTGGCTCTGGCTTTGGCTAGGGAATTGGCTCCGGTTTTGACTGCTGTGGTTTTAGCAGGACGAGTTGGCTCGGCATTTGCTGCTGAAATTGGTACGATGCGCGTTTCAGAGCAAATTGATGCTTTGTATATGCTCAAGACTGACCCGATTGATTACTTAGTGATTCCTCGAGTTATTGCTTGTTGTCTGATGCTGCCAGTGTTGACGATTCTCGCCATTGTGACTGGTATGGTAGGAGGAGTAGTCCTGGCTCAGAATATTTATGGTATTCCCCAGTCTGTGTTTCTTGATTCCGCTCGTAACTTCCTAGGAATTTGGGACTTGTTCTCTGCTGCTATTAAATCTGTAGTGTTTGGGCTGTTAATTTCTGTGATTGGTTGTAGCTGGGGGTTAACCACGACAGGAGGTGCTAAGGGTGTAGGTCAATCTACCACCACTGCTGTGGTTACTGCTTTGCTGGCAATTTTTATTAGCAACTTTTTCTTATCATGGTTGATGTTCCAAGGCATGGGTAGTGCGGTAATTAGCTAAATCAGCTAAATCGGTTGTTGATCGTTAATTGTTAATTGCCCAAAAGCAATGAGTTAACAGACACTCACAAACCAGTAATCTTTCCTCAAGGTCTGTAGCTGTTGAAAATTCCATAAAACCTGACCTGATCAGGATTAATCCACAGATCAGTTAATTTAAAATAGAGCAATCGACCGCTACAGGAAGGGCGATTCCTTTTCCTTTCCGAAACTTCCCATAGCTCCACTTAACCCTATTGTCCACACTGTTCAGTTCTACAACTTCACTAATGTCCCAGTCGTATTTTGATACCGAAAGCAAAACTCACAAGTCCTTTGAATTACCCGGTGCTAGACCCCAATACAATCCTGACCGCCCAGGACAAGTGGAGCATATTTTCCTGGATTTAACTCTGGATATCCCCCTCGAAAGGGTTAGCGGTACCTGCACTATCACCCTCAACCCAATACGCGGCATTAAACAGCTAGTACTTGATGCGGTCAACTTGACTATCGCTTCAGTGCAGGTTGACCAAATCCCCCAACCCTTTGACTATGATGGGGAACAACTAAAGATTCAGCTACTTAACCCGGTTGTTGTTGGAAAAGCGATTAAGATTGCGATCGCATACAGTGTAGACAACCCCCAGCGGGGTATTTACTTCATTCATCCAAACCAACACTACCCCAACAAACCCACCCAAGTTTGGACCCAAGGAGAAGATGAAGACTCTCGCTTCTGGTTCCCTTGTTTCGATTATCCTGGTCAACTTGCTACCTCCGAAATCCGGGTTAGAGTGCCAAAACCCCTGATTGCTATCTCCAACGGGGAACTAATTGCTACAGAAGAAGACGGGGATGAAACCATATACCATTGGCGGCAACAGGAAGTTCATCCCACTTACCTGATGACTCTAGCAGTAGGGGACTTTGCGGAAATTCAGGATGAATGGCAGGGCAAACCAGTCAACTACTACGTGGAGAAGGGGCGAGAGGAGGATGCTCGCCGCAGCATGGGCAAAACCCCTGGAATGATAGAGTTCTTGAGTGAAACCTTTGGCTATCCCTACCCCTATCCGAAATACGCCCAAGTCTGTGTAGATGACTTCATCTTTGGTGGTATGGAAAACACCTCCACCACTCTGCTAACAGACCGTTGCTTGCTCGATGAACGAGCAGCTATCGATAACCAACGGACTGAAAGCCTTGTGGTTCATGAACTCGCTCATCAGTGGTTTGGGGACTTAGTGGTGATTAAACACTGGTCCCATGCCTGGATTAAGGAAGGGATGGCATCCTACACAGAAGTATTTTGGACCGAACATGAGTATGGTAAAGATGATGCTGCCTACTACCTACTCAATGAAGCACGCAGTTATATCTCAGAAGATAGTTCTCGTTACCGCCGCCCCATGGTGACCAATGTCTATCGAGAAGCTATTGAACTCTACGATAGGCACCTTTATGAAAAAGGTGCTTGCGTCTATCATATGATTTGGGCAGAGTTAGGGGAAGACTTGTTCTGGAAAGCAATCCAAACCTTTGTTCAAGATAACGCTCACAAAACCGTAGAAACCATTGACCTGCTAAGGGCGATTGAAAAAGCTACCGGTCGTAATCTGTTGTTCCTATTTGACCAGTACGTCTTCCGGGGCGGTCATCCTGAATACAAAGTTGCCTATTCCTGGGATGGGGATAGCCAGTTGGCTAAACTTACAGTAACCCAAACTCAGGCAAAAGATAGTAACACCGGTAGCGATAGTGAGCTATTTGACCTGAAAATCCCGATTGCCTTTGGTTACACCAAGCTCGAAGACGATTCTCCTGTGAAAACGTCTAATGAAACCTGTCTACAGACATTTACAGTCAGGGTTCATCAACGGGAACAAAGTTTCTATTTCCCACTGGAGAAAAAACCTAACTTGATTAGCTTCGACCATGGGAATAATTATCTCAAAACCGTTTCCCTAGAATATCCAATAGCCGAACTCAAAGCCCAGCTGAAATTTGACCCAGACCCCATCTCCCGTATCTATGCAGGAAAAGCCTTGGCGAAAAAGGGAGGATTAGAAGCAGTAAAAGCCTTGTCTGATGCCCTAAAGAGTGATTCATTCTGGGGTGTTCGTTTAGAAATAGCCAAACAATTAGCTAAGGTAAAACTAGATCAAGCCGAAGCCGCCTTAATTGTTGGCTTGTCCGACTCAAATCCCCGTGTGCGTCGTGCCGTTGTCCAAGCCTTGGGTGAAGTGAAGACTCCAGAAAGCTACAATGCTCTCAAGCAATTACTAGAAAAAGGGGATGCCAGCTACTACGTAGAAGCCTTAGCAGCCAGGTCACTTGGGGGAATGGTTTCGGCAAGCCTTAAGGATAGAGAAGATGAAGTCATCCAATTGCTGAAAAAAGTACTCCAAGAACGGAGTGGTTGGAATGAAGTAGTACGTGGCGGTGTCATTGCTGGCTTAAGTCAAATTAAATCCTCACCCATTGCCCTAGACGTAATTTTAGAATATACCACTCCTGGCATACCTCAACCCCTTCGTCTAGCAGCGATTCGAGCTTTAGGAGACATTTCTAAAGGTCAGAGTCCCAATAAAATAGAGTCGATCCTGGAGCAATTAGAAGAAATGTCCCGTGAAACCTTCTATTTGACTCAAGTGACCATAGTTCGGGCTCTAGGAAAAATGGAAACCCCAAAAGCCATGGATATTTTGCGATCGCTTTTAGAGCATACGCCTGATGGGCGAATTCGTCGGATTGCCGAAGAAGCCATTCAGAAAGTTCAGAAAACCATTGGCTCTGACAAAGCCATTAAACAGCTAAGAGAGGAACTTAACAAACTCAAAAAAGATAATCAGGAACTCAAAAGCCGCCTGGAAAACTTGGAAGCTAAATCTAATTAAGATTGATAATTAAATTTCTACAGTGAACACTGACCCTGATGGTTGATTATTTTCTACAAATATTCTACCACCATGGGCTTCAACTGCCATTTTACAAAAAGTTAATCCCAGACCAGTTTGAGAAATTCCAGTCATTAAATTTCCCACATCGTATTTATCAAAAATACGTTTTCGCAATTCTTCTTCAATCCCAGGCCCAGAATCAGCAATGCGAATTATAGCTTGGGGTTTGGGATCTACTGGATAATCTACTTGCAGTAGAATTTTACTTTGTGAAGGAGAAAATTTGATGGCATTTGAGAGCAAGTTATCTAAGACACGGCGAATTAAATTGGCATCAATTAAAAGAGTCTTACTGGATTCTGGTAGCTCGCTAACTAGCTGAATGTTTTTCTCGTGAGCAATGGCTTGGAAATCTAAGACTACCTCTTGTTCGAGTGCATTGAGATCCACGAAGTCTCTATGAAGCGTAAGTTTTCCCGATTGTAACTTCGCCATCATCAATAAGTTATCCGTCATTGAGCGCAGCTGGAGAGCTGACTTCAAGATTTGTTCAGTCTTTCTTTGCTGTTTTTTTTCAAGTTCAGTTTGCTGCAAAATCTCACAAGATATGATAATATTAGCCAAAGGATGCCTCAAATCATGCACGATCATATGAGACATATCTTCCCTCAGCTGTAGAGTAGCAGCTAGCTGATCATGTTGTTTTTTAATCCGCAACATCGAACGCACTCTAGACCGCAGTTCGAGTCCACTAACAGGTTTACCTAGGAAATCATCAGCTCCTGCATCCAGGCATCGGGCAAGATCTTCCTTAGAATTCAGAGCCGTTACGATAATAATTGGGATATGGTGCCAGTTTGGGTGAGACTTGATCCGATGGCAAACCTCTATACCATCAAGTTCTGGCATCATCACGTCCAATAAGATTACGTCCGGCTGAATTTCCTCTAGACGGTTCAATGCCTCTTCACCACAAGAGGCATAGCTCAAGTTGTAACCTTCCTTGAACAGTAGAGCCTCAATGACATCAAACCCACAGGGTTCATCATCAACTACTAGTATAGAGTTTTGACTATTCATCAATAACACCCTTTATGCGCTTGAATAGTTGATCATATTAAATACAGATGTTTGGGATTGATTTTGGTTAATATCCATTAATATATAGCAAGTCTTATACCCATGAGGTACAAATCTCTGGTTTTTAGGGACTTCGGAGCAGGGACTTCGGAGCAGGGACTTCGGAGCAGGGAAGAGGGAAGAGGGAAGAGGGAAGAGGGAAGAGGGAAAAAATAATGTGTACCTCATAGCTATGAGAAACGCTATAGCGTTTTTAAATAGGTTGTAAACACAGTTATGGCAGAAATTGGCAAGCCTAAAATACGCAAAAGGCAATATAAGAAAGAGATCTAGAGTTTTATTGAACAATCAAAAAAGACCTCCCAGGTTTACATTTCATTTATAAACGCTATATACTATTAATTTATATACCAACCATGGATTAGTAGGTTTAAACCTACTTGGAACTGATAACTTAATGATTAATCACGCTAATCACGAATAACTAATGCAAATAACTAATTACTAACTAATTGCAAATCCTTAACCTCTACATGAACATACTTTTGAATAGTACTGACTAAGTTCTTAAGACTCACTGGTTTAGAGATGTATTCGTCCGCGCCAGCCCCTAGGCATTTCTCCTTATCTCCTGGCATCGCCAGTGCTGTTACGGCAATAATGGGAATAACCCTCGTTTCCTGATTGTCTCGAATTCGCTTAATCGCTTCAATACCGTCCATATCTGGCATCTGAATATCCATCATAATCAGCTGTGGGTGATACTCTTTAGCTTGGCTAATCGCTTCCCAGCCATTCTTGGCTAATATCAACCGATAGCCTTTGTTGAGCAAGTAATCCCAAATCGTCTTAATGTTAGTTTCATTATCCTCTGCAATTAAGATTAACGGTGACTCTGGAGCTTTGTGAGGCGTAACCATCAGAGCAGTTTCGCCATGCTTGACTGACTCTGGTGTTTCTAAAGGACCCAAAATTTTGCTAATTGTTGAGCGCAACAGTTGGCGGGAAACGGGTTTAACCAGATATTCAGACGCACCCATCTCCAACGCTTGCGATCGCTCATCCACTACAGAAAGAATAATCACTGGGATGTGTTCGGTTTGGGGATGAGCTTTTAGCTGAGCCAAAACCTTCCAGCCAGACACCTTCGGCAATTGCAAATCTAGGATAATCACCCCTGGGTTGACCTGTATAACCTGCTCGAGAGCACCTTCTCCTTCAGGGTAAGTCAAGGTTTGTAGCCCTATTTCCCTGATATAGCGAGAAATCACTTCAGCTGCAGTAATAGAGTCTTCGATGATCAGCACTTGGGGATTGGAGATGCCAGATTGAGTAAATTGGCTTAGCTGTTCCAAATCACTGTGGTATTCTCCGTTTGCCTGACCGCTTTGTTTGATCGGCAGAGTTACTGTGAAGCAACTACCTTGACCCACTTCACTCTCGACATCTACCCTACCCCCGTGAATTTCTATGGTTCGTTGCACCAAAGCCAAACCCAATCCTGTACCGGCGTAGCGACGAGACAGACGGCTGTCAATTTGGACGAAGGATTGGAATAACTTACGCATATTTTCTTGAGCAATGCCAATACCAGTATCAATGACACTAAAACAAATAGTGTTTCTCAATAAGTCTTCCTCAGCTTTTAAAATAACGCTTCCTCCGGTTGGGGTAAACTTCACAGCATTGCTGAGCAAATTGATCAGGACTTGTCGGATACGTCGCTCATCCACTTCTATTTCCCATAGCCTCTCAGTTACCTGAGAAGTCAGCTTAATATTTTTGTGATGGGCTTGGTTTCTAACAAACATCAAGCTGGAATTGCAGAGTTTTTGGAGGGAAACAGCACCGATGTGGAGTTCCATCTTCCCAGATTCAATTTTGGCAAGGTCAAGCAGATCATTGATTAGTTCTAGCAAATGTTGACCACTGCCCTGAATTGTGCTGAGAGACTTACGCTGCCTATCTGTAATTGAACCATACACTTCCTCTTGCAAAGCTTCTGATAAACCAAGAATGGCGTTGAGGGGAGTACGTAATTCATGACTCATGCTAGCCAGAAACTCGTCTTTGAGACGAGTAGCCCGTTCTAACTGGGCATTAGCCAGAGCCAGTCTTTGATGATTTTGCCGCATCTGCTCTTCAGCATTTTTACGCTCTGTAATATCTCGACAGACACGGATTAAACCACCATCCTCAAGTAATGTTAGAGAAAATTCCTCAGCAAATGTGCTACCATTCTTGCGCACAGCCGTAGCTTCTCCACTCCATTTTCCTGTTTTAAACAATTGGGGAAAAACTGACTTCTCAATACGCTCAATTTCTTCTGGCGGATAAATCATATGCCATTGTTGACCCACCAGTTGATCCGGTTTAGTGTAGCCAAACAATTCCAGGTGAGTCTGATTGAGGTAAAAGTATTCACCTGCTGGATTAACTAATGCTATGCCATCAGTAGCTGCTTCGAGAGCTGTTAACTGACTTTTGAGAGCTTCTTCTGCTTTTTTACGCTCTGAAATATCGGTGTGAGAACCTGCTATGCGATAAGGCTTAGCTGTTTTATCCCACAGCGCCGCTCCACGAGTCAGCAGCCAACGGTAGGTGCCATCTTTGTGTAAAGCACGGAACTCTTCTTGATACTGAAAAAGCTTGCCCTCTAGATAATTATTAAAACTCAGTAAGGTTTGCTCTAGGTCGTCTGGGTGAATAATCTCTGTCCAGGATTCAAACGTATTGCTAATTTCATCATCTTCATACCCCAACATACTCTTCCAACGAGGGGATAAATACATTTCACCAGTTTGGAGATTGCAATCCCAAATCCCGTCGTTGACTCCTTCTACAGCTAAGGCAAATCGCTCTTTACTATCCCGAAGTTCCTGCTGAGCCTGTTTTCGTTGTTCTTCTACACCAATAGCACTGGCAATCAGGTTCAGCAGTTGTTTGTCTTCTGTACTTGGTTCTACCTGCTGCTGATACAAAACACACAGGGAACCCATTACCTTTTTGTTCCATTTGACTGCAATACCGATGTAAGTACACAAATTATAAGCTGTAATGTTGGGATCAGTTTGAGCATAAGCTGTATTCTGAAGATCCTGCTTGACAACTGACTCATCAGTTCCTTCTCTAATAACGTCGTAGCAAATACGTCCTTTTGCGCTATCCATAGTCGGGTAATCTGGCGGGACTTGCCACTGTCCTAATGTCACCAGTTGATTGTATTCCAGGCAATTATAGAGAGCAAAACTAGCATTGAGTAATTGCCCACAAACGGCTACCAGATGATTAATATTTTTGTCGGGATTGCTACCAAAATTAAGAAAGCATTCATTAAGTTTCTCCAGTCGGTCTTCAAATTGCTTCCGATGAGTCAAGTCTCGAATAACCCCTACAATATAGGGATTATTTTTAGAATCGAAGAAACGAGTTTTCTTGGTAGAAATGAAATGAAGGATACCTTTAGCATCAGTAAAGTATTCTTCATTTTCATTAACGACACCATTATTGATGACGAGTTGATCGGTTTTTCTAAAAACCTCAGCTTCTTCTGAGACGAAAAATTCAGAATCTGAATGACCTAATAGTTGCTCTCTAGAATATCCGATAAACTCACAAAAGCTATCATTAAAGAATTTCCATTTATAATATCTATCTTTTACAAAAATTGGATCAGATACTGCATTAATTATGTTCGTGATAAAGTCTTTGCTTGCTGCCAGTTCTGTGTTAGCTACTTCTAGTTCCAAGGCATGATTACTCAACTCTTGATTGAGCTGAGTAACTTGGGCTTCTACTTGCTTTCTCTGGGTGATATCTCGGAAATACCAGATTCTAGTATAGTAATCACTAGCTTCAGACACCACAGAGCCAGAGTAACGGTCAAAAATCCGACCATCATTCAAGTAAATTTCATCACGACTTACTTCGCTCGGATGTTCATACAGATACTTCAACCTGTGGATAAATTCTTTAGGTTTATTTAGCTTAGATAGCACACTTTTCAATATTTTTTGGTCGTCACCAGAGTTGAGAATCTCCTCTGGGATATTCCACATCTGACCAAAACGGCGATTGTGCCATAGGATTTTTTGGTTTTCGTCAATAACTAATATACCATCAATTGATGCCTCTTGTTGCGCCCTTAACAGAGAGTTAGTTCGTTTTAGTAAATTTTCACCCTGTTTACGCTCGGTAAGATCGCGAGCAATAACACAGTTGTATTCTTGATCATTAAACTGTAAATAATTAACCCCAATTTCTACAGGAAATTCCCGCCCGTCTTTAGTGCGATGTACTGAATCTTGCTTAAAAGAACCTTGCTGTTTCAGGTTTTTCCAAAACGGTGACCAGTTATCTTTTGACAGTAAGGTATCGATATCATAAACGTGCAACGTCAGTAATTCTTCACGGGAGTAGCCAAGGAAATTACAAGCAGCTTCATTGACATAACAAAATCGGCCATCCTGTTTTGATAAAAAAACTGCATCCCCTACCCGATCCAGAGAAAACTCGATCAGCCTTAGTGTTTCCACAGTAAGGAGACGTTCTGCAATCTCTTGCTGCAATTGAGTGTTTAGTCGTGATTGCTCAGCTGCATAACGTTCCCTTTGCTTAAAAGCAGTCAACAGACTATCAGCCATAGGATTGAAATTGATACTAAGTTTCCCTACTTCATCTTTCGTCCACACCTCTACTCGCGCTTCCAAATTGCCAGCAGCAAATTCTTGGGTAGTTTTTTGTAGCTGTTTGACCGGTTTAGCAATTGATCGTCCAAGCAAGATAGCCAAAAAGATATCTGCGATTAAGGCTATAGCAAGGACGATCAGCTCAAGTTCTAAATTATCCCTAAGAAATTGATTGAAGCAGTATTCAGTAGTTCCTCTGACTAACACTACTGTCGCTTTACTATCAAAATTAGTTAGAGCTTTAGCGACTATGATGTAAGATTGCTTACCAAAGGTTTGGCGTGCGTAAACTACCTGTGATGTTTGGGCAACTGCTTTCTCCAACAGGGATTGATCCACTACATCTAAACTCGATTCCCCTTGCTCTAAATCTTTAACATCACTGTTATCCAAAGTAGCAGTGGCTAAGTTAAATTCCCCCGAACCCTGGCGATAATAGATGGCACTATAGCCTTTGTCAACCCCCTGCAGGGTGTTGTGAACTATGGGCAATTTGCCATTGACCAAATCACCAGACACCAAGACAGCTACTATATTTCCAGTCTCTGGGTTCTTGACTGGAGTTAGTGTGTAACGAATTAGGGCGTCTTGTTCAACAAAACCATTCGGTAACTGAGGTGACTCCTTAGCTAACTCAACCCAGCTGACAATTTGACTGCTCCCAATCCCCGTTCGATTCTGGAAAACTTGACTGACTAATTGATTAGGATTAAACCTCTCTCCTGTACGGTCAGCGTTAGCATTAGCAATAATCTTGCCATTGGTACCTACTAAAGTGCCATATTCAATGTTGCGGGCTTTAATTTCGTTCCTCAGAACCCGTCTGACTTCAGCCTTGAGGGCTGCTTTGATAGGCTGACCAGAATGATGAGCGATCGCAGCAGCAATGATGGCAGCATTATCGGCTTGACTACGGAAGCCCAGCTTAGTTTGCTCAAGTTTAGAATTGTAGTTAGTCTCGGTGAGTGCTAATTGAGACTCAGCTTGGTCTCGTAGTTCGATTTGCCCTCCTATTACCATCATTGAAGCAGCGACGCCGAAGAATCCAATCAGAGAAATTAGCTCAGAGGCAAACAAACCAGTAAGCAGCTTACTACTTAGTGGTAAGTTATAAAACCACTGTAGGCAGCCTAACCGAATGTCTTGGGAAGGGTTAGGGACAGAGGGATAATCTTGCATAATCCAGGGGAAGTTGCTTACTGGCAGAGGATTTTCGTGCGTCTGTAACTGACATCCAATTCGGTAGTGCCGATTTGGTCCGCACAATCGCGGAAATAGCATAGTTGTAGATAAATCAACGTAGATAAATCAACAGATTGCCCATGCTTGTTCGCTACGATACCACCGCAATCGATATGACACCATTGTTGCTTTGTTGATTTAGCCCCGTCATGGAGGATTCTGCTGAAGTTTTAATTTAAAGACTGTCGGTGATAACACGCAAATCAGAGCTGAAATCCGAAGCTAGAGCCTCGGTTAATGTAATAATGGAAGTTGACAATTTTACCGATATATGCATCAAGAGGTGCGACCCGTGGGGAATTTAATTCTTAATGGGTCAAGCGCACCTAGAAAAAATCTATGACACAGGACTAGTAAACCTTGGCAGAAATTTGTGACCAGTTCCTCTGAAGATGACCAGATCAGGGAATGAGGGGATGAGGGGGTGATTTTGACTGGTCAGTTATTTTGAGCGTAATCTACTCAATTGACCATAATTGACTATCGGAAGTTCAGGAAATGGGCAAGTTTCTGGTGTAGGTTTCTATGGGACTCTCAATTGTCCTGGTAGCAAAACCTGCCCTAAACCTTCGATTGGACTTAAACACCAAAATATTGTATATGTACAAGTGTATACTTATTTAATAAAACGCAAAAGATAGATAAAAAACTATAAATTTCTTAGAGAGGCCTATACTCAGCGTGAGTCAGCATCAACTTGTATCTCCTGAACAGCGGTCTAATGAACCCCAAAGGTACTATGATCCACAAGCGATCGCCCGCTACTATCGTTCCAGACCTTGGGTAGTGATTTGGCGTTGCCTGAGGATTGTCTGGGGTTTCGCTAGCTTTGTTTTTAGTATTAAGTTAGACCAATGGCGCAACCGGACTGAGCAGAATAAGTTAAAACGAGCGACACAGCTGCGGAAACTTCTGACTAACCTCGGTCCAACCTTTATTAAAGTCGGACAAGCTCTTTCCACCCGTCCTGACTTGGTTCGGCAAGATTTTCTAGATGAACTGATCAAACTACAAGACCAGCTACCTCCCTTTGACAATGCGATCGCATTGTCCATAATCGAGCAAGAGTTAGGGCGCTCCATCCAAAAACTCTTTAGCCAAATTTCCCCAAGACCTGTAGCAGCGGCTAGTCTTGGTCAAGTCTATCGGGCTAAACTTCACACCGGTGAAGAGGTCGCGGTTAAGGTACAACGTCCTAACTTACGCCCTGTCCTCACCCTAGATCTTTATTTGATGCGGTGGGCAGCTAGCTGGATTGCCCCCTGGTTACCACTCAATCTCGGTCATGACCTAACTTTGATTGTAGATGAATTTGGTACTAAGCTCTTTGAGGAAATTAATTATCTCAATGAAGGTCGCAATGCCGAACGATTTGCTCTAAACTTCCAAGACGACCCCACTGTGAAGGTTCCAGCAATATACTGGCGCTACAGCAGTATCCGTGTCCTCACCCTAGAGTGGATTGATGGTTTCAAGTTAACCGATACAGAACGTATTGAAGCCTTAGGACTAGACACCGCAAGCTTGATTAAAACCGGTGTCACCTCTGGTTTGCGTCAGTTGTTAGAGCATGGCTTTTTCCATGCTGATCCTCATCCAGGTAACTTATTTGCCCTTCCGGATGGACGCATGGGCTATATTGACTTTGGTATGATGGATCAGTTAGATCAGGATACCAAAGAAACCATTGTCAGCTGTGTCGTTGATCTAATTAATCAAGATTATCAATCATTAGCCCAGGCTTTTGTTAAATTAGGTTTCTTAGCACCCAACACAGATATTCAGCCGATTATCCCAGCCTTAGAAGCTGTGTTGGGAGAAGCAATTGGTGAAAGTGTCGGAGATTTCAACTTCAAGACGATCACAGATCAGTTCTCAGAGTTGATGTACGACTATCCTTTCCGGGTTCCAGCCAAGTTTTCCTTAATTATCCGTTCTCTGGTCACTCAGGAAGGACTGGCACTGAGCTTAGATCGGAATTTCAAAATTGTCGAGGTTTCCTACCCCTATGTAGCTCAGCGTTTGCTTACCGGTGAAACTCCACAAATGCGGCGGCGTTTGATTGAGGTGTTGTTCAAAGACGGTAAATTTCAGTGGGAACGACTGGAAAATATGATTGCGATCGCTCGCTCTGATCAGAACTTTGATTTGCTACCAACCGCTCAACTTGGTTTGCAGTATCTGTTGTCTGAGGAAGGTCAGTTTCTGCGACGTGAACTGTTGTTAGCGTTAACCGAAGATGACCAACTCCATGGAGCAGAAATTCAGAGTCTGTGGAACTTAGTCAAAGATGATTTACCCCCAGAACGTTTATTCAATGTAGCTTTGAATGCACTAAGTACTATTTCCAGTGATGGGATTGGGGCTATTTTACCCAAAGCTCCTGCTGTGAGTAGCAAATAGTAGTTAGACCAACTGGCCTACAACGATATTCCTGATCATGACTACTTACTCCTGACTATTCACTACTTGTTGTTATTGTAATTAGCGCCGGTTCCCAAACGTTATAAAATTCGGTGGGTTACAGCCCGAAAGAAAATCAATGCTGCGCTTAACCCACCCTAGGAAATTATAAGATTATAGTCACCAAAACCACCGGATAGCATTCGCCGCTTTAGCAATCCGTGTCGGAATTGTGAAAATTTTTGATACCATATTCCCTACTCCCTGCTCCCTGCTCCCTGCTCCCTGCTCCCTGCTCCCTACTCCCTGCTCCCTATTCCCTATTCCCTTTGCTATCATTTTTTGCAATAATCTTCACAGGCTAGTAAAAGCATGAAGATTAGGAGTTATTTGTGTATAATTTTTGGCCAGACCCACCGTATTTTTTGTTAATTTTTGGTTTGTTTGCTGGGATTACCTGTGGGCTAGCTTTTGAAGCTACACTCAAAGAAAAAGTACAGGAATGGTATAAGACCAAATCCAGTGAAACCCTGGCTGAAATTAAAGGAATCCAGTTACTGTTCCCATTTGTGGGAATTGCTATTGGGATTTGCCTGTTTCTAGCCTCTGGGTTAGGAATTTTTGCCTTGCCCTATTGGTTGTGTTACTCAATCTCCATACCGATGACGTTGTTTATTAGTGGGCTAGTTTGGTCACAACTCGGTAACCTGTTGATTCAGTTAGAGCGAGGTGGTTCCAAAGCTCTAGATTTAGATTCCTGGGAATAGATAGAAACAGGGTTATCAGCTATCAGCTATCAGCTATCAGCTATCAGCTATCAGCTATCAGCTATCAGCATATGCGCCTAGCGTATATGCTGAGATGGGCAAATCCCCAGACTTTCAATAATATTAAGTTCTCCCAAATAAAGTTGATTTTAAGCTGACAGCTGACCGCTGACCGCTAAATGCTTACCGACTCCCGACTCCCGACTCCCGACTCCCGACTCCCTATTCCTACTTCCTAAAACCAAAATAATCCTCTTTTTTGTTATCCATTAAAAAAACCATAGAATAATATTTAAGATGACTAATACAAGCAATAGTAAGCCATTTATAATTAAATCATGACGACTTTCGTTGAGCTTTTTACCTAAAACTAGGCTGCCGCGCTCAAGAAAGTATTTTTTCATAAACCCTGGAACTTTTTCATAGTATGGCTTGTACTTTAGCAGATTAATAATTAGCTGTATTAAGCCATAGGTAGTCAGAATTAATAGGGTAATTCGGTACCAGGAATAGAGGTTAATCATGATGTCTGACTCAGGATATATTTGACCAAAATAGCGAGAATGGCTGCTGCAATGCTGCCGATTAAACTGATTCTGACAATCCGATTGTACTTGCGGACTTGGATCTCCGCCATCTTTTCTGCCTGTCTTTCCATATAGTTTTCTAGTTCCTGAGCTAGGGTGGAAACTACGGCAATGATTAGCGCTGCATCATCAGCTAATCCAGCTACGGGAATTACGTCGGGCACAGCATCAAAGGGGGATATTAAATAGACTAAGGCTGCGATCGCTAAAGCTTTTCCCTTCCAAGCCGCATTAGGGTCCCGAACCATTTTAGCTAAACCTTGAATTTTCGGCCAAATTTCTTTAATTGGTCCCCGGTTCATCCGTTCTAAGTTCTTGTCAATTTTTTGGATGTCTTCTGGCTTGGTATTTTGGAGCAATTTGTGAAATCTTTCTTTTATCCTCCCCCGGTTCATCTGATCCAGACTCTGGTCAATTTTATGGATGTCATTGGGGGAGATATTTTTTTGTAATTTTTCCAGTAGTGTTCTAATCTTACCAGGGTTGCTTGCTGCTGAGTTTTCCGACCGTTGGGGGGTATCTTGTTTAGTGGTAGATTTTTTAAATTTGCTGAGCATCCCTGTAATTTTGCCTCTAATTTTGCCAGTGTTGCTTGGTGCTGAGTTTTCCGACCGTTGGGGGGTATCTTGTTTAGTGGTAGATTTTTTAAATTTGCTGAGTATCCCTGTAATTTTGCCTCTAATTTTGTCAGTGTTGCTTGGTTCTGGATTCCTTACCCTTACTAGGGTGTCCTTAAGAGTTCCTGGTTTGGGTATTTTGCTCAGTAGTGACTGAATTCGCCCAGGGGGTTTTTGTTCTAAGGTCTGGTCAAGTTGTTCTAAGGTCTGGTGGAGGGATTGGGTATCCTCTGGTTTTTCCTCTGGTTTTTCCTGTTTTTGAAATCGCCGAAGTAGTCTTTCCTGTAAACCCATTACTATGAACCTTGTTATATCCGAGGATTTATCTGTTTTAGTTGTTAACTATTATAATGACTTTTATGGTAAGCTTATTGCTAAATGGCTAGTCCCCAGTTGTAGACCCATCTAGAATAGCCAGCATGTTGTGCCATCAGGGTTTTGTGTTGGTTGTTCAGTTTGACTTTGGTCTTGAGAGCTTTATACATGTTTAATACACTTGTCACAGCTTTTCCCTTAACTATTACCAACTCCCCTAGTCTTTCCCGAGCAGCTAAAGTGAGCACCCAATCCTTTAATTCTAACCCACTGCGCCAGTGGTTAACTCGCTTTTCCCTATCCCTAGGCTTGAGTCTAGTATCTACATTCAGTGCAATTCCTGCCCTAGGAGCAGAGCGAATTACTTTCTTCGTTTCTCCCTTTGGACAATTTAATATAGGGATTGAAGACTTGGAAATTTTTGCTAAAGATGGCACAATGACAAGGCAATTTGCCTATTATGCCAACTTTGCTACACCAACACAATTAGCAGCACTGCGGATTCTACTAAATAGTCGATTTAATATTTCTCCCAGATATGTTTATTTGTTCACTCGCTTACCGGTGGGTAAAACCTTACTGCGCCGATTAGGGAATGTCATAAAAGCAGATTTTAATCGCAATGGTTTCTATCCTTTACGGGGTGCTTTGATTTCCGCAGCTTCTGATCCAGAAGGCTTGAGCGTTATTAATGTATTGCGTAAATTTTCCCTAGAAACTATTTACCTGGATGTGGAACTAATTTCTGATGTTACTGATGAGCTATCACGGCTCTTTGTGGTAAATAATGTTGTCTTTAGTGCCATTAAAAATCGGGCACAAATACAGACAAAAAGCTCAACATCGTTTAATTTCTCAGCACAAGCAGATCTCAGGAATTCTGGAGGAATAGGTTGGCGTAAAGAAACCTTTGAGGTTTATAACTCTGAGCGTCAAGCTTCGTTTCCGGTTGATATTTATCTACCTAAGTCTTCAGACCAAGGAGGAATAAGAGGCTCGATTCCAACTCTGGTTATCTCCCATGGTTTGGCTTCAGACCGCAATACCTTTGCCTATCTAGCGCAACATTTAGCATCTTACGGTTTTGCGGTGGCGGTGCCGGAGCATATTGGTACTAGTTCCGAACGGATTAATCAAATCTTTGCTGGCTTCGCAACTCCCCTCAATCCTACTGCGATCATCCATCGTCCTCTCGATGTGAAGTATTTGTTAGATGAACTTTCGGCTAAAGCTAATTCTGACCCGAGTAAGTTTGGCAAGCTCAATCTAGAAGAGGTGGGAGTAATTGGTCAATCCTTCGGAGGCTATACTGTTCTTGCTCTAGGAGGGGCTAAGCTCAATTTTGAACAGCTTACTAGTGACTGTGATGCTGCTCGACAAAACAATTCATCTTTGGATGTATCCCTGCTACTCCAGTGTCGAGGTACTCAACTACCCCCAGAAGACTATAATTTGGGAGACGAACGGGTAAAAGCGGTGATTGCTGTTAATCCGCTCAGCAACCCGATCTTTGGTGAAACCGGGATGTCACAAATTCAGGTTCCGGTCATGATGGTTTCAAGTATCAGAGACATCTTCGCGCCACCTGTAGAACAACAAATTACCCCCTTCAGCTGGCTAACTACCCCAGAAAACTATCTAGTGGTGACAGAAGCAGGTACTCACTTTTCCTACCTGGGTGGAGCAGGAGAGGGTGTCTTACCGGTTCCACCTGAATTGATTGGGCCAGATCCTGCGATCGCTCGTCCTTACCTGATGGCACTTAGTACTGCTTTTTTCAAAACCTATATTGCTAAACAACCCCAATATGCTTCCTATCTCAGTGAGTCCTATGTCAAAGAGATTAGTCAAGACCCATTGAATCTGTTTTTGCTCAAGTCTTTTTGATTCTCCCGATCTCCCGACCTCACAGGGGTAGGTTTTTTACATTTGGGTCGGGAGTCGGGAATCGGGAATCGGGAATCGGGAATCGGGAATCGGGAAAAGCGGGAAATGGGGAGAATTATCCCGGAAANCCCCCTTCAGCTGGCTAACTACCCCAGAAAACTATCTAGTGGTGACAGAAGCAGGTACTCACTTTTCCTACCTGGGTGGAGCAGGAGAGGGTGTCTTACCGGTTCCACCTGAATTGATTGGGCCAGATCCTGCGATCGCTCGTCCTTACCTGATGGCACTTAGTACTGCTTTTTTCAAAACCTATATTGCTAAACAACCCCAATATGCTTCCTATCTCAGTGAGTCCTATGTCAAAGAGATTAGTCAAGACCCATTGAATCTGTTTTTGCTCAAGTCTTTTTGATTCTCCCGATCTCCCGACCTCACAGGGGTAGGTTTTTTACATTTGGGTCGGGAGTCGGGAATCGGGAATCGGGAATCGGGAATCGGGAGTCGGGAAAAGCGGGAAATGGGGAGAATTATCCTGAAAATTATTGTATATTTTAATACAGATTTTGATGAATTTATACGTAGCGATGCAGCGCGGTCTTGGGGGTTTCCCCCATGAGCGACTGCATCAAGACAATCAAAGTACATACTTGCCCCTTTGTAAAAAACCTACCCTTGTAAGGATCTCCCGACTCCCTCGGTGCGCTTTCCAATGGGCGAGTAAATTGCCCTTGGGTCGCACCGCTCCCGACTCCCGACTCCCGATTCCCGACTCCCGACTCCCCTAAATACCACAAATTTCCCTTAAGTCTTCTTCCTCTTCATGAGTGACTAGGTAATCATGGAGCCAATCACAACTCTTTGCCACTAAATCCCTTGGGGTTAATGGGAGCAGCCACTGACCATGGTTACTCTCTCACAAAAGAGAATCCATAATAGAGTCACAAGTTTTTGGTCAGGATGAGCCATACTATGAAGGAAGCTACCAACCTCACACAACAAATCAAGGTTAAGGTAGAAGATGACCGTACAGGTATGTCGGTGGAAACCCTTAAGCGAGCCTTTGCTGATAATCTTTATTATATCCAGGGTAAAAATCAGTTTTTGGCTACACCCTATGATTACTATATGGCTCTGGCTTATACGGTAAGAGACCGGCTACTTCAGCGGTGGATTAAAACCTTAGAAACCTATACTAGAAAAAATACTAAGACGGTATATTACCTGTCAGCAGAATTTTTGATGGGTCGCCAGCTTACTAACAATTTGCTCAACTTGGGGATATATGATCGGCTCAGCCAAGCTCTCCACGAATCTGGGCTGGAGCTAGATGACCTGAAAATCCTGGAAGCTGAGCCTGGTCTAGGGAATGGCGGTTTAGGACGCTTGGCTGCTTGTTTCCTGGACTCCCTGGCAACCTTAGAAATTCCTGCTGTTGGGTATGGCATCCGTTATGAATTCGGTATCTTTGACCAGCGGATCATTGACGGTGGTCAAGTTGAACGTCCTGACAAGTGGCTACGCTTCGGCAACCCTTGGGAAATCCGACGCCCAGCATTAACGGTTGAGGTGAATTTCGGGGGTCACACAGAATCTTACAAGGATGAGGAAGGGCGCTATCGGGTGCGTTGGATTCCAGAGTGGCAGGTTTTGGGTACTCCCTACGATATACCAGTGCCTGGTTACAAGAAAAATACGGTCAATACCCTGCGTTTGTGGCGTGCTGGTGCCAGTGAGGAATTTGATTTTGAGGTGTTCGACAGCGGTGACTATGCTGGCTCTGTGACTGAAAAGATTTATTCTGAGAATATCTCGAAAGTTCTCTATCCCAATGATAAAACTTCCCAAGGGAAGCAACTACGGCTGGAGCAGCAGTATTTCTTTGTTAGCTGTTCTCTTCAGGATATTATTAATAATTATCGACGAACTCATAGTAATTTCGACCTCTTCCATGAGAAAATTGCGATTCAGCTGAATGATACTCACCCATCAATTGGGGTGGCGGAGCTGATGCGGTTGTTCTTGGATAAGTACAAATTGAGCTGGAATAGAGCTTGGTATATTACTAAGAACACTTTTGGCTATACTAATCATACTTTGCTAGCAGAGGCTTTGGAACGCTGGCCAGTTAGCCTATTTGAGAAACTATTACCGAGGCATATAGAAATTATCTATGAAATCAACCGTCGCTTCTTGGATCATGTGCGTGCCAAGTATCCAGGTGATAATGACCGGCTCAGACGAATGTCCTTGATTGAAGAAGGACCTGATAAGTCTGTGCGGATGGCTCATTTAGCCTGTGTAGGTAGCCATGCTATTAATGGGGTGGCCGCACTGCATACGGAATTGCTGAAGAAGGATGTGCTCCAAGATTTCTATGAATTGTGGCCAAATAAATTTATTAATATGACCAATGGGGTCACACCCCGTCGGTGGCTATTGCTGAGTAATCCTCAATTGTCGGAACTGATTACTGAGAAAATTGGGGAGGGTTGGGTTACTGATCTAGACCAGCTCAAACAGTTAGAGCAGTTTGTTACTGATGCTGAGTTTTGCGATCGCTGGCGCAAGATTAAGCAGCTGCACAAGCAAAACCTGGCAGATTATATTCTGCTGCACAACAATATTAACGTTGATCCTAATTCCCTGTTTGATGTTCAAGTCAAGCGGATTCACGAGTACAAGCGTCAGTTGTTGAATGTACTCCATATCATTACTCTCTACAACCAGATCAAGGAGAATCCCTCTATCGATATCTTGCCCCGAACCTTTATTTTCGCTGGCAAAGCAGCACCGGGTTACTACATGGCTAAACTGGTGATTAAGTTGATCAACTCAGTAGCAGAGGTGATCAATGATGACCCTGATGTAAGCGATCGCATAAAAGTAGTTTTCTTAGAAGGCTTCTCGGTTTCCCTCGGAGAGCAGGTTTACCCAGCAGCCGACCTTTCAGAGCAAATTTCCACTGCTGGCAAGGAAGCCTCTGGAACTGGCAATATGAAATTTGCCATGAATGGAGCGTTAACCATTGGTACCTTGGATGGTGCTAATATTGAAATCCGAGAAGAAGCAGGAGCAGAGAACTTTTTCCTGTTTGGTTTAACTACTGAGGAAGTATACGCTATCAAGGCTGGGGGATATAACCCACAGGATTACTACTACAACAATAAAGAGCTCAAGCAGGTAATCGATCAGATTGGCTCTAGGTACTTCTATCCCCGTAATCCTAAGCTGTTTAAGCCACTGGTGGATTCCCTACTCTACGGCGATGAGTACCTGCTTTTGGCAGACTACCAGTCCTATGTGAATACCCAGAAGCAAGTAAGCCAAGCCTATCGGGATCAGGATCACTGGACTCGCATGTCGATTATCAATGCGGCGAATATGGGCAAATTCTCTTCAGACCGCACGATTCGGGAGTATTCTCAGGAAATTTGGAATGTTGAGCCGATTTCCGTTGACCTAGACGAGTACGACCAGAACTCTGCTGGGTTGAAGCGAGTAACTAATTTACATTAACTTGAACAGTAACTATAGCAGTTGCCTTAATCAGGGAGTCGGGAATCGGGAGTCGGGAGTCGGGGAGATGGGGAGAGTGTGGGAAGTGTGGGGAGGGTGGGAAGTGTGGGAAGTGTGGGAAGTGTGGGGAGATGGGGAGATGGGAAACATTTTTATAGGGTACGAGGTACATTAAATTTTATTACCCCTACTCCCTACTCCCTACTCCCTACTCCCTACTCCCTACTCCCTACTCCCTAC
>NZ_MKZS01000001.1:823904-866628 GCF_001942495.1 Moorena bouillonii PNG
TGTTTTCTGGGTTAGGGCGGAAGTTGTCAGACATAGTAAAAAAAACGTTTTAAGGCTTATAACCATAATCATAACTATTATTATTTTTTTTGTCAAGGGATTTTAGGATTTTTTTCGAGAGGGGTAATTGGAAGAAAATGTACGGATTAAGGAATGCGATCGCTTTTAGCGTAAGCTTTGCTTCATCGCGTTTTTGTAACCTATATTTCAGATCATCACGTTGTTTTATATTGCATAAATGCGGGATATTATTAAGAGTTTATGGAATGGTTATTTTCTATAGAATGGGTATCTTTTGGTGGCATAGGTATCTTGTGTGGAATGGGCATCTTACCCGTTCCTGGCGGTGCGCACCAAAGCGCGAATTTAATTATTAATGGCTCAAGGGCACCTTATTGTTACTGTAATTCTTATTTATGCAAACAGCCGTAAATTAACTTAACTTAATTTTTCTTAAATAAAACTGTCAAGCCTAAGTTAAATTAGATATTATATAAATATGTTGGTAATCTATCAAACACGGTGTGCCACACCGGAAGTAGGATTAGATATCTAAACACTGGCGGAGATTTGACCTCTACTGTGGTTGGTGTAAACCTGTCATAGCAAGTCGAATCCGTGAGCCAAGAATCCCCCTTGAGAGCGGGGAGTATCAAAGTACGATTGCAGTACTGGATTTAACGTGTCAATCATATGACAGGAGTGCGACTTCAATGTTTTCTCTAGGTTCAACAACTAAAGTCGGGGACTTTCGAGTCGATACTGATTACTTAGTTACCGATGTAAATGGCGATGGTCAGTCTGATCTAGTCGAGCTTTGGAATGATACAGATAGTTTCTTTGCTGCTACTTGGATTAGTAATGGTCAGGGTGGATTTACGCTCGGCGGTAATACCAGAGTCGGGGACTTTCGAGTCGATACTAATTACTTAGTCACCGATGTAAATGGCGATGGTGACTCTGATCTAGTCGAGCTTTGGAATGATACAGATAGTTTCTTTGCGGCGACTTGGATTAGTGATGGTAACGGTGAATTTGACTTAGGGGGTAATACCAGAGTAGGGGACTTTCGAGTCGATACTAATTACTTAGTCACCGATGTAAATGGCGATGGTGAGTCTGATCTAGTCGAGCTTTGGAATGATACAGATAGTTTCTTTGCTGCGACTTGGATTAGTGATGGTCAGGGTGAATTTGATTTCGGCGGTAATACCAGAGTAGGGGACTTTCGAGTCGATACTGATTACTTAGTCACCGATGTAAATGGTGATGCTCAGTCTGATCTAGTCGAACTTTGGAATAATACAGATAATTTCTTTGCTGCGACTTGGATTAGTGATGGTCTGGGTGGATTTAGCCTCGGCAGTAATACACAAGTAGGGGACTTTCGAGTCGATACTGATTACTTAGTTACCGATGTAAATGGTGATGCTCAGTCTGATCTAGTTGAACTTTGGAATAATACAGATAACTTCTTTGCTACTACTTGGTTAAGCATTGCTTAAACATTAACGTAGTAAGCTAAGGTAGGGTGGGCAGTGGTTGAGACAAATCAGATCACCAAGCCAATCAAATTACTAGACACTGCCCACCAAGGATTAATCCCAATAGAACAAATCTAGGATTAGCAAACAACCTTTACTATAAGCATTCAGCTAATGCGCTACGCGCACGCTACGCGAACAGCATTCAGCTATCAGCTCATTAACGGGAGGTAGTCAAAAAGCTGCGGGATGCTGCTAAGGCTTCTTGATAATTCCTGCTCGTTTTACTAATCCGACCCCCTGGAGTTCTCTCGCCTGATAGCTGATAGCTGATAGCTTACATATAACTAATACTTAAAAAACAAACGATAAAACTAAATACGACTCCCGACTCCCGACTCCCGACTCCCGACTCCCGACTCCCTACTCCCTACCCTGATGCTATAATACTAAAAAGCCAAAGGAGTAAAAGAGGCGAAACCGATGACTCAATTAGAAATTGGTCAGGAAAACGTACCGCCGGATGAAGAAGAAGCTACTCGTGAAATTGCTCAAATCAGTGAACGACTTATTGACAAACATCCTCCTGTAAAACGGGGAGAACATCCCAAAGCTCATGGTTGTGTTAGAGGAGAATTTATCATTGACCCTAACCTCCCTAACGATGATAAGATTAGAGTTGGTATTTTTAAAGAACCAGGTAAGCGTTTCCCCGCTTGTATTCGCTTCTCAAATTTCAGTGAGCAGAAGGATACCAAAGGTGATGCCCATGGTATGGCGGTTAAACTGATGGGTGTACCAGGAGACAAAGTCTTGGAGGATGAAAAATATGAAGAAACCCAAGATTTTTTGCTAATAGACCACCCGCTTTTCGTAGTTCGCAATGCCAAAGACTACATTGAGTTTTTTGCAGAAATTGAACGTTCTGGAAGCCGGAATCCCATAAAGTTTTTCATAACTGGACTTAATCCATTTAAATGGCGCTGGCGTGAGATCCAGATCGGACTACGGATTCGGTTGTCTAAGATTCGCAGTCCATTAGAATCTCAATATTGGAGTACAACTCCATACAAATATGGGTCAGGAGCGATTAAATTCTCCCTGAAGCCTTCTCCTGATAATATCTCAACTAGTTCTAAGTCGATTCCTAAAACAGAAAACTATCTTCGCGACGCAATCCGAGAACATCTCAACAATAAAGAAGCTTGCTTTGATTTCTTAATTCAGTTTCAGACCGATGCTGATAAGATGCCAATTGAAGACCCCACCATCGATTGGAAATCACCCTATCAAAAAGTAGCTACTCTCAAGATTCCTGCTCAGACCTTTGAATCCCCTGAGCAAATAAAATTTTGTGAGAATTTGTCCTATACACCATGGCATTCTCTACCAGAGCATAGACCTTTAGGGGGAATTAACCGTCCTCGCAAACAGGTTTACGAGTTAATTTCTCGGCTACGAAACCGACTGAATAATGTCCCCCATAAAGAACCGACAACAGAAGAATTTTTCTCGATTTTTCCCCTAGACGTCTTGCCGAAGTAGGGAGTAGGGAGTCGGGAGTCGGGAGTCGGGAGTCGGGAGTCGGGANCTACTCCCTACTCCCTACTCCCTACTCCCTACTCCCTACTCCCTACTCCCTACTCCCTACTCCCTACTCCCTACTCCCTACTCCCTACTCCCTACTCCCTACTCCCTACTCCCTACTCCCTACTCCCTACTCCCTACTCCCTACTCCCTACTCCCTACTCCCTACTCCCTACTCCCTACTCCCTACTCCCTACTCCCTACTCCCTACTCCCTACTCCCTACTCCCTACTCCCTACTCCCTACTCCCTACTCCCTACTCCCTACTCCCTACTCCCTACTCCCTATTCCCTCGATCTGGGTGACCAAACCATGTCCATTGGCGATCGCTAGGCATATTGTCTTCTATTGTTTGTACAACGTCTCCCATGGTTGCGTCTTGGGCAACCCAACCGCCATCGATATCTGGGAAATCGAGCCGACAGTTCTCGCACTTTTTGTCATTGTAAAAGCGGATCGGACACCAGAAAGATTCGACATTCCTCAACATTTCAGCACCAAGGGAATACACCCCAGTCATCCAGTCACAGTAAAGGCACCAAATTAGATCATGACCAACTAAGCCTTCAAACTTCTGGCGACTGACATTGACCCATTCACTGTGCTTGTAACTTGGGAAGCCGAGTAACCAGATTAGGAATGGATACAAGGCTATTTCAGCAAGGCGAATCAAAAAAAACACTGGCACACTGACAGCTGTCACCCATAATGCCAAGTGGTTTCGCCACCAGCCAAACCGCTGATTGAGGTAGCTAACAATTCTCGGTCCTTTTACTGCCTCAGAATGGACTAATTCATGAGCAACAATCCACAACTGTAGCGCTAATATTTGACCCACTAGGGCAGCCAAAACCCCCACCCAGCCTAAAAGTAGTCCACTGATCACCCAAGGAATCCACACTATCACTGATAAGATCACGTCCAGCCCAGGGGCTTGGATAAAGGATTCCGAGATAGTCTTGCCTAGCTTACCGAGCTGAGGCATTACGGTTAACACGGAGATCAACCCAATTTCCAGGGAAAAAACTGCTGCAAAGGTTAGAGCAAATGGAATCATAATAGTTTAGATGCACTATTTAGATGCACTATAGTAGTTTTGAACAGGTCTGGCATTGGACAATTTAACCACAATTAACCATAAATTGCATGGCGGTGATACTTGGCATAAAAAAGTATCCACCCCCCTTGACGGTTACAAATCGAGGTAGGTTATTAATTCGTTTACGAATCAGTGAACGCTGAATGGTCATATGACCAGAACCGTCATTATCTCCGATGATCGGGTCTTTGTTATCATATAAACTGTTAAATCGAGGATTGTTACACCAAGTTTCCTGAAGAAACTCAAATTGACGCCTAATATTAGCATTAATACTGAAGAAATGCAGTCCCCGGGGCTTGCCATCATCCTCGATATCCACAGGCAACTCACCGTTTTCGATATGATCGATGGGGAATAGAGGTTCTCCGTAAATAGCCCCCCGTCGAATAATCCGATGCCGATTGGATAGTTTAAAGGAATCCTCTGGGGTCGCATCTAGAAAGGAATCTCTGGGGTTGCTACGACGGATGTGAGCACCGATGGGGCAACGATAACCCTCCTTATCTTCTGGTAAGTACTTGAACTGATTCTTGTCCTGAATCTCTGGGTTATCCTGGTCTGGGGCAAGCACTAGGGGGGTACCACTGGGCCAACGTCCTACTAACTTAGCGGCAAGCAAGCTCATGGTTGGAGCATGGGGACAACCCTCGCCATCATGTCCTTGTTGGGCAATATATTGCCAAAAGCCAGCTACATCCTGGGCTAGCTTCCGGTATACCAAGTAAGTTCCATGACGTCCGAAATCTTTGAACTCTGACAGCTCTGTACCTGGAAAACTGGGCAAGATGTTATCACTATCCTGGTCTACTGGCACAGATGGGGTAGCAGGCAAGAAATCGTATTGATTTGGATAGCCCAGGATAAACTCTCCAGTCTTAACCACATCTTGATTAGGGTTTTGGTTGTTTCGAGTCCCCTCAATGATCGGCTGGGAAATACTGTCGTTAAAACCGAAATGCTCCTTATTACTAGGAGCTCTAAACCCAGGCTCTTCTGCCACAACCACTAGACTATCGTCTTGATCTTGAAGCAATTGGTTGCGCTGCTGGGCGAGGCTTTCGGGGTCTAATCCATAAAGGATCAACAGCATATGAATCTCTTCATTATTTGCTCCACCGACATCCCATTGATCTGGAGCGCTTTCTGCCGTATCTCCTAATATACGAGAACGTTTTGAAGTAGCTATCCCTTCGATTAATTCCCTGGAAAATGTTTCGAGAGTGTGCTGTGGTAGGTTAAGAGCTTGCAATCCTTTGTGGGTAAAGGCAATATTCAAGGTATATTCAGGTTTTTCCGTGGTTCCATCTGGTCGTTTTGGCCACAATTTAGCTGTGGTGATTTCCGGGAGAATAGTCTTTAACCATGCCTGAGCTTGTTTAGGGTTCTTGATTTGAACAAATAAATATAAGGCATAGCGTAGATGCCCATAACCACTCAATATCATTCCCTGAATATCTTCCCGTGCTTCTGGCGTTAATTCTGACATGGTCACTTCCCTCGTTTCTGGGTTTAGAGTTACAGAGTTATCTCTGAGTTATCGCTGCATCCAGCTGACGATTAATTATTCTATTCAGTAGCTCTTTCAACAAACTGTTATAAACAAACCGTTAGAGCAGTTTTAACCATTCCTCAATCGCAGCTCGATTAAAATTTGTCCCGATCATTTTGCTAATTTGTTGGTCTCTCAAACTAGTTTGGACAGTTTGCTCAGGATAGGCACTGTAGTAGAATAGGGATGGGGTTTGGTAATCTCGGAAATATTGTTTGAACGCCCCAATATCCTGAGCGCCTCCCTCTGGATAAGTCATTGTATTGTTCCAAATGGAGTTTAATCCGTCGCTGGCTCGATCAACAAAATCATTCAGATAATTATCCCAGGAGCCATCATAATTACTTAAAAATAGTAAACGTTTCCCTTCATCAATAATCAGCCAACGGGCAAAATGAATTGTAGTGATATTAACTAGGGATGCTGGTGGAAATAGATATTGTCCAGCCCAATTAACTAGAAACAATACTATCTTCAGACGCTTCATTCGCTCAGGCTTAATGTCTACAAGGTGATTCATTGAGTTCTGAACAAAACGATCTTCTGCGTTGGCCAGAAGCTGACTTTGAGCGAGATCAGCTTTCACACTAGTATATTGTCCAATTTCACTTGTATTTTCCGGTTTGCCCAGTATGCTAGCCAGAAAATTTATTATAACCAACAGGATTTGGCGAATTAAGTTCAATATCCCTTGACCCAGAGCTACCAATCCTCTCAATAGTTTTAATCCATTCAATCCCACAACTTCCCACCAGGTATTAGTTTGAGAAACCTGGGCAACTTTATCTAAAAATGGCTTGACTCCTGAACAATCTAGGTAATTATCTACATCCTTCAGATTTAATAAATTTTCAATATGTTTCCGAATTGCGATGTAGTTCTTGAGGCTTTCGACTGTTTCATTACGAAAGGCGATGTAGAAAGCTTCGGGCTGATAGGAGTGTTGGTTAATAAACTCAGAGAATTGTGCCTTGCCGGTATAGCCTTGGCATTTTTCCCATAGGCTATCCATTCCTGGTGATATCTGAATTAGTTCATTTAGGTAGCTATCTAAGTCACCATCATAATTACTGGAAAAGAGCAAGCGCGGTCCATTATCAGGATCATTGAGGATGGCAAAACGCGCCAAGTGGGTTTGACGGCTCTCAGGAAAGCGAACATAGGGATTATTTGCTGGATCCGAGTCAATTGCTTCGAGAAGTGATTTTATATTTGCCTCTTCTCCAGGCTTGATCTTGACAATAACAGTCAGGGGGTTTGGGGACATTTTGCCCTCCATTTCAAGGATTATTAATTAATAATGGGTTTTGGGCGAAACTAAGTTTATGGTTTAGCTTACGGTTTAGCGATCGCGTTTAACCCTATCTACCTTTAGACTATAGAGCCTTGACGAATTGGTATGACTGGAACCATGGTAAACGCATCTAATTTTCTGAGTCCTATATAATATAGTGTTTTATTAATTAAATAAACACTATATGTGAAAAATGCCTTGTCAATCAGCACAATAAGGCAGGGTTTATTGAGAAGTATCCCGGGTTTATTGACAAGATGCGTTTACCCTGTGACTGGAACTTGATGACAATCATCATTAACTATACCCTACCTATTTAGTTTATCAAAATTAGTTTTAACTGTCAAAATATAAACATTGTTTACATTATTGTTTACATTACTGTCCTCTGGTCGCTGTCCTCTCCTTGCGAGGGCTCCATTTTATACATATTTCTTAATATTTTTAGCTAATTATTTCTGCTATAGTGTGTAAAGTTAGGTGAAAATGTCATCCTTTCAAAGAGCTGCTACGGGATGCTCTAAAGAGACGCTATGCGATCGCATGTTTCACTATCAAACCAGTGAATCGACTGGGGTGGTATCGCTAGGGTAACCTCTTCTGTTTCCCAAGTTAAATTATTAGGTAATAACGCCCGGATGCTGAGAGAGTCTGACCCTTTAACCCTAACACTAATTAAATTATGCATGCCTAGATTTTCCACGAGGTAGATTCTACCCTCAATCCTATATTTATCCTCAGGTTGAGCTAGGGCGACATCTTCTGGACGGATACCTAGGACAATCTGTGGCGGAACTTGAGGCAAATTTGGCAAAGAAATTTTGACCTCACCCAAGAGGGCATAATTCCCCTGACAGTCAAGTGTCAGTAAGTTCATTTGGGGAGAACCCACAAAACTAGCTACAAACTGATTTGCTGGCTGGTTGTAAATGCCCTGGGGTGTATCTAGCTGTTGCAGCTTACCCTCAGATAACACAGCAATCTTAGTTGAGAGGGTCATTGCTTCGGTTTGGTCATGAGTCACATAAACCACTGGTGCCTTTTGAGCAACAAATAGCTGCTTCAAATCCGCCCTAACTTGCTCTCGCAGCAAAGCATCCAAGTTACTCAGAGGTTCGTCCAACAAAAATACAGCCGGTTGGCGCACCAATGCCCTGCCCAGAGCCACCCGCTGGCGCTGACCACCAGATAGCTGACTAGGCTTGCGCTCCATCAAATTTTCCAATCCCAGTTTATTCGCTACCTCCTGCACCAGGCTCCGAATTTGCTCAGAAGGAACCTTATGGAGTTTCAGACTAGCTGCCATATTGTCATATACGGTCATATGAGGATAGAGAGCATAGCTTTGAAAAACCATAGCAATATTGCGATCGCCTGGTCTGACATCAGTAACATCCCGTCCATTGATAACTACTTTGCCATGGGTGGGTTGCTCTAACCCAGCAATTAGTCGCAGCATCGTAGATTTACCACATCCCGATGGCCCAAGTAGGGTAAGAAATTCTCCTTCATCCATCTCTAAGCTAATGTCTTTAACTGGGATGACATTACCCTTGTTAGTCTTGTAGATTTTATTAATATTATGTAGCTCTAGTTTAGCCATACTATCTGGAGGTTTGGAGGTTGAAGGTTGGGAGGTTGAAGGTTGAAGGTTGGGAGGTTGAAGCTTAGCTGGTTGAAGGTTGAAGGTTAGCTGGTTGAAGGTTGGGAGGTTGAAGGTTTAAGGTTATTTGGTTGAAGGTTAGCTGGTTGAAGGTTAGCTGGTTGAAGGTTAGCTGGTTGAAGGTTGAAGGTTGTTTGGTTGAACGCGATCGCGTGGCCAAAGGCCAAGGTTGGGAGGTTGGGAGGTTGGGAGGTTGGGAGGTTGGGAGGTTGGGAGGTTGAAGGTTGGGAGGTTGAAGGTTAGCTGGTTGAAGGTTAGCTGGTTGATGGTTTTGGAGGTGTGTGGGGAAAAGCGCGATCGCATTACTTCCCCAATAGGGCATTGCCTCCCCAAGACCGCGCTAGATGGCTTTTGCAATTAGGCAAAATTCGCGGGAAAATTCTACTGTCTTTCCATCTACCATCAATGTTTACAATTCAGATGCAAATAGAAACGATCTCAGGGGAGTCAAGTTTCAAAATTGTCAATCAATACGATAATCTCCTTCATCCTCGCGGAGTCGGTTTTGATCAGGGTAGGTTTTTAGATATGCCATGAAGCCTGTAATTTGTCGGCTGCACTTCTGGCATAGATCAAATAGTTGTGTAAACTGAGATTGATGAATGTAACCAGCATCAAGAGCAACATAGGCTTGAGAACGTAGTTCACCCGCAGAGCCTCTAGCTCGACCTAAGAACTCAATAAAAAGACGTTGTGTCCGACTCTCAAAACCCTCAGCAATATTTGACATAATCGAAACCGCTGCACGACGCATCTGGTTACACAAACCAAAATCACGGGAAAACTCTCCCTCCTTTGACAGTGCGTAAACCAACCTTGTTAACTCCCGTGCTGTCTGCCATCCCTCAATTTCTTCAAATCGTTTTATCGAATAAGGGAGTTTGAGGGAAAAAGAATACCCCACTCCTCTTAGGATGGGGATGAATTTTTCCCTCAAGCAATACCTATGGCAATAAGCCAGTTTTCCCCAAGGCTTCCAAATACTCCGATAGAGTCAAGCCAGCCTTACTTGCCATGTTTTTCAAGCCATTCCAAGCCGCTTCCGTAGTCCTAACAGTGCGTGCTTTTTTAGCCTCTCCATGTATTGGAGGTCGTCCAGTTTTTTTGGTCATGCTATTGACATCAGTATTTCTAAAAGCTATAATCAATATAGCACGGATAAAAAGGTCGAATCATGCAGCTTGGATACACCAACAAACTCAAACCTAGCCGACAACAAGAAGCCACGATGTCTAACTGGCTAGATATGTTGCGCTCACAGTACAACTACCTACTTAGAGACAGAATCGATTCTTATGATCAAGCGAAAGCCCCTAGACTGGGTAACTACTGCGATCTAAAAAGTAAGGGAGAGGTGTGTCCATTAACTTGTTCTGTTAGTAAGTCGCATTCAATTGGCTATCCCTGGAAAAACCACAAAAATAATCCTAGAAGAAACGCTTATGAAGCTCAAAGTTCGAATCTTCCCATACTAAAGAAAGAGAGACCTTGGTACAAAGCTATCAATTCAACTGTCTTGCAACAGACATTGAGACAACTAGATGTAGCTTTCTCTAAGTTTTTCAAAGGAGAAACGGGATATCCTAAGCCTAAAAGAAGATCTAGATTCAGAAGCTTCAAATATTCTCCTGGGCAGGTCAAGTTAGATGGCGACCGGATTTACTTGCCTGGTATTGGCTGGATGGGTTTTCATAATTCCCGTCCTATCCCCGAAGGGTTTGTTTTAAAATCTGTCACTGTCCGACGCAAGGCTCGTGGATGGTTCGTGAGTCTCCAAATTGAAGATAAAACGGTACCAACTCCACCAGTAAAGACTAAAGAGGAAATTTCCCCTGATCGAGTCAAAGGGTGTGACTTAGGTATAAAGAAGCTTGTTAGCATTTCTGATGGTGAGATAGTATCAAACCAGGCTCAAGGGTTGCCATTTAAGCGTAGAGAAAGGCGTCTAAAAATAAGGCAAAGATCTGCTAGTAAGAAAAAGAAAGGTTCTAAAAACAGAAGAAAAGCCTACTCTAGAGTTGCATCTCTTTACGATCGTATAACCGATAAACGAAATGCCTATCACTGGGAAACAGCAAAAAAGATAGTAAATGAAGCTGATGCTCTTGTCTTTGAAGACTTAAATGTCAAAGGGATGAAGGCTCGCTGCAAGCCTAAACCCAATAACAATGGTGAATATGACCGCAACGGTCAATCAGCCAAAAAAGGACTGAATCGTGCAATATCTAATGCCGCTTGGGGTGAACTGGTTAAAAAAATCGAAGTTGTGGCTGCAAAGTCAGGCATTCCAGTTGTAAAAATAAATCCCAAGCACACATCTCAGAGGTGCCCAAAATGTCACCACACGAGTAAAGAAAACAGAAAAAAAGAAAAGTTTGTATGCACCAATTGTGGTCACTACGACGACGCAGATATCAATGGTGCAGTAAACATAAAAATTCGGGGTCTTGAAAAACTGGGGATTAACCCTATCCAGCTACCTCCGGTGCGGGGGAAAGTTACGCCCATGGAGAGAACAGCCACTTAGTTGGTTGTGCCTGGGAATCCCCATCCTCTTAGGTTGGGGAGGTTCAAAGTTCCCATACTCTTTCAAACTGAAAAGATTCAATCTTAAAAAATTCAATCTTAAAACCTTCCCTACAAAGAACGCCAAGGCCGAACAACCTCCAACCCTCCAAACCTTGGCCTTTGGCCACGCGATCGCGTTCAACCTCCAACCTTCAACCAAACAACCTCCAACCAAACAACCTCCAACCAAACAACCCTCCAACCAAACAACCTCCAACCAAACAACCAAACAACCCTCCAACCAAACAACCTCCAACCTCCAACCTCCAACCTTCAACCTCCAACCTTCAACCTTCAACCTTCAACCTTCAACCTCCAACCTTCAACCTCCAACCCTCCAAACCTTCAACCTCCAACCCTCCAAACCTTCAACCTCCAAAGAGTTAACCCTTAACTGCTCCCGATGTTAAACCTTGGACAATTTTACCTTGGAAAAACATTACTAATACCACTAGGGGAAATGTTCCTATAACTGTCATAGCCGCAATCGCACCGTAGGGAATCTCTTTCCCCAGAGAACCACTTAACTGAGCGGCAGCAACGGGAAGGGTTTTCATGGATTCTTGGCTAATAAAAGTGAGGGATAAAATAAATTCATTCCAAGCAAAAATAAAGGTAAGTATTCCTGTGGTTACTAAAGCTGGAACGGTTAGGGGTAACAAAATTTGGATTAGCATTTGCCAGGTGCTATAGCCATCAACTTTAGCAGCATCTTCTAGCTCTCGCGGTAGCTGTTGAAAAAAACTTCGCATCACTAATAGGGTGAGAGGAAGGTTGATAGCTGTATAGGAAACAATCAGGCTTATATAATTATTTCCTAGTTTAAGAATCTGGATAATTTCCAGGAGTCCTAGGAATATCAAAATAAAGGGAAATAAGGTAATAATTATAATTCCAGCAAGGATAATTTTTTCTCCCCTTAGGGTTAACCGTGCTAAGGCGTAAGCAGCGGGAGTTCCTATCCCTAAACACAATAGTGTGGAAGCGATGGATACAAAGGCGCTATTGAAAATATAGTGGACTAGGGGACGGCTGGTAAATAAGTTTATATAGTGGTCAAGGGTATACCGTGTGGGAAAATAAATATTAGGAAGGGAAGAAATATCTTGATTGACTTTGATGGAAGTTAGGAATTGCCAGAGCAGTGGTGCTAGGCAGAAAATTACCAATAAGATGATTCCTAGGGGCAGGATAATTAGTTTGATAATGTTAATTTGTTTTGTTTTTGGTTGAGGAGATGAAGAGTTAGGCAGAATAGTCATTAGTTCCGTGAGCCTAGCGCTATAATTGCTACCGTGGTTACCAGTATCAAAAAGGTTACTACCACCAGGGCAGCACCATAACCAAAGTCTAGATAATCCATGACAGTGGTATAGATGTAGAGAGATACAACTTCTGTAGCTCCTCCCGGACCACCTCCAGTCATCACTTTGATCAGGTCGAAGACTCCGAATGCTTGGGCAAAGCGGAACAGTAGGGAAATTAGGATTTGGGGCGTCAATAGCGGTAGAGTAATTTCCTTGAAACTTTGCCAGGGTGTAGCACCATCTAGGGCATAGGCTTCGTATAGGTCTTGGGGAATAGACTGCAAGCCAGCTAGGAGCAAAATGCTGATGAAGGGTGTAGTTTTCCAAACGTCTGCGGCAATCACTGCCATCATCGCTGTTGTCGGGTATCCTAGCCAGTTGATTCCGTCTTGAATAATACCTAGACGTAGTAAGATATCATTCCAAACCCCAAACTGGTCATTAAACATCCAAGCCCAGACTAGACCGATCAAAGCAGTTGGCAAGGCCCAAGGCAGGATGGCGATGGTGCGCACAATACCCCTGCCTTTAAAGGTTTGATTTAAAATTAATGCGATCGCAATTCCTAACACCAGTTCCAGAGCAACAGATACTGAGGTAAAAATCACAGTATTCCAGAGACTGTGCCAGAAGCGACCATCCCCCATCATTCGCCCATAATTATTCAGACCAGAAAAGACCGGTTGTAGCTGTGTCCCTAGGTTCTTAGTGAACAAACTTAACCAGAACGAACGCAAAATAGGATAGCCATAGACTAGCAGGAGTAGTAGCAACGCTGGTGTTACCAACAACCACCCTGTCCTTTGCTCCTGTGCTGCTATCGGATCAGTTTTCATTCTACCGACAACAGCCTACGGGTTTCATCAGCTGCTGCTTTCATCATTTTTTCAGCACTGAGTTTGGGATTAGTTAGCAAAGCGTTGAGGTACCGTTGTAAAATATCCGATACCTGAGAATATTGGGCAACTGGTGGACGCAAGACAGCGCCCTCTAACACCTCTAGCATTTTTGGATAGTGGGGATATTTCGCAACAATCTCTGGGTCTGCAAACAGCTTCCGTCGGGTTGGCAGATAGCCAGTTTCCAGAGTATACCGACGCTGGGCTTTCTCACTGCTGAAATACTCAATAGCTCTCCAGGCTTCCTCAGGATGTTTGGAAGATTTAGCAATTCCCAAACCCCAACCTCCTAAGCAAGCACCAGCTTTGCCACCAGGATCATGAACCATAGGGCTAATGCCAATCTTGCCTTTAACCTTTGAACCCTCTTGATTTGCTAATGACCAAACATAGGGCCAATTCCTCAGAAATACAGCATCCCCATTTTGAAACAACAGTCGTGTTTCTTCTTCCTGATAGGTAGTGACACCAGGGGGTGAAATCCCTTGTTTAATGGTGCTGCGCAGAAACTCTACAGCTTTAATCGCTTCCGGTTGATCCAAACCGACCTCCAAGGTTTCTGGATCAACCCAGAAACCACCAAACCCTGCAAGTATCTCCACAAACATGGCTGACAACCCTTCATATTGACGACCTTGCCAAAGATAGCCCCATTTTGGATCATGGTTTTCCTGCAATTGTTGGGAAATGGTGACCAACTGCTCAAAGGTTTTTGGGGCTTGGAATCTAGCTTGCTCTAGCAAATCCTGACGATAGTAGAGCATACCACCATCGGAACGGAATGGTATCCGGTATAGTTTGCCCTGGTAGCGTCCTGAATCAACTGCTTTATCCAGAAATTCCTTTAAATAGTCCTTACTAACCCGGTCCGATAAATCTAGTAACCACCCTGCAGCGGCAAACTTAGGAGTCCAAATCACGTCCATGTTAATCAGGTCATAGGGTGAGTCTCCTAAAATGAAAGCAGAGGTATAGAGGTCTTCTGTTAAGTCAGAGTTTAATGGTCCTTCGATCAGTTCGATTTGAATATCTGGATTCTCTAGCTCAAAATTCTTAACCAGTAGTTCCTGCCAATCAAAAAACTCCCCCGCTCCCATCAATAGCGTGAGTTTAACAGGGTGCTGGGTCAGTGCTGGTAGTGCCCAAAACTGGGACAGGAGCACACTGGCAACCAGCATTCCCAAAAGAATCACGATTACGACAGGTCTAAGCAGTTTACTGGTAAGCATTCAGCGGTCAGCTAATGCGCTACGCGCACGCTACTTGAGGTGCTATCAGCTATTAGCATTAAGCTAAGGTGCTTTTGAAGAGGCGTTGCAGCACCGCCAAAGGGGGATTACCCCCATGAGCAACTGCATCAAGAAAACAGGTAACCATGTGTTAAATCTGAGTTACATCTGCTGACGGCTGTTCGCGTAGGGTGAGCTTTTAGCTCACGGCTGACCGCTGATAGCTGAATGCTTACGTTTAGTGAAACCTTAATCAGCGCGTCGCAGCATTCATCAGTTTACCATCAACTATCCGATTTTGTAGGAGATTCATACAGATCGGCTTTGCTCCGATCAAAACTATGGGCAAGCTCAGAAGAGCAAAGATAATTGTTGATAACACGATTGGTGTCAGAAAAGATTTATCTAATCTAGATTGGTTCATGATTAAATGCTTACCTTAAACAAGTTCTAGTACTGGTCGTGAACTCAATGGCTAGGTAACGTACAGGCTAGATAGCAGGTATTTTCGCGCTTTTTTGCTCTGTACACAAATAATCTACCGATCTCACCAAGAGCAGTCGATAACTAAAAGTTAAGGGAAGTTATGGAGTTGCCCTAGGATTCGACTTAAATCAAACATGAGGTATACCCAATCGCTAACATAACGCAGATGCGATCGCAAACCCCTGAGGTTCAAACTAGGACAAAACGCTGGCAATAAGGCTACCGTTCAAAACCAACGAAAAGCTGACATGATCAGCGTTTTTAAGTTGGCATTTTTAATTTGGCTATCAGCTATCAGTTATCAGTTAATGCGCTACGCGCACGCTACGCGAACAGCTTTTGAATAAGCGATGCAGAGGTGCGACCCGTGGCGAATTTAATTCGCCTACGGAAAACGCACCATTACAGTCATGCCGGGGTTTCCCCCACTCGCGCTTTGCATCAAGACAAGAGGTAAGCATTGGTTTAATCTGTGTTATCTCAGCTTATGGGATTTTACCCAGACTTTCAATTCTAATTAATCTCGAACTCTTAAATTCTCTCCTTAGAGGTTTATTGGAAGCTGACTGCTGACTGCTGACTGCTGACTGCTGACTGCTGACGGTACTAGTCATTGAGTTTTAAGTAGCTATCCTAAGGGAGTAATTGTGAACGGGTCTACAATCCAAAAATTAATCTTGGCACCAGTCTTCATTTCCACTACACTCTTTTGTGTCTTCACCTTACCTGTAGCCATATTTGGTGAAGAGTCCCTCACCATCCGCATCCAAGATGAACTCTTTTTCCATGGTAAGGTCAAGGATGCGGCAGCTCCTTACTTGGGACTAGCGATGTTAATCAGTTTGGGAGTAGGTGTATCTAATGCTACTTTAGCTGGGTGGCACGACTCTTCCCGGAAGTCAGCTACCATTGAGTCTGAGTTAGACACTATTGAGCAAGCTCTTCAGGAAAAGGAAAAGTTAATTCAACAACTACAAGTTTCAACATCCGAGCTGAACACAGAGAAGCAAGAGAAGCTAGAGAATGTGGTCGCTTATGAAGAAGTAAAATTTGCTGAGGCTGCCAGTTTACCGATGGCAAAGAAGGTTTCTGGGACTGTGGTGATGGAGAAACCGATAACAGTTATGGAACCGTTAGTAATTACCGAGGAACCAGTGCTTGAAAACCTAGGGATGTCATGGCAGCAGAGTAAGGTAAAAGCTGGAATCTATCAGTTTGCCTCTGCTCAAACTTTTTTAGGCTACACCAAGGGATGCAGTCGGCTACAGGGGGGAACCCCCATTCGCGATCGCATCCAGAATACGTCTTCTGCTTCTGAACAATCCACAAGCATCAGAAATCCTCAAGTTTTGGCGAAAGACATTGTGCTAGTTGAAGCACTCCAAAGTCAAATCTACAACCTATCGGCTCAGCTAGAATCTCTCCAAACATCTCTAAAAGCAGCACCCCAAGTATCTGACCAAGCTCAAGTTGCAGCTTAGATAATAAGTAAGCTATCAACTAATGCGCTATGCGCACGCTACGCGAACAGCTTATGTGCTATGCCCACGCTACACGAAAAGCTATCCGCAGCACTTTATAGGCGGTCTTTACTCTAAAAAGACCGCCTATGACTATAACAAGCATGTTATGTTAATTACAGTTAATCACTTTTCAAGTCAGTTATTTTATGACAGTTAATTGTTAATTAGTAATTGGCAATTTTATTTTTATAAATGATATAGCTTTGATCATACTGTTGATCATGCTTATGAGGTAAATTCAATTTTCTTCCCCCTACTCCCTACTCCCTACTCCCTGCTCCCTGCTCCCTAAAACCCAGCATTTTGTACCTCACCCCATTGATAATTACTATATTAAACTTTGCTCAGAGGCATTTTCCCATCCTTACGCTCAAGCAGATGTGACCTAGAGGATTCCACTAGCTCAATTGCCAGACCTTCCCGCGCCATAACCGTATTAGAAAACTCCTTAACAGCCTGTTCTCCGATATGGTCCAAAAAATCATCATTATGCAGGGGATCATGATGGAAAATGACTAATTTTTTGGCATTAGCAGCTCGAGCAACTTTGATAGCTTCCTGCCAGGTAGAATGTCCCCAACCCATTTTGCTCGATATCTCAGAGTAGTATTCTTCATCGGTGTAGGCAGCATCGTAAATCATCACGTCCGCATTATGGGCTAGCTGCAGGACATTTTTATCGAAACCCTCTTCGAGATGTTCTGTGTCAGTGATGTAGGCAGCTGAATAGCCTCGCCAGTTAACTCGATAGCCAACGGCTTCACCTGGATGGTTCAAGGGTGCATTTTCTATCGTAATCTCACCAATCTTGACTGTTTCTCCAATCTCAAGGTCATGGAACTCCTTTTTTGATTGCATAATTTGCAAGGGAACCGGAAAATTTGGGTGGGTCATCTGATCAGTTAGACGATTCTCGATGGTGGCACCGTTAGGAGCACGGGTGCCATAAATATGAAAACAATTCCTTTTAATAAAGGCAGGGGTAAAGAAAGGGAAACCCTGAATATGGTCCCAATGGGAGTGGGTAAAAAATAGATGAGCTTCTACTGGCATCTCCTTGAGTAGGGACTGTCCCAAAACTCGCAACCCTGTACCACCATCAAAAATTAGACGCTCACTACCAACTCGCATCTCTATACAAGGTGTGTTGCCTCCATACCGAACTGTTTCTGGTCCTGGACAGGCAATACTACCTCTGACGCCCCAAAAACGAATAGTGAATAAGTTGTGGGTATTAGACATAATTTTTCCTTGCAGGCTTTTGCAGTTAGTTCATCAGTGAGGGTTTTCTGACGAAGAGGGTGTCAGTGTATGGTAATCCAGGAAGGGACAAAGGTAAAGCTAGAATAGTCAAGTACCCTTAGCCGAAGTCCTATTTCCCCTTACCTTTTCTAGCTAGAATTCAAGCACTTTGCACAGCACACCTTAGCACAAGAGTCACACTAAAAATCACCAACGATCTCACCTGGATTGTTACTGGTTAGAGGTGATTAGCTGACTGAATTCCTCTGTTGTTCTAGGGTGTGTCGATTATACAAAGTAGCTCAAGTTTACCAGTATAGTTCCTAAATCTGAAACTGTACTGGCTGATACCAAGTACTTCTTATTCCTATGATTCCCAAAAGCTTAGCAATATTCACCTGAATGTCTTGTAAGTTACACCACCAAATCATGTGATTTTGGTCACATCCTTGGCAGTGGTACCAGAGGAACACTACCCCTGACATAGATTCCCCCTCAAAGGTATGATCAACAGAAACCAGAGTAATGACCAATGACCAATCAAAAGATAGTTGTCAAAGTCGGCACATCTAGTTTAACCCAACCAGCAACAGGTCAGCTGGCCCTATCCACTATTGCTGCCCTAGTGGAAACACTGACTCGGCTGCGTTCTGAAGGTCATCAAGTGGTACTGGTTACCTCTGGCGCTGTGGGGATTGGCTGTGGGCGACTGGGGTTAACATCACGACCGAATACACTCGCTCTCAAACAAGCGATCGCAGCGGTTGGTCAAGGACGGCTGATGCGGATATATGATGACTTATTTAGTAACCTCAACCAACCTATTGCTCAGATTCTCCTCAGCCGCCGAGATTTTGTACAGCGTAGTTGCTATGTTAATGCCTATGCTACCTTTCGGGAACTACTTCAGCTGGGGGTGATCCCAGTGGTGAATGAAAATGATACTGTAGCTGTAGATGAACTTAAATTTGGTGATAACGATACCCTTAGCGCCCTAGTAGCTAGTTTGATTGAATCCGATTGGTTGTTTTTACTAACTGATGTGGATAGACTTTACTCAGCAGACCCCCGTAAGGTACCCGATGCTGAACCAATTATTTCAATCAACAGCATTGAGGAATTAGCTGAACTAGAGGTACAAGCTGATGACTCAGGCTCTGGTTGGGGTACTGGTGGGATGGTAACCAAAGTTGCTGCTGCCCGAATTGCTACCAATGCTGGGGTCAGAACTGTAATCACTGAAGGACGACGTCCAGATAACATTGAAAGAATTTTACAGGGAGAATCCCTGGGCACCCAGTTTGCCCCCCAAGCTCAAACCAATAAAGCCCGCAAGCACTGGATTGCTTACAGTTTAGTGCCAGTAGGGAAACTTTATATTGATAATGGAGCGCTAAAGGCAATTTCTGATCGCGGCAAATCTCTATTAGCAGCTGGTATTACTCGCATAGAAGGGGATTTTCGCTCATCAGATGCCGTAGAGCTATGTGATAGCAATGGTACAGAAATTGCTAGGGGACTGGTGAACTACAACAGTAATGAATTACATAAGATTCGAGGACGTAAATCCGAACAAATCCTGACTATTTTGGGTTACAAGGGGGCAGAAACTGTGGTTCATCGGGATAATTTGGTACTGATGAATTAGGGAGTAGGCAGTAGGGAGTAGGGAATCGGGAATCGGGAGTCGGGAGTCGGGAATCGGGAATCGGGAATCGGGAATCGGGAATCGGGAATCGGGAATCGGGAAAAAATACTCTGTACCTGATTAGGTTAGAAACCGCTATACTGTATGTCTCTCAAGATTGTGCTCAATCAATAAAATCATGGTTTCGTAAGCATATGCGCTACGCGCACGCTGCTTGAGGTGCCGTTGGCCGTTGGCCACGCTACTAGATCGGTGCTTAAAATCAACCTTCCTTAGCCTGCGCAAACGGGAGAATTTAATAGTTCGAGATTAATGAAAATTGGAAGTCTGAGGAAAATCCCATCAGCAGACTTATAGCAGTCGAAGTAAAGGTTAAGACATATTTCTCTTCCCTATTCCCAGATCCGCTGTTCCCTGTTCCCTAAAAACCTCACTCAATTGAAAACCGCTATATACCCTTTGAGGATAGTTTTAAGTCGTGGCTGCCTCTTTGGCTGACTCTACCCAACTATCAAACAGTTCCTGGTTTGTCTTTACCCATTCTTCGGCATGGCGGCGAATATCTTTTGGAGTATTTTCACCATCTTGTACCAGTTTTTGTTCAGCATTCACATCCTCAATCGGAACCGTCATCAACTCAAACAGGCGTTTGGCAGCTGGATTGGCTGCTAAAAATTTCTTGTTGGCTATCACGCGAACTTGATCGACACCAACACCTAAATTTTTTCCGTCAACAGTAGTATCTTTTTCTGTTATATTTTCCTGTTCTTTAGGTAGAGAAAGAAAAGGAACCTCTAATCTAATGGTATCTTCTCCTGGCTTTAATACTGTCACTGACCAGTGGGGAATATAGCTATAAAATAAAATCGGTTGTCCTTGTTTATAGCGACCCAATGTGGCGGCCAAGAGAACATCATAGTTGCCTTGGTCATGTTCAATGGTATCGCGCAACTTGTAAGCATCGAGCTGATGTTCAATTACCAACTCACACCCCCAACCTGGATTACAACCAGTTAAGTTGGCTTTGCCATCCCCATCAGAGTCAAACAGTTTGGCAATCTTGGGGTCTTTTAGTTGTTCCAAATTAGTGATTTTGTATTGTTCAGCAGTTTTTTTATCAATCTGATAGCTTTGCAAAGCATCAGAAATAATTACTCCCACCTTTTCTAATTTTTGGTCACCACCGTTTTCTAAAAAAAATTTTTTGTGTATATTTTGCCAATGAACACTGTAGAAATCTACGTCGCCATTCCTTACAGAAATGTGTGCCAATGGAATACTAAGTTGTTTTATTTCAGCTGGTTTATAACCAACCTTTTCCAAACCAATATTGATGATTTCGGAAACAAATAAGGCATAGGTGGAAACGGAGGATGCAGAACTGACCTTGACTCCTTTACCTGCTGTGGATTGACTGCCATTTGGGGTCTGTGCTTCACAGGCGATTAAACTGAGGCATAAAGCTGCTGCTAAGATAGTACAAATAAATTTATTAATTTTCCTGATGGTCATTTCTTGGATTCTATTTGATCAAGTGCTATCGGGATGTTACAGCTAGATTTTGCCTGAAATTCTCGTAAGGTGCAATCCCGACTACTGACCATAGGGTGGAATGGGCATGTTGGTGGAATGGGCAAAATGCCTGTTTCATTTTCGGGCGGGCAGGATGCCCACTCTACTGCTATTGATTCGCGCAGCGGGCAGGATGCCCACTCTACGGCGTTGCTGAATTAAGGAATGAATGCGCGATCATCTGGTTTTATTAAAGCCCAGAATTGGGGGGCTAGGGGGGCGAAACCATACCCATAATCAGCAACGCCACTGTGGTCAGTCCGCACGAACCGGTCATCACAATGCCAAAACGACCCATCCCTAAAACCACTGCTTGAGGTTTGCTCAGATGGGGCATTTTTTTAGCTGTCCGGCAAAAGAAGCCCCACAGCTAATGCGTAGCATAGGTGTGGGATGAATTTTGCACAGGGTATTATAAAATTGCTATAATATATGTACTGAGAAACAAAGCCGAAAATGCTGGTTTGTCAGTCACCTACGTTCCTAAAAAATAGAAATTATTGTATTGTTCCGGCGCGGAGGGGCATCCCGTGTCGTTAATAAAGCTTGCCGAGTATCCGAACCGTTGGGTGGAGTTGGCAAGAAGCCTACACGCTCACTCGTTCGCGAAGCGGCTCTGTAAGAGCAGAGTCAGTGTAGGAGTATGTCACTCACTGTCCAAGAGCCATTTTTGGTACTCTTGATTCTTCTTCATGGCTGTGTTCTCCTAGTGGCGATATATACACGTGGGAATCCCTCAATCGCTTCTGAGCAATTTTACGCTCCGTCTCATTGTCAGTTATTGGGAAATGCGCTAAGGCTACTTCATCTACTTTTCCTTCGTGAGTCAAAGGTAAACTTGATACAGGAAAATAAGCTCCTGGCATCATGTATGGAGGTAACTGTTGTTGAATTTGGGACTGTAATTGTTTGGGGTTCCAGGCTCCTGCCACCACAACATAAGCTACTAGGAATGTTTGATTAGCTAATACATAAGCTTGTTCTACTCCAGGAGCTGATAATAGGGCGGTTTCTATGTCCGCTAGTTCTATTCGCTTCCCTTGGAACCATGTATACCTTTGTTTTACACCGACTATTTCTAGATAACCTTGGTTGTGATAACGACCTATATCCCCTGTTTGGAATAGTTTACCTAATTGGGGATGCTCAATAAATTTCTGTGATATCTGTTGCTGTTGATGCAGATAACCTCTGGCTAAACTGGAACCTCCAATATAAATTTCTCCTGGTACTCCGGTGGGAACAGGGTCTTGGTGTTGGTCTAATACATAAACTGATAACCGACCAGGGTTGCCTACAGGTACATTTTCTCTGGGAGGTTCTTCTAGCCATTGCCAGTGGGTAACTTCTCCTCCTGCTTCTGGGAGACTGTAGAAGTTGTGTAATGAAACTGGGTAACTTTGTAGAAATTTATTGGCTATTTCTGTTGATAGGGTTTCTCCACTGCAAAGAAGCGATCGCCAACTGTTCAAAAAAGGTGCCTTGTTAGTTGTATTTAACCAGGTGGTTAGTTCTGACGGATACAGGTGAACTATAGTTACTTTGTGCTGGCCGATTAATTTCTGTAATTCTGTAGGCTCGTCATTTGCAGCTATAACGATACTACCACCACTGATTAGAGGTAAACCTATTTCTAGAAGAGCTACATCTTGAGTCAGAGATGTTTTATGCAGTAGAATATCTTGATTAGTTATTTTCAGCGTTTCTTGTAGCCATTGTAAACGTTGAGCTACAGCCTGATGTTCTACTGGCGAGCAGGATGCTCGCGCTGGGGTTTGATTGAGGATATAGGCAAGATTGGTAGCTGTTGTTGCTGTATTTGGGTTTTCTGTATTCTGTGTAGCTATTGATTCCCACTCAGTATCTAGACACAGAATTTGAGCATTGGAGTCAGGAATTTCTGATTTGAGGTCGTTTAGAGTTAAAATTACTGAAATTGACTGCAAATCCTGTGATTTGTCGGTTGGATCTATTGCTACATAAGCTCCTCCTGCCTTGAGTATTGCTAATAAACCGACGATTCTTTCTAGAGTAGGGTCAATATATATGCCTACTGGTGTTTCTGTGCTTATGCCTAAACCTAATAGATGGTGGGCAAGTTGGTTAGCTTTGTAGTTGAGTTGGGCGTAGGTTAATTGTTGCTCCTCAAATATTAAAGCTACTGCATTTGGGTTCTTTTCAACAACATTCTCAAATAATTGATGGATACATTTGTCTGTTGGATAATCTATTTTGCTGTTATTCCATTCCTGCAGAATTTTCTGTTTTTCTGCGGTTGTTATTAGGGGGAGTTTTGAGATTTTTTCTTGGGGGTTGGCTACTATTGCTTCTAGTAAAGTTAGGAAATGTTCCATCAACCTAGCAATGGTTGCTCCGTCAAATATGTCTGTGTTGTAACAAACATAAGCTTCGTGTTCTGGTCCTGATTGTGCTTTCCAGAGATATATTTCTAAATCCATTCTACTAGCAATGTCTGGATAATCTGCAACCCTAGGAGTCACTCTTAATCCTGGTAAATCCCAAGAGTCCAGTGATTTGATATTTAGAAAGTCAAAGTACACTCGCATTAGACGGTTTTCCTTAACTTCCGTACCTGGAATAAGTTCCTCTAATAGCTGTGGAAATTGTAAATCCTGATGTTTATAGGCATCTTCAGTTGTTTGTTTGACTTGAGTTAACAATTCGGTAAAGCTAGAGTCATCTGAGAACTGAGAACGAATTGGAAGGATGCTTGCAAACATACCAATTAATGGTTCGATTTCGACTCGGTTGCGGTTAGCAGTTATTGCACCTACTATTAAGTCAGACTCTCCACTATAACGATACAATAAGACAAAAGTTGCACTCAGCATAGTCGTAAATAATGTTGTACCTAACTCTTGACCCAGTTGCTCAAGTTTCTGTATTAAGTTCTGATTGAGTTCCAATTTTTCGAATCTTCCCTCGCGACTTTGCACTTCTGGAGGTCGGCGGTCTGTTAGTAGGGGTAATATTGAGGAAGTTCCTGCTAGTTTGTGTCTCCAGTAGCTTAGATGTTCTTCTAATACCTCTGCTGTTTGTTGTCGTTGCCAGTGGGAGTAGTCGGCATATTGAATGGGTAGTTCTGGTAATGGGGATGGGTTTCCTTGACTGTAGGCTTCATACAATTTATATAGTTCTGAGATTAGTATGTTTATAGACCAACCGTCATATATTATGTGGTCTATGACCAATATTACTACATGAGTTTCTGGGCTAAGTCGTACGAGGGTGACAGACAGCGGGGGGCTTGCTAGGTCAAAGTATTTTCGGGCTTCAGTTCTGACTAGCTGTTCAAGTTTGGTTATCTGTTCTGCTGATGATGGTAATTCTACTACTGACAGATTAATTTTGGCGACGGTCGAAATTACTTGTATAAGTTTTCCATCTATGGAGGGAAAAGTGGTTCGTAGGCTTTCATGTCGTCGGATGATTTCGTTGAAGCTTTGCTCTAAGGTTGCTAGATTGAGAAGACCATCTACGGTAAAACTATACATACCGTTCAACGGACGCCAGCCCAAAATAAATTCTTGAGGGTAAGAAAGGGGAATTTCCTGTTCCCTAGAAACCCTTGGAATAACTTGACTTTCCTTTGGTTCCAACTCTTGTTCAACTAAAACTTCTGCTAGTTGAGCGATAGTAGGATTTTGAAATAGCTTACTTATAGAGAACTCTACTGGCAATCTTTGTTGCACCCGAGACACAACCTGAGTGGCATTCATAGAATGGCCACCTAAATCAAAGAAGTTATCGTGTATACCTATCTGTTCTATACCCAACACTTCTCTCCAAATCTCTGCTAATGCCTTCTGTGTCTCCGTCTCAGGAGCTACATACTCCGTTGACACACTACTGAGATTATCCGGTACAGGTAATGCCTTCCGGTCTACTTTTCCACTTGGAGTCAGAGGCAGTTGCGACAACACTACAAAACCGCTCGGTATCATATACTCCGGAAACTGCTCTTTCAGATACTGTTTCAATTTCTTGATTTGTTCTGCCTCTGATATCTCTTGGTTTGAGCTAGCTAGAGTTTGGGTTTCTAACACTATATACGCCACTAAACGTTTATTACCTAGGTTGTCTTCGGTGGCTAATACTACTGTTTCTTTAACTATAGTATGTTGAGTTAGGGTCGCTTCTATTTCTCCCGTTTCTACCCGGTATCCTCGGATTTTTACTTGGTTGTCTATCCGCCCTAAAAACTCTATGTTGCCATCAGCTAGATAACGACATAAGTCTCCTGTTCTATATAATTTTGTGACTTTTGAGTTATCAAAAGGATGAGGGATGAATTTCTCAGTTGTTAATTCTAGGCGGTTCAGATAACCATTTGCCAGACCGACTCCACCAATGTAAAGTTCTCCTGGAACCCCTACTGGCAATGGTTGTTGCTCACCACTGAGAACATAAAGTTGAGTATTGGCAATCGGACGACCTATCGGGGGGAGTTTCGGCCAGTTATCCGCATCTCCTTCTAATGTGTAAGCAGAAACTACATGGCTTTCTGATGGTCCATATTGGTTTTGCAGTCTACATTCAGGCAGTCGCTTCATCATCTCCATCAGGTCTGCTGTCACTTGCAATTGTTCCCCTGCTGTTATCACCTCACGCAATGGTGGCAGATTTTGGCATTGAGATGCCACTAAGGCCAACTGTTGTAAAGCTACAAAGGGTAAAAATAGTCGCTCTACCTGATTGTGAGTTAAGAATTCCATCAATCCTAACGGATCACGCCTCAGTTCTGAAGACACTAATACCAGAATCCCTCCTGAACAACAAGTGGAGAATATTTCTTGGAAGGATACGTCAAAGCTAATAGGAGCAAATTGCAGAGTTTTTGCTCCTTGACCAACTATTGTTTCCTGCTGTTGCCAAAGGATTAGATTCACTAGAGAACCTTGGCTCATAGCCACTCCTTTTGGCTTACCTGTAGACCCAGAGGTATAAATAACATAGCCCAAGTTCGATGGTTTGACTTCACTACTTAAATTGCCTTGAGAACAGTCTGACCATAGGTTGTCGTTACTATCTAAACACACTATCTGAGCTTCATGTTCTGATAATAACGTTACTAATGATTGCTGAGTTAGCAATATGGATACTTGGGAATCAGAAATCATATAAGCCAAACGTTCTGATGGATAATTGGGGTCTAGTGGCACATAAGCTCCTCCAGCTTTGAGTATGGCTAATATACCTACTACCATTTCTACTGAACGCTCTACACATATACCCACTAGGGTATCTGGAACTACTCCCAACTTTTGCAAGTAATGTGCTAGTTGATTAGCTTTGCTATTTAATTCCGAATAGGTCAGCTTTTGTTGTTCAAATACTACTGCTGCTGCATCTGGGGTTTTCTCTACCTGCTCTTCAAATAATTGACGGATACACTTGTTATTTGGGTAATCTGTTTTCGTATTGTTCCATTCCACCAGTATTTGGTCTCGCTCTGCCTCTTTCATTAATGGCAGCTTGCTCACAGGTTGCTCGGTCGTCTCTACTGCTGCTGATAGTAAGTTTTCATAATGTGACACCATGCGACTAATTGTTTCGGCTGAGAACAAGTCTCGGTTATAGGCACAGAATCCTTTGATTTCCTCTCCTACTGGCCACAGATGTAACTCTAAGTCAAACCTCACTGTCATCTCAGCTCCTCCCCCTTCATACCAACCTACTTCCAAGTTGGGTAAGCTAAAGGATGGTTTTAATACTTCCTCCTGCTGAACGGCAAACATTACCTGAAACAAGGGGCTTTGCGATAAAGAACGTTCCGGTTGCAACTCTTCTACCAATTTCTCAAAGGGTATGTCTTGATTACCATAAGCTTCTAGAGCTGTTTGTTTAACTCGATTTAATACCTCTGTGAAACTAGGGTCTCCTCCTAGGTCTGTGTACATGACTAGGGAGTTGACAAAGAAACCGATCAACCCCTCTATTTCTCTGCGGTTGCGGTTAGCTATAGGTGAACCTACTGCTATACTTTCTTGACCACTGTAACGAGACATTAAGACTTTGAAGGCTGCTAACAGGGTCATAAATAGGGTAGTTCCCTGCTTTTGACTCAGTTGTTTAACTTTTGAGGTCAGCTCTGCTGGTATGTTTATGGGTATACCTGCTCCATTAAAAGTTTGAACTGGAGGTCGGGGATGGTCTGTGGGTAGTTGTATTTGAGGTAAGTCTTGGAGCTTTTGCCTCCAGTAACTTAGTTGACTTTCTAGGGTTTCACCTTGTAAATAGTTCCTTTGCCACACTGCAAAGTCCGCATATTGTATGGGCAACTCTGGTATTGGGGATGGTTGGTCTTGCACTATGGCAGTGTAAATAACTGAAAGTTCCTTGGGTAATACTGTAAGTGACCAGCCATCGCTTGCTATGTGATGTAATATGATTTGCAGTATGTGTTCTGCTTTTCCTAGTTTAAACAACTGAGCCCGTATGGGGGGGTCTACTTCTAGATTGAATGAAAGTTCATTTTCTTGTTGGAGTAGTTGTTGCAGTTTGGTGGTTTGCTCAGATGGTGTTAACTCACTTAGGTCTTGTATAGGTAGTTCTAATTCAAAGGGGGATTGAATTATTTGTAGTGGTGTGTCGTTGATTTCACTGAAAGTTGTTCTCAGAGTTTCATGGCGAGCAATGATTTGGTTGAGACTTTTTTCTAGGGCTACATAGTCGAGTTTTCCTACTAGCTCTAGGGTTAATGGCATATTGTAGGCATTCCTACTCAAAGCCATTTTTTCAATAAACCATAGCCTTTGTTGCGCAAAGGATAATGGCGGAGGATTGCCATTTCGCTCAATAGGATTAATTAAGTCTTCCTTGAATTCTCTCTTTAAATTAGCTTGTTGCAAAAAAGTAATAATTTCCTGCTTACGATCGCTTAATTTAGTTCGTAGCTCTGATGTCAAAACTCCTTCTGGAGCATTACAGCGCAAGCGTTGACCTTCAAGCCATAATTTTATATCTTGATTAGCCAGATCGTCTAAAAATTTTTCTAATGTTTTCATAGCTCTATTTCCTCCCGTTTTTCTGGATTATTAGAGGTTGTTTGTAGTCGTTGTGCTAGAGATACGTTAATATTACTAGTATTTTCAAGGTAAGTACTTAATTGTTCTATAGTTGAATATTCAAATATACTTGTTATAGGTAACTCAATATTAAAAGTATCCCGAACTCTAGACACAACCTGAGTTGCCATCAAAGAATGACCACCTAAATCAAAGAAGTTATCATGTATTCCCACCTTTTCTATTCCCAACACTTCTTGCCAAATCTCTGCTAAGTTCTTCTGTATCTCCGTCTCTGGAGCTACATACTCCGTTAACACACTACTGGCCACATCTGGTACAGGCAAAGCCTTACGGTCTACTTTACCGTTAGGAGTCAGAGGCAGTTGCGACAACACCATTAACCCTGATGGCACCATATACTCTGGCAACCTCGACTCCAGATACTCTCTCACCTGCGGTATCAATTCCTTTCTCAACTGGGAACTCAACGGATTATTCCCATAATTATTCCATTTACCTCCTATCACCGATTTTTGAGTCAGGGGTGTTAACACGATTCCCTCTTTTGCTAACTCACTCCGCACAAATACCGCATCCATCAATTCCGGACTTCCTTGAGCTGACCAACACAACTCTAAGCTATACCCCAAAGATGCACTTAGTTCATATAACCTCTCTGGATCGATACCCTTGTTTTCGTTTGACTCTAACTTCTGCCTCAACTGCTGCACATTCTGTTTTGACTCTGGCTGTGATAGCAACTCTACCAACTCTACATCATTAGCTACTCTGGTATTTACTAAACCACTAAAGTAAATTGATTCTGGCTCTTGCTCTCGCAGATAAGTTTCTATCTCTTGAACACTCAAATCCGCTCCACTTTCTACCGTTGGTGTTATTACTGTTCCTGGTTGAGCCTCTATATGCAACAGTACGCTATACCTATATTTACTCAGTTCATTGTGTTCTCTGCCCCTCTGCAAACGTATTTGTACATGACTTATTTCTGGATGTTTTTCCTTGAGAGCTACAAACAACTCTGGTGACACTAACAACTCGGTCTCCTGCTCCATTTTTCTGTCTATTTTGGCCTTGAGTTGTTCTAGGGATAGTGATGGAGTTCCTTGATACAGTTGCACCGAACTATGAAATGCTTTCATTAATGGAAAACTGCGGATATCCCCTAGGAAGATCGTTCCTCCTGGTTTGACTACCCTGATACTATTTTCTATTACTGACAACAAATACTCTACACTGGGGAAATACTGGACTATTGAACTCAGAAGCACTACATCGAAACTGTTAGGAGCCACATCAGCCATGTCTTCAGCTCGCTTCTGTGCTAAGGATACATGACTATATTTGTCTGGTTGCTCTTCTATTTGTTTTTTAATGTATTCTAATGATAACTTGGATATATCTGTGCCATAATATTTTTCTGTCTGCGGTGCGATTTGAAATAGCAGCATTCCTGTTCCACAACCTATTTCCCACACACTCTCTGGCTTCTTGGCTAATACTTGAGTTACTATATCCCCAGCCCAGACGCGCATTTGCTCTACTGGTATCGGCTGGTTATCGTAGTTGCTTATCCATCCTCTGGTGTTGAATAGGGGGTCACTTACTTCACTTAGTTGGTCATATATTTGTTGGTTAAATATATCTTGCCAACTATCTACTTTGGTTTCTGAAAGTTCGGGGTTGGAACTGGTTGTGCTTTCGGTTTCTGGTACTATGTATGCTACTAAACGTTTATCTCCTGGGTTATCTTCTCTTGCTAATACTACCGTTTCTTTAACTTGAGGGTATGAATTGAGAACTGCTTCTATTTCTCCTGTTTCAATGCGATATCCCCTGATTTTTACTTGGTGGTCTATTCTACCCAAGAACTCGATGTGGCCATCCTCTAAGTACCGAGCCAAATCCCCTGTCTTATATAATTTTGACTTTTGACTTTTAACTTTTGAGTTATCAAAAGGGTTGGGAATAAATTTCTCGGCTGTCAGTTCCGGGCGGTTGTAGTAACCTGTTGCTAAACCATCTCCTCCTATATGTAGTTCTCCTACTACTCCTATGGGTACTGGTTGTAAATTTTGGTCAAGGATGTATATCTGGGTGTTAGATATTGGCTTACCTATGGGCAGATTTGTTGCTCCTTCTGCTACTTCACTCACCTTGTACCATGAAGAAAATGTTGTGTTTTCTGTCGGTCCATACACATGAAGCAATCTTTCTGGTGCCCCTTTTTCAACTACCTGTTTCACTGATTTGGGGTCTACTGCCTCTCCTCCAAATAACAAATGTTTCAAGGTACTGAATGCTTCTGGTGCTGAGTAGGTCAACTGATTAAATAAAGCTGTTGTCAAAAACAGTGTCGTAATTTTTTCTTGTTTGATATAGTTGACAAACTCTTGAGGTGAAAGGAGTAGAGATTTGGTAATTACTACTACCACGCCTCCGTGTAATAAAGCTCCCCAAATTTCAAATGTGGCTGCATCAAAAGAGGTGTTGGAAACTTGAGCTACTCGGTCTGTTGCTTCCAGTTGCACATAGTTGGTGTTGCTAACAAGCCTAACTACTCCTTGATGAGGAATAGTAACTCCCTTTGGTTTACCCGTCGAACCTGAAGTATAGATAACATAAGCTAACTGATTAGCTGTTATCTGATTTTCGGGTATTTCCTGACTCTGTTGATTAATAATTTCGGAATCTGTATCCAAACAGATCTCAGATGCTTTTGTCTCCGATAGATGATGTTGCCATTTTTCTTGAGTCAAAATCATGGATAGTTGTGCATCTTCTACCATGTAATGGAGACGCGAAGTGGGATAATTAGGGTCTAATGGCACATAAGCTCCTCCGGCTTTGAGTATGGCTAATAAACCTACTACCATCTCCACTGAGCGCTCTACACATATTCCCACTAGCATTTCTGGTTTGACTCCCAAGGTTTGCAAGTGGTGGGCTAGTTGATTAGCTTTGCTATTTAATTGGCAATAGGTCAGCTTTTGCTCTTCAAATACTACTGCTACTGCATCTGGGTTTTTCTCTACCTGCTCCTCAAATAACTGATGGATACATTTATCTTTGGGATAATCTGTTTTGGTATTGTTCCACTCCACCAGTATTTGGTCTAGCTCTGACTCTGTCATTAATGGCAACTGGCTCACAGGTCGTTCTGGAGTCTCTACTGCTGCTGATAGTAAGTTTTCATAATGTGACATCATGCGACTAATTGTTTCGGCTGAGAACAAGTCTCGGTTATAGGCACAAAATCCTTTGATTTCCTCTCCTACTGGCCACAGATGTAACTCTAAGTCAAACCTCACTGTCATCTCAACTCCTCCCCCTTCATACCAACCTACTTCCAAGTTGGGTAAGCTAAAGGATGGTTTTAATGCTTCCTCCTGCTGAACGGCAAACATCACCTGAAATAAGGGGTTTTGCGATAGTGCCCGTTCTGGTTGCAACTCTTCTACCAATTTCTCAAAGGGTATGTCTTGATGACCATAAGCTTCTAGAGCTGTTTGTTTAACTCGGTTTAATACTTCTGTGAAACTAGGGTTCCCTCCCAGCTCTGTGTACATGACTAGGGAGTTGACAAAGAAACCTATTAACCCTTCTATTTCTCGGCGGTTGCGGTTGGCTATGGGTGAACCTACTGCTATACTTTCTTGACCACTGTAACGAGACAGTAATACCTTAAATACTGCTAACAGGGTCATAAATAGGGTGGTTCCCTGCTTTTGGCTCAGTTGTTTAACTTTTGATGTTACTGCTGCTGGTATGTTTATCGGTATCCCCCCTCCGTTAAAAGTTTGAACTGCTGGTCGGGGATGGTCTGTGGGTAGTTGTAGTTGAGGTAGGTCTTGCAGCTTTTCCTTCCAGTAGTTGAGTTGACTTTCAAGGGTTTCACCTTGTAAGTAGTTCTTTTGCCACACTGCAAAGTCGGCATATTGTATGGGTAGTGAGGGTAATGGAGATGGTTTCTCTTCCAGTGTGGCAGTATAAATAGCCGAGAGTTCTTTGGGTAATACTGTCAGTGACCAGCCATCGCTTGCTATGTGATGTAATGTGATTTGCAGTATGTGTTCTGTTGTTCCTAGTTGAAACAACTGAGCCCGTATGGGGAGGTCTACTTCTAGATTAAATGTTTGTTCATTTTCTTTTTGGAGTAGTTGTTGCAGTTTGCTGGTTTGCTCAGATGCTGTTAACTCACTTAGGTCAATTCTGGGTACTTTTAGTTCAAAGGGGGGTTGAATTATTTGTACTGGTGTACCGTTAATTTCACTGAAGGTGGTTCTCAGAGCTTCATGACGAGCAATGATTTCGTTGAAACTTTTTTGTAGGGCTACATAGTCCAATTTTCCTACTAGACGTAGGATTAATGGCATATTGTAGGCATTGCTACTCAAGCCCATTGTTTCTATAAACCATAGCCTTTGTTGTGCAAAGGACAATGGGATGACTTGCTCCCTAGAAACTGATTGAATGGAACTAGCTACAGATTTCTGAGTTATTTGTACTTCTCGAATAAACTCTAAAATTTCTGTCTTGCGCTCCACTAGATTCTGTTTTAGCTCTGCTGTCATTGCTCCCTTGGGAGCATAACATTCGAGTTGCTCTTGCTCTATCCAAAGTTTAACACCCAGATTTTGCAGGTAAGAAATAAAATCAACTGTTTTCATAACACAAACCTCTCATATTCTTCTGTTTCTGAAATTAACGTAGTCTTATCTTGGGGTAGCTGACGCACCACTTCAATATTTTTAGCTATGCCAGCAATAGTTGGTGACTCAAATAAACCCTGTAAAGTCAGTTCATTGCCAAAACCCTGTCTTACCCGAGACACAACCTGAGTTGCCCTCAAAGAATGACCACCCAAATCAAAGAAGTTATCGTGTATACCTATCTGTTCTATACCCAACACTTCGGCCCAAATCTCTGCTAATATCTTCTGTGTTTCTGTCTGAGGAGCCACATACTCCGTTAACACACTACTAGCCATATCCGGCACAGGCAAAGCCTTACGGTCTACCTTACCGTTAGGAGTCAGAGGCAGTTGCGACAACACCATCAACCCTGATGGCACCATATACTCTGGCAACCTCGACTCCAGATACTCTCTTAGCTGCGGTATCAGTTCCTTTCTCAACTGGGAAATCAACGGATTATTCCCATAATTATTCCAGTTACCTCCTACCACCGATTTTTGAGTCAGGGGTGTTAACACTATTCCCTCTGCTGCTAACTCACTGCGTACAAATACCGCATCCATCAATTCCGGACTTCCCTGAGCTGACCAACACAATTCTAAGCTATACCCTAGAGATGCACTTAGTTCATATAACCTCTCTGGTTCAATGCTCTTGCTTTCCTTTGACTTGAAAAACTGCCTCAACTGCTGCACATTCTGTTTTGATTCTGGCTGTGATAGCAACTCTACCAACTCTACATCATTAGCCACTCTGCTATTTACTAAACCACTAAAGCAAACTGATTCTGGCTCTTGCTCTCGCAGATAAGTTTCTATCTCTTGAACACCCAGAGCTGCTCCACTTTCTACCGTCGGTGTTATTACTTTTCCTGGTTTCGCTTCTATATGCAACAGTACGTTATACCTATATTTATTCAGTTCATTGTTTTCTTTTCCCCTCTGTAAACGTATTTGTACATGACTTATTTCTGGAGATTTTTCTTTGAGACATACAAACAACTCTGGTGACACTAACAACTCGGTCTCCTGCTCCATTTTTCTGTCTATCTTTGACTTGAGTTGTTGTCCTGACAGTGATGGGGTTGCTTGATACAGTTGTACCGAACTATGAAATGCTTTCATTAAGTAGAAATTGCGGATATCCCCTAGGAAAATCATTCCTCCTGGTTTTACTACCCTGATACTTTCTTCTATTACTTGCAATAGATATTCCATACTCGGGAAATACTGCACGATAGAACTTAGTAGCACGACATCGAAAGTGTTAGGAGCCACATCAGCCATGTCTTCGGCTCGTTTCTGTGCTAAGGATACATGACTATATTTGTCTGGTTCGGGTTCTATTTGTTTTTTGATGTATTCTAATGAGACGTTAGAAATATCTGTGCCATAATAGTTTTGTGTCTGGGGTGCAATTTGAAACAGCAGCATTCCTGTGCCACAACCTATTTCCCACACACTCTTTGGTTTAGCCGCTAATACTTGAGTTACTACATCTCCTGCCCAGAGCCGCATTTGCTTTTCTGGTATGGGTTGGTTGTCGTAACTGCTGCGCCAACCTGAGATGTTGAATAAGGGGTCAGTAATTTCTCTGTCCTCATTCTCTATTTGTTCATTGAATACTTCTTGCCAATTACTGAGTTGATCATTTGAGAGTTCTTGGTTCAAATTAGTCGCAGTTTCAGTTTCAGCTACTAGGTATCCTACTAAACGTTTATCTCCTGGCTGATCCTCTCTGGCAATTACAACAGCTTGTTGGACTTTGGGATGTTCATTTAAAATCCCTTGAATTTCTCCGGTTTCTATGCGGTAGCCTCGGATTTTTACTTGATGGTCTATTCTACCGATAAATTCTATGTTGCCATCAGATAAATAACGTACCAAGTCTCCAGTTTTATATAATTTTTTCTCCTGCCAAAAGATGAATTTTTCAGCGGTTAATTCTGCTTGTTTTAAGTAACTTCGTGCTAGTCCTTCTCCTGCTATGTGTAGCTCTCCTGCTACTCCTATGGGTACAGGTTGTTGATGAGCGTTAAAAATATATACCTGGGTGTTCGCTATTGGCCTACCTATGGTTGGTGACTTGGTTCCTCCTTTTTCCATTAAGCCATATGTTGAGTAGGTTGTGTCTTCACTAGGACCATAAAGGTTGTATACTGCTTTAATTGTTTGTTGCTCATACAGTTGTTGAACCAGTTGATTATCTAGGGGCTCTCCTGCCAGATTCACTGTTGTTACTCCAGTGGGGATACTTTGGTTTCTGACTAATTCTCTGGCTGCTGATGGTACTGTGTTGATTAGGCTTACTTCTCCTGCTGCTGGTAATTCGGGTAGATGTAAAGCATTTTCAGCTAATATGACTTTTCCTCCCCAACTTAAGGGGACAAACAACTCAAATACTGATAGATCAAAGCAGATAGAAGTGGAAGCTAATACTCCTGATAATTCCTCTTGGGTATACACTTCTCGTGCCCAATACAATAGGGACACTGGACTGCGGTGTTCAATTGCTACTCCTTTAGGTCGGCCTGTAGAACCAGAGGTATACAATACATAAGCTAGGTTCTGGGGATTAACATTACTGACTACATTAGCTTGTATTTCTACCGTATTAGCTTGGTTTATATCTATTATAGGTGTTTGAGTTTCTGGTAAGTGAAACTGGGAGTTGGAGTCACTTAATACCAGGTGTAACTCCCCATCTTCTAATATCTGAGCTAGACGTGAAGTTGGATAATTAGGGTCTAATGGCACATAAGCTCCTCCGGCTTTGAGTATGGCTAATAACCCTACTACCATCTCCACTGAGCGCTCTACACATATTCCCACTAGCATTTCTGGTTTGACTCCCAAGCTTTGCAAGTGGTGGGCTAATTGATTGGCTTTAGTATTTAATTGGGAGTAAGTTAAGCTTTGCTCTTCAAATACTACTGCTACTTCATCTGGGTTTTTCTCTACCTGCTCCTCAAATAACTGATGGATACATTTATCTTTGGGATAATCTGTTTTGGTATTGTTCCACTCCACCAGTATTTGGTCTAGCTCTGACTCTGTCATTAATGGCAACTGGCTCACAGGTCGTTCTGGAGTCTCTACTGCTGCTGATAGTAAGTTTTCATAATGTGACATCATGCGGCTAATTGTTTCGGCTGAGAACAAGTCTCGGTTATAGGCACAGAATCCTTTGATTTCCTCTCCTACTGGCAACAGATGCAACTCAATGTCAAACCTTACTGTCATCTCAGCTCCTCCCCCTTCATACCAACCTACCTCCAAGTTAGGTAAGCTAAAGGATGGTTTTAAGATTTCCTCCTGCTGCACAGCCAACATTACCTGAAACAAGGGGTTTTGCGATAGTACCCGCTCTGGCTGCAACTCTTCTACCAATTTCTCAAAAGGTATGTCTTGGTTTCCATAAGCTTCTAGGGCTGTTTGTTTAACCCTGTTTAATACCTCTATGAAGCTTGGTTCCCCTCCTAGGTCTGTGTACATGACTAGGGAGTTGACAAAGAAACCTATCAACCCTTCTATTTCACTCCGGTTGCGGTTGGCGATAGGTGAACCTACTGCTATACTTTCTTGACCACTGTAACGAAATAGCAATATCTTGAAGGCTGCCAACAGGGTCATAAATAGGGTTGTCCCCTGCTTTTGGCTCAGTTGTTTAACTTTTGATGTTAGTGCTGCTGGTATGTTTATGGGTATACCTGCTCCATTAAAGGTTTGAACTGGGGGCCGGGGATTATCTGTAGGTAGTTGTAGTTGGGGTAGGTCTTGCAGCTTTTGCTTCCAGTAACTTAGTTGCTTTTCGAGAGTTTCACCTTGTAAGTAGTTCCTTTGCCACACTGCAAAGTCCGCATATTGTATGGGTAGTGAGGATAATGGGGATGGTTTGTCTTCCAGTGTGGCAGTGTAAATAGCTGATAGTTCTTTGGTTAATACTGTCAGTGACCACCCATCGCTTGCTATGTGATGTAATGTAATTTGCAGTATGTGTTCTGTTGTTCCTAGTTGATACAACTGAACCCTTATGGGGAGGTCTACTTCCAGATTAAATGAAAGTTCATTTTCTTCTTGCAGTAGTTGTTGTAGTTTGGTGGTTTGCTCAGATGCTGTTAACCCACTTAGGTCAATTATTGGTAGTTCTAATTCAAAGGGGGATTTAATTCTTTGTACTGGTGTGCCGTTGATTTCACTGAAAGTGGTTCTCAGGGTTTCATGGCGAGCCATGATTTCGTTGAGACTGTTTTGTAGGGCTACATAGTCCAATTTACCTACTAGATTTAGGGTCAATGGCATATTGTAGGCGTTGCTACTCAAGGCCAGTTTTTCTAGAAACCATAGCCTTTGTTGTGCATATGATAACGGGGGAGGATTTTCATTTTCCTCCCTTGGTTGAATGGCTACGGTCTCTACTGACTGGCTTTGAGCTAAATATACCTCTATTTCCTGAGCCAGACTCACTAGCTGGGAATTCTCAAATAGCTTTGTGAGGGGGAACTCTATATTGAGGACTTGTCGCACCCGAGACACCACCTGAGTTGCCATCAAAGAATGACCACCCAAATCAAAGAAGTTATCATGTATTCCCACCTTTTCTATTCCCAACACTTCGGCCCAAATCTCTGCTAAGACCTTCTGTGCCTCAGTCTCTGGAGCTACATACTCCGTTAACACACTACTGGCCACATCTGGTACAGGCAAAGCCTTACGGTCTACTTTACCGTTAGGAGTCAGAGGCAGTTGCGACAACACCATTAACCCTGATGGCACCATATACTCTGGCAACCTCGACTCCAGATACTCTCTCAACTGTGGTATCAGTTCCTTGCTCTTGGTTTCCTTTATTTGTAAGTTAGAAGTGCTAACTGTTTCATTTTCTGCAAATAACCTTTGATAAAAAGGAGTTTGCTTAAACTGTTGTTTCCAGTGATAAGAAATGTGTTCAAAATCAATATCTTCTCCTTGTTGCCTGATAATACGTCCTTGGATAGCATAATCTGGATTCAGATTATTTTCACAAAGGTTTCGGCTACAAATAGCTTCAATCACATCTCCTTCACTCACATCAAGACCAGGCTCAAATACTGGAAAATAAACGGGTAACCAACAATGCTCATGTTCGAGAATATCTATACACTCACCCTCAATAGTATGCAAATTTAACCAGACCAGAAAACCATCTAATCTGCCGGATTTTTCTATCCTTAACTGAATTTGATGAGTCAACTCTGTATCTAAAGATTTATTAAAATCTAAATCCTCAAATATTTCTCGATTGGAAAGTAAATTGGCTTGAGGAAATCCTTTAATACAAACTCGTAAATCAAAAGGATACCCAACCTGTTCAAATATTTTCTGGGTATAATAACCAGAAACCTTTGTAAACCTGGGTTGATTAAGTAACGGTTCTGGAAGAGTTACTGCTGCAATCTTAGTTACACTTCTTTCGGGAATCATTGCACCATCTGGCTTCAAAAACCTTCTGGCATTATTAATAATTACTGCTGCTCCTTCAGAACCGCCTATTGCTCCCACAATTTCCGAAACACATACATCTGCTAACTCGGGTAGGTTAACTGTCGTCGCATCTCCATGTATGATTTCAATTTGTGCCGATAATCCCAACTTATCCACGCTAGCTTTAGCTAACTCACTGGTTTGTTGGTCTCTCTCAATAGCATAGATTTTCTTAGCTCCTGCTTGTGCACAAAATCTCGCCAAAATAGCATCCTTACCTGTACCAATTTCTACTACTACTCGATCTTTAACAAGTTGATTAATTGCCACTTGATAACTTTGGTTTCGACGATGGTCATTAGTCATCGCATAGTACAATAACTCATCATAAACATAGTATTCTGCTATTGATGGCCAAAGTTCTATGCTTTCCATCTCCTGGACATTTTGTTCAAACTCTAGTTCGGGAACTAAGTATGCTACCAACCGCTTGTTCCCTGGAGTATCTTCCCTGTCAATTACTACAGCTTGTTGGACTTGGGGATGCCTCGTGAGCATTGATTCAACTTCTCCAGGTTCAATTCGGAAACCTCGTATCTTCACCTGATTATCTATGCGGCCAAGAAACTCAATATTGCCATCCGGTAAGTAACGAGCTGAATCTCCTGTTTTGTAAAGCCTCTCCTCGGTTACATTCCTCAAAGGATGGGAAATAAATTTTTCCTGTGTTAATTGAGGTTGGTTAAGATAGCCACGACCTAAACCAACACCACCGATATAAATTTCACCAGGTACTCCGATGGGGACTGGTTGTAAATTTCTGTCTAGGATGTAGATTTGAGTATTGCCGATCGCCCTACCTATGGATGGCACAGAAGACTCTGGCGAGCATTCGGCCATGGTAGCACATACTGTTGATTCTGTTGGTCCGTAGGCGTTCACAAATTGTCGCCCCACAGACCAGTAGGATATTAGCTCTGGTGGGCAAGCTTCTCCTGCTACCACTATGGTCTTTAAATCAGGTAATTCCTCTTTTGGCATCACTGCCAGAGCTGAGGGGGGTATGGTGATATGGGTGATTTTGTTCGACTGCAACCACTGACTTAAACCAGTTCCAGGCATTAAAGTATCTCGACTGCCTATGTACAAACTGGCTCCTGAACCTAAAGCCATGACTATTTCCGAGATGGAGGCATCGAAACTTAATGATGCGAACTGAACCACTCTGCTGTTCGAGTTAACTTGAAACCCTTGCATTTGAACTGTAGCCAGATTACACAGTCCCTTGTGTTCTACCAATACTCCTTTCGGTTTACCTGTGGAACCTGATGTATAAATTACATAAGCTAAATTTTGGGGGCTGACTTCACTCTCTACTTTTTCTGGTGTTTCAGTTGCTATTTTTTCCCAATCTCTATCTAGAAAAACTACTTGGGCTTGATTTTGGGGGAGTTGAGCTAATAATTGTTCTTGAGTTAGTAACACTGACACTTGGGAGTCAGTGAACATATACTCTAGGCGTTCTTGGGGATAGTTCGGGTCTAATGGCACATAAGCTCCTCCGGCTTTGAGTATGGCTAATAAACCTACTACCATCTCCACTGAGCGCTCTACACATATTCCCACTAGCATTTCTGGTTTGACTCCCAAGGTTTGCAAGTGGTGGGCTAGTTGATTAGCTTTGCTATTTAATTGGGAGTAGCTCAGCAATTGTCCTTCAAATACTACTGCTACTGCATCTGGGCTTTTCTCTACCTGCTCCTCAAATAACTGATGGATACATTTATCTTTGGGATAATCTGTTTTGGTATTGTTCCACTCCACCAGTATTTGGTCTAGCTCTGGCTCTGTCATTAATGGTAGTACTGTTACTCTCTGCTGCGGATCGTTCACTATCCCTTCTAATAAGTTCTGGAAATGACCAACCATTCGAGCAATAGTTTGCTCGTAAAATAGGTCAGCATTGTATTTTAAGAACCCAACCAGAGATGAGTCGTCTTCATACATTTCCAGTAATAAATCATATTGACCTTCATATTGATCTAGTACAAATGCTTCTACTTCAAGTCCGGCCCATTTCATCAAGGTTTTTTCCCTGCTAAAAAACACCTTTGGTTGATCTTGAGATTCCAGGAATTTTTGCAGTAGAAAGCAAGCCTGAAAAAGAGGGGAACGACTGGAGTCACGTTCTACCTTTAACTTCTCTACCAATAAAGCAAAGGGATAATCTTGATGAGCTAACGCTTCCAGGACTGTTTGGCGGACTTGAGATAGAAAATCTCTAAAAGAGAGACTCCCTGACAAATCTGCCCTCATCACTACTGCGTCAACGAAGTAACCAACAATAGAGGCAAACTCCTCTTTAGTCCTACCACCATATGTAGGCGATCCTACCAAGATATCCTCTTGACCTGTGTAACGATACAGAAGCACTTCAAAAGCAGCCAACAGAGTCATATAAAGAGTTGCTCTCTCTGTTTTAGCTAGTTCCTTTAGTTGTTCAGTCAGCTTTTGAGATAACTTGAAGGAGTAGCTGCCACCATTATCAGTCTGTATAGGAGGTCGTGGTCTATCTGTGGGCAAATTCAATACAGGTAATTCTCCGCCCAATTTTTGTTGCCAATAGCTCCATAGTTGTTCTCCTTCTGGTCCTTCTACTAACTCCTGTCGCCAACTAACATAATCTTGATAAGAATACTGTAGTGGTGGTAGGGATACCTCAAGCCCATTTAGTTGAGATTCGTACAGTTGTGGCAGCTCTTGAGCAATTAAGTTGCATGACCAACCATCTAAAACAATGTGGTGTATTGTCAGTAACATAATATGGTTTGCTTCCGAGCAAGTGAACCACCTAACTCGCATCACTTGTTCTGTTTCTAGGTTAAAAGGATATCTGTGAGCTGCAACTACCTTTTTATTTAACTCCTCTTCACTCCAACTAGAAGCATCTATCTGTAAGAAGTCTAACTCTTGATGTTGATGTATTTGTTGGATTGGTTGTTCGCCCAAATTCGGGAATGTACTCCGTAGCAACGGATGCCTTTCCCTTAGAGCTTGAAAAACTTGTTGCCAAATAGTTATATCTACTTTGGAGTAGATCCTAATCGCAAATGACACATTATAATTATGGCTCTGGGGTGATAGCTGCCACAAAAACCAGAGACCTTTTTGACCATAAGACAGGGGATGAACTTGGCATAGATCTGGATTTTCCTTTAGTAACCGTAATATTTCTGATTTGTACTGCTTTAGTTGGGCAATAACATCAGTGGTCAGTACTTCTTGGGAACCTCCAGTTTTTAACTTTCCTCCATCAGTCCATAATTTTACCCCTTTGAGGGAAAGGTCTTGTAAGAATTCAATTAAGTTCATAGCTCTACCTCTATCCAGTTATTTTCTTTAATGTTATCTGTGCTATCGCTTTGATTCAGTTGTTGATTTAGTTGATTTGAGAGAGCAGCAATGGTGATTCCTTCCATAAATTTTGTCATTGGAACATCCACTTCTAGCTCATTTTTAATTTTATGTCTTAGCTCGATTGACATTAAAGAGTCCAATCCCATTTCAATTAAAGGTTTGTGTATATCGATTAGATTATTTTTCATAGCTAATAATCGAGCTGCTTTATTTTGAATATGAGAAATTAATATCTTTTCTCGTTCCATGAAGGAAACTGATTTTAATTGTTCTAAAAGGAGATTATCCTTTGTAGCTATTGAAGTAGTTATTTCCGACCAATCCGCCAAAAACGGCCACTGCACCACTCTCTCCTGCCATCCTGACCAATCAATAGGCACCACCCCTACTTCCACATCCGAACCACTCATCAATAGTTCCAAAGACTCCAATACCTGAGCCGGAGATATTACACCCATCCCCTGCTGAGTTGCCCTCACATCTGCACCCCTTTCAGCCGCCTCTCCCACTTGAGAAACTGCTCCCCAATGAATACTCAATCCCGTTAATCCCATAGTTCGACGATAATGAGCCAAACCATCAAGAAAAGCATTAGCTGCAGAATGATTTCCCTGACCAAGTGAACCCAACAGAGATGCTGCCGAAGAAAACAGCACAAAAAAGTCCAATGATTGATTGAGACTCAATTGATGCAAATGCCAAGCACCCTGCACTTTCGGTGCTATCACCCGTTCAAAACTAGACCAACTCTGGTTTTGCAGCACTCCATCTGATAACATCCCCGCCGAATGAATCACTCCTCCTAAGGGTCTGTTTGACTCCTCTATTCTCTGCCACACACCTCTCATCGATTCCCCATCAGATACATCGGCTTTTTCCACCACCACTTCTGCTCCTGCCATTTCTAACTCGGTTATTTTTTTCCTCGTAGCATCATCCGGTGAAC
>NZ_MKZS01000001.1:866728-876275 GCF_001942495.1 Moorena bouillonii PNG
ATTGGGTTGAACTCAATGATTTAGGTTTAGTCCCTGGAGTATCTTTATTTATCCAGCGATGCAGCGCGGTCTTGGGGGTTCCCCCCATGAGCGACTGCATCAAGACAAGGAAAACGCACCATTACCGACCTGCGGGGGTTTCCCCCGGAGACAAAACCTGATTACGTGGAGCCTTTATGGTTGGTAGGCTATGCAGATGCATGGGGAAAACTTATTGATTAAGGCTCCACTGTCTTACGGTAAATTCAAACCATGAGCGACTGCCGTGGTTTCCCCCACTCGCGCTTTGCATCAAGACGGGAATAGGGAATAGGGAATAGGGAATAGGGAACAGGGAATTAGAGGGAGGGAATCAATATCAGTGGAGTGGGCATCCTGCCCGCCTGGAAATGAAACAGGCAAGATGCCTGTTCCACAGCCAGATGCACGTTCCAAGTATATAGCACTACGCATTCAGATAGCGGACATTTCTAAACTCCTAAACCTAGTCCTAGCTTACTTTTGACTTCTGACTTTTAACTTCTGACGCTAAGCGTAGCGCTATATCTTGACGGAGTGTATCAAAAAGGGTTAATTAGCTCAATGACCTCTAAACGAATTCCTGCTAAGTTTTATAAAACTGAATCTAATCACGAACCTGTCCGTGATTGGCTCTTAAGTTTGGACAAGGAGGAACGGCGGTTAATTGGCACAGACATCAAAACTGTTGAGTACGGCTGGCCTATTGGTATGCCTACCTGTCGCCCGATGGGAAATGGTTTATTTGAAGTCCGTACTAACTTACCTAATGGCCGCACTGCCCGCGTTCTTTTCTGCATTCATAACAATCAAATGGTTTTGTTACATGGATTCATCAAAAAGACCGAAAAAACGCCCAAACAAGAATTAGCTTTAGCTAACGCACGAAAACGCAACTTATAAACGAACAATGAATAATAATCCTTATATTGGTTCTTCCTTAGATGAACTTTTAGAAGAAGATAACATCCTTGCTGAAGTTGAAGCCGTAGCTCTCAAACGAGTTTTAGCTTGGCAAATCGAACAGGGGATGCTTGAAAAAGGACTGACTAAAACTGAAATGACCCAGGTCATGAAAACCAGTCGTGCAGCTTTAGATAGTCTTTTAGATCCAAACAACACCTCTGTAACCCTGAGCACAATTGAACGGGCAGCTAATGCACTGGGTAAGCGGTTACAGCTTCAATTGGTTGATAGTGAAGTGTAAGCTTCCCCACGCTATCTGCCCTTCCTTAGGGCAGGGAAGAGTGTGGGAAGTGTGGGAAGTTTAGGAAGTGTGGGAAGTGTGGGGAGATGGGAAACATTTTTATAGGGTTTCCCATACCTATGAGGTACAAATAATTTTTGCCCTCCTCAGTTCCCCCCTTATTAAGTTCCTCCCTTATTAAGTTCCCCCCTTATTAAGGGGGGTTAGGGGGGATCCCTCTAGTGCTATACCTTAGCCTCTTCTTTCACTAACTTATCCCAACCCAAATCCTTGAGACTGTTATTGCGACGTAACGGACGAGTTGCCAATTCCAGAATGTCTCGGGCATTAGTAAAGCCGTGCATTTGAGCAAAGGTAAACTCAACGGACCACTTAGTATTAATCCCCCGTGCTTCCAAAGGATTAGCATGAGCCATACCGGTAATCACCAAATCCGGCTCCAACTCATAAATCCGCTGAATCTGGTTGTAATTGTCTGGCTTCTCGATAATCTTAGGAGTTGGTACACCCATTTCGTGGCAAGTCTTCTCTAACAGAGCTAACTCAGCCTTCTGATAACGCTTATCCATGTAAGGGATACCGATTTCATGGCAAGTCATCCCGCAACGAACGAGGAAACGAGCTAACGAAACTTCCAGCAAGTTATCCCCCATGAAAAATACTGACTTACCACGCAACAGCTGGATATAATCCTCCAAGCTTTCCCAAATTTTAGCTTCCCGTTCTGCCAATCCTTTTGGTTCAATACCAAACACAGAACACATTTTCTCTATCCAAGCCCGAGTGCCATCCGGACCAATGGGGAAAGGTGCGCCAATTAACTTACACTTGCGGCGGCGCATCAGAGTAGTAGCGGTGCGGCTGAGGAAGGGATTCACCCCAGCAACATAGTAACCTTCTTCAATTACTGGTAATTCCGTGTAACGCTTAGCAGGCAACCAACCAGACACCTTAATCCCCTGCTTCTTCAACTCTAGGGTGAGGTTAGTCACAACCGGGTCAGGTAGGGAGCCAAACAACACTAGGGGTGGATGATCCGCATAGTCAGACTCTTCCGCAGCCACCTCTTCTTTCTGGCGTCCAAAGTTGAGGAGTTTTGCGATCGCATTCCGCTCTTGTTTCTCCTCTTCCACCTGGGGTGCTTCCTTCGGACACTTGTGAGCCATCGCCGCCAAGACCGTATCTTCACCCTGGGTGAAAGCATAGTCTAAGCCATTAGCACGAGCCACCACAATTGGAATACCAATCTCAGATTCCAGCTTGGGAGCCAAGCCTTCCAAATCCATCTTGATAATTTCCGTAGTGCAAGTACCAATCCAGACAATCACACTAGGATTGCGATCGCGTTTAATCTGCAAACACAACCGCTTCAGTTCTTCGTAATCATTCAGCTTAGCGGAAATATCCCCTTCTTCCAACTCCGCCATGGCATAGCGTGGCTCAGCAAAAATCATCACCCCCATCGCATTTTGGAGGAAATAGCCACAAGTCTTAGTACCAATCACCAAAAAGAAGCTATCTTCAATCTTTTGGTAAAGCCATGCCACGCAGCTAATCGGGCAAAAAGTATGGTAATTCCCAGTTTCGCACTCAAAATCTAGGGCTTGAGGGGTTTGAGCAACAGTCATCTAAAGTTCTCCTCTCCTGGTTTCTCTCGTCGGTTTTAAGGGTTTAAGGTTGAAGGTTTTAAGGGTTGAAGGTTTTAAGGGTTGAAGGTTTTAAGGGTTGAAGGTTTTAAAGGTTGAAGGTTTTAAAGGTTGAAGGTTGAAGGTTGAAGGTTGAAGGTTGAAGGTTATTTGGTTGAAGGTTATTTGGTTGAAGGTTGAAGGTTGAAGGTTGAAGGTTAGTTGGTTTAAGGTTTAAGGTTATTTGGTTTAAGGTTATTTGGTTTAAGGTTATTTGGTTTAAGGTTTACTGTTAACTGTTGAATGGTTTCAGGTTTACTGTTATAACTTTCAACCTCCAACCTCCTAAATTTCAACCTCCAACCTCCTAACTTTCAACCTGCTAACCTTCAACCTCCTAACCTTCAACCTGCTAACCTTCAACCTGCTAACCTTCAACCTCCTAACCTTCAACCTTCAACCTTCAACCTTCAACCTCATAACCTTCAACCTTTCTTTCAACCTTTGCTTACACCATCATCAGGTCTAATTCTTCTTCCTCAGTCACTGCTGGGGTTTGAGGATTGAGGTAGAAGTCAGACAGCAAAGAGAACAACTCCCGGTCTGGTGCATCTTGAGGTACAACCCCCTCAGGCTGTGCCAGAATTTGGTCAGCAATGTTGAGATAGTATTGGCACACAGGTTCCAGGCTAGGGTCAGTTTCTGCCATTTCAAAAATCGTTTTGCCCTTAACCCGAGAGACACGGATATCTTCAATTAGTGGCAGAATTTCCAGCACTGGCATCGGCACAGCTTCGACATACTTATCGATTAAGTCGCGCTTAGAGGTGCGGTTGCCAATCAGACCAGCCAGACGCAGCGGGTGAGTGCGAGCTTTTTCACGAACAGAAGCAGCAATCCGGTTAGCAGCGAACAACGCATCGAAACCGTTATCCGTGACAATCATGCAATAGTTGGAATAGTTCAGGGGAGCAGCAAAACCACCACAGACGACATCACCCAGAACGTCAAACAGAATCACATCGTACTCATCAAAAGCATTCAGTTCCTTGAGCAGCTTTACAGTTTCACCAACCACATAGCCACCGCAACCAGCACCAGCCGGGGGACCACCAGCTTCTACGCAATGAACACCACCATAACCTTTGTAAATCACATCTTCAGGCCAGACATCTTCGTAGTGGTAATCCTTTTCCTGAAGGGTATCAATAATGGTAGGGATCAGAAAACCAGTCAGAGTGAATGTGCTGTCATGCTTCGGGTCACAGCCAATTTGCAGCACCTTTCGACCCCGCTTAGCTAGGGCAACTGAGATATTACAGCTAGTTGTGGACTTACCGATACCACCTTTTCCATAAACTGAAAGTTTCACCTTTAGTTATCTCCTGTTTCAGATAAAAATTCTTCTTTTGTCTTTGCCCCTAAGCCAGCCGAAAGCATAATTGCTGAAATTCTGCTGGATTTATCTTAGGCACCGCTTCGGCGTTGACCCTAAAGCCAGCCATAGATTGCTTAGCTTGTCTTGATGCAATAGCGAGTGGGGTAAACCCCCGCATGAAGGCGCTGCATCGCTTCGGTGCTTCTTGCATTATTCACGAACTGCACTAGAAAATACAGGGTCTTTTTTATCGATATAGCCTTTAAATTACTTTAAATGGACTTTTATAAATTTAAACCATAATGTAAATCAATTTAAATCTTATTTATTCAATTTAATACTTAATTAATATTGTTTATATTTTTTTTTAATAAAAATATAAACAATAAACAAAAATAAAAAATCACCAGAGTGAATCAAGCTGATAGCTGATAGCTGATAGCTGTTCGCGTAGCGTGCGCGTAGCGCATTAGCTTACAAATCATCCAGACCCACCAGAAGCCATAGGCGGGTCTAGCTATTGAAGTTTTTTGTAAATAATAATTAAATTTCTACGGAGCAATCACCGCAATCTTCTCGATAGAGTCACAGAATTTGAAAGAGGTACAAAGAATCGGGAGTCGGGAATCGGGAATCGGGAATCGGGAATCGGGAATCGGGAATCGGGAATCGGGAATCGGGAATCGGGAATCGGGAATCGGGAATCGGGAATCGGGAATCGGGAATCGGGAATCGGGAATCGGGAATCGGGAATCGGGAATCGGGAATCGGGAATCGGGAATCGGGAATCGGGAATCGGGAATCGGGAATCGGGAATCGGGAATCGGGAATCGGGAATCGGGAATCGGGAATCGGGAATCGGGAATCGGGAATCGGGAATCGGGAATCGGGAATCGGGAATCGNTCCCCATCTCCCCATCTCCCCATCTCCCCATCTCCCTATCTCCCCACCTCCCCTGATACAGGTTAAATCTGTATTAAGCTCAAGCCCCTACAGCTTCCTTAGCGGCATACATCACTTCAAGAGTGATTTCACTAAAGCCACGCTCACGAGCAAACTTCTCAGTATTGCGCTTTACTTTACCGCGAACAAAACCAGGCACCTTATTCAGTTCTGCTTTAGCGTCCTTACTCCAGTTCAGGTCAGAATCAGCAGAGATCCCCTTGGTAATCACTTCCTTGGTATCATGACCACCAAAGATTTCCAACAAGTGGTCTTCCATACCCAAGGTAAAGGAATTGTAGACCAAATCAGCAATTTGGTTAGTACCTTCGTAACCCATGAAGGGACGATAACCGATGGGGAAGTTTTGGATATGAATGGGAGCAGCAATCACACCACAAGGAATATTCAATCGCTTACCAACGTGCCGTTCCATTTGGGTACCGAAAATCGCAGCAGGTTCAATTCGTGCGATCGCATCCCCAATCGCACCATTATCATCACTGATCAGGATCTCATCACAGTATTCGCTCACCTGCTCCTTGAACCAATCCGCATCATACTTGCAGTAAGTCCCAGCCAGCACCACATGAATACCCATCTCCCGTGCCAGAATCTTGGTCATAGCGGCAGCGTGGGTATTATCTCCGAAAACCACAGCCTTCTTACCGGTCAAGTTCTGGCAGTCGATGGAGCGAGAGAACCAGGCAGCTTGAGAAACGTACAGGGTTTGGTTGTCGATGTACTCTTCGTAATCGACATTAGCACCTTGACCATTAAGGATTTCCTGAATCTTACGGATACAACGAGCAGTTTCCACCACACCCAGAGGAGCAATATCGACATAGGGCATCGAGAACTCTTCTTCCAGGTAACGGGCACTCATCAAGCCAATTTCCCGATAAGGCAACAGGTTAAACCAAGCCCGAGGTAAATTTTTCAGATTGTGGACAGACGCTCCCTCTGGGATGACTTCGTTAACCTCAATGCCCAAATCAGCCATCAACCGCTTCAGTTCAGTACAATCGTGTTGATTGTGGAAGCCAAGGGTAGAAATACCAATGATGTTCACCGATGGCTTTGCGGTTTTGCCTTCTGGGAGCTCACCCTTCTTGCGGGCTTTTTTGAGGTAGAACTGAACAATTTGATCTAGGGTGCGGTCAGCCGCTTGTAATTCATTGACCCGGTAGTGGTTCACATCTGCCAACATCACATCAGCCTTAGCATCCATCTGAGCCCGGTTTACGAAGTTCTCCAGGTCTTCTTGTAGGATACTGGAGGTGCAGGTGGGGGTGAGCACAATTAGATCAGGGTTTACCTCCTGATCCTTGCGGGTGATATTGTCCACCACTTTTTCCTGAGAACCCCGTGCTAGCACGTTCCGGTCAACAATACTAGCAGTTACCGGAGTGTAATCCCGCTCTCGCTCTAGCATTGAGCGCATCACGTTGAAATAGTCATCCCCTAGGGGGGCATGCATAATAGCATGGACATTCTTAAAAGAACTCGCAACGCGCAGTGTGCCAATGTGGGCAGGACCTGCATACATCCAGTAAGCCAATTTCATATCCTATTCTCCCTTGTTAAAAGATTAAGTATCAAGCATTAAGCATCAAACATCAATCATCAATCATCAAAAATTAAGCATTAAGCATCAAAAATCAATCATCAATCATCAAAAATGTAACAAGTTTATGGATTTGTTACTCAGCAACCAAGAGAGTTTCAGCCTTGGCCTTTGGCCACGCTACGCGAACAGCCTTCAGCCTTAAGACCTCTCGTGATTTAGATTTTCTCAGAAGTCCGAGGTAATGACTATCCTTAGGGATAAGTGTTCTTTCCCTGGTATCTAATTCGCCAAATCCTCTTGCCAAGCTAAACATATCGATTAGGGATATAAGAGAATCTGAATCAAATTGCAATTATTCTTAATTTTTAGTTACAGGGAGTAGGGAGTAGGGAGTAGGGAGTAGGGAGTAGGGAGTAGGGAGTCGGGAGTGTGGGAGGTGTGGGGAGTGTGGGGGAGATGGGGAGATGGGGAGTGTGGGAGATGGGGAGATGGGGAGATGGGGAGATGGGGAGATGGGGAGTCAGATCAGTTTTCCCTGTTGCCTGTTGCTAGCTTGCCTATTGCCTGTTGCTAGCTTGCCTATTGCCTCTTGCCTCTTGCCTGTTGCTAGCTTGCCTATTGCTAGCTTGCCTATTGCCTATTGCTAGCTTGCCTCTTGCCTATTCCCTATTCCCTATTCCCTATTCCCTATTCCCTATTCCCTAATATGAAAACCACTAGAGCAAGCATAATAATGTCAAAATAATCACAACCAGTTTGTCTGAAGAGTCCTCATGGAATGGCATATAACTGATGCCCAAAGTCTGGCAATTATTGACCGTGAAATAGGCGAGCATGTCTTTTCACCAGCAGAATACGAGATTGTGCGGCGGGTGATTTATGCCACAGCCGACTTTGAGTATAAGTCTCTGATTCATTTTTCTGAGCGGGCATTACAAGCAGGAGCAGCAGCTCTAGCTGCTCGTAGCACAATTGTAGTGGATGTGCCAATGGTACAAGTAGGTATCACTCCCCACATTCAAGATACCTTTGCTAATCCAGTGTATTGCAGCATGGAAACCCTCACTCGTCCCCAAAAACAAAAGACTAAGGCAGCCTGGGGGATGCAAACCTTAGCTAGACGCTATCCAGAAGGAATTTTTGTTATTGGTCAAGCTCAGACAGCTTTGACAGTATTGGTGGAGTTGATTGAAGCAGAGGAAATTCGACCAGCCTTGGTGATTGGGGTACCTGCGGGATTTGTAGAGGTGGATGTGGCTAAATCTCGGTTGACGGACTCTTTGATTCCCCACATTCGGATTGATGGTCGTAAGGGTTCTGCGGTAGTGGCGGCTGCTATTGTTGATGGCTTAGTAGACTTGGCTTGGCAAGCCTACGGCCAGGATGATATTGATCTCTCACATGCCTAATATCAAGTCTGGTTGAATACCCATAATTAAGGAAAGGGTGGGAGGTGTGGGGAGATGGGGAGATGGGGAGATGGGGAGATGGGGAGGTGGGGAGATGGGGAGGTGGGGAAATGGGGAGATAGGGAGATTTTTATTAAGGGTAATTATCCTGACATGATATAAAAGGGCGTGGCTCAATTGTGGCATGATTGAGAATAATGGGTAATCGGTAATGGGTAATGACCTTCGGTCAGGCTCATTGACCGAAACCTTCCGTTGGTGATCGATAAAAATTTGGTTAAGATCCTCTCAGCAACGGTTTAGCAAAGGGATAAGGATGGCAACTGCGGTTAAATTAATAGCTCCAGGTTTTTGTGTAAAGTACCCGAAAACCCCTTGGAGTGTGATATATGTCGAGGATGCTTCAGGCAAGTTTCATTTCCGCCTTAGTAGTCGAGACTTCAAATTTGAACCCCGCGATCGCTACCGTTACCCCACTCATGAGGCGGCTAAACGGGCAGCATTGTGTTTTCTGGAATTACTCAAACGTATAGAGCGATCGCGGATGCGCATGAGCATTCTGCTAGAAATTGGTATTCTTAAATTTCCCCAACAGACATACCACTCTTATGAAATTTGGTTATTGATTGATCGCACTCGCTATAGTTGGGAGGCAATAACGCCCAATGGTTTTTGTTTCCGCTCCCAGCGCTGGTACAAAAGTCCTAACAGTCCGATTCTTAAAGCCAAGAAACATATAGACCGGGAGTTGGCGGTATATCAAATCAAAAATGCGGTTGGCTGGGTGTAGTGACTATAGCAAAAATCAAATAGGTGAGGTACACAAGTTGTGGATTTTAGGGAACAGGGAATAGGGAACAGGGAATAAATCCTGTGTACCTTATGAATAAGATAAATGAATATTATTACCGCTATCCTTAAAAAGGACGAGTATCAAAACATTTATGCCCAATTGTGCCATCAGGAAATAAGTAAAGAGGACAATACGGTAATTCTATGGGTATGGTCACAATTGTCGTAGGCTGCTGCTATTCGTCATTATGAGGCCAACGAATCGTGCGACTTTTACCACCGACAACATCAGCCATTTTATGATCACTATTGTCAGAGACAAAGCTGTCACTTTCTAACCTCTCGACGAAACCTATATCAAAGATTTCCATGATAGCGATATACCCAATTAATTTCTATTAAGTCTTAATATAAACTTCCAGCATGACTAATAGAAAAGTCTGGCCATATTGGCTATAAGTTATAAAACTTTAGAGTCCTCAACTACCAATTAATTAAGGGAATCGGGAATCGGGAATCGGGAATCGGAATCCCCCCTAACCCCCCTTAATAAGCTATCCATTAGGCAAAAGTAGTCGAAACGGTGATAGAGACTAGGATTTAGG
>NZ_MKZS01000001.1:876375-879709 GCF_001942495.1 Moorena bouillonii PNG
TCCCTATTCCCTATTCCCTATTCCCTATTCCCTACTCCCTACTCCCTACTCCCTAAAACTATTAAACTTAACTGATGCGAGTTGCTTTTTCGCGGTACTTGTTCACAAGTTTAGTGAACAATTGATTCAGCTGTCCAATGCAAAAAATATTCGGGGTCATCATTTTAGTGTTAGGATAAAAATAGAACTGAATTGAGCTGAGCGATCCATAATTTACGTCCTTAAAGTTAATAGCAAACTGCTGATTTCCAACGGATATAACTTGAAACCAAGTTGCCATGGTAGCAGGTAATTTTGTACTCAGACGCAAGGAAATTTTGGGACTCGAAAGAGATTGAGCGTAGGCTGGGGTTAAAAATGGTTCATAGCGTTGAGCTTCTGGAGTTAGCTGCTTAATAAACGCTAAACTTACACCTTTGACCAGTTGCCGCAGGCTATGGGCATCGTCCCCAACCACCTCTTTGACTAAAGTACTTCTAGCGATCGCATCGTTAAGATTTTTCGGGTCAGTCACACTGAGGTGAGTGCCACCAATGGCGCTAATCAAATACTTAGAACCCCCCAACTGATTAAAAGACCGTAACTGATGGTCTAGAGCTGGTGTAATGGCATCCTCCGTACCCGTTAACATTAAGGTTGGTACAGTAACTTGACGCAAACCCTTAGTACCAAACAAACGCCCCGTTACGCTATTCAATGCGATCGCTTGCACCACTCGCTGATCAGTAAGATTAACCTGGTCTTCTGGTAAATCAGCCGCTGCACATTGGAACCAATCTGCTGGGGATCTGCCCACAGGAGAGCGATTTTTACAAAACTGTCGCAGTTCCTCTAAATTTAGTTTTCCCCCAGCCAACGCTAAAGCCGTGTAGCCCCCCAATGAATGACCAATAATTGTAACTTGTTGAGTATTCAGTTTCCCAAGCATGGTAGAATATCTCTGATTGATGTCAGCCAACTCATCCAGGAGAAAGCTGACATCTTTGGGGCGGTCAATAAACTCCCCCGGAGGTAACAAATCCCCAAGTTTACCTGGTGCTGACAAGTTGTTAATCCTGGTAAAGTTGCTGCCAGGATGCTCTAGGGAAGCAACAGTAAGACCATGAGACGCTAGATGGCGTGCTAAATATCTCAGAAATTTGCGGTCTGCAGCAAATCCGTGGGAGAGAACTACCAAAGGTCCAGTAGTATCATCAGCCCAGTATAGATCTACAATAATAGTACGTTGCCGTTGTTGGTCTCTTAGTCTTAGTTTACGCTGTTTAACCAATTGAGGACCAATACTAGCAGGGTCAAATTTAGGGCGAAAGGTGGCAGCGTCCGCAACAGCCAAATCTTGCTCTAAAATTGGACCAACTGCTAAACTCTTCCAGTAGGAAGCATTGAGCTGTAGGGCAATGCCAACAGCAGACGAAGCATCCAAAGTGATATTTTCTCCTGGATAAGCCCGTAAAAAACTCAGCACACTTAAACCATTGACTTGCCTTGCTCCTAACAACAGAGCAGCTTTTAATTGCTCTAAACTACTATCAGGGAGTGCTAACCCTAGTCTTTCCAACAACCGTGCGCCATCGCTGGAGAGGAGAAGGTCATTAATAAAGGTTTCTGTGGTCTTAGGGTTGAGTTTGAGGCTATTGGTCAAAATCTTCCGGATCTGTGGCGTGAGGATATCTCCATAGGGTTGCAGTGCTGGTGATAATTCCCCTGTCTCAGCAAAGGTTTCTAATTCCGTGATAGCGACCGATTGCTCAAATGGCCCTAAACGTAGAGTGAGATACTCAGCGGCAAAAACTGGTGGGGTAATTGCCCAAAACAGAGTCACAAAGAGACTACCTAGAGCACCCTGTCTGATTTTTTTAATTTGACCTATTGAACCATTACAGTGTTTTTTCTTCACAGAAGATTCAGAGGTATGGCAGCGATCAGACCATGGCAGCTGAAAATTCATCATTAGCGATTTATGCAGAATGTGAGTGCGGATATTTCGATCAAAGCCGACTTAATCAAGACTCGACAAGCCTATCGAAATATTTTTTCTGCACCACTTATGCACTAAAGGGTAAGCTATCAGCTATCAGCTATCAGTTATCAGCTATCAGTTATCAGCTATCAGTTATCAGTTATCAGTTATCAGCTATCAGTTATCAGCTATCAGCTATCAGCGGTCAGCTATCAGTTATCAGCTATCAGCTATCAGCTATCAGCTATCAGTTATCAGCCATCAGCCATCAGCCTATGGGCTACTTGAGGTGCTACTTAAGGTGCTATCAGCGCTCAGGCAAAGGCTGACCGCTGACCGCTGACTGCTGACCGCTGACTGCTGACTACTGAATGCTGACTACTGAATGCTTACTATTAATGAAGTAGACACACCTATTTCTTCCCTACTCCCTGTTCCCTACTCCCTACTCCCTACTCCCTACTCCCTACTCCCTACTCCCTACTCCCTACTCCCTTTCCTATATAACTAAATACTCGTATTCAATATCACCCCATCAAGTTCCGCTTCAATCAGATTAGCCCCCCGAAGGTTGGCATGAGTTAAATCAGCTCCGGTAAGATTCGCTTTTCTGAGGTTGGTTTCACTAAGGTTAGCTTCTCTGAGGTTGGTATAACTAAGATTAGCTTGACTAAGGTTAGCCCCTTTCAGATTAGCCTTAACCAGATCTGCTCCTGTTAAATTAGCTTTATCAAAATTACTACCAATCAGTTGAGCTTCATTAAGATTAGCCCCAGTCATCACCGCCTCAGTGAAGTTGACCCTACTCAGATTGGCTTTGGTGAAATTCACAGCAATCAGGTTAGTTCTATACAAATTAGCTCCCTCAAGGTCTGCCAGAGAAAAGTTAACCCTAATTAGGTTAGCCTCTTCCAAAGATGTCATAGTCAGGTCTGCTCTTTGAAAGGATGTACGGGTAAGCTTGGCTCTATTCAAGTAAGCGTGACGAAGAATAGCTTTATCAAAAATTGCCCCAACTACACAAGCCTCAGTCAGGTCAGTATAAATCAGCAATGACCCACTCAAGTTAGCTCCCATTAGCTCCGCTTGAAAGAGATTGAAACCATTGAGGTTTTTCCCACTCAGGTCTACCTCCATCAGGTCAGGGATCAGTTTGGGATGATTGTCTCTCCATTGATTCCAGAGTTTTAGACCCTGCTCAAGCTCAGCCAGATGGGTTGGTTCCGCCATGTAGTTGATTAGTCCTCTAGGTACGAATGCTTAAGAAAGTATTAAATTTAATGTAACATAACGAAAACAAAGTTTACATTTTGGCAATCGGGAATCGGGAATCGGGAATCGGGAATCGGGAATCGGGAATCGGGAATCGGGAAT
>NZ_MKZS01000001.1:879809-899737 GCF_001942495.1 Moorena bouillonii PNG
TTGGCACAACACCACACAGTGGATACGGTCTTGGATTCGAAAGAATGATCCAATTCGTTACCGGTATGAACAACATCCGCGATGTAATGCCATTCCCAAGAACTCCTGGGAATTGTGAGTTCTAAAATCGTTGCAGCACCTGCATTCGTTGGGCATCCAGCTTGATCAGGATGAAAAGCAATATCGTAAAAGACCAGAGGCTGGAACCTCCATAACTGATAAAGGGAAGAGGTATTCCGGCCACTGGAAATAACCCTATGGTCATGGCAATATTCACGGTCATATGAAAGAAGATGACGCTGGCCACTCCATATCCATAAACCCTCGCGAATGACCCTTTTTGCCTGTCCGCAATGGCCAGGACCCGCATCAGCAATAGTCCAAACATGACCAAAATAAAAGTGGTCCCTAACCACCCCTGTTCTTCTCCTATCGTACAAAAAATAAAGTCGGTAGATTGGGCAGGCACAAAATCAAACTTTGTCTGAGTACCTTGTAAAAATCCTTTCCCTGTGAACCCTCCGGAACCTATGGCAATTTTCGACTGAGTGGTATTCCAGCCAACCCCCAACGGATCAAGATCAGGATTTACTAATAATTGAACCCTACGTTGCTGGTGTGGTTTCAGTACGTTATTCAGTACAAAATCCACACTGAATACCGTCCCGATGAAAATGATAGTAATTCCGACGATCACGACTATCCTTTTGATGTGCCGTACCGAGAAGGCAATTCCTAATAAAGCCAGCACAATAATGGCAATGAGCAAGGCCGTTTTTGCTACCAATAACGTCAACAGAAAAATGACAATAAACAATACAGGTGCAATCAAAAACCAAGGTGACATTCCTTCCCTGTAAAGCACTAATACCAGACTCCCAAATACCATGGCCGTTCCCGCATCCCCCTGAAGGACAATCAATGCTGCAGGAAAAAGGAAAATGGCTGCTGCCTTAAACAGGTTCGAAAACTCCTTGAGGTTGGGATTATTGGATAAAAATTTAGCCAAGGCGAGGATGCTCGCAAATTTGGCAAACTCTGAGGGCTGCAATCGAAAGCTGCCCAGCTCAAACCAGGACCTGGATCCTGCTACTTCTCGCCCAAAGAAAAGGACCAGTAGTAGTAGGACAATAATAACGCCATATATTACCCAGGAAAACGTTTCAAACATTTTTCCATCCAGGACGAAAACACCTACAATTATCGCGATGGATGATAAGATCCAAATGAATTGTTTACCGGCATTTTGTTCGAGATTGAAAATACTGCTACTAGTCGTGGTATCATAGTCCGCTGCATATATGCTGAACCAGCCTCCAAGGACCAACACAGCATAGAGGGCTACAGTAAGCCAATCAATTCTCTTCTGTAGTTTTTCTCCTCGCATCAAAAAAGAAATCTCCTTTCAAAATAAAGTCTTCCAGATAGGGTCTTGTAATCTCACCGCGAACATGCTTCTCAATGAGTAAACTCGCTGTTCCGGCAGCTGCTCTTCCTCCCTGACCAGCATTCTCGACATAGACAGCAATTGCAATCTTCGGGTCGTCTTTAGGGGCAAAAGCCATAAACCCTGAATGATCCGGATAGGGCGGATTTTGAACGGTACTGGTTTTGCCACAAATGGCGATATCGGGAATATATGCCCTGATCCCTGATCCCGCCTGAATCACTCGTTCCATCCCTTCAATAACTGGCTCATAATGTTCGCTTTGAATACCTAGATCATTTCTGTTTGATCGGATAACAGAATCCGCCCCAATTTTTCGGACAAAATGGGGTGTATAGTAATAACCACGATTAGCCAAAATAGCACCGAGGTTGGCCATTTGGATAGGTGTCACCAGCAATTCTCCCTGACCGATGCTCAATGAATAGATATTAGAGAATTTCCATCTATTCCTTCCGTAAACACGATCGTATACATCTATACTTGGAATCGAGCCCTTCTTTTCATCCGGCAAATCGAGACCAAGCTCAACGCCCAGACCAAATTTCCTGACATACTGTGCCCAACTCTCCAGCCCAATTCTTGAGTCAATAAAGGCACTTTCATGCTCTCCTCGCTGAATCAATCTTCGAAAGACCTTATAGAAATAATTATTAGAAGAAAACTGGATAGCCTTAGGAATGTCATAATAACCTGTAGGAGCCAGGTCTCCGATCAATGTGTTATCAGAATAGATCTGCTCTCTCGGATAGGTCACTTTTTCTTGCAACGCAATGAGTGATTGCACCGTCTTGAACATAGAACCAGGAGGATACATGGCCTGGACAGGTCTGTTGAACAAAGGCTTTAGAGAATCGCGATTTAGGCTCAGATAATTCTGAGAGAAATCCCTTCCGGTAAGTAAAGAGGGGTCATAATTCGGACTGGAAACGAACGCAAGAATTTCTCCGGAAGAGGGCTCAATAGCCACCACACTTCCTACTTTTCCGGCCATCAAAAACTCCGCATATCGCTGAAGCTCCAGGTCGATGGTAATTTCCAGGTCCTGTCCAGGTTCAGGAATGGTGTCGAATTGACCTTCCCGGAAATCGCCCTCAACGATTCCCCGAACATTGACCATCTTGTAACTGACACCTCGCTTTCCTCGCAAAACAGGTTCATATTCTCTTTCCAGTCCGGAAATACCAATATAATCCCCGCCTCGATAGTAGTTTGCAGTATCCGCTTTCAATCTGCTTGCACTGATTTCACCTACGTATCCAAGGGTATTTCCCAGAGATTGGATGGCATAAGCCCGGTTGGTTCGTGTCTCCACGCTCAGTCCCCGAATTGCGCTCAACTCGTCCTGAATTTGAGCAAACTGCTCCGGAGGTATTTCCTCCTCAAATACGGATGGCTTGGAATATGAAAATCTCCGGCAGCGTGCATATTGTTCCGCAAACTCCCCAGGCTCCAAATCCAGCAATGCTTTCACTTTGGTAGAATCAGCCAAATCGAAATCGCGGGGGACCATTACCATACTATAAATCGGTGCATTATAGGCAATGAGTTCACCATTACGGTCTCTTATCAACCCTCGATAAGGATATTCGATTCGCTTCTGAACTATGTTGTTTTCCGCAGCAAGCTTGTAAGTGTCATTGGTAACCTGAATAGAAAATAGCCTCCCGATCAAGATGAGGATGATCAAAATGATTATGATCCTAACAGCTATCCCCCTTTCATTCATAGTCTTCGGGTTTTTGAGGACAGTAGAAAATTACTTGAGAGAAATAGGGTAGCTGTTAGCAGGGTGCTAAAGAATGCCCGTTTCAATAACAATCCGAAAGCACCAAAAGAACCATGCTCAATCAGAAAGACCTGAAAATGATGAATAAAAATCAAAGGCACAGCATACGTGATCATGGACCTTAATCCGAAGTTAAAGATACTAACCCGTGCATCTTCTTCAGGCGCGCCAACGACCATGGTTAACCAGGGCTTATGCAGTACTGCCAGCACTATACATGCAGAAGCATGTATCCCCGGCGTATTTGAGAAAATATCTACCAGCAACCCCGTCCCAAATGCCAAAAACAACATCGTCAATCGATCAAGCCCCAGTGGCAACACCAACATAAAGCTCACATAGAAAAAGGCAAAAGCAGCATCAAACAAGACGAATCGATGCAAGACGGGGAGTTGCAAAACGACGTAAATCAAAAAATAGATGACTTGCTCTCTCCCTACACTTCTCATAACTCATCGATTATGATGGATTCGATACTATCTTTTTCGGCAATGGCCTGATTGATGATTACATGGGCATAACTCAAGGAAGAAAAATCCACGCTGAGTCTGGCTGTTGCTCTATAAAAGGGAGACTCCTGTGTCAATTCCAATTCCTCGATCACTCCTATCAGCACTCCAGGAGGAAAGACGCCATTATAGCTGGATGTCTCAATGGTATCCCCTGCAAAAAGAGGAATATGCCTGGGAATATCTTTTACATTAATGGTCAACGGATCATTCGTTTCCCATTGCACACGACAAAGTGTACCTGTTCGCTTGACTTGACTACTGATCATCACTCCTGGATTGAGGATAGAAACCACCGTGGTAAAGTTGTCGGATACGGACTTTACGCGACCTACCACTCCCTTTTCACCAACGACACCCATACCAATGGCGATCCCCTGATCCTGGCCCAATGCCAGCGTGAGAAAGTTAGCACTTCGCAAATAGGTTTTATTGATCACTTTCCCGGGGATAACTTCATAGTTGGAAGCGATGATCGGTGGAATGGTCTTTTCGTAATTCAGTTCCGCGAGCTGTCTTCTCAATTGCGCATTTTCTAATGCCAATTGATCATTGATCTGGTCCAGTTCAAAATAATTCGTGCTATTCTGAGAAAACTGATTCAATGAACCACTCAGGAAATTGCTTGTATTGAAGAAAGAAGCGCTGTAAAATCTATTGGTAGAAACTATCATCAGGAAACAAAGTACCTGCAGCACGAAAAATACGGCTGCTACTCTGTACCTGTATAGGAAGTTGAAGAGACTGTTCATTTAAGTCATCAACACGGCTTTATAGTCTGCAACACTTTTCAGGGCACTACCGGTACCACGTACTACTGCTCTCAATGGATCTTCAGCAATGTGAATAGGCAATTTGGTTTTTAAAGCGAGGCGCTTATCCAAACCTCTAAGTAAGGCTCCACCCCCCGTAAGGTAAATACCATTATCGTAGATATCTGCCGATAATTCCGGTGGAGAGATCTCTAGTGCCTTCAGCACTGCCTCCTCAATCTTGGATACAGATTTATCAATAGCAAACGCGATCTCAGAATATGAGATTTTGATTACTTTCGGAATACCGGTCATCAAGTCACGACCTCTGATCTCAAAATCATCCGGCGCCTCGTCTAACTCAGTCATCGCCGAACCTACCTCAATTTTTACGCGCTCGGCTGTCCTTTCACCAATCAGTAGGTTGTGCTGTCTGCGCATGTAATCGAGAATATCCTTGTTAAATGAGTCTCCGGCAACTCGAATAGACTGGTCACATACGATTCCGGATAGTGCAATTACTGCAATCTCCGTTGTTCCCCCTCCGATATCTACGATCATCGAACCAATGGGCTGGTCAATATTGATTCCTATACCGATTGCGGCGGCAATGGGCTCATGGATCATATAAACTTCCTTGGCCCCTGCGTGTTCCGCGGAATCCCGAACCGCACGTTTTTCTACTTCAGTAATACCTGATGGAATACAAATTACCATTCTGTGAGAAGGTGTGAAAAAACGATTGCCCATGTCAATCATTTTTATCATTCCCCTAATCATCTGTTCAGCAGCATGGAAGTCGGCAATAACTCCGTCCTTTAGCGGTCGAATGGTTTTTATATTTTCATGTGTTTTTTCATGCATTTGCATGGCCTTGGCACCAATAGCAATCACTTTATTAGTAGCACGGTCGAGCGCAATTATGGAAGGTTCATCAACAACAACTTTTCCCTTATATAAAATCAGTGTGTTTGCAGTTCCAAGATCGATAGCGATATCACTGGAAAAAAAATCAAAAAGACCCATTTAGATTATAAAAATTGGCGTGTAAATCGTTTAAAAAATGTTCTATGAAAAAACTCTAATTAGGGAATAAAATTACACCTGCTTAGAAAAATGTCAAAAAATGTGAAAAAAGCATTGACTTCTCTTCCTCTGCGATTTTACTCTTGTCACAGAGCACAGATTACACTAAGCTGATTTGGAGAGATAGCATGAAAGAAAAGATCCTGATCAACGATCTAGAAACCAGACCAAGCCAAGAAACCGACCTCCTGAAGTTGTTAGAGAAGGACGACCAAAAAAAGGTCAAAGGCGGCTCGCCTGTGGTGGATTTAAGTCGTTGTCAATTTGAAGTTATTAAAGAAGGGTATAGCGTCGTGCGTGGGCGCCGCGTGCGGGTTGTTGCGGTTCGGTTTATCTGTTAGCGATGATTATGACGGCTACCATAGCAAAACATCATAGTTATGTCAAAAGTCTTTTTTCTCAGTCGTGGGCGGTCGATTGGCAGCAATAAATTGACCGGAAACCCTGGCTAATTCCTGGTCTTCGGTTACCTGGCACTGCACCGACCTCTTTCCCTTGTAAGACTTTTTTGACAAATGTGATTCCGTAAGAGAAACCCTAGCTAGGAGTTTGCTACAAAGCGTGGCACCTAGTTGGGGTTTTGTGTTTGGAGACGGGAGTGGGGAATCGGGAATCGGGAATCGGGATTCATCGGAAACTGACAGAAGAGGGACGTGTAAAGGGAGCGCGAAAATATTGATAACGGGCAAGATGCCCATTCTACAAATATTGATCACGGGCAAGATGCCCATTCTACTTGCACTCAACGGGCAAGATGCCCATTCTACTTGCACTCAACGGGCAAGATGCCCATTCTACACTATTAAAATCATCCCCCATTTATACAACACAAAAATTCCCCCCATCTCCCCATCTCCCCATCTCCCCATCTCCCCACACATCCCACCCTCCCCATCTCCCGACTCCCGTCTGAAGCCCCTAGTAATTGTTACCTAATTTAACCTTTACCTGTTCCATTAAGCCCCTAGTAATTGTTACTTAATCTGACTTTAGTGTAACCCTTATTTGATTCGATACCCCTGTAGAAAATACCTAGTAATTGTTACCTACTCTGAATATGGTGTACCCCTTATTTAGCTAATTGTGAAGGCTTTATAAATCGCTGTAGCCCTTACATTATAAGGCTTTGATGTTGTAAATAATTAAAAAAAAATGCGTAACTAAATAAAAATGTGAAAAAAGCCTTGACTTCTTTTCCTATCCAATTTACAATACACCTTCTTAACATTACACCGGCTTAAAAAAATAAAAATTATTAAATAGAAAGAAAAATGTGAAAAAAGCCTTGACTTTTCTTTCTCTGCGATTTTATTCTTGTCACAGAGCACAGATTACACAAAGCTGATTTGGTAGGAAAGAAAAGATCGAGATCCATGATCTAGAAACCAGACCAAGCCAAGAAACCGACCTCCTCAAGTTGTCATACGACGACCTCAAGGACCTCAAAGGGGTATGTGGGGGGGGATGGAGCAAGGGGTGTGGGTTCGTGCAAGTTCTGCTGGTTTGACAACGTAGACGGCTAGAATCATAGCAAAACATCGACCTTATGTCAAAAGTCTTGTTTATCAGTGGTGGGCGGTCGATTGGCAGCAATAAACTGACCGGAAACCCTGGCTACTTCGGGGTCTTCAGTTACCTGGCACGCCACCGACCTCTTCTTTCCCTTGTAAGACTTTTTTGACAAATGTTCCGTAGAGGAAACCCCAGCTAGGAGCCTACTACCCCAATGGCACCTAGTTGGGGTTTTCTTCTTTGGTTTGTAGCGATCGCAAAATCCTTTGTATTTTCTCGCGCATTCGTCTAAGCTATTTCCCAACTGCAAAAAAGCCGGATGCCATTGAGTTAACCCATCCGAGGTGAGGCGTTCATAGCTGCCGTAGTTGCTGAAATCGTAGAAAAAGCTTTGACGCATTCTTGCGGCTTTCGGGTTGCCGTGAATATAACGAAGAGTATTCAAAGCTCTATCCCGGTCTGTCGGGGGAAACCCGTCAGCATAGTAACGTTTTTCCCAAAAATGCCCTGTACGTTTGAGCATTCGGTTGAAGCACATGGCTGTGTACCAGTTGAGGAAGTGCATAATTTTGGGTAAATCAGCACCACAGACCGGTTCAATCAGATAATGGACGTGATTCGACATGATACACAACCCTAATTTAAAGTCATATTTCAACAGCGCCTTTTTAATGGCGTAGAGAAAGACCTCTCGGCATACTCGTTGTGATAATTTAAATTCACGATTGTTGCAACGAGTAGTAATGTGATAGGAATAACCATCTTTAAAGTTACGGGGGAGTCTAGGCATTTTTGTGCTATGTCTTAGACAAGAGTAAGAGTAGGAACGGGCAAGATGCCCATTCCACCAAACTGAACGGGCAAGATGCCCATTCTACACAATTAAAATCATCCCCCATTTATACAACGCCAAAATTCTGGCGTTGCTGAATCAAGGAATGAATGCGCGATCATCTGGTTTTGGTCAAGCCCCCTAAATCCCCCGAGCGAGGGATTGCTCGCTCGGGGGACTTTGAAAGTCTTGTTCCCCCCAGAATTGGGGGGCTAGGGGGGCGAAACCATACCCAAAATCAGCAACGCCAAAATTCTCCCCGACTCCCGACTCCCGATTCCCGATTCCCGACTCCCTACTCCCTACTCCCTACTCCCTACTCCCAAAACCTCAAAGTCGTGTTCTAGGACGCCCCAAAGTCGTAATATAAACAACCGCTTCATCAACAGGAATACCCAAAACCTCATTTACCTGGTCATCAAAGAAGCCACCAATACCACTTACTCCTAAACCCAAGTAAATCGCTGCTAGATTCAGCCGCTGTCCTAGATGACCAGCATCCATGTGCAAGTAACGGTAAGCGCGATCGCCTAATCGAGCCACTGCTTTTTGTAAGTCTGCCGTGTGGAACACCACTGCTCTGGCATCTCGACCCAAATCTTGCCCTAAACACAGAAAATGCAATTCCTGCCGGAAGTTTTTAAAGCGAATTTGCCGCAATTCTTGAGCGTTAGGCGCATAATAATAGCAGCCTTCTTCTAGATCATTTACCCCAGATACTGCTATAAATGTTTCGATTAAACTTAAATCAAAATAATCTGGTGTTCCATCTAATATCAAATCCGGGTGTAGACTTATTGTATAGAGTGAGTCGGGAAAGATCTATGCCCAAACGGCTGAGCCTATTACCTCATCTTAGTTGTGAGGAATTGGAAGAACGGTATCGTCAAGCCAGTGATGCTGTAGAACGCAGCCAATACCAAATCCTGTGGTTGCTGGCAAAAGGTAAGCAGACCGAAGAGGTGCGAGAGGCAACAGGGTATTCATTGCGCTGGATACGGGTGATTGCCAAGCGCTACAACCAACAGGGGGAAGCCGGGGTAGGTGATGGTCGGCATCATAATCGTGGAGCCGAACCTTTACTCGACGAGATTCAACAAGCCCAACTCCTACAAGCTATAGAAGCCCCTGTGGATGAGAGCGGGTTGTGGAATGGTCGTAAGGTAGCTGATTGGATGAGTCGAGTGCTCGACCGTCCGGTTGCGCCTCAACGAGGTTGGGAATATCTCAAGCAGATGGAGTTTCGGCTACGGCTGCCCCGTCCGGAGCATCAACAGCAAGATCCCATCAAGCAAGAAGCCTGGAAAAAAAACTGCCTGAGCGAGTAGAGCAGTTACAGCAGCAGCACCCGGGGGCAGAGATTGAGTTGTGGGCGATGGACGAACATCGAGTTGGACTCAAACCTATGGTGCGCCGCCTCTGGGTTCCCTGGTGGGAAACCCCTATTGCCAAAGTGCAGTGGCGCTATGAGTGGGTTTGGGTATGGGGTTTTGTGCATCCAGCTTCGGGTCAAACCTATTGGTGGTTGTTACCGAGAGTAAACATTCAACTGTTCAATCAAGTCCTGGCTGACTTTGCCCAACATTTCAGCTTAGGCCAAAATAAACACGTTATTTTAACTGTTGACCAAGCCGGTTGGCACACCGGTCAGGATATCGTGCTACCAGAAGGATTACATTTAGAGTTTCTTCCCCCTTACTCCCCTGAGTTGCAACCTGCAGAACGTCTTTGGTCAATCTTGGATGAGCCGATTGCTAACCGAACCTTTGAGAACATCTTTGAGTTAGAGCAACTTCTATGTAATCGGTGTTGCGTACTACTAAAACAGCCTGAGTTGATCCGGGGACTCACCCATTTTCACTGGTGGCAGGATGCCAAGGCTTAACAGTAACTATTTAGCCGGATTTCATATAACCCCTGCTCAATGTAATGCTGAGGTTGGTATGTAAAATCCAAAAGAGCTTTTAGCTCCTCCAAGGTCAGATTAGCTGCACTATAAGCTCGGGTAGAGCGTCGTTTTAGAATAGTATCTAAACATGCTTTCGGTACATTACCTGAGCTGGTTAACTCCCCCCAATCTATGGGGTTTGTAGAAGTTGAAACTTTATCACAAAACGGAAAGTTGTACTTGTCTTCTAACTGGTCGTCAATTTTTGTACTCTTTGAATTATTACCTTTAGCCTTCCAATCACCACCCTGCTTAATTTCCGTAGCGCGGTGCAAATACCCCAATAATTCTCCATCTGGAATGTCTGGGTAATTAACCTCAGTAGGAGATGCTAACACAGTTGGGGCGATGGGCAAGTTTTGTTCAACTTTGAGCTGATCGGCCAGGGGAATTACTGCGATCGCTCCTTCTTGTTCCAGGTCTAGATAAAGCAGTTCATTAACTTTTTCATCTGCAAACCCACCAATTAGGTGAGGTCGGTAATCACTCAAAGCCCCAGCTAACTCAATATTACCTAGCAGATGACCAGTGTCTAGAAAAATTCTGCGGTATGCCCGGTCTTCATAGCGCCAGGCGGAGCGATAAAATACCGCTGTAGTTACAATAGCGAGTTCCGTACTCTCCAAAACTGGGTGCCAGAAGCAAGCCTCTTGCAGTGTACTCCAAACGTCACTCTGCCAAAAATGAACTAGAGAATGGGTAAGACACTGATAGTTGTACAGTCCTGATGGTAATACGGGAGTACCACGGGAAATCAAATAAACTTCAGCTGGGTATAAGCCACCAGCAGAGGGAGCTGCCCTCAGATAAAGTGGTGGTCCCATTGTCTCCAGCCTAGCCGTCAAACCATAACTACACAGTAGTAACTGGGACAGCCGCCACCAAGTCTTACTCGGTTCAGAGGTAAACTGCTCCCGGTCTTGTGAGAAGTATGGTTTGAGGTCAAAGTTAGTCCCAACTTTGTAGTCTTTAAAAGGTATCGGCTGCTTCTCCCAGTCTAAGCCCTTATTTTTGGCTGATATGGTTTCTGGAGCATATTTGGTGCGCTCGTGGTAGTGCTGAGCGATTGATACTGGCAGTTGTGACATCTTAGTTGCAACAGAACAGGAAGCTTTGCTTAATATCTTTACACCAATAGACTTCTTGCAGTTGTCGGGAACAGGGAATAGGGAACAGGGAATAGGGAACAGGGAACAGTGGACAAGAATTTACGTAAACACTATCAGAAAAATACTTTTGCAAGAGGTCTAATCTAGACTTATACTTCCTGGATAGCTCCCGACCTTGACCACTAGGCAGTTTCCCCAGTGGCTCTCCCTGCTGATAACATCACTTTTTTCTGTTTGATACCTTGAGCGGTCAGCTATCACCACTCAGCAGCTACTCCCTGCAAAATCTTATCACTGTTCCCTGTTCCCTGTTCCCTGTTCCCTACCTTTACCGATAAAATAAAAACTTCATAACAAAAAAAACTTATATTGTCAAGTATTTTTATTTTTACGTAGCAAATGTTCACAAATATTAAAAAAGAATTATAATTAACTGTGTAAGGCGCTACAAAGTTATACCTTTATAAAATAATTAAGCATAAATACGCATTGACATTATTTTATAAATTGGTATTGGGCGGCAAAAGCTGACCTATCTATAGCGCAATGAAAAAGATTGGTGGATCGGAGTTACTTGAACAATACGCTAGGGGTAGACGAGACTTTAGTGGAGTAGATATCAGTGAAGCTGACCTGTTTGAAGCAGATATACAAGCAATTGACCTGAGCAGCAGCAATCTTAACAAGACTTACCTGCCTTACTCTAATCTAAGTCAAGCCAAGTTGCAGCAAGCTCAACTTCAAGCAGTTCAGTTAAGTGATGCCCAACTCTACCAGACCAATCTCTCTGGGGCGGATCTTCAGAATGCCAATCTGTTCAGAGCAAATCTACGTCGTGCTAATTTACAGGGGGCAAATCTCGCTGGTGCCAATCTCCAAGCAGCGGACTTGAGGGACACTGACCTTAGCCATGCCAATCTCAGCCATGCCAATTTGAGTAATGCTAACCTGAAAAGAGCTATCCTTACTAAGGCTCAGTTGAGGGGTTGCAACTTATTTCGAGCCGAGAACGTCGATATTTGTGATGCCTACTTGGATAGTTCGACGATTTATCCTGATGGGCATAGAGCTGATGGCTCTGAGTGATCAAACACCTATCCGTTATCCACCAATGACTTTATCAAGACGTCACTTCTTTGCCTTAGCCAGTGCTAGCACCGCCAGTGTAATTCTGGCATCCCCGTTGAAAGAGGTTTTTGCCAAGAAGGCTCTTGGTAAAGCATTTCGAGGTAAAGGCTTCGGTTCACTTCAGCCAGACCCTAATCAATTATTAGACCTGCCAGCCGGATTTAGCTATAAAATTTTATCCCGCACAGGTGACACCATGAGTGATAGCAATTTGGTGCCTGGTAGACCCGATGGCATGGGTGCTTTTCCTGCACCGGGAGGCAATACTGTCCTGGTGCGCAATCATGAACTTAGCCCCCATCAACTGGATAAACATGGATTGGTAGCAGTAGAGTATATCAAGTATGACCCCATGTGTCTGGGTGGGACGACAACACTAGTAGTGGGAGCCAATGGTCAACTGGTCAAACAGTACACTTCCCTTGCTGGTACTGAGCGAAACTGTAGTGGTGGACCAACCCCTTGGGGTTCATGGATTACTTGTGAAGAAAGCACCGTTACTCCCACCACTTATCCGGCAGATGACCCCAGAAGTGTTTCGATGAAGCACGGCTATAACTTTGAAGTGCCCATTACCGGTGAAGTGGTTCAAGCGGAGCCTCTAGTGGCAATGGGTCGTTTTAACCATGAAGCGGTTGCAGTAGATCCCAAGACTGGGATTGTTTATCAGACTGAAGACAGGATGGATGGTCTGTTCTATCGCTTTATTCCCAAGCAACCAAGCAACTTAAAAGCAGGGGGTGTACTGGAGGCATTAAAGATCCAGGGAACATTTCAGAAAATCACTGTTAAAAACTTCCCTGTCGGTAAACCCATGGCAGTAGAATGGGTTCGGATTGAGGATGTAGACCCGGAAGAAGATACTGTGCGGGTGGAAGGTTTTGCTAAGGGAGCAACCCAATTTACCAGGGGAGAAGGGGCATGGTACGGTAATAATGAGGTTTACTTTACCTGTACTAGTGGTGGTTCTTTAAATCCAAAGACTGGATGGGCCAATGGAGCTGGTCAAGTCTGGCGCTATGTTGCTGGTAGCAATCCCCAAGAGGGTGGCACCATTGAACTGTTTATTGAGTCCCATGACCGCAGCTTACTAGAACACCCAGATAATGTGACCATTAGTCCTTCTGGAGATCTCATCCTCTGTGAAGATGGTGGTGGTGACCAATTCCTGGTTGGGGTCAATCCTAAAGGTGAGCTTTACCAGTTGGCACGGAATGCCCTCAACAGCAGTGAATTTGCTGGTGCTTGCTTCTCACCCAATGGTCGGATCATGTTCGTAAACATTCAAGAGCCTGGTATCACATTTGCAATTCAAGGTCCTTGGGTTTAGAGTATACAGGGAACAGGGAACAGGGAACAGGGAATATGGTATCAAAAATTATCACAATTCATTTATGACCCCTGTAGCATTATTTCTAAATTGTTGTGTCAAGATGACAACCGTTATTCTAAAAATTATCAGCTTTATTTCATAGTTTTGCTCTCATAAAGATATGAGAGTTTTTTTTGTAATTATAGCGGTTTTAAATTAGGTAAACTACAAATTTTTTGATTTTAGGGAACAGGGAACAGAAAAAAAACTGTTTATCTCATTAGGCTGGAAAACCCTATAATGATTACTCCAATTAAATTGGCTTTTGTCTAACAGATATAAAGTAATTTTGGGATGTTATAGCGATCGCTTAACTGGTTCTCAATTATTTTAAAATCAAGGGAGGTTCAATGTAAACTATTTATGGGCTTGGTGAAATAACAACGTAAGCATTCAGCACTCAGCCGTGAGCTAAAAGCTCACGCTGCGCGAACAGCCGTCAGCTAAAAGTCCAAGTAACTCAGCATTATTCCAATGCTTACCTGTTTTCTTCAAAAGCTGTTCGCCTAGCGTGCGTGGCACAGGCTTTGGCCTTTGGCCACGCTGTGCGAACGAAGCTGGGACGAACGCCCATTAGCTGATAGCTGATAGCTGATAGCTGAATGCTTACATAACAACTAAGCCTATTATCTTGTATTACAAAAGTGATCCATTTCCGGACTTCTGCGGCGAAGTCTATTGATTACTTTCCAAAGATAGGGATCCGTGTCGGAATTGTGATAATTTCGTTCACTACTCCCTACTCCCTACTCCCTACTCCTTACTCCCTGTTCTCTTCAAAATAACTAATGACTACTACCAACTCTTGGATCACTCGCCCAAAACCAAATCCTAAAGCCCCCCTGCGCCTATTTTGCTTTCCTTATGCTGGTGGTGCTGCTTCTAGCTTTCGCACTTGGCCAGACCAATTGGCACCGGATATCGAAGTCTGCCCAGTGGAACTCCCTGGACGGGGCAAGCGACTGCGGGAACCCCTGGTTACTGGTATATTGCCCCTGATTGAAACCCTAACACCAGGTTTACTGCCCTATCTCGATATCCCCTTTGCCTTTTTTGGTCACAGTCTCGGAACAATAATCAGCTTTGAATTAGCCCGTCAACTCCGCCGCCAGGAAGCCCCGAGTCCTCGACACCTGTTCATTTCCGGTCGCCGCGCTCCTCAAGTACCTGCTCGAAAACCTCCCCTTCATAACTTGCCCAAGTCTGAGTTGATCGAAGAATTGCGTCTATATAATGGCACACCAGATACTGTGCTAGCAAACCAGGAGCTAATGGAGCTGTTTCTACCGATCCTGCGAGCGGATTTCGGGATGAACGAAACCTATACCTACACTAGCGAACCCCCACTTAATTGTCCGATATCTGTTTTCGGAGGTTTGGAGGATACCGACGCCAACAGTGATGAGCTTGCGGCCTGGGGTGACCAAACCAGTAGCACTTTCACGATACACATGTTTCCTGGTGGCCATTTCTTTATTAATAATGAAAAGGAGTGTAATCAGCTTTTGGAGCTGATCACAAAGTTTGCGATCGCGCATAGGTGATTCCTTGAGTTTTTCCTTGAAATCCCCATCTGGTGTTCCCGTAGCGGAGGCCGTAGGCCACCGCGAGCGGGGAGCAAAAGCCTTTGACCAGCTTTTAAGGGAAATATGGCTAAACAATTACCAACCTATGAACGGATTTTTGGATAAATTGATTTCCAAAAAGGCGATGAAGCCCGTTCAGTTTATTCTCTTGCTTCTATCTTGATGATTTGGTGAAGTGCGATAAATTAATGAGCGATTGGCTAAAAAGATTATCAAAAGCCTGACACAAGAAAATTAAATGGGAATAAAATAGCGCGAGCGGGTTGGAAGGGTGATCTCTGTTGTCGGTTGGGTTGAGTGCATACGCTCTTGTAGGGTAGGTTCGATTACACCAGATCTCTCAAGACATTTATTGACCGAATATCACTGAACGCACCATCCCACCCAATAGATCTTGAGATCTTGTAGCATTTTGAGAAACTAGGGATTAAGCTGCTATTTCTACAAATCCGACTTGGGTTTGAGGTTGAGGGATTTTTTCTCCTTTTTCGACCAAAACTTCCAGATAAAGTGCGATCGCCTCTTTAACATTTTCTTGGACTTCTTCCAAACTGTCACCAATACTAACACAACCGGGTAAATCTGGCACAATTGCCCCCCAGTTGGTATCGCCTTTTTCATAAATTACTGCATATTTTTTCATTGTTCATCTCCTAACTGTGCTTGTTTCCAAATTGCACCTAATGTTCCGATGGGTATATCATCACTTAGCTTACCTGGAACTACTACAATACCTGGCTTTTGAGGATGAGATAAAATTCTATGACTTCCCCGCATTCTTACTTGATACCATCCATCTTTTTTTAATCGCTTAAGTACCTCTTTAACTTTCATTCAGACAGTTTTTCATAATTTTAATCGAATTATATCTAGTTGATATTGTTAGACAATCACCCTATTTTAACTAATTAATCTGATTTTAGTTTCATGTTTTTCAAAGTATCTACAGATTCTTGCTTCGTCATTTGGCTTTGACGAAATAAACGAAGGATTTGTAATAAATAATTGTAGAATCTGTTCGTCGGGATTTTTTTCTATTTATAATAATATATCGTCACGCCAATCAGTAAGCGCACGTGTTAGCTCAGAACTCGAATGATTCATGATTCATCTCCTCAAGATCGAGAGTATTAATTTGTTCGGGCTTTACAATTTGTTGCACTTTTATATTATAGTGCGTACGCGATCTTGTGCGGTGGGTTGAGGAAATGCTTTAGTAACGCACCCCCACACTTTGCTAGAATGCAGCTAAGAAGCAAAGGTTGGGAGGAAAGTAGGTCGATGACAAAGGTAGTTATCCCTTAACTCAGAATTAGAAGCACTACTGCGTGAATATGCTGCTCAGCGAGGTCAAGATGTTAGCTTGGTTGCGTCCGAATTGCTGGCTAGTGTCTTAGAGTCGGAGGTGGAAGATTCACAGGAGGCTATAAAGGGCATTCAAAAAGGACTGAATGATTTCCAGGCAGGTCGATTTCGGTCTTTCCATGAGTTTGCCCAAGAGCAGCGTCGCCAGTACAACCTGCCAGTCGATTCATGAAATACTCTCTTGAAATTTCCAGTGTGGCAGAGGCGGAAGCCGACAGCGCCTTCCTACGTTTATCCCAAGTCACATCTCCTACCCAGGCTAGCCTTTGGTATTCTGGATTGCTACAAGCAATCGAATCTCTATCGCAATTTCCAAAACGTTGTCCTAATGCAAGAGAGAATAAGTATTTCAGTCAATAAATACGACAATTACTCTACGGTCGGGGACGTAATTCATATCGAATTCTTTTTACCATATTGGAAGAGCAAGAAGGAGCGACCGTTCGCATTCTACACATCCGGCACGCATCACAGCAAACCCTAGGTGAAGAACTAGGCTGATGCCAATTGGCTCGTAGCGATCGTCCCTCTTGTAGGGTGCCTTCCTTGAAGCAATCTGCTGCTTCACCCCACGATTATGAAGAACGCACCACCCAAAACCCTTGATTTTCATGCTTGTTACCCTAAGATTTTCTCTTATATTGTAAGTTACCATAACAAAATCGGACTCATAATGCGATCGCCCGTAGGTTTGGATGACCAAAAAAAAGTTAATTTCTGTTACATTTCTGGTGTATGTAACTCTGACTAGCTAAAAATGAAAGCAATTACGAGTAATCAAGCCAAACACCAATTAGATAAACTAATCGAGCGGGTCATTCTTGATGTAGAACCAACTATATTATGTAATGATCAAGGAAAACAAGCTGTTTTAATGTCTTTAGATGAATTTAACTCTTGGCAAGAAACACTATATTTATTATCCAATCCTACCAATGCCGAACATCTCTTAGAATCAATTGAACAAGCTAAATCTGTAAAAAAGTCAATTAAACAATTAATTTATGAATTAAAATCACTTTTACCGAAGCATATTGGTCTGACTATATTTGGCTACAAGAGAATGATAAAAGGCTGTTAAAAAGAGTTAATTTACTGGTTTACGAGGACCTCAATTCATCAGGTTGACTCAAAGGGGGGATAATGTTGAGGCACGAAACCCAACAATCACGGGCTTTTGCGTAACCTTTCTGATCCTGCACTGGACGGACTGGCGTACGCTTAGTTCGTAACCGTTAGATACCTGCCGCCAGTGAGCTTGAACCTTAGGGTCCCTCACCTCGATTAACTCATAAATTTCTGGAGGATGGGGCTGGCGCACCACGCAGCATCCCTTCTGTACTCAAATCCTCGTCCTCGGTCGCTCCAGTGGATGCCATAACCACCACCGCAAACTTCCCAATTTGAACGTTGATCTGGTGTGGCGTTAAGTAGCCTTGGGTACCAAACTAGAGGTACGGTAATTCTCCGCCCATCCATTAAATCAACACTAATGGTTTCTTCAGTAAAGTAGACATTCTTAACTCTCTCATCCGCTCGAATTGCCAAAATACCCATACCAAGCCTCTAATAGATTTTTCTGATTTTCCTGGACTATCCCTTGCAATTTCCGAAGTTCCTTAGCACTGAAACCAACATTGCTAGCTAGACTGACTGGTTCCAGCCAGAATTTAGCAGATGAAGCATCACGGTCAATATGGATGTACGGTGGTTCATTCGGTTCATGACTGTAAAAGTAGAAACGATTTGGACCGATCCGTAAAATTGTTGGCATAATGGAATAATTCTAACACTATGCTGGTTACCATGTCTTGAACTTTGGCTTGCAGGATGCGCGATCAAGTCGTCTGGTACTGCGTACGCTCTTGTAGGGTGGGTTCGATAACACAAGATCTATCAAGACATTTATTGACAGAATATCACCGAACGCACCATCCCTTACTGGGCTTCATTCATTTTTAATTTTTAATTTTGAACTTTGAATTAATCACTGAATCTTGCTAATAATTCCTCACGGGATAGCTGAGATAACTGTAATATTAAAGCGGAAAATTATTGATTAGATAAGGACAGCATTGGTTCAATAATACCTCTCAGTTGGTCATCAAGAGAATTAAACCTCACTCTCAACAAGTTTTCGATAATCGCAGTGCGCTCCATCCTCAGACCCTGCTGCATACCTTGTTGTATACCCTGTTGTATGCCTGACTGAGTAGCAGCTTCTAATTTTTCTAATAAAAGTGGTGATAAGCGCATCAATTTTCTCTCTGTCTTGCTCTTATAATTCTGTACTTACTTCTAAGTTACTACGCTCAGAAGATAACAACAATAACGTATTTTACCGAAATTGATTTGTTTCTGGCAGTGCTTCTAATTCATCAATGGCCTGTTGTTGGACCCTGCCTCTGCCTAACATTCTCAAGCATAGAGTGTCTAATGTCTTTGGTAATTTATGTATTACGACTAATCCTGTGCGATCGTGTTATACTAAGAGCATCCGTTAGGATCAGAAGGTAAATTAACCGACAATGCAGACCTTACCTTAAAAATGGCATCCTACTCCCTTAACTTGCCGCTTCAACTTCAAGAAGAAGTAGAACAATGTGCTTTGCGTCAAGGCATTTCCCTCGACGACTTTATTTTATGGGCAGTGGCTGAAAAAGTTGCTGTTCTCAAGCATCAATTCCATGACCCAAGCTTTCCCCACATCACTTATCGTCAAGGAGCCAGTGGTCACCCCGTCTCAGTCATTCGTGGGACAGGGATTCGAGTCCAGACAATTGCGATCGCCACCCACCAATGGGGAATGTCTGCCAAGCAGCTGGCCGAGGAATATGGGTTAACTGAAACTCAAATTAACGACGCACTAGGGTTTTACAGCGCACATCAAACCGAAATTGACAGCGCGATTGTAGCTGAACAAGAGAGCGAAGTAGCCAATGTCTAAACTTCGGCAACACCAAAGATGCGGACACGTCCATCAAAGCCTTACAATCAGCCCTAACCGTTCGTGGTCATGATGTTACTCGGACTCCCAATGAATGGATAGCCAAAGATGCAAGTGATGAAACCCAACTTTTGAAGGCAACGGCTCAAGGGCGATGTATTTTTACATTCAACATCAAAGATTTCTCCGCTTTAGCCATACAATACCCAGAACATCATGGCATTATTCTGGCGGCTCAAAGCAGATGGAACTTATCCGACCTGATTAAGGCACTCGAGCGTTTTCTTTTAGAGACTCAATCAGAAGATTGCTTAGGGCAAGTTCGTTGGTTGAATCAATATCGCCCTATTAGCCGTGATGATTAATGGTGAGTACATGAAGGGGAATATATCTGGTTAATCACATATGCTCAAAGTAGATTGTAGGGTGGGCACTTGTGCGATAATCTTTGTTAAAATCCTAGATTTCCAAACACAAGTGCCCACCATTATAGGCAGGGCTATTTCATTCTAATTGTAATCGGAATATGGTATAAAGAGCGCGCAA
>NZ_MKZS01000001.1:899837-906909 GCF_001942495.1 Moorena bouillonii PNG
TTGAGCATTGAGCATTGAGCATTGAGCATTGAGCATTGAGCATTGAGCATTGAGCATTGAGCTCAATGCTTACGCTAAAATCTGTTGTTAGCGCCCTATCCTACAGGAAGGGGCGCTTCGGGTCTATGGCTCTGAGCACTTCAATTTTTAGCACTCATCAATGAAACCTGATGGCCTTGAGGCAGCTCAGTAGTAATCACGGCCTGTTGCAGTATGGGGGTATTAACAACAGAATCATTGGCCAAAGCAAACAGGGGATTGGACAAAATCCCTGCCAGAGAGGTCGCAATTAACGACATCACTAAACCGACCTGTAACGGACGCATACCGGGTAAACTCCAGCGAATTTCGGGATAATTCTTCACCACATCCGACATCTCTTGAGGTTCTTTCACTACCATCATCTTGACCACACGGATGTAGTAGTAAATGGAAACCACACTAGTTAGCAAACCTATTAACACTAAAGTATACAATCCTGCTTGCCAACCAGCCCAGAATAAATAGATTTTACCAAAGAATCCAGCAAAGGGTGGAATCCCACCTAAAGAGAGCAAACAAACACTTAAAACCAAAGTCAGCAAGGGATCCTTGTGATAAAGACCAGCATACTCACTAATTTGGTCAGTACCAGTGCGTAGGGTAAACAGAATGACACAAGCGAAAGCCCCTAAGTTCATAAACAAGTACACCAGCATGTAGAAAATCATGCTAGCGTAACCGGCTTGGGTCCCAGCAATTAGACCAATCATCACAAACCCAGCCTGAGCAATAGAGGAATAGGCTAGCATCCGTTTCATGCTGGATTGAGTTAGGGCAACCACGTTACCCAAAATCATACTTAGGATAGTCAAAGCAGTGAACACAAAATGCCACTGATCGCTTAACAATGGGAAAGCAGTGATCAGTAGACGAATTGCTAAAGCAAAGCCAGCGGCTTTAGAACCAACTGAGAGAAACGCTACCACTGGGGTGGGAGAACCTTCGTAAACATCAGGAGTCCATTGGTGGAAAGGAACTGCTGAGATTTTAAAAGCAATACCAGCGATCGCAAACACCAAGGCAATCAGAAGACCTAGGGATTGACCGGATTCTAGCTCAGCAACTCCAAGAGCGATCGCACTCAACTGCGTTTGTCCCCCAGACAACCCATATAATAGGGAGACACCATACAAAAATACGGCTGAACTGGCTGCTCCAATCAGCAAATATTTCAAAGCGGCCTCATTGGAACGGGGGTCACGCTTCATGTAACCCGTCATCAGGTAGGAGGAAATACTGAGGGTTTCAAGGGATATAAAAATCGTGACCAGCTCCGTCGCCCCGGACAGGAGCATCCCTCCTAAAGTAGCCGTGAGCAAAATGCCAATAAATTCTGCCAAGGATGTACCCGACTGCTGCACATAACGAATTGACATCAAAATCGTTGACACAGTCGATAGGGCAATGATGCCACGAAATGCCACACTCAGGGTGTCACCATTAAATTCCCCAAAGAAGGCGATGGGATTTGCAGCATCCCATTGGAAGTACAGGGCAACTATGGCAGCAAGTAGACCCCCAATGGCCACATAGGAAATAGTTTGAGCAGACTTTTTCCCAGCAATCAGGTCAATGATTAACACTAGCAAGAGGGTAATAACTACAATTCCCTCTGGCAAAATTACCCCAGCATTCAACTGGGCGGCAAGATTGGCAAAATCCATAGGCTTTAATGATATGATATATGGTTATTTCAGTATCCAGATTAACTTTCTTATCATATCGGTGATTGTAGCTAGTTGGACAAAGGGCTTGTATACCTTGGAGATTGCACAAAGGAGAATTCCGTATTTATGCCGTTTCACTGCCCTCTGTGCCAGGGTAAGGTGAGACTAGCTGTGTCCTACACCGGATCATCAATGTTACCTTTGAAGGCAACGAACGAATTGTTTAGAAATCTTTAAGCACCAGTCAGAGGAATTGGGATAGGGGTTTACTTAGGGTGTTAACGGTGCTCTATTGGTTAGCCATCACGACATCAGCTATTCGTGGTTTACCTCTAGATAAAGATTATTTCTGGCACAATCCGAAAAAGTAGGGAGTACTGCTGAAGCGCATATATATATAAGTATAAGTAACCCTCAAATTTCCGTACCTATGCTCTTTTTGGCTCACTCCCTTTCCGACACAGTTGCTCCTTGTTCGTGTTAGCCTGCGACACAAGTGGCGTACTGTAGAAATTAATAGGCAAGCTTATACTGCCATCAGGGGGTTCTACTTAATGCTGGAAAACTATGCTGGAAAACTATGCTGGAAAACTATGCTGGAAAAGCATGCTGGAAAACCCTACCCACACTCAGTAGGGAGGAAGCAAATTACTGGCTTACTCCCTAGACCTTTGACAAAGACCTTTGAGAAATAGTATTTAAATTAGACTATTCAACACCGCCGCTATTGTTGAAACTCCGATGACAACCCTTGTAATTGTCGAATCTCCTACTAAAGCTCGCACCATTCGGAACTACTTACCTTCTAGTTACCAGGTCGAAGCCTCCATGGGTCATGTCCGTGATTTACCTCAATCAGCTAGTGAAATCCCCGAAAAATACAAGGGGGAAAAGTGGGCTAAGTTTGGGGTGAATGTGGAAGCTGACTTTGAACCGCTTTACCTGGTGCCTAAAGACAAGAAACAGGTTGTCCAACAGCTCAAAGCAGCTCTGAAAGATTCTGATGAACTGATTTTGGCTACGGATGAAGACCGAGAAGGGGAGAGTATTAGTTGGCATTTGTTACAAATCTTAAAGCCGAAAGTGCCAACTAAGCGGATGGTATTTCATGAAATCACTAAGGATGCTATTCAAAATGCCCTACAAAACTGCCGTGAGATCGATGATCAGGTGGTAAGAGCTCAGGAAACAAGGCGGATTCTTGACCGACTCGTGGGCTACACCCTCTCACCGCTGCTGTGGAAAAAAGTGGCTTGGGGCTTATCAGCTGGTCGGGTACAGTCTGTAGCAGTGCGGCTGTTGGTGAATCGAGAACGGCAACGCCGTGCCTTCCGCAAGGGCAGCTATTGGGATTTGAAAGGGATTCTAGAAGCAGGAAGTTCCTTTGAGGCTAAGCTAGTAACCCTGGATAAGGTTAAAATTGCTACCGGTAGTGATTTCGATGCCAATACAGGTGACATTATCGCAGGTAGGCAAGTCAAATTGTTGAGTGAACTGGAGGCTAAAGCACTCAAAGACAACCTGTACGATCAAGTCTGGACGGTTACTAATTTACAAGAACGACCTGTTACTCGCAAACCCTCACCCCCCTTTACTACCTCCACCCTGCAACAGGAGGCAAACCGGAAACTGGGACTATCGGCTCGTGATACGATGCGGACTGCCCAGAGTCTGTATGAAAAGGGTTTCATTACCTATATGCGTACAGACTCAGTACATTTGTCTGAACAAGCGATCACAGCAGCCCGTAGCTGCGTTGAACAAAAATACGGGGTAGAGTACCTTAGCCCCAAACCGAGAAAGTATACCACCAAGAGCAAAGGAGCTCAAGAAGCTCACGAAGCTATTCGTCCAGCAGGGAGTACATTCAAAACTTCTCAGGAAACGGGATTAAGCGATCGCGAATTTAAAGTCTATGACCTGATTTGGAAGCGTACCGTTGCTTGTCAAATGGCGGATGCTCGACAAACTCAAATTGTGGTTGATTTGCAAGTGGAAAATGCCGGATTTCGGGCTACCGGTAAGCGCATTGACTTCCCAGGTTATCTAAGGGCTTATGTGGAAGGGTCTGATGACCCCAACGCTGCTCTAGAAAACCAGGAAGTGATTCTGCCAGCTTTGAAAGTCGGAGATCATCCTAACTGTAGAGAACTAGAAGCTATCGGTCACGAAACCCAACCCCCAGCCCGTTACACGGAAGCGACTTTGGTCAAAACCTTGGAACAAGAGGGGATTGGTCGTCCCAGTACCTACGCGAGTATTATTGGTACTATCATTGACCGAGGCTATGCTCAGAAACTGAAAAATGCCCTTGCTCCCACCTTTACGGCGTTTGCGGTGACTAATTTGCTCGAACAAAACTTTCCCGACTTGGTGGACACGAGCTTCACGGCCAAAATGGAGCGCACCTTAGATGACATTGCCAATGGGGCAGCGCACTGGCTTCCTTACCTGCAGAACTTTTATTTGGGAGAAAAGGGTCTCGACAACCAAGTCAAGGAACGGATTAATGAGATTGACCCCATTGTTGCCCGTACTGTTGAACTCGAAGACCTCGATGCTAGAGTCCGGATCGGGAAATTTGGTCCCTATGTCGAAGTGGAAAATGGCAATGGTGTATTTACTGCTTCGATTCCCCAAGACCTCACCCCAGCTGAACTAAACATTGAGCAGGTTCACGTACTGATTCAGCAGAAAATGGAGGGGCCAGAGAAATTGGGACTACACCCGGAAACTGGTGAACCAATTTATATCCTCAATGGCAATTATGGTCCCTATCTACAGCTAGGTGACGTAACAGAGGATAAGAAGAAAAAACCCAAACGTGTCTCCTTGCCTAAGGGGGTAAAGAAGGAAGATGTACACCTAGAAATGGCAGTCGGTCTCCTAGCACTCCCCCGCCTTCTCGGTCCTCATCCGGAAACAGGCAAACCGGTTAAAACCGCAATCGGACGCTTTGGTCCTTATGTTGTCCATGACCAAGGGAAGGAGGGCAAAGATTACCGCTCCCTTAAAGGTGAGGATGACGTCTTGACAATTACCCTAGAGCGTGGATTAGAGCTCCTAGCACAACCTAAGAAGACAAGGGGCGGTTCTCGCACCAAGACTAAAAAACCCTTACGGGAACTAGGGGTTCATCCTCAGGATGGGGAGCCAGTCAATATCTATCAGGGTCCCTATGGGATATATGTCAACCATGGCAAAGTTAATGCCTCTCTGCCAGAGGGAAAATCCATGGAGGAGTTAACCTTAGAAACTGCCTTGGAAGTCATAGCAGCTAAGGCGTCATCGGGTAAATCTGGTCGCAAGTCCAGTAAATCCACTACTTCCACCAAAAAGAAAACCACTGGGAAATCCACCAAGAAGACTACTAAGAAAACAAAAGATGATGACCAACAGGGTAAGTCAGAGAGTGAATAAGTAATTGTACTTGCTGACAAACTGATTAAACTCAGGATATATAATAAGATGTGACAACACAATTGTCAAGTGGAAACTAGGAAGTTTGAATTGAAGCAAAAACTCTTATCCTTTATTAATGTTCCTTCATCCTTCCTGCTGACCACTGCCTCTTTACTCATTTCTCTGACATTCCCCCTTTCGCCTATTCTTGGTCTTGACGAAACTAGTCTTGACGAAACTAGTCTTGACGAAACTAGTCTTGACGAAACTAGTCTTGACGAAACTAGTCTTGAGCAAACTAGTCTTGAGCAAACTAGTCTTGAGCAAACTAGCCTTGAGCAAACTAGTCTTGAGCAAACTAGCCTTGACCAAGTCACTCCACCCCAGCAGCTCTATGTTAAAGGTCGCCAACAGTTAAGTACAGGTCAATTACAAGAGGCTTTACATAGCTTCGAGAAGTACCTAGAACTTAAACGAAACATTGGCGATCGCTATCAAGAAGGAGTAGCGCTATATTTTATTGGGTGGGTTCATGATGAACTTGGTCAATATCAATTAGCAAGGTCGTTCTTTGAGCAATCCTTAGCAATTGATCGAGAATTAGGCGATCGCACCGGGGAAGGGAGTACTCTTAATAATTTGGGGTTAACGTATTCCAACCTAGGGGACGATCAAAAGTCCCTAGAATTCTATCAACGAGCCTTAGCCATCTACCGAGAAGTGAGCAATCGTGGCTACGAAGGCAGGACTCTCCATAATTTGGGGAATATATACTATAAGCTGGGTCAGGATGACCAGTCCCTGGATTCCTACCAGCAAGCTCTCGATATCTATCGAGAAATACTCGATAATTCCGAAAACAATTCTCTAGTGTCACAGGCAGACGAAGGAACACTGCTTAATAGCCTAGGGTTAGTTTACCACCGTCTAGGCAACCACGAACAGGAACAGTTGTCCTATCAGCAAGCCTTGACTATTGCCCAGGAAGTAAGCGATCGCATTTCAGAGGGAATGCTTCTGAATAATTTAGGTATCGCTTACCATCGCCTAGGAAAGTACGAACAAGCATTCTTAACCTACCAACAAGCCCTAGTGATTCATCGGGAAGTGGGTTCAAAAGCTGGGGAAGCATTTACCTTGAGGACTATTGGTGCTGTACTGGCGGCACAAAACCAGCCAGAACTAGCGATTATTTTTCATAAGCAAGCAGTCAATGTATATCAGTCCCTGGGGCAAGATGTCACTAAACTGTCTCAGGAGAAACTGTCTCAGGAGCAAAAGCAGTCCTATAAACTCAACTTGGATAATGCCTATCTAAGTTTATCTGAGTTGCTGCAGCAACAAAAACGGGTGCAGTCGGCGCAACTGGTGCTAAATTTATTCCCAGTGCCAGAACAAAAAGACGATTTGTCTAATCAGGACAAGACTCAAACTAGGGTTCACGAAAAAATACCATACTTACCTCAAGAGGAGCAAATCAAAGCAGGCTATGAAGCGATTTTGCAGCAGCAGCTTTCCCTGAGGGAACAACTCAATCAACTGATTACTATTCCGATAGCAGAAAGAACTCCTGTTCAGCAAGACCGTATTCTTGAGTTTAGGCAAAAGGAGCAGCAGCTGACCCAGGAATTTCTGCAATTCCTCAACAGTTCTAAGGTTAAAAAGCTAGTGACACAGTTGAGGGAATAGAGTGTAGGAAGAGGGCTTAGTGTGGGGAGACAGGGGAGAGCACAAGAGTGTGGGGAGAGGGGGTAGTGTGGGGAGACAGGGGAGAGCACAAGAGTGTGGGGAGAGGTAAGAATTTGTTTGAGATGAATTTGGTATCTTTAAATACTTTTTATCTCATTGTCTTGATGTTTAATCCGATATTAATCCCCATCTCCCCATCTCCCCACACCTCCCACACCTCCCCATCTCCATTAAACTAAGCCAGTGAGTCACCTCACTGACTCGTCTTCAAA
>NZ_MKZS01000001.1:907009-919691 GCF_001942495.1 Moorena bouillonii PNG
TCTCCCCATCTCCCCATCTCCCCATCTCCCACACCTCCCCATCTCCCCATCTCCCCATCTCCCCATCTCCCACACCTCCCCATCTCCCCATCTCCCCATCTCCCCATCTCCCACACCTCCCCATCTCCCCATCTCCCCATCTCCCCATCTCCCACACCTCCCCATCTCCCCATCTCCCCATCTCCCCATCTCCCACACCTCCCCATCTCCCCATCTCCCTAAAACCGAGATCGACCTGAGATTCTGCGCCAGCTATTCTTTAATGACAAGGGGAACTGGATTCGATCCCAGAGACTGGGGTTATCAAAGCTAACTGGTCCTGGACCAAAGCTTGCTACCATCAATAATCCACCGATTAGTCCTAGATTCTTCAGAAATTGAATTTCTTGCATTTGATTAGAGAAATCGGTGTGAAAAATCAAGGTGGTGGGAATTAAAAATCCAATTAGCGCTAATGCTCCCCAACGAGCTTTATAGCCTAGTAATACGGATAATCCACCCCCCAAAAGTATAATGATGGTGGGAATAATCAGTACACCAGGAACCCCTTTGGATTCCATCAATTGTTGAGTATAGGTTGGGTTAAATAGTTTATCGATACCAGCTTTAATAAAAATAGCACAAAGGCATATCCGCCCTAGGAGTGGAATGTATTTTTTCATGATTTCCAGGTTTTTTGATCAGCGCTATAACGCTCTATTATAGGAAATGGAATCAAGGATGTTATAGTTCAACTGCCGTATAGTCCAGCAGTAAACATATTTGCTGACTTCCCTACTCCCTACTCCGTACTCCCGCGCAACCCATAAAGAAAGTACCTCACAGCAATTAAGAACTGCAATAGTATTGATAGTTGGGCCAACGCACCTCGACCCAACCAACCTACTCGCTCGATTACCAGTTATAAATCAGCGACTGGATAAAAATTAGTTGAAGGGAAATGGTTTCGTCTCAACTTTTGGATTACCATTATTGTTATCGAAAAAACAAATATGTTGAAAAGGAACCTGTGACCAACCAGTAAAATCTTCAGTCAGTGGTTCGGAAGAAATAATAACAGAGCGTACATCTTCATCTGCTGCAGATTCCATCTTAAAACCATCATAATCTCCAAAATTTTTGCCCTTCAATGACCAAACAGGACTCTTGAGGAGGTACAAGGCATCTTTTTCACTATCGCTTTTCAGCTCTTGTAATTCTTCATTTGTTAATTTTTGCCAGTCACCTGGTACATTTAGCTGTCGGTTATAGCCAATCCCGAGATTGGCAACTAATAAATCATTACTATCTGCCAGGAACAATTTTATAACACTGATTCCTTCACAATTGTACTCAGTTTGAACATCAAGAATAATTTTAACTGTCTTGTTGATAGCATCTATAATTTCATCAACAGACAAATCCTTGGTCGGATCATCGACCTGTGACATAATTAGAGCATAGATTACCTCAGTATCGGTACTTCCCTCTAGATTCTGGATAATTTCTGGTCTGCACTTATTTAATAAAGGGAAGCGAATCTCTTGAAACCCGTATATCCAGCCATTGTGTGCTAAAGCTAAACGGAATCCTGGAAAAATAAACGGGTGGCAATTATGCTCATGGACAACCGCTTCATAAGTGTAGTATGCTGCTCGGATGTGGGATAAAAGTAAATTAGTCTCATGACTCTCACACAAAGACTGTAAATTTCTGTCATAAAAAGGTGGTTTAGTTCCTTTATAGATGAAAGGATAATTGGCGGTGAGAGTGTCTTTTTTCCAAGTAGCAAGTCCAAACCCTGCTAACTGTACCATATGATGGTAATCTGAATCGTAACTTTGATTAACCAAAGAATTATCAGGTTCGAGGATTAACTTGGAAATTGCTAAAGGTTCTCCAATATATCCCAGTACTCTGCACATAGATACTATCCTTGATGTCATTATTTGTAGAGTTCAGGTAAAGTATATCTTATAGGTGACACTTGGTGGTGAGCAATGTTGTACTGATATCTCGCACCATTGTGATGAATCCTATCATGGACAGTGACTAGGTAAGCTATCAGCTTAAGCACTACGCGCACGCTACGCGAACAGCTTAAGCGCTACGCGCACGCTACGCGAACAGCTTAAGCGCTACGCGCACGCTACGCGAACAGCTATCAGTTTGTGAATGAAACAGGTAACCATTTTTTGATCTGAGTGAAGTCACAGGCTGGAAGCCTGTGCCACGAAGCTGACCGCTGACCGCTGACTGCACCTCAAGTAGCGTGCGCGTAGCGCATATACTTACCAACTATCTTCATTGTCGAAGCTAGGGAGATCGGGAGATGGGGAAGACTCCGTAACGGTAACTTCCTCTACCTGGGACGGTTTACTCTTTCTTTCCTTAGCCAGTTGCTCAACAGTATCACTAATCACAACCGTTAAGTTTTCCCGGGTTTGAGCATGGTTGGCTTGCTCAGTCTTTAAGGCATCAATTAAGCGATCGCGTTCTGCCATGACCGACTTAAGGGTTGCCCTTAATTCCTCAACCGTTTGCAGTTGTTCCAGATTCTGCTCAATACTCGATACCGTCTCCAGTTGATCTGATTTGAGTTGAAATCCGTCTTGTTGTAATTGTTGGAGTTGAGCCTTGAGAGTTTCGATTTGCTCTTGAGCGAGTTGGCTTTCTATACGCCGTTGCTGAGCTTCAGTATTATATAACTGACGCCAATGAGCTGCACTTTTATCCGCAGCTTGGCACTCTTTAATGCTATCTGCCAGCTGCTGCTTAAGTTCCTTGATTTGGGCTAACCATTGGGTAACTGACCCATTGTTGCTCATCAACAACTACTCCATCGGCTATAGCACTTCAAATATAATCAAATTAAATCACGGTTGAGAGTTGAGGGTTGTAAGCATGTGCGTTATGGGCATAAACTTTTGCCGTAGTGTGGCCACAAGCTGATACGCGACACGCTGATACGCGACACGCAGAAAGCTGATAGCTGATAGCTGAATGCTTACTGAGGGTTAACGGTCAACTGTCAATAAAATAGTAAAGTGTGTCGATTGAACTACTGAACACTAGTAATGGGCAAACTATAGGTAAAATTTGCAAATTAATTCATAGCAAGCCCCTGTTGAAATCAGAACCTATGCTATCTAAGCGTTTTTTTCTTTTCTTCCGTTTCTTTGGTTACCTGAATCTGGTAACCCTCAGGGAGACTTTCACCCGTGCGATGGAACGTCGCTTAATGGGTCTATCCGCTGAAATGGCATATAACGCCATGTTAGCTCTGTTTCCAGCAATTTTGGCAATTCTGACAGCTATTGGCTTGTTTGAATATTCCTTACAATTAACCTGGTACCACCACCCTCCCGAGCTGAGTGAAGTGGCACAGAATCAAGCTCTGAGAATGATGAAGGAAGTGGGTCCGGCTCAGGCACTGGAGCCGATTGAGAAATTTACCGAGCAGATTCACCTCAGCAGCAATAGCAGTCTATTTTCCCTGAGTTTTATCGTAGCAATTTGGGTATCTTCTGGAGCCTTGAGTGCAGCGATGAATGCCCTTGATCACATCCACAACATTCCCCGAGAGCAACAACGACCCTTTTGGAAAGCTAAGTTGATTTCTCTGGGCTTAACCATTGGTAGTATCATACTGCTGGTGATTGCCTCTTTTTTGGTATTTATCAGTCACTGGGTGCTAAAAACAGTCGTTGATACGAGTGGATATTCAATCTTGTTGACACTATGGAGTATGTTGACCTGGCCCGTAGCCTTGAGTATGGTGGCGGCATCCTTTGCCTTTATCTATCGCTACGGACCAAGCCGTTGGCAGCTAGGGACACCGATATTGCCAGGAGCAGTTTTAGCAGCCATTTCCTGGGCAGTGGCTTCAGGGTTGTTTCGGCACTACGTTGGTGCCAATTTCACCAATTACAACAAAGTCTATGGTACTGTAACAGCTGTGATTATCTTACAGGTTTGGCTTTACATGACTTCTCTGGTACTGTTATTAGGGGACCAGTTGAATGTGATAGTAGGAGAAGCAATACAAGCATCCCATCGGAGACCTAGACCAAGAAAATTAGCCAAGGCCAAAAAATAATCATATGAGCTGAAACACTTTTGAGAATTAAGAATTGAGAATTGAGAATGAAGAATTGAGAATTCACCATTCACCATTCTGCATTCTAGATTTTGCCTTCTACATTCTACATTCTTCATTCTACATTCTGACAAACAACCTTCAACCTATAGAAGCCCATGAGGAATGATCGCAAAACATCGACCTTAAGGCGTGTACGTCGGGTAAGCTACCTACTGGACAATGCTATTCCTATCCCTGGAACAGGTTATCGGATTGGTTTAGATCCCATCATCGGTCTGTTGCCAGGGGGGGGTGATTTTGTAGGAACTATCATTTCATCATACATTGTCGTAGAAGCAGCACGACTGGGAGTGTCTCGATCTACCTTGGTGGAGATGGTGCTAAATATCCTTCTTGAGACAGTTAGTGGTTCTATACCAGTCTTAGGGGATTTGGTGGATGCGGCGTGGAAGGCAAATGTCAAAAATGTCGAGTTGTTAGAGAAAGAACTAAATGTATCATCATCAACACCACAAAAATCCGATTGGTTGTTTCTGGTCTTACTGTTGTCAGGGTTGGCTGTAGTTTTGGTAGTTGCTGTGGGGATTAGTCTTGCGATCGCAGCCTGGGTGATCAGGACAATTACTAGCTGATCAACAATGTCTGGGGTTGCTGAATGGAAGTAAAAAGACACAAACTATGGCAGAAAAACAATTAGCGCAATTTTCCCTAGCGGATGGAACTACATTTTTGGTAGAAGTGGAAAAACCAGAAAGCCGTGGTATTGAGCGAGTCGCCCTGGGATCGGGAAAACAAGTCCTCAAGGCACGGCAGACCTTTGAAGAAGCCCTGGATCAAATCCAACCGGTTGCTTCTGCGGTGATCACCAAATTGCGTGACCTTAACCAACCTGCCGATGAAGTGGAAGTAAAATTTGGTTTGAAATTGACGGCGGATGCGGGAGCCGTCTTTGCCTCTGTGGGTGGCGAAGTGAGCTATGAAATTACCTTAAAATGGAGTAATAAGAATCAGAGCAAGTAGAGGATAAATTAAATAAATGGATTTTAATGTCCATAAAATGTCAATTATTCGGCTCTTTAATCAAGACCAAGTAGTTGGTATTGGCTTTCTGGTATCGGAACACTATGCCTTAACCTGTGCTCATGTCGTGGCAGAGGCATTGTTAATTGATAGCACCACACAGAGCTGCCCTGAGGGAGAAATAAACGTTGATTTTCCTTTACTTAATTCCAAAGATAAATTTTCGGCGAGGGTGGTTTGCTGGCATCCTGTATCTCCTTTAGAAGATTCTGAAGAAGCGATAGAAGATATTGCGGTTTTGAAACTTGATCACCTTCCTGCGTCTGCTAACGCGACTCGCCTGCTGTTATCAGAAAATCTGGCAAATAATCCATTTAAAGTATTTGGCTGTCCTAAGAAAGTTCCGTTTGGAGTTTGGGCAACTGGGGTATTATCGGAGCAAAATGCTAAACAATGGTTTCAACTGGAAACTCTAACTGGATACGGAATTGAACCAGGATTTAGTGGTTCTCCGGTTTGGGATGAAGAGTTACAGGGAGTGGTGGGGATGGTAGTTGCGGCAGACCGCAAGCGAGAGGCAAAAGTCGCGTTTATGATTTCGACACAAATTTTATTGAAAGCTTGGGTATATTTGGAGTCAATTGTTATCCGAACTAAGGAAATAGAAAAGCAAGTTAAGCCAGGTTTGTTACCTGCGAAGAGAAAGTTACTCGAACAAGAAAAAAAATATTTGGAAGAAAGAATTAATGACATACCCAATCAAATGAGATTCCTAGATCCTGCATCAAGTGACTATCAAAATCTCAAAAGAAGAAGTGAGGTATATTTTGAAAAGCTTGAGAAAATTGAAAATAAATTGTCTGGTTTTTAGGGATTTGCTAGTTGACAATAAAAAATGAATCGCAGAGACTTTCTTGAACAAGAAAAAAAAGATTTAGAAGAAAAAATTAGTGATATACCCAGTCAAATGAGATTCCTTGACCCTGCGTCAAGTGAATATCAGAATCTCAAAAGAAGAAGTGATATATATTTTTATCAACTTGAAGAAATTGAAACTCAACTTAGTTCATATCAACAATCATCATTAACTAACAATAAAAGAGGTAATATTTTTGATAAACAGCTACCAAAGATTGATTTTAGAAAGCCGAGAAATCTAATTAATCAAATTCTCGACAAATTTGCTAGTACTCGTAAGGGAGGCTCGGCTTTTTTTTTAATTGAAAATATCAAGGAAACTAAAGGAGAATTATTGGTTTATGACATTCGAGACGATCTAACCAAAGAAAGTGATGACTGGAGACATTACCCGATTAATGTGATAGCCAATAATATTGTAGATGAACAAAGTTTATTAAGGGCGATCGCAAACTTTATACCTAACTCTAATTCGGAGACTCAAACAGTTGATAATCCTCAACAGGATGCTATCAATATTATTGATAAAATCACGAATGGCTTGCAAGTTGGGAGTCTTGTTTTTTTTGAATTGAATGATTGGGATGCTCTTGGGGAAAATCAAGATTCATTATTATGCTGGTTTATGGAGTATTTTTGGATTCCTCTGACTAAAAAACAGTCTCAACTATCTCAGACTTATTCAAAGATTATAATTATCCTTTTCATGACTACTAGTTATTCTTGTTTGTCAGAAAAATGTCAATGCTTACCTCATTTCTCCCCAAAATTAAAATTTAATAAGCAAAAAATTTTAAAATTGTCTTTACCAAGAGAATGGACGCAGAAAGATATTCGTGAATGGATTGAAGATACTTATAAAGATTATTCTATTCAAAAAAGCTGGCTTGAGTCAAAGTACATCTTCAACTATTCTAAAGGAAATCCAGAAAAAACCTGTTACATGTTGAAACAAAAATTTAATAAACTTTAGTTATAGCCTATGAATCCTCCTAAATACATCTTCCAGGGCAATCCAAAACATCGACCTAAACAATGTCATCCAGATTCTCCCACAGAATTAGAACCCTATATTGCAGACAGCGAATTAATTGAAGCCGTGAATTTGGCAATTTTCCTCCAAAGACCTCTGTTAATTGAAGGAGAATCGGGATGTGGTAAAACCCGATTAGCAGTAGCAGTGGCTTATGAGTTAGGGTTGCCCTTTTATCGCTGGGATATTCGTTCAACCACGAAAGTCCAAGAGGGATTATATGAATACGATGCAATTTTGCGCTTGCATGATGTCCAAACCAAAGACTTAACCCCGTCTATTAATCCGAAAACTGGACAACCGAGAAATCCTCAAGAACCAAAAGATTACCGTGAACTAGGTTCCCTGGGAAAAGCGTTTCAATCCCACGACTATCCGGCAGTGTTGCTAATTGATGAAATTGACAAGGCTGATGTGGATTTCCCCAATGATTTACTGTCGATATTGGATAAACCTTGGAAATTTTTTATTCGGGAAACAGGAGAAACGATAGAGGCTAATCAAGAGCAACTACCAATTATCATTATTACCAGTAATAAAGAAAAAGGCAGTCTCCCCTCTCCCTTCTTACGCCGCTGTTTATATCACTATGTGCGTTTCCCTAGTCAACCAGAAGAGTTAGAGAAAATTGTCAAGGTTCACTATCAACAGAAACAGAAACCAGAGACAATGGCAATGCCCAAATCTGATTTAGTGACGACTGCGATCGCTAAATTTTTAAAGATACGACAGGATAAAAGTCTTTTTAAACGTCCGGGGACTAGTGAGTTTCTGGATTGGCTGGCTGCCTTACATCACTTTAAATCGGAACCCTATGCTGTGACTAAACTCCAGCAAGACAATACAATTCCCTATCGAGATTTAGTCTTTAAATTGCGGCAAGATTGGCAAAATCCCAATTATGCAGGTTCATGATACCAATTTCCTTTAATGAGGCTACAGATCAGATCCCCCCTAGCCCCCCTTGAAAAAGGGGGGAACTGGACTTAAAGTCCCTCTTGTTAAGGAGAACTGGAGTTAAAATCCCTCTTGTTAAGGAGAACTGGAGTTAAAGTCCCCCTGGTTAAGGGGAACTGGAGTTAAAATCCCCCTTGTTAAGGAGAACTGGAGTTAAAATCCCCCTTGTTAAGGAGAACTGGAGTTAAAGTCCCCCTTGTTAAGGAGAACTGGAGTTAAAATCCCCCTTGAAAAAGGGGGTAACTCGACTTAAAGTCCCCCTTGAAAAAGGGGGTAACTCGACTTAAAGTCCCCCTTGAAAAAGGGGGTAACTCGACTTAAAGTCCCCCTTGAAAAAGGGGGTAACTCGACTTAAAGTCCCCCTTGTTAAGGGGGATTTAGGGGGATCTTCTACGTGTTACACTGTCTTATGAAATTGGTATGAGTAACGTTAATCCCCACCCTCTGTTAACTCGCCTGTTTTACCGGTTGCGCCGGGATGGGTTTGCTTTGGGAATTAATGAATATTTAGCTGCCTTACAAGCTATTGAAGGCGGCTGGGGAGTGCAGGATGCCAATGCTCTCAAAAAACTGCTGCGATCGCTTTGGTGTCATTCCCTAGCCCAACAACAGCATTTAGACGTCGTTTTTCCTTCCATTAGGGCAGAAGAGAGCCAAGAGGAGGCAAAACCAAGGGAAATTCCCTCAGAATCACCCGAATCATCATTCTCCCCTAATAACTCCCCTCCTGTCTCCCCTAGGGAACAGGTTCCCTCAAAGGTAGACTCTCCGACTCCAGTGCCTGAATTATCCTTACTACCGGTCAAATCATCAATCAATGTATTGGAACACACAGAAGACCGGGATTTCCAAGCTTATTATCCCATTTCTCGCAGGTATATGGTTTATAGCTGGCGTTATTTGCGGCGGATGGTGGCAGATGGTAGAGAAGATGTTCTGGATGTGGAAGGGACAATTGCCAAGGTCTGCCAACAGGGATTTTTTTTAAAGCCGAAATACAGCCGAAGGGAGCAAAATCACGCTGATTTGCTCTTGTTGCTGGATCAGGAAGGCTCCATGACTCCCTTTCACCGTTTTACGCGAGATTTAGTCGAAACCGCCCAAGACGAAAGTAATATCGAACGGGTGCGGGTGGGCTATTTCCACAACGTTCCCGCAGAGTATGTTTATAAAGACCCTTATCTAACCGAAAAGGTAAAGTTTGAGTCGATTTTGGCAGAGTCTGATGGGGATACCAGTGTTTTAATTGTCAGCGATGGGGGAGCAGCTCGTGGCGATCGCCGTTCCGAAAGATTTTCAGCAACCGCTGAAGTTTTGTGGCACATTAAACAGCATACCAAGTTAATTGCCTGGTTGAATCCCGTTCCCTCTGAACGCTGGCAAGGAAGCACTGCCCAATTTATCGCTCATTTAGTACCAATGTACCCTCTGGATCCTCATGGGTTAAATCAAGCGATCGCACAGATTCGATAATATCTATGACAACTTCCTCATCTGACCAATTAACCGAAGAAATAGCCAAGCAACAAGTTGAACGGTTTGTGGCCAGGTTTGAGCCCAACTATCGCTATCTAGCTTGTCATTGCGCTTTGCCCTTGGTCTTGACTCCGGAATTGGTGAATTATATCCGAGTGCAATTTTTACTCAACGAGGAAGTGCCTTGGATAGCAGAAGCGGATTTACTGTTGTCGGAGTTGTGCCGTCCAGTTGGTTATGAATTATATGCCATGACTCCGGCGGTACGGTCTAATTTATTGGCACAATTTGAAACACCAGAATTTCAGCACAAATTTGGAACAAATCGCCTCAAATCCGTAGCCCAATTGCTGATGGACTACGTGACTTATTTAATGGGAACCCATCCCCCTAGCCGACAGGGAGAATTCCAGGCACAACAATGGGCAGCCATGGTGTATTTAGATCAACATCGCACTAAAGCAGAAGAAGAGATAGCCACAGCCCTACAAGGATTGGTTAACCGAGGAAAAAATGGACAGGCAGAATTAGCCCGATTACAGCGCCTAATTCAAGAATTTAGACCCCAGTTGAGTCAATATGACTCCTTAATGAAATTTGCTCAATCCCTCGGAATCTGGCTCAAGGGTCAAATTCCCCCTGATGCTAGTCAATCCTATGGTGTTCATGGGGTAAACCTTAGCCTTAATCATGTCACTCAGCTTGAAGGTTTCCCACCCCTGCAAACCTTTGAATGTGAGGTGGTAACCATTGAGCTGGGAGCAGGGACAGAGATATCCCCAGAGATTGAGCTAGAACCTTTTGAGTTTGAAGTCGCAACTATTGAGTTGAAACCAACAGGCTGGTTCAGAAGAAAAACAGAACTAATTATCAACCGTCATCAGCAACAAGCTTATAGTTTTATCGAAGACTTAGGGAATGGAGTTGAGTTAGAGATGGTTGGCATTCGTGAAGGGAGCTTTATCATGGGTTCCCCAGAAACAGAAGAGGGGCATAGTGACAGTGAAAGTCCCCAGCATCAAGTCACCATTAAATTCTTCTTGATGGGTAAATACCCAGTGACCCAAGCCCAATGGCAAGCCGTGGCCGCCCTACCCCAAGTCAACAGAGAACTTAAACCCAATCCATCCTATTTTAAAGGGGAAGACCGACCTGTTGAGGGAGTCTCTTGGTATGATGCGGTGGAGTTTTGTGCGCGGCTGTCTGAGTATACCAAACGCCCTTATCGCTTGCCCAGTGAAGCCGAGTGGGAGTATGCCTGTAGAGCCGGAACAACCACCCCGTTTCATTTTGGCGAGACAATTACAACGGACCTAGCTAACTATCATGGCAACTCTACTTATGGCTCTGGTTATAAAGGCAAATATGTTCAGGAAACAACCCCAGTGGGGAGTTTTGGGGTAGCCAATGACTTTGGACTCTACGATATGCATGGGAATGTGTGGGAGTGGTGTGCAGACCATTGGCACTCAAACTATAAAGGTGCGCCGACAGATGGCAGTGCCTGGGAAGATGAGTCTATAAATAATAACGATAATGATAATCTATCCCGGCTGTTGCGGGGCGGTTCTTGGCGCAGCGACCCTGGATTCTGCCGTTCTGGGTCTCGCCCCTTCTATGATCCGGTCCTCAGGCGCAGCGGCAGCAAGTTTGGTTTTCGTGTGGTGTGTGGGTGTGCGTGGACTCCGTAACCCTTTAGCCTTTTGCGCTTTTGCCCTTTGCCCTGTTTTCCCTTTTCCCTCTTCTCTGTGTAGAACTGGCATCTTGCCAGTGGCTGCGGAATAGGCTGCCTGTGTCAATGTCAATCAAGTAAGTAATAATATATCACTGGCAAGATGCCAGTTCCACAGTTAATCATATATCACTGGCAAGATGCCAGTTCTACAACTAGCTCCACTGGCAAGATGCCAGTTCCACAGTTAATCATATATTACTGGCAAGATGCCAGTTCCACAATTAATCATATATTACTGGCAAGATGCCAGTTCCACAATTAATCATATATCACTGGCAAGATGCCAGTTCCACTTGTAGAACCACTGGCAAGATGCCAGTTCCACAATTAATCATATATCACTGGCATCTTGCCAGTTCCACTTGTAGAATCACTGGCAAGATGCCAGTTCCACTTGTAGAATCACTGGTAAGATGCCAGTTCCACTTGTAGAATCACTGGCAAGATGCCAGTTCCACAATTAATCATATATCACTGGCAAGATGCCAGTTCCACAATTAATCATATATCACTGGCAAGATGCCAGTTCCACTTGTAGAATCACTGGCAAGATGCCAGTTCCACAATTAATCATATATCACTGGCAAGATGCCAGTTCGACAATGGATATGTGAAGAGAACTTAACCAAACCCAACCGAGCTTATGAAGCACCAATCAGCGGGAACAGGCTTCGAGGCTGTCTTAAGGCAACATTAATGATTATAACTAGCAAGATGCTGGCAGTAACATACTCTGTAGAAATGTAACTAATGACTACCCCCAACCCTCTATCCTCTGGGGCAAAGGCTTCCAGGCTGTCTCAACCGAATATTAATGATTATGACTGGCAAGATTATCGTTCAATGAATTATACCAGTTATACCAGTTTCAGAAAGTCTCCAAATATTAAAATTAGCAAAAGAAATCTTCCTCACTGGGAATTAGCAGGAGCAATTTACTTTGTGACTTTTAGTACTTGGCAAAAGCTAGAGTTGACCCCAGAAGCCAGACAGGTAGTTCTAGATTCCTGTTTATTCTTCAATAACCAAAGGTACAAAACCTATGCTGTTGTAATTATGCCAGATCATGTGCATTGGTTAATGCAGCCTTTACCAAAATCAGATCAGAAATATTGGACCTTAGGTAGTATTATCCACAGCATTAAAAGCTATAGTTCTAAACAAGTTGCTAAAGTAATGAATCATATCGGTATTGTTTGGCAAGACGAGCGATATGATCGCATTATGCGAGATGAAAGAGAATTTTTAGAGACATGGAACTATATCAGAGAAAATCCTGTAAAAGCTAATTTATCTGAGATTGCTGAAAGATATCCTTTCTTCTGGCAAATGGATAGTGTAGAGAAGTCTTCTGTAAAATAATCTATGGTGGAACAGGCTGGAAGCCTGTGTCAAGAACTGTGTGTGTGGTGGAACAGGCTGGAAGCCTGTGTCAAGAACTGTGTGTGTGGTGGAACAGGCT
>NZ_MKZS01000001.1:919791-932556 GCF_001942495.1 Moorena bouillonii PNG
CCCCACACCCCACACCCCACACCCCACACCTGAGGTCTTTGTTAAAAACCTACCCTTATCAGCTACTCCCTACTCCCTACTCCCTTTGCTGATGAAATCTCAGATACGTGACTTAAAACAACTTTATGAAACTGAGTACGATCAGTGGTTAACTGAAACAGTTAAGCTACTGAAAAATCGTCAATTAGAAGAATTAGATTATGACAACTTAATCGAGGAATTAGAAGCCTTGGGACGCAGCGAAAGAAATGCTGTTAAAAGTTTACTGTTGCAGATAATCATTCATCTAATGCTTTTCCAATTTTGGGAAGCAGAAAAGGGGAGAAATGCTAATCACTGGGCGGGGTAAATTATTACCTTTCGGGTTCAAGTAGAGGATAAACTTACCACTAATTTGCGAAATTCATTAGCTGATGAATTACCCAAAATCTACCAAAACGCTTTATTGATTGTCCAGAATAAAACTCAGCTTAAGTCTCTACCAGAACAATGTCCTTATTCCTTTGGGCAATTACTGGATAAGGATTGGTTTCCAAATTGATATAGCAGTTTCCAATCTTGTTCCTCAACGACGGAACTGACCAAATCCCCCAAAGTTCTACCTTTACCCGCAATCGACGCAGGGGGAGTCCGGCGCAATACTTTTGGTTCAGTATCGGAAAGAATCGTCACAATTACACGAGCTTTGGATACTTTTGGTGCATCTGTTAACCATTGAACTTGACCATTTAAGGGTAATGGCTTCATAGCTTTTAAGCATTGGTATTTCCTACTTTAAACGCTAATGTTGGATGGAAATAAAAAGCATTTCTCCATCTCCAAAATTACCATGAAAAATATTCGAGAGGAGCAATTGCAAGGATTGCCCAAACTATAGCGTTTTCTAGTCTAATGAGATACACAAGATTTTTTCTGTGTTCCCTGTTCCCTGCTCCCTGTTCCCAGATCCGCTGTTCCCTATTCCCTGCTCCCTGCTCCCTGCTCCCTATTCCCTAAAACGAAGGTACCCGATCGGGTACTGCTAACAGTCTGACTGATGAGCCACACTAGAAGTAGGGAGTATGAAGGGAGGATCGCATTTATGACATTTCAGGCAACTTTCTGGGCAGCTATTGCATCATATAGCATCAGGATTAGGAATAATGTTACGTTTTGTTGCAATTAAGGGAAAATGTCAATTGCATAATGTGTAGCTATTAAGTCGATAAATTATATAGAGGCTGTATATCCTATAGAGCCTCTAGTTGTCAGGTATGTCGATCTGGCAGATATCGCGGTGCCATCTGACAAAAGTCAATTCGTCTACCGGGGGGAATTTTAATGACAGTCAATTTCGGCAGATTTTTTCGGGTCTGTAATCCCAGTAAAACCCTAAATGTGGGGAGGGCTGAAGACCAACAATATTACATTGATTTTGCCAAGGTGCGGGGCAGCAATATTATTCGAGAACTCAGACGCACCATTACCTTCTCAGAAGACGAGCCGACCTGTCAGTTGTTTACGGGACACATGGGCTGTGGCAAGTCTACGGAGTTATCGCGATTGAAACGGGAATTAGAACAACAGGGATTTCATGTCGTTTATTTTGAGTCCTCTAATGACTTGGACCTGGCCGATGTAGAGATCAGTGATATTTTGCTGACCATTGCTCGTCAGGTGATTCAAAGTCTGGAGCAAGCTAAAATTAAACTCCAACCCACCCGCTTCCAATCCTTAGTGCAAGGGGCGGCTAAGTTGTTAAACTCCGAGGTGACCGGGTTAAAAGTCAACGTTCCTGAGTTTGGTGAGATTGGCCTCAGCTCACAAGAGGACGAGTCTTCCCTAGCCTTTGGGATTGGGGAAATTACCACCAAAGCGAAGAATTCTAAGGACATTCGCTCCCTATTGCGACAACATCTAGAGCCACGGGTCAACAATATTGTAGAAGCGATTAATACAGAACTGATTGAACCCGCTCAACAGCAGCTGCAAAAGCAGGGTAAAGCTGGACTAGTGGTGATTGTGGATAATCTTGACCGGATCCATAATAAACCTAAGTCAGGGCAACGCAATCAGCCAGAATATTTGTTTGTAGACCAGGGGGAGTATCTTAATCAACTCAAATGCCATGTGGTATACACGATTCCCCTGATTTTGGCATTTTCCAATGACCAAGAAAACCTCAGGAATCGCTTTGGTTCTGAGCACCTACTGTTACCGATGGTACAGGTACAAGAACCAGATGGTAGTCCCAGTGATGCCGGAATTGCTTTGCTGCGACAGATGATCTTAGCCAGAGCCTTCCCAGATGTGGAGCCAGAGCAACGGCTCAGTTTAATTACAAAAGTGTTTGATACCCCACAGACATTGGATCGCCTGTGTCTAGTTAGTGGGGGTCATGTCAGGAATTTGCTGGTGCTGCTCCGGAACTGCCTCAGGAAAGACGAACCGCCTTTATCTCGTAACTTGGTAGACAGTGTGATTAGTCAGCGTCGCAATGAATTGAGCAGGGCAATTACACCGGATGAGTGGGAATTGCTCAGAAATGTGGCTGAACACAAAACTGTCAGGGGTGAGGAGGAATACCAAATCCTGTTGAAGAGTTTGTTTGTGTTTGAGTATTGTAATGACCAGGGATGTTGGTATGATATCAATCCGGTGTTAGCTGATGCCAAGGAGTTGAATGGAAACTAGACTTCGCGGCAGTTGTCGGGAACAGGGAACAGGGAACAGGGAACAGTGGACAAGAATTGACGCAAACAGTATCAGGAAAATACTTTTGCAAGAGGTCTACTAAATTCAAGGTAAGCATATGCTTCCCAGCGTCGAAGCCTGTGCCACGCTACTTGAGGTGCTATCAGCCGTCAGCTATCAGCTATCAGCCATCAGCTATTAACATTAACTTGTGCCTGCAATCACTCAGTTCAATGACTCTTTGTGCGGTTCGAGGGCGTAAATGAATTCATAAAAATTTCATAATTATGAGGTACATTTTTTTTACCACTCCCTCCCTTATCAGCTCCCTAATTACTACTCCCTACTCCATACTCCCTAATTCCTAATCCCTGTTCCCTGTTCCCTGTTCCCTGTTCCCTAAAACCCAAAACTCTGTACCTCACCCAATTAAAAACCGCTATTAGAATGCTAGATACAACCGCAAATCACAACCAAGATTCCCTCAGAGAACTAATCCGACTGATTACGTTTTCTCAGGGAGAATTTTCCTTGATTTTGGCGGTTGGTAACTATGGGGTATTGAGGAGACAAATTAGTGAGCAGTTGCAGCAGCAATGTTCTATTCCGATCAGGGAGCTGGTCTTAGAGCAATCGGTTAAAACTCTCTATACCACTATTGTGGAAGAGCTAGGTCTGCAACAGCCAGAGGCGTTGATGGTATCTGGGATAGACTCAGTAAGTTGCATTGAGGAAGTGCTGACAGCAACCAACCAGATCCGGGAAGAGTTTCGGAACTTTCGGTTTCCACTGGTGTTGTGGGTGACGGATAAGTTGCTGCAAATGCTAATTCGGTCAGTGCCAGATTTCCACAGTTGGTCAAGCTGTGTTGAGTTTTTGATTAGCAGCGGTCAATTAATTCACTTTATTAAGCAAACCACTGATCAGGTGTTTGCCAAGGTGGTAGCCTCCCGTGAAACGGAGTTTTTGCACAGTAGTACTCTGAATTTAAACAAAGGCTCTGCATCCTATGTTGAATTACAGTCAGCACGACAGGAGCTGGAAAAGCGGGGAGTGGCCTTAGCCCCTGAGTTAGAAGCCAGTTTGGAATTTGTGCTGGGTCGAGTGGCTGATAATTGTCAAGAAGAGTCTCGACAGCATTATGAGCGCAGTTTAGCTCTGTGGAAACAAACCGATAACCTGGAACGCCGTGGACATGTATTATTCTGTTTAGGCTTGTGGTGGGCTGGTTATGGACTGTGGCATCAAGCTGAGAAGGAGCAAGCTTGTGAACAAGCAAAAGTTTATTTTCAGGAATCGGTTGAGGGTCTTGAGCAGGCTAACCGCCTCGACTTAGCTGCCAAATATATTAATTTTTGGGGAGATGTACTTCAGCGGCAGTCAGATTGGGAGCAGTTAAAGACAGTTGCCGAAAAAGCCTTGGCGCTCCATCAAACCTATTCTGATCCGTTCAGAATGGCACGAGCTTATGGCTTTTTGGCTGAAGTAGCCCTAGCCAAATCAGCCTTTAAAAAAGCGCAAGAGTATTCCAAACAAGCGCTTTTTCTGAGCTCAACGGCATTAGAGAAGATAGTCAATCCCTCACCGGAACAACAAACTTTCTTAGACTGGCAAAAGTCTTTTGCCCAGGGTTGGTATTTATTTTCCTTGGGGCGAGCACTGCTTGGGACTATGCGATCGCAAAATGATCTTGGTCAATTACAAGCAGCACTTGAGAACTTGGAAACCGCTAGAGCAGAAACCAAACCCCACTATGATCCAGAACTTTATATTGGTATCTTGAAGGAATTACATCAGGTCTATTGCCAACAAGGGGACTATCTCAAGGCCTTTAATATTAAACAAGTCCAACAGGGGATTGAGAGCCGGTTTGGGTTTCGGGCATTCATTGGTGCTGGTCGATTGCAGCCTAAGGAGCAGATAACTAACCCAGTTTTAGCAACGCTTGAGTGCTCAGAAAGGATAGCGCCAGAAATTGCGGCTTCTGGCAGGGAACACCATGTTAATGGCCTGATTGAGCGCATGAAACAGGAGCGCTCTAGACTAACTGTGATTCATGGACAGTCCGGGGCGGGGAAAAGCTCAATGATTGAGGCGGGATTAATACCAGCATTAGAACGGCAAACCATTAATACCCGTCGGGTATTACCGCTTTTGCAGCGAGTTTATACAAATTGGATTCATGCACTAGGCAAATCCTTAACAAACACTCTGGAGAAGAGACTAAATGTAGCCTCTGTGCCTGCTAACCTTGATTCAACCGCCCTCATTCTTGAGCAGTTGCACAAAAATAGTAAGAAAAATTTGCTTACTGTTTTAATTTTTGACCAGTTTGAAGAGTTTTTATCACTTTGCTCAGACCCCAACCAGAGGCGAGGTTTTTATGAATTTTTGCGAGACTGTCTGAATATTCCTTATGTAAAGGTAATCTTGTCTATGCGAGAGGATTATTTACATTGGCTGTTGGAATGTAATAAGTTTGGAATCGATTTAGAGGTTATTAATAACAATATTTTAGATAAGAGAATTCTGTTTCACTTGGGTAATCTTACCCCAGCAGATGCCAAATTATATCTTCAACGCTTAACGGAGCAAGCTCAGTTTCCCCTAGAGCAAGCACTGATTGATAAATTAGTGGAGGATTTAGGTAAAGAATTAGGGGAGATTCGACCAATTGAGTTGCAAGTGGTAGGGGCGCAACTGGAACGAAACCAAATTACCACCCTAGAACACTATCAACACCTAGGAGATAACCCAAAAGCTGAATTAGTCAACCAATACTTAGAAGAAGTAGTGGAAGCCTGTGGTGCTGAGAACAAACGGGTTGCTGAATTAGTGTTGTACTTGCTAACGGATGAAAACAACACCCGCCCCCTCAAAACTCGCCATGATTTGGAAAAAGAATTAAAAGCCTTGGCCGCTGATGTAGAAACAGAGCTAAAACGATTAGATTTAGTGTTGGAAATTTTTGTGAAATCCGGCTTAGTGCTGCTGTTAAGAGAATTTTATGGTAATCGCTATCAATTAGTCCATGATTATCTGGTCGATTTCATTCGACAAAGAAAAGGGGCTGACATCATAGCCGAACTTAAAGCTGACATCAGAGCAGAACTTGAAAAAGAACGAGCAGAACTTGAAAAAGAGCGAGAGGCGCGACGGCTTCAGAAGCAAGAGGCGCAACAACGGCTTCGGAAATCATTGCTGACCGGGTTAGGGGGATTTAGTGTGGTGATGACTATACTAGCAGCTATCGCCATCTGGCAGTGGCAATTGGCAAAAGTTTACCAAAGACAGGCAGAATTTAACCAAAGACAGGCGACCCTTGCTAAACTCAACGCTGACTATCAGCTCTCTCTTCTGGAAAAAAATCAACTTGATGCCCTTTTAATCAGCATCAAGGTAGGGAAACGATTAAACCATAAAATAGAAAAAGAAAAATCAAAAATTGAAAAAGAGACTTTATCTAACCTCTGGCAAGCAGTCCAATTCACCCAAGAACGCAATCGTTTAGATGGACATCAAGGTAGTGTTTTGAGTGTTAGTGTCAGTCCAGATAATCAGCTCATTGCTTCAGCTAGCTCTGATCAAACCATCAAACTGTGGAGTCGTGATGGCAAATTGCTGAATAACTTAGAAGGACATGATGATACAGTGTGGTGCGTCAGTTTCAGCCCTGATAATCAAATCATTGCCTCAGCCAGTAAAGACAAAACCGTTAAACTCTGGGGTCGGGATGGAAGGTTAATTAACACCTTAACAGGACATGGTAAGGGGGTGAAGTGGGTAAGTTTTAGCCCGGATGGTCAGACCATTGCTTCAGCCAGTGGTGATAAAACGGTCAAACTCTGGAACCGTGATGGGACTTTGCTCAAAACCTTGAGAGGACATGGAGAAGCTGTTTTGAGCGTTAGTTTTAGCAATGATGGAGAGTTAATTGCTTCAGCTAGTAAGGACAAAACAGTTAAACTCTGGAGTAGTGATGGAAGGTTAATTAAAACCTTGAGGGGGCATGACAAAGCTGTTTGGAGTGTAATTTTCAGTCCCAATAGTCAGACCATTGCTTCAGCTAGTGATGATCAGACCGTGAAACTTTGGAGCCGTGATGGAAGGTTAGAGAAAACGTTAGAAGGACATGATCATCCTATCAACAGCGTCAGCTTTAGTCCTGATGGTGAGTTGATTGCCTCAGGGAGTAGTGACGGAAAAATAAAACTCTGGACTAGTCAGGGCACACCAATTTTAACCCTTCCTGGTCATAACAATACTGTCAATCAGGTTAGTTTCACTCCTGACGGTAAGATGCTAGCCTCAGCTAGTCTTGATTTCACTGTCAAACTTTGGAGTCTTGACCAAACCTTGCCTAAGGTTTTCCAACCTACCACCTATACAGTCTATGGTTATGGTGCTAGTTTTAGCCCGGATGGTGAGATCATTGCCTCTCCTAGTCGAGATGATAACACTGTCAGACTCTGGAACCCGGAAAAACAGATTAGGGAACTCACCCTCGAGGGACATCAGGGTTTGGTGAATGGGGTTGATTTCAGCCCCGATGGTCAGTTAATTGCTACCGCCAGTGATGACAAGACGGTGAAACTCTGGAATCGCCAGGGGAAACTGCTACATACTCTAGAGGGGCATAGGGATCCAGTTTATAGCGTTAGTTTCAGTCCTGATAGTCAAATCATTGCCTCTGCGAGTGAGGATAGCACAGTGAAACTCTGGACCAGGGAAGGGAAATTGCTACGAACTTTAGCCGGACATACAGATGCCATTAATCGCGTTACTTTCAGTCCCGATGGTGAGTTAATTGCCTCTGCCAGTAATGACAAGACGGTAAAACTCTGGAAGCAGGACGGAACTCTAATGACTACCCTTCCTGGGGATAGGAAGTTGTCCTCCGTGAGTTTCAGCCCCGATGGTAAGCGGATTGTGGCGGGTGCTGCTGGTGGTTTTATGGTAATCTGGAGTCGTAAAGACATCTCCTGGCAGCAATTCGAATCTAAAAGAATATTGGAAGATACAAAAATTGTTTATGATGTTAGTTTCCACCCCCATCGAAACATTATTGCTTCTGGCAGTGCGGATGGCACAGTTAAACTCTGGGACCCCAATGGACTTTTAATCGCAACCTTAAAGCAGGGTTCTGAACCTGTGGAGTCTGTGAATTTTAGTCCAGACGGTGAAACCCTAGTCTCGATTAACGCAGCGAATCAGGTGAGTATTTGGAATTTAGATTACAGTCAATTAAACGATGTGAATTCTTTACTGAAGCGTGCTTGTGATCAGATCGGTAATTATTTGAAAAATAATCCGAACGTGAACCCAAAAGACAAAAAACTCTGTGAGGGAATTGAGGAGCAAGAGTAAATCAGCTGGAATATATAGCAGTTCTTATAGTCATGAGGTACACAATATTTTTTCCCTACTCCCTACTCCCTAAAACCCACAACTTGTGTAACTCACCCAATTAAGAACTGCTATATATAATCAATCTCTAGCTGAAGCGGACTATACCTAACTCACCATCGTGATGTATCGCGGCTTGGTGGTACAGGCTCTTCCTCTCCGGGCTCTCGAGCGCCAGCAGCGGTATCAAATATAGTGTATTTAAGGAATGAAACATCCTCCAATAGACTATTGCTAGTAGAGTCAGGTTCGGTGATTAAGTTTTGGTAACCTGTCTCCATAGCTAAAACCTGACTAGCAGTGATTGTCGATACTGCTGTCATCCCTAGTAGGGAGAGAATTTTGTAACGTTTCATAAGTGGACTCCGTGGGTTCTCTGCTAATTCCAACTCGATTCATATATACATTTATCCCAGATTGATGGCTCAGATCAGGATATTTCCTAGGTTTATGGATCAGATCAGGATATTTTGTGAGCGTAGAATATCGTAGCTTTGGCGGCTTTGACGAATCAGCAGAAGGAAAGTTCCCCATGAAGAATGAAGAATGAAGAATTAAGAATTAAGAATGAAGAATTAAGAATTAAGAATTAAGAATTTAGAAGTCTGGCTGCTGGCTGCTGGCTGCTGGCTTTTGGCTTCTGGCTTCTGGCTTCTGGCTTCTGGCTTCTGGCTTCTGGCTTCTGGCTTCTACATTCTGGCTTCTGGCTTCTGGCTTCTGGCTTCTGGCTTCTGGCTTCTACCTCCTACATTCATTCTACATTATCCATTGTTAATTATCCATTGTTAATTGTCCCTTCTTAATTCTCCATTCTACATTCTTAATTCTACATTCTCAATTCTCCCTTCTTAATTCGTAAGCATTTAGCTATCAGCTATCAGCTATCAGCTATCAGCTATCAGCTATTAGCTATCAGTTATCAGTTATCAGTTATCAGCTATCAGCTATCAGCTTTTGAAGAAAACAGCTAAGGATTAGTTTAATTTGAGGAAAGTCTTTTCAATAAAACAGGTAAGGATTAGTTTAATAGTCACGAAAGAGGTTGATTTTAAGCTGACCACTGACCGCTGACCGCTGAATGCTTACCTCAATTCTCCATTCTACATTCTTAATTCTCCCTTCTCAATTCTCCCTTCTTAATTCTCCCTTCTTAATTCTACATTCTTAATTCTCCATTCTACATTCTAAGAACGTTTGACTTTCGAGCAGAGCTGATTCAATAAGTCCTTTGGAATGGCCTCAAAATTTTCTAACAGAAAATCCATTAAGGCCAGATGATGCAAGGAATCGGACGAGGGAGTTTTATAGCGAGGACCTTGGGCCAGCCAGCTGTTGACAGCGTAACTTGAGCGGCAGCAGATGTTAGCGATGTCTTCTTGCTTAACTTGCCATTTCCAATAAAACTCCTGGGGGGTCATGGACAGTCGGCAGTTGCTGTATAGGTAGATCAAGATTTCCTCTCGCTCAGTGATGGGATTAGGATAAGCATGTTCCCGTGTGGATTGGCTCCTGGAAATTTGGGCAAGGCGGTTTAGGGCTCGCTGACAGTTAATCAGATGATTGAGATGGTCATTAGATCGTTTATCTGGCATGATGTAATTACCTCACACATAGCTTGTGACTGGGGACATAAGCCGCGCTTCTTGGTTGACGTGAAAAGCGCGGCTTTTTGTCCATAAATATTATCGAAATATCGGAGATTTTTATTATTACTAATATTTCAGAAAATGTCAATAATAAATTTTAAATTTGCAACATTATTTTACAAATTTAAGTAAATGAATAACTTGGGAGGTTATTTATAAATAATATCATTTGTTTTAGGAATTAAATTAGTACTATACTTTAGGTATTATGGAGTAGTATTCAGAGATGATAATGTGGCGACATAAGGGATATTTAAAAAGTATTTTGATGTAAATTATGCGAGTAAATGTGATAAAAGAATCAGGACTAGTAACTAGATAATTCAAGGATTTATTAATGGTGTCAAAATGATTAAACTATCTCAATAAATATGATTCAGCTTCGGCTTCATTTTATGAAACGTCAACCCATGAGGAATGGTCAGCAGAATTTCAGGCATGGGTAGACAGTCATAAGAGTCGAGATATTCCTGTGCTTAGTGATGAAGCGATGAGTAGAGAAAGTATTTATCCGGATCGGTTGTGATGGCTTACCTGTTAGATACAAACATATTGCTGAGCAGGAAAAAATTCAGCGATCGCAAAAACTAAGTAACCAGATTTTGGGCGTTGCTGATTCTGGGTATGATTCTGCCGCCCTAGTGGACCGACACATCTAAAATGGTGCAATAAGCGTAGGTTGGGTTGAAGAATGAAACCCAACACCAGTAACGCTTTGTTGGGTTTCCCTACCGCTCAACCCAACCTACATTTTTAGGTGTGCCATGCCACTAGGGCGTGTTATCAAACTCGTTGTATCCTAAAAAATAGTAACGCACCGAACCTGTAAAGACACCCAAAGCATAAGGATAGATGACTGAATTCCAGATTCGCTTAGCTCAAATTTCAGATGTAGAACCTATCTTGGCTTTCTGCCAATATACCTGGGAAAATAAAAACGATTACATGCACTTAGTATTGGAGAAACGGATTAACAATCCTGAAAATAAAGTTTTTGTAGTTACTCTTGATGATATCCCTGTGGCGATGCAGGAAATCGTTATTTTGTCAAAACAGGAAGCTTGGCTAAGTTCTTTGAGAGTAGATCGTCGCTATCGACGGCGAGGTTTATCTAAATTATTAGATGCACATACAAATATAGCAAGTCTTATACCCATGAGGTACAAATCTCTGGTTTTTAGGGAGCAGGGAGCAGGGAGCAGGGAGCAGGGAAGAATGAAGAGGGAAGAGGGAAGAGGGAAGAGGGAAGAGGGAATAGGGAAACAATAATGTGTACCTCATAGCTATGATAAACGCTATAAGTATTTATCTCAACTAAATGTTCCTATATTACGTTACTGTGTCTTGTCTGACAATGAACTAATGTTGAAAATTATCTCTCGCCGAGGAGATCAAAAAATAGATAGTTATAGTCTTTATAAAGCTGATACTATTGCTTCACCAACCAACCAATTAATTCAATTAGACCTGAAAGACTTTGATTAAATTTGGTCTTTAATGATTAGAAAAAGTTTATTATATCAAAAAACCAACATTTTACACAAAATTAATTACTACATGTCAAAGGATTAATCCTGATTTATTAAAAGAATGTCTGCTTGGGGGAAAAGTTTTCGGATTAAGAGAAAATGAAAGATTACGTGGTATAGCTATTCAAAGTTACTCGGAACTTTCAGAGGAAGAGTTTTATATTGGTTATCTTCATGGAGAGCCAGAAATCTTGACAGTGCTTCTTTGTGAATTATGTAAATTAGCCTATTCTTTAGGTAAGTCAGTGGTTAAAGGTCTTTTTCCTTTGAATGATAGTTTCGGCGATGCTCTTTCCCAAGCTGCTTTCCAAAGAATACATCAAGCAGAAATAGGGATATATCGCTCTTCTTTAAAAATTAAAAATTAAAAATTAAAAATTAAAAATTAATTCTTGATCACTGAAGAACTATAGCTTTCAAGAATATCGATACAATTTGCGATCGCACCCAAATGAGCAATTTCATAACCATGGGTATTTTGGGTAGGAAAACTCAAGCAAGCAGCACGAGCAACATGACCAAACTTCATGGCGATGGAAGCATCAGAGCCAAAACCATCAATAACCGCCAACTGAATCGGGACTTCACAACGTTCTGCCGCTTCTCCCAATTCCCGATTTAACCCTTCATCGTAGATGCCATAATTATCTTGAGAGAGCAATACTGGTGCTGGTCCATCTTCGATAGGGTACTCCCCAGACAAGGGACAAATTTCCAGAGCAATCAAAGCATCTAGAGATTTATTCTGGGTAAAATACAAAGCCCCAATTGCCCCTACTTCCTCCTTTGCTGATGCCACCAAATACGTATCAACTGCTGGAGTTTTCAACCGTTGGGCTAAAGTTAGCAAAATCGCCACCGATGCCTTATTATCCAGGGTATAGCTAGCAATATAATCCTTAAGCCGCACAGGTCTCTTACGATGTTTACCAACCACCATACGACTGCCTGGACGCACCCCAGCCTCTGCCAATTCTGTAGTACTACATTTGGTTTCAATCCAGGCATCTTCCCAACGTAGAGGAGTATCATGCTGCAACGCTTTTTGGGGAGATTCATGGGAAACATGACGTGAGCCAAAGGAAAGAATACCGCTAATGGTATAGTTATCCCCCAACAGATCCACCACACCCTCACCATAAACCCAAGGAAAAGAACCCCCCAAGCGGCGCACTTCCACCCGTCCTGCGTCACCGATCCGTTTAACAATGCCACCAATTTCATCTTTATGAGCAGTAATCGCAATGGGACTAGCACCAGCATCCTTACCAGGGATTTTAGCAATGACATTTCCCGCCCGATCCTGCCAAGTTTCCACCCCTAAAGCTTGAAACCGATGCAGTAACAATTGGTCAATTTCCCCTTCTGCACCACTAGGGGAATGGTGCATAACTAACTCTTCTATGGTTTTGAACAGTTGGTTGTAATTGTTAGTCATTGTTGGGAAAAGGGAACAGGGAGTCGGGAGTCGGGAGTCGGGAGTCGGGAGTCGGGAGTCGGGAGTCGGGAGT
>NZ_MKZS01000001.1:932656-946468 GCF_001942495.1 Moorena bouillonii PNG
TCTCCGGGGGAACCCCCAAGACCGCGCTGCCTCCCCAAGACCGCGCTGCATCGCTACTCCCTACTCCCTACTCCCTACTCCCTGTTCCCTGTTCCCAGATCCGCTGTTCCCTTTGGTATACAACTGTAGAGCATTACCAAATAGTATTTGACTTATGCCACTTATAGCGGTTTGCGCTTATATTAGTTACAATAGCAGCAATAAGAAAACAATTTTGTTATTTGTTCTTTAGTCAAAGAATCACAACAATCAACTAGACCTTTTTCTAACTCATCTCTGGTCATAGTTACTAATGAACGTAAATATTCTTTCAAAATAAACCAGAATTTATCAATGGGATTAAAATCAGGAGAATAGGGAGGTAAAACTAAAACTTTAGCTCCAACTTCTGATAATATTTCTATAACTTTTTGACTTTTATGGCTAGATAAATTATCCATAATTACCACGGCACCAGGCCATAAGGATGGGGCTAAAATATCTTTTATATAAGTCATAAAAATTTGAGTATTAATCGAGCCATTTAAGGTCATAGTTCCTAATATACCTTGGGAGCAAATAGCACTAACTATTGTGAGATTTTCTCCTCTATAATAAGGGCGATAATCGACAACTCTGGTTCCTTTTTGAGAACGACCATAAATGCGCTTTTTCCCTAAATTAAACCCCGTTTCATCCAAAAAGACTAGGTTTTTGACTAAAAAACTAGTAACTGTTTGCCAATATAAAAGTCTTAAATTAGCTACTCTTTCCGTTTTAGCTTGACTGGCATATAAACTTTTTTTTTTCGTGTTATGTTGAGTTTTTTCAGGAATCTACTCAAGGTAAGTAGGTGGGCGTAATTAAGTGTAAAATAGAAAAGTAGTTTAAAAATCCCAAAATCGTAATGCCAGCTCGATTAAAAATTCGTCTAAGTGAGTTATAACTTCAAGAGTTGTTAGAATTAAAATCTGATAATAATTGTCCAAAAAGAACTATAAAAAGAGTATAAGTTATCTGTTTAAATCCTAAAGAATGGACAGTCAATCAAATATCTGACTGGATAGATTGGTCACCGAATACAGTGAAAAAAACTATTCATAGGTGGATAATACAAGGCAAATAAGGACTCTGGGATAAGCCAAGAAGTGGTAGAAAAAAAAACCTGGAAAAAATCGGATATAGACTATCTAGAAGAGCTTTGTAATGATGAAGAAAGAACTTACAATAGTAAGCAGCTATCTGTTCTTTTAAAAAAAGAGCGTCAAGTGGAATTAAGTCCCGAAAGAATCCGTAAGATACTTAAAAAAAAAGGATATTTATGGAAGCGAACAAAAACAAGTCCAAGACGACATCCTAACCCCAGAGAAAAAGAATATAAAAAAGCAGATTTAGATATGTTACGTCTGCAAGCCTCTTGTGGTGATGTCAGACTAAAATACTTAGATGAAGCAGGTTTCAGTCTTTGGAGTCCTGTAAGTTATAGTTAGATAAAGGTAGGAAAACAGAAACAAATTCCCCAAAGTAAAAAACGAGGAAAACGTCTAAATATATTAGGAATATATGAGCCCCAAAAAAGCTTTAACTATACTTTAAAGCTTGGTAGTCTAAAAAAAGATAATTTGATCAAAGTTTTGGATAGCGATGCAGCGCGGTCTTGGGGGTTTCCCCCATGAGCGACTGCATCAAGACAAAGAAGCTTAAGAAGCAAAAACAGCTCGACTAAAAACAGGAATAGATACAGTGATTGTCTTGGATAATTCCTCAAGTCATAAAAGTCATCAGGTAATATCTAAAGAAAAAGAATGGTTAGAAATGGGATTGTATTTATTCTTTCTGCCAACTTATAGTCCAGAACTTAATCTAATAGAGGGGGAGTGGCATCAACTTAAAACTCATCAAATCTCTGGTAGAATGTTTGAGGATGAATACGATCTAGCTTTAGCAGTTAAAGAAGGTATAAACAAACGAAGTTGCGAAGTAGGTTATCAGCTTCAACAGTGGACAATATCTGAAAATATAGATAGTAAAAATGATCAAGTTTTTAACGTTTAATTAAGCCCACCTACTTAGTTATGTGTACAGTAATTTGTTTATCTTTTTCAAGTATTTCCACCATTTCCGAGAGAGTTAATGATGGATGATCTGACAACATAGATTTGATAAATTCCGTGAATGGTTCTAATTTAGATGCTCGGTTATTCCCTTGTTTGCCCGGTGATATATTTCCAGTTTCTTTGAATTTTTTAATAATTCTAAATACAAAATTGCGACTCACTTTAACCCTTTTAGCTAAACGGGTCATTGAGCCTTCACAGTCTAGATAAGCTGTGATAATTTTCGTTCTTATATCAACAGAATAGGCTTTCATAATTGGAGTTTTATAATAGTTATTATATTATACTCTATTTAAGCGCAAACCGCTATAGAATTAGGATTGATAATTTGGAGTGGCCATAACCAGAAATGAAGCCCAATGTAAGTTATTATTTCATTAATTTGATGCATTCGCGGAAGCTTCATTATCGTTTCCAATGATGTTTGAGAAGCACCAGGTCCAGTCAAGCGATAATGTGCTCCTGTTACTGGGCCAGAACAAAACTTCCATAAAAGTCGAGGTTTCTTTAAAAGGTATAGGGGGTTGGGGCGAGAGCCGATCAAATTTGCTACTTTATCCATATAGGAAATCCAGTTTATGAGTACATTAGGCGGCGGCTGAGTTGGAAAACTCAGGGCATTTTCTTTTCGTGTTTGGATGATATCTCGTTCCATAAATCTTGCATCTGGCAGTAAGCGTTTTCCGGCTGCAACTAGAGCAAATAGGCGAGCTTGTAGCTCTCCAGTAGGAGGAATAGCTCCGATTTTTGGACGTGCAAATCCACAAAAGGCTAGAGAATATCCTATTTCAGGATGGAACATATTCAGATACATATTGCCTGGATGGAGAGCTTGCACATCTTTAGGATACTTAAGAAATGGGAACGAAGGGAAGTAACCATGAGCGAAGATTACTACATCAGCACGATGGCGAATGCCATCAGAGAAAATTACTTCATCTCCATCAAATCCAACTAAGTCCCTACGTAGATTGAGCTTGCCTTCTATCACACGGTAAATGAAGTCATCAGATTTGGTTACGGCTTGGGACATCGGACCAACATCTGAGTTTTTTAGAAGCTGGGTTCGGAAAGCAGATTCTGGCGTGTGGTCTCCAGTATGAAAACAAAGACGACGTTTTAAGGTCATCAACCAGTTTTGTAAAATGATGGGTGGGGCGTTTCGGATGCGGTTAGTGTCGTAGTCATTCGCCATGCCAGTGAGAGGATTGATGCGCGGGATAATAAACTTACCTTTCCGAATACTTAAGTATGTATTTTCAGCAACATAGGAAACTTCTGCGGCAATATCAACGCCAGACTCTCCAGCACCAACAATAACAACATGTTTCCCTCTTAAACCCTCGACTCCTTTATACATAGCTGAATGACGCACTTCTCCAGTAAAGCTATCGAGACCTGGCAACTGGATAGGTTTAGGGATAAGATTGACTCCAGTACAAATGGCCACGCGATCGCAGTGATGAGGAACTGTTTCACCTGAAACTCGATCTACTGTGGTTACTATCCAACCTCCCTTTTCGTTGGGTTTCACATCAGTTACTGTCTGTCGAAAATGCAAGTGGTTCCAAAATCTAAAATGCTCCACGTAGTTGGCTAGATATTCTAAGTATTCCTGTAATGTGTAGTGTTCAGATGATGAGCTTTTTGGTGGAAAGTCGGAGTAAGCAGTTATCCAGGGCGAAGAGGTCAATCGTACCGTAGGCCAGCAACCTCCAGGGAATTCTCTATTAGGCCGAAACACACCACCTATGTTGTCCTTCTGTTCAAAGCATTGAACCTCTAGCCCTTGCTCGATACATTCTTTTACCACTGCAATACCTATCGGTCCTGCACCTATGACTATAACCGACCTTCGTTGCTCTGAGCACTTAAGTGCGGGTTCTATAGATAACTTCTTGTTTAGGCTCAAAAGTCGAAATTGGTCGATTATAAATAGTCCAATCCAGAGCCAAAATACACCTACCATCCATTTAAGCAAAACTGAACCCCCCGAAATTACCAAAAAAACGCTTGATACTAGCGCAAGTGGTAAAGGTAATAATGCTACTCTAAAGATAGTCCAATCTATTAGTTTGGCTACGAATAAATTCCACCAAGGGGTTCTCCTGGTAGCTAATTGCACTGCACGATATATCCCAAATGTATCGTACTGATCGAAAAGTTCTTCGCCCACATTACTGTCTAATTTAAGATTATTTATTATCGGAGTATTACTATTGACTTGAATCATTAGTCAACTGTACCTTTTTTTATAGATTTTATTGCATAAATATCAGTGTAATACATCCAGTAATTGAGCAAAGAGAACAAGATAAATATTATTAAGCTCACAGAAATAGTTGTGACTCTCAAGGGAATTATGAGTAAAGAAGTGAGCAACTCAATCAAGATTAGACCAATAAGAATATTGACAATAGTTTGGCGACGTAATAGGCTGCAAAACATAGCTCCTAAAGGAGCACCGATAACAACTATAGGAACTGCAGCTAGCCAATAACTAAGCGCCGGATCAGTAAAATCTTTGATAAAAAACACTTGTAAAGTAAATCCTATTACAGCATTGATAGCCATCAAAACAACCGAGGTAGGAGTGGCAACTTTCTCACTGATACGAAATAAAAGTACCATCACAGAAAATGTTAAAATGTCAATTCCATTGCCGACTAAAGAACTCATTATTCCTCCCAATAGCCCAGTAAAAAAGAATATTACTCGTTCTATAAAACTCCAATTATTGACTTGTAAATAGTATTGTCTTTTCTTTCCTGACATGATTAAACTAAAGGGTAAACTAGCGATCATCATGGTAAAAGACATCTTGATCATATCTGGGGGAAAAAAATGAGAAAAAAAAGCTAATCCAATCCAAATACCAAATGCTCCTCCAATGCTAGCCCAAATGATCGTCCGCCACTCCACCCTAATTCTTGTCACCCAAATTGCTACTGAGGCGGCACTCATACCAACACTTTGAATTGCTAGGGAAAATACCTTAGCATCATGAGGTGAAACATTTAGCAATTTAGTAAATACAGGAAAAGCGACTGCTCCTCCACCAATACTTGTTCCTCCAGCAATTATAGAGCCAAACATCATTGTTAAAGCAATCTCCCAATGATTGTAACAATATGCTATTGCCTCTTGTATACCAAGGGTATTCAGCCAAATACTCCACACTATGAGTGCGATTATTACTATAGTTTTTTGTCTTAAAGTTAAATGAGATTGATAGATTTTAACAAACTTTAATATTTTGGTTTTTATTGACATAATTTTTACTAGTTATGGCTTGCTTGAAAGAAGAAATAAGTTGTGCTAGCTAGTTGCTGCTAAAAAATGTTGTTAATCTCGATTGCGGCACGATAGCCTGATTCTAAGGCACCTTCCAGCCGTGCCAAGGGGAGGTATGTTCGCCCGCAAAATGTATGCGCCCTTCAGGATTAGCAGTATGTGGCAGTAGTCCAGTTACTTGTCCAGCACTCAACAGAACATGTCCACCTTTTGCCCAATTATCTTCATCCCAGCATACGGATAGACCACCTTCAATATACTCCTCTAGACCAGGAAGCATGGGTTCTAATTGGGCGATCGCATATTCTATTCGTTCTGCTTCACTCATGGTGGCCAGACTCTGCGATCGCTCTCCCTTCATATAGGAAACCAATATAGCCCTTTGTTGGGGTAGATCGAAACTGGAGTGCCAGAGTTCAGTGGGATAGTCTGCTAAACCAAAACCGTTCAACCCCTGGTCTAACCAGTAACGTTTCCTGACTTGCAAGAAGATACGGGACAAGGAAAGATAAGATATTTCCTGAATTGCCCGGTTTTTTTTCTCCGATAAGGATGGAGTAATTTTTAGGTGGCGCAGGACGCTGAAGGGAAGGGTACAAATCAGGTATTCTGCTGCCATGGTCTGGGTCACTCCTCCTTGAACATAGGCGACACGGACTTGAGAGCGATCGCTTTCGATTTCCACAACTTCTGCTCCGTAGTGGATCTTATCTTTCAAATGGTTTGCAAAAGCATTTGTTAGTTGATCTGCCCCTCCGACAATCTTTAACATCTGCTTTTCACTGACTCCGAGAGCCATCAAACGCAAGATCTCAAGTACAGAAACATTGTTTTTGGCAAAATCCAGGTAACCGAACCCGAACATCCTAGCAATCTGGGGGGAGATACCCTGACTATCGATAAACTCTCTTACTGTGAGCTGGTCGTACTTCCTTAAAGGTTCGGGAGGCCACTCAAGGGAGGTAGGATCGCCGAGTTCTGTAAAAAGCGGTCTACAAACCTTTTTTACTATTTCCTCTAATCTCATTTCCCTTTCTGCGGGAGTAAGATCAAGAGGATATTGACCCAACTTGACCTCTGTACCACTCTTGACCCTAAGCCGCTTACCCTGCAAGTAATGGACAAAATCCAGTTTGTCTGGATAAAAGGGTGCCACTTGCAGACCGAAATGGTCTAAGTATTTGAGAGTCCAGTGGTGATTTTCGGGGATGCGAGCCGCCCCAGCTTCCACATAAAGCCCATCGGCAAAGGGTTCCCGCAACGTTAGAATGCGCCCACCTGGTCGGAGACGGGCTTCCAACACTGTTACATTGTGACCCGCTCGCATCAGTTCGTAGGCCGATACCAGTCCGGCTATGCCAGCGCCGAGAATCAGTACGTGTTTTGGTTTGCCCTTTCTCACGAGTCTCTCAGGGCTGACACCAGCACAAATGTTGACCACAATTGCCCTTGATCTTGAGTCTAAGATGAAAGAAGTTTCTTATTGTCTGTTGTAGTGCTATCACTCCTTATAGGATGGATCGATGCGCTCAATCATACGCACTAAAGCCTTGAAAGTCGCTATTTGGGTTGACTTAAATCCATCCTTTTTCATTGGTTTAAACTGTTCCATTTGTTGAGCAAATGAATTCAAAATATCCTCAGAAGGCTGATTCAGTTTAGCCCCAGTTGACATAGCCAATACTTGTGTTCTACAAGCAAACTCCAGAAAATAAAGGTTTAAGAATGCTTCAGCAACAGTCCGTCCACAAACAACTATGCCATGGTTGCGCATGATCATACATAATTTTTCCGGTCCGAGATCCGCTGCCAGACGTTTCTGTTGTGCGATATTTATTTCTAACCCATAATTATCATGGTAAGCAATTTTGTTATAGAAAACCATTGAAGCTTGATCTAGGTGTAACAACCCACAGGCAAGGGTGGAGACAGCAACTGCGTAAGGGGTGTGAGCATGAATCACAGTGTTAATATCAGGTCTAGCAGCTAGAATCGCACCATGGATAACAACAGCAGTTGGATTGACTGGTACGTCTTGGTCACCAACTACCTTGCCATCAAGGTTTATTCTTGCCAAGTTTGATGCTTTGACTTCATCAAAAGTGAGGCCAAAAGGATTAATCAGAAAATCAGACTCAGAACCCGGTATTCGTGTGAAGGGCGTGGGTGAGGGTTAGATCGCTCCAGCCGTAGTAATTTATCAGTCTATACACTGCTGCTAGCTGTATGCGAGCTGTAGATTCGTCCGATGTCTGATCAAGTTGTTTGTGCTGTTCAATTGTTGCCAGCTTGTTCATAGTCCTAATGATCGGATTGAATTGAAGCTCAAAAGCAAACCTTAATTAGTTACCAACGGACAGTCCTTTGTTCCCAAGGTCTTGTAGGTGTTGATTGTTTGGATCTCAAATAGGATTGCTATAGCTGTTTCGGAGAATGAGTAGTTTAGCTGCCGAATGTCTCTGGTAGTTCGTTGTAGGCAGCACGGTAGATGCCATCTAGCCATGCCCAAAGTGTGTCACGCTTCCACTTGGCCCCTCCCATCACTGATTCCAACTCCGGACCTGATGTCGGCACAATCTTAGACATAGCATCAGAGGCATCGGCATGATCCCCTTCGACCTGTTCATGGACAAGAAGCCACTCAAAAACAGACAGATCCACTTCATTTTGACGACGAACTTCTTTGCCTAGGCAAGAAATCATCTGCTCTGCATATACTTCACCAGAAATCAGGGAGCCTACTGCCCAAGCAACATCAATAGTCTCTCCTGCGAAGAAATTAGCCATTTCCTGGGCTAGTGTTTTACCCGGAGACTCTGGCTCGAAATTTTCTGGTTGCGGCCGCCACGGATCGAGTCCTTCAATTAGTTTACCCATCAGGGTGCTATGTATTTTGTTGATATCGCCACTGCCCAGTTCGTCATATAGCACACCAGCAATCAGACTTTTGATTCTCAAGTCCTCTACACGCATCACAATATTGGCCAACCAATTAGGAACCTTGGCAGTGACTTCATTTAAGTTGGCAAAGTATGACCAAAAAGCGGTTAGATTGGGAGGTTCCTGTTGAAGCCGCACAAAATAGGGATGTTTAATCATGGGATGTTTTTGGCAAAACTCCACGATTTCTTCAGCAGGACGGCGTTGTTGAGCTTCTTTTACCCAAGTTACAGCAGTCTTAGTCATTATTTGGCCTTCAACTAGTTTTTGCTAGGTGTCTAGCTTTGTTCACTTTTTTGAGGTACATATTACCTGGTTTTATGGAACATGGAATATGGAACCGGTAAAAATATTGTGTACCTGATTAGGGTAGAAACCGCTAGATATATTTATTTGGCTTCACAGATAGTTTATCAGACTAATGGAAAAACTTCACTAAAAATTTGTGGCTCTTCCGTACTTGTTATGCTATGATTATAATTTTAGTAAAAACTTGTTTCTGATAAGGGTCTAAAAATGAGACAATAGAATCGAAGTGATTGTTTCTGGGTAAAATGTCAATAATTGAGGATATTAGAACCAAATTTTAGGCTTTAATGCCATAAATGGATGAAAAACTCAGACGATTGTGGTTAGGAGCTGAAGCAGTATCTTTAGGGAAAGGGCGACCCTCTGAAAGGTTTCGTCATTTGACTGGTTGAGTCACAATAGAGACGTATTTGCTTCTTATAAAGCCGGTTTGGGGTATATTTGGGCTTTAATTTTGTTTAATTCCCAATAGTAGCAAAAAACTCCTTTGATTTTTTGATGGTACTGGTAAAGATGTAGTGATGTAGGCGTTGGTCTGGTCAAGGTTTCGGGAGCTAAAGTCAGGAATTGTACAGCACTACCAGGATTTTTCCCGACTCCCGACTCCCGACTCCCGATTCCCGATTCCCAATTCCCGATTCCCGATTCCCGATTCCCGATTCCCGATTCGCGCATTCTAAATTCGCGCATTCTAAATTCCCGATCCCCTCTTCCCTATTCTCTTAGAACCTATTCCTAAAGCCCCCAAAGCAAATAGACCTAAAGCCATTGCTGGTTCAGGAACATTAGCTGGGTGTGAATGGTTATGATCTGGGTGTGGATGGTTATGATCTGGATTTGGATCCTTCAATGCTGACAGGGCTAAATCCGCAATAATGCGATAAACACCAGTGGTTGGATGTTGTAAGTCCCAGAATAAAAACTCCTCGGGATTCTCACATACAAATTGTGCTGGTATATTCAGACAAGGACTAGTTACATTGGTCAAACCAAATTCCGTTGGCTGAGCCAGAATTTCCCTAAATGTAGAATTAACATCAACCGGGATGATATTGACATCTGAGTCGGGAGTCTGACTGAATTGATCGAGTAGTTCAGACAAACCAGAATTATGGTCTTCTGTCAAGGTGTTGAGGGCATCGGTAGTACCAGGAACACGTCCATCAAGTGCCAGAGCAATGGGCGTATTGCCCAAATCTGGCAAGTTAACTACCATAATATTTTTAGCCCCAACATTAGTCAGGTCTTGCACTGCATCTGACAAATTTGCCAGGGTGGTGACAGTATCTGTAAATGGTTCAAAACTGCCTTGGGTAGGTAAATAATCATTACCACCAGCCCACACTATATACAGAGCCTCTGGGTCAGCAGACTGACCGGCTTGTATCAGGGGAACAGTAAAGGCATCAATCTGCTGTTCCAATCCTGGTAAGCCTGTCAATCCAGAGAAGGTAAGAGCGACAGTGTTTTCAGTGCCTGTAGTAGAACCACCAAAAGCGAAGTTAATGCCTTCAGTAGGAATAGCACCTGAGCCAAGAGTGGTAAACAGAGTAGGGTTTAATTCCAAATCCCCTGCAAGATAATCCACCCAGTTGGGCCCATTGGAAAAACGTCCCTCAAAATAGGGTGGACTGGGGGGAATTTGCTCTGCGGTGGCATTAAACAGATTGCCTTGATCAGAGAGGCTGTCTCCAAAGATATACATCTTGCTAAACAACTCGACAGCATTTGCCTTGAGGGGCAACATTAAAGAGAAAAAGACTAATCCTGTGGCGGCAATTTGTGTCTTCATGATGTTTTTTTAACTTAATTGCAGATAATTATCTCAGATCATGTCCGATTTAATAGTTATCCTTCAGGGTTTATAGTCAATTGAACCTTGAAAATTAACTAACCATAAGCAATTAGCAATTCAAAATTCAAAATTCAAAATTCAAAATTCAAAATTCACAGGCATCGGATCAACCATGTTAGACGTGATTAAGCGGACTTGATATCATGTCTGGCATTGACACACTAGACCAATCACCACTAATTACTAAGCAATAATAATACTTGTTAGTAATTGTGATTAAGCACAACTATAGCGGTTTTCAATTTGGTGAGGTACAGAGTTTCTGGTTTTAGGGAACAGGGAAGAGGGAACAGGGAACAGGGAAGAGAAACCCACCCCTAACCCCTCCCAGGAGGGGAAGAGGGAACAGGGCAAAAAGTCTATGTACCTCATTAGGCTAAAAACCGCTATAAAAGCTGTTTTAAAGTGTTTTTTAGTGAGCATTCAGCCGTCAGCCGTAGGCTACGCTACTTGAGGTGCTTATTTTATTCAAAAGCACCGATTGCGCTAAGGGCACGCTGCGCGAACAGTAGCACCTCAAGTAGCCCATAAGCTGATAGCTGATAACTTATAGCTGATAACTGATAGCTGAATGCTGATAGCTGAATGCTGATAGCACCTCAAGTAGCGTGCGCGTAGCGCATATGCTTACGTTTTTTATGCACCTAATTTTATGCACCTAATTCGATGGCGTGGCTTTTGGTGCCCCTGATGGCTGACTGGTTTGAGGCTTAATAAACAATGCTTCTTTGGCAGATTGCCCTTCACCCTGAGAACCGAAATACCAAAGCGCTGCTGCTGCTTCAGCACGGGTGACTGGTTTTTTAGGCTGAAACAATATTGTATAACCAAAGACTCGGCGAATGTTTGCCAAATCGCCATTTCGGAAATCAGCTAAGACGGCTCGCAATGCTTTCGGGTCAATTTCGGCGGTATCTTTGAAGCCCCAGGTTTCTTTCACTGCTTCAATAGAGGCTTTGGGCAAGGCTTTACGAGTATCGAGAGGCACTTTCCACAACATCAGTTTTTCCCTAGTCAAGGGTGCATTTGGACGAAACAATACTGCGGTAGAATCGCCACTGAGGGGACTAGGAATTAATCCAGCATCAGCTAATCCCTGAATATAGGGAAAATCAGGATCGGTACGAGGCACATCCTGAAATGCAGGTTGAGTAGTGTTGGATGCTAAACGGATTTGCAATCCTGGACGATTGGCATAGATCCGATTATTGGCATCCATCAGCCAACGGGCATACTGACGGCGGCTTATGGTTTGATTGGGGGCAAACTGAGTACCTTGACTATCAGCATTGGTCTTTGGATTAGCCGTGTCTGGGGTTAAGACTCCCAATTTTGCCAAATCTGCCACATACTTACGCAAATCTCGGGGGACTTTATCCAAGTCAGTCAATTTCTCTGGTTTTCCTGACCTGACCTGAGCTGGCTTACTGGCAACCTCAGAGGGTTGCGTTGGTTTCTGAGATGGTTGTGGTTTCTGGGATGGTTGTGGTTTCTGAGCTTGTGTGGGTTTCTGAGCTTGTGTGGGTTTCTGGGATGGTTGTGGTTTCTGAGCTTGTGTGGGTTTTTCAGCTTGTGTTGGTTTCTGGGATGGTTGTGGTTTCTCAGCTTTGGTATCCTTACCATCCCGGACGTACTGAATATCAAATGTAGTCACACTGCTGTTGGTAGCAACCGCTGGGGGCTTTGATGAGGAGGCAGCGGTGGATTTGCCAGTAGTGGCACCAGAAGGAATGGAAAGGGTAACGTCCAAGTCATTACGACGGACGATGAATGTGCCACCATCTTGATCCTCTGGCTGGTCGAGGACTTCCCAGCCTCCCGACTCAAAGGTCTTTTGGTAAAAGTTCTGAATTAAATTAATTGGGTCAGGGGATGACCAAATCGTCAACTTACCTGGACCAGCAGCATCTTTGAGGGGTTCCACTTGTTCCAAGGTTGCTTGTTGATAACGGGGAATCTCAGTGGGGAAGTCTTCTGGCAACGGTACTGACTTCGGTTTCTGGGGAGTAGTTTGAGGCTTATTTGGAGATGGCCCACCCAAGTTTTTGGGTGGGTTATCCTTCAGTGTGGGGTCTGCTCCCAAAGACCGCTGCAAAGCGTCACCTAGGTTAGTGTTGGCGCAGGCACTCAACAAACCCAGAAGACAAACCGCTAAACTCGCACGTAGGACAGAGTGTGGAAACAGCACGGGCATTGTCCAACAACAGTACTTACCTCCTAAACTAACGCAAATTCACAAAAGGGCAATCAAGCGTGTTATCCTGGCTGAGTTGCCAAACTAGGAAAGATGTTTAGGGAAAGGGCGAGGTCACAATACCCAGTATTGTCAATTTAAATGTCTGTAAATTTAAATCTTGTATGGATGCACAGAAAAAGAAATTAGCAGCACCGAGTGAATCTTCTGAATCTGTTCAGGAGCAGCAAACAGATGCTCAGAGTCAACAATCGGACAAGGGTGGCACGCCATTTTGGAAGCAAGTACAGGAAAATTTCCAAATTATTGCGATCGCACTAGCCTTAGCTCTATTGATTCGAGTATTTGTGGCAGAACCTCGCTACATTCCCTCGGATTCCATGTACCCGACTTTGGGAGTAGGCGATCGCTTAGTGGTGGAAAAAATCTCTTACCGTTTCCATACCCCAAAAGCCGGTGACATTATTGTGTTTGAAATACCGCCACAATTACAAATTTTGGGTTACTCAAAAGACCAAGCTTTCATCAAGCGGGTGATTGGCACATCCGGTGATACGGTTCAAGTCAAAGATGGCAAAGTTTATCGCAACGGTACTCCTCTAGACGAGGACTACATTGCCCAACCTCCCAGTTATCAGATGGGACTGGTGCAGGTGCCAGAAAATTACTTGTTTGTGATGGGAGACAACCGCAACAATAGCAACGATTCCCATGTTTGGGGTTTTCTAGGTAAAGACAAAGTCATTGGTCGTGCCTGTTTCCGTTTTTGGCCCTTTAGTGAACTTGGTTCGATCTGAACTTCGCCCTTCAACATCTCGGTAAATTTTCGGTTAATATCAAGCTCCTTGGTATCGTGATCACATCCCCAAGTGGGTAATGGGTAATGGGTAATGGGTAATGGGTAATGAGTAGCCAGTAATTACAATGACCAATTACCCATTACTAATATTAAGCTTGTGTGAACTTAAGCCCTCTACGGATTTCGGAAATTACTATAAGTTTAACTAATCAATTTTCATACTTACGCCTGATGCGAATTGGATGCTCAACGTATATAATTTAGCTCAACTAAGTAGGTCGTGCAAGAAAAAAGGAGGTATATTACAAATTATAAAGCGTTGCCT
>NZ_MKZS01000001.1:946568-1006763 GCF_001942495.1 Moorena bouillonii PNG
GCGAGGCATGAAATAATCCTTTACAAACATCTCTTTTTTTCCCTGGGACTACTTAACGATGCTCGCTGTTCAAGCTGATTTTTTAAAGCCTTGAGATCACAAGGCTAACTTTAATCAACATCAGGGCTTACTTTCTAAGAGGTTGTCTGAGAAGTATCATTTGCTACATCAAAGCCCCCTAAATCCCCCAAAATTGGGGGACTTTTAGAAGCAAATTGACTCTTGTTCCCCCCAAATTTGGGGGGCTAGGGGGGCAAAATTCAGTATCAAAAAACTTTTCAGATATCCTCTAAGTAAGCGCTATAGTTAAGTCTTAAAGTTTAGCAACAATTTATCAATAGTTAATACTTAGTATAAGCAAAATTTATAACTCAATAAAATAAGGATTTTGTGAATCATACCGATTCCTAGTTTCCGAGAGAGAAAAATCTAGTTAAATTTAATGAATATAAACATAAGCAAAAGGTAAATAATTTTCTCTTTTGTAGGTTTCCCGATCTTACTTGGGAGTATCTGACTGATCTCAAGTCCGGTAGCATCAGTATTGTCTAAAACAAGAGTAATCAAGGAAAAAGGGCAAAAAAAAGCCGACTATAAACCAGGGAATCAAACGGACTTGATATCAAATTTCAGAGTAAGGTCACTGTCTACATCTAAGAGTTGCAGCATAAAACTATCATGAAAAAATTACCAATAGCTATAGCTGGGGCAGTGGTTTTTAGCCTAGGAACAATCGGAACAGCCCAGGCGGCATCATTCCTCTCTACTGCCAATGGAGAAGTTGGAAAAATCGATACCTCAACTGGAAAATTCACACCATTAAACAGCAACGATATCCCCTTTTTTGATATAGCTTTATCCAATAGTGGTGAGCTATTTGGTGTCACTCCCAGCGCTTTGTATAGTATTGATAAAAGCACAGGCTTATCCTCCCTAATTGGCTACCTTTTTGCGTTTATAAATGCTTTAGGGTTTTCTGATGATGATGATAAAGTCCTTTACGGCGCTGGAGATGATAGTTTTTATACTATTGATACCTCTAGTGGGGCTGCATCATTAGTGGCCAAAATTCCTAACTTCAACAGCAGTGGCGACATAGCATTCGATTCTGTAAATAATCAATTTTTTGCCACATCACTCTCTGTTGATGGCAGCTCTGACATTTTGTTCTCTATCGCTAATGACGGTACAGCTAGTGAAATTGGTAGTATCGGCTTTAGCGATATATTTGGCTTATTCTTTGAAAATGGAACGTTGTTCGGTTACACAGCTGATGGACAACAGATCACCATCGATCCAACCACAGGAGCAGGTACTTTTAGTCAAAATGTCGCCTTCGCGGGTATTAATAGGATCTATGGAGCAGCAGGTTTTTCTAGCATTAATGTTTTTGAACCGATGTCGTTTGTTCTTAGCACTACTGTTCCTGAACCGATGTCGGTGCTAAGTCTGCTAGCAGTAGGAGCCTTTGGTGCGGGTGTGCTCTCTAAGCACAAACCGTAATAGCAACGGTATAGTTAACCGCTATAGTTAACTGTTGAGGATTCACGGTAACCAACCTATACTCTCCTATCCTGGTGAGGGTAGCTTGGTGATCCAAGCACTGAGATCCACTGCTAAGGTTTGACCCAAATTGAGTAGGGGGCTTGGGGAAACTGAAGTACTAAAAGAAGTGCTACAGGTACACATTTTACATAGCCAAGGATAGCTGCCATTGCTATCACTATCTTTACTATCTTTCTTTAAATCTTGGCTTTGGATCAGCTGAGGCAAAAATTGGTTATGGAAGTACTCCAAGTAAAGTTCTTGGCAACGATCTAAGGATAAGCTGAGATTGAGCTGATTGCCTAGATCAATCATTTTCTCTAGCCGTTGAATATCAACTTCCATGTCCTCTGGGTTACTATCGTAAAGAATTTGCCAGAGCGTACGCAAAATTAACTTTTCTAAGGTTTGCTTGACTTCTATGCTATTCAACTGACAGTGGAGATGATTTGCTGCTGTTGCGATCGCTTCTAACTCTGCCAACCTACTCCATACCACCTGCTGATCACTGCTATCACTATCTAATGCCCTAATCACAGTAATACACTGATTGGATATAGCAATTTCTGCTGCTACTTGCAACTCCTTGGGAACAGATAACCCACCCTGATGGAAAGCGATCAAGGCTCTATAATTATCCCGATAAACCTCGGTATAGAGCTGATCCAAACGGGTCAAGGTTTCCTGGCTCAACAGCTGCATAATCCGGTGTCGTTCTTCAGCAAACAGATGCTGCCAATTAAAATGTTGCTGCCCAAACAGCTGATTCATTACCAAAATTGTGTGGGCTGCACTGCCTTGGTCTAGGGCATTAAATAATGTGTCCAACCGCTGGCGGTAGCCTCGACATTCAGCAAGGGGTTGAATACAGCAGTGGAAGTCCCAACCACCTAGGTATAGCAAGGCAAACACAAAATCACCACTTGCCCTAGTGATCTCAGAAGCCAATTGTAACTGTCCCACAGCTAGGGTTAATGCCCCGATTCGTTTTAGCTGGTAATATTGCTGATGGGCATAGTAACAGTAGATTTTGTCTTTTTGGGAATACTTCTTAAATAGGGAACTAATGGCGTAGTCTGCTACTACTTGCTTCCAGCTAACCTGGGCTGACACCACTAGTTGCTGATAAATCTGGTCACCAGTTTTAAAGCATCCCACATTACTGGGTGCTAGAGCAAGGCGTTGGATAAATTCTTCTTCCAGTTGAACTTTAGCAACATCACCAGCTAACTCCATAGCACGGGCAGCATAGCGCAGAATCTGAACCCCTTCTGGACGGGAGATTTCCTCAAAAAACCAACCACAACTGGTATACATCAGCAGAGCATGACGCTGCATTTCCAGCAGTCGTAAGGCATCTACTTGTTCGGCGGTCGTCAGTAGGTGAGTACTATGACGCTCCAGAAAACTGTCCACATTAGCTGGGGAACGGTTCTGAATCACTTGGATATACTCATCCCGCGCTAGCCAAGGGTCATGGAAGAATTGGCTACCAGTCTCTTGATAAACCTGAATCAATTCATCCCGTAACCAATCCAGAGCATTCCGCAGGGGACGACGCCACCTTTGGTGCCACTTCCCATCACCACCACAGCCACAATCATCTTGCCAACGGTCAACCCCATGGGAGCAACTCCAAGCTGTTACTGGCTTCAGTACCACCTCCCAGGTGGGCGGATTAAAGCTAAGGTAGTGGGCAAAGTTGGTTACTGTCCAGTTACGCTCGGGAAACTCATGGGTAAAAGCGTAGGCAATACACTTCTCAGTGCCTGTTTTGTGATGGCCAAAGGTTTCTCCATCCGTTGCCACAGCAATCAACTGGGCACTGCGATGATTCCCACGTACTGCTTGACCCAAACGCTTGGCAAAGTGTTCAGTGCTGCTGAGTAAATCATTGAAGCCCATATCTCTGGAGATTGGGCCATCATAGAAAAAGATATCAATAAATTTGCCATTTTTGAGGAAGCAACGGTAAGGGCGAGTAGGGTCAATCTGAGCACCTCCCACTTCCTGCCATGGAGAATTACTATTGTGTTCACTGGTGTGTTCACTGGTGTGTTCACTGGGAATTGGGCGGCAACGTTGAGCTTGGGAAGGGGCTAGGATAATAAACCGAATATCTTCTGCTACCAGTGCTTCCAAGGTGGGATAGTCTACTGCCGTTTCCGCCAGCCACATCCCTTCGGGTTCACGACCAAAGCGGGAACGGAAGTCCGCTTTTCCCCAACGGATTTGGGTGTATTTGTCCCGTTCATTGGCTAAGGGAAGGATGATGTGGTTGTAAACTTGAGCGATCGCATTCCCATGACCATTTAAGCGTACGCAACTCTTCTTGTCCGCTTCCAGAATCCGCTGATACACTTCGAGATCGTAATCTTCCAGCCATGACATTAAGGTTGGACCAATATTGAAGCTCAAATAGTCATAGTTGTTGACAATATCTATCACTTCCCCTTGGTCATTTAATACCCTGGCAAAGGCATTGGGGCGGTAGCACTCATAGTAAATCCGTTCGTTCCAGTCATGAAACGGAGCAGCAGTAGGCTGACGCTCAATGGTATCTAGATCAGGGTTTTCCCGAGGCGGTTGGTAGAAATGACCATGGATAGTAATATAGACACCGGTGGCCGTATCTAGGGAGTCATTGTTGAGCGTCGAGTAGTGTTTTATCTTGGCAGTGGACTTAGCAGTGGACTTTATTTCCTCAGCTTGTAAAACTAGCAGTTCAGCTACTGAAGTCATGGGAATATGCATTCAAAAAAACAGCAAGACAGCTAACCCAACCCCAGAACGTAATGTTTGGGGCCCGGCAGCGAATACCCTTGAGCAAACTTATACTGGTTTGGCAGTAACGAACAAAAGTAGCGGATAGTTAGGACAAACGTTAAATGCTTAACACAATTATTAATGCAACTGCAAGGTTTAATTCAAGTAATTCTAATCAGTTTATGGAAATTGCGGTAATCTTATCAATCTTAACCAGATCATAGCAAATTTCTATGGTTAAAAAATATACCCTAGGACTGATGCGCTTGAGAAATCGTTGAGTATCGAAAAGCTTTATTGAGCACACCAGCTACAGCGTAAGCTACTTGACTATCTAATTTATCTCTCTAAGTTGATCAGCTAACACGCATCCAAATTTAATCTTTTCATGTTATGAAAGAAACCGTCAAACCATCCGCCCATCTCCCTATCTCCCCATCTCCCCATCTCCTCATCTCCCCATCAGTCTCAACCCAAAAATTAAGTGCGTGACAGCTTAGGGGCGTGACAGCTTAGGGAGACGGGGGGATGGCAAGAGGGATTGACCAAGCCCGTTTCGATACTGCCCTAGTCCCCCAAACTAAATAGAATAGTAAATCTCTTGAGGTAAAGAAACCTAGATGCTCACCAAAAACCAAATTTTGTCAATTTTCCTACTGTTTATTCCCATTTCAGTAGCCGCTGAATTTCTAGAGTGGAACTCGGCGGTTATTTTCATTACCTCTTGCTTAGCAATTATTCCTTTAGCAGCATGGATGGGAACAGCCACAGAAGAAATCGCTGTGGTGCTCGGTCCAAACCTAGGAGGGTTATTAAATGCCACCTTTGGGAACGCTACAGAATTAATCATTGCCCTAATTGCCCTGAATGCTGGGTTAGTAGAAGTGGTTAAAGCCACCATCACTGGCTCCATCATCGGTAACCTACTCCTAGTGATGGGATTTGCGATGCTGCTGGGTGGATTGCGTTACAAAGAACAGGAGTTTCAGCCCATTGTGGCGCGGGTGAATGCCTCTTCAATGAACCTAGCAGTGATTGCCATGTTGCTACCAACAGCAATGGATACCACATCCATTGGTATTCCTCAATCTACATTACAACAGCTTTCAGTAGCAGTTGCCCTAGTTTTAATTCTGGTTTATGGGCTAACTTTATTATTTTCCATGAAAACCCACACCTATCTATTTGATGTGGGAATCGCGGAAATGGAGTTAGAAGAAACAGAGGAGGGTGAAATTGCCAGTTCCGAATCTAAACATCTGCCTAATATCTGGTTGTGGGTGGGAGTCTTGGTAGTGGTTACCCTGCTAGTGGCTCTAGAGTCAGAACTTGTGGTGGATAGCTTGGAATCTGCCACATCACAGTTAGGACTAACAGCGCTGTTTACCGGAGTAATTTTACTGCCCGTAATTGGTAATGCAGCAGAACACGCCACTGCGGTAACTGTCGCGATGAAGAATAAGATGGATCTCTCAGTTTCCGTAGCCGTGGGGTCTAGTCTGCAAATTGCCCTATTTGTTGCCCCAGTGTTAGTGCTAGCTGGGTGGTTTATGGGTCAGCCCATGGATTTGGATTTTAATCCCTTTGAATTGGTAGCAGTAGCCGTAGCTGTGTTGATTACTAATTCGATTAGTTCTGATGGTAAGTCAAATTGGCTCGAAGGAGTGTTGCTATTAGCAGCTTATGTGGTATTAGGACTAGCGTTTTACTTCCATCCAGTGGTTGAAGGATTGGGATGAGTTAACGCCTAGTGTGTAGAGTGTGATGGATGAAGGTGATGATAAACAAAGCAATGCTCGCCCGGTCGTGGCTACGGGAACGCAAAATTTAAGTGAATAAACTTGTCATCAAAAAAATGGGTCTGAAACCCCGTGCTTCTAGGACGGCTTTGTGTTATCTTCTTTGAAGACGCGATGACCTGAAAAGAAAAGGTGAAAATCCTAGCAGTGGGACGCTTTGGTTAAATGGTAGCTACCCGAAATGGATGCTCGGTCAAAGACTCCAATTCCAGCCCTCTGCAAGCACAAGTCTTTTTGGAGAGCGAATCACAATACTTAAAAAAAAGTAGACTCAATGACATTTTGTCGGAGAGAGTAGAGGCAATTGGCACCGCCAAGTGGGCTATCAACCCCATGTTGGTAGTTGTTACGAGCAATGCCCCAAAAGGGTACCTCCTCTAAAGAATCCTCGCGCCTTTAGGCCGGGGAGTGTCAACATCCCTGTCATCCCAAAAAAATCTGGCTATAGTAAAGCTAGAGGGGTCAATTGTCAATGATAAATCGGTTTGATTCGTAAGACAAATTGATTGGTAAGAAAAATCATGATCTAATCCACCCCTTTAGCCTTTGCCCTTTGCCCTTCATCCACCCATCTAGCTTGAGATTAACCGAGCACGCTGATGGGATGGATGAGCCCCTGAGGACATTAAGCCGAGATGCTGGAAGCCGAACAGATATTACATGAGCGCTATCAACTCAAGCAACAACTGGGACATAATGCTGGACGACAAACTTGGCTAGCTGAAGATATAGGAGTTTCACCTCCAGAATTGGTAGTTGTTAAACTGCTGGCATTTGGTGGTGACGTTAATTGGGACGATTTAAAACTCTTTGAGCGAGAAGCACAGGTACTTAAACAGCTCAATCATCCCCGTATTCCCAAGTATCATGATTATTTTAACATTGATGACCGAGTACTCTGGTTTGGCTTGGTACACAACTATATACCTGGCTCCTCCCTCAAGGAACAACTAAATCAAGGTAAACGATTTACAGAAGGGGAAGTGCGCCAAATCGCTGTGGATGTGCTGAAAATTCTTGAATTTCTCCATCAGCTCAATCCAGCCGTACTACACCGAGATATTAAGCCTAGCAATCTAATTTTAGGGGATGATGGGCAGATTTATGTCATCGATTTCGGGTCAGTACAGGATCGGGCGTCCCAAGAGGGCGCGACATTTACGGTAGTGGGAACCTATGGTTACGCCCCCATGGAACAGTTTGGTGGTAGGGCAGTACCAGCATCGGATTTGTATGGCTTAGGGGCGACGTTGATTCATTTGCTCACCGGGACTGCACCTGCTGACTTGCCCCAGCGGAATTTGCGCATTTGCTTTAAAGACCAAGTCAACCTCAGTGCTAACCTGATCAGCTGGATTCAGAAGCTGACAGAACCAGCTCCAGAGCAACGTTTCAAAAGTGCGTCTGAGGCAATTCTAGCCCTAGAGTTGGGCATGACACTTAATACTCCCAAAAGCAACAAACTGAGCAGACCCACCCCAGTCAAATTTGTGAATAATTCAGGTCAAGGGGGTGTATTGGATGATCGAGTACCGGTACCAGATGAAATCAAAGGCTGGAACTGGGGAGCTTTTTTGATACCTTGGTTTTGGCCTATGACAAATAATGTTTGGATTGGACTGATAGCATGGGTGCCTCAATTGGGTTGGTTAATGGCGATCGCGCTCGGTGCCAAGGGCAATGAATGGGCTTGGAAAAGTCGTCGCTGGCGGAGTATTGAACACTTCAAAGCTCACCAAAGAGGCTGGGCAATCGTGGGGATTCTCTTTGGCGCACCACTGAGCGTGATGTTGTGGATACTTGTCTTGGGCTTGATCTCAAGTTTTTAATACGAAAAGGATCTAGCTTGCCCCTTCGCGCTGGGAAAAGTAGAACTCAAACATGACAATACTTCTAGCAAAATTAGACCATTGGAATTGTCAAGAAACAGCAGTATTTATCGCAGTATGTATCAAAGATAATAACGGACCATTCTGCTCTGTGCCACTAACCGCTAATTCGCTATGACACAAGTAAACCCGCTCTGTAACTCTACCGAATAAATCTCGCAAAATCCGCTCTAATCGCTGTTGATCAGCTTGGACTTTATCTTCCTCTGTCCAAGGACGTCCAGACCATTCCTTTAGAAATAGATGAGCTCCGAAAAGGGTAGCTGCACCACCACTGAGCCAGAGGGAAGAACCTGCATCTAACCAAAAGTGCCAACGGTGGCAGCGGCGAGCGGCACGGTATTGGAAAATAGTAGCAAGGGTGACGGCATTGGTAGCTGTGGGTAGGCGGCGGACGGGATAGGGATTAGCAGTAACGGTGCCACGACGTAGCATCAGAATGAATTGGGCGATAGTTTGGGTGGAACGCTGACGGTTAGACGGTTGTTGGTTCGTTTGGCTCGAATCATTCACCTTCAACTCTTTCCCCAGGCGTCCATTCACTTCCCAGTAGTGTTGAGCGGTTTCCATCAGTTCCCGCAGTGCTGCTAGCTGGTCATAGGCAAGATTAGAGCCATGCCACAAAAATTTCTGAATAGCGCGGTCGAAAACTACCAGGCACGAAGGAATCAGACCCTGTTGTTGTTGCTCGCGCTGTAGTTCTAACCATTGGAAAATCTCTGAGTAGGCAGTGGTTGCCTGATGCCCTAACCTATCCCAGCGAGGAAACGACTCCACTGGTAACAGACGAGGTTGCTCAGGATCAGGAGCATAGCAGTGATCCGCTAATAAACCAGCACGGACAGGGTCAATTAGGGTTGCCGGTTGCAGATTTGAACTCTCAACCTTCAACCTTTCAACCTTCAACCTTTCAACCTTCAACCTTTCAACCTTCAACCTTTCAACATTCAACCTTTCACCCTTCAACTCCTGCACTTGTGGTTGGCTACTGAGTACTACCAGCATTTGTGCGATCGCATCTCGATTCACTAACCGTCCCAAGCCAGGATACACTAGCGCTAGTAGGGTTAGTAATCCCTGAACCATCGGTGAGCTAATTAATGGGCGCTGGTCATTGAGGGGTTCGACAGCAATACCTTGGTTAGTCAGGATTTCCGTTAAGGTGTAGCGTGCGATCGCATCTAGACCTGGAGCAATGATCGCTATTTCACCAGGCTGCACTTGCCCAGACTTGACAGCTTGACTAATCACCCCAGCCGTTTGCTGCAACAGTTGAGCACGGGAGGTGGTTTGAATCGATTGGATAGACTCAGGTAGACCCTCAATAAACATGGAATTAGTAATTAATTCCACTACTGTGTTTGCCAATTCAACGGGCATTGCATCAATAGATGAATCCGGTAAGATTTCCACCAAGCAACGGGATGCCAAATCTGCTAGATAATTCGGGTCAGCATTAAGTCCCAAGCGTACCTGTCCATTAGGATTAAAGCTAAAAGCTCCCACAGCCCCTTGATTGAGTAGAGTCTCAAATAAATCCCGAGCGATCGCAGGATAGTCATCCACATCATCCGCCAGCACTGCCTGATACCGCTGCTGTAAATACTGCTGATAAGTGGGGTCTGGCAACAAATACCGCCAATACAGTTCAGCAATAATCCCGTAGCTTAAGAATCCCCTCTCTAGACACCAGCTTCGCCACTCTAGCAACAGCTTTCCCACCGTTGACCAAAGTTCCGGGTTTCCTTCCTCCTCTGGAATCCCGACCGTTAACATGTGGGGAATGTCTTCAACAGGTATCCCACTCACTGCTGCTAATTGTAACAAGTCCAGGAGCCGACGAACTCTAGTGTAATCATTCCCCCCTGGCAGTTGTAGTAGATCATTATCCAGGTCAGTACGCCAGTGCTGGGTGGCTAAGTCCTGCTCAGTCTCAGGACGCAATCGCAACGGAAACTGTGCCTTGATATCCAATCGCCCAATTAACAAGGGCCAAAATAGCATTACCTCATCTTGGAAAAAACCTAAAGGTGTCTTGGAAAGTACTGGATACCGTCCCCGGATTACCTCTGTCAGCCGATCTGCAAACTGACGCCGATTATCGTCATTAGCAGCAAACACTAAAATTCCTGGGGCTTTTGAGGGGGTTCGTTGATATCTTGAACTCGACTTTGGGTTTGACCAATCCAGTCCTCCTTCAACCCATTGGTAAAACTGACTGACAAGGCGAGTTGTTTTGCCAGTGCGAGTTGAGCCAATGATCCACAGTGAATTTTGAGCCACAAAATTTTTCTTTAGGTAATTTGCTATTATAGCACAACTAGGATGTAAGAGTTCTAGGAATAATTAGGTGTAAGAATGCACCCCTTAGATGTTGAGAGTATGATCCTAGAGAATTGAATGAATCTTCAAACTATCTTACGCACAGCTAGACAATGGTTCTTCAATACACCAGAGAGAGCCTTGGATCAGGCATACAAAGCGGCACTAAAAATTAAAGCGATTGAAGATGAATATTTTGGAGGTAAAAAAATCTCCGCCGATACCAGTCAATATAGTAACAGCGTTATTGCCTATTTTGAGGCAGAAATTAATAAATATATCAAGACTATCAACGTTAGACTAGCAGAATTTAAAACCAGTCGTTCTGTTATAATAAATTCTGAATTAACTGGATCTAATCCTCTCGAAACTAGTCAACAACAAGCTAGAGAAAATTCTCGGTTATCTGAGTCAATCGACCTCAGCGATCAGCAGTCAATACTTATTGAAAAATTAAATTTTATTGATGAAATTATCAACAAGTATGCGGCCCCAAAACCGGAAAAATCCACCGCAGCATTGATTCCCATAAACCAAAAGCCAGATAATCAGATTACTAACGCCAGTCCAAGACAGGTTATCAAGCAAAATTCCAATCTTAGAGAAGCTGCTTATTTGGAATCAGACAACAATTCATCTCGAAATAATCAAGGAGCTAACTCCAAGAAAATCACCGATAAAACCGGTGTATTACCTAGGTCAATCGTAGGAACAGTCAAAAGAATTCAGCAGGAACTCGATCCACGAGCTGAAGATAAAGTTGTCAAAACCTTTCGTCGGTCTCAACGTAAAACCGTAATCTCTATTAAATTTATCCTCATTTTAACTATTGTTCCTATTTTAACTCAGCAAATTTCTAAAACGTTTTTAGTTAGTCCCATAGTTGATCACTTTAGAAGTAGCCAGGAATCAGCTATTTTTTTAAATTATGAAATGGAAGAAGAAGCTCTGGTAGAGTTAAAAAAATTTGAAGAAGAACTCCACTTTAGAAGCTTACTGGGGTTTACTCCTAAACTATCTGAGGAGGAGATGGAAGAAGAAATTAAGCATAAAGCTAACGAACTGGCAGAAGACTATCATAATCAAGGATCCAATGCCATTAAAAATATTTTTGCTGACATTATAGCTCTAGTTAGTTTTGCCTTAGTTATCATGAACAGCAAACGAGATGTAATTATTTTAAAATCGTTTATGGATGATATTATCTATGGGCTTAGTGATAGTGCCAAAGCGTTTATAATTATTTTGTTTACCGATATATTTGTAGGATTCCACTCTCCTCACGGTTGGGAAATAATCCTAGAAGCCCTATCCCGACATTTAGGAATACCAGAAAGTCGAGAGTTTATATTTTTGTTTATTGCCACATTTCCAGTTATCTTGGATTCAGTGATAAAATATTGGATTTTCCGCTATCTGAATCGGATATCTCCTTCAGCAGTAGCTACCTATCGCACCATGAATGAATAATAATGGCTTTACCGTACTTTTTAGGCTAAATAAACAGTCTGTAAGAGGGAACGGGGAACAGCGATGCAGCGCGGTCTTGGGGAGGCAGCGCGGTCTTGGGGAGGCAGTGCGGTCTTGGGGGTTTCCCCCATGAGCAACTGCCGTGGTTCCCCCCATGAGCGACTGCCGTGGTTTCCCCCATGAGCGACTACATCAAGACGGGAACAGGGAATAGTGGTAAGAGGCGGTATTCTAAAAATTTTGTTACTTGAAGAGCATAATTTTTCTGTCTTGATACAGTCACTCATGGGGGTTTAGCTAAAGACCGCTATTGAATAAGCATAATAATATAGCCGTAAAAATAAAGCTTAAGACATGTTTATTTTCCCTATTCCCTATTCCCTATTCCCTACTCCCTACTCCCTACTCCCTACTCCCTACTCCCTACTCCCTCACCCAATTTAAATATAGCCATTTTGGCAATATTCAAACTTTAAAACTTACAACTTGAGCATAGAGATAAGCGATTGTTTCAGACATGATTGACCGCACTCCTTGACTAGAAACCCACCACTGTTTTGGTTCATAGTCAAGGGAATTAGCAGCTATTGCTCCAACTTTAATCTCAGGACCAAGAACTTGCTTAAATAGCATCCAACTTCTGCGAGTATGAACATCAAACGAATAAAGATTAATCGATTTTATTGATTCATCAGACGTTAATAGCCACTCCCGTAACGCCTGAACCGATGCTAAGGTACGATTGACAGTAACATCTGGTGCTGGAACAGCAACTAATTTATCTGGCTCAAAACCCAGTGCGATAAACGTTGCCGCAGTCAATTCAGCATAGCTTTTATACTCTGACAGATAATATCCTTTACGCAGAGGAAGGCCAGTGGTGATTATTTTTTGATAATTACCCCGATCAAATTCTTCCATGGCACCTTTTAAGGCATAGTCCGGTAGCCATCCTTCTACTACTAAAGCATCAGCGTTAATGGGAGAATTAATCGATAAAAATGGGTGGATATGAGTTAACATAAAGAGACTAAACGTAATAATCAAAAAAATATTCACAAACCATCCTTTAACCGTTAAACCCCACTGTTTTCGCCTACATACTAAACGCATGATTGGGACTTTTTATGAAAAATTATCTCGTCAATAGTCACTAGTCATTAGTAACCACAAATAAATGATATTGTGGTCACTAATGTATGGTATAGCCTACGGTAGAGAAAACCGTGGTCACCTAATCACTGATGACTAAGAATTACTGATGACTAGTAACGTCTAGAGCATCTTACTTTTCTAGTACTTACCAATCAAAGTCCCATCTGTCCGGATTATTTTAAAAAGGATTCTATTCAGTCCGCTTGCTTCCTTCGTTTATAGTCTTATTTTTTGATAATTGACTAATGACTAGCAGCTTATTAATTCTCTACAGGTTTGTAAGCATTCAGCCGTCAGCTGTCAGCCGTCAGCTGTCAGCCGTCAGGTTAAAATAAACCTCCTTCGCGTAGCGTGTGCCTATGCCCAATGCGCAATGGGCAAACAGGAGAATTTAATAGTTCGAGATTAATGAAAATTGGAGTAAGCATTCAGCAGTCAGCGGTCAGTGCTCAGTGCTCAGTGCTCAGCGTTCAGCGTTCAGCGGTCAGCGGTCAGCTTATTTTACTCAAAAGCTGTTCGGTGTAGCTTGGCCTACGGCCAATGGCACCTCAAGTAGCACCATCTGTAGCGCTAATCGCTGACCGCTGATAGCTGATAACTGATAGCTGATAGCTGATAGCTGATAACTGATAGCTAATAGCTTACACAGGCTTCTTTTTGAGATACTCAAAAACCGACTTATCACCAATATCAGGTGGAATCGGTTGCAATACTTTACGCAGGGCAAACACCATAAACAAAACCGCCCAGAGTCCTAACAGAATCATCTCCCAATCTGTAGACCAAAATCCAACGATATGTCCTAGTAGCAGCATAGGGACTAGGGGAGTTAGGAATTTAGTTTCCAAGCGATTAAAGCAAAATGCTTCCTTGAAATAAATTCCGGTTAACGCTGCAAAGGTAAAACCAATTCCGAATAGAGAAATAGGATGGTTATAAATGTATAGAGCAAGGGGCTCATTGCTGGAAAAGGCCAGTACAATGGAGGAAATGCAACCGATGCCCCAAAAGATTTGTAGTAGGCGGTGCAGGGGAGCTAGATAAATATGAATGGTGACTAAGCTAACCCCTAGGGCAAGGCAGAATAAGCCATAAAGAGGAGTCAGCACATTTAAAATACTTGGGCTAGCTCCCCGCAATAGAATTAAATTACTCGCGATCGCAAAGCTCAAGGCTGCTACCACTAAGCCAGCGCGGTAGATAACTACGCCAATGCGATCGCTTTCGGTAATGGTAAATTCTCCAAACTGACCTTGGTAAACTACCGGTTCAGATGGTTGTAGTGATGTGGTCATAATATCCTGGAAAGGAACTCTGTACTAATGAACATTCTAATTTTTAATGCTTAATTCAACTGTATCTCCCCAATCCAGCTGTAATTGAGACTTAGCACTCCCACCGTTAACAGCGATTTCTACCCAACCATGGCTACCAATTAGGGCAACGATCTCTCCAAGTGGGCAATTGCTGTAGGTTTGACTATGGGGGATAATGCGATCGCTTATCTTAACCGACCAAGTTTTGCCATCAACCTCACCCCCTGGGATATTGGTGATTAAATTGCCAAAATGGTCAACATATTGGATAGAACCAATAATCCCATCATCGGTTAGTGTTTTTGTTGGTATATCTAGCGTTACCAAAGTGTTTGGGTCAATTACCTCTCCCAAGCTTTCGATTGCTAAGCCACTAGCCAAGTGAGCTGCAACACTAGCAAAGATATCTCGACCATGAAACGTAGTGCTAGGATTTCTAGTGCGCCAGTAGGCTGAGTTGCTTAGCTCAACTGCTGCCATGACTGGGTATTGCTCCAAAACTCCACTGAATAGCCCATTATCTGGACCAACCAAGAAACCCTGTGAAAGTTGGATAGCGATCGCTCTTCGGTGACTGCCGACTCCTGGATCAACCACCGCCACATGAACTGTCCCAGCTGGAAAGCAGGGATAGGCATTGATCAAATTAAACCGAGCAGCGGCTAGGTTTTGAGGGGGGATTTGGTGAGTCAGGTCTACTATATTCAAAGTTGGGTTCACTTGGGCAATGACACCCTTCATCACACCCACATAAACATCTTGTAAGCCAAAATCACTCAGGAGAGTAATAATCCGATTGTCAGGCATGGTTATCTCAAATCCAGTTGACTGATGATCATATCCCTTCTCGGGTAATCGGTAATGGGTAATGAGCCAGAATTGCTATGAGCGTCAAGGGCTTCCAACTTTAAACCTTAAACTTCAAACATTAAACTTTCAACTTTCAACCGTCAACCGTCAACCGCTTCTTAAGGCTGAAGTATGAAGATATGAAAGCTAAAGCTGAAAGCTATCTCAAGCTGAAAGGTCAAGACTGAACGGATGAGTTAGGATAAGGATTAAATTCAATACCACTTAACAAGGCTAATCTACCCTAGAGCAAAGGTTCACTAATCATGTCTATGGACACATTACTGACAGAGGTATGGAAAGCTTGGCATAGCCACAATGGCTGGATGGCTTGGAATTTGTTTCTAGCATCAATACCATTAGCTCTAAGTTTTTGGCTATTCCGGAGTAAATCTGGCTTACACTCCGGATTATGGTGGATAGGTTTAGCAGTTTTTATCCTATTTTTGCCCAATGCGCCCTATCTGCTCACCGATGTAATTCATCTAATTCAAGCCATTCGCCGCAATTACTCAGTATGGACAATTACTCTAGTTGTTATTCCCCAACATCTGCTAGTTATCCTAACCGGTTTTGAAGCTTACGTTCTATCTGTGATTAACCTAGGTGAGTATTTGCAGCGGCGAAGGTTAGGAAAGTTGATCGTCTCAGCTGAGTTAATTACTCATGGTCTGTGCGCCTTTGGTATTTATCTAGGACGATTTCAACGCTTCAACAGCTGGGACTTGGTTGCTCAACCCAATAGCTTAGTCAAGGGCATGATTGATGATTTAACCTCTAAAGGTCCACTACTAGTAATGGCCGTAACATTCGTGGTGCTGACTGTATTTTACTGGATGATGAAGCAAATAACCTTAGGAATTATGATCAGAATGCGCCACCAACGTTCTGGCAGGGCAGCTTCTGGATAACAGATTCCTGGATAACAGATTCCTGGATAACAGATTCTTGGATAACAGATTCACAACTTCCAAAGTTTTATGGCTGATTACATTCAGCCTTTTCTGGACTGAAATCTGGCGTAGTATAGTTTTCCCTGTTGCGGTAGATATAGCCGTCAGGTTCGTTTTTGAAGATTACACCATTGGTAACTAACCCCAGAACATTTTGACCTGAGCTGTTGAGAATTTCCATAGCCGCATTAGCACTGGCAGAATCGATTTTTTCAGGTCGGGCTACCAGTAAAATGCCATCAGCCATTTTGCCCAAAATTGGCGCATCAGCCATACCAGCTAATGCTGGAGTATCTAAGATAACACAGTCATACTCTCGTGAGAACTTCTGCATCAGTAAAGCCATCTTCTGAGAGTCTAGAAGAGCCACAGGATTTGGAGGAATTACCCCAGCCATCAGAACATCAAGACCAGTCATTACTTCCCGTTTAGCCTGATGAAATTGAGCATCACCCACGAGAATATTACTTAAACCTAAGGAGTTAGTTAGTTCCCACAGATGATGTTGAGATGGATAACGCAGATCAGCATCGATTAGTAACACCCGGCGTCCTACTTGAGCCATAGCTGCAGCTAAATTAGCACAGACATGGGACTTGCCTTCCTTAGGAACAGAACTGGTTACTACAATCGATTGCAGTGGTCGATCAGAACTGATAAACTTCAGATTGGCTTGCAGAATTTGATAGGCTTCACCGACGACAGAGCGGGGCAAATCTCTTGGAAAAATAGGAAAAACATTCTGTTGAGACGATCCAGCAAAGTAGCTCGTACTGACCAGCTTGCCGTAATCTGGAATAACCCCTAACAAGGTATATCTGAACAAATCTTTTAATTCTTTGAGAGTATGAACCGATCTGTCTAAGAGGTCGATCAAGAAAGCCGTAGCGATCGCAACTAAGATACCAGCAAAAGCTCCTCCTGCCAGGATCAGGTTGATGGGGATCGGAATCGGCTGTTCAGGAACGATCGCCTCTGAAATAACACGGGCATTACCGACATTTTGATTTTCCGCAACTCTGGTTTCTTGTAGTTTGCTTAACAAAATTTGGTAAGTTGCTTGTGCAGCAGCTACCCGTCGCTCCAGTTCCCGCTGATTCTGCTCTAGTTTCGGTAGGACTCTAGAGCGCTCTTTGTAAGATGACTGAGTATTCCTCAGAACACCTAGTTGGCTAGTCAGTCCTAAACGCTGTACCTCGGACTGAACCAATTCTGCAGTCAGTTGTTGCTGGATTGGTCCAAACTCTAACAAACTCTTAACCGGTGGCGCTGGTTGTTGGCTACCAATAACCTGGGCTATTCGCTCTTGTAGTAATTTTAATAGTGCGGCTTCCTGAAGAGCCAACTGAGCGACTGTCGGGTATTCATCGTTGAAGCGGGTGCGCTCCAGTGCTAACTGAGCTTGTACCCCTTGGAGTTGTGTCAGTGCCTCCTGGACCCCAGTAGACTGCCTTAAAGACGTAGCTGCCACAGCTTGCTGTGTATCCAGACCAATCTTATTGCGCAAGCCCTCAGACTCAGCATTTATCTGTGCTAACTGAGCCTGAAGTTGAGAAATTTCGTCGTCTAATTTGGCAATCGACCCGACTGCAATGCTAGCTTCTTGTTGCAGGTCTAATATTTTATTAGCTTCTTTGAATCTACGCAAATCCGCTTCTGCTTGGCTGACAGTAGCTTCAACTTTTGGAAGTTGTTTCTCAATAAAGTCACGAGCGGCGACAGCTTCCGCTCGGTTAGTTTGGATATCATTCTCTATGTAAACCTTAATCAGTGTGTTAACGATCCTTTCTGCCCAAGTAGGATCATAGGATTCATAGGAAATGGTGAGGATATCTGTCCCCGGAATTGGTTTGACACTCAGTTCTTTTAAAATGAACTCAGGAGATATAAATTCACCGTTTTTATCCCTGAGGTTAAGAGCTTGGATTGTTTTTTCTATAATTGGTCTGGAAAGAATAATTTCTACTTCCGTAGATAAGGGGTCGCTCTGGCGAGCAACATTATCAATCGTGCCAGTTGGATTATCAACCCCGGTCAGAGAAGAAGAATTATCGGTCTTTAACAACAATTGAGCTGCTGCTAAATAAACAGTTTTTTGAGAGAAAACATACCATGCGGCCAGACCGAAAACACCACCAAATGCTAGGCTTGCTGGCAAAAAACGCCGTTTGAAAACTAGCCAGTATTTATGAAAATCTATTTCTTCTGAATAATCTATAGCTTCCATAATTTTTCATTAAAAAAGTTGAATACTCACTGACAAAAATTTAGTAGATTGCTCACCCTTTTTTCACCGTCAGAAGCTAGGTATTGATTTTCTCAATATATCTAGAGATAGATGCTATATTAATTAGAATAAATTATGATGCTATTGGTTACTTAAATTTGATTAAATTAGAAAAAAAACAAAACACAAAAAAAACCTATGGTGTCTAGCTTTTTTTTAGTGTTAATTTTCCATTGTTTTCGGTAATGGGTAATGGTTTGGGAGTAATCACAAGTCTCCGTTGCCCATTACTAATTACCAAACCTTACACACCAAACCTTACACTGTTAATGCTTCCAGACATGATATAAATCGTCTTTTGATTACTCTTCTAGTCAAGTCTGTCTGGCTTTTCCCTTAGAGGGCGAAGCATTTGTATACAAACTGGCATGGTTAGAGCTACTGTTTAAGCTACATATCCAGGTACAAATACTTCGCCCCTACCGACAATGAGTTTGGGTAGATTTAGCTAGCGTGTTGTCGATACCAGTCGATAGTATTCTTCAACCCCTGCTTAAACTCCATCTGAGCAGTGAAGTTAAACTCCTCCTTGGCTCGTTCAATATCCAGACAACGGCGAGGCTGACCATTGGGTTTATCAGTTTCCCAGACAATTTCTCCCTTAAATTCCATCAATTCGCAAATCAACTCAACTAAATCGCGAATTGAGATTTCATAGCCTGTACCCAAATTAACTGGCTCTGGTTGATTGTAATCCGTGGTAGCCATCACAATACCCCGTGCTGCATCGGTTGAGTAGAGAAACTCACGGGTAGGACTGCCATCACCCCACGCAGGCAATTTCATTTCTCCCTTTTGTTGGGCTTCATAGACTTTACGAATTAGGGCAGGGATTACGTGGGAACTGCTGGGGTCGAAATTATCTTCCGGACCATACAAGTTCACCGGTAACAGGTAGATGCCATTGAATCCGTACTGTTGCCGATAGGCTTGTAGCTGGACTAAAAGAGCTTTCTTAGCAACCCCATAAGGGGCATTGGTTTCTTCCGGATAACCATCCCAGAGGTTATCCTCTTTAAAGGGTACTGGTGTGAATTTGGGATAGGCACAGATGGTACCAACACAGACAAATTTTTCCACACCGGCTTCATAGGCGGCATGAATTAGCTGAGTACCCATCATTAAATTGTCATAGAATAGCTCAGCTGGCTTTTCTCGATTAAGACCAATGCCACCAACATGAGCAGCAAGATGAATGATGATATCCTGCTGATCCACAGCTCTTTGACAGTTCTCTAAAGAACGCAGGTCATAATCAAGCGATCGCGGAATAGTAATCTTCTGTGCATCCGCTCCAGCTTTACACAACTGATCCACTACCTGACGTCCTAGAAATCCAGCTCCACCAGTAACTAGAATCCTCTTATTACTAAGATCTAAACTTTCCATTTATTTGTCATCCTTGCCTAGCTTTTGGAGAACTATCACCGTCTGGTGCATCGCAATGCAAGCAGGAATATACTGAGTCATTATTCAACACAAATCCTATTAATCCGGATTTGTGGTTGCTGATGTATTGGCTTGCACTAGCGATGCTACCTTCACAGTCAGTCATAGACTAACGGATTAGTCAACCATCGTAGCTACACCTTGACGGATATAGGCTTGATCATTCAACGGTTGAGTACTTTTGCCATTAGGGAGCGACAGACCCAAGGCTTGTAAATCCGCTTCTACCATTAAACCTACCAACTGCTCAAAGGTTACAGATGGCTCCCAACCTAGTGTCTTCTTTGCCTTGGTGGGGTCACCAATTAGTATATCTACTTCGGCAGGACGCAAATAACGCTCGTCAAACTCGACATAATTATTCCAATCGAGATTGACATATTTGAAGGCAATCTCTAAAAATTCCTTAACTGAGTGGGTTTCACCAGTCGCTACCACATAGTCATCTGGTTTGTCTTGCTGGAGCATCAGCCACATGGCCTTGACATAGTCCTTCGCGTAACCCCAGTCTCGCTTAGAATCAAGATTACCCAGGTAGAGTTTTTTCTGCTGACCTCCGACAATTCGGGCAATTGCTCGGGTAATCTTGCGGGTTACAAAGGTTTCCCCTCGACGGGGTGACTCGTGGTTAAACAGTATACCATTGCAGGCAAACATGCCGTAGGATTCACGATAGTTTATAGTTTGCCAGTGAGCATACACCTTAGCACAGGCATAGGGAGAGCGGGGATAAAATGGAGTAGTTTCCTTTTGGGGTATATCCTGTACCTTCCCAAACATCTCAGAAGAACCAGCTTGATAGAAACGCACGTCGATACCGGTGCGCTGACGATAGTCCCGAATCGCCTCCAAGAGTCGGAGAGTACCCATGCCCACCGAGTCAACGGTATATTCTGGGGAGTCAAAACTGACCCGAACATGGGATTGAGCCCCTAAGTTATAAATTTCCGATGGCTTAACCGCCTCTAAGATCCGGCGTAGGGTCACACCATCAGTCAAGTCACCGTAGTGTAAGAAGAACCGTGCGTTTTCATTGTGGGGGTCTACATAGATGTGGTCAATGCGATCTGTGTTGAAGGTGGAGGTCCTTCGGATAATACCATGAACCTCATAGCCCTTTTCTAGCAACAACTCACTCAAGTAGGAACCGTCTTGACCTGTAATTCCAGTGATTAGCGCTCTTTTTGGTTCCGTCATTCTTTACTTTTCCTGTAACGTAATGTGGGCAATTTTGGTAGATATTGCTTCCCGAGAAAATCTCCCATGCAAACTTCCCAGTTTGCCTGGGAGTTAATCATCACCAGGTTAACTCAAAAATTTATTTGTGGCTGTAGTGAATTTACCGTAAATAAACTCTCAGTAAAAATTTCACATATTCTCCACAGAAAGTTTAAAATTATAGATTAATATAATTATTGAAAGACTCAAATAGTGTTGACGTAAATTATTTTTTGGGGTAAAAAGTTGCTATTCTTTTTTTTATTTTAAACGATCAGGATATTTTTTTTTATTTTTTAAAGAGTTTTTTTATGCAAATCTATTTCCATAATATGGAGCATACTAGTTTAATAAATGCGTCGCCACTAAGGCAGTATTATTGCCTAGCTATCAGTAATAAGCATACCACATCAGAGGGTGTATTGAAGGTTAAAAACTTTACAAAATTATCATAATTTCGCAGGGGATAAGTTCTCAAATTTTATGAGTATGGGCAGGTTAATTAGGTTGTTTAGCCCCATGCTTTAGGATGAGGGCGACTTTGGAAACACTGGTTTAGTCAAGCATCAAACAAAATTAAGTGTACGGCTATATATTTATATAGGAAGTATACCAGTTTTTCAAAATCATCCTGTTATGGCATAATTTTTATGTATAAATAAGCTGATGGCCGTTGATTTTTTTTGATCGCTTTATAGTAAATAGTTTGATAGCCAAAATCCTCTGAATACAATTAAAACAATTGCATCTTCAATTATTAAATAAATTTATAATTTATACAATTAAAAATATTAGCTTTTTAGTTTTTATTTAAAATTTAAATAATTGCATTATTTGATAAGTATCCTATCCAAATTTTTAGCCTGAAATACCCTTGATTATTAGGTCTAATAATTGGGTTTTAATCGGATATTAATCAATGGAGTTGTCTAGGATGGGACTGCCCTTAACTGAAACCTATAGATTTGATATACGTGATCCTATTTTTGCAAAACTTCGTCGCAATACCTATGCTGTATGGCTTCGCATCGTTACATTAGTGTTCACTGATCTATTCATGCTATTGATGGCATGGTTTTTTAGTAAGTATATAAATAATGATTGGGGAATAGTCAATCAAGCAATACTAGTTTATATAGTCATACCCTGGGAAATTTTATTGATTGCTTTACAAGACCTTTATAATTCTGGTAACAAACGCCGTGACTACTTAGCTCTAGCCCAGACAATCACTGTTGCCCAGATTAGTCTACTCGTTATTGCTTGCCTGTATCAACCCGATCAATTTGTGATTCAACTAATTGATAGTTTGTTATGGCTATTAAGCCTCGCTCTTGTCTGCATCGGACGCTTAGGAATAGATTTTCTTCTGAGACGGCTTCGTAAAAAAGGCTTACTTCGCTATCCAACCCTGATCATAGGTTCACCATATCAACAACAAAAAGCAATTCAAATACTGGAAAACGAAGATTGTTATGGCGTTATTAAATTCTTCGATATTAATTTATTAGATCAATCGAACCTATCCGATTTTATTAAAGAAATTCGTGCTCTAGACGTAGCCGAAGTATTTGTTTGCTCTTGGAACAAGGTAGAAGATTATATGTTCTTTTACTGGAGTCTCAGAAACGCAGGTATCACCTTGCGAATTTTGTGTACAGACTTAGGACCTATTTACCAAAATGTGGAGATGTCTAGTATAGGTGGTGTGCCTACCATAGGGTTTTCTCCCCCTCTAATTACTGGTATTGACTTTTTGGCAAAAAGATGTTTGGATTTTGTGCTTTCTGTCTTAGGAATAATTGTGCTTTTGCCACTGTTTATCAGTATTTCCGTTTTAATCAAGCTTGATTCCCCAGGACCGATATTTTACAAACAGGAAAGAGTTGGCTTACATAATAAACGATTTAAGACTTGGAAATTTCGCAGTATGTTTGTGGATGCTGACCAACGTCTCAAAGAGCTAGAAGCTCGTAATGAAATGAAAGATGGTGTTCTCTTTAAGATAAAGGATGATCCACGGATTACCAAAGTAGGAAAAATTATCCGCCGCTATAGCTTAGATGAACTTCCCCAATTACTTAACGTTCTCTGTGGAGAAATGAGTTTAGTTGGTCCTAGGCCATTGCCAATCAGAGATGTCAATAAATTCTCTGAACACCACTTTATACGTCATGCAGTTTTACCGGGAATAACCGGACTTTGGCAAGTGTCCGGTCGTTCGGATATTACGTCTTTTGAAGAAGTGGTACGTCTAGATACTTTGTACATGGAAAATTGGTCACTGTGGCTAGATTTGAAGATTTTATTAAAAACTGCCATAGTGCTTTTTCAAAAAAAAGGCGCTTACTAGTAACCTGAGTTGGATATAACCAACTTTGTCCAGGAGTCAGGAGTGGGGAAAGGGTAGCATGGGCTCGCCTAGTGCGTAAGCTTACCGCTTGAGGTGCGCTTTCCGGATTAAGAATTAAATTCGCCACGGGTCGCACCTAAAGTACTAAAGTATCGGTTAAATTTCCTAAACCAATAACAATTTATGTCCTGAGAGAGAGATAATGTTCCTCAACACTTGGGAATATTCTCAATAATTAGTTAGGGTTATTTTTCTACAGTGGAAAAAAAAATATGGTTATTGAGTTAACTGTTGCCATCCCAACATACAACGGTCAGAAGCGTCTACCAGAAGTCTTAGACCGACTGCGAGACTGTTGCCAGCAAGACCAACTCAGCTGGGAAGTTATTGTTATTGACAACAACAGCACTGACGGCACTGCTAAGCTTGTTCAGGCTTATCAAGCCAATTGGCCACAGCAATATCCCTTGAGGTATTGTTTTGAACCGAAACAAGGGGCAGCTTATGCCAGATGCCGTGCCATTCAGGAAGCCAGAGGTGAACTAGTGGGTTTCCTAGACGATGACACGATTCCATCAATGTCTTGGATAGCTTCTGCTTACGCCTTTGGCAAATCTAACCCTACTTGTGGTGCTTATGGTAGTCAAATTCATGGTGTTTTTGAAGTCACTCCTCCACCAAATTTTGATAAACTTGCGCCATTTTTAGCAATCACTGAACGTGGCTGTGAGCCATTACTTTATGAACCTCACAAAAAATTACTACCGCCTTCAGCTGGGTTGGTTGTGCGAAAACAAGCTTGGTTAGAGAGTATGCCCTCTCGGCCTATTTTGACTGGGCGTACTAAGAGCAGTATGTTAACTGGGGAAGATTTAGAGATGTTGTCTCGTATCCAAGCTAAGGGCTGGGAAATCTGGTACAATCCTGCTATGGAAATTGAGCACAAAATCCCTAGCTGGCGTCTGAGACGTGAGTATTTAATTCCATTTTTCCGTGGGATTGGTTTAAGTCGTCATGTCACCCGGATGTTGAGTGTAAAACCTTGGCTAAGACCGTTGGCAACTCTGGCTTACATGACCAACGATTTGCGCAAAATTACCTTTCACTGGCTCAAACATGGTGGTGCTATCCAGTCTGATTTAATTGCAGCTTGCCAAATGGAGTTGTTTCTTAGTAGTCTATGGAGTCCTTTTTACCTCCTTAAACATGGGTATTTTGCTGACTATGATAACTAGTTATTTTAACTAGTTATTTGAACTAGTTGAAAAGGTTTAACAGGGGGAAGGAACTGGAAGAGGGAATTCATAAATTGCTCATAAATTGCTCATAAATTGTGATATCATACCGCAAATAGGCAATACCTAAAAATGCGATTATGGCCCGGTCGCTGCTACGCGATTGGCCGTAGGCCACGCTACGCGAACGCGAACGGAACATCGCGTTTTGCTGCTGACGTGGGATTTTCTTGAAATACTCACTGGTTTAAGCCGATTGTCTACTTATGACTAGCTCTGATAACTGATTTGAGTAGCGAGGGTGGAGCAACCCGAGTACCTCCTGTTTTTTGTAAGTGAGAGTCAAAGCATCCATAATCCCTTCCAGCCATCCTTCCCGATTTCTAAACAGCCAACGCTGTAGTTCTTTTAGGGGCATTCCAGCAACCGCCTCAGTGGGCAAAGCAGTTAGAATTTCCAGAGGGACAATAAAACCAAGAGACACTTCCCCATAGGTAACCATAGCTAATTCAGTTCCTGACTGCCAGCGTGTGCGATCAGAACGTGCCTTGGTAGAAAGTTGGGCAAGGGAAACTTGATGGTAAAGAAAAGTCATAGTTATAGATTCAATGTTTTCCCATGCCATACTGGAAAATCCCAGCTGGCATCACTAAAACTCAGAATTCCCAGCTAGCCAACACCTGTAACTAAACACCTGTAACTAACAGAGTTTCTGAACGAACGCAGATGGCACCTTTATCAAAATCTTGGCCTGTTCACGTCTTTGTGGTTTAACCAATTTTGGTTTAACTAAAACCCCATTATCCATGCTGCCATTTTTACTAAATTTCACCCTGGCTCAAGCCACCCCAGCACCAACACCTCAAGTAGAAATCGTGCAACTCCAAGAAATACGCCCTCTACCAGGACAATTAGATAATGTACCGGTATTCAACAGCAACAGTCCCGAACTAGTACAGACTGAAGGAATTTTACTGTCCACATTTCCCCCTTTTGACAAAGCCAACCCAGGGGCTCACTTAAACTTTCCATTTCAGGGGCGCTTTGATATCTTTGCCCACCATGTTGCCAAAGCAGCCACCCTAGATGATTTGCGCACCCTCTATCTAGGGATTATCCTCCACAATCCGGGCAAAGAACCAGTAACAGTAGATATTATTGAGGCAGCTAGTTACCTGAGTCAGCCTGATGCACCATTTATCGAATTACCCTCCCAAGTAGATAATTCTTCCGGTAGAGTTTATGCTGGGCCTGGTAGCCGAGTGATGAGTGATATTCTCCGTGGAGGTAGGCAAGAGGGATTTCCTGCCCAATTGGTGATTCAGGCTCAGCAAAGCCGCATGTTGCTGAATCTGCCAATTCCAGTGCGAACCTTGACACCACCGATTAATGGTCGCTCAACGTTGATGCGGTTATACAGTGATGGAAAAGTATACGCCGCTAGTCTTGCTCAGTATGCACCTTTAGATAGTAATGGCAATGAACGCTCTCCTACTATAGCTCAATGGCAGGATTTATTAGAGCAAGGGGAGTTAGCTGGACCACGCGATCGCGCCCCGACTGATCCGATTGCTACTACTGGTTCAATTATCTACGGTCGAGTGGCAGGAGTAGCCCGAGGCTCTAGATGGCAAGCTCAGTTGGTGGATAATCCTACTGCTCAATCTCTAACTATTCCGCAACCGGGAAAAGCCTTTTCCTACGGACTGAGTACCCTCCATCACGGCAGGTTAGGTACTGGTCAAATTCAGAGTGCGCCGATGTTAGTCCGTTATCCAGATACCGCCTATTTTGCCCATGGTAACTATGGGGTGCAATACAGCCTGACCTTGCCACTGATTAATCCCACCCGGGATACTCAAACGGTCACCCTGGCTATTGAGACACCAATTAAACAAGATCAAATCCAGGGAGGATTAAGGTTTTTAAAGGCACCAGCTAAGCAAATATTTTTCCGAGGGACAGTGCAATTGAGCTATAAGGATGATCAAGGTTTACCTCGGACGCGCTATGTGCATTTGGTACAACGGCGTGGTGAGCAGGGGGTAGCCCAAGTTAGGTTGCAGATGCCACCCCTTGAGCAACGGCTGGTGCAAGTCGATTTTCTCTATCCACCAGACTCGACACCCCCCCAAGTTTTAACTGTTCGGACACACCATCAATAGACCTCTTGCATAAGTCTCATAAACCGTGGGTGTTGACCAGGCAAAAGGCAAAAGCGATAGATTTTGATTTCATATTTATTTTTGCGCATAGATCCAATAAAAATCTCCCCATCTGCCCATTTCCCGCTTCTGACGACTCCCGACTCCCGACTCCCGACTCCCAACCCAAATGTAAAAAACCTAGCCCTGTGAGGATGGCAAGGTGGGGAGTATGTCACATCAGGTTATATGTATCAATGTAAATTGATATTGTAGTCAATGTAATAAATTCATGAAATGATCAGTTGATTATTTCGATAGGTAGATAAAATGTTATACTCTAACTTACTAGACTGAAAAAGTCAAACAATGATCAGTGTCTTCCTATGTTTTCCTGTGAGCATCCTGCCTTGCGAGTTCTTGTAGTTGACGACCATGAATTAACTCGATATAGCCTTCAGTTAGCATTTTCTGCTCAGGAGAATATTGAGATAGTTGCTCTTGCTAGTAACGGGAAAGAAGCCATTGATATGGTAGAGTGCCATCGCCCGGATGTTATAGTACTTGATCTACAAATGCCTATGATGGATGGTCTCAGTGCAGCCACCCGGATCAAAAGTCTAGAGCCAGACACTAAAATTATTGCCTACTCTTCAGTAGAAGACCCCCAAATTGAGGTGATGAGCCAAACTGCTCCCGTTGACATCTTCTGTAGGAAAGATGTTGCCACCTCAGATCTAATTAATTTAGTTAGGAAAATGGGGAGTGATAAAGTTAACTGTCTAGAACCACTAGCTAAAATCAGCTGAGAAAGGAAAACTATAATAAGGCGCTGCTAAACTAAGGAATTATGCAATTATAGTCAGCTGATTTCCTAATTATCTATTACCTTCAGTTATTCCATTAATCAGCAACGCCAATTTTTTTAGGCATCAGTTAGCCTTTATATTCGGGGAAAGTACGCTTAAATTCATCGATTAAGTCATCGAGCTCTTCCAGAGCCTGATTAACGTCAATTCTGAGGGTTCCCAAATCGGGTTGCTCCAGAAGCCGTAACAAGGATTCCCGTTTACTCGTGATTAAGGTAATTCGCTCCTTAATTTTTTCCAACTCCATTTTTGGCTGTCTCTTATCTACAATAATTTTATGATAACGATCAGATTTTATCATAAAAAGGGGGAATAAGGTATTTAAGAGAAAGACTTGGTGCATTGATTACTTCATTACTTACTTAGCTAGACTCAGAAATATCGGTCAAGCCAGTAATCAGAGTATTGGGTTCATGTAATGATGGGGAGATGGGGGATAGGGCAGATAGGAGTGGATAAAATTAAGCTAAAACCATATATTGGTAATTTTGTCAACTTTTATGACTTGACCACCACTCTAGGATAATAAAACTGGAGTTATTTCTGTTACATAGCTAAATAATGTTACCCCGAACTTCCCTAGGAACTGTAGGTCTAGTCATTGGTGGATTACTGACCGTAATCGGCTTTGTTGCCTACGCTACCGATAATGCCACCCTGAATCTAGTGGGATTCTTTTATGGAATTCCGATTCTACTAGGAGGTCTTGCCCTCAAAGCTGCCGAGTTAAAGCCTGTGGAATTAAGCCAACCAACAATTCCTGAAGTCCTGACGCTGCGAGAGCAAAGCGCCACCCCAATCCAAAACCAGATTCGCAAAGACGTAATGCGATATCGCTATGGTCAAGAAGCCCATCTAGATAGTTCCTTGGAAAGCCTTGGTTTATCTCCTACTGATGAAGAAAGACCTGTGTTGATGGGGTTACGAGAAACTTCGGTGGATGGTGCTTATGCCTTAATTCTCGAATTTGACTCCCCACTAATTCCTTTTGAGACTTGGCTCAAAAAGCAGGAAAAACTGGAAAACTTCTTTGGACCTGGTATTAGAGTAGATTTAACCGAACTTGAAGAAGACCAGGTGGATGTAGCACTAGTGGCAATACCGGAAGAAACCACCAGCGTCTAAAGACCTTACCTTTAAAGCTCCCCACTGTTACCTAGACGGGGATTCTCACTTTAAACAGTCTGTCATATACCGCCCCGTGACGCTGAGCGCCGAGTTGTTGCCTAGACATCGGCGCTCAGCGTTGCTGTTCTGTTGCCGGTATAGTTTTTACTAGAAAACCAAACACTTTCAGCCCCGCGTCTTTAGACGCGGGGCTGAAAGTGACTAGCGACTTTAGTCGCCGTGAAAAAGTTTGAAATCTAACCTTGACAGTTTTCGCTGGACGTGTTAGCGTAATGTTCTAATAGAAGAGGTCGAGTTCTGATGATCATAGTAGAGCTTAAAGCATACGGTAAGCCCCATAAATATCAAGCAATAGACGAAGCAATTCGGACGGTTAAATTTATCCGTAATAGCTGCATTCGTTTATGGATGGATAACAAAGGGACAGGGAAATACGACCTTAGCAAGTACTGCAAGATACTAGCTAAAGAATTCCCTTTTGCCAATGAGTTAAATTCTACTGCTCGACAAGCTGCGGCTGAAAGAGCATGGTTAGAAGTTACCGTAAGAATAGTGGAGCCTTATTTCATGAGTTTTAACCCTTTTCTGCATAGCCTATCGCCTATAAAGGCTCCACTATTCTAAGGTTTCATCTCCGGTCATCAATTTCTCGCTTCTTTGAAAACTGCAAGAAAAAAGTACCTGGGAAGAAAGGCTATCCCCGTTTTCAGAAACACTGTAGGTCGGTTGAGTATAAGCAATCAGGATGGAAACTTTCTTCTGACACAAAGTCAATCACTTTCAGTGACAAGAAAGGAATCGGAAAGCTTAAACTTAAAGGTACCTGGGATTTGTGGCGTTTCGACAAAAAGCAAATCAAACGGGTTCGCATTGTAAAAAGGGCGGATGGCTACTATGTTCAGTTTTGCATCTCTGTCGATGTAAAAGAACAACTAGATCCAGTTGATGCCACTGTAGGGTTAGATGTAGGGCTGAAAGAATTCTATACCGACTCTAAAGGCAACACCGAACCTAATCCACGTTTTTATAGAACAGGAGAAAAGCGTCTAAAGTTTTATCAACGCCGAGTATCTCGCAAAAAGAAAGGCTCATCTAACCGCAAGAAAGCCGTTAATAAATTAGGCAGACAGCATCTTAAAATAAGTAGGCAGCGTGAAGAACATGCTAAGAGACTAGCACGTTGCGTAATCCGGTCTAACGACTTGGTCGCCTATGAAGATTTAAGAGTCAAAAATTTGGTTAAAAACCATTGTTTAGCTAAATCTATTAACGATGCAGGTTGGTATCAATTTAGAAAATGGTTAGAGCATTTTGGTCAGAAGTTTGGTAGAGTCACCGTTGCGGTAAACCCTGCCTATACAAGCCAAAATTGTTCAGAATGCGGCGAGGTAGTAAAGAAGTCACTGTCAACCAGAACTCACGTCTGCGAATGTGGCTGTGAACTAGACCGAGATCACAACGCCGCAATCAATATCTTAAAAAGAGCCTTGGGTACGGTGGGGCACACCGGAACCTGGATCATAGATCCGAACTCTTCGGGAGATCTGGCCTCTACTGTTCTTGGTTCCGGCCAGGTTCAGCAAGTCGGGTCGTTGAGCGAAGAATCCCCGCGCCTTTAGGCCGGGGAGTGTCAAAGGCGCACTACATACCACTGCAAATACTCTCCAGGTCCTACATCTAATTCACAGCTGGTCTCCATCAAATACTGTCCTTGCTCCTCTAAAGAGGTCAAATGCTGCAAATCCCTTGGCAAATCATCCTGACGATTTGCCAAGATTGCCATTAACTTTGACTTTAACTCCATTGCAGTCAGAATCACCTCTGGCTGATTAGTTTCGAGAACTACATACCCATCTTCCTGGAACATTATAGAATTAGGCATATCTTAGATCAAATCTGCTTTCTTCCTTCGTTTATAATCTTAGGATGTTTGTGATTTTTTGGGTCTTTGTGGTAACTAAAAAACTATTCCTTTGCAAACCTATTCCCGTGCCAGCTACAAAACCCTGATCGATATGTTTCTTTCTCTCAACTACGAGCCAGCCTTAGAATCCCTGGGATATGACTATTTTGACGAAGTAGCAGCAGCAGAATTTCCTAGGCATATCCTGCGATTTCGTAACGACCAATTGCTACCCCGTATTGGGTTAAATCCCCAAGACACTAATGACCAAGACTTTATCCAAGCTTTCGGTAAATTTCAGGGAGTTCGACCTTTTTTAGCCCTGCGCTACCACGGCTATCAATTTGGTGAATATAACCCTAGACTAGGGGATGGAAGAGGTTTTCTCTATGGTCAAGTAAGAGGAATCGATGGGGAACTTTACGACTTCGGTACGAAAGGCTCTGGCACCACACCCTACTCCCGAACTGCTGATGGTAGACTGACCCTCAAAGGAGGGGTGCGGGAAGTACTTGCAGCTGAAGCGTTGCACCATCTTGGAGTTTTAACCTCCCGCTGTCTGAGCCTGATTGAAACTGGTGAGCAACTATGGCGAGGTGATGAACCTTCTCCAACTCGCTCATCAGTGATAGTACGTTTTAGCCGTTCCCATATCCGGTTTGGTACCTTTGAGCGACTGCATTACTTTAAGCGTCCGGATTTAATCAAAAAGCTATTAGACCATGTAATTGAGCAGTACTACCCAAGCATAATCCCCCTAAAGGAGGATAACAAACATGAGCAGTATGCTCAGTTTTACGCTGAGTTGGTGGAACGAGTGGCTCGATTAGCAGCCCAGTGGATGGCAGCGGGTTTTTGTCACGCTGTCTTAAATACCGACAATATGTCGATTACTGGAGAAAGTTTTGATTATGGACCATTCGCCTTTATCCCCACCTATGACCCTAAGTTTACCGCTGCTTACTTTGACTATTACAGGCGCTATAGTTACGGCAATCAACCTGGAATTTGTCAGTTAAATTTAGAAATGCTTCAGCAACCGTTAGGGATGGTAATCCCAACATCGGAGATGGAAGCAGGTTTAGCCGAGTTTGGGAAACATTATTACCGCAATTATCGGCACTTGATGCTGAATAAACTGGGATTTGAACAGTTGCCAGAGTCGGAAGAGTCAGAGTTATTGAGGTTAACGATTCAGTTCCTGCAAGATACTCAGGTTGGTTATCACGCTTTCTTTGCTGAATTAGCCCAACAGTTTGATAAGAGTTGGCGAGATGATGTTACTCAGATAATGAGCCGAGAATCTTTTTGGGAGTCAGAGGCTCAGTATTCATCCCTAGCAGATTGGCGCAATTTATACTACCACCTTTTACAAAATTTATCAGTTGATCAGCTCAAGGATATGTCAGCACTTCTGCGAGATAAGAATCCGCAAACTGCTTTACTCAGACCTGTCATTGAAGCAGTTTGGGAGCCAATTACTCAGGAAGATAATTGGGAGCCATTTTATGAGTTGATCACGAAACTACAAGGTAAACAATGAAAAAGCTAAACACTGAAATAGTGATTAGTTCCAAGCTGAGGCAAGAACCCTTTATCCCAATTTACTTATCCCAATTTACATTTATCCCAATTTAATTTAATTCAAATTAGGATTATTGACATTTCCCTTAAATTCTGGTAATACAGACGGTCTAGGAGATGACACTGGAGCTAATGGTATCTCAAGCAGCGGTCGATTCAGAGCAATCCTGAGGGGTTCTGCTTTCGGGGATGGAGTTACGTTATTCGCTATCTGTGGCACTGGTGAGGGGCCATTAGGCACAATCATCGAAACTGCACCGACAAACATGGCAGCAAGGGCAGCACCACCCCAAACAAATTTTCGGCGATTCCGGCGGCGGTCAATTTTTGAGAAAACTTGCTGTGCCAGTTCTTGAGCTGGTTGCTCTGTTTGTGGGACGGGCATGGTTCGGAATGCCTGACGTAGCATCAGCAGTCGATTGTATAATCGTTTGGCATCTGGGTCAGTTGCCAATAGCTGCTGCACATCAGAGCGCTCTGCTGATGTTACTTCCCCATCAACGTAGGCACTGATTAATTGAAAGCGATCGCGTTTGAGGGAATCCATATCTTTGGCAGATTCCTGCCCATAAGTGTTATCAGGGTTAGGGTTAAATTTAGAGGTCATTTTCTCATCACCAACGAGTCATCGTAAACTCCCCACACTAGATCTCCCATATTTTTTATTTTAAGGGAATAACCAATACAGGAAATCCTGCTAATAGATAAAGATCTGATCAAGCAAGTCTGGTTAAATCAGGGGCTTTAGATAAAGATATGATTAAGCAAGCCTTGTAAAAATTTGAGATATTATTAAGTAACTATACTGATGTTTAGGAATCTAGATAAGCTTGCAGGTGAGATTGCAATCTCGCTCTTGCTCTAGCAATTCTCGACTTAACGGTTCCGAGAGAAGCGCCAGTAATTTCGGCAATTTCTTCATAAGCCATACCTTCGATTTCCCTAAGGATGATGGTAGTACGAAACACTTCTGGCAACTCTGATATTGCCTTGTGCAGTTGCTCATAAAACTCTCTGGTCGTCATATCTTCTTCTGGACCAGGCTCTGCTGAAGCAATTTCCCAATCCATATCGCCATCATCCATATGACGTGGTGCATCCAGAGACAGGGGGTGGGCTACCCGCTTGCGTTTGCGGAGCTCATCATAGAAAAGATTGGTGGCAATACGGCTTAACCAACCTTTGAACTTGACTGGTTCATTAAGTCGTTTAATATTACGGTAAACCCTAATCCAGACCTCTTGGGCTAAATCGGAGCGATCTTGCCAGTCTGGTGCTAAGTGATACAAAATCTTATCCACGTGGGACTGATACCGACGTAGTAGCTCAGCAAAGGCTGTGCGGTCAGGATTCATACCTTCCTGACAGCGTAAAACCAAATCATAGTTAGAGAGTTTCTCAGGTTGCACCGGCACTTGAGGAAGTGTTACCTCTGTTGACCAGGATAGAGAAATTGGTTGACTCATGATTGGAATAGCTTCTAAAACTTTCTTCCTCTCATTGACTCCCAACTTCTGCGATTGGTTCCCGCTCATCGAGCACTAGTCTATGTTACATTTTCACGCTTGTAGTGGACTGAGCCAGCAAACAGCCAATTAACTATTAAATTAACTAGTCATTCCCAATTAATTAACTATTAAATAAATTAATTATGGCCATAAGCAACTCAATTAACACCAGCTTAATGATATTTTGCTTTGGGTCAGCAGGATTGTTAATCTCAGCTAAACTACCACAGCTTAACCTGAAGCAACTTACACCTGAGATTAGCCAGGTCTTGCCAGCAACCTCTCGGTTGACCATAGCACGACTCGATACAGATAAGACGCTGACAAAAACCTCTTCAGTATACCCAGAACTGGAACCGTTGTCATCCGAAAAAACAGCCTCAGATCTGATAAAACCTCAGGTAACGCTAAAGAGACTGAAATCAAAAATTCCCAAGGTTTTACCAGCCACTTCTTATTTTACTGACGCAATTGCTGCTATTACTTACCAGGTAGTTGTGGATTTGAGTGATACTACGGTCTATTTGTACTGGGGAGAACAATTGCTCCAGAGCCACCCAATTGCTATTGGTAAACCCGGTTGGGATACACCCACTGGCAGTTTCAAAATTATTCGCAAACAACCCAACCCTATTTGGAAAGAACCGATTACTGGTGAACTCATACCTCCTGGACCTGATAATCCTTTAGGAGAAAGGTGGATTGGTTTTTGGTCTGACGGACACCATCAAATCGGGCTTCATGGCACTGATGAAGAAGAGCTAATCGGCAAAGCGGTTTCCCACGGCTGCTTACGGATGCTCAACCAGGATATTAAACAGTTGTATGAGCAGGTCAGTCTAGGAACACCAGTAATTGTGAGAAATTAAACATCTCAACTCCAAAAATTGTACTTTAAAATTTTTTTTTTAACCATAACCTGTTAACACTGACTCAACGTAATCCATGTAATCCATTTGAGCGCTGAGGCTTGGGCTCAAAGCCTGGTGCACAGCCCTCTAACATACTACTAATCTGTCCCATCAGATCTTTGCTGGTTTTTTTGCGGATTGCTTGGCGATCAGCGCCAAAATCAGGTCGCTCTAGGTATTTGGCTATGGCATCCTTGACTTGATGGTTAATTAAATCCATTAGGTCTTGCTTTGCTCTTTTACGCTGGTATTGAGCACCTTTTTCGGTAGTGGCATAGAGAGGGGGCAGTCTATTGAGGGCATAGGCAGCAATATCTCCTACCTCCAGAAAGCGATCGCTCTTGTCTTCTATCTTGGTAACTTGATCAATTGCTTCGCTTAATACCAACTCTTCCATGACATTGATAAACTGCTTGCGAGCAACTGTAACCACCTCACCAGATAGCAGCGCCCCCATCAGCTTGTCTAATGCCATATATTCTTCAATGGAGAGTTCCGAAGCTGTGTCACAAAGGCGACCGACCTCACTCTCCATCAGGGGAGTTAAGTAGCCATCTTTCAACGCTTTTTCTACAATTTGCTCAATTCTCATGAGTAGATTTAATAGCTATTGATTTAATGGTCAAAATAATTAATAGTATAATCTAGGAATTTAGCTTCGTCTTGATCTGATTAAGCTGATACCGATGGGTGAATCTGGGGGATTTCGTGAAGCGGAGTCAGTGGTTAGTGGGATTTTCTAGTAAAATCAAAAAAAGTAAGTTAGCCATAGGGCGTTATACCATGACTAACTATAAACACGAGGAATTTATGGAGTAGTGGTCAATAACCACTAATTCCTAAAGCCAGGACAAGTTAACAGCTAACCCATAGGGAACCGGCAAGAGGAAAGAAAATTTTTCCCTCTTGCCGGTTCCCTTTAACCTTTAAGCTTTACCGATACTTTTTAGCTACCAAAGTCTACCAATATCAACTTCAGACCACCAATGCCAGCTGATTACTCAGCCAGGGGGTATCTCCGCGCTTCACAGTGAGGCGAGGGATTGCTCGCTTCACTGTGCGCCATTAAGGTTCTAGAACCAGATCCAATGTCACTACAAAACCCTTGGTTTTCGGGAAATTTATTTAATTGACACAAGGTCGTGGCACTAATTCGATAGTTAAAGTATAGCAAATTACTTGAGTCAATGGCCAAGCTTTGTGAGACTTTTGCCTACTGTCCACTAACCCTTGATGTTTAGATTTATCTATGATTGAAAATGTGCTGGCTTAGTTATTGTATAGGTGATCCACTTAAGTGATGGGCTGGGGTCAGGTCAATTCACACCTTGCCATCTCCAGGGTACCGGGTCAACTGACTGACCGTGAACATAGAGACCCCAATGTAGATGAGGACCAGTGGAAGCACCTGTAGAACCAATGGTACCAATGACCTGGCCAGCTTGAACAAAATCCCCCTCTTTAACTTTAATTTGGCTCAAGTGCAGCATGATACTGAGTACCCCTTGACCATGGTTAATCCCTATGGTGTTACCATGAACCCGGAAACCTTGAGACTCTCGTCCCACTAGTGCTATCCGTCCTGCTGCTGGTGCTACTACTGGTGAACCGAAGCCACCGGCATAGTCAACACCACGATGGTAGTAGTTTTTAGCAAAGACACCGTTGTAGTAGCGACGAATACCGAAAACGCTGGAGACACGAGCATTGTTGGGTCTATAGAACTTACCATTCCAGAATTTTTCTGGGGTCAATAATTTTTTAAACTGGGCAACCCGATTTAATTCAAGCTGGGTTGCTGGAGCAGAGGCTTTGCCAGAGAGCCGGATGCGTTGGACAGGGAAAGACCGATTTTGAAGTGGTACAGCTATGTTGTTGACTTTACCATCACCAGCCACCCGCAAAACCAATTTTCCTGGTTTATCTAATGGTGTAGTAGGTACTAAAGCTCGATAACGATTTGTCCCTGCTGCAAAGGTAGGATAGGTCTTTTGACCCATAGAAACGGTCGGTGGTGAACCGACTGTTTCGGTTTGAATTACCACTGACAAAGTATCGCCTAACTGGGGATTGTCTGGTTGAACTTGTACCTGTAAAGCTTGCACTGGTTGGCACAGGGCTACAAAACCCGATGCCAGGGCTATTGCTGTAGTTGTAATCAGGCGTTTGGCAAGGTGCTTTGCACTCAGAAGTGGGGTGGGACTAGAAGGAGAATAGTGCTCTAGCCCTGATAGTGAGCCATGAGAGGATAGTAATTTCACTGACTTATACAAAGCGCGACTATAGATTTTTATTCTTTAGCTACTGGGGCATAGACTATCATTTAGCCCAGTGTGTTTCCAATTCCATTTAGTTTGCAGATGAACCTGGCCAAAGAAGATTGAGTCAGGTGCCATCATAAAAGGACATCTAAGTAAGGTCGATAGTCTATCACACTAACGGTTAGGCTAATTCGGTCGATGGATGCTCTATATCAATCAATACCAAACTATGAAATAGTTTTTTTTAAGGGTAACTCACGATTGCCAAACTAAGTCGAGGTTTAAATTAATGGACAGTTGGATCATCAAGCTCCATGACTTCATTGGTGAAATCCCCTTCCTGGTGATTTCTTTAATTACAGCCGTAACATTTTGCTTTTGGTTAATTCCCTACACCACTGATTTGATGGTGAGCTGTGCAGCGGGTCTTGCTGGTGAGTATTTAGGGCGCGAGCAACGCACCTTGGTGATTAACTCAAGTACCAACAATCCTGAGTTACTTTTAATGCTTGTCTCACTGGGATTAGGTAGGCTAGGAGGGATAGCTACCCCACTAGGCTCAAATTTTGCAAACATTTATCTTATGTTTTTTGTTGCTCCATTATTTGTTTTAGTTAAGTGGTTTTTGAAGAGGGATTTTAATAAGATATTAAATCTCCTGACTCTAATCAATCGTGAAAAAAAGTTGGTAATTTGGCATTCAATTATGTCCTTAAGTATGTTTGGATTTGCCAGTATAGCCTATTGGTGCCTAACCGGAGGCTTTCAGTTTAATTATTTATCAGAAGACATCCCATTAAGAACATGGCACTGGTTATTAATCGGAGTGTTGATCTGTATAATTGGGATTGGGATATTTGTGTATTTTGAAAATAACTTGAAAAAGAAGCGCCCAGGATTATTTGAAGATATCACTGAGGAAGATTTTGAGTCAAACTGGTGGAAGTTTTTTTTAGGGACTATATCCCTGACGGTATTATGTTATGTTTTAAATGCCTTATTCTTGGCCTATACTGAACTATATAGTTCAGTATTAAGTCAGTGGTTGGGCTCAGCAGTGTTTGTAGGTTTACATTATTTTATTGGTAGTCTGATCTCTTCTTTACCAGAAGCGAATGTGGCAATAAAAAACTATGAACGTCTAACTTCACCGGATCTCAATACAGCCCTAGCATCAGCAAGTCAATCGAATATGACTAATCTTGCCCTGGGATGCTTCGGCTGTATTATCGCAACTATATTGTTACTGACTGGACTAAGCTATAAGTTGTAAATCAAACTTCAGCCTTTAGCCTTTAACCTTTAGCAATCAGCTATCAGCTATCAGCTATCAGCTAAAGGCCACGCTACTGTTCTCGCAGCACCTCAAGTAGCGCAATCGGTGCTTTTAGGTGCGACAATCACGCGAATTTAATTCTTAATGGTAAGAGCGTACCTTTGAATAAAATAAACTGACCACTGACGGCTGAATGGTTACCTTTAGGCTTTAGGTGCCTGTGGCTTTAGATAAGCGATCGCATGATAAGGGATCATGATGGTCTGCTGATCTTGAGTGATCAGACACAGGCAGTTTTGATCTTGCCAGCACAATTGCCCGCTAAAGGAATCTCCAGTGAGAAGTTTTAGCTCTAGGAGTTGTTGGTCTTTGATATAGCCTTGAATTTGACTAATACTGGGCAAGCCGGTATCGAATTGGGCCATAATCACAAAAAATCGTGGGATGTGTGGGAACCCTAACAATCATAACCAATCATACTTGGCCAGGAGGGTTTTTGGCGTTTTGGGCAGCATGATCAGAAACAGTATTGTGACTTCTCCCGACGCCGAATCAGAGATTACGGCGCGGGCTTCTCAACCTCACGACTGAGACTTTCTGCGTAGCACTTACCTGTGAGTTACACTCACCCGGCAGTACGCTATCAGCAGACAGTTTCCTTTCCCCGTCGCCCACGGGTACTTTTTCCAATCCTCGCAATCTAATCACCTGAGCCGCTGCATGATCTCTATGAGTTCGATAGCCACATTCAGGGCAGATATGTTCTCGTTGACTGAGCAGTTTCTGTGCAGTTGCCCCACACTCTGGACAGGTTTGACTGGTTCCACTAGGATCTACTCTTTCAAAGTAGCCACCTCGTTTCCAACAAACCCATTTGAGTAAGTCGAGGAACTGTCCAAAAGAAGCATCAATACACTCTTTTCGTAGCATTCCTCTATTGAGTCCAACTGTGTTGAGATCTTCGGCAAAGATAGTCTCTGCGTGGTCACACAAAAGATGTGCGGTTTTCAGGTGAAAATCCTTGCGAGTATTGGCAATTTTATGATGTAATCTTGCCACCAGTACTTGTGCTTTTGAGTAGTTCTTAGAACGTTTCTGTTTTCTAGCTGCTCTACGTTGCAGTAATTTCAACTCGCCTTGTAGGTGCTTTAAAAACTTGGGACGTTCTACTGTGAAACCATCAGAGGTTGTCAAGAACTTTTCGAGTCCCAGATCAATCCCAATTGCGCGACCGCCAGGTGGATTATCTGGGATTTCTACGTCTAAAGCAATTGTGACAACAACGTACCATTGAGTATGTCTGGCTTTCGACAAAACCCTAACTTGCTTGACTTGGAATCCATCTGGAATCGGTCTATGCAGGTTGATTGTGACTTTCCCAATCTTGGGGAGATCTATCACGCCATTCTGTATCGGGTTCTTTTTGAACTGTGGATACAGAAATGACTTGAATTGACCAGATTTTTTGAATCGAGGAAACCCAAAACCACGAGCACGAAAATCATCCCAGGTATCATGCAGCCTACGAATTGTTGTCTGCAATACCTGAGAATGGACTTTCTTGAGCTTTGGATTAACCTTTTTAGCTATCGGGAGGTTGTTTTGCTGAAGATGATAACTCGGAAATGGAGTATTGGCTGGGATGATATATTCTTTCGACAACGAACATCTGTCTGATTCACATTTTCGACTCGCCAACCAGTCTTTCAACTCTCTCAAAGCATAGTTGTAAACCCCCCGACAAGTCTCTAACCATTCAAGCATTTGAGCTTGTTGGTCAATACTTGGATAGATACGGTAGGAGTAATTCATCATCAGCATAGAGAAACTCTACCATAAACACACAAATCAGTCAATGTATTTTTCATCCCCTTGATGGGGATGAAAAATACTGGGGGAGTCCATGTATGCCGTCGGCATACATGGACTCCCCCAAACCCCCTCGCCAGTTAAACAAAAGGCTACAAAAGAATTACCATAGCACCAGAGCCGATTAATAGGGAGTTTACTATGGAGTTTACAAAGTACCATGGACTGGGGAATGACTTTATTCTGATTGATAATCGGGATGACCCGGAACCCAGAATAACCTCAGATCAAGCGCTGCAGCTATGCGATCGCAATTTTGGAATCGGTGCAGATGGTGTGATTTTTGCCCTGCCAGGACAAGAGGGTACTGACTATACGATGCGGATTTTCAACTCTGATGGTTCTGAACCAGAGATGTGTGGTAATGGGATTCGCTGTTTAGGAAAGTTTCTGGCTGATTTAGAGGGGGATAATCACAAAACTCATTATCGGATCCATACCCTGGCTGGGGTGATCATTCCTGAACTCAAGGGCGATGGTAAAGTCAGGGTGGATATGGGGATGCCCCAGCTTAGTGCAGCTCAAATTCCCACTGTTTTGGCAGAGGCTGACCAAAAGGTGATCAATACCCCGATCGAAATAGCCGACAAATTATGGGAGGTTACCTGTGTCAGTATGGGGAATCCTCACTGTATAACGTTTGTGGACGATGCCGATGCCATACCTCTGGAAACTATTGGTCCACTGTTTGAGCATCACTCAGTTTTCCCCCAACGAACCAATACAGAATTTATCCAAGTGGTGCGTCCCGATTATATCAAGATGCGGGTTTGGGAGCGGGGTGCTGGGGCAACTCTCGCCTGTGGCACGGGGGCTTGTGCTTCTGTGGTGGCTGGTGTGTTAACTAACAAAAGCGATCGCATTTGTACCGTGGAGCTTCCTGGTGGTTGTCTTGACATTGAATGGTCCGAAACCGACCAGCGAGTTTACATGACTGGGCCAGCTGAGCAAGTTTTCACCGGTAAACTATCGCAAATCTCGGGATAAGTCCAGATTTGTTGGCTATGTATCAATCTTGCTGGGGAAATCCTGCTTTAAACTGCTTGACTACCTGATCGAGACCAACGGAATGGGATGCTTTAAACAATAGACGATCCCCAGGTTGGACAAACCCCAGTAGATGTTCCACTAGAGGATTAGAGTCACAGAAACACTCAACTGGCACCGAAGTAACACCGGTTGCGATCGCTTCTGCTTCTGGCTCACTTTCATCCACCAAAATCCGCAAGCCATCTAGATTGAGTTGCTCAACCTTTTGACCCACTTGCTGATGAAGTTCACCGGATTTGGTTCCCAATTCCTTCATCGCCCCAAGTACTGCTATATGGCGTTTGCCAGGAGTCTGAGCCAGCATTTCTAGGGCAGCTACCATAGATTCAACTCCAGCATTGTAGGTTTCATCGAGAATCACTACATCGTTAGGTAACTCATAACGCTGGGCTCGACCTGCCGGTAGATCAACCTCTAAACCATTCCTGAGGGTTTCCCAATCCACCCCCAATAATTTCCCAATGGCTAGGGCCCCTACATAGTTCAGGGCATTGTGGCGACCTGGGAGGGGGATAGGAAACTCCATGCCCTCTACTTTCAGGATTTCCGGTGCAATCAACTCTCCTTGGACATCACCACCCTCTAAACCATAGGTTATGGTTTGCCCTTGCCAAACCTCAGCTGCGGTATCAATTAGGCGTTGATTGTCGTGATTGAGAACCGCTACACCCTTGTTGGACATATGTGCTAATAACTCACACTTGGCTTTTGCGATCGCTTCCGTAGAACCCAACAGACCAATATGAGCTGTACCCACATTAGTAATCACGCCCACCGTAGGGTTGGCGATCTCGGTCAATTCAGCAATCTGTCCTGAACCACGCATTGCCATCTCGATTACAGCATAGTCATGGTCTGGTGACAACTCAAGCAAGGTTTTGGGTACACCAATTTCATTGTTGTAATTGGCCTGGGTTTTGAGTACAGTTCCTTTAGTAGACAAAACTGCTGCGATTAGCTCCTTAGTGGTAGTTTTGCCTACAGAACCAGTGACAGCAATCACCGGAATCTCAAACTGGTCACGCCACCACCGAGCAATTTGCTGGTAGGCTTTGAGAGTATTTTCTACCTGAATCAGCGGCAAACCTTCGAGTTGGGTAACTTTAGTCGCCTCAGCAATGACCGTTAATGCCCCCTTCTCTACAGCCAGAGCTGCATAATCATGACCATCAAACTTTTCACCCCGCAGCGCTAAAAATAGTTGACCCGGCTCAAGGTGACGGGTATCAGTGGTAATGCCAGTGAATGACTTTTCCAGGATTTTTTCTGGAATGTCTACGGTCTTGGCGGCGAGAATGTCAACTAATTTTCCTACAAGAAGCCGACACACCATAAATTTCTTGTTCCCCCAGTGTCCTAATTGTGCTGTTTTCTCTAAACGCTCTATTTTCCTGGTCAGCCAATAACTTTCACATGGTTTTTACTTAATTTTCACAATTTCCACTCATTGGCACAATTAGGTAAAGAGTAGATGAAGATATACTAATAATATAATAGCTCACCTCAAGTTTAGGTGATCATTAGAATATATCTACCACCGTAGATATATTGTGATACACCGAACTCTCTTTGTGTTAGCTAAGCCACTCAAAGTTGAATTTTCATCTTCTCAAGCCAACCACCATTGATGAGCCCTAGCTTTAGCACCTAGGAGAGCTACCTAAAGTGACCACCTGGAGAGACTCTAAAGAATCGGAAATTCGACATATTAGCTTGCCAGAGCAGCAAGTCTACAATCACTTACTCCAGTGGGTAAGGGTAGAATCACCAAAGCAATCAATTGAACGCTTCCAAAGGCTCTTCCTGGATGGAGTGGGATACGAAGATTTTGAAATCTGGTTGGCCTTGGAAAAGATAGTAATCGATAAGCGGGCTCCGACAGAGTTCCGATTTGTGGTCAATCGCTGCTGCCATATTCTGATCAATCACTGGCATCTGAAACCAAACACCAGAAGAGCAGTCCAAGAATTGGTAGCTCTGTTTGATCATGTGCCGCCTTCTTTGAGGGTTCACTCTCGGGCTCCTAGACGCCTGCGGGAACTAATGCAGCTGTTCAAAAGAACAGAGCAATATCTAACTCTGCAACGTCTGTCTAGAGTAATGAGTGATACACCTCAATACTCTAATGGTTCTAAACCAGTGGCAAATTTGATTCAGCGGTATCCCTACTTATATGAACATTGCTTACTCAGTGAAGACAGCTCTCAGGAATATCAGCAAACTGTACGGCAAGTTCAAGCTAGGGTTCAACGGCGCTTTGACTGTGATTTATCTAAGTACGTAACCTATCAGGTGCGATGCGCCCATGTCATGCGAAATCGGGCTATCACGACTCCAAAACGGATAATTCAACCAGTGTCAAATCCCACATTGCTGACCGAACGAGAGTTGGCAAGTGCTCTCAAGCAGTTTTTTGGAAAAGTGCAAGGGTCTTACAGCTACCGAGATTTTGCTCGTAGTTTCCATACCCACAGTCGGCACACAGCCTTTTTTAAAGACTTCAAGGACGATTTATATGAATATTTGATTGCCTCGATTGACCCAGCCTATGGGAAGCAACAGTTTAACCAGCGATTGTATACTCATTTGCAAAGCACCTTGCCTGAATGGGATTACCAAACGCCCAATGAATTTATGGTGGTGCGCACCTGTACTCAATTGTTAAATTTTTTGGTAGTGGAAAGCCCTAAGCGCCCCCATCACTATACATTTGTTGATTTGATTGGCAATATAGGAACCACCATTACCACTGGACTATTGCTCAAGATTGTATTGGTCTGCGCTAAAGTCAAGCCCTATTTAGAAAAGCGATTTTCGATTCTGTTTAACCACTACGAGTCCCAAACCAGAAACAGCGTACCTTGGTTAGTCCCGTCTCTGGAAAACTTGAATATTGCCTTCAGTGTCCACTTTGGATCAGCTGATATCTCCTGCCTTAATCAGATTTTATGATTCGGATTCTGTGAATTTTAACCTAGCGCTATAACTATAGCGCTATAACTGTGGAGTTGATAATACCGATCACGTACACAGGATTTGTTCCCACTTCCGACTTCCGAATTCCTTACTGCCTACTCCCTACTCCCTACTCCCTACTTCCTACTCCCTAGTTCCTACTCCCTACTCCCTACTTCCTACTTCCTACTCCCTACTTCCTACTCCCTACTCCCTGTTCCCTTTGCTATAGTTGCCAAATTCCGATTATTGTAGAGACTCATGGCCTTTTCTACACCTTGCTTAAGAGAAAGTTCAACTGCCTCAACGGCTAGTTGGACTACTTCCGACATTAACTTGGTTTCCTGAGGTGAAAATTTTCCTAGGACGTGGGAGATCGTGTCTGGCTTCTGACTGGATTTGCCAATACCAATGCGCAGGCGAGGGAAGTTTTGCGTACCCAGATGGGCAATTGCGGATTTCATGCCATTGTGTCCTCCCGCTGAACCGGAAAGGCGCAGACGCAAACGCCCTACTGGTAAGTCCATATCATCATAAATGATCAAGACCGACTCAGGTGTGAGCTTGTACCAATCAGTCACCGCCCGAATTGCTTGTCCAGAGCGATTCATGTATGTAAGGGGCTTGAGCAAGCTTAGCTTATTTCCTTTTAGTCCAATTCCTTGACCAAACCATCCCTGAAAGCGGCGATTTTCGCTCCCTGAAATCTGTAATCGACGTGCGATCGCATCGACCACTTCAAAACCGATATTGTGCCGCGTTTTATCGTACTTGGGTTCCGGATTACCTAAACCCACAATCAGTTGAGGAATTATAATTTGTCCGGTTGTTTCGATAGTGCTCATGGTCAAAAATCGTTTGGGTCAAGGGTAGGTAATGGGTTACCCATTACCTACCCTTTATGATCTAGATGTTTCCGGACATCATAACAAGGGAGTGGGGAGTAGGGCGAAGCCGTGCAGGCATGGGTGCGGAACTTGACACGTCATACTTTACATGTTATATTTCACACGTTATATTTCAAACGTTATACCTTTCCCCATCCCGGATTAACTACGCAGGATATTGAAAGAGGGATTCCAGATAGACACGAGCACAAGCGCGATAACTCTGGGACGTTTCTGGAGTCTTACCAATACCATTTTGGAGCAAAAACAGGGAAAGTGCTGCTGCGAAGACCCGGTCTTGGTCCCAGCTAGGATGGGTTTCTAGGTAGCGCTTGAGAGACTCGTGCAGGTCTTCGGGGATTTCTGCCAGGATACTTACGGTTGCGTTCATAGTCACCTCTTCATATAAAGGTATTTTTGGAAAAAGCCACCTGATTTCAAGCACTTCAGATAACTGCCTTGGCCAAAAGAAAGCCAAGACAAGCCAGCACCGAAGCACTGAATTTTGATGTCACCCTTGCTTTAGTTCAGAACTATCCCCAAATCAGGTAGGGTAGTCCGTGCTAACCCCTGCTAGTCGGCGTAGGTTAGCTGAGAGCAAATTTTTTTATAGGTTGGTCGCACCATTTTCATCTGAAATGGGGTGGGTTTGTCAATGCTGCGAAATATTACAACTCTTGTTGACATTCCGAAATGTATACGAAATAATCAGGGTTTGAGGCGCTTTTTTGTTACATAACTTTACATAAACTGTGGTCTTAACTACTGCGGAATACTAAGTCGGGAAAATCCCCAGTAAAACTGGAATACCTAATGCCACCGTTGAGGCTTGTGGAAAACTATGGGAAAACTGTGGAAAAGCTTGAAGCTCTGTGTGGAAACAGTGGGGAATCTGTGGGGGAAATTTGGGAGAAACGATAAGAATTCTTACAGTTTCGTTGGCGGTGGAAAACTGGTGACCACAGATGGGGTCATTGTAGATTGTGAATCCTGATGTATTAGTATACTAGTGTGATTGAACTAGTATTAGCAAACTCTTGACTTGACTCCTTAAGGAAAAAACAAGGAAAAAAAATCTAACCACTGACTAATTGCTTCTAACCTAATTATGTGGTATTGTCAGGTAGATTGTCTCTTACGCCACCTAAAAGCTTCTTCATGAATTTGTTGTATGTCTTGATCAGAGATTTTGTCGATGTGAGACAAGACTAAACTCATGCGGCCTTGAGCCTTGAGTTGGTCACGGTGGCGGCAAAGAAAATCCCAGTATAAGAAATTAAAGGGACAGGCTCCCTGGCCAGTGCGCTTCCGAGGATTGTAACCACAACTGCTGCAGTAGTCGCTCATTTTATTGATGTAATTAGCTGATGCAGCGTAAGGTTTGGATGCTAGGATGCCGCCATCGGCAAACTGACCCATGCCAATCACATTGGTTTGCATCACCCAATCATGGGCATCGATAAAGGCTCCATGAAACCATTCTTCTATAGATTGAGGCGAAACTCCAACAATTAGAGCAAAATTGCTCAAAACCATCAGTCGCTGAATGTGATGGGCGTAACTCGTGCGTTCAACCTGACTCAAAATTTGGCGTAAACAGTTCATGTCTGTTTTCTGGGCATGCCAGTAAAAGTCAGGTAGGGGCTGGGTGTGGTTGAACCAATTGCTTTGGGAGTAGTCAGGGTTCATATAGATATAAATACCGTGCATATATTCCCGCCAACCCAGGACTTGACGAATAAATCCTTCTGTGCTGCTTAAGTCGAGTTGGTTTTGGTGATAAGCATTCTCGACTGCTTTAATTACTTCCTCAGGTTGGAGTAAGCCGATATTGAGGTAAGGGGAAATTAGGGAGTGCCACATGGTATCTTCGTTGGTGACCATGGCATCTTGATAGGGACCAAAATTGGGTAGGCGATGGTGAATGAAAAAGTCTAATACTTGAAGAGCTTGATGGCGATTGACCGCCCAACGGAATGGTTCTGTTTTTCCGTAGCTGGGAAAGTTTTGAGCATTAACGGAGTTGATCACCTCTTGGGTGATTGGGTCGGGTTCAAACCAAAGGGCGTCTGGTGGATTTAGATTACGTTTTGGGGGTTTACGATTTTGTTTATCGAAATTCCATTTCCCACCAATTGGCTTATTTCCTGCCATCAAACTATTAAATCGCTTGCGCCCCACCCGATAGAAGTTTTCCATTATTAGACGTTTTTGAGATTTCGCCCAGGTTTTAAAATCAGACTCGCTCCACAGAAAATGATTGTTGGGAATAAAGGTAATTTGGCAATTTAGTTTTAGGTTGCCAATTATTTCTGCAAAGGGTCGGTCATTGGGGGTCATTACCCGTAGTTCGGTAATCGTATTTTTTGTGACCCAGGCTTGGAGAGGCGTTTCAAAGTCGTCCGCTGTTTCATAGCTGACTGGCCAACCTTGCTGGCGTAATTCCTCAGCAAAGTGGCGCATGGCTGACCAAATGAATACCAGTTTTTGGCGGTGGTAACGTTTTTGTTGGACGTAGCTTAGGGATTCAATCAGAATTACTGGTGTATTTTGATAGTTTTGTTGACAACTGTGTAGCGCTGATTGTTCATTCCAAAGTTGATCCCCTAGTACCCAAATCCCGATAGTCATTCTGGCTAATGCTTTTTACTGTATTGATATCATACAATAACTTCAGGGATTTTTGTGTTGAGTTTTAGGAAGTAGGGAGTAGGGAATCGGGAGTAGGGAGTAGGGAGTAGGGAGTAGGGAGTAGGGAATAGGGAATAGGGAACAGGGAATAGTGGAAAATAATGAATTGACCAAAAAATTATCAAAAAACTACTTTTTATAGATGACTGATGACGTTTTTACTATGACAAATGTTTGTTACTTAAATTATCATTTTTGCACAAAAAATTACTTAATATAGCATTTGTATTTGAGTTATGAATCCTACTCCCTAAAACCCAATATAGCAGTATAGCTCATAAATCAATTGTGATAATTTTTGATGCCATATTCCCTACTCCCTACTCCCTACTCCCTACTCCCTATTCCCTGTTCCCTTTACTATACTAGTCCAATACCTCAACTGTCCCCAACTGACCATCAATCCTGACCCGCTGACCATCTCGTAATATATCAGTGGCATGATTAATATCCATTACGGCTGGGATACCATACTCTCGGGCTACAATGGCACCGTGGGACAGACGTCCCCCTACTTCAGAAATTAAGCCACCAGCACGAGCGAGTAATGGTGCCCAACCGGAATCGGTGTAGGGTACAACCACAATGGTTTCCTGGTCAATAGTGATATCACTTTGCAAGGTTTTCACTACTTTTACCAAACCCTCTACAAGTCCCGAACTGGCACCAATGCCTTGTAGCAGTCGTTGCTCAGACCCAGCTAAAGATTTGGGGTCAGCGGGTAAGGGAGGATTATTGCCATAAACCAGGAAAGGTACGCTAGTCAGCTGAGCATCCTGTGCCAATTTAGTCCGCCGTTGTTGCACAATTTCTGGAAGCTGTTGTCTGAGTTCCTGGTTATCACTACCTACTAGAGAGCGAATTTCGGCTAACTCCAAGAAAAAAATGTCCCCTGGTTCAACTAGTAAACCTGACAGCAGCCAGCGTGCCTCTAGAGCCAAGAAGCTCCAGCGTAGGTGAGCCATCAGCTTAGAGTAGACTTGGGTCACCCGACCTTTGAGATCCAGCCGTGCTTGTACCACTTCAGCTTTCCAGCGTTGCCCTCTAGATTTTGGAGATTGGGGGAGTGGATAAGCTAGAAACTGAGCGAACAACTTTCTGACAGCTCGGGGGTCTTCTTGCCAGCGGGGAATTGCTACATCGGTTGCCACTTCGCTCAGGTAACCATAGCGCTCAAGAAAGTGGTCAAACTGCTCTAAAATGCTGGAACCATCTGGGATTTCTGCTAGGGTGGCAAACAGAGAGGCTCCACTTTCATAGATAACCTGTTCGTGGCTTAATAAATGGCGAGCATCTGCTGCTATCCTAGCCAAGGCTCGCATACTATCGACCTCTGGAGTTTTGCTGTTATCTAGTTCTTTGTCATCAATCTTGAGTACTGCCTGCCGCAAGGACATACTAAGGGGAGCAAGAATACTATAGTAGGTGGCTCGTTTCAACACCGCTAGAATGCTGTCGATGCGTTCTAGGAGTTGTACTGGAGATAATTCCGACTGGGCTCTTGCTGAAAGCTGATTCAATAGGGGCAGAAAGTGGGTTTGGTAATCCGCTTCAAAGTCTTTATCTAAACGCCATTCCCGACCGAGCAATCGTAGTAAACCAGGTACGTTTTTTATAGTGGTATTTATCGGTGGTTTGGAAAACTTAGCTCCCCTAGTCAGAAATTCCAGACTTTCTGGGGGTAGACCCATACGCCGAAAAATTTCCCCCAACAGCGTAACATTGAAGTAAGCATGGGAATAGTGCAGGGTGGCAGTTTCGGTGAAATCCATTCCTTTAGCTCGTCTGCCTAGCACTATGGTAAAAATCTCTCCCCAAACACCGCAGGTTAGGGGACGATTAATCGACCAAGTTAGGGGTCGGATTACTCCTGGAATTACTTCCGCAGCAATTTTACGAGTCCAGGTTGGTTGTAGAGTAGTGATCGGTCGTGCTTGCAGTAACCAAAGTTTTTGACCGTCATAACTCCACTCAATATCTTGGGGAAGACCTTGGTAATAGTCTTCTAACCGACGTGCCAAGAGCGCCACTTGTTTGATTAAGGCTGGGGGAACATCACCACTACCTTCAATGCGTGAGGAGGCCAAACCTTCTGCTGAATCCTCTTGCTGCCCTGACTTCTGGAAATAAACTTGGTACTGCTCTGGTGTTACTTTACCCGATACAACTTGTGTAGCATATCCAGGTAAGGCTTCGACCACGACAGCTTCTCCCTGTTGGGAAATAGGGTCACGACTGAAAGCAACCCCAGAAAAAACCCCCTTGACTTGTTTTTGAATGAGCACAGCCATCGCTGTATCTGGCAGTTGCTGATCCCGACGGTATTGTGCAGCTACTGGATTACGATAAGACTCTAAGACTCGATTAATGGCATCCAGTAGTGCGGCTGAGCTGGTCACCTGCAAGATGCTTTGATACTGCCCTGCGGCTGAAGCCTGGGCTGAATCTTCTCCTATGGCGGAAGAACGTACTACCAAGGGTTCAGATTCAGAAACGGGTAGGTATTTGATCAAAGGTTCTGGATCATCCCCTGGAGGGAGTACCCAGCCCACAGGTACTGAGTAACCAGAACGCTTCAGCTGGGATAGGGTGGCAGCTTTTTCCCCAACTTTTTTACGGTCTAGTTTGGTGTCCAGAGAAATTACGGCACTATCGCCTTGGAAAAAATGAAACACTTTCTTAGATTCTGCTTGAGCTTCCCCACTCGGAAGGTCTAAGTCATCGGGAATTTTTTGATAAATCCAAGCTAATAATAGACTCAAGCTGGTGGCAATTACAATTCTGGAGAAATCCTGGGGATGTAATAAAGCCAGAATCACCGGGAACAAGACTAAAATCACCCGTTTGCCATGTTTGGGATTGCGGAAAATGGTAAAGCTAATCCCTCCAATCAAAAATACCAGCAATGCCAAAATGGGGTCATGGCATAATACTCCCCAAGTGACATTGGTCGTCCCTGCACCTTTGCCTATCCAGTAACGACCTAACACCAACATGATTAGAGCGATCAATTCCCAAGCTGATTCACTGGGAAAAAAGTGGCGAGCTAGTAAGACTGCGGCAATTCCTTTTCCTGCCTCTGAGAGCACTGCCAAGACACCAACCAGATTTCCTCCGTGGTAAAAGGCGGCTGAAACTGATATATTACCAGTACCGACCTGGGCTAGGTTATGCCTTGTCAGTACACGGGTAATCCAGGCAATCAGAGGTAGTCCGCCTAAGATAGGACAGACGGTAACAATGAGCAAGAACCCTAAAACCTGGTTTAGTGTCATGGGACTAATGGAAATCACTTAGTGAGATAGAGAGGGCTTGATAATAAGTACTTTATTAATAAGTATATAAGAAGTAGATAAGAACTATTTGAACTTAATGGCATCAAAATATGTCTAGTAATCGCAACTAGCAATCATAAGTTTAGTTTGTAAAATTATCTAACCCAAAAACAAGCCAAATTGTCTAAAAAAATTGCTGGCTTAGTTTAACTAAAATACGAGTAAAGTATTTATATCATCTGGTAGATTATTGCCTGTTATAACAATAATAGTTTTGGTTTCATGTCTTAACCTGATTTAGTCCCTCACTTGTTTTGATGGCTACAGCTTTTGCACAGGGGTTCTCAAGTGCGTTTTCCATAGTGAATTGGATTCCTATGCCAGTAGCACGTCAAACCCCATCTTGCCCCTGATAGTCACACTTTTGAATTAGTTTACGATGTTTGGTAAGGTTAAAGTCTTTTCTTTTTTTTTATTTAAGCATGTCTTGATGCAGTCGCTCATGGGGGAAACCACGCCAGTTGCTCATGGGGGGAACCCCCAAGACCGCACTGGCTCCCCAAGACCGCGCTGCATCGCTTGATCATGTATAGCAGAAGTCAGAAGTAAGAAGTAAGAAGTCAGAAGTCAGAAGTCAGAAGTCAGAAGTCAGAAGTCAAAAGTAAGCTATGGCTAAGTTTCGGAGTTTAGGAATGTCAAACACCTGAATGGGTAGTGCTATATTATAGTATTTTGACCAATCTTTACACAGATAGGTAGGTAATGGTGTGGCTAAGATTGTGGGTGTTCATGGGATTAATCAAGAATTTAGAGGTAGTAATACAATTTATGATCAATGGCTACCAGCCCTCAAAGATGGTTTGGAGCGTGTTGGAGCTAGATTAGATTCTGATAATGAATTCCACTGTGCCTTTTATGGAGACCTGTTCAGAGGTCGCTCAAAATCAGCAATGGGGATACCTAACTATGACGCCAGTGATATTGACTCGGATTGGGAGAAGGAACTCCTCCTGGAATGGTGGGAAGAAGTAGCAAAAGTAGAAGACGATATTAAAGGCCCAGCGGATATATCCAGAGAAAAGGCAACACCGAGACTTGTTCAAAAGGCTTTAAATGCCTTAAGTGGTTCTAGGTTTTTTGGTGGTGTTGCTGAAAAGATCGTGATTTCTTTTCTGAAGCAAGTTGGGGGTTACTTACATAATCCAGAGTTAAGACAGCAAATTCGCGATCGCGTTGTGGAAGCCATAGATCAAGATACCCGTGTATTGGTTGGTCACTCTCTGGGGTCAGTTGTCTGTTACGAAGCCCTATGCCAACATCCAGAATGGTCAGTGGAGGTTTTTGTGACTCTAGGTTCCCCATTGGGGATAAGAGGGCTGATTTTTGATCGCCTGGAACCCTCACCTGTCTCTAATTTGGGGTCTTGGCCGGGAAGTGTCAAACAGTGGATCAACATTGCGGATGCGGGAGATATTGTTGCTTTAGAAAAAGAATTAAATCCTTTATTTGACGGGTTAGTGGAAGATAAGCTTGTTTATAATGGATCTGATGCTCACAATGCTAGTAACTATTTTACTGCATCTGAAACAGGAGAAGCTATTAAGTTGGGCTTGATTGATTAGTAGACGAGGTATATGGCGGGAAAACCCAGGTATTATTTAATCGCTTGTGGAACAAGCAACTACAACGATCAGGATGTAGATAACTTAGATAGTGTTCCGACAGACTTACAGAGAGTTGTTGATTTATTTATTCATAAATTTGGATATGAAGAAGCCTTGACGAATCTTCGTTTAAATCCGAATAAAAATGAGTTGATAAAACAATTTTCAGACTGGCTTCAGCATGAAGAACGATGTCAGAGCGATCGCGTTATCTTTTACTATTCCGGTCATGGTGAAGATCTTAAAGGAGATAGACATTATCTTTTGATGGAAGAGACTGATTACAATCAACTTCCTCAGACATCCTTGCCAACAGAAGATTTAGTTCGTCCTTTGAATAACGAAGGAGTTAAGATTGAACAAATCCTGTATATTATCGATAGTTGTTATTCTGGGGTCGGAATAAGTGATGTCTCGAAATTTACTACACAAGTTGTTCAGAAATACCAATCAGTAGGAGGAGCAGGTATCGCAGTTCATGGGATTGCGGCTTGTCGTGCCAAAGATACAGCCAAAGAAGATGTATTTTCTAGGGGCTTGGAGCAAGTTCTTAACGATTTAAGTAAAAACTACGGTAATTTATACATTCCTCTAGATTATATAGTTGACCAAATTAATCAGATTATTTCCTCAGAGCAACGTGCTTCCTACTCAGCTTCTGGCTCTGAAAAATTTGCTAAATTCTTCCCCATTCTGCCTAAGACTATACAAACATGGGAAGAAAAGCAAGATGAACTCATTAGGGAACTTTTTGCTGGATTAAAGAAACACCCAGAAGATAGCTTACTTCAGGTAAACTCTTTTATTTTAAGTTATAAAACTATTGAAAAGCTTGTCTTAGACGATGAATTTATTCTGGATTGTATAGAAATCGAAAAAAGACTGACTGAATTAGGAAAAAAACCAGTTTCAAGAGGAATATGCCCTCTAGTGGCTTGTGCAGAATGGTGTCGGCGAAGATTTTCTAAACAGGATAACAAATTGAGGAGACTTGCTAAGACTATTAAAAATTGGCAACAGGAAGTTCTAAGATATCGAGAAGATGCAAACCTCTCTACAATCCAAGAATCTGTTAAAAAAGCTGATTTAAAATTTCAAGAACTGATTACGACAGAAAATCTGCGACTTCAAGTTGAGATTGAACCAGAGGTTGATAATGATAATGGTACAGGACAAGCCTCTGGTGCCTTACTTTTGAGTATGAATCTTTGGCTTGAAAGTCAGGATTTACCACTTGGTCGGTTTGCAGAAAAGATACGGTTAGAACCTTGCGACAGTGGAAAAAGTGTCTCTGAGCAAGAGAGTGAGAGTTTATACACTAATCTTGAAAAGATTTTGCCCAACTTAATTCGTAAGGCTCGTTATAGTTTACCGGAACGAGTTAATTTAACAATTGAGTATTTTCTTCCTTTCGACTATTTCAAAACAAAATTGGAGAAGATTAGGTTTAAGCGAGGGAGAAACCTAACACCCCTCGGTGAAGAGTACCCAATTTTTATCAACTCCTATGAACGATATTTTGATCCAGATTTTCTTGAGATTCGTGATGAGATTGAAGTCAAGAAGCAAGGGTTATGGAATGATGTAAATAATTCTGTGACTGAACCGAGTGTCCCTGGGGAATTTGAAGGGGATGATATCTATTATATGGGTACAGACCCATCAGATTCCGATCTAGAAAGAATTGAGGAAGCTTTACCCATTGCGGTCTGGAGTCGGGACGTGAACCAACCTCTGATTGAAGGAGAGCATCTAAACCTCTCAGAATGGCAAGATTGGCCTAACAAAATACGTGATTTACGAAAAAAGAAAAAGGGTTTGGAGGTAACCCTTCTCTGGGATGATTTATATCCGAAGCCTTCCCAACGCTGTAGACCCTTGAATACCGACGTGGTGGACTAAAATGCCAAAGAACCCAACATCTGACCAGCCGGATCGTCGCATCTACCGGGGCTTAACCCTCACTAGAGGAAGTTTACCAACCCCAGAAGACCAACAACAGCATCTGAGTCGTATGCCACCGCCACCCCCTTGGCGCACCTTTGGTCTGTCAGTTGAGCAATGGCGTGAAAAAGCACAATCACAAAATACCCAAGACATCGTAAGAAAGATTAATCCAAAGGCATTGGGGTTTGTTCCGACCAAGCAAGCGGTAGAATTGGTCAATGCTGCATTGTGTTTACGTCGCCCTTTACTGATTGAAGGAAATCCCGGTAGCGGCAAAACATCCTTAGCCTATGCAGTAGCAGCTGAATTGGGATTACCGGGGCCTTACCGCTGGTCAATTGTTTCTCGCACTACTTTGAAAGATGGTCTGTATGCTTACGATGCCATTGGGCGATTACAAGAAGTGTCTTTACTGAGGCAACAAGTTGGTAATACAGAGAGAATAAAAGAACCTGATATTGACATTGGTAACTATTTAAGATTAAGACCAATGGGTATGGCATTTCATCAATCTCAACCCGGTAGACCGGCTGTGCTGTTAATTGACGAAATTGATAAGAGTGATATTGATATGCCCAATGATCTCTTACATATATTTGAGGAAGGATTTTTTGAGATTCCAGAACTGAGTCGCTTAAACAACGACTCCCAAAAGGTACTTCCTTACCGCAGTCAAAGCCATGATAGTGATGAAAAAATTGAGGTTGAGAAAGGATTAATTCAATGTCAAGAGTTTCCCTTAGTCTTGATGACCAGTAATGAAGCACGGGAGTTTCCACCAGCCTTTCTACGCCGATGTCTACGGTTATCTCTCAAGCAACCTGAGACACCAGAGGGTTTCTATAAAATTTTAGAAAACCGCTTTGATGCCGCCCATTTAAAGCAACTGGATCAGCCAGCTCGGAAATTAATCAAGGAATTTTTGGGACGAATTAATGCAACAGACACAACGTTAGCAACGGATCAATTGTTGAATGCTATATATTTATTACTACAAGGAGATGACTTAACTGAAGAAACACGGAAAGATCTATTGAATACTATTTTCAAATCACTGTGAGGTCAGGGGGAAATGGTGAGTCAAAAAAATCAATGGTGGCAAGATGATAGAGAGGTGGCAGAGCTGATCTGGTGCTTGGCTCATTTAGATCGTATTGTTGCTCCTCCATCCTCTCAAGACATCAAACCACCAGAGGATGTACACCATTCTGATCCAGAATCATCTACTGAAAATCTCTCAGACGATTATCCAAAGATTCCTCCTTCAGGAAGGGAAAAAGCAGAACAAAAGATACCCATTGCGGCTAATCTTAAACAGCCTGACCATGCCCCGACTTCCCCTCAAAAACCCGAATCATCCTCCAATAATTACAGCTCTCCTATTCGTGTTCCTGACCCCTTTCCCTTACCCAAACCTAGGGAAATCAGTAAGGCACTGTTGCCCTTATCTAAGCGTGTTCCTGGACTGCTAGCCAATGAACTGGATATTGAGGCAACCGTTGAACAAACCGCCGAAGCTTATGGATTGCCAATGCTGGCATTTCGTTCTCCCCTAGAGCGATGGTTTGAAGTACATTTATTGATTGATTGCTCCCCTTCCATGGCATTTTGGGGAGATTTAGCAGAAGGGGTGGCAACGCTTTTTCGCTGGCAAGGGTTTTTCCGGGATGTCCGGATTTGGCACTTCGATACAACAGAACCTACCCCCCAATTGTTTTCAGGTGTTGACCGGATTGAACGGAGTGTTCGTAGCTTGATCGCACCAGGAGGACATCGACTCTTTATTGCCTTAACGGATACTTTGGGAAAAGCTTGGTATTCCGGTCAAGCCTTTGAGGTTTTAGCACAATTAGGAGAACAGCATCCTGTTAGTATTGCCCATGTTTTTCCTCAAACCCTATGGCAGCGCACAGGTCTAGATCAGGCAATTCAACGACCATTGATTGCTCGTGAGCCAGAGTCTCCTAACTCCATGTTACAAGTAGGAGCTAGGCTTCGTACAACGGCTAGGTTATATAAATTTCCAATTTTCAATTTATCTAGGAACCACTTTAGCACTTGGGCGAATTTTACCACCGGGAGTGGCAGCAATTCTATTCAAGGGGTTTTAATTAGACAGGATAAGCCCGAAACAGCCACAACGAATCCTAAAAAGCAAAGGTCGGAACAACCTGAATCAGTGGCGGAAAATCCAGAACAGTTACTGAGAGGATTCTTGGCTAATGCTAGCCCCAAAGCCCGGGAACTTGCTGAAGTTCTGGCTGCTGTTCCCCTGATTCCTCCAGTCATGCGTTTGGCACAACAGTGGTTTTTACCCGATAGCGAACACTGGCATCTGGCAGAAGTTTTTTTTAGTGGTCTGATCCAAAAGTCTTCCTTGGGGCCAGAGCAGGTAACTGTTCCCGAAACTTGGTATGAATTCCGTCCGGGAATTCGGGAGTTACTGCTAGGAAATAGTCCAGTTCAACGCACCACTGAGATTTGGCGGGAAATTGGAGATTTCATAGAGCGTCGTTATGGTAGTCTGCGGGATTTTCCAGCACTGATTCCCAACCCAGCCGGGTCTGTTCCAGGTGTTGCTGCAGATCGAGACCTCTATTTTGCTGAAGTCAAGGCTGCAGTTTTCACCACTTGGGGAGGAGAATACGCCAAGTTTGCAGAGGAAGTCAGTGAAAAAGTAGCAAAACGGAAACGGGAGAAAGAAGAGATTGGTAAGGGGACAGTTGAGCTCACTGACAACTTAGAACCTTTTGAATTTGAAGCGGAAGTCCCCACCATTGTTTTTGAAGAGGAGCCAGACCAGGATGAAGAGAAATTACAACAGTGGACATTTGAAACCCCGACTGTTAACCATCACGGGGAAATTACCGAAACAACAACCTACACCGCCTCTTACTTCACCGAAACCCTAACCGATAATGTGGAACTGGAAATGGTGGCTATCCCTGGAGGAACGTTTACCATGGGTTCCCCTGAAAATGAAGTTAGAAGTCAGAAGTCAGAAGTCAGAAGTTTCAGAAGTAATGAAACACCTCAACATAATGTCACACTCCAACCCTTCTTTATGGGGAAATACCCTGTCACCCAAGCCCAATGGAACGCGATCGCATTAATGACAGACTTGAAAGTCGAGAGAGACTTAGATCCAGATCCTTCAGATTTCAAGGGGGATAACCGTCCCGTTGAAAACGTAAACTGGTATGATGCCGTCGAGTTCTGTGACCGGCTTTCTAAGTTAACAGGAAGGGAGTATAGACTGCCTTCCGAAGCCCAATGGGAATATGCTTGTCGAGGTGTCACAAAACCTCTCAACCTTGATAAAGGAGAATCCTACCCCCCATTCTACTTTGGAGAGACGATTACCGGAAAGTTAGCCAATTACGACGCCTCAAGACCTTATCGGGATGAACCACCAGGAGAACAAAGCCAGGGAACCACCCCTGTCGGTCAATTTCCTCCGAATCCCTTTGGGTTATATGATATGCACGGGAATGTTTGGGAATGGTGTTTAGATGATTGGCATGAGAACTACGAAGGTGCCCCCACAGATGGCAGTGCTTGGATTGAGGATAATGAAGCAGAAAATGTCAATGGTGAAAATGAGTCAAATTCAGACAAAAATGACGAAAATCCGCCAATATCACCCCTGCGGGGCGGCTCCTGGATTTTCTATCCTGATTTCTGCCGTTCTGCGATTGGCTACGACTTTAGGCGCGTGGTCCGCCTCTACGATGTTGGTTTTCGTCTAGTGTGCGTGTCCGGGAGAACTGGATGAAGTCAGAAGTTTGAAGTCAGAAGTTTGAAGAATTATGCCAAAACTGACCATAAAACGCCCAAAACAAACCTTTCAAGGCTACAGAGAATACATAGACGGTATCCCTCTCGAAATGGTTTTAATCCCTGATGGAACCTTCACCATGGGCGCACCGGAGAGTGAAGAAGGGAGTAGTGACACTGAAAGACCCCAACATGATGTAACTATTTCCTCGTTTTTAATGGGACGTTATCCCATTACTCAAGATCAATGGAAAGCGATCGCCTCTCGATCTGACCTTAAGGTCAATCAAGATTTGGATCCAGACCCCTCTTATTTTAAACAGCCCTATCAATGGATAGATAGATGGCGAAGACCTGTTGAAAACGTCAATTGGTATCAAGCAGTAGAGTTCTGTCACCGCCTTTCTAAGCTAACAGGAAAGGAATATAGACTACCTTCTGAAGCGCAATGGGAATATGCCTGTCGAGGGGTTACAAAACCCCTTAACCTCGAAAACGGAGAATCCTATCCCCCATTCCACTTCGGAGAAACCATTACAACAGCTTTGGCTAATTATCGCGAGACGGATGATAAAGACTCTAGATCGTCAGGTGATGGTAGAGGGCCAAAAGGAGAATACCGTAACGAAACAACACCAGTAGGCTATTTTAAAGTCGTCAATTCTTTTGGACTTAGTGATATGCACGGGAACGTTTGGGAATGGTGCGCTGATGATTGGCATTCTAATTACGAAGGTGCGCCCACAGATGGCAGTGCTTGGATTGATAATAATGAACTGGAAAATGTCAATACTGAAAATAAGTCATATTCAGCAAAAAATCATGATCAAAGTCCATCTTCAGTGATGCGGGGCGGCTCCTGGACTATCAATCCTAATTACTGCCGTTCTGCGCTTCGCGTCAACGACGATAGGCGCTATGACCGCAACAACGCTAATGGTTTTCGTATAGTGTGCGTGTCCGGAATGAAGTCAGAAGTTTGAAGTTTGAAGTTTGAAGAAATAATTTGAGTTATCAACAAGTTTCAATTCAGGACAGAACCAAAAAGTTTGCGGTTAGAATAGTCAAAGCTTGCATTTGGTTAGAAGAAGAATCTAAAGTTCCTAGAACCTTAGCGAATCAGTTATTAAGGTCAGGAACTTCTATCGGAGCTAATTGTAGTGAAGCTCAGTCAGCCCAATCCCGCAGAGACTTTATCAGTAAATATGAAATTGCTCTGAAGGAAGCAAGAGAAACACAATACTGGCTAGATGTTTTAATAGAAGCCGAACTGGTATCATTAGAAAAGTTCAAAGGACTAATCCAAGAAACCGAGGAAATTATTAAAATCTTAGTCACTACCGTCAAAAAACTCAAAGAATAGACTTCTGACTTCAAGCTTCTGACTTCAAACTTCTGACTTCTGACTTAATAAAAACTTCTGACTTCAAACTTCTGACTTCTGACTTCAAATCCCGATTTACTCCTGTTCATCATCATCCGGTAATTTTTCCATCTCCTGGGCAATTAGCGTCTGAAATTCTTCTCCACAATGAACATTTAAATGAATTGCAGCAGCCAGCAATTCTGCCAAAATCTCCGCTTGTTGTCTAGCACTGAGGTGAGGTGACTGAAGCTGATAGATTAATCCGGTAACGGTTTGGCATTCTGAGCCTAACTCTGTAATTAATGTTTTCAGAGTATTGCTAGTAATAGGAATGGAGCGATCGCGAAACATATAACTTATATCATTTTCGGTTGAACAGTTATAAATATTAGGTAATAGGGAACAGGGAACAGGGAACAGGGAACAGGGGATGGAGATTACCTACTAGAAGAAAGCTATAGCAATTCTCTGTCTTGATGCAGTCGCTCATGGGGGAAACCCCCAAGACCGCGCTGCATCGCTAT
>NZ_MKZS01000001.1:1006863-1008750 GCF_001942495.1 Moorena bouillonii PNG
GTTCCCTGTTCCCTGTTCCCGATTCCCGATTCCCGATTCCCGATTCCCGATTCCCTAACACCCAGACCGAATTAAAAACCGCTATAAAAACTGCTAAATACTACATATCTCAAGGCGAGAGAAGAGAGATACGCCACCCATAAAAAAGGCAAAGTATGCCCAACCGGAAAAGAATCCGACATAGCTGACTGGTAGATGCCCCTGGGGAGCATTGAGGGTGAAGGGCAGGTCAACGTAATCTAGCCACTTTTCGTTGGTGTGCCATCCGAGTTGATCGCCAAAGCGACAGTAAGTTTCATAGTCATAATCGGCACCAGGAGTTACCTGCACACTCTCGGTCACTAAGCTCTGCCAGATTTGTTTCTGTACACTAAAGCCAAAGCGCCCATTGCTGTACTTTACCCAGAGGGTGTTGAGAGTATAGAGGTCTTTACAAGGAAACTTGTTGATATCTGGGATGTCAAGCCAGCCTTCTTCTTCTCGTCCTGCTGCTTTGAGCATAACAGCGAGAGTTTCTTGATCTGCCTCTTGCCACTTTCTACGAATTAGTAAATCCCGTAATGGGCGGTAATCTACTCCTACATCAGAACTAAGGTCATCAACTTCACTCAAACAGGTGAAATAATCGTCTTCAGTCAAGGGCTGTAACCATTCGTGCACTGACTGAGGACGGTCTTTTGGCTCTAAGGCCATGGCTTGGAGAATTACTTGATTTAAGCGATCGCTAATACTAGGAACCAGTTCTTTTGGTGGCACCAGCTCTTCACCGTCATACTTGCGGTAAATTGACTCGGTAGGATTTAGCCCAGTTACGGCATGGTACAGTGAAGCCGCTAGAGAGTAGACATCCACCGTGGCGTGACGACTGCCTTGGTAGTATAGCTCGTAGGGTCGAAATGGTTTATTGTCAATATGGCTCGACACATTACTATCTCGGAGTATATCCCCAGGAATCTCAAAGTCAATCAATACCGGTTTGCCAGTGTTACTGACCACGATATTATGAGGGCTTATATCTAAATGCACTAGCCCTACTCCATGGATTAGATTCAAGGCTGACCCAATTTGAGTGATGTAGGCTACTGCATCAGTTTCAGGTAATGGTCCTATGCGTTGTACCAAATTCCACAAACTTTCCCCGGAAATAAAATCCATTACGAGGCAGTAGGTATCTCCTTCTTGAAACAAGTCTCTGACCTGGACCAGGGATTCAAGGTCAGCAGACAGTTGAGCCAGCAGTTGTCCTTGCTTGATAAATTGTTCTCCATAGTTGGGGTAGTCTGGAGCCAATCTCAGGCTTTCGTGTGGTGTTTTAATTACAACATCTTGATTAAGTAACTGATGGACTGCTTTGTAAGTAATTCCAAAAGCTCCACGTCCAATAATTTTATCGATCTTGTATTTACCACCATGTAACAGCTGTTGCTCTGACCAGACCATATATATTAGTTGTTAGTTGTTTATGATTCGTGTTTAGGTTTAGTAGATTTACCCTGGCTCCTAGGAGGATTATCAACTAGTTTAAGACACCCTCAATTCAAATAATATTGATAATACAAATAATGCTATAGCATTATTGAGTAAGTATTAAGCTATCAGTTATCAGCTATCAGCTATCAGCTATCAGCTATCAGCTTATGCGCTACGCGCACGGCTGACGGCTGACGGCTGACGGCTTACATTATTTACATGCTATTAAATATGATAATTAATTTTTTGAGGATTAATTTTCAGTACTCATATACTTTAGTATAATTCATTCAGGTTTGCCATCCTCTGGAGCATCAGGTGTTAGCCGTTAATTACTCTGTGAAGAGAAAAAAGCTAGCTATAGGGAATAGGGAATAGGGAATAGGGAATAGGGAATAGGGAATAGGGAATAGGGAA
>NZ_MKZS01000001.1:1008850-1021273 GCF_001942495.1 Moorena bouillonii PNG
TCCCGATTCCCGACTCCCGACTCCCGATTCCCGATTCCCGATTCCCGACTCCCGACTCCCGACTCCCGAGCCATCTGTCTAGCCCTTGGCCAGTAAGATAGGATCATCCAGACTAAAGAAACGACTTACGTAAGCTATGGCGGAAGAAACCCTACCCTTACCTAACCCTGAGGACGCAAATACTCCTTCTGATACATCAGCAGACCAGCCTGCTGCTAATAAGGAACCGAAGCCTGCTGCTATAGTAGACCAACCGCCGGTTGAAATAACTGAACCGAAACCTCCTACACCATCACCAGACCAGCCTGCTGCTAATACGGAACCGAAGCCTGCTGCTGTAGTAGACCAACCGCCGGTGGAAATAACTGAACCGAAACCTGCTGCGATCGTAGACCAACCGCCTGCGGCTAAATCAGAAGACAAACCGGCGGCTAAGGCCCCTGCGGCCAAAAAGCCTGCGGCCAAATCAGAAGAGAAACCAGCGGCTAAGGCCCCTGCGGCCAAAAAGCCTGCGGCTACAGAGGCAAAAGCTAAAAAAGCCAAACCACCAGCAATTGAAAAGAAACCCTTTACTGAATTTGTGGAACAACATTATCTGCCAGCCCTTAAGACTGCTTTTGCCAAACAAGGTATTGATGATGTAGATGTGACTTTTGCTAAACAGAAAATCCCGATTCCGAGTTTGAGTCAAATGGATGACTGTTGGCAAGTAATGGGTAGTTGGCAAAATGGTCAACGGAAATTTAACGTTTATTTCCTAGACGAAGATATTAAAAAGCAAAAGGCTTTTTCGGCCTCAGCTAATGGTGTTCAACCTAGTACGATCGAATCTTTTATGATTGATGAACGGAGAGTTACTCTTGATCTAATGGTTCATTACACTATACAACGGCTAAATGCTCAGAAGTGGCTAATGTGGAATTAGTAAGTCTTGGCTAATGTTTAGGTAGATTTTAAGCTATCAGCTATCAGCGTGTCGCGTATCAGCTATCAACTATCAGCGTGTCGCGTATCAGCTGATCCGGGTAGCGTGGCCAACAGCCAAGGGATTTTATCCAGACTTTCAAGTCTGTAAAATATCAAACTATTAAATTCGGCTTTGCTTAACAATGGAATGATTTGAAGAGTTTTGTGGAACGGGCATCTTGCCCGTTACAATTCCCGGGCAGGCAAGATGCCCACCCCACTCATATTCATTCCTTGATTCAGCAATGCCATTTTTTAGTAGTGCTGACTTAAGTGATGCCAACCTCAAGAGTGCTGACCTCACTAATGCCCAGCTCAGTCGTGCTATTGTGGACAATACCCAATTTGGAGATAACTCAGGACTTGATGAATCCATCAAGCTTGACCTAATTGAACGAGGCGCAATGTTTGAGGATGTGCCAGGGGATAGCTAGGAAAGTCTTACCCCTAGCCAAAGATAGGAATTCCCGCAAACAAATGCGATCAAAGGAAAGAATGCGATTGGCCGTAGGCCACGCTACGCGATCGCATAAACAACAAAAATGCGATTGGCCGTAGGCCACGCTACGCGATCGCTTACAAATACTCAATACCCCCAACCATGTCCTCTGGAGTATATACGTCATACATCCGACTACTCACCCCGAATAGCCCTCAATCGTGATTCTAAAGGAGAAGGGGGACTATTGCGCTTCATTTGTTCCACAAACGCTGCACTTTCTGCGGTATGGCGGTCAATTTCTTCCCGATGATCGTAATAATAGGCCATTGCCGCATAAACCGCTGGCTTAGATAAATGATACTCAGAGGCAATTTCTTCTAACGATTCTCCCATCTCCAAATACATTTTGGCAATAGTAGCGACAGGCATTATAGTGCTAATAATGCGAGGTTTACCACCACAAAAATCAGGATCTATCGCAATATACTCTGTGCTGATCTGTTGGATAGACATTTGTTCAGAATTCATTATCTAAAACCCAATAATTAAAGCAAGTATTATAGTTATAATTTTGACATATAAGAGGATATGTTAAAAGTTTTTTGATACTGATTTTTGCCCCCCTAGCCCCCCAATTCTGGGGGGAACAAGAATCAATTTGCTGGTAAAAGTCCCCCAAAATTGGGGGATTTAGGGGGCTTGTATGTAGCAAATGAAACTTCCCAGACAACCTCTAAAAAAGTGTCAGGTTCTGTTCCCTGTTCCCTGTTCCCTATACTAGCGCTATAGTTTTATTTACCTTGAGACTTAGGTAGTGACAGTCCCAGATAGCCTCCAAGACCTATTTTTGCCATATCCATAAAGGTGGGGCGGTATTGTTCATCAATTACCGCTAGGGTAAGTGACCCCCCAAGTAATATCGATATAATAGCAGCTTGAACCATTTCTTTGATTGTCAGAGTTTTATGAGCCATAGGTTTTTTCGGTAACTGGTATGCTTGACTGCTACTTTTAATGGTTACCGACAAAACCCCAACCCTTGACTGTCCAATGGATTAGTTGCTAATATGTTTTGATTTCTGTATGATTGTCTTGTGCCTCAGTTGTGATTGCGCTAAACGTTATGGCGCTGGCGGCAGGGAATAGGAAACTTCGGCTCAGGGAATTATTGAGCTTGGTCATTTAGGACTGCATCGCTTACTATCTTGAATTGGTAAACACCATTACAGCTATTACTATACTTATCAAAAATTAGCCATACTATGAAAAAGTGTACCCCAGAAAAAAAAATAAAAAAGTAACTATCATCGCCACTCCAAAGGGTTTAGAGAAAGCAGAGAAAGCTTTAATCAGGCTAGGATTTGAGTCTAAAAGTAACTTGGCTAAATCACAACTTATAGGTCGCACTACAGTAACAAAGTTTTTTAAGTCCGAGCCAATTCAGCTGGATTCCTTTAAACGGATATGCGATGGACTGAAACTAGACTGGAGAGAAATCGCGGGAATAGCAGAGGAAAACCGATCAGAACTGCTAACCAGAAATGATGGCAGTAGCTCAGAGCTGTTGGAGGGGGTGGAGCAAGGGCAAGCACCTAGGCGGGAAGTGACTGTAACAGATAAACAAAGTAAAACCATTAAAGCTGTTATTGTCTTAGAAGGGGATATAGATTCAGTTCAAAATTCAAAACATATTCTATCTATTTTACGAGATTATTCAGGAGACAGTATAAAGATTATTGATATTCAACCAGGCAGCATCCGATTAATTGTAGAGGGTTCTCCAGAGGATATTGAACGGCTTAGAGCTCGAATAGAATCAGGAGAACTAAAAGAATTAAGCGGTTTTCCTGTTCAAGATATTGAAATTTTGAGCGAAAGGTTAGAGGATGATCAAAAATGGCGTCTAGTAGAAGAGATTGTTAGCCGTGGAGCTGTGGGTCAAGACTTGAGGGGTGCTGACCTGAGTGATGCCGACCTCAGTGGTGCCGATTTGAGGGGTACTGACCTCAGAGGTGCCAAGCTGAAGGGTGCCAAGCTGAAGGGTGCCAAGCTCAATGGTACCTACTTGATTCTTGACTACCTGATTCGTGCTACCAACCTGATTCTTGACTACCTGATTCGTGCCAAACTGATTCGTGGCGACCTCAGTGGTGCCGACCTGATTCTTGTCAACCTGAGTTGTGCCAACCTCAGTGGTGCCAACCTCAGTGGTGCCTACCTGATTCTTGCCAACCTCAGTGGTGCCAACCTCAGTGGTGCCAACTTGAAGAATGCCGACCTCAGTGGTGCCAACCTCAGTGGTGCTATTGTGGACAATGCCCGATTTGGAAATAACTCAGGAATTAATCAATCGATGAAGCGTGACCTAATTAAACGAGGCGCAATTTTTGAGGATTTGCCAGGGGATCGCTCTGAAATTTTAACCCCTAGCAAAAGATAGGAATGACTGAAATTAGGGAGTGCTGATAATTTTTTGGAATCCAGTAAGCTTCAATCAAACAAATGGGATTGACCGTAGGTCACGCTACGCGATGAAGCTAAGCTTCCGCTAAAAGCGATCGCTTACAAATACTCAACATGCTCAACCATTTATTCTAGAGTATATAGCCTTTATCATAGTAATGAGGTACACAATATTTGTGCCCTATTCCCGATTCCCTATTCCCTATTCCCTAAGCATTTAGCTATCAGCCAATAGCTAAATGCTTACCTAAAAAAAAGGGGGAGTCGCAACGGTTCCCCCTTGACAATCCCGATTTTTAGGTCAAAACTATAAAGATGATAACGAAAAAGGTAATAACTTGATTGTTAAATAACTTTATTAAATAATTCTTTTAGTTAAGTTATGTAACAGCTTTCACCGTTCAGGTTTGCTTAAGCTTTCAGGTTTGCTTAAGGATTCAGGTTTAAGCTACGGCAGGGGCAAAATGTAATAAAACTTTAAATTACGTTGTAACTCTTAACCTAAACAGGCGTTTGAGATCACCAATACCCTGGTAAACTCAGAAAGCAATATATAGCAATATACTGTTTAAGCATTCAGCTATCAGCTGTCAGCTAATCAACGGGAGATAGTAAACAAGCATCGGGGGTGCTGCTACGGCTGGTTTAAAATCCCTGTTCGTTTTACTCATCAGACCCCGTACACTTAAAGCCCCTGATAGTACCTCAAGTAGTTTGCCCGTAGCCCATGAGCTGATAGCTGATAACTGACCGCTGAATGCTTAGTCATTGGTTTGGGCTTGGGTTGAGTGACCCGGATCTGTCCACACCAGGCCACCGAGAATGGTAAGCAACTATAACAAGCAAGCAAGAGCTTAAGATGGTAGATTCCCTTAAAAAACCTGATTTTGATGAAATCCGACCCGGTATAAAGGTACCGGCGAAGGACACGATCCTAACTCCCCGGTTCTACACTACTGACTTTGAAGCAATGGCGAAGATGGACCTCTCGCCTAATCAGGATGAACTGGAAGCCATCCTGGAAGAGTTTCGAGCTGATTACAATCGTCACCATTTTGTCCGGGATGAGGAGTTTAATCAATCCTGGGATCACATTGATGGGGAAAAACGCCGGTTATTTGTTGAATTTCTGGAACGTTCCTGTACAGCGGAATTCTCTGGTTTCTTGCTCTATAAGGAATTGGGACGGCGCTTAAAGCATAAAAATCCTGTGCTGGCAGAGTGCTTTACCCTGATGTCTCGTGATGAAGCACGTCATTCGGGATTCCTGAACAAGGCTATGTCAGATTTCAATCTACAGCTGGATTTGGGATTCCTGACTAAGAGCAAGAAGTACACCTTCTTTCAGCCCAAGTTTATTTTCTACGCTACCTATCTGTCTGAGAAGATTGGCTATTGGCGGTATATTACTATCTATCGCCATTTAGAAGCTCATCCTGAAGACCGGGTCTATCCAATTTTCCGCTTCTTTGAAAACTGGTGTCAGGATGAAAACCGTCATGGGGATTTCTTTGATGCGATCATGAGAGCTCAGCCGAATACGCTGAATGATTGGCAGGCTAAGCTTTGGTCGAGATTCTTCTTGCTGTCGGTGTTTGCCACTATGTATCTGAATGATGTTCAGCGGTCTGGATTTTATGCCTCCATTGGTTTAGATGCTCGTGAGTATGATAAGCATGTGATTGAGAAGACTAACGACACCTCAGGACGGGTCTTCCCAGTTATTCTGGATGTAGACCATCCGGAATTTTATGAGCGTCTGGAGATTTGTGTCCGGAATAATGATAAGCTAAGAGCGATCGCTAACTCAAATACGCCTAAGTTCTTGCAAATATTCCAGAAGTTGCCTCTCTACATGTCTAATGCCTGGCAGCTCCTAAAATTGTACCTGATTAAGCCGATTGATATGACGGCTAAACATGGTTCTATGATCTAAAGTTTGCTCCGCTAACTGTTAGCTTCGTTTTTGTGGTGATTCTACATTAGGTAGGATCACTTTTTTTTGATTTACCCTGGGAGTCGGGAATCGGGAATCGGGAATCGGGAATCGGGAATCGGGTTGTAAGTGCTGTAAGTTTGGGGAGATAGGGAGATGGGGAGATAGGGAGATGGGGAGATGGGGAGATGGGGGAGATTTTTAGTAAGGGTAATTATAGCGTTTCTAATACTTAACCTGTTGTGCATTTAAATTGAATATTATTCCGTTATAAAACAAACCGTAAAACCCTCTCCCCCTACTCCCTATTCCCTATTCCCTATTCCCTATTCCCTATTCCCTACTCCCTATTCCCTACTCCCTACTCCCTACTCCCTACTCCCTATTCCCTATTCCCTTAGATCCGGAAATGATACAAGAATGACAGAAGTTTTATCGGTATAGGTGCGTCAGTTCTGTTAGTGTATTTTTTATTGTTGAGTGTTAAAAAATTTGGGACTTAAGTATCTAAAAACGGGATTACTGGGACTAACGTTTACCTTCACAGTTGCTTACCGAGCTGGGAGTCAAACTGTGCCAGTACCGGACTCGACTACAGGCAACCCAGAGGAAACCCAGGGGAATCCGCCTCAGCCTACTCCAGATCAATTACCAGAGTCCCCCCAGTCTGATCCTCCTGGTAATTCAGCAGCCCAGGAGTTGGATTTAAGTCCAGAGATAATCGAAGGCAGTCCAGTGCTACAGCGTTGGCTAGAGGAGGTGCCGGATGTTTGGCAGGATATTCGCAATCAACCCAGTTTTCGCACTCGCTTGCGGTTGGGTTACTCCCAGTTTCCCTCTAATGGACAAGCCGCAGGGGTGAATGTGGGAGTGGAAGATGTGTTTATTGGTAATTCTGGCTTGACGGTGAGTGGAGATTATCAGGCTTCGTTTAATGGTGAGCGAGAAACCTTTGGGGTAGATTTGCGGTATTATGTACTGCCCTTAGGGAGTTATTTTAATGTTGCCCCGATGGTGGGTTATCGCAATTTGGAGACTGATGGTTACTCTACCGATGGGGTAAATGTGGGAGCGCGGTTGCTATTGGTTTTGTCTCGGACTGGTGCCGCTGATATTTCCTTCACTCAAAGTTTTGTGTCTATTGGCAGTAGTGAGGAGGTGGGGATAAGCAAGCTTTCCTTTGGTTATGCCCTTACTCCCAATTTGCGGCTTGCTACGGATATTGAGAAACAGAATTCTATCGAAAATAAGGATAGTCGGGTGGGGATTGGGTTGGAATGGATGCCCTGAGATGTTGAGAGGGTGGGAGGTGTGGCTCACAGGGGTAGGTTTTTTACATCTGGTTCGGGAATCGGGAATCGGGAGTCGGGAGTCGGGAATCAGGAATCGGGAGTCGGGAGTCGGGAGTCGGGAGTCGGGAATCGGGAATCGGGAGTATAGAGCGATCGCATTTATCGATCCGATGTCCCTATCCCAAGAGCGCGTTCGCGTAGGGTGGCCCATTCCCGTAGCGTGGCCTTTTGGCCAAGGCCAATCCCATTGATAGCGCTAGGTAAACAGAACATAAAAATTACCTAGTTCAGGGCATTGAAAAGCTTGTCAGGTAAAGGTTTGAGCAATTATTGGTGCCTTGAGTTGGTAAACACAATTACATCAATTGCTATCCCTATTCTATTAAGCTAACCAAGAAAGCGATCGCATTTATCGAGCCCATCAAGCTAAGCCATTTAGGGATTTGATCTCAGCCATTTCGCTATAGCATTTACCTATAGCATATCCAAATTGATCATGAAACCCAATGCTGATTTGTCATAACACCAAAAAATCCTCGGATCTCTTTCCTACTATTCCCGATTCCCGATTCCCGATTCCCGATTCTCGATTCCCGATTCCCGATTCCCGATTCCCGATTCCCGATTCCCTCTGTTTCCCCACACTAAACTGAAACTATACCGATGAAAACCAGTAATGTAGTCAAGTCTGAGCTTCCCTCCTCAGCACAGCACCACAGACTTCCCAAGATTAATCTATTTACCATGTTCCGGCTTGGTCTATTCCAGATGGGATTAGGGATTTTGGCAGTGCTTACCCTAGGAGTGCTCAACCGAGTGATGATCGACGAGCTAGGTATTCCAGCCTCAATTACCGGGAGCCTCCTAGCCATTTCGCTGTTTGTTGCCCCAGCCCGGGTATGGTTTGGTCAGCTCTCGGATACTAAACCGGTCTTTGGATATCACCGTACTGGTTACGTCTGGATGGGAAGCGGCTTCTTTATGATTATCCTATCCTTAGCGGTACAAATCACTTGGCAATTGGGCAATCTCGTGGAAGGGGCTGGAGGTTGGACATGGTCAATTCCAGCTTATAGTTGGGTCGCTCTTGGGGCTCTAGTTTTTGCTCTCTACGGTATGGCTTTGAGTATGAGTTCCACTACGTTTTTTACCTTATTAGTGGATATTTCTGATGAAGACAACCGTGGCAAATTAATCGGTATTATCTGGTCAATGATGACTGTAGGTATTGCCATTGGCGGCATCAGTAGCACAATTTTGCTGAAGGGATTAGATAATATTGATACATCCCTGGAAGTATTGCGGTCATCGATTACTGGGCTGTTTTTCTTTGTACCTTTAATGGTGTTCGGGCTAGCGGTATTAGCCACCTTTGGAATCGAGAAAAAATACTCGCGCTATTCTTCCCGTTCTATCCTAGCGAATCGCGAAGACCAGATTACCTTGGGCCAAGCCCTAAAACTATTAACGGCTAGTCCCCAAACTGGCCTGTTTTTCACCTTTTTGGTGATCATGACCATCAGCCTATTTCTCCAGGAAGCGGTGCTAGAACCCTATGGGGGAGAGGTCTTTAATATGTCAATTCCTCAAACCTCTCTACTGAATAGCTACTGGGGGATTGGGATGTTGATGAGCTTGAGCGCCACTGGGTTTTTCCTAATTCCCAATTTAGGTAAGCGCAAAACCACTCAATTAGGCTGTCTAGCGGTATCTATCTGCTTTATCTTGATTATTATGTCAGGATTTACCGGAAATGCCAAGCTATTCCAGGGAACCTTACTCTTATTTGGTTTCTCTGCTGGTATCGCTACCACAGGAGCTCTGAGTTTGATGTTAGACCTAACCGCAGCAGAAGCGGCTGGGACGTTTGTGGGAGCATGGGGATTAGGGCAAGCCATGGCACGAGGCATAGCAGTAGCCAGCGGTGGTGTGATCCTTGATCTAGGCAGAGCAATTTTTTCTACCCCAGTCTTGGCTTATGGTGTCGTGTTTGCTCTCCAATCCGCAGGGATGATAGTGGCAATTTGGTTCCTGGGTAAAGTGAATTTCAAGCAATTCCAGGATAATGCTAAACATGCGATCGCAGCTGTGATGGAAGGGGATTTGGATGGTTGAAGGTTAGGAGGTTAGGAGGTTGAAGGTTAGTAGGTTGAAGGTTATTAGGTCTATTGAATGCGATCGCTTTTAATAGCAGGCGTAGGGTGCGTTAGGGGTGGGCTGGCCATCATATTAAACCTCGTAGCAAGTGTTGGGAAAGCCCGCCCCGTAACGCACCAGAAGGTTATTCGCGTAGCGTGGCCAAAAGGCCAAGGTTATTAGGTCTGTTGAATGCGATCGCTTTTAATAGACCTGGCAGCGTTAGAAGTTTTATGCTGTTGTACTACCGCCAATTCTTATCACCTGTTGCTTGAGCTGAAGTTGGTGACTTGTAGAAGAGGTGTAGGATAGGTCAATAAAAAAAGTAAATTTTGCTGTGGCTACCGATATAGAGATGTAGGGTTACAGCAAAAGATACGATGAGTGATCAAAAAAAAGCAAATAGTAGCTTGGATTAGTAGCCTTGTCCCTTTATCTCCTCAAACGGAAGACCCCAGCACATCTTTAGGTGTTCCAAAACTTCTATCACCAGCAGATAAAAGTGTTTTCAATCACTACCCCCGGAGATGATATTAGTTAGAAATCAGAGAGTTTTGGTATTTCCCCGTTTGGGATAAGCCATTTAATGTGTTGCTTACCCACAGCGGAAACACTTTTTTTCTTGTCTTGGTTGCTACCTTTAGTCAACATATCTGGGTTGGCTCTCAGAAGCCCTGCTTGGAAAAACATCTCGTCTTCATTGATGCGTGTCAGGAGGCATATTTCCCCAATTGCTTCAGGAGGTATCATCCACGTTTTCCCAATTGTTGCTTTTGAATCAAATTCAATGTCAATCAAGTAGAAATCTAATTTGGTTCCTCTTTCCCATCTAAACTCATGGCGCAGATAAGCTTCTACTTTTATTCCGAAAATCGTTTTCTCCGCTTTCTCTACTTCTGCAAGTCGAGTGCGCCCCATTCGTTCACCATCAATAACGTAATCCATCGCATCTCGAATTACTTTGCCATAGCGGGATTCAAAGTTTTTGATAGTATTAAGGGTGCTGAAGAGCTTTTCGAGTTTGGCGTCCAAATTGTTTAACCTTGATAAAGCTCATACAAGTGTAACGTGTAGTGTAAATTTAGGGTTAGTCCTTCACGGATGCGATTGACCGTAGGTCACGCTACGCGAACGCTCTTACCTGAACCCAATATCTGAACAATAACTGGAGGCAAAGGTGACACAACAGTTAACTGCTATTGAAATTTGTGCGGGTGCTGGGGGAATGGCATTGGGCTTAGAACAGGCTGGCTTTAAGCACCTGGTCGTGTTTGATAATGACAAGTATGCCCATGCAACGCTTCTGAAGAATCGTTCTGGCTGGAACCCCCAATTGTGTGATGTCCGCACCTTAGACTGCTCTTCCTATGAAAATGTAGACCTTTTTGCAGCAGGGGTTCCGTGCCCTCCCTTCTCGATTGCGGGGCAGCAAAAGGGGGGGAATGATGAGCGTGATTTATTTCCGGATGCCCTACGGTTAATTCATCAGGTACAACCCAAAGCTGTACTGTTGGAAAATGTGCGAGGCTTTTCCAGTAAGAAGTTTGCTGACTACCGAACGGCATTAAATTCTGAGTTTCGGAAGATGGGTATGATCATGCAGTGGCGGGTACTGAATGCATCGGATTATAGTGTGCCCCAACTCCGTCCTCGGTTTATTTTGGTTGCCCTCAGAAAAGAGTATGTCCCTTTTTTTGAATGGCCTGAACCTATTCCTGAACCTCCAACTGTCGCTAACACGATTGGAGATTTGATGGGTTCTGACGGTTGGCCTGGGGCAGAGGCATGGATGAGTAAAGCACAAGCGATCGCTCCCACATTAGTTGGTGGCTCCAAGAAGCATGGCGGGGCTGACCTTGGCCCGACACGAGCCAAGAAAAAGTGGGCAGAACTAGGAGTCGATGGTAAAGGCATTGCCAATTCTCCGCCCAGTTCCGAAACCCCGATTGATGCATTGCCCCGATTAACCCTGCGCATGGCGGCTCGGCTACAAAACTTTCCCGATGACTGGGAATTTGTAGGAGGAAAAACTGCCCAGTATCGTCAAATTGGGAATGCACTTCCTCCAGCAGTCTCTCACCATGTTGGACGGTCTATTGTGTGTGCTCTCAACAAAGTGGAAGTCAGTGCTACCAAACCCAAGCAATTGGAACTTTTCAGTGTCGATGTGGCTTGAATTTAGGCGTTGCTGGCTTGGTCACAAGCAGACCGGAAAGGGGAATCTTAAGAGAAAATCCTTAGGTTGGTTTATGGCTAGCACGGTTTTCCCTGGGATGAATCGATGCGATCCACTGCCTGCCCTACTTTTACTTGCTTTTAACAGACCTTGCAGCGTTAGAAGTTTTATGCTCTTGTACTACCGCCAATTCTTCTCACCTGTTGCATGATGTGAAGTTGGTGACTTATGGAAGAGATGTAGGATAGGTCAAGAAAAGAAGTAAATTGTGCTGTGGCTACTGATCTAGAGATATAGACCTACAGCACAATTTTCCATGAGTAATCAAAAAAACGAATTGGTGTGATGCACTGCCCACCCTAGATTTAATCTCGTCTATTCTACGGTGGGCAGTGCATCTGTCTCGGGAGACTTCAGCTCTGTGGCAAATGGCTCCAGCCCTTCGCCGAATGGGTTAGTTTTATCCCCACAATTATTATTCACGCCCCAAATACCTTCAGCTATAGTCCATGTTTGGCTGTTGTTGTTGCATTTGATGACTAAATTAGCTCCCTTCTCTATTTTTACTAAGTCACCATGATAAAGCTTATGATCAATTAATATACTTTCATATCTCCAAACGTCTTCATCAGTTAGTGTGATCATGTTAACCTCTCCTTGAACTTTTACTGCAATTGCTATAGGCACTTTATCAGCACGAACTTGATTGGTAAAACCTTGTGCAACGGTAATACCAACGATTGTCAAAGCAGCTACGATGTTTTTCATTTTAGTTCTTCCATACTGAGTATACTTTTATTTCAAAAATTTGAGATGCTTTTAGGGTCGCACTTTTACATTTTCCTGTTGAGTAAGTATAGGCTTGAAGCAGTTCTTAAGACTACCATAAATATAAGCATTCAGATCATCCACTACCTGCTAAATCCTGAGTGCTGATAGCTGATTTTCAAGTATCTATACTCAGATCTTGCACCTGATCAGACAAAAATCAAAACTAAGCTCATGTAACCAA
>NZ_MKZS01000001.1:1021373-1035622 GCF_001942495.1 Moorena bouillonii PNG
AATTTTTCTACTTCTGGTAAAATCTTATTCAGGGTCTTTATCCTCCATTAATCTTAGAAAAGAGTTTACCACAATTCTCATGTAATCAAAAAAAATATCAATTCTAATTGAAGCCATAACTAAACTATTGATTATTTATATTTTTCCGTATAATCTGGGTCATTGAGTGTCATTAAATTATGGGATACAGAGGCTTTTTCAAGGTATTTGATTAGTTGTCTCTAACTCAGGGATAGAACTGCCTCTAATCCCCTAATAACAATAACTTCAGCCGTTCCTTCTCACAGCCACTTTTTTTGGTGCAAGATCTGAGTATAGACTTATCTGGCTAAGCACCAAAAGTTATGCAGCAAACTTTCAATACCAGGTTGATATCCCACAGGACTTAGCCACCAAGACCGCTCCGAAACGCACCACCTTTGAGCTCGCACTCATTTTACCCCTCGTCACCACCATTGGGACAGCCTATCCGAAAATTGTAACGGGCAAGATGCCCGTTCCACGCCTGATCCCCATTCCATCCACCGGTTCAAACAGTAAAAATGAGATGCACCCGATTCCAAGTTAAGAGCTGAGCAGAACAACTACCAAAGAGTCTTCATTGTTTATTCGGCAACTGTTTATTTAACTCAGCTTCTAAGCGCTGTCTAGCTTGGTCAATCCATTTGTCTTCATCTATAGAATAATGGGAGGCATATCCCAGGCAAGATTTCCAATTATTCATAATTCTTGCCGTATTTTTTTCACCTGCTTCTTCTAGTACCTGCGCTAGCAAACAGTAAGCTGGTGCCTTTGTCTTATCTAAATTAATAGCATCCTGGAGATGACGTTTTGCCTCAGCATAGCGATTTTGTTTGAGCCGAGCCCACCCCAGGTTTTTAAGCAAAGAGTATCTCAATATATCATTCTCAGTTAGGTATAGACCTCTTAGTAACAAGGAACTAGCCTGATAATATTTTTTGTCGAGAATATACATTCTACCTAAGTTATTATAAGCAACTTCAAAGTCATCTTGGACAGCAATTTTGTATTCAGCAAGAGCCTTTTGATATTCTTGTAGTTCCTCATAAACTAATCCTAATTTATAATGAGGTTCAACGTAGTCAGAATTAAGTAGAAGTGCTCGTTTGTAGCTAGATATGGCGGCAGCTAATTGTGGAGTATCATTATCAAACGTGTATCGATCACCAATATTTTTGTAAATTACTGCAATCTGAGGTAACGACAAACGAAAGGTAACAGAAATGATAAAAAGACTGAAGGCAATGCCACAACTTACTTCTTCCCAAAAATATTTAGGAATATTCAAACGGGTAAGAGCACGTTTGATTGACTCCTGTCCAGCTTTTGTTAGAGCGCTTCTACCGGCCAATAGTGTCAAGACGCTCTGAGTAGCAGCAACAAAAGCCCCTAAGGTATCTGGTCCACCACTCAGAAAGCGTGAGGAAATATCTACGGTTAAACTCAACGATGATGTTAGAAATACAACTGTCAGAATTTTCCATAGCCAGTCAAGATAATCCCATCGATGCTTTGGAGGTTTGAAGAACCACCACCAAGCGTCTACTTTAGGGTTCAAAATAGAATGCCATTCAGTTAGATCTACTACTGTGGTAATCTTATTAGTCTCTTTCTTTAATCGGTTATCTAGATCGTTAACTTTAATCAAGCTTCCTATAGGAATCTGTGATTGCTTGCTTAATTTGGCTTGAACTGTATCACGAGCAGTCAAAACCTCTAGAACTATTTCTTTTGATGGCGAACGGGAGCATCCCACTTTGGAAGAAACATACCGCATTAAGCTGTATGATCGTGATTCTACCGCCCACATCAAAAGATATATTTGCCAAAATGGGATGCTCCCTGGCCAGCTAGTGTCTTCAAGTTTAGTAAGTGTATCAGTATAACGTTGAATAGCAGACTCTAACGTTGATATAGCAGAGTTAGTCTTAGGAGTTTCTCCTGGCATAAGCTGACTTGACATTTGATTCCCTCACATTACAACAACCTTTTCTAAAATTAAGCCATTGTCTGAGTGATGGGAATGTTTTCAACACAGCCAGGTATAAGCGCGATCGCATCAACAATCACATCAGTCTTTGACCTACCAGTTTGGTCAACCTAGCAGCTATTTAGTTATGGGAGAAGGCTTGGAGGAATCCTAATGGCGATTTGAGGTTTAGTCACAGCATAAATCTAAATTTTATTCACTACCATTTGTATGACTAAGTGTTGCTATTGCTGTATTAATTCTTAACATTACGGTTAATGCCGTCTGGAGGTGTTTTTACTCACCGACATCAACTAGTTCGTTGGTGGGCAGTGCTTAGTCAGGGGATGGCAAACAACTGAATCGGTGTGATCCACTGCCCACCCTAGATTAAGTACTCAGTTGGTGGGCAGTGGGTAGTCAGGCGATGGCAAGCAACTGAATCGGTGTGATCCACTGCCCACCCTACATCTGTTCCGATTCCCGATTCCCGATTCCCGATTCCCGATTCTCACCAACATCAACTAGTCCGTTGGTGGGCAGTGCTTAGTCAGGGGATGGCAAACAAATGAATCGGTGTGATCCACTGCCCACCCTAGATTAAGTACTCCGTTGGTGGGCAGTGTTTAGTAAAGCGATGGCAAACAAATGAATCGGTGTAATCCACTGCCCACCCTACATCTCCTGATTCCCGATTCCCGATTCCCGACTCCCGACTCCCTTTTCAAAAAAAGACTTGACAAATCTACCTAGTAGTAGGTAGTATAAAGTCATGAAACAGAAAACTGCTCAACAAATCCTAGATGTAGCTCAATCCATGGTGCGCAACCGAGGCTATAGTGCCTTTAGTTACGCCGACATTGCCAAAGAAATAGGTATCCGTAAAGCTAGTATCCATTACCATTTTCCATCCAAGGATGATTTGGTAAAGGAATTAGTGAAACGATACCAAAAAAACTTGGCACGGAAATGTCTTGAGATTGAGCAACAGGAAACAACACCGCAAGCACAATTGAGAGAGTTTGTGAATCTCTATCGAGATGGTTTGCAAGACAATAAAATTTGTTTGTGTGGAATGTTGACAGCAGATTTTACTGTTTTAAATTCCGAAATCCAAGCAGAGATCAGAAGCTTCTTTTCTGTCACTGAATCTTGGTTAGCTAGACTATTGCACCGTGGCTGTGAAACCCAGGCTTGGCAGTGTAGCCAATCGGTGGAAGTGGAAGCAAAAATGCTACTTTCCATGTTACAAGGAGCGCAATTATTAGCCCGTGTTGCAGAAGATAGTAGTGCTGCTTTTGATCAGATTACTGGTGCATGTCTGGAAGAGAAGCTATCAGCTATCAGCGATTAGCTATCAGGGGTCAGCGATCAGCGATCAGCGATCAGCGGTCAGCTATCAGCTAATGGGCTAAAGCTAACAGGCTAGAAGCCTGTTCCACACTACTTGAGGTGCTGATGCGAAAGTCACAGGCTAGAAGCCTGTTCCACACTACTTGAGAATAAAATAAGCTGACAGCTGACAGCTGACGGCTGATGGCTGACTGCTGATAAAGGAATAATTTTTTTTATTCCTTTATCTACCTTCTAGTAGGTAATAAAAATAGATCAATCAATTAAGGAGATAATCATGTCACAAGCATTTGCCGGACAAAAAATCGTTGTTGTTGGTGGCACAAGTGGTATGGGTAAAGCGGTTGCTCAATTAATTCTTAAGCAGGGTGGTGCTGCGGTTTTAATTGGCTCACGTCAGCCTAAACTGGAAGAAGCAGTAACGGAACTTAGTCAATATGGAACGGTAGTGGGTGAGTTAGCTAATATCTCTGATCCACAGATGAGAAATGATTTAATTGATCGTTTAAATGTCAATCATAGTGATGCCACATTACTAGTAAATTCAGCAGGAGTGTTTCTCCCTAAACCGTTCATTGAGTATGAAGAAAAGGATTATGATCTCTATTTGGATATAAATAAAGCAACCTTTTTCATAACTCAGGCAATTGTCAAAAATATGATTAATAATGGCAAACCTGGTGCAATCGTTAATATTGGCTCGATGTGGGCGAAACAAGCAATAGAAGCTACTCCGTCTTCTGCCTATTCTATGGCTAAAGCTGGTTTACACTCCCTAACCCAACATTTAGCCATGGAACTAGCAAAACATAATATTCGAGTTAATGCGGTATCTCCTGCGGTAGTAGAAACTCCCATTTACGAAGGTTTCATCCCCAAAGAACAAGTCCATTCTGCTCTAGAAGGATTCAATAGTTTTCATCCCATTGGCAGAGTAGGAACACCTACAGATGTTGCTGAAGCCGTTGTTTATCTACTTTCTGAGAAAGCCAGTTGGGTGACTGGCGCGGTCTGGGATGTAGATGGTGGTGTTATGGCTGGACGGAATCAGTACAATTAGGCTTGAAAAGGGTGCATCTCATATTTGTAAAAAAAGGGGAGGGTGGGGAGATGGGGAGATGGGGAGATGGGGAGATTTTGATTAAGGGTAATTGTCATACCCTCCCCATGAGCGGCGGCATCAAGACAGTGAGATGCACCCCAAAAGTTACTCAAAAAAATGATAACTACTTTAGGAAAAATAAAATCTAAAAAAAAACGATAATATAGCGGCTATTTAAGAGCATAGCTTAACATTTTTTACCTATAAAAATAAGGTTTGTAGCTTTATATAACCCCCAATACCGGGCTACATTCCTTATTCAAAATATGATAGCTGTTCCGGTAGCGTGCGCGTAGCGCATAAGCTGATAGCTTACAAAAACAATTTATAAAATCTATTGACAAAAATAAATATAATAATTATGATTATTGTATATAAACCCATTGAAGTTGTTAATCATGTTTACAGACTTTGTTCCGAATCCTGACAATAATCCAGAGTATCTAATTCCGGGGAATACTTCTCAGATTTTTTTCGGGAAGAAAGAACCGGTTGAGCACAGGCTTAAGGGCTCCCGTAAGGCAGTAATGAATACCATCTATTCCCTGTATACCCAGGGCTACGCACAACTTTATGAGTGGACTCCTCTTGAGCCGAGTGGCATGCCTGGGGAAGTGATTAGTACTTTGACCAGGTATCTAATTCTGGATTAAGATTTTAAGTCGCTGGGGGGTTTCCCCCCTAGCTAAAAGACCAGGTCTAATCACGTAAGATCATGATCGGACTGGTCATGGAACAAAGTCACATAACATAAGTAGTGAAATCGACTTACTGTGGATTTCAGCCAGCCGTGGAAATAATTTCTACGGCTATTTTTTTATGGTTAGCAGGTTAGGAGGTTGAAGGTTAGAAGGTTGAAGGTTAGGAGGTTGAAGGTTAGGAGGTTGAAGGTTAGCAGGTTGTTCGCGTAGCGTGGCCTTTTGGCCAAGGTTAGGAGGTTGAAGGTTAGGAGGTTGAAGGTTAGGAGGTTGAAGGTTAGCAGGTTGTTCGCGTAGCGTGGCCTTTTGGCCAAGGTTAGCAGGTTGAAGGTTAGCAGGTTGTTCGCCTTTGGCGTTCGGTGTAGGGTAGGTTATCAAGTTGTTCGCGTAGCGTGGCCAATAGGCCAAGGTTGAAAGTTGTTCGCGTAGCGTGGCCAATAGGCCAAGGTTATATAGCGGCTCTTATAGTAATGAGGTAGACAGGATTTTTTCCCTATTGTCTATTCTTTGTTCCCTATTCTCTATTCCCTATTCCCTATTCCCTATTCCCTATTCCCTTTTGACTAATATTAATTAGCTAAAATAATCATAAAAATACGCTCTTTTTCTCCCCCCTCTCTCCACACTTCCCACCGGGAGCATGTCAAATTCGCATAACAAATGTACTAAAACGACTGATAACTGGTACTCAAGCCCGGAAAACAGTATAGTTCAAGGGTTTGTAGTTCAAGTGTTCTTACAAAATTGACCTGCTCCCATTCTGCTACAAGTGTTCATGGTGTGTTTACAAAAATTCAGACAGAGCCTAAAACTTTGCTCCGACTACTTATCCCTCTTCCATCAGACTGGGTTTAAAGCTTGAGTTTTCGTCGGCTGAAACAGCGTAATTTCGTCGAATTTTCCAAGAGTGATAAGAGCGTTATTGGTAAATTGGCAAGATTGTGATATCCTTTGTCGAGAGGATAGATGACAATCTATAAGGAGCAAGCAGCTAAAATGTATTTATTGTGCGTTCCAAAATCAAATGTTGAACACAATATACTTGAAGCTTATAGCATAAAAGACTTAAACGCATCTACCGTCAAAAAAATGTTCAAACTTATTAAGCAGTTTGGATATGTTATTATTCAGCTAAGGTCGTCACAGCACAAGGAAAATTTATTAGAATTATCGCAATATTTTGGCTCGATAGTCAAGCATGAACACTCAGATAAACATGGAATTGTACCCGTAACCCCTCTGGAAAATAGTCCTGGATATGTCAATACAACGACAACAGAACTACCGTTACATACAGATGGTTCTTTTGCTGTGGATCCACCAAAAATAGTAGCCCTCCAGTGCGAAGTTGCTGTAGCAAGTGGTGGTTTAACGACTATTGGAGATGGGAGATTACTGTATGATTATCTAACTGGTACAAATCCCTGTGGATTACTGAATTTATTTCAACCCGATGCCATAACAGTCCAGAGAGAAAATAGACAATCTACTAAACCTATTTTTGAAGAGCATGAGAGTAGAACACGCATCAGATTTAGATGGGATGATGCTGTTAAAATTTCAGTAAAACCAGAAGATTTACCAATAATTAAGACAATAAAATATTTTTTTAATCGACCAGAAAATATGTTACAGTTTAAATTGCAGCCTCAGCAAATTATTATCATGGATAATTCCAGAATATTGCATGGTCGTACTGCTTTTATTCAGGGCTCAAAAAGGTGGCTTAATCGCGTTTGGTTTGATGGTAAATCAGCTTATAGTGAAGAGTTTTGCTTTGGTTTTTCTCCGAGGGAAACCTTAGAAGAATTGAAACAAAAATGTTGTCTATAACTAAAAGGAGGAAAAAACAATGCGAATTATGTTAAAGTCAAAAATTCACAGGGCTCAAGTAACAGAGGCTAACGTCAACTATGTCGGGAGCATTACGGTGGATCGAACCCTGATGGAAAAGGCAGATTTGCTACCTGGAGAAAAAGTACTAGTAGTGGACAATACTAATGGCAACCGTCTAGAAACTTATGTCCTAGAAGGAGAAGCTGATTCAGGAGTAATTTGCATGAATGGCGGCTCCGCCCGTTTAGTTAGTCCAGGGGACCTTATTACTTTGTTAGCCTTTGACGTAACAGACGAAATCAATCCACCGAAAAAAATTCTAGTTGATGAGAATAACAAGTTTCTTCAGTATGTATAAGTAATGAAACTAGCAGCACGAGTTAATCAAGTCAGTCCTTCGCTAACATTGGCAATTACAACTAAAGCTAAGGCAATGAAAGCAGAGGGGCTTGATGTCTGCATTTTCGGTGTAGGTGAGCCGGATTTTCCTACCCCAGCTCATATTACCGCTGCTGCTAAGAAAGCTTTGGATGAAGGCAAAACTCGTTATAGTACAGTAGCTGGAGAATGGGCGTTGCGAGAAGCCATCGCCCAAAAGTTACAAACTGATAACAATCTCTGCTATTCTCCAGAAAATGTCTTGGTTACGAATGGGGGTAAGCACTCTTTATTTAATCTGATGCAAGCCCTCATTGAAGCAGAAGATGAAGTGATCATTCCTGCACCCTACTGGGTTAGCTATCCGGAAATGGTAAAGTTAGCAGGAGGAAAACCAATAATCGTTCACACCAATGAGGAAAATAGTTATAAAATTACTCCTGTTCAACTTCGTCAAGCAATAACCTCTAAAACACGGTTATTTGTACTCAACTCCCCCTCAAATCCCACAGGAATAGTTTATACCCCTGACGAGATTCGAGCCTTGGCAGATGTAGTAGTTGAAGAAGATATCCTAGTAGTCTCGGATGAGATTTACGAACATATTATCTATGATGGTGCTCAACACTTGAGCATTGGCGCTGTCAGTCCGGAAATATTTTCCCGCACTCTACTTAGTAATGGCTTTGCCAAGGCTTACTCCATGGGGGGGTGGCGGGTTGGCTACCTGGCTGGCTCCCAAGAAGTAATCCAAGCTATGAGCAAGATTCAAAGCCACAGTACCTCTAATGTATGTACCTTCTCTCAGTATGGAGCGATCGCGGCTTTATCTAGTTCTCAAAACTGTGTGGAACAGATGCGACAAACCTTTGCCCAACGTCGTCAGATTATGCTAGAGTGCCTTGATAGGATTCCTGGTTTAACCTGTCCCAAACCAAATGGAGCTTTTTATCTGTTTCCCAACATCAGCCAACTAGGGATAAAATCTGAAGAATTCTGCAATGGCCTGTTAGAGTCACAGCAAGTGGCAGCAATTCCAGGAATTGCTTTTGGAGCTGACGATCATATCCGCCTTTCCTACGCTACAGATACAGAAACCATTGAAAAAGGCATGAAACGTCTTGAGGTATTCGTTCGCTCAAAGTTTTGAGTTAACTACTAGTATACAGAGGGTGTTGATCATATGGTGGCAAACCAATTTACAGAAGCTGATACTGAAGCCTATTATGATAACTCGGACGAGCGCTACCGTATTTCTTGGCATCCAGATGGCAGCAAGCATTGGGGATATTTCGATAACTTAGATGACTCCTGTACTTATGAGGATTTTGCCGAGGCTTGTGAACGCTGGGATCAATATATGCTCTCTCAAAGCCAAATTACTGCTGACTCCCGAGTTCTAGAAATAGGTAGTGGAAACGGTAATGCGGCTATTAGGATTGCCCGGCAGAAGGGTTGTGAAGTAGTGGGGGTAGATCTAAGTACTACTCACATCAACAATGCCACAGAAAAGGCCAAGAAAAATCCATCCTTACGCTTATCCTTTCATAAAGCATCAGCAACGGATCTACCTTTTTATGACAGTTCCTTTACCCATGTCTGGAGTCAAGCAACTCTCTACCATATTCACCAACGCCAGCTAGCACTCCAAGAGATCTATCGTGTGCTGGAAATAGGGGGAATCTTTGCTTTTGATGACCTAGTAACACCAGTATCAAAAATCAATATTTCTACCCAAAAACATCTATACGAACGGCTGATCGTTAATGATATGTTTACCCCTGACTTCTACAAAAACTATCTTACCGACTTAGGTTTCAGGCTGTTAGAGACTATGGACTTAAGTCAACATATGCAAAAATGTTATCAAATTCGGTCTGCAATCATTCAACAGCAATATCCAAAACTAAGTAGGTCTTATCAGGAAAGTGCTGCTGCTGTGGAAGCTGGTGATGTAGGTTGGTGGTTCTTCCTCTGTGAAAAGTTAAGCAGCTAAGAGTTTTAACAAAATCCAACTATAAACGACTAGGAGGTTATGATGACAAAAAAATTTACAGAAGCTGATACCCAAAGCTATTACGATAACTCAGATGATCGCTATCGGATTTCCTGGCACCCAGATGGCAGCAAGCATTGGGGATATTTCGACAACTTAGATGAAGTCCACACCTATGAAGACTTTCTGCGTGGCTGCGATCGCTGGAATGAATATATGTTAGAACACAGTGGAATTTCTGCTCAGTCACGGGTACTGGAAGTAGGTTGTGGAAACGGTAAAGCTGCCGTCTGGATCGCTCAGCAAAAGGGTTGTGAGGTTGTAGGAATCGATCTTAGTGCCACTCATATCCGCAACTGCGAAATAAAAGCGAAGGATAATCCTTCACTAAATCTTTCATTCGAGAAAGCATCAATCCTCGATTTGCCTTTCCCAGATGAATCCTTTACCCATGCTTGGAGTCAAGGAACTCTCCTACATATTGAAGAACGAGGTTTGGCACTCAAGGAAATTAGCAGAGTCTTAAAACCCCAAGGACGGTTTGTTTTTGATGACTTAACTACCCCAACCATGGATATTAGTGAATCCACTCGCAAGCACCTCTACGAGCGGTTACTTGTTAATAATCTTTTTACCCCTGAATCCTATCGAGATAACCTGAGTGCGGCAGGTTTTAAGGTGCTGGAAGCGACAGATTTGAGCCAACATATGCAGAAATCTTATGCGATTCAGTCTGATAGAATTCGAGAGCAATATCCGGAACTTAGTGTGTCCTATGGCAAGAGTGCTGGAGCTGTTGAAGCTGGCGAACTGGGATGGTATTTTTTCAAAAGCGAGAAAGTAGGTAATTGATTTGGTTCACACCAGAGAGTTGATTGGCTTACAGGCAAAATTAGCTTTTCACTACCGAACTTGAGAGCAACAGTCAATATTTCTTTCAACAACCAAAAGTAATGATATACAAAAAAGCTCAATGGATATTGATTTGTCTGTGTTAGATCAAAAGGCAAAATATGACCCTATAATCCAATGTACTTCATAACTGCGGTAACCGCTGTAACTTCGCCAGTTGCTTCATTGATGGTTTCAAATTTTTAGCCATCTACAGCATCAACAAACTCACCATCAATGAAGCAAGGAGTCTCTGGTTGAAATTATGCCGCTAGTTGAGGCCAGTCTAATTTGTTAAGTTTCTCAATTATCTTTTGTCTTGCTTGCCATCTTTTTAATCTTCTAAACCATCCGTTCTCATATCGGTTTTATCCAACTGATAATGAGTTGGTAGTGCCTTACCATAAAGTTGGAGGCTGCGATATACTTTGCTATACATTTGTGGATCTTTAGTATAAGAAAAGACTGCGGTGTAGCGTGGAATAGACCCCTCCACTTTTGTTACGCGATGCAGGGAATAGCGACCTTTGAAAATTTGCAGATCCCCTGGTCTTAGATTCAAAGAGGTGACGGGAGTGCGATCGCCTTTGAGTACCTTCATCACACCATCATGATTCTCATCATGGCTCGATCTGATATTATGACAATACTCAAATATCCCCCCTTTCTCTGGAGCTTGAGTAATGACCGTTACCGAAACATGATTATTGTCAAAGTGCCACGGAAACTCCTGTCCTGGTTTAATCACGTTGAAGGCAATATAGGAAAGAGGGTCGGCATATTTGTATAGTTTTTCTTCCTTCAGGCAAGCTTGAATAAATGGTGCGAAAGCTGGCCAGTTATAAAGCTGAAGTATCAGCGAATCAGTGGGAAAAGAATCGGCACGAACAAAACCACTAGTGCGATTGAAGAAAAAACGTTTGGGATGCTCTTTGGGAAGAGATTCGTCATCCTCACTGAAGTAGACATTAGCGAGCATATTAGAGTAATGAGCATGAACTGACAGTTTCTCAGATTCTTTTTTGAACAATTCTAATGCCTCAGAATTAATAAATTCTGGAAGGAGACAACAACCCGTATCATCAAGCTGTCTTTGACAATCTGCAATTAATACTTTTCCGCGATCGCTGGATAGTCGATCGAGGGGATAGCGATCGAGGTTAACTAAATTGCTAGCTTCCTCTAAGGATGATAATTTTGGTAGATTGGTATACATATAGCAAAAAGCACCAAGGCAGAAGGTAGATTTATAAAATGTTCGAGCGCCTCAGAGCAAGAATCTCATGATCGGCGCTCTTCGTCGTTTGTAGTACAGCGCTGCGCGCTGATATATTGACAAGCTTTCCTATAATAAAGTGACTTGTCAATTTTATTCCATCATGACCAGACCCTATAGTCAGGATTTACGCCAACGGGCTCTTAATCTACTAGAAAAATGGATTTAAAACCTTTTCCTCAAATAGCTCCATCGCCAGACCTTTGAACCCCTTTAGATAAGACCTCTTGCATAAGTCTCATAAACCGTGGGTGTTGACAAGGCATGCATGCAAAAGGGATAGATTTTGATTTCATATTTATTTTTGCAAGAGGTCTAATAAAAATCTCCCCATCTCCCCATCTCCCCACCCTCCCCACACTTCCCACACTCCTATTACTTAACTCCAGACTGTACCCGCCACAGCATGGCATAAATTCCCTGTTGCTCTAACAACTGTTCATGTCGTCCTTGCTCTACTATTTTGCCTTGCTCAATTACATAAATACAATCAGCATTGCGGACTGTGGACAACCGATGAGCGATCGCAATGGTTGTGCGATTTTGGGTAATCTTTTCCAGGGAGCGCTGAATGGCGGCTTCGGTTTCATTATCAACAGCGGAGGTGGCTTCATCCAGAATCAAGATTGGGGGGTCTTTCAATAGTGCTCGTGCGATCGCAATTCGTTGCTGTTGTCCTCCAGATAGTTTCTGACCCCGCTCTCCGACAATGGTGTCATAGCCTTGGGGTAGTTGCATGATAAACTCATGGGCTTCTGCGGTCTTAGCGGCAGCAACTATTTCCTCGGTGGTGGCATCAAAAGTGCCATAGGTGATATTCTCTTCTACGGTGCCGTGGAATAAAAATACATCTTGGCTAACTAGACCAATGGCATGGCGTAAGTCTTTGAGCCTGAGCTGTCTAATGTCAATGCCATCAAGAGTTATCGAACCTGCTTGGATTTCGTATAGTCTTAATAACAGTTTGACTAAGGTACTTTTACCAGACCCTGTGGAACCTACTATCGCGATAGTCTGAGTGGCTGGGATGTGGAGGGAAAGGTTTTCTACCACAGGGGGGCGATTACGGTAGGCAAATGTGACATTATTTAATACCAATTCCCCTTTAACCTCAGACCTAGGTAATGGTGTATCCCCAGAGTGCATGGCAATCGGGGTATCCAGCAGATTCATTACCCTAGTAGTGGATGCCATGGCCCGTTGATACTGATCCAGGGTGTTACCCAGTCGAGTTAATGGCCACAGCAAGCGCTGAGTCATGAAAACTAAAACACTGTAGGTGCCTACTGCTAATTCCCCGGCGGCTGCGGACTTACCACCGTAGAGCAAAATTCCGGTAAATCCAAATAGGATTAACATCCGAATCAAGGGGACAAAGGCAGCAGAAAATGCGATCGCTTTCTGGTTACTGTGCTGATACCCTAGACTTTGTGACTCTATCCGCTTAGCTTCATACTCTTCCGCTGTAAAGCTTTTAATGGTAGTAATCCCAGTTAGATTATTTGCTAACTGTCCATTGAGTAACCCTACCTTTTCCCGAACTGCTGCATAACGGGGAGCAAGCAGACGTTGAAAGCTAATCGAACCCCAGAGGATAAAGGGGATAGGTATCAGAGTTATCCAAGCTACATTGGGAGCAACGATAAAGAAGCCCGCACTGATAGTAATAATGCTTGTGGCTACCTGGAGAATTTCGTTGGCACCAATATCGAGAAAGCGTTCTAGTTGGTTGATATCATCACTCAGGATAGACATCAATCCCCCTGTACTACTATCTTCAAAATACGCTAGTTCCAACAATTGCAGATGAGAGTAAGCATCTAGGCGCAATTCGTGTTGAATGGTTTGAGCCAGATTCCGCCACAATCGTTCGTAAGCATATTGAAAAACGGATTCCAATCCCCAAACAATAAAGCTCAGGAATGCCAGCAATACCAGTTGGCTAAAGATATCGGTGACTCCTAGATGGGCAATCAAGGAATCTTTTTGTTTGACCACCACATCCACTGCCATCCCAATCAAGACCGGAGGGGCTAAGTCAAAGATTTTGTTGAGGATTGAGCATGCGATCGCTTTCCCGATTAGGGAACGATGGGGCTGAGCGTAACCCATCAGCCGCTGCAGGGGAGAGTTGGAATGCTTACGCTTATTTGGTTTTGACGTTAACCTTGAATTTCGTTTTGACTTTAACGTTGAATTCAACACAGTAATTAACCCTGACTGATCAGGCGGAATGGGTTGTTATAGCGCTACGCGCAAGGGCTTTAGGCAACAGGCAACAGGCAACAGGCAACAGGCAAAGGTGCGCTTGACCTATTAAGACAGGACTTACGCAAAGACACCAGATAGGTCGTAGATTCTGATCAGACTAAATTCATAACTAAAGAAGGTTTTTTAAGTTCTTTAGTTAAATATGAAGATAAACTTTGGTGCTTAATTTTATAAACTGTACATTTAGTCAAGTAAGCTAGTCTTTTCAGAAAATTCCACACCAAAATAGCACAAGCAATATGGTTTCTTTGGATTCGAGATTTACGACACTGACAAGATTGTATGCCAGTCAATGTCTTGATGCAATAGCGAGTGGGGGAAACCACGGCAGTCGCTCATGGTTTGTTCGCGAAGCGTCGGCTACGCCGAAGTTACCGTAAGATAGTGGAGCCTTATTAACAAATATTTAACCCTTTTCTGCATAACCTGCTAACTATAAAGGCTCCACAATAAACAGG
>NZ_MKZS01000001.1:1035722-1046351 GCF_001942495.1 Moorena bouillonii PNG
TTTTGTTTTTCCTCGACTTTACACGCTATATATAGCGTAAGTGCGTAAGTCCTGTAAGAATTAAATTCGCCACGGGTCGCACCTAAAAGTTTACTAACTCACATCTTGCACCAAGAAATGTTGATATCAATTACCTGTGCAAGGAGCAGAGGTTGCAATCGGAGGATATCAGTTAATAGTATGCAGACAACAAGCTGAGGGAGGATAGAGTGGAGAGCTTTTTCAGCTACTTGCCCCCAATCGGGCAAGGTGGTCGAATCAGTAGAAAGATAAGCCCAGTGTGCCAACAGGTAGGCTACCATTGATAAAATCAGCCAACGGTACATCCTGGCGTTTGGTTTGCGCAAGCTAGGGATGCAGTCGCTTAACGGTGCTTACCAGCTCTTTTACCAGCCCTCAATAGGCCACCTGCCCTTGCCCCACCAGTTGATAGTGCTGGCTTTCATAGGTAATGTAGAGAGGACAAAACCCTTGTTCAATTTGCCGTCACGTTTGAGATAGAACCAAGAAATGGAAACAACAAAAGGTTTGCCTTCAAGCCGAACTTGTTGCCCTCCCTTGTACAGACTAGATAGTTGGCGTCCATCAACCAGTTTACGGTCACGGCGGACTCCAACTACAGGGTGATCTCTGAGCTTGCGGATGCCTCGCCAAAATTCTACACTACAGAAGGCGGTATCTGCTAATACCATCACCAGCAAACCGATCAGTTAAAGTTTTAGGCAATCGTCGTACCAACCGCAAGCCCTAGCTGAAATGACCTTGACAATACTCTGGCAGTGGATGTCCTATAGCTTCTAAAAACAATCCTAATAACGCTCTTTAGCTATGCCGTTGGTAGGCACTCGGCATCAATCCGAGTAGGGTGTACACGCTCGCTTTGGGCGTGGGCAAGAATTGAAACCAAAGTTCAAGCTATCTATTGTTTGCAGGCCCTTTTCTGTGATCTATGCCTACTGCTTGGCAAGTGGTTCATTTGTACTATTTAAAGAGGTGACCCCCTCAGCCTATTGACAGATTGATTGAGAGTAATGTATAATTCCATTGAAAAAAAATAATAAAATTATACATTGGAAAAAAAATAATAAAATTGTACATTACTTGACAAATGTTCGAGAAACTTACCCCCTAAATGATCGGACTACCTATTCCGAGGAAGACACGGTAAAGGGTAAATTACCTCAGATGCCGCCAGCAGGATCCTCAGAAAAGAATGTAAGCGGGTGGGCATATAAGGAGTCAGCATCGACAGTTTCCCCAGGACAGAACTCATCGAACTAAGCAACGCGGGAATTCCCTTACGGGCAATCCAGGAAATATCCGAACATCAGAGTATGAATTGCTACCAGAAGTCAGTGAAGCGCTGATTTATACCGCCATCATCAGACTTGGGTTAGGTCATATTGATGATTCTTAATAATTACTTTATAAACGACAGGGTAAACGCCAGAAAAAATGGCTCATATTAATTTTTTTTTGGGATTTTTTGTTGACAAATCAGCTCTTATCTAAAAAGTAGACTACATGACTTTACAAATGTTTGAAAAACTTAGTTGTGTCCGTGTAGGTGATGGGCATGTAGCCAGCTTACATGAAAAAATATTCCGCGATCTTGAGATAGAGACTGTGGGGATTATTGATCCCGATCCGGTTAAACAAAAAGAGGCAGCAAAAAGAGGAATAAAGGTATGTTGTTTTGACCAAGCGGCAGAACTAAAGCCTTTTTTTTGGGATATTTGTTGCCCAACCAAATATCACGTTGAAACAATTAAAACTATTGTAGAAATTGACAATAGCGCCAACATAATTGTCGAAAAACCGATTTGTGAATCTGGCGAAATCAAAACCTTGATTGATTTGCTTAATAGATTTTCTGGAAAGCTGGTTGTCAACGAAAATTATCTATCATCATCGGTAACAGAGAAGATTAAACAAGTAATTTAATTTCTGGATATTACCCCAAATCGAGTTATATCTGAAATGACAAAGAATAGAATTAATGACTTTATTAATGGTCGTTTTTTGGATAATCATTTTTATGCTTTTGGATATGAAGGTTCACATATAGTGACCAATGTTATGGCTCTGGGAGACGAATATCTACCCGAAAAAATTGGGAATATGTTTTATGCCGATCTATGTATTGATCTCAACGGCAAAAAGCAGTATCTGCCCAAGCAGGCGATGGTAGAAAAACACTATAGGGCGGTGAATAAAGCCGACGTTGTGCTATATACTTCTATGGAGGGAAATATAAAATACTTTTTTCCAGGATACTCTCACCAGCACTTTTGTAAAGCTCCTGAAGATCCCCATACCCGCTACCGTGTATTGGCTGTAGAAGATCATAGCAAAGGTATAACCGTAGCTGGATTCTACGAGCCTATTCTTGGTCACAACCGAAGAGAAGGGCGTGTAGTAGTTTTAAAAAATGGTATTATCAAAACAATTATCTCCCCTATTTTTGATGATACAATGAGTAAATCTTTGAAAAAGGCTATAGAATATTTTCAGGAAAAACGAGATAATCCTTGTTCGGCAATAGTAGCGATGGACATTGTGATTTTTTTCAATTTATGGTATAAAAAAAAACAATACAACAATGATCGGTTTAAATTAGAACGGAGGTCTATATAGAATGATAGTTTCTAGTGATAGCATTCCTCAAAAAAGAGCACACTGTGGCACGATTAAAATACTCATATCTCAAGAACCGGCTACAATTAAACATCTTTGTGTAGATAAGCCCCAAAAGCATTATCACAAAAAAATCACAGAGTATTATTATGTACTTGATGGCTCAGGACATATCTCCCTTGATGACGATATACAGCCGATAAAAAAAGGCGACCTAATTAAAATCGAACCAGGAGTTAAGCACCAAGCCATTGAAGGTAAATCTCCCTTGGAACTTCTGGTAATTGAAGTGCCTCCTGCCATAGGAGACTTTCATATAGTGAACGAATAGTGCCGATGAGTGTGGCTCCTTTGCGATCGCTAATATAACCTGAGTTCGGGATAAGAACAGGGTAAACGCATCTTGTTGGGTAACCGGGGGTAGTTCTCAATAAACCAGAGCTTATTGCACTTATTGACATTTATTTTTTCACATATAGTGTTTAGTTAATTTTAAAAACACTATATATAGGAATCAGCCAATTAGATGCGTTTACCCTGCTTCCCCCCCCCTCAACTACTAGCCGGAAAACTACCACCAATAAATTGAATATCACTGAAGGTTTCAATCCACAAACGAGCCCCACAATGCAGTGGATTATCCGGCTGATACACAATCTTACACGAACCAAGAATTTCAACTTCATTGGTTGATTATTATAACCTATAGCCCTGCATCCCTTAAAACCCTCTTTAATTTTGCCTCTTGCCTCTTGCCTATTGCTAGCATGCCTATTGCTAGCATGCCTATTGCTAGCATGCCTATTGCCTTAAAATTATAAGCAATATCGCTCAACCAAATTCATCAACAAACTAACCCTTGAATACTCCTAGTCACGCCATTATTAACCTTGCTGTTTTGAATCACCAGACTCAACCTCAGGCAGCTTTACCCATTACAATTGGTGCTATCTTACCCGATTTACCAATTTTTATTCTTTACATCTGGGCAAAATTAATTCGTCGTCAATCTGAGTACCAAATTTGGTCAAAAACCTACGAATTGCCCTTTTGGCAAAACCTTGTTGCTACCTTTCATTCTCTTCCCCTAGCCTTGTGTGGAGTAATCATCAGCCATTACTGGGGATGGCAACTTTGGGAAATTCTATGTTTAAGTATGATCCTGCACTCCTTATTAGATTTACCAGTTCACAACGATGATGCTCACCGGCACTTTTTTCCCGTTAGTAACTATCGTTTTATTAGTCCTTTCTCTTACTGGGACCCCAAGCATCATGGTCATACCGTATCCACAGTGGAAAAATTGTTGGTGTTAGTAGCAACAATTGTTAGTTTCCCTATGATTGAGTCTTGGATAGGTAAAAGCTTACTAATTGTTGTGAATGTGTTGTACCTGATCGCATTTTTATATTTAGTGAAGTCCAAAGTTCTAGGTTTTAGGGAGCAGGGAGTAGGGAGTAGGGAGTAGGGAGTAGGGAGTAGGGAGTAGGGAGTAGGGAGTAGGGAGTAGGGAGTAGGGAGTAGGGAGTAGGGAGTAGGGAGTAGGGAGTAGGAATGTCTTCTCCTCATTAACCTATAGCAATTGTGTTGATCATCACATCGTAAAACATGGAACTATAGCGTTTCTCTTAGCTATTAGGTACACATTATTTTTTACCTATTACCTATTACCTATTACCTATTACCTATTACCTATTACCTATTACCGGCTTCCTGCTCCCTGCTCCGAACGCGCCCCGCGTGGCCCACGGCCTCAGTCCCTGCTCCCTAAAAACCAGAAATTTGTACCTCACAAGTCGTAGAATTGCTATATCCATCAATTAGTAGTTAATCTACCAAAAAAATATATCCCACATTCCTCAGGAAATGAAGAATGTGGGTTCAGATTCAAACGGTAAGCAATAGCCTACCCTAGGGAATCAAAATTCCACTAATGCCTAGTGCCTAAGGCCTAGTGCTAATTAAACGATGTGATGTACAACTTGCCAGTATTCTTGTCGATTACAATACTTTCTAAATCTGCACCAGCAGGAGCAGTAGAAGCATCAGGAAGTTCAGTGATCTGAATGGTAATTGGATTCTTTGAAGTAGAGTATATTTTCAGAGGGCGATTCTTAGTATCGATATTATTGATATTGCCGTATGCTCCTATAATCATGTACTTTGTAGCATTTTCAGTTACACCGAATTCAACACGTGGTCCTGTAGTTCCAGAGTCAGAAAATCGTGCCTGATATCCAGCATTGGCTGGGGATGCAGCACCAAGCAAGGTAAAACATACCAACAACAACGAAACCACAAGATATGCAAACTTTTTCATGATAATTTTCTCCATTTTTTTAATGGGGTACCTAACAGTAATTATTACCAATTCGGCTTCACCCAAAACTATATTTTGGGATATATCCAGAAATAGTTTTCGGAGTATCAGATGCCAGCACTGGTTAGATAATTAACCGCCAGAACCAAACTATCAAAGCCTAGAGAGTATGTCAAGCTAATAATAAATTAACTATTAGTTAACTAAACTTGAAAATTTAGTTATTTTAAATAGTTTATGTAGGGTGGGCAGTGCTTGAAACAGATAACATAAGCAAGTCAATCCCGTTGCTAGGCACTGCCCAGCAACGGGATAGTAATAAGTAATAATTAAAGTGAATCATTAACCATTACAAAAAAAATTAGGAATGATTAATCTTAGCAGTATAACTGTTGCCCAAGTAGGTGAAACTTAAGCATTAAGCCATCAGGTATCAGCGAACAGCGATTAGCGCTACGCGCACGCGTGCGCGTTCAGCTTTCAGTTATCAGCGAACAGCGATTAGCGCTACGCGCACGCTGCGCGAACAGTTATCAGCGAACAGCGATTAGCGCTACGCGCACGCTGCGCGAACAGCTTTTGAATAAAATAAGCTGACGGCTGACGGCTGACGGCTGACGGCTGACAGCTGACGGCTGATAGCTTACAAATTAGCTCAATTTCGCTCGAATTATTTCCACCCGTTTCCGATTAACTCCCAAATCAGATTTTCCTAAACGGGAGGCGGAGCGAACATGGATTACCTTAGCACTGTCATCCAACAAAAACTCTACATCATCCACAAATCCCATTAAAGGAGTAGTGAATTGTGCGTAGAGATAGTTGTCTTTCTCTTCAATAACTTGTGTTCGTTCTAGGTTTTCAATCACAATTTTAAGCTTAGCCATTGCTTCGGTAGGGGTTGAGTTGTAAGCTAAAGGTTCAATACCATGCTCGGCATCTTGGCTATAACTGCTGACACAGTTAGGTGTATTTGGGCAAGGTGCTAATTGCCCTGAGGACTGAATCCCAATATTGGTAGGTTGTTTTCCTGGAAATTTCATCAACGATTCTCCTGAAAGGGCAAAGGTAGCTCCTATGGCAAAAATAGCGACTAATACTAACGATATTAATACTATTAGTATTAGTCTCAACGGTGATAGTTTTTGGCTTTGTACAGTCATACAGCGTTTGTATCTGGGTTGTAAACTGAAAAAGGCAAAAGGCAAAAGGCAAAAGGCAAAAGGCAAGAGACAAGATGGAAAAGAGGTCTGGAGTTTTATTGCACAATAAAACAAGACCATACAGGTTTACATCTCAAATACAAACACACACTATAGTGTATTAGTGTGTCTGTATTATTAATACCATGTTTGGTTGACTAATAGCGATCTTAATTGAATTGTGATAATTTTTGCTCTGAAGTTCCCTGCTCCCTGCTCCCTGCTCCCTTTGCTTAATTATCAAAAAAATTGAGGTTAGTAAGGGCAGAACCCAAAGTTCAACAGGTCTGCATCGTTTCTGGGTCGAATTCCCCTTGCAACATCGCAATCAGACATCGTCCAATGTGGTAAGCCAAATTAACAGGGACCGCATTACCGATTTGCCTGTACCTCGATGATAGAGAACCTGTAAATTCCCAATCATCGGGGAAGCTCTGAATACGTGCATATTCCCTGACTGTCAACGGTCGTGTTTCTTCAGGATGACACCGCTCGGTCTGTTTTTGAGCTGGGTTACAGGTGAGAGTAAGGGAAGGTTCTTCCCAAGAAAGCCGCCTAGCCATACCGGTTTTGCCGCCACCGAGATAGAAACTCTTTTTCATATACTCTTTTTGAAGCTCTATTGGTAAGTTCCGCCAATAACCTCCTGGTGGGATTAATTCCATAATTTCTCTCTTGCGGGTAGGATATTGTGCTCCTATTGATTTAGGGCAATCGTTGAGCACTTCCCTCAGAGAAATAGTGTAGTCCTTTTCCTTAGGAAATATTGCGTTTAGGTCTAAGTCTTTTCTAACCGCAATGATAATTACCCTCTCCCGCTTTTGGGCGACATCTAGAAACTGTGCTCTGAGCAATTTATAGGTAGGGTTGTAGCCTAAATCCTCTAAGGTTCGCAGCATGGTGGATAAGGTTCTGCCTTGGTCATGGTGGATCAGACCCCTAACGTTTTCAACCAGTGCTATTTTCGGCTGTACTTCTTTGACACACCGTGCAAACTCAAAAAAGAGCGTCCCTCTAGTATCGTCAAAACCTTTACCCAGACCGGCATAGCTGAAAGCTTGGCAGGGCACGCCACCAGCTACAATTTCTACGTTGTCTTTGTATTTGTCTTTGTATTTCCCAAAGTAGTAGTTTTCTGGACGTTGCTGAATTGAAGTATGAATGGGCGATCGTCTGGTTTTGGTCAAGCCCCCTAAATCCCCCAACTTTGGGGGACTTTCAGAGTTTTGTTCCCCCCAGAATTGGGGGGCTAGGGGGGCGGAATCATACCCAGAATCAGCAACGCCGTTTTCTGATACTGTTTCCGTCAATTCTTGTCCACTGTTCCCTGTTCCCTGTTCCCTGTTCCCGACTTCTGAAAGAAGTCTAGTAAAATCAACGTTGGCTATATCCTCAGGTATGATTTTCCAGGAAGGTCTATTCAGCTTCAGAGTGTTTACACAGTCTTTATCAATCTCCACTAACAGCTTGGTGGTTAAGCCAGCGTTCTCAAAGCCCAGTGCCATGCCTCCACACCCAGCAAACAACTCAATTACTCTGAACTTAGTTGGTTTGCTCTTTAGAACACGAAACTCAACCCCAGTAGCTAGCCCTTGATACTTACGTTGAATTCGTTTTAACTCTTCAATGTCAAAAAAGCGGTAGTTTCGTTCAGACCGCTTTGCCCTGAGCAGCTTTTTCTTTTCCCACCGGCGTATGGTATCGGAGGAAACACCTAAGATTTCAGCAGCTTCCTGAACCGTGACTAGGTCTTGACCAGTGGCCGATTTAGTGTTTGCCATTTTTATTTGAAGGGAGTAGGGAGTAGGGAGTAGGGAGTAGGGAATCGGGAATCGGGAATCGGGAATCGGGAATCGGGAATCGGGAATCGGGAATCGGGAGCAGGGAGCAGGGAACAGGGAACAGGGAACAGGGAATAAAATTTAGATGTACCTCACGCTTACTAGGAAACGCTAGATAATTTTTGAGTGCTCAGTGCTCAGTTATCAGTGCTAATTTTTGAGTGTTGAACTATAAAATATAGTGTTGATAAGACCTATAAGATACAGTCAAATTTATTACTCCTACTCCCTACTCCCTACTCCCTACTCCCTACTCCCTACTCCCTGCTCCCNGTCTTTATCAATCTCCACTAACAGCTTGGTGGTTAAGCCAGCGTTCTCAAAGCCCAGTGCCATGCCTCCACACCCAGCAAACAACTCAATTACTCTGAACTTAGTTGGTTTGCTCTTTAGAACACGAAACTCAACCCCAGTAGCTAGCCCTTGATACTTACGTTGAATTCGTTTTAACTCTTCAATGTCAAAAAAGCGGTAGTTTCGTTCAGACCGCTTTGCCCTGAGCAGCTTTTTCTTTTCCCACCGGCGTATGGTATCGGAGGAAACACCTAAGATTTCAGCAGCTTCCTGAACCGTGACTAGGTCTTGACCAGTGGCCGATTTAGTGTTTGCCATTTTTATTTGAAGGGAGTAGGGAGTAGGGAGTAGGGAGTAGGGAATCGGGAATCGGGAATCGGGAGTAGGGAATAGGGAACAGGGAACAGGGAGCAGGGAGCAGGGAGTAGGGAACAGGGAACAAACATTATCTCAATTGATTTAGGATTGCTATAAATAATGATTTTTAGTTAGTTTGTGGCTTAAAAAATAATTTAATTTTTGTTTATTATAAACTCAATTATAANTTCAGAGTGTTTACACAGTCTTTATCAATCTCCACTAACAGCTTGGTGGTTAAGCCAGCGTTCTCAAAGCCCAGTGCCATGCCTCCACACCCAGCAAACAACTCAATTACTCTGAACTTAGTTGGTTTGCTCTTTAGAACACGAAACTCAACCCCAGTAGCTAGCCCTTGATACTTACGTTGAATTCGTTTTAACTCTTCAATGTCAAAAAAGCGGTAGTTTCGTTCAGACCGCTTTGCCCTGAGCAGCTTTTTCTTTTCCCACCGGCGTATGGTATCGGAGGAAACACCTAAGATTTCAGCAGCTTCCTGAACCGTGACTAGGTCTTGACCAGTGGCCGATTTAGTGTTTGCCATTTTTATTTGAAGGGAGTAGGGAGTAGGGAGTAGGGAGTAGGGAATCGGGAATCGGGAATCGGGAGTAGGGAATAGGGAACAGGGAACAGGGAGCAGGGAGCAGGGAGTAGGGAACAGGGAACAAACATTATCTCAATTGATTTAGGATTGCTATAAATAATGATTTTTAGTTAGTTTGTGGCTTAAAAAATAATTTAATTTTTGTTTATTATAACCTCAATTATAACTCAATATTACTGACTTTAATATTGTCAATATTAGAATAGTTTGTTATGTCTAACTCAGCTTAGATAAGTCCTGTTCAATTCAATCAACTATAGGTATCATAAATCAATTGTGATAATTTTTGTTTCCTGTTCTCTACTGTGTGCTCCCTGCTCCCTACTCCCTGTTCCCTGTTCTCTGTTCCCTTTGCTATAGCATCAAACAAAAACCATTTGGGGTGCCAGCAAAACCCCAGAGGTTGAGGAAATAACTTTACCAATACCCAAAAAACTGCCATCTTCGTGGTAGACTTGCAGAGGACTTGTGGAGGTTTCAAGGGTAGAGACTTTAACTAGAGTATCATCCCCAGAGATACGCTGTCCTAAACACCAGCGACGGGCTTGATCCGGGGACAAGGTTACAGAGGGTAAGTGCCCCAAAGCTGCACTAGGGGACACTGGCTGGAATAGGGTTTGTTCGAGCTGTTGGGTCAATTCTTCCAAAGTTATACTATCGGCTAAATCAAAGCCACTGCTGCGAGTACGAGTCAGAGCGGCCAGCACACCACCGGTTTCGAGGGCATCTCCTAAATCCCGGGCTATGGAGCGAATATAGGTGCCAGGACCGCATGCGATCGCTAAATCAATTTCCGGAAATTCTCCCCCACGCCAATCCAAAACCTCGATCGTCTCAACCTCTACCGTTCGTTCTGGTACCTCTACCACTTCACCAGCTCTGGCTAAATCATAGAGCCGTTTACCCTTGATATGAATAGCGCTATACATTGGTGGCACTTGCTGAATCGTGCCTTCAAACTGTTTCAAGAAACCCTTGACCAACTCCAGAGTCAACCCGGCTGCAGACTGAGTAGCAATCACCTCTCCTTCCAAATCATCAGTAGTTGTTCTCACTCCCAGTCTCACCGTAGCCTTGTAAGCTTTATCCTGCTGCATATACTGCAACAGTCGGGTTGCCTTACCCAGAGCTATCGGTAAAACCCCCGTAGCAGCTGGGTCAAGGGTCCCTCCATGGCCTACTCGCTTCAGCCGTAGCAGACGCCGCACTTTAGCAACGCAATCGTGGGATGTCCAACCTGCTGGTTTGTTTAAGTTTAGAAATCCTTGCACCAAGTTTAAAATTTATCTGTAAAGGTAGGGAATCGGGAATCGGGAATCGGGAATCGGGAATCGGGAATCGGGAATCGGGAATCGGGAATCGGGAATCGGGAAT
>NZ_MKZS01000001.1:1046451-1060734 GCF_001942495.1 Moorena bouillonii PNG
ACTCCCTACTCCCGACTCCCTACTCCCGACTCCCTACTCCCGACTCCCTACTCCCTACTCCCTACTCCCTACTCCCTACTCCCTACTCCCTTCAAACCTAATTACTCAACCACATGTAACCGTCGAGTAATCATAATCATGCCATCCCCCCGAATTAATATCGCTGAAATCCAGCGGTCTTCTGGTAACAGTGGGGCTCGGCCAACCTTAAAAATTCCCCCGGCAGCCAAAGATTCCAGGTCAATATCAGTGGGATTAGTATAGCGCTGTGGGCTGACGGATTCTTCTATAGCTACTCCCAGCAGCAAATCATCTCCAAGGGGTTCGGTGACAATGGCATCAAAATTAAATCGCTGACCAATACGCACTTGTTCTGGTAATTTCACCGTTACCTTGGGAGGATTGGCTCCTGATGTGATTTGCGATCGCTCTGCCAAAATGGTTGAATAGACAATTTTTTGGTTTTCAAAGCGCTGACGCGATCGCAAAGTCGATTCAAATTTGGTCTTAGTAGCATCCTGTTCGTTACTAGTAATATAAGTCACTGTTTCTGCCACAATTGCGTTGCCCTCTTGCTGCCAATCCGTCAGTTCCGTGCGGTAATTCAACACAGGGTAGCGCTGCCACAATTGAACCAACGCTTCTCCCATCAAATCCCGACTTAAGCCATCGGAGTTAGCAAAATTAGCGCTATAGAATTCCAGCAACCCTTCAACATCCTTGCTATTAGCGAAGCGATCAATTTGGCTGAGGGTATCTTTAAGCTGAGGCGGTGCCGTTTCCGGACTATCTGCTTCGGCTTTCAGAGGAGAGCCGAGGGTCAACCCTGCCGTTAATAGTACAAATACTGACCAGTCCCAAGACATAGACTTGACTTTAGTAGTAAAAGACTGGGATAGTCGTTGCAGTAAGGTTGCTGGATTGGTCATTGGTAATCGTTAACTGGTAACTGGTAACTGGTAACTGGTAATTCTGGTAACTAGTAACTAGTAATTAGTAATTGATAATTGGTGATTGGAGAAACGGTAATCCCTTGGACTAAGGCCACTAACCAATCAACCATCAACGTTTCACCAATGATATCAAATCTAGTTTGATAACCTATGTCTAGTCCAGACAGTCGTGATCTCAACATTTTCATCTGCTAGGGTTTTAGCAAGGATTTGTTCCGACTTCCCGATTCCCGACTCCCGATTCCCGACTCCCGATTCCCATTAACCCAACACAAAAGTCCCTCACCCAATTGATAAAGGAGACCAATAGCCGTGTCTAAGTCACCCATTCGATTGCTGATTGCCGCTAGTGGTACGGGGGGACACATATTTCCCGCCCTCGCAGTAGCCCAACACTTACCCAATTACACTATCGAGTGGCTTGGTGTTCCTGACCGCATCGAAAATGATTTGCTACCACCAGACTACCCCCTGCACACCATTGCCGTAGAAGGCTTTCAACAACGCTTCGGTCTCGGTACTCTAAGCATTGTTACCCGCCTGGTCAGTTCAATTTGGCAAGTGCGGCAACTGCTGAGAGAGGGTAAATTTGATGGTGTCTTTACCACTGGGGGTTACATCGCTGGACCTGCAATTATGGCAGCACGGTGGCAGGGTCTACCTACCATTATACATGAATCTAACGCTATTCCCGGAAAAGTAACCCGCTGGCTGAGTCCCTTTTGTAATACTGTAGCCCTAGGGTTTGAAGCCGCTTCCAAGTACCTACCCCGGATTAAAACTGTAACCGTTGGTACACCAGTGCGCGATAGTTTTCAACTGACTCAGGCACTGGAACTCCCGATTCCACCAGAGGTACCCTTGATTGTGGTGGTTGGGGGTTCCCAAGGAGCAGTGGCAGTGAATAAACTAGTGCGCCAATGTGCTCCCCTCTGGTTTGAAGCCGGTGCTTGGATTGTTCATTTAACTGGAGAAAAAGACCCAGAGGCGAACACCCTGAGCCATCCTCAGTACCTGTCTATGCCCTTTTATGACCAGATGGCACCATTACTGCAACGGGCAAACTTAGCCATTAGCCGTGCTGGTGCCGGAACCTTAACGGAGCTAGCGATAACTGAAACACCAGCGATTCTGATTCCCTACCCTTATGCAGCGGAAGACCATCAAGCTTTCAATGCAGCTAGCTTTAAGGATTCTGGTGCTGCTTTAGTATTTCGTCAAGACCAGTTGACTCACGAAACATTAGAACAGGAGGTGCTGGCTTTACTCAAGTCACCAACTAGGTTAGAACAGATCAAACAAAAAGCAGCTAGTCTTGCGATTAGGGATAGTGGAAAGCGTTTAGCTTCTCTAGTTCGTGAGTTAGTTGAAAAATGAAATATTAAATGGGAAAGGGAGTAGGGAGCAGGGAGCAGGGAGCAGAGAAGAGGAAAGAGAAAAATTATGTGTATCTCATTAGGTTAAAAAGTGCTTTATTTTATTTTATATAATAAAAATTGCTCAACCCGAGTAATATAAAGAAAATAATTGCAAAAAAAACCAAAATTTACTGTAGGCTATATTAGAGGTTTTGATTCGATAATGACTAGATTAATTTAATAAATTATTATCATTTTCCCATTCATTATATATATAGCGTTTTTCGTAGCTATGAGGTACACATTCTTTTTCACCTCTTCCCCTCCTGGGAGGGGTTAGGGGTGGGTTCCTATTCCCTGCTCCCTGCTCCCTGCTCCCTGCTCCCTGCTCCCTGCTCCCTAAAAACCAGAAATTTGTACCTCACAAGTCGTATAATTGCTATAATAGTTATTGGTAATATCGAACCAAATTGACTGTTATGATTACTTTGTATAAGGCACCACCTTTATGGGGATTACCGAGCCTTAGTCCCCCCTGTATGAAATTAGAAACTTGGCTGCGTATAGCTAATATTGCTTACGAGATAGAGATTCCTAAGGACTTGACTAAAGCTCCCGGCAAAATTCCGTTTATAGACTATGAAGGAAAACTGATCGGCGACTCTACCCTAATTATCGAGATGCTTAAGGAAAAAGAGGGCATAGATCCTGACCGCGATTTGACCTCAACCGAAAAAGCAATATCCTTAGCTTTTCGGCGGATGCTGAAAGAAAATACGTATTGGGGAGAGGTTTATATTAGTATGAACATTGAAGAAAACTGGCAAGTATACAAACAAGCATTAACGAATCTCTATTTTGATGGAAGCTCGACACCAGAATCGGAACAGTTTTTCCAACAGGTGCGAAAGTCCATTTCTAATCAGATTTATGGACAGGGAATGGGTCGTCACTCCGAGAAGGAAATTTGTCAAATTATTAATGCTGATTTTCAAGCCCTGTCTGATTATTTAGCAGATAAACCATTTTTTATGGGGGATAAACCGACCACTTTAGATGCAACTGCTTATGGTTATATTGCAAACATAATTTTACCTCCTTTCAAGAGTATGATTATTGATCGCGTATCTCAATTCAAAAATCTCTGTCAATATTGTCAACGGATGAAACAGGAGTTTTTTCCAGATTATTTGCCTTCTTAATCGAGAGTCACTTAATTTGTGTTTGAATCTATAATTCTATTGTATTATTGTTGTCACCTCCTCAAGTGGCCAAGTCGTGTAATCTAGCAGAAATTCAGAATCAATATGGAGACAATGGGAGGCATTTGCGATGACAGAAGTGAAACGGTATTGGATGATCGTTCATTACGAAACTGAATTTGAAGCGGAAAACGAAGACGAAGCCTATCACGATATTCGACTCGGTAATACAATAATCGAAAACGCAACAGTAGTGGCCAAAGAGCTTCCTGAGTCTTTAGAAGGGGGTCACCTCAAAGAAATTATTAACGAAGCTAAACTCGAAGCCCGACGAGAAGCAGCGGTGTCTATCCTGCTGGCACAACTCGCCTGGAAAACCGAAGACTATGCTCTGAGGTGGGAAGGACTCTCTAAGCTGGCACCTCAGAGACAGGAGCAAATTGAAGCACTATCTTTGGAACAAATTGAATCTCTGAGTATAGATGCGATCGCGTTTTCTAGTATGGCCGACTTGGAGGGTTGGCTTGATCGTTTTTATGGTTGAGAAGGGTTTGTGTATTAGGTGGGTGGGATCTAAGCTGAAGACTACTCACGCTGCCTTTGCTGCGGTCAAAGCTTACGGTAAAAGCTTAATGAACAATAAAGTTTTCAGACTTGTGTCACCTTCTAGACAAGGGCAGTGGGAGAATAAAGTTATCACCTGCTAAACCATTCAAAACCCTTAAAAACCCAACTATGGCCAAAACCGTTGCTGAAGTCATGACCCGCGAGCCGATCGTGGTGCAGCCCCAAACACCGATCAAGGAAGTCATCAAAATTATTGCTGAACAAAGCATCAGTGGCTTGCCGGTGGTTAATGAAGCAGGCAAATTGGTGGGAGTGATATCAGAAACTGACTTGCTGTGGCAGGAGACAGGAGTAGAACCGCCAGTCTATATCATGTTTCTCGACAGCGTGATTTACTTAGAAAATCCTGCCCGTTATGACCAAGAACTCCATAAAGCACTTGGACAAACCGCTGGGGACGTAATGACTGGTCATCCCATGAGCATCAAACCCGATCAACCCTTACGGAAAGCGGCTAAGTTGATGCAGGAAAAATCAATCCACCATTTACCAGTAACAGATGAGGCAGAGCAAGTGATTGGAATTCTGACCTCTGGGGATATTGTCCGCGCTATGGCAGCTAAGTTACAGAATTAAGGAAACTGTTCTATCCCAAATAGTGTTCACGGTGAACAACTAACATGGTAAGTTGAGTCTTGGCGAGATATAGATCAAATACCCATGAGCGTTACTCGTGAATCTGTCGAAGAGCTGCTGAATTCATCGGATTTTGGCCACCGCATTAGAGGATTAAACCAACTACGCCAGCTTGAACCATCGGTGGCGTTTGAGCTAATTCAACCCTTGGTTAACGATAACAATGTTCGGATTCGATATGGCGCAGTGAGCCAGCTCCATACCTTAGGTCATCATGATTTAACCGTATCTTTGACCCTATTACGCGATCGCCTTTTCAATGATCCAGAACCTGATGTTCAGGCAGCAGCAGCAGATTCCTTGAGTGCCTTAAAGCTCACCGAAGCCTATGATGATTTAGAGCAAATCTATAACCAAACCACTGAGTGGATCGTTAAATTTAGTATTATTGCTGCCTTAGGGGAACTAGGTGAACCCCGTTCATTTCAACTTTTAGAAGATGCTCTCAAATCCGATACCAGTTTAATCCAAACCGCCGCCATTAGTTCCTTAGGAGAATTGGGAGACCCCCGGGCTGTGCCTCTGCTGATTCCCTTTGCCACTAATTCCGACTGGCAAATTCGTTACCGGTTAGTACAGGCACTGGTTAATCTGGGAGGAGAAGAGGCTAAGGCAGTCCTAGAAACATTAGCTAATGACAGTGTTGAGCAGGTGGCTAGTGTAGCGCAAGAGGGGCTACAAGCATAAGGCTTGAACAGGGAATAGGAAGAAGACTGTGGGGAGAGGGGCTCACAGGGGTAGGTTTTTTACATTTGGGTCGGGAGTCGGGAGTCGGGAGTCGGGAGTCGGGAGTCGTCAGAAGCGGGAAATGGGCAGAATTACCCCGGAAATGATTGTGTATTTTGATACATATTTTAATACATATATTGAGGAGTTTCTAGCTAATGAAAGTACGTACTCAAAACCTACCCTTGTAAAATCTCCCCATCTCCCTATCTCCCTATCTCCCCATCTCCCCAGACTTCCCGCGCCCAGGGGCTATAACATGCCAACTTACAAAAACCCTTCCATGTCAATCATTTCAATCATCTGAAGTCCACGGGGGTCTCCCACTTTCAAGAGGGCAGCTTTGGCGTCTTCTTGTACCCCTAGGTCTTGATCATCAGCAATTGCTTCAATTAAAGCATCAATAGCACCAGCGTAAACCGCATTGGAGGGCAATTCCCGACACAGCTGCCCGATAGACCAAGCACAATTACTGCGCACTGCTGCTACTGGGTCTTTCCTTAAAGCAGTAATCAAGGGCGGAATTGATGCGATTACTTCTTCATAATCTAACTCTGCCATTTGCGCTAGAGCACTAGCTGCCCACAAACGCACTGCAGGAATATCGGTTTTTAGGGAATCAATTAGAGACGCTAAAGCACGGCGATCGCGACAGTTCCCCAATGCCCAGACAACCCCTTTACGGACATAACCGTTCCAATCAACGGTTAGCTGGTCAATCAAAGGCTTTACTGCTGTGGGACTGGGATTGCGCCCTAGACCATAGGCAGCACTTACCCGCACCAAGGGACAAACATCATTTAACAGGTTAATCAGATGGGGAATTGCTCGCTCATCTTGCAACTCACAAAAGGCACGAGCTGCTAGCATCCGTTGTTGGCTTTCCGGTGCCGTTAACAGAGCCAGCATTTCCTCTGGATCAGGTTTGGAAGCTTCTAACTCATCTTCAATCGGCTCTATGTCATCTAAAGGGCTTTCTAGTAAAGCCGTATTATCCAATAAACTCAGATCATCATCTTCATACATGCCTGATAACCTACCTTATCTTGCCTGATTCTACCAGTTTCATAATTAGTATTTTCTGTGCAATGGTTTAACCATCCACAGAGATTGGGTGCGGAAACCCAGTCGCTGGTAAAGGTTCAAAGCGACTTGATTCGATTGAAACACCTGTAATCCAAGTTGGCGATCGCCTCTTGCCCTTGCCCAAGCTTCAGCGTGCTGCATCAGTGCTGAACCAATGCCTTGACGGCGGTGTGCTGGCATGACGTAAAGTAAAAAGATATAAGTATAGCGATCGCCATTTACCTGATCAACCCCATTGCCCATCCACAGACAACCCACCGGCAAGGGATGAGTTATAATAGAGCCTTTCCTAGAAACCTTCCCATCTGCTACTGTAACCCACCACAGGGGGGTTTCTCTGGAAAAGTACTGTTTAACAGTCTTCGCCAGGTGAGAAAAATCATTTTGTTCCGGAAAAAGCTCTTGGTAAGTTAACTCCATGAAATTTACCAAAATTGCCCGTTCTCGTCCCGTTCCCAGGCGTAGCTGGTAGCCTGCTAACAATGGCTTACTCACCAATTTTCGCCAAATTTTGGTTAACAACCAGCTGAGCGAATACTGGTGCTTGAATGCTGGCAGCGTCAACGTCTTCAATCGGTGCAGGGGCTAGCATATCGTTCGGTAAAAAGATCCGAGAACTGACTGCCAACAGGGCAATTAAGAAGCCTAGTAGTGCCAGTAGGGGAGCAATGTACTGACGAAAAATAGCCATGAATTTAATGGTTCGTTGATTTTAACAATTCTTTACTTTTTCCATCTTACTACAATGGGACAGCTTTTAGCGGTTGGAGGTTGGAGGTTGGAGGTTATTTGGTTGAAGGTTATTTGGTTGGAGGTTATTTGGTTGAAGGTTGGAGGTTGGAGGTTGGAGGTTGGAGGTTGAAGGTTGGAGGTTGGAGGTTGCAGGTTGGAGGTTAGAGGTTAGAGGTTAGAGGTTAGAGGTTGTAGGTTGACCCCTTCCTCATCTCCTCATCTCCCCATCTCCCCATCTCCCCACACTTCCCACACTTCCGATACTCTTCCCCCTGTTCCCTATTCCCTGATCCGAAGTTCCCTGCTCCCTTAGACTCGATCAGCTAGTTTTGTGATAACTTGAATAACCGTATCCGCAAGTTGATCATTTCCCCGGAGCCAACCGAGGGGAGTCAAATGCTTACCAGGAAGTTTCTCATCAATGAGTGGAAAGGGATTATTTGGTAAATTCTGTTGTAGCCAACGTACCGTTCCAGCTTCTTGAGCAATCTTATCCTTACTGAAGCTAATTAAAGCAGTAAGATTAAATAAACGGCTATTTTTAATCAAGCAATAGGTTTGTTTGGGTTTGGGTAACACCCCGAAACCAAGTCTGTCTACTAAATCAGCGATGAATGGAACAGGAACTGCACTACGGGTACCACTAATAACAGGAGCCATTAATACAGAGGGTTGATTGATCAAAGAAATATCTTTTATCTCAGCGTTTTTGAGGCTATCTTCAATCTGCTTCTCTTGATCTTTACCCACACAATTTCCCAGAATTCCCTGAACTTTTTTGAACTCCAAATCACTTAAAAGCTCTAAAAGTGCGATATATTTTGTTCCTAGGCTGTGACCTAACCAAAAATAATTACTCCCTCTGGCAGAGGGGTCTTCTTCATAGATACTGTACTCATAGCCCAATTTTTTTGCTTCTTCAAAAATTCCATTGAATAGGGCTTTTTGTTCTTTGACCAAACCAATTGCTACAGGCCAATGGCGGAAGGTAAATCTAAACGGTCTGGCAACAACGGTATAACCTGATTCAAATAATCGCTTGGCGATATACCGGTAAAAAATTGTCGGAAAACTTCCGAAAAACGCACCACCAATCAATTGAACAACACCTATCGGCTTGGGATGGATAGCAACCCAAGCAAAGGGAATTGGTCTAAATTTAAATTCGGTATTCATGGCAGTAATATCTTTAAGGATAAGTAAGTTGCAGGTTACAGATTGAAGGTTGAAGGTTGAAAGTTACAGGTTGAAGGTTAGAGGTTGAAGGTTAGAGGTTAGAGGTTGAAAGTTACAGGTTGAAGGTTAGAGGTTGAAGGTTAGAGGTTAGAGGTTGAAGGTTACAGGTTACAGGTTGAAGGTTACAGGTTGAAGGTTACAGGTTACAGGTTAGAGGTTGAAGGTTAGAGGTTGAAGGTTACAGGTTGCAGGTTGCAGGTTACAGGTTGAAGGTTACAGGTTGAAGGTTACAGGTTGCAGGTTGCAGGTTACAGGTTGAAGGTTACAGGTTAGAGCTTAGAGGTTACAGCTTTCAGCTTTCAGGTTATTAAACCTTGAACCTTCAACATTCAACCCAACCTTGAACCTTCAACATTCAACCCAACCTTGAACCTTCAACATTCAACCCAACCTTGAACCTTCAACATTCAACATTCAACCCAACATTCAACCTTCAACATTCAACCCAACCTTCAACCTTAAACCTTCAACCCAACCTTCAACCTTAAACCTTCAACCCAACCTTCAACCTTCACCCTTCAACCCAACCTTCAACCTTCATTGTCTTTTCACTTGAGCCGAGTTGGGCACGGACAAACTGTGTCCGCCGCTCAGTTAACAGCAAACTCAGAGCCATGACGAATTCAGAGGCACTACCGACGAGGGTGCCAACTCTAGAGATTGGTACAGCATTGCCAATTAGGGCAACCAAGGTTCCTACAAATAGCCATGGCCATTTCAGCCTTACCCAGATGCCGATACCAATCAGCAGCACGAACAAATTGACCAAAATTGTTACAATTGGTGGACCACTCACTTCCGCCACTGTGTAGCGCAAGGTACCAGCAAAGGTGACTGGAACCAATTCTAGGCCAACAAAGTGGGTCGCCACTTCATACCCACCCAGTCCTAGGGCAAGCACCCAGGATAACACTCGTACAATTGTATTAGCCCAAACTGCTCCAGCCCGGTGAGCTAGCTCAACAGCAATTACAATAAATAGGGGCACCACTAAGAAGTGTAACAGGAAGCGTACCATACTCAGTGATTTCAGGAGATCTCCTTTACCAATCAGGCTCCCCATGGCCAAAACTAGATTGTCATAGCTAATGCTTGCTAGCACAATTGGCAGCACAATCATGGCCAGACTAGTTGAGCGACGCCACAAGCGAATCGCCCATGCCAGTAATACCCATTCCACCAAAGCAAGACTGAGATGGCCAAGGGGATAAATTTTTAACAAACTTTTAGTCATGATGTTCCATAAACTGAAACAATATCTAAGCTTGGTCTTGATAAGTGCTATGGCTCTCAAAAACGTGACCAAGCTATGCAAGACCGGCTTATGGGTAAGAGTATTGATCGTCGAATAGCAATTACCCTTAGTTACCAGTTAATTGATTTCAATTCATTGTTGCAAGTTCCTGGATTGATAAATTTACGTTAATTAATAAATCGCAAGATATTGTAGTCAAATCCGACCTCAGCATTCACGTCTTAGCTAAAATTAGGTAATGCTGGATCAATAAACAGAGTCAGCCCTAATCGGTTTTTCAAATAGGGCACTTTTTCGTGACCCGGTTTGGAAGCTATCAGTTATGTTACGCTGATAATAACTAGCTGATAGCTGATTCACGGGGCTGAATGGTTACCATCGGATTACATTCACGGTTAAGATATTGAGGATTTTTCTGTCTCTTATTGTGTCAATTAAGAGAAAATCATCTAAAATTAGTAAGGTACAATTAGTAGGGGCGAAAAGGTTACAGTTAAACAGACTTGGGGTGGTCAATCATGACGAAATTGAAAGGATTAGCTTTAGTCTCAGGGTTCATCAAACTGATTATCATTTGTAGTCTGATTCAACCGATGATCGTCGGTTGTACTCAACCAACAGAAAATGTGAGTAAGGCGGATTTAAATCAAGAGATTCAAGCAACAGAAAATTTGGTTAAGGCGGATTTAAATCAAGAGATTAAACTCCAGATCGATCAGATGGCATTAATGGAATCGAAAACGATGCAAGTTAAGGTTCTGGATATAGTGGAGGATTCCAGATGCCCAGCTGATGTAGTCTGTGTGCAACCAGGACAAGTCACCATTGCCTTCGAGGTTGTCAAGGAGAACTCAAAACCAGAGGAGGTTGAGTTAACCCTCAGAGCAGCCCAAGACAATTTAGCTGTTAAAAATTTTGATGGCTATTCCATGACATTAAAAAATGTTGAACCCTTGCCAATGACTAATCAGGAAAAAATAATACAATCCGACTATATTGTAACGATTGTTGTATCAAAAAGTTAAACCCTCGGAAATCTAACCTATAATGCTAATTTGGGTATCGATTTTTTCAATCGAGACACCACAGATAAAGGGGTTGCTCATTTGGGGGGATGATTGATGAAACTCTGAAACAGGGTGAAGAGACTGGAAGTAAGGCAAGATAAAACAGACTCAATCATCCTACCATTAAGCAATGCTATAAATCAGAAACTGTTTTGAGTTGACTTCGCTATGATTAAAAGTGGCTGGCAAGGCTTCCAAGGTGTTGCTTCTGGCAATAAAACTTGACAAAAAACCTGCCCTAGCAACGGCGATCATAGTAATAGCAAAAAGACTTAAATAATACTATGTCTACCAAGATAAACCATCACCACCATCACCACCATCACCACCATCACCACCATCACCACCACAACCCTCTGCACTGTATAGTTCCGGCGTATATGCTGCGGGAAGTTTCAGAACAGGGAAGCCCTATACAGCGAGAACGGGCATTGAGCGCCCTAGTGGAATCTGGTCAGTTCCGTGGAGTGCGCCAGGAATTAGCTGACTTCTCCACACGACCCAGTTCCCGAGAAGAAGGAGCAGCCAAACAACGGGTGATCTGCCATGCAGACTACCAAACTCGTTTACCTGGCCGTGAAGTCCGGGGGGAAGGAGACCCTCCCACAGGTGACACAGCAGTGGATGAAGCCTACGATGGTTCTGGAGCCACCTTTGATTTATATCGTGACATATACGAGCGGAACTCGATTGATGATCGCGGGATGGTGTTGACCTCAACGGTTCATTATGGGCGGGGTTTTGACAACGCCTTCTGGAATGGTCAACAGATGACCTATGGGGATGGGGATGAAGATTTGCCAGAAGAGGAGAGACTCTTCAATCGCTTTACCATCGCCATCGATATTATTGGCCATGAGCTGACCCATGGGGTGATCCAATATGAAGCGGGACTGGTTTATCGGAATCAACCAGGTGCTCTCAACGAACACTTCGCTGATGTGTTCGGAATCCTAGTTAAGCAACGGACACTCAACCAAACTGCTAGTGAATCGGATTGGGTGATTGGAGCTGGTCTGTTTACTGAGAATGTCAATGCTACAGGCATTCGCTCCATGAAAGAACCAGGGAGTGCTTATAACGACCCCAGACTAGGTAAAGACCCTCAACCAGGTCATATGAGAGACATCTACACCGGGTCTCAAGATAATGGTGGGGTTCATATCAATTCTGGTATCCCCAACCGAGCCTTCTACATTGCTGCTCTGGACATTGGTGGATACGCTTGGGACAAGGCCGGTTGGATCTGGTATCTGACTTTGAGGGATAAGCTGGGTTCCACCTCAGATTTTGAGGATGCTGCCAGAGAGACATACAAGGTGGCAGGAGACCGATTTGGTGTTGGCAGCCTGGAACAAAAAGCTGTCCGTAAAGGTTGGGAAGAGGTAGGTGTTGAGATTATTGAACAGCCTCCGACCCCTCAACCCCCCGAACCCCCAGGATGCGCCGCAGGTGCGCCAGACTTTATCAGGTCTTTCTTCACCCCCTCTTAGGGAGTAGCCAAAACATAAAATACCAGTTCTTCCCTTGTAGGGTGGGCAGTGGCTGTTACCGATGCAGCCAGTTTGCGTTCGCGTAGGGTGGCCAACGGCCAATCGCGTAGCGGTTCCTTACTGGCAGTGCCAGACGCTGCGCGAACGGAACATCGCGTTTTTAGCCACTGCCCACCCTACGATATGGCATGATTTTAAGACTGAGGTGGAATGGGCATCTTGGGTGGAATGGGCATCTTGCCCGTTCCTTAGATTTTGGCGCGGGCAGGATGCCCACTCTACTCCTATTCAAAAGAAGACTGACGCAAGGCTAGGATTAATCTGTACTGCCCACTTGCGTTCGCGTAGCGTGGCCAACGGCCAATCGCGTTTTTCCCCACTGCCCACCCTAGGATTAATCTAGAATTAATCAGAATAGTGCAAGATTTTAGTAGTCTCGCAATCAAACCCTAATAAATAGGGATAAAACAGTATTTCACGGTATAAAACCGACATTGACATTTTTCTAGCACTAGAGTATACTGAGGAAAGAAGACACCCTAGTTGATGATGCCCAAAAAAGTAGGAGTAACAAAGAAGATATCAACTCAGATTGTCCCAGTAGTAGGGATGACTGAATCGGTTGAGGCTGAGTTACTATCTACTATGAAAAAGCTGGGCATTGTTCGGGCTGAGTCTTACAACAAGCTAGGAAGCATCAACTATTGGGGATTAGACTGGAAAAAGGCTATTCCGGAAGTAAAAAGTTTTAGAACTCCCGATACCTTGGGGCTGCCTGCCAAATTAATGGACTGGACTATCAATGATGTAGCGAAAGCCATTACAGCTCAACAAGCTGCCTGTATCGATGCAGTTATCAAAAAAATTTACAAAAGGTTTTCTGGGAAAAAAGATCAAAAGACTAGGAAAGAACTTTGCAAGCAGCTTAAGACCTTAGCTTTTCTAAAAAATCCACTCCTTCATAGACTTGTTAGAAAACAATTTCATAGAGGACATTCTTGGGTCAAAAATCAAATAGTCTATCAACAAGTAGGATATAACTGTAAGAGACTTTATCAAAATACTTACCAGCTAGAATTAGCTGGCCTTACTAGAGGAAAAAGAAATAAAATAATCGTCAAGTCTAATCGAAAAATCAAAGGTCAGATTAGACTAATATACAATCAATTATTGCCAAAGTTTGAGGTTCACTTTTTAGGAGATCATGGCAATGTTAGAATCCCTGCTGAACGTCGCAGCATAGGGCTAGACAAAGGATACACCGAGGCTTTTTATGATTCAGACGGCCAGACCCATGGAAAAGGACTAGGCAAAGCAGCCACCCAAAAATCCGATCGTATCTGCGAGAAAAACAGAAAGAGAGGAAAACTCTGGGCACTCCACAGAAAGCTCGAAAAAATAGACCCAGTGAAGTCTGCTCGGGTATTAAAAAACAATTTAGCTAGAAAAACAGAAAATAAGCGTTATAGGCAGAACCAATCAGAGATTAAAGCCATCATAGGAGCAGCCTCCAAGTCTGTTTTTAATGGTGAGTCATTAAAAGTATTTGCTGTTCGCGTAGCGTGGCCTACGGCCTCAGATTTAACACAACCAATCCGAAATAAACGCCAGTCCAAACCTCTGTCTCGTAAGCTCAATAGTTGGATGAAAGGAGAGCTGAGAGAGTCATTACAGAAATGGGCTAATTGGACTGGCTCGGTTGTGACAGAAGTTCAACCTAGTTACACGTCGCAAGTTGACTCTAGGAATGGAACCCTTCTTGGGAAAAGGACTGGGGACAACTTTACCGGATTTGATGGGGTCGTGTTACAGGCTGACTACAATGCTGCCAGAAATATTCTTAGCAGAGGTACGGATAAGGGTGCGATTCGTTGGCTAGAAACCAAAACCTCTTATGGGATTTTGGGGGATT
>NZ_MKZS01000001.1:1060834-1064386 GCF_001942495.1 Moorena bouillonii PNG
ATTCTCAAAGTCCCCCTTTTTTAAGGGGGATTTAGGGGGATCTCCGAGGCAAGAAAACACGCCCTAGGGGGGCGAAAATTGCTGTAATTAACTAATTAATCATACTAAAAATCCATGGTTGCAACTACTGTAAATAACGCTATTCCCGTCACGGTTTTAACTGGCTATTTAGGAGCTGGAAAAACTACCTTACTCAACCATATATTGACCTACGAGCATGGAAAAAAGGTAGCGGTAATTGTTAATGAGTTTGGGGAAGTTGGTATTGACAATAAGTTAGTTATCGATGCCGATGAAGAAATCTTTGAAATGAACAACGGTTGTATTTGCTGTACCGTGCGGGGAGATTTAATTAGAATCATTGGTAACTTGATGCGGAGACGGGATAAGTTTGACCATTTAGTGATTGAAACCACTGGGCTTGCTGATCCTGCCCCCGTAATTCAAACGTTTTTTGTGGATGAAGAGATTCAAACCCAGTTAGACCTTGATGCCGTGGTAACGGTAGTTGATGCGAAGCATATTTTAGAGCACTGGGATAGTGATGAAGCCCAGGAACAAATTGCTTTTGCTAACGTGATTTTGCTCAATAAAATTGATTTAGTAGACCCTCAACAACTGGAGGAGTTAGAGCAAAAAATCAAAGCCATGAATGGTTTAGTCAAAATTTATCGTACCCAAAACTCAGAAGTTGAGATGGATTCAGTGTTAGGGGTGCGGGCTTTTGATCTTAAACAAGCTCTAGACATTGACCCGGACTTATTAGGAGAAGATGCTCATGAACATGATGAATCCGTTTTTTCCTTTGCCATTGTGGAACCAGGAGCAGTAGATTTGGAAAAATTAAACACATGGCTAAGGGAATTATTACAGAGCCAAGGCCAAAATATTTTCAGAATGAAAGGTATTCTTAATGTCATGGGAGAAGATAATCGATTTGTCTTCCAGGGAGTACATATGATTTTTGAGGGTCGTCCCGACCGTGCTTGGAAACCAGAAGAAACCAGAAAAAATGAGTTAGTCTTTATTGGACGCAATCTTGATGAAAACCAATTTCGTCAAGATTTCCAAGCCTGTCTTGTTTAGAGTATATTATAGCAATTATTATACTCATGAGGTGTAAATTGATCCCCCATTATCCCCCTTAATAAGGGGGACTTTGAGATTGATCCCCCATTATCCCCCTTAATAAGGGGGACTTTGAGATTGATCCCCCATTATCCCCCTTAATAAGGGGGACTTTGAGGTTGATCCCCCATTATCCCCCTTAATAAGGGGGACTTTGAGATTGATCCCCCATTATCCCCCTTAATAAGGGGGACTTTGAGATTGATCCCCCATTATCCCCCTTAATAAGGGGGACTTTGAGGTTGATAATCGTACATCATAACTGCGATAAACGCTATCAGCTATCAGCCTTTTTCATAACTATCAGGTACACAGGATTGTTTTCCCTCTTACCTACTCCCTACTCCCTACTCCCTACTCCCTGTTCCCTGCTCCCTGCTCCCTGCTCCCTAAAAGCCTATAATTTGTACCTCACCAAATTTAAAACCGCTATACTATCTATGGAAACTAAACCACCCCTACCTCCTTTTACCTTAGAAAGTGCAACCGCTAAGGTTCAAGCTGCTGAAGATGCCTGGAATACCCGCAATCCCGAGAAAGTTGCTCTCGCTTATACCATTGATTCGGAATGGCGCAATCGTGCCGAATTTATTAGTGGTCGAGAGGAAATTATTGCGTTTCTGAAGCGCAAATGGGCAAAAGAATTAGATTATCGCCTGAGAAAACGACTTTGGAGTTTTATGGATAATCGGATTTCAGTTTGCTTTGAATATGAATGGCATGATGATTCTGGGTTTTGGTATCGTGCTTATGGCAATGAAAACTGGGAATTTGCTGAAAATGGCTTGATGAAGAGACGGGAAGCTAGTATTAATGATGTACCGATTAAAGAGTCTGAAAGAAAATTTTTGTGGGAACGGTCTGTGATTTCGTGACAGCCGTAGGGTGTGTTAGGGACGGGCTCGCACTGATTTTCCGCCTCGTAGTGTTGGGATAGCCCTTCCGAAAATTGCCACAGGCTGGAAGCCTGTTCCACAAAGTGTTGGAACGCCCTTCCGAAAATTGCCACAGGCTGGAAGCCTGTTCCACGACTGATGCCCGTTCCACCCACGGGATCAAACAGCAAACGTGATATGCACCCCAATAGGCAATAGGGGCAACAGCTGCATAGTTTTTTAGTATTATAAAAGAGATGCACCCCAATAGGCAATAGGGAGATAGACAAAATAAAGGCGTTGCTGAATTAAGGAATGAATGCGCGATTATCTGGTTTTATTAAAGCCCCCTAAATCCCCCAACTTTGGGGGACTTTAAGAGTTTTGTTCCCCCCAGAATTGGGGGGCTAGGGGGGCGAAACCATACCCATAATCAGCAACGCCGAAATAAAAGCTATTAAAAATACCTTCTTATTGATCTGAATTTTTGATATGGTTTTCCCCTTGCCAGATAAATACATTGATCTGCTCACGGATTTCGGTTTTAAGCGCGTCTTTGGTACTGAGCCAAATAAGGCACTGTTGATTGATTTCTTAAATACTCTGTTGCCTCCCCACCATCAGATTCAGGATGTCACCATTAAGAATCCAGAGTTCCTGGGTAACACCTTAGTAGACAGAAGAGCAATTTTTGATATTTATTGCCAGAGCACAACCGGTGAACGTTTCATTGTGGAAATGCAAAAGGCAAAACAAACGTTTTTCAAAGACCGCAGTGTTTACTATGCCACTTTCCCGATCCAAGAACAGGCGCAACAGGGAAATTGGAATTATAAGCTAACGGCAGTCTACACTGTCGGTATTCTGGATTTTTGTTTTGATGACCATAAGCAGGATTCAGAACTGTTGCATGTGGTAGAGCTAAAAAATCAGCGGTGTGAAGTGTTCTACGATAAGTTGAAATTCATCTATGTGGAACTACCAAAATTTACTAAATCTGTTGATCAACTAGAAACCCATTTTGATAAGTGGTTATTTTTATTGAGGCATCTCGCCAGCTGTAATGCTCCCCCTGAACCGTTGCAAGGGAATGTTTTTGCCCAGCTATTTGAGGTGGCCGAGATTGCCAATTTCTCCTCTGAGGAGCAAGCCCTGTACCAGGATAGTCTGAAGGTCTACCGGGATATGTACAGTGTTAATCAAACCTTGATTCAGGAAGGTCTTGAACAAGGTAGACAAGAAGGTCTCGAACAAGGTAGACAAGAAGGTCTCGAACAAGGTAGACAAGAAGGTGAACAAGCAGGTATACAAAAGATTGCTAAACAGATGAAGGCAGCAGGGTTACCCCTGAAGGATATTGCTCAATATACTGGGTTGAGTGTGGATGACATTGATCAGTTGTGAACGAACCTATTGCCTATTGCCTCTTGCCTGTTCCCTATTCCCTATTCCCTGTTCCCTTTTCCCTTTGGCATACCCATAACTTCTCTTTATCTTCAGGATTCCTAACAAAGTAATCTTCCAGCAATTCACAGCCCCGACGCAGCAG
>NZ_MKZS01000001.1:1064486-1066382 GCF_001942495.1 Moorena bouillonii PNG
CAAGAGTCAATTTGCTTCTAAAAGTCCCCCAAAATTGGGGGATTTAGGGGGCTTGAATGTAGCAAATGAGACTTCTCAGACAACCTCTGATAGCTGATAGCTTACAGTGGTTTGCTGAAAATACCTTTGGCATAACTGTTATGAATTGCTCTAAGAATTCCCAAACTATTGAGCAAAACTATTGGTAGAATGCGGTTTTTGGTTTAAATGCAGCCTGGTCTAGTCTTGTGTCGATTACACAAGTGTGTCTTTTATGTAGATGGTAGAGATTGCACACTAGAGTATTTTCTACCATGATATATTTTCGAGCTGTTTTGAAATTAGGTCACTTTGAAAAGTGGCACAGTTAAAGGCTATTTTATAAATAAGATGATATAATGTAGCGGACTTTAATTGGGTAAGGTATAGGAAAGGGAATAGGGAATAGGGAGTACGGAACAAAAACTATCACAATTCCTACACGGATTGCTAGAGCTTTTTATTGTTATCCTAGAAAAATGCTTGTCTATTCTGTAAACCCTACAGCATGTCGAATCAGATTTATAACTGGCAGCGATTTTGGTGTTCTCCCTCTGATCGCTTTTATTTAGACTATGATGGTTACTTATCCGATCCAGAAGTTCAATCGGTCAAGGGTTACAATTACAATCCCAATCCTAAGTTGGTAACCTTTAGGGAAATTTCTGGAATACCCTGCCTAATACTCCTTGGTGAACCAGGCATCGGCAAGACTCAAGCCATGAAGGAGGAAGAAGAGAAAGTTACTGCTGAGCTTAACAATACAGACGATCAAATTCTGTCACTTGATCTTCGATCAGTTTTGACGAAAGATGAACTAACTCAGAAATTGTTTAAAAGCGAGGAATTTACTAGGTGGCAATCGGGCAGGCATCGGCTCCACATATTTTTAGATAGTTTTGATGAATGCCTTTTAGAAATCAACAAACTCGCAGTAATTTTAGTTGATGCTATTAAAAATTATAAGGAGCATGTTAAGCTTAAGCGTTTAACTCTTCGGATTGCTTGTCGAACAGCGGTATTACCATCTGTCCTTGAGCCAGGTCTCAAGAAACTTTTTGGAGAAGATTCCCTAAAAATATATCAGCTAGTTCCACTTCGTCGTCAAGATGTTGTCAAAGCAGCAGAAGCTAACGGAATTGATCCAGACGCTTTCTTAGAAGAAGTGTCTAGAAAAAATCTTGTGCCCCTAGCTATCAAGCCGATCACCCTAAACTTTCTTCTGAACAATTGGCTTCGTTATCAGTCTCTCGAAAATAAGAGTATTGATGAACTTTATCGTGAGGGCTGTCGCTGTTTATGCGAAGAAAGTAATTCTAGCCGTCGTGACTCAGGTGCTATTGGTGATTTCAATCGAAACCAGCGCCTGATCATTGCTGCTCGGATTGCGGCTGTTACAATTTTTGCCAATCGAGTTGCTGTTTGTAATGGAACATATGCAGATTGTGCTCGATCTAAAGATGAGCTAGTTCTAATTGAAAATCTCTGCATTGGGGAGGAAGTTGCTAATAGCAAGAATTTTGATATCAGTGAACCAGCTATCAAAGAGGTTTTAGATACTGGCTTGTTCTCATCCCGTGGTGAAAAGCGTATTGGGTGGTCTCATCAGACCTATGCTGAGTTTTTAGCAGCATGGTATTTGAAGAAACATCATGTCTCTGTGTCCTTATTCCAGAGTCTTTTCTATTTATCTAAGGATGAAGACCCTGAGCATAAATTAGTTCCTCAGTTCCATGAAACTGCTGCATGGTTAGCCACCATGATACCTGAGATACGTCAGGAAATTCTTACAACGGATCCTGATGTGTTACTTCACAGCGATATCTGAAGGGGTGACGAAACAAGCTGAAATGGTTGGTATGTAAAGGTAGTACCATT
>NZ_MKZS01000001.1:1066482-1082446 GCF_001942495.1 Moorena bouillonii PNG
AAGGGCTAGGTCGCTTATAGAGTCTGCGTTTTAACTTATTTCGTCGCCCCCCCAGCAGCGATATACCTCCAGACCCTAGTTTGCAAGAAGCGGTGGTTTCAAATTTATTGATGGAGTATGAGCAAGGAAAACTTTTAAATCAAACAATAATAATTAACTACCGCTTATACGAGAAACTTAAACATCCTAACCTTGCGGAGCAACTTCGTCCATATATTGTGGATGCAAGTAAGCCAAGTGATGCACGACATACAGCTATTAAGATTACTGAAGTCTGTCAACTGAAGGAACTCCAAAATGAATTGGTTACCTTAGCAACTGATTCGACTGAAACCATTGAACTTAGGATTAGTGCTGTTCAAGCTATTGGGGAGATTGGAGATGAGACGTCAAGACTCAAACTCAAGCCGTTAGCCCTTAATCCCCTTCTAGAGGATGAGCAGGACAGGCTTAAGGGCTATTGCCTACAAGCACTGTGTAATAAGCGCATTTATTTGACAGATGATGAGTTATTTGATTTTTTAGCTATTCCCATTAGTAATTGCTACCGAGTGTTTATCAGCTATACACTTGTACCAATGCTTAAAGAAAAATGGCTGAGGCAACCAAGATTAAAAGCAGATTTTATAAAGAAATATAGCAATAGTGATAAGTTTCTAAACGTACTAATTAACTTAGGAAAATTTGACTCTGATTTCGGATTAGATATAATAGGAGATATCTACCTAAAACCTAGGCTTGCTGATCACGATCAGGATTGGATGCGAGATGAAGTGCTTAGGTCACGATGGGAGAAACTACATAAACATTTTGCCCAGAGAATCTACGATACATTTAATCAAGATAATACAGCATCGATTGATAGGACTATTGAATGGTATTATAAGTTTGCTAATCCAAAATGGATCTCTGAGCAATTTCTTGATTATTTTAATTATAGTGAAGAGGGAGAACAAGCTTCAGAAAAAGCTCGGAATCACCGTCCTCAACAAAAATTATTAGAACCATCTCCTAGAGAGAGAGTTCTGCTTAGATTGAATGAATTAGAAGATGGTAACTTATCAGCTTGGTGGCGGTTGAATATGGAAATGACCCTTGAGCCAGACAGCCGACACTATAATCATGAATTTGAACCTGATTTAACTAAGCTTCCAGGGTGGAAAGAGGCTGATGAACCTACTCGCACTAGGATTATTCAAGGTGCCAAAAACTATATTATAAATCAGAAAGATATAAATACTGATTGGATTGGTAAGAATAAAGTTAATCGGCCAGCATTGGCGGGTTGTAGGGCTTTTCTTTTGCTTCTAAACAAAGCTCCACAGATTCTTGAAACTATTCCATCTGAGACATGGCGCATTTGGGCACCTGTGATCATCGCTTTTCCTCTTGGAAGCGAAAATTATAACAGCTGTTTAGAGTTAGTAAAGATAGTTTACTCAAAGGCTCCTGATCAGGTAATTGAAACTTTGGATATCCTGATCGATAAAGAAAATGAACAGTCTGACTATATATTTATAATTAGACTCTTTGAAAAATGTTGGGATGACTATCTAAGCGATTTTATTTTAAAAAAGGCTAAAAATCAATCCATAAAGCCCCAATGTATGGGGCATCTGTTAGAAGAGCTTCTAAAACATGGATCGGATGAAGCTAGAGAGAAAGCTAGAGAATATCTACAAACATTGAGCTCATTGCCATTGCCTTTGAACAAAGATGAACGTGACAGAGTGATCATTGCCTTAACATTGCTATTCGACTACCACACTGCTGACAGTTGGTCTAGTATATGGTCGATTCTTGAGCAAGAACCAAATCTTGGACGAGAGTTGATTGAGTCAGTTGCTAAGCGCAATTTTTCGTTTTCCAGTGAGTTAAAGCTTAATCTTAATGAGGAACACTTAGCTGATCTATATATCTGGCTGGTTAGGCAATATCCCTATCACGAAGATCCCGATTATAGTAATGGTGAAGTTCATGTCTTGGGTCCAAGGGATAGGGTGGCTAGATTAAGAGATGACATTCTACGGCAACTAAAAAATATTGGAACGCCTGATGCCTGTGAGCAAGTTGAGCGTATTATTGGAGAATTTACTGAACTACCTTCGCTTAAGACAAGCCTGATATCTGCAAAAGAGAGCATGCGTCGTAAATGCTGGAAGGCACTCCAGCCAGAAGAGGTTATTGATGAGATATTAGATCATGATCCCATAGTTATTAAAACTGTGGGAGATAATCAAGCTACATCTAATATAGATAATATAGATAATTGGTATAATGAATGTTATGTTACTAGAATAGAAAATATCAACAATATGGTTGAAAATAATACTATCAACACAGATGGCGGTGATGTCATCACCAATTCCAACAACAATAATAGCGGTAGTGTTAATAACAGCAAAACTATTACTACAAATAAAATCGAAAACGGAAAGGGCAATACTATTAACGTCGCTGACTCTAAAAGCAATCCTAACAGCGTATCTATATGGGTAAAAACGGGTGTGATTATAGGTTGTTTAAGTTTGCTTGTGGCAGTGAGCGTACTATTATTGGGGAATGGGCTATTGAAATAGCCAATAAAAAGCTGTTTTATTTTTGAAGGCTATACTTTGATAATTAATAATATTTAATTATAGCATTTATTGAATTTATGAGGTACGGTTATCAACCTCAAAATCCCCCTTAAAAAGGGGGATTTAGGGGGATCCCTTTGTACCTCATGGGAGAGAAAATGGCTATATAGCGTTTTTAATAGCTATGAGGTACAGAGATTTTTTCCTTATTACCTACTCCCTACTCCCTACTCCCTACTCCCTACTCCCTATTCCCTGCTCCCTTTACCATAGTTTACAAAACTTTACAAATTTCCTCACTAAAATATCCGGGTTGACAAAATAAATTGTGCAAAGCTTACTAGACTCAAGTGCTGTCTATAGCGTTTCTCCATCAGATGTAAACCGAGGAGGTCTTTTTTTATTGTCGAATAAAACTCCGGATCTCTTTCCCCTCTAGCATGCATGCCTCTTACCTCTTGCCTTTTAAAGCAAGAGGTGTGTTTACAACCTAGATAAAAACGCTATATGCCTGACCCCTCTACTCTCCTACTACTAGCCTACAGCCACTGCAAAAATGCCACTGCTAGTCTTGACTACAGTGACAGCATTATCTGCACGCCCACTCAAGAGCCCAACCAATCCCCTCGGCTGGGGAAACCCTCCAAGAGCATCACTGCTCCAGAAGCGATCGCAATTGCTCAAAACTCTCGATTCAGTAATCTCAAAACAGTCCAGGGACGGTCTTTACCAGGAATAAATGTCCCCCCAACACTGCGTTTGGGGAGCAAAGGGGAAGTTGTCACTAGACTACAAACTATACTGCAACAGTTAGGAAACTACCAACAGCCAGTGGATGGTGTATACGGTTCCAATACCTTTGCTGCTGTCTCTACATTCCAGCAAGCACTAGGATTGAATGCGGATGGTATTGTTGGACCAATAACCTGGATAACTCTACAACAATTGCACTCAGAATTCTTATCTGCTACCCAAGAGAGGGAGTTGATCGAGATTTCCCCAAATCAGCCACAAACTAGAGGGGAAGGTCAGGATACTATCATTAATAATTTTATTTCAACACCAGAGTCTGCCTTAGCAAATCAATCGGTTACTTCAACCCCCTTGAACGCCCTCTCCAATAAACCACTATACCGATGGTTGTTTGGCTGGGCAGTGGTATCTCTTGGAGGATGGGGAGTAATTGCGCTACAGATAAACTATCAACGGCTGCCGATTCGGCTGAGGATAGGAAAATCCTCTACAAAAACAGGGCAACCTGAGAATATTGTGCCCAGAGAAGATATAGAAGATAGCGAATCAAGCATCTATTCCATGGATGATTTGCTAACTACCATCAGTGAGAGCGAGATAGACCAATCTTCAACCCCTGAAACGGTCTCTGAAACGGTTGCTATTGAGGAAACTGTAGACCAAAACAATCAAGACTTAAGCTTAGAGAAGTATGGTCTACTTCTGTTCACCAGCCCAGTGGCAACAAGCCCTAATGTTTTACCGATACAATTTGAAGATAGTAATGAAAATAAAGCTAAGCTAAACTTAGCTAAATCCTCTACTTTGTTCTTGCCCTTAGATCAGATTAAATTTAAACAATCCCCACCATCGAGCGGTGAAGATAATCTATCTTTATCAGCTGTTTTGGAATCTTATGAGGAAGGTCTCTACAGTTTTCCCCACCCTTCTATATCCTCCGTTATTCAAGAATTGACCAACAGTGAGTTAGTGGAAGTCGAGGCAGCTAAGGGTGGGATTAAACCTCTCAATAACTTCTTTACTGACCTGTATCGCCTTGCTCAAAACGCTAGCTTACCTGACCAAAACCATCACCAAGATACCAGCACAACTCAGGAAAACGTTCCCCAAAGATCCCAAAACTCTGACCAAGCTGATCAACGTATCCCTGATCAGATCAAACCAGGAACTGTAGTTGGTATCCTATCCCCGACTAATCCAAAAACAGGAGAACGGTATACCTACTCATTAATTGATGATGCTGGCGGGCGGTTTATGTTGAAGGAGAATAAACTGGCTCTTACCGAGCAAAGCTTGATTAATTTCAAAACAGACACCAGCCATACCGTGATTGTCCGTCGCACGGATTCCAAAGGTATCTATGTTGATAAATCCTTTACTCTGCGTTTGAAGGCTGAGAACGAGTCAGCACCTCCTCAGCCCCCGGTTGACAATCAGAAGAAGGTATCCACTGAAACGCGATCGCTTACCACTGTCAGCAGTTGATCAATTCATGATTTACCCAGTAACAGGTAACCCACAACTGATGGCACTAGGAGCAAAGATTGACCTTGGCCAAAAGGCCACGCTACGCGAATGGTCACGCTACGGGATTTTCCTTTGGAACCGCTTCGCGAACGCAAACCTATCAAGACGGCATAGTTTGATAGGGTAACTAAATCAATTGTGATAATTTTTGATGCCATATTCCCTACTCCCGATTCCCGATTCCCTACTCCCTACTCCCTACTCCCTACTCCCTTTGCTATACATAGGTTTAGCTTAGCCGGATGCTACAAGTGGAACACCAGCTATTTTTCTTCGGGTCTTCCCAAGGTAAGCTAGAATTATTAAGAAATCTTTAGAAAAAATTGTAACTGCTGCTACCTATTTCCAGGCGCTGGTATGACTCTCCCAATTCGCAACGTTGCTATTATTGCTCACGTCGATCACGGCAAAACTACCTTAGTTGACGCTCTACTCAAACAATCCGGTATCTTCCGCGAAGGGGAAGACGTTCCAGACTGCGTCATGGACTCCAACGATTTAGAGCGGGAGCGGGGTATTACTATTCTTTCTAAGAATACCGCCGTTCGGTACAAAGACATCCTAATTAATATTGTTGATACTCCCGGTCACGCTGACTTTGGTGGAGAAGTAGAGCGGGTATTGGGTATGGTGGATGGCTGCATCCTAATTGTGGATGCTAATGAAGGACCAATGCCTCAAACCCGATTTGTCCTGAAAAAAGCTCTGGAAAAAGGACTGCGCCCGATTGTAGTGGTCAATAAAATTGACCGACCCCAAGCGGACCCTTATGGTGCCATCGACAAAGTGCTGGATCTGTTCCTAGAATTAGGAGCAGACGATGACCAGTGTGAGTTTCCCTACCTATTTGCCTCCGGTCTACAAGGCTACGCCAAAGAAGATTTGGACGCAGAAGCGGTAGATATGCAACCACTGTTTGAAGCGATTTTGCATCATGTCCCGCCACCAGTAGGAGACCCTGCCAAGCCGCTACAACTACAAGTCACCACCTTGGACTATTCCGAGTACCTAGGTCGCATTGTGATTGGCAGAATTCACAACGGAACCATTAAGGCCAGTCAACAAGCTGCTTTAGTTAAGGATACTGGGGACATAGTTCAGGCAAAAGTTACCAAGTTGATGGGATTTGAAGGACTCAAGCGAGTTGACCTAAAAGAAGCATCAGCTGGTTATATCGTGGCGGTAGCTGGGTTTGCTGATGCCAATATTGGTGAAACCATTACTTGTCCCAATGAACCCCAAGCTTTACCCCTAATTAAGGTAGATGAGCCTACCTTGCAAATGACCTTCTGCGTGAATGATTCCCCCTTTGCGGGTAAGGAAGGGGACTTTGTAACTTCGCGACAATTACGCGATCGCTTATTCCGAGAATTAGAAACAAACGTAGCACTACGGGTAGAACCCACTGACTCCCCCGATAAATTCCTAGTATCTGGTCGTGGAGAGCTACACCTGGGTATTCTGATCGAAACCATGCGTCGCCAAGGATATGAGTTCCAAGTTTCCCAACCCCAAGTCATCTACCGGGAAGTCAATGGTCAACCTTGCGAACCCTTTGAATATCTAGTGCTAGATGTGCCAGAAGAAGCCGTGGGTAGCTGTATCGAGCGTTTAGGACAGCGCAAAGGGGAAATGCAAGATATGCAAGTGGGTGCCAATGGTCGCACCCAAATCGATTTTGTGATTCCTGCCCGTGGCTTAGTTGGTTTCCGGGGGGACTTCCTTCGCTTGACCAAAGGTGAAGGGATCATGAATCATAGCTTCCTAGAATATCGTCCCATGACTGGGGAATTAGAAACTCGCCGCAATGGAGTAATTGTAGCCTTTGAAGAAGGGATGGCTACCTTCTATGCCCTGAAAAATGGAGAAGACCGTGGTGTATTCTTTATTAAACCAGGCACTAAGGTTTACAAAAACATGATTATTGGGGAACACAATCGTCCTCAGGATTTAGATCTAAATGTCTGTAAAACTAAGCAGTTAACTAACCATCGTTCCGCCACTGGGGATGAATTAGTGCAGTTACAAGCCCCAATGGAGATGAGTTTGGAACGGGCTTTGGAGTATATTGGACCCGATGAACTGGTGGAGATTACACCTCAGTCAGTTCGTTTGCGGAAGCTGTCTAAGAAGAAGTTGGCGAAGCAAGGTAAAAGGTAAGAATTGAGAATGTAGAATTTAGAATGTAGAATTTAGAATTTAGAATTTAGAATGCATTCTTAATTCTAAATTCTGACAGACAACCTCCTAACCTTCATTCATCCAATCACGAGCCGAGGCGGAAGCATCTATACCACCAGTGCGCATCTGGCGTATCAAAGCCTGGGGATCAGGAGACACTTTAAGGGCTTCGGTGGGTGTGATTTTTTCATCAATTAGGTAGTTGTAGAGAGCCTGATTCATAACTTGCATTCCTTCAATGGTTTCAGTTTCCATCAGTCGGAACACATCCCCATCTTCTCCCTTAAGCAGGTAATCCTGTACAGTTGGGGTATTGATTAAAATGTCATGAACCGCAATCCGACCCTTATCGATGGTTGGTACTAAGAGTTGGGCAATAACTGCCAACAGGGACTCAGCAATCTGGATGCGGATCGCTGACTGTTCATCAGGATTGTAGAGATTCAACAGACGGTTAATACTGCTGATGGCATTGCGAGTGTGTAGAGTACCCAAGACCAGATGACCGGTTTGGGCAGCTTGCAGGGCAGTATCAACTGTGATGCGATCGCGCATTTCCCCAATTAGAATTATATCGGGATCCTCCCGTAACACAGACCGCAGAGCGTGGTGAAACTCATGGGTGTGTAATCCCACTTCTCGCTGACTAATCAGGCACTTTCGGGAGCGGTGGACATATTCAACCGGGTCTTCAATGGTAACAATATGTTTGTACTCTGTTTCATTGAGATGGCGAATCATCGCCGCAAGAGTCGTTGATTTACCTGATCCTGTCGGACCGGTAACTAAAATAATTCCCTGACCCTTGCTAACTATTTTTTTTAAAACTTGCGGTAGAGTTAAATCATCGATTGAAGGAACATCAAGGCTGATTAATCGCAGCACAATGGCTCCGCCGTTTAGGGAGTCAAAACAATTCACCCGACAGCGCACTAAGCCAGGGTAAAAAATAGCAGTATCCAGTTCTTTGGCTTCAGCAAACTGCTTCCTCTGAGCCGGAGTGAGAATCTCATTGAGGTATGCCTCAAAGACTTCCACTGTGACCTTGGTATGACGTTTAGCCACATACATCTTGCCCCGAATCCTAAATCTGGGGACCTGTCCCACTCGAATATGAATGTCAGAAGCTTTGTGACCATGAGCCTCTGCGACGATTTGCTCGATAGAAGGGGGATGGCTAAGGTTCGAGTTAAGTTCTACTACTGGTTTAAGTGGTGATGGTAAAGTTTGAGGCTCTTGATCAATTTGCACTCCTACACCAGAATTCGTGTTCTTCATATGATGTACCTAGGGATACCCTTGCTGGACTGATCAGGTCGGGGCGTTGATGTTTGCTGATCTTCTTGTTGGCAGTGAATTTCGGTTGCTTGTGATCCAACCAAAGAACTGTCAACCCTAGAGAAATTTTACTTTATATAAAAAGTTTTCACACTAATCCAGCTAGGTTTTTGATATTGCTGTCAGACATCACCTAGATATGATATACTTAAATGCCACGGATTAGTATGATAGCCTTAGGTACCGAACTTAAGCGTAAGTATTCAGCTATCAGCGGTCAGCCGTGAGCTAAAAGCTCACGGTACTTGAGGTGCCCTCAACGGGTCGCACCTCTGCATCGCTTATTCCATAGCTGCTCGCGTAGCGTATCCGTAGCGCATTAGCTGATAGCTAGCTGATAGCTGACGGCTAAATGCTTACGGCAGAAGGTAGAAGGCAGAAGGGACGAGATTTGGAGCTAGTTTTTAAAAAGTCCAGTGATTTTACGAATAATTAATTGCTTTAGTTAAGTTAAAGGAGTTAATTTAAACTAGGGAATTGAGCTGATGGAGTGAATTTTATAAAAAGGTTTACTGGACAAGATATTTTGATTTTGATATTGATTTTTAGCAGTTTAATCCATGATATTCCATAGTTTTAATTCCATCAAAGCGTTCAATTAACCCAAACCCAGTTCCCGTTTGAGCAGATTAATCGACTTGCTACCAATATAGTTTTCACAACGGATCAGCTTGGGTGGTCGAATAATATCTTCACGAGCGGCTAAGATGGCCTCTTTAACAGTTTGATAACTTGCTTGATCGCTAATAATTATCTGGGAACTACGAACCAGAGCTTTTAGTTTGTAGTTGTCCTTGATTTGAGCCGTCATCACTAACAACTCATCTCCCCGTAGACTATGGATAATAATTTCTACTATTTTTAAAATCCCAGAACTGATGCTAACCACTCCTAAACGGCTACCTTTGGAGAGATTCTTAATTAGCTTAATTTCTGGCTCATAGTCATAAATATCAACAGGGATGACACGGACAGATTTAGGGGCAACAATCCCTTCTGCTTTACCGATAAAATAGCGACTAGTAACTACTGTCGCCGAGTGAGTTTGATCCAAAGCTTCCGAGAGTTCTTCCATTGGCACCAACTGCACCGGGATTCCCAAGGATTGTTCTAACTCCTGCACCATCAATTCTCCAGCACCAATGTCTCGTGACTCTACTGTCACCAGTACCCTAGCGCTACACCGTAACCGCCAGTCAATCTCCGACAAAAATAGTTCCCTAGCTTGGTTAAGGGAGCAACCTTGTCCGAGAAGTTGATTGAGGCTATCTTGAACAACCTTGTAAGCTTCGGGGGAAAACTGGTTAAGAATGCCAACCTGACGTCGATTACCCCCTTCATGACCCTGTGCCTTAACATAAATGCCTGACCCAGCATGGGACTCTACTAGTCCTGTTTCTTCTAACTGCCGATATACCTTGCTGATGGTATTGCGGTGCAAACCCGTCTCCATGGCTAGCTGACGAGTACTGGGCAGTTTATGACCTGGGGAATATTGTCGGGATGCGATCGCAAACTGAATTTGGTCAAATAGCTGCTTCGAGGCAGGTATTTCACTATCTTGTTGAATATGATACTGAACCATTACAGAGTCTCCAAAATCCCCTGTTTATCACTATTATATGGTAAATTTTATATTTTAAACTTTTCGTTCAAATTTTGCTATCCACTTCAGCTATAATGTAAGCATTCAGCTATCAGCCGTGAGCTAAAAGCTCACGCGTGCGCGTTCAGCGGTCAGCTTAAAATAAGATTTGGGAGAATTTAATAGTTCGAGATTTTATCGAATTCAAAGTCTCGGTAGTAAGGATTCAGCCGTCACCTGATAGCACCTCAAGTAGCTTGCGCGTAGCGCATTAGCTGATAGCTGATACCATCTCAAGTAGCACCATCTGTAGAGCCTAGGCTGATAGCTGAACCCTAATAGCTTATCGCTGATACCTAATAGCTTATCGTTTAAAAATTAGCTAATTATAACTAAGTTAGCTCCAAAATAACTAAGTCAATAAAAATCAATAAAAATCAATAAAAATTAATATATTTTTAATTTATACTCTGGACTATACTGAACTATCCAATTAAGTAAACTAGTTAATTAACTTATTATTTATTTATTAAATACAGGTATAATTTAGAGTTAAGCTACTGCTGTAGAATTGGCGCTGAATTCAGAAAGCCAAGAAAACCTTTAGCTTAGCATCTATAATTGCCAAGCAATAGCTTCACATCCTTCCAAATCGATTATGACACATAGGGAAATTCGTACCATTACCGTCAAGGTGGTCAATGGTGATCTAGACATAGCAGCTTACCTGGCAATGCCGGTGGCAGAAAGACCTCTTCCTGGAATTGTGGTGCTGCAAGAAATTTTTGGGGTGAATGGCCATATCCGGGATATCACAGAACGGTTTGCCAAAGAAGGCTATGTTGCGATCGCTCCCGCACTCTATCAACGCCAAGCCCCAGGCTTTGAGACAGGTTACACCACTGAAGACATTAACATTGGCAAGGAATACAAGGCACAAACCAGAGCAGCTGAACTGCTGGGAGACATACTCGGGGCCATCGATTACCTGAGGAGTCAAACCCCTGTGCAAGATAACTCCATCGGCTCTATTGGCTTTTGTTTCGGGGGTCATGTTGCCTATCTGGCTGCTACCTTACCCGATATTAAAGCTACTGCTTCGTTCTATGGCGCTGGGATTACTACTATGACTCCTGGCGGTGGTGAACCAACTATTACTCGCACACCAGAGATTAACGGTACACTCTATGGTTTCTTTGGCATGGAAGATGCTAGCATTCCAGCAGAAGAGGTTGATCAGATTGAGGCTGCTCTTGAGAAAAATAAAATTAATTATCGTGTCTTTCGTTACGATGGAGCAGACCACGGATTTTTCTGCGACCAACGGGCTAGCTACAATGAAAAAGCAGCTACAGATGCTTGGCAAAACGTTTTGCAGCTCTTTAGGGAAAAACTTAACTAAATGGTCTTGCTTTCCAACTTTTTAACCAGCTGATCCCATATCAGAAATCATTACTGATTTAAAACCGTTAATTATCATGAATTCGAAATCAACCTCTTCCACCACCAGCAATTCATCCTTTTCTATGGATGATTTTGCTCAAGCCCTAGAAGAATACGACTATGAGTTTAAACAGGGACAGGTGGTACGTGGCAGAGTAAATAACTACGAAAGCGATGGTGCTTATGTAGACATCGGTGGTAAGTCCCTGGCTTATCTACCAATTCGTGAAGTTTCCTTAGAATCGGATCAGGATTGGTCGGAAGTACTGCCCTTGGATGAGGAAATGGATTTCCTGATTATTCGGGAGCAGAATGCCGATGGTCAAGTTACCCTTTCCCGGCGTCAGCTGGAGATTAAGCAGGTTTGGGATGATTTAATGGAACTCCAAGAGAATGGAAAATCATTAGATGTCCGGGTTTCTGGAGTGAATAAAGGTGGTGTCACCGTGGATGTGCGCGGATTGCGGGGATTCATTCCGCGATCGCACTTGAGTCAGCACGACCATCTAGATTCCTTGATTGGTCAGAAACTAACAGTCACTTTCCTAGAAGCTGACCGCGATCGCAATAAGCTAGTGCTTTCTCAGCGGGAAGCTGTGCGTGCTGCTACTTTCTCTGAGCTAGAAGTGGGACAATTAGTGGAAGGTAAAGTAGCTGCGATCAAGCCCTTTGGTGTGTTTGTGGACTTTAATCAAACCAATGGCTTGCTACACATTAAGCAAGTAAGCCAAAGTTTTGTTGAAGACCTCTCCAAGGTGTTTGAAATCGGTCAAGTGATCCAGGTAATGATTATTAACTTGGATGAAGGCAAAGGTCGTATTTCTATGTCTACCAGGGTTTTAGAAAATTACCCAGGAGAAATGCTCGAAAAGATGGCAGAGGTAATGGCTAGTGCTCCAGCTCGTGCTGAACGTGCTAGGCAAAAACTATTACAAGCATAAGTTAGGTCTTTTTAATCGATAATGTTTTTTGTTTCTTGTTGACTGTTAACTGTTAACTGTTGACTGTTGACCGTTGACCGTTGACCGTTGACCGTTGACCGTTGACTGTTGACTGTTGACTGTTGACAGTAAACCAAGAACTGTAAAATACCTCATGAATCAAAACAATAGCCCAATCCATACCCTTACCGTAGATATTGGTGGCAGTGGCGTTAAGGTGATGGTATTAGATGAAGTGGGTAATCCCATCACCCAACGTAGTCGCTTAGAAACACCCCAACCTCCTAAGCCGGATGCTATTATTCATGCGATCGCATCCCTAGCTCTCGGACAAGGGAATTTTGAACGGGTATCGGTGGGATTTCCTGGAGTGGTGCGCAATGGGATAACCTATACGGCGGTAAACCTTGATCCTGATTGGCAGGGATTTGATCTGGCTACTACCCTATCTCAACGCTTAGGCAAACCGGTGCGAGTAGCTAATGATGCCGATGTCCAAGGATTAGGAGCAATTACTGGCAAGGGAGTAGAATTGACGATTACCCTAGGCACAGGGTTTGGTTCTGCTTTATTTGTGGATGGCAAGCTGGTGCCAAATCTGGAAATGGGACACCATCCTTTTCGTAAAGGGGAAACCTACGAAGAACAGTTGGGGCGAGCGGCCTTAGAGAAAGACGGTAAGAAGAAATGGAATAATCGTCTCAAAAAAGCGATCGCATGCCTGGAGCGTTTGTTTAATTATAATTACCTTTACATTGGTGGTGGTGAAGCCAAAAAAATTAACTTTGAGCTACCCCCCAATGTAAAAGTAGTGCCCAATGTTGCTGGGTTATTGGGGGGTATTGCTTTGTGGCGGGATTAGAAAAAACCCTTAAATACTATCGCCTATCGCGCTAAATACTAGAAGTAAGCTATCAGCTATCAGCTATCAGCTATCAGCATATGCTTATGATGGACTTTTCCCCAGACTTTCAATTCTCATTAATATCGAACTCTTAAATTCTATGGTTTGCCCATTGCGCATTGGCGCACGCTACGCTGGGTTTATTTTAAGCATTAGGCTGACCGCTGACCGCTGACTGCTGTTCGCGCAGCGTGCGCGAGCGCGCATATGCTTACTACTAGAGTGCTAAGCTATAGCTTTTCCTGCATAAACCTGTGTTACAAATTCCCCAATTTTCTGCTGATATTCGGAAGTAGCAACAGTGGTCAAATCATTGTGACCTGCATCAGGAACTAGCCAAAGCTGTTTAGGAACTGTAGCAGCATCGAACAAGACTTGACTCATCCTAGCAGGCACTGTGGTATCATTAATGGCATGGATTAAGAATATAGGTGTTTGGATTGACTTGATTTTACTAATTGAGTCAAACCGCTGGGTAAGCAGAAGATTGATCGGCAAGAAACCATATTTTCCCTCATAATATGCCATATCCCGCATGGAAGTAAATGAGCCTTCCAAAATCAAGCCTGCCATTTCTGGATTACGCACCGCTAGATCAATCCCGATTGCTCCCCCTAAGGAATAACCATAGACAAAAATATCTTGGGGATTGATGCCTCGTTGTTGGACTAGATAATCCCAAGCTACTTGAGCATCTTGATAAAGTTGGGATTCCCTAGGAAATTTCCCCTCGCTGCAACCATAGCCTCGGTAGTCAATCAGGAGCAGCGATAAACCGACCTGATGTAACCGTTGGGCAATTTCAAGATATGACCCAATATTACAGGCATTACCGTGCAGATATAGCATCACCTTACTGTCTGGTGAGTCAGAGGGAATCCACCAGCTGTGAATTTTCTCAACTTTCCCCTTATTGGATATTGGTAACCAAACCTCTTCGTAAGGCAAACCAAAGTCAGCTGGTGTATTTTCAATTCCTGAGGAAGGACAAAATATTAGCCGATTTTGCAACAGCAACACGGAGGTACAGACTAAGGCGTAAGCGATCGCTATAAATCCTGCAACAATCAACATAATCAATTATCGTCATACTTCATCCTTCATCCTTCAAAACCGGTTGGCTTAGATGCCATTCGGTTGCTTGTTCATAAGCATAACCTACTTGAAATAGCTGGTCTTCCCGCAATACATTACTAATCAACTGTATCCCAATTGGTAATCCCTGTTCATCAAAGCCACAGGGTATACTCATACCTGGTAACCCAGCCAGGTTAACTGGAATAGTCATCAGGTCAGTCAGATACATACTTAAGGGGTCTTCTGTCTTTTCCCCAGCTTTAAACGCTGTGGAGGGAGCTGTGGGACAAACTAGCACATCGACCTTGTCAAAGGCTGCTTCAAAATCCTGTTTAATCAGAGTACGAACTTTTTGGGCTTTGAGATAATAGGCATCATAGTAACCAGCGGATAGGGCATAGGTTCCTAGCATAATCCGGCGCTTGACTTCTGCACCGAACCCTTCAGCACGGGTTTTGGTGTACATAGAAAGGAGATTGTCAGCATCTGATGCCCGTAAGCCATATTTAACCCCATCGTAGCGAGCTAGATTGGCTGATGCTTCTGACGGAGCAATAATGTAGTAGCAAGGCAAACCATACCGGAATCGGGCACAGGAAATTTCCTGAATCTCAGCACCTAAGTCTTTAAGCTGATCAATGGCTTTAGTGACTGCTTTCTCTACTACTGGGTCTAAGCCTTCACCAAAGGTTTCTGTGATAATGCCAATCTTAACTTTACCGTTGGATTTTAGGTCTGGTTTCAGGAATTGGGTATAGTCGGGAATGTCTACTTTGAGGCTGGTAGCGTCATTGGGGTCATATCCTGCGATCGCATTCAGTAAAATAGCGGCATCTTCTACAGTGCGAGCAAATGGTCCAATTTGATCTAAGGACGACGCGAATGCTACTAAACCATAGCGCGATACTAAACCATAGGTCGGTTTCATCCCAACTACTCCACAGTAAGAAGCCGGTTGACGAATAGAACCACCGGTATCAGAACCGAGAGCAATGGGACATTCTCCAGAAGCTACTGCTGCCGCCGAGCCCCCCGAGGAGCCGCCGGGGACATGGGATAAATTCCAAGGGTTTTTAGTAAGTTTAAAAGCCGAGTTTTCCGTAGAACTCCCCATGGCAAATTCATCCAAGTTGGTTTTACCTACCATTACTGCCCCAGTATCTTTCAGTTTTTGGGTCACTGTTGACTCGTAGGGTGGGACAAACTTGGCCAGAATTCGGGAGCCGCAGGTGGTGGGAATCCCTTGGGTACACATATTGTCTTTGATGCCAATCGGTATACCGGCTAAGGTCGGGAGCTCTTCACCAGCTGCGATTTTCGCATCTACTTGACTGGCCTGTTGTAGAGCATAGTCTGAGGTGATGTGGAGGAAGCTTTGGACTTGAGGCTCTAGGGCTTGAATCTTATCTAGGGCTTCTTGGGTGATTTCTACAGCTGAGCGTTCTTTGTTGATTAGCTGTTTATGCAACTCGCGGACGGTGTCCATGCTTACTACCTTTACTGACTTAACGATTTCAACTCTAAGTATTCTGGCAAAAAATTCAGTGATTAGGGGTTTGGGCTCAGGCTTTAGGAAAGGGAGTCGGGAGTCGGGAGTCGGGAGTCGGGAGTCGGGAGTCGGGAGTCGGGAGTCGGG
>NZ_MKZS01000001.1:1082546-1092741 GCF_001942495.1 Moorena bouillonii PNG
TTGAACGTCGATGTTGACCTAGAATCTAATGCACCAAATTAGCTGTGCCACGCCACTACGCAACTTTTTTACAAATATGAGATGCACCGGGATCTCTTTCCCCTCCTGGGAGGGGTTAGGGGTGGGTTGCTCTTGCCTTTTGCCTTTTGCCTTTTGCCTTTTTCGGCAATTCGTGTGTTTACAACCCAGATACAAATGTTATAGTTATCCAATATGTTCACAAATATAAGACCACATTAAATCAGATGACTCTTGAACCACTGGTTTACCTGAGTGGGTTTGGGCTTCTTCTAAACCAGTAACATTTAATGTGTTAATCTCAGATAACACTCGCTTGCCATCGTCATCCACTAATGTATCGAAGCCAAAAATGACTATGCCTTGCTCCAAGAAACTAGGAATAATCGTTTCAGCAATTCTGATTTCGTCTTGATCTGGTTCGCCAACAGTTGTAGAACCCCCTGCTGACATATTGCAGATCCAAGAGTCTTCTTTAGGAATCCTGAGAAAACCTCCTGTAACTTTACCATTCACCACTAGCACTCTCTTATCACCTTTGCTGTAATTTTTTAAGTACTTCATGGCTAAATAGTCACCACTATCTCTTAAGCTTTCTTCAATGACTGACTTGTAGTCATCAAGGGAGTATTGCTTATTCCCTTCCCAAGCCTGGTCATCAACTATCCTGATAATACCTTTACCGCCATAGCTGCGCAGAGGTTTTAAAACAATGGGAAACTCTTGGTAAAATTCTAAAATTTCCTCCAAAGTACTGCAAAGTTTCATCGGCGGACACAGTTCAGGAAAGTTCAGAAGAGACCCCTTTGTATCTGTTTTTTGGATTCCTGATGGACGATTAATGATCTTATCTTCGGGTACATGACTGGTAATGAATTCAAAAAACTCATCGGGTATTGGTCGGTCTATCCTCAGAAAAATCAAATCATGATCTTTAAAGTCTGTTTTGATGCTGGCATTTAAGAATTGTTCCCCGCTTTCTTGAGGAACAAAGTTATCGTCAACCAACAAGCTCATTAACTCAGTGGAAGTATAGTCATAGAAAAATTCCTTATTTTTGGGGTTTCCCCTGCTTGCCACTTGAATAGAGTCACAAACAGGATGTTTAGCCATAGTTCTGAGTAGGGGATAGATTGAACTTATTCCCCCGTGGGTATGATGATCAGTAATAGCTAGTATTCGATACTTTTTATTGGTCATGAAATAATTCCGGTAGTTTGGAAACCCGCGATTTTATTCGGTGGAGGACGTATGGCATTTGCCTTTCGCCTAGGCAATTATATGACTTTGTGGCAGTTGTGGGGAATACGTTAAGGGTGGGAAGTGTGGGGAGGGTGGGAAGTGTGGGGAGATGGGGAGATGGGGAGATGGGGAGATGGGGAGATGGGGAGATGGGGAGATGGGGAAATGGGGAGATTTTTATTAAGGGTAATTATCCTGACATGCTATAAAACCAACCCGATTGAGAATTGCTATAGTATGGTCACATCTGTTTCTGGAACTAGCTGCTAATGGTAAAGATAGCTGCCTTACCTTTGACTCTCGAAGAGTTTCTGGAACTTCCAGAGACTAAACCCCCTAGGGAATATATCAACGGTGAAATTACCCAGAAACCAATGCCTAAAACTCGCCACTCCAGACTTCAGAGCAAGTTGACGAGTACAATTAATACTGTTGTTGAGGAAGGGCAAATTGCCTACGCTTTCCCAGAGCTAAGATGTACTTTTGGCGGACGGTCAATTGTTTCCGATATAGCAGTTCTTCGCTGGAACCAAATTAAATTTGATGATGAAGGAGAGCCTATAGATGATGTGTTTATTGCTCCAGACTGGACTATTGAAATTATCTCTCCAGGCCAGAGTTCAAACCGAGTAACAGGTAACATTTTACATTGTCTAAGACATGGTTCTCAACTAGGATGGCTAATTGACCCTTATGACCGCTCGGTCTTGATTTTTCTACCTAACCAACAACCGGAATTGTGTCAGGGAAGTGACTCTCTAGTGGTGTTAGATGGTATCGAGCTTCAGTTGACAGCAGAGGAAATTTTTGGCTGGTTGAAAATGGGAAGTTCAGCAACATAAGGGAGTAGGGAGTAGGGAGTAGGGTAAGGGTGGGAAGTGTGGGGAGATGGGGAGATGAGGAGATGGGGAGATTGGGGAGATTTTTATTAAGGGTAATTATCCCGATCCGAAACTTAGTCATAGCTTACTTTTAGGTGCGACCCGTGGCGAATTTAATTCGCCTACGGAAAGCGCACCTTTGACTTCTGACTTCTAACTTCTGACTTGCGCGTAGCGCTATACCTGGCTGCTGCTGTGGTTTGGCTTAACTGATGACACCTCCTAGTTTGCTTGATTAGCAAATTTTGATAGTGTTAAGAACAAGCACTTAAGTGATATAGTACTACCCATTAAGGTGTTTGACATTGATACAAGCAGCAAAAAGTGCGACCCGTGGCGAATTTAATTCGCCAACGGAAAGCGCACCTAAGCTGTTTTAATCAACTTTTGCATGCATGCCTCTTGCCTGTTGCCTTGCGCGTAGCGCTATATTACACAGCTAAAGCCGGAGTCAGCCTGTGTTTGATAGATTTAGTAAATCAAATATGCGTCCTTGGCTGGGAGTATTGTTCCTGATCAGCCTGACATTATGTTTATGGCTGGGTAATCTATCTTTAATAACAGAGCAAGCAACGATAGGAGAATTAGTCAACGCTCAAGATACCAATACAACTCAACAGGTAAATCAAGGTATTGAACGCTACGCTAGGGGAGATTATCGCGGTGCAATTTCCTTATGGAAAGAAGCGTTAAAGGTATATGAAAAAAGTAATGAAGCGGCAACTATTGCAATTGTTAATGAAAATTTGGCAAGAGCCTATCAGCAGTTGGGGGATACTCAGGCAACACTTGCCTATTGGGAAAAGGTAATTTATTACTATCAGACTATTGGGAATTTACAGAAAGTAGGGCAAGTGCTTACGGAACAAGCGCAAGCCTATAGTAATCTAGGACAACCAGGGAAAGCAATTGCGCTGTTATGCGGTGCTAATTACGACAAATCCCAAGGAAAGCTAGAGTGTTTGCCAGGAAGTGCATTACAAATTGCTCGTGAGCAACAAGATAAACTGGGGGAAGTGGCAGCATTAGGAAGTTTAGGTGAAGCTTATCGTCTCCGGGGTGATTACAACGAAGCAATCGACTATTTAGAAAGTGCCTTAGAAGAGGCAAAAATTTATAATAATCCAGCCTATATTGTTTTGGTATTAAATAGTTTAGGTAACACTCATGCAAGTCGTGCCCAACTTTGGAATTTACGTGCCAAATCTGCTGCAAAACGTGGTATTCCTAAAGGCAAGGAATTTCAAACTAATGCCAGGGAAGATTATCAGAAGGCTTTGAGCTATTTTCAATCGAGTTTTAAACAATCTCAAGAACAAGATTATAAATCGGCTCAAATGCGAAGTCTACTGAATTTAATTCAGCTTTATGAACGCACTCAAGACTTAAATTTAGTTGATTCAGCAACGATTAATGTAGATATTCAACAAGCTTTAGAATTACTCGCTCATTTACCAGATTCTGTTACGAAGGTATATGCAGCTATAGATTTAGCCAATTTACCTGATGGTGATAGTAATATTACTTCGCCCTTAACCCAGTGTTCAGTCAAGGGAAAATTAGCAGATGCACAAGCAACAACAATACTAAATCAGGCTATCGAAATTGCCCACAAATTGCAAGCAACACGTGCTGAGTCTTATGCGTTAGGTGCCCTAGGTCATTTTTATGAATGTCGTAAAGCCTATCAAAAAGCTTGGACATTAACTCAGAAAGCACTGTTATTAGCTGACCAAAATTTGCAAGCTAAAGATAGCCTTTATTTATGGGAATGGCAAGCAGGTAGGATATTACAAAAGCAGAACAAAGAGGCACAGGCGATTCCTTTCTATCAACGTGCCTATAATACCCTAGATAAAATTCGCAGTGATATTTTAATTGCAGAACGGGATTTACAATTTGACTTCCGGGATGTAATTGAGCCTGTTTATCGTCAGTTAGCCCAGTTCCGAATTGAGTTAGCTTCTCTGGATGAAGAAAATCGTAATAAAGAATTAAATTTGGCCTTAGAAACGGTTAATTCTTTAAAACTAGCAGAGCTACAAAATTATTTTGGCAATGATTGTATTTTGGCAGCTATTAATAATACTCAAGTTGATGAACTGTTAGAACAAAACACAGCGGTGTTTAGTTCCATTATTTTAGACGATGGTACGGCAATGATTTTGACTCTGCCAAATAAGGAAAAACACTTACACTGGCTCAAAGCATCACGGAAAGATTTTAGAAATCAGATTCAAAAATTCCGCCAAGGATTAATATACGGTTCAGTGTCAATCACTTATGATACTACTGAAGCTAAAACGTTATATGATTTGATGATTCTTCCTTTTGAGGATTATTTAACGTCGCAATCTATCGAAACTATTGTTTTCATTCAAGACAGCTTTTTGCGTGACATTCCAATGGCTGCCCTTTATGATAAAAAAGCTCAGAAATACTTAATTGAAAACTATGCGATCGCTACCACCCCTAGTTTAAGTTTAACTGCACCCAAAAAACTAAATACTCAAACAGGTCGTGCGTTAATTTTGGGGGTCAGTAAAGAAGCAATAATTGACGAGCTCCCATTCCGAGCTTTGCCAAGTGTACCCTTAGAAATCAAAGAAGTTCAAAAAATCTTTCCTAATCATAAACAGTTTATAGATGAAGACTTTGAACCGAAGAAACTAGAAAAGGAAATTCAAGATACAGTTTACCCAGTTATTCATATAGCAACTCATGCTCAATTTGGAATAATTTCCGAAGATACGTTTTTAGTTACAGGAAATAATAATAAACTCACCATCAATGAATTAGAAACAGTTTTACGCCAAGTCAGTGGCGGTTCTGCCTCTGTTGAGCTTTTAGCACTAACGGCTTGTCAAACAGCGGTAGGTGATGAACGTTCTAGTTTGGGTTTAGCTGGAGTAGCTTTGCAAGTTGGGGTCAGAAGTGCAATGGCTTCCCTTTGGTCTGTGGGAGATGAATCTACATCTTTGTTAGTGAAAGAATTTTATATAAATGTACATCAATTGGGAATGAGTAAAGCTAAAGCGTTACAAGCTGCTCAGATAAAATTACTTAAGGCAAAAGAAATCCCAGAAATAAATAACCAATATGATAATCCTTATTTTTGGGCACCGTTTATTATGATTGGCAATTGGTTATAAAACCTAGATATCACTTATCCCTATTTACAATTTCCTCCAACCACCTAATTTTATCCGCATCTTCTTCTAACTCAGACTTAGTGAGGTCTTCCACTAAACTGGAACCAAGCTTTCCCATTTTTCCAGGTTGCGCCAACTTTAGCGCTTCTGTAAATGCTTCATACCAAAAATCAGCCCCAGCATAGATATCTACTTTCTGGGAACTATTAATTGTGGTAGATAGCCTACTTTTTATCTGTGTTGGCAACTCTACAACTCTGAATTCTGCCCTTTCGACTATAACACCATCTGGACAACGAATTGCCATCTGCCACAAATATTTTTTACCTACAGTTAATCCTGGGTGATTCTCTGGTAAAGACAGCTGAAAAACTCCTGGTTGAGTTTGCTTTTCAATGGGACTACCCAATTGTTTAAGTGTATTATTCGACTCAAACTCAAACAGTCTAAACTCTATTTGATTAGAACTGGAAACAAAGCCAGCAAAAGTGGGATGTACTGAAGCCGTTTGACTAACATAAGTCTGAGGTGCCAGGAGTGTCAAGGGTATTGCTTCACCTGGACATCCCCTACGACCTCCAGTTCGGGAATAGTCAGTAGCAGGTTTTCGATCACGTGGTTCAAAACCAGCTATAGCAGATGGCACAAACAATAGTAACAAACTGAGGGTACAGCTAGTTACTAGTCTGTAATTAATAGGTTTATTAAGGAATCCTAAAAGTTGAGTATTCATACTGAAGGAGCGACGAAACAGGCTGAAATGCTTGGTATGTCAAGCTACTCGGTTTTTGTGGTAGAAAAAAGGTAGGTCTTCTATTTGCAACAAAATTTACTTATTGACAGGATGGGCTTTCCAATAGGGGAGTAAATCGCCCTTGGGTCGCACCGCCATGTTACCCTCATTATACTAAAACGACCTAAAAAGTAAATTCAGTTTAACCGATTAGATGTTTATAAAAATTTTGATTAATCTATTACAATAAATCAAAACGGTTAGTTCGTAAAAATTAGCAAATACTATCTATTTAACGATTTTTAAAAAAAAGTATAATCAAAGCGAAACAGCATTATTTTTACAAATGATCTAGGATTGCTATAGTTATTTTTTGATTTGGTTACGACGACTTTTACGACCTGTTAATTGCCAGGTTAATTCACATAACGTTCCTTTAGTAAAAAGAGACTCACGTCTAAAATCACCTCCCAAACTTTTCGCAACATTTTTGAGTAACTGTGTCCCTTTGCTTTCAGAGAATGAGGACATACCAGAACCATTATCTTTTATGCTCAGAGTGTACCACCCTTGGTTTTCTTTACCAGTAGCTTCGACACGTTTTACGCCTTTAGCGTGTTTTCCAACATTGCACAAAGCTTCTTCGAGAAATAGGCATAGTTCTTGTCTTTGTTCAAGGATCAAGTATTTATCATCAATGGGATCAAATGCACGGATTTTTACCTTCAGAGTTTTTAAATACTCCAAGTCATCACGTTCCAATGTACTGGTATATACTTGATAAAAAAGCTCATGAATAGGACGTTTTAACTCTAGCTTTAAACCGCTTCCTAATCTTATACTTTCTTCTGGAGTTAGTGCTTCTAGGTTCAGATACTCGCCAATTTCTCTGATTTCATGATTGAGTTTCTCTAATTGCAATAGCAATTGTTCTTGTGGCGCATCTTGACTTCGCAGATGCTTCAACACATGGGCTAGTGTTTGTAGAGGACCAGCATGAATAAGATCAAATGTATGTTTTATTGTACGTTGACGTTCCTTAATTTGAGATTTTAAACCCTGGTCATGTTGATAAAATGCAAACGCACTTAGTCCCAAACCATTAATTACTAAAATTAACAAACCTGGTACTAAAGAAACCCACCATCCCCATACTATTAGTAAATAGGTTATTCCAATTAAAGCCAAACTAGTAGCACCAACAGCTAATATATTTTTCCATATAGATTGAGTTATTCGAGCGATAATTATGGGAATAATTCCCCAGATTATTATCCACAAATTTTCCCATTTATCATGCCAAACGTTTAAAAAAGCTCTGTTATTGAAAACACCATTAATTATCTGAGAAATAACATGAGCATGGAATTCTACACCATAAATCTGACCGTTAATTTTTGCATAGGAACCAGCAACTACTGAAGTATTAAAAAGGTCAGGGACACTCTGAGCAGTGATGCCAATTAAAACAATCCGCTTATGAAATAATTTCGGGTCTAGTTGGCCAGATTGAATATCTTTGAGTGATACAATAGTAAAGGGCTGTTTGCCACTCCGAAAATTAACTAATATCTTTAATCCACTATCATTACCCCTGATATATCCCCCAGAATTAGGTAAAAAGCGAGTAATTTCTGTGGTGTCAAACCTGATAGTATTAGGGTCACTGATACCCGTTTCTATATTAATCCCTTGCGCAGATAAATAGGCTTGTGCGACGCGCAGGGATAGGGAATATTTATCTTCATCGGGATTTTGGGGGTTTTGCGGTGATGTAGTCCAAAGCAAATAACGTCTATATTGACCATCTTGATCTGCAATCATATCAGAAAACCCCACTTGCTGTTTCGGTAATTCTGGAGGTGGAGGAATTTGATCGGGTGGTAATATTTTTTCAATCCCAATGAGATTTTTGTGTTGCTGAAAGACTTTTGTTAGTTTGGCATGATCTGGCTCAATAGGTATATCTCTAACAATATCAAGACCAATAGCAATTGGCTGATACTCTTCTATTGTTTGGATCAGTTCAGCGATTTCTCCATCTGGTATGGGATAACGTCCAATACTGCGGATGTCCTCTTCGTTAATACCAACAACTACAACCTTATCATCTGTTGGTTCCCCAGGACGAAGACGTAAAAAAGTATCAAGGGCTATCCACTCGAAAAATTGGAGTGAACCTATTAAACGTAGTATAACCACTATTATGATAACTGCTATTCCTGGAACTGCAGCTTGTCGCCATATGGCAATTTCTGTGTTGATTTTTTTTCTAATTTTACTTACCATATGACAAGTGACACTGAAAACTACAAAATCCAGAATGCAAGTAGTCTTTAATAGTGTTTATGATCTATCAATATTTAAAACTACACCAACACAATTATTGAAATAGTTTAATTTTCAAAAATCAATCAATTAGTCCTTCTTCTCTGGCTCGATTCAGAGTTGTAATCCGAATATTCTTACCTTCTTGCTTGCAGTCTTGGGGATAAACACCGAGAACATCTTGGATTTTCGTCCAATAGGTACGCACCGCCCGTTCACATTTATACATGCGCTCAGAGATTTGTTTATCTGTCAATTCTTCCTCAGAGGCTAGTTTCAGGACGTCTAACCATTCTGGTTTCAGTTCCAATCCAGTTTTAATATCTCTTGTATGGGTTGCTCCTTTTAGTGCTAAGTCAACCCTGATTAACATTTCCGATTCCGAAAGTTCCTTTTCTGCAATCACAAAGCCACCTTCATGGTTATCAATATCATGTTTGATTCGTACAAGTGCCTTGACATGACTGCTTTGCACCAGGAAATTATGTTGGGGATAGTTTTTTAGTAACTTCTGAAGTAAGTAAATACCCGTATCAGTTTGGGAAGTCATTCCTGGATTTTCTGGTATACACAAATCCATCACCAAAAGGTCAAAGTGAGAATTAGCGATTTCCTCTTGAGCTTGTTGTGCGGTTTTTGCTTTGACTATTTCTGCGTCTGGATACTGTTGGCTTAGCTCGTTGACTGTTCCTTTCAAAATGAGTTGGTGGTCATCTACTACTAAAATCTTCAGGTTACTGGTATTGGGTAAATCTTGATTTATTGTCAACCGTTCAGAGCTGGCATTGACCATATCACCTTCTCCTATAGTTTGTCTTAAAACTTTCTCAAAGCTATCGTTGCTATAAGTAGGGTTTAGCCTATCTAACTTGTGATAGTTTCCTTCTAGGATTTGTATTGTTTTACCTAGGAAACTGCACTCCTCACAGTAGGTTTGCTATCCCTTTCAAGGTCACTGTGAAAATCGAAAGTAGTACTAAGCAAATTCTGCTAAACCTACGTAAGTTTGCGCCAACGTACCAGAAAAGTTAGCGCTCCAAGCAGAAGCGCCGGGTTCAATGAAGCCGTTACCGAAAAAAGTAGCACTACCAGTAACCGTGTTACCACCAGTAACCGTGTTGCCAGAAAACTGTATAACAATCGAACCACCGACAATCTCCGCCGGAAACGATTGCCAGATTTTTTTCTAGCAATAAATACAGTATCCAAGTTTTTCTAAAAGGATAGCTTGTATTGATTGACTGATAAGCCTTCTAGAGATTGGCTTCCCGGAGAGTGAGAAAAGAGAGGGAGCATGTCACAAATGCCGAACATTTGTACTAAATTTATAGCCCCCTCATGGGTTTAAGCTTGCTCTGATGGTACATAGTTCATCTGTTCTGCAACTTTGACCTCCTCCCGAGAAAAGAGAGGAAGCATGTGCTCCTACAAGAGAAAGATGCTACCGAACCATCATACACCCCCGTTTCAACAGGAGGGTATGCATTTCCGGCATTTCCCGCTACAATGGGAAATTTTACAGCTGAAAAACTTGACAAGGCGAATGCCTCTATTGGTAAGTAGGAAGTCTCTGCCAATGGAAACGACCTATTCCTAGAATAGGTTACCCCTTCTACGGTGATATTGTAGATACTACCCATATCCTTAATTTCCTTACTAACATTCTTACTAACAAGTGAGCAAAATCTACCTATAAGTTCATTAATCACTTGTTTATCTTCTGATGCTGTATGTACCTATAGTATCGCAGGTGCATTGAATAGCATATACAGAAAAGTGTAAATTTTCTGACGGGGTGACAAACAGCCTTAAAAGCCTTACTGGGTGTGGGGTGTGGGGTG
>NZ_MKZS01000001.1:1092841-1147246 GCF_001942495.1 Moorena bouillonii PNG
ATTCCCGATTCCCGATTCCCGATTCCCGATTCCCGATTCCCGATTCCCGATTACCTACTCTCTATTTCCTCCGCACTCTCAATCAAATCAATAAACTCAGCTCGATAACCCTCTAAATCTACTCCTTCGGATTCCTTTGCTAATTGTAATGCTTGGTCAAAACTAGCTTTACCTTTGTAAGGAGAATCTCTTAACACCATACCAAAACTGGCAACGGCAGCGGAAAACTTAAAGTTATCGGAAGCATCGTCTAGCTTGACTGCTTTATCAACCAAGGGATAGGTGAGGAGTTGAGAGGTGTTACCATCAGGTTCTTTGTAACGTAACTTGACCTGCATTAATTCTTTGGAATTGGTTGTTGAAGCAGCATTGGATTGATATTTCAGAGGGTCAATATCCGGTAATTTGACATTAGTTTTCGCTCCCACAGGAATAATTTCATACAGTGCAGTAACAGTATGTCCAGCTCCTAATTCTCCGGCATCTTTAGTATCATCATTAAAGTCTTCATCCTTCAGCCGCCGATTTTCATAACCAATCAAACGATACCCTTGGACTTTGGCAGGATTAAATTCTACTTGAATCTTAACATCTTTGGCAATAGTGAGTAGAGTGGCTCCAATTTCGTTAACCAGAACTTTCTTAGCTTCTAACTCGTTATCAATATAAGCATAATTGCCATTTCCTTTATTAGCAATTTTCTCCATCTTGGAGTCTTGTAAATTACCGGTACCAAATCCTAATACAGTCAGAAAAACTCCTTTTTTTCGCTTCTGTTCAATTAGTTTAACTAATTCGGTATCACTGGAGACTCCGACATTAAAGTCTCCGTCGGTTGCGAGAATAACTCGGTTATTTCCTGATTTAATAAAATTATCCTGGGCGAGTTTATAAGCCAGTTTAATTCCTGCTCCCCCAGCAGTAGACCCTCCGGCATTGAGATTCTCAATAGCTGTTAAGATTTTATCTTTCTGGTTGCCTGGAGTAGGAGGTAAAACCACGCCCGCAGCGCCAGCATAGACGACAATACTAACCTGGTCTTCTTCTCTCAATTCATTGACAAGCATCCGAAAGGCATCTTTGAGCAGGGGAAGCTTATTGGGACTATTCATAGAACCGGAGACATCCAGCAAAAAGACAAGATTGCTGGGAGGTAAATCTTCAATCGCCATCTTTTCCCCTTGGATACCAATGTGAACTAATTGGTGAGTGGGATTCCAAGGAGCTTGAGAAATTTCTGTGGTAATCGAGAAAGGGCGATCGCTTTCTGGTTCGGGATAGTCGTAGTTAAAGTAGTTAATTAATTCTTCGATACGGATGGCATCAGTAGGGGGAAGTTGACCGTTATTAAGGAAACGACGAAGATTGCTGTAGGAGGCGGTATCAACATCAATAGCAAAGGTAGACAGGGGATTATGCTTTACTCTCTTAAAGGCGTTCTCATCAATGGGACTATAGTTTTCTCTGTTGCTGACTTCTGGAATAGCTTGCTCTGGAATTGAGCGACTAGGAACTGGTTGAGAGGCTGCATTTGGGCTACCGGAGAGTGGCATTGAGGCTTGGGGTCTCAAAACTCTGTTACTGAAATTCTGATTAACACTATCCGCCGACCTCCCGACCTGGGCTGATTCCATAAGTTCTGATTGGCGCTGTCTTTGGTCACGTTCTACGTCTTTCGCTACAGGTAGATTAGAGCTTTCTTCTAATTGGGCTGATGGCTGATTGTGGCAAGCTGTTGTTAGCTGTGCCAAGATAGCAACCATTCCGGAAAGGAGGAATAGTCTAAGTAATTTGTTCATTTGATTTGCCCTCTGTATTGCTTATTCCTAAGCTAATCGACAACAGAAGGCTGATGGTCTGTGTTGCGCTTTCTGTAACAGTTAATCGGGAATCGGGAATCGGGAATCGGGAATCGGGAAGTTAGAATTTAGAATTTAGAATTTAGAATGGGGAATCGGGAATCGGGAATCGGGAATAGATTAATCGTTTGGTGGGCAGTGCCTAGCAATCCTATGGTCAGCTAATGAATCTGGAGGAAATTACGCTGACCACTGACGGCTGACGGCTGTTCGCGTAGCGTGCGCGTAGCGCATATGCTTACGTTAGGCTCTATATTAAATGGTATTTTGCAGGGTAAACGGATCTAATTTTGTTAATTCCTATCTATAATGTTTTTACCATCAAATAAACACTATATGTATAAAATATATTGTCAACTATCGCCATAAGGCCAGGTTTATTGAAAACTCCCCTGGTTGATTGACAAGATGGGTTTATTCTATGATACTTTTACAGATATAGGAGTGGAAGCAAAGCTTAAGATATCTTATGCTTCCTGCTCCAAAGCTACCTGATACCTTTCAAGAAAAATACTATGTCTTAAACTGTACTTCTCTTCCTATAAAATTAGATAAACAATGGCTACTTGCCATGGTGTTACTGATGTTGTTAACCTTGATGTTGTTAACCTTTTTTAGAGACGTTATACTAATTAGGAGGTAGACGTCATTTTTTTTGGTTCGCTATTCCCTATATCCTTTTATAGGTTCCGGTAATCCACTTTTCTGGTGATCCGCTATTTCCTGTTGTCTAAAATTCAGGATTATCTACCTCAAATCGTTTAAAACCACTGTTTACAACCACTATATAATCCCTAATTAAGGAAGTTGATCATGTCTACTAAAAGTTCTGCAATCTGGGGATCTTCTTCCTTAGCAATTGCCATTTTTGCCCTATCGTCTTCACCAATTCTGACTCGCATAACAGAACATGATATGGGCCCTTATGGAACAATATTTAATCGGTTTTGGATTGCCAGCCTAGCGTTGGGCCTTGGCAAGGTTATCAAACTACTTTGGGATAAGCACAGCGGACGCTTATCTACTACTGATAACACTGATAACAAGGCTTATACTGTAAAGGATTTTTTCTCCTTATTTCTTGTTGCTAGCTTAGATTCAATTTGCCTAGTGACGTGGGCTTGGTCTCTGACAAAAACAAGTGTTGCTAATTCTAATCTTCTCCACAACACCACTCCTATTTTTGCAGCTGTCGGCGGATGGTTACTGTTAAGCCAATCCTTTAATCGTCGCTTCCTAATCGGCATGATGCTGGCTCTAGGAGGAACGTTCTTAATTGGTTTTAACGATTTTCATATCGATCGAGATACATTGATAGGGGACAGCGTTGCATTACTATCTGCCCTTTTCTATGCGGCTACACTTTTGGTAACAGAGAATCTCCGAGTAAAATTTGACACAAGCACAATTTTACTATGGCTTTATACCTTGGGTGGCCTATTGTTGTTACCATTAACATTGCTATTTGAAGATAGACTATTTCCTGCTTCCTTTTCATCATGGTCTGCTGTTATTGGCCTAGGACTTTGTGGCTCTATAATTGGATTGGGTGCATTATTCTATAGTCTCAAACAATTTTCATCTAGCTTTGTCTCTCTCATCCTATTGCTGGAACCCATGATTGCAGCATTATTTGCCTGGCTAATTTTTGCAGAAAAATTGAGTTGGTTAAATGGCTTGACGTTTATAATCGTATTATCTGGGATTTATCTGGCTCAATCAGATGGAGAATTAGATAATATTGGTTCTACTGAACCTACTTAAGATTAATCCTCTGGTGGGCAGTGCCTAGCAAGACTATGGTTAGGAAATAAATCTCTGTGAAGCACTGCCCACCCTACTTTAACTATTCGTCTGGTGGGCAGTGCCTAGCAAGACTATGGTTAGGAAATAAATCTCTGTGATCCACTGCCCACCCTACTTGAACTATTCGTCTGGTGGGCAGTGCCTAGCAAGACTATGGCCAAGGAAATGAATCTCTGTGAAGCACTGCCCACCCTACTTCAACTAGTTAAGATTAATCCTCTGGTGGGCAGTGCCTAGCAAGACTATGGCCAAGCAAATGAATCTGTCTGATCCACTGCCCACCCTACTTCAACTAGTTAAGATTAATCCTCTGGTGGGCAGTGCCTAGCAAGACTATGGCCAAGCAAATGAATCTCTGTGAAGCACTGCCCACCCTACTTGCACTATTCCTACTGAACTTCCCACACCTCCCACACCTCCCACACTCCCCACACCTCCCTCTCTTTCCCTATTCCCTATTCCCTGTTTCCTGTTCCCTATTCCCTGTTTCCTGTTCCCTAATCTCTGCTTCCAATGCCCGATTTGCCCAATCCCGTGCTTTGATAGCGTCTCGGTAGTTTGGCTGGTAGCGCACTGCTTTATCATAAGCAGCGATCGCTTTTTTATACTGGTTGACTTTAACTAATGCATTGCCTAGGCTATACCAGGCTTGGCTGTAGTCAGGTTTATAGTTAACTGCTTGTTGGTAAGATGCGATCGCATCTTTATATCGTTCCAATTTATAGAAGGTATTGCCTCGACTGTACCAAGCTTGGTAAGGCTTGGATTTTAGTTTAATGGCTTTGTCGTAAGCTTCCAGGGCATCTTCATATCGCTGGACTTGATGGAGTGTCCAACCGCGACTGTACCAGGCTTGATAGGAATTAGGCTGGAGTTTAACGGCTTGCTCAAAGGACCCTAAGGCTTCTTGGTATTTCCGTAATTTATTTAAGGTATTGCCCCAGCTATACCAAGCTTGGTAGAAGTTGGGCTGGAATTGAACGGCTTGCTGATAAGACTTGGCTGCATCTTTATACTTTTGCAAATTGCTCAAGTCATTACCCCGCTGATACCAGGCTTCAGCGGAATTAGGTTTGTAGTCTAAGGCTCGGTCGTAGGATTGTACCGCTGCTTTATATTGACGCAAATTATGTAATGCCCAGCCCCGTCTATACCAAGCTTGGTAAGAATCGGGTTTGAGTTTAAGGGCTTTGTCAAAGGATGCGATCGCATCATAATAATTCTTGGACTTAACCTGAACATTACCAAGACTGATCCAAGCATCCAGGTCATTGGGCTGGAGTTCCAGGGCGCTATTAAACGCTTTAATTGCTGCGTCATAACGCTCCAACTGCTCCAAGGTTTTACCCCTACCCTTCCAAGCTGCACTATAATCCGGCTCAATTTGAATGGCTTGGTCGTAAGCATTTAGAGCTTCTTCATAGTACTTGAGGGCAAACAAGGTCTTACCCTGACCTTGCCAAGCTGGAGCATATTCCCCTCGGATTTCTACAGCTCGATTATAAGCATCCAGAGCCTGTTCATAGCGCTTCAATTCTAAAAAGGTTTCGCCCTGGTTATACCAATCCGTAGCAGTAACTTCCTTGAATGCATTCACCATAAAAACCGTTGCTGCAAACCCCAATCCAATCACCCCGGTGTACAGTAACACTTGGTACGGTTTTAGTCTGAATCGTCGGGGTTTCGGGAGCAGCGGTTGTATAGATGACGCAATTCCCAACATTAAGGTAGCGCCAGTTTTAGTAGTGTTAGGATTGCTGTTATTATTAGTTTTATTACTAATTGCAGTAGTCAGTGCTTGTAAGGCTAAGGTTGCTGATTGGTAACGCTCTCGGAAATCATAGCACACCATTTTATCTAAAGTATCCGCTAATTCAGCACTTACTGATATTTGGTTATGCCAGCTAATTTCCCCTGTATCAGCGTCAAGGGGCAATTGGTGAGGACGTAAACCGGTTAAACCAACAATCCCGATCATCCCGACAGCATAGATATCACTGCTTAATTTCGGGTAACCATTGGCTTGTTCACTAGGTCGATAGCCAGGAGTACCAATAGCAACCGTAAAGCCAGTATTACCCCCTTCCAGGATTTGGGTACTCACTTGTTTAACCGCACCGAAGTCAATCAGTACTAATTTGCCATCTGATTTACGCCGAAGGATGTTTTGAGGATTAATATCTCGGTGAATAATACGCCGTTGATGAACAAATTCTAAAACTTCCAGGATTTCCTGTAACAGGGAAATAATCTGATCTTCATTAACCTGGGTTCCCGGTACAAGTTCCTGGCTGAGGTCTTCCCCTTCAATCAATTCCTGGACTAGATAGAAGTCTTGATTTTCTTCAAAATACGCAAAAAGCTGGGGAATTTGCTCATGACTTCCCAACTGGTGTAGGATTTGGGCTTCCGTGTCAAACAGTCGCCTAGCCGTCTGCAATGTCAAGGGATCCGTGGCTACTGGCTTGAGCTGCTTAACTACACACTGATTGTCACCAGGCAAGTGTTGGTCTTCAGCTACGAAAGTCTGACCAAATCCACCTTGTCCCAGTTGACGAATAATTTTATAGCGTCCACCGATCGTTTGTCCAAGACCCAAGTTCATGGAATTTCTGCTGCTCCGGGAAAGCCTCACCACCGATTAAAGGAGGTAGAGCACTAGTTATAGTGCTATGCGCAAGGCAAGAGGCAAAAGGCAAAAGGCAACAGTTAACTACAAGAGTTTTTCACTTTGTATCAATGTCCTAACCTTAATGCGTACTGCTATATAGTGCTACCAATCATAGTATACAAAACCCTTTTGGGGATTTTCAGAACATTCAGCAGAAAGTAGGGTGGGCAGTGCCGCCGTTAGATTGATTTGCTTGGGTACACTTGTTGTAAGCACTGCCCACCAAAGGATTAATCACAGAAAGTAGTAGGGTGGGCAGTGCAGCAGTGAGATTGATGTGCTTCGGTACACTTGTTTTAGGCACTGCCCACCAAAGGATGAATCTGGGGGACTGACGCAACGCCCCCTAATCCCCCAATTCTAAGTAAGGTGAAACTTCCTAGTTGACATAGTATGGCAAAGTTTGATAACATTAGTGTTATCAAACTAGCAATAGTTAAAATTTTGCAATGGATAATTGAGTTTTACCAATTAGCAAATGGTAGTTCCCCTCCCTTAGATTGGTTCTTGGAACAAGACACTAAGGTACAGGCAAAATTTGCTCGTATATTTAAACTTCTCCAGGAACATGGTATTTCCGTAGGAATGCCCCATGTCCGTCCCATAAAAAACTCGAAGCTATTTGAAATTCGTGTAGAACAGAAAACAAATATTTATAGAATTTTTTATATTGCTTATACAGGTAGGCGCTTCATTTTACTGCATGGTTTTCAGAAAAAAACTCAGAAAACACCAGCCAAAGAAATTGAAATTGCCGAATCTCGTAGAGCGGAATTTTTAGCACAGGAAAATAATTAATTGAGCAATCGGCAAAGTAAGTGCCAAAATAGGAGGAAGAAAAAATGAGTGCAAAGACAATTAAATGGGATGATATTCGTTCCCAAGTTCTAGCAAATCCAGAGGTCAAAGCCGAGTATGAAGCTCTAGAATTTGAGTTTAATATTGCTAGTCAGGTTATTGCCCTCAGAGCTGCTACTGGTCTAACTCAACGAGAATTTGCTCAGCGCTTAGGTATGAAGCAATCTCAATTAGCAAGAATTGAATCGGGAAAACAAGTTCCAAAATTACAAACCCTTGCCAAATTAGCAGCTAGTGCTGGTTATGCTATAGAACTTAAATTTACTCCCCTGGTTAAACCTTGAACCCATTAACTGAAGCCTGATTCCTGAAATTCGATAACGCGCGATCCCATTCCCTTTCATTGTTGCTGAATCAAGGCATGAATATAAGGTGGTGCGTTACTAGAGGGTTTTTCCCAAGACTTGATAGGAGGAGGTCAGAGCGAGTCCGTCCCTAAGGCACCCTAAACAACTGACAAGGTGCGAACACAGGTGACCAAATTTCCAATTCCCGATCATTGGTTACAAATTGCATTCATTCTTAATTTGTCACCAATGAACCTACATCGATAACTACATCATCCTGAACCGAAAGCATCAACTTGAAACCTTTGTGAATACAGCGTGGGATATGCAACAGATAGGAAGGCACGGCAGCGCTTGAACAGGAATTGATTCAAAGGTGGAAATCGCCGTTTAATAAGGAGTATTGGAAGTGGTGGGGTAAACCATTAGGATAATTTGTTCTAATATAGGGGTGTATTTGGTAATGTCATGATAGATTCCTTAGACTTTATGAGGCTTCTATTGGCAAACTAAATAATGAATAGCCAAGGGGTCAACAGTATATCTACGGAATTATTTAGTATTTTGGCTTGGCAAATATTGACTGGTGAAGATATGAAGAGTATTCCGGGGAGTGATTCAATGTCTGTAGCTAATCAATTCAATACCCTTTGCAACAACTTAAAGGTTCCACAGAGTACTCGCAGCAAAATTTCAAACCGTTATCAAGGGATAACTCAAAGGCTAAATATAGATTTTTGGGGAATTAAAAATAACAAAAAACATAGTCTTTATGTAGGATCTTATGCTAGAGGAACAGCCGTTCAAGGTTTTAGCGATTTAGACATTATATTTATTTTGCCTCATGATTTATATAATAAATATAATAGTTACCAATCTAATGGTCAATCAGCACTTTTACAATCCGTAAAAAAATCATTACAATTCACCTATCCTACAACCGATATAGGTGGAGATGGACAAGTAGTAGTAATTCAATTTAAAGATGGGATAAAATTTGAAGTTGTTCCTGCTTTTGAATGGACTGACAGTAGTTTTCGTTATCCAGATTCTAATAATGGAGGAAGCTGGAAAAGTACTAATCCTAGACCAGAAATTCAAACTATTAAAGATAAGAATAAATTAATGAATGGAAACTTGATTAACTTATGTAGAATGGCAAGAGCATGGAAAAAAAAATGGAATGTCCCAATGGGAGGCCTTTTAATTGACACTTTATGTAATAATTTCTTAAAAAGTGGGAAATATAAAGATAAATCTTATAGTTACTATCACTTGATGAGTAGAGATTTTTTCAAATATTTATCAAGTCAGAAGCAAAATCAAAAATACTGGTATGCTGTAGGTAGTAAACAACGTATTTACAGAACAGGAAACTTTGAGTACAAGGCTAAAAAGTGCTATAAAATTGCATTAGAAGCCATAAAAAATCAATCAAGCAAGAGGAATTATTCTGCACAAAAAAAATGGAAAAAAATTTATGGAACATCATTCCCAGGATGAATATTATAATGCAGTTAAGATTTTAGAGTCTCAAATTCGTGAATGTTTTGGGCGTGTTGTTTGGACTCAAAAAAATCATGACAAATGCTCAAATCTTTATAAAAATAAGCTAGATAGACTAAAAATAACTGAAATAATATTATCTGCTTTAGTTACGACAAGTTTGTTGATTAGTATTTTTGGAAATCATAATACGGGTACTATTGTTGCTGCTATATTATCAACATTTTTATTAATTATTCAAATTTATACAAAAGATTATGATCTACAAAAATATTCAAAAGACCATGCAGTAGCTGCTCACGAACTCTGGAATATCCGAGAACTATATATTTCATTACTGGCAGATATAAAGTCAGGAATTATCAAAGTTGATGATATTAAGGCTCAACGAGATGAATTACAACAACAATTAAAGCTTATTTACAAAAATGCACCCAGAACAAATACTAAAGCATATATCCAAACTGGAAAGGCTCTCAAGCAAAATGGAAAAATTAATCAAGGTGAAGAAATGACTTTATCAGATGAAGAAATAGATCGATTTTTACCTACTGATTTACATAAAAATTCCTAATATAATTCAATATTTATCCCTCTCAAAAACTAATTCAATAGAATCATAAACTTAACTCTCAACCCTCATTTGTTCTCCGACAACAATCGTACCACATCATCAAGGTTGTTAGCATCCGGATGATAATCACAGGCTTCCTCCCAAGTTTTCTCCATAAGTTGATTTAGGGTGGGCAGTGCAGCAGTTTTCAACTAAAAACCACTATACAATCGAATCGGCGGCATTGATCATAAAAGGAAAACCAACATATGAAAGCCATAGGATATAATCAGCCTGGACCAATCACTGCACCAGACGCGCTGATCGAATTTGAAACCGAAACACCGGAATTAGGGCCACAGGACCTGTTGGTGGAGGTTCGGGGAATTTCGGTCAATCCTGTGGACGTGAAAGTGCGCGCCAAGATGGCACCGGAAAAGGGCACCAAGGTCATTGGCTATGATGCCGCAGGTGTTGTTCGAGAAGTTGGCAGCGATGTCAGTAAATTTAAAGTAGGTGATGAAGTCTATTATGCGGGTGATATCACTCGACCGGGCACCAACTCCGAGCTCCATGCCGTTGATGAGCGGATTGTCGGGAAAAAACCCAAATCCCTGGGCTTTGCGGAAGCAGCGGGTTTTCCACTGACCTCCATTACTGCCTGGGAAATCCTGTTCGACTGCCTCGGGGTCAAAGAAGGAGAAGGCAAGGGCGAGAGTATACTGATTATCGGTGGCGCGGGAGGTGTTGGGTCAATCCTGATTCAACTTGCCAAGAAACTCACTGGGTTGACCGCGATCGCAACTGCATCTCGTCCGGAAACCATCGAGTGGGTTAAAAAGATGGGTGCGGACCATGTGATCAATCACCGCAAGTCCCTTGTTGATCAAATCAAGGAATTGGGACTCGAGCCCCGCTACGTTGCTTCCCTTTCAGGATCAGGCGGACATTTTCCTGGCATCATCGAGCTGATCAAGCCTCGCGGTCATATCGCACTAATTGATGACCCTCAATCCCTAGACATGAAATTGATCAAACCCAAAGCCCTAAGCTTCAGCTGGGAATTCATGTTTACTCGCTCGATGTTTCAAACCGAGGACATCGACAAACAGCATGAATTGCTGAATCGGGTGTCTGAGCTTATTGACGATGGCACGCTAATTTCCACTGTGACCAACAATCTTGGGAAAATCAGTGTGGAAACCCTCAAGACGGCTCATTCCCAGCAAGAGAGCGGTCGTGCCATTGGCAAAAATGTGCTTGATGGCTTTAACTGAAACAGCATAACCAAGAGTGCTAAGTTATCGTGATCAGATTGTAAGCATTCAGCCGTCAGCCGTCAGCCGTCAGCCGTCAGCCGTCAGCTAATCAATGGGAGGTAAGCACCGATCGCAGAATTAGTAGGTAATTAATTCTGCGATCGGTGCTTAAATTAAAATTTATACCTTTTGCCTTGTCTTCACCACGGTTGATGAGATGCAAGAGGTCTAATTTTTAATTCACCATTCTACATTCTAAATTCTAAATTCTTAATTCTTACAGACAACACGCCTTTACCGAACAACCCTAGAGCAAAGTCGATTCAATAACTCCTTGGGAATTGCCTCGAAATTCTCCAAAAGAAAATCCATCAAGGCTAGATGGTATAAAGAATCCGCACTAGGAGTTTTATAGCGAGCACCTTGAGCCAGCCAGGTATTTACAGCATAAGTTGAGCGGCAGCAGATGTTACCCATGTCTTCTTGATTGACTTGCCACTTGCGGTAAAACCCCTGGGGAGTCATGGACAGTCGGCAGTTGCTGTATAGGTAGATCAAAATTTCCTCTCGCTCCGTGATGGCACGAGGCATTGAATCTGGGCGTGTGGATTGCCTTTCAGCAATTTGCGCAAGCCGGTCTAGGGCTCGCTGACAGTGAACGAGATGATCTACTGACCGTTTGTTTGGCATCATAGGAATTACCTCACACATAGTTTGTGACTGGGGGTAAAGCCGCGCTTTGTGTGTCAACTTGGAAGCGCGGCTTTTTGTCCAGAAATCTTATCGAAATATCCGACATTTTTATTATTACTAATATCTCGGAAAAAATCAAGATATTTTTGGAAAGTTAAACATTTTGTTACAAATAAAAAATTAAGTATTATGATTATAATTTAGATATAAAAATGCTAGTTTTCAGCTATCAGCTATCAGCTATCAGCAAAAGGCCTTTAGCCTAATCATGTCAACATATTTTTTTACCTGTTCTCTGTTCCCTGTTCTCTCAAAAATAAAAAACTACTATATAATGAATAAATTCTGAGCAATGATTGATCAATAATGTAAGCATTCAGCCGTTAGCCGTGAGCCAAAGGCTCACGCTACGCGAACAGCCGTCAGCCGTCAGGCTTTGGCTCATGCTGCTTGAGGTGCTTATTTTGTTCAAAAGCTGTTTGGTGTAGCGTACGCTATGGGCATAAATTGTTTAGGTAGCGTCGCCACAGGCCAAAGGCTGATAGCTGATAGCTGATAGCTGATAGCTTACTCAATAACTACGTAAAAACGATGGAAAAAGCGACATTTGGTGGTGGTTGTTTCTGGGGAGTAGAAGCAGCATTTCGGAAAGTGAAGGGAGTAGTCTCAACTTCTGTTGGTTATATGGGCGGACATTTTCCTAACCCATGCTATCTGGATGTATTATCAAGAATAACGGGTCACGCGGAAGTGGCACAGGTGGAGTATGACCCGGAAAAAGTCAGCTATGAACAATTACTTGAGGTGTTTTGGTCTATCCATGACCCTACGACATTGAACCGCCAAGGTCCTGATCGAGGAGAACAATATCGATCTGTGATTTTTTTCCACAATCAGGAACAAGAAGTGTTGGCAAGACTTTCAAAACAAAAGCTGCAAGTTTCTGGTAAGTTTGATAAGGATATTGTCACTGAAATTAAGCCAGCTTCGGACTATTATTTAGCTGATGACTATCATCAACAGTATTTTGAAAAGAAGCAGCGGTCTTTAACTTAGATATTAGACTTCTTGCAGAAGTAGGGAACAGGGAACAGGGAACAGGGAACAGGGAGCAGGGAGCAGGGAGCAGGGAGCAGGGAGCAGGGAGCAGGAGTTACTTATTGTTATGAAAAACCCTGTAATTTTTATTTCCAATTCCCAATTCCCGATTCCCGATTCCCGATTCCCGATTCCCGATTCCCGATTCCTCACAACTGTAACGAAGTCTCATTCAATCGCATCGCAGCGAATTTCAACTATAAATCCATCGGGGTCATAAAAATAGATACCTCTGCCGGTGGGACGAGTTACTGGACCATGATCGATGGGAATTTGATTTTGTTTTAGGACTTCTACGGCTTGGTCAAATAACTGAGGATCGATATCAAAGGCGAGATGATTGACCCGAGTAAAGCCACGATGGGGGTCTGGATCCGGTGGTGATAGGTCTGGCTCGGAAAACAAATCCACAACAATGCCATCTGGGGTAACGAAATTAGTGACTTTTCCGGCTGCGACTAGCGATCGCAAAGTACTGGGCACTTCTTCTCCAGTTAGTTCATGTAAACCTAGCACTGTACCATAAAAGTGGCGCGATGCTTGGATATCCTTCACATTCAGAGCAATATGATGGACTCGACGGAGACTACCTGGACTTAGGGTAGGTTTGATCAATTCAGGGCTAGAAACCATAATTGTTACTTGTGAATTGAACTGTTAATTGTTAATTATTAATGGTAATAAGCGCGTTTGGATATAGGTTGTAAATACCCGTATTGCCGAAAAAGGCAAGAGGCAAGAGGCAAAAGGCAAGAGGTGCAAGAGATCAGGAGTTTTATTGTAAACTAAAAAAAGACCTTGTAGGTTTACATCTCAAATAAAAACGCTATACCGTTCTCAATGGGTGCATGTCAGTTTTGTTAATCCCTGATTCAGATCCCCCATTATCCCCCTTAATAAGGGGGACTTTTCAATCTAATTCCCCCCTTTTTTAAGGGGGGTTAGGGGGGATCTATGTACCTAATTACAAATTTGACATGCTCCCGTTCTCAATTTGCTAGTTTAAATTTATTTCAAATTTATTTGAATTTCTGCTTTTCCTGGTAACATGAGCACTTTTTCTCAAATCTTAGCCCAAGAACTGTCGTTAAGCGCCACTCAGATCGAGAATGCCCTGTCTTTATTTGCTGAAGGGGCAACTATTCCGTTTATAGCTCGCTACCGTAAAGAGGTGACTGGTTCTCTCGATGAAGTTCAGCTACGCACCATAGCTGAGCGCCATACTTATCTAACGGAACTTGAGCAACGGAAGTCAGTAATCCTGAATGCGATCGCATCTGCGGGTAAGCTCACCGATGAACTAAAGGCTAAGATCGAAGCTTGCCAGCAAAAGACTGAATTGGAAGACCTCTACCTGCCCTATAAACCGAAACGACGCACTCGGGCAACCATGGCGAGGGAGAAAGGACTTGACCCCTTAGCGGACTGGATTGGGTCGATGAACACTCCGGAAGTTAAATCAGTATCCTTATCTGAAGAAGCCGCTAAATACATTTCCCCAGACCATAAGCTCAATACGGTAGAGGACGTTCTTCAAGGTGCCTCAGATATTTTAGCGGAAGCTGTAGCTGAAAAAGCCCACTTACGAGCGTACTTGCGGGATTATTTCCTGAAATCGGGAGTATTCGTGTCTCGGATTAAAAAGGATTATCCCGAAGGTACCACTAAGTTTGAAATGTACCGGGAGTTCCAAATCCCAGTGAAATCTGTAGCGCCACACAATATGTTAGCCCTGCTCAGGGGTGAGGCTGAGGGAGTAATAAAGCTGGAACTCTCTTTTGATGAAGACTATGTTATGTCCTACCTAGAGTCTGAGGAAATCCACACCAAGGTTACCCTACTGCGAGAGTTTTACCAGACCATGCTCAAAGATGGGTTTAATCGGCTCATGAAAACCTCCCTAACTACGGAAGTACGCGCCGATCGCAAAACCTATGCTGATGCAGAGTCCATTAAAACCTTTGAAGCCAATCTCCGAGAACTGTTGTTATCTGCTCCAGCAGGAATGAAACCAACCTTAGCCATAGACCCAGGCTTCCGCACTGGTTGTAAAGTGGCTATCCTGGATGAGACAGCTAAATACATCACATACCAGCCAGTGTTTCCCCATCAAGGCAGCCAAAAGCGCGAACAAGCTGCCAAAACCATTAAGAATTTAATCGAAACCTACCAGATCGAGCTAATTGCCATTGGTAACGGTACAGCCTCTCGTGAGACAGACGAGTTTATCTCGGAAGTCCTCAAAACCATGGAGCGCAAACCAATTAAAGTAATGGTGAATGAATCTGGGGCATCGATTTATTCCGCCAGTGAGGTAGCACGAGAGGAGTTTCCAGATTTAGATGTCACAGTCAGAGGAGCGATTAGTATTGGCAGACGCTTACAAGACCCCTTAGCCGAGTTGGTCAAAATTGACCCTAAATCCATTGGTGTGGGACAGTACCAACACGATGTTGATCAGAAATTGCTCAAGAAGAAACTTGATGACACCGTTGAAAGTTGTGTAAACTATGTAGGAGTAGATTTAAACACTGCTTCTGCTCAACTGCTAACCTTTGTATCTGGGATTACCCCGACCATTGCTAATAATATTGTGACCTATCGCAATCAGCAAGGTGCATTCAAAAACCGTCGGGAAATCCTTAAGGTACCAAAGCTAGGGCCAAAAGCCTTCGAGCAGTCAGCAGGATTCCTAAGGATTCGCAACGGGGATAATCCATTGGATAACACAGCTGTGCATCCAGAGAGTTATCCCGTAGTGAAAGCGATCGCATCGGATTTGCAGTTACCTCTAGCCAAGATTAAACAAGGATCAGAACGGTTCAAATCAGTAGATTTGAACCGTTACGTCACAGATACCATAGGCTTACCAACCCTAGAGGATATTGTCCAGGAATTGGAAAAGCCAGGACGAGACCCCAGGGCTGAGTTTAAGTACGCCACCTTCAAAGAAGGCGTAAATGAGCTCAAAGACCTTAGTCCTGGAATGGAATTAGAAGGAATTGTCACCAATGTGGTAAACTTCGGAGCCTTCGTAGATATCGGCGTTCATCAAGATGGGTTAGTGCATATCTCCCAACTAGCCGACCGGTTTGTAGAGGATCCCAAACAGATAGTCAAAGTGGGACAGGTGGTCAAGGTGCGGGTAATGGAAGTAAATGAAAAACTGAAGCGGGTTAGTTTATCAATGCGATCGCGCTAAATGTTGCTTAGGGTGCGTTAGGGGGGCTCTGATTTTCTTGGTAGCCAAGGTTGGGACAGCCCACCCCGGATGCTGCTGGCGAAATATTGCTTAACAAAAAAATGAGTAAAAGCATTGACGATATGGTAAGAGTTGGGAGCTAAAAGGAGAAAGAGAAATGCTTGATGTCAAGCCCATCGGTGCCAGTGTTCCTGAAGCTTACTCGTCGGGTAGCCCTAGCAGCATTTCCCCAAGGGAATCTCTAGATCTGGCTCAGGGATGAACTCCCAGAGATTTATCACGATCAATACTTTGCGGACTTGTTAAGCAGCATGGTTCGTCATTGATTAGTGCAGGACAATTAGCCCTGGTGAGGGTTATGCAATTTCTGGAAAATTTACCAGACCGTCAGGCAGCGGATGCAGTCATTTGTCGGTAGAACAGGAAATATTGCTTGGGTTTGGAGGAACGAAGATAGTGGCGCGTGACCATACGGGCTTGGGTGAATTTCGCAATCGCCTGGTAGACGGAGGTGCAGGAGACAGAGTATTAGATCACTTACTCAGCCAACTCAAAGCAGGGGGATGGATTAAGGAATTAGTTAAACAACGCAGTGACTCAACCCAAGTGCTTGCAACCCTTCGAGAACTCAACCGTCAAGAAGCAGTGGGGGAAATGCAACAGAGCAACACTATATGTATTTGCCCTCAGAGAACCAAAGTGGTTACTTGCGTTGGGTAGACCCTGAGTGGAAAGAGCGTTATGGCAAAGTCATAGACGATTATCGTCTCCCCAAAAAGCAGCTCATCAGCACCGCCGATGGGGAGCCAATTGGCCGTGATGGGATGAAATTGCTCGAATGTCTGTGGCTTGAGGAAACTCCAGAGCACCTACGCCGTTTACCCAAGGTTGAACAACTGCGTCAATATTGGGTCTATCAGTATGATGAAGACCCACGGACAGATCAAACTCCGCCCACCAAAGGAAATGCCATCCCCTGGAGAGGGTTTGAGTTCCCCCTATGAAAGTGATGCTCGGGTTGGAACTTTGCGCTCAGAGTCTTGGACTGGATCTAAGGTACAACAAGGGTGAAACCTGTGAAACGAACCAAGTTCACCTGATTACTCATGTCGAAACTACTCCAGCTCAAGTCCAAGATGTTGAACAAACTGCTATGATTCATCAGGCTTTAGCGCAAAAATCAAAGTTACCGAGCCAACATTTTGTGGATGCAGGCTATGTGGATGCACAGCTGCTGGTCACCAGCCAAAACGATGATGGCATTGAGCTGATTGGACCTGTCAGAGCAGACACCAGTTGGCAAGGGACTCGTGAGGATGCCTATGACTTTTCTCGCCCATGTAATTGACTGGCAGAATCAGCAGGCCACTTGCCCTGAGGGACATCAAACCCGCACTTGGCTAGAACGTCTTGATAATCGTCTAGATACGCCCATTAAAACCCATCGAGTTTACCAAATCCATATGCCCTTGATGGTTCCGTACTTTAGTTGTGTACTCGCTCCCTCAAAGCTCCCCGGACTTTGACCTTACAACCTATAGCTCAGCCAACTTGCTTTACTACAAGCCCGTGAGCAGCAAGCCTCACCACAATGGTGGAAATACTACGGCCTCCGGGCAGGCATTGAAGGAACGATTTCTCAAGCTGTTACTGGCGTATGTTACCGACACAGCCGCTACCCTTGGACTGGCCAAAACCCATTTGCAACATGTCATGACTGCAACGGCTATCAATCAAAGCGCTTCTGTTGGCTTGGGTTCAAGGGATTCCTCTCCCTGGTACTCGCATTTCTAGCAATGAGCTCTAAATACTGTCCCAGGCTAATGTTGCACAATATTTCGCCACCAGCATCACAAAGTGTAACGCAGCTGTTTAAATTATCAGTAATGGAATGGCTTATCCTAGGATTAATACTCCCATGGTAAAATCTACAACTAGTCGATTTTAATTGAGTCCTACATCCATGATTGAATAACTAAAATGGATTTAATGTTATAACAATCCCAGAAAGAAAAGCCAATGGAAGTTACCTTTGATCTACCTGATGAAGTTGTCACTCAGCTTCAACCCTTTTGTGATCAGCTACCTCAAATTATAGCCTTAGGATTGCGAGAATTTAATGCTATTCCTCAAGAAGGTTTTTCTGGTCTGGCTGAAGTCTGGGAATTTTTGGCAAGCCTCCCTACAGAATCAGCTATTATTGCTCTACGCCCCTCAGAAGCCTTACAATCTAGCCTTACAATCTCAGTTATCTATTCTCTTAGAGAAAAATCGGACAGTAGGTTTGACTCCAGCCGAGGAACAACTATGGCAACATTATCAATATTTAGAGCATATTGTCAGAATCGCCAAAGCTAGGGCATTTTTGAAGCTAAAGGCTAAGGCTCAATGAGCAAAACCTATATTCCTGTCGCCCTACAAGTATCTGGGTAAACGTAACCTAAATCCAGGCAATAGATTCTCAGCAGATAATTCCGTGGGAAGGTTTCGCACCACTACCTCTTGCCCTTGACAATAAATTTCCACTTGCTGCTGTTGGGGATTAATCAACCATCCCAACTGTACCCCTACATCCCTATATTCCCCCATCTTAGAACGCAGCATTTCCAAATCATCCGTTGCTGACCTTAACTCAATCACAAAATCCGGTACAATCGGGGGAAACTTGCGTCTTTGTTCTGGGGTAAGGGCTTCCCAACGTTCCCTTTGAATCCAAGCGCAATCAGGAGAACGATTTGCGCCATTGGGCAACTTAAATACAGTGGAGGAACTGAAAGTATAACCGAGACCAGTTTGCCGATTCCAAATTCCCAAATCAATAATTAAATCTGCTTCTCGATTGCCGCTCTCTCCGCCAACAGGTGGCATGATAATTAATTCTCCCTTGGCCGTTCGTTCAAACTGTAACTCGCGGTTATTCTGACATAGCTGATAGAACTGTTCGTCAGTCAGCTCAATGGTGTCTAAATTTAATGCCAAAGGAGTCATATAGCAAAGGGAACAGGGAACAGGGAACAGGGAACAGGGAGTAGGGAAAAGGGAGTAGCGAATATGGCATCAAAAATTCTCACAATTCCTACACGGTACCCTATAGTGGTCAAGTCTCTCCTATAGGACAATCATACAAGAATCGAGAACAAGGGATGCGCGCCCATTGAGCCGCTACGCGATGAAGGGAAGCTTCCGCGCTTATGCGATTGACCGTAGGTCACGCTATGCGATCGCACTCGAGAATTGATGACCAACTCGACATCCCCAATCCCTCATCCCCGGCAGGCGGAGACTATTTAGTATCAGTGCCAATTCAGACTGCCTTAAAAGCTGCCCTTTACAGGATTTCAAAGAGTCCTACATCCATGATTGAATCACTAGAATGGATTTAAAGCCATAACAATCCCAGAAAGAAAAGCTAATGGAAGTTACCTTTGATCTACCTGATGAAGTAGTAACTCAGCTTCAACCCTTTTGTGATCAGCTACCTGAAATCCTAGCCTTAGGATTGCGAGAATTTAATGCTATTCCTCAAGAAGGTTTTTCCGGTATGGCTGAAGTTTTGGAATTTTTGGCAAGTCTCCCTACAGAATCAGCTATTATTGCTCTACGGCCCTCAGAAGCCTTACAATCTCAGCTATCTATCCTCTTAGAGAAAAATCGGACAGTGGGTTTGACTCCAGCAGAAGAACAGCTCTGGCAACATTATCAATATTTAGAGCATATTATCAGAATCGCCAAAGCTAGGGCATTTTTGAAGCTAAAGAAAACTGAGGCTCAATGAGCAAAACCAGCAGGGATTTTCAAGCAGCTGTACCAGCCCGTAACTTTGTTTACTACCTCCCGTTGATTAGCTGACGGCTGACCACTGTTCGCGTAGCGTGGCCAAAGGTCTTTAGCTGAATGCTTACATTCCCTCGATTGTGACACAAGAGGGTTAAGTTGGCATTCGGAAGTTGTCTTGACATTGACCATTATAGTATCAATAATGATACTATGGGTGAACAGATGGCTCGAATAAACGATATTGTTGCCGCTATGCGGCATAACCCCTGTGATGTTCGTTTTGCTGATTTAGTTAAAGTCTGTACTCATTATTTTGGTGAAGCTAGGCACAACAAAACCTCTCACCTTGTTTATAAGACGCCGTGGAAAGGGAATCCTCGTGTCAATATTCAAAAGGGAAAGAGTGGAAAGGCTAAAGTTTATCAAGTTCGTCAAGTCTTAGAGGCTATTGATAAGTTGGAGGACAGTAATGAAAGTTAATCACCAACACTACACTTACAGCATCACATGGTCAAAAGAAGACGGGGAGTTTGTGGGATTGTGTGCAGAATTTCCCAGTCTCTCTCACCTTGACACATCTCTGATCGCTGCTTTAGAAGGGATTAGTAGTTTAGTCGCAGAAGTCCTCGAAGACATGGAAACCTCTGGAGAAGCTATTCCACAACCTCTTGCCGAGAAAAAATATAGCGGTAAATTTCAAATACGAATTCCACCGGAGCAACATCGTTCATTGGCAATAAAAGCCGCTGAGTCTGGAGTAAGTCTTAACCGTTACATAAGTTTGAAGCTATGTAGCTAGGGATTCGAGCATCATATTGAAGAGATGAAAAAACTAGAGGAAGAGTATCACGGAATAGACTTAACAGAAGAGACGACTGTTGATAATCCAGATTGCTTTGAAGAAGAATTTTACATCTACGACGGTTATTTAGACGAATACAGAACTTGATTTTAAGTCACCGGCTTGATCTAGCATATAGCGTTTCTCGTACCTCATGATTCCTAGAAACGCTATATAAAAGTTAATTAAAAATATCAAAAGTAGGCAAACGATAGGAATTAAATCCGTAAGGATTTTTTGGACTGCACTCTGATAACTGGTATCTCTTCCATGAAGAGAATTTTCTGTAATCAGCGATAGGGCTATGTAATAGTCAAACTTGCTAAACCTATAACAATAGAAACAACTACAAAAAAAGCCAGAAACAATCCTGAAGGGTTATTTTGATTTTCCGGGTTCAAAGCTGACAAAATTATCAGCAAAGGGAAATAGATTGTACAAAACAACAGTAGGATAGGCTTCAAATTTTTCAGATAAACATCAACCCCCATTCAAATTAATTCAATTAATCCAAGTTTTCGGCTTTGAAGTTGAGATAGACTACTCATAGTTACGGCTCCATCAACGGGTATTTATATAGTAGTTATTAACTAGGGTGAGGGTGAGGTTACTTTTTGAGTTTAGGTAATAGGTAAAAGGTAACCGAAAAAAAATTATGTTTACCTTATTACTAGGATAAGCGCTATCAAATAAACAAGGGTTTAATTCTATGTGATTGAATCTAAATTTCCTGCTGGTATAGAACCCATTTGAGATCTCTGTTATGGAGTAAAATAGGTAAAAAATGCCGTACTCAAGCAGTCGAGCGTGATCTTGAATGGGAAATAATCGAGCCTCTGTTGCCCAAAAAGAAGCAAACTAGGCCACCAAAGTGGAGCAAGAGGCAGATATTAGATGGTATCTTGTACCAACTCAAGAATGGTTGTAATTGGTGCGATTTACCTAAAGACTTACCTCCTTATTCCACAGTGTTTTGGTACTACAAACAGTGGCGAGAACAAGGAGTAATTGAAAACCTTAGGGACATCCTACATCGTCGAGTACGTGAGCAAGTAAAAAAAAAGGGCAATGGACAACCCTCATGATGATTGACTCCCAAGCAGTCAAAAACACCTGTAATGCCAGTGTCTCCTCCAAAGGATTTTGTTTTTACAAGTCTACCAATGGCATCAAAAGACATTTAGCAGTAGATACTTTGGGTTTTCCGTTTTTTAGCCATTGCACCAAAGCATCGGTGTCTGACGATGTTGGGTTGATTGAAATGTTGTCGGACAACATCGACTACTTCAAATCCAAGCCTGTCAATATTCCCAAAATTACCATATTGCTTGACCATGGATATCACCCAGAAAAACTGACACAGGAATTAGAGAAAATTTATCCTCAGATTATGAGCAAAATTAGATTTCAGCTTTCGGCTAAGCCATCCAAAGCTCAGAAGAAAAAAGAAGGGAAAACTGGGTTTGTACCAGTAAAAGCGCGGTGGGTAATCGAAAGGACGTTCTTCGTGGATGGAAAGATGTAAGAGTTTGGTCAAGAATTTTGAAAGGACTCTTGAGCATGCTAATACCAAGTAAGGTTTGTGTTTTGTTCGACTGATGTTGAAAAGATTAGCTACTGCTTAAAAAGATCTCAAATAGGTTCTATAGAAAAAAGGACTCGAAAGCCAATTGTCAGAACTTTGATGGCTAGCAGGAACGCCCTTGGGATAGCTAGAAGGACACAAGTTGGGAGTCTCAAGCCAACACCCACCCCATATGCCTCAATGTGACGCTCTATAGTTAGTTGTCCTAGCGGTTTCGCCTACAGTTTTATTAGTATAATTAATTGTAATTATAAATTATAGTTATAGCAGTTTTCGTAGTAATGAGGTTAACAGGATTTTTTCCCACTTTCGTTCCCCCCTTATTAAGTTCCCCCCTTATTAAGGGGGGTTAGGAGGGATCCCTTTTCTGACTTCCCGACTCCCGACTCCCGACTCCCGACTCCCATTAACCCTGCAACTGTCTACCTGACCGATTTGAGAAATGCTAGATCATACCGGTGGTCGGCACACTACTCCCAGACAAAACCCATGCCAATCATCTAGTCCAATGGCATGAGCTGCTTCTTGATTGACCTTTGTAGGTTTCTGCTGAACACTTAACTTTCTAAACTTGATATAAGCCAACAATTAACAGCCGACAACCAAAGAGAGGTCTTCTGTCTGATGGAGTTATACAAACCTGGGCTTGTCCCTGACGATCCCTTGACAAAGAGAAAACGGTTTAACCAAGCCTCCCTAGGTTTAGTCTCTACTCTAAGTTTTCCAGTGATTGTTAGTACTGCTGACGCCATGCTCAAGTCAGCAGAAGTTACCCTTGTGGGTTATGAAAAAACTGGTAGTGGTCACTGCACTGCCATTGTGCGGGGAGCGATCGCTGAGGTGCGAATTGCTGTCGAATCGGGTAAGGATTATGCTCAACGAGAGGGTGAGTTGCTCTCCTCGACCATCATTGCCCGACCACTTCCCAACCTGGAAGTGATATTTCCCATCGGTGTTCACCTACTCGATCAAGTTAACCAAAATCATCGTAGCCGGGTCAGTAATCATGCCCTAGGTCTTTTAGAAACCAGGGGATTGCCAGCAATGGTTGGTGCCTCGGATGCCATGCTCAAAGCTGCCAATGTACAGCTTACTGCCTACGAAACCATTGGGGCGGGTTTATGTACTGCCATTATTCGGGGTCGTGTGGCAGATGTAGCAGTTGCTTTACAAGTTGGAATGGCTGAAGCCCAGCGTATTGGTGAACTAACCGCTGTGACAGTGATTCCTAGACCTCTTGAAGATTTAGAGAAAAGCTTGCCAGTAGCGAGTTGCCTGATCGAGGAGCAACCACAACCGTTGAGAATACCAGTTAAGGTAAAGGAAGCAGAAAAAGAGCTAGTAGAACTACCAGATTTAAGAAACTTACCCATACGTACCAAAGATTCATAATAGCTACCATGGAAAAAAGTCCACCATGAACACCATGAAATTCCCTTTTCCCCATTTCCCACTCCCTACTCCTGACTTTCAAGACTGTCAAAGACTAAGATCTATATCCTCATAGGAGTAATATCATTGAAGCAAGCCACATTGCATCAGTTAAGGGTCTTTGAAGCAGTCGCTCGGCACCACAGCTTTACACGAGCTGCAGAAGAACTGTTTCTCACCCAACCCACTGTCTCTATGCAGGTGAAGCAGCTAACCAAAGTTGTTGGTATGCCTCTGTTTGACCAGGTAGGTAAGCGAATCTACCTGACCCAGGTTGGTGAGGCACTAGTTAAAACCTGCCGCGATATCTTTGAGAATTTAGACCAGTTTGAGATGAAAGTGGCAGATCTCAAAGGTTTAAAACAGGGGCGTCTGCGCTTAGCAGTGATTACAACTGCGAAATATTTTATTCCTCGTTTACTAGGTCCGTTTTGCCAGCGTTATCCAGGCATTGATATTTCTCTCCAAGTCACCAACCACGAATACATCCTTGGTCGTCTCAGTGAGAATCTAGATGACTTATACATTATGAGTCAGCTTCCGGAAAACCAGGAGACCTGCTATAAACCAGTGCAAGAAAACCCCCTGGTTGTGATCGCACGGGTCGATCATCCTCTAGCTCAGGAAAAAAATATCCCCCTTAAACGTCTAGCTCAAGAAACCTTTATTATGAGGGAGCCTGGTTCGGGAACACGCAAAGCTGTACAAAAACTATTCGATTACCACCAGATTTCACCAAAGGTGCGGCTGGATTTGGGGAGTAATGAGGCAATTAAGCAAGCGATCGCAGGGGGTTTAGGAATTTCTGTATTATCTCGTCATACCTTAGTTATGGAAGGGGTTAACTCTGAGCTGGTGGTTTTGGATGTAGAACACTTTCCGATCGAGCGTTACTGGTATGCTGTCTATCCGCGTAGCAAACAACTATCGATTGTTGCTGGTACTTTTCTAGATTATCTATTGACTTCAGAGCCACTGATTTGCCAAAAATAAGATTGGTCAATAGCTCAAGCAAACCAGCTGTATCCTCCTTTTGACGGAACAGCTGGCTATTGTGCTTTTGTGCAAAGCTACTATTGCTCAATTCGTTGACGCGCGATTTATTAAGATTTATTCAAATAATTTTGAGCTTGCTTGATAGCGATCGCACCAATATTGTAAACTACCCAGCCTATTGCCAAGACTAAAGGCAATAAGACTATTAATAGACGTAAATCCATGGTTCTAGTGTCCTGTTCTATAAAACGTGAACATCGCGGACAAAAACGTCACAACGATGCCTGTTTACTTCCTGTTTCAACTAGGACTGTCGGCAGCACCCTATCCACAGGCTTCAAATCGGCTGGAACCCAACCTAATATTGAAATTGAATTTGAGGTGACAACTTTGTTGCTCTACTCCGTTATTTTCGGGAGATTTAAAACTGATGGCTTTACTCAGTTACCTTTTCACAGGCTACCCACTCTTGTAGAAGATGATCTGGATGTCAAGCCTAATACTGTTATTGCTTGGTTATTGCATAGGCTAATTTTACCACATTCCCAGAGGAGTTTTGTTGAAAACATGCGTAAAGTTACGCATGCGTTACGCTAATCATGTACTAGATTGCTACTGCCGCGTTTTTCCGTGTTTTTACGAAAAAATTTGGGTAATCGCGCCCCGTCCTTATAGGACGGCTTTTTTTGAAAACAATTACCTTGACAGTTTGTACTAGGTATGCTAGCCTCAAAATCTAAACAATAGACTAAAAAACTAGATAAATACTATCTAACCATAAGTAGGCAACGTAAAAAATATGTATCAGATACATATTGCGTAATTTAGTCTAGCGATGCAGCGCGGTCTTGGGGGTTTCCCCCATGAGCGACTGCATCAAGACAACGACTTAAACGTCTATGAAAAATTTAGATAAAAAAAGTATCTATCTATATAAAAAAAAGATCTAAAAAAAAGGTACGGTGGGGTTAGAAGTTACCGTAAGAAGAGTGGAGCCTTTATAGTTAGTCGGCTATGAGTCAAAAGTTTTAACCTTTTTGATTAAGGCTCCACTCTTCTAAGGTTTCGTTTCCGGCACACCGGAACCTGGATCATTGATCAATCACGCTCATGGAGAATTGTCCTCTACTCTCCCTGACTCCGGTTTGGGTGAGCAAGACAGCTCGCTGTTCGCGTAGCGTGGCCATAGGCCAAGTGAGAATCCCCGTCCATAAGCGGGCGGGGAGTGTCAAAATGGATACCGTAACATTCTACCAAGATACCGTCGAAAAAATTCTCAAAGACTATGCGGCTATCCCATACAGTTATGGTGATATTAAGCAGTATGTCATTATTGATGCCGAGCGTACTCATTTCCTACTGTTTAACGAAGGATGGAAGGGCAAAAAAAGAGTCCATGGGGTTGTCACCCATGTTGAGATTCGTCAGAGCAAACTCTGGATTCATTATGATGGCATCGAAGACGGCATTACCGATGAACTAGTTGCGGCGGGTGTGCCAAAGGATCATATTGTCCTCGCGTTTCATCCTCCCCATTTACGTCAACATACTGGATATGCGATCGCATAACCCAAATCACAAATATAGCAATTATCATAGCTATGAGGTACACAATTTCTGGATTTTAGGGAACAGGGAACAGGGAACAGGGAACAGGGAACAGGGAATAGCGATGCGCTGGATCAAGACAGGGAATCAAAGTCAAAGAATACTGTACCTCATAACTGCGAGAAACGCTATAAACCGAGGAATAAGACAATTCTCAAAAAAGTGCGATCGCATCAGCGCTAACCAGTCAGTCCGCAACTTGATGCGATCGCATCCCATAGTTATTCAAGTAAGAAGTCAGTAGTAGGGTGCGTTCATAACCCACCCATCCCATTAACAATTCCCTCTTCTTTCTTCCCTACTCCCTACTCCCTACTCCCTACTCCCTGGTTCCTGTTCCCGACTCCCGACTCCCTCCTGTTCCCGACTCCCGACTCCCGACTCCCGACTCCCTAAAATCCTAACCCAATCGAGATTCAATAATAGCGATCGCATTAGCAATGCCATCTTCATCGCGGATTTGTTTCCCCAACGCTTCAGCATTTTGCCGAATGGTCTGGTTTGTCGTCACTTCGCGGATAGCAGTAGCCAGCTTCTCGGCAGTCAATGTCTTCTGGGGAATCGGTTTACTGCCGACACCAAGGGCATGAACACGCTCGCCCCAAAAGGGTTGGTCCCCAAAAAAGGGACAAATGATAGTGGGACGACCTGCCCGTAAGCCAGCAGCAGTAGTCCCAGCCCCACCATGATGCACCACTGCGGCCATACGGGGGAAAAGCCAATCGTGGGGAGCGCTGTCAATTTTTAAAATGCTGTCGGGCAAGTCACCCACTGCCAACCCACCCCAACCGGTAGCAATAATCCCCCGCACATTGGCTTGCTGTAACCCTTCAATCACAATTTCCGTCAGCCGCTGGGGATCTCGTCCAGCCATACTGCCAAAACCCACATAAACCGGAGGATTACCAGCATCAAGGAAATCCTGTAACTCAGCCGGTGGTTGCCATGTATCTTGTTGGTCTAGAAACCAGTAGCCGGTTGCTACCACACTCTCAGGCCAGTCCGTAGCTTGATCGGAGACAAACTTACTGTAACAATATAAAACCGGAATCTGTTCACCCGTCGTGGTACGCAGAATATTAAAATTGCCGGGTTGGGGTGGCAAATCATGGTTAGCTCGCCACTCTTTAACAGGTTTGCCTGCTGAAAACTCCATTAATCGATTGACGAAGCGATAGGTCAGTTTGTTATACCAGCCCCCTAAAGGCCATTTCGGGAAGCCCATGTTAGGAAATTCAGCGGTAGGCACCAGCATCGGCAAGGGAACCGCCATGATCACGGGAATGCCCAATTTTTCCGCAAAATGAGGGCCCCCATAGGTTTTGGGGTGGAAGATGATCAGATCAGGGTTGGCTTGTTGTGCGGAATTCCAAGTATCCTTAAGCATCATCCGTTGCATGGGAGCAACTTGTTTAGATAACTTGCGAGTGAGTTTGATGATTTCCCAGAGGTTGGTCGTATTTTCCATGGCATCGCGACCTTGATCTGAATTCATCAACTTCATCATCTCATCGGTCATATAGCCATAACTTAAGCCATGCTCCCTGATGAATAATTCAAAACTGGCACTGGTACAGACTGTGACGGTATGTCCTGCTGCTTTTAAACCTTTGCCCAATGCCACATAGGGCTGGACATCGCCACGGGAACCGAGAGTTAGGATAAATATATGCATAGGTTCAGAGACTTCTTTGCTGAAGTCGGAAGGAAAAGCCGAGATCGGCATAAGGTTACCTGAATCAATTGTGATATTTTTGTTCCCTGTTCCCTACTCTCGTCTTGATGCAGCGCGGTCATGGGGGTTTCGCCCATGACCGTAATGGTGCGTTCTTACCATTAAGAATTAAATTCGCCACGGGTCGCACCTCTGCATCGCTACTGCCTGTTCCCTGTTCCCTGTTCCCTTTTCCGTCTTTTCTTTGCCATACCCACTCGACAACGCTCGCTGTGCTCCTTGATCACCCAAGTTGGTTCACCGTACCTGATGTAACGGCCATCATAGGGTTCTTGACACATGGAGTCGAGAGTTTTACAAGTGACATTATCGCCGTCGCTGGCACAGACAAAATTTTGGAGGTGTTGTTGGGCCAGTTCCAGAGCTTCAATCACCACATTTTGCCGAATCAATTTCCGGGTCATGGACAAGATTGGAGCAGATACATAGCCATTAGGGTCGGCCTCAGCTTCGGAACGATATTGTTGGCACACAACTTCCGTCATAGGCAATCCATCACCATCGCAAAGTGCCATGCGCCGGTGCCTGGTATTGAAGACAATGGGCTGTTCTTGGATGTCACTGTCTTGGCTCTCAGAGGTGGTGCGAATAGAAACTGCTGCGTTAACAACACCGAGGTCTTCCAATTCATCTTTGTCAACCGGTCCGGCGTGTCCGGTAACTGCAATGGAGACCATCGCCCGACTATTTTTCAAAGCACCAGCAGCCATTTGTCGAGCTGTGGTTTCTGTATAAACATCGCCTTTTTTGACCCCGAGCATCTTGCGCTTAGCATCACTATCATAGGTAGAAAATCCACCGTAGGTGTAAGAGCCATAGAGGGGAATGTTGACAATTGTGGAAATAATCATGCCACTGGTCAAAGACTCCGCTGTGACAACATTGAGCTGCCGTGCCTTAATTTCTTTCAAAAAGCTTTCAGCTTTGTCATTCATCAGAGGAGTGTAATCAATGGACATATAATCTACTGTAGTGCAACCATTGTCCATGTAAAGTAACCCTCGTAAGCAGGTTTGAGCTGAGTCGCTGGTATCAGCCATTGCTACTTGCACACCAAGCAGAAAGGGTAAAATTAGCGAGACCAGTACCATCAAAACCTTATTTTTCGACATTTTCGACTGTCTTTCTCCAAACGATAGATGAATTGACTTTGATTACACTATCAATTCTTGGGTTGTATCAGCTGGTCTTTATGTGAAGTACCCCAACCTGCTTGACCTTTGGTCACGCGGGGCGCGTTCGCTGATGTTGGGGCTTCCCATTCTCAGGTCAGTTCAGGGACGGTCTTATTCGTCTTTTGGGCTTCCCGCTTCATCCGCCGACGCCTCTACCAGAGGCGCGCGCCTGCTGGAATTGGTCTTACTCAGCGTCCACAGGCAGACATCCGCCTTCCGCAGACGTATAGTTTTTTTTTCGACAGACTCACCTTGGAATTACGACTCTATGGTCAACCAGCCGGGGCAAGTCTCTTCCCGGAGACGAAACCTTAGAATAAGGCAGCCTTAATCATAAAGTTTTAACCCTTTTACCCATAGCCGACCAACCATAAAGGCTGCCTTATTCTTGCGGTAACTTCTGACCCTGAGCTGGAGCTAGTACTTTGTAGACCTAATGGTCTTAAAACTGATAGGATATCAGACCATTTGTAAGGTAGCCTTTTAGTCAGTCAGGCGGGTCAGCAACCAACTTTATTATAACACAAATTATTGTAATTTGTCGTCTCGCTATCCATCCCCACCCGTCGCAGGGTTGGGGAATTCCGCGAGTTGTGTTAAATTTAATGGTTTTGACAGCAAGGGAGTAGGGAGTAGGGAGTAGGGGGAGAGGGGTTGACGTTTTTTTTATAACTGAATAATTTTTAAGTTAAATGCACAACAGTTTAAGTACTAAAGAAGCACAATAATTAATAAAAACGTAAGCATTCAGCTATCAGTTATCAGCTATCAGCTTTGGAATAAAATCAGCTTATGCGCGTAGCGTGAGCCTTTGGCTGACGGCTGACGACTGACGGCTGAATGCTTACAAAACTCTTGATGTTCCTTACTGGCCAAGCCAGCTTGCNAACCCTTAAAATAAGGCAGCCTTAATCATAAAGTTTTAACCCTTTTACCCATAGCCGACCAACCATAAAGGCTGCCTTATTCTTGCGGTAACTTCTGACCCTGAGCTGGAGCTAGTACTTTGTAGACCTAATGGTCTTAAAACTGATAGGATATCAGACCATTTGTAAGGTAGCCTTTTAGTCAGTCAGGCGGGTCAGCAACCAACTTTATTATAACACAAATTATTGTAATTTGTCGTCTCGCTATCCATCCCCACCCGTCGCAGGGTTGGGGAATTCCGCGAGTTGTGTTAAATTTAATGGTTTTGACAGCAAGGGAGTAGGGAGTAGGGAGTAGGGGGAGAGGGGTTGACGTTTTTTTTATAACTGAATAATTTTTAAGTTAAATGCACAACAGTTTAAGTACTAAAGAAGCACAATAATTAATAAAAACGTAAGCATTCAGCTATCAGTTATCAGCTATCAGCTTTGGAATAAAATCAGCTTATGCGCGTAGCGTGAGCCTTTGGCTGACGGCTGACGACTGACGGCTGAATGCTTACAAAACTCTTGATGTTCCTTACTGGCCAAGCCAGCTTGCAAGGTTGTCATCACCTTCACCATATCTTCCGCCAAAAGTGCCGAAACTGCTAACCATAATCCCGGAAAAATTTGGCTGCGGATAATTCCTTCTTGATCAGCTACAAGAGAAACATAGTCTCCGTCTTGCCAAGAAAACCAATCAAAACGCTGGTCAATTACCTGCCAAACCAGATATTCTTTTACTCCATTGCGACGATAAACTCGTTTTTTATCCCGGAGGTCAATGGAAGCAGTACTTGCTGCAATTTCTGCCACTAGTTCTGGTGCGCCCTCAATATAACCATCATCGTCCAGGCGACTTTGGCCACCACAATTGCTATCAATCAGTAAAACCACATCAGGTTGGGGTTCATTATCCAGATCCAGCCGCACTGTAGGGTTATCACCTAATCTTACACCAGGAGTCGCAATCTTATAATTGCCCAACCACACTAGTAAATTAGCATGGGGCTCAGCTTGGGGTTCAAACCGTAAGGAGGATCCCATATAAACAATTCCTTCAATTAGTTCTGCTTTTTTGAGATGGGGCATGGCTTGATAACGCCGCTCAAATTCTCCACGAGAGAGCAGGTCTCCATTTTCTAGGACTGGAAGAGTTCTCTGTCTGTTACTAGTGGGAGCACTCATAACTTTTCTACTGTTTCCTGATGGGTTTGTAATCAAGTTATTAGTTATTAGTTATAGCAGTTTTAAATTGGGTGAGGTACATTTTTTAGGGAGCAGGGAGCAGGGAGTAGGGAGTAGGGAGTAGGGAGTAAGGAGTAGGGAGCAGGGCTGTTTGAGTAAAACGTAAGCATATGCGCTACGCGCACGCTACGCGAACAGCTGAATGCTGACAGCTGTCAGTTGTTCGCTTAAAATAAATCTGGGGAAAAGTTTTGCTTAGCGATGCGCTACGGGCAGCCAAATGCGATTGGCCTATGGCCTCAGCTTCCGCGCTTATGCGATCGCAAAGCGTGGCCTATGGCCTCAGCTTCCGCGCTTATGCGTTCGCGTAGCGTGGCCTATGGCCAATCGCATTTGAATTGGGATGTTGGTTTTTGCTGGAGTAATTCCAACGCAACGGTCAAAGTTGGCTTCAGCTACGACAACCTATCCCTGGATGTCTGTTAGTAACAGCCTTTTTTTTAACTGTCCGGCAAAAGAAGTCCCACATCTCTATGCGCAGGATGAGTGCTTAAAGTTACCGTAAGATAGTGGAGCTTTTATGGTTAGTCGGTTATGCGCAAAAGGGTTAAATCTTTTGTAATAAAGCTCCACTATCTAAGGTTTCGTCTCCAGGGATGAATTTTGCACAGGGTCTCTAGGATCAGGGAAGCGAGCTATCAAACTTCTCAGTAATTCGGATGGAGTCATCCCCCTCCTGTCAGCTTCTTGTTTTAGTTGCTGTTTTTCAAAGCTGGTTAACCTGATCACAAATCTTTGATCTTTCATTTTAGTGTTGACACTTGTTACAATATAGGCGATCCTAATAATAGGTCGAAAAACAGGATATGGCAACAATGATATCAGCTTATCAGTACCGACTAAGATTAACTAAAAAACAGGAATCAGAAATCGAAAAGTGGTTAGATATGTTGCGCCACCAGTACAACTATTTACTTGCTGAGAGATTTAGTTGGTACGAGCAGAATCGTTGTTCCATTAACTCTTGTCCTTTGGTATGTCATCTACCAGAATTAAAAAATAATCCCGATTACTTTTCACAGCAAAATTCTCTGCCTCAGTTAAAGAAAGACAGACCCTGGTACAAGGTAGTTCAGTCTCAAGTTTTGCAGAACTGTGTCAAGAGAGTCGATCTAGCTTTTAAGCGTTTCCTGAAGGGCGATAGTAACGGTAAAAAAAGCGGGAGACCTAGATTTAAAGGGAAGAACAGATACAAATCTTTTACGTTTCCCTCTCTTGGCAAAAATCCTATAAGTGGCAATATACTGACTCTTCCCAAATTTGGGAAAGTCAAAATGATTTTCCATAGACCTATCCCAAAAGGTTTTCAAATTAAGACAGCCACCATAACTCGAAAGGCTGACGGGTACTATGTTACGTTATCCATTCAAGATGATTCTGTGCCGGATATTATCCCAGTAGATAGCGTCTCTAGTCCTGTTGGGATAGACATGGGTCTCAAGTCTTTCCTGGTCAAGTCTGATGGTTCAGAGGTACCAATCCCTCAATACTATCGGAAAGCTCAAAAGCGACTAAAAAAGATCCAAAAAGCTGTCAGTAGATCCAAAAAAGGAAGCAACAATCGGAAAAAAGCTGTAAACAAACTAGGGAAAGCTCATAAAAAGGTTGCTGACACTCGAAAAGATTTTCATTTTAAAACTGCTAAAAGCTTACTAGACAACCATGACTTAGTTGCTCATGAAAAGTTGAATATAAAAGGTTTGGCTAAAACTAAAATAGCCAAATCTATTCTTGATGCTGGGTGGGGTCAATTTTTGTCTATCTTGTCAAACAAAGCCGTTCGCGTAGCGTGGCCTACGGCCATAAATGCTGGTTTGATTACAGTTGCAGTGAATCCCCGTAATACTAGTCAAAACTGTTCTAATTGCGGAACGAAAGTACCCAAAAAGTTGAAAGATCGCATTCATTGTTGTCCTCACTGTGGGTACACGGAAGACCGAGATGTAAATGCGGCGATCAATATATTGAAATTGGCGGTGGGGCATCCCGTCAGAAGTAAAGCTTCCAGAGTATCCGAACCGATAGGTGGAGTTGGGAAGAAGCCCACACTGTAATCTACGATTCAGTGTGGGAGTATGTCACTAAACAGAACTAGGCAGGGTTTATTAAGAATTATCTGAGGGGGTGACATGCAAGCTAAAATCCTTATTGGGTAATACTTTCAGCCGATATGTTACAAAAAGATACATACTAGTTTGGCCTGACCTTGGACGTAGTTATAAGGGTTTTAGCTTCTAGAACATCATTCCTAGGGTCAATTGCCCAGTTTAGTTTATCTTTGCTAAGATAAACTGGCATCAAAGCATTATCTAGTAAGCTTTTAAGGGCTCATGTCACCCCCTCAGAAGAATTATTTACAGTTGCTTGACAAGAATTGTTGCTCATAGTCACTGACTTCAAGTAAACTTCCCGACTCCCGACTCCCGACTCCCTATTTCCTATTATGACTTCGGAGCAGGGAAAAGTGCTGCTTTGCTTGACAACAACGATAGAAAAACATCAGCCATTTTTGGAAACTTGTATTACTGGATTCAACACTTATGGGAATAGAGAATATAGAGATGAGTCATCAGTCAATCGGTATTACTTCTCTTGGTTACTATTTACCAACTGGAAGAATGACTAGTTTGGAAATGTCCCAGCTTTCTAATACTCCGGAAAATGTCTTTATTGAAAAAATCGGCATCTTTCAAAAGTGCGTAGTCACTGATGATGAGCAACCCTCAGAAATGGGAACCAAAGCGGCATTGTCTGCTATAGATAATGCCGGGATTAGAGCTAGTGATATCGATCTTATTGTTTACTGTGGTGTAGGGGATTATGATTATCGACTATGGTCACCGGCTGCTAAGATCCAATCTGAAATAGGAGCTGATCAAGCTTTTGCTTTTGAGGTCAGAAACTTCTGTAATAGCGGCAATCTAGGGATAGATATATGCCGTAATATGTTAATAGCAAACACTGAGTTTACCTATGGGTTAGTTGTTTGTAGTGACAGATTATCAAGTCTTGTGGACTACTCTAATCAAGATAGTTTATCCACATTTATGTTTGCCGATGGTGCTACTGCTGCCATTCTGAAGAAAGGAGAAACTAGTAACCAAATTTTGGCTTATCACGCGGTTACTGATTCAGAAGCTGTGGACTGTTTTAAAATTCCACTAGGGGGAACTAGGCTACCTTTTCATTCTGACAATGTAGACCAAAGCTTAAATTATATGCAAGTTGCTGACCGTGAAAAGCTAGAAAAAATTATTTCAGAAGTTTACCTGGAGACTTATAAAAAAGTAATTTTTAAATCCCTACAAAAAAGCTCATACACTATCAATGATGTAGATTTTATCTTTACTAATCAAGGAAAAAAAAGCCTATTAATAAAAATTTTTTCCTGGTTGGGCTTGACCCTAGAACAAACATTTATCTCTCTTCCTGAACATGGAAACTTAGGGGCTAGTGATACGTTACTTGGCCTCTGCAAAAGTAGAGAAGAGGGTAAGATTAAACCCGGGAATTTGGTAGTGCTAGCAAGTAGCGCTGCTGGCTTTTCCTGGGGGGCTTTGACTATTAAATTTTAAATCCATGTACCTGGAAAAAAGCAGAGTAATCAAAAAGTAAGCATATGCGCTACGGGCACGCTACTTGAGGTGCCGTCAGTTGTCAGCTGTCAGTTGTCAGCTTAAAATAAACCTGGTTTCCATGGCAAAGTTTTGCTTAGCGATGCGCTACGGGCAGCCAAATGCGATTGGCCTATGGCCTCAGCTTCCGCGCTTATGCGATCGCAAAGCGTGGCCTATGGCCTCAGCTTCCGCGCTTATGCGTTCGCGTAGCGTGGCCTATGGCCAATCGCGTTTCCATTGGGATGTTGGTTTTTGCTCGGGTAATTCCAACGCAACGGTTAAAGTGGGCTTCAGCTACGACAACCTATCCCTGGATGTCTGTCGATAACAGTCTGTATGTTAATAAACACAATAAAGCAGGGTTTATTAATAATTATTTCCAGTTTCTTGACAAACAATAACAAGCGTTTATTATAATAAAAGTATTACAACTAAAATTCCCTGTTCCCTTTCCTATATATGATTATCGCTGATGAAAGCTAAAGAAGTTGTGAGACGATATGCAGCAGGAGAAAGGGATTTCCGCAGGGTAAATCTTAGAGGTCAGTCATTTCAGGGGAAAGACCTTTCAGGGGCAGATTTTAGTGAAGCTGATATTCGAGGAACAAACTTTAAGAATGCTATTCTAACAGGAACTAAGTTCTGTAAGGCGAAGGCTGGATTACAACGACCCTGGGCAATTGGTTTGCTCATTGTATCATTATTGCTGTCAGGAATAATAGGAACCTGGTCAGTAATTGCTGCGAGTTATGTAGCCAGATTGATGAAACCTGAATATACTCAGCAATACAGCTGCTTACCTGGAATACTATTTTTCATTGTTTTAGCATTTATACTTATCACTTTTGCCTCTAAGGGGTTTACAGAAAAAGCTTTTCGGTCAGTCGCTATCGCTGTACTTTTCGCTATTGTTGTCTTATGCGTTGGTATTATCTATGGCTTTATTGAAAGCAACCGGGAGAATTTATCGAAACATGTAATGGAATTTTCCAATGCTGTAGGAGGGGGCACTGGTGCTATTATAGTGGCACTCAATGGTTCGGTTTTAATTACTATTGCTGGTATTGTTGGGGGTTCTGTATGGAGTATTTTTGCTTCTACAATTAATGCTATTTTTGCCATATTATTTTTTTTATTTTACAGATATTTGATTAATGAGGCGGAGATTTTTCATAACTTCGCTTATGACGCTGTTTTTATAATTAGCACTATTCTTGTTGTTTATTCAAGTATTTTGATTGCTTGGGGTGCATTAGGGGAAGACAATAATTTTACCTTAGTTAGGGAAATTTCCATAGCCTTGGCCGCGACCAGAGGTACAAGTTTTTATAATGTAGACCTAACCAATGCTGATTTTACGGGAGCTATCCTCAAAAGTACAGATTTAAGGGAGGCTACTATCACTCATACTTGTTGGCGAGATACTATAAAAATTGACCAAGCTAGACCAGGTAAAACTATCTTAGCTGATACTGCTGTCAGAGAATTCTTGGTTAATGGTAATGGTTATAAAAAGTATTATAGGGGTTGTGTTCTTAGTGGTGCGAATTTAAGAGGAGCTAATCTAAATTATGCTAATCTAAAACAGGCTGATCTTAGCGAAGCCACTTTAGAAGAGGCTAATTTAGAATGGGCTAATTTAACTGAAACTAATTGTATTGATACGGATTTTACTCATGCTTATTTTACGGGAGCTTGTTTAGAAGCGTGGAATATTGATTCAACAACTAGGTTAACTAACGTTGATTGCCGGTTTGTTTATCTGTTAGAAAACCCTGAGCCAGGAACAGATAACCGTGAGCGTCGTCCAAGTAGCGGCGAATTTCAACCAGGAGAATTTACTAAGCTATTCCAAGAGGTCTTAAATACTGTTGACCTGATTTTCCGAAACGGTGTTGACTGGAAAGCTTTTGTTACTGCTTTCAAAAAAGTCCAAGTAGAGAATGAAGATACCGAACTAGCTATTCATAGTATTGAAAATAAAGGGGATGGTGTAGTTGTTGTTAAGGTAAGTGTTCCCCCTGACACAAATAAGGAAAAGATTCATAGTGACTTCACGCAAAACTATGAACTTGCCCTCAAAGCTGTAGAAGAAAAATATAAAGCAGAACTAAAAGCTAGAGATGACCAGATAGTAATTTATCGTGAGCAAAGCGCAGACTTAATGAAAATTACTGAACGACTGGCTAGTAGACCTATTCAAAACATGATTGATGTTACAGCTAAAGCGGAGAATGATATGTCAGATAATTCACAGAGTTTTAATATTGATCAAAGCCAAGCTACTAATCCTAATGTTAATACTAATCATAATTTTGCTGTTGCCAACGACAATGCTAGACAATTTAACATTGCTAATTTGACACCAGAGCAAACCCAAAGCTTAGCCGAAGCAGCAGCTTAAATTCAGCAACTCCTAAACCAACTATCCCAGAATAATCCCACTACAACAAGCAAAGATAAGATGATAGTTGTAAGTGAAGTTGTTGACCAAATTGAGAATAACCCAACCCTAAAAGCCAAGGTGATCAATGCCCTGAAAGCAGGAGGAGTAGAAGCCTTCAAGGAAGCCATAGATCATCCTCTGGTTAATATTTTGATGGCTACGATTGAGGGATGGAGAGAGGTTTAGGCGTAAGCTATCAGCTATCAGCTTTCAGCTATCAGTTATCAGCTATTAGCTAATGGGCTACGCCCACGCTACTTGAGGTGCCAAAGGCCAAGGGCTGACGGCTGACCACTGACGGCTGACCACTGACGGCTGAAGGCTGACCGCTGACCGCTCAATGCTTACAATAGGATTATCAGCTCAAGTAACAATTTTCCAATGGTTCAGCAGCTAACTCCCACCACCGATGACATTTTTTATCCGGAAAGTGACGGTAAGCCCTTGGCGGACAATACCCTTCAATTTGAACTAATTACCACCATTAAGTTTGGCCTAGAAGCCCAATTTAAAGATGACCCCAATGTCTTTGTCGCTGGGGATTTGTTGTGGTATCCAGTACAAGGACAACCAAAAATTAACCAAGCCCCGGATGTCATGGTAGTTATCGGTAGACCAAAAGGGCATCGGCCTTCTTACAAAACCTGGGTTGAAGATAACCTTAATCCCCAGGTGACCTTTGAAATAGCCTCACACACAAACACTATCAAGGAACTAGAAGAGGATAAACTCAAGTTTTACCAGACCCATGGAGTAGAAGAGTACTATCTTTTTGACCCAAATCGAACAAAACTAAAAGGCTGGTTGCGTTCATCAGAAACCTTAGAACCCATCCCCCAGATGCTTGGTTGGGTTAGTCCTCGTTTAGGAATTACCTTTGACTTAGTAGACTCGGAATTGGTACTGTATTATCCTAATAGAGAGCGCTTTGCTACTTATCTGGAAATTGTTGAACAGAGAGATATGGCTCAACAACAAAGAGATATCGCTCAACAACAAAGAGATATGGCTCAACAACAGGTAGAGTTTGAAAGGTTGGAAAAAGAGCAAGCCCAGGAAGCTTTAGAGCAACAAAGCTTGGCAAAAGCACAAGCCCAGGAAGCTTTGGAGCTTGAACGAAGTCGTATGAAAGCCTTACTGGAACAATTACAAGCGAAAGGGATAAATCCAGAGGATTTTGAACTATAATCTAAGTTATCAGCTATAAGTAGTCAGCTATCAGCTTAAAGCTGACTACTTATAGCACTCGAACTAAAGGTTAAGACATATTTCTGCTCCCAGATCCGCTGTTCCCTATTCCCTATTCCCTATTCCCTGCTCCCTTTAAACCAAATGCAAACTAACCCCATCTGTCTGAGAATTAAGCAACAACAACTGAGCCGGTAGAGCCTGTTTAGTCTGACTATTCCAGATAGCCAAACGGGCTTCTAAAGATGACTTCAGCTCCTGAGTGGTTCCAGTTAAATATAGTGCTTCTAAATTAACCGCTTCTACGCCATCAACGGCCTGAATTAATGCTGTTACTTCTGCGGCTGTTACCCCTTGACCAAAGGTACGCTGTTCAAAGTCAAAAGCAGACACTAATAGTGTTTTAACTTCAGATAAAACCAGATCGCTGCGATAACGAGAATCCACCCATATCCCGGCTTGAAGATTAAAGTAAAGGGCTTCATAACTATCAATTTCAACCTTAGACGCTACCGCCAGACGGCGCTGCTGAGCTGGGTCACGAGCAGCATTAATCCCGTTGAAGAGATTAGTATATAATATCGAATCAGGGCTGACTTGATTGCCATTACGGTCTGCAATGGTAAGGTGAATCAAGGGCAGGTTTTGCCCAATCTCTAAAGTAGCTACCGTAGCTTTACCAATACCAGCAAAGGTACGGGTAAATGTCTCAAAATCTTGCACTGAGACAATGCGCTCCATGGGCAAAATATTGACAGGAGCTTGAGACCGAGCTTGGTCACGGGTTTCTGCAGAAGCTGCTCCGATGGCGGGTAGGGGATTAGTAACCTCTACAATTCCCAAGGGTCTGGTTTGGAGAACAGTAAGACTGCCAGCCCCTACTTCCCCATCCAAGCCGATTCCACTGCGATAGGTGGCGGTAATATTTTCATCTCCTGTGGGTAGACGAGCACCGCTTTGTCCATCCCCAAAGGTAATGTTAGTTAGGACTTACGCATTTGCCCCCTAAATCCCCCAATTCTGGGGGACTTTGACATCATTACCCCCCAGAATTGGGGGGCTAGGGGGGCGAAATAAACTTCACCGCGTAAGTCCTGATTAGTGTTGCCATTATCATCAATACGGACAATGTAGGCTTGGCGGCGGTCGTCTAAACCATAAAGCGATCGCACTTCTTCCCACACTATATTATTGACCCTTACCTCCAAAGTGGTTTCACTACCGCTAGAGGTAGCAGCAGAAATGTAGGTTAAGGGAGGCTTCTGGAGTACAAACTTCTGATTTCCTAAGGTACCATCACCACTACCAAGTACTTCATCCACCACTGTTTCACCATGAGTAGCTTGAGCAACATTAGCATTAATGGTTACTGTGGTGCGGTCGTAACGGTTTTGGAGTGACTGAGTCAGGGTGAGAGTAATAGCAAGAGTAAGTAAATAGCGATCGCACAACAGTATTGGGCAAGCTGGTATTCACAGGAGTCCAACTTTCGGAACCCTCTGCTGTGGCGGGAATGCGATGTTCAACAATAGTCAGAGACCCAGTCCCAATGGTTATCCAGCTTTCCCCGCCATCAGTGGAGCGAAACACATTACCACCAGTGGCTCCAGCAAACAGATGGCCTTGAGAGTTAATCGTCAGGGCATGAATATCAGTATTGGTCAAGCCTTGGTTAATGGGAATCCATTCCTGACCACCATCGGTAGAGTAAAAAATCCCCTTATGAGTGCCAGCAAAAACCACATCTTGCCAGGTAGCCAAAGCTCGGATATCAGCATTTTTCAATAGACCTGTAGACACGGAATTCCAATTGTTTCCGCGATCGGTAGAGTAAAAAATACCACCTGCGATCGCACTATACTTACGCTTGGTATCATCTGGTAACTCTTTCCAATCGGGAGCATTGCTACCAAATAGGTTAATTTGCTGTCGAAAGGCAAAGACTTGGGGGGATTCGATGCTGGGTTGGTCTGGTGCTGGGGACCAAGTAACTTTGGTGTAACCGTCTTGAGTATTGGGTTCAACGGTTTGTAAGGTCAGAAAATGACCTTGATTGGATGCTGCTGCAGACGGGTCGATCAGTATCAGTAAATTACCAGGTTGGAGTTGGGTATTGATGCCTTCTAGGAATAGTTCGGTAGTGTTACTACTAATTGACTGGGTTTGTTTGACCAAAGGTCGATAAGGTGTCAGGGCATTCCATTGTGCTCTGGCTTCAATCTCCTCAATCGTTTCAAAGGTCTGAGGTAGTTCCCCTTGTCCTGGAACACTTTGAACTTTGGTTCCTTTGGGAACTGTAGCAACGCTAGTCGTACCAGGGGTATCGTCAACGGTGAAAGCTAGGAAAGTACTAGCCGCAACACCAGGATTAAGCTCGTAGCCGATAGTGCGAGTTAATTCCAGAACCGAGAGCCGTTCAGTGGCTGTGTTGAGATACCCTTCATTAGCAATCCGTTCTTGGTAGAAGCTAAGCACATCAACAACAGTAGCTAAGCTATCCAGAAATGCGATCGCAGGGTCATCTCGGTGGCTGGTATTGAGAGTAGCCAGAGGTCGGTTACCTTGGTCTGAGTCATTTGGGGAAGCCGTTTGAGTACGCAGACCAGCTAGCATCCGTTGGAAGCTGGTGCCATGGGTGCTAACTCGATAGGCTAATGTGGTTAGGCCAGGGGAATTGTAGTGAGATGTCATATGTATAGAACAGGGAGTGTGGGGAGGGTGGGGAGATGGGGAGATGGGGAGATGGGGGGATTTTTATTAAGGGTCATTATCCGGACATTCTATCCTATAGAATAATCCGGGCATCCTATCCTGTATAATAGAACTGGGAACAGGTACGGTAGAGCCCTAATTATCCGGACATGATATTATTTGATCGCTGCCATAGCGCGATCACGACAAAGCTTCAGCCGTTCAGCTAAAACCAGCACTTGGGGTTCCCGGATAACCGAGAAATGGTCGCCGGGAATTTCGTGTACTTCTATTTCCCCACCGACCAAATTGCGCCAACCTAGAGTGGGATCACCAGCTATGTCTATGGGCTGCTCGCTGGCATTGAACAGGGCAATATTCCCTGGATAAGGTTGCGGTTCATAATTATAAGACGCAAAAGCCGTAGTTTTAAAAACCTCGAACAAGCTTTCAACATCCTCCACTTTTACCTCTTCCGGCAGCAAATCAATCATTTTAGCTCGTTCCAGGACATATCCCAATCGCTGCTCTGGCATCAGTTGTTGGAGTTGATCGACAGATACCGGCACTTCCTTCCCCCGAGGAGCGCTCATTTCCTGAGCAAATTCTCTTGGATAGTAAATATCCAGACCCAAGTTTCTTCCAGGCGTGCTGTCAACTAGAAGCCTGTGGTGTTCTGGACCGGAGGATTGTATCAGTGCTAGCAATCCTAAGGTATCCCCTTGTTGGTGTAACTGTTGTGCCATTTCTAATGCTAAGTGACCGCCCACACAAAAACCAACTAAATAGTAGGGACCCCGAGGTTGAATAGTTTTAATCCCTTTGATGTGGTGAATAGCGAGGTCCTTGAGAGTGCTAAAAGGTTCCCGTTCCCCATTGAGACCGGGGGCTTGCAAGCCGTAAATCGGTTGCTCGGTCCCCAGATTGCGGACTAAATCGAGATAAAATAAGACAGTGCCGCTGCTGGCAGGGACTAAGAACAGAGGTGGTAAATTTCCATCGGGCTGCATTGCCACCAGGGTAGACATTGACCGAGAATCTGGGTCAGAGCGAATAGAAGTAGCAAGCTGCTCGATAGTCGGATTTTGTAACAGCGTGGCCAAAGATAGATTTTTGTCAAACTGCCGTTGAAGCCGAGCGATTAAAGCGATCGCTAACAACGAATGACCACCGATATCAAAGAAATTATCTCGGACTCCTACCGGAGAAACCTCTAAAACCTCCGACCAGATTTGTGCCAGTTGTAATTCAAGGGTATCCCGAGGTGCAATAAAATTAGCATTGCTACCGCTAGTTCCCTCCGGTGCGGGAAGGGCCCGGCGGTCAATTTTACCATTGGGAGTCAGGGGCAGGGAATCTAGCATCACAAAAGCCGAAGGCACCATATAGTCCGGCAGCTTTTGCTTCAGAAAATCCCGCAGTTTCGGCGTCAGTTCTCGCACCTGCTTCCGATACAAAGGGTTATTGGCAAAATCGCTCCAATTCTTCCAAGGAGATAGAGAGCGAGGCCGATCGAAAACTATTGTCGGAACCACATAAGCCACGAGGCGCTTGTGACCTGCTTGATCTTCCCGGACGATGACAGCACTTTGCCCAACTTCCGGGCGGGTCGCCAGTACCGATTCGATTTCTCCTGGTTCGATGCGGAAGCCACGAATTTTTACCTGGTTGTCGATGCGACCGAGAAGTTCGATGTTACCGTCCGGGAGATAGCGTGCCTTATCCCCCGTTTTGTAAAGACGTGCTCCTGCCTCTTGGCTGAAAGGATTGGCAATAAACTTTTGCGCGGTTAATTCCGGACGGTTGAAATAGCCTCGGGCTAGACCCACACCCCCGATATGCAGTTCCCCCGGTACGCCGATGGGAACCGGTTGGAGAGCATCGTCGAGAATATAGAGAAGTATGTTGGCAAAGGGTTTGCCGATAGGAACTGGAGACTCTAGGGGTAGATTAATCTCGGTACTTTCAAAATAGCAACTGTCAATAGTTGCTTCGCTCGCTCCATAAGAATTTACTAACCGAGTTTGGGCACCGCAGAACTGTCTAAATTTTTGGTATTCTTTGACAGACCAACTATCAGAACCGATCACCAGTAATCCCATGAAATCGAGGTTTTGCTTGGTATTCTCCAAATACTCAATTAAATACCTCATCACTGCTGGCACAAATTCGGCACAATCGACTTGCTCTTGGAGCATCAACCGATACAGCTTTTCTGGTTCCAACAAAAATTCCCTCGGACAGAGAACTAATTTAGCTCCTGAACAAAGGGCTCGCACCCAATTTCCTGTAAAAACATCAAAGGAGAAACTCGCCATTTGCAGATGGCTGTTCTCTGGACTTAGTTGATAGGCTTGCTCCCAAGCTCGATAAGCATTCACCAGACTTTGATGCTCGACCTGCACCCCTTTCGGTTTTCCTGTCGAGCCTGAAGTGTAGATGACGTAAGCCAAAGAAGTCGGTTTGGCACGAAGCCCGAGATTTTCCTGACTATACTGAGAAATGACCGACCAATCTTTATCCAAGAAAACAATCCGCCCCTGGCTTTCTGGCAGTCGAGCCACGGATTTTTCTGAAGCCAACAGCAAAAACAGTTGGGAGTCTTGTAGTAGATAAGTCAGGCGATCGCGCGGATAGCTCGGGTCTAAGGGCAGATAAGCCCCGCCCGCTTTGAGAATGCCCAGCAATCCTACCATCATTTCGATAGAGCGCTCTACGCAAATCCCTACCATTTCCTCCAGACCGACTCCGATCGATTCTAAATAGCGAGCTAATTGATTGGCGCGATCGTTCAATTCTCGATAGGTAATTTTTTCCTGCTGAAAAACTACAGCCACCGAATCAGGCGTTCGTTGTACCTGCTCTTCAAATAACTGATGAATGCACTTATATTGGGGATAGTCTGTGAAATTATTGTTCCATTGCACTAACAATTGATGTGTTTCCTCTCCCGTCAGCAGGGGTAAAAACGCAATTTGCTGCTCTGGATTGGTGACAATGGACTCTAGCAAACAAATAAACTGTCTTGCCCAGCGGTGAATAGTTTTGGCATCAAACAGGTCGGCACTATATTCCCAGATCACATGGAGAGATTTGCCAATTTCCTCAATTCCCAAAATCAAATCAAATTCCGAACCCTGTTCGTGTACGGCTAAGTATGGCTCCATAGACAGTACTTCTTCCCCTGCCAGGCGCTCGGGTGTCTGCGGGTTGTACCAGCGATGCTTGCGCCAAGTGAAATCGACTTGAATTAGGGGATTTCGGCTGGCATCTCGGGGAGGGTTGAGCCGTTGTACTAATAAATCGAAGGGATAATCTTGATGAGCTTGTGCCTCTGTTACCGTTCGATGGATGCGGGCGAGAAATTCTGCGAAGGTAGGATTGTCTGCTAGATTTGCCCGCCATACCACCTCGTTGGCAAAGTAACCGACAATGCTTTTAAACTCCTCAACGCTCCACCTCGCTGCCATTGGGCTTCCTAGCAGGATGTCGTCTTGGCCTGATAAGCGATGTAACAGGACAAAGAAGGCAGCCAGCATAATCCGATAAAGACTGACTCCTTGCTCGGCAGCCAGTTGTCGCAGTTTCTTGATCAGTCCTCCATCAAGTTCGACAATATGGAATTCATTCCGACCGCTCAAAACCTTGGGTCGCCTTCTGTCTGTTGGCAAATTCAAAGTCGGTAAGGAGTCGGCGAGTGTTTGGTGCCAATAGCGAAAGAGTTCTTCTCCTCGGGCGGACTCTAGCATCTGAGTAGCCCAAGACACATAGTCGGCATATTGCCAAGGGGAATCTGGCAGCAAGTTAGCAATTTTTGCTTCTGGGAACTTCTTGACTTCTGCCGCATATAAAATTTGGAATTCTTTGAGAAGCAAGTCAAAGGACCACCGATCGCCTACAATGTGGTGCAGGGCGATTAATTGGACAAACTCTTGGGTTGAGCGGGCAAACAGCCCCAGCCGCAAGACCGGGCCCGTTTCTAAATTGAAGGGACCCTCTACTGCTACCAGAATTTGCGTCTTTAACTCGTCCTCGTCCCATCCAGAAGCGTCTGTTACCTCAATCTCAATCTTGGAGTCTTGACTAACTACTGCAACGGGTTTGCCGTCCCGAGTCCTATAGGTAGTTCGCAGAATCGAATGTCGTTCAACCAGCTTCTGCCATGCCCTCCGCCAAGCCTCTAGGTCCAACTCGACCGCCAGACGAGTGGTGATAAATATGTTGTAAGCTAAGCTTTCTGGATTCTTCTGGTATATGAACCATAAGGCTTGCTGTCCCTGTGAGAGAGGGAAAAAATACTGATCGTTTTCTCTAAATAGGTTCTGCATTCGGACTCTATGCAATAAGAATTTGAGAGTACTTTTCCAATTACTTACAGTTGTTTACCTACCTACCCCCAACCCTTTAAAATAGTGGATCAGTTGCTTGGCTTTGGCATTCAACTTTCTATAAATGAGTTACTTTTCATCAAATACAAAAAGACAACTGGGATTGTATCACAGGGCAAACGCCTATTGTGAATAAACCGGGGATAGTTCTCAATAAACCCTGGCTTTTTGTGCTTGTTGACAAGGCATTTTATACATATAGTGTTTATTTTCTATTGATAAAACACTATATATAGTAATCCTAAAGAATTTGTAAAATCTGCAAAATCTAAAATCCTTGGTGGGGAAGGGTTATAGCGATTCGGCGTTCGCGCAGCTTGGCCTACGGCCACAGCCGACGCGATCGCGAACGCGATCGCTTCTGCCACTATATTTCTATATTTCACGAATCATATAGGATTGCTATATAGGACAGACGAAAATTAGATGGGTTTTCCCTCTCACCCTCCCCACAATCCTTTGAGTTATAGATTTACAACAAGAAGGTGTACCCTCTAATCACAAACCGCCTTGTAAATAAAACTGACTTCTGCCATTTTCAGGAGTATCGGGGTTATTATCCAAACGAGCAACAGCTAATGGCTCAATCAAGATTTGACCTGCTGCCAATTCCCCTCGATCGGTTTGTCCCCACTCACGGAAGCGGGTTGGCTCAACCCAGTCAACCCCAGGCACTGCCATGGCTTGGTTAACAATTTGGCTAAGATAGACCGCTTGACCGAAGGTAAAATTGTCAGGATGGAAGAAACCCCGTTGACCGACCGCTAAGTCTGTGTTGCTGAAGGTTTCCATAAGCGATCGCTTCACACTGCTCTGGAAATAGTTAGGCAAGACATGTACTGTCAAAGCAATATCGAGATTAACAAAATAGGGAGCCTGGATTTCGATATCATGACCCATTAAGCGATAGGGAGCCATAAAAGCCAGTAGCTCTTCCCTAAATTGGGCATCAATCGGTCTACCACTATACCGATCCACAACAATAAATACGCTATACCAACTCCCTGTCCAACGCAACTGAGCTGCTGCTTTTTGGACTTCTGGATGACGCTGGATGGTAGTGGCATAGTCGGATTCGGTCACGCAGCGTTCAGGGGTTCGGAAGGCTTGGGGAGCGTATAACCGTGCTTGCTCAATCGGTTCCGGGTCAATTCCCCCTTGAGCTGCGATGGGATTCCGTACTCCAATTACCTGTTTGACCAATTCACCATAGGCTTCACTAGTGACTGGTTCCAGATGAGCGATCGCATCAAGTCCCACATTACCCACCAAACCATTACCAATCCGGTAGTTGGTCATCAGCTGGGAATCTGGACTAGGTTGCTTGCCTTGAACACTATCACCAAAGCGCAGATAGGCAGTGCCATCACTCTCCATTTCCACCACAAAATCCGCAGCAAATCGGTCACTATTCAATAGGTCACGATGCACCAACCAGGTTTCACCAGTATCCGATTGTAAAGTGATCTGAGGCACTGCGGAACGGGGGTCTTGAACAAGCGTTGTTGCCACCGCTTCCAGAATTGCTTGCTGGTGGTTGTAAGGCACACTGTGGGTGAGACCAGTGCGAGACAACTTGGGACGATAACGACCAATGGTTGGGATAGTGGGCAGTATCTCTGTCCCCTCTTTAGGATAAGGCTCGCCATGGTCAGCCAAAACAATATTCCCCCGAGCCACTGTGATATCTGTGATTGGGCCAGTGCTACTCAGAGTTGCTAGCCATAGTTGGTAAGGCAGAGCATCCTGGGGGTGCCATTCAATCTCAGTAATATCTACTGGCTGATCAGTTGGGGGATGATGAAATTGACCACCAAGGGGGTCTTCTGTGGGAGTTACCTTAGTTAACCGTACTGGATGACGGTTTTGGGGGTTAGCCCCAGCCCTTAAACCAGTGTTTGGGTCTCTTACCTCTTCAAAGATCAACACATCCCCTGGTTGCAAAGCCAGATGTCCCATTAATGTTGCTTTGGTCTCTTGCTTCGACAGAAACCATTCCCTTGCTCCCCAGGTATAAAATTTAATCTCATTGTGGGCAGCAAATAGTTCCTGGGAATGTAAGGTTTGAAAGGTTTTTGCCCCTTGAGCCAAGACCTCACTCTTAGCAGAAGAATTAGGATCGATTACCGACCCTTGACCAGAAACATGGGTTAGTAAAAGAGTTCCGTTTTCTAGCAGCCCCTCATTAACATTTACTGCTACCTGCACCCAGACTCTAGCATTGCAGCCCTCGTGCAACACGTAATCTACCAGCCTGCCGTGGCGGCGTACAGACGTGCGGCGGCGAGCTGTACCAAGGTAGGCTTCAGTAGCTACAGCATCCTGATAGTAACTGAGGTAGTCAGCAGAGTAGGCCAATACTTCCACCAGCGCAATCCCTAAATCCGCAGGATTTCGCTCTAGCCATTGAGGCATCACTTCCGACAAGCGGTTGAGCATTAATTGCCGAAAGCTGCTATAGTCTTTAGCTAAGTAATCTATCTCCGGTACCGACAGGGTTTCTATATCACTTGAGGATACTGGCTGGGGGTCAAAAGTAACTTGGTCTGGACGTTTGAAGGAAAAATTGACCCGCTCAAAAAACGGATCGAGGTTGCTAATATTAACCAGTTGTAGCGTATAGGTAGATAAATCACTAACCTGGGACTTAGTAGGAGCTTTGTATTCCACCAACAGTGTCAGCACATTCCCACTAGGTGGTTGGATTTCCAGGAGCCTAACATCAGTAGTTGTAACCGCCGTACCTCTAGTGATGCGAATATTTCTAGAGGTCAGGTTTGAGAGCACTTCCTGGGTTGCTTGTGTGGAAGCTGGTACAAAATGAAGCTTTAGCGCCCACTTATTCGGTTCATTCGGTGTCTGTTGTGATTCCACCTGAATGTAATCCAGCCCGATCTGTTTAGTTTGACGACTAAGAGCGATCCGGCGTTGGTGTCGGAACATGTGTTCAGCTGTTACCAAGTCTGTCATCATCACAACCCTCGCTCAAGCTCAGTTACCTGAGGCTGTTGATTACGCCGAATCACATACTGCACTGTGACTCGCAATTTAGTATCTTCACTCTCCACTTGCACCCTCTCGACTTGAATTAACTCCCCTAACCACTGCTGCAACGACCCTTGAACCAGAAACTGAACCGCAGTACTGAGTTCCTCACTATTCGGAGAAAAGACCAGCTGCATCAGACTGCAGCCCAAGGTCGGGCGGTTGACCCGTTCTCCTGGGGAGGCTAGGGAACAGCAGCAATAAGTATAACAAAGTATACTAAAGTCTAGAATTATATGTTAGACTTTAATTATGGCATTAGTACCAATCCGTAAGGCGGTCGAACTTACAGGACTCTCTAGAAACACTTTGAGGAAGTATGCAGACAATGGCACGCTCAAATGTGAGCGGACTCCAAGCGGATATCGCCTCTTTGACACAAACAGCCTCCTCAGTCTCGGAAAAAACAAAGGGAGTGGACAAGCTACAATCTGTTACTGCCGAGTCAGTAGTGGTAAACAATTTGACGACCTCGCCAGACAGATCGCCTACATGCACTCCCTCTTCCCGGAAGCGGAAATCGTCAAAGACATCGGTTCAGGACTCAACTACAAAAGAAAAGGTCTTCGAGCCATACTGGAACGACTTATGCGTGGCGATCAACTCACAATTGTTGTTGCCTATCGAGACAGACTCACCCGATTTGGGTTTGAACTCTTTGAGCACTTAGTCAGTCTCAACGGTGGAAAAATCCTGGTTCTCGACAACCCTGAAAGTTCTCCAGAATCAGAACTTACCGCAGATCTTCTCTCCATCATTCACGTCTTCTCTTGCCGGGTTCACGGACTCAGAAAATACGGCCAAAAAATCAAAGAAGATTCGAGTGTTCCTAAACCCTGAACAGCGAGCAATTGTCCGCCACTGGTTTGGGGTATCCCGTTACGTTTTCAATAAGACCGTCAAAATACTCGAAAATGGCGAAGTTAAAGCAAATTGGAAAGCCATGAAAACTGGTATTATAAATGACCTTCCTGAATGGTGTAAGACAGTGCCTTATCAAATCAAATCTATAGCGATAAAGGATGCTTGTACCGCTGTCAGGGTCAGAAGTTACCGCAAGGATAGTGGAGCCTTTATAGTTGGCAGGCTATGCAGATAAGGGTTAAAACTTATTGATTAAGGCTCCACTAACAATCAGGTTTCGTCTCCGGAGGCCAAGAAAAAATACAAAAAGACAGCGCAGATTAATCGGGTAAAGTTCAGATCTCGTAAAAATTGGGTACAAACTTGTTATATTCCAAAGTCGGCGGTTTCTATTAAAGGAATTTATTACACGATATTAAGTGAAATAACCTTTACTGAAACACTTCCCGTTCGCGCAGCGTCGGCTACGCCGAATCACATCTGCGATTGTTGATTGACTAGCACCAACGGGGACTATTATTTAGTAGTTCCCTATAAGACAACTCAAGGAGAAACCGAAAACCAAGGTAGAGTAGTTGCCTTAGATCCTGGTGTTAGAACTGTCTTGATGCAGTCGCTCATGGGGGAAACCACGGCAGTCGCTCATGGGGGGGACCCCCAAAACCGCGCTGCCTCCCCAAGACCGCGCNTTAAAACTTATTGATTAAGGCTCCACTAACAATCAGGTTTCGTCTCCGGAGGCCAAGAAAAAATACAAAAAGACAGCGCAGATTAATCGGGTAAAGTTCAGATCTCGTAAAAATTGGGTACAAACTTGTTATATTCCAAAGTCGGCGGTTTCTATTAAAGGAATTTATTACACGATATTAAGTGAAATAACCTTTACTGAAACACTTCCCGTTCGCGCAGCGTCGGCTACGCCGAATCACATCTGCGATTGTTGATTGACTAGCACCAACGGGGACTATTATTTAGTAGTTCCCTATAAGACAACTCAAGGAGAAACCGAAAACCAAGGTAGAGTAGTTGCCTTAGATCCTGGTGTTAGAACTGTCTTGATGCAGTCGCTCATGGGGGAAACCACGGCAGTCGCTCATGGGGGGGACCCCCAAGACCGCGCTGCCTCCCCAAGACCGCGCTGCATCGCTTTTTGACATTTTTCAGTGAGACTTCTATTGGGAAGATTGGCCATGGTGACTTTTCTCGGATCCAACGATTATGTCATCACTTAGACAATTTAATTTCAAAAATTAGCAAAGCTAAGGGTAAGCAAAAGCGTCGAAGGAGAAAAGCCGCCAGGAGGATGATTATTAGAATTCAAAATCTGGTAAATGAACTGCATCACAAAGCGGCAAGATTCCTAGTTGATAACTTTGACGTAATACTGCTTCCTACCTTTGAGACGTCTGAGATGTCTAAAAAGCAAAATCGATAACTTAGATCTAAAACGGTTCGCAATATGCTTTCTTTTGCCCACTATCGGTTTAAAGAGTTCTTAAAGCATAAAGCAGCCGAAAACCGAAAAATAGTTGTTGATGAAAGCGCAAGCCTATACTAGCAAGACTGTTAGCTGGACTGGTGAACTAGTCAATATCGGCGGGAGCAAGATTATCAAATCAAAAATCGATAACCAACAAATGGATTGACCTTTGGTCACGCTTCGCGAACGTGACATCAATGGCGCTCGTGGGATATTCCTACGGGCTTTGGGAGATACCCCCTGGCTGAGAGATTCGGCAAAGCCGACACTTCGTGAACAGCTTGCATTGGCGGGTAATGGTCTATCTTGGTAGACTTTGGTAGCTAAAAAGTATCGGTAAACAGTAATTGTTCCATCAGCTGAGGGATGTGTTCCTCAGAGGTAGCCTCTGCTGTCCGCCTCCGCCCATCGATTTGGAAAGCATAGCCAATCTCCATTGCTAGATAGATAGCTCTGACAACTCATTCACCCTTAGCCTGCTCCCTAAGTGAGTTTATCTGGCTTACCAGGTTGGGTTGATTTGGGTTAAAAATAGTGAAACCCAACCTTGGTAAGGGTTTGGTTCGGTTTTGTTACTGCTCCAGGGCTCTCTAGGGAAAATCTTTGATTTTGGGAGTTTTCTGGAAAACTATTGAAGCGATCGCTTGAAAATGCGAACGCGCCCCGCGTGACCGTTCGCGTAGCGTGGCCTTTTGGCCAAGGTCAATCGCATTCACAAATCTTAATAATTTCTAGACTACTTTGCTGCTACTGGGGGCTTGAATTGTTTGCTATAGGGTACCTAAATCAATGGTGAGAATTTTTGATGCCATATTCCCGAATCCCGACTCCCGACTCCCTGTTCCCTTTTAGATAACTGGGGTTTTAGGGGACAATAGTATTCCCTGAATTTTATATCTAAGTCTCTGAAGAAAACCTGCATCTGGGGGCAGGGCTAACCTCAATCCACCGATGATTTGTTGTAGGTCATCATTAGTCAATTCATCTAGAAAACTTTCCGGGTCATCAAATAATTCAGCACCACTGGGTTTGAGGTCATTAATCTTGATATTACTCATGCCGTTTATTCTCCAAGTAATATATAGTTTGAGGCTCAATCCATGAGGATTTTATGGATTAATTATCATCCTAGCTAGCTAAAATTAACTATCCATAATAATTAATAATAAAATTGGACATAAAAGTAAAAATTATGTCTTATTACTTAGGGTTTGCTGAAAAAGTCTTTTGGTATGGGATTGAGTCAGCGAGTGTGGAGTCAGGAGTTAGGATAAATGGGAATTATATAGGAGGTAGTCGGAAGAATTGTCCCTTGATTTTTCTGCTCTTGTCTGCCCAAAATGTGAATTAAATGAGCTTTTTCGACCGAAAAGCTTGCCCTTTTTTCGATCCAAAAAGGCTAAAACCTTTATCTGTCAATGCTTTGAGAGTTAATCAGCCAGCCCTACTTACCCATCAAAACTGGTTTATTGTAAGCGGTCAGCGATCAGCTTACGGCTGACCGCTGACCGCTAAATGCTTACAGCAATCCGTGGCGAGATCAGTTCATACTTGATCAGGATCCACTCCCATGGCTCGTAAGCGAGCAGCCAGTTGCTCAGCTCGTTGTTGAGCTTGGGCTAATTGCTGTTGAGCTTGGGTAGCTTCTTGTTTAGCTTGAGCTGCTTGTTCTTGAGCTTGCACTGCTTGTTGTTGAGCTTGAGCTGCTTTTTCTTCAGCTTGCACTGCTATCTCTTCAGCAGTAGGTAGCACAATTCCCTCTAAAGTAGCCCAACGTAACCAAGTCGTATCGACATTATTTTTATAGACCCCTTGCCAACGGACTAAGGCTAATCCTAATCTTTCGCTAATTAGTCGTCCTTGTTCNATCAGCTTACGGCGGACCGCTGACCGCTAAATGCTTACAGCAATCCGTGGCGAGATCAGTTCATACTTGATCAGGATCCACTCCCATGGCTCGTAAGCGAGCAGCCAGTTGCTCAGCTCGTTGTTGAGCTTGGGCTAATTGCTGTTGAGCTTGGGTAGCTTCTTGTTTAGCTTGAGCTGCTTGTTCTTGAGCTTGCACTGCTTGTTGTTGAGCTTGAGCTGCTTTTTCTTCAGCTTGCACTGCTATCTCTTCAGCAGTAGGTAGCACAATTCCCTCTAAAGTAGCCCAACGTAACCAAGTCGTATCGACATTATTTTTATAGACCCCTTGCCAACGGACTAAGGCTAATCCTAATCTTTCGCTAATTAGTCGTCCTTGTTCATCTTCAGTTAAAGGCTGATACACGCCATTGTGCAACCTAAATCCGGCAAAATCCTCTGGATTAAACGGGTCGTACCAAAAATATTCTGGTACTCTGACTTGGTCTTGATAGACTACTTTTTTAGTAGTTTTATCGGTGTTAGCTGTACTATCATAAATTAGCTCAATGATGACATCAGGTCCTTTACCTTCTTCCCAAACTACCCAACTTAGTCGTTCGACTTTGGGAACTCCAAGCACTACAAATACATCCGGACCAAGGCCGTAGGCCACGCTTCGCGAAGCGATGCAGCGCGGTCTTGGGGGTTTCCCCCATGAGCGACTGCATCAAGACACGGAAGTCTTGATTCCTAATTTGTGCTGCACTGAAATGAAGAAACATATTACCCCCAACATAGCCATCTTCCCACTGGGCTAACCAAGGGTATAACGGATCAATCAGCAATTCCATCTGAAGTTTATGTCGTTCCGTTTCCATGGGAATACCGTCATCACAGGGAAGTTCATATTGGGTTGGCGGTACAGGAGTATTAGGCACAACAGCAGAGGTCATGGTTTTAGACATAGTTTCTCTTTGGTGGTATCACCTACTCAACGATAACGCCCATCGCTACGGTATCGTTGAAACTCGCAAAAAAAACTAGCACTTGGTTATGTATTTTTTGACCAAACTATGGTAGAAGAGTTGCTACACTAGTTATTCTATTAGTAGTAAAATTTTATAGGACAGTATCGGAATAGTTGTTATAGAAAAGGGAACAGGGAACAGCGGATCTGGGAACAGAAATATGTCTTAACCTTTACTTCGACTGCTATATTTAGTCCGATTAGTAAGATGCGATCGCGTAGCGTGACCAAAGGTCAATCCCGTAGCGGCTCGTACCGAGCATCGCAATGCCACTTGCTTCAGTAGGGTCTAGGTCAGATTTACCCTGTGCAGACAAATCCGCTCCTGCTGTCCGGGGCGTAAGCGATCGCGTCATGGTCTCCGGATTGTACTGGAAAATAATCACACTAGCTAGGGGGTTAGCAGGGTCTAGAGCGACTATTGCCCCTCTCAACAAACGAGGGGAAAGGGGAGATGTAGCCATGAAATCCTTGTGGTTAATAAACTGCTGATCTCAAGTCCAGTTGAATACTTATTATTGAGCTAACTCATCACTTGTTAATTGTTAATTTTTGATTGTCAATGGTCAAAGTCAATATAGCAAGGGAGCAGGGAGCAGGGAACAGAGAAGAGGGAATAGGGAATAGGGAATAGCAATGCGCTGCATCAAGAGGTGCGACCCTGGCTGCCTGACACAAGTGGCTCAAAGCTTGCAATGACGTTGTTTGCTAGAAT
>NZ_MKZS01000001.1:1147346-1160234 GCF_001942495.1 Moorena bouillonii PNG
TTTAGCGGAAGCTGAGGCCGTAGGCCACGCTTTGCGAACGCTTCATCGCGTAGCGGCTCTGTTGGCGTAGCGGCTCTGTTGGCGTAGCGGCTCTGTTGGCGTAGCGTGGCCTTTGGCCTTAAGAGCATCGCACTGGACTCGACAGGTGGTGCGTTACGGGGCAGACTATGTCAACCCTGGCCAAGAGGCAAAAAATTAGAGACTTTCCGCCCCTAACGCACCCTACGGCTACGCGATCGCATGAGTCTTAATTCTCCATTCTAAATTCGCGCATTCTTAATTCTCCAGCTAATTGGGAGGCTGGATTTCACTGCAAACTTCGTAGAACGATGTGGTGGGAGCTTTGGTAAACAAGTGAGACATTTGGTTTAAGATCGCCTCATAGGCTTCACTTTGATTATCTTCCATGTCCGCTATACTTTCCCAAAAGATCACCGCAATCCCTCTATCGGTTCCAGGTTCTTGCAGTAGGTAAGCGCCTTTGAACCCTTGGATATAGGTAGATACAGCTTTCTCGTAAAGATCCTGAGCTTCTTGAAATTTGCCTGGCTTGAATTCACCAATGGCAACATAAGCATACTTATGCTTCAGAAAATCTAGAAATTCTGTCAACTTTCCCTCCCCTCTGATTTTCTGGGTTGATTTCCGATCATAACAGCTAATGGTTGAGCTGCACAGATGCCAATATCTGCATCTTTGTAAGCATTCAGCAGTCAGCAGTCAGTGGTCAGCTTAACTCAGATTAAACCAATGCTGACCTGTTTTCTAAATGGAGCGCGGTCTTGGGGATTTCCCTCAAGACCGCGCTCCATAACTTATTCAAAAGCACCAATCAGTACCGTGGCACAGGCTTCGACACTGTGATCCATAAGCTAATAGCTGATCGCTGATCGCTGATCGCTTACGTGTCAAGACTCTACTCTACACTCGACATTGAAATTGAATTCCTCGGCACTACCACCAATGCCAATGCCAGTTTCAAATATCTCGGCATTAGTTAAGGTCATGTTGTTCATGACAGCTCCAGACACATCGGTGTCGTAAAGCTTGGCCGCTGTCAAATTCACTTGGTTGAGATTAGCGCAGTTTAAACTAGCGTTGGTAACAAAGGCTTGGGTTAAGTTAGCCCCGTTTAAGTTGGCACCAGTCAGGTCAGCACCTTCTAGGTTGGCTTCGATTAAGATTGCTCCTTGCAGGTTAGCATTCCTCAAGTCAGCCCCTAGTAGATGTGCACCCGATAGATCCGCTCCTTTTAAATTACACCCTGGACATTCACCAGTTGAGAGCAACTGTTGCACCTGGTCTGGGTTTTCAGCTACTGCTGAACCAGTAAAGAACAGGGAAGCGAGTAAGGTTAGCGTTGCCAAAATATTGAATTTCATTTTTGGCCTCCCTAGAAGGAAAATTATCAGTATGTATTGCTTTATCCCACTTTTATGATAACCCATTAGTTGTCCGGGATTATACTGATGATTTGTTAAGGTTAGTTATGGAATTATTCCCGGCTCTTCCGTACTTGTTATGCTAGATTAACAATTTGCCAAAGGGAGCAGGGAGCAGGGAGCAGGGAGCAGGGAGCAGGGAGCAGGAGGAAGAGGCAGTATTCAGAAAAATTTATTGTTAAATAGCCTCATAACCCTTACACAGTAATATTTTCGGTTTTTTTAAACTATAAATTTAGCATAGTAGGTACTGAAGAACCTTATTCTCTAAATTGATTAGGTTGTTAAGAAAAGACAAAAATTGTTAGGGTTAAGGGATTAAGGTGGTAGGGAATTAAGCGATCGCGTAGCGTAGCCCTTCGGGCTAATCGCCTTTGGCGCGGCTTCGCCGATCGCATCTCAGCTATTGTTATAGCACTAGGCATATAGAGGTGCGCACCTCGATGTTTGACATTGTCTTGATGCAGTTGCTCCTAAACTCCGAAACGTGAGTCTAGCTTACTTCTGACTTCTGACTTCTGACTTCTAACTTCTGACTTCTGACTTCTGACTTCTGACTTCTAACTTCTGACTTCTGACTTCTGACTTCTGACTTCTGACCCTAAGCGTAGCGCTATAATATCCCGGTGGAGGTTGAAAGCCTCCGGTGATTTGGGTCAATGTCTCAGCAATTGCGATCAGTCTCATATCACTCCCCCGTCTTCCGACCACTTGCACACCAATGGGTAAGCCTTTCTGGGACTGGCTAAGGGGTAGGACTATGACTGGGTTACCACCTAAGTTAAACAGTGTGGTGTAAGCACCAATAGCTTTCAGATAAGGAAACTGCTTACCATCTATCTCAATTGGTTCCCCTGATGGGCGATGGGTAAATGCTGCTATTGGAACCACAGGACACAACCAAACATCCCAATCAGATAAGAAGCCTTCTAGATCAGTAATTATACGATCGCGTTTATGAAGAGCATGTTCATACTGTTGTTGATTGATCTCGGATAAACCAAATTCAAATTTGAGAATCTCGCTATAGGTTTCCCTTGCTACAGTAACGTCCAAATTCGGTGGGTTATGTTCCTCAATGCAACACCCTAAATTTTCCAGAGATAATGCCAATTTCTCTAAGCATCTCTTGGTTTCTGTTGATGCTGGAATATCACCAAAACCTGTTGTCCAAGCGTAGCGGTATGCCCGTAAATTCTCTAGTTTAAACTGCTCTGTCGGTATAGGAAGTAACCAATTTTGTTGGGGATCGAGTCCTTGAATTAAGGATAGACACAAGCGCAAGTCTTCGACAGAGCGAGCCAGAGGTCCTATGGTTTGTAAGTGTCGGATGGTTTTTGGCTTTCCTGGTAGCTCTGGAATATGTCCAAAGGTTGAAACACGATGCTCCGTAGGCTTAAGGCCAAATACACCACAAAAATGTCCAGGAACACGGATAGAACCGCCAAGGTCACTACCTAGTTCCAAAGGCGATAACCCAGCAGCTACGGCGGCTGCACCACCCCCAGTACTACCACCGCTGGTATAGTCCAGATTCCAGGGATTATTTGTTCTCCCAAATAGGGGACTATTGGTTTGAAAATCTGCCGTCAGTTTTGGTGTATTGGTCTTTCCGAGAAGAATTGCTCCCGCTGCACGGAGTCTAGCCACAACGGTAGCGTCTTGAGTTGGGACGTAATTAGCTAAAGGTTCGTAGCTACTGGTAGTCCGTAATCCCTTAGTTTCTAAGCTGTCCTTAATGGTTATGGGTACTCCATGTAACCTACCCCAAATTTCCCCTCGTCCTAAAGCTTCGTCAGCTTTTTTGGCTCGTTGATAGGCATTTTCTACATCTAAGGTAATAATGGCGTTTAGTTGAGAATTGTGCAGAGCAATATGCTCAAGATGAGGGTCTAACACTTCCACCGATGAGACAGTGCGATCGCGAATTGCTTTTGCTAATTCAGAGGCCGTTAAAAATACTAAGTGACTCATTATAGATTGTAATCAGAGGCTGCAGTTAGGCCAGATCCAACCACTGAAGGCAATACTCACTTTATCTCCCCACGTTTACTAAAGGGATTAGAGTACCAAACCCCCATCAGCAAATTTTATGCCGAAGCGACCTATATGAGTCGCCGCACTGAGCCGGACAGTCTTGACTTTACCTTGGGTGATTCCCATGAAATGCCACTTCCAGGTTTTGTAGAAGCCTTACAGCGTTCGAGTATACCGCAAAATCCAGGTTGGTATGGCTACAAGGGAAATATTCCGGAATCACGGCAGGCTGTATCCGCTGCTCTTCAGGATAAACGGGGAATTTCCATATTGCCGGAAGATATTTTTATGACCAATGGTACAGTAGTTGGTCTAGCAATTTGTCTGCACATCCTGGCTGGGGATGGAGATGAGGTAATTCTTCTGACTCCACCCTGGTTAGGTTATCGGCGTATGGTTCATCTTACTGGTGCAGTGCCGGTGGGTGTGCCTGTGGATACCAACACCTTTGATATGGACCTCGATAGGATCGCATCTGCAATTACAGAACGCACTCGGGCAATAATCATCAATTCACCCCATAATCCCACAGGTAAGATTTTCTCAGCAACAACCCTTGAAGGTTTGGCTGCTATACTCACCGATGCCTCTAGACGTTATGGTAAGCCCATTTACCTAATTTCTGATGAAACCTTCAGCCGGATTGTGTTTGATCACCAGCCTTGTCCTAGCCCTACCCAGTTTTACCCATTTTCTTTCTTGGTCTATGGTTACAGCAAGACCTTCATGGCTCCTGGTCAACGCATAGGGTATATTGCTTTACCATCCACTATGCCCAATCGGCAAGAAATCAGGCGAGTGATTGGCATCTTACAACAAAGTGCTTTTGGTTGGTGTTATCCTAGCGTATTAATGCAGTATGCCCTAGGAGACCTGGAGCAACTAAACCTGAATATCGAGCATTTACAAAAAAAGCGAGATTGGATGGTCAAAGCACTGCGGGACATCGGTTACAAGCTCCGCACCCCTGATGCAACATTCTTTCTATTGGTGCGCTCCCCTTGGCAAGATGACTGTGCTTTTGCCGAGTTACTGGCCAGTCACGGCGTCTTTGTATTACCTGGAACGCCACAGGAAATACCAGGTTATTTCCGCATCTCCCTGACTGCCAGCGAAGAGATGATTTCCAGTGCCCTGCCCAAATTCCAAGCTGCGATCGCATCTATTGATACTGCCCAGTCGTTGTGATGGGGATTGTATAGCGCTACCCTTAGCGTCAGAAGTCACAAGTAATAAGTAGTCGGACAAAAGTAAAATTAACTGTTGAAATAGGGAGCAGGGACTTCGGAGCAGGGACTTCGGAGCAGAGGGGCTTTTGGCAACTTTACACAAGTTAATACAGCGATGCAGCTTGTAGGGTGGGCAAAAAGCGATGCAGCGCGGTCTTGGGGGTTTCCCCCATGAGCGACTGCATCAAGACACAGTTTGCTTGTTTTAAGTACTCACGAAATGATGACTTTGCCCACCCTACTGAAATAATCAGAAAACTGCGAGAAACGCTAGTATTTTATACTTTTTTTGAAGGCAATAACTACAACTGGAAAACCCACTAATATTGCTATAGCTAGATCTATAGCGTTGATCATAGCTATGAGGTACACATTATTTTTCGCCTATTGCTAGCATGCCTATTGCCTATTGCCTGCTCCGAAGTCCCTGCTCCGAAGTCCCTGCTCCCTACTCCCTGTTATTGTGAATTTTAAGTAAAGTTTTTTTAAAGGTTTGTTAAAGCAAAAATGAAGACCTTAATCCTGCTGGTGCTAGGGGGAATATAAGGTTTTTTTGTGAATTTTTAGTTAACTCTTTAAAAAGAGTTTTTAAATCAAGAAACCTGAAATATATTTTTTGATTTAATTAAAAAATTCGCTAGCTTATTGATTAACATGAAACCTCGGATTTCCCGACTGGTGCCAGCAAGTAGCGTTGTGCTGTATTCTCTACTAGCTGCAACTACGGCATTAGGGCAAATTACCCCAGATAATACCCTAGGGGATGAAAGCTCTGTAGTAACCAATCTGAATATTAACGGGATTGTAATAGATTTAATTGAAGGTGGGGCGATTAGAGACAGTAATCTCTTCCACAGCTTCTCGGATTTCAATGTGGCGGAGTTCGGGCGAGTTTATTTTGCGAATCCTGCTGGAGTTGCCAACATCCTGAGTCGGGTAACGGGAGGTAATGTTTCCAATATTTTGGGAACCCTAGGCGTGTTGGGTAATGCTAATTTATTTGTGATCAATCCCAATGGTATTGTCTTCGGTCCCAATAGCAGACTGGATGTGGGAGGTTCATTTTTTGGGAGTACTGCTGATAGTGTGTTGTTTGACGATGGCACAGTATTCAGCACTAAAAATCCCAATGAAAAACCGTTGTTGACCATTAATATTCCATCTGGGTTGCAATATGGTTCCAATCCCGGAAGTATTACTAATCAGTCTCGTCATGATTTTGGGGTACGACGTAATGGTCTTCAGGTACGAAATGGTGAAACCTTAGGGCTAATTGGTGGTGACATTAATATTCCTGGTGGTGGCTTAAGAGCAACCGATGGACGAATTGAGCTGGGGGGTGTTGGTGCTAATGGTGTGGTGAAGCTGACCCCAACGGATACTAGTTTTGGGTTAGATTATTCGGGAGTTCAAGGGTTTCAGGATATTAGTTTGTCCGAGGGTGCTCTTGTTGATACCAGTGGTGAAGGTGGTGGGAGTATCCAGATTCAGGGGGCTAAGGTGAGTTTACGCGATCGCTCTTTTGTTTTTGCGGATACCAACGGCAGTGGCAGTGGCGGTGGGATAGTGCTTAAGGCTTCTCAGTTGAGTCTTGAGGGTGGTTCTAGGATAACTACGGATGTATTTGGCTCAGGACAGGGGGGAAATTTGACAGTGGATGCCACTGAATCTGTGCGAGTAGTTGGTGTATCGGCTGATGGTACTCCCAGCGTCTTGAGAGCCCTAGTTGTTCGAGGAGCAACAGGAAATGGGGGAGATATCAGTATTACGACTGGGGAGTTAATGGTCTCTGATGGAGCAGAAGTTTCAGCTAACACAGGAGGTGAAGGGGACAGCGGAAATTTGACTGTGAATGCCTCGGAATCTGTGCGAGTGATTGGTACCTCAGCCAATGGTCGGCCCAGCGCCTTGCTTGCTGTAACTATTGGGACAGGAAAAGCGGGAGATTTGAGTATTACGACTGGGGAGTTAATGGTCTCTGATGGAGCAGGAGTTTCAGCTAGCACTGGTGGTGAAGGGGAGGGGGGAAATTTGACTGTAAATGCCTCCTCTAGTATTCAACTAATTGGTAGATCAGCCGATGGTCTGATTGGCAGCGGCTTGTTTGCTCAAACTTTTGGGAAAGGAAATGGGGGAGATGTGAATATTACCACTGGGGAGTTAGTAGTCTCTGATGGAGCACAAGTTGGAGCTGGCACTTTTGGTGAAGGAGACGGGGGAACCTTGAGTGTGGATGCTTCCTCTACGGTTCAACTGATTGGTACCTCAGCCGATGGTCTGATTTCCAGCGGCTTGTTTGTTCAAGCTAATCGGGGATCAACAGGAAATGGGGGAGAGTTGAATATTACCACTGGGGAGTTAATTGTCTCTGATGGAGCACAAGTTGGTGTTAGCACTTTTAGTCAAGGGGACGGCGGAGATTTGAGAGTGGATGCCCACTCGACTGTTCAACTCGTTGGTAGGTCAGCCGATGGTCAGTTGCCCAGTGGCCTGTTTGTTCAAGCTAGTTGGGGATCAACAGGAAATGGGGGAGAGTTGAATATTACCACTGGGGAGTTAATTGTCTCTGATGGAGCACAAGTTAATGCTAGCACTTTTGGTGAAGGGGACGCCGGAAATTTGACTATAGATGCTTCCTCTACTGTTCAAGTGATTGGTACCTCATTCGATGGCCAGTTTTTCAGCCGCTTGTTGACTCAAACTGATGGGAAAGGAAATGCCGGAGAGTTGAATATTACCACTGGGGAGTTAGTAGTCTCTGATGGAGCACAAGTTTCAGCTGCCACTTTTGGTGAAGGGGATGGGGGAAATTTGACTGTCAATGCCTCCTCTACTATTCAACTCATTGGTACTGGCACCTTAGGCGATCGTGAGTTTCCCAGCGGCTTGTTTACTGAAGCTCAAAGAACAGGAAAAGCGGGAGAGTTTTTGAAAATTACTACTGATAAGTTAATAATCTCTGATGGAGCAATTGTTAGTGCTAGAAGCATTCAACAGGATAGTTCAGCAGGCACGGTAGAGATTAATGCCAACTCCATCTTCCTTGACAACAATAGCAGAATCACAGCAGAAACAGCAGGAGGAGACGACAGCAATATTAAACTGTTTTCCCGTGACATCCGACTCCTCAACCGAAGCTTGATTCTAACTGACGCTAAGGATACAACCACTGGAGGAAATATAGAAATTAATACTGATACCCTAGTTGGTCTCGGAAATAGCGACATCACCGCCAATGCTGAAGAAGGCCGAGGAGGTGCTGTTAGCATTAATGCCAAAGGCATCTTTGGTTTAGAGTTTCGAGACCGTCCAACTCCTGACAATGACATCACTTCCACCTCCGACCTTGGCTCATCCTTCAACGGTGACGTAATTCTCAACATCACCCAGGTAGACCCGACCTCAGGCTTAAACGAATTGCCAGGAATCCTGGTCGATGCAGAAGCGATCCTGGCCAATGACCTTTGTGGCTTTGAGAATGATCGGATTGCTGGGGGCAGTTCCTTTACCATTACCGGCAAAGGCGGTTTACCACCAACTCCAGAGGATCCAGTGATTAATGCCCACAGAACAGTCAGGTGGCGAACTCGTCCCAGGTTACCCAGCACCAGACAACCATTACAAGCCCAAGCATTTGTCAGACCCCCTCAAGACAAAAAAGTGATTATCGAAGCCCAAGGCTGGGTAGTAGCAAAGGATGGCACCATTATTCTGACAGCGCAACCGTTTAACGGGACTCCTGTTGAGCAGATATTTCCTAATCTTGATTGTCATGCGGGAACAGGGAACAGGGAACAGGGAACAGGGAACAGGGAATAGGGAGTAGGGACATGAAAAAACTATCATTTTTAATTGCGATCGCATTAACGTGCTTCTTGCCATCCGGGGAAGCCTTATCAAATTCTCCAGCAATCACACCCGATTCCCTTCCCCCCTTATTAAGGGGGGTTAGGGGGGATCCCGATTCTCCAGAACAACAAGCCCAACACCTCTATGAAACCGGGCAATACCAAGAGGCGATACCGTTGTTGGAGCAAATTATTAGTAACTACAGCAACAGTGGGGATATTATTGGTGAAATTAATTCCTTAGTCAATCTCGCGTTAGTGTATCAAAGCTTGGGAGACCTAGACCAAGCTAAAGAAACACTATCCCAGAGTTTTACCAAACTATCACAACTTCCCAATACTAAGGAACGTCAACAATTAAGAGCCCAAACTTTAGAAGTCGAAGGACAAGTCTACTTATCTCTAGGTCAGGGGGAAAAAGCCTTATCGACTTGGCAGCAAACGAGTGCTATCTATCAAGAAATCGGAGACTTAACTAGATTCACAGAAAGCCAGATTTACGAAGTCCAAGCCTTGCGAGTATTAGGATTATATCATCAAGCCACTAAAACCTTAACTCAAATCCAGGAAACTCTGGAAAACCAACCGGATAGCGCCGTGAAAAGTATTGCCCTCCAATACCTAGGTGATGTGCTGCGCCGAGTAGGTAAATTCAAAGAGTCTAAAGCAATTTTACAACAAAGTTTAGCCATAGCGGAAAACTTAGCCGATCAGACTTTGATTGCTGACAATTTGATCAGTTTAGGCAATACTGCTAGATTAAAAGGAGACACAGAATCCGCTTTAGAGTTATATCAACGGGTTGTCAAGGAATCTCCCTTACCGGATAGTAAAATTCAAGGGCAATTAAATCAACTGAGTATAGTGATAGCTAACCAAGAGTGGTCACAAGCCAGAGGGTTATTGCCAGCTATCGACTATACCTTAACTCAATTATATCCCAGTAAAGCCGCTATCAATGCTAGAATTAATCTAGCTAAAACCCTGTTAAAAGGTAAAAATAACCAACTCACAAATCCCAAGGACATTGCTACTTATCTTGCTGATGCGATTAAGCTTGCTAGAACTTTAGGAGATAAACGAGGGGAAGCTGAAGCCATCGGTAACTTAGGCAGCTTATACGAATACAATCAACGACTTGAGGAAGCGGAAGACTTAACCGAAAAAGCGTTAGTAATTGCTCAAGAAATCCAGGCTCCGGATTTAGCCTATCAATGGCAATGGCAACTGGGCAGAATTCTCAATCTAAAACAGGATAGGAAAAACGCGATCGCAGCCTATGCTCAATCGGTGCAAACCCTCCAATCTATCCGTAGCGACCTAGTCGCCATTAGTAGCGATATTCAATTTGGGTTTCGAGAAAGCGTCGAACCAGTCTACCGAGAATTAGTAGGACTACTGCTGGAACCCAATGCATCTCAAGAAAACCTCAAACAAGCACGAGATGTAATTGAATCCCTACAACTAGCAGAACTAGATAACTTCTTTCGGGATGCTTGTTTAGATGCTAAACCCGTTAATATCGACGAAATTGACCCCAACGCTGCTATCTTATATACCATTATCTTGCCAGACCGCCTAGAAGTAATTGTTACTTTACCCGGACAACCCCTGCGCCAGATCACCACTAACTTACCTCAAGCAAAAATAGAAAAACTACTGGCTTCGGTAAAGATAAATATTACTAGCCCTTGGCGAGTGCTGAGAAAGGACAACTTACAAACAATACACGACTGGTTAATCGGTCCGATTCAAGCAGAATTAGCCAAGAGTAATATCTTCACCCTAGTATTTATACCAGATGGGGCTTTGCGCAATCTTCCCATGTCGGTGCTTTATGACGGAGAAGACCATTTAATTGAGAACTATAATATTGCCGTAGCACCTAGTTTACAATTAATCGACTCTAAAGCAAATGTCAGACAAAACGTTTCGGTTCTTACTGCTGGAGTTAGCGAAACTCGTCCCCATCGTCCCAAATTAGGATCACTTCCTGGGGTGAAAGTGGAATTAGAGAATATCAAGGCTCAAATTCCTTCATTGATTTTACTCAATGAGTTCTTTACTGAATCCAACTTCAATACAGTAGTTAATAGCTCTGGTTACGAAGTGGTTCATCTGGCCACTCATGGTCAAGCTAGTTCAGTAGCGGAAGAAACGTTTCTCCTGACCTGGGATGACGTGATTAATCTCAATGAGTTAAATACTCTGATCTCAGCGGATCAAAAGCAAGAAAATCCCATTGAATTACTCGTCCTCAGTGCTTGTGAGACAGCGGCAGGAGACTCCCGAGCGGCTTTGGGATTGGCTGGTATCGCCGTGCGTGGGGGGGCACGCAGTACCATTGCCAGTCTCTGGACTGTGAACGATCTAGCCACTACAGAGTTAATGACTCGCTTCTATCAGAGCTTAGCCACAGGCCAGGTTACCAAGGCAGAAGCTCTGCGTCTTGCTCAACAGGAGCTGTTGCAGAGCGAGGCATTTAATCACCCCATTTACTGGTCGGCTTTTATTTTGCTGGGAAATTGGTTGTGAGGAGGAGGGAGTAGGGAGTAGGGTGTAGGGTGTAGGGTGTAGGGTGTAGGGTGTAGGGAATAGGGAATAGGGAATAGGGAATAGGCATGCATGCTAAAGCTAGCCCACACCCCATTAGTGCCTGGAACGGGCATCATTACTGCGTGGAACGGGCATCATTACTGCGTGGAACGGGCATCTTGCCCGTTAGAATTTTCCGGTGGAACGGGCATCTTGCCCGTTAGAATTTTCCGGCGGGCAAAAACAGTTTGGTGATTTTCACTAGTCTTTGGTGCGTACGCGATCGCATTCAACTATCCAAACGTGACCACACTACCAAAAAATCCACCGAACGTGAGAGCCCCTCTCTTTTAAGGAGGGTTAGAAGTTACCGCAAGAATAGGGCAGTCTTTATAGTCGGCAGGCTATGAGTTAAAGGGTAATGGTTATTGTTCTAAGACTGCCCTAATAAACAGGTTTCGTCTCCGGGATGAAACGGACACGACGGGATTTATCCCGCTGCGCCGGTGAAAGTGAGGAACTTTTGCTCTTAAGATATGTCATAATATCTATAATGATGTGATAGCCTTATGTACAAAACAGTTCCAATAAAAGCGACATTTACAGATGAAGAAAACGCTTTTTGGTTGTTCCAATGCCAACAAGCTAATAGTCTATGGAATTGTGCTGTATATCACGCTAAACAAAAGCACTATAGTTGGTTGCAGCAACAAACAGAAGCTTTAACGATTTATTGGATAGAAGACGATATTAGGTACGGCTGGAAGACTTACAAATGTGCTACGAAATATGCCGATTTGTGTAAAGAACTCAAAGAGAACCCTCACTACAAAGCCATGGCTGCTCAGTCTGCGCAGCAAACTCTTAAGTCTGTAGCGGAGTCAATTAGTAGTTACAACCAGTTAGTCGGACTTTATTACAAAGGACAAGTAGACAGACCAAGACTTTTGAGATACCGCAAGAAAGGTGGTCTGGCTGCTCTAACATTTCCCCGACAAGCTTTAACTTATAAAAACGGCCTATTTCACCCGTCTATCAGCAAAGAAAGCAAACCAGAACTTTTAACAGAAATAACTTTAGATCCGCCAGAATTCATAGACCCAGATTGGATAAAAGAAGTCACAATTCGCCCATACTTGGGTCAATTGTGGGTAGACTGGGTGATCGATGACGGCAAGCAACCCGTTGAGCATAATCCTCATCTAGATTACTCCCAGGCATGGAGCTTCGATCATGGTGGAGACAATTGGGTGACTGGAGTTTCGACCCATGGAAAAAGTCTGATCATTGATGGTCGAAAACTTAAGTCTATGAATCAGGGTTACGCCAGATTAGTCGCCAAGTATAAAACTGGAAAACCAGATTTTTACTGGGACTCTAATCTAGATCGGGTACAACGAAAGCGTAACAATCAGATGCGAGATGCGATAAACAAGGCAGCCAGGTTTATTATTAACCGATGTCTTATTGATTCGGCAAAGCCGACGCTACGCGAACGGATTGGAAATCTAATTATTGGTTGGAATGAGCGCCAAAAAGATTCATCAAATATGGGGAAGCGGGGTAACCAGAACTTTGTAGCTATCCCGACCAAAAGATTAATCAACAGACTCGAACAACTTTGCCCCGAGTATGGCATTAAACTAACAATCACTGAAGAGTCTTATACCAGCAAAGCGTCTTACTTAGATGACGACAGCCTCCCAAAACATGGTGAAAAACCCGCAGGATGGACACCGTCAGTGCGATTCGTTGGCTAGAAACCTTATCCCATAAGGATTTGGGGGATTAGCCACA
>NZ_MKZS01000001.1:1160334-1171809 GCF_001942495.1 Moorena bouillonii PNG
ATTGACGACACGGGATGCCCCTCCGCACCGGAACAATACAATAAGTTCTATTTTTAAGCACGTAGGTGGCGGTTAGCTCTTAATTTGTTTTCCCTACTATTTTTAGTATAACGTTTTTCAGGCTGTTGATCAAAGTTCCAGCTCCGCGATTCATCCCACACTCATGCTGCGCATTTTCGTTGTGGGGCTTCTCGCGGTCTTAGCTAAAGACTAAGGGCTAAAGAGTAAGGATTAATTAATATGGACATTTAATGAAAATCGAGCTTAAACTGTGAGATATAGGCAGTAAAAGCAGGCACACTATCTAGGTAACAATTCTTAAGAGTATTTCTAAAGAATGCTAGCCTCCTGCTCAGGAAATTAGCAAGTGGTGAACCCTCTGATGGGTGACACCGCCGTTTTGCTGTGTTCTTAAGCGTTTTGGGTAATCCTAAATTATGGCAACTCTATACGTCAATCCAGCTACTGGAAGTGATAGCGCTGATGGTAGCGAATCTACGCCCTTTAAAACTATTACCAAAGCATTTGATTCAGCTGGATCGGGTGACCAGATTCAACTAAAACCTGGTACTTATAATACTGGCAGTGGTGAAACCTTTCCGCTGAAAGCTCCCTCTGGTGTAAAAATTATAGGGGATGAAGCAAACAAAGGCAAGGATATCTTAATTGAAGGCAACGGATTGTTCAACACCCGTTTCGGTGGTGGTCAAAACGTGACCCTGATCCTAGCTAAGGATACCGAGCTCAGGGGAGTAACCATGACCAATCGTGAGCGCCGAGGTACTGGTGCCTGGATTGAGTCTGGTAGCCCTATGGTTGCTAATTGTACCTTTAAAGAGTGCAATCGTGAAGGGGTTAATGTCACAGGTGAAGCCACACCAGACGTTAAAGATAATAATTTCATTGGTAGTGGTATAGAGGGTCAAGGGATATCGATTACCAGGGATGCCAAAGGGAACATCCAAGGGAATACCTGTATAAAAATGGGTAATGGCATTGCTGTTGATGGTAATGCAGCGCCCAGGCTGGTGGATAACACAACCTCTCAAAACATCTTTGGGATAGTGGTTTCTGGGGACGCTCGACCGATACTGCGTGGGAATCGGATTGAAAACAACGAAAGATTTGGTCTGTCAGTTTCTGGGAAGGGTTTGCCAGATTTGGGAACCGCAGGAGACCCAGGGAGAAACGCACTGCGTAACAACGGTGAGTTTGATTTAAAAAATTACACCAAGGTTGAGCTGATTTCAGTTGGTAATGAGTTAGTTGCCACAAAAGCCAGTGGTCCAGTTTCAATTGAGGACGCGATCGTTATTGGGCCTGATGATCCCGATAAAGACACTGATGGGGATAAAGACACTGATGGGGATAAAGACACTGATGGGGATAAAGACACTGATGGGGATAAAGACACTGATGGAGAAAAGAAAAAGTTAACTGATATTGCCGGTCATTGGGCAGAGGATTTCATCGAGGGATTGTACACTAAAGGATACGTTAGTGGCTTCAATGATGGCAGCTTTAAGCCAAACCAAACCATGACTCGTGCTGAATATGCGGCCTTGTTAGTCAACGCTTTCGATCCTCAACCTGAAAGGGCAGCCAAGGATTTCACTGATGTTGATTCCAAGTATTGGGCTTACGAAAAGATTAAACAAGCCTATCGTGGTGGATTCCTGTCTGGCTTCCCTGGGGGGAAATTCAAACCCACAGACAAGGTTCAGCGTGCCCAAATCATTGTTTCACTGGTCAATGGGTTAGACTTAACGGCTTCTAGCCCCAATGCGTTACAAGCCTACGATGACAGCGGTTCCATTCCTACCTACGCCATTGAGGCTGTCAAAACCGCAACCAAAAAAGAAATTATCGTAAATCACAGCAATATCAAGCAACTCAACCCCACTCGCAATGCCACCCGTGCTGAAGTAGCTGCGATGGTTTATCAAGCCTTGGTGGATGCTAACAAAGTCAGCGCCATTAACAATCAATATATTGTCAAATTTGACGACGACGGGATACCCACATTCGCAGACATTCAAAACCACTGGGCGAAAGAGTTTATTCAGGGATTGTTGGCAGAAGGTATGATTTCAGGTGTTGATAACACTAACTTTAAACCTAACGATAAGATCAACCGTGCTCAATATGCGGCCTTGATTAGCAAAGCGTTTAACCCTCCAGCGAAAAGGGAGGCCAAGCAATTCAAAGATGTCGGTGATGGGTCTTGGGCTAAGGATGCGATTCAAAAAGCCTATCGTGGTGGATTCCTATCTGGTTACGCTAATGGCAACTTCGGACAAGCCGATAATGTTAAGCGAGCGGATGTGATTGTTTCCTTAGTAAATGGCTTGGGTTTAAAAGAATCGGATCCCAATGCTTTAGATCTCTATGATGACAAAGGAGATATTCCCAGCTATGCCACAGATCAAGTAATAACCGCTACTAAAAAACTGATTGTGGTCAATTCCCCTGACCAGAGGAAACTCAATCCCGTGCGTGAGGCCACTCGTGGTGAGGTAGCTGCGATGGTTTATCAGGCTTTGCTGGATCAGGGCACACTAACTGCTGCTGTGAATAGTGAGTACATTGTCGTTGGTTGATTTATGGTTTGGATCTGACCGGGGTTAGATCAACTAAATCTTTCTGAAAACATCGGTAGCCTGCTGAGTGCAGGCTTTTTTTGTATAGCGCCATAATTATCAGTGATTGACCTACGGTCACGCTACGCGATGGTCCAATGGAGCCGCTACGCGATCGCTTACAGCATGGATACATTAATTCCTGGTCTCTACCTTTGGCTTGGACCATTATCTTTTCGCATTGGTGGGGTTGCTCCAGAAGAAAACTATCCAGGGACTATCCATGGCTTTAGTGGGTTAGCACTGGTACTACCGGGATATCGCATCTACAGCACATACCAAGGTAGCTATGACCCTCTTTTGTCAAACTAGGAGAAAGCCATCTCTGAAAGCGTTATGGGGCTTTAGTTCCCATATTTTAGATCCAATTTTGAGTTTGTGGAACAAAACTCTAGTAGTTTGTGTCTAGGTTAAGTAGCGTCCTAAATCCTGGCTACTGACTACTGTTTAGTATTGTAGTTAGTTTAATTACAAACCGCTTTGAGTTTGTGAAACAAAAATATAGCGGTTTGCCTCCAGGTTAAGTAGCGTCCTAAATCCTGGCTACTGACTACTGTTTAGTATTGTAGTTAGTTTAATTACAAACCGCTATAAATCCCCCAACTTCGATTAAATCAAAGTTGATTAAGGCAGATTTATGGGTATAATTATGCCCCCCTAGCCCCCCAATTTTGGGGTAAACAAAACTATCAAATAACCAAAAATTTGGTTATTTAGGGGGCTTTTATAAAATAAAACTATCTAAATTAATACTTCAATTAATTAACGCCGTTTCCGTTAATATAATCGTCCTGATAGTCTTTGCCTTCCAATGGAGAAATGGTTAGTAACTCTTTAGTTACACGAACCAATTTTTATCTAAGCTGGAAGGTGACAAATGCCGAATAGACGCAATGCAGTTCAGACAGACATAGAAACACTAATAAGTATCTATCATAATTTATCTAAACTTGAGAAATATCTCAGAAAATCCCACGTTGATCAAACCGTAATCGATGATATCGAAAGTGCAAAAAATTCTGTCAATCATGCCTTAGATATTCTTCATAATTATTCCGATGCAATAGCTAATATCTATCAGGCACCACCACCGCGCTCAGAAACTTTTTAAATCCTAGAATTGTGCCGATAATATTGCTGCTCAATTCAAACTTCTAAATCCAAAAGAAAAAAAAGGATTCTCTAAACTTGATAATAGAGAATCCTCTTTGTTTTAATTAATCCCAAAAGTTACTAAGTTTACCCAGCTATGAAATTAGTTAGGGGTTATAAACCATCAATTAAGAAATCAATATATTTCCTAACCTCTTCACCCTCCAAATCATTCTTGCAGTACTCAGACAGTTTCCTATCTCTTATGTATTCTAGAGCGACAACATAAGGTCGAACTGATGACTTAATTATAAAGCTTCGTTTTAAGCCGTCAGTATTTTGCTCTCTGCCAAACCGCAAACTAGTAATAAGCCACTTGATACACTCATTGATATCTTGCTTAACACCATCTATGATTTTTTGTTTTTGTTTTTTAGAAAGCTCTGGAAACCTGTTGAAGTTCTCCAAAGCAATTCTTGCGGCTTCTCTAACTATCTTGGAGCTTTTCCACCGGTTATTAAGCCACTTTTTCTTAACCCACTTAACGGCCTTATCACGAGCTTCAGCCCTTTCCTGAGATGTAGCAAGGTTGTGTACTTGTCTCCGCAATTCTTTAAGTAAATCCTGAACTTCACGAGCCTGTGGTGTTTGGCTTAACAATGTTTCTAAGTTTTCAACGAGGTAAGCTACTGTTTGATCTTTTCGTTTCCTTTCAAGAGAAGCCCGGGGCTCCATCTGCCTCAAGTTTCCCTTAATGACTAGGGTATAAAGCCAAGGAACTATCGCGGAAACAGCAAATAGACCAAAGAGTAAGGAAAGTTTATCTTTTGTTTCCCTAATGCCACAAACAGTAGATTCAATAAACCAAATACTAAAAAATAAAACAATAATATATGCAATGGCAGCCCCTATTTTAATAGCAGGTATCTCTTCTGGAGTGAATTGCCTTGTCATTGTTAATGATTTTGGTTAATGATTTTGAAAGAACCCATCAGATCTAAGAGGTTGTCTGAGAAGTCTCATTTGCTACATATAAGCCCCCGTTGGTCCCCCAATTTTGGGGGACTTTTACCACCAAATAGATTCTTGTTCCCCCCAGAATTGGGGGGCTAGGGGGGCAAAATTCAGTATCAAAAAACTTTTCAGATATCCTCTAACTTTGATAATCAATTACTTAATTAGCTGATCCCAGAAATAATTATGCTCTAATTCTCCCTACCCCCTTGGGTGCATCTCATGTTTGCTGTTTGACACGGTGGGTGGAATGGGCATCTTGCCCGTTACAATTTTCGGGCGGGCTGTCCTAAAACTGGCTAGGATGCCGAAAATGAGGGCTCCCCTAACGCACCACTAGCAAGATTTTCGGCGTTGCTGATTATGGGTATGGTTTTGCCCCCCTAGCCCCCCAATTTTGGGGGGAACAAAACTTTCTTGCGTCCCCCAGAATTGGGGGACCAACGGGGGCTTTAACAAAACCAGATAATCGCGCATTCATTCCTTAATTCAGCAACGCCAGATTTTCAAATATGAGATGCACCTATCCCCTTTTCCTAGGAATCGACAAACTTTGCACTGATTTCATCTTCGTTTCCTCAGTGACCTCAGCCCTATCGCTCTCAAGTTCCCAGAGTGATTTTACTTTTGTGAGGGCATATATTGTAGCAGTTTTAAAACAAATAAACAAATAAATAGACCATAGTAAACAAACTGTTGGTTACAGCAACAGCTCGTTCTCAGCTTACCCCGTAATCAGCTATGGGGCGATTAAGGGTGAAAACCGCTCTAACTTTTCTTATCAAACTATAGCTGTAACCCTCCTTCAGTCCTGGACTGGTCTCCCAAAACGAATTTAGCAAATGTTATGAGGGGTGACAACCGGTAAAAGGCAACTAAAACTCAATTGACGATCAATTCAGCAATGCGCTTGAGAATCCTAAGCACATTATACCAGTCATTGCCACGATAGAGGGTAAACTCATCGGAAAGAGCATACATCGGTATACCGGATTTTGTTAGTTTCAAAAACCGGAAATTAGTACCATTAGTCACCAAGCCAAAACTAGGGCGCAACTGATTAGGATTAGCCATCATGTAGGTCAATGCCTGAGGAATTGCTGATTTGAGAGAGAATCCAGCTTGTTTCGACTCAATCACTAATACCCAAAACTGCTCTTGTAGCACCAACACATCAATACGCCCTCGCAGGATTTCGTGCTCCTCAACAGCGGCAATTTCTATTGCGGCCTCTGTCTTGAGGTGAAAGGGAGAACCATAAAAACCCGCTAGTCCTAACAAGGGAGACAACACTACCATTTTGACAATGTCTTCCACCATCGGGTACTGTTCCAGGTATAGCATGTGAGCCTTAATTTGCTCTAAGGACTGCCGTTCAGTGTCGGTAAGTTCGGGTAATTCCTCCTGCCACTCTCGGAAAAATTGGTCATCCTCTGCTGGGGTCAGGTTAAATTTAACCTTCACATCATGCAAGCTAAGTTCTGTTACTGCTATCGTCTTCACCATCAATCAGGATTGAGCCAAGGTATGTCTTAACTTCTCGGGAAAACTATGATCGCCGACCGCGAAAGCTAGTTAGGGCTTACCACTAGTTTGTCAGTTAGACTTCCCATAGCTCAAGGCTCTACCTACTAATGCGATCGCTAAAATCACAGTTGGAGCCAGGATCCCAATCAACCCATTAACAGATGTAGCGGCAATGGGTACACTGGGAGCAACATATTTAATAATAACAGAAATTATCGTGGAGAGGATGACGAGTTTGATAATGAAGCTTAGTTGATTATCCATCTAAATACGGGAAGGGGACTCCCGTTATAAACGTTAGTTTTAGCGGGTTTAAAGTTACCGTAAGATAGTGGAGCCTTGTCAGCCATGCAAAGCGCGAGTGGGGGAAACCACGCCAGTTGCTCATGGGGGAGACCCCCAAGACCGCACTGGCTCCCCAAGACCGCGCTGCATCGCTATTAACAAATATTTAACCCTTTNTCCCCCCTGCCACTCTCGGAAAAATTGGTCATCCTCTGCTGGGGTCAGGTTAAATTTAACCTTCACATCATGCAAGCTAAGTTCTGTTACTGCTATCGTCTTCACCATCAATCAGGATTGAGCCAAGGTATGTCTTAACTTCTCGGGAAAACTATGATCGCCGACCGCGAAAGCTAGTTAGGGCTTACCACTAGTTTGTCAGTTAGACTTCCCATAGCTCAAGGCTCTACCTACTAATGCGATCGCTAAAATCACAGTTGGAGCCAGGATCCCAATCAACCCATTAACAGATGTAGCGGCAATGGGTACACTGGGAGCAACATATTTAATAATAACAGAAATTATCGTGGAGAGGATGACGAGTTTGATAATGAAGCTTAGTTGATTATCCATCTAAATACGGGAAGGGGACTCCCGTTATAAACGTTAGTTTTAGCGGGTTTAAAGTTACCGTAAGATAGTGGAGCCTTGTCAGCCATGCAAAGCGCGAGTGGGGGAAACCACGGCAGTCGCTCATGGTTTGGGTTCTGTGTGCGGAACCTGCGTCCGCACCGCTGTTTGCCCCGTGGAGACCCCCGCAGGTCGGCGCTGCCTCCCCAAGACCGTAATGGTGCCCTTGACCCGTAATTAAATTCGCCACGGGTCGCACCTCTGCATCGCTATTAAAAAAGATTTAACCATGCATCTGCATAGCCCACTAGACTCTAAAGGCTCCACAATAAACAGGTTTCGTCTCCGGGGAATTCCCGCAGGTCAATAAATTGAACGCGAATGCGTGGCCATAGGCCAAGCGCGAATCGTTATTAATTAGACGCATACTGATAGCCGTCAGCCTTAAATATTGTTTTTAGATATTTTGGATGAACATCGATCTTTCTCTGAGGAACCATTAGTACAAAACTTGGACGATAACGAATAGCTATCCGACCTGTATACTGCCCGGCGTATTTTCCTTTTTTTATGTTAGCTTTGACGATATCTCCTGTCTGAAAACCTTTAAAAAACTTAGCAGAAGGAGCATGAGCTTTTGGGAACCCGTATTTATTGGGTCGGCATCTTTGACGAACACCATGACCAATAGCGGTTACTGTCAGTGGTTTTATTCCGTTTAGTAATATTTTCCCAGGGGTAGTTTTACCTACACAAGCAGCATCGATCCAGTGAGCTTTTTCGAGACCCCTAGTCTTACGATTAAACTTAGTCAATCCACCCGAACCTGTCTCGACGGGTAATCCAGTTAATTTTAGTCTTCTCCATAATTCCCAACGGGTTGAGTTGACGGCTGCGGCATCTTTCAAAGGGGTTTTTGCTTTAGTTAATACTTTTTTGAGAATTGTTGGTTTTTTCTTTAAAAATTTCTGAATCGGTTCGTTGCCTTTTCTGAGATTACAACACCGACAAGCAAGAGTTAGATTGCTGACTCGATTACTGCCACCTTTTGATTTGGGAACAATGTGCTCAACTTCTAAAGGCGTATTAATGGCACCACAGTAGACACAACTGTGTCCCCATTTAATAAGAAGGTACTCTTTCACCTCAAACCCATACAGCTCGCCATATTGATATTCAACTCCTGACACTTCTGGATTTTGCATTTTTTGAGTATCAAACCGCACTAACTCTTGAGATATTGCAGTCACTGGACACAACTTCCTCAGTCGTCTCACCCAGGTCTCAATATTAAATATTCGACTCATTGTCTTGATGCAGTCGCTCATGGGGGAAACCCCCAAGACCGCGCTGCATCGCTAGTGACGGAGGCAGCCACCCTTCTGGGCGTCTCCGGTTAAGAAATCGAGGTTTACGGTAACGAGTTTGCCTGCTTCTTCTACCTCGCCTTAAGGCTCTTCTGGACTCCAAAGAATTCTTGATGTTTTGTCCTCGATGGTTAATTTCTAATGCACCTGTCACCCGTCCAGTCTGTTCTTGAATGACAGCTATTCCGGTTGTTTTCGAACCAGGGTCTATTTTGATTCTGTGTGGATGAGTTACAGAATTATCAACACTCCTATCCTGCATGATAATAGTGAATGGATAGCGCTTAAATACTTTAGCCCTTCCTTTCTTGAGTAGTTCTCTAGCTCGTGCCGGGTGACATGGATCCAGAGGTTTTTTATCTTGATCTAAAACGAAAACTCGCATTACTTTGAACACTCCACAACGTGGGTAAAGTTTGCCTTGACAATGTTATAAGAGCTTGAGAGGTTAACAACACTTCCTTAACTCTCTACAGATGTTTAATTGTTAACAACAGAGCTGAAGGCTGGCACGCACCTACAGGTGTTATGACTCAAATAACGTAGACCATTACTAAGTCTTAGTCTGGTCAACTATGAGCTCCTACAAGCTCCCGCTATAGTCCCATAGGACTTAGCGGTGAGTTATTGACTGCCCTATTGCTATTACTATATTGCCATTGGTGAATAACGACTAGGAAATGTCATGATAAGAGGGAAAACCACCAAGTCATGGGTTTTGAGCGATGATTAAGGCAAGCTGGGGATGAAAGAGAATGTGAAAAAGACAAATTCTACCGAAAATCAAGATATTCAGCGCTTACAGCTATTTATTTACCTTGTCCCCATCTTTGGCTTGTTTCCAGCACTGTGGACATTGTACCACTCTCAGGGAACCAGAGAGGAAAAAACGGTGAGTCGCTTGTCGGTCACCTTGGCCTTTGGTTGGTTGCTAGGGTACAGTTTATTATCAGCAGGAGCACAATTGTCGGAATTTTGGACATTACGCTTGCTGTTTCTCAATGCTATGCTGACATCTGGCTATTTTCTGGTCAGTTTCGCTGTGATGGTGCGCTTATGGCAGCGCCAGTCACCACGCTTGCCTGGGATTAGCCGGATCTCTGAAGGAATCCTGGGCAAGTATTTGTCCTAGTTTAGGGGTTTACTAAAAGAAATAATGTACTCTAATGATGGTTTTGACTGACGGATTGGGCAAGGTTGATCGAAAATTTACCTGATCAGGCAGCAACCTGTTATAAAACCTGCTATAGAGTATTAATACTAAACCTTAAGATGGAAGATCCAGGTCAACCATGTGAAACCGGTCAGGAGTGAATAGTCTTCTTCTGTCAATACCATCCCTATTGCCTGTGTGTGAGGAAGCCCAGTGCCAGTTCAAAGAACTTATCGAAAACGCCGTGTAGTGAGAAGACCTACTCGCCCCGTTCGCAGAAAAAAGGTAAAAGTCAAGCGAGGGAATTGGCTCTGGCTTTGGCTAGGTTTTACCGCAGTGGCCATGTCATCTGCGGCAGCAGGTGCAATACTAGCTGTATCCCTGGCAAGTACCCCTTTGCTGCAAAGTGAACTGACTCCGGACGAGAAATCTGTATTTAACCAAGAGGAAACCATCTCCAGCAACACCATGCACTTGCCGGAGTTGACTCGACCAGTTAATATCTTATTTCTTGGTATCAAAGTCCTAACCTCTGATCTAGATAAACCCCCAGAAGTAGACCTGGGATACCACGCTCTGGTCAATTCCTTAGAGGGTTTGTCAGATACCATGCTCCTGCTACGGTTTGACCCAGACGGGGAAAAAGTCAAAGTTCTTTCCATGCCTCGTGATACTCAAACTCGTATTGAGAAACATGGTAAAATTAAGCTTAATGCTGCAAATTATTTTGGCGGGCCTGCACTCACAGCGAAGGCGGTCAGTGATCTTCTTGATGATGTGCCCATTGACCGTTATATCCGAGTAAACGTTCAGGGTGTGGAAAAAATGGTGGATGCCTTGGGAGGAGTTACGGTCTATATTCCCAAGGACATGAAGTACACCGACCACTCTCAACACCTTTATATCAACCTCAAAAAAGGTAGACAGCACCTGGATGGTAATAAAGCGATGCAGTTCCTGCGCTTTCGCTATGACAAGTATGGGGATATTGGTCGAGTTCAGCGGCAACAAATGCTGATGAGGGCTTTGGTAGAACAGGCACTAAAACCTAGCACTATAGCACGAATCCCACAAATCCTCTCAGTTATTCAGTCCCACATTGACACCAACTTAAGTGTAGAAGAGCTAGTGGCATTAGCGGGTTTTGCCACCAAGACTAAACGAGCCAATGTCCAAATGCTAATGCTGCCTGGTCGATTTAGTAACGATGGCAAGAAACAAGCCAGTTACTGGTTGCCAAACCACCGCCGCATCCAGGAGATGGTGGCTCAGCACTTTGGTCAAGGCTATACCTACTACTCCAATGCCAACTCCACATCCCTGCGCATTGCGATTCAATACACTACAGATTCTTCTGAAGTCGCTAAAGCTATGCTCCGCAACCTCAACCGAGGTGGCTACAAGAATGTTCGTATTGATCAGAAATTGTCTAGGGAACCATTGCGCACCACTCGCATTATTGCCCAACAGGGAGACGATGAAAGTGCTGCCACTATCCGTAACTATTTGGGATTTGGGGAAGTGCGGGTGGAAAGCACCGGTGCTTTTTCCTCAGATATTACCATTCAGTTGGGTCAAGACTGGCTACAGAAACTGGATTATCCACATTGACATCTCCCCCGGTTAAAACACGGGGGATTCTACAAGGATGTTACGCGGCAGCGGTTTTCCCGTGGCGCTCCACTCTTGTTTCGATATGATCTAGACAGGTTAGTGAATAAATCGTACCGATGCGGGAGTGTCAAAGCTGTTAGAGTCGATGCCCGGTATTATCCGGGGCAATTAAACTAAGTCAGTGAGTCACCCCACTGACTCGTCTTCAAAACCGTAC
>NZ_MKZS01000001.1:1171909-1186051 GCF_001942495.1 Moorena bouillonii PNG
ATCCCCCAAAACCCTTGTAGGGTAAAGGTTTCTAGCTAACGAATCGCACCCTCTCCTTCAGAACCACGCATGAAACTTTCGTCTCACGTGGCTCCTAGATATCCTTCCCTTTCGGAGTGCTCCAATGTATCTGTTGGTGGCAGCTTCGATGTACTGCTAGTAAGTTCTTAGATTTCCAATTGTCGTGGTTTCCATCGGTATGATGAAGGTGTACAGATTCGTCTTCTAAAAACTTCAATCCACAGTGTCCACAGGATTGGCGTTGCTTTTTCAAGGCTGTAGAGGTAGCATCAGAATATAACCTAGAGTTACGGTTACTCCAATATACTAGGTCACCATCGTAGGGTGACTTAGTCCCTTTTACATTGACGTGCTGGTTTTGTTTGTATCCTACCTTTGGGAATCCTTTCTCGCATAGTTTATTTGCTTTATACCGATTCACCTTCTTTTCTTTTCGGAATTTACGGTTGGCGGTTTTGCGCATAAACCATAAGGAGTCTCGTGTGCTGCTCATATCGCAGCTGTTGTGGTAGTTTTTCCAACCTCGCACTATAGGGGCTAACTTTTTGGCTTTTACTTCAGCGCCATAATTCGAGTTGTTGACTACGGCTTTAATCTTCTTTCGGATATTGCGGTGGTTTTCCTCTGAGGGAATTGACCGGAATTTTCCGTTTTTCTGAACGCGGAAGTTCCACCCCAGGAGACGAAACCTTAGAAGAAAGAAGCCTTAATTAATAATTTTTAACCCTTTTTTGCATAGTCTGTCGCCTGTAAAGGCTTCTTTCTTCTTACGGTAACTTCATAGGAAGTCAAATCCGTCTGTCGTTTTAGTCAGTTTGGTCTTTTCCTCACTGATTTCCATCCCACGCTCTGCCAAGAATGCTTTGATAGATTCGAGTATCTTCGTGGCGTTATCTTTTGGTTTCAAGATTATTACCATATCATCTGCGTAACGCAGACTAGGGTGTATTTCCTCTATTCCGTCAAGTGCAATGTTGGCTAGTAAGGGACTCATTACACCCCCCTGAGGAGTGCCTTGCTCCGGAAACTCTGGGTCTACTCCGGCTTTTAGGCATCGGAATATTCCCATTTTTATGGCTGCCGGGGCAATCACTCTTTTCATTATGGAGGTATGTGAAATACGGTCAAAGCACTTTTTGATGTCTAGTTCTATGATTCGCTTATAAATGCCTTTATTGCTTGACCTTAGATGGAGAAACAGACGCTTTTGTGCATCTTGTGCGCATCTGCCTGTCCTGAATCCGTAGCTATCGGCACTGAATGTAGCCTCATGGGCTGGTTCGAGGGCGAATTTCACTAGACATTGCCAGGCTCTATCAGCGATGGTTGGTATTTTCAACATTCTTACTTTCCCATTCTTTTTTGGGATAGGGATTTCACGTAGTCGATTATGTTTCCAGTCAGATGCATAATCGTTCAATGTTTCTACCAGTTCATTGCGCTGTCTGTAGTTGAGGCTTGACAGGCCGTCAACTCCAGCCGTCTTTTTCCCTTTATTTAGTTGTGTTACTTGACGGACGGCCAAAAGCTGCGCTGAACGGGATTTCAGAATCAGTTTCTGTAGAGACCGCGCCTTCTTCAAGTCACCGTCTCGAACCGCTTTATACACTCTCTTTTGTAGGCGGAAAAGGTTTTGGCGAAGTTTCTTCCACTTTTGACCTTTCCATAGGTCGCTATATCTATTTGACATGCGTCTACCCATACTCTCCATTAGTTCATGTATTCTGGATACCCGTGCCCAGTTTAAGAGCACATCCTACCCGACAGTAGGGATTAAGTCTGACATGACTTACTGAGATACCGACCTGTCCCCAGACCTATATTGCTGTCGTTTTTACTTGTTCCGTCTGTTAGATTGTTATGACGATTTAGGGCAGTCCAATTTGCCTATTTCCTTCTCAGAGATTACAGCTACCTAGGGGAAAGCGCTGTGAGAATGAGGAAATCAAGTCTCGCATGTACTAGTCAGATTGCGGCTTGGTGATTAGACACTTTTTCAGGACTTTTGCTACTGTTACCCATGTCGCCTCCCTTTTAGCGGCAGTGTGGCACATCTGATTTACCTCTGATTCCGCCCTGATGCCAGCGTCACTCTGCGAGGATGTCGCCTTGCTCGGTGTGGCCAGATAAGGATTCACATATCTCTTAATGGAGTGGATTTCCACCACTATCTTACAGACAGTTAGAATTCGGGTTATTACCCGCGAATTCCCTGAGTCATACCCCTCTATTTTCTAGAGGCTCCTACTCAGAACAAGCCGCACCCCCTACCCACCTTAGTCAGGTCGAATGACTGTGTGGTTACTTTTTTGAGTATGTTGGCAGCACCGTTAGTATCGGCATTGATCAACTTTCCGGAAGCAATCCTATACAAACCACGCCTAACTCTTTTGCCAGAAGGGATCCATCCGTTGGGTTTTGCACCATGTTTTGGTAATGAATCGCCGTCCAAGAAAGACGCTTTACTTGTGTAAGATTCTTCAGTGACAATCAGATTTATCCCATATTCAGCGACATTGCTGCTTTAGCCGTTCGATTAGCCGTTTAGTGGGAATGGTTACAAACTGTTGGTTACCTTTGTTTCCCATATTGGAACGACTCTTGTGTCCTTCGTTCCAGCCAAATACCAGATTACCTATCCCATCGTTCAAACAACGATTCACGAGAAACCGAGCTGCTTTGTTGATTGCATCCCGCATCTGATTATTTCGCTTCAACTGAATTCTGTCTAAATGGGAGTCCCAGTACTTCATTGACTTTCCGTGTTTGTGTTTAGCTACAAGGCGACAATAACCTTGATTCATTGATTTGAGCTTTCGACCGTCAATAATGAAGCTTTTTCCCAAGGTTGAAACGCAGGTTAGCCAGTTATCGCCACCGTGGTCTATCCCGATCGCGTCAGAGTAATCAAGATTTGGATTATCAGTTACTGGTTGCTTTCCATCATCAATGACCCAGTCTACCCACAATTGTCCGTAACAAGGGCGAACTGTCACTTCTTTGACCCAGTCAGGATCTATGAAATCAGGAGGGTCTAAGGTTATTTGAGTCAGCAGTTCCGGTTTGCTTTCCTTACTAACAGAAGGATGAAACAATCCCTCTTTGTAGGTTAGAGCCTGGCTAGGAAAAGTCACAGAGGCAAAGCCTCCAGACTTCCTGTAACGAGGGAATCTAGGTCTGTCTACTTTTCCTTGATAGTACAGTCCCACCAGTTTGTTATAACTAGCGATCGCTTCCCCGACGGTTTTCAGGGTTTGTTGAGCAGACTGAGCTGCCATCCCTTTATAGTGGGGCGACATCTTCAAGGCTTTGTCTAATTCAGGGTATTTGGTAGCACACTTATAGGTTTTCCAACCACATCTCAATTCATCTTCACGCCAGTAACTCGTAAAAGCTTCTTGCTCTTCAAGCCATTTATAGTGTTTCTGTTTGGCATAATATACAGCACAATTAAATAAGCTGTTGGCCTGTTGACATTGAAACTCCCAAAACACTTTCTCTTCTTCCAAGAAGTTAGCTTTCACTGGAATTGTTCTATACACTTGATACCATCGACATTCTTTGCTAACCTAATTTTAGTATATATTGATGTTCTAAATATGTCAACAACAAAACAGACTAAATCCCAAAAAAGGATGAGGGGAATTCCCGTTCATTATGACGAATTAAAAAAGACACACAGCATCATGCTTACTGATACTGTTTGGAAATGGCTGCAATTGTCCGCAAAGGAGTCAGGGACAAGCGTGGGGGAATACATAGAGCGCTGGGCTAGAAACCAGATAGAGGACACGACGCCGATATTTCCAGTCTCTGTTTTTCATCCCGGAGCCCGTACCTTAGAATAAGGCAGCCTTAATCATGGAGGCGCGCTTTCGCGACGGCGAATTAAATTCGCCATGGGTCGCGCCTCAAAGTTTTAACCCTGGGACGAGTAGCCGACCAACCATAAAGGCTGCCTTATTCTTGCGGTAACTTCTGACCCCGGCTAAAGCACGGGGGTTCTCAAATTTCAGGAAGTTTTGATAGCAGACCATTTCCTGCTTCTAGCAAGGGAAATTATAGGGTTAATCCTAGTTATAATAACTCTAGAAAAGCCTTAACTTGCAAATCAATACCAGTAATGGCCGTGCCGACAACAACTGCATAGGCTCCCAATTCTAGCGCAGTTTGAGCCATCTTGGGGGTAGCAATACCTCCTTCGCAAATGGCTGGGATATCTAAATGCTTCACCAACTGGCTGAGTAGGCCAAAGCCGGGAGGAGAGAGATGGCTGGTTTGAGCAGTGTAACCATAGAGGGTGGTACCAACTAAATCCACACCGGCGGCTTGTGCTGCGATCGCACTCTCAAGGGTATCCACATCTGCCATCACCGGTTTACCCAGTGTATCGTGAATCTGCTTAATTAAATCTTGAACTGTTTCCCCTCCAGGACGTTCCCGTAAGGTGGCATCAATGGCAATAATATCAGCACCAGCGGATGCGATCGCTTTAGCATGGTGAAACTGGGGAGTAATATAAACCTCAGACTCCGGTAACTGTTGCTTCCACAAGCCAATAATTGGAGCAGTGGGACATTGACTACGGACAGCTGCCACATGGTCAGGTGTATCAATACGCACACCCGATGCCCCCTGATTTATCGAAGCTTGTGCCATAGCGGCAATCACTAGGGGGTGGTGCAGGGGTGAGTCACGGGGTGCCTGACAAGAAACAATTAGACTATGACGAATTGAATTGAGATAATTAGCTGCCATGTTGTTGGTGGTTAGAGTAACTGATGATCGATATATAGAGGTTTCACAGCATTTCTAAAATAGGTAAGCTACAGAAGTTTTGGATTTTAGGGAATCGGGAATCGGGAATCGGGAATCGGGAATCGGGAATCGGGAATCGGGAATCGGGAATCGGGAATCGGGGAAAAATTATGTGTAGCTCATAAATCTAATAACCGTTATATAGTAATTGGTTTAAGCACTGGGTTTATTGTATTATATTACCTCCAGATAATTACCCTTAATAAAAATCTTACCATCTCCCGATCTCCCTATTTACCCATCTCTCCATCTACCAGCGCCACGGACTCTTACGGAGATATGCTTGGTAGTTGTATGTGTTGTGTTTTGACTTTATCGCTTTTTTTTATCAGGTCATTTCAAGGGTAATTATAATGTCATTGATTCTAATTTTATGCTTAATTTCAGTCTTTATATTTCCAGTTATAGCTGATTAATACAGCTTTGTTGCCCAAGCATAATTTCCACCAGTTTTTCGTTGATAAACTGGCGCGATTCCTCAGCCAAAAGAGGTAGAGTGGCTGTACTCATCAATGGCTACTTTAAATTTTATGCTTTTGTCAACCCCTATACCTAAATCCTTACACTATATTTATCTACAATCAAGATTTATTGGCTTGACAAGATATTGATTTATTGTGCGTCTGTAAGCATTCAGCCGTCAGCTATCAGCGTGTCGCGTATCAGCTAATGGGCTACGCCCACGCTACACCGAACAGCTAAAGGTCTGTGGCCACGCTACACCGAACAGTTTATGCCCATAGCTTAGGCTACTAATGGTGCTTGTGAATAAAATAAGCTGACGGCTGACGGCTGATAGCTGAATGCTTACCTGCGTATCTATCCAGATAATCTTTAATTAAAGAATTAAAGATTATGTAAAAAAAATTTTTTTTTTGCGGTAGATATCCGAAATCCAGCTATCTTAAAATTAGCGGCAATTAGCAGTAATTTTTAATCTTGACTATGGGGTAATTACGGAAAAAATCTGTAGCTAAAATAAATAATTAATCGCTCTTATAGCCCGTTTTCAAAATTATTTACTGGCGATAAATGAGGGAATTACTTGAAGACTTACTTTAGAGTAAAACCCGTAAATATTGGGGATAACTCAAGTAAATTACCTGCCTTTACCACACCATGTAGCTACTTTTCAAACACCTTCTTAGAAGAGATAGAGTATTTTACTGCATCTACCACATTAGTGGTTGGGAACAATGCAATCTTGACCTAAGTACTAACCTGATGAAAAATTACTTATCTAACTTAAAAGTGGTTAGAAACTTCAAGCCTCGTAAGCTTGGTTTAGCAATAACCACTTTCGCTGCCCTAGGATTTTCCATGTCTGTGCCTGCTGCTGCAGGAGAATTTCGTACCATTAACGGATTTGGTAACAACCTAAATGATCCGACATTGGGTCAAGCGGAAACACAACTGCTTCGGCTGCTAACTCCTGCTTATGAGGATGGCTTCAACGCACCAAGAATAACCGGTTCGACCGGCAATGTTCTGCCTAACCCCCGTGACATTAGCAATACGATTGTGCGCCAGACTGAATCCGTGCCTAATTTCCTCAACGCCAGCGACTGGATCTGGCAGTGGGGGCAGTTCATAGATCACGACTTGGATCTGAATGAGGGAGGGTCACATAGCCCACCAGAGGATTTCACCCCCATCCCAGTTAACCCTATTGACATTGCCACTGGTCAGCCAGATCCACTTGCGCCATTTCTACCCTTTGTTAGGGTTCGTGCAGCTGAAGGCACTGGCACTGGGATTGGCAATCCGCGCCAGCAGATCAACCAGCTGACTTCTTTTATTGATGGTTCACAGGTTTACGGATCTGATCAAGTGCGGGCGGAATTTTTGCGTACTAATGATGGTACTGGAAAGCTCAAGAGCCAAAGTATCAATGGCCAAGAGCTACTGCCGTTCAATACTGCCGGATTACCTAATGGCAACAGTAACCGGTCTGGAGCATTAGCACCAGAAGAGTTGTTCATCGCTGGGGATATTCGTGCCAACGAACAAATTGGTTTAATTGCAGCTCACACTTTGTTCGTGCGAGAGCACAATCGTCTGGCTGAAGAACTTGATGAAAAAATTAAGGCTGGCGACCCGGTCATTTTGGAAAAGTTAGATCAGTCAGGACTTAATAAGGGTGACTTTATCTACGAATCAGCTCGTAAGGTGGTCGGCGCTCAGATTCAGGTAATCACATACAATGAATTTCTACCGCTGTTAATTGGCGATAGCCTTTTGGATGATTACTCTGGCTACGATCCCACATTTAACCCAAGTGTCAGTCAGGAATTTGCCAATGCTAACTTCCGCGTTGGTCACACTCTTCTCTCCGAAGAGCTTCAACGCATTGACAATAACGGCACTTCTGTCGGAAGTATCTCCCTTCGCGATGCCTTCTTCAATCTCCAAGAAGTGATTGATAACGGAGTCGATTCACTGTTTTTGGGTTTAGCGTCCCAGGAGGCTGAAGAGGTTGACAATCGGTTAGTGGACGGGGTGCGGAACTTCGTTGCCCCGAATGGCAACGGTGGCTTTGACCTCGCTTCACTCAATATTCAGCGGGGAAGAGAAGTTGGGCTTCCCGGCTACAATGATGCTCGTGTGGAACTCGGTCTGGATCCGGTCACTGCCTTCTTGACCACCGATACCGAACTTGGGATTACTTCTAACCCAGAAGTAGCAGCTCTATTTGAAAAAATCTACAAGTCTGTAGAGGATGTGGATTTCTGGATTGGAGGAATATCTGAAGACTCCTTCAACGGTGGTTTGGTCGGTGAACTATTCAATACGGTCATCTCAGACCAGTTCACGCGGACACGAGATGGTGACCGATTCTTTTTCCTCAACGATCTCGATCATCTGCTCGCCTTGGCTCCAGATCTAGAAAGCACTCGCCTCTCGGACATTATTCGCCGGAACTCAACGATTACTAAAATCCAGGATAATGCTTTTGTTGTCCCAGAAGATGTGCCGGAACCTAGCAGCATTTTTGGTTTAGTTACACTCCTAGGTTTAGCAGCTATAGCGCAGCGCTATAACTTTCCACCAAAGCCATAACCCTGTACAATAATCCCATCGGTTCTATCGGTTTATATAAGTAATCATCCACTACCTCCATCATCTCTTGTTGCTCTACCTTTGGCACAGTCGGAATTGTTAAAGCCAGAATTTTTACCCCACCGGTTGTGGAGGATTGACGCAGCCATTGAGTCATTTCGTAACCCTCCCTGGTCGGTAACTGCCAATCAATAATGATCGTCTGGGGCTTAAGCAATGCAATTTGTTTGATGGCAGTGGAAGCATCAATCAACCAAATTACTTTATAGCCTGCTGCGGTCAAAATTTCGCAAATTAGGGTAGCAATCTCTTCTTGGTTTTCCACTAAGGCCACAGTGCCTTGAGCTTTGAGAGTTAGGTTGGACTTTGGCAGGGCTTTTTCTGAAATAACTGGTGCCATGGGTTGAGTGGGTAACCAAACTGTAAAACAAGACCCCTCTCCCACTACCGATTCCACCTCAATTTTGCCCCTATGGAGTTCGATTAGCTGTTTGGTTAAGGCTAACCCCAAGCCAGTTCCTTCATACTTGCGACGGTAGGGCGTTTCTAGCTGCTGAAACTTTTGAAACAGTAATGGTAACTGGTCTTGGGCAATACCAATGCCTGTATCTTCCACTTGAAACACTACTAACTGATTTTCTGGCCAGACTCGTAGGATTACTTTACCCCCCTCTGGGGTAAATTTAATCCCATTACTTAAAAGGTTAAACAAAATCTGTGTAACCCGCCGTTGGTCTGCAGAAAAACAGTCCCTTTCTGGTGGCACTCGCCAATCTAGCTGTAGAGTCACCTGCTGTTGGTAGGCTTGTTCGTTTAGGCTACTCAATACCTGATTGGCTAGCTTACTTAAGGAAAATTTGCTGATAGTCAGGACTAACTTTCCTGCTTCAACCTGAGACAAATCCAGAATATCGTTGATCAGTTCTAGCAGGTGTTGCCCATTGTCCTGGATAGTTTTTAAATAGCGCTGTTGCTTTTCGACAGGTAATCTGTGGGAACTGTCCTGACCAAAACACCAGCGCAAGAGTGTAGCTGCCATCCCAATTACGCAGGTTAGAGGGGTGCGCAATTCATGACTCATGGTAGCTAGAAACTCACTCTTAGCAAGATTGGCTGCTTGAGCAGCTTGCAAAGCATCCCGGAGTGCTTGGGTGCGCTCAATTACCCGTTGTTCAAGGGTGTTGTTTTGCTGCTGCACTTGGGAGTATAACTTCGCTTGATAGATGGCAACGGCTAGGTGTTCAGCAATTGCCTGGAGAAAGTTTTTTTCACTGTCCTGCCATCGCCTTGGCTCGAAACACTGATGGGCAATTAGTAGTCCCCACAGGTTGTTTTCGACAATAATTGGTGCGACTAACTTGGCTCGTACTTGATGTCGATGCAACAGTTTAAGTAAGCAATTATGGGTATTATAGCTCTTATCAACATCATCAACAGCAACCGTTGACCCTCGCTGATATTTATGTGTAGAGTTCGGTACATGGGTTAAACATTCCTCCTGCTCAATCACATTCAGCACTGATGGGATACCATCGGAGGCTTTAGCTTCGTAGGTAATACAACCCCAGCCTAATTCAGTGGCAGCAGCAGGTGCTGGCTCTAGTGCTGTGGGACTAGAGCTGTAAGGGAAGTCAAATTGATAGATGACTAATCGGTCTACTTCTAAAAAGTGTCGTACCCGTTCAACTGCTGTGGTCAGGATCAGCGGTAACTCTTGGCTTTGACGGATTTGACTGGTCACCTGATTGAGCAATCGCTCTTGCTCAACCTGCTGGTGCAGTGCTTCTGCTACGGGTTGACAAATGGACGCATAGGGATAATCTGGCTCTGCTAATGGTGGAACATCGGTGCTGTAGTCACACAGAATATCGATTAATGATAGGGTAAATTCGCTCTGGATAGCTGGATTATTGGGTTTGAGGGAGGCTTGAGCCCTCTTGATTAGGTTGAGAATATCCTCAGAGGTGTCAACTTCTAATGGTGAGGTTAGGTAGGAGTCCTTGAGATGGGTAAGAAAGTTTGCGATCGCATCCGGAGCGAATGTCAATCCCACTTGGTACAGTCTCATCAGAGAGTCATACCCAGTTAAGGTCTCCGGTTGGGCTTCCCCCCACAGCAGACAACTGAACTGTTCTGATCCGATCAGGATAAACCTTTGGTTCTGAGCCTCAGTAATCACCTTCTGATTCACCAAAATATCAGACTTTAGGAGTATTGCCTCTTCGCCCAAGCTTGACTGCATCTCGTCTAATCGCTGATTCAGACGCTCGAACACAGCCAAGGGCAAAATTCTGAGGAATTTTGGATTACTAAATAATTTTGTAGGTGGAATTAACGATAACACCTGCTGCCTGGTGGGCTAACTTGCCTGAATGGTGTGGATAGTAGCTTTTTTGATGGTAGTTGATTTTTGTCGACCTGCTCATACGTATTTCCCTAATTTACCACATTTTAGCTTTGCGTGCAGCGTGGTAAGCGTGGTAAGCGTGGTAAATATGATAAAAATAAATATGGTAAGTGTGGTTAACACGCCCAGGGAGAGGGTAGAAGTAATTGCTTTGGTTGGTTAATAAAGTACCAAACTAGATGGCGATGTTCCGTTCGCGCAGCGTCTGGCACTGCCAGTAACGAACCGCTTCGCGAACGCACTAATTTTTTAGTAATGTTTAACATCGGTAATAAGGAGTAAAACTAAAATACAATAGATAAATAGATCAGATTAAAAGTGATCAGACATGACACCAGAAGAAAGATTAACTCAAGTAGAGAACTTGTTAGAAACAGCAGCACGATACATTAATCGCCACTCTCAGACCATCGAGCAAAATCAAGCAGAAATTACTCAATTACGAGTTTCCCTCAATGAGACCTTAAAATTGTTTTCCGAGTTAGCAACCTATCAACGTCAAAATCAAGAGGAAATACGACGGATTTGGGAATATTTATTAAATCAAAGCGGTAATGAATGAAACGGGCAAGATGCCCGTTCCACGGAGGGAATTAAACCTCTAGCAGTTTCCGACTAGTTTGGTGCGTTATTAACCCACCAAACTATAACGCGATGTTTCGTTCGCGCAGCGTCTGGCACTGCCAGTAAAGAACCGCTTTCCGATGCTCCTTGGCCTTTGGGCCACGCTACGCGAATGGAGCCCCTACGCGAACGCACTAATTTTGTAAGCATTCAGCCTACGGCTATCACCATCTGTAGCGCATATGCTTACCTAATTTTTTAGTAATGTTTAATATCATAAATAAGGATAAAAAAAAGAATCTAATAGATAAATCTCTCAAATTCAAAGTGATCAGACATGACACCAGAAGAAAGATTAACTCAAGTAGAGAACTTGTTAGAGACAGCAGCACGATACATTAATCGTCACTCTCAAACCATCGAGCAAAATCAAGCAGAAATTACTCAATTACGAGTTTCTCTGAATGAGACCTTAAAATTGTTTTCGGATTTGGCAACCTATCAACGTCAAAGTCAAGAGGAAATTCGTCAAAGTCAAGCAGAGATTCGCCAAAATCAAGAGGAAATACGACGGATTTGGGAATATTTATTAAATCAAAGCGGTAATGGACGCTCCGGGAATTAAACCTCTAGCGGTTTGGGAGTGTAAACAGAAAATTGATGGATAAAGGGCACCATCCCCCTGTCGTGATTGGCCTTTGGGCCACGCTACGCGATGCTCGGTACGAGCCGCTACGCGAACAGAAAAGGTGAATTTTTCTTGCATTCGAGAGCAATAATTTGATCACCTAGATAGAATTTAGACTGACAAAGTGAAAAATGTGCTGGCTACTCGACCTGGGTAGCCGGAAAAAGTCAATCAGGGAATCTCCATCTCATTTCTTTGTTGACGTTCGAGTAGAAACCTCGATGATAAACAATAGCTGTTCTGTGCTTGATTCCCTTTGCAATCTACAACCAAATCCAAACCAAGAAGACCACACTGGTGCTACTAGTCAAGGGATTGTAGTGATTTCTCCCCTAGATGACCTTGAAACTGGTGAAGATTTGGCTACTACTGGTGATTTGGATATCACCAATGGCCCGATTAACGTCAAGCCCCCTATAGAGAGTCAAAGAATTATAGATTTTGATGACATTGACCAAGTGTTTGATCTCGAAATTCAGCCTCAAGATGGAACAACCGCGAATATCACCAAGATTGAAATTAGTAGTCATCGAACAGTAGACCCAGATGACCCTCTCGTCAAGGTCAGTAGCAGGGCGACGGCTATTAATAGGATTAGTCCCAATCCCTTGGCCAATGGCCACGCTAACGGAACAGGCGACTCTGGTGGCGGTGTGGTAATAGTCAGCAGTAGCAGCACGGCTACCAGTACCATTAGTGACAATACCTCAGGGGATTTAGGGAATCGCATTTCCAGTATCCATGGCACAGCCATGGTTTCCAGCACCATAAGTAACCCTAACACCAATAATTATCAGGTTAGTGGTGCCGCCGGTGTCACCACTGGTAACAACAACCCGATTAGTAATCCGGATGATGTTACCGATGGACCTGACAATCTCCTTGAGGGCATCGTTGGTACTATTACCAATCCCATTGATTCCCTACTTGGTTCCTTCCAGACTCCATCTCTGTTCACTCCATCTCTGTTCACTTCATCTCTAGGTTTTCCTAGTTCTGGGATTGATCTTGACCAGAGTCGTTCGCTTATTTGAGCAATTTGTGGGCATCACTCCTAATATTGGTGCCTTTGCAGCTCAACCCGAAATAGGACTTGACCTGTTCAAGGACTAAAAATCATTGTCTTGATGCAGTCGCTCATGGGGGTAACCCCCAAGACCGCGCTGCATCGCTTCGACCTTTGCCCTAGTAATCAGTCTATTTAGTGTTGAGGCTTAGGTGTTAGGTGTTGGGAGTTAAGTGTTAGGTTAATGGTGTTAGTTAGTAGTTAACGCCTAATACCCAGTTATTAATACCTAGTTATTAGAGTCTACTCGAGAAAAGTATAGGTTAAGTTTCTCTAAAATACTGGGTTAGGTTGTTGAGGGCCTCTGTAGCACTTTCAATTGCAGAAGATAATTCTTCAATGCGCTCAGAGTGAGCTTTACCTTCAATTTCTTTTTTCAGCAGTGCTTGTAATTTCAGAATCAATTCTTTTTGGTAGCTGACTGAATGGGTAAAATCTGTGGATTCCATCATCGGACTTAACTGAATTGCTTTACCTGATACCTGTTCGCGTAGCGTGCGCGTAGCGCATTAGCTGACCACTGAATTCGAGTTTACCGAACCCAATTGTATTCAGTTTACCGTAATTTATATCAACGTTAACTATAGCATTTCTAAATAGTTTATAAAACCAAAGGTTGCATTGCTGTCTGATAACCCCAAAAAATCCTCGAATCTCTTTCTTACTATTCCCTGCTCCCTGCTCCCTGTTCCCTGTTCCCTGTTCCCTGTTCCCTGTTCCCTGCTCCCTGCTCCCTGTTCCCTGTTCCCTGTTCCCTGTTCCCTCTTCACAACTTATTCATAACGGCAATCCCTATAAAGTTAGTGATAAAAACCGAATTGTAACTGCTAGTTTGAAGTCCTACCATAATAATCACAGGCCATAAAACCAGGCTGAATCTATTAAGCAATTACAACTTGGAGGAAGAGCTATGACTCTAGTTCGTTGGAACCCATGGAAAGACATCAACACCCTACAACGGGAAATTGACCAGCTATTTGACAATAGTTTTGTGCCGACTACTTTGCGAGAGTTTGGTCATTTCAAAAATGTTCCTGCTGCTGAACTAACCCAAACTGAAGATGCTATCACTCTGAAATTGGAAGTTCCAGGAATGGAAGCCAAAGACTTGAATGTAGAAGTCACAGATACTGTTGTTGCTATCAGTGGAGAACGGAAAGAGGAAACCAATACTGACGAAAAAGGCGTCAAGCGGTCTGAATTCCGTTATGGTAAATTCCAGCGGGTAATTCCTTTACCGGTTCGGGTTCAAAATACCAAAGTTGAGGCTGAGTACAAAGACGGTATCTTGAATCTGACCTTGCCCAAAGCTGAAGAGGAAAAAAACAAAGTTGTCAAGGTTAACTTGAACTAACTCCCTGGTTAGCTCAGTAGCTGGTTAGCTCAGTGGCTGGTTAGTTCAGTGGCTGGCTAACTAGACTTGGGACAATTAGTTAGCTACTGGAGTTTAGACTAAATCGTGACCTTAAAGGGTGACAACCGATCTACAATGCTTGCTGAATCAGGGACAGCGCATAA
>NZ_MKZS01000001.1:1186151-1256483 GCF_001942495.1 Moorena bouillonii PNG
ATTTTCCCAAAGCCTGGTCATGTATAGCCTAGAGTTGTCTTGTCATCCGTTAAGAATCGTGACCTCAAAAAGCGATCGCTATCTCAACAAGCGATCGCTTTTTTTTACATATATAGCAATCCGTGTAGCAATTGTGGGAATTTTTGTTGCCTGTTCCCTACTCCCAGCTCCGAACGCGCCCCGGGTGGCCTACGGCCTCAGCTCCCAGATCTGCTGTTCCCTTTCCTATAAAAGTTTTCAATCGGGTGGCGACAAAATCATCCTATCATTCAGCAACGCCATCACTGGAGTCAATCGGATATTTTTCTGTAACTTATCCGGATAACTCAACTCGGCTGAGAAATAGAAAAATAGTAGATGCACCTTGATAGCCATCCCCCTGCAATCAAAGCGGGGGGTTTTTTAATTATAACCATGAAACCGATGAAAGCCATACTCAAATCTGCCGCAACTTCTCTAATCTTAATGATTGCTATGGTTCTATCTGCTAGCCCTGGCTCTGCTCAACCTGATGGATTAAAGGGTAGCTACGTGGGAATTAGTAACGATGGCAGCACAATCAGTAATGATATCCTCAATCCCTTTGAGAATTTGCTGGGAATTGGATCAAACTCAAGCGATGAAAGGATTGGTAGCATGTATCAAGGTCGTATTGATCTGCCCAATTTACCAATTTCAGTGCGTGGTGCAGCGTTTCTCTCGGACAAAGGTCGTGCTCTCGAGCCAACAATTACCTACGATGTACCGGTTGCCAGCAATACTAACATTTATGTTGGTGGAGGCTATACCTTTGTGAACAACGAGGAGATCACCACTCCTTTAGGTAATCAAAATTCAGCCGTATTGACTGCTGGTGTAGAAGCAGCAGTCAATGACTACACCATAATCTACGGCAGCGGCAGATTAAGCCTTAGTGATGAAAACAACGATACTTCCCCAGTTAAATTGCAATTTGGTGCAGGCTATCGTTTCTAAAATCTATTGCTCAATCGTAATGGTAGGGGCGCTTCCCTAGGGCATTTATTTTAACCAAAGACGAGTCACTTGTTCCAACTGAGTGACATCCTCCTGACTCAAAGCCCAACCCAAAGCCCCTGCATTGTCTTGCACCTGTTGTGCGGTCTTAGCACCGGGAATCGGGATTACTCCATCTTGAGCAATCAGCCAGTTAAGGGCAACTTGAGCTGGTTTTCGCTCATACTTTTCCCCTAACTGACTCAGTAGCTTTAGCACAGGGGCAATTTTTTCTAAACCACTTTTGCTAAAGCGGGGGTCAATTGCCCTAGCTCCAGTGGGTTTGATATAGCTCTCTACCGTATACTTGCCAGTGAGTAACCCTTGAGCTAAGGGACTGTAAGCCAGAATAGTCACACCTAACTCACGCGCTTTTTCAAGAATACCGTTGCTCTCAATTTTCCGATGCAACAGAGAATATTGCACCTGATTCACCGCTAGGGGTATGCCACGGGCTGCTAAGTAACTGTGAGCTTCTGCCATTTGCTTAGCGGAATAGTTACTGACACCAACTGCTCCAATCCGACCACGCTTCACTTCATCAGCTAGAGCATTCATCAACGTCTGTTGGCTGATCAAGAAACTAAAAGGCATATGTACTTGGTACAGTTCCACTTGCTCGACTTGCAAACGTTTCAAACTGTCGCTCAAGGCATCAGAAACTGACTGAGCGGTAAATCGCCAGGGTAAGGGAAAATACTTAGTGGCAATCTGGGCTTTCCGTCCCAGCTGCTTCATAAACCGTCCGATCAGGGATTCGGATTCTCCGAGTCCATATACCTCAGCGGTGTCAAAAAAGTTAATCCCAGCATCCAAGGTTGCCTCAAACGCTTCTTTTACCTGAGTAGTGCCGTAGTCACTGCCATAGTTCCAAAACAGCTTGTCTCCCCATGACCACGTCCCAATTCCCAAGGCTGTGACCATCGGACCATTCTGACCTAACCTGATCGTCTGCATTCTAAACACTCCTGCTCTTAACATTTCTTAATATTATTTCAGTTTATCGTGGCTTAGTCAGCTATCAGCTTGGTTGAAAGTTGAAAGTTGAAAGTTGAAAGTTGAAAGTTGAAAGTTGAAAGTTTAAGGTTTATAATTTAAGATTAGAGGTTGACCATAAAATAGACTCAGCACTGACGCCCTGACGCATTCAGCTATTAAGAAAACTAAGCTAGGAAGAAATTGCTGCTGAAGAAGGCTTGATTTGGGAGCCTGAAAACCTTTATTGTGCTGTGGTGGTGTAATATGGTTACTCCTGTGTGGCGTCATTCCCAACAGCACTCTCAAACCCTTGACCAGGCGCAAGGTCTGAATATAGAGTCATACATCAAGGTTGAACAAGAACAAATTACACGCTCCCGCGTGCTGTTTCATAGCATTCGCTTTGATTTAAATCAAGACATTCTTACAAAAATTAAACAAGCACAACAGACTGGTCACGGCCTTGATATTTCCGGAGAGTTGCTTAGTGATTTACGCCATTTAGCTCTGCTCGATTGGGAAAACCGCCTCCAGTCTGGATTGACGTTTTCTACCTACTATCTACCAGTTGATCGAGCACAGGCACTGATGCGGAGNTTCTTAATATTATTTCAGTTTATCGTGGCTTAGTCAGCTATCAGCTTGGTTGAAAGTTGAAAGTTGAAAGTTGAAAGGTGAAAGTTGAAAGTTGAAAGTTGAAAGTTGAAAGTTGAAAGTTGAAAGTTGAAAGTTGAAAGTTGAAAGTTGAAAGTTGAAAGTTGAAAGTTGAAAGTTGAAAGTTTAAGGTTTATAATTTAAGATTAGAGGTTGACCATAAAATAGACTCAGCACTGACGCCCTGACGCATTCAGCTATTAAGAAAACTAAGCTAGGAAGAAATTGCTGCTGAAGAAGGCTTGATTTGGGAGCCTGAAAACCTTTATTGTGCTGTGGTGGTGTAATATGGTTACTCCTGTGTGGCGTCATTCCCAACAGCACTCTCAAACCCTTGACCAGGCGCAAGGTCTGAATATAGAGTCATACATCAAGGTTGAACAAGAACAAATTACACGCTCCCGCGTGCTGTTTCATAGCATTCGCTTTGATTTAAATCAAGACATTCTTACAAAAATTAAACAAGCACAACAGACTGGTCACGGCCTTGATATTTCCGGAGAGTTGCTTAGTGATTTACGCCATTTAGCTCTGCTCGATTGGGAAAACCGCCTCCAGTCTGGATTGACGTTTTCTACCTACTATCTACCAGTTGATCGAGCACAGGCACTGATGCGGAGTGTGATTGCCCTTGATGGAGAAATCCTTCACCAGATCAAGAGAGACTGTCTGGAGAATCCCGACTTTTGTTGTCAAATTGCTGACGCTCACTACTGGCTGATCACTCAAATCTTGGCTCAGCTACGCCTAAAACCATCACCCAACTTCCCTAAACTAGCTTGGGGACTATCAGCGCTGATGATAATCCTGGTGATTGTGGCAGTGCTGGTAATTCCTGGTGTATTACAGCTAATACTTGCTCAACCCTGGAGATGGTTGATAATTATAGTGGGCATAGTCAGCTGTGGTCTACTTCTAGTGATATTACAATGGCTGCTACGTTCATGTTTAATCAGGATTGCGCCTTGGATGTTGCGTCAGCTATTGTCCGGTTTGCTCTCGGCCAAGCCTGGTCCTAAGAAAATTGCTAAACGTATTCTGGCATGGTTATTGCCGTGATTAGTGATCAGTCTGTGATCTGCCTTTTGCCTTTTGGCTGGGATTATTCGTTCAAGGCAGAATTTAACAGATAATAGAAAGGTTAAGTTAGATGGAAACTATGTCAACAGAAGCGATCGCATCAGTCATCAATGTCTATTTTACTAACATGGCCGCCATGAATCCAGGAGGCTGGGTAGAGATTTTTGCTGAAGATGCAGTGATTTATGACCCAGTGGGAAAGCCACCAATCAACGTCTCTGAGGACTCTGAGAAGTTCTTTGCACTACTGTCTAGCTTCTTTAACAACTTTGAAATCTCACAAGAGCAAATTTTTATTGCTGGCAATGGGGCAGCGGTAAAGTGGAAGATGCAGGTGTCTGCTAAGAATGGTCGTGAGGCTACTGCTGAAGGCATCAGTGTTTTTGAAATCAATGATGACGGTAAGATTCAACAGGTTTTGTCCTACTGGAATGAAGCAGAAATGATGGCTAAACTAAAGGGCTAATTCCTAAGTGGTGTTGGCGGTTAGCAAGGACACAACCTGCTGAATCAGCACCGACAATAATCTAATAGTTATAGAGCATCTTAGATTTAGGAGCGATCAGCAATAGGCTTACCTATGTGTCGATCAACGGTCCATAAGGAAGCGGACCGTCCGTTTGGTCCCTGGGAAGTGTACACCAGTATCCCATATGACCTTCTATGAACTCGGCGCGGGTGATGGAACCATCGCCATCAGCGTCAAGGCTCTCGAAAGCCTTGTAAGCACGTTCGGGCTGGTCTTCACCGGAGTATATTGCCAAATACTTTCGGTACTCTTCACGGGAAATCTGACCGGAATCATCGGTGTCGATGAGATCAAAAAAGACTTCGTTCTTTTTCTCACCCACTTCTCTTGACGATTCGAGTACCGTGACAGCCTTTGCGGCATTGGTAATAAACTCTTCTTCCCCGATCATGGTGTTGGTATCGACCGCACCCCCTCCAGCTAGAAAATTCTGAAATAGGTCGTGAAACAGAGTCCTGATTACTTCGGAGTTCGAGGAATTATCTTGGAGTTTGACAAACCGAGCCGCAATGGTTTCGTAGTCCGAGAGGGACAAAACGCCATCTCCGTTGACATCCATAAGCTTGAAGTAAGTCTTCATCCTAACAATCCAAGCACTCGATGACAAAAAGTCTTCTGGTGTCATTTTTAACTCCATAGTAAAATCCAAATGTATTATATCAATTTCTATCCATTGGTGACGAATTAAGTTTATAAGCTATAGCAAGTCTTATACCTATGAGGTACAAATCTCTGGGTTTTAGGGACTTCGGAGCAGGGACTTCGGAGCAGGTAAGAATGAAGAGGGAAGAGGGAAGAGGGAAGAGGGAAGAGGGAAGAGGGAAGAGGGAAAAAATAATGTGTACCTCATAGCTATGATAAACGCTATAAGTAGCATAGTATGCATGTATTTCGTTATACAACTAATCAGCGTATTGATATCTTCGAACGCCCCCCGTCATTTAACGGTGATGGGCAACCCTCTTGAAAAACTTAACGAATTTTGGGAAGCAAAGGTAAGCCCCTGAATTTTCATCTTGAAAGCCCGACTGCTAATTGCTACGTTGATCCGTCACTGACGGGACACTTGCTGGCACTAGAAGAAGTAGTTCGTGGGGGGACAGCTCTCAAACCTGGATTTAACCTCCTCAGCGAGGAAAGCGATCTCTGGCTGTTGTCACGTTGGCGACACCACTGGCCCAACGAAGATTTTGACTCGGCCTTCCAACCTAAACAGGTTTGCTGATTTAAGTAGTTAAAATTAACATTGAGTCTGTGGCGAAAGTCTATTTTTGCTTTTTGCTATGTAGCTATATAGCAATCCTAAATCATTGTCAGCCATGCAAAGCGCGAGTGGGGGAAACCCCCTTTGGCCGACTGCATCGCTTGTAAAATCACTGGACTTATTAAAAACTAGCTCCAACTCCGGTATCATCAGCATAGCTGCCTTCTGCCTCCTGCCTTAAAGCAGCCCATTTATGTCACGAATCAGATAGGATTGCTATAGTACCTATTACTCTGAGCTGTTCCCAAAAAAATAACCCCTGAGTATCTTGCTGTTAGATCACAGCTCGACCAACTAAGGGGTGTCTATGGCTGAATTGCGTAAGCTATTTACTACTATCCACAGCTGCTGTATGCGATCGCGTTTTCGCAAAGTTAACCTTATATTAACCAATGGTATAACTTCACGGTAAGACCAGTTGCTCAGACCTCAGACAACTAGTATCTAGCCGGGAAACGCTTTTGAGCTGTTACACAAAAAAAATACCCCTGTCTTGCTCTTAGATCACAGACAGAGGAATGAAGGGGTATTGATGACTGAATTGCGTAAGCTATTTACTACTATCCACAGCAGCTGTATGCGTACGGGTTTTACCAACGTTAACTAATGGTATAACTTCAGGGTAAGACCAGTTGCTAAAAAGTATCGGCAACTAGTATCTAGCTAGGAAAAGCCTTTGAGCTGTTCCAAAAAAATAACCCCTGAGTCTGTTGCTGTTAGATCACAGCTCGACCAACTAAGGGGTATCGATGGCTGAATTGCGTAAGCTATTTACTACTATCCACAGCGGCTGTATGCGATCGCGTTTTTTGAAGGTTAACCAATGGTATAAGTTCACGGTAAGCCGAGTTGGTAATAGGTGATGCGATTAATATGTAGCTGGGACAAGCAGGGCAAACGCATCTTGTTGTCTAATCCGAGATAGTTCTCAATAAATCCTGGCTTATTGTGCTTGTAACCATTTCAGAGTGGCGTGTCAAGCTTAGAATAGTGCAATTTTTGAGCAAAAGGCTTTAAAACTCGGCATCGTACCATTTTTATAAAGCAACATTTCAGGCTTGACACGACAGTACTTTTCACATATATTCAGTGTTTTGTTAATTTAGAATACACTAAATATATGTGACTCAGAAAATTAGATCAGGATTCATGAATTATATCCCAGGAATTGCTAACAATTATTAAACAAATTTTTTGGCATCAGCATACTCATCAATGTTGGTGTATAATAATGTAAATTCTTGACTTTTATTAATAGTTTTATCTGCGATTAAATGTGACCATAAACCAATTTCATCTTCGATCCAGTCCACACGAGCATTCGGGTTTTCTGCGTGATTACAAAGAGAAGCTAAACCAAAAACAATATATCCATTCAAATTTTTACTTTTGCCATATTCTAACGGCTTGACGAAGTAATAATTGAATATTTCCGTTTCATTTATGTTTGGTATTTTTTCTATAGAAAAAATACCAACAGGAGCAACTTCAATTAATGTTCCTTGGGGAATATCCTGTGTCGCAATAATGCCCCTTCCTTTATTAGGAATGTTGTTGACTTCAATCATTGATTATTTCCAATTGATAATTTTTAACCATCAATTTATGTTATGATAGCTTGTTTTACCCTATTATTACATCCCAATCTAGCGAAATTAGCAACATCACCGTCCAAATCAACCAGTTAGACCTGACAGGCTGGTACACTTCAGAATTGGAGATAGTGGCCGTTACTTTTCATCTAGGCGGTTCATCAACAGATTTAGTTGTTCGTGTTGCTTGTGGATGGTTTTGTTACCCTCCTGACCCTCCCAACACTTGCACGCTATGAATCTTTTGGCTCCTTATGTGATTACTCCGGCTCTGATCTTTGAATCCTTGTCATAATTTTATTACCATAATTTTTTTTTTTACAAGCCGTAAGTGATATATTGATGGGAACATCCAAATTTGGGAAATCTATCCCTAAAATTAACGATAATACTAGGGTTGAAAACCATAATTAAAAGTGTTATGTACAAAAATGGTATGCTTCTTAATTATTGATGATTGACGCTTGATAATTGCTAAATCTTAGCATTGCTTGATTCCAGGAAAGGAGATTAATTTAGTGGCAAATCAACTGAAACGCATCGCCATGTGGGCTAGTCCACGATGTCTTTCGACAGTTCTACTACGTTCTTGGGGAAATCGCCCAGATACCTTTGTGCAAGACGAGCCGTTTTATCCACATTATCTTTCAGTCACTGGTCGGAAAGACCCGGGAATGGAAGAAGTGCTCAACCGTTATGAAACAGACTGGGTCAAGATTGTAGAGCAAGTGACGACCGGGTCAATACCAAACGACAAATCGATCTATTACCAAAAGTTTATGATCTATCGACTCCTACCCCATATCGACATTAGTTGGGTTCCCCAATTGACCAACTGCTTTCTGATTCGTGAACCTCGGGAGATGCTCCTATCTTATCTTCGGCTATGGCCTAATCCGACATTGGAAACCATAGGGATGCCACGACTTAAGCAATTGTTTGAAATAGTCCGTGACTATTCAGGTGTCATTCCGCCGGTAATCGATGCCCGTGACCTACAGGAAAACCCACGCCATACTTTGTCCTTGCTCTGCGAAGCGGTAGAGGTTGAATTTACAGATGCGATGTTAAGTTGGTCTAAAGGCAACCCAACCGATGATATTTGGTCTAAATATCAGTGGTATGACACGGTGAGAAACTCAACCGGGTTTCACCCCTACAAACCCAAAAGCGATGCCATCCCGGAGCGCTTTGATGACCTTCTTTCCCAATGCAATGAAATCTACAGGGAATTATACAAATATCGCCTTGTGTGACAACGAAAGGGTGACAAACAAGCTCAGGGCAAACGCATCTTGTTGAGTAACCGGGGATAGTTATCAATAAATCCTGGCTTATCGTGCTTGTTGAGAATATACTTTCCAAATATAGTGTTTTTTAAATTTATAAAATACTAGATTGTAGCACTAAAAAAAATATTAGATGCGTTTGCCCTAGGGCTGTATACCTACGGGTTTTCCCAACGTTAACCTTATGTATAACTTCACGGTAAGACCAGTTGCTCAGACCTCAGACAACTAGTATGTAGCCGGGAAAAGCTTTTGAGCTGTTCCAAAAAAAATACCCTCTGAGTGTCTTGCTGTTAGATCACAGCTCGACCAACTAAGGGGTATCGATGGCTGAATTGCGTAAGCTATTTACTACTATCCACAGCGGCTGTATGCGATCGCGTTTTCCCAACGTTAACCAAAGAGTTAACCTTATGTATAAGTGATGCTTTAGCCGATGATGGGGATTTGGGGTAAGCAATAATACTCAAGAAGACCAGTGCCTGCACCCTGTGGGAGCGTCAATTTGCTACACTTCTGATCACATATTGGTATTGCCTCCAAAATCAAAACCATGACAGCTACACCACTTGCATCCATACCCCTAAGTGCGATCGCTCAACAAACCCGTCAAGCTGCACAAAAGTTAGCCGTTCTCTCAACAAAGGCTAAAAATGAAGCTATTGAGGCAATAGCCCAAGCCTTGGAAGCTGCAGCACCGGAAATCCTAGCGGCGAATGCTGCAGACTGCCAAGCGGCTGAGGCGGATAACATTCCCAAACCCCTTTATAATCGCCTGAAGTTGAACGAAACAAAGCTCAAGGGGGCTATTCAGGGGGTGCGAGATGTGGGCAACCTTGGTGATCCTGTGGGCAATGTCCAAATTCATCGAGAACTGGATCAAGGACTAATCCTCAAACGAGTCACTTGTTCCTTAGGAGTTTTAGGAGTTATCTTTGAAGCTCGTCCCGATGCCTTAATTCAAATTACCTCTCTTGCGATTAAATCCGGTAATGGTGTTATCCTCAAAGGCGGTAAAGAAGCAATTCGCTCCTGTGAAACCCTAGTCAAAGCAATTCATAAAGGATTATCTACGACAGCAGTTGACCCAGCAACGGTACAGTTGTTAACCACTAGAGAAGAAATCAAAGAGCTGTTACAACTAGACAACTATGTGGATTTGATTATTCCCAGAGGGTCGAACGCTTTTGTTCGGTTTGTGCAGGAGAATACTCGTATTCCAGTACTCGGTCATGCTGATGGAATTTGCCACCTCTATATTGATGCAGTAGCTGACTTGGAGAAAGCGGTAACTATCACCGTTGATGCTAAAACGCAATATCCAGCTGTTTGTAATGCTATTGAAACCCTGCTGGTGCATTCAGCAATTGCTCCTCGTTTCCTGCCCCTAGCAGCAGAAGCTTTGAAAAAGCGTAATGTAGAATTGCGAGGGGATGAAGCTAGCCGTGAGATTATTCCAATCTCGGTAGCAACGGATGAGGATTGGTCTACAGAATACAGTGATTTAATTCTTTCTATCAAAGTAGTAGATTCTGTAGAAGAAGCGATTAACCATATCAATACTTATGGTTCCAGACATACGGATGCAATTGTTACTGAAGACCAGGAGGTAGCAGATAGCTTCGGAAATCAAGTGGATGCCGCTAATGTTTTCCACAACTGTTCTACTCGCTTTGCCGATGGTTTCCGTTATGGGTTTGGAGCAGAAGTAGGAATTAGCACTCAACAAATGCCCCCCCGTGGTCCAGTGGGGTTAGAGGGATTGGTGACTTACAAATACAAGGTTACAGGTAATGGTCACATTGCGGCTACTTATGTTGGTGACAATGCTAAGCCTTTTACCCATCGGGATATATAATATTCTTCCTTAAATTTATCTTGCTAAGGAAACTAACAGGTTTTAAATTCCGAAAGGATTTTCCAGTAATGCTTTGAGTATAATTCTACTGCCAGGGGCACCTAGTAAGTGCTCTTGATCGATATTTTTAGACTTTTGCAAGAGGTCTATAAAAAAAACCTCAGCGGGTAGCTGAGGAATTAGTCACGTTGCATCTACTATTTCTTAATCCTTGATTGGTCTCTCTCGATCCGGAAGAAATTAGAAATGCTTACGTCAAGGAGACAGCCAAGATGGCTATCCCACATAGAACTAATAGATTGTTTGAAACAAGATTAAACAAAAAAAATCCCCAGCGGGTAGCTGAGGGATTAGTCAGGGTGCATCTACTATTTCTTATTCCTTTATGGTTTGATCTAGATCCGGAAGAAATTAGAACTGATAGATTGGTTGAGACAAAATTGAACAAAAAAAATCCCCAGCCGATAGCTGAGGAAGGAGTCAGGGTGCATCTACTATTTCTTAATCCTTGATTGCTCTCTCTAGATCCGGAACAATTTAGAAATGGGTAAGCCAAAGAAAACTAATAGATTGCTTGAGACAAGAGTGAACAAAAAAAATCCCCAGCCGGTAGCTGAGGAAGGAGTCAGGGTGCATCTACTATTTCTTAATCCTTCATTGCTCTATCTAGATCCGGAAGAAATTAGAAATGGGATAGCCAAATAAAACTAATATATTGGTTGAGACAAGATTAAACAAAAAAAATCCCCAGCGGGTAGCTGAGGGATTAGTCAGGGTGCATCTACTATTTCTTAATCCTTCATTGATCTATCTAGATCCGGAATAATTTAGAAATGGGTAAGCCCAATAGAATTGATAGATTGGTTGAGACAAGAGTTAACAAAAAAAATCCCCAGCGGGTAGCTGAGGGATCAGTCAGGGTGCATCTACTATTTCTTATTCCTTGATTTGTTTATCTAGATCCGGAAGAATTTAGAAATGCCTAAGGCAAATAGAACTGATAGATTAGTTGAGACAGAATTGAACAAAAAAAATCCCCAGCGGGTAGCTGAGGGATGAGTCAGGGTGCATCTACTATTTCTTAATCCTTGATTGCTCTCTCTAGATCCGGAACAAATTAGAAATGGGTAAGCCAAATAAAACTAATAGATTGGTTTAGATAAGATTGAACAAAAAAAAATCCCCAGCGGGTAGCTGAGGGATGAGTCAGGGTGCATCTACTATTTCTTAATCCTTCATTGCTCTGTCTCGCTCCGGAAGAAATTAGAAACGCGGTCGCCAAATAACCCACATTCCGCAGGTTAGCTTGGATATAGAATATTTTTTACGACACTATGGGAAACTGAGCGATCGCAAGTTCAGCCATTCTCAAAAATTATAACCAATTGAGAATAAAGCTGGGCTTAATGCTCTTCATACTCAAATCAATGAAACCTTTGCAGGATATAGCTTTGGCTTGTAAGCAAAGAGAAAATTATTCAAATTGAGGACGAACCTGCGGAATGTGGGAAATAAAACTAATAGATTGGTTGAGACAAAATTGAACAAAAAAAATCCCCAGCGGGTAGCTGAGGGATTAGTCAGGGTGCATCTACTATTTCTTAATCCTTCATTGCTCTGTCTCGATCCGGAAGAAATTAGAAATGGGTAAGCCAAATAAAACTGATAGATTGGTTGAGACAAAATTGAACAAAAAAAATCCCCAGCCGATAGCTGAGGAAGGAGTCAGGGTGCATCTACTATTTCTTAATCCTTCATTGATCTATCTAGATCCGGAATAATTTAGAAATGGGTAAGCCCAATAGAATTGATAGATTGGTTGAGACAAGAGTTAACAAAAAAAATCCCCAGCGGGTAGCTGAGGGATTAGTCAGGGTGCATCTACTATTTCTTATTCCTTTATGGTTTGATCTAGATCCGGAAGAAATTAGAACTGATAGATTGGTTGAGACAAAATTGAACAAAAAAAATCCCCAGCCGATAGCTGAGGAAGGAGTCAGGGTGCATCTACTATTTCTTAATCCTTCATTTGTCTATCTAGATCCGGAAGAAATTAGAAATGGGTAAGCCAAAGAAAACTAATAGATTGCTTGAGACAAGAGTGAACAAAAAAAATCCCCAGCCGGTAGCTGAGGAAGGAGTCAGGGTGCATCTACTATTTCTTAATCCTTCATTGCTCTATCTAGATCCGGAAGAAATTAGAAATGGGATAGCCAAATAAAACTAATATATTGGTTGAGACAAGATTAAACAAAAAAAATCCCCAGCGGGTAGCTGAGGGATTAGTCAGGGTGCATCTACTATTTCTTAATCCTTCATTGATCTATCTAGATCCGGAATAATTTAGAAATGGGTAAGCCCAATAGAATTGATAGATTGGTTGAGACAAGAGTTAACAAAAAAAATCCCCAGCGGGTAGCTGAGGGATCAGTCAGGGTGCATCTACTATTTCTTATTCCTTGATTTGTTTATCTAGATCCGGAAGAATTTAGAAATGCCTAAGGCAAATAGAACTGATAGATTAGTTGAGACAGAATTGAACAAAAAAAATCCCCAGCGGGTAGCTGAGGGATTAGTCAGGGTGCATCTACTATTTCTTATTCCTTCATTGCTCTCTCTAGATCCGGAACAATTTAGAAATGGGTAAGCCAAATAAAACTAATAGATTGGTTGAGAAAAGATTAAACAAAAAAAAATCCCCAGCGGGTAGCTGAGGGATGAGTCAGGGTGCATCTACTATTTCTTATTCCTTCATTACTCTGTCTCGCTCCGGAAGAAATTAGAAATCCTTACCCTAAGGAGACAGCCAAGATGGCTATCCCACATAGAACTGATAGATTGGTTGAGACAAGAGTGAACAAAAAAAATCCCCAGCGGGTAACTGAGGGATCACTCAGGGTGCATCTACTACGTCTTAATCCTTCATGGTTCTACCTAGATCCGCTGGTTCCCAGATCCGCTGTGCCCAGATCCCCTATTCCCTATAGCTGAAATCCCCGAGTTTTGAGTAAATTCTGACTAATTAAAGCCTGAAACCCTTGTATAAACTGGGTTTCGGGTGTTTTGTCTTACACAGCTACTTGAGTTCCAGGGTACCATGGGCAATTTGCCCTTGACTTATCCACTCAAGTTTCAGTACAATAAAGTAGAACATTTGTACTACTATAGTTGTTTCTCTTAACAATTGCACCCACACCCCTAGAGCCATCACATCGCTCCTACAACGAAGGATTGTAGAGCAGCGATTGGCCTACAGCCACGCTAAGCGATCGCGTATCGCTGTGGGTAGTGTGGGGTACTCCTCATTAGTAACTGGCTGATAGGGAAGCCTCTTGTTTGGGAATTATCTCAGATAAGAGCACTGTTCTAAGAGCACTGTTCTAGTAGGGAGTAGTTAGTGGATCAATATTGCTAAACAGCCACCGGCTACTATAGCGTTTCCTATATTAATGAAATACACACACCTATTTTTTCCCTGTTCCCTATTCCCGATTACCGAGGACTTACGCGGTTAAGTTTATTTCGCCCCCCTAGCCCCCCAATTCTGGGGAGAATGATGTCAAAGTCCCCCAGAATTGGGGGATTTAGGGGGCAAATGCGTAAGTCCTATTCCCGATTCCCGATTCCCGATTCCCTACTCCCTACTCCCTATTCCCTGGCCGCAGCGCTATAGCAATTTTCCAGTAATCATTTTCAAGTAAAAAAATCTAAATATCGTCAAAGGAACACACTATATGGTTGCCACAAAAGACAGTAAAGACCAAATTTTCCAAGCCTTTGAGCAAATCCTAAAAGAGCGGCAAAACATTGACTCAAAAATTGCCACCAAAGAAGAGGAAGCGGAAAAAGCTAAAAATCAACAAGTGCTGGAAACGGCATCAAACTATACCGTTGATAATATTGTCAAAGGAATGGCTGATTTACAGCTAGAGTTTGGCACCATTGTTAATGAATTGTCAGAAAAATTATCTTCAGAAGCCTCTAAACTTGATGAGCTAAAGCTGGCGATTAAGGTAGAAACTGAACACTTGCAATACCTTCAGCAAATTCGAGTTGTAGCTGATGCCTTACATTTGCTGAATCAAGAGCACCAGGAAAAGCTGAAATCTCTAGAGCAAAAAGCAGATCAACAGCGAGAAGAGATCGAAAAAGACCAAGAGCAAAAACGTAAGCTTTGGCAAAAAGACCAAGAAGACTTTGAAATAGCACGTCAAGAACAAAACGAATTATTGACTCGGGAACGACAACGCCAAGAAGCTGACTATCAATACGAATTAGAACGTAACCGTAAAATTGAGACGGATCAGTATGAAGAACTGAGCCGTAACCAGGAGCGAGAATTACAAGAGGCCAATCAAGAAAAAGACAAGGAATGGTCTGAGCGAGAACAGAAGCTAGAAGAATCTCAAGCCCTGTTTGAAGAGTATCAACAGAAAGTGGAAGCTTTCCCAGCTGAGCTAGATGAAATCGTTAAAAAAGTAAAAGACAAAGCCATTAAAAAAGTCCAAAACGACGCTAAGGTACAGTCTGATTTACTCGCCAAAGAGTGGGAAGTTACTCAACAGGGTTATGACGTTAAAATTCAGTCTCTGGAGCAACACATAGAAAAACAAAATAAACAAATAGAAAATCTATATAGTCAGCTACAAGAGACCCTGAAACAGTCCCAAGCCCTGACCTTGAAAGCTTTTGATGGCTCTTCAAGCAGCAAGGCTCAAAATTAGTGAATAGTGATACCAGTTCAGAAATTTTCCAATAGAATATAACCTTGAAAGTATGACACGCAAACCTAACAGCAAAAACACCAAAGCAGAAATTTTAGAAGCTTACAAGGAATTACTAGCAGAACGAAATGCTTTGGAAAAAGAAATGAAGCAGATGAACAATGCGGGAACTCCTCAAGTATCCACGGTGGAAAAAAAGCAAACTAATGGATCAGTATCAGCAAAAGTCATGAAAGACAAAATGATGTATACCCTTGACAGCCTGGTTAAGCTGCAATTAGGGTTTGGTAGTAGTGTCAGTGAGTTGTCGGAAAAACTAACATCAGAAGCGGCTAAGCTAGAAGAATTAAGAACAGGGGTTACTGAGGAAACTCAACAACTTTCTGAACTCCACAATTTATCAAAAATTCAAGACGAGACCTTAGATACCTTAATCGAAACCTATCAGAATAGCTCTAAAGCATTCGATGAAGAAATTTACCAAAGACGGGAAGAGTTAGAGCTGGAAATGAATCAGTTACAACAATCCTGGTACAAAGAACAAGAGGAACACCAACGAGCTATTAAAGAACGCAATGAAGAACAGAGGAAAATCCGTGATCGGGATGCTAAAGAGTATGATTATAATTTAGCCCTACAACGCAGCTTAGATGAAGAAACCTACAAGCATAACCAAGAAGGTTTATACAAAGAATTGGAGGAAACGAGGCAACAACAAGAGAAACAATGGGCAGAGCGGGAAAATGCGATCGCAGAGCGAGAGAAGCAGTTTGAAGAAGCAAAAACTAAGGTAGAAGCCTTCGACCAGGAAAAATCTGTCGCTATCAAAAAAGCCCAAGAAGAAGGCAAAGCGATTGCTAGCCACCAGGTCAAAATTCAAGCCGACTTGCAGAATAAGGAATTAGAAGGAAATAATCGTGTCTATCAGCTAAGAATTGAATCCCTGGAACAGACAATAAAGGAATCCTCAGCACGGATACACAGTCTTTCCCAGCAACTCGATACTGCCCTCAAACAAGTTCAGGATTTAGCGGTCAAGGCAATTGAGGGTGCTTCTAATATCAACTCTTATCAAGCCCTTAAAGAAATTGCCTTAGAGCAAGCCAAAAATCCCACTAAGGGTAAATAAGCTGAGGGAGTGACAACAAAGCTAAAAAGGAGACAGGGTGTGGGGTGTGGGGTGTGGGGTGTGGGGTGTGGGGTGTGAGATTGAAGAAAGATAGTTTACTTGTATCATATAATGACAATAGAATCTTATCGTGACCTAAAGGTTTGGCAGGTAGGGATGGATTTAGCTCAGATGTGCTATTTAGCTACTCGTCATTTTCCCAAAGAAGAACTTTATGGAATGATTTCCCAGAAATGCCTATGCATCAGCTTCAATTCCAGCTAATATTGCTGAGGGATATGGAAGAAAAACAAGACTTGAGTATATTCAGTTTTTATATATTGCACAAGGTTCCCTCAAAGAATTAGAAACTCATCTTCTACTATCGAAAAGGGTGAAGTTAGGGTCGGGTGAAGTTATTGACTCCCTTCTTAGCCAATGCGAGTCGAATGGTAGATTACTATCAGCTCTAATTCGCGCCCTAGAAAACAAGAACTGATTTTCCCTACCCCCCACCCTTATGAGTAGGGTGTAGGGGGTGGGGTGTGGGGTGTGGGGGATAAGAAAGCGATGCATGCATCGCTTGTTCGTTGTTTTCCTTTTCCTCTCCCTCTGGGTCGTCCCATGTTTTACCCAAATGTAAAAAACCTACCCCCCACACCCTACCCCCTACACCCCATACCCCGCGCCTCACGTCTTTGTTAAAAACCTACTCTTATGAGTTGTATCATCAGGGATATTGGGTCAAAGCACTAATCAACCGATGGAAACAATTTCGGTAGGTGCCGACTCATGATCACCAGTTTGCTGATCAATCTTGAGCTATGGAGCGCGTTCGCGTAGCGTGGCCGTAGGCCAATCGCATAAGCGCGGAAGCTTCCATTTTTTTTTGGGTTGTTAGGTCAGCAAACACATCCTAAGTTGTCAATTTCGGTATCAGTGTTCTAGTTTATGGTTATGAACGTAATCAAAGCAATTCGGGTGTTACTGATTGAGAGGGGTGATTTGGTGCAGTTGGGTCTAAGAAAAGTCTTGGAGCAGTACAAGGAAGTCAGTTTGGTGTCCCAAGTTTCTAGCATGCGTCATGTGGCGGCCTTTTTAAAAAAATCTAACCCGGACGTAGTAGTCATTAATTTAGAGCCTTCAAGCAATAGTGATGCGTTATTGCGGTTAGTCAGAAATTGGAAAGTGGCATTTTTTACTAACATATTGCTCCTATCTTGGGACACATCAGAAGAATTTGTTATAAGCGCTTTTGGGGCTGGGGTAGATTCTTATTATCTAAAACGTATCAATTTTCCGAAAACTAATGTAGACACCAGTACTTTCTTAGATGCTTTGAGAGCTACCTATGAAGGGCAACACTGGATTGATCCAGAAATAGCTGGTTATCTCCTAAAAAATAGTATCAAGTCACCGGTTAAGAATTTTTCTGGGATTACTTTAATCAATTCCTGTGAGCCTGACTATTATCAAATTCTTAGGGAAAATCCACTGACTGAACGGGAGCTAACTGTCTTGGAATTGATCGTAGCCGGTTATACCAATGACGAAATTGCCGAGCGATTATTGCTAGGTCTTGGCACAGTTAAAACTCACATTCGGTCTCTGCTTTGGAAACTGTGCTGTGACGATAGAACACAAGCAGCAGTGCAAGCACTTCGCAGTGGTTTGGTGAAGTAGATATAGCAGTTTTAAATTGGGTGAGTTACAACGTTTTAGGGAGTAGGGAGTAGGGAGTAGGGAGTAGGGAGCGGTGCGACCCGTGGCGAATTAAATTCGCCTACGGAAAGCGCACCGTAGGGAAGTCAGAAGAAGGAAGTTTGGAATAGAGAATAGCAATGCAGCGGTTTTTAATAACACCAAAAAATCCTCCAAGCTCTTTCCTAATGCTCCCTGCTCCCTGCTCCCTGCTCCCTTTTCGTTCAATCCTATGTTCACAACTCAAATATAAATGCTTTATCCATTAATGTTTTAAGTTTAGTTGTTGTACTTTAATTACTTAAGTTAAATTTTAAGCCAAATAGCTTATTAACTACTAAGTACAAACGCCTCTACCTATAGGTTGGGTTTCAGCGTTTTTTTTGTTAAGTTTTTTTTATTTTATCAGAGTTTTCTTAAAATTAAGTTTATTTATCTATTCCTTTTGGACGAGTAACATTTTGATACTTTTGCGGAGCTGTGCCAATGATATTGAGAGGTTAAGTAATTCAGGACTTACGCGGTTAACTTGATTTCGCCCCCCTAGCCCCCCAATTCTGGGGGGTAATGATGTCAAAGTCCCCCAGAATTGGGGGATTTAGGGGGCAAATGCGTAAGTCCTGTAACTGTAATCCCTGGGGTGAAGCAATTACAATCATTTAGCTTATTCAAAATGCTCGTTAAATCAGTAACATTTATTAATCAAGATAAATTGAACTATTCCTCTGGGATCGCTTTTGCGATTTCAAAATTTTCTGTATCACAATAAGAGTCAGAATATTTACGGGAAGAAAAATTCACCATGGTCAACAAGTCCTTTGTTGCGATGTCACCTCGTCAACAACAGCGTTGGAAAAGTAAAGAAACTATGTTTGCTAAGTTGTTTGCTCAGTTGTTTACTCAGTTGAAGCAAGTGCCCTTGGGCTATTTAATGGGCATGGCTGCGATCGCAATGGCATTGGATCTCTATATCAGTACCTCCCTCACTCCTTTGATGGGTGTATCATTTTTAATGTGTCTAGTTGTGGGAGTGAAGTGGATTGGAGTCCAACCTAGTAATTCTGGGAATCAAATTCAACGGCTAATCAGGAAATATGGTTTAGGAGCCTGTCTTTTCCTATTCGCCTTTCTGTGGTTTATGTTGGACTTTACCGCTGCGCCAGCCCATGCCCAGTTTTTCAGAGTCGCAGAAGATTGGCTAACTAGTGCTATTCCTGAAGTAGACGCCGATTTGGTGTCCCTGGTGTTTAACGTTTTACGAGCACTATTCCTCATTTATTTGGGTATTTCATTGGTCAAAGTAGTCAATGCTGCCCAACAAGATGATGACTGGAAAACCCTAGCCCGTACTCCGATCATCATTTTGATTGTAGTTACCTTGGGTGATCTGTTAGCAACCTACATTACTGGCACAGGAGCATAAACTACGCGCTTATCTAATTTGCCTGTTGAGTTTTATCTAGCTGAAGGGATGAGTAGTCAGGGTTTTATTGAGATTGAAGATTTTTTCAATCACTGATAGGAACGCAAGTCTGATCCAAAATAGCTTGACCTATGGCAAATAATTCAGAGCAACAATTCCGTCGTGTTAACCGAACTCTTGATGAAAAACCGAGAATTGGTCCTATTCCAGCCGATCAGTTTATCCCCTGGGCAGTAATTTGGGCACTTGCCTATTACATCATCAAGGGAGTACTAGGAGCTAGTTGGGTATGGACATCTTGTTTCGGAGTTTGGGGTATGTCTACTTGGTGGGTGCTAACTTCCTCTAGCCATTGGAAATTTCTTTCTAAGTTTATACCTGTACCTCAATGGACAAGAGGAATGGGTAGATACCAAAGACTTTTAGATGTTAAACGGGAAAAGGCAAAGGGCAAAGGCTAAAAAGTATGACAACAACTCAAGCTCACGATCAAGCTAAACAAAAGATGGGAAAGAAGCGGGTTGATGTAGGAAATGGTAAAAAGAAAACCTTAAAGCCGTTCGAGGATGACTGTAAGTTAGCGAGTTTCCTAGAAGTCAGAATTGATGGGTCTGATGTTGGGGCATACATTCTCAGAAAAGGAGAAGCTTCCTATAAATTTGTGTTTGGTTTTGAATGTCGAGGCATACACACCACCTTACGCCAGGAGTTAATTGATCCGGTTTTTGATGCCATCGAAGCTGGGTTAAAAGATTTCCCAGAGCAGGAAACCCTCACTATTCACCTAACGTCTTTCACTGATGACACTGATAGACAAAACACGTTGAGTCAGCTGATAAAGGGTACCGAATCTAACGAGTTAAAGTACCTAATTATGGGAGAAAAGAAGCGAATTCAAGACTTGACCAAAGGGGGAATTAGAAAGCCAAAGACCTTGTATTTATTTGCTACCTATACCGTAGAATCAGGTCGAGAGGGAGCATCTGATAAAATCGAAGAATTTTTGATGACAGCTACCAAGTGGTGGAACGGATTTATTGGCAAGCTGGATGAGTATGAAAAACAGCAGATCGAGAGAGTGATAGAGATTGCCTTTAATAATGGCTATCAATTTTGGGAAAGGCTGTTGAGCAATCAAATGGGTCTATCGATTCGCCCTCTTTCTGCTCAAGAGTGTTGGAATTATGTGTGGCAGCGATTTAATAATACACCACCTCGTTCAGTTCCCCAGTTGCTTTCCTTGACTGAAGCTGGAGTGACCGAGGAGGTTTACTCAGAAATCCACCCGGTTTCTCTGTTAATGGAAGACTATACCGCTATTCCATTTGCTGATCGACGTTGGATTAATCTCAAAGACCAGTATACGGCAGTCATGCTCTTTTTAGATAAGCCTGAGGGGTGGAGGAATAAAGAATCCCAAATGCGCTATCTCTGGCAAGTCATGGCAAAAGATGAGGTCTATGACACCGATTGTTTTTGCGAGATTTCCAAAGCGAATATTAAAACAGTAACCAGCAAAATGCATTCGCTGACGAAACAGGCAAATGTCTCCTCAAAATATGCAGAAGAAAAAAATACGATTAATGTTAAAGCACAATTAAATATTCAGAAAAATGTCGAGGCTCAGGCGGCTATATATGAAGGAGCTGTGCCATTTAATGTCTCGGTTGTTTTCTTAGTCCATCGCGATTCTCCACAAGAGTTAGATCAGGCGTGTTATACTTTAAAATCTTATTTTCCGCCACCAGCTTGGATGGTAAGGGAGACCGAATATCCTTGGAAAATATGGCTAGAAACCTTACCGATTTCCTGGAGCAGACTATTAATGCGTCCGTTTAAGCGATCGCATACCTATTTAAGCCATATTGCACCAGGGTTAATGCCAGTAGTCAAAACCCGGACAGTGGATAGAACAGGATTTGAATTAATCTCTGCTGAAGGGGGTACGCCAGTTTTTATTGACTTATTCAAACAGCATAAAAACCTAGGTATTTTCGGAACCACCCGCAGTGGAAAATCTGTTTTAGCATCAGGAATTATTACCCAAGCCTTAGCTCATGGTATCCCCATCTCAGCTATGGATTATCCAAAACCCGATGGCAGTTCTACCTTTAGTGACTACACCGCTTTTCTCGGGGATAAAGGAGCTTATTTTGATATTGGTCGAGAGGCAGTTAATCTTTTTGAATTGCCCAATTTAAAGGGATTAGATGCTAAACTACAACAAGAGAGACTTACAGAATACAAAGAATTCTTAGTCGAAGCACTAATGCTAATGGTTCTTGGCTCCACGACGTTTCATGACCGGACTTATACGGATAACATCAGAGCCATGTTAAGCTTAGCAATCAAAGCCTTTTTTGATGATGATCAAATCCATGACCGTTATGTAGCAGCAAATATCAATGGCTTAGACTCTCAAGAATGGCAATTAATGCCTACCCTTGCGGATTTTATTGATTTTTGTTCTTTAGAGAGATTGCGGGTTCCCTCTGTATCTGGAGATATCCTTCAAGGCTTGGATCAAGTAAAATTGCGACTGAGGTATTGGATAAATAGCCGAGTAGGAAAAGCGATTAGTCGTCCTTCTACCTTTAGAAGTGATGCTCAGTTATTAGTCTTTGCCTTACGGAATATTAGTAGTGACGAAGATGCTGCACTACTCTCCTTAGGGATTTACTCAGCAGCCTTAAGACGTTCTTTAGCCTCGCCGGTGAGTATATTTTTCATCGATGAAAGTCCCATTCTGTTCCAGTATAATTCTATTGCTGAATTAATTGGCAGATTGTGTGCTAATGGAGCAAAAGCCGGAATTCGGGTAATTTTATCCGCTCAAGATCCAGATACAATTTCCAAGTCTCCCAGTGCAGCGAAAATTTTTCAGAATATAACAACTCGCTTAGTAGGGAGAATTCAACCAACAGCAGTGGATAGCTTTGTTAATATTTTGAAATATCCTTCAGAGATTATTAACAAAAATGCCACAGAAGGATTTTTTCCTAAACAAGAAGGAATGTATTCTCAATGGTTACTCGATGACAATGGCATTTACACCTACTGTCGATTTTATCCCGGTTCAGCACTGTTAACAGCAGTTGCTAATAATCCTGAAGAATCAGCAATTCGTCAGACAGCAATGCGCTTACATCCCCAGGATAAAATTATGGCTATGCATTATGCTAGTAAAAAAATGGCAGAAATGCGTAATTCAGAAGTCCAAGTCGTGACTTCAAAGTTACCCGATCCGAGAGCAGAAGTTGGACTTCAAAATTAAGCGTTCAAAATAGAAGATGATCTAGGTGAGTCAGGGATACGCTTTTATTGTTTAGCTTTCAGTTTTCAGTTTTCAGCCTTCAGTTTTCGTAACTATTCAATCAAGGAGTTCAATCATGGCGAAAAATATGACCAAAACTTGGATGCAGTTGTTAATTATTAGTACCCTAATTACAACCGTTCCTAAACCAGCCTATGCTTCTGGTGGAATTGTGGATAGTTTTGTTGGCTCGTTTGTTGAGGAATTTCAGAAGGTTAAGTCTTACTTTACAAATTTCTTCGATGAATTTACCAATCTACCAGAAACCATAGACAACGATTTGAAATCAGCATTGGAAGATTCCATGGGAGTTTTAGGTATCCCCGATGTGGAAGACGTCAGAGCTTCAATTGAGGAAAGTCTCCAAGAAAGCGATTACCCAATTTATGAAGGAGACAAACTTGCTAATGAAGTAGAAAGGCAAGTTGCTAGAGCGTCAGCCTCTCGTGTTCTGAGTCAAGAAGGACAGCAGCAGTCAATCCAGGAGCTACAGCAAATGCAGGATACTGTTTCACAGGTACAGCAATCAGCACAAACAGCTCAAAATCAGACAGTTACTCAGAATGTGATCAAAGAAGTCGCTCTTCAGAATGCTCGTCAAGCCGCCATACTCGGCTCCTTGCAAGCCGCTACTGTTGAAGAAGCGCAACGACAAGAAATTTCTAACATGCTCCAAAGCAATATCTCTCGTGCTTTGGATGGACAAACTCAGGCAGATCAATACCAAAAACTGGGCGCTGGTATGGAAACTTTGAGAATTACCTCCTTAAGTGGCTTGTTTTAGTTACAGGACTTACGCACAGAATCCATGGGTAGGGTGGGCAAAACCTTGCCCACCCTACAGGTAGCTGTTGATCGTTAATTGTTAATCGTTAACCGTTGACCGTCAACAGTTATCTGGATCCAGAATTCTTCAATAATTATCAATTCTGAACTGACTCACTTAGCACTTATAGGACTACGCATTAAGGTGTTTGACATTGATACAAGCTGAAACGCTCTTTTAGTGAACTTTTGCCTCTTGCCTCTTGCCAATGCCATTGCGCGTAGCGCTATAACACTCCTCACTCACAACTATTTCTCTTATGTCTCCTTGGTCTAGCTTACCTGCTTGTCCCTATTCCTACCTTCTTTGTTTATCACCATGTGTAGCGATCGCCATGTCTGTTCGTCCTTATATTCCGGATTTCCTCCGTCTGCCGATCTCTGCGAATTCTTCATCTACCCACTCTCCCCAATGTTTCAACTTTGCTGATCCCATCACTAATCACGTAAAGAGGTAATCATTAAATGATAGTCACCCCCAACTTAATCGCTCAATTTAGTAATGGAGCCTCTCAGATTATCCAGAATGGTCGTACCGGACAAATTGCGATCGCAGAAGCCATGAATGAGCTCTGGAGTGAAGTCCTCGGAGGTGGGTTGTATGCTGTGATCGCTACACTGGGGGTGTTTTTTGCCGTGGGAAGCTTAGTTCTATTCATGACTCAATGGGCAAAAGCTTTAATAGAATACGATGAGCCAATTATGTGGTCTGAGATCATCTGGCCCTTATTAGTCGCGGTTTTGTTAGCGAATGATGGAGCAATGTTAGCCAATGGCACCCAAGGACTCAGAAGTGTAATCAACAATACCTCTAATTCACTACTGCAAAACACATCTGCCAGAATTTCTTTGCAAGAATCCTACCAAATTGTAACAGAAAATATTGGGGCAAAGGCGGTTATTGATTCCTTGGTTTCTCAATGTGATTCTATCGTCGATGTTCAACAACAGGTGGATTGTTTAACAAATGCAGAGCAACAAGCACAGGAGTTTTCTAGAACATTACAACCCTCATCTCAGGCATTGCTCTCTCAAATTGGTTCATTGCTGAATCCTCTGAATGTTACTGAACGAGTCGGCTTTGCGTTACAAACCGCAGTAACGGGTTGGTTAATGTCGATTGGTATGGCATTTCAGTGGGTAGCAGAAGTTTCCATGTTGCTAACCGGACTATTAGGACCATTAGCGGTTGGTGCCACATTATTACCTGTGGGAGCTAAGGCAATTTACGCTTGGTTAATTAGCTTTTTCTCCATCGGTTTAGTGAAAATATGCTACAACATTATTGTTGGGTTAGTCGCCACATTAATTGTTAATGCTGAGAGTTATAACCCATTAGTTTTTGCGTTTGTCGCTGGATTAATTGCCCCCATCCTAGCGTTAGTATTAGCCGCTGGAGGAGGTCTAGCTATTTTTAATAGCTTAAACTCCTTCAGTGCTTTTGTATTAGGAGGCTTGAAATAAATGGACAGCACGACTAGTTCTCCTCAGAATAAGCTAAAATTTCTCCAAAGAGGTAAGAAGAGTACTTGGTTATCCAGTTTCAATGTGACGGATAGTCTGGGGATTATCTTAATCAGCAACTTTGCTTACAATACCTTAATTCTGTTTTTCTTAGCCCTGTTGTATGGCGCTCAAGCCAGGCTAGCTAATAAGCCAGCTCCTTCCTTGGTGCAATTGAATACTGGTGAAACCACTGCTGTAGAAGCCATTGGGAATAAAGAACGGACAGCAGAGGTAATTAAAGCATTTACCATTAAAACCATGAGTGACCTGTTTACTTGGACAGGGCGATTACCTGGAAAAGATGGCGTTCCCTTTTCTAACTTAGACTCTGATCCAGGAGTAGAAATTAATGGCAAAGGTAGGCGTCGAGGTAAAATATCTACTCAAGCCTGGAAAGCTAGCTTTGCCTTAGCCGATGATTTTCGTGATCCGTTTCTCTTAAAGTTAGTAGACTTAACGCCATCCAACGTATTTAAGGGCAAAACACAATTTGCTTTTGTCCCCCAATTTGTCAGAGAACCTATTAAAATAAAAGAAGGGGAATGGACAATCGATTTGGTTGGCACGTTAACCGTTCTAGATACTACCAATAATTTGCCTAGCTATATTCCCTTCAACAAACAGATTCATGTACGGGCAGTGGAGCCTCCTAAGTATTCACCAGGTATGGCAGAGGATAGTCTACCTCCAATTATTGCTAAAGCTAGAGAAAAAGGTTTGGAGGTGGTCAGTATCAAAGATTTAGACTCGAAATAAACCTGAATCATGAGTCGAATAGTCTTGATTACAAGAGTCCAATAATCCAGGTATTCGTCGGTGTTAATACATCCGTGTTGTGCGACTATTACATCAACTGGAATAATTACAGCAACTGGGAGAAATTATGAAGCTATCAGATCTCAAAGACTTTGATGTCCAAAGTCTCGAACATAAATCTGAAGAAGAAATGAGTAAAAAAACTCTGATTCAGCAGAACAATGGTGCAGAGAATACCGCCCCGACATGGACAGAAGAATCATTAGCTGAGTTGCTAAAATTTGATACTAGTTATGACCAAGAACAAAATCCTAGCACTCAGGGGGTAATACCATCGACTGATGGTACCGCTGATTTAGATCCAGACTTAAATGTTACCCAACAGGAATTCGCAAAATCCGGTTGGGCAAAAGGTGCTTCCGTTGGTGCAGTAACTGGGTCAATTGCTGTAGTCGCTGGATTAGTTTTTACAGGAATGACCTCCTTGTCTTCTAAGAAGAAATTGGTCGAAAAAGTTACTCCGATTCCCACCAGTGTTGAGAAGGAATCGGAAAACGCGACCGATTCTGAAATCGGACGACTTAAGACTGAATTAGCCCTAGCCAAGCAACAAAAACAGATCCAAGCCATTCAAGACAAAAAAAGACCAAAAACAACTATAGAGCTTGCCAAGTCAGAAGAACCCCCATCCCCATCACCGAAAACACCTCCACCACCTCGTCCTAGGCCAGCAGTGCGTTCAGCACCACCCCCTCCTGTGGTAAGAGCATCAACCCGTCCAGCACCCCGTCCAGTGCGGCAACCGGTGGTAATTCGTCAAGCTCCGCGACCCCGTCCAGTGCAGCAACCAGTAGTAATTCGTCAAGCTCCCCCACCCCGTCCAGTGCGCACAGCACCAGTGCGGACAGCACCAACACCACCCCCTGTGGCAAAAGCACCAACACCTCCTCCACCTCCACCAGCCCCAGCAGCAAAGATAGATCCCATGGAGCAATGGCTGGCTTTGAGCCAACTAGGAAGTTATGGTTTGAGTTCTGCCAATACTCCAGAAGCGCCAGAGCAAAATGTAGCGATGATGGAACCAAGCCCACAAACACAACCAGTAGCCCAACGAAACAATGGGATCAGGGGACGCTCTACTATTGCTAATACATACTCAATTCCAGCTGTACAGAGAGTTTCCAACTCTCCCAATCCTCCCCAACCCCTCAATGGATCTCCCGTTATTTTTGCTGATCAAGTTGCTATCTCAGAAGAAGCCAGTATTTTAGCTGGCAGAGCCATCAGACGGAAGCTATTTTCCTTTGGTCAAGAAGCAGCTGGGGAATTAGTGACACCAATTGTTTGGACAAAGTCGAACCTATCTCGAAATTCTCAACAACCAAATTTGGATGAACGATTTGTGGTAAGTCTGAGTGAGCCTTTAGTGGATGAAGATAACCAAGTTTTGCTCAAAGCTGGTAGCAAAATTGTTTTTCGGTGTGACATGGTTGATGATAGTGGACTAGTGAATAGTGATGCGATCGGATTAATCATCGATGACCAAGAATATCAGTTACCCCCAGGAGTAATTAGTCTCAGAGGAGATAAAGGCAATCCCATGGTCGCAAATGTCTGGGATCGGGGTTCTGATGATATCGCCAGAAATGACATGATCGCCTTCTTGTTTGGTTCTGCTGCCAAAGTCGGAGAAGTACTCAATCAACCTGAACGGAGTCAAATTATCACCTCCAGTGGTTTTGGCTCAAGCCAGTCTAGCACCTTCACTAGTCGAGACCGCAACCTATGGGGAGCAGTGCTTGAGGGAGGGTTTAAACCTCTTGCTCAAGACATTGTAGAGCGTAATGCTTCAGCAACACGCCGACTACAAAATTTGCCCAAATTATGGTACATGGGTGCCGGGAGTTCCGTACAAATTTTTGTCAACACACCCTTTGAGTTGTAGTATAGCGGTTGTCAATTTGGTGAGGCACAAAGTTCCTGGTTTTATGGAACAGGGAATAGGGAATAGGGAATAGGGAATAGGGAATAGGGAATAGGGAATAGGGAATAGGGAATAGGGAATAGGGAATAGGGAATAGAGAACAGGAAAGAGAAACCAACCCCTAACCCCTACCCTAACTATGTACCTCACCTAATTAAAAACTGCTATAAATTTTAACGTTTCAATTTTGAATTTAAGGAGCTTGTAACTAGCCATGACTAATTTTTTTTCAGCCTTGCAAATTCAATTAGGTCAAGAGTTAAAAATTAAACCAGCCAAAACTCAAATTTTTTTACTATTTGCTTTATCTCTTTTTATAGCTAAGCCAGCTTGGGCAGATCCTGGTAATTCAGCTATAGCAGTGAAACGGGTAAGTCTAACCTCTTCTGGGCAATCTTCAGTACCTCAAAATAACCCAATTCCAGTAGCATTGGCTCCAGGATATGGTGTAAATATCAGTTTCATTTCTACTGGGGAAGTGATTGAAAAACTATGGATTGATAATCCCTCATTTGTTGCTGTTGATGTCGATGGTTGCTTAGATAACTTAGTTGCTAAAAAAAACTGTGAGTATAATCAAGCAACTGTAATTCATTTGCGCCGCATTGAAGAACTTGATATTCCTGGTATCCCAAAGACAAATAGCACACTTTTGACAGTAGTTACTCGTTCTATTAATGGTAGGCAGATTTATCTATTTAAAGTGACTCCAGCTGACCGACCTAGCGAAGTAGTCATTGAATTTAATAAACCTACTCCTTCCGTAGATTTTATAGTCGTCGATGCCATAGAGCGGGGGATCTTTCGAGCAACCTTACAAGGACTGTTAGTCAAGGGTTCAGAACTCCATAGAAAGTTAGATAATTTTGTCGTTTTTCTCAAAGACGGTCAGACTATTTCAAATGCCGCCACTCAATCCGGTATTTCTTTGGAATTGGCCGATAAATTGCAAAAAATGGGTCGTCGTCCAACTGTTCCAACAGCCATTTCACAAAGAGATGAACAGAAAGACACCATTGAAGTCCTAACTAAAGAAGTGGTAAACCAGGAGAAAAATAATGAGCAGTAACCATCAGATAAAATCCAATAAAAATAAACCTTGGTGGCAAAAGGATAACCATCGGCGAAAAGCATTTATTCTACTCTATTGGTTCGTCACTGGCTTAGGTCTTTGCTTTGTACTTTCTGGTATTCTTATTGCCTCTGGATTAAGAATGCCAACAGCGGTCGCAACTCTTACTCCTGTTCAAAACAGTAAACTACCAGTCAAAGAAACGAAAATTAAACCCAAGGTAGAAGCACAAGTAAAACCACACGTAAAACCAAATGTAAAACCCAAGGTAGCATTAAATGCTGCAAGTTATCCTCTGCAAGACTATGTGCCAACCACAGCTTGGGAGGGAACTAAACTACCAAATTGGAATCAAGTCACCTTCGGAACTTTTCCCGGTATTTCTCAAGGGGGTTCTTTTCAAGCGTCTTCAGACGTGATTCAAGCCGTAGGTTATGATCCATCAAGGACATGGTTAGCTGGTCAAACACCAGACCAATATATGAAATTAGGAGACTTTCAGCAGATATTTGAGCTACAAAATTTTAGCTTAAATACCATTATGTCCCTAACCGGATTCGACTTAGGAAATTTTTCCTTAGCAGATTTTGGGTTAATGAGCTCCCAAACCTTAGGTAGCTTAGTAGACGCCATCCCTGATTTGGAAAGATATACTATAGAACAGCTGCAACCAGTCTTTGGTTTACTATCCATCAATTTGGCGAGTAGCTTTGACCCAAAAGAAACCTTAGGAGACTTTTTAGCATTCTCACCCCACCTCAGAGACCTTTCCTTTGACACCCTTGACCTATCGGTTTATGGATTAGATTCCCTACCTGGTATTGATGTTGCTCCCCTCGCTGCATTTAAGGATTGGCAGAATACCAATATCGCTCAAGTTCCTGGTTTATCCCAAGTACCATTTTCCCAATTTCCCAATCCGATTCAAGCACAAGGGAGCGCCATTGGTATTTTAGATATCGCCTTTGGCATAGCTGAATCTCAACGCAATAATACCATTTCCGGTAGTGATCAAGAAGGATTTAAAGTTCCCTGTGAAAGTGAATGTGCTCATATCGAATTAGCTGGTCAGCCAAGTATCAAAGGTAAGCAGTGGATTAGTGGTAAATATCAAGAAGTTGAAGGAGGTTCCGGTTTTTTAGGACAAATAAATGATGGGATGGAACCCACTGGTAGACACCCCTTTGGGGATGCCTTTAAGGTAGTAGTTTGGGATACATCAGAAACAGAAGGCTCTGCTGGTACAGCCTTATTTTTCCGCTATTGTGTCCGTAACATGTTTGTGGATTTAGGGTGTACACCCTATTTCATCGGTCCTGTACCATTTCTGTCCTACCAGGAGCAAGACCCGATCTTTTTAGGCTTACTTTAGTCATTAATTTGAAAATTGTTAATTGTTAAGCTGTTCAGCATTTAGATTGGTATACCTAAGTTAATCAAAGGGAACAGCAGATCTGGGAACAGGTAATCACCAATTTAAATGCACATCAGCTTACAGGACTTACTCACATCTTGCACCATTCTCAATAAGCTTGGTTCATGTAGGGTGGGCAGTGCACCAGACAGATAATGAAGCTTGCAAAGCGCGTTGGTAGGCACTGCCCACCCTACGATTAATGACTTCACCTCCTGGGAGGGGTTAGGGGTGGATTCCTCTTCTATCTTCCCTGTTCCCTGTTCCCTGTTCCCTGTTCCCTATTCCCTAAAACCCAGGACTCTGTACCTCACCCAATTGAAAACCGCTATAGTTGTCTTCAATTTTCAATTTTCAAAGAAAAATGAACCAGACTCCAAATTACGTTGTTAGTCTACCTCCGGGATTAATTTACCAGCAACTTACCAAAGAAAATCTTATAGATTTTTCCCAAACTAATCAGGGAATCACCATCACCAGCTGTTTGATAGCTTTGGGTTTGCTAGCTATAATCCCGGATGGCAAGAAAGGTCAATTAGCTACAGGCTATTGGGGAGGTAAAAAGGAGAAAAAAGCTGCTCGTAAAAAAGCTCAGGAACAGATGGCTAATCTTTCCAGAAACTCCGTTGCTCTCTACGTCGGCACTCCCGAAGACATTCAGAAGCGTCAAGAGCAAGAATGGATAAAGCAGGGGAAATTGAAAAAGCAACGGAAACCTGAAGCTTTCAATTGGTTTAAGCCTGCTGCCGAGTCCTTATATCTTCCCGATGCCCAACGCGGGATTGCCGCCATTGGAGCCAGTGGTTCAGGCAAATCCTTTTCAGTCTGTGACCCTCTAATTCGTTCATCCCTTGACCAAGGATTCCCCACAATTATATATGACTTCAAATATCCAGCGCAAGCAAAACGGGCCGTGGGTTATGCTTTAAAAAGAGGCTATAAGGTACATATTTTTGCCCCTGGTTTTCCTGAGTCAGATGTCTGTAATCCCTTGGATTTACTAAAAGATGAAGAAGATGCGATCGCAGCCGGTCAAATCGCCCAAGTCATTAACCGAAATACAGATTTAACTGGCGGAAAAGCCAGTGGTGATAAGTTCTTTGAAGATGCCGGGGATAGTTTAGTCGAAGGAATATTTTTGTTAACCAAGGCAGTTGGTACCTTAGTCGAAAATCAGCGATATTGTGATATAATGACAGCACAGGCAATTTTAAGTTTGCCTGACCTAGTCAGCCGATTGGAATTTGCTTCCCAGGAGAAATTAAATGTCTGGACAACTCGCCCCCTATCCCAAATCATTAGTATCAAAGAAAGTGAGAAAACCGTAGCCGGGATTATTGGAATTGCTCAGCGAACCTTCCAAAAATTCTTGAAAAAAGACTTTATGGGAGCATTTTGTGGAAAAACCACCTTACCTTTAGATTTAGAAGGAAAACAACTCATCGTCTTTGGGTTAGATCGAAATAACCGGGATATTGTCGGACCACTATTGGCAACAATCCTCCATATGGTTATTAACCGGAATGTCTCCCGAATTAAACCTCGAAGAGACCCTCTAGTTGTTTCCCTAGATGAGCTACCAAGTTTGTACTTACCCCAGCTAGTAAACTGGTTAAATGAAAACCGAGAAGATGGGTTTTGTGGTATTCTAGGCTATCAAAACTTAGGACAATTAGAAAATAGGTATGGCAAAGAGCTAACCAGAGCTATTCTAGGAGGTACAGCTACAAAGTTCATCTTTAATCCTCAAGATCCAGACTCCGCTAAAACCTTCTCTGACCTATTAGGAGAGTTTCAAATTCATTTCAAATCCAAATCCAAGAGTAGTGGGACAGGGGGCAGTTCTCACTCTAAATCCGATCAAAAGAACAAGCGACCACTTTTAGAGCCCGCTCAGTTTATTAAATTACCTACTGGTAAAGCAGTCATCATCAATCCCGCTTATCAAAGAGCCAAAGAAAGCTATGTGCCTTTGTTAGAACAAATTGAAATTCCTGAATCTGATCTTAAAGAGCAGGAGTGGTCAGAAAATTTATGGGAGAGTATTCGAGACCATTTAATTAAAGTCAAGAGAGCATCTCACCGAGTTTCTAATCAGCAAAGGGTGCGTCAACTTAAGGAGAGAATGGCATTAGTAGACCAATTATTTCCATTGCCAACAGATGGCGCTAGACAAGCACCAGCATCATTTTCTCCTACCCCAGCACTAATACCAAACTCTGGATCTAGCTCATCCACGGCAACTTCTCATTGGCCTCCACGTCTATCTGATCAAGATGTCTCACCAGACCTCCTCGAAGGAAGTTTTTAATGAATTGCTTTGTTAGAGATTAAAGGTTACAGGTTACAGGTTGCAGGTTACAGGTTGCAGGTTACAGGTTGTAGGTTACAGGTTGTAGGTTACAGCTTACAGGTTGCCATCTGATAACTTTAAAATTGTGTAATTGGAGGAAGCCATGTTTTATAACAATAAAATAAATCCTGTAGAGGATTTAGATAGGGCAACAAATAACTTATCTGATCTACCCTCATTACCCATCGACTATTTTCCTAATGTGATTGAGATTTTTGATCAATATGGATTATTAGCTGGCGTAGTGGTGTCCAAAGGCATACCCTATGAAATGCCTAGGCACAACGATCAGGTCAGTGACTACAATGCTTGGTATTTCGATGGGCAGCTTTGCGTGTTTTATCGAGGAAAAAATATTTTGCTTGATCGCACTCAGAACTTGCAGCACCGAGCAGCAATTTTTGGAGCCTTAGGCTTGGGAGCATTAGGAGTTTAAAACCATGGCAAAAGTAACAATAGTCAGTGAGTCCTATGTATCCTCTTTACAAGGACAATACCAAGGTGTCATTTCCAAATGGTCAAGTGGACTGGCAGCCTTTAGGCAAAAGCAGCAGCAAAAGCAAGAACAAAATCGACAGGGTCAACAACTCAATGGTCAGGTATACAATAGTAATCAAGAGCCTGAAATCCAAATTACCGACGGTGATCAAGTAGTCTATGGTAAAGATGGAGATAGGTTGGTCAATGACTTAAACTCAGACATCATTGGTCAGTTGACTTTAGCCAAAGAGTCATCTGTAGGAGAGATGGTTGGGGTCACCAATAAAAAAGTAGAATTGGATGGAATCGTTATTTTACAAACCAATGATGAAGGTGTTGTAAAGGTTAACGCTTTTGATGAACAACAGCTACAGGGGCAACAACAAAAGGTATATAGTCCAATTCAACCACAAAACCAACCTTTAAAACCCAAAGTCCAACCCGTAAAAGCTAATACTGAAACCAGAGGTGGATTATATTCAGTACGACGGTCAGTGCAGGCTTTAGAGGATACACCACTAAAGCAGTTTTTGCAGTCCCAGGTTAATGAGATGCGTATGCTTCGTAGTGCTCAAAAACAAAAACAAGAAGCTATGCAATCGGAGTTTCTATCTGAATTAATTGAAGCCCGAATGCTTCAATCAAAGCAGCCTAGTTGGTGGGAAAAGGTCGTTTCACCGATTTCAGCAAAAGTAGAAAAATTCAAAAATGCTGTGTCTAATTACCATGAAACATCCCGTCAAAAAGAAGCTGCTGCTACCTTAGTCCGCTTAATCAATTCCCAAGCCTCACCAGGACAAGATACCTATGAATCAGCAGAGTATACGATTCATCGCGAGGATAATTCCTATGCAATGAGGGACAAAAAAGGTAAGGAATTGATCAAGTTTCGCGCTGGTGCTCTAGGGGTCACTGTACAGGGAGAAACCAAACTTAGTGAACAGCAATATCAAGAAATTTCACAGGTAAAAAAGCAATTAGATTGGGGACAGAAACCTGAGGGAAAATTTCGGCAATTAGGAGCGTCTGAGGCTGACTACTTTAGTCGTGTCAAGGCAGTTGCAGATACATTGGTCGAGTATGCCCAATCACAAGGAAATACTGTCCAGGTTGAAGGTAAACTCAACTACAACTGGAGAGCAACTCCCAATGGCGATCTCACAATTGCCGCTAAGGACAGACGAGGAACCATCTTTTCACAGCAGAAAGGACAATTCATGTCCCAGATGACACAACGGGATTTATCCTACTTTGAGCAAGCCTTAAAACCCTTAATGAGCCAAGCGCCACAACGACTAGTTCAGCCCTCTCGATCATCAGTGCAGTCTCTAAAATCTCAAAGCCTAGGTGCTCCTAACCCCTTTGCTCACTCCAGTCTAACAGCACTGGCTTCAAGCAATGGACAGGCTTTTCAACCCCCAGCTAAAACACCTATATCGCAACCGATTAATCTCAAACAGAAATCAAAGGAGCTATCTTTGTAAGGCTTTTTGTTAACTGTTAACCCTCAACAATAAACCACCTGAACTATAGCATTTTTAATTTTATCGAAAGGGAGCATGTCAAATTTGTAATTAGGTACATAGATCCCCCCTAACCCCCCTTAAAAAAGGGGGGAATTAGATTGAAAAGTCCCCCTTATTAAGGGGGATAATGGGGGATCTGAATCAGGGATTAACAAAACTGACATGCACCCTTATCGAAACTTTGGTGACATCACCTATTTGGAAAATGCTATAGTTTAATTTTGACTGAATAACGTTTGATTGAGAATGAATATACCCGAAGTTGGGACATTATTAGAATGCTATAGAGCAGTATCTATAGGAATTCCCTTGATTGAAAGACACAATGTACTTAGGTGGATTTGTCAGAGTCTTACTCACCATGGAGTATTCTTGGTTTACCTCTGGAATTTAGCTAGTCGTGGATTTCAGAAAATTGAGTGGGATGGAAATTCTCAAACCTTAGAAAGTTCAATGGTTAATGTCCTAGAAGAGCGTGAGGCATTTTCACAGGTTGTTGAAGTGTTGAATTTTTGCCAAGCCTATTCTGGTAAAGCCTTATTTATCTTAGAAGATTTACCGTCTTTACTCGATAGTGCTGACAGTGGGCAAACCATAACCATCAGAACCTCATTGTCTAATGTTCTCTACAACTTTGGTCTATCAAGCGATAAGTTTCTAATTCTTTTGGATACGGGGGAGAATGAGTTACCTCGAATTTTAAACTCAATTATTCCTGCTGCCGAATTTCCTTTTCCAGAACCCAAGGAAGTCACGGCATTATTAAAGACTCATTTAGTAGAATATGGTTTGGCTGACCAAGAAACACCTCTAGACGATAGACTAGCTCGGTCTATCGGGGGATTGACCCCGGAAGAAATTCGGATGGCTGTCAAACTGGCGGGGAAAAAAAATAAATACGCTCCCATAGTGTCTTGCCTCTTAAGCGATCGCTCTTCAGAGCGCGCCAAAGGCGAACGCAAGCAATTTCATATAGCAGTCAATAAAGCCCAATCTCAATCAGAGCTAGCCAAGCAATTAATCAATTACAAAATTCACAGACTCAAAGGATTTGGTTTAGAATTCCTCAAACCTGATGTTGGGGAATTTGGGGGATTAGATAAACTGAAACAAGCGTTGGAATGGGTGAAACAAGATTTTTCTGATCAAGCCAGAGCTTATGGAATTCCATTGCCCAAGGGATGGCTATTGATTGGTCCTCCAGGAACAGGAAAAACCTTTGCTGCCAAAGTCTGCGCTCAAACTTTAGGATTTCCTTTAATTAGCATGGGAGTGGATTTAGTAATTGGTAGTAGTCCAACCCATTTAAAACGACTTTTGCGTCGAGTTGAGGCCGCGAGTCCTTGTGTTTTGTTTCTCGATGAACTAGATAAGTTTTTTGATTCCCAAACAAATAACACCAAACAAATTCTAGGAATTCTCTTAACCTGGTTGCAGGAGAAGACAACTCCTACATTTGTGATTGGAACTCTCAACCGATTAGATGCTTTGCCTCCAGAATTAACTCGTGCTGGCAGATTTGACAAACTGTTTTATGTGGGTTTTCCCAAAGAGATTGAGCGGTTTGAGATTTTTAAACTCCATGCTAGCCGATTTGATCCTCGTTATCGGGAGGGAAATGGACCATTAACAGAAAAACAATGGCGTCGATTATTGAGTGCAACACGAAAATGTACTGGAGCAGAAATTCGTGCCATTGTAGAATCAGCAGTGCAGCGAGTCTTCCATCAAGGTCAGAGAACTCCTTTTAAAATTGAATTGGAAAATCTATTAGAGCAGCGAGAAGCAATGACTCCCTTGTATTCTCAGGATACAGAGAGAGTTTTAGCAATGGAAAATCGAGCAGAAGGGGTTTGTAAGCCTTCCTCTTCACCAGATAAATCAATTTTTGCTAGGGAAATAACTACCTTGTGGGGAGAAAGATTAAATGTTGGTTCTTAAGTGATATCATGTCCCGATAATTATCCTTAATACCAATTTTTACAGCACACTATCTCCCCATCAATCTTCTTTATTATGGGTATTCAACCGGACTTAATCTGATATCTAATCCGATTTAATGAGTAATGGGTAATGGGTAATGGGTAATGGGTAATTGTGATTACTCTCGTACCATTACCCATTACCACTTAAGCCTTACCGATTACCAACCAGTTTAATCAAGGAATTTTATACCTTGATTAGGTTTAAATATAGCAGTCGAAGTAAAGGTTAAGACATATTTATGTTCCCTGTTCCCTTCCCCCCTTACTAAGGGGGGTTAGGGGGGATCCCTGTTACCTTGAAAACAAAATACTATGTCCTAAACTATACTTTCCTTGCTATAACTGCTGATTAAGACTTAAATTCCAGCAGAGAATTTATCCCCAGTTTGCTGCAAGACGATAGGAGATAGACAGCTTTAGTATTGCCTTTCAGGGCAAAGTATTCCCAAATATGAAGACAATCTCCTAAACTCATAGTTTTCATTATCCCTTCAGTTTCTGTATAACAGAATAGTATCTTACCAGAAAAACCTTTTGCTTTCAATTTTTTTAGTTTTCTCCTTGAGTTAATAATTCCCACCAGTAAAGCAACCGATGAGCCTATGGCATCCATGGCAGCGGATAAACTAACCCGAAACTCCTGATCATCCTCTGTTTTTAATATTTCTAATTGGGATTGACCAATTGTAATCCTAGTCGGGGTTGCTTGTAGCCAATCTGAATCTTGGTTAATTAAGTTCACCCTTGGTTTGATTAATTGATTTGGGTCTTGCTCTAATTGTTCAATGAGTTGCTTTAAGGAAACTGTTTGATTTTTATCCAGGTAGGCGGGGATGAGATTGTCTGACACTAAATATTTCCAATAAGCCAGTAAGCTCTTGAGAGGATAAACAGTCAAGTTTCTCTGGGAAGGAGTAGTAACCCATAATTTTTGATAGCCATTTTCTTCAAGAAATTGTTGAGCTTGTCTTGGAGACTGTCTAATCGGTATAGACATTTGCCGTAAGCTAAAAATAATTTGGTTATCAAGGCTATAAGCTCCTAGGGTGACTTCGTTTAATTGAAGACAGATATGATCTACGTGGGGATAATCCAAAAAATCATCATCAATTATCTGAGGATCAGTGTGATAAGTTTCAGCACTTAGGTGGGTCATAGCCATAAATTCCTTCTTCTAAATCCCTTGATTTAAGTAAGCATTAAGCTATTAGCAGTCAGCCTGCGCTTAGCGCGTTAGCTAACTGCTGAATGCTTACTGATTTAACCTGTTCAAGTTTTTGACTGTTTCTCTTTCTTGGTAGTACTCTCTAAGCAGAGCAACGGATTGATTATGTACATATAACCCCTTATAGTAACGTTCCTTTTTTCAGAGAATTTTTATCGTTTCAGGATTTTAACGTCTCTATGTAACAAATATTTACAAATATTGTTATTCTCGAATTTTATGGCTATTTATAAAGAAGTAAGCAAACAAGGAATTAGGGAAATGGTAGGAAGTAATCTTTCTCAAGAAAACCTCTCCCACATCAAGCAACCTGGAAGTCTGTCAGATTTAATTGACGAGAGGGATAAGACTGATTACTCTCTATTGGAAAAGCTGTTAGAAGGACGTTCGGATAGCTTTAAGGCAAAAATTTTAGATTTAGTTGTTGCGACAGAATTGGACGCTAATGACCCGCTATTCCTATTTTTGGTAGCAACGTCCAGTTTGGAAACAATGTTAGCAGATACTCCTAAATCCTTAGAGCAGTTATTCCGAAGTTGGGAAAAGGATATCCAGCAGATGATTGATGTCGTCGGGCAATCCACCATGGATATTCAGCGCCAAGAAATTGCTAAAGCGATCGCTCTTCAGAGCGCGCCAAAGGCGAACGCGTCTGCCATAGAGCAATCAAAGGTAACCATAGAATCCAAGTCAGAAAGACAGCCCTGTTCCTATCCACCCAAAGGGTCAATGGATTTTCCGGTTGTTAAGGCATCTCCTTTTACAAACATTACAGCCATCTGTGGAGCTGTGGTTTTGTCATTGGTTTGTGGACTAGGAGCGGGTTGGGGGCTATCTGAGTTAAGTCAGCCAAAATTAGACCCCAATGGTTCTAGACAACTAACCCTAGACGAAGCATCTACCTTAAATTGGGCAATTAGTAAAGAGGGCAAATTAGCCAGAAATATAACCAAGTGGAATGCGGGCTATTTGGATAACTTAGAGTGTCAAAAGGATGCCATAGACGCAGGAATCCGGTTAAACTTTGGAGGCAAAAAAGCGACTAGCGGCTATTGTCTACTGTGGGTCGCCCCTCCGAGCCAGCGCAAGTATATAGAGGACAATAAGTGATACCAAGTCTGGTTGAATACCCATAATTAAGCGGAGTGTGGGGCGGGGGCGCGGGGAGTGTGGGGAGATGGGGAGATGGGGAGATGGGGAGATTGGGGAGGTTTTTATTAAGGGTAATTATCCTGATATGATATGAACCCTATTTTATCGGTATTTTGATAGAGATTAGTGTCGGTTTTGTGGGAATGGCTAATAGGTACGAGCCTTATCCCCACCAGAACTACCATTCCGATTAGGGATTAGTGAGTGCTAAATTTTTCTGATGGTACTCCATAGCTTTGGTGTAGTTTCCTTGAGAGTAATAAGCAGCTTTCAGACTAGCTATGGCTTTTTTTGCTGCCTTCCGGTCACCGATGGCTTGGGCAATACTCAAGCGTTGTTCATAGTATTCAACCGCTTGGCCATAATTGTCTAAGGCATCATAAGCCTTTCCCAAGCGACCTAAGGCTTGTTGTTCTAGACGGCGATTACCTATTTGTTGAGCTTTAAGCAATTGCTGCTGAATATAGTAAATCCCTTGAATATAATCTCCTAGTGCCAAGCAAGCATTACCCAGCTTGCCTAGAATCTGTCCTTGTAGGGGACGATCACCCATCTGCTGTGCGATCGCAAAACGCTGCTCGTAATAGTCAATAGCTTGAGCATAATCACCGATGGAGTAGCAGGAGTTACTGAGATTTCTCAGAATTCGCTCCTCTAGCTCAGGTAACCCAAGAGTCTGGGCAACATAGAGGCTCTGTTGCTGGCAAGCCATTGCTCGGGGGAAATCTCCTAGTGCCTTATGAGCCAATCCTAGATTGTTCAAGGCAGTCACCTCTCCCAGTGGGTCTTGGAGTTGCCGCATAATAGTTAGGCTTTTTTGACCATAGTCAATGGCCTTGAGGTGATTTCCTTGGTGACGGTAGGCATTTCCCAAAATTCCCAAAACCTGACCCTCAAGACGCTGGTCTTTGATGTCTTTTGCGATCGCAAGACTTTTGTTACTATATTTTATCGCTTGTGGAAAGTTGTCTAAGGAATAAGCAGTTAGTGCCATACCACTCAGAGCTTTTCCTTGACCCCGTCTATTTCCCAATTGCGCATATATTGCTAGTGCCTCTTGGAACGACTGTCTTGCTGCGAAGAATTGACATCGCTGGTGCTGCTCAATCCCTTTCTCTAAAAGTTGAGCAGCTTCACCGGCGCGAGGGAACCGCGCAAGGTCATCAACATTATCTGGAATGTTGTTTGGTAATGTAGGAACGAAAGTTTGGCGTGCTGCCTCTGCTAGACGCTCCCTATATTGGCTGTCATCACACGGCAACCGGCTCTCCATTCCTATTGCCTCTTACGGATCATCAAGAGTTTTGTAGTTTTCTAAGTTTGCGCAATCGAGTAAAATCCTTTGCCATATATTCCCTTGTTTTGAATTGCTCAAGGTCGTATCTCATCCTTTGAGTGAGATACCACGGGGCAAAATACGAGAATATAAAGGCTTTTGGATTTAGCGCAGCTCGACCTAACAGTACGAGTGCGGGTACTTGACTACCATGATAACCGCATCAATGCTGGTTACGGCAACTTTACCCTTATCATAACAAATGATATACTAACTCTAACTTATGGATGATTTAATCTGAGCAAATAAAAATCCCTAGGTCAGCATTCAACCTAGGGCTAATGGGCGTAGCCCATGCTACGCTTGCCAGCTATTGAAAGCAGCCCACCGCGCATCAAAGATTTTTAGGTGGGGACTGGTCTAAACTTTATTATTGAACTAAATCAAGGTCAGCAGCGTTTCCCTAGATGATGTTGCTGCTGGCTTGGTAGTCTCTGGTGTGCAGTAGACTTCGCAGGAGTTATTGGGACTTTCAATCAATTTCACCTTATGAAGTTGGACATCCAATTCTTGAATGGGTTGTTGCAACAACTGACAAATATAGATAGCAATATTTTCGGCAGTAGGAACAACCCGGGCAAAGTATGGAATGTCTTTATTGAGGAAAGTATGGTCAAAAGGTTCCAGGACATACTCATCGATGACTTGATGCAAGGAGTCTAGATCAACAATCATGCCAGTGCGCGGATCCATTTCACCCTTAACCGTCACTTCTATGTGATAGTTATGTCCATGTCCGTTGGGACGAGCACACTTACCGTAAATCTGGTAGTTTTCCTGGTCACTGAGGTCAGGATGAGCTAGTCGGTGAGCAGCGCTAAAGTGGTTACTGATAGTCAGATATACTTCCATACCGTTTCCTTGATAGTCAGCCCAGAGTTTTGGATGTTCAAATAGCTGAATCTTCAGTAGTGGTAGGTAAGTAACCAAGTGCTGCCAAATTACTCGTGCTATGTTTTCGGTAGTAGGTAAGGTTTGCTGAAATTCTGACCAAACCTCATTGAGATAAGCGTAGTCAAGTTGGCTGGTGACCTCTCGTTGGATCACCGTTTTGACTTCAGAAAAGTTTTCCACCATGCCATACTTATCCAACTGAGCGGTCAGGAAAACGAACAGAACGTAGTTGTGTCCGTGTCCAGGAAATCTGCTCCCCAAACCAAACCGCTGAAGGTTCTCAGCTTCAGTCAGTTCTGGTAACCAGTATCGGTGGCTGGCTGAAAACTCAGCACGGCGCTTAATCACGCATTCCATGTCAAGTTACGTCAACTAGACTTATGTTCAGCTTGACACTCCCCGGCCTAAAGGCGTGGGGATTCCTAGATCGACGAACCAGCCGTAAACCGACGTGTCCTCGGGAAGAGGCAATGCTTAACCAAAAAACCCGTAGTGACCTACCAAGTTCCCAGTCAATTCACGAAAGACCTAGAGGGCAGTTCTCGCGATAGCGTTCGGGTACTTGTTTGGAAGTGCCGAAGATTTTGTTTCCCAACATTCCCCCATGTTCCGGTGTGCCCCACCGTACATTGCAGTGCGACCCGTAGCGAATTTAATTCTTAATAGGTCAAGCGCACCGGGTGTTTTTCTCAAAAGTGTAACTTCAATGGTTCACACGCCAATTGTTGGTTGACGATTGGGTTTTTAGAGAGGACTTTCCCTACCCTCTGAGCATTACTACTTTATAGGCGGTCAGACATGGTTCCCTTCCAGCTGTCCTAACGGTTTTTCAGCCTGTACTCTATACTTGATTCTACATCTAGTTGCAACGACGATTCCGCAAACGCCAAAACTTTTTTAAAGCTGTCCTAGAAGGACGGGGTTTTAGACCCATTTTTTTCAACTAATATGGATTTTTGGTAATGGGTAAGCTAGAAAAATCCTATTGCTTACCCATTACCAAAAATCTTTAACTGTGTCTTTAGCTTCCCAGAGCAGATGGGAAGCAATTCTGAACAGTTCTTGACCTGTGTGTAGGTGGTAGTCGTCGTAGTTAAGGGTAAACAGCTTTAATTCTTCTATCCCATCTGCTAACTGATTAAGACAGTAGTAGAGGTTAGCAGCAGCACTGGCAACGGTGGCAGGATTAGGTTGAGAATGAAACAGGCTCTGAGCTTGATGGAGATGATCACCACACTCTTCCAGATAAGCTTCAAACTCTGCCATGAGTTCATCATCAAACGGGTCAGCGGAGAGTTCATCGAGTTGAGCCTCTAGAGGCTCAAGGATATGACTAATCCGGTGGTTTACAGGTTGATAAATTTGCTGCAGCCAGTACCCTAGCTGGGCATCAGTCTTTTTTCCCTTTTGCCGATGATGCTGGTAATGTCTTTGGGCATGAGCTGTTCGCTGTTGTCGATTCTGATGCTCTAATGAATCCTGAAAGTAATTCCTCTTTTGGTCATAGGAACGCCGTCGCTCAGGGTTACTGAGTACCTCATAAGCAGCATTAACTTGGATAATTTTTTCGGGATCAGCGGTGGGGCTGTTGCTATCTGGATGAAAGCGCTTGGCTAGCCGTCGGTAGGCTTGTTTAATTTCTAGGGTCGTAGCGTGGGGGTGAACATCCAGAGTCTGGTAGTGATTGGATTCTGACATGGGGTACACTAAACCTACTTAAACCGGCAGCGATAGTATAATTAAGGTACCAAGTAAGCTCAATCCAATATTTCCATAGATTTCCAGAGGTTTTAGGATAACTAGTGAATCGAAGCGCCTTGCCCCATAAAACTAATCAGTGGTGGCGGTCGGCTCTTGGAACAGGGGGGTGCTTAGGTAGCGTTCCCCAAAACTCGGTTGAATCATGACAATCAGGGTACCCTCATTTTCTGGACGTTTGGCAACTTGAATCGCTGCTGATAGTATGGCTCCAGTGGAAATTCCGGAAAGAATTCCTTCTTCACGGGCTAAACGACGACCGTATGCGATCGCATCATCATCCGTAACTGTAATCACCTCGTCAAGAACTTCAACCTTGAGTACTTCTGGAATAAAACCCGCACCGATACCCTGAATTTTGTGAGGTCCTGGAGACCCTCCAGAAAGTACAGAACTACCAGCTGGTTCAACTGCGATCGCTTTAAAACTGGGCTTGTGTTTTTTGATCGCTTCAGCAACCCCAGTAATTGTACCACCCGTACCAACTCCAGCCACCACGAAATCCACCTGTCCTTCTGTATCCTGCCAAATTTCTTCAGCGGTGGTAAAATGATGAATTTTTGGGTTAGCTGGATTACGAAACTGTTGCAGCATATAGGCATTGGATGTGGTTTCTACAATTTCCTGAGCTCGCCTAATACAGCCACCCATCCCTTCACTACCTGGTGTCAGTTCCAACTGAGCACCATAAGCTCGCAACATAGCCCGTCGCTCTATGCTCATTGTCTCTGGCATGGTTAGGATCAGTTGGTAACCCTTGGCTGCCGCTGCCATTGCTAGAGCAATACCTGTGTTTCCCGATGTCGGTTCCACCAAAATAGTTTTGCCGGGGGTAATCCACTCATTCTGCTCCGCTGCATTGATCATGCTAACACCAATCCGGTCTTTGACAGACGAAGATGGATTCATTCCCTCTAACTTGGCTACAATTCTAGCCACACAGCCTTCTGCTTGAGGAATACGGTTCAATTGTACTAGAGGCGTCCGACCAACCAGTTCTGTAATATTTGGAGCAATTCGCATAACTGTTGGAAATTCTGAGTTATTAGTTGTTCTCCATCATCCTAGTATTTTTTGACACTTTCACCCCATGAAGCTTCCCCCACCTGGCTGTCGCCGTTCGCGTAGCGTGGCGATAGCCAGGTGGGGGTGTCCTATGCTAATCTGGAGCTAGCCCTAGCCCACAAATCACAGAGACAAGCCCAGCTTCTAGGCGGTCGTCCAGAACTTTTGCGCTTTACGACCCTCACTACCATTTCTGTAAGTGAGTTTAAACACACCTCTAGCACCGATATTGTAAGCGCCGTTTAGATTGGCCGTAGGCCACGCTACGCGAACGGCATTGAACCGCTTAGCTGAAGGGAAGGTTGCTAGGGCATAGTTTTTTGAGTCCCGTTTAACCGTACCAGAACCATCGTAAGCAAGCTTGGACGTGTAAGCCGCCACAACTTCTATTACTTTGCCTCCTAGCTCTGCCCATTTCATCTCAGTAAAATCGCGAATCTTTGCTTTAAGCCACCCGTGGAATCTTTGCCGCAAGTTAGACCGTTTCCGTCCACCCTTTGGTTTCCGGAGACGAAACCTTAGAATAGTGGAGCCTTAATTAATAATCTTTAACCCTTTTATGCATAACCTGCCAACTGTAAAGGCTCCACTATTCTTACGGTAACTTCAAACCATCCCTTGAGGTTTTCAAAAACAATTGCTTCCGAATTAAACTCAAGAGCAATCTCAACAATTCGCTTGGAGACAACCTGGCCGATTTGATGGTTGATTCTTTGGCATTTTTGATAGGTTTTAGAGCAGAACCCTTTGTGAAGTTTTCCGCCCTTCCCCATTGTTTTGGATGCCCGCACCGATACGGATTTTAGCCGCTTGTCTCGACGGTCTATGTCTCTCCCCGGATGGATAAAATCACGGTGGATTACAGTGCCGTCATCAGTGACAACCGCTATTGTTGCAGTGGTATTGATTCCTAAATCTACAGCAGTTACATTCGCTTCTGGTTTACGTTTTTCTGGCTTACAAGCAAACGGAACAGACAGATGACAGTACCTTTCATTGAAGATCAACGAAGGGGACATCATTTTATTGGTTGCTACTTGGTGGCGTTCCCTTAACCCAGTAATTTTAACCACAGTCCAAATCCAGTCAGAGCCATCAAAAACTTTGATTTCGACTTGTTCGCGCAGCGTCGGCTTCGCCGAATCAAAGTCGTGTAGTTTGTAGCACTGTCCTTTGTAGAGAGCTGGGTAACAACCAGTCTCAGCATTTAGCCGTGGAGGGCTGGCATTACGCCTTTTTCTATTTCCCGACTGCCATTCTCGGTAACGGGTGACAAAGCTACTAACTTGACCAGCAGCGAAAGCGAACGCAGCACGACGGTAATAGCTGGGAAATTTGTAAAAAGCTTTGTTGAACTGGGGGTATTTTATACTAGGACGTTTAGCCGTTTCATGCATCAGCTTCTCAACAGCAGGAGTTAACTGATCGGCTGTTAAAGTACCTAGTTCCGCCCAATGGGTGTAAATGATGCCAACCAAAAACCGACAAGCACGGCGATATATCTTAACCGTTTCTCCAAAAAGTACTTTTTGACCTGGAGTCGGGTTAAGTTGCCACTTGTCGGTTCGTATAACTTTGGTCGGCGTTTTCACTAATTTAAAAGCTCGTTTACAGTTATTATTTTACTCTACCGAAGGTGATAGGGCAATCGAATAACTAATGTTCCTTCTTTTAACAACTAGCAACAGCCTGCTCCTTAACCCCCACCTGAACGTTCGCGTAGCGTGGCCTACGGCCAGGTGGGGGAATGCGTCGCATTTTTGTTCAAACAAAAATCCCCGCCTAGAGGCAGGGAAAAGTCAACTAACTAATGGTCAATACTCCTTGCGGTGCGACCCATGGGGAATTTAATTCTTAATGGATCAAGCGCACCAGGGGCAATTAGCCAAGGTCTCTAGAACGTGAATGTGGTTCTGATGGTACCAATCACAGCATCATCATTATCATCACTCTGCTCTGGATTAATCACCCAGATCACACCAGGAGTGATAGAGATATTATCGGATAGCTGATACTTGTAGAAGCCTTCTATGTGAATTGGTGTCTCAATCTCATTCAAATCCGAATAGGGCACTGCACCACCAAATAAACCTAACACACTACCTTCTTTGCCAAAATCGGGGAAGGCTAAACCACCGCCGTAACTCCAAATTTCACCACCACCTTCACCAATGACAATCACATCGGTGTAGTTGAAAAATCCACTAAAGGAAATCTTGTCGGTGAGGCGAAAGGCTAATTCTGCTCCGTAGGAGTTGGTTACCTTGTCAGCTGAATCATTTAGGCGACTAGCAAGAAGTGCGTCTTGATTCAAGTTGGCAGCACGGGTACCTACGATACCATTTTCTCCAGCGCCTTTGCTGAATATGGCACTGTCCTCTTTATGGAAACCATGGACGTAAGTAAAGCCCACACCAATCCGGTCGTTGACGTTGAAGTTCAACTGACCCAAGGCAGAATAATCACCATTAAACAGACCTGCCCCTTCATCAGGATCTGAAGCATTCCCAGCTAGGTAACCCAGTGTGACAGTACTTGGTCCAATCACGCTCTCTAGTAAACCAAGTTGGAAGCTAACCCCTAAACCAGCACCACCACCAATCCGATAGATGGGGTTTTGTTGAGAAAACGTGGATAGAGAGCCACTACCACCATCGAAGTCTTGGAAATAGGGATTGAGTGTAGGAACGTAATCATCATGCCGACCACCAAAGGCAGCAATGTAAGTTGATACTTGACCAAACGGACCAATAGGAATGTCACCGTAATAGGCTAACCAGTCAACCCCTATATCGTTCCCGTCACCAGTACCATCAATCTCAGTGTTAAAGGTCTGGGTGAGTTCTGGGGTAATCTCACCCCCCGCTGTGAAGGCATTCAGGTTACCAGCACTCAGACGAGTTACCAAACTGTCTTCACCAGTGAAGCTGGTGTCGAGAACTAAACGAACCCGGTCACCAAAGACAACTTGGTTATTGTCATCTTCCCCAAAATCACCAAAGTTATTGGTCAGGGCGAATATCACTTCCCCTTCCAGTTTCGTAGTAGTGGAGAATTGGTGATCCTCTAGGAATGCGACTCGACCTTCGAGGTTATCGACCCGTGCTCCGAGGGTAGCCAGTTCTGCCTCAAACTCTTGAATCAGCCGTTGCAGCGTTTCTAAGTCTTCACGGGTAATAAAGTCAGCAGTACTAGCAGCAATTAAACGCTCAATCTGGTTCAAACAAGCGTTCAAGCCAGCCGCAAATTCATAACGGGTGGTAGCACGGTTGCCACGGAAGGTGCGGTTTGGGTAACCAGCGATACAACCGTAGCGCTCTACCAGACTACGCAGAGCTTCATAAGCCCAGTCTCCAGGGGAAACATCCCGCAGTTGGGAAACGCTAGTTACCTGATCTTGGCTGTTACTACCTTCTTTACCGTAGCGTTGAATTTGATTTAACAGCTGGCTGTTATCTGAGGCTGAGGGTACGGCTTGGGCTATTTTTGTTTCTGCCTCCGGTACGTCTACCTTAGGAACTAGGGTATCGGCCTTTAAAGTTAATGATGTTCCCTCACCCAAGCTGGAGCCCATCTCCGTGGAAAAAACTGGCGTATCCTTTACTTCTGGGGCAGTGGGGGCCGCCGCGTTCGCCTTTGGCGCGCTCTGAAGAGCGATCGCAATTGTCTTTACTGGGACAGCTTGAAGTGGGGCAGCTTCCGTAGTAACTTGACTCTCAACTGTTAACGAGTTGGCCTTGTTGGCTGCCTGTACCTCATTGGTACCAAGGGCGAGAGCAGCACCCACTACAGCAGGACTTATCAGTAGGGACTTCAACAGTAGTTTAGACATCTTCTCTTAATCCTCACACCTTTAAAATTATTGAACTCTCCTCCGGATTAATCACGGAGGATACTAAGCTGATGTTACAACCGAGGGCATTAGCCACATCTCGTAATGCTTACGGTATGATATCTTCACGGTTATTGAATACATCATCCCGTTTGGGAAGGTTCAAAACTTCCCGACCGACCTTGACTATACAAATTCCTAGCTGGATCGTTACTTTTTTCTTGTTGGCGTTGTTAATTTCCAGCTAGCCGATTTTCCACAGCCTAAACCGGTATTTGGTTTTATCTAAGAATCAGCGCTATTGCGATAAAACCTATTAACCTATTACAGGAACAATTTATTAGAGGAACAATTCTTATACTATAGCCTTTATCGACAAAGTGCTATACAAACTTTTTTTCTTTTGCCAGTGGATGAACTTCTTCTGGCTTGGGGTCTATTGCTAAGGCGATTGTCACTTAGGTTTAGAGTTATTTAAAGCATATTAACCCAGCTCTGAAATAACTTGCGCTAGGTCAAAATCTTTCGAGGTTAAGCCACCACTATCATGAGTGGTTAAAGTAATCGTTACCTTATTGTAGGAAATCTCTAGGTCAGGATGGTGTTCTGCAGCTTCAGATGGGTCAACAAGTTTATTCACAAACGCGATCGCTTCTACAAAACCCTTGAATGTCTTTTTACTACGCAGGGTTTTCCCTTCCACACTCCAGTCTTTTAGCTGACTCGCCTTGGCTTGAATTTCTGCATCGCTGAGTAGTTGAGCCATGATTGTTAGATGCACTCCTTAAACAATCCCATACATAAAACTATCCGCTCTCACGGCTAGTGTTTTGGTTAATCCATAACACCTGGTGTGAGAGCGGTCTAGCGGGTCTTCTGATTGAAACCAGGCTGCCGAGAGGAACTCTTAGGTAGCCCTGCCTAAGCAGTCATATAGATTCTCCGTAGAGAATCCAGCTAACTCCTAGAGAACAGCCCCGGCGCACAGCCGGCTAACTCCAACCAGATGACCCATGATTTTACTACTATCTTCCATGGGCATCACCTCCTTTAATCCCTAAGCGGTTTTTTTTACCTTTCCAGGATTATCACCTTTCCTTAAGTTAACAGACTATCGATCAAATTGCAACCTCTGCAAACTAGGATCATGATAAATTCGCCTAATATTGCTCAGAGCGTTCCAGTTTTCTTTTTCTAGAACTGCTCAAAGCCCCACCTCCTGGTGGGGCTTTGAGAAAATCCAAGCGCTAACCTTAATTCGGGATCAGCTTTGGAGTCTTACAGAGCGTTACCGCGAGGCAGTACTTCCTCAGGGAACTCAAAGTTTTGGTGAGGTTGGTCTGCCGGAGCCATCCAAGCCCGTAGACCCTCGTTCAGCAAAATGTTCTTGGTGTAGAAGGTTTCAAACTCTGGGTCTTCTGCTGCCCGGATTTCCTGGGACACGAAGTCATAGGCTCGCAGGTTTAATGCTAAACCTACAATTCCCACTGCACTCATCCACAAGCCAGTTACTGGCACAAACAACATGAAGAAGTGTAACCAGCGCTTGTTGGAGAAGGCAATCCCGAAGATTTGAGACCAGAAGCGGTTAGCGGTGACCATTGAGTAGGTCTCTTCCGCTTGGGTCGGGTTGAACGCCCGGAAGGTGTTTGCTTTGTCCCCATCCTGGAACAGGGTATTTTCCACCGTTGCCCCATGAATGGCACACAGCAGAGCACCACCTAGTACCCCGGCTACGCCCATCATATGGAAGGGATTCAGTGTCCAGTTGTGGAAGCCTTGCAGGAACAGGATGAAACGGAAGATACCTGCTACTCCGAAGCTAGGAGCAAAGAACCAGCTCGACTGTCCCAATGGGTACATCAGGAACACGCTGACAAATACTGCAATCGGCGCACTGAATGCGATCGCGTTGTAGGGTCTGATGCCTACTAGACGCGCAATTTCAAATTGCCGCAGCATGAACCCAATTAGACCAAACGCTCCGTGGAATGCCACAAAGCTCCACAACCCTCCTAGTTGGAACCAGCGGGTCAAGTCTCCTTGAGCTTCTGGTCCCCACAATAGCAGCAGGGAGTGTCCCAGACTGTTGGGAGGAGATGATACTGCTACGGTCAGGAAGTTGCAGCCTTCTAGGTAGGAAGATGCTAAACCATGGGTGTACCAAGAAGTCACAAAGGTGGTACCAGTCAACCAGCCGCCCAAAGCCATGTAGGCACAGGGGAACAATAGAATGCCGGACCAGCCGACGAATACAAAGCGATCGCGCTTGAGCCAGTCATCGAGGATGTCAAACCATCCTCTGGTGCTGGGGGCGCGTCCTACTGCTACTGTCATAGCAAGGATCTCCAGATATATATAAGTACGGTAAGGCGATTTACTTTCTTTATTAAAGGCAGTCTAAGTAAAGAAAAGTAAACTTCGTCTAATATAACTATCATAATATGTCATAATTCTTAATTTTGCTACCCCCTAAAAAAAAATTAGGTAATAACTGTACCCAAGATACCGCTCTTACGCCGGTTTGGGCTGGGGTCTAAGATAAGAAGAAGTACATTAATAGAACGCGCTACAGCTTGATACTCCATGTTCACCATTGACTTGATTCTAAGGAATACACCCATGCCACTGTCTGTGCAACGTAAGTCAGAAGAAGAGGCGCAAGCGACCTACCAGGAAATTTTGACAGCCATGCGCTCTGGGCATCCTCAGTTGTTAGAACTCAGCTGCGATCACCAGCCAGAGAAGAAAATTGGCGTTCTCAGCGATCAGATTAGTGCAGCAATTATTTCTCAAAAATCTGGAGCCACAGGCTCAGGACGTACTCCCGGCTTCTTTGCCATGGCTGAATAAATTCATGGAGCAAGATATATTAATGAATCAACCAGCAATTCAAGTAACAGAGGTTGGCTTCAACTGGCCTAAAGGGGGGACAGTTTTGCAATCTTGCTCCCTGGAAGTCCCTAAGGGGGAATTTTGGATGCTCTTGGGAACCAATGGCAGTGGTAAATCAACCTTACTTAGATTACTGGCTGGTTTATTGTCCCCCCAATCCGGTGACATTTACCTAGCCGGTTCACCAGGTTTTGTTTTCCAGAATCCTGATCATCAGCTAGTCATGCCTACCGTAGGTGCCGATGTAGCCTTTGGACTGGTAGCCGAAAAGCTCGACCTAGCTCAAGTTCAAGCCCGGGTAAAAGAAGCTCTAGCTGCGGTGAATTTACTAGAGCTAGAGCGACGCCCGATCTATGCCCTCAGCGGTGGTCAGAAGCAGCGAATTGCGATCGCTGGTGCGATCGCAAGACAGTGCGAGATTTTATTGTTAGATGAACCCACTGCCCTACTGGATCCAGATACCCAGATGGATTTAGTGTCACAAGTGCGAAATTTAGTCAAAAGTCGAGGATTGACAGCCATTTGGGTTACCCACCGCTTGGATGAGCTGGATTATTGTGATGGAGCATTTTTGTTAGACCAGGGTCGGGTCATTGACCAAGGTCAACCGGAACGCCTGAAGCAAAGACTGGTAAGTCATAATCACTGATTCTCGGGAAGTTTCCAGAAAGTCGTAGGGTTTGTAATCGGCTAAATGTTAACTGCTAAGCGTTAATTATAATACTTAAAGTTGTGACTATAATAGTTTATATGTTAATAGTTAAATGTTGAGTGTCATTTTTGCTCAATCCTTTTGCCTTTTGCTCAAGTGCAATTTATACTAAAATAAAGAAATGTTAAAATTAGCGCTAATATTTAGTCCATACGGACGGTAAACAGTATAATACCATGAAAAATGTCCTGTTCTTCACCGCTGGCTATTTTACTAGTTGATGGCTATAACGTCATTGGCTCTTGGTCTTTCCTGAAAAATACCCGTGATCGTGATGGTCTCATGAGTTCTCGCCAAGAGTTAATTGAGACCCTAGCCAATTACAGTGCCTTTGTCGGCTATGACACTGAGATTGTCTTTGATGCTCACTCACTCAATACCCCTAACAGTCGTGAGGTGATAACTAATCACTTATCGGTTTACTACACCGATTTCGGGGAGACAGCAGACACTTACATCGAAAAATTTTGCGCCTCCTATAGAACCAATCTTGTTAAACCCACTAAACGTCTGATCGTCGCTACCTCAGATCGGGCAGAGCAATTGACGGTTGTGGGGTATGGTGCTCAGTGCATGTCTTCCCAGCAGTTGCTCAGCGATGTTGAATTCACAGCTCGTCGAACCCGCCGCAAATACCGACCACAGAAATCCTCTAGTGGTCGTTTTTTAGTAAATTCCTTAGATGCCAAGGCTCAGCAGCGCCTAGAACAGTTGCGAAATAAAATCAAGTAAAGGGACTGGAAAAAAATTTTCCTGATCAAACACTTGACACAAACCAAAATATCCACTACACTTATAAAAGTGAAATCAACAAGCCCCCATCGTCTAGAGGCCTAGGACACCTCCCTTTCACGGAGGCGACAGGGATTCGAATTCCCTTGGGGGTATCTAAAGAAGCGAAAAATACAAGAGTAAGCACTCAGCTATCAGCTATCAGCTATCAGCTTTTTAATAAAAGAGGTAAGCATTGGTTTAATCTGAGTTAAGTCTGCTGACGGCTGACGGCTGACCGCTGACCACTGACGGCTGACGGCTGACCGCTGACGGCTGACGGCTGACGACTGAATGCTTACATACAAGAGTTAAAGGTAGGCGATTTGCAATCAGATTGCCTACCTTTGGGCTAACCTATCCAGTCTTTCTCTAATGGCTAAGTTAATCAGAGAACGCAGCAAAATCAAAAACCAGAATCCGGAAAAGGCAAAGGCGGCTATCGCCCATCCACTATGAGGACCTGAGAGGAAAATAGTACCAGCTACCAGGGTAAATCCAGTTAAACAAGCATAAATTAGGCTTTTTAGAGCAAGGGTGATCTGCTTGAGAGTGCGATCGCTTTCTACAGAACGCACATGCAATTGTAACTCCCCCAGCTCGAGCCGCTCTTCTAAGCGTCGAATGGCTAGTTCGGTAGGGCTAGCCTTACGTAAGTTATATTTCACAAAATCCCTAGCTTGTTTGGCTAGTTCCCCCACTATATTCCCCCGCCCTTGAAAAACAGCCAGGCTTTTAACAAAAGGCTCAGTAGCAACTAACAAATTATATTGGGGATCTAGGGCACGAGCAATCCCATCAAGAGTTGTTAGTGACTTTAAAATAAACGTCAGTTGTGCTGGTAGGCGAAAAGGTTGCTGCTCAAACATTAAGTAAAGTTCGCTACTGATTTCCTCAAAAGCTTGTAATTCTATGGGCTTTTCGGTAAATTTTTCCAGTAGAAAAGCAACTAATCGCTTGACTGGCTTGAGATCTGACATGGGTTCAATTAACCCCATGTAAGTTAAACTATTAACTACCTGATCAGTGTCCTTACGCAGTACAGCAAAAAAAGTCTGGAGCATTTGGTCTTTAGTCATGGACTTGACCTCCAGCATTGTGCCAAAGTCATAGAAAATCAGACTGCCCTCTGCAGAGACTGCCATATTTCCAGGATGAGGGTCAGACTGAAAAAAGCCATCTTGTAATAACTGCTTGAGGTAGCAACAAATTCCCAGCTGAATAATTTCTTTAGGATTTATGCCGAGGGATTCTAGGGTCTGACGGTCATCAATTTTAATTCCCGGCATATACTCCATAGTCAAAACTTTTTTAGTTGTATATCGCCAGTAGACTTTCGGGACACTAATGCGAGGATAATTGCTGAAATTTTGAAGAAAACTCTCAGCATTCTTCCCTTCATGGATGTAGTCAATTTCTTGATAGAGCAGGTTAAAAAACTCATGGATTATGGAATCCAAATCATATTTTTTGGTTCCCGGAACAAATCGATTGACAAAACGAATCAATCGATGGATAATCTCAAAATCTAAGTTAAATAGCTTTTCTAAGCCAGGACGCTGAACCTTAACGACTACATCTTCCCCAGTGTGCAATCGGGCTTTATGAACTTGTCCCAAACTGGCAGCGGCTAGAGGAAAATGCTCAAAATCCCGATACAAACCATGAATATCGTGACCCAGTTCTGATTCAATTAGAGTTATAGCATCGGTTACACTAAATTCTGGGATCCGATCTTGTAATTGCGCCAAGGCATTCACATATTCTAAGCTAAGTAAATCAGGGCGTGTGGATAGTGCCTGCCCAATCTTGATGAATGTTGGACCTAAGTCTAAGAGCTTTCTAACTAACCACTGGGCTCGACGATTTCTTTGCTTGGGGGAATTATTAGCCGATACCTTGTCCCACCATAAATAAACCATAAACTGCGCTGCCGCAGTAAAAATATCGATCTGGCGAGCCAGGGGGGAATAGTTAGGTTGTTGCCAACGTGGTGGCTTGGGCGCATCAGTTGTGAGCATACTCAGCTATTCATAGTTACTCCGATCCAATCCGGGAGTATAAATCAGATCATATCCGCTTTAATACCTATTCTTCCCAGTTAGTCTTCCGAGCTATTAGTCATTAGTTTTGCCTTCTTACTTACTAATGACTAAGTTTTACCAAAAATCTTGGGTTTAAAGCCTCGTCCTTCTAGGACGACTTTTCTGGAATAATCGTCAAAGCCGATGTATAATTAAGATAGGTACAGGCTGAAAAACCGTTGGCTCAGCCGGGAGAGAGACCCGTAACTGATTCGGCGTAGCCGACGCTGCGCGAACGACCACAAAGAAGTAATGCCTAGAGGGTAGGGAAAGTCCTCTTTAAAAACCCAACCGTCAATTAACCGTTGGCGTGTGAACCTAGAAGAATCACTTTTGAGATTAAACAAGGTACGGTGGGGCACACCGGAACCTGAGGAAAAGGAAGGCAAACGGACTTTTAAGGCACTTCCAGCAAGTACTCGAACGCCTAAGGAGAACTGCCCTCTAGGTCTGTCGTGAATTAACTGGGAATTTGGTGTTTTCACGGATTTTTGGTTGAGTATTGTCCTGTTTTTGGCGGCGTCAAAGATTGGAACTCGGCGGTTTACGGCGGCTCGTTGATCTAGGAATCCTCGTGCCTTTCGGCAAAGCCGACGCTACGCGAACAGGCCGGGGAGTGTCAAATAAAAGATTGAACCTGGGGCAGAGTAATTGTGAAAGATACCCGAGACGTGCGAGGAGTGTCAGACGGGCCAGTGGAGACATCTACTGTCCCATTGAGATGCTGCACTAAGCATTTTACTAGCGCTAGACCCAAACCAGTACCCTGAACTGCCCTTTGGGTCATCCCCTGACCGCGATGGAATTTATCAAAAATATGTTTGAGGTCTTCTGGAGAGATCCCTTGACCAATATTGCTCAAACTCATCACAATCTGCTTCACCGATTGCTGGATTTGCTCAGTTACCTCAATCACCACTGTAGTATTTGGGTGAGAATACTTACCAGCATTGGTTAAAAGTTCCAGCAAGATACGGTTAAGGCTTTCAGCGTCGGTGTTGATAAACAGCGATGGTAGTGAACTATTGATTGTTAAGGTTAAGCCTTTCTCCGCCCATTTGTACTCAAAGGATTTAGCCAAGTGCTTAATCATCGGCATCAGGTCAATTCTTTGCAAGTGCAGTTGGGACTGGTCAGATTCCAGCTGCTGTAGACTCAACAGGTCGTTAATTAGCTCAATTTCTTGATTACACTGTTGCTCAAGGATTTCTAGATATTTGGCACGACGCTCAAGATCAAGTTTGGGTTGACGCAACATCCGAATCGCTAGACTCATTGCCGTCAAAGGTGTCCGCAATTCATGATTCATGCTACTGAGAAATTCATCTTTGAGGCGATTTAATTCTTTTAGCTGACCCATTTGCTGGCGAGTTCTTTCGTATAACTCTGCCTGAACTTTCAGACTATGTTGTAACTGAGCCGTGCGTTCTTCAACAAGGGATTGTACTTGCTGGAGAGTCTGATTTTGGATAATAGTGCTACTAACTTGTGTACTGACCCACTTGACCAAGTTAATTTCATTCTCTAGCCAAGGGCGAGGTTGAGTATTTTGCAAGACCAAGAACCCCAAAACCTTAACGGATAGCAAACCATGATTATCTGCCCCAACCAGAGGACAGATCAGTAACCCTGGCAATAGGAGCTGATCTAGGAGTGAGATGCTCTGGTGGTCAGATTTACCAATCGGGTGATCTGGTCTATGGGTAATGACTATCGGTTCAGGGGCTTGCTTGAGAGCCTCTTGGTACCAAGAACACTCAGAAACTGGGAAGGATTGATTTAACAGTGCGTCTCCTGTTGAAAATAGATCAGTAGTCGAGGTTTCCTCTAACCATTCACAAACCACTGTCAGATCATGTTTTGGTGAATGCTGTCCTGGTAGAGAGCAAAACAGGGGATTCGTTTGATCTAACAGTAGCAGTAGTGCCCGTGACACCTGAAGTGCTTCAGCAACAGCTGTGGTAGCTATCTGGAAAATCTCCAGGAGATTGAGAGAGCTATGCATCACTTGACTCAATTGGTTGAGCAGAGTTTGGTCTCGAGTAGCCGCCTTCACTTGGTGGGTTAGCTGAACTTGAGAAATTGCTACCGATACCCATTGGGAAACAACAATTAATTGTTCTTGCTCTATCTTTGTCCATTGGTAAGGCTGGGCTTTTCCTAAAACAATTACCCCGTTGACTACAGACTGAAACTTTGTGGAGGTCTTCAGGATTGCCCTGGCAGATAGCACTTCTTCACCCAAATCTAAGTTAGACCAAGCATCGGATTTTTGCCAATCTGAAATTACCAGTACTGAGTCCCTGCCTAAGTCATCCTCTGTGGTTATGAGTTCCAGCAGTTGCACTGGATTTTTGTAGTATCGGTGTTCTGGGTCAAGGTGTTGATCAGCACGCCACCAGGCTAGTTGGGGTGTAGTGCTAGGGTTAGCCAGCGCCCCAATTAAACAGTTATCCACCTGAAAACTCTCTCCTATAGCCTTGGCGAGCATCGCCAACAGAGTTTGCGTTTCTGAGGTATTTAGTATCGTCTTAGCAATTTGTTGCCCGATCTGAGCTAACTCTGTCGGGTAAGGCATGAGTGAACCTTGATGCTCCTGGCTAAAGGTTGGTTCAAATGTACCTGAGAGACGGGAGTTGATGGAATTTACTCTTGGGGCAAAAATCGCGCTTTCTGCATCCATTATGCTTGTTGCACAACTTGTGAATACTTGTCTTGACTAGAGCAACTACTGCTAAAACAGTAATCTCGCTAGGATTAGTGTTCCCGGCATCAGAGTGCTTTTGATCAAGAGATTGGAGTTTTTTACGACAACCGACCGACACACCCGTTCAATCATCAGTCTGGTTAGAGGAGAAGCTGTGGGTCGGTGGCACAACTCCCATCATGTAATCGTCACAGTTGAGTTAAACTCGCCCCCGGTGCGCTTACAGTCGTCGAATTTAATTCGCGTGATTGTCGCGCCTCCAAGGCCGTGAGGGATTGCTCACGGCCTTGGGTCGCGCCTTTAGGCAAAGCCCGACGCGGGGCGCGAACGGGCGCGCACCGCGATATCAAAATGGTTACTGCTCGAGATTCGTTTAACCAATTAATTTTGATCGGTAGATTGGGTGAGGGCTTTTTGGAGTTTTGACCTAAGCACAGAGCGTAAAAATCCCAAAAGGCGCGCGCCTCTGAGTTGGGTAGACTACTAGTACCTGGAAACCCAGGAGAGAATTGAGAAACTCCAGATATCTCTCCAAGCTGCGCTTTCCAAGGCCGCGAGGGATTGCTCGCGGCCTTGGGTCGCACCTTTGGGATTGACATCGATTAATTTTCAACACCTTAAACACCTTGAGCACCTTTTTATACCGTTTTTTAAACAAAACTGATTTAAAACTTCAATTCAACACCACTAGGAACGCTTCTTTCTAGCTTGTTTTTGAGCTTCCTCACTGTTTTTTCGATAAAGTATAACCCGATAACGAGCTATCTGGTAGCGTTGGTCATCAGGTTTTACCGTCTCCATTAGATTTGATGCCCGTTCCCACTTAGCTGCCACATCTAACCATTGAGCTGAGGTTTCGACACTTTCGCCTGCTGCGGCTGCTTCTTGAGCTAGGCGCATTGCCTCAGTAAAGGGGTCCTGAGTAAAGGGGGGGTCTGGATTACTAGAAGATCCCTCGGAAGAAGAATTGGCTGGGTCTTTTGCCCAATCTTCGGCTTGAGTTGGGTTTAGGGATTCGATTTCCCTCCCAAACCAATCATTAAGTAACCAACCTACTACGATCAGGAATAAACCCAAACCTAACCCAATCACAACACCTTGCCGCAATCGACCTTTTTTACGTAGTTGACTGTAAGAAGCTGGCGGTAAGACCAGTTGCTGATTCGGTAGTTTTTTTTGGCTCAGTTGACGGGAAAATCCTGGTGTTAGAGCCAGTTGCTGGCTCGGTAGGTTTTGGCGATTGTTGAAGGTTTGAGCCAGTTGCTTGAAGAAATTTGGCCTAGTAAGGGTGATGTCTTCGTACCATAACAGCTGATTGTCTGGGTCACGGCTAATTTCTTCTAACCAGAGTAATTGTTCCTCTCGCACGATGCGGCTGTTGATCCTGACACGACGAATGTTACGCGGTGAAATCTCTTCCAGAATTTCCTGGATTTGACTGACTAGAATCGATTGTTCCAGCTGTTCTGGTTTTGCTGCTTCACACAAAACTTGCAATACACCATCAGCCAGAATGGCTCTAGTTCTCACCCCAAAATCGGCTAATCGTTCATTCAGTGTTTGAATAATTGCCACCACGCTACCCTGGTGGGCTTGTCTAGCAATATCTTCCATGGTACCAGACATTTTTTTTAGCTATGACATTGGATTAGTGTGTTTGACTTTACTTAATATAGTTTTTCCCTTTAGAGTACCAGGATCTTCCATTAGTACATGTATTGTTCATTTTTATTCCCCCATGGAGACCACTGCTAAAACTCAGGCGGTTCTAATAAATATCATATTAATGAGGTACATTTTTTACCTACCAGTCCCGGAAAAACATACTCCATATTAAATTTTAAAAAACTCATGACTTCGGAATTACGACTCCGGATTACCCAGAAATTTGTACCTCATAATAATGAAAAATAATAGATATAGATCACATCAAGTAGCGCCAATGGCCCACACGGCGGGAGTCAACAGCAGCTTGCACGGCTGTCTACGGTTGCAGGGAAACCTACTATTATATTTGATGGGTTTGCCCCGGAATTCACATGGTAACCATTGACTAATGCCTGAAAAGATGAAAAAATATAAAATGTGTGCAGGAGGTTTCTAGATGCTGTTAAAGTCCACCACTCGTCACGTCCGAATCTATACAGCAGAGGTAAAAAATAACGAACTAGTCGGGAGCGATAACGTCTTAACCTTAGACATTGACCCCGATAACGAATTCAATTGGAATGAAGACGCTCTACAGCAGGTTTACCGGAAGTTCGATGATTTGGTTGAATCCTACAGTGGATTTGATTTAACCGAATACAACCTCCGTCGTATCGGTTCTGACCTAGAACACCTTGTGCGATCGCTTTTGCAAAATGGACAAATTAGCTACAATACCGAAAGCAGAGTGATTAATTACAGTATGGGGTTGCCCCAAGTAGAACCTCAGAATTAGGTACTAGCAGATAGGCTGACAAGCTGCTGTCAAACCAAGTCACAACGGTAGCGAATAACGCTTATCGGCTGTCTGCCTTCATCCCCCGCCACACTGTAGCTGGTTGACTTGACCTTTAAATGATTTTATTAATCAATCCTCTGCTTAATACAAACAAGCTAAGACGTGGTAGCTTAGAAGACTAATCTTGTCTACACAAAAGAAATTCAATCCCTGGAGTTATAAGCCTTGGTGGTGCCAACCCTGGTCAATAATCTTGACCGGAGGGCTGATCATATTAAGTATCTGGCTAGTTTTCAAAACCATCTGGATAACAGTACTAGCTGCTATACCAATTCTGCTTTGGTGGACCTACTTTTTGCTGATCTGGCCTGAGCTAATCAAGAGTAGTGCTACAAGTGAGGGTAAGCCATCAATATTGCGCAATGACTAATACATAAAACTTAATCCTGACCTTGCCCATAGACCCGCTCGGTAACCATTGCTGCGAACGAATCTTTAAGCGCAACTCATTCATTATAGAAGCAGATCATTAACCAGCCCGTAAGTCAAGCGCTACAATCTTTAATCAATGGGCTGATTTTGGCACTTCCTTTGTGGGCACATAACTCCTTCAAAGAAAGCTGTGCTAATGTTAACCCGGTTCCATCAGGCTATCTTTAGCAGCAAAGAGTTTCATGGACAATCCGGCGGCAACGCTCCACTGCCCAAATCATCAATGTCAGGCTCCCAATCCCCAGACCAACAAGTTCTGCCAAAAATGTCGCACGCCGCTGCTTAGACGATACTTGTGGGCTATTGGGTCAGGCATAAAAGCCGATCAACCGGGAGAACTTATTGCTAAGCGCTACCTCCTGATTGACTCTCGTGTTCTTTTAGATACTCAACCAGCGGTACCGCCAGAGACCCCACTAGAGATTCCTCAAACCATAACCCCATACTTGAGACTGGTTTCCTATGGATTACACCTGCCTCAAGTGTATGGTCTGCTAACACCGAAGCCAAGGCATAACAAAGAGGTTTGGTTACTCGAAGGAGTACCAATTCAGGCCACAGGGAACATTGATACTATTGGACAACTGTCACCAGAACTGACCAGCGTCTGGAAAGATGCCTCACCAATACGCCAACTCAACTGGCTGCAGCAATGGGCTTCACTATGGCAACCGTTGAGCCGAGAAGGAGTAGCGTCTAGCTTACTGAAATCAAACCTGGTGCGGGTGGAAGGAGCCTTGCTAAGGTTATTGGAATTGCAGGGTGATCAAACGCCAGCACCAACCTTAAAACAGCTGGGTCAGCTGTGGTCACAACTGCTTGAGGGAGCTTCCCCTGTTATTCGTGAGTTTTACCAACAACTCTGTTCCCAGCTTACAAAAGGACAGATACAGACATCAGAGCAGCTGTTAGCATTACTGGCGAAAGGGTTGTTTGAATGCCGGTCATGGCAATCGAGAACCTATAAGACTCTCACTCTTACTGATACCGGTCCAGGTCGTAGCCACAATGAAGACGCTTGCTACCCTCCTAATGGTAAGCTAATTAGCTCTTCAAGAGGTAAAGAAGCGATCGCAATGGTTTGCGATGGCATTGGTGGACAAGCAGGTGGTGAAATTGCCTCCCAACTGGCAATTGACACTCTGCGACAACAGCTCAAACAACTGCCAGCTAAACTGGAGGTGTGGAACCCAACCACTCTAAGCCTGGAATTGGAAAATGCTGTCTGTGCTGCCAATGACTCCATTAGCCAACGCAATGATCATGAGAACCGATTTGATCGGCAGCGTATGGGAACAACCTTGGTCATGGCTAGAACCCATGCCCATGAAATATACATTACCCATGTCGGGGATAGCAGAATCTATTGGGTGAGTCGCCATGGTTGTCACCAAGTTACTCTAGATGATGATTTAGCCACAAGAGAAGTGCGGCTTGGATATACCCTTTACCGACATGCTCTACAACAACCAACATCTGGTGCCCTAGTCCAAGCGTTAGGGATGGGTTCATCAACCACACTACACCCGACTGTACAGCGCTTGGTGTTGGATGAAGATTGTGTGTTTCTGCTGTGTTCTGATGGTCTTAGTGACAATGACCGAGTCGAGCAGTACTGGGAAACAGAAATCCTGCCCATTCTCGACGGTCAAATTGATATCAAAAAAGCAGCAGAACGAATCATTGAACTTGCTAATACCAAAAACGGACACGACAATGTCACGGTGGGGTTGATTTACTGTCAAGTCACACCAAGCCAGCCTTCGATGCCCATCCAACTATCACCCCCACAGCTAGAATCCATTGGCAATCTCGAGACCAACAATACTCTAATGTTAAACGTTAAGAGTGATCAGCAACCCGCTTCTATTGATGAACAAAAAACAGCGTTGCTCACACTTAACCTCATGGAAGAGGGGGATGCATCTGGTGACCAAAATCCTCATTATTCAGCTTCAACCTCTCCTGAGAAGACTGGCAAACTGTTGTTGGGAATATTCGTGCTTTTGGTGTTAGGGGGGGTAGTCGTTTATCTGTTGAGTCCAGTGTTGAGTCTAAAGGCGAGTGGACAGATAAATCGCTTCCTGAGTGGGGTTTTTAGTCTTGGTAAGGGGCAAGAACTAACCGGTTCTAAAACCACCCCTACACAGAGTCCAGAAACTAAAGCTATCCCAGGACAAACTCCTGAGTCCGTGACCCTTGCTAAGCCAGCTGCCTTAATTAAAAACCAAGATATTATTAGAACAGTGGGTCAAACTGTACAACTTTTGGTTAACCCTGAAAAGCAATCAATCCTTGGGAGAGTTCCTGCTGGTAGCGTTTTGCAGGTTATTGCCAGAAAAAGGTATCCTCAGGAAGAGACTTGGTGGATTAAATTAAGAGTTTGCTCACCCGGAACCAACACAACTGATATTCCATCGGATCAAATGGCTAGCTCCCCCAAAGTTGGCTCATCCTCAGTACCGTTAAACTCTAAGCAGACTAAACCCTCTGCTACCTTGGTGTCACAGGGACAGGAAGGGTGGATAAGAGAAAAGGAGATTTTACCTATGATGGCTCGTGATTTTACACCAACCCCAACACAAGCCAGTCAATGTCAGAAAAATACCCCTCCGTCTAATTCCCCTAGACCTATTCAATCTCCGTAAGTCTTGAGCAAGTAGTCAAAAGCTTATCGCTTTTAAGTTAATGCTCACCAAAGCTTTCTGACTAACCACTCAACTCCTCAACTAAGAACTGAAAACTAATGATGTCCTATTAATGACCAATTCCTCATTATTGATAGCGCCAATACCACCCAACACTAGATAGACTGATCCTCACATCGGTATATTCCCTATAATGATGAACCTTTAATGTCTGGTATCGAAAATCCTTGCCTCAGTTTAGCGATCGCTCGTCTATCTGCCGCTGGCAGAGAAAACTTGGCTATCTGGGTGCTGAAAGCTCCTTACCCAGGGGGTATGGTTCATCATGATTCTACTTGGTCTGAATATATGACTAAGTCCTGGCTGGCTTGGCAGGACATGTTTTCTCCATTTTCAAACCATGTGCCGATTAGTGGTCATCACAACCAGTATCCGACCACTTTGCCCTCACAGAATCAAAACGGTGCTACAGGTCCGGAGATTAGCTATAGTGGTCGTTTGATGCAAGGTTTGGGCATTGACCTCTGGCAGTGGCTGTTTCAAGGCTCAATTCGCAATGCCCTCGAACGAAGTCAAGGCATTGCCTTGGGACAAAATAAACCCCTTCGCCTGCGCTTGGAAGTCCGCGCTCCAGATTTCATTCCCCTCCCCTGGGAAATTATGCAACCCATGGCGGGTAAACAGGCAATTTCCCTTTCTCAGCAAATCCTGTTTAGTCGCACCACTAGTGATGTAGACGCCCTCGAACCCCTGCGCTCCCACCAGGCTCTCAATATTTTGTTAGTTCTAGGAGAGAAGGTTCAAAAATTAAATGGTTCGACTACCAATTTGGATCTCGAAAAAGAAGCGGCTACCTTGGTAAATGCCCTTCAAGCTGGTAGAGCCGCTCAAACTTCTAGGAACCAATCCGTTCCAGCAGTTACCTGCAACGTCTCAAAACTAATACAACCGACACCAGCTGAACTTATTAAAGCACTCGAAACTGGTGCCTATAACATCCTATTCTATGCTGGTCATGGTGAAAGCGCACCAGACGGAGGTTTGCTATTTTTACGCTCGGATGCGAAAATTAGTGGTACGGAATTGGCTCAGGTTCTGGTGCGCACCCAGGTTGCCTTAGCTGTATTCAATGCCTGTTGGAGTGCCAAACCTGACCAAGTGAATTCCCAAACCATTCCCCGTAGTAGTTTAGCTGAGGTGCTTATTCACCACGGTGTCCCAGCCGTTTTGGGGATGCGGGACTCCATTGCTGACCAAGAAGCCGTGAGTTTTATTCAATCATTCGCCCAAGCCTTGGCGGAGCGCATGCCAATTGACCATGCTGTAGCTGTGGCCAGACAGCACATGTTGACCCTTTACAAGTTTAACCAACCAGCCTGGACCTTGCCTATCCTTTATATGCATCCTCAGTTTGAAGGGGAGTTAATCCAACCGGTGGGAGAAGGAATTACAGAACTGCCCACCATCACCTCAAGCTGGCTTGAAAATCCACCCCCAACTGCGTCTTTGCGTTCCATAGGAAAAACCGATCAGGTCTGGCCGATTCGAGGTGGATTGATGCGAGTGGGACGCCTACAATCTCACAACGATTTGGTGATTCCCGAAGTTTGTGTGAGTAAGCAACATGCTGAAATTATCTGCCGTGATGCTTTCACTGACCAAGGCTCGGATCCAACTTACTTCTTGAGGGATTTTTCTCGTAATGGTACGAGAATATTGATCGATAATGGTTGGAAAACTGTTCATCATCAGGAAGTTCAGCTAAGGTCGGGTATTCAGCTTAAGTTTGGTGGTCCTCGTGGTCAGATCTTTGAGTTTATTATTGACTCCCCAGAATCTTGAGTAGGACTATCCTCGTGCCGAAGATAAACTCAAGCTTATGCTGTTAACTATGCTGTTAACAATGGGAGTTTCACAAGGATACTGGTTAGAGTCAAATGGCAACTAGTGGCTGTCTACCTAAGGGAGCCTCTCAATAGCTCACTAATATCACACATAAGTTGATTTGGAAAGTGCTGTTGCCATGGTAATTAAACACGCGCTGAGAAGTCCAGATTATTTTTTCAGCTGTTGCGGAACTTCCTCAAAAATTGATGTAGCTATTTTATGTCAGGTTTCATCTACTAACCCAAACAGGAGGGGCATTATGAACAGCCAAGCTATTCAATATCAAGAACATCAACAATCATATTTTGAGGATACTTCGGTTCAAATCCAAGAAGAACTACTAGAATTATTACAGTCAGAAGAGGAGTTTTATCCTTGGGATCCAACTGATCCAGAAGCAGAAGCTTATTTTGCTGAGCTAGAAGCAGGTTTTTCCCTCAACGAAATCCAAGATGACCAGGAAATTGCTCAGGCTTCTCTTGCCTTTTTTGAGCGACTAAATCAGTGTTGGGAATTACCTCTCGAATCGAGCATCGAATCGAGCATCGAATCGAGCATCGAATCCACCATTGACTCGTTGAAGGCAGCTTTAGCTAACGGATGTGCGTCTTGCATGCCTCCCGAATGGCTCGAAGCGATCGCTTCGAGAGCTCAAGAGGTTGTTCACAAGAACTTGTCCTTAGCAGAGCAACTTGTGCTTTGTGTCAAGCCATTGTTACAAAACTGGACAGAAGACGATCTATTGGTGTTAGCTCGTCCGTGGGCTTACGCCATGCGCAGTAGCTCAGACTCCATGAATGTCAGTGCTTCAGTTAAATCTGAACAGTGGCACTCTTTGTCTTCTATCCAACAAGTCCGCCTAAGCCTAGAAGTAGCTCATTCGGCTCTGATCGAACTAAACAATCACACTAGTAACTAATCATCTGACTAATCATCTGACTAATCATCTGACTAACCATCGATATTAACATATTAGTGTCGTAACTGGTCTTAGTGATTAGCGTAATTACTGATTAGTCATCACCCCCAAGCTGGGTTTGAACCGAAAAACCGTTTTCCGGTTCTGTATTTACCTAGATTAATTGTAATCCGGACATGATAGTTATCCCAAGTTGCATTGATATGTAGCACCATTACCTCCCATCTTCGTAATCTGTGGTTTCTGACGTCTACCCCATCCAGAATGCAATTTTATAGCGGTTTTCAGGTTTTTATTCCGATTATGACAGCCGGTGATTGCACTCGGAATTTCCTAGAGGCGTGCTGTGTATTCTACCCTCGCTGGAAACCGCTATAAATTTTTAATCTACTCCAAGGTAGCTTAACGGGTTAATGCTATCAATAGATGGCTTTTTGCAATCAATAAAATCAAAAAATTTTGAACATTGACACAAGACTACAGGTAGCTGGGTAACAGTGGTAGTAAAAGCGTGACAAAATAATAAACCAAAGGGGCAGTGAACACATAGCTGTCTGTTCGGTCTAAAATGCCACCATGACCAGGAATTAATTGCCCGGAATCCTTGACACCAGCATCCCGTTTCATTAAGGACTCCGTTAAGTCTCCTAAGAGGCTAGCTACACCAATGATTACTCCGAGCATCATGCCGCTCAACTGCCAGCACGGCCAATTCAGATACCAAGCTCCTGCGATTCCTACAGCAATACTACTGACAAGGCCAAATATAGCGCCTTCCACAGTTTTTTTAGGACTGATCATAGAAAGGCGAGTGCGACCAAAAAATTTGCCGAAGGTGTAAGCTCCGATATCTGCTGCCCAAATACAGCTAAATGCTAGGAGAGTTGAAGTTAACCCAGCAGGTAAATCACTCAGATTCATCGAAAAATTAGACCAGTATCCACTGCTGGGTAGGTTCGTAGCGGCGACTGTAGCATCTCGAGCTAGGGAGGACGTTTCAGTCAAACCCACTCGCAGACGCACCCAATAGCCGGGCAGATAACCACCATAGAGTAAACCTAATATGGAAGCCCCAATATCCGCAATGGTTGCTATCTTGGGTTGGAACAGTAAGTAAAAGCAAATAAATGTTCCAGCAATGGGAAACACCGCATCAGCCAGGGTTGGTGAAATGGTAGCTGTAATTAGTAGTAGCTGAGACACAAACATGGTGCTTTTGGTTGCTGGCACCATGCCTTTTGCTTTTACTAGTTGAAAAAGTTCTAACTGACCTAAATAGACAATGACACAGAAGCCGATGGTAAAATACCATCCCCCAAGTAAGATCATCCCCATCGCCAGGGCGATCGCAACTATTCCACTAAAAATCCGTAACCAGGGCATATGACGTTTTTTTTTGACACTCCTGTTCTCACACAAGAACAGGTTATTTATATTATTATTGTTAATTTTGTTCCCTGAAGGGGTCTATTCCTTACTCTAACTTCTCTCCACTAAGAATAAAAATGGGGTTAACTGCTGCAAATGTTTGATAATTCCCCCGTGTCTCTAGGCGATTGACGGCTGACTGAACGACTTCGATATTGCGAGCCTGTAACTCCGCTAAGCCTTCTGAGATGGCATAGAGTCCTTCTAGATTATTGGTGGTTGCTACTATCCTCCCTGGAGATTGTAGGTAGGGCCAGACTTCTTTGAGTAGAGTTTTGATTGGTCTTCCTCCTTCAAGGCAAACTCGGTGGGGTTTCAATGGTAGATCTTTGAGACATTCTGGGGCGTTACCTTCGATGACTTCTACGTTGGTGACATTAAAGCGATCGCAATTGTGTCGAATCAGGTTGGCTACTTCTTCATCCCGTTCTACGGCAATAATCTCACTTTTGGGACACAGTAGTCCAATTTCTACAGGAATGGTACCGGTTCCAGCACCGATGTCCCACAACCGGTCTTGGCTTCCTAGTCGTAGAGCAGAAATGATCAGCAGCCTGACTTCTCGCTTACTTAAGGGAATACCGGGTAGGCGTTCAAAGAGGTGATCTGGGATTCCAGGAGTAATGTACGGCCAAATTGGGGATGACATTTGTGGTATTTAGGTTTCGGGGTATTTTTTTCCTTTAGTTATTTTGATGTATTCAACTAACCCTTTCAGGTATAGAGCACAAAAATAGTATTATAAATATGGCTGTTTGGTACCTGTTATACTTATGTTTTAATTTTAATCAACCAAAACGATTACTGTCTCTAGTTTTGATAGTTTTATAATTTAGCTTTTATCCTAAATAGATGCTAAATTATAAAAATAACTTAGCATCTATTTGTAGGAACTAACCATAACTATTTACGAAGATTATAGCCTTGATCATACTTATTAGGTGTATTCAATTTTCTTCCCTCTTTATTAAGGGGGTAAACCCCCAATGCCTATCTGCATGCCAACTTTCGACTCCCGACTCCCGATTCCCGACTCCCGATTCCGATTAAGCCAGGACCAGGTACCGCACCTAATTGAGAACTACTATACTAGTCAATAACCTTTAGGGTTTGGAGGCTGGGGTCGCTACAACCGGTAATTTGACCACCTAAGGTGAGAATTTTTTGGAGGTATTCAATAGTAGTTGATTTGATTTGTTCTCCTGGCATTAGGGCTGGTATTCCTGGTGGATAGGGACAGATTAATTCGGCACTGATCCGGTTGATGGTTTCGGTTACCGGTAGGGTTTCGGTGGGAGCAAAGAAGGCTTCACGGGGGGAGAGTAAGGGTTGCAGGTTACAGGTTGCAGGGTGCAGGTTACAGAAGGCAGGTTGCTCAGTGGAGGAATTGTCATTATTTTGGGCAACTTTGATGAAAGCTTGTACAAGTTGCTGAATATCGGTTTGGGTATTGCCTAGGCTAATGATAAAGGTTAAGTGGTGAAGTGTGGGTAACTCCGCTGTGACACCAAGCTGTTGATGAAGAATTTCATCGGCTTCAAACCCACTTAATCCTAATTCGGTCACTCTTACGGTTAAGCGAGTTGGGTCTAGGGCTTGGAATCTTCGGGGTTTAATTAGTTCTAAACCTGGAATTTGGCTGATTTTACTTCTGGCATCCTGGGCTAGCTGCAAGGTATGACTCATTAGTCGTTCTCCATGGAGTGCCATTTGTTGTCGTGCGGCATCTAGGGACGCGAGTAGTAAGTAACTGGGACTGGTGGATTGAACTAGCTGTAATGCTTTACTCAACCGCTGAGCATCAATGCGATTGCCCTGAATGTGCAACATCGATGCCTGAGTCATGGCACCGAGTACTTTATGAGTTGATTGTACGGTTAAATCGGCTCCGGCTGATAGGGCATCTAGGGGTAAATCGGGATGGAAGGCAAAGTGAGGTCCATGGGCTTCATCCACCAGTAGGGGAATATTATGTTGGTGAACTATTTTTGCGATCGCTTTTATGTCACCACAGATTCCTTGATAGGTTGGATACACCATCATCACCGCTTTAGTGTCCGGATGTTCAGTCAAGGCTTGGTTAACTGCAGTTGGGGTGATGCTATAAACCAAGTCTGTTGATGGGTCGTACTCGGGGTTAATAAAGATGGGGATAGCACCACACAAGACTAATCCTGCGATCGCGGATTGGTGGATATTGCGCGGTAATAAGATTTTATCCCCGGTATAGCAGGTGGCTACTATAGCAGCCATTACCCCACACGTGGAACCGTTGACCAGGAACCAAGTTTTGCTAGCACCAAAGGCTGCTGCTGCTAGGTCTTGAGCTTCTTGGATTACCCCTTCTGGAGCAAAAAGATTATCTAACTCCGGTAATTCTGGCAAATCAGCCCGAAATACTGATTTTCCTAGCAAATCCGCTAATGGCTCTGGTATTCCCTTGCCTTGTTTGTGTCCTGGTGCATAAAAGGCTGTATGGGGCTTCTGGGCTGATGCCCGCAGAGCGTCTAATAAAGGTGTCTTTTCCTGAGAAGGTGGTCGATTATTCACAAATTTTTCCCAATGGCTCTAGCATATCGAAAATTGAGCCAATTTTAAACCTTTGTGAGGGGAGCGGGGATTAAAAACCAGTGTGCTAGGGGAATCGCGAAAAGTGATATCCTTGATCAGATTATCAAGTAATTTGTCAGTTAATGATCTCAACTATTACTGACTCACTACAAATTCCGTTTATTGCTAGTAACGAATAATCAAATACTAGTCCATACACTGCTAGATACGAGCATGGATAAATTGCTGGCTGATTGATAAGCAAGATATCAATAATTTTTAATTTATATTATCTCCGAAAGTTCGGAGCACTGATAGCTTAGACGTTTCAGATCACTTTATAATCCGAGATAGTCTCTATCCATACCCTTGCTCCACAATGTAGGGGATTATCAGGACGATACATTACTCGACATGGTCCATTGACTTCCACGGTATGACCATAAGTGTTTTTAGACCCTCGTTTGACGGTAATCACAGGGTTGCGCTCTCCGGTCTTGAGATTTTGGCGAATCACTTTCTGGTTAACGTGAATCACTGCAGGAGTGTAATTTGTACGCTTTGACCAGTTCCGCTTTGGTCCGCGAGTGCCGGGAGTGACCACTGGCATGCCATCAAACAGAGGAATCACCCAAGTTCTACCCACTTTATAGGCTCCTTTGACTCTGCCTTTGCCCAGAAGGTAACGGACGCGAGTGGCGGAAACACCTAGTAAATTGGCGGCTTGTGCAGTGGAAATCATCATGGCGGTTTAACCATTGCGTTTGCTATACTGTTATTTATAGCATAATTTTAATTAAAATGTAAGGACTAAAAAAACTATTGCATTTTAGCAATGTAAAATACTATAAGTGCTATAAATAGGGTAAGTGTGGTAAATAGGGTAAGTGTAGGGAAGTAGGGAAAAAGTATTGCTAGGTATGAATGGAACTGGAGTACAGAAAAACTATTGCACTCTAGGAATAGATTGAGTTAGTGGTTGTTCAAGGCTTGATACTGATGACTGATATGGGAAAAATGCGATGCTCAGTACGAGCTGCTACGCTCCGGAAGCGTTTGGCCAAAGGCCTCCGCTACGCGAACGCAAAGCGTGGCCCACGGCC
>NZ_MKZS01000001.1:1256570-1299418 GCF_001942495.1 Moorena bouillonii PNG
GCCCTCCGCTACGCGAACGCAAAGCGTGGCCTACGGCCTCAGCTTCCGCGCTTATGCGATCGCAGTATCTTGTTAGTAAGACAAATACCAATTAACGTAGGGTGGGCAAAGCCATCTCATCCTTAATACTCATTGGAACCAAACTGTTTTTGCCCACCCTACAAGTAAGCCCACTAATTAAAGTAGGGTGGGCAAAGCCATCTAATCATTAATACTCATTGGAACCAAACTGTTTTTGCCCACCCTACAAGCTTGCTGCTTACTCTTCCCCCGATTCCCGATTCCCGATTCCCGATTCCCTGTTCAAGACTAATCTGATTCAAGACTAACGACCAAATTCTAATCGTACCATCCTCCCCACCACTAACTAGAGTGTTTCCATCTGGACTAATAGCAACTGACCAAACCCAGCCATCATTTCCAGAGAGAGTGCGCAGCAATTGTCTACTGTCTACATCCCATAGCTTGATAGTTTGATCACTGCCAGCACTAGCGATAGTTTTGCTATCGGAACTAATCGCAATGGAGAGAACTGGTGCGGAGTGACTTTCGAGGATAGCTAATTCTTCGCCACTGTTAATATCCCACAACTTGACGGTTTTATCAACACTAGCAACTAGGATGTTGCTATCTTCACTAATGGCAATATCAGAAATCTGGGTTGTTTTGAGATGGTTTTCCGCAATTCTAGGGTGGACAAATCCCAAATCTTGATAGAACGATCTGACCCTCCACTGGCACTAACCAAATGTTTTCCATCGGGACTAATGGCAACAGCAGTAACCCAGTCGGAATGCTCGGTAATGGTGCCTAAAGTTTTGCCAGTGAGGAGATCCCACACCATAACGGTCTTGTCAGGAGAGCCACTTACTAGGATTTTGCCATCGGGACTAATTGCGATTGATCTGACTATACCCGTATGTCCTTTCAAGGTACGAGGTGGTGCTCCAGTTTCTAGGTTCCAGATATTAATTTGTCTTTCTGTTGCGGCAGCGAGACGTTTACCATCAGCACTGATTACTAGAGAACTGGGCGTTCTGGTAAAGTCTTTGATCGTCCTCTGTAGCCTACCATCCCTGAGATTCCAAAACTTGATGGTTTTGTCTTTACTGCTGCTAATTAGGGTTTGGCTATCTGGACTAATGGCAAGAGAATTAACATCTGACCGATGACCTGAAATTACTTGAGTCAGCTGAGCCTCTTGCCAAGACTGGGCTAGCAATGGTTGTTGAGAATGCGAGCGCCCTATGGTTACCGGATAGACTATCCCTGTAGCCATAGTCAATATAACCGTAGTGCTAGATATATAGGACTTACGAAGTTTATTTGGTTTTGCCCCCCTAACCCCCCAGCGAGCAATCCCTCGCTGGGGGGAACTACTCTTAAAGTCCCCCAAGTTTGGGGGATTTAGGGGGCAATGGGTAAGTCCTGATATAGCCAACAGCGCTATTAATCCTTCCCTAAACATTAGTTGGATTTTTATCACCCCTTCACCCTACCAACGCTAATCCATCACCACGGGGTTCAGATGCCGCTACCAAAACCCCTGACTGACGCCAGATAACTTGACCTTTACCAAAATTTATGCTATCTGCCATAACCTGAATGTTATGACCCATCTCAGCTAGCTCCAGAGCAATATGACGGGGTACAGTCTGTTCCAACAGGACTTGTGACCCATGCACAAATCGCCATCTGGGAGCATCTAGAGCAGCTTGAGGATTCATGCCGTAATCTGCTAGATTAACCACTAACTGTACATGTCCCTGAGGCTGCATCGGACCTCCCATAACTCCAAAGGGCCCTAGAGGTTGACCATTTTGAGTCAGAAAACCGGGAATAATGGTATGATATGACCGCTTACCTGGTGCGACTTGATTAGGATGACCGGATTCTAGGGTAAACCCTAAGGCTCGGTTTTGCAAGGCAATCCCAGTGCCAGGAATAACAATCCCGCTCCCAAAGCCTTCAAAGTTGGATTGGATAAAGGATACCATTAGTTCCCCATCTGCTGCTGCTAGATAAACTGTCCCACCTTTGGGTAAACCGGGTTTTGCTAACGCGATCGCGTTTTCCCCAATTAACTGGCGGCGTTCTGTTGCATACCCATGGTCTAATAGCTTTTCGATTGGGACTTCCATAAACCGGTGGTCAGTGATATGGCGGTGAACATCAGCAAAGGCTAGCTTCATGGCTTCGATTTGTAGATGATAGCTTTGGGCTGATTCACGGGGATAGTGGCTTAAGTCAAAACCTTCGATTATATTCAATGCCATTAAGGCCGCCATCCCTTGGGTGTTGGGGGGAATCTCCCATACGGTCAGGTCACGATAGTTAGTTGAAATCGGGTTTACCCACTCAGCTTGGTGGCTAGCTAGGTCAGCTTTGGTCAGCACGCCACCAGTATTAGCCGCAAAGTTTGCGATCGCATCAGCTATTTCCCCTTGATAAAAGCTTTCACCACCACTGTTTGCCATCGCTTTCAAGGTCTTAGCATGATCCTTACTCCCCCATACCTCTCCAGCTACTGGTGCGCGCTGGTTAGGGAAAAATACCTGTTTAAATGGTTCAAATTCTCGTCCAGTCAGGGGAAGATACAGAGCTTCCGCCCGTTTCCAAGCTCTTGCTGTGACTGGGGAGACCGGAAATCCAGCTTCCGCGTATCGAATGGCTGGGGCAAACAATTGCTCAAAGGGTAGTTTTCCCCACCGTTGCCATAAACTACGCCATGCTGATACCGCTCCTGGCACTGTTACCGATAACCAGCCGATAGCAGGAATTTGACTCATGCCAGCAAAATGCTCAAGGGTCAGGTGTTGAGGGCTTTTGCCAGAGCCATTGATACCATGGAGTGACCCATCCCATACTAAAGCAAAGGCATCAGAACCGATACCATTGCAGGTAGGTTCAACCACTGTCAATGCGATCGCTGTGGCTATAGCAGCATCTACAGCATTGCCTCCAGCCCAAAACATTTCCATACCAGCTAGGGTGGCTAGGGATTGGCTAGTGGCTACGGCAAATCGGTTACCCATGACTACCCGTCGTCTGGAGGGGTAGGGATAATGGGTTAAGTTACCCTTGAGCATAATCTTCGATTATCAAATGTTATGTAGTTATTTTATAGACAAGCTGCATAACCCCTAAGCTTGAGTACTAAGTAAATAATGAGGTTTCCTTCTACTTAGTTAGTTGTTTGACCTATGAATCGATTCAAGTTAGGAGTTAAGGTAAAGCGCTACTAGAAGCTAGGGTAAAGAATCAATGCCTACTAACAACTCAGGTATCAAACCGTTTTCGACATCCATTTATTTCAAAGACCCCCAAGGTGATAGGGGGATCGAGCCGGTTTTTCAATCTAATTCTAGATTAGAGGGTTTCATGGCACATCTAGTCCAGTCTGAGCCAGACAGGAGCGAAGCCGATTGGGCTGCTTGCTTCTTATATCAGTTGAGACAAGCATCTGGTATTTACCGGATTTTATCCATGACTAATCCTGCGATAGTGGTGATCAGAGCTTATCTGTTATTGTTAACCTTATCTGATCAGCTCTTATTCAATTACCTACAGTTTGTTTGTTGGTCTGCATCTCAAGCGATCGCCCATCAGTTGAGTAAATCTCATAATCTTGCCTTACATTATCCTGTAGAGGAATGTTTCATCATTGCTAGTGAAGCAGCCAGCCAGCCAGCTAAACTCCTCAGAGGATTTAATTTTTATGCTAAGTCTTCTATCAATGCCTATGCTTTCAATGCCCTCAAGCGAATTATTAGAAATCAAGTCGCCAAGGAACTCAGGTTAAAATCTATCAAATTTTCTGATTATGGCTTGTTGCGATATTTGGATAAAACCGAACTTGAGCAAGCACTTAATAACTATGGAATCACTAATCAAGATTTCAACTATTATCGTCTGGCTTGGCAATCGTTTAAAGACTACTTTAACGAGATTTATCCTCCCAGCAGCAAGGGAAAGTCTCGCCATCATTCCCCAATTAAATTCCTAAGCCAGCAACAGCTTCAACAAATTGCTATTCGTTACAACCAGCAGTTAAATCGGTTAACTCAAATGGTTAGTTCTGAGTTAAAAATTGCTGATTTTAAGAGGAATAACCCTAAAATAAGTGATTCAGATTGGTTAAGACAAGTAGTACGTTACTCAGCTAATGGGCCACGCCCACGCTACGGGAACAGCAATCAGCAATCAGCAATTAGCAATCAGCAATCAGCAATCAGCAATCAACACTCAGCATATGGGCTACGCCCACGCTACGGGAACAGCAATCAGCATATGGGCTACGCCCACGCTACGGGAACAGCAATCAGCACTCAGCACATTGAAGAAATGCTAGCCATTTGCATCCAAGCGGTGCGGATGTCTCAACACAGGAATTCAGTATCCTTAGATGAGTATGGGGAAATTACTGATATAGCATCTAATCCTTTGGAGGTGGTAATCCAAGAGGAAGAAAAGGATGAGTTGGCTCAAGTCAGGACTATTATCTTAAGAGAATTTACTGCTTTAGATCAGCTAGCTCAAACATCCCTAAGACTTTGGCTTGGTCTAGGCATCAATCAACAAGATTTTATCGAGCTTTTTGGGTTTAAAAAGCAATATCAAATTGCTCGCCAGTTTCAACGTTATTTTAAACGAATTTTGAAGGCAGTCGTCACCTTTTATTTTCAGGATGCTATGAGTACAAGTCTAACCTCTAAAGACATCAAGCAGCGCCTTAATGCAACCACTAAAACTAACTATATTAATAACTATCTAAAAGCTTACTTAAGTGCTGATAGTCAAGACTTATTTTCTAAAGTTATTTATAAAATTTATGATGAAGATATTGCTAACTCAATGACTATTAATTTTAGTAATTTAGAAAAAAATAAACTCAAAAAACTAAACCAGAGTTTACTTGAATTAATTCAACCAAGGTTTGAGGTATTAATTGAAAAAAAAATGTCTATAGAACTGATTGAATTTAGATCAGCTAAACCAGCGATAACTAAATTTATTGAGCGGTGGCTCCAGCAAAATCAGGCACTACTAGAGCAATCTCGATCAGGAAATAGGGCAAAACCAATGTAGCCAAAGTAAAACCTGAAACCTGAAACGTGAAAACACCAAATATCCCAATATCCCAAATACCAATTAACGATTAACCAAAAAGGAGATGAGTCAATGAAATTAAGTTTAGAGGATGTAGCTTTCCTACACCCAGACCAATTGTTGATAGAATTCTCCCCAGAAGAACGAGAACAAGCATGGCACCAAACCCAAGCTCAAGGTTATTCTAATCAAGCTGCTCGTTGGCGAGCGTATCTGAATTGTCTCTGTCTGAATACGTTTTTAAGCTATCTGGACACAGAAGCAAATTTAACAGAAGCAAATTTAACAGAACCAAATTTAACAGAACCAAATTTACTAGAAACAGCACTAGACACAGCACTAAAGAAACCACTAAACAAAGCATTAGTATGGCCAGAGTTGGGGGATTTACCAAGTTTCTGGGAAGTAGTGAATGGTACAGCTGTTGAGCTAAACCAGATGCGACTGGTATTAATTCCTAGTGAAGAAATCAAGTTTACAGCGTTGCGAGTACCGCGAGAGTGGGTTGATATTCCTGAGTGGGCTAGTCATTATTATGTGGCGATGCAACTGAATTTAGAAGAATGCTGGTTACAGGTGTCGGGATACACAACTTATCAACAGTTACGTGATCATGGTAACTATGACATCATCGATGAAACCTACGCTGTGGATGCAGTAGATTTAATTGAAGATTTGAATGTGATGTGGGTAACGGAGGAACTTGCTCCTAGTCCCAAACTGGTCGTAAAGCCAATGGCAAGATTATCCTGTGATGAAGCAACAACGTTAATCAAGCAATTGAGCCAGGAAACTCCTTATTCTCCGAGGCTAGATATTCCTTTTGCTAAGTGGCAGGCACTGGTATCAAATTCTAGATGGCGCAAGGAATTATATAAACAACGTTCCCTAGTTTACTCTCGTAAGCCATCTATAACCTTACTCTCATGGCTGGATAATTTCCTGGAGGCTGGTTGGCAAACTGTTGAGGAAATTCGAGCACGTAATGGTGAACCTACTTTAAGCTTAGCTTACCGGTCTCAACCGACTCGTTTGAAGGATCGTTTTAACGATAATTCTTCAGCATCTTCCCCTTTTTCGGAAAATATCCCTGAAGCTGTGACCGCAATTATTAAACTATTAAAAACCAATAGCAGTAAAGATACTAACTTACCCGCTATAGAATTATTGGGTGAAATTGGTCATAGTAACTTAGAGGCGATCGCATTGCTTGCTGAGATGATCAATACTACTGACGATCATGACTTACGTCGCCAAGCCGCTGTCAGTTTGGGAAAACTTGACCCAAATCATCCCCAAGCTGGGATTAGGCGAGTTAAGATAATTGATTTAGAAATGCAACTGAATGGGAGCAAAGTAGCATTTATGGTTACTTTCATACCTGAAGCAGATGGGGAAATTAATGTTCACTTACGGGTGTATCCTACTAAGAGTAAATATCTAAAACCTAATCTCGAATTGCTAGTACTTGATCAGCAGGAAGAAATTTTCTTGTCGGCTCAGTCGAGAAGTGCTGATAATTGGATTCAATTAGAGTTTAATGGTGAAAAGGGGGATAGGTTTATGGTAAAACTAGTACTGGGAGATGCCAGCTTTTCCAAAGAGTTTGTATTGTAATCTATCTTGGGTTGAAACTTTAGGGTTGAAAGTTGTGAGGTTGAAAGTTGTGAGGTTGAAAGTTAAAGGTTGTGAGGTGGAAGGTTTTCAGATAGCGTTTCTGATACTTATCAGGTACCTTCAAGTTTCTTACCCCGACTCCCGACTCCCGACTCCCGACTCCCGACTCCCGACTCCCGACTCCCGATTCCCCGACTCCCGATTCCCCGACTCCCGACTCCCTACTGCTATGGAACTGCAAGCATTACCCGTAACCTACACTGACATAGAAGCCGCCGCTAAACGCCTATCGGGCAATGCCCATCAAACCCCAGTCCATACCTCCAGGACTGTCAACCAGCTCACCAACGCTGAAGTCTTCTTTAAATGCGAAAACTTCCAACGTATTGGTGCCTTTAAGTTTCGAGGGGCTTATAACGCTCTGTCACAACTATCTGAAGAACAAAAACAGCGAGGGGTTCTCACTTTTTCTTCTGGTAATCATGGCCAAGCGATCGCATTATCGGGCACCCTCCTCGATATCCCCACCACTGTAGTTATGCCCAAAGATGCCCCAGCTGTCAAGCAAGCCGCTACCCGTGGCTACGGTGCTGACGTCATTTTATATGATCGGGCTGAATTGAGACGGGAAGCATTAGCCGAAGAGTTATCACGCGATCGCAAACTCACCATCATTCCTCCCTACGATCACCCCCATATCATTGCTGGACAAGGTACTACTGCCAAAGAACTCCTAGAACAAGTCGGTCCACTGGATCTGTTACTGGTGTGTTGTGGTGGTGGTGGCTTACTCTCAGGATGTGCGATCGCAACCAAAACCCTATATCCTAATTGCCGTGTGATTGGTGTAGAACCAGCACAGGCCGATGATGCCACCCGTTCCTTCCATAGCAAAATCCTCCAAACTGTTGACAATCCCAATACCATTGCTGACGGAGCCAGAACTCCCAGCCTCGGCAAACTTACCTTTCCCCTAGTCCTTGATTACGTTGATGACATGGTAACTGTATCGGAAGCTGCGATTATCCGTACCATGTTTTTCCTCTGGGAACGGCTCAAAATTGTAGTTGAGCCCACTGGTGCCTTAGCTGCTGCTGCCCTACTTGAAGGGGTCATTAAAATGCCCAATGCTCGGATTGGTGTCATTATCAGCGGTGGCAATGTGGATTTGAAACAAATTGCTGAATTGAAATGAATAATGCCAAGATGACATACTTTGAACAAGAAGATATCCTTCACCTTACCCTGTCTGATGAACCAGAAGCAGGTAGTGTCGAAATTAGTCCTAACATTACCGCCGAACTCAATGAAGCAGGAGAATTAATTGGAATAGAGATTATCCAAGCAAGTTGCTTCATCCGAGACGCGATTGTAGAATCAGCCCAGGGAAAGCTCTTGAATCTTTCGGCTAAGCATTCAGCTTAGGGACTTACGTGTAAAAAAAATACCAATTAAAGTAGGGTGGGCAAAGTTATGTTATCTAGAAGACTCATTTTCACCAAAATGTGTCTTGATGCAGTCGCTCATGGGGGAAACCACGGCAGTCGCTCATGGTTAGAAGTTACCGTAAGACAGTTGAGCCTTAATCAATAAGTTTTACCCCTTTTCTGCATAGCCGACCAACCATAAAGGCTCAACTGTCTAAGGTTTCGTCTCCGGGGGAACCCCCAAGACCGCGCTGCCTCCCCAAGACCGCGCTGCATCGCTTTTTGCCCACCCTACAAGCTGATAGCTGATAGCTGATATCTGAATACTGATAGCTGAATGCTTACCAAACCACACCAAGTATAGGAAACTTACTGACTCGCTATCTCAGATTTTTGGTTTAAATCTTCCACTAATTGTACTAGATCAGGATTAGTCTCTGCCCATGAATTCCGCTTATTCCTGATTTTACCGAGGTGGGATTCAACATTTTCTGGTGTCATTATAACACCAAAATCCTCTGGAACAGTCTGAGATTGATAACTGAATAGGCGATTTAGGATTAGATCACCAACTTCCTCGCGATAATGAGAGCTATCCCAATAGTTTTTCATCTCTTCCCTAATCGCTTCTGTGGTAATGCTGTTATAGCCAGAGAAATCCCACACTGGTGTAATCTCCACTAACCGACGTTTCCATTCTTCAAACACTGGCCACAGTCCGGTAACCCGAAGACTTTCCCATTGAGTAGCATGGGATGGTGATATAAATACTTTTAGCTCTATCCCTTTTTCCTTACAGGTATCGACAATGTCTTGAAGATCATTCAAAAAACTAGCGGAAAGTCGATATTCTTTATAATAGCCCTCACTGGTCATTAAGCCCTTGAGCATGTCCTTAAACCTTCCTAGTAAAGGTTGATCGGGCTTATTGTTATAAATAAAACGCCTACCATTGGCATCATAGAGAAAGTAAGCCTTTGAATTGATACTAGAACTTAGAGTGGCTCTACTAGCATTAAGCGCGTTTAGGGATAGGGTCGAATTAATCAACTCTTGCAGGGGAATAGTTTCTTGATTAATCAGACTTTCCTTAAAATCTGGAGCATTAGTTTTCAAGTCATTGAACATGAATAAGTCAATACCAATCACAACGGTTTTTAAATCCGGTTGATTAGTTAGAGCATGGTCAAAATAACGTTTAACTTCATACATATTCGGACCCACTAGTGCCAAATTGTATCCGGAGTTTCCTGGTTTCAGTCCTGGGTGGTTTGGGTTAAGTCCCAGGTCAGTTCGTGATGACCCTAACAAAACGATTTTGGGTTCATTACGAATAACATCTATAGCCTTGAATAGTCTGACATGGTTAAATTGTTCAGGCTTTAACTGATTTAGACCGGGTAACTCTGGGCTATTTATGACTCCGTAAGGGTCAACCGCAGCGTTCAATAAGCCAAACCCGAATAAACTCGGAAAGATAACTGCTGCCAAGGTTAGGTGAAATTGACGATAGGAGTTCATATACATTACGATGGCATTTCTATAGTGCTATTCGCTTTTTAATTTTACCAGTGAAAATATTGGATGAAAAAAAAAAACCTCAGTTGATACTGAGGCTTGTAGACTAGATCTGCTTGAGTCCAAAATCTGGAGTAATTCTAGGGTGCCTTAATAACCACCCTACTACTATAAAAAAGCGTCCGCAGTCTGGTTAGACAACACTAAGACAACACTTAGGCAACAGTTAAGTTAACCTGAGCAACCACATCGTTGAAGTCTTCGTCACCACCACCGAACAGATCCTCGAAACCAAAGGTGTTATCCCCTAGCAGGCGAATGTGGTCAACTCCATCTGGGTTAGCCCCCACGTAAGCAAAGTAGGCATTCAGGTCAGAATCCTCTTGATCTGCATTAGAAGGATTATTAGCTAGGAACTCCGCTACTGTGCCATCGGAAATTAGGAATGGAGCCAGTATTACCCCACCGGATACTCCAACACTTAAGTCTACCCGATTGGAGAGTGCAGCTTCTGCATAACCGGCATCACCAACATTAATACCGTTAACTGAGCCACTGAAATCATCAATCACATACCAGCCAACGGTATTATTGAATTCAGCTTCACTGTTGACCACAAGACTACCAGTTACTGTACCAGTCACGTCGGTCAAATCGATCAATTCCAGAATCCCTTGAATGTCGTTAGGGCCTGTTCCCAGTGGCGCCGTGGAACCTGTACCGTCTGAGACAACCACAGTGGCATCATCGTAGTCAAAGTCATTGCCATCTTCAAAGGCCAAGGTTAACTGACCATTGCCATTGTCAGTGACCTGTAGATGGTTCTGACCATCGCTATTCAATGAAGGATCACTGAAGAATACGTTGGAGGTAGAATCCTGTCCCGCTAGCACCCCATCGACAGAGCCACCTTGAATCACGTAGAATACCACGTTATCGTCGGGGTTAAAACTGTCGATGATGCGGGTGGGTTGAGCACTACCTAAACTGTCAGGGAGAACAGATAAAATCGTCTCAGCTCGGAACAGAGCAGCTTCTACATAACCACTCTGACCAGGGGCAATGCCATCAATTGTACCTTGGGCATCATCAGTAACAAATGCTCCAATTTCACTGACTTCACCAAGTTCGCGACCTGTAAGAGTAAATCGGAGGGTGTCGCCGTTAACCGTAAAACTATTATTGGCATTCTGAGTTAGAGGCGTCCTAGGCGTAGTCTGTTCAATGGTGAAGTTAACAGTGTCTGTGTTAATGCCCCCACTACCATCGCTTACCTCAAAGGTCAAGCTATCAGTGCCAGTGAAGTCGGCATTGGGCGTATAGATAATAAAGTCATCTGTGGCATCATTGGCAGTGCCATTATCATTGACTACTGCTGTCCCGTTGCTTGGATTGCTGACAATTGCAAAAGTTAGCGGATCCCCATCAGGATCAGAGTAGTTAGCGAGAACATCAAGGGTAACTGGAGTGTTTGCCCCAGTAGTAGCACTATTATTATTAGTGTTTGTGACTACTGGAGATTCATTAACACGAGTCACTTCAAGGTTAACCGTAGCTGTGACCGCAGGATTAGTGCCATCATCGATCTGGTAGGTGAAGCGATCAAACCCAATGAAACCATTATTAGGAGTATAGGTAATCGTGCTATCTTGATTAACTGTTACTGTGCCATTAAGTCCTTGCTCGTTAATGGTTACAGTCAGCGCATCACCGTCAGGATCAACGTCATTAGCTAAGACATTGATATCAACCCCAGTGTTTTCTACAGTGGTAGCAGTATCGTCTGCCGCTACTGGAGATTCATTAGCAGCAGTAACATCAACGTTAACCGTAGCTGTGACTGCAGGATTGCTGCCATCATCGATTTGGTAGGTGAAGCTATCAGCCCCAGTGAAGTCGGCATTTGGCGTATAGGTAATAGTGCCATCTTGATTGACTACTGCTGTACCATTACCGCCCTGCTGGCCAATGGCCAAATTGACGGCATCACCTTCAGGATCAGAGTCATTAGCTAAGACATTGATATCAACTGCAGTGTTTTCTACAGTGGTCGCAGTATCGTCTGTGGCTACTGGAGATTGATTAGGAGCAGTGACATCAACGTTAACGGTAGCTGTGACCGCAGGATTGCTGCCATCACTAATCTGGTAGGTGAAGCTATCAACCCCAGTGAAACCATCAACAGGAGTATAGGTAATGGTGCCATCAAAATTGACTACTGCGGTACCATTAGCGCCCTGCTGGTCAATGGCTACATTGAGGGCATCACCCTCAGGATCAAGGTCATTAGTTAGGACATTGATATCAACTGCAGTGTTTGCCGCAGTGGTAGTACTATCGTCTGTGGCTATTGGAGATTCATTAACATTAGTGACATCAACATTAACGGTAGCTGTGACCGCAGGATTGATGCCATCACTGACCTGGTAGGTGAAGCTATCAGCCCCAAGAAAACCATCATTAGGAGTATAGGTAATGGTGCCATCTTGATTGACTACTGCGCTACCATTACCGCCCTGCTGGTCAAGGGTTACAGTCAGGGCATCCCCTTCAGGATCAGAGTCATTAGCTAGGACATTGATATTAACCGCAGTATTTTGCTCAGTGGTAGCAGTATCGTCTGTGGCTACTGGAGAGTCATTAGCAGCAGTAACATCAACGTTAACCGTAGCTGTGACCGGAGCATTGTTGCCATCATCGATCTGATAGGTAAAGCTATCAGCCCCAGTGAAACCATTATTAGGAGTATAGGTAATGGTGCCATCTTGATTGACTACTGCTGTACCATTACCGCCCTGCTGGTCAATGGCTACATTGAGGGCATCACCTTCAGGATCAGTGTCATTAGCTAGGACATTGATATCAACTGCAGTGTTTGCCGCAGTGGTAGCAGTATCGTCTACCGCTACAGGAGATTCATTAACCGCAGTGACATCAACGTTAACCGTAGCTGTGACCGCAGGATTGGTGCCATCATCGATCTGATAGGTAAAGGTATCAGTGCCACTGAAGTCGGCATTGGGCGTATAGGTAATGGTGCCATCTTGATTGACTACTGCTGTACCATTACCGCCCTGCTGGTCAATGGCTACATTGAGGGCATCACCTTCAGGATCAGTGTCATTAGCTAGGACATTGATATCAACTGCAGTGTTTGCCGCAGTGGTAGCAGTATCGTCTACCGCTACAGGAGATTCATTAACCGCAGTGACATCAACGTTAACCGTAGCTGTGACCGCAGGATTGGTGCCATCATCGATCTGATAGGTAAAGGTATCAGTGCCAGTGAAACCATCAACCGGAGTATAGGTAATGGTGCCATCTTGATTGACTACTGCTTCGCCATTACCGCCCTGCTGGTCAATGGCTACATTGAGGGCATCACCTTCAGGATCAGTGTCATTAGCTAGGACATTGATATCAACTGCAGTGTTTGCCGCAGTGGTAGCAGTATCGTCTGTGGCTACTGGAGGTTCATTAACAGCAGTGACATCAACCTCAACCGTAGCTGTGACCGCAGGATTTGTGCCATCATCTATTTGATAGGTGAAGCTATCAGTGCCACTGAAACCATTAACAGGAGTATAGGTAATGGTGCCATCTTGATTGACTACTGCTGTGCCATTACCGCCCTGCTGGTCAATGGTTACAGTCAGGGCATCACCCTCAGTATCAGAGTCATTAGCTAGGACATCAATGGTAACGTCGGGATTGCCACCAGTACTGACAGTGTCATCTACTGCAACAGGAGCTTCATTAATCAGGTTGAAGTCAATATAATCAAGTCTAACAAATTCGCCCTCGTTACTGTCCCCATTAATGGTGATTTGAGTCCCTTCAGGAATAAAGATGCTCTCAGTAACGGTTATATCTTTGAAAGTTTCAGGAGTAGGGAAGAAAGGATGAGCATCAGGATTGGGATTATCCAGAGTGAATGAAAACGTCTGATCACCAATGACGACTTCAACTGTGCTATTCCCGTCTGGCTCATCAGCAACGTTCAGGACAACCTGGTAAGTGCCACTGGGCAGATCAAAGGTTGTAGTAGCAGACCCAGTACTATCACCGTCAGGTAAATTGATGATTCCATTATCTCCAAAGAGATTATCATTACCATTAAGACGTATAAAATTAGTTAGAGTAAAGCGGCTTTCGTCTTCAAATTCAAATCTTGGCATAATATTTCGTATTAAAAAACTCCTCGGTTGCTAAGGCTGTGGGCACTTAACGTTGACAATTATTCTAAGCCTTCAGCTATTAGCTAAAGGCCTTTGGCCACGCTACGCGAACAGCCTTCAGCGGTCAGCTGATAGCTGATAGCTGATAGCCTTGTATATCAATAGAGTAAGTCCATTAAGCATTCAGCGGTCAGCGGTCAGCGGTCAGCCATTCGCTTAGCGTGGCCAACGGCCAAGGCTTACGCTACGGGAATAGCTTATTTTATTCACAAGCACCTCAATTAGGGTGGGCATAGGTCTTTAGCTGATAGCTGATAGCAAAATTGCTGTTGAACTCATCATTAATAGCTGATAGCATAGAGTGGATAGCAGGCCCCTGAATGCTTATCTAATGATCTACCAATAAATAAATACCTACTAACGTCCAGATATCCGGATTTATTTTCCAGATTAATGGCAAAATGTAAGATGCCATAATACAGCTTTACTGATGCTATTAGCAAATATTAAACTATATTTTGTAATCAAAAGTATTAAGTAATTGTTGGTTTAGTATTATTTATGTTGTGAGAGTATATTATTACTGACAATGAAGCGATGACCCGAAAAATTTTATAACGTAATATTCCTTATAAAAAGGAAAGATATTTGCCATCCATGCTCTTTCCTTGATATAGAAAAATACCTTATTCATTGATGTCATGAGTTTTGTTTAATGTCACTAGTATTCGGTTAAGTTTATCAAGTCTTTATAGTAGTAATTTTCTATTTATGCTAAATAAGGCAATAGGGAATAGGGAGTAGGGAGTAGGGAGTAGGGAGTAGGGAATCGGGAATCGGGAATCGGGAACGGAGAAGATTTAGGGTTGTGGAACGGGCATCTTGCCTGTTTCAGCTGAAAATTCTGTTTTGGTTATGCGATCGCTAATCCCCCAGCTCAACCCCAACTGGAGATCCCCCCTAACCCCCCTTAACAAGGGGGGAACACTCACCATGTTTACCACACTTACCACACTCCCTGCTCCCTGCTCCCTGCTCCCTGCTCCCTACTCCCTACTCCCTCAAAAAAAGTTTGTTACAAAATCTTAAAAATATGCTATAATATAATATTTTTTGTGGTAAACTAAAAATGTGGACAAAATAAAGTCCATGGGAAGAGCCAGCCTAGAGTTTTCGTCAGGCTGGAAGGCTGGCTCTTGGTCCCCCTTACAGGAGATAACTTAATTTTATGTCTGATAGACGCCTATACCCATGGGTGATGGTGAGGTTGTTACCACCGATGCCACCAGTGGTTTTCGCTCGGTTCGACAACCCTGCTGATGCCAAGGGCTATGTGCAGGTGCTGAAACTGCTGATGCCTGGTGCCAAGTTTCTAATTTTTCTTGATCACGGAGTAATTCCGTAGCACAGGCATCTTGCCTGTGACATAGGGAATCGGGAATCGGGAATCGGGAATCGGGAGTAGTTGTGTAGAATAGGCTTCGATGCTGTGAGGAAAATATTGATCACAGGCAAGATGCCTGTTCTACCAAGAACCTAATTTCACCCACTGGGTCAAACAGGTGGGGATCCCCCCTAACCCCCCTTAACAAGGGGGGGACACTTCCCACACCTCCCATAAACTCCATGCTTCCCACACTCCCGATTCCCGATTCCCGACTCCCGATTCCCGACTCCCGACTCCCGATTCCCCCAAGACTTTGTTACAAAAATTTGCAAAAAAATATGTTATAATTAAAGTTTTTTATGTTATAAGAGAATCCTAAGACGCGAAAGCGTTAAGAGCCAGCCTGAAGTTTTCCCAAGGCCGAAGGCTGGCTCTAGACCCCCAGTTAAGGAGATACCTAAAGTATGACTTACTCTGAACGCCTATACCCATGGGCGGTCATCCGTTTATTGCCACAAATGCAACGAGTCGTTGTTGGTCGGTACCGGAACCGGTCTGATGCGGAGGGGCATTTGCGGGTGCTTAAACGCTTAATGCCTGATGGGGAATTTGTGATTATTTTTGATTTGCCTGAGCTTATGGATGAAGAACCTGAGGGAAGTGGGGAGTAGGATTTAGAAGTTGCTCAAGTTAGCTCGATTGACATGCAGTTAATCGCACTCTTATCCCAAATCGCTGGAATTTCCGATAGTAACGGATTTTCACCCTTTATTGCTGTTGCTAGCGCTATCCCATGATTATCGAAAATTGCTGTAATTTACGATAACTACTGAAATTGCTGTTGCTAGCGCGATTGACATGCAGTCACGCTACGCGATGGGACCTAGGAGCCGCTAAAAGCGATTGACCGTAGGTCACGCTAAGTGATCGCAGATTTCCCAAATTGCTGAAATTACCAACAGTAAAGGATTTTCAGCGAAGTTGCTGTTGCTAGTGCTATCCCATGATTTTCCAGAATTGCTGGAATTTTCGATAACTACTGAAATTGCTATTGCTAGTGCTATCCCATGATTTTCCAGAATTGCTGGAATTTTCGATAACTACTGAAATTGCTGTTGCTAGTACTATTCCATGATTTCTCAAATTGCTGGAATTTCCAACAGTAACGGATTTTAACCGAAGTTACTCAATAAGGCGCTATCTCATGATTTTCCAAATTGTTGGAATTTCCAACAGTAACGGATTTTCAGCGAAGTTGCTGTTGCTAGCATTATCATGATTTACCCAAATTGCGGGAATTTACGATAACTACCCAAATTGATTAAGCTAACGCGATTGACATGCAGTCACGCTACGCGATCGCATGATTTCCCCAAATTGCTGGAATTTCCGACAATAACGGATTTTCACCCAATGTTTATCCAGCTAGCGCGATCGCATGATTTCCCAAATTGCTGGAATTTCCGACAGTAACGGATTTTCACGCCTTGTTGATTCAGCTAGCTCTATCGTGATTATCCCCAATTGCTGGAATTTTCGATAACTAGCTCTATCGTGATTATCCCCAATTGCTGGAATTTACGATAACTCACGAAATTGCTCAAGCTAGCATTATCATGATTATCCCAAATTGCTGGAATTTTCGATAACTACCGTGCATTGATTAACCAACGCACTATCGTGATTATTCCAAATTGCTGAAATATCCAATAGTCAAGGATTTTCACGTTTTGTTGCTCAACCAACGTGCTATCGTGATTTCCCCAAATTGCTGGAATTTCCGAGAGTAAAGGATTTTCACCCAATGTTTATCCAGCTAACTCTATCGTGATGATCCCAAATTGCTGGAATTTCCGACAGTAACGGATTTTCACGCCTTGTTGATTCAGCTAGCTCTATCGTGATTATCCCCAATTGCTGGAATTTTCGATAACTACTGAAATTGATTAAGTAGCGCGATCGCGATTACCGAAAATTGTTGAAATCTTCGATAACTACCGAAGTTGCTCAACAAGGCGCTATCATGATTTCCCCAAATTGCTGGAATTTCCGACAGTAACGGATTTTCACCCAATGTTTATCCAGCTAGCGCGATCGCATGATTTCCCAAATTGCTAAAATTACCAACAGTAAAGGGTTTTCAGCGAAGTTGCTGTTGCTAGCGCTATCCCATGATTTTCCAGAATTGCTGGAATTTCCGATAATCGCGATAGAGCTCGCCCTATCCTATAATTTCTAAAATTGCTGGAATTTCCAACAGTAAACGAATTTCACGCTTTGTTACTCAACCAACGCATTATCCCGATTAGCCCAAATTGCTAGAATTTACGATAACTACTGAAATTGCTGTTGCTGGCTCTATCGCAATTATCCAAAATTGTTGGAATTTTCCGTAATAAGCAAGTTGCTGTTGCTAGCACTATGGTGATTATCCACAATTGTTGAAATTTTCGATAGCAAACTCATTGAGCCAAACCAGTTAACTAGCGCTATAGTTAAAACGCGATTGGCCTAAGGCCAATCGCATAAGCGCGGAAGCTTTGCTTCATCGCGTAGCGTGACTTTCAGTCAATCGCACTATAATCCAAAATTGCTATAATTTCCGACAGTAAAGGATTTTCAGGCTTTGTTGCTCAACCAACACACTATTGGGATTATCCGAAATTGATCGAATTTTCGATAACTCAGCAAGTTGCTGTTGCTAGTGCTATCCCATGATTTTCCAAAATTGTTGGAAATTCCAACAATAACCGATTTTCACCCTTTGTTGCTGTTGCTAGCATTATCGTGATTATCCCAAATTGCTGGAATTTACGATAACTCAGCAAGTTGCTGTTGCTAGCGCGATCACATGATTTTCCAAAATTGTTGGAAATTCCAACAATAACCGATTTTCACCCAATGTTTATCCAGCTAGCGCGATCGCATGATTTCCCAAATTGCTGGAATTTCCGACAGTAACGGATTTTCACGCCTTGTTGATTCAGCTAGCTCTATCGTGATTATCCCCAATTGCTGGAATTTTCGATAACTAGCTCTATCGTGATTATCCCCAATTGCTGGAATTTACGATAACTCACGAAATTGCTCAAGCTAGCATTATCATGATTATCCCAAATTGCTGGAATTTTCGATAACTACCGTGCATTGATTAACCAACGCACTATCGTGATTATTCCAAATTGCTGAAATATCCAATAGTCAAGGATTTTCACGTTTTGTTGCTCAACCAACGTGCTATCGTGATTTCCCCAAATTGCTGGAAATTTCGATAACTCAGCAAGTTGCTGTTGCTAGCGCGATCACATGATTTCCCCAAATTGCTGGAATTTCCGACAATAACGGATTTTCACCCAATGTTTATCCAGCTAGCGCGATCGCATGATTTCCCCAAATTGCTGGAATTTCCGACAATAACGGATTTTCACCCAATGTTTATCCAGCTAGCGCGATCGCATTCTCTCCAAATTGCTCAAATCAGCAACAGTAGCTGGATTAAGCTGAAGGCACTTAACCTAGCGCTAGTCTTATACATTGCGATCGCATAAGCGCGGAAGCTTTGCTTCATCGCGTAGCGTGACTGCATGTCAATCGCGTTATTCCCGAAATTGCTGAAATTCTCGATAGTGACAGGATTCCCATGAAGCTAGTTAAGCTAGCGCTAGACTTATCCACCACCACTATAAATGCTGAAAATTGCTGCAATTTCCAACATTTCGCTCAACCCTTGCTACCACAAGACCTAGGGTTATACCAATTACTCTTAGGAGTACCAGTATTCGGTTCAGCTGTCAAGATAATTGTACCATCCTCGCCCACTGTCCAACCCTGAGCTTCCACTATTTTCTTCTTGGGACGAGCAGGAGTAGGAGTATTGGCAACACGACGTTTCCCTCTCATTGGTAAGTAACTGACATCAGGGGTAGGAGTAGAGGTAGCTTCTTCGATGTTCTCTTCTTCAGTATCAAGGGTAATCCAATCTACCAGTACAGACCGTTGAGTAATTGGGTCTAGGGGACTTGGGGGTAAGCCACCCCGTCCAGTAACAATGAATTCACCCAGTTCATCTACAGCTACTTTTCCACTCCTGGGACAGTTAGCAAGAATTAATGCTGAAGGGTCAACTAGTGATGTTGGTAAGATCTCAGGATCATTTAGTGGATTGATGCCCTCAAGGTTTATAGACCCATCGGTAGCACCTTGAAGAAGACCCAGAGCTGCTATTTCACTAATATTATTATTGAAAACTAAGGATCGGTCTATATTTTCAGATGAGTCAAGAAACGCACTTCTATCTTCAATTACGTTCAGATTGAATAAGCCCTGGAGGGTGATTTTGATGTCTCCACCCTGGCCTTTTTCAGCATTAGCAAATATATCGCTACCTTTGTCATCATTAGTTAAAGGCAGCGCTACTAATACTCCACCAGAAATCTCGATCTTTCCACCATTGGCATCACCTATAGCGCTAGCTAAAATTAGGCTATTGTTATCGAGTATGATCACTCCTGGTACCTTGATTTCGATAGTTCCTGTGGCTTCGTTGTTGGTGGTATTTTTTCCAGTAGCAGCTATAAGTTGGCCGTTGTCTAGGGTGAGTGACTCAGCCTTAATTTCCAGTTTGCCAGCTTCTCCTCGCTTGCTCTGCTTCACGTCACTATCTGGAAAACCACTATCTGTTAATGGGACACCGCTTACTGCTATTCGTGCTCCATCTTTGACAGTTAGCTCATCTGTTTTTATAGTCACATCTTGAGCAGTACCACCTTTGGTTGCTTGAGCGAATATTCCTGCGGGAGATTTAGACTTATTTGGTAGAGTTCCAGTTAACAATACTGAGTCTTTAGCTTTGACTTCCACATTTCCTGCGGTTCCTCTTTCGGTAGAAGCCGAAATTTCGCTGTTACTTACTGTCAAGGTGTCTAAATCTAATTTGATATCACCACCACGAAAGTCAGTTGTGCTTCGAGCATTCAAAACTGCACCATCTGATAGACGCAAGCTCGGTGTTGTAATCTGAATAAGCCCTCCCTCAGCCTTGGCTCCGTTTCGAGTTTGGGTGAATATGCCACTTTCTTCGGTTTTTATTTCTTTTTTTTCTTTTTTTTCTCCAATCCCAGAAATTTCTACAAAATCTTTGGCATCGACTGTAATATCACCTGCTTTAATTTTGCCTTGAGTAAAAGCTTCTAATCTTCCTCCATCTTTGAGAGATAGAGAGCGAGCTTTAATGGTAATATTACCAGCATCTTCTTCTCGGGTTTGATTGTTTCCCGCATCCTTAGTTACCTGAGTTCTGATTCCGCTATCAAAGCCTATAATCTCAATCTTATCCTTAACCGTTATCTGGATCTTTCCCGGATTTCCAACATTCTTAATTTTACTTTTAGGTTTATTTTTCTTAGTCTCAGTCGTGATAAAGCTCGTATTACTTAAGGAAAGTGAGCCAGCGTCAATGATTATGTCGTTACCATCGCCTGTAGCGCCCTGTTGAGATTTCGCTTCAATTTTGGCTCGATCTTCCATGATGAAGTCTCCTTCAACTATGATGGTGATGTCTCCCGCTTTTCCAGCTCCTGATGTATTAGCAGTTATACCACTAGAGCCTGATCTATTTGGTCCAATCATCGTCAGTGACCCCACACGGATGTCTATCGGACCACCGTTACCTTTAGTGTTTGGGTCGGTCTTAGCCGTAATTTGGACTTGACCTCTCTTAGATTCAGGATCGCTCGGATTGCGAGCATCAACCAATAGGGACTTAGCTGTGATCTCAATGCCCCCGCTCGATCCTATAGATTTTTTTTTAGCGACATTCTCAATTTTGCTTTTGAATCTGACTTCAACTGCTCCCCCAGCCAAGATGGTAATTCTACCTCCATCTGCTGCCCCTCCATTAAATATCTGAAGTCGGCTATTATCGTTGAGGATAACATTGCCCAAGGCATTTAATAAGACATCTCCGGGACGGCCTTTTTTATCATTTTCATCTACGTTTTTGTCTTCAACTTGTTCTGTTCTAATGGTGCCTTTATTTTTGAGTTCTACATCACCACTCACATTGATGGTAATGCTGCCGCTATCACCATCTCCCTTTGTTCTTGTCGAAATCCCTGGTGTTTCTTTCTTCGATTCCACCATCAGGGAGCCAGCAGTAATTTGAATACTTCCCCCTGTGCCACCTTCAGTATCAGTTAAGGTAAAGATTCCATGCTGGTTTCCGTCACGAGAAGCAATTATGGAAACTGAGTCATCAGCGGTGATGATAATATCACCTCCTTTCTGACCATTGACCTTAGTCATGGTGAAGATTCCCTGCTCTTTTCGAGCCGTCTCTACTGTCACCGAGCCAGTGTCGATGGTAATTTTTCCACTTTCTCCACCTTCTTTCTGTGTTCTAGTAAAGATTCCCTGGCGCTCTGTTCTAGCAGTAGACTTAATCAATACTGAGTTATCAGCGCTTATACTAATATCACCGCTTTTCCTACCATTCCTCTCAGTCTTGGTAAAAATCCCTCGGTCTTTCTTCTTTTCGGTGTTTTCTACTTCCAAAGAATCAGCAATAATCCTAATGTCGCCACCATCAACATCGCTATCTTTAGCTACGGAAGTTTCTATAGCGCTATCCTTAATAACAACATCCGCTTTCTTGACGCCATCGGGAAATTCTAAACCCAGCTTGTCACCCTCTTGAGTCAAAGCTACTTCTCCTGGTGCGCCCAATCCCGCTAATAGAATATTCCCACCTTGATTGGTGCTAATCTTACTATCTTTTTTACTATCTTTCTTGCTAACCTCAATATCACCACCAAGCAACAATAGGTTATCAACCGCTAGCTTTTCCAACTTAGCTTGACTGGTAATCTTACCCGGAATTTGATTAAAGAAGAATACATTAGGATTAACCGTCAGCAATGGCGATGGCGGCTCTGGATTAGAGGCACTAAACACTCCTCGATTGCCAAACCCAATCCCATCAGCAGTGGTGCCTACAAAAGAACCGGATACATCCAGCTTCGCCTTATCCCCAAAGAAAATCCCATTGGGATTAATCAAGAACAAATTCGCTCCACCATCGACACCCAAGGTGCCAAGAATATTAGAGGGATTAGCACCAGTTACCCGAGACAGAATATTTTCAATCCCAGCTGGATTAGCAAAATAAACCCTTTGTCCTTCTGAGACATTAAACTCTAGGAAACTGTGGAACAAATTGATATCCCGGATTGCTCCTCCTTTAATTAGATCAACAATTTTCCCATTTACCTCACCAGAGCCCAGGTCTAGCTGTGACGTTTCTCCCTGGGGCAAAGTAGCATCAGGAGTAATCTGAGCATTAGCTTGGCCAGCTAGGAATGCGATCGCTCCACTAATGGCTAAGCATAGCGCTAATCCAAACTGAGTGTTATAGCGTTTCAACACATCTAATGCCATGGGATTCGTCTCCTGAGCCTGGGGAGGGGGTAGTTTATTTAAGCTATCAGCTATCACCTATGAGCGATTAGCGCTACATCACAGGCTAGAAGCCTGTGCCACGCACGCTACTTGAGGTGCTATCAGCTATCAGCTTGCCAATTGACGCACGCTACGTGGGGTTTATTTTAAGCTGACGGCTGATTGCTGACCTTTGATTAATAGTGGCTTGAGGCCGTTATTGTTACTAGCAATACTAATTATTACTGCCGGAAATAATAACAGAAATTATTATACCTATACTTCCTAGTGAGTGATGTAAATTTTTGTTAAATAATGTTAGCCAGGGCTACAGAGATGGGTAATGGCTCGAAGAGATAGGCAACGGATATAGGGAACCGTGTAGAAATTGTCAGAATTTTTGTTATCTCCGGATTCCCGATTCCCGATTCCCGATTCCCGATTCCCGATTCCCGATTCCCTTTGCTATACACAGTTTGCTTTTGTAATAAAATGTAAATAAAATTAAAAACTATTTATACAATAATCTGGCTAAGGACTTGATAAAAGATGGAAAATGTGTTAAGCAACAAAGAAGCCAATGGGGTTTCTAATCCTGGTGTGTCCTATAGCCAGGAAGATTGGGCAAGAGGTTATGAGTCCCAACGCCATGAAGAGGATTATTGGATTGATCAAGTAGAAGGGGAAATCCCTAAGGAGTTGCAAGGGACTTGGTTACGGAATGGTCCTGGTTTGCTGGATATTAATGGTTACCGGGTGCATCATCCATTTGATGGGGATGGGATGATTTGTGCGATCGCATTTGATCACGGTCGAGCCCATTTTCGCAATCGCTTTGTGCGCACAGAGGGCTTCTTAGCGGAACAAAAAGCGGGGAAACCGGTATATCGAGGAGTGTTTGGCACTCAGAAGCCTGGGGGTTGGTTAGCGAATCTATTTGATGTCCAACTTAAAAATATTGCGAATACCAATGTAATCTACTGGGGTGGCAAACTCTTAGCTTTATGGGAAGCTGCTAAACCTTACAGTCTAGACCCCCATACTCTTGAAACCTTGGGTGAAGATAACTTGGATGGAGTGTTATTAGGGGGTGAATCCTTTGCTGCTCATCCTTGGATTGACCCTAGTAGTAAGCTTGATGGTGGTCAACCCTGTCTGGTGAATTTCGCGATTCAGCCAGGTCTGTCTAGCAAAATTACTATTTACGAATTGAACCTGACCGGTAAACTATTACGACGTCAGGCTTATAGTGTTCCTGGTTTTGCCTTTATCCACGATTTTGCGATTACCCCAAATTACTGTATTTTCTTCCAAAATCCTGTTAGCTATAATCCCTTTCCGTTCCTGTTGGGATACCGAGGAGCTGGTGAGTGTGTGGCATATCAGCCTGAACAACCGACCCGGATTATAGTGATTCCTCGTAAACAGAACACAGAGGAAGTCAAAATCCTAGAAACCCAATCGGGCTTTATTTTCCATCACGCTAATGCTTTTGAGGAAGATGGCAAGATTTATGTCGATTCTATTTGCTACGAGTCATTATCAGCAGTAGACGTAGGTAGTGATTTCCGGGAGGTTGATTTTGATGCGATCGCACCAGGACAACTCTGGCGCTTTACGTTGAACTTAACTGACAAAACCGTAGGGAGTAAGTTATTAGAAGAGCGCTGTTGCGAGTTTCCCATCATTCACCCTAATCATGTAGGAAATCCCTATCGCTACTTATTTATCGGAGCTGCTGATCGTCCCAGCGGTAATGCGCCATTACAAGGGATTCTAAAAATAGATATGGAAACAAAGACACAACAATTCTGGAGTGCTGCGCCAAAGGGTTTTGTAAATGAACCAATGTTTGTGCCACGACCCAATGCTGAACGAGAAGATGATGGTTGGGTATTGACCTTAGTATATGATGCTAGTCATCACCGGTCGGATCTAGTAATTTTAGATGGTTGTGATTTAACTAGTGGACCGGTAGCACGACTGCACTTGAAGCATCATATCCCTTACGGTTTACATGGTAGCTGGACTTCTGAGTTGTTGGGACTGGGGTTGAATCAGGTTGAAGGTTGAAGGTTTAAGAAGGTTGAAGGTTTAAGGTTTAAGGTTACAGGTTGAAGGTTACAGGTTGTTCGCGTAGCGTGGCCAAAAGGCCAAGGTTGAAGGTTACAGGTTGAGGGTTTAGACTTTAACAAGATAGGGGGAGTTTGAGGGGGCGAAATTCCCCCACCTGGCCGTAGGCCACGCTACGCGAACGTTCAGGTGGGGGATGGATAGCCCCTTCAAATACCAGAGATCTGTTTTCTGACCCAGCTCTCTATGTATTCTCCAACGCTTACCCCAGAGTCTTTAGCTGCTAGCTGCAACCATTTCCAAGTGCTGTCTGTAAGCCAAATTCCGTGTTGTCTTTTTAGTTCGTCATAATGAGCGGGTGCTCCCCTCATTCTTTTCTGAGGATTTTTCCTTTTTGTGCTTGACATTTATATTTATCATCAACTATACTAATAATATAGCAGGTAAAGAGCACGGAGTTAAAGGATGTGATTTAATTTATGGCGAATCTTAGGCAGACATTTCGTATTTATCCCAATCAAACAGCTAATTCAAAGATGTTTTATGCGAGAAAACTGCATCAGTTACTCTATAACGCTGGGATAGCCGATCGTCGCTATGAATGGAAGGCTAACAAAAAATCCATAGGATACTTTGATCAGCAGAATTGCTTGCCTGATTTCAAGAAGTGCTGGCCGGAGTACAAGGAGTTATACAGTACTTCTTTGCAGGCCACTCTTAAAAGAGTAGATTTGGCATATAATCGGTTCTTCCAAGGGTTGAGTGAAATTCCAAAGTATAAACCAATTCGGAAATACTCTGGATGGACTTATCCTAGTAAAGCTGGTTGGAAGGTTAACACTGACGGGAAGAATGGCACTTTGACGTTAAACGACCTTGGCATCACTATAAAGATGCGTGGTCAAACAAAATCTTGGGGAACTCCAACAACCTTAACTATTACTTACAAGCCTAGTGTTAATGCTTGGTATGCTTCAATAACTGTCAAAATAGAATCCCAAACAGCTAAATACGGATCAGGATCTGACTTGACGTATGAAAAAATCGTAGCTTATGACTTGGGAACTGAAACAGCAATTACAGCTTTCAATGGCAGAGAGTTTGAGGAGATAGCTAACCAGCGCTTTACGAAGACCTTAGAATCCAAGGTTAAAGCCGCTGGTAAGGAAAAGCGCAGCAAACAGGCTCCTAATTTCAAAAAAGGCATAAAAGCGTCTAAGCGTTGGAAGAAGGCGAACAAAAAAGAATCCAAATTAAAAAGAAAAGTTGGGTTAGCGCGCAAGGATTGGCAACACAAAGTTACGTCAGATTTATCTAGTCGTTATGACATCGGCGTAACTGAAAAGCTAAATACAAAAGGGATGACCCTAAAAGCTAAGAAAGGGTCAAAAAGGAAAAAACAAAAAGCTGGATTAAACAAGGCTATTTTGGATGTGGGATTCGGCACTCTTAATAAAATGCTGACCTACAAAATCGAACTCAAAGGCGGAATTGTCCTTCAACTACCGACTAGACAATTAAAACCATCTCAGCGTTGTCCAGAATGTGGGAAAGTTCACAAAAGTTGGGCTGAACTATCGAATAGATACCATGTCTGTGATGCTTGCGGCTTTGAGTTCGATAGAGACAAGACAAGCGCAATGGTAATGTTCAATGCAGCTAATGGAAAACAGCCGGGGTACGGGACTGACCTCGATAAACGTGGATTTTCTAGCTCTACCTCAAAGACTAGTAAGCACACTGGCTCGATGAGGCAACTAGGAAAGATGAAGCGTCAAAAATCACGTTCTAAGGACGGGTCTGCTGACACCCCGTCCTGGCCTACGGCCACGCCAAAGGCGAACGACCAGGACGGGGTAGTTCATATAGAAACGTTTAACCAAAATGGGGAGATAATTACGCTTTACTTATTGCTAAACTTATTAGTTATTAAACTTGTGGGGGAATTATAGGGTTGGAGCTTCATGATTAAACCTAAGCTAATCACAGCATTTTCCTCAGGGGTGCCGGATGAAATTCAGCGTTGTTATCACGACTTATAATCGCCTAGATCTACTCAAGCGCGCCATTGAAAGCGCACTTGCTCAGACATTTCCCTGTGAGATTGTTATCGTTGACAACGGTTCGTCTGATGGAACCGAAGATTATGTCCAAGAGCGCAGTGAAGCCTTGACACGTGCTGGTGAGCAGAGCCTGGTTTATCACCGAAATTCCGATAATAGGGGCCACTCGAAAGCGGTAAATAAAGGGGTAGAGCTGGCAACTGGTGATTGGATCAAGCTGTTGGATGATGATGACTACTTAGCCAGGAACTGCATTGAAGAAATGGCTAATGCGATCGCATTACATCCGAAAGCCGTGATTTGCTCTTGCCAATCGGCTCAAGTAGATACCTTAGGAGCAGAACTAAGTGTAACACGGCAAGTAGGTTCACCGCAAAGGTTATATATAGCCCAAGAAGACATTCATTATGGAATGCTTCTAGAAATGGTACCGTTTGGGACCCCAGCGCAAGTGGCGTTTTCCCGTGATGGTTTTCTGAGTTCCGGTGGTTGGGATTCTAGCTTAGATACCAACTTTGATGATATTGATTCCTGGATTCAAATCGCTCAGTTTGGGGATGCTATATTTATCAATAAGTGTTTAGCTTACCGGACGATTTGGTCTGGTGCTTATAATCATAAGTTTTCGTTCCAGAAACGTCTTAAAACCCATATTTCCATTAAGGAAAAAATCTATGCACTAGTCAGTGAAAAATACCAAGGTCAACTCCCCTTACTCTGGGAGCTGGTAGCTTATTTGAGATTACATTGGGGTTTAGTAGCCCTTAAACGAGGTAAGTTGATCAGTGCTGCCAAGTTATTGTTTCCTGAGTGTTTTTCACCGATTGCTTTTTCACCAATTGCTTGGAAGTTGCTGTTACTTAGAAATACTCTAGGGTGCCATATTAAATTGTACCACAAGTTACCCCTTTAATTGGCAATTTTAATCATTTAACCATTTTAATTAACACAAAGTAATTAATTAGTCAATTAAAAATTGAAAATTGAAAATTGGCTAGTAACCAATTAGTTAGTAACCAATTAGTTAGTAACCAATTAACCAATTAACAATTAAAAATTAACAATTAACGTAAGCTATCAGCTATCAGCTCTCAGCTCTCAGGTTTTGAATAAAACAAGTAAGCATTGGTTTAATCGTTAGTTACGTCAGCACCTCAAGTAGCGTGAGCCTTGGCCATTCGCGAATGGCTGACGGCTGTTCGCGTAGCGTGGCCTTTGGCCAACGGCTGACCGCTGAATGCTTACCAATTAAAGATTATCAATTTGTTTGCGAAGGTCTTCCAACTCTTTGTCAACGGGTGAATCTGAGGAAGTCGATTTTTTCTCCTCTGAAGCTGGTAAAGCTTCTTGAGATACAGAACCACCAGCCAACTGAGCTTTCATCGTGGCCAACTCATCATCAACATCATTACCTTCCAAGAGTCTAAATTGACTTTCCAAGTCAGCACCACCCAGCTCATGGGCAGCTTCAGAACGAGCCTCCATTTCCAAGACTTTCTGTTCCATACGCTCAAAGGCGGCTAGGGAGCCACTAGTATTAATAGACCCCATGGTTTGTTGTAACTTTTCATTCGCCTTAGCCGCCTGAGCTCGTGCTTTGAGCATATTCTTTTTGGTTTTGGCTTCGGAAATTTTGCCTTCGAGAGCCACCAGATTACGCTTAAGAGTATTGACCTGATTAGTTTGCTGATCCAACTGAGTTTTGAGGGTAGCAGCAGTATCAGAATTGGTCTTCTTACGCACCAGAGCCTCACGAGCCAGGTTTTCATCCCCTTTGCTCAGAGCCAGCTGAGCTCTTTTCTGCCAGTTGTTAGCTTCTGTTTGGTTTTTGTTGTATTGCTGCTCTGTGCGTTTTTGTTCAGCAATTGACCTGGCAACTGCTTGACGCAATTGAACCAGATCCTCTTGCATATCAACAATAGCTTGATCCAGAATCTTTTCTGGATCCTCAGCCTTGCTAACCATATCGTTCAGATTAGCTCTGACCACTCTGCTCAGGCGATCAAATAATCCCATAACACTGTTTATCCTCTAGGAGTGTACATTGTAGTTAGAAAACTGGCTTGCTGGTGCGTAAGCCTAGTTAAGTTGTCTTGAGGGACAAGCAATTGTTGCTGTCGAGTCTCAAGTCTGGTTGGGTAGCTGAAAAATTCGCGGGCTTGACCCATACCCTAGCCATTAAGACAGGGAGCCTTTGATCCAGTGTAAAAACTTCTTGGGAAAAAGTGCTAGACAACAAGCTAAGGTTTGAACTCTCTCGCGGCTGAACCATGGGGGATTCTAAGGGATTGCTGTTGGAGGGGTTAAAAATTGGGTTCCAGAGGCGCTTATGATATACTATAATAGTTCCATATTGCAGAAAACGTCTTTATCTTATCGAAGAGGGGAGTTTGAGGACACTACTTACTTTTTCCAAGTATTTATCGGATTTTTCCGGATTTTTCGGTTATTCTGCCTGAGTTGAGGGTAATTGAGGAGTGTTGGTTCCTTGAATTAGATTAGCTTTCATGGCGGCTAACTCAGCTTCTACATCATGGTTAACTTCAAGAGCGGCAAATTTCTGATCCAGTTGATTGCTACCTAACTCAGCCATTGCCTCAGACCGGGCTTCAAGCTCCATTACCTTATCTTCCATCTTTTCAAAAGCCCTCAAGGCACTACTGGTACCTACATTAGCGAGCATCTCATTAATTTTCATGGATGCCTTAGCTGATTGAGCCCGAGCAATATACAAGTTCTTTTTAGTTTTCGCCTCTGAGATTTTCTGTTCTAGGGTACGCAGCTCTTCCTTGAGCTTGGACACAAGCTCAGCTTGCTGGGAAAGCTGAGCGTTCATGGTTGTGACGGTCACCTGATGAGATTTCCGCCGTGTCAGGGCATCCCGTGCCAAGTTGTCGTCTCCTGCTGACAAGGCTAACTGAGCGCGACGGTACCATTGCTCAGCAGCCGCTTGAGCCTGAGAGGCTTGTCGTTCGGTGCGTTTTTGGGTAGCGATCGCTTGAGCTACAGCCTGACGCATGTGAATCAAATCCTGCTGCATATCATCGACAGCCTGTTCCAGGATTTTCTCAGGATCTTCAGCTTGGCTAATCAGACTATTAAGGCTAGCACGAATGATTCTCAACATACGATCTAATAATGCCATGGCAGGTTTCCATACATGATCAGGGCTTAGGGAATCTTTACTGATATTATTGAGATTGATAATCCTTAACACTTAAGTCAAGGACGATAAATCGAAGCAGAAATTCCCTGTTGCTGGAGTTTTTCTACCAAACCTTGTGCTTCATGTTCAAATTTGAACGCTCCCATCTGAATGCGGGTACCTTGAGATAATTTGCGCACATAGGCATCAGGAACAATTGTCCTAGCTTGCTGTAGGGAACGTTTACCATCGTAGTTGATCACCACATAGTAGAAAGGATCGGGCGCAGGTAAAGACTCCTCTACCACTGTTCTTAGAGATGCGGCTTGATTCTGGAGTGTTTCAGATATAGCTGGTTGAAGTAATCCTGACTGTGCCCGTCTTCCTGGGGGTACTAAAGAGCCTGAGCTTGTTGGTAATGATGACAGGGGAACCTTTTGGAGTGGTTGAACAGAAGGCAAAAGTACTGAAGATAAGGAAGACCCTTTAGGAGGCATCGGTCTAGTTACCACCTTAGGAGCTGATTCAACCACCTTTGGTATTGGGACATCTTTTGTATAAAAAGGTTTTTGCTGCGGTCCTGGAGTAGCTTCCACTTGAGAAAGGGTATGTAAGTTCAAGTCTACAAATTCCTCAGAAGCCAAATTAGGACCACCCTGTAGGGGAGAATTAGGAACCGACTCAGTCTGTTGTGGTTGATCTGGTTTAATTTCCTGGGGGGTTTTGGAGATCTTGGGAATGATGGAGCTAATCAGCTGGGACAGATCCAGATTACTTAACACCGAGGGATTGGAGAAGATATAGGGTAGGGTAGCGCTTAACAACAGCAAAAGTACCATGAAACCGACATTTAACGGAGTCAGCAGTTGGTAAGACACCTGCTTTTGGTTGTCAAATTTTTCTTCATCTTCTGCCAGACTCTGTAGTAGTTTTTCTGATGATTCGAGATAATCTTCTGGCTGGGTTTGGTTAGCCCCTAACTTGATCAAACTACCTGATTTTTCAGGCAATTTTTCAGGAGGCTTAAGTTGCTCCGTAGCCTCTTTCTGAATACCTAAGCTAGCACTTTCACCATGATTATACTGGGAGGCAACTGGTGGCTGAGTAGGTTTCGGGGACTGTGATAACAGGGAATCTAGGGATTCAGTCTGCTCAACCAATGGCTCTTGTGGTTGTTTGAGAGAAGTTGTCCCCTTGGCTGTTAGGTTTGGCAGTGGAATGGTTGATGGCTGCTTTAGTTGAGGGATGGTCTTGTTTGTCTGCGATGGTGAGGATTTCTGTTGTACCTCACCCACAGAAATTAACTCTAGGGGTTTACGCGCCCGGTTACGACCAAGACTACGGTTAGTCATGACTGGGCGTCCTACTCTTCGACGTCGGTAGCGCGCTAATTCTTCCTCTAGTTGTACATCAAGGCTACTCAGAGCAGCTTGTAAAACTGAGTTGAGGTTGTAGTTACCCGTCGAGCTAGGGGATGAATTAACTGAGGAGTTTTGGCTCATGGCGGACTAGATCGGTCGTTTGTGCTATAGAACAAGCAACAGGACTTACGCAGCCATTCTATCTCTAGGGTCACCCTACTAACTCTAAGCTAGTTTATCTAAGCTAGTTTATCTAAGCTAGTTTATCTAAGCTAGTTTATTTAAGCTAGTTTGTAGCCTAGTGTGGCACAGGCTTCTAGCCTGTGACGTCAGTCCTGAAGCCATCAAAACTATTGTGAAATCAATTAATTATAGTAAGGCGATATGCTTAAATCACTCAATCAGATCTTAGATAGGATTACAAATCAGCCGGAGTGGGAAGGTATACAACGCTTGTCATACCTAATTAAGTCTTGGTCTGAAATAGTAGGAGTGAACATAGCTAATCATACCAGACCCTATGCTATCTCTAGGGATATCTTATATGTGGCTACCTCTAGCTCTGTTTGGGCACAAGAACTAAAATTTAAGCGCCGGATGTTGTTGAAACGGCTTAATGCTAGTTGGTCTGAACCCCTAGTTGACATCCACTTTTCTCCAGCTCAGTGGCGGAAAACACAAGTTTTGGGCAATGGCTATTCACAATCTGAGTTGACCCCAAACCATAGACATCCTAGCACCATCTTGCCAATGTCTTCATCACTGGTTTCTGAGGAATTGGAGTACAGAGAAAACAGAGAAAGTAGTGAAGCCACTGACACAACTACTGACACAACTACTGACACAACTACTGACACAACTACTGACACAACTCTGGCCAATAGGCTACGCTACGCGAACAGACCCGAAGCAGCGTTTAAACATTGGGCAAAGATGATGCAGATGCGATCGCAAAATTTACCACTTTGTCCTCAGTGTCAGTGTCCGACTCCACCAGGAGAACTTCAGCGTTGGGATGTCTGTGGTCTTTGTGCTATTAAGCAATGGCAAATTTAGACCAAGGCTTTAGAAGGGAGAAGGGAGTAGGGAGAAGGGAGTCGGGAGTCGGGAGTCGGGAGTCGGGAGTAACGAGTAACGAGTAACGAGTAACGAGTAACGAGTAGGCAGTAGGTAGGGGGGTGTGGGGCGCTCACAGGGGTAGGTTTTTTACATTAAGGTCAAACATGGGGCGACCCAGAGGGAGAGGAAAAGCAAAACAACGAAGAAATGATGCAGCGCCTTAATGCGGGGGAAACCCCCTGTTCCCTTGCTCCATCGCTTTCTTATCCCCCACACCCCACACCCCACACCCCACACCCCACACCTGACGTCAAAGTAAAAAACCTACCCTTATCAGGATGGGGAGATGGGGGAGATTTGATATCCAGATAATATTACTATTGTCACGCTTTGGTAATGGGTAAGGTAATTATGATTACTTTGGTACCATTACCCATTACCAAAAATAATACCAATGGTTCAAAGTATAACTACACAGAGATTCCTAAGGCTATGAGACATAATTGTTATTTTTATGTCCTCTTATTTTTTTAATTCTTAAGTGTAGAATCAATTTAGCTTGCTAAGATGTAAGCATTCAGCTATCAGCTATCAGCTATCAGTTATCAGCATTCAGCTATCAGCTATCAGCATTCAGCTATCAGCATTCAGCTATCAGTTATCAGCTATCAGTTATCAGTTATCAGCTATTAGCTATCAGCTATTAGCTATCAGCTATTAGCTTATGGTTAGGTCACAGGCTAGAAGCCTGTGCCACGGTACTGTTCGCGCAGCACCTCAAGTAGCGCAATCGGTGCTTTTGAATAAAATAAGCTGACCGCTGACCACTGAGCACTGAGCACTGAGCACTGAGCACTGACCGCTGACCGCTGTTCGCGTAGCGTGCGCGTAGCGCATATGCTTACTTGTATTGAAAATTTTCTGCATAATGGTTGCTGCTTCGCCCGATAAGTATATAGATACTTAAAAATCAGCTATTAGCACTCAGCATTCAGCAGGTAGTGCCTTAGCTGAATGCTTACAGTTTAACTAGCAAGTAAGTTCAATCAATTATCTAGGAGTAATTTTACGATGTCAGACATGAACAATCCAGAAGAAAATTCCCAAGCAGTTCCCTTCTTTGCCCGCTACTTGGAGGGACAATTTCTTGAAGACTTATCTAAGGAAGAAATGGAAGCTGTAAAAGGGGGTAGTCAATTTCCTATTCGCAGTGTTACCAGAAAGTACCCATCTGATCGGGAAGATTGGTTGCCTGTAACCCTGAAGTTCCCCTCTGATCGCGAAGAGGGTGGCGGTGGTCCAATTGTGACTCTGAAGTACCCATCGGATAATGATGAAATATAGCAATCCGTGTAATATTTGTGAGACGGAGGATATGTGGAAGATGGGGAAGAATATACCCAGAACATAACTTATTTATTTTAGGTTTAAATTTACTTTATTGATGAGTAATTAGTCATTGGTATTTGGGGAAGTAACACCCAGATTTATGGTAGTACTATGAACTAATTAAACGGTTGCTACAACTACCAAAAATTGGTAAGTCTAAGTTCCCTATTTACTGTCCCATTTTACTACAATTAATCTTTAGAACACTTTTTTAGAGTTCAGATTACTAATCTCCAATGACCAATTACCAATGACTTGTGAAAATTTTCGCCAATTTGGCGTTACAGCTAGGGAGGCATGGCTTTTAATAGATTTATAGGGAAATAGTTGTGTCTATTCATGTATTCATAGTTAGGAACATGAGTTAGCCACATCCTATCTCCTATTTCCCCACATCTTATTTATCCACTAGGAGTTTAAAGCCATGTCTAATATGGACAAACCAGAAGAAAATTCCCAAGCAGTTCCCTTTTTTGCCCGCTACCTAGAAGGGCAATGGTGCGAAGAGCTATCTGAAGAGGAAATGGATGATGTTAGAGGCGGTCGCGGATTTGCGATGACAGAGAAGTTCCCCTCTGATTTTGAAGATGGTGCCGGATGCTTTACCCGCAAGTATCCCTCAGATCACGAAGAGGGTGGTGGTGGTCCAGCCTTGACTAAGAAGTATCCCTCAGATCACGAAGAGGGTGGCGGTGGTCCAATTGCGATGACCCGGAAGTACCCATCGGATCAAGAAGATGGTGGCGGTGGTCCAATTGTGACCCTGAAGTTCCCTTCTGATGACGAAGATGTTCACCAGAAATAATATCGTGTCTGGTTGACTATAGCGTTATTTATAACTGCTATAACACAATTAATAAAGGTCAAGAATTCGATGCAGCAGGTAATTACAGCAAAGCTGAAGTTGAACTGCACACCGGAGCAAAAAGAAAAGCTTCGTGCAGTTACTTTAGCCTATCGTGATGCCTTAAACTATACATCGAAATTGGCCTTTGAAAACGGCAAAATTTCCTATGCGGCTAAGTTACAAAAGCAGGTTTACTACGACATTCGATAACGCTTTAGGTTACCAGCCCAAATGGCATGTAACGTACCTCGACAGGTAGCTGCAATCTATAAAAATCTCTGGATGAAAGTAGAGCGTAATGCTACTCACTTAAAATCTGGCATTACCAACAAGCGTTACAAAGGGTTAGACACCCCTCCTAAATTCATAGCTCGAACCTGTACGTTTAGTTACAAGCGTGACTACTCGTTTGTTAAAGGTAAAGCTAGCCTAGTTACCTTAGAAGGTCGCATAAAAGTTGACTACTCCGGATATAAAAAACACTTAGACTTGATTCATTCAGGTATAGCCAAAATAGGTGCAGCAATAATTTGCTATGCTGAAAAAACCAAGACTTACTATTTACTAGTAAGCTTAGAGTTGGAGCTACCCGAACTTAAACCTGAAGCGATTAAACGTGTTGTTGGTGTGGATGTAGGTCAGCGCTATCTAGCCGTAACCTTTGATACGAATAAAACAGCTGGTTTCTTTTCTGGCAAGTCAGTAATTCATAGAGCTAATCGTTACTATAAAACGAAACAAACTCTACAGCGAAAAGGCACTCGTTCGGCTACCAGACGGTTGATAGTCTTGTCAAAACGAGAGAGACGGTTTAACGCTGATATTAATCACTGTATTGCCAAACGTGTCGTGATTTTTGGCTCATTGATTGGTCTAGAAAATATTACCCATAATCCTGATCAAATTAAGCTAATACAACTAGGCCATGAACCATCTATAAAACTGTGTAAACCCCATATAAATAAAAGGATTTGGGAGTTTACTAAGTTACATGACTTCATTGACTATAAAGCTGTTTTGGGTGGCGCTTTAGCGATTAGAGTTGATGCTGATTTTACCTCCCAGTCATGTCCCCGTTGTGGTCACACCAGTAAAGCCAATCGACCTAATCAGGGCTTAGATTTTGATTGCATGGCTTGTGGATACAAACTACATGCTGATTTAGTCGGAGCCAAGAATATCGCACTGAGAACGCTCCTCTTGAGGCAAGACTTTGAGAGGACGGGGCGACTTTCAACCGTCCCTGATGTGTCCCAGGATGAAACCAAAACTCTAGACTGAGGGGATTGCCAAAGGCTATACCTATCTCGGTACTTAGATTGGAGGTGGACTGTAGACACAATCCCTTTGCCAACACCAGGTGTACTCGATGAGAGTACTCGATCAGGCAGGGGTAGTTGAAATAATTACCGATACTATTTCTCCCTTTGCGTCAACTGAGCTTTTAAAACCCGCGATCAGCCCTCAGCGATTAGCTTTGGGCTGAGTGTTATCTATTTAACCGTTATTTATTCGTTATCATTTAGGTATATGAACCGATCTCGTGATCTAATTGTCTTGATCACTCACAGTGGTGATTATTTCACTATTGATAGAGTCGCCGAAGCCCTATCAAAACGAGGAGCTAAACCCTTTCGCTTTGATACCGATCAATTTCCCAGTAAGGTGCAACTAGCAGCCGGGATCACTAGCGAAGGACTTAGTTACCAGTTAGACTATAATGGAAACTCCATTAAAACCGAAGACGTGCAGGGGGTATGGATGCGCCGACTCTGGCATCCACAAGTCAGCCCAGATTTAGCTCCCCAATTCCAAGACGCTTGCGTTAGGGAATCATTAGCAACCATTGATGGTTTCTTAGATAATCTCAACCATGCTCGTTGGGTAGATAAGTTAGAACGAATCCGAGAAGCAGAAAACAAACCACGTCAACTCAGAATTGCTAATGAAGTTGGTCTGCTCGTTCCCCGCACTCTGGTCACGAATAATCCAGATCGGATGCGGGGTTTTTTCGGGGAGGTTGAAGGAAAGATGGTGGCTAAGTTGCTTACTCCTCTTTCTTACGGTATGGAAGCTTCTTCTTTTTTCCTATATACCAGCGTTGTGAAAGAAGAAGACCTCCAAGAGGCAGAAATGTTGCGCTATAGTCCGATGGTATTCCAAGAGGAAATTCCTAAACAGCGGGAGTTGCGAATAGCATTCGTGGCGGGAAATCTATATGTAGGAGCTCTCGATGCTTATCGGTATTCTGCAACAACGATGGATTGGCGCTCTGCTAAACCAGAAGACTGTCCTTGGGAACCTGATCAATTGCCCAGTGAAGTTGCCCATGGCCTGAATGCTTTGATGGCAAGGTTAGGACTAACCTATGGCGCTATTGATATGATTGTCACCCCAGACGGTGAGTATGTCTTCCTAGAAGTTAACCCCACTGGCGAATGGGGCATGCTAGAGCGAGATTTGGGTTACCCCATTTCTGATGCGATCGCAGATGCCTTATTGTCTGACGTTGCTAATTAAGGCAAAAGGCAAAAGGCAAGAGGCAAGAGGCAAGAGGCAAGAGGCAAGAGGCAAGAGGCAAGAGGCAAGAGGCAAGAGGCAAGAGGCAAGAGGCAAGAGGCAAGAGGCAAGAGGCAAAAGGCAAAAGGCAAAAGGCAAAAGGCAAGAGGCAAAAGGCAATAATAAAGATGTTTTTAAGGCAATAATATCTCCCCTTATTAAGGATATATAGTCAAAAAATACTGTACATCATAAGTGCTATCAACGCTATAAAATAAAAAAAATTACTATAAATCATGATTTATTTATGTTTGGAATTACCTAGTTTAATCTATCATAAATTAGATGTTGAATACTGCAATATATAACTAATTTATTTTTTTTGATTGTAGGGTATTAATTAGGAATAATTAACTTGGGAAATTTGTGATTTTTACTTTTGGAGCGATACTTAACAATTTTATTCTCCCGACTCCCGACTCCCTATTCCCTATTCCCTATTCCCTACTCCCTACTCCCTACTCCCTATTCCCTATTCCCTTTATTATTAACAATGACAGTTTTAATTATTACCCATAGCCAAGACAACGAAAGCATTCCCCTAGTGGTAAAAGCCATTCAAGAAAAAGGGGGGAAAGCCTTTCGATTTGATACTGACCGATTTCCCACGGAAGTCCAACTAGATATTTACTACGGTAAGAATACAGATGGTAAGAATAAAGAAAGACTAATCCTGAAGTCTGAGGAAGAAAAGCTAGATTTGCAGGATGTCTCAGCAGTTTGGTATCGGCGCATTGCCATGGGTGCAAGAATTCCGAGCACCATGGATCCGCAAATGCGGCAAGCCTCTGTACAAGAATCTCGTGTAACTATCCAAGGTATGATTGCCAGTATTGATGGCTTCCACTTGGATCGGGGCTCTGTGATTGAGCAAGCTAAGAATAAGCAGTTACAGCTAAAAGTAGCACGGGAACTCGGGATAGATACTCCCCTTAACCTGACCACTAATAATCCAGCCGCAGTGGTGGAATTTGCCAAAGAATGTGAGTCTGGCATAATTACCAAAATGCTTTCATCCTTTGCCATCTATGATCAGCAGGGACAGGAGCAAGTAGTGTTTACCAATCCTGTCAAACCAGAGGATTTGCACAACTTGGATGGATTAAGGTTCTGTCCAATGACGTTTCAGGAACATCTCCCTAAGACCCTAGAGTTACGAACCACAATTGTCGGAAAGCAAGTGTTTACTGCTTCGATAGACTCTCAACAGTTTCCAGGTGCTCGTTATGACTGGCGGCGACGGGGCGTTGATTCCCTAAACGCTTGGCAGCCCTATCAGCTGCCCCAAGATCTGGAAGAAAAGTTGCTGAAGCTAATGGATTACTTTGGCTTGAACTATGGCGCGATTGATATTATTCTAACTCCCGATGGTCGCCATGTATTTCTTGAGGTCAATCCAGTGGGAGAATTCTTCTGGCTTGAGCTTTGCCCTGGCTTACCAATTTCCCAGGCTATTGCTGATGTTTTGCTGAACTTAGTGCCACGGCGTTCTTAGTATAGCAAAGGGAGCAGGCAATAGGGAGAATATAGCGCTACGGGCAAGGCAATTCCTGTGTTCACCCAGATACAAACGCTATCTATCATAGTAACATAGGTAAAATAGTTTGTTTATAGTCTGGGTTTAACTTCAGGATAATATGAGCATGAAAAAGCAATTATTTTATCTAATTAAAATAACATCTACTAGTTTAATTACTTGCGCTTTAGGTCTAGAAATTTGGTATATTTATTTACGGCTAACCCATGGCTATCTACCAAGTAACCTCTATTATGTATTGTGGCTAGGAAGTATCGCTTTAATATCCCATTTCATTGAAGGTGTAATCGCTGCTTTTAAAGCTGACAGTTGTGATAAAAATCCTATAACCTATGGCATTTATACGTTTTTTGTGGGGTTTGTTGGATTGTGGGAATTATTGAATCCAAGTTCAGAAAGTTCTAGCTATAAATAAACCGTTGTACTGGATTATTTCCCGATATCAAGCAAAAAATGATTAGTGTAACTGACCAATTAGAATTGAGCGACCCTATTTTAGCAAGAGCCATATCCACAGGGCAAACGCATCTTAAGATTATGGTGTGGATGCACCTTAGCTGCATCATCCCATTTCTTCCTAACTAGGGCGCTCTAGCAGATGCGATCGCTAATAGTTCGCTTTTTCCCGACAGGTGGTGCTCGCGCCGCTAAGCTTGAGGCCGTTATAGGTAAAGATCGGACTATACTAGAATAGTCAATAGCTTTTAGAGAATCATGCTCCAAGAACTTGAAGCGGTATTTGATGGGACAGCTCTTCAACTGGAAGTGCCTTTAAACTTAGCTGCAGGTACAAGGGTACGGATTATTGTTGAAAGTGTTTTGTCTGATTAAGTAAGGCAACCTACAACATTCCTTCAAACTGCTCAGTGTTTAAAATTACATGGTGACCCAGATTGGTCAGACAAAATTGACCAATATTTGTATGGGGAAACTGTTTCTGAGAATGACTGAAGTTTTTTTAGATACTTCTTTTGCGATCGCATTATCTTCGGTCACCGATCATAATCATCAACGGGCTGTCAATCTTGCCAATCAAATTCAAACTAACAAAACTTGTTTGGTAATGTTGTAGTTATCAATTAGGCTTCTTATTTATTATTGAAAATTTATTATTGAAAATTTCAGGAAATTCCCCTTTCTGGTTAAACCATTTTGCTATTCAGCAACGCCAACCCAAAAGCTATAATTGCTTCAAATAGCTAATTGCCTAACACCTATGAGTCAGCAGCTAACTCTAGAAATCAGCGATGAAGTCTACGCCGACCTACAGCGTAAGGCCAATGCAGTAGGAATATCCATAACGGATTGGATAGTCGCCGTTCTCAGCAGACAAGACGGAACTGTTAGCACTACGATGCTGTCTCCAGAGCAGCAAGAGCAGGCACGACAGAAGTTCAAAAGCCATGCAGGTGCAGTCAGTCTAGGACACGCAACGGGTGTAGATAACCTAGAGATTGATGCTGACCTAGCCAGAGCTTATAGTGATGAGTATTAGAAGCGGAGTTATTTTGTGCTTCTAGACACATCAGGTTTGTTGTGCTATATCCATCGGGACGAACCACAGCATAAAAAGGCGGTGCAGTTAGTCGATGATGCGGGCAGTAAACTCTTGACTCATAGCCATGTCTTAGCTGAGTTGGTTGCTCTTGCACTGATCCGCCGGTTCCCTCGGGCTAAAGTTTTGGAGTTTGTGGTTGACTTGGTTGATAATCCAGACATTGAAACAGTCTGGGTTGATGAACAACTACACCGAGAAGCCATGCAGCTTTTAGCTGATCGGCAGGACAAGACCTATTCCTTGTGCGATGCGGTCAGTTTTATTCTGATGCGCCAACGTAGCATAACCGATGCATTAACCACAGATCGGCACTTTGAGCAAGAGGGATTTTTGACACTCCCCGCCCTGGAAGGACGGGGATTCTTGCTTCCACGGGGTGACTTGTTTAACCAGGCCGGAGCCAGGAAAAATAGAGGTCTCCTCTCCACAAGCGTATTTAGTCTTCGGACTTGGGTTCCGGTGTGCCCCACCGTACCTTTTCAAAATCTATGTCTTGATGCAAAGCGCGAGTGGGGGAAACCCCCATGACCGCGCTGCATCGCTTTAACTAGATACTTTTTTATCTAAATCTTTCATAAACATTTAAGTCGTTAGACCCAATTACGCAATATGTAAGCTCTACATATTTTTTACGTTGCCTACTTATGTTTAGACAGTATCTAGCTACACCAAAAGAAAGATTGATTATACTTTTATAGTAGCACACAAAGTGCCAACTTTCAATCCCATTGTCTCTTAGAATTGCCGTCGAACGAAGGACGGGGCGCGATTACCCAATTTTTTTGGTAAGACTATTGCCGCCAGCCAGCTAAAACTGCGTGGAATAGGCATGTTGGTGGAACAGGCATGTTGGTGGAACGGGCATCATGCCAGTTTCATTCCCGGGCGGGCAGGATGCGCACCCTACTCATATTCATCCGAAGATTCAGCAATGCCGGATTTTTTCCCGATTCCCGATTCCCGATTCCCTACTCCCTACTCCCTACTCCCTACTCCCTTCTTCTTAATACTCACCTACCGTCCCCGTAATTCTGTTTCTAGTTTGCCTAAATCCTCTTTCAAGAAAACCGTAAGTTGCCCAATGAAAGCCTTACCGCTATCATTTTGAGTTATTTCTATCCAATAGCCGTATTTTTCTCCTAACAAGAGTTGACCCTGCTCAGCTGACCACAGTGGTAGGTTTTTTCGTCGTGATAACTCTAAGATTTCTCGAGAGGGATAGGTGTATACAAACTGGGCGCTATTGTAATCTCGATAAATCTGTGGGCCATAGACAGTGCGTAGGGATTCCTCCAGGCGTTCGAGGGTTACCCCATTAACTTGGTCATGGATAGCAATGCGTTCACTGCGAATTGTACTCCGGTCTTTTGGATAAGAGATGCTACCAGGAGGCAAGACAGTGGCTTGAAAAGTAAATCGTTCCCCAGCTGTATCACTTTTGCGCACTACTAAGCCATCTCCAATACCAGGCCGTAGGGTGGGGTGACCGTTAATCCATGCAGCAACTTGATCAGTTCTCTGACCAGGCAGGGCATTAACCGGATTGCCAGTTAGTGCGAATATAATGCCCAGTGATAGAAATGATCCTATTTTTATGACATTCATAGCAGAGCACCTGTTAGCTGAGTTTTGGGTAAATCCTAGCATTTTTATACCCAAGCACAAAAACCCCGACTAGTCAGCTATCAGCTGATAACTAACAGCTAATAGCTAATAGCAACACCTAGAATTTTTATAGGACTTACGAAGTTTAGTTGGTTTTGCCCCCCTGCCCCCCAATTTTGGGCAGGGCTGTTTCAAACTTTAGTAAGTTAACGATTATTGGAGATAGGGGGATAGGGGGATAGGGGGATAGGGAAATCAACTAAAATTTCCCGAAAAATGCCCAAATTTAGTCATTAAAATCTGACGAATTAACCGCCTTCAATCAACTCAAATCACTAACAATTTGTTAACGGCCTTCGAGGAAGGTTAGATAAATTTGCCCAAAATCCCGAGTATTAGTCCAAAATTCTCCCCATCTCCCCATCTCCCCATCTCCCCATCTCCCCATCTATTTTTTGCGAGAATGAAACAGCCCTACCAATTTTGGGGGGTAATGATGTCAAAGTCCCCCAGAATTGATACCGCTGGCCAAATTAATATTTGTTTACACATAGGTCAACCGGTCGGCGCAAGAGCAGCAAAACGAGAACATCGGGTAGCTGCAAATGGAACTCCCTGGCACCAATTAACCAAACGCACAATATTCATGGCAGAAGCTGTGATGATGTGCTGCAAGTGGGTTTTAGTCAAACCGATATAGCGACATCGACGTAAGCCAAACGCTTTAATGCCCTGAGCTAAGGTACCTTCAATACCTGCACGCTGAGCATAGCGATGCTGGAAAGCCTCTGTTGTTTGGGTCTGACGAGCCTGTTGCAGGGCATTATGTTGGCGTTGAGGACGCAGGGTAATGGTGCGCCCTTGCTTTTTGGTACGAGTACACAAGGGACGATGGGGACAGAGCTTACAAGTGGAGCTAGCAAAGCCTACTTTAATGATGTCATGACCACGACGGTCAGAACCAGGCTTCCAACTCATACAG
>NZ_MKZS01000001.1:1299518-1309693 GCF_001942495.1 Moorena bouillonii PNG
CGCCCGGTTTTGAAGACGAGTCAGTGAGGTGACTCACTGGCTTAGTTTAATGGAGATGGGGAGATGGGGAGATGGGAAGAGATAACCCTATAACTATGGGATATAACTATGGGAATAACTATGGGATTCGGCAAAGCCGACGCTACGCGAACGCATGTTTGTTTAACAGTTAGGCTTCCGCAACGGTTAGGTTTACGCAACGGTTACTATAGTCGATGCGATCGCATAGTTGATTAAATCTCTAGACGTCAGCTATCAGTTATCAGCTATTAGCTATCAGTTATCAGATGTGGGTCTGTGGCCAAGCTCTGGTTGACTGACAAAAAATGAAGTCAAAAGTGCTCAAATACTTATCTGGAGAGAGATAGCCGCCCTTGACTAAAGTGAGTGGGAGCCAGCATTCTAAGGATAGAAACCACTCATACCCTTGGAATGCTGTGAAAAAAACTCCCGTCTATACAATGCCTTGAAGAGCTGGATAGATCAACCCAGTGACTGGGCTCACCTGAGCCACCTGACAACCTGTTTGTGGATGGTGGTGGCCGTGATCAAAACAGGGGAGGTAAATTTGACCCGTTGGATTCCTGAGATTCCATGTAGAGGCCAATATGCCCAAAGCAAGCAACGCCGGATGCAACGCTGGCTGCATAATGCTCGAATTAACATCCATCGATTGTACAAACCTTTGATTCAAGCAGCTTTGGCGGATTGGAAGGATGACACTATTTATTTGAGTTTGGACACCTCACTGTTCTGGGATCAATATTGCCTGGTGCGATTGGTTGTGGTGCATCGGGGACGAGCCTTGCCTGTGGTCTGGCGAGTGCTCGAACATCGCAGTGCTTCTGTATCCAAAACACGATTATCGCGAGATGTTGCAACAAGCCATACACCTCTTGCCCAAAGGGGTTAAGGTCGTTTTACTGGCAGATCGAGGCTTTGTCCACACCGATTTAATGAAAGCCATGACAACCCAATGGGGCTGGCACTATCGGATTCGTTTGAAAAAGGACAGTTGGATTTGGCGAGCCGGAAAAGGATGGTGTCAGCTTAAAGATTTCCATTTCAAGCGAGGTGAAGCCCTCTGCTTTCACAATGTCAAACTCCACAAGGAGTACTGGTATGGTGGGGTCCATCTCGTCTTCGGTCGTAACAATGTCAATGGTGAGTTTTGGGCCATTGTTAGTGATGAAAAGACCACTCTTAAATCCTTTCAAGAATATGGATTGCGCTTTGATATCGAGGAAAATTTCTTGGATGACCAGTCCAATGGGAGCGAATGTGCAAAAATCCCAAATTCGCTCAGTTCCTGCTTTATCAAGGGCTTAGGTTCATCCTGGCAGTTGCTACGTTATATGTCACAGCCCAAGGGGTTGAGGTCGTTGAAACAGGTAAACGTCGATGGGTAGACACACACTGGCGCACGAGGAAACAGCTATTTTCGGATTGGTTGGGAGTGGGTCAAAGCCTCGTTGGAAAATGGCTGGAGACTGATTCGTCGGGTTCGTTTTACGAGTAATCATGATCCTGACCCAGTGATGGCCTCACGAACACAACATGATAAACGACGGTATCGACTGGAATTCAAAATACAAACGTACGAGTACGTGCTTGATTAGTTTTGTCAGTCAACCAGGGCCAAGCTACTTTTGACGCAGCGTGGGCCTAGAGCAATCGGTGCTTTTGTATAAAATAAGCTGACAGCTGACGGCTGACAGCTGACAGCTGTTTGCGTAGCCCATAGACTAATGGTTGCTGTTACCCAAAAGGAACATTCAACGCGCCATTTTGCTTGAGCCATTGGCACTGTTGAGCACTTAATCCTTTAGCATCGGTAAACACCGCACCGGCCACCTCGCATTGGTCGAAATCAACCCCATCCCAAATGGTATTCTCTAAATTAGCGTACTGTAAATCAGCATCTTTAAGATTAATACTAGATAAGCGAGCCCCTTCTAAATTTGCAGAAAATAAAGACGCTTCAGTTAAATCAACATCGTTTAATAGCGCATTTTCTAAACTTGACTCCAGCAACTGAGCACCACGCAAAATTACCTCGGTCAAATCAGCAGCTCTGAGATTAGCAACAATCAGATTAGCAGAGGTTAAATCTGCTCTGAGTAAACTAGCACGGCTTAAATTTGCCCGTTCCAAATCAGCACCAAGCCACTTAGTATCGATTAACTGAGCCCCTTCTAAGGTAGCTAGATCAAGGCTTGCTCCACTGAAATTAGCCTCAGGGAAATTCACAGCTCCTAAATTCGCCATCTTGAGATTGGCACCTGTAAAGGTTATCCCTTTTCCAGTTGCTTCTCTCAAATCAGCCTTTTGCAGCTGGGCTAAGGACGCCTCAACCCCATCTAGTCTTGCTCCACAGAGCTTAGCCTTTGTTGCCCAAGCCCCTCGGAGATTCGCACCCTCCAAACCAGCACAATTCAGTTGAGCTCCTGAGAGTCGGGCATAAACCAAAGTCGCCCCCGATAGGTTGGCCCAGCTGAGATTGGCTTGAGTAAAGTCTGTCTCTTGACAAGATGCTCCCGAGAGATTGGCATTACGTAGGTAAGCGTGGGCAAACTGAGCCTGATCCAGATTCAACCCCTGTAAATCAATATGACTCAGCTCGGCTTTCTGTAACGACAGTCCTTGCTTAAGTTGTTTAAGAACTTGATTAGTAGTTAATAATGTCATAGTATTGCTTATACAAAACCTGTAGTCAGTTCGTTTTGTATCTAATCTAACTTTATTGTCACACAATATGTGATTACAGCAATAATCTTTTACATAAATACATTGAGCGTTTGAGGCATAGGAGCAGTCAAAGTATTAGGGAATCGGGAATCGGGAGTCGGGAGTTGGGAATCGGGAGTCGGGAGTCGGGAGCGGTGCGACCCGTGGCGAATTTAATTCGACGACTGTAAGCGCACTCCCTGGGAGTCGGAATGCAGCTCAGTCTTGGGGGAAACCCTTACTTGTGCTTTGGATCAAGACGGGGTAAGAAGCTTGAATCTACCTCATAAGTCTTATCAAAATAACTATGATCAAAGCTATACCAACTTCATCGAAAACTACTTCTTACCTCTGTTCCCCTATACCCCCACACTTCCCCCTCTCCCCACACTTCCCCCTCTCCCCACACTTCCCCCTCTCCCCACACTCTTCTCCCGATTCCCGATTCCCGATTCCCGATTCCCGATTCCCGATTCCCCATTCCCTGCCCTATAGCTTTCATGGTCAAGTTTTCTATCAGTCGCTTTATCCTCATGGCAGCTATAGTTATCGGTGTAATTGTTCTTGTCCCAACTATCAAGCAAATTACCCAGCAGCGAGCCATGACATCCGCTTACGAATTACTGACTGACCCATTCTTGCAATTTCCTACAGAAGATTCCGTGCGAGTGGTTTGGTTTACCGAATTTCCTGGCTCCCACCACACCGTTACCTACGGCACGACTTCTTACCGTAAGGCCACTGCTACTACTACTAAACTCAGTCGCACTCGGGAAGACCAAAAATCCCGAGTAGGCAAGCAGACCGAAGACGCCCAACTCTACCAGAAGCCGATCATGCGGGATATTTGGCGTCATGAAGCCATCGTAACTGGACTGACTCCTGGTCTTCCTGTTCCCTATCAAGTCACCAGTGTCAAGGAGAATGGGCAAGTTGTCAGGAGCAAACTCTTTAGCCTCAGTGCTCTACCAAACCCTGAGACACCCCAGAAAATTCTTCTGACCTCTGACCATCAACTAATGCCGATGACAGCAGCTAATCTCCAGAAGGTGGTAGAAACTGTAGGCCAAATTGATGGGGTGTTCTATGTTGGTGATTTAGTTAATATTCCTGACCGGGCTTCGGAATGGTTTGATGATAACCGGGGTGGTGCCTTTTTCCCCTGTCTTCAGGGTCGAGCTAATTACCAATTGCAGAAGAATGGGGTTAAAACTACCTACCATGGCGGTGAAATTATTCAAAATGCCCCGATATTTCCTGTAGTTGGTAATCATGAAGTGATGGGGCGTTTTTCTATGGAAAAGGATTTGAATAGCCAATTCAATGACCCTTTTCCTCGCGCTGCAGCACAAGCCATCTATCGGCAAAAAGCTGAACAGTTAAATCCAGATAATGACCCTAATTATTACCAAGATTGGCTAAAAAATAATACCTATAATACCGACACTTATAACGAGATTTTTTACCTACCAAATGGCAAACCTTATTATGCCGTAACCTTTGGTGATATTCGCTTAGTGGTGTTGTACATTACTAATATTTGGCGCACACCTAGCTTAAGCCCTAATGCCAAAGGTAGGTATCAAGAACGGGAACAAGATTTAGACAATCCCATCGCTTGGGGATACGGACAACATATCTTTGAACCGGTTAGTAAAGGGAGTCCCCAGTACCAATGGCTCCAGGCAGAACTCAATAGCACTGAGTTCCAACAAGCTAAGTATAAAATTGTGATGCTTCACCATCCTCCCCATAGCCTAGGGGACAATATTGTCCCAGCTTATACTGACCCAGTGCAGATCATTGAGCGGGATCGGGCGGGTAAGGTGACAGCAGTACGTTATGAGTACCCCAAAGACAAGGATTACATCATTCGGGATGTGGTGCCATTGTTAGAAGCTGCTGGTGTGCAGTTGGTGTATTATGGCCATTCCCATCTATGGAATCGCTTTGTTGATGGTAATGGCATCCATTTTTTAGAATCCTCCAATGTGGGGAATAGTTATGGCGCTTATCTTGGTCAGAAGAAGCGCCCAGTACCAACTGGGTATAACGAAAACTATTCCGCTACTGGAGACCCCAATGGATTAGAGCCCGTTATGCCAACAATCGCGCCATTGTTAGGAGAGAATAACCAGCCCTTGCCTTATATCGCTAGTAATGACCTCACTGTATTTAGTATCTTCGATACTGGCACCGGTATAGTAAGTAGCTATCGCTTTGATACGCGATCGCCTAATTCAGATGTGATTAAATTCGATCAGTTTCAGTTAAGGCTAAGGGATTAGCCTGGGGAGATGGGGAGATGGGGAGATGGGGAGATGGGGGGAATTTTGATTAAAGGTAATTATGCCCAAAATTTATTATATAATGATTGTTTTGCTACTCTTGCCTGTTGCCTGTCTATAAAAAATAGACACCCTTAGACATTACTTACAAAATGAGTAATACTAGAGAGTGGAGTCATGAGATCTAGCATTGATATGGAAAGTCATTCCGAGATGACATTAAGCATTGGGGAGGCAGCTAAACAGCTAGGAGTCTCTACCAAAACCCTAAGACGGTGGGCTGATGCAGGCAAAATCAGATATCAACGTTCACCTACTGGACAACGGCGATTTTATCTTAAAGATATCAAACATATAACACCAAGAAATCCTCAGCCATTAACCCACAGATTGACAATTAACTATGCCAGAGTTTCAAGTGATGAGCGACAAAAAGACCTGAGGAGTCAAATTCAATTATTAGAAAATTTTAGCGCTGCTAATGGTTGGCAATACGAAACTATTTCTGATTTAGGGGGTGGTTTAAATTATCACAAAAAAGGATTGAACCAATTACTCAGAAAAATTATGACAGGGGATGTTGAACGATTGGTGATAACTCACAAGGATAGATTGCTGAGATTTGGATCAGAATTAATCTTTACCATTTGTGAAGAGTTTGGCACAGAAGTCGTGATCATTAATAAATCCCCAGAGGGAGTCAGCTTTGATGACGAATTAACCCAAGACATGATGGAATTAATCACAGTCTTTTCTGCCCGTCTCTATGGCGCTAGGAGCCAAAAAAATAAAAAATTACTGGATGGAATGAGTAAAGTGGTAAAGGAATTAGAGTAAGGAGTAGGTGGAGAGGGGTTAGGGTGGGGAGATTGGGGAGATTTTTATTAAGGGTAATTATCCCGACATGATATTAGAGAATATGGAAGAAACCCCGGCTGTGAAACCAACTCCCAACCGATGTGAGCCAATTATACATCAAAAGGGAAGAGGCGGTCGAGGAAGGGGTTAGAAAAAAGTCGATCAGGATCAAATTCTTTCATAAGTAGAGCGAAGTCATCCCAACGTGGGTATTGTGAGCGCAGATATTCCCGATTGGAATAAAAGTGCTTGCCCCAGTTGGGACGGCCACCATACTCTAATAATATCTGTTCGGCTTCCCGGTGATAGTTTTCAATCACCTTAAAATCTGACCCTGATAAGTTAAGGCTAATATATACCGATTCTCTTTGATACAGTGGGCTTAACCAATGCTCTTCGGAACTAGCAAATCGAACTGATATTGGTAGGTTTATCCTAAATCCCTGGTTTTCTATCATCTGGTGAATTTGCTCCAGAGCTTTGATTGTAGCTGACCTTGGTATGGCATACTCTAACTCGGAATATGTGAAATTAATATTCTCAAAGGCGAGGATATTAAAGCTCTTATCCCAACGGTTTAATCCCCGTAGATTAGTCAAAAAAGCTACTCTAAAGATGAGAGGAATTGTAAAAGGAAACGTCCTGGTAATCCAGTCACCGATTCCATTGCCTTCTCTAGATATAGTTCTAGATAGCTCGTCTAGGAATTGTCTCCAGAATGGCATGGGCGCAACTGGCTCATCCATTTTATTAAACTTAAACCAATAGGAGCGTGAGGTGTGGGGAAATTCAAAGAATTGGAAATGGTCGTTTTCTTTAACTAATGTGTCTATTTCTTTTCTGAGAATGTCGGTCAACATCGGTTGTTGAATATCTCGCAAGAAGAATGTAGGCACACAACGAAGGGTTAATTTAGTAATAATACCAAGGGCACCCAAGTTGACACATACTCCATAAAATGTGGGATTATCTTGTTGGTAGCGGACAACTTCCCCGGATGCTTTCATTAGCTCCAGCTCGACCACTGCACTGGCCAGTGAGCCGTTTTTGTCTCCTGTTCCATGGGTAGCCATTGCTATTGCACCAGAAATAGTCTGCTTGGTGATTGCTCCCAGGTTTTCCAAGGCCATTCCGTGTTGGTCTAGGTATTGATTCAAGCTGTTTAGTGTTATTCCTGGCTCGACAGTAACGGTGCCCCGTTCTCGGTCTAGCTCGATTACTCGGTTTAGTCGCTTTAATGATACAAGAACACCATCGGTGCATGCAGCTTCTGACCATGAGTGTCCCGAACCAACCACCTTAACTTTCATCTTTTCGGTTCGAGCCATGGCAAGAACTTTCCTGAGATCTTCGTTAGAAGATGGCTCGACAATACTTTTGGGGTTGCAAGAAACATTACCCCTCCAATTTGACCAAGTAACTGACATATTAATTTATGAAAAATATTGTAATGGTTTTTCTAGATTTTAGCATAGAATAGATAAGCTGTCAGTTATCAGTTTCTTAGCTGAATCAGTAGTTTAGCAATATGACGTTGAAGGTTTTCCCAATCTTCGGGAAAGTCGTCACGGGTAAAGATTTCTGAGGCATTTTCATAGCATGCGATCGCATTTTCCAGATTCTCTGTAGTCTCTCCTACTATTCTGTTGCTGTAAGCATTACCCAGGTTATATAGGGTCCTTGCCCACTCTTCGGGGAAGTCTGGTTTGGTATAAACCTCCAAGGCTAGTTGGTATTTGGCAATGGCTTTTTCGAGATTATCAGCCCGGTCTCCACGGATTCTGTCACTATAGGCGATGCCCAGGTTGTTGTGAGTACTTGCCCAATCAATGGGGAAATCTGGTTTGGTGCGAACGTCCAATGCTAGTTGGTATGCTTCTATGGCAATTTCGAGATTATCAGCCCGGTCTCCACGGATTCTTTCACAGTAGGCATTGCCCAGGTTATAGTGAGTCATTGCCCAATCAATGGGGAAATCTGGTTTAGTGCGAACTTCTAATGCTAGTTGGAATGCTTTAATAGCAATTTCGAGATTATCAGCCCGGTCTCCACGGATTCTTTCACAGTAAGCTATGCCCAGGTTGTTTTGAGTGCTTGCCCAATCTTCCGGGAAGTCTGATTTGGTATAAACCTCCAAGGCTATTTGGTATGCATCTATGGCTTTTTCGAGATTATTAGCCCGATTGCCACGGATTCTGTCACTGTAGGCATTGCCCAGGTTGTTTTGAATAGCTGCCCAAATTTCTGGGTTACTATGATTAGTAAAAAACGTTAGCATCGTTTGGTAACCGGCAATAGCGATTTCCCTGTTGTTGGCTGGATTACCCAGTGGAAAATCGCTGATCATAGTGCTGAATTCCCAGATAGTATTAGCGATATCTTTTGCTATTTCTGGTTCCGCTTCTGAGAGTTTAGCACTTGCCCAGGTTTCCAGGATATTGATAAAGTTATGATCGAGTTTATCTAAGTTTTCTTCCAGAAGTTGGTAGACAACTTCGCCGTCACCTTTGCTGTTGTTAGTTGCTAGCAATACCTCGTCTAAAAATTGCTGATACTCTTCCGATGAAGCCTTAGCTGAAGTAAGGGTTTCTGAAATTTCCAGACCCTTTAAAAGCTTACTCCTGATCCGCAGTAAAAAGTCAGCAGCATTTTGCTGACCCTTTGCTGTCAGATATTCGGCTGATTGTGCCATTACCTGCAATAAATCTGCATCCACTAACTCGCGGTTGCTATTAATAATTTTGATTTCTTTACCCTTGGGACAAGTTAGGAGTTGCTGGAGCAATTTGAGGTATTGTTGTCTTCTTTGTTGGTTCATTTTTACTTACCCCTGGGTCAGCTGTCAGCCTTCAGCTTTCTTGGTTGTGGGAGCATGTTACTTATATAGAACATTTGTACTAATTATCTAGCCCCCTCATGGGTTTAAGCACGCTCTGATGGTACATAGTTGATCTGTTCTGCAACTTTGACCTACTCCCTTTGGTTATTACTTATATAATAGTATTTTATATAGCAATTCTCTATGCCATGAGGTACAAAGAGATCCCCCTAAATCCCCCTTAATAAGGGGGACTTTGAGCTTGAAAAGCGTACCTCATAATAAATCCTAGAAACGCTATAATAGGCATTTGCGCGCCTAATAATCATTTTTAATAATCATTTTAAAGATACCTTCTTATCGATCAGCAACTACTTCTTACATCTCCCCATCTCCCCCTCTCCCCATCTCCCCATCTCCCTATCTCCCCATCTCCCCATCTCCCCACACTCCCGATTCCCGATTCCCGATTCCCGATTCCCGATTCCCTACTCCCCATGACTACACAAAAACAATGGCGTTCAGAAATTACTGCACTTCCGTCTTGGTTGCGACGTCCGATTGGTAATGCTAGTGACATCTCAACGGTGCAGCGGATTATTAAACAACGGAAGATTCACACGATTTGTGAAGAGGGACGTTGCCCGAACCGAGGTGAGTGCTATTCTCAGAAAACTGCTACATTTTTGTTGATGGGACCGACGTGTACACGGTCTTGTGCATTTTGTCAAGTGGATAAAGGTCATGCTCCCATGGCCCTAGACCCAGAGGAGCCCCAGAAAGTAGCGGAATCGGTACAGTTATTGGGGTTGCGGTATGTGGTGCTGACCTCTGTGGCTCGGGATGATTTGCCAGACCAGGGTGCCGGTTGGTTTGTCGCTACGATGGATGCGATCCGCCAACTCAATCCAGGTACTGAGATAGAAGTGCTGACGGCAGATTTCTGGGGGGGTAAAGGTGAGCAGGATCAAACCTCAGCAGAGTTGCAACAGCAACGGATAGCCACGGTGGTGGAGGCGAAGCCAGCCTGTTACAACCACAATATTGAAACAGTGCAGCGCTTACAGGGCAAAGTGCGCCGGGGAGCACAATATCAGCGATCGCTAGATGTGCTCAGCATTGTCAAACAACTCAATCCCGCCATTCCCACTAAGTCGGGATTAATGTTGGGCCATGGGGAAACCAAAGCAGAAGTAATAGAGGCAATGGCGGATTTAGGTAAAATTGGATGCGATCGCATCACCCTCGGTCAATATATGCGTCCCTCTCTCCAACATCTGCCCGTACAAAAATACTGGACACCGGAAGAGTTTGATGAGCTAGGTGCGATCGCACGGGATATGGGATTTGCCCATGTTCGTTCCGGTCCTTTGGTTCGTAGTTCTTACCATGCTGGGGAAACTTGAAGGTTGAAGGGTTTACTCTTAAGTTTTAGGGAATCGGGAATCGGGAATCGGGAATCGGGAATCGGGAATCGGGAATCG
>NZ_MKZS01000001.1:1309793-1329203 GCF_001942495.1 Moorena bouillonii PNG
TCCCCATTCCCCTCCTGGGAGGGGAATGGGGTGGGTCCCCATCTCCCCATCTCCCTATCTCCCCACACTTCCGAAAAACCTTATTTATTATTGGTAGATCCAGGCAAGAACTTTAATATGTCATTAAGAGCATCAGAGGAGTTGTTTCCAGGAGAGTTAACCTTAGGCACACCTGTTCCCGATGGCAGGGAAGGAATAAAGTCAATGGATTGACCTGAGGATCCTGGTAGAGTAGCTAGGGCTACGCGATCGCCTCCCACTTGTCGTAGCACATCCAATACCTGAACGACCTCGTTGTAACTAGCCTCCTTGGCAGCATAAAGAGCCATCAACCCATAAGGATTGGTTTGACGATATGCCTGCAGTTTCTTTTTGAACTGCTCTTGGGTTACTACTGGCTCCTGTTCAACATAGAGTTGACCAAATTCATTAAGGCTAACCATTAAGATTTGCCGTCCTTGAGGCTTAGCAGTACTTGCCTTAGGCAAATCCACGCTCAGGGCTTGCTGGCGAGATAAAGTAACAGCTGCCAAAATGAAAAAGGTCAGAATACAAAAAATCACATCAATCAGGGGAACAATCTCAACCCGAACCTCTTCCGGCGAGCTATCCATTCGCAGTCTTAGAGGACGGACTGCCATGGGGGAACGAGCTGAATCCTTTTTTTTATTCATAAATTTTTCCTGTGACTAAGAGCTTTCTTCTTGTTGTAACCAATCTTGTCGATAAAGCAATTCCAACTCGCTTCCAGCTTTGCGAAACACTTTAACTTGGTTAAACCAAAAAGCCTGAAATAGTCGATAGAAAGCCAGACTGATAATCGCCACAATCAAACCTGTAGCTGTGCTAATCAGTGATTCTCCAATCCCCTGAGTCACCCCATCGGTGGAAGCTGTGCCAAGGTCACTAATGCGAATGGAACCCAATGAATTAATCAAGCCCAACACTGTACCAAGTAATCCCAACAGTGGTGCTAGAGCAATCACAGCTTCCAGGAGTTTGTCTCCCCGTCGCATAGCAGCTAATTCATCATCCGCAGCCGACTCTAGAGCCAGTCGGAATACTTCTGGTTCAGGATTATTTAGTCGTAAAGGAGCATACAAATATCTACCGATGGGTTGTCGGCGTGACTCTAGGGCAATCTGTCTAGCAACATGCCAGCTACCAGCTGCTGCCTCTAGAACACGATTAACAATTATGCCTTCCCTCAACGCTATAGTTGCCCAAAACCAGATCCGTTCAAAAATTGTACCCATAGTCAGGATCGATAGAGCCAACAGAGGCCACATGGCGATCCCACCTTTTGCAATAAGTTCGACAATATCCACGACTTGCCCTTACTTCCAAATAACTCAGTGGTCTATCAATCTTCTATTGATTTTCAACCACTTGCCAAGAAACTGATCCTATTCTCCACAAGTTAACTGATTAGGTCAGGAAATTTACACTTGGACTTTAGCATATCCGGTACAGAGTGTCTTAGGTAGTGCGGGGAGTGTGGGGAGATAGGGAGAAACGGGAGATGGGGAGATGGGGAGAAACGGGAGATGGGGAGATGGGGAGATAGGGAAGAATTTCATTTCCATGGGGCTAAGGTCTGATCACGATAAGCAAATTCGATATTAGGTAAAGCCTCAATTTTTGGTTTCATGGTGGAATGGGCATCTTGCCCGTTTCATGGTGGAATGGGCATCTTGCCCGTTTCATGGTGGAATGGGCATCTTGCCCGTTTCAACTGCCTAAATTCTAGTAAAAACTCTAATCAAACGGGTGGTTATCCCCATAGTCGGTTTCTGGAAGAATCTGGCACTATAAATAGTAGCTATAGAGTATTGAGCCATTGTTTGGTACATCAGAGCCGGAGAGTTCCCCAGTCCGGTCTATAGGAAAAACCCCTTTTGTGGTTGCTTCTAATTGGAAGAAATCTTAACAAGTGTGGCCCTTGGGGATAACGAGTTTGGCTGGTCTCGGCTTATGAGCATTTAAAACCAGTCGTTTAAACCATTAGTTGGAGGTGTGGCTTTCCTACCCACGCAACTTGGTATGGGATGAGGTATTCAGCCGCAAATTTTGATGAACAATCCAATTCAATCTTTTTACAACTGGTATCGCAACACTATCCGCCATTCCAAGTACCGCTGGTGGATCATCTTGGGAACCCTAGTTTACTTTCTTAGCCCCATTGATATTTCCCCAGACTTTATTCCCATCATTGGGCAAATTGATGATATCGCAGTTATAACCCTGCTCGTTTCAGAGCTGTCTCAGTGGCTAATTGACTTTGCCAAAGCCCGCCAAAGCGAAAAGATTGCCAATGACTCTCAAGACCCTGAAGTCAAGACTGTGGATGTAGACTCTATTGGTGTCTAGTCAATGGTCTTGAGAGGATTTAGGCAGAAGTGATTATGTGAATCTACTTCTGCATTTTTTTGGCATTGCTGAATCTTCGCGCTGAATAGGAGTAGAGTGGGCATTCTGCCCGCCCGGAAATGAAACGGGCAAGATGCCCATTCCACAGGCGGCTCCCCGTTCTACCAAGATGCCGGAAAGTTGAAACAGCCAAGATGCCCATTCCACCAATATGCCAGGAAGGATACGGGCAAGATGCCCATTCCACGGACTTTTAGGGCGAACGACGGGACTCGAACCCGCGAGTGGTGGAACCACAATCCACTGCCTTAACCACTTGGCTACGCTCGCCATAATCTTACCGTTGTTGATTATAGCATCTTATTTGTTGGTTTATCAACAATCTCTGAAATTTTGATGGGTTTCTGCTCAGTCCGTCAGTCCTGTGGTTTGCTGACAATTGCTGCAATTGTCTTGCCCTCAAGGACTTCCATCACAGCTTTCGACGTTACCACTATTTTGCAGTTAATCTGGAACTCGAAGGCTTAATAGCCATCGTAATATATAATATATCGTTAAAAAATTCAGATGAAGATTTCACAGGTTGTCACCGCTGTTGGCACAATGGTGCTGGCGGTGGTGGGAGGCTCGATGGTGGTGACCAATCCTGGACAAGCTACCTATGAAGATTATGCGGTTGAGCAACTGAGCAAGTATCTAAAAGAAGAAGTTTGTCCCCAAGCTCCGGAAGCCCTAGACGGTTTCATCCGCCGTCAGTGTACCATACTGGTGGATACAGGACGACCCCAAATTAAGCAAGTTGTTGCCCAGACCACAAAGCGAGAAAATTTTTTGCTATTTAGTATTTACCGCACTGACCTGGATGTTGGTACGCTGATCCCTTCATACTCCTTTGAAACTGTTGGGATCTGTCAACAATTCTACCTTTACAAGGCTGATGAAAAATCATACTAAGGGTAGTTGTTAGATGGCGAGCACTGGTCTTTTTGTGGGGATGGTTACCTTAGACCTGGTATACCTCAGCAGCAACCTACCAAGCAGCAATGAAAAAATAACTGCCTCTGACTATACGGTAGCGGCTGGGGGACCAGCAACGAATGCAGCAGTAACGTTTAGCTATCTGGGGAATCTAGCTAAAATTCTAGGTGTGGTGGGAATTAATCCGATTACTCAGCTAATTCGCAGCGATTTGACCAGTCATGGCGTAATCATCGCCGACCTTGACCCAGCTAACCCCCAACCGCCACCAGTATCTTCTATCATTGTTACGGAATCCACAGGCGATCGCGCAGTTATTTCGATTAATGCTACTAAAATCCAAGCCAGCAGTACACAAATACCTCAGGATTTAGACTTGATGGTGGATGTGGTGCTCATTGATGGTCATCAGATGGTGGTTAGTAATGCGATCGCAAAATTTGCCAAAACTCATCATATCCCTGTAGTCATGGATGGCGGTAGCTGGAAGCCAGGATTTGAAACAATTTTGCCCTATGTTGATTACGCCATTTGCTCAGCCAATTTCTATCCACCAGGGTGCTCTGGCCAAGAAGAGGTGATGGCTTATGTCCTAGACGCTGGGATTGATCACATTGCCATTACCCAAGGAGAAAAACCAATTCAGTATCGTAGCTTAGGAGTGTCCGGTGAAGTACCCGTACCCCAGATTCAAGCAGTAGATACCTTGGGAGCTGGGGATGTGTTTCACGGTGCCTTCTGTCACTATATTCTACAGAAAGAGTTTACTGATGCCCTAGCCGCCGCAGCAAAGGTAGCTTCCAATTCCTGTCAGTTTTTTGGGACTCGTCGCTGGATGGAATAAGATATCGAAAATTAGAGCAACAAATGTTTGTCTGCCCACACCAATGGAGAACTAGAAGGGCTTATAGTCCGATGTGTAATCACAAATAGGCACGAAACCTGATGCAAGACTACCAAGCTCCCTGGTACCTAAGAAATGGCTTATTTCAAAGTATTGCTACCACTTACTGGTACGGCACGACCTGGAGTTGGTGGGGGGAAAGAGTACCTTGGCTTTCCCATTTGCCCCTGATGCCCTGGCAGGAACACATATTTACTGGTGCGGATCAGGTACCGTTGCGCGGATTGTGGAGTTGTCCTGACAATGCCAAAGGTACCCTGATTGTTAACTATGCCCTTACAGGGGATGTCGATAATGGTTGGTATAGTCGTACCCTTGCTCGTAAAGCCTACAGCAATGGTTGGGCAGTGTTAATTTATGATTGGCGCAGTAACGGACGCAGTGCACAACTATCCCCAGTCCCATCTTCTGACGGTTGGCGAGAAGGGGAAGATCAGTTGCAGCTAGCCATGCAATTAGTAAAGATGGGTTGCCCAGAACCTGTGGGTTTGGTGGGCTTTTCCATGGGGGGACAGTTGGCATTGTGGGGACTTAAGGCCGCAGTTGAAAACAATTGTTCTCTGGTCAGGTTTGGAGCAGTTTTGGCTCCTAATCTGGAATCGAATCGCTCCATAGATTATTTGCTATCTACGCCAATGGGACGTTTGATCGAACAGAGGTTCACTCATAAACTCAGGAAAACAGCTCAACAACGGTTAGAAAACTTTCCTGAGGCTGTCAAACCTGGTGTAGTGGAGTGCATTAAATCAATGCGGAGCTTTGACCAGTATATGGTGATTGATTACTACGGGTTTGCTAGCGTTAATGAATACTATCAGAAGACTAGTGGACTTTACCTGTTGGACAGCTTAGCTTTGCCCTATTTGATCATCTATGCTGCGGATGACCCGATTTTTGATCCTACTATTATTCCAGAATTGGAAGAGCGCACGAGTAGTAATCCCTATGCCAACTTGATTTTAACTCCCCAAGGGGGTCATGTGGCTCACATTAGTACAGGCAAAGGTGATGTGGATGAATTTTGGGGTTTGAATCGGCTTTTGGAATTTTGTGATGGTCAATTAATTCCTGGCAATCCTGAGAGGTTGTCTGAGAAGTATTATTTGCTACATCCAAGCCCCCTAAATCCCCCAATTTTGGGGGACTTTTAGAAGCAAATTGACTCTTGTTCCCCCCAAAGTTGGGGGGCTAGGGGGGCAAAATTCAGTATCAAAAAACTTTTCAGATATCCTCTGAATCACGTTAAGCTAAACATGACCAGTTGGATTTTTGAGTCGCTATTATCAATTTTCTATGGGTACAATTACCAAAGTCGTTGTTTATTCCCTGGGACTTTTCTTTTTCTGTACTACCCCAGTTTTTGCTCAACATACTCAACATAATAGTTCAACTGCCACTAGCCAGCAACAACAGATAGAAACGGTTAATCTACTATCCCTACCAGAGGTATTACCGGAATGGAAAAAAGCCCGGGTTATCTATTTAGGAGAAACTCACAGCAGCCAAAAAGATCATGAGGCGCAGTTAGCGATTATTAAAGCACTAACCCGTGAAAATTCCAAAATTGCGATCGCAATGGAAATGTTCCAGCGCCCAGCTCAAGATATCCTGGATCAATACCTAGGCGGGGAAATCACAGAAGCTGAGTTGGTTAAGCAAAGTGAGTATGAACAACGCTGGGGCTTTCCTTGGGAATATTATGCTCCCCTGGTACGCTTTGCTAAAACTAATCAACTGCCTGTGTTAGCCTTAAATACACCCACTGAGGTCACTCGTAAAGTAGCCCGTAGCGGTTTAGAGAGTTTAACCTCTGCTGAGCAGGAACATATTCCCCCATTATCGGAAATTCGCACAGATAACGCTGATTACCGCAACCTGATTCAGGGATTCTACCAACAACATCACCACGCCGGTCATAGCAATAGTCGCAACTTCGACAATTTTTTCACTGCCCAAGTGTTATGGGATGAAACCATGGCAGAGAAGATTGCTTTGTTTGCCCAAGCTAACCCAGATTATCAAGTAGTAGTGATTGCTGGGCAAGGTCATATTATCTATGGCTACGGTATACCCAGTCGGGTTGCTCGACGATTCAATAATCAGTTGGAACAAATTTCCGTTTTGTTGGGTGTTCAGTCAGAGAAACTGGCAGGAGAAAATGCGATCGCAGATTATTTATGGGAACATCCCTTTTGAAGTTAGAAGTTAGAAGTTTGAAGTTTGAAGTTTGAAGTTATCATTATACATTTGACCTTCTACATTCTACATTCTTAATTCTACATTTGGCCTTCTACATTCTTAATTCTACATTTGGCCTTCTACATTTGGCCTTCTGCATTCTTAATTCTACATTCTTAATTCTACATTCTACTTGCCTTATCCCCGAGAAACTCTACCAAAGGCTTAAACACACTCACTAATTCCGGACGTGCTGCAACTAGAGTCGGAAACGACCGCTCACCGTAATCTTCGCCCACTTGCAAGGGGAAAATTTCCTGAGAATCTAGGGGTACCCAAACTGCCCCAGATGCGTGAATAATCACCCAAGCTCCAGCAAAATCCCAAATTTTCGGGGTTGCTTCCACTCCTCCTAAGGTGACACCGTTGGCAGTGGCCAGAAAGTTGTAACTGGCAACCCCTAGCATCCGAATTTTGCAGGGGAAGGGTTGCTTCATCACTGAGGTACTACGGGCGCACAGGTTGAAAAAGTGGTTTTGGCTAGGGGAATCCTGGCTGCTGTGGATGGGACGTCCATTGAGAAAAGCACCGTTTTCTACACCACTGAGCTCCGATTTCCCCAGCCAAAAACCATGAAAAGATTGCTGGACAGGAGCAAAATGAATATAACCAAACACTGGAGTTCCCTGATACAACAAGCCTAAGGAAACCCCCCACAGGGGAATTCCTCTAGTAAAGTTGGTGGTGCCATCAAGAGGGTCAATAATCCAGCACCATTCAGACTCAGGAAATTGGTGGGATGCTTCTTCACTCAGTACGCCATGGCTGGGGAAATCAGATGCGATCGCATCTCTAATTTCTTGATCTGCCCACCTGTCCGCCTGGGTCACTAACGTACCATCCGCTTTTTCGGACCCTTGTACCTGACCAAAGTCCTGAAGGTGCCGATTCCCGACACGGTTTGTGGTGTCCTTGGCAAAGTTGAGAATATCTGTCCAAAAATCATTCATATCAAGTCCGGTGGTGCGCGGTACCGGACATGATATCATGGTGTCGTTCTCCGGTAAAAACCACCCATCTACCTTAGTTTGTTGAGTTAGTTTGTGGTTTGTTTAACTCTAGACAATCCCCACAGAGCAGGTCAAAGTTGCCGAATATATTAACTATGTACTATTGCTTAAAGGTTCGTTTCCGTTGAACCTTGGCCAATAGGCCACGCTACGGAACTTGGCAACCCTTCAACTTGCCAACCTTCCCTACTCCCTACTCCCTACTCCCTACTCCCTACTCCCTAAAATCCAGATTGATAAATACGATATGAACTTATTCGGTAGTAATCGGCAAGACTTAGCAATACACAAGTGGCAACATCAGTTAGATCAGTTTGTTAAAGCCAATCAAAAAGAATTAGCTGCACTAGCTTGGGGGCTCTTTCTGGAAAAAGGAGAAAGTGATGAGACCCTCGGACTTGACATGAAACCGAAGCCACATTTTGTTTACTGTCCTAGGGAAGCAATAGAAACCCTAAATCGTCAGGTTAATAACCAAATTCAGGAAATTTTGGGAGTGGTGGATGCTCATAAACCTGAGCAGGAAGTTCTAATTATTGGCATTGGTAATGGACAGTTGAAACTGATTCAATTTGAACCTGAACTTTCACCAGCAGAGTGCTTTAAAGAAGTTGGTAAAGATGTCGATAAATTATTAGAAGAATTAGAGAAGCAGATGAGTGAAACAATAAAGTAGGGATATACAGTAGGGATATCAAGTCCGGTTAATTACTTCAAGTTTATTACCCCTACTCCCTACTCCCTACTCTCTACTCCCTATTCCCTACTCCCTAAGAGGATATCTGAAAAGTTTTTTGATATTGAATTTTGCCCCCCTAGCCCCCCAATTCTGGGGGGAACAAGAATCCATTTGCTGGTAAAAGTCCCCCAAAATTGGGGGATTTAGGGGGCTTGGATGTAGCAAATGAGACTTCTCAGACAACCTCTAAAATCTTATACAAAATTCCCTCAAACTTCTAGCCAAATTGATAGTGCTTTCTAACATTAGAAAGAATCTTCCAGGTGCAAGACATTCCAGCTGGGAAGGTTACCAAATCTCCTTTGGCAATTTCAACTGATTCACCGCCATCTGGCGTTACAACTACTTCACCCTCTAGCAAGTAACAAATTTCCTGTTCATCGTAAGTCCAGGGAAATTCCGAGACTTCCTTTGTCCAAATTGGCCAATTTGAGATACCTAATTTATCGAGATGGTCTTGGCTAGGACGTTCAATCAGAATTTTATTGATATTGGTTGGTGTAGACATACTTTTTGGAACTTAAGTTTTCAGTGGTAAGCATTCATTTTCATGAAAGCTATAAGCTAATACGCATCAGCTGATAGCTGAATGCTGACGGCTGACCGCTGATAGCTGACGGCTGATAGCTTTCATCCTAATCATATAGGGCATCGAGCAAAAACTTAGTAATCTCACTTTCCTCCATAGCTGACAAAAGCTTAGTGTCCGCAATGTCTAACTTAGCGCCCGCAGCATGTAAATCATCATCTAAAGCCGTTAGAAAACCTCGAGTAATCGGGTCTTCTCCCACTTGGGCAAACATCACACCCAGTTCTTCCTGAGAATCCATCTTCTTAGTTGCTGCAACTAGTAATTTTACTACAGCCATCCGTGGCTTTGGTTCACTATCCAGGATGACGATAATAATATCACCGTTTTCTTTCGTCTGCTGGCGGGATTTACGGCTAAAGTGATCATCAATTGCCACTTTGAGCGGCTCAACCACATTGATGCTGTCTGAACCATAGGGCTGCTCAAACAGGTCAACTAATGCCTGACTAGTGGTGTTGTCATATTTTTGATAGGGAGTAGATGCAATGTAAATAGTGAGTCCGTCTGGATCGAGTTCCTCACATTTCTTTGCCAAGGCGATAATAGACTCCTGAGCTAGCAACCACTGCTTGTCTAGTCCAGGCAGGGTTCCAAAGGTTTTAGAGGCATTTCTTGCCAGAATTATGGTGTAGTCTCGGTTTTGCAATAGGTCTTGAGACACAGTTATCCTCTGATCTCCATTAGGATCTTATCCTAAGTTTTCCCAGAAATCCTGATCAGATCCAATCAGGAGTTGGGAGAGTCTAGTTGAAAATGTTCTTTTTCTATAGCTAAGTAGTCGGAAACAATTAACGTTAACTGTTAAGACTTGAGAAGTTCGGGTCTCGGAATAGGGAACAGCAACGGTTTGATAAAATTCAAATTTATTAACATAGTTTAAAAAAAATTTATAGCGTTTCTCGTAGTAATGATATCTATAGCAATTCTAGGACTTATGAGGTACAAATATCTAGGTTTTAGGGAGCAGGGAGCAGGGAGCAGGTAAAAGAGAAACCCACCCCTAACCCCTCCCAGGAGGGGAAGGCAAGAGCCAATATTCAAACAATTATGTGTACCTCATGAGTCCTAAAAACGTTATAGCAATTCTAAATCATTTGTAAAATCAGCAAAATCACAATTTTGGCGCTTTGTAGGCAGGGTTTACTGCAACCGTTACCCTTGCATCAATCCATAGGTCTGTTAGTTCCTATGAATCAGGGTAGGCTATTGAATTAAACCCCGCTCGGGTAAGCACTGACTAACATAATTGCGCTTGTGAGGGGGAAAATCAGGATTGTCCTCTGATTACAGCAATTCAACTGATGTTTCCTGATTTTCTGCCCTCCAATACCCAGCAGCTAGTTGAGTCTAGCTCAATTGTTCTTGCTCAAAGTATCCAGCGTCAAGCTATCTCAACTCCCCTGAGCCCACAGGCCATTGCCACAACTTACGTTAATCAGGGTAAGGGTGGCACGCCGATTCTGTTACTCCATGGCTTCGATAGTTCCCTGCTAGAATTACGCCGCTTGCTACCACTGCTGGCTCAGGAAAATGAAACCTGGGCAGTGGATTTGTTGGGTTTTGGGTTTACGGATCGCATGGCAGGGACTCCGTTTAGTCCAAATGCGATCGCAACCCATCTCTATTATTTCTGGAAAACCCTGATTAGAACACCAGTGATTGTAGTCGGAGCCTCGATGGGAGGTGCAGCGGCGATTGATTTTACCCTCACTTACCCCCAGGTAGTTAAACAGTTAGCTGGCCGTAAAAGAAGCCCCACACCTCAATCCGCAAGGATGAGTGTGGGATGAATTTTACACAGGGTATGCACGGAACAGGGAAACGAGCTATCAAGCTTGTGATCAATTCAGACGAAGTCATACCGCGTTTCTGTGCTTCTTGCTAGAACTGCCTTTTTTCAAAGTCGGTAATTCTGATTACTAGTTTTTTGTATTTCATTTTGGATTGACATTTGTTCAGACGCTTGTTACAATATTAATAGGTCGGTAAACAAGGTAACAACCAAGGATGAGATTAGCGTATCAGTACAAGATCAAGCCAACAAAAGCACAAAAAGCCGTTATAGATAATTGGCTGTCAATGCTGTGTGCTCAATATAATTATTTGTTAGCTGATCGATTTAACTGGTACGAACAGAATCGTTGTTATGTTAATGCTTGTCCCCTTGTTTGTCATCTTTCAGAATTAAAGGAAAATCCCGATTATTACAGCCAAAAAAAGACTCTACCAAACCTGAAAAAGACTCATCCTTGGTACAGGCAGATTCACTCTCAGGTACTTCAGGATGTTGTCAAGAGGGTAAAACTGGCTTTTGATAGGTTCATAAAAGGAGACAGTAACGGTAGGCGAAGTGGGCGACCTAGATTCAAAAAACGGCACCGTTACCGTACTTTTACCTACCCTCAAATGAAAGAGGGATGTCTGGAAGGTGATCTAATAAACCTCCCTAAGATAGGCATGGTAAAGGTTGTACTCCACCGCCCTATTCCCGCTGGATTTAAAATAAAAACAGCCTCTATTACTAACAAATGTGATGGCTATTATCTGGTCTTATCTCTGGAGGACAAGACTGTTCCTGAGGTAAAGCCAGATATTAATCCGGACTCAATGATTGGGATTGATGTTGGCCTTAAAGATTTTTTGACGACTTCTGAAGGGGAATCTGTCGAGATACCTCAGTACTATCGAAAAGCTCAAAAACGTCTAAAAGTAATCCAGAAGCGTGTATCTCGTAGAAAGAAGGGAGGTAAGAACAGGCTCAAAGCTATCAAACAGCTTGGATTACAGCACAAGAAGGTAGCAGACAAGCGGAAAGATTTTCATTTCAAGACCGCAAATTATTTGTTATCAAAATATGATGTTGTTGCTCATGAAAAATTAAACGTAAAGGGACTGGCTAAGTCCCGATTGGCTAAATCTGTGTTGGATGCTGGGTGGTCAAGCTTTCTGACAATTCTTTCAAGCAAAGCCTTAAATGCTGGCTTGTTGGCAGTTGCAGTAAGTCCCAAAAATACTTCGCAGAATTGCTCCAATTGTGGAAAAAAAGTTCCTAAAAAACTGCATGTTCGCTGGCATGATTGCCCTCATTGCGGATGCAGTCTTGACCGGGATCATAATGCGGCAATAAATATAAAAAATAGAGCGGCAGGGCAGTCCGTTCTTAAAGCCCAGCGCCTCCTAAGGGATGCCCGGATTGGCTGGGAAGCCTACACCGAACCTGAAAGGTCGGTGTAGGAGTTGTCACTATTAATAGATAGCGCTGGCTGCACCAAGGCTCCCCCGATTGGGAAGTTCTTATTTCCTCCCTTAGGCTACCTAGCGACAGCATTTTTGGCTAATCCCAAGGTAAGGCAAGGTATAAGTAGAAACGCCTACTATGATAAAGGTTTGGCCTCTGAAGATGCCCGAATTTGTGCTGCATTGCACCTAGAAATGCCTGGTTGGAATCAAGCCTTGATTGCGTTTACCAAAAGTGGTGGTTATGGTGATTTTGGGGATAAGCTGGCTCAGATTAGCCAGCCAACTCTAATTTTATGGGGTGACCATGACCAAATTTTAGGGACTGCTGCTGCTAGTAAGTTTAAGCATGCGATCGCACAATCTCAATTAATCTGGATTAAAGACTGTGGTCATGTGCCTCACTTGGAACAAGCTCAAGTTACTGCTGAGCATATTTTAGAATTTGCTTAGAATTCGGCATATAGCAAAGGGAACAGGGAACAGGGAACAGGGAACAGGGAACAGGGAGCAGGGAGCAGGGAGTAGGGAACAGGGAACAAACATTCTCTCAATTGATTTAGGATTGCTATAGCTTCAGGAGCCTAGCGGTTTTTAGCCTAATGAGGTACACAGGATTTTTTCCTTGTTCCCTCTTCCCCTCCTGGGAGGGGTTAGGGGTGGGTTACTCTTTCCTGTTCCCTGTTCCCTGTTCCCTGTTCCCTAAAACCAGGAACTCTGTACCTCACCAAATTTAAAACCGCTATATAGCATTTTCAATTTAGATTTGAAAACGCGATCGCATGTCCAACATACCAGGTAATATTGGGATAAGCTGGTTCCAGGGGCATGATTTTATATCCTAGAGAGTCAATAAACATCTCAATGGTTTGATTCTTGAGTTTGAAGGACTCTTGATTCCCATCATCTACTTCATAAATCAGGATGGGCTGATATTCTTTAATAGTTTGAATCATCCCCCTTAAAACATTAATTTTTGCTCCTTCCACATCGATTTTCACGACCGTTGGGGGTTTCAAAGTCTTTTGGGACACCAAATCATCAATAGACACAAGATCAACTGTCATTTCACCCCTGAGATCTGGAGGTGTACCCGCTGTAGCTAAAGTAGCTCCCCCTGAATGATGGGCCAGCAACAATTCTCCGGTTCCGGTTGATTCAGAAACTGCTTGAGGGAAAACAGTAACATTGGAGAAACTATTAAGCTCCACATTCCGTAGAATAATATCAGCATTGTTTGGAACTGGCTCAAACGCATAAACGTGTCCAGATGGCCCAACTAGCTTCGCAGCAATAATAGTAAAAAAGCCAATATTAGCACCGATATCATAGAAGATATGATCGTGGTTTAAGCAGCTTGCTAAAGCCTTCTGAAGTGGAAGTTCATAGGTACCACGTGCAAAATCAGGATTAGAACCATCCCCATGGAATTTTAGTCCTGCACCTACTCCATTGTTAAGGGTTACCTGTTGATTGCTTAAAGTCATTAGTCTAAACCTTTGCTACAAAGTTTTGAAATACACTTCCTGTATCATTTCCCCATTCCCAGTTAGCGACAATCCCAACTCGGTTAATTCTAAGACGCGCCGCATCTGGATAAACATCTGTCAGGGCACGATACAATACTGGTTCATCATTGATGAATATCATGTAATTCATGCCGTCAAAAATCATGCGGAGCCGATGGGAGACACCCCAGGAAATGCGTTTACCCACATTTGTCCAGACAGCATCATATAATTCTTCAAAGCCATTGAGATAGAAAAAGGAAGAAATGGAAGCACCACCGTAACAGTCATCTAACCAGTTATTCATAATGATATAATTGTCAGCATCCTGCCAAAAGATAAATCCTCCACGACCTTTTTCTCCTTGTCCTCGTCTAGTTCCAGGGGGAGTAATGTCTACCTGTAAATCCGCTATGTCTGGGTGATCCCAATCAATGGTGTAGGCAGTGCGACCTGGATTATGATGCTTAGCATCAGCTCGGACTTTTGCTGTACTATTCCCAGTCAGCTCAATTACCCCTAGCCCAATATTCCGATCCCAGACTTTGCTACCACTAGTGGTGGTTTTTCCCATCAAGTCCCCAGCTGCACCAGCAAAATCTTCAGTGATAGCTATTTCGGTACCCTCTACTACCCAAGGGGATCCCAGGTCGAGTTCGGAAGGAATAGGGATAGTGCGTGGGTGAGCCTCAAAGGAGCGAAAATACAGACTATTATTAGGGTTAATCCCACCAATGCCAACACCGGTAGCGTTTGCCAGGCGGGTATCTGTAAACCACTTGTTAAAGACTAACTGGCCATTGAGATACACGCTGAAGGTCTTACCATCATCCAATATCTGTAAAGAGTTGATTGCTAACGGCTGTAAATACCATAGATCGCTAACAGCTAAACATTCCCAGCTATCATGGTCTTGAATCATAAGTTGACATTTGTCTGCGTCTGCTAGGAAACTCCAGAATTGGTTTTTATCCTGAACACGCCACACAATGCGGACTCCAGTTATCTGAGTAGAGGTTTCAATCAGCAAATGGATTAGCCCAGAGGGTGTGGGACACTCCAACATAGCGACGCTATCCGGTTGAGTGGCTCTAGCACCATTAGCTGTTAACTCATAACTTCCTTGAGAGACACTCCAAAAACCACCCTTATCCGCTTCAGCACCATCTAGCAAACCATCACCAATCAGGTCATCTGCCACCTGAGCTGTACCGTACCAGGTGGCGATGTCTGAAATTTGGGCTACATTAGCGCCATAGATTCGCGTATCGACTTGAAAACCATCCTGTCCCAGAATACTTTGGTATACACCAGCATATACTGTTGGATCATCATTGAAAGGATCAATAGCAATGGGACGCATGTTAGGGTAAGCGGCCATACCATGAGCATTAGGAACAGAAGCAGCATAATAGGCGGCTCCCTTTTCCCGCAGAACCACGATGTAATAAACCTGGAGATTTTGTAAGCCCCTAAATGCTGAGAGTAGATACCCCCCCAAGCGAGTCCACAACTCTCCATTTTCTGCCCCAGTGGCATGAACAATAAAGGTATTTCCCTCTGCAGTTGCGTCAATAGGAACTTCCCTGGGGAACCAACCCACTGCCAGATTCTCATCAAGATTTGGCAATTTAAACGATTTGAAATATTTGGAAATTCTGGAGGTACTACGAATCCACCATAGGAGCTTTCGCAACATCCTGCTTTTTTCCTGACTGGAAGTCCAACGCAGAAGTCGTTTAGCCGGTTTATCTGTCTCAGGACCAATCATCCACCGATGGAGTCGTTGTGTTAGGGGCTCAATCCTTTCGGTCTGGGATGTATTATGACCATTGCTCAGAAACACTGCAAAGGCCAGTCCATTGGTACGGGTATAAGGACCATACGCAATGCCCTGTCTGCCCCACGCAGGTTTTAGCAGAGGCTGGAGACGTAATGCGCCATTGTCAATCCCAATCAGCTTTTCGACATCTATACCCTTACGAACTGCACCACTGGGAGTTTTAGTACCAATGGTTTTACCTGCACAACAGTTGTCTGAGAATGTGTCTGTGAAGGATTTGTTTCCTAAATTTTTTGGTCGATTTAATTGTTGCATGTTGTTACTTCTTTATAGCAAGTATTATACCCATGAGGTACAAATCTCTGGGTTTTAGGGAGCAGGGAGCAGGGAGCAGGGAGCAGGGAAGAGGGAAGAGGGAAGAGGGAAGAGGGAAGAGGGAAAAAATAATGTGTACCTCATAGCTATGATAAAAGCTATATATAGTGTTTTTAAATGAGATGTGAAACTAGGATTGATGGAAATTATGACTTCCCTAATCCCTACTCCCTAATCCCTACTTCCTACTCCCTATCCAATTGAGAAGATAAACAAAAAATAAAATGGATATATGATGCCCCATATATCCAGAACTGATATGACTGATAAAAATCTTGAACACTCTTGTTACTTATGATTTCATGATTATCTTGAATGAAGTTGCCAAATTGGCTAATTTATCGCTAGCGATGCAGCGCAGTCTTGGGGGTTTCCCCCATGAGCGACTGCATCAAGATTATTCAGAATTATGAGTCAAACTATATCGACGAAATAATTCATAGTTTTGAAAAAAGCAGTCTAAAAACTCTCCGTCTGACACATCTCTCAGGGTTAGCCAGCGTGGATGATTAATGAGTTGTTTCATTTGAGATTGATGTTGGTCTAGGGCAGTACGTTTGATATCAAAAACATCACCAATATAGACAGATAATCTAAAATCATTCAGTAAGCGAAACCCTGACATTATGGTTTTTTGAAAAAAGGAGACCAGGTTTGGTTTACTCCCTTCCACCCTTGTCCAAGGCCAGTGATTCCAAAACCATATAGGATACTCATAAACTGTCACATCAAATTTAATTGTTTTGAGTGCAGCTACGACAATTTCATTGGTAGCATTATGGTCAGATACCCCATCGTTGTAGTAGGGAACAAAAATTTCTTCAGGAAGATAGTTAAGAATAATTTTGGCGACGTTTTGGATAGCCAAATTTCTAGTTTTATCTAATGTTCCATCTTTGAATTCTAGAAAGCTGACATCATGCTGTTGCAGACCAAGTTGTTGAGCGGCTGCCAAGGCTTCATTAGCACGTATTGATTTGACCTGATTTGCTGGAATCAGATGAGCATGAGATTGACATCCATCTGTCATAAAAACAATTTTTATATCGGCTCCGGCTTGCTTTTTACGGATAATTGTTCCACCACAGCCCAGGGTCTCATCATCCTGATGGGGGGAAAATATAATCGCCGAGCGTCTTAGATTATTTCTGTCATACTCAACTCTGGTACTATGGATTAAAAAACGATAAAACTGGCGTACCAGAGTTTGTAAGGATAATTTATTGTTCATTTTTAACTTGTCACTTGTCACTATTCCCTGATCCGAAGTTCAACAGGGTGCATCTCATTTTTGGTGTTTGAGCCGGTGGTGCGTTACGGGGCGGACTTTCCCAAGGCTGGCTACGAGGCTGAAAATGACGGCGAGCCCCCCTAACGCACCCTACGCAACTATTCCCTGATCCGAAGTTCAACACTTGTGTCTTTTGCTGTCAAAGAATAGTCTTGTACTGCGTAAGTAAATCATCAACAACTTTCTCGAAAGAAAATAGTTCAACCGCTCGCTGATGTCCAGCTTGTCCCATGGATGTTCTAAGTTCTTGGTCAGAAAGAAGTTGCAAGATGGCGTCTGCTAAAGCATCAGCATTACTCCGTTCAACCAGCAGACCTGTCTTACCATCTTCCACAATCTCGGGAAAAGCACCAGCTTGGGTAGCAATAACGGGAAGACCTGCAACCATAGCTTCGACAATTGGCATCCCAAATGCTTCGTGACATACTGACGGAAATACAAAAATGTCTGCCTGCTGATAATAATTGACTAACTTAGATTGAGGAAGGGAGCCAGTGAAGGATACTTGGCTGGCTAGATCAGCACCAAAGTGATCATTCAATTCGGACAGGTATCGTCTCACGTAACCTGTCCAACTTTCATCACCGTAGAATGACGCTAACTCTGCCACTTTAGAGTCATCACTTAATCCCACAAGATAGTCGTAGGGTAATGCACCTACAGGACCAACGAGATCAAGTTTGGTTTGAGGGCAGCGCTCGAGCACTTTTTTAAAAGCCTCTAATAAGACATGGGATCCTTTTTCTGGAGATACTCTACCCACGTAGAGTAATCGTTTAGCAGAATTGTTTTTGCTGCCATTTTGCTGATTATGCTTGACATAGAAATTCATGAAGCGATCAAGGTTTACCCCATTAAAAACCGGCTGACAGCGCTCGGCAAATTTAGGAAAACGCTGGCGAATCCCTTCTGTGATATACTTACTAGTACCAATAACTAAATCTACCTTACTAAGCCGCTTTTCTAGAATTTTGTGATCGAGTTGGGTCAACCACTCACAATGCATGTGCAGGGCAATTTTTATACCTGGGTTCAACGCTCGTATCACTGGAATAAACTGAGATAAGTTGTGAATGTGAACAACATCACATTGCTGTTTTCTCAAGTCATTGGCTACCTGTAAAATATATGCTAGGTAATAGAGTTGGGAGCCAAATATAGGACGTTTTTGATTTTGGAATCCTGGAATTTTTTCCAGATAGTTTAGCAGTTTTTGATCCCGACCTATGGGAATATATCGATAGTCTACTCCGTCATGAATTGCCGTATTAAAGCGTTCTCCTGGTGTATAGACAATAACATCACCATCTTGAACTAAAAGACGCACGAATTCATAGGTCAAAATCCCGATGGAATCCATCGGATTTGGAAACGATGTCATCACAAAGGGTTGACAGACAAATGCTATTTTTAATCGTTTCTTAGAATCTGCTCCGTTTAATTGATGATTTAATTTGTTGTTTAATTTGTTTTGCTCTCGGTCAATCCTAGCTAATTTATTTTGCACTAAAGTGGTGTAGACTACAGTGTTACTGGGATTGAGTTTGAGGACATTGTTATAGGACGCGATCGCATCATCTAATTTGCCTTGTTCCTGCAGAGCAACTCCCAAGGTATAATGACTGTTGACCAAGTCTGGCTGTATTGCGATCGCTTTCTGGTAGTAAGCCACCGCAGTCTTCAAATCGCCTCCTATTTTCCGACTAACGCCCAAATCGTGATTTAAGGCAGCGTAGTAGGCGTGTTTGTCTTGGGAAAGCTGCCCTTGAGCGTGGAGTGCATTACCCAAATTCACATCAGCTTCAGCACAGTTGGGCTGAATCTCCAAAGCTTTTTGATAGCATGCGATCGCATTTTCCCACTTGCCTTGTTGTTGTAGAGCATAGCCAAAGTTGTTGTAAAGCGCTACCGAGTTCGGCTGTAGGGCTAACGCTCGCTGATAAGCTTCCACTGCTTCTGACAATTGACCTTGAGCTTGACGCAAATTGCCTAAACTGAACCAAGCCTTGAAAGACTCCGGATTGACAAGGAGGGTTGTATTAAAAAACTCCTCAGCAGTTTGGTACTTACCTACCTGTTGTGCTAGCATTCCTAACCCATACAAGGCATCTGGTTGGTTAGGTATTCCTGCTAGAATCTGACGATAAACTTGCTCAGCTTCCACCAAGCGATTGGCTCGATGATATTGAAGAGCCACTTGAAGTGCTTCAGAAAGTTGTGTCACTGTTGTAATCCTCAATTTTTAGTTTTTAATTGGTAATTATCAATTGGTAATTGAAAACTGCTGTAACTAGGGTGTGTCTTCTTGCCTCGGAGATCCCCCATTATCCCCCTTAAAAAAGGGGGACGAGCGAGTATGGCTCCCCCCTTTTTTAAGGGGGGCTG
>NZ_MKZS01000001.1:1329303-1338236 GCF_001942495.1 Moorena bouillonii PNG
GGTTAGTTTACTGAGTTAGGATGTTGTTGTTTTGGATCAGTTGCTGACTTAAGCATTCAGTGGTCAGTGGTCAGCCGTCAGCCTTGGGCTGATAGCTGATAGCTGATCAGCTGATAACTGTTCGCGTAGCGTGCGCATAGCGCTTTAACTGATCAGCTCAGCAGTACTTGTAATGGCTTACATAATAGAAATCGGTCAAGAATTGGTTAACCAAAACTTGACCGATTTTTTTTATTGGTAAGCAGTTAGCCGTCAGCCGTCAGCCGTTGATCTTTGGCTGATAACTTATAGCTGTTCGCGTAGCGTTCGCGTAGCGCATTAGGCCATAACTGATAACTGATCGCTGATCGCTTACGAACAAACTTCACGTTAGTTCACGGCACTTCACCTCTTCACATTAGTGAAGCTCAAAACTATCTTTGTGATTATTTTTTAACTGCTAAAAAAAAAAATCGTGACATTATTGTTTCTATCTTGATGAAATCATCAACAATACTTTAAAATAACTATAGGACTATCTACGGTAAAATCAGGGATCGACTATGATTAGTAAAGAAGCCTTCGAGCAAAAATTAAAGACCATGCCCTGGAAAAGGCGACAAGTGTTGGAGGCTGTGGTTGGTGGCAAAACAGATGAAGCAATCAAAGAAAAGGTTTTACGTGTCTATGATGTATCTACTGTAAGAAACCATATTTCTAAAATCTATAAAGACTTTGATATTGAAGCTAAGGGGTTTAAGTGTCGTTGTGAATTAGTTGAAATCGTTAATACCTATAAGCCTGAGTTAGTGGCTGACCAAGTATTAAAAGAGTACGAGTTGTCATCCTATCGTTCTAAAGCTGATAAATATAAATTTATTGATCAATCTCTTGATCAATCTAAAGCTGATCAAGAGATTTATATTGAGCGCCCACCCATTGAAGCTCGTTGTTATCAGGAAATTGTTAAGCCGGGAGCGTTAATTCGGATTAAAGCACCACAACGGATGGGCAAAACCTTATTGATTCAGAATATTATCGCCCATGGCGAAAAACAGGGTTATGGAAAGGTTTATTTAAACATGAATCAGCTCCCTTTCACTAACTTAGATACATTTTTAAAGTCCTTTTGTTGGCAAATTTGTCAAAAACTCAAATTTCCCAATCAATTTGAAACCTATTGGGATGATAGTTTTTTGACAAGTTTAGACAACTGTACCACCTACTTTGAAGAGTATTTGTTAGAGTCTTTAGAAACTCCGTTGGTGTTGTGCTTGGATGACCTTGATCGAGTGTTTCAGCATCAAGACATTGCTGAAGGGTTTGTGCCGTTGCTCCGTAGTTGGCATGAGACGGGCAAGTTTGACGATAGTTGGAAAAAACTGCGGTTGGTGGTAGGTCATGCCACGGAATTTTCTATTAGTTTAGATATCAATAAGTCGCCGTTTAATGTGGGATTACCTATAGAATTACTAGAGTTTAGTGATCAGCAGGTTAAGAGCTTTACCGACAGTTATGGGTTGACGTTATCTGTGGATTCAGTAACGAAACTGATGGCAATGGTGGGGGGACATCCTTATTTATTATCCCAAGCATTTGATTATCTCAAGAATCACCAACCAGCCGAGAAAACCCTCGATACCATTTTGGCTAATGCCCCCACAGAAGCCGGAATTTATGGCAGTCATCTGTACTTACTGTTAACTAGTATTCAAAAGCATCCCAAATTGCTGGAAGCGATTAAACTATTACTTAGTACAACCAACCCAGTGCGCCTGGATGCTACTATCACTCGCAAGTTGGAAAGTATGGGATTGGTGCAGCGCCATGGCAATGATTGTAGTTTGATATCTAATTTGTATCGTCAGTATTTTAGCGATCGCATTTTAGGAAGTAGGGAGTCGGGAGTCGGGAATCGGGAGTCGGGAGTCGGGAGCAACAATGAACAATGAAGAATCAACAATCTACAAAGTTGGGGGTAGTTTAGCTTACGATGAACCCACTTATGTGAAGCGACAAGCGGATCACGAGCTTTTTCAGGCATTGATGGCTGGGGAGTTTTGTTATGTGCTCAATTCCCGACAGATGGGTAAGTCCAGTTTGCGGGTACGAACCATGGAAAAGCTAACAAAGGCGGGAGTCGCTTGTGCCTCTATTGATGTTACCAGGATTGGCAATGAAGTAACGTCACAGCAGTGGTATGGCAGTTTGATTAGAAGTCTTGCTAAGAGTTTTAAATTGAAGGGAAAAATCAAGATAATTCCATGGTTAAAAGAGCGTGATAGATTCTCCCCAGTGCAGTGGTTAGATGAGTTTATTGAGTCGGTTATCCTAGACGAATTAAGTCAACCGATTGTTATTTTTATCGATGAAATTGATAGTATAATTAAAGTTAAATTTAAAGATGATTTTTTTGCATTAATTAGGGCGTGTTACAATCAAAGAGCCGAAAATCCAGCCTACAATCGTCTAAGGTTTTGTTTGCTGGGGGTGGCAACTCCCGCAGATTTAATTCAGGATAAACAACGCACCCCGTTTAATAATGGTCGGGATATTCGCTTGACTGGGTTTACTTTTCAGGAAGCCAAACAGCCTTTGCTTCCCGGTTTGGTAAGTAAAGTTAATAATCCTGAACAGGTGTTAGGTGAGATAGTAAACTGGACGGGAGGACAACCGTTTCTTACCCAGCGGTTGTGTCGTTTGGTGGTCGAGACCTGGGCATCGGGCAATAGTCTTTCCGTGGCACAGGTGGTGCGTAGCAAGATTATAGCAAATTGGGAAGCCCAGGATGAACAGGAGCATTTGAAGACCATACGCGATCGCATCCTCAGAAATGAGCAACGGGCTGGTATGCTTTTGGGTTTGTATCAGCAAGTGTTGGATCACGGTAGTCTAGCTGCTGATGGGAGTGAAGAACAGACGGAATTAAGGTTATCGGGGCTGGTGGTTCAGCGTGATGGTTGTTTGGAAGTTAACAACCGGATTTATGGGGGGGTTTTCAATTCCGATTGGGTCAAGAAAGAATTGGCCAGACTGCGCCCCTACTCTGAGGCTTTTACGGCTTGGGTTGATTCTGGGTGTAACGATGACTCTCGACTGTTACGGGGGGGAGCATTAGAGCAGGCGGAACAATGGTCTAGGGGAAAAGCCTTAAGCGATTTGGATTCCCAGTTCTTAAGAGCTAGTCAGGTTTTAGATAAGCGAGAAGTCCAAAAGGCTTTGGCGGCTCAGAAAGAGGCTAGTGAAATATTAGCCAAGGCTCAAGAGAAAGCTAAGCGAACCATACGCATAGGGGGAATTGTAATGGGTTTGTCCTTAGTTGCAGCAACTTTTGCTATGGTGACTGGTATCAAAGCTAGAGAAAAAATACAGGAAGCCAAAACAGGCACGCAATTAGAACAGCAAGGGAATTATATTTTACGACAGTTAACGGATAATAATGTTTACTACGACACCAGTACAGAAGTGGAAACGCTTTTGTACCAGGCAATGGAGACTGGGCAAAAGCTATTTAACATAGTAAAAGATAGTCGCCCCCTGGATCAATATCCTGGTACTGCTCCTATATATGCCCTCAATCAGAGTATTAGTAAATTCCGAGAACGGGCTATGCCCAAAGGGCATCAGGACAAGGAAACTAGTGTAGAATTTAGTCCTTCTGGAGAAAAGATTGCCACTGTTTCATGGGATCCGACTGCTAAAGTTTGGGACTTACAAGGAAATGAACTAGCCAAGCTCAAAGGGCATCAGGACGAGGTAACGAGTGTAGCATTCAGCCCGGATGGAAAGACGCTGGCCACGGCTTCATTGGACAAAACTGCCAGAATTTGGGACAAAAAGGGCAATCAATTAGCCGTGCTCAAAGGGCATCAGGACGAGGTAACGAGTGTAGCATTCAGCCCGGATGGAGAGAGGCTGGCCACTGCTTCAGATGACAACACTGCCAGAATTTGGGACAAAAAGGGCAATGAAAGAGCCGTGCTCAAAGGCCATCAGTCCAGGGTATCAAGTGTAGCCTTCAGCCTGAATGGACAGAAGCTGGTCACTGCTTCAGATGACAAAACTGCCAGAATTTGGGACAACCAGGGCAATGAAAGAGCCGTGCTCAAAGGCCATCAGTCCAGGGTATCAAGTGTAGCCTTCAGCCCGGATGGAAAGAGGCTGGCCACTGCTTCAGATGACGGCACTGCCAGAATTTGGGACAACCAGGGCAAGGAAAGAGCCGTGCTCAGAGGGCATCAGTACCCGGTAGATAGTGTAGCATTCAGCCCGGATGGAAAGAGGCTGGCCACTGCTTCTTCATCGGAGAAAACTGCCAGACTTTGGTACACAAAGGGCAATCAAATCGCCTTGCTCACAGGCCATCAGGCATCAGTATATAGTCTAGCCTTCAGCCCGGATGGAAAGAGGCTGGCCACTGCTTCAGATGACAATACTGCCAGAATTTGGGACAACCAGGGCAATCCCTTAGCCGTACTTACCGGGTATGAGCACAGGGTATATAGTCTAGCATTCAGCCCGGATGGACAGAGGCTTGTCACTGCTTCATTGGACGGCACTGTCAGAATTTTGAAGGTTGAAAGTTTAGGTGAGCTGCTGCGTCGGGGCTGTGAATTGCTGGAAGATTACTTTGTTAGGAATCCTGAAGCTAAAGAGAAGTTATGGGTATGCGAGGAAGAGGGAATCGGGAATCGGGAATTGGGAATCGGGAGTCGGGAATCGGGAATCGGGAATCGGGAATCGGGAATCGGGAATCGGGAATCGGGAATAGGCAAGAGGCAAGAGTTTCACAACTGATCAATGTCATCCATACTCAACCCAGTATATTGAGCAATATCCTTCAGGGGTAACCCTGCGGCCTTCATCTGTTTAACAACCTTTTGTATACCTGCTTGTTCACCTGCTTGTTGACCTTCTTGTCTACCTTGTTCGAGACCCTGTTGGAGACCTTCTTGTCTACCTTGTTCGAGACCCTGTTGGAGACCTTCTTGTCTACCTTGTTCGAGACCTTCTTGTCTACCTTCCTGAATCAAGGTTTGATTAACACTGTACATATCCCGGTAGACCTTCAGACTATCCTGGTACAGGGCTTGCTCTTCAGAGGAGAAATTGGCAATCTCGGCCACCTCAAATAGCTGGGCAAACACATCCCCTTGCAACGGTTCAGGGGGAGCATTACAGCTCGCGAGATGCCTGAATAAAAATAACCACTTATCAAAATGGGTTTCTAATTGATCAACAGATTTAGTAAATTTCGGTAGTTCCACATAGATGAATTTCAACTTATCGTAGAACACTTCACACCGCTGATTTTTTAGCTCTACCACATGCAACAATTCTGAATCGTGCTTATGGTCATCAAAACTAAAATCCAGAATACCGACGGTGTAGACTGCCGTTAGCTGATAATTCCAATTTCCCTGTTGCGCCTGTTCTTGGATGGGGAAAGTGGCATAGTAGACACTGCGGTCTTTGAAGAACGTTTGTTTTGCCTTTTGCATTTCCACAATGAAGCGTTCACCGGTTGTGCTCTGACAATAAATATCAAAAATTGCTCTTCTGTCCACTAAAGTCTTACCCAAGAACTCTGGATTCTTAATAGTGACATCCTGAATTTGATGGTGAGGAGGCAGCAGCGTATTTAAGAAGTCGATCAACAGTGCCTTATTTGGCTCAGTGCCAAAGACGCGCTTAAAGCCGAAATCCGTGAGCAGATCAATGTATTTATCTGGTAAGGGGAAAACCATATCAAAAATTCCGATCAATCAAAAGGTATTTTTATTAGCTTTAATTTCGTCTATCTCCCTATTGCCTATTGGGGTGCATCTCTTTGATTTTACTAAAAAACTATGCAGCTGTTGCCCCTATTGCCTATTGGGGTGCATCTCAATCCATGCTGTTTGAGCCGGTGGGTGGAATGGGCATCAGGCGTGGAACAGGCTTCCAGCCTGTGGCAATTTTCGGAAGGGTGGTTCCAACACTAGCGGTGCGTTACGGGCCGGGCTATCCCAACACTACCAGGGGGAACATGAGTGCGATCGCGTCTTATCAAGCACCCTACGGCTGTCACGAAATTACAGATCGTTCCGACTATAATTAAGATAGGCTTTTATTTTGGCACCCACACTTAATAATTTTGAAAATGCCAGCCAAAGATATTTATCATGATACAGTAAAAAATGCACTAATAAAAGATGGATGGACAATTACCAATGACCCTTTAAGCCTTAAAATAGGTAAAAAAGACATCTATATTGACCTAGGTGCTGAAAAACTATTAGTAGCTGAAAAACAAGGACAAAAAATTGCTGTAGAAGTTAAAAGTTTTGTTAGTTCATCAGAAATAGAAGATCTAAAAAACGCCTTAGGGCAATATATATTATACGATAAAGTTCTTAAACGTCAACTTTCAGAACGTCTTCTTTATTTAGCTATTAGAGAAGTAATATTTAACCGCTTATTTACCGAAGAAATAGGACAGATTTTATTAGAAGATAACACGCTTAAAATTATTGTTTTTGACCCGAAAGAGGAGGTGATTATAAAATGGATAAATTAGAAAACTATCGCCAAATTATTCGTCAAACCTTAACACCTTATCTTAACATTCATTACTCTAATGTAAACATCCGTAACCATGCAGCATTTGACCGAGAAACAGACCAATATTTAATTGTTTCTGAAGGATGGAATAACCAAGAACATCTTCATAGTTGTTTGATTCATGTGGAAATTAGTAATTATAAAATTTGGATTCAATGTGACAATAGTGAAGATGGCATTGCTAATGATTTAGTAGCAGCAGGTATTCCAAAAAGTGATATTGTTTTAGCTTTTCATCCTCCAGATGTTCGCAAATTTACTGAGTTTGCTGTTAGTTAAAATCCGGTTAGGTTGCGTGGAACAGGCTTCCAGCCTGTGGCAATTTTCGGAAGGGCACATGATTGATGATCAATTGGTTAATGGTTGATGATTTGCCCACCCTACCCCTACTTACAACCACAAAATGGAGATAAAATGTCCCTAATTCAAGAAGATATCGAACAAACGTTTAGGCAACTCGTTCACCAGTGGCGGGAAGAAACCAGAGGAATTTCATCAACCACTCAAGCAGCTATGCATCCTGCTTATCAACAAATTATTGGCATGGGAAAAGAAGCAATTCCGTTATTATTAAGGGAACTTGAACAAAAATCTGGACGGTGGTTTTGGGCTTTAAAATCCATTACTAGAGAAGATCCTGTTCAAGAAGAACATCAGGGGAATACTCAAGAAATGATCAAAGCATGGCTAAATTGGGGACTCCGTAACGGTTATAAATGGTAGGCTTTGCCCACCAAACCCCTACTGACTTTGATTATTTGCCCACCCTACTACCCCTCACTGTTAGTTAAAATCCGGTTAGGTTGCGCATTTACTTGTCTTCCATCGCAGCAGCAATACGTTTGCGGACGCTGGGAGAGCGAAATCCCAGTATAATATCTTTGGGAGAAACACCCCGCTCAATCAGTTCACGATCAATATAAATCTCCGTACTATTGTGCTGTATCCAGATTTGACCTTCGATCAGCTCAAGATGCATGGCACAGCCATAGATGCGGTACTCATTACGCCATTCGTTGTGGAAAACCAGATAACGATCCCGTTCTCTATCAAAGATAAGTTTAGCATTGAGATCATAACTGGCAAAACTTTCTAAAAATTCGCAGGTAATCTGACGATATTGATCTAATTTATCCATTGGTCAATAACCTCATGATTCGGATCGTAAACAATTAACCAGACTTGATATTAATACTTGATTATTGCCTCACTAATTGATTAAACCGCTTTAGGATTTTGAGAACCTGCTCTAAGCCTGTCTTATTCCGAAGATAAAATGAATCTGATTCACCATACTTTGGTGTATTGTCCTTGCTCAGTTTTAGAAAAATAAAATCTGGCCCATTAGTGATAAATCCAAAAGCAGGTCTTTTTGATTCAAGACTCCCTAGCATATAACTTAGTGCTTGGGGGATGCCAACTTCTAGGGAGTAATCGGCTCGTTTGGCTTCGATGACTAATACCCAAAATTCTGGAGTGTAGATGAGTATATCAAGTCTTCCGGTAATAATTGTTTCTTGATCTTGGGAAGTAATTTCTACGACTTTTTCAGCAGTAATATAAAAGGGATAACGATAAAAACCAGCTAGTTTCAATAATGGGGAAAGTACTACCATTTTGACAATGGTTTCCACCATCGGACGCTCTGATAAGTGGAGATAGTCTCTCTTTATTTCCTTTAGCTCTTTTTTTTCTAATTCTGTTAGTTCTGGTAAATCATCTTGCCACTCCTGAAAGAATTGCTCATCATCGGTGCGCTCTAAGCCAAACTTTATTCTTAAATCATAGAGGGTAATTTGGTTAGCTGGAATTGCGGTAACCATGGCTTGATTTACTATAAGGGAGTAGGGAGCAGGGAGCAGGGAATAGGGAATAGGCAATAGGCAATAGGGAAAAAAGCCTGTGTACCTGATTAGACTAAAAACCGCTATATAGCAATTCTATATCCCATAAGGGACAAATTGATCCCCCTAAATCCCCCTTAATAAGGGGGACTTTGAGATTGAAAAGCGTACCTCATAAATGCGAGAAACGCTATAATTTTTTATCCCTACTAATAATAATCATACCAAAACTGTTGTACAGCGTTTTTAATAGCTATGAAGTACACAGAATTTTTCCCTGCTCCCTGCTCCCTGCTCCCTTACTGGTGTATAACAAATGGGTACCCGTTTACCACTAAAGGGTACCCGTTTCCGGTTAACTATAGCGGTTTTTAGCCTAATCAGGTACACAGATTTTTTTCCCTGTTCCCTCTCTTCCCCTCCTGGGAGGGGTTAGGGCGTGTCTTCTTGCCTCGGAGATCCCCCGTTTCCCTTAAAAAAGGGGGACGAGCGAGTATGGCTCCCCCC
>NZ_MKZS01000001.1:1338347-1342215 GCF_001942495.1 Moorena bouillonii PNG
TTTGAGTATGGCTCCCCCCTTTTTTAAGGGGGGCTGGGGGGGATCATAATCTTGCGGAAAACTTTGAAAACACGCCCTAGGGGTGGGTTCCTGTTCCCTGTTCCCAGATCCGCTGTTCCCTAAAACCAGGAAATCTGTACCTCACCAAATTTAAAACCGCTATAACCTAGACTCTAAATATCTAAATCGTTTAGATTGAGTCGAGCGCCATAGGTTTCAATGAATTGGCGGCGAGGAGCAACCCGGTCTCCCATGAGTACAGTAAAGATTCTGTCTGCTTCAGCAGCATCTTCGATTTCGATTTGCTTCATGGTGCGAGTTTCTGGATTCATGGTGGTGTCCCACAACTGCTGTGGCATCATTTCACCTAATCCTTTGAATCGTTGGATGTTATAGTTAGCGTTTTCAGGAAATTGGCTAATCCGCTCTTGTAGTTCGCGATCGCTATAACAATAGTTATGGTTGCGACCTCGTTCTAGTTTATATAAGGGAGGACAAGCGATGTAGATGTAGCCTTGGTCTACAAGGGCTCGTTGATAGCGGTAGAAGAAGGTTAGTAATAAAGTACGGATGTGAGCGCCATCCACATCAGCATCAGTCATTATTACAATGCGGTGGTAGCGTAAATTGGACGGATCGAATTCTTCTCCTTTAATCCCTAGCCCTAGGGCTGTAATTAGGGATTGGATTTCTGTGTTCTTGTAAATTTTGGCATCATCAGTTTTCTCAATGTTGAGGATTTTTCCACGCAGGGGGAGAATGGCTTGGAATTGGCGATCGCGTCCTTGTTTAGCACTGTTGTGAACAAACACCCCACTCTCTAAAGCGAAGTTATGGGTATGAGGCACTTCGATATCATAGACATCTACCAATTCTTCTAGGGGTTCAATGGAAACAACTTGGTAGTTATAGTTAGCAACAGCTTCACAAACCTGTGTCTGATTACCCCCAAAAGCGGAATAAGCTTCTTTGTTTTGGGTTTTGACTTTTGCCTGTTTCCTGATTTCTGCCAGTGGGCGATACAGAGGCATTAGTAAATCATCAGGAGTCAGAGATACTGCAGGCTTATAAGTACCATCCCGCAACATGAACAGGTGATCGGGAGTGCAAATAATAGTTTCTGAGTTATCTAAGGTAAGTTTGATGACTTTAGCATTGGCTTTGGTCATTCTGGGATTGATAATCCGTTCTATTCCGATGCTGCCGTTATTGGTGATCGTGTAGCAAAAATGCTCTTTACCCATAGCTTGTTCAGCTACCAGTTCTTTGAAGCTCAAGGAGCGTCCATCAGCCAGGGCAACCTGTGTCTCTCCAGAAAAACATCCCCCTGCACTATCCCCCTCAACGATAAATATCTCTGATTCCCCTGGGTCCCGAGAACTACAATCGGCTAACTTACCGGGTAAGGGAGAAGACTCTAGTACTGACTTGCGCCGCACTAATTCACGAGCACGACGAGCAGCTTCTGCGGCTTTATAGGCCTGAATCGCTTTTTCTAAAATAGTATCAACTACTTGGGGACGAAAATCCAGGTATTCAGTCAAGACTTCCCCAACTAGGGAATCTACAATGCCCCTTACTTCTGTATTTCCCAGTTTAGTTTTGGTTTGACCTTCAAATTCTGGCTCTGGGACTTTGACAGAAATCACCCCAGTTAATCCTTCTCGGATATTCTCACCACCTAGGTTAGACTCACTTTCTTTGAGTTTATTGCGCTTGCGTGCGATCGCATTCATGGTTCGGGTCAAGACAGTCTTGAGCCCTTCCAAGTGGGTACCACCATCAATGGTGCGAATATTGTTCGCAAAACCCAGCAAATTATCACTATAGGCATCAATGCACCATTGTAGTGCCACTTCCACTTGGATACTTTTGCGTTCCCCTTGTATATAAATAATCTCCTCGTGTAGGGGGTGCTTTTCTCGGTTCATGTAAGCGACATATTCCTGGATCCCTCCTTCGTAGTGATAGGTTTCTACTCTGGGTTCTTCCAGGCGATGGTCTGAGAAGGTAATTTTAACACCAGCATTCAGGTAAGCCAGTTCTCGGAGACGTCCGGATAAGGTAGTATAATCAAACTCAATACCGCCAGTAAAGATTTCGGTATCTGGCTTAAAGTTTACTGAGGTACCAGTGTGGGCCTTTTTATAGGGCTTGACGAGTAGTTCAGTCATGGGCACACCCCGCTCATAGCGCTGGGTATGTTCTTTTTTCTCCCGCCACACCGTTACATCTACCCACTCAGACAGAGCATTGACTACGGAAACACCAACACCGTGCAATCCTCCAGAGACTTTATAGCCGCCGCCACCAAACTTACCACCGGCATGAAGTACGGTCATTACGGTTTCCAGTGCTGATTTCCCTGTGGTAGGGTGGGTGTCCGTAGGAACTCCTCGTCCGTCATCGGTAACGGTTACGGAACCATCGCTATTGATATCAACTTCGATGTGAGTACAATACCCAGCCAGCGCTTCATCGATGGAATTGTCTACAACTTCGTAGACTAGATGATGGAGACCCCTAGGTCCAGTTGTCCCGATGTACATCCCTGGGCGTTTCCGCACCGGTTCGAGACCTTCTAGAACTTGAATCTGATCGGCACTGTAACTACTCGTCATAATCTTTCGGGGTTTTCCGTTAAAAGCTTTGAAAGGCTATGATTCATCAAAAATGATAAAACACCCGAAGATTGTAACACAAAAGCCTTATAGGCGACCACAGCCCATTTTCATAGGTTATTTCTATAGGGGATTAACTATATAGGGTATGATGGTGTCAGTGGGTCAGTGCTCAAGTTAGTCCCGAATGCCACAATGGAAGATGAAACAGCCCTCCGCTCAAAACTCAAAACTCAACACTGAGCACTCAGCAGTAATAGTAATTTGCGGTGCTACAGCTACAGGTAAATCGAGTCTAGGGATAGCATTAGCACAGCGAGTTAGTTCAATAATTCTTAATGCTGATTCTCGTCAGGTTTACCGAGAATTGGATATTGGAACCGCTAAGCCGACACTGGCTCAACAACAGCAGGTACCCCATTATCTGATCGACATCTGTGATCCAACAGAAACCTTAACTGTAGCTGATTATCAACAGCAAGCCCAGGAAATTATAGCTAGCAAACACAGGGAAGACCGGGTAGATCAAGCAGATTTAAACAATAACCCTCTTTTCCTAGTTGGTGGTACTGGTTTATATATCAAATCGGTAGTGCGGGGGTTAAAAATTCCTCGGGTTGCGCCTCAGGAAGATTTGCGATCGCAACTAGCTGCTCTTGGTCAAGCTCAGCTGTATAATTTCCTCCAACAGATTGACCCTGTTGCTGCTCAGAAGATTCATCCCAATGACCAAGTGCGGACATTGCGAGCATTGGAAGTATTTTATGTAACTGGAATTCCGATATCACAGCAGCAGGGAGAGAATCCTCCTAATTATCCAATTCTCCAGATTGGTTTGGAATGTCGGGATTCTGAAACTATTACCCAGCGGATTGCTCAGCGTACTGACCAAATGTTAGCAGCAGGATTTGTGGCTGAGGTGGAAACTATTGTTCAGAAGTATGGATGGAATTTACCGTTACTGGATACGTTGGGATATCGGGAAATTAAAGATTATCTTGCTGGTAACTTATCCCTTGAGCAGGCCAGAGAGTTAACTGTTGTCCACACTCGCCAATTTGCGAAACGTCAACGCACTTGGTTTAAGGCTTATCCTGAGATTGAATGGTTTGATGCTGATTGTCGTGATTTGTTGGAGAAAGTTTGGCAGCGAATAGAAGGTTTTTTAGAATTGAGAATTAAGAATTAAGAATCGGGAATCGGGAATCGGGAATCGGGAATCGGGAATCGGGAATCGGGAATCGGGA
>NZ_MKZS01000001.1:1342315-1347987 GCF_001942495.1 Moorena bouillonii PNG
TCCCGACTCCCGACTCCCGACTCCCGACTCCCGACTCCCGACTCCCTACTCCCTAAAACCTAAAACCTAAGACGAAGTAGCTAATCCAATTGATCAATGGGATAAACAATTATCACAGCGATCGCATCTAAAGCCAACCGCTTCTTGAGTAAAACCAAATGCCTGTAGTAAAAATTGCCAACGACACTGGCGAGTTTTCAGGTATTGATTCATCTGAGACTGGGCTTGCTGTTGGATAGTACTAACCTGTGCCAGGGAGGAAGATTTTCTAGACCGGTGTTGCCGGTAATGGAATGGATCAATCCATTCTAGTTGACCAGCACTGTCGAGGAGTGCTAAGGCTATGGCACCATTGGGAAACTCTTTCGCTACTTTGGCTACTTCTCCCTGGGCTGGTAATTGCTTTGCTAACTGTTGAGCCTGTTGGTATTGCGATCGCATTTGATGGGCAAAAAACTCTTGTCGTTGCTTATCCTCTGGATTTAACCATCCCGTTGGTTCACTGACTAAGGTCAAAGCATCCGCTGGTTTACCATCCCTGCCCCCACGACCTACTTCCTGAATATATTCCGATAAGAGTAAAGGTGCTTGGAAATGCACGACCCAGCGTACATCTGGCTTATTAATCCCCATGCCAAAGGCACAGGTACATACCACAAATTGGGTCTGACCACTAATCCAGCTGGCTTCAATTTTCCGACGCTCCTGAGCACCCAAGCCAGCGTGGTAAGCTGCGGTGGAATACCCCAAGGAAGTAAACCATTGCGCTAACACTTCACTATCTTTTCGGGAACGGACATAGACTAACCCAGCTTGTTTAGGTCTGGCTTTAATATAGGTCAATACTCGTTGGCGACGTCCTTTGGGAGTCCAGACGGTTTGGACCTGGAGGTTAAGATTGTCTCGATAGGGGCTAATTAAAAATGTTTGAGGTTGTCGCAGTTGCAAGACTTTGCGGATGGTTTGTTGAGCCTTGGGGTCAGCGGTAGCAGTAAAGGATGCGATCGCAATTTTTGTTCCCTTGGGCTTACACTTAAGCAGTGCTGGTCTTACTGCACCCAAACGGCGATAAGCAGGTCTAAAGGTATCACCCCATTGAACCAAACAATGGGCTTCATCTAAAATCAATCCATTAATCTGAAGCTGTGGCTGACACAATCGTTTCCACACTGCTGCACTGAGTAGGGTTTCTGGGGATAAGTAGAGCAATCGCAGTTGCTGCTTTTCTAGAGCTTGAAGGGTTTGTTGCCGTTGGGAGCGAGGTAATTCACTATGTAACAGAGCAGCAGGTAATTTGCGATCGCGCAATTCCTGCACCTGATTTTCCATCAATGCTACCAGTGGAGAAATCACTAATGTTAATCCAGTTTGTAGTAAAGCTGGTAGTTGAAAACAAATCGACTTACCACCACCAGTAGGCAAAACAATTAAAGCATCCCGTTGTTCTAAAATCATCCGAATAATCTCACCTTGGGGAGGTCGAAAATCCTCGTAGCCCCAGAATCGTTTCAACGCTGCACGAACATCATCCCATTGATGATTACTGGATTGATTAGTAGTATTGCTAGTATTTTGAACAATCATCCTGCTTGACTCCCGTTGATTTCTTCCGTTGATTCCTTTTAAGCTTAGAGAAATGCTGACCGGTTATACACCAGAATATCAACGGATTTTGCTAGGATGATTACTGAAACGATGTCCGTAAAATTTCTTAGTAAAGACATTGACTAACCACTCTAGCTCATAAACTGCGAAAACCATGAGATTCATTAGTCCCAAAACTGACTTTGCTTTCAAGAAAATCTTTGGCTCAGATCAAAGTAAGGATATTCTGATTTCCTTCCTCAATGCCATGATCTACTCCGGGGAGTCGGTAATCCAGGATTTAGAAATCCTTGACCCCTATAGTGCCGGGGATGTAGTGGAGTTAGAAGACACTTATGTGGATGTTTATCTCGATGTTAAGGCAGTATTAGAGGATCGAACAACTGTGCTGATTGAAATGCAAATCTGGAATGTAGAGGCTTTCGAGAAGCGAGTGGTGTATAACTTGTGCAAAACCTATGGGAATCAACTAAAATCGGGACAGGGATATTTCGATCTCAATCCAGTCATTGCGTTAACCATCACGGATTTTAAGTTATTCCCATCAACCGAAAAAGTAATTAGCTGTTTTTACTTTCAAGAAAAAGAAGAGCACTTGCCTTATCAGGAAAATGAATTAGCGATGGTGTTTGTGGAACTTCCCAAATTCACTAAGCAGCTGGAAGAGTTAGAAAGTGTGATAGATAAGTGGATATATTTTATCAAAGAAGCACCCAGCTTAGAAATTATTCCTGACAATCTCAGGGAAATCCCACAGCTAGAAAAAGCCTTAACTATAGCGAATCAAGCGGGGTTGAGTGTGTCAGAATTGGAAAAACTCCGCAAGCAGGAGATGGTCTTGGAGGACACGCGAGGTGCATTGAGTCTAGCTCAACGGGAAGGAATAGAACAGGGAATAATACAGGGAATAGAACAGGGAATAATACAGGGAATAGAACAGGGAATAATACAGGGACGAGTACAAGGGGAAAAAAGGGTAATATTGCGACAGCTTGAGCGCCGTTTTGGCAAACTAAGCAGTAATATCATGGCATTAATCGAAGCTTTGACGAATCAAGACCTAGACCGTTTATCAGAAGCCATCTGGGATTTCCAGACCAGGGAAGACTTACTCAACTGGCTCCAACAGAACTCTAATTAAAAGCTAGTAATGTATCATAACTTGACTCAATAAACAAGATCCAGGTGCGATCAATTTTCTAGTTCAGATTCACTACACTATCTGAGATAGTGTTAACTTTGAACAATTTGCCTTGGCTTACGATAATATCTGTGTCTTGATGCAGTCGCTCATGGGGGAAACCCCCAAGACCGCGCTGCATCGCTAAATACTTAGCCGAAGAATACCCATCGGAGTTTTTTCATTGGCTATTGGGTGAAGAACCTCGCGATATTCAGGTACTTAAAACCGAATTAAGTGCTGAACCAATTCACGCTGATGCTCTGAGTCTACTGCAAAGTACTAACCAAATTCTGCACCTAGAATTTCAAACCCTACCCCAATCCGAGCCACCACTACCATTTCGGATGTTAGACTATTGGGTCAGATTACAACGTAAATACCGATGTCCCATTGACCAGGTCGTGATTTTCCTAAAATCTACGACCTCAGATCTGGTATTTACTAACGAGTTTAGGCATACTAACACCTGGCACCGTTATCGAGTAATTCGCTTGTGGGAGCAAGACCCATTACCGCTGTTAGCCAATCGAGCGCTGTTACCCTTGGCCACTTTAGCCAGGAGTAATAGCCCTAATCGATTGTTAGAGCAAGTGGTTGCCCAAGTGGATAAAATTGAAGAAAAACCATTACGGGGAAACCTAGCAGCTTGTGTGGATGTACTGGCTGGTTTACGGTTTGATCAAGGTTTAGTTCGTCGATTATTGAGGGAGGAAATTATGGAAGAATCAGTCACCTATCAAGATATTATCCAAAAGGGAGTCCAAAAGGGACTCCAGCAGGGAATCGACCGAGGAAAGCAGGAGGAAGCCCTATTGCTTGTGATACGTCAGCTAACCCTGAGGTTAGGTTTACTTGACCCTGTGCTCCAACAGCAGATTGAGGGATTATCGATTACTCGATTGGAGGAATTGAGTGAAGCGTTGTTGGATTTTAACACAGCAACAGATTTAGCGGTTTGGTTGGAGCACGGCTAACATTGAACTGTTAGTGTTCACCAGGATTTTTGGTGGGAAGATGATTTTGATAAGACCTGATTAGATCAGGTCTTTTTTAGATCTTATCTCAATCAGAATTGCTCCGGTAGCATAGCTTGACTCCATAAACAAGATCCAGGTGCGATCACTTTTTTAGCTCAGATTCACTACACTGTCTGAGATAGTATTAACTTTGAACAATTTGCCTTGGCTTACGATAATATCTGTAAATACTTAGCCGAAGAATACCCATCGGAGTTTTTTCATTGGCTATTGGGTGAAGAACCTCGCGATATTCAGGTACTTAAAACCGAATTAAGTGCTGAACCAATTCAAGCTGATGCTCTGAGTCTACTGCAAAGTACTAACCAAATTCTGCACCTAGAATTTCAAACCCTACCCCAATCCGAGCCACCACTACCATTTCGGATGTTAGACTATTGGGTCAGATTACAACGTAAATACCGATGTCCCATTGACCAGGTCGTGATTTTCCTAAAATCTACGACCTCAGATCTAGTATTCAATAACGAGTTTAGGGATACTAATACCTGGCACCGTTATCGAATAATTCGTCTGTGGGAGCAAGACCCTCAACCACTGTTAGCCAATCGAGCTCTGTTACCCTTGGCAACTTTAGCTAGGAGTAATAGCCCTAATCGATTGTTAGAGCAAGTGGTTGCCCAAGTGGATAGAATTGAAGAAAAACCATTACGGGGAAACCTAGCGGCCTGTGTGGATGTACTGGCTGGTTTACGGTTTGACAAAGATTTAGTCCGTCGATTGTTGAGGGAGGAAGTTATGGAAGAATCAGTTACCTATCAAGATATTATCCAAAAGGGAGTCCAAAAGGGACTCCAGCGAGGAAAGCAGGAGGAAGCAGTATTAATTGTGATGCGTTTGCTAACCCTGAGGTTAGGTTTACTTGACCCTGTGCTCCAACAACAGATTGAGGGATTATCCATTACTCGATTAGAGGAATTGAGTGAAGCGTTGTTGGATTTTAATACCGCAACGGATTTAGCGGTTTGGTTGGATAACTGCTGAGATTTAACTGTGAGTGTTCACCAGGATTTTTGGTGGGAAGATGATTTTGAAAAGACCTGATCTAATCAGGTCTTTTTTAGATCTTATCTCAATCAGAATTGCTCGGGTAGCATAACTTGACTCCATAAACAAGATCCAGGTGCGATCAATTTTCTAGTTCAGATTCACTACACTATCTGAGATAGTGTTAACTTTGAACAATTTGCCTTGGCTTACGATAATATCTGTAAATACTTAGCCGAAGAATACCCATCGGAGTTTTTTCATTGGCTATTGGGTGAAGAACCTCGCGATATTCAGGTACTTAAAACCGAATTAAGTGCTGAACCAATTCAAGCTGATGCTCTGAGTCTACTGCAAAGTACTAACCAAATTCTGCACCTAGAATTTCAAACCCTACCCCAATCCGAGCCACCACTACCATTTCGGATGTTAGACTATTGGGTCAGATTACAACGTAAATACCGATGTCCCATTGACCAGGTCGTGATTTTCCTAAAATCTACGACCTCAGATCTGGTATTCAATAACGAGTTTAGGGATACTAATACCTGGCACCGTTATCGAATAATTCGTCTGTGGGAGCAAGACCCTCAACCACTGTTAGCCAATCGAGCTCTGTTACCCTTGGCAACTCTAGCTAGGAGCAATAACCCTAATCGATTGTTAGAGCAAGTGGTTGCCGAAGTGGATAGAATTGAAGAAAAACCATTACGGGGAAACCTAGCAGCTTGTGTGGATGTGCTGGCTGGTTTGCGGTTTGATAAAGAGTTAGTCCGTCGATTATTGAGGGAGGAAATTATGGAAGAATCAGTCACCTATCAAGATATTATCCAAAAGGGAGTCCAAAAGGGACTCCAGCA
>NZ_MKZS01000001.1:1348087-1352226 GCF_001942495.1 Moorena bouillonii PNG
CCCTCGGTGCGCTTTCCGTAGGCGAATTAAATTCGCCACGGGTCGCACCGCTCCCCATCTCCCCATCTTACCATCTCCCCATCTTCCCATCTCCCCATCTCCCCACCCTCCATCTAATTATGGGTATTCAACCTGACTTGATATTAGAGGTTAGTGGGAATAATAATCCTCTCACTCAGTTGAATAGTTAAGTGTTTTCATCATTTTATATAAAGATTTAGAAAAATTCCCCGGATACCGATAAATTGCTACTGCCACTTGTGATAAAAACAAGAGAGTATTAGAGACAAGTATAAATTAGGTGCGCTTGACCAATTAAGAATTAAATTCGCCACGGGTCTGGTGAATAATCCCTCTGCTCAGCTTTTGCTGAGTAACCCCTAATTAACTATGTGCCTAAGATGTGCATAAGTTGGCTTTGGATTCATCGGGGATTAAACTAATTTTTGTTGTTATTCAGGTTTATATTAAACAAAACTCGTTAAACTAAAAACCATATAAAAAATATAAACGAGTTGTGAAAATCTATAAACCCAAAATCATCGTATTATTGGCATCCTGGCTGCTTGATAGTTTACAACCTATTTATAATTGCTACATACAGGAATATAGTTTGGAAATGATTGTTATAAGATCACCTCATTTATCAAGAGGTCTACAGCTTGTGATTCACAATCCATATCGGGGAATGCAGAATCGGCAATGGAGAATTGGTAAGAGATCCAACTGTACTTGAGCTGCCAAAGGACAGTCAGCAATAGGATCAATTTATTTAGCATCTATCTATCCCATAGCAAAATTCCATAGACTGGTGAATTTAGAGAAAAACGTATTAGCTAATACTTTCTTGAAGAAGTAGCAGTGTTAAGATTATTGATTCAGGGTGAATGTATTAGCTCTGTAGAGCTAACTATAAATAAAAACGATCCATCTATAGAAGCATCTATAGATGCATCTATAGATGCTTCTATATTAGTGGTAGGAAATAAACAGTTTATCACTGCATTTGTGAAGCGGACTTGCTATATAAAGTCTAGCACTGTCGAGGTATCTTGGGAACTTGATGATGTCATACAACTCATCAAGACTAGACAACCGGCTATTTTAATTTTGCAGGCAACGCAGGTGGCTAGTTTACAACTATGTCGTCAAATTAAAGAACAAAAGCTGCTCGGTTGGATATACTGCATTGTGATCAATGACTTGCCCGAAATAGCGATTGAAACAATGGGCCGAGACCCAAACTGGGAGTTAAGAGAATGTGCTCAAGCCCTAGAAAACGGTGCAGATGCCTACTTACGGATCAGTTCAATCAGTAATCAAGACTCAGCCATATCTGTAACAGAACATCGGTTGCTTAAGGCACAAATTCAGACAGGGTTACGAGGAGTCCGACTATACCGAGAAGCAATGCACACTAATGATTTCCTATCTAGGATAGCATTGGTTGATCCCTTGACAGAATTGAGCAATCGTCGGGCAATGGAATGGGAGTTACCCCGACAAGTCGAAAATGCCTTTCGTAAATCAACGCCCCTGAGTCTGATTATCCTAGATGTGGACTATTTCAAGTCCATCAACGACAACTACGGACATCCGGTAGGCGATCGCGCTCTCAAGCTACTGGCAAGTCGTCTCAAACATAACCTACGTATTCAAGATTCCCTCTTTCGCTATGGTGGAGAAGAGTTTGTGATCATTCTTAGTCACACTGACACTCAAGAAGCCCGAGCAGTGGCTAACCGAGTGCGACATATTATTAGCGATCAACCCTTTCAGATTGATAGAAGATTAGTGCTCCCAATTACCATTAGCTTGGGTGTTGCTTCCCTTAACAAAAATAAGGACGACCATAGAGGGGAAAGCCTACTGCGATGTGCTGACCAGAACCTACGGATTGCTAAATCTAATGGTCGCAATCGGGTTTATTGTTGTTGCAATCACTAATTTTCAGGTAAATTGCTGACTCAAAACCACTGGCTTGTGGACAGTAATTTTTTTCTTGTGAATCGAAATCATTTCTTTTTCCCTTAGGTCTCCCAGTAGACGGGTGACAGTCACCCGAGTCGAACCGATAGCTTCTGCGATCGCTTGATGGGACAACTTCAGTTCAATGGTAATCCCATCCCCACAGGGTATCCCAAAGTCACGGCAGAGAATTAATAGAAAACTAACCAATCGAGACTCCATATCCCGATGAGCTAGGGTTTCGATCATCATTTCGGTCTGTAATATCCGAGACGATAGCCCCCGTAACATCAACATTGATAATTCCGGGTTTTCCTTCAGTGCTTTTTCTACCTGGTCAATCGGGGAAGAGAGTAACTCTACAGTTGTAAAGGCAACTGCATGATAGAACCGATCAGATTGGTGACCAGTAATCAGGGATAGAACACCGAAAACCGTATTTTCTCGCAGCAGTGCTACAGTAATTTCTTCTCCTACTTCGTATACTCTAGACAGTTTGACAGCACCTTTTAGCAAAAAGTAAACCCGTTCAGCTGGATCTCCTGGGAAGAAAATCGTTTTACCTCGCTCATAGGTTTCTACGACTGGTGGAAACGCTCCTCTACCAATCTGACGAAAAACAGCCGCTAGTGGTGTATCCTGCGTCACAACCCTATCCATATCTATTCCTTTGTAGCAATGCCCCTATCTATTTATAGTGAAAAGACTTCCGGGGATGTTAAGCCACGGATTAGTCAATGAATCTTGTCTATTTAGGCTTGTATGTTTAGGCTATTTTAGCGGATTTTAAACAGTTTTATTTAGTTTGTCGTGAACTGCTACAACCGTTCTTAATTCCCCTTGCCAATCAATTTCGGCACTGGAACCAGTGGCGAATTTAATTACAGGTCAAGCGCAGCGGGCAAGTTTTGAGCTAATTTGCCAACAGGCCAACAGTATTAACTGCTAGTCTATAGTTTAGCAAGCTCTTGGCTTGATTTTCCCTTAACCCTGTCAGGTAGAAGCGGCGATTAGTACCAATCATCGTGGAATCGACAAATTTATCAAAAATATTGGGTTTAAAACCCCGTCCTTCTAGGACGGCTTTCTGAAAATCCACGTCTGTTTGGTGTATAATCTAGATAGGTACAGGCTGAAAAACCGTTGGCTCAACCGGAAGAAAGATCCGCAATTGATTGCCCATAAAGAAGTAATGCCTAGAGGGTAGGGAAAGTCCTCTTTAAAAACCCAATCGTCAATCAACAGTTGGCGTGTGAACCTAGAAGAATAACCTTTGAGATAAAACAAAGTACGGTGGGGCACACCGGAACTTGAGGAAAAGGAAGGAAAACGGACTTTTAAGGCACTTCCAACAAGTACTCTAACGCCTAAGGAGAACTGCCCTCTAGGTCTGTCGTGAATTGACTGGGAATTTGGTGTTGTCACGGATTTCTTCTGGTTAAGTATTGTCTTGTTTTTGGCGGCGTCAAAAATAGGAACTCGGCGGTTTACGGCGGCTCGTAGATTTAGGAATCCCCGCGCCTTTTGGCAAAGCCGTTCGCACCTCAACCAGCGTCGCCTACGGCGGAAGCGTGGCCTACGGCCTCCGCTACGCGAACAGGCCGGTGAGTGTCAATTCTAACTACTTAATATCAATCTGAGCTAAGTTTTTGTAAAAATTGCTACCAAACACTAAAAACCTCAGGGGTCATTATTGGTGCTTACCTCAGGGGGTAAGCCTGAAGGGTAAACGGGAGACCCGCTTTGGGGTGTGGAGCGAACGGGTTTGGGGTGGACAGTAGCCATTCCTATGGTTCTAGTTGGGTGAGTAACCTCACCCTCGCCTGCCATAAATAATCCCTATTAAGTCGGGGAGTTAGTCGCTATTTCGCTTCCGGGTGATTGCAGATCCCCCATAATATAGGTAGTTTGATTACCTGGCACCCTTGCTTATAAACTATAATAAAGGTTTATACTGAAAATTTATAATAAAAATTATAACAATATAATACTTGACCAGACTTGGGCTCACAATTACCTATTACTAGTTGAAAGCGATGCAGCGCGGTCTTGGGGGTTTCCCCCACTCGCGCTTTGCATCAAGAATAGAGCTGAAAAACTCAACGTTGCTGCATTCAGCGATGCAGCGCGGTCTTGGGGAGGCAGCGCCGACCTGCGGGGGTTCCCCCCAT
>NZ_MKZS01000001.1:1352326-1365351 GCF_001942495.1 Moorena bouillonii PNG
GTGACGTACTCCCGACGTTGCCCTAACGGGACAACGCGGGCTTCTTACCAACACCACCTACTGGTTCGGTTGCTCGGTCAGCTTTACTACTGACGGGACGCCCCACCGCCAAATACAGGATATTTTTAGCCGCATTTACATCCCTGTCTTCTGTGTATCCACAATGAGGGCAAGAATGGATGCGGTCTTTTAGTTTCTTGGGAACTTTTTTGCCACAATTAGAACAGTTTTGGCTAGTGTTTCGGGGATTTACAGCCTTCGTTAGTAATCCAGCATTTGCCGCTTTGACTGACAAGATAGACAGAAATTGACCCCATCCAGCATCCAAAACTGATTTAGCCATTTTGGTTTTGGCTAGACCTTTGATATTGAGCTTTTCGTGAGCTACTAGATCGTGGCTATCTAGTAGCTCCTTTGCGGTCTTGAAATGGAAATCTTTTCTGGTGTCCGCTACTTTTTTGTGAGCTTTTCCAAGTTTAACAACAGCCTTCTTTCTGTTGTTACTCCCTTTCTTAGAGCGACTAACAGATTTTTGAACTTTCTTAAGTCGTTTTTGAGCCTTTCGGTAGTATTGAGGAATTGGCACCTCAGTTCCGTCAGACCTTATCAAGAAAGACTTAAGACCCATGTCTATGCCGACGGGATTGATGACACTATCGTTCGCATAGCGGCTCCTTCGGAGCATCGGGATAATATCCGGGACAGTATCATCTTGGATTGACAGCGTTGCATAGTAACCGTCGGCTTTTCGGGTAATCGTGGCCGTTTTTACCTTGAATCCATCAGGAATTTGCCTGTGGTAAATCATCTTGACCTGTCCAAATTTTGGCAGGGTCAGAATATTGCCTTTGATCGGATCCTTAGTGAGAGAAGGAAAGGTAAACGAGCGGTACCTGTTCTTGCTTTTAAATCGTGGTTTTCCGCTCTTGTTTCCATTGCAATCCCCTTTCAGGAATCGTTTAAAAGCTAGATCTACCCTTTTGACACAATCTTGAAGGACTTGAGAATGAATTTCCTTGTACCATGGCCTATCTTTCTTCAGTCCAGGTAGAGATTTCTTTTGAGAGAAATAATCAGGATTATTTCTAAGTTCGGGAAGATGACAAACAAGAGGACAATAATTTGTAGCAGACCGATTTTGCTCATACCAGCTAAATCGGTCTGCCAAAAGGTAATTGTACTGACAGCGCAGCCGATCTAGCCATTTCTCTATCTTGGAGATCTGCGATTTATTTAACCTGAGTCGGTATTGATCTGCTAGTCTCATCTTGTTTTCTCCTGGTAATCGACCTATTATTAGTCTAGTATATACAATTACATATGTTAATTCATAAATGAAAGATAAAACATTAATGATCAGGTTAACTAGCTTCGATAAAAAGCAACTCAAACAAGAGGCTGAACGTAGAGGAATGACCCCGTCTGAACTGCTCAGAAGTTTAATAGCTCGTTTTCCTCTTCCCAAGGATTCCTAGTTGACAATTCCGTTTCACTTCATTGTCGAGCTATCATCCTAGAGACGCGCGCCTTAGAATAGTGGAGCCTTAATCAATGAATTTTAACTCTTTTATACATAGCCTGCCAACCATAAAGGCTCCACTATTCTTACGGTAACTTCAAGACGCTCACCCTATCGGGTAGAGCGCGGGGCTTCTCGCGGATCAGCTAATAAGTCAGACTAAGTTAGACAGGAGTAAAGATGTAATGCAAGTAAGCGATAATCCGACGCAGATCGAGAGCGGACCGATAATTCTCAACACCCAAGAGTCTAGGTTAAAGGCGCGAACAGCCTCAGTCAGGCGTACTACTGGGGAAACTGATGTACAAGTGTCACTGAATTTAGATGGTACAGGTATCTGCACCGCTAATACAGGCATCCCATTTTTAGACCATATGCTGCATCAAATCTCTTCCCATGGACTGATTGACTTGGAGGTGCAGGCAAAGGGGGACCTAGAAATTGATGATCACCACACTAATGAAGATGTTGGGATTACCCTAGGGCAAGCCTTGGCAAAAGCATTAAGCGATCGCAAAGGAATAGTTCGCTTCGGGAATTTCCTGGCTCCCCTAGATGAGGCCTTGATTCTGGTATCTCTAGATTTTTCTGGACGTCCTCACTTAAGCTATGGCTTGGAAATTCCTACCCAGCGTGTCGGGACCTATGATACCCAGCTGGTGCGAGAGTTTTTTGTCGCACTGGTTAACCATAGTCAGCTCACCCTACATATCCGCCAACTAGAAGGCATCAATTCACATCATATTATTGAAGCAACATTCAAGGCATTTGCCAGGGCAATGCGCATGGCTGTGGAAATTGATCCTCGTCGTGCAGGGATGATTCCAAGCTCTAAGGGGGTTTTGTAAGCGATGCAGCGCGGTCTTGGGGGTTCCCCCCATGAGCGACTGCATCAAGACAAAGCTATTGAGAAATCCTAAAGGTTTAGAACAAACAAAAAGCCATGGGACTAAGAGTTCCACAGCTTTTAGACTGGTCTAAGGAGCATTAACTACATTTGATCGTAGAGTATGCTAACCGTGGGCATAGTCCTCGTAACAGTTTTGGTAACGAATTTGGTAACGAAATGGTTTTTACTGAGCTATTATCCAAACGAGAATTTACCAAAGCGCAAAGCGCATTGTGCAGATCGTAATAGATTCAAACGACTAGCGCCCTAGTGCTGACGCTAGCAAACCCATTCTAGGCAGCCAGCCCCGCAATCGGTGCCTCATTCATACCTAGCCAAAGGCCAAGATTGCACCCTTGAGTTTTAGAAAAATCTGGGATTATGTGGTATCATTCTTGGTGGTTTAATTTCATTTTCATTCTGGTGTTTCAGCTCAGTGGCAATGATTAGCTGATCAAGGGTGCATTTGAGCTTTTCCATGATTAACTTAGTCTGCCAAAAGGAGAGCTTAGGCTGCATTTTGCCCCTTTCCCAAATGGAAATGGTTTTCTGGGTTACTCCAAGGGCTTCAGCAAGTTCTCGCTGAGTTAAGCCAACTTGCTGGCGCAACTTTAGTAGGGTTATGTCATGATGTTCACGTAGCATTATACTTTAATGTATAGTTTTCAAAGCCATATCATCAACGGTATGAACAAAAACAGATAATAGCAGGTAGCCAAAAACTGCTTTTGCTTTTTGAAACCTAATCATAACGCTTCCAGGTTATTTAACCCAGCCATCCTTAAATCTACAAATAACAGCTCAATCCGTTATACGTCATCCACCTGCAGTCAAATATGGCTCCTGGTTGGCTGATAGTAAGGTTGCTTTAATGGCAAAAAGCCATCACTCCACCACCAGACTTAGCGATGCAGCGCGGTCTTGGGGAGGCAGCGCGGTCTTGGGGGTCTCCCCGGAGACGAAACCTTAGATAGGGTCGCCTTTATAGTTAGCAGGTTATGCAGAAAAGGGTTAAATATTTGTTAATAGCGATGCAGCGCGGTCTTGGGGGTTTCCCCCATGAGCGACTGCATCAAGACAAGGCTCCACTATCTTACGGTAACTTCAAACCATGAGCGACTGCCGTGGTTTCCCCCATGAGCGACTGCATCAAGAAGAGAAAAATAGAAAAGACTTAGGTGAGCCGCTATTGGATTAAACGGTGCGACCCGTGGCGAATTTAATTACGGGTCAAGCGCACCGGGTAGGTGTCAGCTGACCTGCTATCCTGATAGAATGCCACCAAAGCTATTGATTTGATTTATCTTAGCGGGTGATTTATCTTGGTTTCAAATCCTGTACTGAAATCGTCTTATGACCGCTGTAACTCCCTTAGCTAATGCTCCGGATTTATCTACCGATAACTACCTGGTGGTAGGGTTAGCCACCTGCTTTATCAAAGAAGAGGGTGAAGTTCATCAAGTTCAAATTATTGAACCCATCCCCTCAGCCTCTCTAGAAGCACTGCTTAAAAGTGTTCCTACATCTTACTCATTGGCTTGTGGTACGACTCTAGGTAAAGTAATCTCAGGGGATAGCCTGTTCAAACCCGCTGAGTTTCCAGAGGATGCTCAGTTTTGCGATGATTTTACTAACCGAGCCCTCGCCGCTGCACGCACTTACAAGAGTTGTCCAGAAGCGATCGCTCATATTCCCCTTGGCACAACCTTTGATAACTTTAAATTTTCCACAGAACGCAAGCGGTTGCTAAATATGCAGCGAGTTGTTACTAAGGAAGATAATGTCAAACAGCATGAGTACACTCACAAGGTTCTTTAATCGTTAATCGATTAGTCCTTAGTTAATTGAAACAAGACTTAGGCTTGCACCCGTTGAATCGGGTTGATTGTATGGGCGCTATGGTCTTAACAATTATGCTTTGAAACAATTATGCTTTGAGCAATCACTAAGGACTAAGGACTATTTCTCTAACAACTTCCAGCCACCATCCCAGTCATCGTTAGGAGGTTCTTGAAGAAAACGCTGACAACGCTTCAGGTGCAATACAGAGGCTTGGTCATGTTTGTCATATTTTTCTAGGATAGTGCCAAACTCACCCATGGCGAGGGCGAACTGTCGCTGGAGGTAATACTGACGGCCTTTGTAGTAATGTTCAATGATGCGTGCTTTGTACTCAGAAATCGGTTCAGATTTTAGGCCCACTAATTCATAAACGGATACTGGCTTGGTCTTGCCCTTAACAATTACCTTGTCCAATTCCCTAGCCCAGATCTGGTCAGCACAGGCTCTGTAAGTATTTTCACTAATTAGGATGTCGCAACCGTATTGCTTGCTAGCTGTTTCCAAGCGAGCACCTAAATTTACTCCATCACCAATAGAGGTAAACTCCATTCGTTTAGTTGAACCCATATTACCACTAATGACGCTATCGGAGTTGATGCCAATGCCGATCTTTAAAGGTTTTCGATTAGCTTCTTCACGTTGTTGATTAAACTCTTTGAGACGCTGGCGCATCTCTAAGGCAGTTTGCACTGCTCTCCAAGCATGATCTTCTTGGGGCAAGGGCGAACCAAAAACAGCCATAATCGCATCGCCAATGTATTTGTCGAGGGTACCTTTATATTCAAAAATTGCATCCACCATCGACTCAAAATAGTCGTTGAGCATACCCACGACATCTTCTGCCTTTAAACTTTCGGTCAAGGCAGTATAGCCACGAATATCTGAGAACAGAACTGATACCTCTTTGCGATCGCCTCCTAATTTATGGTCATCAAGCTTAAGTAATTCCTCTGCTAACTCCTGGGTCATGTAGCGATACATGGTAGTCTTGAGGCGTTTTTCATCACTAATGTCATCCATGACTACCAACGCACCATAGACATGGGTTTGATCACTGGCATCAGCAATAGAGTTAATCGAGAGATTCACACAATGCTTGGTTGATTCTAACCCCTGGGAAATCAGGGTTTGGTCGGGGTAGTACTGACGGCTGTCTTTTTCTGTCTTGGCAGTTAAAGCATTCTGGAGCCATTGAGCAAAATTTCCACCTTTGATGTTAATTAACTGACTAACCAATAACCCCTCCAAGCTGTCTCCAGGGTAATACCCCAGTAATTTCTTGGCACTTTCATTGGTAGCGATAATCTTACCGGTTTTATCGGTGGAAATAACCCCATTACTAAGACTGCGGAGCATATCCCGCTGAATTTGTTCCTGCTGTTTGATGGTGGCAAACAGTTTCGCTCGCTGTATGGCTACCCCAGCTTGAATATTGAACGCCTTCATGTAGTCTTCATCAATTCCATTAAAACTTGCTTTCCAGCATTCGGGAGCTTTCGGCCAATCATTTGGATTGTAGGGCTCAAAGTCACCGCTTTTTTTCTTGTTGACTAGTTGGGTTACACCTATTAACTCTTGATTGGAGTTATACACTGGCATACACAACAGGCTACAGGTGCGATAACCAGATTCCTGATCAACTTTTTTGGAATTGTTAGAATTGGGATGATCGTATAGGTCAAAAGGAATATTTAGAGCTTCACCGCTTTGAGCTACCTTCCCGGCAAAGCCAACACCCATTGGGATCCGGATTTCTTGGGAGGAACCATCCGCTTGGGGAATTTGCGCACACAGTTCATTACGCTCTCGGTCAATTAGCCACAGGGTACTACGGTCAGCGTTCATCAGCGTTTTCGCCTCATCCATCACCCGCGTGAGGGTTTCGTCTAGATCCAAACTGCTGAGATTGAGGGATTCTGTGGCTTTGATCAGTGCTGTTGCTGCTCTTTGTCTCTGGGTAGCTCGGTACAAGGACTTAGAAGATTCCAGAACCAGCCGCATCGAAGGGGCAAAATCGTTAAACAGTCTTTGATCTTCGTCAGTAAAGCCCTGTTGATCAATTTTTTCGTTTAAGGAAGCGTTCTGTGTATAGGAATTTTTGACCTTATTAAGTAATTGGACTACGGCAACTAAATCCCCCTGTCGATTCAACAGGGGCAATGCTAGCAGGGTATAGGTGCGATATCCAGTTTTTTGGTCAGACTTTTTCGCAGTATTAGAACGAGGGTCATCATAAAAATCGTAGGGAACGTTAACCACCCGTTTGAAAGTAGCTACTTCACCAACAATGCCCTGATCAGCTGGAAATCGCAGTTCTCCTAAGGTGTTGTTTCCCTCTCCCTTTGCCACTACCGACCAAAGTTCGTGCTTGTCTTCATCCAGAAAAAATATTGTTACTCGGTCGGCATTCATTAACTCTGCCGTCTTGATAGTAATCGCATTCAAAATCTCCTGGAGAACCTTCTCAAAATCTTGGTTTTCCAGTAGAGCGTCCAGCATCGACAGGGTTTGATTGACGATCTGGAGTGCGCTTTCTACACTTGGGACTACTTGTTTTAAACTTTCCCGGTTTAAAGGCGCTAGGAAGTTAGATATCCCTTGTCCCGCCGCAACTAGCGAACCGGCTGCTGAGGAATTTGCCTCAGATATGCTCCCCTTTTCCACCTGATTTGAATTGTGTTGATAAACAGATGCAGCTACCATAGAATAATTATCCTGCGCTAAAGCTTTTACGAATGCTGAAGCGATCTAATGATAGAGTCTTTTTTATAGTTATTGACTCTTGGATTGATACTTCTTGACTCGTCAGAGCCAGTTAACCGAATTGATCTGGGTTTAAGGCTAATCTGTTGATTACCTAGAGAGCACCTTCTATGCTGGCCGCTGAGTAGATTTTTTCTGATTGATAGTTAAACATGGCCTGACTGGATTATAGTGCATTCTAGATTAATTTGTCAGTAGCTTAATTAATCAATTGCGATATAACTATTAAACTAATGCATCACAACCTCACAAGTTTTAACATTTAGCTGTTTGGCCTTAGTCCTGTTTTAGCACTGTGCATGTCTTACGCCAGCTAGCAGCTTGGGACAACAAGGAAGCCGCAAAATTCATAGCATCTTGAGCCGATTGTCCACCAGCTAACTGAGCGATTTCTTCCTGCCGCTTTTGGGGATGATTCAGGAGGCTAATCCTGACTACAGTTCGAAGCTCGGGCATTCCCGATTCGGGGAGTTGGGTAACTACTTGAGTACTGCTAGAGCAGTTACCTTGAGGGGAAGATGGTTGTTTCAAAATGCTAGAAATCGGTTGAGCAATCACCTGTTTATCTACCCTAAAATGTTGGTCTGCCATCGCAGCAATTAACGGTTGGTGAGTCACACAAAGAACTTGGTGGCGTTGACTGAGTTGGTAGAGTCGTTCTGCGATCGCTCCTGCTACCCGACCAGAAACCCCAGCATCAATTTCATCAAAAATTAAGGTTGTTCCTGGCTGATTACTGCTGGAAAAACAAGCTTTCAGTGCCAGTAAAAATCGACTCATCTCTCCACCGGAAGCCGTCTTAGCAAGAGGTTGCAAGGGTTCTCCGGGGTTGGGAGAGAAGTAAAAGGTGACTTGATCTCCACCAGCTGCCGTGGGTACAATGGGGTTGATTTCCACTGTAAACTTTACCTTCTCCATAGCCAAGGGCTTTAACTGGTTAACCAGCTGTTTTTCAAGTTCTGACCCAGCCCTGTAGCGCAATTTTGTCAGTTGCTCACATTCATCGGTCACGTTTTCCTGACTCAATGCGTAATTTCTCTCTAATTCTTCTAGAGATGCACCTTCACTGCCTAATTCTTCCAGTTCTGCCTGTAGGGTCTCATAGTGAGCGATTGCCTGAGCAAGGCTTGGTCCATATTTGCGGCAAATTTGTTTAAGAACCCCAATTCTTTCCTCCACCACTTGGAGACGTTCCGGATCAGTCTCTAGTCCATCTCCATAGGCATTAATCTGATGGGCAGCTTCCACCACTTGAGCCAATGCTCCACTGACTAAGTCTAGTAGAGGTTGCAATTGACTATCATAGTCTACCATATCTTGCAAGGTACTTTCTGCTTGACCCAATAAGTCAGCACTTGCTTTTGTCCCCTGATCATTATGGTAAAGTGCTTGATAGACTTGGTAACTCCTCTGTTGGAGTTCCACAACATGGTTCAGACGCTGGTGTTCACGTTCAAGCTGTTCAAGTTCATCAGGAGCGCTAAGGTTGACAGCACTGAGGTCTTGAATTTGATACTCTAACCAGTCCAGACGTTGTAGGCGTTCTTGCTGAGACTTTTGCTGTGTCTCTAGAGCTTTCTTGGCCTCTTGAAAAGCTATATACGCAGATGCAACTCGATCTCGCTGTTGGATCACAAGGGAACCGCCGTAAAGGTCGAGTAGCCCTCGTTGGCGTGCTGGCATAATAAGCTGTATGGTTTGACCCTGAGCAGTAATTTCTACCAAGCGCTCACGCAGTCCCTCCATCAGTTGCCGATTGACTATCGTGCCATTGACCCGAGAACGCGATCGCATGCCTTTTTCTGTTGCGGTAATCTCTCGGCTACAGACCAAATCCGCTTCATCAAGTAAGTCAATCTCTTGCTCACTCAACCAAGCAATCAAGGGGTTATCTACCGAGAATGTTGCTTCTACCAAAGCCCGTTTAGTCCCTGTGCGAAGCCGATTGGTGACTTTTCCCCCCAGGGCAATATCAATGGCATCCAAAATAATGGACTTACCCGCACCGGTTTCCCCAGTCAATACATTTAGACCAGCACCGAATTCCACTTCTAGGTGGTCAATTAAGGCAAAGTTGTGAATTCGCAAATAAAGTAACATTGAGCAAAATTCACTGTTGGGAAAATTGTGATCTTAAACACATTTGGTAACAATTTAGGAAAAGTCACACCCTAATACCCAATTGAAGTCTAAGGGTTAACTCTAGTAATCGTTGACCGTTCACCATTAACCATATCGTCAATTGTCCACTAAAAATCAGTATTCTTACCCAGGCATGGGTTATTCCACCATTCTGGTATGAAGATTGCCGAACCTTTATTAAGTTTTAATGATATCCCCCTTTTGTTACAATAGTTTACAGAATCGCTTCTGTTGGTCCGTCGGAAATATCTTCTTATGAATCCTAAAACAGTTTCCCCAACTTCTCATCAAGCACTAGACTCAGAGGCTGATGCGGACAAGTCATTGGTGCCAGTGTCGGGCAGCAATAGCTCAGTTGAGGAAGAGTTGAGCTCGACAACGGGATCCTCTGTCTTGGAAACAGAAAAACCACGGTACGACCCGTCCGCGATCGCAGCCCAGTACCAGAGGGCATACCTGCTAATTCTACGGCGGTCTTTCACCATTATCTGGTCATTCATATCGTTTGCTCTCGGTCTGTGGTGGGATCGGTTTCGCGGTCGGGATGTTACCGAGAACCGAGCCAGAGCGATTCAACTGCGGGAAATTTTAACCGATCTAGGACCAGCTTACATTAAAATCGGACAAGCTCTTTCCACACGACCGGATTTAGTCCCACAAGTTTTCTTGGATGAGTTGACGCTGCTACAAGACCAACTCCCACCTTTTGAGAATGAGGTGGCTTATAAATTTATCGAGGAAGAATTAGGCGATCGCCCGGAAAATATTTTCGCTGAACTGACTGAAAAGCCTGTGGCAGCGGCTTCCTTAGGACAGGTCTATAAGGGCAAACTTAAAACTGGCGAAACTGTTGCGGTCAAGGTACAACGACCAGGATTGGCACATAAAATTACGCTTGATCTATACATTATACGCCTTGTTGCACAGTGGGTACAAACCAATGTCAAGCGGGTGCGCAGTGACTTGGTTGCCATCATGGATGAGTTTGGTGCCCGTATCTTTGAAGAGATGGACTATCAGCATGAAGGGCGCAATGCTGAACGCTTTGCCAAGCTTTACGGCAAACTACCAGAAATTTATGTTCCCCGAATTTACTGGGACTACACTGGGCGTCGTGTCCTGACTATGGAATGGATAACGGGTAGTAAGCTGACGGATATGGAAACAATCAAGGCTCAAGGCATTGATGCCAAGCACTTGATTGAAGTTGGGGTAAACTGTTCCTTGCGACAGCTACTAGAATACGGATTCTTTCACGCTGACCCTCACCCTGGAAACCTGTTAGCCACCTCTGACGGCAAGCTGGCTTATATTGACTTTGGCATGATGAGCCAAGTCAAGACGTATCAGCGCTATGGTTTGATTGAAGCTGTTGTCCATTTGGTCAATCGTGACTTCCCTGGTTTGGCCAATGACTACGTGAAGTTGGAGTTTTTGACCCCAGAGACAGACTTGACACCAATTATTCCTGCCCTGGCCAAGGTTTTTAACAACGCCTTGGGAGCCAGTGTGGCAGAACTCAACTTCAAGAGTATCACTGACCAGTTATCAGCGTTGATGTATGAGTATCCCTTCCGGGTACCCGCTTACTATGCCCTGATTATTCGCTCCCTCGTCACCTTAGAAGGGATTGCCATTAATGTTGAGCCAGATTTCAAAGTACTCAGTAAAGCCTATCCTTATGTAGCCAAGCGCCTATTGACGGATTCATCACCAGAATTACGGGCATCCTTGAGGGATTTACTGTTCAAGGATGAGGGTTTCCGTTGGAACCGTCTGGAAAACCTGTTGCGTAATGCTGGAAATTCTCCAGATTATGATATCAACCAAGTCTTAGATCAAACCCTAGACTTTATTTTTTCAGAGCGAGGAGCCTTCATCCGGGAGCACTTGGTCAATGAGATTGTCAAGGCTATCGATAGCTTTGGAAGGCGGACATTGGATAACGTCAGTTATGCCTTGCAGGAACGTCTAGGCTTAGAAATAAATAATCAAGATAATCAAGACAAGAAGCCAGAAGATAAACCCGAAAGTACTGAGAATATCCAACGGATTTGGCAAATTTTACAAGACACTCCTGGTTTTGACCTAATGCAATTGTTGCCAGTTATTCCTCAAGTGTTCCTAAAACAGGAGACCCAGGAAATGGGACAAAAAATTGCTGGTAGTTTGGCACAGCGAGTGATTGCTCGGATGATTCGGGAGGCTTTACTCCAAGATAATCCTGATAATGGCACCCTTAACGGTCATGAGCAGGGGTCAAACCCTAACTTGGTTTTGCCCCCCACTGCTGCAATGCGATAGATTACAGCCATATTATTTGGTTGAAGGTTGAAGGTTGAAAGTTGAAGGTTGAAGGTTGAAGGTTGAAGGTTGAAGGTTGAAGGTTAACCGGTTGAAGGTTAACCGGTTGAAGGTTGACCGGTTGAAGGTTGACCGGTTGAAGGTTGAAGGTTGAAAGTTAAAAGTTGAAGGTTGAAGGTTGAAGGTTACAGGTTACAGGTTACAGGTTACAGGTTACAGGTTACAGGTGACGCAGTTGAAGGTTACAGGTTACAGGTTACAGGTTACAGGTTATTAAACTTCCAAACTTTCAACCAAACAACCTACCCTTCACCGAACGCCAAAGGCGAACAACCTTGGCCAAAGGCCACGCTACGCGAACAACCTTCAACCATCCAACCTTCAACCAAACAACCATCCAACCTTCAACCAAACAACCTTGGCCAAAGGCCACGCTACGCGAACAACCTGACAACCTGACAACCTTCAACCTGACAACCTGACAACCTGACAACCTGACAACCTGACAACCTGACAACCTAAATCTGGCCAACAAATCCGGAATCTAACAACTCCAAGACGTAGGTTACAGTATGACTAAGAGGGATTCATCTAGTTTAAACCTATGTCTAAACTACAAGAAGCATTGCAATTCATCGAGAAAATTGAACGTGAGAACCCTGGTAAATCCGCTTATGAAATTGTTAATCATTTGCGTGGGTACACTAAGAAGGAATATACTAGTCGGTTATGGAGTACAGCTACGGGGTATCACCAAGAGTATATTCGAGATGAATTTGAAGGAAAACTCAATATCAATGAATTAGTATTAAGTGGTGAAATTACTGACTTTGGTCATTTTATCGGTTCCCTTTCTGATCAAATTGATCAGCCTGGATTCCAATGGTCAGATTTCACTAGCTGGACTGGTGACCATACTTCATGGGCTGGAGATATTGGTTCGGCTATTGTGGCCTATCGAGACCCCAATGACAACATAGATGTTAACAGTGTCGAAGAAGCTTTGGATAGGTTAGCCAGAGATTCTGATTATACTGCGGATATTGCAGCTTACGTAGTAGGAGAAATGATTAACTCTGGTAAGCAATCTTCTATTACTCAGGCGATTTATCAGTATAATTCCAAGTCCTACTCAGAAAATGTTAGGATGTTTCTTAAAAAGCGTTTTGGCGGAGTTATTGAAGAAGATAAACTTAAGAATCCGGCTGGACTTGATTCAAAAATGCGTAGCGCTATTTCTACCTATATCCAGTTTTCTTCAGCCTATGAGTCGTTAAAGTCTATTAAGGATTTAGCTAAATTACCTCTAAATTTAGGATCAGAAGATAACTCTATACCTAATAGTGTGGATATTTTTAAAGGTTCCCAACATTTTATCAAGCATATAGTAAAGTATGGTAACTTAGATAGTTTACTATTCAAGCCATACCAAATACCTGGGATGTCTTGGCTAGGAACCGTGAACTATGAAGTTAGAGTAACTGGCTGATTTAACTAGTTCATTAGTGTTAAATCGGGAATCGGGAATCGGGAATCGGGAATCGGGAATCGGGAATCGGGAATCGG
>NZ_MKZS01000001.1:1365451-1515005 GCF_001942495.1 Moorena bouillonii PNG
GCATAGATCTTTCCCGACTCACTCTATACAATAAGTCTACACCCGGATTTGATATTATAGCATCAAACAACCTGTCGATATGTCGTATCCAAGTTACGAGGAGTACCGTGATTTTTGTCTGAAAAGTCCCCGGATGACAACCACCCGAAATTATCTGGAGCAAATCGGTAGACTAGAAATACAAGTTCCCAATAAAGTTGTCGAGGTCGATCCCAATTTCTTGTCTCAAAGTGACTCAGATATGTCACGCTATTGGAGCTTATTTAAGGAAAATGTAGGGAGATTCTCCTGGCATTATCATGCTACGGTTCCATTTATAACTGAGGAATCAATGCGCTTAGGCATGACCATGTGCAAATTTGCAGAATGGCTATCCGTTCAGCGAAATGACAACATTAAATATTACGAGATTAGTGGTGCAGATGCAGTTCATGGTCGCACAATGGCTGAATACTCTAACGGTTTGATTAGAACCTTAACTGATTCTCCTGACTTGGCGAATAAGGAGGATTTTTACCGCTTACTAAAACATAATTATTCAAAATTCTATCATGGCTCATTCGTAGATATTACACCTGAATATCTGGCTTCTGAACCGGAGTTAGAGTGGTTTAAAGATGGATTTGATATTGTTCATATGTGGATGACTTTACAATTCTATTGTTCGGATCGAGATACTCAAATCTTTTACATCAAAAAAGTACTGAAAGAAGATGGGATAATTTTATTCAAGGAAAAGTTGTTGATCCCCGATCAAGAACAATATCAGAGAAATGAGGATAATAAAGATAAATTATTTAAGTCACTCTACTTTTCAGAAGAAGTGATTGAATCCAAACGGTTGAATGCTCTGGTAAAAGGGAAGGGGCTGGGTGTTGGTCAAGTTGATTTTGAAACTTGTGTCACAGCAATTAAAAAGCACTTCAAGTTTGTCTATTTGATTTGGAATTGTGGAAATTTTTATGAGCTGGCAGCCTCGGATAATGAGTTAATGATCTCTAAGTTCCTAGAGATTTTGCCACCTCCTTATATGCCTGATCCATTTTCCACTGAAAAAGATTTGCCCAGACAGCTTTGATCCGAGGTCGATAAGGAATTGCACAAATGATAATGTCTCAGCAAATTACCTCTGCCATTACCATGACTCAACTCCATCTGGGTGAGCGAGCCTTACAAATTGATTGGTCTGATGGTCGAAAAAGTACGTTTCATTATTTCTGGTTACGGGACAACTGCCCTCAGTCAAGACTGATTGCAACTGACCAGCGAATCGTTGAGACGATTAATATTCCAGAGGATATCTATCCTAAAGCAGGCTATCTCACCGATGACAATCAACTGCAAATCACATGGGCTTACGATGGTCATGTCAGCCGTTATGATGGGAATTGGCTACGGGCCTATGACTATTCCAATGGTGCAAAATCTCCCCATAGACTCTTGAATGAGCAACCGAAGTTATGGGATGCCACGATTAAAAACGAATTGTCGATTGTTGATTATTCATCCTTGATAACGCAGCCATCGGTAGAGCGAGCTTTTTTGAATCAGTTTCATGCTCTGGGTTTTGGCATTCTCTGCAATGTGCCAACGGAACTGGGTCAAGTTCTCAAGGTTGGACGTCGATTTGGGATTGTGCGACCAACCAGTTGGGGCGAGTTGTTTGATATTAAAGCACGGGTTGAGACCGATGCAGTTGCCTACACCAACATTCCCTTAGCAGCTCATACCGATAGCACCTATCGTAACCCGCCACCGAGTATCCAAATCTTGCACTGTCTGGTTTCAGAGACAGAAGGGGGTGAATCAACCTTGGTCGATGGATTTAAGATTGCAGCCGATTTGCGAACCCAAGCCCCCCATAAATTTGATCTGTTAGCAACCACCCCGCTTCACTTTTATAGTCATACGGTCAATACTGAGCACCATGCCATTAGCCCTGTAATTCGCCTTGATGCTCAGGGTAATGTAGAAGGGATTCGCTACTCCAATCACGCTGTCCAGCCGTTTCTCCTACCTTCTGATGTAATGGAGGCTTATTATGATGCCTATTGCACCTTTGGTCGAATGCGAGAAGATAACATCTATCAAATTCGCTATCAACTCCGTCCAGGTGATTTGTATATGGTCGATAATCGGCGGGTGATGCACGGACGGACAGGATTTTCAAGGGGAGGCGATCGCCATCTCCAGGGATGCTACATCGAATATGATCAATTATTGAGCCGTAGAGAAGTCCTAAATCGTGACCAATTTAGTTAATCCGCTCGAACAGATGATTTTTATTGAAGGGGAAAAGCAAGTATGGAAAAAGTCAAGTTTACTTCCTTTGAAACAGGGAATCAGAAAGATTATGATCTGTTGTTTAACAGTTTTCAGAACTATAACTCAGATCTACCCAAACGCATTATAGGTGCATTAGCCGAATTGACAACTGCATACGGAGGCTATCAAATTACTCGTTATGAACACTCTTTGCAAACGGCAACAAGGGCTTATCGCAACGGTGAAAATGAAGAGATGGTCGTCGCTGCACTTGTTCACGATATTGGAGGAACTTTAGCTCCCTATAATCATGGGGCGATGGCTGCTGTCATTCTTCGAGCTTATGTTTCTGAAAAAGTTTGTTGGATTATCGAACATCACGACATATTTTCCATTTATTACTGGGGCCATCATTGGGGTTTAGATCGCCATGCTAGAGAAAAATATAAATACCACCCCTATTATCAAAGCGCAATAGATTTTTGTGAAAATTACGATCAAAAAAGTTTTGATCCTGATTATGATAGCCTATCTATAGAGTTTTTTGAACCTATGGTACATAGAATTTTCGCTCGACCTTGCCATAACAGTTCATACCTCCCAAAAAATTAAAGATGATCGTGATAAATATTAGACTTAGATCTTTCACCAAGTCGAAAATTTTCCGATGAAAGTAGGCAGCGGGCAATATTAATAATCCCTGACGGGGTGACAAACAACCTTAAAAGCTTTACTGGGTGTGGGGTGTGGGGTTAGGGCGAACGGGAAACATCAGGAGCTTGAAACGTTGGTAGCAGGGGCTATAGCTTTTTTAGAAATGCTCTGCATAAGTGACAGGTCCCGATAGATAGTCCTTTTTAGCACACTTTATTTCTCTGAAGGAGAAACTTGTTATGACAGCTGGGATGAATTCAGATCCCCCCAGAGGTCAAAACCTCGCCAGCACCATCGTGCTGGTAGTGGCTTGGCTTTTGGGGAATATCTGGGCACTGCAATGGCTATTTGAGTCATTTAAGTACGCATCACTGCTAAATCTGATGCTAATCGGTGTTGTGCTCATGGCTTGTTTGGTACAGCTATGGCGCGATCGCTTAATTATAACTGTGTCAGCAACTCCTACCTTAAGACTCTATCCCCTGTTGCTAATGTTAGGGTCTGGGATTAGTGCGATCGCATTCAGATGGTTGGTGTATATCCCACAACTCAACTTACTCCTATTCCTACTGGGTAGCTACGGGTTATGGGGCTTGTTTATCCCACCATCCCTTTGGCGTAAAGGGTTAGCTGCTGCAATTTTAGCTAAACCGCGAGAAGCCCCGCACTTTACCTGCGGAGGGTAAGTGTCGCATGGGAAGCGCGGGGCAAGGGTCGGAACGTCGAAATGCCAATGTGATATATTAAAAATGGTAGGGAAAATAAATTAAGAGCTAATCGCCACCTACCAACTGAAAATAGAACTTTTTTTGTATTGTTCCGGCGGGTCGGGGCATCCCGGAGACGAAACCTTAGAATAGGGCAGCCTTAATCATAAAGTTTTAACCCTTTACGCATAACCGACTAACCATAAAGGCTGCCCTATTCTTGCGGTAACTTCTGACCGTGTCGTTAATAAAGTTTACCCTTGTATCCTCAGCATTAGCTGGAGTTGGTAAGAAGCCCGCGCTGTCGAGTTAGGGCAGCGTCGGGAGTATGTCACTTTAACAGTGGTTTGGGTTTTCCATTAAGGGATGGCTATGCTTGGTTTATGGAATCAGCAACTGCTGAGACTACTGGTCAAACTGGATTTGAACCACTGGCGGCCAGGCAACTTATCCTAGGGTTGAGTCGAAACCTGAATGGTTCTCTAGAAGAACTGGATCGGATTCATGGCATAGCCAAGACCTATGACATTGTCAGTCCCTATTCATCCATGATTGTGCTGGTGAATGATGAGCAACGAAAGATGCTCAAAGAAGCAGAAGCGTCGAGCGATCGCTTTGACCGAGAGGTGGAAACTGGGGAAGAACAGTTGAATCAGCCGTCTAATCCCTTTAGTGTTTCCGGTGTTCCTGAACCAGAGGTATGGATGTTGATTTTGATAAGTGCGATCGCACTTTTGATTATTAGTAGACGGCAAAAAATTACTGTTGACGGTTAACGCTCAATAGTTGCCAATTATTTCATCAATAAGCAAGTGGCGTAGGGTGCCTTAGGGGCGGGATCGGCCTGATTTTCTCGGTTTCCAGTGTTGAAAAACCTAGCCCCGTAACGCACCACCGCCTCTTTGCCCTTTTTACTTTTTCAGACAACACGGGTCAAAATCTCTCCAGCAACTCGCTCAGCTGATTCCAACGCTGATTCCTTACCAGGAGATGCGATCGCAGTATGTTCACCTCATCCTACCACGATGGTCTACTAGTCATTAGTTTGTAGTGATTATTACATTATTTTATAATTTTAATATTTCATTTTATTGTTTACTATTACAATCTTTTCACATAGTTTAATTTTTATGTACTTGCCATGGTAACAAGAAGACAATTTAGCAAAATTGTTGAGGAATTATAATCAATTGAATTGAGAGACTTCAATGAGTAATAGTCAGTCCACAGGATTGCCTGTTTGGGTGCAGGAAAGAGATACAGTTATCGCCAATGATGCTGGGGTTGAATGGCGAGAGGGCAAACGCCCTGATTATTCCGAAACTAATGAATTTCTTAAGAAAGGGAGGAAATTCAATCATCCAGAGGGGTCTTTGGAAGCGATCGCTCAAAACTTAGTTAGAACTTTCGAGATGGAAGCCTCCTATAAAGCGAATCCTGAGCAGTGGTTGTCTATTGTTGCCGACCAGTTTCGGATGAGCACTAACGGTGGACCAAAGTACAATGCCCAGACTGTTGCTGATATCGGCACATACAACGTATTTCTTGGGGATACGGAACACTATCGTTCAACAGAAGAAACCTTTGAATCATCCATAGAAATTTTCCATAACGCTTTTCCCAATGGCTTTCTTTGGGAACTGATGGAAGTGCTTTCCGGACCTCCTAATGTCACCTTTAAGTGGCGGCATTGGGGGACGTTTAGCGGTTCCTTTAAAGGTCATGAACCCACAGGAGAAACCATAGAAGTTTTTGGAATCAGTATTGCTCGGGTTACTGAAGACTTGAAGATTGTCTCCTTGGAGCATTTCTTTGATAACAGTTTGTTTCTCAAGCAATTAACATCAGGCTGTCCATTCCACTAAAATTTCAATAAAATTAATCGTAGGGTGGGCAGTGCTTGACACCGATAAGATTAGCTTAATATCAAGTTATTAGGCACTGCCCACCGACTAAAATTTTAATAAAATTAATCGTAGGGTGGGCAGTGCTTGACACCGATAAGATTAGCTTAATATCAAGTTATTAGGCACTGCCCACCAACAGGATATTAATTATCAAAATCGTCGAAATTTTTAATAACATTAATCCGATGGTGGGCAGTGCTAAATAACAATGTCAAAGGTGAATATGGGGAAGGTAAGCACTGCCCACCCTACATCTCTGCCCACCCTACATCTACTACATCTATATCTGGGCTGGTGGGCAGTGCTAAATAACAATGTCAAAGGTGAATATGGGGAAGGTAAGCACTGCCCACCCTACATCTCTACTAGATCTCTACATCAAATCAAACGCAATCGCACTAAATTTTCAATAATAAGATTAATCCTAGGGTGGGCAGTGCTTGACACCGATAAGATTAGCTTAATATCAAGTTATTAGGCACTGCCCACCGACTAAAATTTTAATAAAATTAATCGTAGGGTGGGCAGTGCTTGACACCGATAAGATTAGCTTAATATCAAGTTATTAGGCACTGCCCACCAACAGGATATTAATTATCAAAATCGTCGAAATTTTTAATAACATTAATCCGATGGTGGGCAGTGCTAAATAACAATGTCAAAGGTGAATATGGGGAAGGTAAGCACTGCCCACCCTACATCTCTGCCCACCCTACATCTACTACATCTATATCTGGGCTGGTGGGCAGTGCTAAATAACAATGTCAAAGGTGAATATGGGGAAGGTAAGCACTGCCCACCCTACATCTCTACTAGATCTCTACATCAAATCAAACGCAATCGCACTAAATTTTCAATAATAAGATTAATCCTAGGGTGGGCAGTGCTTGACACCGATAAGATTAGCTTAATATCAAGTTATTAGGCACTGCCCACCGACAGGATATTAATTATCAAAATCGTCGAAATTTTTAATAACATTAATCCGATGGTGGGCAGTGCTAAATAACAATGTCAAAGGTGAATATGGGGAAGGTAAGCACTGCCCACCCTACATCTCTACTAGATCTCTACATCAAATCAAACGCAATCGCACTAAATTTTCAATAATAAGATTAATCCTAGGGTGGGCAGTGCTTGACACCGATAAGATTAGCTTAATATCAAGTTATTAGGCACTGCCCACCGACAGGATATTAATTATCAAAATCGTCGAAATTTTTAATAACATTAATCCGATGGTGGGCAGTGCTAAATAACAATGTCAAAGGTGAATATGGGGAAGGTAAGCACTGCCCACCCTACATATCTACTGCTGCCGCGACTGCTGTAATTCAGCAACGCCCTATCGCTTTATAGGCTTGCCCTCTATATTGGTCCTATATTTATATAGGCTTGCGCCAGTTTTTGATAAACTTCTATTGCCTCTGCCTTAATCTCTTGACGGCGTTGATCATTTATTGCCCAACTCCGCATGAGTTCCACTGCAGTTTTGCCTTGTTCGTAGGCATCGATGGCGGGTTGCCAGTTACCTTGGGTGAAGTGGAGGTTGCCTAAGCTGCGGGAAGTTGTCAGACAGTTAATCGGATTTGCTTCTGGGGTGCGAACGGACAAAGCTAGTTGGTATGCAGCAATTGCTTTGTTCAGATTCTCTTGCTTATCACCACGGATTTTCTGACTGTAGGCATTGCCCAGATTGTTTTGAGTCTTTGCCCAATCTTCGGGGAAGTCTTTTTTGGTGCGAACTGACAATGCTAGTTCGTATGCTTCAATCGCTTTTTCGAGATTCTGAGCCCTGTCGTGGCGGATTCTATCACGGTAGGCTGTGCCCAGATTGTTTTGAGTTATTGCCCACTCGATGGGGAAGTCTGTTTTGGTGTAAACTGACAAGGCTCGTTGGTATGCTTCAATAGCAAGTTCTATATTCTCAGCCCTGTGGTTGCGGATTCTTTGATAGTAGGCATTGCCCAGATTGGTTTGAATCACTGCCCAAATTTCCCGGTTACTCTCACGGGTAAAAACTGTTAGCAGCTGTTCGTAACCAGCCATAGCGATTTCCACGTTATTGGCTTTATTGCCCAGTGTAAAATTCTTGATCAGGTTGCTGAAGTTGCCAATATTTCTAGCAATGCCTTCTGCTGTTTCTGGTTCCGCTTCTGAGAATTTAGCACTAGCCCAGGCTTGAAGGATATGGATAAAGTTATCATCGAGTTTGTCTAGGTTGGCTTGCAGGAGTGGGTAGACAACTTTGGGGTCGCCATTGCTGTGGGCGATCGCTAGCAATACCTCCATCAAGAATTCGCGATAGTCTTGGGATGAGGGATTAGCTGAGGTAGCGGTTTCTGAGATTTCGTCCATTGTTAGTCGTTTTTTGTTGATCACAAAAAAAGCAAGTCCTTCAAAAGCACCAGGGGGGCTGCCTTAGATCAAGTCCGGTTGAATACCCATCATCAAGAAGATTGATGGGGAGATGGGGCAGATTGTGATTAAGGGTAATTATCAGGACATTATCTGAGTACATATATAAAAATGCGTGCTCAGGATATATAGCAATAAATCAATAAAAAAAATCGGTCAAGTTTTGGTTAACCCCAATTCTTGAGCAAATTCTATTATGTAAGCCTCAAGTACTTGGGGCGAGAGTATTGGAGGTGTGGTAAGTGTTTTAAATATGGTAGGCGTGGTAAGTGTGGGTGGGCAGATTGTGATTAAGGGTAATTATGAGGAGATTATCTGAGTACATATATAAAAATGTGTGCTCAGGATATATACCAATAAATCAATAAAAAAAATTCGGTCAAGGTCTGGTTAACCCCAAGTCTTGACCGATTTTTAGTTTGTAAGCTTCCACAAGTACAGCTGAGCTGCACTCAACTCTAAATCACTACTGATAAACTATCGAATTAGTCAGCAACTACTCGAAAGTAACTAGATCCCAACTCATCCTTCATCCTGATGTATACCCCTCCACAAAACAATTTTCACGATTCATAGTCGCCAGGGCGACGCCCTGGCAATTTACTATCCTAGTTTAGGTATAAGTATCGAATCAAAAAGGTCATAACCTGACCAGATTTTCCGGTAGGCTCGAAAGCGCTCCACTCGTCGGGATAGGCGTATTTAAGGGAATAGATAGCATTAATTGTTTTGCGAACTTGTTTAGGAGAACCGATCAAGATGTGCTTGACTTTCTTAGGTTTACGACCTGGGTTTTCAGGGTTGGTATTTTCATCGGAGTTGGGTGGAAGGTTGTCATTCATCAGTAGTAATTCCTTAAAACTGCTTACATTATTAATATATAAATAAATTAATTTAATGTCAAGGGATTTAGGAATTTTTTTTTATTATGAAATTGGGCATGTATGGAATATAAAATAGTTTTAGATTTTTAATAAATAAAAGTCATCGTAGGGTGGGCAGTGCTTTTAGATAAAATTAGCTAAATCTCAGGTAATTAGGCACTGCCCACCGACAGGATATTAACTATAAAAATACTTAGTTGTCTAAATTTTCAATAAAATTAATCCTCTGCTGGGCAGTGCTAAATACCAATTGAAAAGCTGATCCGGTACGAAAGGTTAGCACTGCCGAGTCTACATCTAAATCTGTAAAGCGATTGGCCTACGGCCACGCTAAGCGAACGCACTACATCTATTACATCTACTGGTACATCTACTGGGCTGGTGGGCAGTGCTCAATATCAATTAAAAAGGTAATCCGGTACGAAAGTAAGCACTGCCCACCCTACATCTAAATCTAAATCTATATCTATATCTACTAAATCTACTTACCTGGTGGGCTGGTGGGCAGTGCTCAATACCAATTAAAAAGCTGATCCGGTACGAAAGTCACCACTGCCCACCCTACATTTATAACTTACCTAATCATTCTTGGAATGGTCAAATTCATAAACGTAAAACAGCCGACTTAACCTTTTAAATGAGTAGCCTATGGTTGCTAGAATAATTGCTCCCGCAATCCCTAGCCAGAATCCGGTTGAAGGTATCACTTTCAAAGGAGATATAGTCACGGTATCTGTAGTCATTGCCATCTTAAATGCTACAGCCCGGGCATCCATAACTATTCCGATTAATAAACAGAGCGCCGCCGCTCCATAACTGATTACCACAGCACGATTGATATTGGTCAGAGCCTTTTGACAAACAACACAATCTTTAGTATGAGTTGACCACACATCAAAAAGCTGCTTTTTATCTAACTCAGCATTGGGAAGTTGATCATTGATACCTGAATCCCAAGGAATTTTACCTCCTGCTCTCGTTTTAAACCACTGACGAAAGGTGATTACCATTTTGTCTTGAGGATTGGGAGTATAAACTGTCTTGAGCCAGTCTTGCTGTTGTCGTCGAGCCAATATTTTTTCTTGGTAGTGAAGGAATACTAAGTCTTGATGCAAAAATACTGAAGCCAAGACATGACCCAACCAAATTGGCATTGGTAAGGCAAAAAATCCTAAGCCTTCTGGTGTTTTTCCCGCTTCATTCTTGACTAAGACCTGACAACCAATATGACGACACCAGCCAGGACGAGTAGGAATGGCATATAAGGCTAAGATTAATTTTCCGCCATCGTTATAGTTAGTAACAATTCTCATATGACAGGGAGGTTGAAAGTCATGAATTGCTTCGGCTACCTTTTCAACGGTGGGGTTAATAGCAAAGGAAAATCCTTCTTGAGTGGATATTTCCCTAAGACCAGGCATATCATAATACTTGGCATCTTCATAGCGACTACCCATAATACCGTGATGGGAAACCGGTACGTGAGCGGGATCAGCAACATTTTCCATGAAAAAGTCCCAGCCATAGGGCAAGTCGCGGATATTCCAAAATAGCTTGACTACTCGATCGGAATCTGATTCTAGTTCGGGAATTAAACGGGGTTTTCTCAACTGACTTTCCTGTTGAGCCTTGGTTCCCGATTCTGGCCATACCCAGAGTAAACCTTGATTTTCCTGAGTTGGATAGGCAACAGCACAGGATTTAGGATTCGAGCAGTTTTTAAGTTCAGTCTCCTGGTCTTGGGATTGAGGAATACTAACACAATTTCCTTGAGCATCAAAACGCCAAGCGTGATAAGCACACAATAAGGTTCCATCAGACTCCACACGCCCTTCAGAAAGAGGAGCTAATCGATGGGGACAAAAATCTTCAAAACAACGCCATTTACCAGACCCATCCCGCCATAACACTAGCTCTTTACCCAGTAACTGTATTTTGTGAGGACGAGATGGCGCAAGGAATTCAACAACAGCTACTGGATACCACTGCTTTGTCCATTGAAATGTTTCGTCTTGTTTGAGGTGAACTTGTTCCCTTGACTTATCAAGACTTTCGTTCAAATTAGTTAAATTGGCTTCAATCGTCATACTTTTCGGGAATACTTTGTTCACAAAGATAACAGCGCTTGCCGTAACTTCAATCATTATCCACCGAAACTAATCAATCTGAGGCAGGTGGGCAGTGCTTTATACCAATTAAAAGGCTGACCATCTCGAAGGGAACCACTGCCCACCCTACATCACAGGCTGCTATTGACTATTTTAGCTAAAATAGCTATTTTAGACTTTATGTCTAGTATTTTTACCTAAAAAGTTATGAAAATCCTTGGAGCATCTGATGCAAAAAACCGTTTTGGTGAACTGTTGGATTTAGCTCGAAGAGAGCCAATACAAATTACTAAAAAAGGACGTAAGGTTGCTGTTGTTATTTCTATAGAAGAATTTGAAAGGTTATTAGAATTAGAAGAGGAACTTATAGCTATCAAAGCTAAACAAGCACAACAAGAAGGGTTTATTGGGCTGTCAGAAAGTGAGCAGCTTTTGGAGGATATTATATAGAAATTATTATTTGGGTGACTGACAAAGCTTATCCTTTTAAGGCAAGAGGCAAGAGGCAAGAGGCAAGAGGCAAGAGGCAAGAGGAAAGAGGCAAGAGGCAAGAGGCAAGAGGCAGGAGGCAAGAGGCAAGAGGCAAGAGGCAAGCGGCAAGAGGCAAGAGGCAAGAGGCAAGAGTCAAGAGGCAAGAGGCAAGAGGCAAGAGGCAAGAGGCAAGAGGCAAGAGGCAAAAGGCAAAAGGCAATATTAAAGATAGTTTTCAGGGAATCAGTGTCCCAAAAAACTGTACCTCTTATTAAGTCATAAAAACGCTATAAAAGAAATGATGATGAAGATAAATCGTAGGGTGGGCAGTGCTCGAAACCGATCAGTAAGCCATGTCATCGGGGGAAAACACTGCCCACCGACAGGAAATTGACTGGGCTACTCCACCGCACTCAAACGCGATTGGCCGTAGGCCACGCTACGCGAACGCACTAAATTTTTAATAATATTAAGGAGCGTAGGGTAGGCTGTGCTCAAAACCGATCAGATTAGCTTTTCATCGGAGGAAAACACTGCCCACCACCAACAAAAAAAGGAAAAAAAAGTTACTTCTGTGACATACTCCCACACTGAATCGAAGATTACAGTGTGGGCTTCTTGCCAACTCCACCCAACGGTTCGGATACTCGGCAAGCTTTATTAACGACACGGGATGTCCCTCCGCGCCGGAACGATACAATAAGTTCTGTTTTTTAGTGGCTGACAAACCAGCATTTTCGGCTTTGTTTATCAGAATATATTATAGCAATTTTATTAATACCCTGTGCAAAATTCATCCCACACCTATGTGTGGGATGAATTTTGCCGGACAGCTAAATCATAACACAATTGATCCCACTGGTGGGGAGTGCTGGCGGACTAATTGAAAAGCTGATCATCGCCAAGGTCAGCACTGCCCACCCTACATCTACATCTACATCGATTCCCGACTCCCCACTCCCGACTCCCCACTCCCGGAATATATTACAATCTGTAAAGAAACTGAAAGGATAAGGGAGAATGCGCTTAGCAATCGTTGGTGCGGGGCTCGCGGGCATGGCCACAGCAGTAGAATTAGTAGATGCTGGTCATGAGGTGGAAATTTTTGAATCCCGTCCCTTTGTGGGGGGAAAGGTGGGCAGCTGGGTAGATAAGGATGGCAATCACATCGAAATGGGGTTGCATGTCTTCTTTGGCTGCTATTACAACCTGTTTGAGCTGATGAAGAAGGTGGGAGCGTTCCAGTTTCTGCGCCTGAAGGAGCATACTCACACCTTTATTAATAATGATGGACGCAAGGGTGAGCTAGACTTTCGCTTCATTACTGGTGCTCCCTTTAATGGCCTAAAAGCCTTTTTTACCACCTCCCAACTCTCCCTCCAGGATAAGCTGCAAAACTCCATTGCCCTGGGGATTAGCCCTCTGGTGCGTGGCTTGATAGATTTCGATGGCGCAATGAAAACGATTCGTGACCTAGATGCGGTCAGTTTCGCTGATTGGTTTCGCGGTCATGGTGGTTCCGACGGTAGTTTAAAGCGGATGTGGAATCCTATTGCCTATGCTCTGGGTTTCATCGATACCGAGAATATTTCTGCCCGTTGTATGCTAACCATATTCCAGTTATTTGCCGCTAGAACCGAAGCATCGGTACTACGAATGCTGGAAGGCTCTCCTCATGAGTACCTCCATAAACCAATTATTAACTATTTAGAGGAAAGAGGAGCAAAAATCCACACTCGCCGCCAAGTCAGGGAAATTCTGTTTACGGAAACCCCAGAGGAAACCCGAGTCACTGGTTTAGTGATTGCCAAAGGGGAAACCGAAGAAACCATTACCGCTGATGCCTATGTCTGTGCGGTTGATGTGCCTGGTGTTCAACGGCTGTTACCGAAATCATGGCGCAAGTGGTCCGATTTCGATAATATCTACAAGCTGGATACGGTACCAGTGGCCACGGTCCAACTACGATTTGATGGCTGGGTCACAGAGCTTCATGATGCCGAGAAACGCCAGCAACTCCAAGAAGCAGCAGGGATGGATAATCTACTGTATACTCCCGATGCTGATTTTTCCTGCTTTGCTGATTTAGCTCTCACTAGTCCTGGTGACTATTACAAAGCGGGGGAAGGGTCACTGATGCAGTTGGTACTAACTCCAGGAGACCCATTTATCCGACAAAGTAATGATGCGATCGCAAAACATGTGCTTCACCAAGTCCATAACTTGTTTCCCTCCTCACGAGACTTGACCATGACCTGGTCTAGTGTCGTAAAACTCGCTCAGTCTCTATACCGGGAAGCCCCTGGCATGGACCCCTATCGCCCTAACCAAAAGACCCCAATCCCTAATTTTTTCCTAGCCGGTAGCTATACCCAACAAGACTATATCGATAGTATGGAAGGAGCTACCCTATCCGGGCGTCGTGCTGCTAAGGCGATTGAGTCTTTGGTTAGTTGAAGAAGGGAATAGGGAACAGGGAACAGGGAATGGGGAATCGGGAATCGGGAATCGGGAATCGGGAATCGGGAATGGGGAATCGGGAATCGGGAGTAGGGAATCGGGAATCGTGGACAATAATTCACGACGAAAACAGTATCAGAAAACCACTTTTGCCAGAGGTCTACTCTTAATAAAAATCTCCCCCATCTCCCCATTTCACCATTTCCCCATCTCCCCACACTCCCGACTCCCAACTCCCGACTCCCGACTCCCGACTCCCGATTCCCGACTCCCGATATAATCACTAAAACTTGAGGAATCTAAAACCCTATGTCTGATTGGCTGGAACATAGTGTACAAGTTGAAGTAGAAGTTCCCATTGAGTTAGCGTGGGACCTTTGGTCAGATTTAGAACAAATGCCCCGGTGGATGAAGTGGATTGACTCAGTGGAAGTCCTAGAAGAGGATCCTGACTTATCCCGGTGGAAACTTGCCAATATGGGCTTTGAGTTTAGCTGGCTCTCTCGAATTCTGAAATTAGTTCCACACCAGATTATTCAGTGGGAATCAGTAGATGGTTTGCCCAATCGAGGTGCCGTGCGCTTCTACGACCGTAAGGATAGCAGTATCGTTAAGCTCACCATCGCTTACGCAATTCCCGGCATTCTTGGTCAGTTAATGGATAACTTATTTTTAGGTAACTTAGTTGAGTCTACCATCCAGGAAGATTTAGAACGATTCCGGGATTATGCTCTGAAGGTTAAAGGGTAGCAATGGGGAGTCGGGAATCGGGAGTCGGGAATCGGGAGTCGGGAATCGGGAGTGGCTCTATGGTAGAAACGCGCTGATCCCTATGGTTGTAAGTCTCCAAAAACATTTGCCATTTATGATATAATCCAAACCTTTTGTATACTAAGCGTACCCAATTTTTTAATAACAAATACAACATCCACAACCCGAAAAATATATCTATTCCCGATTCCCGATTCCCTACTCCCGATTAGCTACTCCCTACCGATTCGATTCCCGATTCCCGATTCCCGATTCCCGATTCCCGATTTACCATCAATCCTATGTTCACCTATCAAATACAAACCCTATAGTTTACATGCCTATTTTTTCCAAAACTTCTTGGGCAAGAGACCTAAATTCTTCTGAAGCCATAGAATAGGGCTTATAATCCAAAACAGACACAGGAGACGGTATATCTTGATTGTCTACTTTTTCAACTTGTTCAGCACACTTTGCCAAATCATCTCGATCGAAAATAACACTCTTCATCACATCAAAGCCATATCGATCGGAAATTGCTTGTATCCTTTTTGGCAAGGTATGTTGTATGAACATGTTATTGGTTGCTATTTTAGAAGGCAGCACTCCCAAGACTTCAAGTGGCGGTTTAATGTTGATTTGTTTTCGATAGCCATTAATAGCTCTGATGAAATCTTTTACATTCAGTAAGCCTTGATTAGAAAAAGGCTTGAGGTCTGAAGGGATGATTAAATAGTCAGCAGTGATTAAAGCAATTCTGGCATATAAATTCCAAGAGGGCGGAGTATCAATAATTACCACATCATAGTAAGTTTTAACATCCTCTAGTTTATCCATCAGCATTAGGAAGCTAAAATCAAGCTGATTCATATCAAGCTCATATTTCATGAGATCGATGTGGGCAGGAACCACATCAATTTCTGGATTGCTGAATTCAGATTTTCTAGCTACTTCCGAGATTGAGAAGAATTCCTCAGATTGCAAAACATGGAGAATATTACAATCTTTGATATCATCAAATGCTTCGTCATGAAATTTAACCAGTCCGGTAGCAAAGGTAGCATTCGCTTGGCTATCAAGATCGATCACAAGCACTTTTTTGCGGTTTTTTCGGATAGCGGCCCCTAGGTTAACCACCGTCGTGGTTTTTCCGACGCCGCCTTTGTTATGGTATACTGCAATGACCTTCACGTTATTTTACCTCTTTCTTTTTGTCAAAACTGGGATACACCATTTCTATAGTCAATATGAAAGGCGGTGTTGGCAAGACTACCACCACCGTCAACCTTGCTACCTGTCTTGCCAAAGATTATGGCATGCGAGTATTAATCGTTGATCTCGATACCCAGATTAATGCTACCCTAAGCCTGATGCCTCCAGTGCAATTTGCTAAACTCAAGAAGGAAGACCGAACCTTAAAAAAAATAATTAATCAAGTCATTCAGTCACCCACTCAGGCATATATTCCCATTGAACAAGCGATTCAGCGCAATATTTGTCGAGTCGATGGACTAGATTTATTGCCAGGGGATATCGAAACCTACAATGATTTTCTATTGGCTGCATTGCTGTTTTCTCAGTCAAAGGATAATCCTCAAGAGTTTGAAAACAACTGGAATCAGCTAGAAAATTATTTAATTAAGCGTGCCCTTGAGCCAGTTCAACAAACCTACGATTTTATTCTATTGGATTTCCCCCCAAGTGAGAATATTATCACTCGTAGTGGAATTATTGCTAGTGATTTTTATCTCATTCCTGCCAAAGCTGAACCGTTATCAGTGGTTGGGATTGGCATCCTCGAAGAAGGTCAGATCAAAAAGCTCGTACAAAGCGATCGCTCTGGGATAACCCTGATTGGGATTCTGTTTTTCTCCCTTGGTCACGCCACCAATATGGCTACACAAGTCAAGAACCGATTGACCGATAATTTTGGGAAAGACAAAATTTTTAGTATAGAAATTCCCAGGAATGTTGCGGTTGCCAAAGCTGTGGATGAGTTTCGACCTGTGGTCATCAATGAACCCCAAGCAACTGGAGCCAAAGCCTTTACTCAATTCACTCAAGAATTTATCCAAAAATTATCGAATATTATAACAAATAAATCTAAGAAATAGTTGAGCACAAGGGTGGAATCGGGAATCGGGAATCGGGAGTCGGGAATCGGGAGTCGGGAGTCGGGAGTCGGGAGTCGGGGATCGGGAATCGGGNACTGGAATCAGCTAGAAAATTATTTAATTAAGCGTGCCCTTGAGCCAGTTCAACAAACCTACGATTTTATTCTATTGGATTTCCCCCCAAGTGAGAATATTATCACTCGTAGTGGAATTATTGCTAGTGATTTTTATCTCATTCCTGCCAAAGCTGAACCGTTATCAGTGGTTGGGATTGGCATCCTCGAAGAAGGTCAGATCAAAAAGCTCGTACAAAGCGATCGCTCTGGGATAACCCTGATTGGGATTCTGTTTTTCTCCCTTGGTCACGCCACCAATATGGCTACACAAGTCAAGAACCGATTGACCGATAATTTTGGGAAAGACAAAATTTTTAGTATAGAAATTCCCAGGAATGTTGCGGTTGCCAAAGCTGTGGATGAGTTTCGACCTGTGGTCATCAATGAACCCCAAGCAACTGGAGCCAAAGCCTTTACTCAATTCACTCAAGAATTTATCCAAAAATTATCGAATATTATAACAAATAAATCTAAGAAATAGTTGAGCACAAGGGTGGAATCGGGAATCGGGAATCGGGAGTCGGGAATCGGGAGTCGGGAGTCGGGAGTCGGGAGTCGGGAATCGGGAATCGGGAATCGGGAATCGGGAGTCGGGCATCGGGGGAAGAGAGGTAAGAGGTATTTTTCGATTAATTTGGTTTATTTTACGACATTTTTGCTGATTTTTGATGAAATTGGGAATTTAGGAGCAAGGCGAAAATCATGATTAAATCTTGGATGGTAATTGCAGCGGTAACCCTGCTAGTAGCATTCGCTGGTAACTTAATCACCAGACCCGAAGGAGTCAGATGGTTCTATCGCTTACGTCGTCCGCAATGGCTCACCTTCGAGAGAGCAATTCCCCTGATCTGGATAACTATCTTTATTTGCGGTGGTTGGTCAGCGTATATAGTTTGGGAAAATGACCCAGGTAGCCGAAGCACCTGGTTGTTGATGGGTTTATATCTACTACTAGAAATCATCACCATGGCTTATACACCAGTCATGTTCCTGTTTCGTAGCCTCACCGTTGGCACCATTATTGGTGGCACAGGTGCCTTATTAAGTATTATCCTGGCTTTACTGATTTATCCTGTATCTCTCGTAGCGTTCTTGCTGCTACTTCCCTACATGATTTGGAGTCCGATTGGTACCTACACTACCTGGGAAATGAGGCGACTTAATCCAGGAGCAGCTTAATTTTATTGTAAGCATTCAGCCGTCAGCCGTCAGCAGTCAGGTGACGTAACAGAGATTAAACCAATACTTACTTGTTTTATTCAAAAGCTGTTCGCGTAGCGTGGGCGTAGCGCATTAGCTGATAGCTGATAGCTGATAGCTGAATGCTTACATTCATTTAATTTTAATTTAATTTTCCCAGAGATTAGTAATCATCCGTTCCATAAACAGTTTTCCCATCAGGCATCACAGCAAATTGTAAATCAGCGCCCTTTAGATTAGTGCCCTTTAATACTGCATCTTGCAAATTGGCGTAACGCAAATTGGCTTTATAAAGGTTAGCCCCAGTGAGATTAGCCTCCCTCAAAATTGCACCATAAATACTAGCATGACTCAAGTCAGCATGCTCCATATTGGCACCAGTCAAGTCAGCTTCTCGAAGCTCCGTACGATTAAGAATAGCAGCACTTAAATCAGCATTAGCCAATCGGATATTGAGGAGAGTAGCATCACTGAGATCAGCACCTTTCAAGTTAGTATCTTTAAAATCAGCGCCATCTAAGTCAGCAGAGGTTAACTTGGCGTTTTCTAAACGAGCACCAATTAGTTTGGCATCTTTGAGTTTAGCATTCTCTAGGTTACTATCGGATAAGTTAGCTTGGCTAAAGTCAGCTCGGCTAAAGTCAACTCCACTTAAGTCAAGTCCACTCAAATCAATACCGATGAGATCACACTCTACACAGGTCTTGGTTTTTAACATTAACTCAAGCACTTTTGTTTTGGCTTGTTGATGTTGAATTCTCTTACTAGAGTTATCATTAGTTTTTAGGGATATGCTGACCTGTTCCGCAGATGATAGATGAAGAGCAATTGGTATAGTTGCCCCGAAGATGACAGCAATGATTAAAGCTAGTTTAATGTTCATCAACAAAAGCTTGCCCAGATTGACCTGAGAGTAGCCCTCTACTTAGATAGATACAAGATATTTTTCGCCCCTACCGGAATAAAAGTTTAAACTTTTGTATATAGCAATAGCAGCTGTTGGCTGTAGTAAGAGGAGAGGCTTTGCCAGAACGGACCGATAATAGAGCTAGTTTGCCGTTTGCTTGCCCTCACCCTCTGCTCCCTGGTTAAACTATAGGGTGTAGCCTAGAAAAAAAATAGTTACTTAAAAAATTTCTCTGATTATAGCATGACATGGCACGAGAGCGTAAAAATTGGAATCAGGCTATGCTGCTAAAAGCTGCCATCATAGATGACAGCCTGGCCAACTAGATGGCAGTTAGATTAACTCTTAAAAGTTACCCACCAAAGCGCGGAATTTAAGGATTAAGGAAGTTCCATTATGTTAGTTTGTCCCCAGTGTCAGTTCGAGAACCCAAATACCAACAAGTTTTGTCAACGATGTGGAACTTCCCTAACCGATAAAAGTTGTCATGAATGCGCTACCCAAGTGCCCCTAAATGCTGAAAGTTGTCACAACTGCGGTGCCTTAACAGGAACGGTTTGGAGGGCAATTATTTCTAAGCAGCAAAATTCGCCAACGTCCCTCCAGGATTCTCCTCAAACCCCGGTTGAGGTGTCAGACTCCTCAGCTGAGCAGGCTACCCCAGTAGCAGTGTCACAACCACAGTCTGACCAGACCGAGAGGGCACTAACCCAGGCAGAATCATCCCTAGAAACAACACAAGAGTGGCTAACTGCATCGGATACTATACTAATTGAGTCAGGGGATGATGCTACCTTATCCCAAGCATCAACACTGTTGGCTGATGAAGCATCAATAAACAACAGCAGTGGCTCAGATCAAGTGGAACTAGAATCTGGGCAGGAGCCATTACTAGAGATTACGCCAATAGAGGAGAAACCTCAATCTACTGAAGCTTCGACCTGGTCAATTCCTAATCTCGAAAACCCAACTTCTCAGACAGCAACAATTGTCTATCTAGACCAGGGTAAGCGTTACAGAGTACTAGAACCTGAGAAAATCAGATATCAGATAGAGGAAAGTAAGACAACATATAGTATCTTTGTAACAGTTTTGGACTGCCAACCGTTACAAAAGTCTCCCCTAGAAGCCCTGATTACTCAAACAAAATTGTCTCCAGAGAAATTTGATCTATCGACAACTCTAGAGCAGCCAAAACCTTCCTCGAAAGAAAACGTAGACGTTTGGAAAGTCCTAGATATCCCACAAAGTGCTAAACCCTATTTGGCTCTTAAGGACTTATGTTACCCTAGCGTGCCAGAAATTCATGATGTTTGGCAGCAAAATGGTAAGGTGATAATCCTGCTAGAAAACCGTTCAGAATGGCAGTTACTGAGTAATTTGTGGGGTTCTGAAGAGTTTTCTAAACTGCAAATTTTATACTGGCTCGATGAAATGGCAAAGCTTTGGCAAGCTCTAGAGCCTTGGCATTGTCGTCAGAGTTTGTTGGAACTGACGAATCTCCGGGTGGATGAAGACCAAGCACTAGGTTTGGAGCGTCTCTATCTCGAAAGGGAGGAAAATCCCCTAAGCCTAGAGGATTTGGGACAACTGTGGCAACGATTATTTAACCAGTCCCAGCGAACCCAATTTACGTCCTTGTCAACGGTTGTCCGGCAGTTGTGTACTAAAGAAATTGAAACTATTGAGGAATTGCGATCGCATCTGCAAGGGATTGCTGACGAACAAGAATATGACCTATACGACTCCGGTATGCAATTAACTGAGGCTGTACTCTCAGAAATGGCAAGGGCAGACACTGAACCTCCTGATAGCGAAGAATTATTATCTGATCTATCCGCAAAAGAGCAACAAGGGGATGAAATGCCAACGGTACTGTTGCCAATGAGCTTGCAGAGTCTTGATGATCTCGGTATTACAGACATTGGTCATCAAAGAGATCATAATGAGGATTGTTTTGGCATCCAGACCCAAGTCAAAAAGCAGGAAAATCCTATTGGTCGAACTATACAAGCTCGTGGTTTATATATTCTCTGCGATGGCATGGGAGGGCATGCGGCTGGGGAAGTAGCCAGTTCTATGGCAGTAGAAGTACTCCAGAATTACTTTAAAGAAAATTGGCAAGACCAGTTTCCCACAGAAGATAGTCTCAGGAAATCCGTCTATGTAACAAATCAAGCGATTTTCGATATCAACCAAGAAAATGCTCGCTCTGGCAGTGGTCGAATGGGTACGACTCTAGTCATGATGTTGATTGAAAATACCAAGGTAGGGATTGTCCATGTCGGAGATAGTCGGGTCTATCGGCTAACTCGGAAACGAGGCTTAGAGCAAATCACTATAGACCACGAGGTGGGTCAACGAGAAATCCAGCACGGAGTAGATCCAGAGCTCGCTTACTCTCGTCCTGATGCCTATCAACTAACTCAAGCCCTTGGACCGCGTAGTGAGCAATTCCTAAATCCCGATGTGCAATTCATAGATATCGCAGAAGATAGTATATTCTTACTTTGTTCTGATGGTTTGTCAGATAATGACCTGTTGGAAAATCACTGGCAAACTCACTTAGCGCCTTTACTCAGTTCCCGATCTAGCCTCGATCAGGGTCTGGCTAACTTGATTGAGCTGGCAAATGAGCATAATGGTCACGACAACATTACACTAATCCTAGTTCGCGTGAAGGTGCGACCAAACTTGGCTCAACCAACATTAAATTAGGTCATTAGTTAGTCATTAGTTAGTCACTAGTCATTAGTTGTTTGTTATTAGTCATTAGGTTATTAGTTGTTTGTCATTAGTCATTAGTCATTAATCATTACTTGTATGTCATTAGTAGCTGCCAGTATATTCTGGTTAGTCACTTTGGACAAAGGACAAAACCGACAAAGGACAAAACCGACAAAGGACAAAACCGACAAAGGACAAAACCGACAAAGGATAAAACCGACAAAGGACTTTGGACAAAGGACAACTGACTATGGTCACACTGACCCTCTTAGATCCGTTAAGCCCCACTCCAGTGCAGCAGTGGAGCTTTCAGAGCAAATCTACGATTCGCATTGGTCGTGCTCCTGATAATGATGTGATTGTCGATGACCCGATCGTGTCACGACATCACCTGGAACTCAGGGCTAGTGCTTCCCCATCGGGTCCGATGTGGCAGTTGGTCAATCAGGGTGCCAATGGCACCTTCCTAAATGGTGTCTTGGTTTCCCAGGGGGTGCTGCCGGAAAAGGCTCTGATTCAGCTAGCCCAGAAAGGTCCACTGCTGCAATTCCAAGTTCAAACCCAGCAACTACCTGCCCTAGCACCCAAGCCCTTGGCTGAGACTACTAAGCCATGCCAACACCAAGGCAATGCACCAGGAAATTTGTTCTGTATTCACTGTGGTCAACCCTTGGTGCCAGTCGAGCGAGTCATTCGCAACTACCATGTTTTGCGAACTTTGGGACAGGGGGGAATGGGAACCACTTATCTTGCCTGGGACAAAGTTAACAGCAAAGATGGATACCCACTCCTACTAGTACTCAAGGAAATGAATGCTGACATGGCTCAAATTTCCAAGGCTCAAGAACTGTTTGAACGAGAGGCTCGCACCCTGAAAACCCTGAATCATCCCGGAATTCCCCAGTATTACGACTTTTTTGTGGAAGGGGGTAAAAAATACTTAGCAATGGCTCTGATTCACGGTGAAGATTTAGAAAAACGTGTCTTGAGCACTGGACCAGTTATCTTGCCCCAGGCAGTAGAGTGGATGATTCAAACTTGCGATATCTTAGACTACATCCACGATCGGCAGCCGCCTCTAATCCACCGAGACGTTAAGCCGGCGAATTTGATGGTACGCCATCGAGATAACCGAATTGTCATGTTGGATTTCGGTGCTGTTAAAGAAATTGGCACTATACCAGGTACACGGATTGGAGCGGAAGGATATAGCGCTCCTGAACAAGACCGAGGTCAGCCTTGCACTCAATCGGATCTTTACGCCATTGGCCCAACTTTAATCTTTCTGCTCACCGGGGAAGCGCCTCTAAAGTATTATCAAAGGCGTAGTTCAGGATATCGGTTTGATGTATCAAGCGTTCCCACTGTTACTCCCCAATTAAGGAAAGTGATTGAGCGGGTTTGTCAACCAAGGGCTTGCGATCGCTACCAAACGGCAAAAGAACTTATGCAGGCTTTGGTTGCTTGTATTTAGGAGTCGGCGTCTTAGAATATGAGCAGAAATTTCACGGGCAGAATTTGGCGTAGTAGGCTAGTGATTAGGATAAGGAAAATCAGGGAATAAAGAAAGTATATACTCACCATACCGGCAGCTATTCCTCATCCATGACCAAGCTCCACCGATTGAAGCTTGGACGCCAAACGGAAGCGAAAGAAGTCAGATCAAGTCCGGTTAATTACTTCTGACAATGGTTGATCCCCGTTGATCGCCTTTTGAAAATTGTTAATAGCTAATTGTTAATAGCTAATTTTCAATAGCTAATTAACCACTGACAACTTTCAATTCTCAATTTTCATTCTTACGAACAAAACAAATAGGTGCCCGCTTCCTAGGCCGCGAGGGATTGCTCGCGGCCTAGGGTCGCACCTGATGAGATATATAAGTACTTAACCTCAAATTGGATCAGATCATTCTTCGTCCCAGGCTTCCACAGCTAGTAAGTCACTGATCGGGTCTTGCATGGTAAACCCGAATTCAGTCAGTTCCTGTTTCCAGTAGGACCATTCATCCCCATAGAGCAGGGCAATTTTCCAAAGGCTGTCACTGGGTTTAATAATTTTGGATTCCGCCAGTGAACGCACATGGCGTTGCAACTTCACCATGGGGTGAGTAACTGTTTGAGTCATACTCTAAAATCTCTAAAATTCTGTTGTTAGATTGGCTTTTGCGAATACCTGAACTACAATGCTTCCCCTTTGCGGTAATGCGCCGATCTGTAGAGTTTTGTACGGCAAGGAAGCCCCTCTATACTCTTTTAGCGCAATCGGATGCATTTAAGCAAGTCCGATTTGGGTAAATGTACGGGAATCCCTACTTTAACGCTAACCATGGACACGTAGTCAGGTTATGATAGTACATATATCCTAAGCAAGTTAGAGGAAATAACAGCAGTTTTTCCATGACCCAACCAGCACACCTTGCCCCCTATGGTTCCTGGAAATCCCCTATTACCGCTGACATGATTGTTCAAGGCAGCGTTAGGTTGGGCAGCATAGCCCTTGATCAAAAGGATGTTTACTGGATTGAAGGGCGACCTGCAGAAGCTGGACGCAATGTAATCGTGCGACGCACCCCTGATGGCAAAAGTGTTGATCTGACTCCCGAGCCCTTCAATGCTCGGACTCGGGTTAACGAGTATGGTGGTGCTGCTTTTGCTGTTAAGGATGGCACAATTTACTTCTCTAATTTTGCTGACCAACGTCTGTACCAACAAACCCCAAGCTCCAAACCCCAACCCCTAACCCCCATAGCTAACTGGCGCTATGGTGATGGGGTAATTGACCAGCAACGGGGACGTATAATCTGTGTCGGAGAAAACCACACGGTGGATGGGGAACCAGTCAATACCTTGGTTAGCATCAGCCTAGAAAACGGTGAAGATATTCAAGTGCTAGCCTCTGGCTGTGACTTTTACTCCTCGCCGCGCCTAAGTCCCGATTGCTCTAAACTGGCGTGGCTAAGCTGGAATCATCCCAATATGCCCTGGGATGGTACTCAACTCTGGGTAGCTCCAATCTTAACCGATGGTTCTCTAGGTGTTGCAGAGCCCATTGCTGGTGGGGTAGATGAGTCGGTATTTCAGCCAGAGTGGTCACCAGATGGTGTCCTTTACTTTGTTTGCGATCGCACTAATTGGTGGAATCTCTACCGCTGGCAACCAACCCAAGGGGAAATCGAACCCCTGTGTGAAATGGAAGCCGAGTTTGGACTACCCCAGTGGGTCTTTGGCATGTCTACTTATGGCTTCGATGGTGCCAATCGAATCATATGTACCTATACTCAGGCAGGAAACTGGTATTTAGCTAGTATTGACCTAAAAACGAAGCAGCGGTCGGTGATTGCTACACCATACACCAGTATTTCCGACCTAAAGGTAGCTGATAATCAAGCGGTTTTTATCGCTGGTTCCGTAACAGAAGCAAGCGCTATTGTTCAGTTGGACTTGACAAATGGACAAATCAATGTATTAAGGAATAAGCGTGAGTTAGCTATCGATACTGGCTATCTATCGCGGCCTCAAGCGATCGCATTTCCGACAACTAATGGACTGACCGCCTATGGTTTCTTCTACCCACCACAAAACAAAGACTACACTGCACCAACCTCCGAAAAACCACCCCTAATTGTCAAAAGCCACGGTGGACCTACGGCAGCGACTTCCAGTGCCTTTAACCTAAAAATCCAATACTGGACCTCTCGTGGTTTTGCCATGCTAGATGTCAACTATGGAGGGAGTACTGGCTATGGGCGGGACTATCGTCAGCGCCTGAAAAACAACTGGGGGATTGTAGATGTTGATGACTGCACCAATGGCGCGCAATACCTAGCTGAGCAAGGACTAGTTGATGGTGAGCGACTGGCAATTGCTGGGGGGAGTGCTGGGGGGTATACAACTCTAGCTGCTCTGACATTCCGAGATGTGTTTAAAGCTGGCGCTAGCTACTACGGTATCAGTGATTTGGAGGTACTAGCCAAGGATACCCACAAATTTGAGTCCCGGTATCTAGATGGCTTGATCGGTCCTTATCCAGAACGTAAAGATTTATATCAACAGCGATCGCCTATTCATTTCACAGACCAACTGTCGTGTCCTGTAATTTTCTTCCAGGGGCTAGAAGACAAGGTAGTTCCTCCTAGTCAAGCAGAAATGATGGTGGCAGCTTTGAAGGCTAAGGGGTTACCTGTAGCCTATGTCACCTATGAAGGGGAGCAACACGGTTTTCGTAAAGCAGAAACGATTAAACGGACTCTCGAAGGGGAGTTGTATTTTTATTCCCGGGTATTTGGATTTGACCTAGCAGAGGCGATAGACCCTCTAACTATTTATAATTATTAGTCATTATTGAATTACGTTAATGTGTAGACATGGCTCAAGACCTGCGAAGTAAGCCAATGTCGGTATTTGTCTATTGGTTTCGATATTATTGTTCACCATAAACTGATCAACGATGACTAGGCAGGAAAAACAATCAATAACCAGTGAGTTACAAACTCAGGCAATTATCCTCGGTGGATGGGTCGCTCTGATGTGGATTGTAGAGCTGGTGGATATATTCATTTTTGGAAGGAAACTTGATCTATATGGCATCCTCCCCCGTAACCCGATTGGGCTGCGGGGTATTTTATTTGCCCCTTTTCTCCACGGCGGTTTTTCTCATCTGATTTCCAACACTATACCTTTTCTTGTCCTAGGCTGGTTTGTAATGTTGCAAGAAACTAGCGACTTTTTCGTCGTTACCACCATTACCATGCTGGTGGGTGGTCTTGGGGTTTGGCTGTTGGGCGCTCCCAATTCAGTTCACATTGGGGCAAGTGTGCTGATCTTTGGCTATCTAGGTTTTCTGCTATTTAGAGGCTTCTTTGAAAGAAACCTACCCTCAATTTTTCTATCAATTCTAGTCGGCTTCCTCTATGGTGGTTTAGTTTGGGGTGTCTTACCCTCACAGCCCCATGTATCTTGGCAAGGACATTTATTTGGTTTTATCGGCGGTATCCTAGCCGCACGTCTACTGGCAAAGCGTAAACTCTCTTCGTAGTGCTAAGTTTTGACTACTCAGTGTGAAAATAGAACCAGACAGACTTTGTGGGTCTGCAACAGATTTAAACTATCTGTCTGCTGGTGTGAGTAATATGTTTTGAGTAGAACTAGAGAAACTTTTATCAACAATTATGCGTTCACGTAGTGTATCCAAAGGAGAATCGCAGGGATTGTCGCTCCTTGGGTCAATTCTGAAAACCCAGTGTGAGTGCAAGGTGTCACAGTCTCAATCTTCTAGGTATAACTTTTACGTATAACCAACAAAGAACGAAAATTTTTTCCCTACGAACGCACTCACCACGCTCAAGCTTGATGATCAGACCATAGAGGAAATGGCTCAAAAACAAAAATTCCCTCATCTTGTGGGTTCAAAATGGACAGCTAAACAGAAAACTTGGGGCTGGCGGCATTTCCAAGTGGTCAATCGTAAAAACCAAGGAAAGTGGGTGTTTGCTGAAATGGTGGCTTCTTGTGACCCGAATGTCCGTTTTTGGCTAAATGCTAAACAGCTGAAAGATCCTGGCTTGTGGCAAGCAGGCTGGAAATCTTTAGCCGAAATCGAAAGCGAAGAGTAACCAATCCCCGTTGATATGGTATCAACGGGGATTTTGATTCAAACTCTCATAAAAATCTGCCTGATCTGGCGATATGCCTATCTCCCGATCAATCTTCAAGATTGATGGATATTCAACCGGACTTGATATAACAGAGAACTTTTATCCCCATGCATAAATCCCACAAGCTTCCAGTTTGCCCTTACCAACCCCCTACTCGGTCAAGGCGAAATCCTTGGTGCAGAGGATTAAAAGTCTTGGCTGTAAGCTAATGGTAATAGGTTTTAGGTATTTTGTCTGGTTAGTGATGCGGCTCAAGATGTTTGTCACACAACGGTTCCGGTTGACAGCAGCATCTGATTGATAAGATAAATGGCACGCTCCTTGAATTCAAGGCAAGCTAGTAATTGTTTATGGTTCAGTGTTTATTGTTTATTTGAGTTTTATGGTCATGGATGGAATCAATAAAGCAGAAATGCGGGAAAGACTGGGAAATCTTGAGAAGATACGTGATATAATAATAGGTTCTAACCTGCGAGAGTATGATACTCGCTTCACGAAGATAGAGTCTGACTTATCCATGTGGCAGCAGGAAATACGCGATCGCGTTGAGCAGATCAAAACGACTCTCTCAAAAGAAATGGCTGCTGCTGTAGATTCCCTGGAAAAAAAAATAAGTACTCTTAGTTTAACTGCAGCCGAAGAGAGGAATGAGATTCAGGAGCGGGTTGAGCTGCTCAACAAAAAGTTTTCTAAGAGTATTGAGGTGCTCGACGAGACAGTCTACAAGCAGTCAACCTCCCTAAAGAAGGAACTTTCAGAAACTAAAGAACAGCATCAGCAAGATGTGATCAATCTCAGAAAGCAGATCTTGGCCGAGCTGGAAACTAAATTTGCACAGATCAAAGATGCCAAAGCCTCGAAAGCAGATCTCGGAGACATGTTGTTAGAGTTGGGTTTGAGGCTCAAAGGGACTGAATTAGTTCCAGCACTCAAAGAAGCTAGTGATGGGTGGTCTGGGTTACCACAGACCAAAGGTCATAATGGTACGGTCATGGAGAAAACTGCTACTAATGATGACGAGCATCTCCAGTTAATCAAGCAAACTCAGACTTTGGAATAGACTTGGCACAGTCCTCCAATGCCAGCCACAAAAATTAACTTGATTTTCTCGCTAAGATTAGTTTTAAATCAAGGTGCGTTCGCGTAGCGGCTCTTTCAGAGCATCGCTGATTTTTGCAAAAGGTTAAATAGTAACGGATAGCCACCAGTGGCATTTTCAAACCAAAATCCGGCTGAGAAGCATCAGCCGGAAAATTCTAGATCAGAGTCAATTGAGGTCAATTCGAGTACAGAAGACGAGTTGAAGGATTTACTTAATTTACTCGTTGACCTCAAGATTATTGATCACAGGGATAAACCTAGCCAACATCCTAACTCTAAGCAGCAAGGGATGACCTCTGATCAGGGAGACACTATTGAACAATCCGATTCATCCGGTGACCTTGAGGTTCCAGCTATTGAACCTCAAACTGACCTAGGCAGTAGTAGCCTCCACGGGGTTCAGGAGAAAGAAGCATTAGCTCAAGAAAGGGATCAACCCCAATCCTTCGGTGTCAAAGTTTTTCCCCATCAGAACCCATCACCACAGCTTCCTACACCAAAGGAGCATCTGCCGCAAATGCCTCAACATCCCGAAGATCCAGTATTAGCTGAGAATTTAGTCCAATCCGAAGCCACAGAAACTAACCAAGACCTGCGATCAGAGTCTGATCACGACACCTCCCAGGAATTAGACACCTTGGCTGAGATTTTGCAAGAACTGGTGATATCTCCAGAAATGGCACAGTTTCGTGACCAGATAGAAACTCTAGCCCAGAGACAAGGCAGGCTTGAGCATCAGATTGATCAACCTCAAGAATTGATTAATCTATTGCTACCAGTTATGGCTAAGCTGCTGGATCTCACGGTAGCTCAGTTCAGTACCTCGGTGACCGATTCCGTGACCCCCATCATTGCGGAAGTCATTGGCCACAGAACTCAACAGGATAAAGAGGGTGTGGGAGAAGCGATCGCTCCCGCAGTTCCAATAGCTATTTCCTCCTGCATCGAGAAGTGCCCACAGGAAGTTGGGTTTGCGATCGCACCAGAAATGGCAGTAGCGATCCGGCAACAGATTAGAATTAAGCCAGAGGCCATGGTCAATGCTCTGTATCCGGTCATTGGCAGTACCATTTCCACATACTTAGCAGAAGAAATCCGAGCTATCAATGAGAAGCTGGAAAATGCCCTCAGCTTTGAAGGAATGATGCGCAAGATTCGCGCTAAGGTGCAGGGCGTTTCTGAAGCAGAACTGCTGTTTCGGGAGGTGATGCTATTTCAGGCGCGAGCTATCTTTTTGATTCATAAACACTCTGGTTTAGTGATTGCCGAGGTACAACCCTCTGACAGCCAGCATCTAGAGTCAGATATGGTAGCAGGGATGCTCACCGCTATCCGTAGCTTTGTCAATGACTGTATCGCTCAGTCTGGGGATGTGGCAGAAATCGATGCTATTGACTATGGTACATCCAAGATCATCCTGGAAGTAGAGGGATACTGCTACCTAGCAGTGGTAGTTCAAGGGGAACCCACCCACCAGTTCATTCATCAGTTGCGGGAAAGCCTAAAAACTATTATTACCCATTATGGTAAACCGATCAGGTCTTTTGATGGGGATATTACAACTATCCCGGTGGGAGTCAAGGAAATTTTACAAAATTTATTAGATCAATCCGTTAGTGAAGGACTTCGTGATACTCAGGAAAATCCGAAAAAAGGCAAGAAACCGCCAGGCTTATTGGTGCTTGGCTTGGGGCTTCTGGGTTTAATCGCTGTATTTGGGGGAATTTATCAGCATAGGGCTAGAATAAACCGTCGCATTGAGCAAAAAACTCAACTTGCCCTCGCCTATTATGCCCCAGAAGTGGCTGATTATGCTTTAACAGTTAAAGCCAATCGCCAGATACTAAAGCTAGCTGGACAGCTACCGAATCAGGCTATGCGCTCAAACGTCGAGCAAATTGCCAAAGCTGCGGCTCCTAAATTAGTGTTGGATAATCGAATTGAGGTGATCGAACTCCCCTATACTGAGCAGTTAACCAAAGCTCAAGTCCAACGGGTGAGCAACACCTTGAATCAAATGGATGGGGTTGTAATTTTAGCCCACTATACACAAGGCAAGGTCACAGTAAACGGAGCCGTACTTTATGCTCAGGATTTTCCTAAGATTATCCAAGCCTTTGAGAACATTCCTGGTGTCAAGTCGGTCGAGAACAATTTACAACTTCAAGGATTAGACCTTACCAGCCGGATCTACTTTGATCTTGGTTCAGCCAAGTTGAAACCAGAGGATATAGGCACTAAAATTCGATTAATTAAGGAATTCCTGGAGCGCTATCCTCAAAAGCACCTGAGGATAATCGGCTACGCCGATCCTAGGGATAAACTTACCGAAAATCAGGGATTAGCACAACAACGAGCCCAAAAGGTAAAAGATGTGCTTGTTCAGCAAGGCATTGATCCCAATCGACTGGAAGTTCGTGGGGTTGGCAAAGGACCGCCAGATGTTGATGCTAGTCAACCGCTATGGTTAAATCGATGTGTCGTATTTGATCAGTTTACCGAGAAACCCAATTGAAAGCGCCTTTGGTTGAGCCAGGAGATAACAACAAGTTATGGACTTTATTCCTTTGTTTATTAAATCTGGAATCAGGAGGTGAGCCAACTACTGCAATAGATCACTAATGCTAAAACTATACTGCTGTCTGGGAACATACGGTCGGTGAGCAATAGGTATTCAAGTCCGCTGAATAAATCATACCGTAAACCTGTTCAGATTTGGCTCCATGCCCATCTTGTAACAACCGTTTACAATCCCCCGTGATTTATCCATTGGAGAGTTCAAACCAGTTGTCAGCAACCAGTAACAATGTCCACTATTGATCGAAAAATTTGCCTAGTTGGAGACTTTGGTGTGGGCAAAACTAGCCTAATCCGCCGATTTGTGGAGGGTGTGTTTAGCGACCAATATCTTTCAACAGTTGGAGTGAAAATTTCCCGCAAAATCCTAAAATTTAAGGATGACACCCGATCAGAACTGCTGAATCTAAAATTGATGATTTGGGATTTAGAAGGTCATACTAAATTTAAGGGAATTTCACCAACATATTTAAAAGGGGCTCAGGGTGCAATTATTGTTGCTGATGTAACTCGCATTGAAACCATTGAGCACATTGTTCATCATATCGATCTGTTTTTATCCATCAATCCCAAAGGGGTGATTATTACTGCCTTAAATAAATCCGACTTAGTTGATCAAGAAAAATTGGAGCAATTGAAACAAATGTTAGAGAAAAAAACTGTGCAGGAAGACCAAGTGATAGCTAGTTATTATACCTCCGCGAAAACTGGGTTATACGTCGATGACATATTTCAGCAATTAGGTTGCGGAACGCTTCAACAGGATTCAGGAGCCTGGGAGTAACAAACCCCAAGGATAAATCCGGGGGCTTGTGAATCATTACCTGACCAGCCTAAGTCCCGTCAGGGACTACGTTATCAGCAAGAGTTAAAGTTCCTACCTTGAAATGCGAGGCTAGTTTCAAGCTCTAGAACCGGATTGTTAAACATCTTTATCAGGTTAAGGAAGTGCAATCTGGGAAGTACCGACTGATAACATTGGCGCAGCGAACTTTACCCTAGCAATAGGAGAATACTCACATTATGCGAGTTTTTGTACTTGATAAAAACAAAAAACCTTTAGATCCATGTCAGCCTGCTAGAGCTAGAATCTTGCTCAAACAAGGAAGGGCTAAGGTCTTTAGGAGATACCCGTTCACAATCATCATGGGCGATTTGGAGGAATTGGAATGTGTGACACATAATCATCAGATCAAACTTGACCCTGGTTCTCAAACGACAGGTTTAGCAATTATTCAAGAAAAGGTGGTTGTTTGGGGTGCGGAACTAACCCACAGAGGTCTTCAAATTCGAGATGGTTTAACCTCACGTAGACAGTTGAGACGTTCTCGTAGAAACCGCAAAACTCGTTATCGACAGCCAAGGTTTCTTAATCGTAAACGTCCTGATGGCTGGTTAGCTCCCAGTCTAATGTCGAGAGTTTATAATATTATCACATGGGTAAAAAAACTTACTCGATTTTGTCCGATAACTGGCATTTCTCAGGAATTAGTTAGGTTCGATACTCAGAAGATGGAAAACCCTGAGATTTCTGGCACAGAGTATCAGCAGGGCACACTCTACGGATATGAAGTTAGAGAATATCTACTTTCCAAATGGAATCGTAAATGTGCTTACTGTGGTGTGACTGATACTCCACTAGAGGTCGAACACATCAAACCTAAATCAAAGGGGGGTTCTGACCGAGTAAGTAACCTAGCAATTGCTTGTAGGAAGTGCAATCAAACCAAAGGTAATCAGGAAATCGAACAGTTTTTATCTGGTAAACCTGATGTTATAAAGCGTATTCTTTCTCAAGCCAAACGACCTTTAGTCGATGGGGCAGCCGTCAACTCAACTCGATGGAAGTTGTATAACGAATTAAAAGCCTTAGGTTTGCCGATTGAAACAGGGTCAGGTGGATTAACTAAGTACAATCGATGTCGGCAGAACCTTCCAAAAACACACTGGTTAGATGCCGCAAATGTTGGAAAAGTCGATACTTTGTACATCGAAGTTTATCAGCCATTGTTGATTTCAGCTAAAGGACATGGTACTCGTAAGATGTGCAGAACAAACAAGTTTGGCTTTCCCACTCGTTATGTACCAAGGTGGAAGTTTGTCAAAGGGTTTCAGACTGGAGATATTGCCAAAGCCGTTGTAACCAAAGGCAAGAAAGTGGGAACCTACACAGGTAGAATAGCTACTCGAAAAACTGGTTCATTCAATATCTCCACTAAACACGGACTGGTACAAGGAATCAGTCACAAATATTGCAGCATTGTACATAGGAAAGACGGATATGCTTATAGCTTCTAGTTCAAAAGAAGCACTGTCTAGCTGCTGTTTCTGTAAGGGGAGAAACTCCTCGGAGACGAAACCTTAGACAGTTGAGCCTTATTTCATATAACTTAAACTTATGACTCACAGACTGTCGCTTGTAAAGGCTCAACTGTCTTACGGTAACTTCAAACCCACGCATAAATGACAGGGGTATCCGTTTCTCCCCTTACCAACCCCCATTTTTGATGATTAGTTATATATATAGTGATATATAGCGTTTCTCATAGTAATGAGGTACACAAGGTTTTTTCCCTGTTACCTGTTGCCTGTTGCCGATTCACGAAAATCCAAAATTAAAATCCAAAATTTATCTCCCCTATTTTGGAAATGCTATATATCTTTATATATATAGCACAGTAGCTAATCTACCTATGCTTACTCAACTACTGAGTCAACCTCAACTACTGAGTCAACAGGTCGAGCAATCAGCACCCACTGTGTCAAGTCTCCGGGAGCAAGCCCTGGGAAAAAATCTAACATCCAACATCCAACATCCAACATCCAAAATCGAATGACGCCCCTCTATTGTAGTAAAGGACATGAGAATCCCAATGACAATAAGTTTTGCCGGGTTTGTGGCGAGATGCTGCCATCCTTAGCCAAAACCTTTGACACTGGGAAGATTCTGGGTGGTCGCTACCGCATCGTCCGGGAGTTGGGACACGGAGGCTTTGGACGCACCTATTTAGCTCAAGACCTTAACCGCTTTAATGAACCTTGTGTGCTAAAAGAATTTGCTCCCCAAGTTCAAGGTAACCACGCCTTACAAAAAGCAGAAGAACTATTTGAGCGGGAAGCAGGAGTTCTTTATCGACTGCAACACCCTCAAATTCCTCAATTTCGTGAGTTGTTTCAGGTACAACAACAGGACAAAGGCACCCTATTGTTGGTTCAGGACTATGTGGAGGGGCAAACCTACCGCGCTCTACTGGAGGCTCGCCGACCTCAGGGACTCCGGTTTAGTGAAGCAGAAGTGACTCAACTGCTGATCCAAATCCTGCCAGTGTTGGAATATATCCATTTTATGAGGGTGATTCATCGGGATATCTCTCCCGATAATCTGATTTTGCGCAGTACCGATGGTTTACCAGTGCTGATTGACTTTGGCGGTGTCAAGGAGGTAGCAGCAAATGTGGCATCGAAGTTCCTAGGGTCAAAGGTGGCTGGTCAAAATAAGCCGATAATAACTCGGTTGGGTAAAGTTGGCTATGCTCCCCCAGAGCAGATGCAAGGAGGAAGTGTTTTTCCCCACAGTGACCTCTATGCTCTAGGGGCAACTATATTAGTATTAGTGACTGGTCAGGAACCCCAGCAGATAATTGACCCCAATACCCTGACCTGGAACTGGCGGCGAGAGATCAGCCTTAGCCCTACCCTAGGTCGTATCCTCGATAAAATGCTTCAACCGAGACCAGGAGAACGGTACCAAAATGCCAAAGAAGTGTTGCGAGACCTCACCACTCACCTTCAATTTGCCAGTGACCCGCAATCAGCTTCATCACCTCCTCAGACTAAACCGACCTTAGCAGTTGCCCCTGGTTCCAAGCCAGTAGCGGTTAACCAGCCAGCAAGGCCAGCTACCGGAAGACCATTAACCACTTTTACGAACAATACCGTTTTAGACTGGCTTGGCAAGGTGGTTTTGGTATCTGTCTTAGCTGCTGCTGTATTTGGCTTTACCTTCTGGGCAACCAATTGGTGGTTCACATTGAGAGTACCTAGGCCGGGACCCTCACCAAAGGAATCACCCATCGATCAACCGGACATCAAGCCACCCGACTGGTTTACCAAGAACGAGGAAAACCGCAAGAAATTGCTAGATCAGCGTCGTGCCAATTTGGAGATTAACGAAAAGTTCTACATTGAGTTAGTCAATGAGGCGTTTTGGGACAAGTACCCAAATCAAGAAAAACGACAGCTAGGCAATGGATCACAGGATGCTCCGTTAAGAGAAGAGTGGGATAAGCTGGCATTTGAGCTATTGACCCGGATTGAGTTGCTCAATTTGAGTCGGACGGCACGGGGAAGGTTGGGAAGCTATGGGACAGCAGATTTAACTCGCTGGAAGCAGGAAGTGAATCAGGTGCGCCTTTCTAGCCGTGCAGCTTATGATATTGCAGATTCTAAATTCTTTCATAAGTTTCCCGATCAGCGGGGTCAGAAGTTTATCGATAAGTCTATTGGTCAGGTGTGGCAAGGAATTGTTGGGGATACGATCAAAGCGTTGACATCAGGAAAATCCCTACAGCGCATTGAGTTTGCTGCTGGCGGAGTTCAACAAGTTAATGGAACCCTCAAGCCAGGAGACGGGCAAGCGTTTACTGCTAAACTTTCTGGTGGTCAAGTCATGGAAGTGAGACTGGCTACCGATGTAAATGCCTTGTTTTCCATTTATGCTCCGACCCGTAAGACGACCCCCCTATTAGAAGACTCAAGCAAACGCGACTGGATCGGGGAGCTGCCAGCATCTGGCTTCTATGAATTTGTGGTAGTTTCTCAAGCTTCTAAACCGATTAATTATCAACTTAACTTTAGGGTTGAAGATTAGTGATTGGTGATTAGCTTCCGGTAAAATAAACCCCACATCTGCTGTTATATTAATCAGAGTATTGCTAACAAGATACAATAATGACAGACCCAAATTTTGTAGCTGACAACGCTACTACCACAGAAATACTGGAACAAGTGCTATACATAAATATAGCAAACTCGCCGCTTTGGGATAGGATTGATCCAAAATGAACCAACCAAAATATCTAATTACTCAAATAAGCCTCCTGTTCCAAATTATCCAGTAACTCTTCAGCAATTTGATACCAAGCTTGCCGGAATTGAACATCCTCTTGTTTATCGGAAAGAGTCTTTCCTTTTAATTGGGGATATGTACTATAAAAAAATTGATCAACTTTCTGATAAAAAGTCCCTGGATCAATGTTCAAATCTAGGCAACGCTGATAGATTTGCTTTTGCCGTTGCTGCTCGGTGTTACTCACAGATGGTGTAGAAGGCAATGATGGTATAGTGGGCAATTGCCAGGATATCTTCGGGAATTTTGGTGTAGGAAACCCTCCTCTGGCTACTGCTACCGTTCCAAACACTACTAATAAAGCAATGGACATAGAAAGACCAAAAAACTTTAGTTCACGGTTAGTGGATTGCTGTTTGCGATTTAGCACAGCAGTGAAGGTTGTTTTAATAGTTTGACCAGGAGCAGCAACTAAGGTAGCGATCTGGGTAAATAGTGTATTTGGTTGTTTATTTGGTAGCTTAGTTGGTAGCTTATTTGGTTGTTTATTTGGTAGATTATTTGGTAGCTTAGTTGGCTGCTGGCTACTTACCGGCTGGGGAATTACGGTTTCTAGGGCTTCACTGACCTCTTGGGCTGACTGATACCGTTGTTTAGGAAGATTATCCAGCATTTTAGCCAAGACCGATTTGAAGCTGGGGCTAATAGTTATCTCTTGCCAAAGCCAGGTAGCGTGATAACTATCATAAAGGTCTAGAGGCTGTTTACCGGTTAGCAATACTAAAGCAGTTACTGCTAAAGCGTAAAGGTCGCTAGTGGCATCAGCTTTACCATATCGTAACTGTTCATCTGGGGAGTAACCCCGTTTGCCCACTTGAGTTCCAATCACGTGTCCGGTTGATTGGACAATGGCAGTGGTTACCATTTCTTTGACACAACCAAAGTCAATTAATACTGGCTTATTGTCAGAATTCCGTTTAATCAGATTATCCGGAGAAATATCCCGATGAATGATCTGCTTAGAATGAATATAATCTAAAACTGGCAAGATGTCTTGGAGCAGTTTAATCACATCTGCTTCCCTAAACTTTTGACCCTGGACTAACAGCTGGTGATAGGTTAACCCTTCGACATAGTCTTGTACTAAAAAGAGATAATTTTTACGACCGATACTGGTTCTAAGTAACTCTCGAAAACAAGGAATTTGGTTATGTCTGAGCTGGTATAGCATCCCAGCTTCTCGCTCAAATAATTCTTGAGCTTTTTGTAATTCATGTTTGTTTTGAAGTTGGGGAGCAAATTCTTTAAGTACACAACGCTCTTGATAGCGATTAGCATCTTCAGCGAGATAGGTCCGTCCAAAAGTTCCTTGACCTAAGTCGCCTAAGATTTTATAGCGGTCTTTGATAATTGCTCCAGTTTTTAAGGTATTAGACATAATAGCCGCCAATTGATGATTTATAGTTTAGGGAAGAGGGAGCAGGGAGCAGGGAATCGGGAATCGGGAATCGGGAATCGGGAATCGGGAATCGGGAATCGGGAATCGGGAATCGGGAGCAGTAAGAAAGAAATACGAGGATTTTTTGTAGAAGTGTTTAATCCAGTAATAACAATTTACCTTGTCAACTTATCGTTGTTGTCAAGCTATCCAGAGGTGCGACTCGTGGCGAATTTAATTACGGGTCAAACGCACCATTACGGTCTTGGAGGTTTCCATCATGAGCGACTACATCAAGACACAGAGCAGAAAGTACGAGAAAAATGATAAACAATGTATTTAAATAAAATGTATTTAAAAATTCCAACTTAATCGAAAATCACTTCTTCCCTGTTCCCTGTTCCCGGGAGCAGGTCAAATTTTCTGAAACATTAGTACTATTTTCCAGTAGAGCAAGCTTAAACCCATGAGGGGGCTATAGATAATTTACAAATATTCATCCAGGACTAGCTCCCCTGATGCCCTATTACCTATTACCTATTACCCATTACCCATTACCCATTACCTATTACCTATTACCTATTACCTTAGTACAAATGTTCTGCATAAGTGACATGCTCCCCCTGTTCCCAGATCCGCTGTTCCCTGCTCCCTATTCCTAATGATCCAGCATCCCTTGTGCCTTTTTAATATTGTCACGAACTGATTCAGCAGATATCTTGAGGGAGGACAGTTCATAATCTGTCAACTTTAATTCCAAAATTTTTTCGATGCCTCGACACCCCAATCGGGTGGGTACCCCTATAAAAATATCTTCCAAATCATATTCACCCTGAAGGTAGGCAGCTGCGGTGATTTGGCGGGATTGGTTGTGTAATATTGCTTGTACCATCAAACAGGCGGAGGATGCTGGGGCAAAATAAGCACTGCCAGTGCGCATCAGTTCTACAATTTCTGCTCCGCCTCGACGAGTCCGTTCAATCAGGGCTTCTATCCGGTCTGGTGTCATCAGTTCGGTGATGGGAACACCACTAACGGTAGAGTAGCGTGGTAGTGGCACCATTAAGTCCCCATGGCCTCCAAGCACTACAGCATTGACATCCGCAACGGATACACCATTTTCCATGGCAATGAATGTCCTGAATCGGGTAGAATCCAACACCCCTGCCATGCCCATGACCCGATGGGGTGGTAAGTCAGTAGCTTGCCAGGCTAGGTAGGTCATCACATCGAGGGGATTGGTGACCACGATTATCATGGCATCTGGGGATTTTGCGATCGCATTTTTAGCCGCTTCCACCACAATTTTGGAATTGATTTGTAGCAGGTCATCCCTACTCATTCCTGGTTTCCGGGGACTTCCTGCGGTAATCACTACCACATCGGAACCAGCAGTATCAGCATAGTCATTAGTTCCGATAATCTGGCAATCGTGACCTTCAATGCCCCTTGCCTCTAGTAAATCGAGAGCAATGCCTTGGGGCATACCTGGTACAATATCGAGGAGTACGACATCGGCCAGATTTTTCTCAGCAATCCGTTGGACAAGAGTACTCCCTACTCTACCACCACCGATGACGGATACACGGTTTTCGTGGCAAGCAATTGGGGAGTTGGGATAGGGTACCATGATCGGAAGGGGTGAGTGAAAATGCGTTCGCGCCCCGCGTGGCCTACGGCCAATCGCTTTTGCTGGAACTCCCCCAAGTTTGGGGGATTTAGGCAGCTATAGGTGCCACAGCTCACAAGGATAGGTTTGTGAACATTGGGGCGAGTATGTAATTTCGTTACTTAGAATTATAAATATGTATTTAATTATACAATATTTTTCGGAATAATTCTTTCCATCTCCCTAATCCCTAAGGTGCGCGTTCCCTACTCCCTAATCTTTAAGACGAGATTTCCAACTGGTCAATACGTAACCAAATGTTCGGGGTGGGTACCCGACCAAATTTTACCAGGGCATAATCCCCCTTGATATCAACAATTTCCCCATCAGTTTCAAACAGATAAGGGGGAAAGCGGGGGTCACTTGCTTTTGCTTCCAGGCTACCTTCTAACTGGGCTTGGATAGCCCGAACCAATACTCCCTTTTTAATTTTCCCAGCCATAAAATCTCTTTTGTCTTTCCTCTTCTATTGTATCGGGGGAATGAGAAATCGGGAATCGGCAATCGGGAATCGGCAATCGGGAATCGGGAATCGGGAGCGGTGCGACCCCGGTCGGGTTTCCCGACAACCGTGAACGCGCACCGTAGGGAATTGGGAGTCGGGAGTCGGGAACAGGGAAAAAATCTTGTTTACCTTATTACTATGAGAACCGATAATTACCCTTAATAAAAATCTCCCCATCTCCCCATCTCCCCATCTCCCCATCTCCCCATCTCCCCATCTCCCCATCTCCCCATCTCCCCATCTCCCCATCTCCCCATCTCCCCATCTCCCCATCTCCCCACACTTACGACACTTCCGACACTTCCGACACTTCCGACACTCCCCAATCGGATCAATGCTGACAGTTCGGACAAAAGTGAGCGGAGCGACCGACTAATTTGGTTCGCTCGATGGGGGTGCTACAGATACGACAGGGTTCTCCGGTGCGACCATAAACCCAGGCAATCCCCTTATAGTTGCCATTGACTCCCTGGACGTTAATAAAATCACTAAACGTGGTACCACCAGACTCAATCGCTTTTTCCAATACTTGGATAATCGCGATGCTCAGCTTTTCGATCTGCTCTAAGCCCAAATCCTTACAAAGGGTTTCTGGTCGAATACCACTCAAGAATAATGCTTCATCGGCATAGATATTACCTATTCCTGCTACCAGGGATTGATCGAGCAAGGCGGTTTTAATCGCGCGTTGGCGGTGATGTAGCTTACTAACTAGGTAATCTGTAGAAAATTCCTGGGAAAACGGTTCTGGTCCGAGTTGCTTTAGACCAGTGATAATGGTTTCTGGTAACTGGGATGGCGGAATCCACCACATTCGACCAAAGGTGCGCTGGTCGATAAACCGCAACTCCTGGTTGTTTGGGAAAAACAATCGCACTCGCGTGTGTTTTGGGTGAGGCTGGTCTTGACTTAGCCATAGCAGTTGACCAGTCATCCGGAGGTGAACACCTAACCAACCGGCCTGATCAGCGTCTGACTTGGTTAGTTTAGCGAGTAGGTATTTGCCCCGTCGATGCCAATCACTAATGGTGACAGTTTTGAGTTGGGCTAAAAAATCTTTCGGAGAAATAGGGTGGGCGATGGTGCGCGATAGTAACACCTCTCCACCCTGGATTTCCTGGCCTGTAGTCACTTGATTTAGACCCAGGCGAATTGTTTCAACTTCTGGTAGTTCCGGCACGGTTGAGTGCTTTAGTTGATCAATGGTGAGTGCAAGCGTGTTAACTTAGCACTCTACAGACAGCAGGAACTCAAATTCCCGAGTCTGGTTAGGTTAACCAACTACTTCCACTTCACTCTCTGCATAGTTATTGGTATTCACCCCAGAGGCGCTACCACTGTAGCCAGTATAGTTTACCCTATCAAAGCGGACAATCACTGGGTATTTGATACCACTTTTGTCTACACTAGCCACAGTTCCCACATCGCCATACCAGTAGGATTCTTTTCTTTTAATCCGAACTTTTGCACCACGTTTTAGTTCTGCCATAAAAAAATTTACCTTACGCTCTAGTTCTACAGCGTACTACTCAATTAGGCTTATCCGTTGACTTGATTGTTTAAGTTTTATTAATTTCCCTGTAGTGAATCGGGAGTAGGGAGTAGGGAGTAGGGAGTAGGGAGTAGGGGTAAGAAAATTGACTGTATCTCATGAGTATGATTAACGCTATGATGACCGATACTTTTTAGCTACCAAAGTCTACCAAGATAGACCCTTACTAAAAATCTACTACGTTTACCACGCTTACCACGCTTACCCTGTCTAACACACTCTTCTCCCTATTCCCGACTTCTCGGTAGCGTAAGGTACATTTAAATTTTCTTCCCTGCTCCGTTCGCGTAGCGTGGCCTACGGCCTCAGTCCCTGCTCCGTTCGCGTAGCGTGGCCTACGGCCTCAGTCCCTGCTCCCTAAAACCCAGGACTTTGTACCCCAACCAATTGAGAACTCCTATAATCTGACAAACGCTGCCAATTCAGCTTTGATGTTTCCTCATCCAGATGCCAGCGTAATAACTGAGCTGGTTGACCAATGCTTAGGGTTGGCAAACCCATGGCTTGGCGAGGGGAAACCGTTGCGAGGGCAATGCCATTCTCAACGCTACAAATCCCCCACTCGACTAAATTCTCTACTCCTACCAATAAGGGCAAGGTTGTCCCAGATAATGTCCCATCTGCTAGCCGTGCTGTCCCGTCTTTGACCTCTATCTGGCGGGTGTCCCAGGGATAGACGCCATCGGGTAATCCCATTGGGGCTAGGGCATCGCTAACTAGAAAAATCCCTTGTTGATAACCCCCAGCACGGAGCAGCAGTTGGATCATGGTGGAACAGACGTGCTGACCATCCGCAATTAGTCCACACTGGACACCGGGAGTAACTAGGGCAGCTCCCAGTAATCCTGGTTTGCGATGATGGAGTCCTGGCATAGCATTAAAGGCATGGGTTACCATGGATGCCCCACGTTCAAAGGCGCTTTGGGCTTGCTCTGCTGTGGCTTGGGAGTGACCGAGACTAACGATTATGTTGCGCGATCGCAAATACGGAATCACCTCACCAATGCTATCTAACTCTGGCGCTATTGTAATAAGCTTAACTAGGTCACCATAGTCTCCCAAAACTTCCTTGACATTTTCAATAGTAAGTGGTAATAGATACTCAACAGGATGAGCTCCCCGTTTTTGGGGATTGAGAAAAGGCCCTTCTAGATGAACACCCAAGATGCGGGCGCTTGGGGTCTGGTAAGGTTGGGAAGGGATAAATTCAGCAAAGACAGAAAGCGTACGCTGAATCTTCTCGATCGAGGTAGTTACCAGAGTGGGTAAAAACTGATCCACACCCTGATGCCAAAGGAATTGACAAATGTCCTGGAGTAAAGGGATGTGGTGAAAATCCACATCGGTGAAAGCTAAGCCTAGCCCCCCATTAATCTGCAAATCCACACCCCCTAGGGAGACCCAATCCCCAGCAACGTCAAGGATAGCCTGGTTAGGAAGAGTTTCTAGCTTCGGAAGAGTTTCTAGGTTGGGTGCGATCGCCTTTGGCGCGGCTGAGGCCTTTGGCCACGCTTCGCGAACGCCGATCGCTTCAATAATTCCATGATCATTAATGTGAATATTCTGTAAACCCTCGTAACTGGGGACACGAGCATTGATAATATCTAGAGTCATTAGGGAATGTGGCGAAGTCTAATTCATCTACCATCAAACATGATTCATGACCAATAACCAACCGTTAATTGGGATTATTATGGGCAGCGATTCCGATTTGCCCACCATGCAAAATGCGATCGCAGTATGTGAAGACTTTGGTGTTCCTTGGGAAGTAGCGATTGTGTCAGCCCACCGCACCCCCGAACGGATGGTAAATTATGCCCAAGACGCTCACAAGCGTGGACTCAAAGTTATTATCGCTGGTGCTGGGGGAGCAGCTCATCTGCCTGGTATGGTGGCGGCCCTAACACCCTTGCCTGTGATTGGGGTCCCAGTGTCTAGTCGTCAAATGAAGGGTATTGATTCCCTATACTCCATTGTTCAAATGCCTGGAGGAATTCCCGTCGCTACTGTAGCAATTGGTAATTCCAAGAATGCAGGATTGTTAGCAGTGCAGATTTTGGGCACTCATCAGCCGGAATTACTAGAGAGAGTGCAGCAGTATCGCCAGAATTTAGCGGAATCAGTGATGGAAAAGCAAGCATTGCTCGATGAGTTAGGTTATGAGCAATACTTAGGCCAGATGAGTTAATCTGGTTGATTGGGTTTGAGAAGGTTAGTATTGAAAAAGGGCAAAAACCCCCATTAAATTGCCATCAGGGTAATCCATTATAGGGGGGATGTGAAAGAAAATAATTAGAGCGTAATCCGACTCGTTCTACTACGTTAAGCTGGGGGATCTCAAAAGCATCCCACCGAAGGGCGGCATCTGTTATAAATGAGCCGAGACTAAAGGCAATAGGACTTACGAATAGGAAGTTGAGTTTGGTGTTCAGGTGAAATACCAATAGCCTGTCCACACCAAATCCACGTCATGTCAACAAAAAATCTAGGAGGTAAATAGAGTTCATGGAACATCGTGGTGTTACAGTATGGTTAACTGGTCTTAGTGGTGCGGGAAAGACCACTATTACTAAGGCATTAGAAGAAAAACTAAACGCCCAAGGATGCAAGCTGGAAGTCTTGGATGGGGATATCGTTCGTCAGAACTTAACTAAAGGACTCGGATTTAGTAAAGAAGACCGGGATACAAACATTCGCCGCATTGGCTTTGTTGCCCATCTTTTAACCCGCAATGGAGTTATTGTCCTGGTATCTGCGATCTCCCCTTACCGTGAAATTCGAGAGGAGGTCAAGCAACGGATTGGTGACTTTGTAGAAGTTTATGTTAATGCTCCCCTAAACGTTTGCGAAGGCCGAGATGTCAAAGGACTTTACAAACGAGCTCGTGCTGGAGAAATTAAGAGTTTTACTGGTATTGATGACCCCTATGAGCCACCATTAAATCCGGAGGTAGAATGTCGCACTGACAAAGAAGAATTATCAGAAAGTGTGGACAAAGTTATCAAAAAGCTGGAAGAGTTAAATTATATTTCTAGTACTTGAAGCATAATCTTTATACCTTAACTAAAGCACCCCACCTACACGCTTTGAAGTGGGAGTCGTATCTTGAGACAATTCTTGAGACAATTGTAGAATCTAATTATTATTCCTAGAGTATGCAAAGCCCGGTGTTAAGCCATCCTTCACAAACTATCCCAGCTCACGGTGGTCAACTGGTCAACCGTGTTGCTACACCCGAACAACGGCAGGAATTTTTGGAGAAAGCTGAATTTCTGCCCAGAGTTACACTAGATAAACGGGCTGTCAGCGACCTGGAAATGATTGCTATCGGTGGCTTTAGTCCCCTGACTGGCTTCATGGCCAAAGAAGACTACCAATCAGTGGTAGACCGGATGCGTCTAGCCAATAACCTACCGTGGTCAGTTCCAATCACCCTCTCGGTTACATCTGAAGTAGCTGCTCCTCTGCAAGAGGGGGGGTTAGTCCGTTTGGATGATAGCAGTGGTCGCTTTATTGGTGTATTAGAACTGACAGAAAAATATTCTTACGACAAAACCCATGAAGCAGTGCAAGTTTACCGCACTGATGAAGACAAGCATCCTGGTGTGAAAGTCGTGTATGACCAGGGAGAGATTAATTTAGCTGGTTCAGTATGGTTACTGGAACGGTTACCCCATCCCCAGTTTCCCTCCTACCAAATCGATCCAGAAAAATCGAGAGCCATGTTCTCGGAACGGGGTTGGAAAACAGTGGTAGGTTTCCAAACCCGTAATCCCATTCATCGGGCTCATGAATATATCATCAAGTGCGCTCTAGAAACCGTAGACGGTCTATTCCTTCATCCCTTAGTAGGTGCTACTAAAAGCGACGACATCCCAGCTGATGTACGGATGCGTTGCTATGAAATCATGTTGGAGAATTATTTTCCCAATGACCGAGTGATTCTAGCAATTAACCCTGCTGCTATGCGTTATGCTGGCCCGCGAGAAGCAATTTTCCATGCTTTGGTACGGAAGAATTACGGCTGTACCCATTTTATTGTAGGACGGGATCACGCTGGAGTGGGAGACTATTATGGCACCTATGATGCCCAACACATTTTTGGTGAGTTTGAGCCAGGTGAGTTGGGGATCATGCCGATGAGGTTTGAGCACGCTTTCTACTGCACTCGCACCCAGGGTATGGCTACTGCCAAGACTAGTCCAAGTACACCAGAGCAGAGGATTCATTTATCCGGTACTAAGGTACGGAAAATGCTGCGTGAGGGAGAGTTACCACCACCGGAATTTTCCCGACCTGAAGTGGCAGCAGAACTGGCTAAGGCAATGCACGAGAGCACTTAAAGGTTAGACCGTTGTTCGCGTAGCGTGGCCAAAGGCCAAGGTTAGACCGTTGTTCGCGTAGCGTGGCCAAAGGCCAAGGTTAGACCGTTGTTCGCGTAGCGTGGCCAAAGGCCAAGGTTAGACCGTTGAAGGTTGAAGGTTAGACTGTTGAAGGTTGGAGGTTAGACCGTTGAAGGTTGGAGGTTAGACCGTTGAAGGTTGGAGTTTAGACCGTTGAAGGTTGGAGTTTAGACCGTTGAAGGTTGGAGGTGAAGCGGTTATTTGGTTATTTGGTTATTTGGTTAGGCGGTTATATTCCAAACCTGTAACCTGTAACCTGTAACCTGTAACCTGTAACCTTAAACCTGTAACCTTAAACCTGTAACCTTAAACCTGTAACCTGTAACCTGTAACCACATAACCTTCAATCTGTAACCTGTAACCTGTAACCACATAACCTTCAACCTGTAACCTGTAACCTGTAACCACATAACCTTCAACCTTGGCCTTTCGGCCACGCTACGCGAACAACCTTCAACCTTCAACCAAATAACCTTCAACCTGTAACCTTGGCCTTTCGGCCACGCGCTTCGCAGCAAAGCGGGACGAAGTCCATCGCGTTAAACCTTTAACTAGTGAACTAGTGAACTAGCTCAACTGGGAATCCCACGGCTTGTGGCCGTGGGAGCGCCAATCCTGGTAGGCTGATAGCTGAAATCTGAAAGCTGAAGCGCGGATATGGGACTTAATCGCCGGACTTTTCTGCAAAAAGCTAGTTTGGGATTGGCAACATTAGGAGTAAGTGAAACATTACTATCCCTCCTAGGGAATAGTGGTTTAGCTGTTCCTGGAATAGACCGTTACTTCCAAGTATTAGCACAACCCCTTGGGCGAAAGTTAGCCCTACTAGTGGGTATCAACAAGTATCCTCGTAGCACACTATTGGATGGCTGTGTTACTGATGTAGAACTACAACAAGAACTATTGATTCATCGGTTTGGCTTCAACCCGAAGGATATACTTATACTTAACGATGACCAAGCGACTCGCGAAAATATTGAAACGGCTTTTATTGAACATCTGACGGAGCAAGCGAAAGCGGGTGATGTGGTAGTCTTCCACTTCAGTGGCTTCGGTAGCCAGGTCAAGCTATCTCAAGGGTATCAAACCGATACGTCTGTTGCACTTCAAAATAGCTTGGTTCCAGTAGATGGGAGCCTGACCAAAAAAAAACCTAAGGTAGCCAACGATTTACTGGAAGAAACTCTAGTTTTGCTATTGCGATCGCTCTTCACTGACCAAGTCACTACAGTACTCGATACTAGCCACACGGTAGCTGATAGCCTCCTCCAAGGAAATATTAAGGTACGCTCTAGTACTAACCCACCAGCCCAAGAGGCTAGTCGGGACGAACTGGCTTTTCAAGAGCAACTGCGGCGGCGGATACAGGATTCTGGGAAAGGGATGGTAAACCAGAAATCGGTCTCGGTTGTGCCTGGATCGATGAATCCTATGGCAGGTCTGGTTCTCACCGCTGCTGAACCAAATCAAATGGCCATGGAGGCTAAATGGAATGGTTTCAGTGCTGGCTTATTTACCTATGCTCTTACTCAGTATCTGTGGCAGGCAATACCAACAACCACAAGTCAGGTGAGCCTGACTCACGCTGGTGTGATGGTTAATCAACTGACAGGTACACAACAACAGCCCAGGCTAGGGGGTCAAAGTAGTCTTGAGCCAATACCTACCTATTATTTGCCCCTTGACCCTAGCATGGGAGCGGATGGTGTGGTCACTGCCGTGGAAGATAATGGTCAAACGGCACAGTTGTGGTTGGCAGGATTACCAGCAACAGTTGTGGATTACTATAGCAACAACTCTGTATTGAAATTAGTTGGTGCTAAGTCGGGAGTCTCTCAACTACAAATAACCTCTAAAGATGGTCTGACTGCTAAGGCAAAATTTATTGGTGCTAGTACTAATAACAATCAGCTACAAGTTGGGCAGCTGGTGCAAGAAGCCGTCCGGGTGTTACCCCGTAATATTGGTCTAACGGTAGCTCTGGATGGGAACCTAGAAAGAATTGAGCGAGTAGATGCTACCAGTGCCTTTTCTAGTATCTCTACTGCATCGATAGTGCAAGCAGGGGAACAACCTGCTGATTACTTGTTTGGGAAAGCACTCTCTTCCAAAAATGCTGGGGGAGGGGGTTATGGAATCTTTTATATTGACGGTGAACCCATACCCAATGGAGTTGGGGAAGCTGGGGTAGCTGTGAAGTCAGCAGCTATGGGATTGGCTGGTAAACTGAACACCTTGCTGGCAGCGAAATTGCTGCGTCTAACTGCTAATGATGGGTCTTCCGGTCTAGGTATTCGAGTATCCCTACAGATGATTGAACCAGAGCAAAAGCTAGTGATGCAACTCGAAACATCACGGACAGCTTCCTCCTCACGGGTAGATTTGGTAGGTGAGGGTGAAGCTAAATCTCAGGCTGAGTTGACACAAACTTTGACAGAAGCAGGTGTTCCTATTTTGCCGGTAGGGAGTCGTCTCCATTATCAGATCGAAAACTACGGTGACCAACCGGTCTATTTCTTGCTATTAGGGTTTAATACCAGTGGCAATGCGATCGCACTATATGAACTGCCATTTTTGCAGACATCACAGACTTCAGAAAACTCTCCATCTATCAAAGATGCCGTCATTGGTCCTGGAGAAACTCTAACCCTGCCATCAGCAGTAGCTTCCGTTGGTGGGATTGTCTCAGGTCCTAGTGGACTGGTGGAAATGCAAATGATTTGCAGTCGCTCCCCCTTTACTCAAGCCGGTACAGCTCTCGATGCTGTGCCATCTCGTCGCGGAATCGGAGCACCAATTGATGATTTGTTTAACCCCTTAGACGTAGCCCAGGCGGTGCTGCAAGACATACACGATGCTAGTGCAAATTCCCTAGATTCTTCCCTCACTATAAGTGCTGATTCCTACGCCTTGGATGTTAATACTTGGGCAACTTTAAGTTTTCTCTATCGGGTAGTTTGAGTTCAGTTTGTTAATTGTTAATTGCTCCTGGGCAATTAACAATTAATCCATAATTGTTTAATAGGAAATAGGAAATAGGGAACAGGGAACAGGGAACAGGGAACAGGGAACAGGGAACAGGGAACAGGGGTAAGACTGTGGGTAAAGGGGATAGTTTGGTAAAATAATTAATGATTTTTAGTTATTTTTTTTGTTAAACTATACTGATAAATTTGGTTATTTCAACAACATAAATTTTATTGATTCTGACTCCTGAACAGAATTGATTAGTCAGGATAACACTCCATAATTGCTGGGGAGCGATGCAGCGCTATTCCCTTCTTCATGCAAAGCGCGAGTGGGGGTTTCCCCCAAGACCGCGCTGCATCGCTATTCCACCTCAAGCAGCGCTATAACTATTGTAAGCATATGCGCTACGCGCATATGCTTACGTATTATTAACTAACATTACATCAGGTAAAACTATGTCCAAGTCAAATAAGCCAGAAATCACAGTTGAGGATAAAGAGGCAGCAGAAGCAGAAATTAGGGAGAAGCAGAAGCCTGTTGATTACGACACCAAAGAGTATCCAGTTGAAATACTGGTTCAGAAATACATGGATGGCAAGGATGACGATACCAACGAGTTGTTCATACCAGATTACCAAAGGGAGATGGCTTGGGATGAAACAAGGCAGTCGCAGTTCATTGAGTCTGTACTTTTAGGGTTACCAATACCATATATCTTTGTTGCCGATACCAAGAACCCGAAACCGGAAGACGATCTAGGGCGTTTGGAGATAGTAGACGGTACACAGCGTATCCGTACTCTGGCTAGATTTCTAAATAATGAACTGACCTTAACTGGTTTGGAGAAGCTAAAAAAACTCAATAGATTTCGATATACTGACTTACCACTTGCCCGACAAAGGCGCTTTAAGAGGAGTACCCTTCGGATGATCCAACTGACTGAAAAGGCAAATGAGGAAGTGCGGCGGGATATGTTTGAAAGGATAAATACAGGTAGCGTCCAGCTAAATGACATGGAGAAACGCAGAGGCATATCACCCGGACCATTCCTAGATCTCTTGGATCAACTCTCCAAAAATGAAAAATTCCTTCAGCTATGTCCCTTTTCAGAAGCCCTAATTCGCAGACGTGAACCCCAGGAATTCGTGTTACGTTTTTTCGCCTATCTGAACAACTATAAAAATTTTGAAAGCCAAGTTAATAAATTTCTCAATGACTACTTGGAAGAACACAACAAGCCCGGACTTGAACGTGAAACAATGAAGGCGGAATTCCAATCAATGTTGGATTTCGTAGAGAAGCACTTTGAAAATGGATTTAGCAAATCAAAACGACATACAACAACGCCTCGTATTCGATTTGAGGCTATATCCGTTGGGGTTGCTCTTGCCTTGAGGGAAAATATAAATCTTCAGCCAAAATCAATTGAGAATTGGCTTGACTCGCCAGAATTCAAGGAGTACACTACCTCTGATGCAAGTAACTCTAGACCTAAAGTAATTCGGCGTATTGAGTATGTGCGTGATCAACTCCTAGATAAAGCATGACCAGTCCATTATTTGAAGATTTCAACGAACGCTCTAAAGAAGTGAGTAAGTATTTTATTGTTTTGAAAAATATGGAGCAAGGAACAATTAAGTTAAGTATGGAGGGGAAGAGTGGAAAACCTAAAATTAAACAAATTGACCCTGAGCTATTAAAAACCATGAAAGCTAGTGGATTCTTGTTGCTGTACAATCTGGTCGAATCCACAATGCGAAATGCTATAGAAGCCATCTTCGATGAACTCCAGAGTCAAGGAATTTCCTTTGATGAAATCAAACCTCAACTTAAAAAAATTGTCTTAAAGAACCTTAAAAAGAGAAACCCTGATAAAGTTATTTTAAATCTCACAGCGATTTCTATTGATATCATCAATGCTGGATTTGATAAAGAAGACCTGTTTTCAGGCAATATTGACGGAAAATTGATTAAGAAAACAGCAAAGGAATATGGTTTCTCATGCACAACTGACTACGCTAAGACGAGACATGGAGAGGATTTGGAAACTGTTAAAGAAAACAGAAACGATTTAGCCCATGGCATCAAGTCCTTTGCTGAAGTAGGAAGAGAGCAAAGTGCTGATGACCTCTTAAAAATACAAAAAAAGGTAGTCAAGTATTTAAGACAGATACTACAAAATATAGAAACCTATCTAGCTAACCAGGAATACTTGGATTCATCCACCAGTACTCCTTAATTTATATATTACTAACGTGCTTCAGAATACTTTGAGCTACTACCTGACCCAACTTTACAGGAACAGCATTCCCAATTAGACGCCCGACATTATTAAACACCACAGGTTTAGTGTCTGCAACAAATTTATAGTCCCGAGGAAAAGTTTGTAACAATGCAGCTTCCCTCAGAGATATGGCTCTATCTTGTTCAGGATGTCCAAACCGACCATTACCAAAACCAAAAAATTGTGTAGTAATCGTTGGACTTGGCAAATCCCATTCCATCCGACCATAGACTGCTGAATATGTCTTACCGCTATCCTTAGTATGACATTCTGCAACTAACTCATCGGGCCAGTCTCGCCAAGTTCCACCAGGCAATGAAGCACGGATACGACGGAGATTTAGTGCTGAAAGTTTACTGCACCGATGGAGTCGGTCAGTTTTTGATGATTCACCTGCCCCAAGAGGTTCAAGGTCATAGATTGTTTTGCGTACTGTTTCGTAATTCTTGTTATTGTGGGTGGGGAGAATTAGATTGATTTTACTAAACTTGGAAGCAAAAAAGACTAAGCGCTTGCGGATTTGAGGAATACCGTAGTCTTTACACTCAAGCTCATAAAAAGAGATAGAATAACCATGATGTTTTAATTCAGTAGTGAATTCCTCGAAAACTTGATATCGTCTCAATTGAGGAACGTTTTCCATGGAAACGATTTCTGGATTACACTCCCGGACGAGGCGAGCAAAGTCATGGAGAAGTTTCCACTTAGTGGTTTTGTTGGTGTATCGCCTGGAATAGTTGGAAAAGGGCTGGCATGGAGCACATCCTGCTAGTACCTTGATCTGATCCCTTCTGTAGTGTTTTGCTAAGTCAGTACCAGTGAGTTCTTCTACGCCTTGGAGTATAAACTTGGCTTTATTGTTGTATTCATAGGGAAACTGACATATAGGGTCAATATCATACCCGACAGTCACAGGAAGACCCGCCTGCTGGAAGCCATGGGTCAGCCCCCCAGCACCACAAAACAGGTCTACTGCGGAAATAGCGATCATTAAGTCTATCTAGAGGGTTTACCTAAACCAATTTGTTAACCGATTTATTAACGTAACTGATATAATCCCTAACTGCAAGTCTCAGGATAAAGCTAGCCAGCGGACAGATGGTGATGGTCTGAGGTGGTGAAGAGGTGATGAATGTCTATAGTATACTGTAAGATTGTAGCAATATTTTTGGAAATTGGCATAACAGACCCGATCAGGTCTGGGGCTATCTCTTAGGTTTTGCAATGCTAGGATAAAAGGCAAAAACAAGAAGTCGTAACCTTGTGTCTGTCTCTACTCAATCGAGGGGAAAAAACCTTGGACAGCCTTTAGCTGTACCAACTGAACCGGTCTGGCGCTTTAGGGTTGAACAATACCACCAGATGATTCGCTGGGGTATCCTGGGCGAAGATGACCCAGTTGAACTGCTGGAAGGGTGGCTCATTCCTAAAATGCCGAAAAATCCACCACATCGTGCGTCTACTAAACTGACTCGGAATGCACTGGAAGCGATTATTCCAAAGGGATGGTATGTAGATGCACAAGAACCAATTACTTTGGAAAATAGTGAGCCAGAACCGGATATCGTGATTGTTAAAGGCGATACTCGCGATTATCTTGACCGCCATCCTGGTGCCTCAGACCTAGCTTTAGTGGTTGAAATTGCTGACTCCACCCTAGAACGAGACCGAACCTTAAAGAAAGGCATCTATGCTCGTGCAGGTATTTCAGTTTATTGGATTGTCAATCTGATCGACAAGCAACTCGAAGTTTATACCCAACCCATTGATCTAGCTACAACGCCAACCTATCAGCAACGTCACGATTACAAACCCTCCGAACAAGTGTCTGTTCTAATCGATGGCTCTCCCATTGGTTCCTTGACTGTGCAAGACCTATTACCGTGACCTTTACGTGATTTTGACTCGAGTGCGTTCGCGTAGCGTAGCCCTTTGGGCTAATCGCGTAGCGTGGCCTACGGCCAATCGCATATCCGATTGCATCTTAATATCAAAATCCCACAATAATCCACCACAAACTAATTCCTAAAACTATCGTACTCACATGGTGTGGTAATAACAAACTAAACGGTTGACGCCCTATCTTCTGGGTCAATAACAGGGATAAAAGTACTCCAGCAATTAACGTAGTTCCCTGCAAGAACGCAATTACTGCTGGATGGGCGACCAACACAGGTAATCCTTCACCACTCAATCCAAACGTAGCAAACATTACCGGTAAAATCCGTCCTCCTTCTCCTAAACCAAGCCGCCAATAATGAGCCAAATTACCAGCTAACACTAAAGGTAAATATCCATAAGCTAATTTAACAAAAGAACTCGGCTTACGAATTTCTTTTACCTGATATAATCCTACCATTATTCCTTGAGCCAATAGTGGGACAATTGCTGGTAAACTCAACACTGTTACCGAGAGCAAACCATGAGTCCAAAACTGACTCAAATCCCACCCTAACCCCAGGTTTTCTTGCAATTCTGGTAAACGGTGCAAAAACACTGCTCCTAACAATAACAATAACAAAGCTACCTCATAACTGCGAGGCACATGGGTAGTCCACAATTCAATACCTGGAGGACGTAAATTCACTTCTACTGAACGATGGGGACAGGCTTTCAAACAGGTCATGCACAACACACAATCCCGGTTATCTTCCAATTGTGCTGGGTGAGAGTACAAGGGACAGCCATCCGTTTCCATTCCCTCCCCTTTTTCGGGACCACCTTTATAACATTGATAGGTGCTACATTCCGCTGAACATATCCCTTGTTGTGCTCGTAATTCCGTTATCGATAGTTTAGCGAACATGCCATTCATGCCGCCAATGGGACATAAATAGCGGCACCAGAAGCGTCGCTCGAAAATAGCGGAACATATCATCGCACCCGCTGTAATTAATAACAGTAGACAAGCGGAAAGATAAGCGGTATTTTCCAAATCCCACAATTCTTCCCACAATAAAATCAAGAAGAATAAGCCAAACAAAAACCAACCTCCCCACTTTTGAGCCTGTTCTCGGGGCCAACGTTTTAACTTACGGGGAAATAGCCACAGGGATAATTTCTGAGTAACTTCCCCATAAATCATGAATGGACAAACTGCACACCATAACCTACCCACAAAGGGAAAACTAATTAATACTAAGGGCCACCACCACGCCCAGAATAAATTAAGCGCAAAGTTTTCTTGACGATTCTGGGGTCCGATAAATAAAATAGCAACAATAATCGCAAAAGCGGTTAAGGTAAAGCCATAATTAATCCGGTCTGGCCACCAAGGGCTGCGGAGAAAGCGACGTAACCCTGGATAATAATTTAAGAGATTGAGACGGAATTTCTTTTTCTTACTTTGGGAGGGCCAGATAATTTCTTCGGTTACTTCTGAACATCCTTCTAGCTGCACAATGGCTCGTTCAACTAAATTGTATAATTCCCTGAGATTATTGGGAAAATCATACGCCTGTAATCGCCGTAATGCTTCGGGAGTGATCCGGTTTTTATTAATACATTTAGCACGAGATATGATACTAATATAGTAGTTGACTATGTCACCAATGTCGGCTTTTCGTACCCGTAGTGGTGGTACTTTAATCAATTTTTCTGCCACCGAATCAATCTCTGGCAGTTTTCTCTCGGCAATCATGATAATCCGAGCCTGACTGGTAGAGACGTTGGCTGGTGCAACATTTGTATGTTCTGAGGTAGCGCGGTCTTGGGGGTCTCCCCCATGAGCGACTACCGGTTGGGAACGGTTGACTGGAGTATAGGTATTGGTTCTAAGTAAATTAGCAATTTCTGGAATAAGTTCTGGGCTAAGTTCTTGAATATTATTTAATAGTAGAGTTCCTTGACCTAAGGCTTCAATTAACCCAGGTTTTCCCCCTGCACGACCAAATAATTCTGCGACCCTGGCTTGTAATTTAGAGCAATCGACTTTAATCATGGCTTCTCGCCGATAGGGAGAACTAAAATGAATCAAGGCTGCTATGTTATCTTTTTCCAGTCCAGGTTCTCCGAAGATTATCACCGATTCGCGGTTTTCCGCTGCTTGTTTAACTTGCGATCGCAGTCGCACCCCATAGCGACTTTTCCCAATAATCCCCCGTTTGGCTTTACTAACCAGATATGGTCGTAAGATAGTTTGACGCTCTTGTTCATAGGCTAGCTGAGCGGATAACTCTTCTACTTCGTAAGCGTTCAGGGGGTAGAAGAGCCCTCGCCAAAAATGGTAGCGAGAATATGCTAAGGTAAGGAACATGGAACAGCAGCGCCCAAACTATATAGAGCAAGTCCCCTGGTCAGATTGGGAAGAAACTCCAGCCAGTGTCAAAAAACTGGTAGAGGGAATGGCGCAGCAAATTGAAAATTTAAAAAAACAACTCACAGATATATCGGCAGTTCAGCAACAGCTATTAGAAAAAACCCGACGGACATCAAAGAACTCATCATCGCCTCCTTCCTTTGACCCACCAGGGCTGGAAAAAAAACCACAGAAAAACAAAAGTAAGAGAAAACGAGGAGGTCAACCAGGTCATGATGGGCATAGTCGAGACTTGTATCCAATCGAGCGGTGTAACCAGATCATTGACCATCATCCAAGCAAATGCTCCTGTTGTGGGAAAAGACTAAGTGGAGAAGATCAAAACCCCTATCGCCACCAAATAGTAGAGATTCCACCGATTGAACCGATCGTGATCGAGCATCGTTTACACTCGTTGAAGTGTGGGCAATGTCAGAGATCAACCAGGGCTAAATTGCCAGAGGAGGTCAACAGGAGTGGATACGGAGTACGAGTAGTAGCAATGGTGGCACTACTGAGTGGAGTTTACCGCAATAGTCAACGCCAGGTGCAAAGTGCTCTAGCTGACTTGTTTGAGATTTCCATGTCATTAGGAACGGTAAACAAACTCCGGCAAGAAGCAAGCGATGCAGTGGCAAGCAGTGTTGAGGATGCCAAACTTTATGTCCAACACTCAAAGGTGGTAGGAGCAGACGAAACGAGCTTTAATCAAGGAAATCTAGATGGGAAAAACCCCAAACAACGAAAAGCGTGGTTGTGGGTGGCAGTCACGCCACTAGTGACATTTTTTGAGATTGCCCTAACTCGTTGTACCTCTGCTTCTCAAAACCTACTGGGTCAAAATTTTGGTGGTATTTTAAACTCAGACCGTCATGGTGCGTATAACTGGGTAGACTTGGAACGTCGGCAATTGTGTTGGGCACATCTGCGACGGGAATTCATTAAAATCTCGGAACGTCCTGGGGTATCTAAAGAATTAGGGACTGCATTGGTTAAACAACAGGAGAAGCTGTTTGAATTGTGGCATCGAGTACTATATGGTACTTTGAAACGTTGTCAGTTTCAATTGCTAGTCGAGGAGATACGTGAAGGGGTCAAGTTGACTTTAAAACAAGCAGATTCTTACTCGATTGGGTCACAGGAGAAAACACCCCTTGCTAAAACTGTCCGCACTTGTCGCCAACTACTCAAAGTTGAACCAGCTTTATGGTTGTTTGTGAGTGTTGAGGGTGTGGAACCAACAAATAATGCAGCAGAAAGAGCCATCCGTCCAGCAGTAATCTGGCGGCGTACCAGTTTTGGTTCTCAGACTCAAGCAGGGAGTGCTTTTGTTGCTCGTATGTTAACTGTTGTGACAACATTGAAGTCCCAGCAGCGTAATGTCTTGGAGTTTTTGACAAATGCAATCAACGCTGCACGCGCAGGTAAACCTGCCCCTTCGTTACTGCCATAGGTAGCTATTTCTGATCACGAGCATGAGCAAGAGCTAGTGATCGCAGCTCAATAATTTTATTTCATTATTACTCCTGCCGGGTGTGTTTTTTTGATGATTACAACCCCCCTGAACGGTTACTCTACTTCTTCAGCCAGTTGTTGGGAGAAAGCTTGGGTAATTTCTGGATAGTGTTCCACGAGTGCCCGAAATTCGGAAGCACTGACAAACCAAAACTGACATTCGTTGAGGGTAATTAAGGTTTGCTCAACAGGTTTGTTCAATAATAGAGCTTGTAGATTAATCACTGCCCCAGGGAGTAAACCCACAGCTTGCCAATCCTCAGTATTGCTTTCGATCCGACCTGAGCGGAGAATATATAATCCTGCGGGAGGGGTGTTGGCTAGCACTAAGGTTTGGTTTGCGGGCAAAATCCGCTCTTCCAGCTTAGGTGCTAGATTCTGTAACACCTCCTGAGTCAAAATACTCAGAGCAGTTCGTTGTTTTAGCCACGTCACTAAGTCTGGAATGGTCATGATTGGCTCTGGGATAAACAATGATGGGAAGTTCAGTTAATCAAAATATTATTATGGTTAGGAAAATTTTGTTAATTGTTTATTTTTAATTGTTTATTGTTAACTGAATAATAATTGGGAAGAAGCCCTTTCAAGCTCCCAAATGATAAGTAAATCTACAACTTTCACTATAATCTAGCTCTGGTCGTGCCTAACGCCAGAGCTAGCCCTTTGAAGAATACAATTTAGACTGCTATATCAACTTATCCAAACGAGCACGGAGGGATTTGAACCCCCGACACCCAGAACCGGAATCTGGTGCTCTATCCACTGAGCTACGCGCCCTTATGCTTGAGTGACTATATTTTAGTTACTCTATCTTATTAGCTTTGATAATAGCACACTATCGCCAATTTTAACTATACACGACTTGAGCACCGAGAAGTGTAAACTGTTTGAAATCTGCCTTAGCAAGTGCCATCGGCTAGAGATAACTTGCCGGATCGACAGGTTCACCGTTCTTACGAACCTCAAAATGGAGGTGGGGACCGGTAGAGAAACCCGTAGACCCAACAGTTGCGATCGCATTTCCTCGTTTGACCGATTCTCCCTTACTCACCAATAGTCTACTGGCATGACCATAGAGGGTAGCAATACTGTCGCCATGGTCAATAATTACTGTATTGCCATAGCCACCATACCAACCCGCAAAAATTACTATACCGCTATCTGCTGCTCGAATAGTACTGCCATAACTAGCCCCAAAGTCAATTCCAGAATGGAACCGAGATGTACCTAGAATGGGGTGACGTCGCCAACCAAAACTACTGGTAATGGAGCCATTACTGGGATAAAGCAGCTGACCAGTATTAAAAACAAAAGTTTTGCGAAGCCTTGCCTTCCTAGCTGCCGCAATCTTGTTTTGACGGGCAATCTCTCGTTGAATCAAGATGACAATATTTTTAGAATCTTCTGCTAACTGGGCTTGGGATGCTTCTAAAGCTTGTCGGTTAGAGTTAAGTCGGTCAATCAGTTGTTGCTGTTTCCTCAGCTGGGCTTCAAACTGCTTCTTTTTGGCTAGGAGTTGTTGTTTAAGTAGGGAAACTCGGTTTTTCTGAGCCTCTATCTCGGTTTTGCGTTGGTTAATGCTGTCGGCTTCAGCTTTTAAACTAGTTAAGATTTTCTGGTCTGTTTGATAGACTAACTTCAATCGGCGGCGTCGAGCCAGAAATTCGTTGATATCTTGACTCTTGAGGAGGAGATTCGACCCAACTTCAGCATTGGGCTGGCGCTGTAAAAAACGCAGTCGAGCAATGATTGCAGCACGCTTTTCGTAATAGCTTCTCTCGGCAATTGCTAAATCCTCCTGCAACTGGTCTAGACGCTGGTTAGCCAGTTGGATTTGGCCATTATAATCCTGGTTAGCCGTATCAGTGGACTTGAGATTAAGCTCAATCACACCCAGCTTCTTCTGGGCAGATTGCTCCACATTAGATATGCGATCGCTTTCCTTAATAATAGTAGACCGTTGCTGCTCAATATGTTGCTGTATCTGTTGCAGGGTATCTACTGCTCCTGGGTTTACTACTTCTGGGTTTACTACTCCTGGGTTGGGTGAGGGAGAAGTACTCCCTGGAATTGTGACGATTAGCAGCCAAAGAACACAGCCTAGACAAACTCTCCCTATCCCGTGTAAGCCATACCAATCCCTAACCTTACCAGACGGGTTGACGTTTTTGGTATAGGTTGCCCTTTGCCGGATTTCCTTAACCACAGACTATCTCAGTATTGTGAACAATCATCGAAAAAATTCCCGAATACAGCTGTCAACGGTTGTAGATCAGTTCTATATAAATTGATGCTGACGAAAGTTAAACACTCCTTGGATATTATCTACTACTACTGGCCGATAGTGAATAGTGAGGGGAAAGCATTAGTGTTGTCATTATGGGGACTTGTCTGTACTATTTAGGTATCTAAGGTATTTGAGCTGGGAAATCATACACCAAAGTAAACACCACACACCCTAGCAACAACCTAAGCACAAACCTCAGTCCTCTAGTCTATTTAAGTAAGGGCAATCAAGTATACAGCGGGTTAAAATTCCGTGAAGTACAGTATATATCTCGTTTTTTAGCAGATTACAACAGGCAACATAAGACTTGATCGTTCTGTTTTCGGTTCCCCTTTACCCGTTCCCTAACTATTCACTTTGGGGGAATTTAGCCCTTTGTTCACTAAAACTGTTACTTTAGCCTAATTTTCGGTAACTCTGTAAATGTAGCTGATCTCAAATCCGGTCAACTAATTATTATATCCCTGATCGGGTAATTGGTAACTCGTAATTGGAAATGAGTAGTTGATGATTCCCCATTCCCCATTACCAAACATCGAGGGAATAGTTAACAAACCAGTAATTAACCGGATTTGATCTCATCAGAGTTTTCAGTCAATCAGACCGAATGAAAACTTGTAATTAACCAATATTAGGATAAAATTTAGTTATGACGGTACTAGCAGGATTTTACGTTTCTGGCGCTCTCTACTTTTTTGCGATCTGGTTTCAAGCTTTCCAGAAAGACACTAATTTATCTCCTGAGCAAATCCGCATATCTTGGATAGTGTTGACGATAGCAACCGTTTTTTGGCCAATTGTTGCCCCGATTGCTAATCTGGAGAAGAGTTCTATAAAAAAAGCTTCTTTAGTTCAGGAAGAAGATGTGGATGCTAAGGAAACAGCGATTGCAGCTAAGCTATCCCGCACTTAATTGGGACATATCAATTGAATGATAGCGATTGCAGCTGAGCTATCCCGCACTTAATTGGTAAACCTAAATTGAATAATGCTGATATTATATTCGGGAACATCAGTATTGTAAAAATTGGGTAATGGTAAATTGGTAACTTTGATTACTCCCAAGCCATTACCCATTTTACTATCTTCCACCTTCACTTAAAAGCTCTGAAATTTAGCAATATCAAGTCAGGAGCTTCGAGTCAGAATAAGTCAAAGTTATGTTGTTGGAATATAAGAGTTCTTAAGCTGCAGATACGCGCAGCCTAATCAACCAACCATCAAGATCTGCCAAAGCGCGATCGCGATATGCTCCATATCGTTCTCGCTTATTCTTTATCCGCACTGGCAATTCGGGCAAAATCCCAAAATTTGGTGGCATAGGCTGAAAATGCTTAGGTGATGCGGAACTGATAAAGTCAAATAACGCTCCCATCATCGTAGTGGGTGGCATCGTTACCAGTTCCAATCCCAATACCAGTCGCGCCGCATTTGTACCAGCCAGCCACCCTCCCGCAGCTGCTGCTGTATAACTTTCTGTTCCTACCAATTGACCAGCTGCCAACAAAGTAGAGCGTTTTTTGAACTGTAGGGTTGGTTGCAATAACTCAGGAGCATTCAGAAAGGTGTTCCGATGCATCACCCCCATGCGCACAAACTCTGCTTCTTCCAAACCTGGAATCAGTCGAAATACCCGTTTCTGCTCACCCCAGCGCAAATTAGTTTGGAATCCCACCATATTCCACAGCTGACCTGTTTTATCTTCCTGTCGCAGCTGTACCACAGCATAAGGACGGTGGTGCTGATTTTCTGGGGCGCGGAAGTCTCCCTTACGGGCATCAAACAGTCCCACTGGCTTCAGAGGACCGTAGCGCATAGTATCTTCCCCCCGACGAGCCATCTCCTCAATCGGTAAGCACCCTTCAAAAAATTTAGCAGTTTCTTGCTCAAAGTCTTTCAATTCGGCCTTTTGGGCTGCACACAGTTCTTCCCAGAAGTGACGATATTGCTCCCGATTCATGGGACAATTAAGATAAGCCGCTTCTCCTTTGTCATACCGGGATGCCATAAAGGCAATATCACGATTGATGGATTCCCCCACTATAATCGGTGATGCGGCATCAAAAAAACTAAAGTATTCTAAACCAGTGAACTGTTGCAGGTCTTGGGCTAAAGCAGGACTAGTCAACGGACCGGTTGTCAGTACTACCACCCCTGTGGTAGTAATTTGCGGAACTTCCTCCCGCTGCAACTCGATCAGGGGATGACTAGCTAAGGTTTCAGTCAATTCCCGACTAAATACTGCTCGGTCTACAGCTAAGGCACCCCCAGCTGGAACAGCATGTTGATCAGCTTTGCCAATAATAATTGAATCAAGGCGTCTCAATTCTTCGTGCAACAAACCCGCAGCGCGATCGCTTGACTTAGCACCAAAAGAATTGCTACATACTAATTCTGCCAATTCGACCGTATGATGAGCCGGGGATAGTCGCACTGGTCGCATTTCGTGCAACACCACTGGTACTCCTGCCTGAGCAATTTGCCAAGCGGCTTCTGTACCCGCTAGTCCACCACCGATAACATTTACTTGTTGTTTGTCATTAGTCATTATATAGCAAAGGGAACAGGGAATAGGGAACAGGGAGTAGGGAGTAGGGAGTAGGGAGTAGGGAGTAGGGAGTAGGGAGTAGGGAAAAAAATCCTGTGTACCTGATTTCTATGACAACCACTTTATTCAATTGTTAATTATTAATTGTTAACTGTTAATATCCAACAATTCACAATTAACAATTTTATAGTCTCAATTTTTACTTCTCAATGTTAAATTTTGACTAAATAGTTAACAACTTAGTGATTGTTCCTGGTACTGGCAAAATAATACTGACTAAAATCAACAATGCTATAATTCCGCAGAAATCTCGCCAGTTGTCAAGTTCTGAAACATCATTAAGGGCTGGTTCATCTGCCACTGGCATGAATAAAATAATAATTGCCCACAGGAGTAATTCTGGCTGAATCAATACTAGGAGCATCATTAAAAGCCGGGTAATTTGACCAATGGTCATACCAGTTCTTTGACCCAACATCGCATGGACGATATGCCCACCATCAAGTTGCCCCACTGGCATTAAATTGAAAGCAGTAACAACTAAACCGACATAACCAGCGACTGCCACAGGATGAAGGTTAATGGCTGTGTTGGAGATAAACTCACTGCCCAATGCCCATTTACTTAGTAAGGTGAGCAAAAGGGAAAATCGGGGATTGAGGGATTCTAGGTTCAAGATTCCTGAAGAGTCAGACAAAGGCACTACACTGGAATGGGCTAATCCCCACATTAGGATTGGTAGGGTAACCACTAAACCGACCAGTGGACCAGCAATGCCTATATCAAATAACGCTTTACGGTTAGGAACAGGAGAGCGTATATGAATAAATGCTCCCAATGTTCCCAAGAAGAAAAAGGGTATCGGGATAAAGTACGGCAGAGTTGTACGCACCTTGTAAACCATTGCGGCAAAATAATGACCGAGTTCATGAATGCTGAGAATTGCCATTAAGGCCAGGGCATAGGGCAGTCCTTGCAGTAAAAGCGCTGGGTCAGTAAGGGGATTTTCTGACACTCCAGCTATCTGAGTGCCCATCCAGGTGGTGGTAAACAAGGTAATGAGCATCAGACCCAATGCTAAACCAGGTCGCGTTAATGATTCAGACCCCCTGTAAGGTTTGGTTGATTTTTTGGTATTGGGCACTAGAGCAAAAAAGGGTTTGCCGCTAAAGCTTTCTTGAAAGACTACGAAGAAGCGATCGCCAAACTCAGCTTCTATATTTGACCGCACGGTACGGTAGGCTTGCTCTGGGTTAGTGCGCAGTTTGCCGCGACACAACACCACTTGAGGTCGGTACTCAATATTCTGGAGATAGTAGATTCCCCAGGGAAAACAATTTCTGAGGTCTTTTTCTTCTTCTTTAGTTATAGGACGAAGGCTTGACTTTTCAGTTGCCGATGAAATTTTGGCGACCGGGTCTGAGGTAGTTGTTTTAGTAGGATTCTCTTTGGTCATGGTTGAATTGGGATCTGAGCGTCCCCATTGAATCAGCAGCCAGTACAATGGCAAGCAAATGACAAATGGACCGAGCAATAGGGCTGGTGGTATTGGTGTGTTCTCACCATTGAACAGAGTCCAACCAATCCAGACTAGTGGTGGAGTCATCATTACCAGCCACAGTAACCAGACTGGTGTCCGAGTGAGGCTAGCAACGCTTCGCTGGATAACGAAGTAAGTGATCACAGCGAGTAAAATAAATGGGAGTAGCCAGAGTTCCATGATGAAAGATCACACCGTCTACTAAAAACTACAATTAAACTACAAGCATTGTGCAACCCGATACTCCAGCAAAAGGCGATTTTAATCTTACGCCAAGCGCATCTTCTAATCAGCAACCTGCTGCATCCAAGCCACCACGCCTTGTTCTAGATCCCATTTTTGCTTTTCCACCCAATCGAGATACGTTAGGTGGTACGGCTTATATTATTGTAGGAAATTCCTTCAACCTATTGATTGATTGTCCTGCCTGGAATGAGACTAACCAACAATTTTTGCGTGAGCAAGGGGGAGTCTCATTACTGTTTATTACCCATCGCGGTGGTATTGGTAAAGCAAAGGAAATTCAGGAGAGTATGGGATGCCAAGTCCTGATTCAAGAACAAGAGGCTTACTTACTGCCGGGATTGGACGTAGTTACATTTCACCAGCAGTTGACTATAAATCCCTGCTGCTACGTGATTTGGACTCCTGGTCACTCTCCTGGTTCTTCTTGTCTTTACTACACTGGTGCCGGGGGTGTGCTATTTTCTGGGCGTCATTTGCTTCCTAGTAAACAAGGAGAACTGTTGCCCCTGCGAACCCCGAAAACATTTCATTGGCCAAGACAGATTCGGAATGTGCAATCTTTGCTTAAGCGTTTTACCCCAGAGACTCTTCAATTTATCTGTCCTGGTGCCAATACTGGTTTTTTGCGAGGCAAAGGGGTGATTGACCAAGCTACAGAGCGTTTATCAGAAGTGAGCGCGAAGTTTAAAAACCCAGAAGAGCTATATATCTGACGCCCTGACGGCCTGATGCTCTGACGCCCTAATCTACAGATAATCTAACTTGCCTTAGCAAGAAAAGTATCAGAGGTTAACAACTTGATTGCTTCCTGATACTGACTATCTGCTTCTGTTCCCACTTGGCTCATAGTAATTGCTTCTAAAGGCACCTCCAAGTCTGGCTCAATCCCTAATTTATTAATATCCCGGTGATTTGGTGTCTCATACTTGGCAACGGTAACTGCTAATCCTGACCCATCTATTAGTTCAAATAACGACTGAATTAACCCTTTGCCAAAGGTTTTTTCCCCGACTAGCTTTGCCCTACCATTGTCCTGTAAAGCCCCAGCTAGAATCTCACTAGCACTGGCGCTGCCTTGATTAACTAATACAACCAAGGGGTCTTCCGTAAGAGCGTCACCATAGGCTTCAAAGCTACCAATGGTGCCTTGGCGGTTAACGGTGTAAACAATAGTGCCTTGATCTAACCAGAGGCGAGCAATTTCAATACCTGCCTGCAATAGACCCCCTGGATTATTCCTGAGATCAAGAATATAGCCATCTGCACCCATCTCCTTGAGTTTAGCAACGGCGTGGGCAACTTCCATTGGGGCGTTGGCACTAAATTGAGACAGGCGAATATAACCGACTGGGTCTCTATTGTCCTGGGTATCGAGGACAGAATACACTGGGTTTAGGGAAATGCGATCGCGTACTATTTCCACCAATTTTGGCTGTTCTTTCTGGCTTTGAATCTTCAAGGTAACTGTTGTACCAATTGGTCCACGCATCCGCGCTGCCGCTTCATCTAGAGTCATGTCCCTAGTCAGCATGCCATCAATTTCTAGGATGTGATCCCGTGGTCGGATACCGGCTAAATCCGCTGGTGATTGAGCAATTGGGGTGATTACTTCTAACTGACCAGTTTCCACATCAATGGCAATTTGTAGCCCGACACCGGAGAGTTCACCAGAGGTGCTGATTTGCAAACTATGATATTGTTCAGGTCTGAGCAATCGTGTGAAGGGATCCCCAAGACTACCTAACATTGTTTCTATGGCAGTATAGGTAGCTTCACGATTAGGCAGCCGCTTTTTCAAGGTCTTCTGACGTAACGACCACCAATTTTGATGGTTAAAGGTATCATCAACGTAGGATTGAGAGACAATCCGCCATGCTTGGGAGAAAAGCCTTTCCTCCTGAGAGAAGGCAGCCGCTTTTGGTGTCCAGCAGGCAGACAATAGCATGATTGGCAAGATTAGTAACAGTCCAACCCACAAGGATCGTTTGTGCATGATCAAAATTATTAGAGTACTTGTTAAGTTATATTACCTGTAACCGCTATCAGGTATAATATTAGGGCTGTAACCGCCAGAGTTTACGGCAAATTAATGAAGCAAGTCATGTTAAAATTAACATCATGTAACATATAGGCTGTATTCGTTGTAACTTAGGGAGTTGAAGACTCCGACATTCAACGTCTGACGGCAAAATCCTTTCGGAAACTCTGGCCTCATGTTTTCTAAGCAAATCACTGACTCGAAAGTATACGACTGGTTTGAGGAGCGTCTGGAAATTCAGGCACTTTCCGATGACATCACTTCAAAGTACGTACCTCCCCACGTTAATATTTTTTACTGCCTGGGTGGAATTACTCTAACTTGCTTTATAATCCAGTTTGCTACTGGATTTGCCATGACCTTCTACTACAAGCCGACGGTCGCTGAGGCATTTAGCTCTGTACAGTACATTATGACTGAAGTGAGCTTTGGCTGGCTGATCCGCTCTGTTCACCGCTGGTCTGCCAGCATGATGGTGCTGATGATGATTCTGCACGTCTTCCGGGTCTATCTGACTGGTGGTTTCAAAAAGCCCCGTGAACTGACCTGGGTGACAGGGGTAGTTTTAGCAGTAATTACAGTCTCTTTCGGTGTGACTGGCTACTCCTTGCCTTGGGACCAAGTTGGTTACTGGGCGGTCAAGATTGTATCTGGCGTTCCTGAAGCTATTCCCGTAGTTGGTTCTTTAATCGTCGAACTGCTGCGCGGTGGTACTAGTGTAGGTCAGGGTACTCTGAGTCGCTACTACAGCCTACATACCTTTGTTCTACCCTGGTTTATCGCTGTCTTCATGCTGCTGCACTTCCTGATGATTCGCAAACAGGGCATTTCTGGTCCGTTGTAAATCTGTACTGACTAAAAGTCAGGAAAGTGTTAAAACTAAATGCAAACCTTCCTGCTGCCACCTGCTTACCTTTACTTATTAAGGAGAATAATTTAAGCAATGTCAGTTCTTAAAAAGCCGGATCTAGACGATCCCATTTTACGTGCCAAACTAGCCAAGGGGATGGGTCATAATTATTATGGCGAGCCAGCTTGGCCTAATGACCTCCTCTACGTTTTCCCAGTGGTAATCATGGGTTCCATTGCTCTATGCATTGGTTTAGCTGTGCTCGATCCAGCTATGATTGGTGAGCCAGCAGATCCCTTTGCCACACCGTTAGAAATCCTCCCGGAATGGTATCTATATCCTGTTTTCCAAATTTTGCGGATTCTCCCTAATAAACTTTTGGGTATTGCTGCTATGGGATCAGTTCCCTTGGGTCTGATGCTGGTTCCCTTCATCGAAGGTGTTAACAAATTCCAGAACCCATTCCGCCGTCCAGTGGCAACTACGGTATTTTTATTTGGTACCCTAGTCACCATCTGGCTTGGTGTTGGTGCTACCTTCCCCATTGATCAGTCTTTGACTTTGGGTCTGTTTTAAGATAAGCCTAACCATCAGGCTGATCCTACAACTAGAGTTTGAACAAGACGTGAGACGCATTCCCCCACCTCGTCCAGGTGGGGGTTAGTCCACGCCAACAACAATAGCTAAAAACCTAAAACATCAATCAATCTATTGTCGTCTACATTTTTAGAGGTTAAAATATTAACTAACAATAGAATCATAGACTAGTGAAAACGCCGACCAAAGTCATCAGGACTGATAAATGGAAGCTTAATCCGTCTCCCGGACAAAAAATCTTGTTTTCGGAGACGGTTAAAGTTTATCGTCAGGCTTGTAGGTACTTAGTCGGTATTATCTATACTCATTGGTCTGAGCTTGGTGGCTTGACTGCTGTACAGCTAACTCCTGCTGTCGAAAAGTTGATGCATAAAACAGCCAAGCGTCCAAATATCAAATATCCACAATTCAACAAGGCTTTTTACAAGTTCCCTAGTTACTACCGTCGAGCTGCGATAGCATTTGCCGCTGGACAGGTTAGTAGTTATGTGACTCGATACCGTGAATGGCAGTCTGGTAGTCGAAAAAGAAAAGATAGCAAGCCACCAAGATTAAATGCTGATACTGGCTGCTATCCAGCTTTGTACAAAGGTCAATGTTACAAGCTACATGGTTTTGACCAAATCGAAATCAAGGCTTTTAATGGTAAAGATTGGGTTTGGACTACAGTTCAAATAACTGGTCTAAGAGAGCGTCATAAGATAGCTACAAACAAGATGATGTCCCCTTCGTTGATTTTTAACGTACGGTACTGTCATCTGTCTGTTCCGTTTACTTGCAAACCAGAAAAACGCCAGCCATTGGCTAACATAACTGCGGTAGATTTAGGGATTAATACTACCGCTACCGTAGCAGTTGTAACCCATAGTGGCACTGTAATCCATTCGGCAAAGCCGACGCTACGCGAACGTGATTTTATTCATCTTGGAAGAGACATAGACCGCAGGGACAAACGACTAAAGTCCGTATCAGCAAGAGCATCGAAAACGATGGGAAAAGGAGGAAAACTACATAAAGGTTTTTGCTCTTTGACTTATCAAAAATGCCAAAGAATCAATAACCAAATTGGCCATATTGTTTCCAAGCGGATTGTTGAGATTGCTGAAAAGTTTAACTCGGAAGCCATTGTATTCGAGAATCTTAAAGGGTGGAAGCCCATTGGTGGACGAAAGCGGTCTAATTTAAAACAAAGATTCCACGGATGGCTCAAGGCAAAAATCCGCGACTTCACAGAAATGAAATGGGCTGAATTGGGTGGAAAAGTGATAGAAGTCGTTGCGTCTTATACCTCTAAACTTGCTTTTGATGGCTCTGGTACGGTTAAGAGAAATTCTCAAAAATACTCTTTGGCAACCTTCCCTTCAGGTAAGCGGTTTAATGCCGACTTAAACGGCGCTTACAACATCGGTGCTAGAGGTGTGTTTAAACTCACTCGCAGAAATGACGGTGAGGGTCGTTCCAGCAAAAGTTCTGGACGACCACCTAGAAGCTGGGTTTGCTTGTGTGATTTGTGGGCTGCGGCTAGCCCTAGATTAGCATAAGACACCACCACCTGGCTATCGCCACGCTACGCGAACGGTGATAACCAGGTGGTGGAAGCTTCATCTAGAGTTTGTGGGATTTCCAGTGGTAGCGTGATTAGTCCTGTAAAAAAGCTTTTCTGAAAATCCCACGTACTTTGAGCCGTGGGATTTTTGCTTGATAGGAATTTCAAAGAATTTCCTCAGTGCCAAGAACTTGTAACCCTGTCTCCCATGGCTACAAGTTCTTGGTTGTTTTTCCCTAATATCCCTAATGCTTTTAGAAATAGTTCGAGGGTAAGATAGGTGAATCGAACTCAAAACTAACTAACGAATTTGAGCGACACACAGAAAACCGCATCTAACTACGTATTCATTTTCCTAGAGATTTTTGAGTGTGAAGGGGGCATCCAATCCTACGTCAAAGATATTTTCCAGGCATATTTGTCTGTTGCTGCTAAGACTGTTACCAGTTCTAGCGCTCAAGTATTTTTGCTGCGGGATGGTATTGGTTGTGACAATCCCTTTGATGTCTACCCACTCAAATTCCATTACCTGAAAACTAAGTCTCCTGTGCTAGGGCGTGTTCGCTTAACAATAGCGCTATGGTTTGATTTATGGCAAAAACGTCCCAAGCATGTTTTCTGCGGTCATATCAAACTGGCTCCCCTGACTCAGCTGTTGTGCAATAGTCTGGGGATTCCCTATACAGTTTTGACCTATGGCAAAGAGGTTTGGCAACCCTTACCCCTAAAAGAACGTAATGCCCTAGACCGGGCAGGAGCAATTTGGACTATCAGTCGTTACAGTCGCGATCGCGCTTGTGCTGCCAATAAGCTAAATCCTGAAAAGGTAAAGATGTTGCCTTGTGCTGTTGATGGGAATACTTTTACTCCTGGTCCGAAATCACCAGCCTTAATCGAAAAGTATGGTCTGACTGGTGCTAAGGTGTTGATGACTGTGGCCCGTCTGTGGTCTGGGGATATTTATAAAGGAGTTGATGTTACCATTCAAGCACTTCCTGCGATCGCAAAAATCTTTCCAGAGGTTAAATATCTAGTGATTGGTCGTGGTGATGATCAACCGAGACTGGCACAGCTAGCCAAAGATTTGGGTGTTGCCGATCAGGTGGTTTTTGCTGGTTTTGTCCCTACACCAGAATTAGTGGAACACTACCGAGTAGCTGATGCCTACGTCATGCCCTCTCAAGAAGGCTTTGGGATTGTATACCTGGAGGCCATGGCTTGTGGTAAACCTGTCCTTTCTGGGGATTCTGATGGTTCTGCTGATCCGTTGCAAGATGGTCAGCTTGGTTGGCAAGTTCCCTATCGAGACCCCGATGCAGTCGCTGCGGCTTGTATTGAAATTCTCAAGGGAGAGGATCAACGCTGTGATGGTCAGTGGTTACGAGAACAATCCCTAGGGTTATTTAGTAAAGAGGCTCTGACAAAGCGGTTACAAGAGTTACTCGATTTTGTGTAAAGATTGAGTCGCCCCTTGCGGAGCATAAGCAGCGAGGGGTAATTTCTATTCAAGTTAAGACGAATGTGAACTAGTATATAACTACCCGATGAGATTTGTTATTCTTAAAAGAAAACTGTGAATCAGAATAACCCGAAACTGTTTCAGTTCAACCTGTCAGGTATGGGCTGTTGGCTAGCGTTCTTCTTAACTTGTTTCTTGCTAGGCACAGTTGGCTTGGGATGGGTAGTCAATGGTTTTTTGATTTTGATTGGTTTTTTAATCATCTCACCAGTGATTGCCTGGTTCGGAGTTCGCTGGTGGCTCAGACGTAATCTAGTGGTAGATCAATGTCCAGTCTGTGCCCATGAGTTCACTGGGTTTAATAATACCCAGTCTCAGTGCCCCAGTTGCGGGGAAGTTTTGAAGATAGAACAGGGTCGTTTTAAGCGCTTAACAGCTCCAGGTACAATTGATGTGGAAGCGGTTGAGGTATCGGTTGAGCAGATTGAAGATTAGAGCATTAACTAATCAACCATAGACTTCGCCGCAGTTGTCAGGCAAAAGGCTTGCACCCAAAAGCCTTACGTACAATAATTATTGACTGTTGAACTTTTCATTCTGCACGCTGGTACTAGGGAGTTTTAGTGATCGATAAGGTATAAGGATGCTGTTCACCATTGCGATCGCCGACGTAGAATGAGTAGCTGCCTTGCTCCCAATATCCCATTTTAACAATATTCCCCCCAGATAAATTATCGGCCTGTGTACATGAGGTACCATTGGGCTCCTGAATCAATAGAGTGGGCTGGCCCTGGCTTTCTAGGTTGAAGCGCAAGTAGGTAAAATCTTGGTTCAAATTAATGACATGATTGGGCTGGGTACTAACCATACCGCATTGGCTCTTGTTTGATCCTCCAGAGTTTCCAGTAACTACGATGGGATCAGGCTGGAATTCAGGCTCAAGGTTGATGGTTTCGGCGCTGGCGACACCAGCGCTACTTAAGCATACAGCTATGGTGATCGGAACAATCATCCAGTGTGGGAATAGTTTAGTCATTGTCATCCCCTAAAGTCTTCTGATCTATTACTAATACACTTGTTCTAGATTACTTGACTATCTCCATTTGAATTTGTTTCGGGTAAGCTATCAGCTATCAGCTATCAGCTATCAGCTATCAGCTATCAGTTATCAGCTATCAGTTATCAGCTAGCATTAAAATGCTGAAGGCTGAGGGCTAAGGGCTGAGGGCTGAAGGCTGACTGCTGATAGCTGACGGGTACCTCACCCAATTTAAAACTGCTATATAATAATGAGGCTTGATTTCATAGCGGATCAGTGCTCTCGCCGGTATTCAACCGGTTAAGTCTAGACATAGTTAAACATAGTCATCAGGTGTTTGCAAAAAAAAATGGTATCAAGCAAAATCTGCTATAATCTCGGGGAATTTGCTTACTGATCCTTGAAATCAGCGTTTAAAGTCATTACAAAGCAACCATAAGCAGCCTGGTAATTAAATATGGCTAGCCCCACTCTAAAAACAGGTCAACATCGAGAAGGTAGCTGGTATTTTCCGCTGCGACTGAACTTGGTTCTGCCACTGGTGACTAGGCGTTGCGTGGCAGCGCTTTTGGAAGTATCGCTGGTAACTACCAGTGCGCTGCTCCCTTACGGGATTGGTTTGTATGCAGAAAAATACTCGAAGGCAGAACCGGTTCCCCTTAACCCAGTGTTGGGGGCAACCCAGAATGCGATCGCAAAAACTCTAGCTTACCCGCGCCTACAACTAACCAAGCGAGTCACTCCCCTGACCAATTTTTTTTGGTGTGCTTCGTTAGTGATGCCAGTAGGAGTAACCCTATGGCAACTTTATCTGCTGGGAAAAACTGGTCAAACTATTCCCAAAGGTTGGTTTGGAGTGCGAGTGGTTACCGCTTCGGGAAAACCGCCTGGTTTGATCGGTGCGGTGTGGCGTGAGGCAGTGGGACGCTGGGGATTACCACTGGGAAGTGCTTATTTACTCTGGCGCTACACTGGAGCGTTTCCCGACTTGTTAATTTTGTTGGGATTGGCAGGATTGATGCTATTGGCAGAGAGTTTTAGTTCTGTATTAAATGCTCAACATCGCAGCCTCCACGACTACATAGCCGGAACTTATGTGTCGGATTCCTCTCGGTTGCTCTTGCCGTACTGGTCAAGTTTTGAATCCTCCCCCTCACCAGAGTATGAAGAGGTTGAGCTAGAGGAGGAGACTGATGGGCAATGGTCTCAAGAGTATGAAGAGGTAGAGCTAGAGGAGGAAACTGATGGGCAATGGTCTAATCACCAGAAAGCTACCTGGGGTTACCGTAGCGCAACAGTTAATCCCATTACCCTGTACTCAAAATCTCAACAGCACTCCCCCAATCTTTGGTTGTGGATGCGCCGAAATCCTGGTCTTACTCTGCTAATTGTTACCTTTGGCGGGATGGGTTCTGTACTCGGCACGTTTGTGGGTACCCAAATCTATATTCAAAGTCAGGCCAATTGGCGAGCGTTCAATCAGCAGAAAAATCAGGTCTTTCTGACCTTAGTGAAACAATTAAGCTCCACTGATAGCACTGCTCAAGAAGAACGTATGGGATCAATTCTGGCTCTAGGTAGGATAGACGACCATCGTGCTGTACCGTTTCTGGTGGATTTGCTGGGTCAGGAAAATACCCCTAGCTTGATTGATACCCTCCAACAAACCTTGGTCAGTAAAGGTGTTCAACCCCTTCCCCATCTACGAATATTGAATCAATCTTTGGCCAACGACCAGAAAACCCTAACCAGGGAAGGTAAACCAGGGGTTGGGGGAGTGCTAGCGGTGCGGCACCGAGCAACTAAGCAAGCTATCTCGAAAATTCTGACTATCTACGACGGTCAAGTGCATAATGCTAACCTGAGCTATATTAACCTCAGTAAGGTTAATCAGGGTTATGGCTATTTTAATCCAATTCTGAACAATCTGAATTTGTCGGGCATTAATTTCCGCTACGCTAATTTGTCCGGTGCTAATTTGCAGGGTAGTCGCTTCTATGGCCCTGGTGAGGATGAACATTTTGGCACTTTTGATGATTGGGTCAGTGACTTTAGCGGAGCTGATCTCAGAGAAGTTAACCTAACTGGTGCTATTCTCGACAATGTCTTGATGAATCGCACCAATTTAATCGGGGCAACCCTGAACCGAGCAAGGTTTTATAACGGCAGCCTGATCGGTGCTAATCTCAGCAGTGCCCAGCTGATTAATGCTGATTTCCGTAGAGCTATCTTAGAAAATGCTAGCCTCACAGGAGCTAATTTGGGGGAAGCAAAATTCAGTCTCTCTAGTCTTCATGGTGCTCGTTTGGGCAAAGTTAGTGCTGTGGGGAGTGATTTCTCTTCTGCTGATTTAAGTCAATCAAGCTGGCAAGGAGCGAATCTTTCTAGGGCAAATTTGAGTAATGCTAATCTCAAAAATGTTGATTTTAATTCAACCCAATTGGTAGGGGCTAATTTACGCAATGCCCAGCTGTACAATGCTAAGCTACGTCACGCTAATCTAAGTGCTGCGGATTTGCGAGGGGCTAATTTAGCTGGAGCAGATTTTCTGGGAGTTACCTTTGCTATGGCTAAACAGAACAAGGCTAATCAATTTATTACCTTGCCACCACCTAAATCGAATTTAGCCCGGATTAAGGGGGTGAATTTTACCAATGTTAAAAATTTAGATGAGCAGCAACTTCGATATATTTGTACCTATGGTGGACTTCATCCTCGATGTTTGTGACACTATTTTAGAGTAGGGAGTAGGGAATAGGGAGTAGGGAGTAGGGAGTCGGGAGTCGGGAGTAGGGAGTAGGGAGTCGGGAGTCGGGAGTAGGGAATCGGGAGTCGGGAGTCGGGAGTCGGGAGTCGGGAGTCGGGAGTCGGGAGTCGGGGTAAGCTATCAGCTATCAGCTATCAGCTATCAGTTGCGTAGGGTGCGTTAGGGACGCGATCGCCTAATTTTCCGCCTCTTCGCGAGTTGGAACAGTCCGTCCGATTGTAACGGGCAAGATGCCCGTTACACCCATCGGGTCAAATAGCTTTTAGGAGATGCACCCAACAAGGAAGAAACAAGTGGTAAGAAACAAGTGGGAAAAAATCAAGTAGGCTCAATTTTTTCTATTGTCAAAAAATTAGCGATGCTCTGAAAGAGCCGCTACGCGAACGCATAAATTCAAAAGCTACTGAGTCGATTGACTATCTTCGAGTTGACTTGAGTTGAAAACCCCCTTAACCAGAATAGATTGCTTAATGGATTGCGTTGATTTAAAGTTAACTATCAACAGTGAACAAAACATCAACCTGTATATAGCGGTTTCTATTATAATCAAATAATTTTTACTTTCTTGCCTGTTCCCTGTTCCCTATTCCCTGTTCCCTATTCCCTGTTCCCTATTCCCTGTTCCCTGTTCCCTTTGCTATATTAGTTTCACCAAAGCAATTAAGCTAATATGAGCGAGAAAGCAGCCATCATTAGAATTAGGATTGAGGAGTTGAGGAAATGGGTAATGCTATTGGTTTATTGTCCACACTAGGAACGCTGGTGCTGGGGAGTCTGGCTAGTTTAATGATTAAGTCGCAACCAGCATTTGCTCAAGCTGCCTACGGAAGTTATGTGGGAATCGGTCCTACCTTTGGTATTACAAAGGATGATGATGGAGAAGGTCAGCAAATTGGTGGATTAATTGCGTTTCGCTACAAATTCCTAGAAATCCCGATTTCCTTCCGGACACAAGCCCTGATTGGTGCTGGCACTGCTATTGTGCCAACAATTAGTTACGATTTCCCCCTTAATTGGCAAACCGATGCTTACGTGGGAGCAGGGGCTGTATTTGCTAGCGGTCACTCTCCCTCACCAGTAGGAGATAAAACGAGTTTTGCTATACAACCTGGTATTGATTTTATGATCCCTAATAGCCAAACGGTTTTGTTTGGTAATGCGATTATTGCTTTTGATGCCTATCGGGAGGGTGGCGGCGTCGCTGCTTCTGTTCAAGGTGGATTTGGTTTAAGATTTTAGTTTGAATCGTCGGGAGTCGGGAGTCGGGAGTCGGGAGTCGGGAGTCGGGAGTCGGGAGTCGGGAGTCGGGAGTCGGGAGTCGGGAGTCGGGAGTCGGGAGTCGGGAGTCGGGAGTCGGGAGTCGGGAGTCGGGAGTCGGGATTCGGGAGTCGGGAGTCGGGAGTCGGGAGTCGGGAGTCGGGAGTCGGGAGTCGTGACTTAACTCTATGCCAGGCTTTTGCTTTGCTCAAGGCTAGTTTCGATTGCGAAAATGCGTTCGCGTAGCGGCTCTTTCAGAGCATCGCTCTTTTGGTTTTGCTCAGAAGTCTTGAATCGAGTAATAAATGATTACCAACATGGCTGATCAACAAAAATAGTCTTAAAATACCAACTTCATCGAAAACTACGTCTCCCCTCTCCCCTATCTCCCCACACTCCCCTATCTCCCCACACTCCCCTATCTCCCCACACTCTTCCCCTAAAATCCCTTAACAAAAATTAATACAATTGGTAAAATAACAAAGCGTTGGACTGAGGCACAGCAAGCACAAACACCATGGTAAAAGCACAAATTGGGATTATTGGCGGTAGCGGACTTTACAAAATGGCTGCTCTCAAGGATGTGCAGGAGGTACCGATTGAAACCCCCTTTGGTTCTCCCTCCGATGCCTTGATGGTGGGAACCCTAGAAGGAACTACTGTGGCTTTCTTATCTCGTCATGGTCGCAATCATCATTTGATGCCTTCGGAGTTACCCTTCCGAGCCAATATCTATGCCATGAAGCAGTTAGGCGTGGAGTATATCATTTCTGCCTCAGCAGTAGGTTCTCTCCAGGAAGAGGTCAAACCCTTAGATATGCTGGTACCGGATCAGTTTATTGACCGGACGAAGAATCGGGTTTCGACCTTTTTCGGGGAAGGGATTGTGGCTCATATTGGGTTTGGACACCCGGTGTGCAACCAACTGGCGGGAATTTTAGTGGATGCGATCGCAAGTTTGGAGTTACCAGAGGTGACCGTACATAACGGTGGGACTTATCTGTGCATGGAAGGGCCAGCATTTTCCACCATGGCCGAATCTAATCTCTACCGGAGTTGGGGCGCAAAAGTAATTGGCATGACCAATTTGCCAGAGGCCAAGTTAGCACGGGAGGCGGAAATTGCCTATGCTACCCTCGCCCTAGTCACGGATTATGATTGCTGGCATGAGGATCATGACCATGTCACTGTGGAGATGATAATTGATAATCTACAGCGCAATGCGATTAATGCTCAGAAGGTGATTCAAGAGACAGTGCGCCGGTTAGTTGATAATCCACCCGTTTCTAAAGCCCATTCCGCCTTGAAGCATGCTATTTTCACTCCCTTAGATCAGGCTCCAGAAGCAACTAAGGAGAAGTTGGAGTTGTTGTTGCAGAAGTATTTGTAAAATCGCAAATATCGAAAGGTGGCGCAGGATATATATAGCAATTTTCTTTCCCATGAGGTACAAAGGGATCCCCCGTTGGTTCCCCTTAAAAAGGGGGACTTTGAGGTTGATAATTGTACCTCATACATGCAATAAACGCTATATATAGCGTTTTTATCAAGGGAGCAGGGAGCAGGGACTTCGGAGCAGTAGGAAAGACCTTGGAAAATTTTTTGGTGTTATAGGTACAAGGAAATAGGGAACAGGGAATAGGGAACAGGGAAAAGTAGGAAAGAGCTTGGATAATTTTTTCCCACTCCCCACCCTCCCCAAACTTCCCACACTCCCCACTCCCTACTCCCTACTCCCTACTCCCTACTCCCTACTCCCTACTCCCTAAAACCCAAAAATTAATACCTCACCCCAATAATAATTGCTATTAAAAATGAGAAATGATCTACAGCAATCCCTAAGTCGAAGTTATATAGACCCCTCGACTCTGAGTATTTTCCAAAGAATTCTCTTAACGACAGATGGCACAGTAACCGATATGTTGGAAGCCTATCTGTTTGAACAGATTCGTCTAGTTAAGTTGTCGGAAGAATTGGTAACGACAACTGATGATATAGATCCAATGCAATTAAATAAAGGAAGCTCAGTACTTGATAGGAAAATACTATTACAGGGTAAAATAAGTCGCAAGAATTATATCTATGCTGAGTCAATTATTGTTATTGATCGTCTAGATGAGTACTTTCAAAAAGATTTACTTAAAACTAAAACCCCCATTGGCAAAATCTGGCGAGAGCAGAGATTCGAGACCTTTAAAGAAATTGTGGATACTGGAAAAAAGCCAGCTAAGGAATTAGCTGATTATTTCCAGATTGAACCGGAAGCAAATTTACTGTTTCGTACCTATTGCGTCTTTTCTAATCACCAATCGGTAATGATGATTAGTGAATATTTTCCTGAAAGCTATTTTTTGAATAGAGTATAGGGAGTAGGGAGTAGGGAGTAGGGAGTAGGGAGTAGGGAGTAGGGAGCATGTCAACTTTGTAATTAGGTACATAGATCCCCCCTAACCCCCCTTAAAAAAGGGGGGAATTAGATTGAAAAGTCCCCCTTATTAAGGGGGATAATGGGGGATCTGAATCAGGGATTAACAAAACTGACATGCACCCGTAGGGAGTCGGGAGTCGGGAGTCGGGAGTCGGGAGTCGGGAGTAGGGAGTAGGGAGTAGGTATAATCAAAGTTATAGTTTTAATTTTTTATTCCTGAATAATTAAACTTAACTATGACACTAACAGGACCGCAATATCAACAATTAACGAATGCTTTAATTGATGCTTTCCCATCAAAACAAAAACTTGCTGAATTAGTTTACTTTAAGTTCAGTAAAAATCTAGATTCTATTGCGATGGGAGATGACTTAAAAGAAATTGTATTTAAGTTAATTAAAGCTGCCCAAGCAGAAGGATGGGTTGATAAATTAATTGCAGGTGCCCGTGAATCGAATCCAGGTAACCCAGCGTTATTCGCTTTTGCCCAGGAGTTGAATCTTGCTATTACTCTGCCTCAACCCCTATCCGCAAGAGGTAGAGTAGAAAGACTGATTAAGAAAACCAATTCTTTTTTAGATGTAAATCAGTGGCGGGAGAAGTTAGGTCAAATTGAAGGGCAAGTCTGTCGTGTCGAAGTTACGAATAATGATAATAGTCAGGAATTTGGCACAGGTTTTCTGATTGCGCCCAATGTGGTTATTACTAATTACCATGTGGTGGAATCGGTAATTTTAGAACAAGCAACGTCTAGTAATGTTATCCTGCGTTTTGACTACAAGCAGTTAGGGGATGGTAAAGTTATCAACCCAGGTACAGAGTATCGCTTAGTAGAGGATGACTGGCTAATTGATCAAAGTCGTTATACCAACAATCCGTTACCAACCCCTGACGAATTGGATTATGCCTTGCTGAGAGTAGATGGAGTTCCTGGGGAAGAACCGATTGGGAAAAATCCCGATCCCGATTCTCCCAAGCGCCAGTGGATTGAGTTACCACAAGAGCCATATTATCAGTTTGTGCCCGATACTCCACTGTTTATAGTGCAACATCCCCAGGCGGAACCCTTAAAATTGGCCTTTGACACCGAGGCTATTATTAGTATTGACGATAATCGTACCATGGTTAAGTATAAAACCAATACCGAACCCGGTTCCTCTGGTTCTCCATGTTTTGATATTAACTGGAATTTGGTAGCCCTGCATCATAGTGGTGACCCAAGCTGGAATCCTAGTTATAATGCTGGCAGTCCTTTCAGTGCTATTTGTGCGCGATTAGAGAAGCAAGGGTTATTGACAAATTTACGTAAGGGTGAAGCAATGTGGTGAATGGTTGTCTGAACCTGTAAACCACCACCAGGTTGCCAAATGCCAGCAAATAAAGCAAAATTTACGGAACTCGGTATAATCAGAGTGTAGATACTTAATTAGAGTCAGAGTATTAACTTCTATTGTTCACAGATATTGAAGTAACCATCAATGAATGCTGGAAATCCCCCTGGTTATCTCCTCGAGCAGATAGAGTCAGCACTGTGTAGTGCTTTCCCTAGTGAAATGAAATTAGCAATGATGCTACGACATCAATTCAGTCAAAATCTGGCACAGGTTGCTAGTGGTGGCAATTTGAATGAAATTGTTTACAACCTAGTAGAATATTTTAAGACTAGGAATAGTTTAGAAAAATTAATTAAGAACGCTCTTAAAGAAAATCCCAAGAATGCTGAGTTAAAGGCAATTAAAGAAAAATTTAAAATTACAACTAGTTTAGTAAACTTATTGCTTCCTTTAGAAAACAACTTTATGACGCAAATGCAACAGGCTTATCAAGTTTGTTGTGCTGATTTATTATATAATTCGGCAGAGGAAATCCCTGAAAGTTTAGAGGAAATTCTAAAAAATTTAGATAAAATACCTCAATACTACAATGATCAGGAAATACCTATTATACAATTTGGCGCTCGTTTATTAGAAACTGAAGATATTCCCAACCCAATTGGTGATCAACTAAAGCAATGGTTAGACAAAAATGCCAAGCATGATTTGAGCCCTGGGACGGCGAGGAGTGGGAAAACATCCTGTAAAACCACCCATATCCTCCACCTCTCGGACCTCCATATAACCACCCCTGAGCAAGCTAAGATTTGGTCAAACCAACTTGCCGAAGACCTCATCAAAGACCTTGACATCCCTAACCTTGATGCTCTGATCCTATCGGGTGATATCGCCAATAAGTCTACTCTTCAAGAATACGAGGCTGCACAACAGTTTCTCGATAACTTCCGCCAAGACTTCCGCCTAGACCCGAAGCAAATTGTTATAGTTCCTGGTAACCATGACCTAAACTGGACACTAGCAAAGCAGGCTTATCAGTTTTTGTATCGCGAAAACTACGACGGTGAACTAAAAGAGGGTCACTATATCAAAAGTGAAGAGCTGATTGGAGTCCCAGACGAAGCCAAATACCAACAACGCTTTGCCTACTTCAGCCAATTCTATAAAACTATCAAAAATGAACCGTATCCCCTCGACTATGACCAGCAAGCCATTATCGACCATCTCCCAGAGCAAAACTTGCTGATCCTAGGACTAAACTCCGCTTGGGAACTGGATCATCACTTCAGAGCTCGTGCTAGCATCCACTCCGGTGCTCTGGCCAACGCCCTGACAAAGATTCGCCGTAACCCAGACTACGATAAGTGCCTGAAAATAGCGGTTTGGCACCATCCCCTCAATAGTGACGGAAGCGATCGCATTACTAAAAAAGGCTTCATTGAACAATTGGCCGTTGCTGGATTCCGCTTCTTCCTCCACGGACATATCCACAAAGCCGAAACCAACCTTTTCCGTTACGACCTCAGCCCAGGTGGACGCAAACTCGACGGAATTTGTGCTGGCACCTTTGGCGCACCGACCTTTGAACTACGATCCGCTTATCCCTGGCAATATAATCTACTGAAAATTAACGATAAACAGCTCACTGTCCACACTCGCCGTCGCGAAGAAGAAAATGGTGCTTGGAAACCTGATTCACGCTGGGGTCAGGGTCCGGGACAAAGTGCTTTGGATCATTATTGTATTGAGTTGTAATCAATTTTTGGCAAATCCATCCCTTAAACTATTGAAGTAACCGTAAATGAATGGTGGAAATACCCCTGGCTATCTCCTCAAAGAGATAAACAAAGCACTGTGTAGTGCTTTCACTAGTGAAAATCAATTAGAAATGATGGTGAATTATGAATTAAATATAAAGCTGAAGGAGGTTGCTAGTGGTGGCAATTTGAAGGAAATTGTTCACAGATTAGTAGAAAATTTTGATGCTAAAAATAAGTTAGGAAATTTAATTGATGGAGCCCTTAAAGAAAATCCAGATAATCCTGATTTAAAGGCAATTAAGGAAAAATTTAAAATTACGACTAGTTTAATCGATATCTTGCGTCCTTTAGAAAAACACTTTATCAACCAAATGCAACAGGCTTATCAAGCTTGTTGTATTAATAAATCCTGGGATGATTGGGAAAATAAATCCCCTGACAGTTTAGATGAAATTCTAAAAGAATTGGATGAGCAACCTCAAGGAACTCATAATGAAAAACCTATTGTACAATTTGTTGATCATTTATTAAAAACTGGAGATATTCCCAACTCACATGCTGATCAACTCAACCAATGGATAAGAGAAAATGCTAATAACCCTTCTGATTTATTATCTCAGAGTAGCAGTCACTCTCAAAATCATCAGCAACAAAATTTAGATGCACAACCTTATCTGCTTGTCAAGGTAGATTCCAGTAAGCAATATCACCAAAAAGGTCAAAAAAGATATTTAGTATCAGCTTGGTTCATTCCTGACAAAAATAATTATAATTACTTAGAATATCCTCAAAATTGTAAATTTTTAGAGACTCGATCAGCTGATGGAGAATCTGAACAAGATGTTTTATCTCTTAAAAAGTTAGAAAATTTCATAAAAAAATTTTTAAGTGATCCACAAAACAACAGTAAATTTTGCAAAAATACAAGTATTGTATTTTCATTGCCTTATGAACTATTAAACTATGAAATTGAAAGAATTAATATTACAAATTATTATGGTTTAACATGTCCTATGGGTAAGCATTATAAAGTATTTATTCGATCTCTAAAACGTTTTGAACGTTTGACTCATAACAATGGTAACCAAAAAATTTGCAGCGAAAAATGGAAAAAAATCAAAGATAGTCGTGAAAATAAATGCCATCAAGAATTTGTTGATGTTGGTAAATTTGATTTTGATTCGGAAAGGTTGTATGCTCATTTAAAAAACGAAAAAATGAATAAAAAAACCATAGCATTAAAATTATATAACCCCCCAGATTATGAGATATTAAAAGTAATTGACACGATGGAAATACCAGTTGCTTTATGGCTGAGAAAAAATGATTTTAAAACTATCATCAATTGTCAAGATGAATTTGATAAATTATTCGAGTGTCAAATAAATGAACTTCCCAAAAAGGTAGAAGAACAACGTTTAAAGGCTCCTAAAAAAGAGCATGGACAAGAACATATCGGACACCATCTTGCTCTTTTGTGGGAAGACCCCGATCTACTACCACCCCAGATTGACTATACAACCCTATGACTAATAACTCTTGGAAAATATTTCGCGGCACTCCCGAACAACCCCACGAAGGCATTGAACGCCTTCCTGATCCTCCTAGCTGGCGGAATTTTGAGAAAAAAGAACCGGGTAAAACCTATCAGACCAGGCCAGAGGCAATAGAGTTAGTCAATGCAGCGTTGTATCTGCGTCGTCCTTTATTAGTAACCGGAAAACCAGGCACAGGAAAAACATCTTTAGCCTATGCAGTCGCTCATGAGTTAAAATTAGGAGAAGTGTTACGTTGGAATATTACCACTCGCTCCCATTTACAGCAAGGACTTTATAGTTATGATGCCATTGGTAGATTACAAGATGCTCAAGGAAGCGGCAAGGATAATTTAGGGGAAATTGGTAAGTATATTCAATTGGGTCCCTTGGGAACAGCGTTACTCCCCTCAACTTACCCCGAAGCCTCAAAGAAGCGGAGGGTATTATTAATTGATGAAATGGATAAAAGCGATATTGATTTACCCAATGATTTATTGACTATTTTTGAGGAAGGAGAATTTGAAATCCCGGAATTAACACGAATAAGTGACCGGTTTCCAGACATTGTTGTCAAAACCTGGGATAATGAAACCAGAACTATCCACAACGGAAAGGTAACCTGTAAACCATTTCCCTTTGTAATCCTTACCAGTAACGGAGAGAGGGAATTTCCCCCGGCTTTTTTACGACGCTGTTTACGATTAGATTTACTGCAACCAAGTCGCGAGAAATTAGAAGCAATTGTCAAAGCTCATTTAGGGGATAGTCTTGAACAAGCCAAACCAATTATTGAAACGTTTATCGAGCGACGGGAGAACGGAGACTTGGCTACAGACCAATTGCTCAATGCCATTTATCTGTTAACTAACACAGTTAATACAGAGGATGCTCCCATGGGTGACTCTCAAGACGAAGACAAAGACCAGAACAAAAAAAGGTTAATTGACCGATTACTCCAAGACCTCAGTAGTACCTAAGGGATATGCTTGAAGAAGCGATCGCTATTCTACAAAAAGCAGGATTTGATTTAACTGCTCGGGAAATAGCAGAAATTTTCTGGTTGGCTGTTCATCTAGACCAGCCCATAGACCAGTCAGAGGAACCACAGCAGCCATTACCACAGGAGCCATCGCAATCATCAACGGTATCCCAAGACCAATCACAGCAACCACAAAAGCGATCGCAATCATCAACGGTATCCCAAGACCAATCACCGCAACCCCCAAATCAAACTCCAGATATCCAACCAGATACCCAAGAATTACCGTTACCTGAAGTCACAGAACCTGGTGCTGATGTTGGTCTTGCCTCTTCCAAACCTAAAAAGACTAAAGCAAGTGGAGAAGCAATTCCGATTAAAGTGCCAGCAGCGGTAGCATTGAGAAATAGTCTGGCGTTGGGACGGGCACTTCGTCCGTTAATGCGGAAAGTCCCATCTGCTACAGAAAAGATATTGGATGAAGAAGCTACTGTTTACCAAATTGCCGAATCAAAGATTTGGCTACCAGTTCTGAAACCCGCTTCCGAACGATGGTTAGAGTTAGCGTTGGTAGTTGAAAAAACTAGTTCAACTGCTGTTTGGAAACAGACAATCATTGAACTGCAACATTTAGTCAAGCATCATGGAGCGTTTCGGGATGTACGCACGTGGGAATTAAGGATTACTGAAACGGAAGACATCAATAAACCAAAGGTAGACTTATTTCCTCAAACTAGCACGGGTCGGTATGATTCCACTCCCTATCCTCCCCAGGTATTAATTGACCCGAAGAAGCAACGTTTAATTTTATTGGTAAGTGATTGTATTTCTGTGGCTTGGCGCAGACAATTAATTCATCCAGTGCTCAAGTTGTGGGGACGCAACGGTTTACTAACTATCCTTCAGCTACTCCCTGAACGGCTTTGGGAACGCACGGCTTTAGCTTCAGAAATACCAGTGCAACTGCATTCTCTTAGTCCTGGAGTTGTCAATTCTCAGTTGATTGTTAAACCTTGGGATCAAGATGACAGTAAGTCTATTCAGAATAAATCCTCTGTCAATGTTCCCGTCGTTACGTTAGAACTCTACCCGCTGCTGGCGTGCTCACAGGTAATAGCTGGTCAGGGAAATGTTAGTACAGTGGGGTTTAACTTTGATGTATCCGAAAACCCCCAACCACAGAAAAAAGCGGTAGATGCTAAACCCAGTCAACCCCAACTCGAAGCACCAGCATTAGTTAGTCGATTTCGTGCGACGGCTTCTCCGATGGCGCGTCGGTTAGCTGGATTAATGGCAGCTGCTCCAGTTAGTTTACCTGTAGTGCAACTAATTCAGCAAACCCTGCTACCAAAATCTGCCCAAATTCACGTAGCGGAGGTGTTTATGAGTGGACTGCTCCAGTCTATAACCCCTGTAGACCAAGATTCAAATCCCAATTATATTGAGTACGAATTTAAGCCAGGGGTAAGGGAGTTATTAGTAGATTCTGTACCCATTAGTAAAACCCTTTCAGTTAATGAGAAAGTATCTGAGTTTCTTGCTGATCAATTAGGGTTATCAGTAAAGGACTTTGAAGCCCGTTTACTGACACCGGCAACTGCAAGTAATGATGAGTTAGAAGAAAAAATTCGTCCCTTTGCACGCCTAAAGGCTCAAGTATTAGGGCGATTAGGAGGGGAGTATGCTCGTTTGGCTGAAGAACTACTCATTTCAGAAACCCCTACCTCAGCTAATCCCTCAGGGTTAAAGCAGTTTTCCTTTGAAGTAGTAACAGTTAACCGTAAAGGAGTAATAATCAAGAAAGAAAATAAGCAAGCGCGTTATTTCACTGAAGATCTGGGGAATGGAGTAGACTTACAGATGGTGTATATCCCAGCAGGACGCTTCTTAATGGGTTCCCCGGAAAGTGAGAGGGGGAGTGATTACAGTGAAAGACCTCAACACCAAGTAACCATCCAACCCTTCTTCCTGGGGAAATATCAGGTAACCCAGGCGCAATGGCGAGCTGTTGCCAAGAACCTCCCAAAAATTAACCGGGACTTAGATCCAGACCCTTCGAGATTTAAAGGAGACAATCGACCAGTAGAGCAAGTAAGCTGGTTTGATGTGGTGGAATTTTGCGATCGCCTCTGTGAATATACAGCAACGGAATACAGATTACCGAGTGAAGCGGAATGGGAATACGCCTGTAGAGCAGGAACTACCACACCATTCCATTATGGAGAGACCATAACCAGTAAATTAGCTAATTATGACGCTTCCTATACTTATGCAGAGGAAGCAGAAGGGGAATATCGAGGAGAAACCACCCCAGTAGGAAGTTTTCCCCCCAACGGCTTTGGCTTATACGATATGCACGGCAATGTTTGGGAGTGGTGTGAGGATCCAAGGCATGATAATTACGAAGGAGCCCCTATAGATGGGAGTGTCTGGATTATTAATAATCATAATGATTATCGTAGTGTGCGGGGCGGGTCCAGGTACTTCCTTCCTAGGTATTGCCGTTCTGCCTCCCGCCTCTTCTATATCGCGCGCGTTGACTTCAGCTCCCTTGTCGGTTTTCGTGTGGCGAGGGGTGTTGGGAGGAAATAGCCCTTGCGCAAGTCAGAAGTTAGAAGTCAGAAGTCAAAAGTAAGCTTAGACTTAGGTTTCGGAGTTTAGGAATGTCAAACATCTGAATGCGTAGTGTTGTACCAATAAAAAAAATCGGTCAAGTTTTGGTTAACCCCAATCCTTGACCGATTTCTATTGTGTAAGCCACCACAAGTACAGCGGAGCTCAAATCTAGATACTGTTGATCAACGAATACATTACTCAGTGGTCAGCTTTGTGGCACAGGCTTCCAGCCTGTGACCTAACCCATAAGCTGATAGCTTCAAAATAACCTCCACAATTCCTAGTCGCCAGGGCGTCAAAACCCTGGCAAAACCCTATCCTAGTCTACATAGAAATATCGAATCAAAAAGGTCATAACCTCACCAGGCTTTTCAGTAGGTTCTGGAGTGCTCCACTCGTCGGGATAGGCGTATTTCAGGGCATAGATGGCATTAATTGTATTCCGAACTTGTTCAGGAGAACCGATCAAAACGTACTTGACTTTCTGAGGTTTACGACCAGGGTTTTCAGGAGTTTGATTGTCATCGGAGTTAGGCGGAATGTTTTTTGTCATGATCAACAGTATCCTTAAATGGTGTACATTATTAATATATACATAAATTAATCCAATGTCAAGGGGTTTAGGAATTTTTTTTTATTACGAAATTTAAAATTGCTATAATAGTAAATAGGACATAAATAAGAGAAACTTTTTGTTAGTGTGGGGATTGTATTCAGTGTGGTAATTTTGGTAAAAATATTATAATTTTTGCCCAATTACAAACGCAATTGCTCCTACTCCCTACTCCCTACTCCCTACTCCCTGCTCCCTGCTCCCTGCTCCCTACTCCCTACTCCCTACTCCCTAATCCCTAAAATAAAACTGTAGATGGAGGATTTTAAGCATGGCTAATTTAACGGTCAAAGATTTAGAAACGCTGCAAGCACAGCATCCTGATTATCAGATGGAATTAATAGGGGGAGAAATTATTTTTATGAGTCCTTCAGGGTTAGAATCCGATGAAGTAGCACTAGAAATCGCTGCTCAACTTCGTAACTGGGTAAGACCGCGCAAATTAGGAAGAGTTTCTGGTTCTAGTGGTGGTTTTCGCTTACCGAATAAAGATGGGGATGTTCGTGCCCCGGATGCGTCTTTTATCTTAGCTGAACGTCTACCTCGCACTACGGAAGATTACGCCGAATTAGTCCCTGATTTGACATTTGAAGTGAAATCTAAGAGCGATAGCCTACCAAAATTGCGCCAGAAGATACAGCAATTTCTGGAATTGGGAACTACAGTTGGGGTGTTAGTAGATCCGAGAACTCGCACCATGGAAGTTTATCGCCTCAATCAGGATAAAGTTGTGCTGGGGGATGGGGATGTGCTGCAAGTACCAGAATTGCTTCCTGGTTGGGAATTACCTATTGTTGAAGTGTGGGCACCGGAGTTTGATTGAGTATAGACAAGGGAACAGGGAATAGGGAATAGGGAAGAGGCAATAGGCAATAGGCAATAGGCAATAGGCAATAGGCAAGAGTGAGATTATAAAGTAGGGTGGGCAAAGTAATATAATCATTAATACTCAACAAAACCAAACTGTTTTTGCCCACCCTACAAGCTACCTGTTCTCTATTCCCTATTCCCTGCTCCCTGTTCCCTGCTCCCTATATAAAGCTGTAAAACCATGAGATTCATCAGCCCGAAAACTGACTTTGCTTTCAAGAAAATCTTTGGCTCAGATCAGAGTAAGGATATTCTGATTTCCTTCCTCAATGCCATGATATACTCTGGTAATTCCGTCATCCAGGATTTAGAAATTATTGATTCCTATAGTGACGAGTATTTGGTAAATTTCAAAGATACTTATCTGGATGTTAAGGCAGTATTAGAGGATGAAACGACTGTCCTGATTGAAGTGCAAATCTGGAATGTAAAGGATTTCGAGAAGCGAGTGGTTTATAACTTGTGCCAAACCTATGGAAATCAACTTAAATCGGGAAAGATATATTTCGATATCAATCCAGTCATTGCTTTAACCATCACGGATTTTAAGTTATTCCCCTCAACCGAAAAAGTCATTAGCTGTTTTTACTTTCAAGAAGAAGAAGACCACTTGCCTTATCAGGAAAATGAATTAAAGTTGGTGTTTGTGGAACTCCCTAAATTTACTAAGCAACTGGAAGACTTGGAAAGTGTGATCGATAAGTGGATCTTTTTTATCAAAGAAGCACCCAACTTAGAAATCATTCCTGACCAGCTCAAAGAAATCCCACAGCTAGAAAAAGCTTTAACTATAGCGAATCAAGCGGGGTTTAGTGAGTCAGAATTGGAAAAGATTTGGAAACAGGAAATGGCCTTGTGGGACTGGCGAGGTGCATTGAATTTTGCGAAAAGGGAAGGACGAGAAGAAGGACGAGAAGAAATAAGGCTAGAAGGACGAGAACAAGGTAGACTTGAAGGAAAATACCAGATTGCTAAACAGATGAAGGCCGCTGGGTTACCCCTGAGTGATATTGCTCAATATACGGGGTTGACTATCGATGAAATTAATCAGTTGTCCTAAGAGAGAAAGAAAAAGTTCAAAAAAATACCAATTAACGTAGGGTGGGCAAAATAGTATAATCATTAATACTCAACAAAACCAAACTATTTTTGCCCACCCGACAATCTCTAGGAAATAGCATAGCCAGTGTGTTGTCGGATATGGGGAGGATGAAAAGCTAAAACAATTTGTTCTTTGGGTATTCCCGCCGCCAGTAGCTCTTCTGTAATGCCGTGATCTAGACCATCATGGTGTAGCCAAATTTTATTGTTACGTATCTCAGCATCAAAAATGAGTGAATGAATTCGTTGTGTATCGTTCCAACCTTCCCTAATAACTAGATAGCGAGTTTTATCATCGCTAACAATAATTTTACTGATCACGGTATTATTGATAGAATTATTTTTGTGACGATTCAGGATATTACAATAGTTGGTCAGGATATGAATAAGAGCTGTAGCACAATTGGTTACTCCAGTGAAGGTTTCCATAGCGTAATTGTCTCCTGGTTTTCATCATCGTGGTAAAGATCCTTGGCAGGCATGTAGAACGTGGATTATATGGATATTGCTATTATAGTAAAGATTATAAAGTAAGGTGAGCAAAGTAATATAATCATTAATACTAAACAAAACCAAACTGTTTTTGCCCACCCTACTACTCTCCCCGATTCCCTGTTCCCTATTCCCTGTTCCCTATATAAACCTGTAAAACCATGAGATTCATCAGCCCGAAAACTGACTTTGCTTTCAAGAAAATCTTTGGCTCAGATCAGAGTAAAGATATTCTGATTTCCTTCCTAAATGCCATGATATACTCCGGTAAGTCAGTCATCCAGGATTTAGAAATTATTGATCCCTATAGTGCGGGGGATGTAGTAGATTTAAAAGACACGTATCTGGATGTGAAGGCAGTATTAGAAGATAAAACTACTGTCATCATTGAGATGCAACTCTGGAATGTGGAGGCTTTCGAGAAGCGAGTGGTGTATAACTTGTGCAAAACCTATGGAAATCAACTTAAATCGGGACAGGGATATTTCGATCTCAATCCGGTCATTGCTTTAACCATCACGGATTTTAAGTTATTCCCCTCAACCGAGAAAGTCATTAGCTGTTTTTACTTTCAAGAGGAAGAAGACCACTTGCCTTATCAGGAGAACGAATTAAAGTTGGTGTTTGTGGAACTCCCCAAATTTACTAAGCAACTGGAAGAGTTGGAAAGTGTGATAGATAAGTGGATATTTTTTATCAAAGAAGCGCCCAACTTAGAAATCATTCCTGACAAACTCAGGGAAATCCCACAGCTAGAAAAAGCTTTAACTATAGCGAATCAAGCGGGGTTTAGTGAGTCAGAATTGGAAAAGATTTGGAAACAGGAAATGGCCTTGTGGGACTGGCGAGGTGCATTGAATTTTGCGAAAAGGGAAGGACGAGAAGAAGGACGAGAAGAAATAAGGCTAGAAGGACGAGAACAAGGTAGACTTGAAGGAAAATACCAGATTGCTAAACAGATGAAGGCCGCTGGGTTACCCCTGAGTGATATTGCTCAATATACGGGGTTGACTATCGATGAAATTAATCAGTTGTCCTAAGAGAGAAAGAAAAAGTTCAAAAAAATACCAATTAACGTAGGGTGGGCAAAGTAATATAATCATTAATACTCAACAAAACCAAACTGTTTTTGCCCACCCTACTACTCTCCCCGATTCCCGATTCCCGATTCCCGATTCCCGATTCCCCTTCCTATATCCCTTAACTAATCCATTCGTTTCAACCGCACCATAAAGAAACCATCCATCTGGTCTCGATAGGGCACAACTTTCAGCCAACCTTCCGGTGTTGAAAACCCCTTAAGAAACGAAAGAGTAGGGGGTTCAATTTCCCACTGAGAATGACCTTCCAGAAACCATTGTATTACCGCCTCATTTTCTTGAGGATTTAAGGTACAGGTAGCATAGACTAACACACCTCCGGACTTGACCCAAGTTGCGGTATGCTCTAACAATTCTTTTTGCAAAACAGTAAGTTCTTGAACTTTTTCTGGAGTCATGCGCCAACGAATATCAGGACGTCGGTGAAGGGTACCATTACCGGAACAGGGAGCATCTAATAACACAGCATTAGCGATGTTAGTAAATTCAGGGCAATCGCGACTATCACCAGTACTGATCTGAATCGATTGTAATTGTAACCGTTCGGCATTCTGTTGGACTTTTTTGAGGCGGGAAGCTGAGCGATCGCATGCCCAAATCTTGCCCTGATCTGCCATTAATTCCGCAATATGAGTTGTCTTGCCCCCCGGTGCAGCACAGGCATCAATCACCACATCACCAGGTTGAGGGTCTAGCAGATAACTGACCAGCTGGGCACTACAATCTTGAACAGTCCACCAACCCTCCTTAAACCCCGGTAGCTCTTGAATCGCACCAACACCACCCACAACCCGCAGTGCTTGGGGGACCTGAGCTGCATTGCTGAAAATAGGGATAATCTCACCATTCCCCTCGTCCTCGTGAGACACCAAGGTCGGTAACCGCTGAATAGCCACTTCAGCAGATTGCATCCCTGCCTCCACCTCCTCCATGGACACCTTGAGGGGATTGACCCGTAAGTCAATGGTAGGAGATTGGTTAAACCATTGACACAGCTGTTCTGTTTCGTCTAGTCCCAGCTGTTGTAACCACAGCTGGATCATCCAATCGGGAAAACTGTGTAAAATGCCCAAACCCTCGATATCCCCTTCTGGCAACTGCAAAGGGTCAGGGGAATTGGCAGCTAAACGGGCATAGTTTCGTAATAAACCATTAACCACCCCTGCCAGTCCTTTGAAGCCATTGTTCTTAGCTAGCTCAACGGTGGTATTGACCGCTGCTGAAGCAGGAATTCGGCCTTGATAGCGCAGCTGATATAGTCCAAGGTGAAGTATAGTGCGCAAATCTGGAGGTTGTTGATTCGCTTTCTTTTTGCCCAACTGGTCAAGTAGAGCATCCAAAGTGCGCTGTCGTCGGACACTACCATAAACTAATTCTGTCACTAAGCCCCGATCAGCACCAGTTAACTGAGCAGTGTGTAGCACTCGATTCAGGGCAATATCAGCAAAAGCACCCCGCCGATGAATATCCCGGAGAGCTAGGAATGCTAACTGGCGAGGATTTTGTTTATCAAAGGTTGACGGTTGACCCTTGACCGTTGACGATTTATATTGGCTCACAAACTCTGTACTCCTCTGGATGTCAACTGATCAGCTAATATGCAGTTATAACAGTTATTAATTCGGTTCGGAACAAAGTCCTGGGTTTTAGGGAGTAGGGAGTAGGGAGTAGGGAGTAGGGAGGAAAAGGAAGACAAGTCCAATCACCCCACACCCCACACCCCAAAGTTGATACTCACGTCTTTGTTAAAAACCTACCCTGATCAGCTCCTCCCTGTTCCCAGATCCGCTGTTCCCTATTCCCTGTTCCCGACTTCTGCAAGAAGTCTAGTTATCAATTCGGTATTGAGAACTGCTATAAATAAAATGGTTAATCCTTTTTAAACATTGGGTATGTCAGCCACCTCAAGCCCTTTACCAGAAGCTCTTGCTCGGATTGTAGAACGCTTTCAGCGCCGCAAAGACCCCAAGCAACGGTATCAGCAGTTGCTGTGGTACGCCAAGAAGCTTCAGACAATGCCAGAAACTGATAAAGTGCCAGAAAACAAGGTTCCTGGCTGCGTGTCCCAGGTTTATATCACCGCTAACTTGGATGATGGCAAAGTCTTGTATCAGGGAGACTCAGATGCCCAATTGGTTAAAGGATTAGTAGCGTTGTTGATTGAAGGCTTGAATGGACTGACGCCGACAGAGATTGTCAACCTATCTCCTGACTTTATTCAAGACATAGGATTGAACGCTAGTTTAACCCCTTCTCGCGCTAATGGATTTTACAACATTTTCCAGACCATGAAGAAGAAGGCCCTGGGATATCAGTTGGGAATGTCTTCCAGAGAATTGAATTGAGGCTATCCCAGATAGAACTGATAGATTGGTTAAGACAAAATTAAACAAAAAAAAATCCCTAGCCGGTAGCTGAGGGATTAGTCAGGGTGCATCTACTATTTCTTAATCCTTCATTACTCTGTCTAAATCCGGAAGAAATTAGAAACCCTTAGGCCAAGGAGACAGCCAGGGTAAACGCAAGAAAATTTATACCTTAGATATGCTAGACTTCAAAGGAATAGACGCTTCTAAAACCTTAAACATATACCTTGTATCCATGCTGGCTCGTTTCGCTTTTTGACGAGTACTGCGCTTATACTTAGTTTCTTGATTCAATAGATTGAGACTCCAGCGCTTTAGTAAAGCCATATTTTGCGGTGCATGCCCTGTACGAATCCGACTAGCATCCTCCCCAAAGGTCACATCTAATACCCAGTGAAGTTGGTTTTCAATAGACCAGTGTTGTCGAATAGCTTTACCCAACTTTTGGGCATTCGATGGTAGAGAAGTGAGATAGAACATGACCTCACGGGTAGTCTTGTTCCACAAATAGCGGGTACGAATAACCATCACGATGCTCTGTAGTCCAGACCACTGGGACTGTTGGTACAAATCCTCCTCGATCTGGTCGAGAGAAACTGCCCACACTTGACGCTTTTCAGTACGATGGTGTCCTGATTCTACTCGGACATCATAGCTATACTCAATGCCCTCAAACTTATTATCAACAGCAGTTTCAAACCATTGCTTAACCTGCTTAAACAAAGTGGGATGATTCCCTTTGAGGGTCAAAACATAATCTGCACCTTTCGAGCGAATACTATGGGCTATCTGATGTTGAGTCCCCATGGCATCAATGGTAATGATACACCCACAAATGTCCAATAATTCTAGTAAAGCTGGGATAGCTGTAATCTCATTGGTTTTATCATCCACTTTCACTTGCCCGAGAAACAGCCGATGCTCAGTTGCCCAAGCACTAACCAAATGCAACGCTGATTGTACCTGGTTACGGTCATAGGAGCCCTTGAGTTGTTTGCCATCAATGGGAATCACTTGGGCTCGATTATCTGTGACCAAACATCTTAACCAGCTCTGGAAACTATCTTCAAACGCACTGGGGGATATCTGTTCAAACACTCGCCGATATGTATCCGCCGAGGGAATCCCATGGGGCAATGGTAGAAAGCTGGATAACCAATGCTGGTGGCTGACCCCATAGGTTTCGATATCTTCCCACCCCGTCGCACCCCCAATGGTAGCTAACAGTGCAATCATCACAATACTTACCAATGGATGAAGCACCCCTTGTTTCCCTCGCGGATCACTGAGGTTCTCAAAATGCTCGAGCAGTTGCTGCTGAACCTGTTGACAATCAAGGGCAGGCTGTAGCGGCAAGGATTGACCACTGGTTCTGGTTGAGTTATTTGGTTTATCGAAGCCTTTAACCATTGGATACCTTTATTGTGACATCGCTTCCCTTAGCATATTATTAGTTCATTTTTCTTGCGCTTACCCTGAGGAGACAGCCAAGATGGCTATCCCAGATAGAACTGATAGATTGGTTAAGACAAAATTAAACAAAAAAAATCCCTAGCCGGTAGCTGAGGGATTAGTCAGGGTGCATCTACTATTTCTTAATCCTTCATTACTCTGTCTCGATCCGGAAGAATTTAGAAACCCTTATGCCAAGGAGACAGCCAAGATGGCTATCCCAATAACTAATAGATAACTTGAGACAAAATTAAACAAAAAAAATCCCCAGCGGGTAGCTGAGGAATGAGTCAGGGTGCATCTACTATTTCTTAATCCTTCATGACTCTGTCTCGATCCGGAAGAATTTAGAAACCCTGTAAGCATTCAGCGGTCAGCGGTCAGCCGTGAGCTAAAAGCTCACGCTACGCGAACAGCTTTCCATAACTCAGCATTATTCGAATGCTTACTTGGTTTTATTCAAAAGTTCCGTAGCTTCCTAATAGCCCATAAGCACATCAAGTAGTACGATCTGTAGCGCTAATCGCTGATAGCTGATAGCTGAATGCTGAATGCTTACGAAACCCTTAGGCCAAGGAGACAGCCAAGATGGCTATCCCACATATAACTAATAGATAACTTGAGACAAAATTGAACAAAAAAAAATCCCCAGCGAGTAGCTGAGGGATCAGTCAGGGTGCATCTACTAATTCTTATTCCTTCATGGCCCTGTCTCGATCCGGAAGAAATTAGAAATGGGTAGGCCAAATCAGAAGCCAAGTTGTGAAACCGTTTGACCCTGAGGTAAAAAACCTAGCCCTTTCAGCCACACTTCCCTTTCTATCCTCTCCCCCCACACATCCCAAACCTTCCACAAGACCCACACTTCCCGGACGAAGTACCTCACCCAATTGAGAACTGCTATAAACTTGGATAAGTTCTATAAACCAGAAAGCACAATGGAAAGTATTAAATTAATCTCCCATGTGGGGTCTGATGGCATTCTACATCTGGACGTTCCAGTAGGGATAACGAACAAAGAATTAGAAGTTATGGTAATTTTTAACCCATTAAAATCATCGTTAAAAGTAGAAACACCCCAAGGTTGGATGCCTGGTTTTTTTGAGGAAGTAATTGGGGGTTGGGCTGGAGAACCGTTACAGCGGGGGCAGCAGGAAGAGTTTGAGACAAGGGAGAGTCTATTTTGAGCTACCTTTTGGATACCAATGTTTGCATTCGGCTGTTGAACAATACCAGTCCGGCGGTGACATCTCGCCTTGCTACCGAACAACCAGAGACTATTTTTATCAGCTCCATAACCGAAATGGAGTTATATTACGGTGCTTATCGTAGTGCCAAACAGTCAATAAATTTAGCACTTTTGCAACGATTTTTCAGTCAGTTTAGGATTCTACCGCTAGACACCAATCCTGCCAGAATAGCAGGACAAATTAGGGCTGATTTAGCAGCTAGGGGAACACCAATCGGACCTTATGATTTACAAATCGCTGCGATCGCCCTTGCTAATGATTTAATTGTGGTTACCCATAATACGGCTGAATTTAGCAGAGTTCGTGGACTACGCATTGAAGATTGGGAGCTGGACTAGCTTTTAAGCAAATACTACTAGAGAAAGTTGACAAATAATTGGTATGAGAGTTTAAAACAAAAAGCCATCATTTGACCGCTGACCGCTGACCACTGACCGCTGACCACTGACCACTAAATGGTTACCTAAAAATTACCGAAAAATATCATTTCAAAATCAATAGCTCTCCAGTAATTTTCAATCCTCTTTGAGTTTTATCAAAGACACTAAATCGGTCTTTCCTAACTCTAGCCAGCCTAACTCATGAGGGGGGGGTTCTATCGCCCTCGTTCTAGTTAGTCGCAGGGTTTGCCGCAGCAGCGGAAGAGTACTTAAGCCAATTAAAATAGCTACACTAAAGCTGATGATCGCATCCGCCTGAGGCCAGTTGAAAATTCCAACCGCCAAAGCAGCTATTATAGTGCCGATTGAGCCAACTACGTCTGCCAGTACATGCAAAAATGCACCACGCAGATTGAGGTCTTGCTCAGTATTTTCCCCTAGCCAATAGAGGTTAATGCTGTTGATCACTACGCCAATTAACGCAGTGACTAGCATCGGCAAACTGAGGATTTCCTCAGGTGTCCCTTGCAGATGGGCGATCGCTTCTCGCCCAATCCATACAGACATAGCCACTAGACCGATACTATTGATCAGACCAGCCAAAACCTCAATCGGTTGATTGCTCATTTGCTTTCGAGACTTCGAGGAGCCTTGAGCCAGCCATGCAGCAAGCAAAGCAATACTCATTGCTACAATATCTGCCAGCATGTGAGCCGAATCAGCTTTGAGAGTTAAACTGTGGCTAACAAAGCCGACAACCATTTCGAGTACAGCAAAGATTGTGATTAATACAATCACCCTCTTCAACCGCTGAACCTTACCCAGAGATACGCTGGTCTGGCACAAACAACCTAATCTGTTGCAATTGAGCATAGTTTAAATTACTTTGGTTAGTCAACTGGGAAAATAGTCTTGCCTCGGAAAATAGTTTCCTGCACCTTGATATCAATGATATCCATTGGCTCAACGTCCAGAGGATTGTCATAAATACTCACAAAATATAATTTTTTTTCATAGATATTTCCATGATTAAATTTTATTTATATAGAGAAATTATTTTCCTAATACAACATAAGTAAATCTGAGTAAAAACTTGTTATCACAAGTTTAATCAATGTCTATAACACTAATCTTAGACTGTTGTCAAGCCAATGATAATTTTAAACAATATGAGCCTTAAATACCATATAGCCAAACCTATTTTATTGTCAAAATTTAGTTTTCTTTAAAAATTGAATTTTAAGGAATTATATTTGAGATAGTACCAAAGTCTATCAACGCTTCTTGATGCAATAGCGAGTGGGGGAAACCCCCGCATGAAGGCGCTGCATCGCTTTACTATGCTTAACGTACCGCCGTTTAAGTGACCTCAACAAGTTGATAAGATCACAACTTTATTGATTAAATTTTCACAACTTTATTGTATTACACACATATTACAAACTAGGCGACTCAGTAGGTAAGACACCGTCATATGAACAACAAAAACATCCTAAGGTTACTCCCAAATTAGTTTTTTAAGTTTTTTAAGGTTTTTATCCTATTTATACTTTTTGTATTATTACAAAAGGAAGGAGCCAGAAGCCAGGGCGAAGATTCGACAACTGGTGCTGGCTTCTGGCTCCTTCCCTTAGACTTCCTTCTAGAGAATTTTGAGGAAATGCCGGAAAAACTCCAAAATTTCCTCTGTCCCCCAGATTAACCAGATGGGGAGATGGGGAGATGGGGAGATGGGGAGATACCGAAAAGTAGGGCAAGAGCCAAGAGGCAAGAGTTAATAAAGTATAGCGCTGCATCACTGCTCCCTGTTCCGGTGATCCGCTGTTCCCTGTTCCCTGTTCCCTGTTCCCTGTTCCCTGTTCCCTATTCTCTATAAAAATGTATCTCACCTAATTTAAAACCGTTTATTCTAAGATACTGTGTGTTAGGCATTTTAATTCTTTACTAAAAATTAACAATATCTTCTAATTTTCTTTAACACTAATATCTTGACAGTTGTAAACTAGTATTAGCTATCGTTACAAAAGAAAACTATTTCGGTGTCGCCATTGAGAGTAATACTACTCAAATTTAAAGTGCCTTTGTCAATCAAATAGGATGACCTATTATCTCCTTTATTAACGGAGACTTAGAGACTAGTTCGTTTTCCCTTTATTACACAGGGATGATTTACCCTGTTTCGTTATTTTTATAGTCATAAACAACAGAATAAACCACAAAAAATGGTAATGTGACCTGTTTTATTTTTCCAGTATTAAACAGGGGTGATTTGACTTGATTGGTTCTCAAAAATTACTAAAAATTTACTAAATTTTAATTACTAATGAATGCATCTACTCCTGTTCAAATCAACCCATCCAATGGAAATGGTGAGACTGTACCTAGTATCATCAGCAGCAATTTCTCAACCAATTTATCAACACAGTTTAACTATGGTGATGCTGTCGAAAAGTCCTTCTTATTTTATGAAGCTCAGCGCTCTGGTAAACTTCCAGAGGACAATCGCATCCCATGGCGCGGGGATTCTGGCCTCAACGATGGTGCTGATGTAGGAGTTGACCTCACTGGCGGTTATTACGATGCTGGGGACCACGTCAAGTTCGGCTTCCCCATGGCTGCTGCCATGACTATGCTAGCTTGGGGGGCAATCGAATATCAAGATGCCTACCAGCAAATGGGTCAATGGGATGAGGCGTTGGATGCCATTAAATGGGGTACCGATTACATACTCAAAGCCCACATCACAGACAGTAACGGTCAAACCCAAGAGTTCTGGGCACAGGTTGGATCCGGTGAAATCGACCACAGCGTCTGGGCACCGCCGGAAACCATGACCATGGCGCGACCAGCGTTCAAAATTGATCCGTTAAATCCAGGTTCTGACCTAGCTGGTGAATCCGCTGCTGCCTTAGCTGCTGCCTCAATTGCCTTCCAATCTACAAACAGCAGCTACGCTAATCAACTACTCACAAACGCCAAAGCCCTATTTGACTTTGCCGAGACCTATCAGGGTAACTACTCTGACTCTATCGCCGATGCTGCTATTTTCTACAATTCTTGGAGTGGCTACGAAGACGAACTAGCCTGGTCTGCAACTTGGCTGTACAAAGCAACCGGTGACCAGACCTACTTGGATAAAGCCGAAAGTTACTATCTAGGTATTGATCCGACTCAGACTCAATCTTGGGATCAAAAAGTCTATGGTACTGGCATCCTCCTTGCTCAGGAAACTGACGAAGATAGGTACCGTATCGAAGTAGAACGCTGGCTGGACTACTGGAGTGACGACAGTGGTGAAGGTATCGAATATACTGAGGGTGGACTAGCTTGGTTCAATGACTGGGGTTCCCTACGATATGCTGCCAATACCGCTTTCCTTGCTGGTATTTATAGTGATACCGTTAATGATGGTAATGGTCGTTACTCCGATTTCGCAGCTGATCAAATTGACTACATTCTTGGGGATAATCCCAATAATTTCAGTTATGTCGTGGGTTTTGGCCACAATTCTCCCAAGAATCCCCACCATCGTGGAGCCCATGGTTCCACCACCAATGACATCGAATCACCAACGGACAACCTCAACATTCTCTATGGTGCATTGGTAGGTGGTCCCTCTGAACCAGACGATAATGCCTATGTCGATGATCGAACTAACTATGCCATTAATGAAGTCGCTCTTGACTACAACGCTGGCTTCACTGGTGCTCTTGCCCGTATGTACCGTGAACAGATGGAACTAAGTCTGGGTTCTAACCTTGAACCAGTAGTGTCTACAGTAGATCCGATCACTGAGTTAATAGTTGAACTATCCCCTGCCGGGGAATTCTAAAGGGTTGTTATCCCTCTTCTATCACTTTCCGGTTTTTCCTATTATGAATAATTTCTACACACAAGGTATATTAAGCAATACAGACCTTGATAATAACATTTTGATAATTTTAGCCCTCTGATCAATTTTTATCAAGAAAAAATCGGGCGATCCCTTGCCAGAGAAAAGCTCTAGAATTCAGAAATGGTAAAAGTTTTCCGAGAGTGACAGAAGAGGGATATAACCCATATTCCGCACCTACCCCATCTATCATTCATCACAAGTTAAGGCAGAATAAATTTTGTCAAGGTATTGTTAATTAATCTTTACCTTACCTTCAATCTATTTAGGTGCGCTTTCCGCATCTAATTATTAAATTCGCCACGGGTCGAACCTGCTTGTGATTGGCATTGAGGATTTACACCCAATGATTGCAGATGATTGAATGACTTGTCTTTGGGGAGTGGGTATCTGGCGATCGCTTTGCCAAGAAACACGATCGCCAAAACCATGAAAATCTCAAAAGCCTGAATTAGCAAGCACTTTGACAACCAGTAACATTTTGTAACTAAGTCATTGACAAATGATACACAATCTTAACTTGTGACAAATGCCCATCTATTGAGGTTTGTGATTGCTTTGCACTGGCTCCAAAAGAAGTCCTCAAGCAGGTTTCAGGACTTCTTTTGGAGCCTGAAAGTCCCTCTATTACGAGTTTTTTTCGCTTGAATAGTATATATGTACACAAAGTTTCTAAAAAAAATAGTAGGCTTTTTGCATAATTATCCAAACAGAGGTATATAGTTATATATAGATACCTACTCACAATCTCTGAAAAATTCAGGAGTAAGTTTCATGAATACATTAATCGGTGGTCCAGGTAATGACACTCTAGTAGGAGACAACTGTGACGATAACCTGATCGGGGGTGCTGGCAATGACCTCTTACTAGGTGTGGGTGGCAATGACCTTCTTGATGGGGGTGCTGGCAATGACACCCTGGCAGGGGCTGCTGGGGAAGATTTACTTGATGGCAGAGCTGGCAATGATTTATTAAGCGGTGGTGATGGTATTGATCTTCTAGATGGTGGTGAAGGCAATGATACCCTGATTGGCGATCGCGGTGATGACAATATCAATGGCGCAGATGGTGATGACCGACTGATTTGGAATAACGGTGATGGTAGCGATATCATGGAAGGGGGTGCTGGCTTTGATGTGGTAGAAGTCAATGGCGCAGATGGTGCCGGAGATAACTTTGCCCTCAACCCCAATGGCCCCAGGGTACGCTTTGAGCGGTTGAATCTCGGTCTGTTCAACCTGAATGTCAATGATGTAGAACAGTTTGAGATCAATGGTCTTGGGGGTGATGACACCTTAACTGTTAATGACTTGTCCGGTACTGATGTACAGCAGGTAGTCTTTAATGGCGGTGATGGTAATGACCTTCTCGACGGAACCAATGCTGTCTTACCTTTAGTTGGTATTGGAGGTAATGGCAACGACACCCTGATTGGCGGAGCCGGTGATGACAACCTCAGGGGTAATGCTGGCAATGATAGCCTGGTTGGCGGAGCTGGTGATGATAACCTAATTGGAGATGCCGGGAATGACACTCTGATTGGAGGTGATGGCGATGACAATCTGGTTGGTGGAGCTGGTAATGATGTCCTAATCAGTGGCAACGGTATTACTAGCTTTACTTTTGGTGGAGTTTCCAATTTCAGCGATTTGGGTCTCGATAGCATTCTTAACCTCGGAGGTCAAGACAAAATTCGTCTGGAACAGAATATCTTCACTACGCTCACTGGTACGTCGAGTGGCGGCTTAGCTAGCAGTGAATGGGCGGTTGTATCCAGTAATAGCCAGGTCGCAAGTAGTAGTGCTTGGATTGTCTACAACAGCAACACCGGGGATCTATTCTACAACCAGAATGGCAGTGCAGCTGGTCTCGGAAGCGGAGCTCAGTTTGCTACAATCAACACCAGCACCTCGGTGGGTGTCCAAGACTTTGAGATAGTATAAGTTAATTAAAAGTTAACTTATCTAGTATTTATCAATTCGGTGAGGTACATTTTTGAGTTTAGGGACTGAGGCCGTGGGCCACGCTACTCGAACGGAGCATGGAGCAGGGAGCAGGGAACAAATCCTGTGTACCTCATTAGGCTATAAAATGCTAGAGTCGTTTTTTGTTGAAGGTTGACTGTCAACCTTCAACTTTCAACCTTAAACCTTCAACCTACCCTAGACCAAACGCCTAAGGCAAACAACCTTCATGCTCATTAATAACCGTCCTAATTACAGGAATTATGGTAAAAAATGTGCGATTACTGTGGGAAATTTTTTCTATTAGTGAGCGCCTTTCCAAAGACTGTAAAACGGAAATAAGTTGTGAATTATAGTCTAAGGTAATGCTATGGCGCAATTGTTTAATAGAAATGGGGGTAGGATTCCTAGCTAGATAAGCAATCACCTTCTTCTCTGACTCATCTAACCGATTCAATTGCTCGATTAAAATTGTTCTCATTGGCTCAGGAACAATCACGTCATCCCAACTTAAAAATTCCGATACACTACCAAAAAAAAAGTCTTTAATTGTTTTTACAGCCAGCTTTAACCCTAAGGGATTGCCTCGATAACGTTTAATGAGTTCTATGTCTTGCTCTTGTTCAGACAAACCATTAGCTACTAATAGTTGCCGAGCGTCTTCTGTTGGTAAACCGTTTAGGGTTAATGAACGAGTGGAATAGTTTTTTTTCTCCAGTAACTCCATTTGTAGCGGTGGTTCCCAACTGATTAGGAGCAAACAACTTTGGTGTCTTTCTTGTCCTACTCGTCTAAAAAGTTTACCATAATCCTCATATCCCGCTTTATACTGTCCAACTAAAGTGCCACGGCTTAAAATCTGTTCAGCATCATCGAGTATTACCAGACAGCGATGCTCTCGTAAACACTCTAGAAAATCAGACATCAGCAGGTTAATATCTTCTGGTAACTCCGATGACTGCTGGTGAGACAGGAATGGTATCAGCTGTGTCAGCAGTTGCTTCAGGGGTTGGCCAGAGGATAGCGATCGCCAAATAATATAATCAAACTCCCCCTGAATCTCTCGTGCTAACTTGGCAGCTAACGATGTTTTGCCAACCCCTACTATCCCAAGTATTGCTACCAATTGGCTTCGTTTGAGACTAATCCATTGCTTAAGGGTGTTCAGTTCCCTAGTGCGTCCATAGAATGCAGAAATCTGTGGTGCTTCACCCCAATCTTGGCACTGCTGCGGAGTTTTGTATCCAGCCGCTTCCAGCCATATCGAGATATCTCTCCAACTTTTTAGGGTGTTCGATTTCCGATTAGTTAAGGTTTCTACATACCGATACAAACCTTTAGTTAGTTGAACGCTAAGTGAGCCACAACTCCAATGGAGAGCACCAGCAATTTTTTTGGGAGCATAGCCGCACAGCAAACCTCTTAAGCATGCTTTTTCCACTGGGGTCAATTTGATTTCCCTATTTGTAGCAATGGTTTTTTTCTGAGCCAGTTCTGTATACAACTTTTCTAAATTCCACAGTTTGGCTGCTTTGATAAACAGTTCATCTTCAAATCGATTGGTGTTATAGTTCATAGTAGGTAATTCTAATCAATAGCACCGACTAGCTACCTATAAACTAATCAATAAACTAGTAAATAATGTAGCTATTGGGAGCGTTTACTAGATAGATTTGCAAAACGTATATGTCCCCGATGATGATAACTATGCTGTTTTTTTTTTTTTTAATCAGTTTTTTTGACATCTATACGTAAGCAAATTACCCTGATTACTGTCCCTAAATTTGTAAGGCTGTTTAAAAAAAAATCTAAGGAAATATGAGAATTTGATATCGGTAATTATCAGGTAAATTCGGCTGAATTTAGGTTTAATTTAATTCCTAAACTAAACACCCCCGATAACCGATTGACTGACAACTCTAGTTTACTTTATTTAATAAAATTTGACAGTACCCGTTATGGGTACCATAGCAGTTCTCAATTGGGTGAGGTACCTCGCCCTTGGGGTTTTAGGGAGTCGGGAGTCGGGAGTCGGGAGTCGGGAGTCGGGAGTCGGGAGTCGGGATAAGAAAATTGAATGTACTTCATAAGTAGGATTAACACTATATATCTTTTTTGGATCGAGCTGGTGCTGCCAAGTAACAAGTCACAATTAACATTTGTTAATTTTTTATTAATAATTAATTAATAACTATAGCGATTCTCATAGTAATTAGCTACACACACCTATTTTTTCCCTGTTACCAGATTCGCTCTTACCTATTCCCTATTCCCTATTCCCTATTCCCTGTTCCCTGTTCCCTATTCCCTGTTCCCTTTGCTAAGGCTATACTCCTTGACCTAATCCTAAAACCTAATCAACTGCTAATCACCATTAGGTATGTTATAGCTGCTGCGATCGCTAAGGTGGATTCATACCAAAAAAAAGAGAAAATTAACCATGGCTACGTTAGTAACTGAACTTGATAAGCTATCCAACCTAATTCCGGAATCAGAACTAAATTTAATCAAGTCACTGCCACAATCTATTCAGGATCAGGTAGTTCCTAGCCCCGATTTATCTAAGTCTGCTGGTACACCGATTCAGTTAAATTTGACCCAGATACAACAGTTAGTTCCCAATGATTCAGGCTTAAAAAGCTTATCATCGAAATCTATAATATCAGGGCCTTTTAACTTTATTATTGGTACTCCCAATCCTGACTTTTTAATAGGTAGTAACAAGAACGATTTAATTTTAGGACGTGGCGGAAATGACGTCATTGTAGCACTCGGTGGCAATGACCTTGTGTTTGGTGAAGAGGGAAATGACATTATTATCGCTGGCTCAGGTAATGATTTTGTATCTGGCGGCTCAGGTAATGACTTTGTGTTTGGCAGTTCTGGTAATGATATCTTGGATGGTGGCTCTGGTAATGACTCCCTATTTGGCGGAACTGGCACAAACAATTTTATTGGCAGTAGTGGTAATGATGTCCTGGATGGAGAGGAAGGTAAGGATACCGTCGATTACACTGGTCTCGGTCGAGCCATTACTCTTTTACCCACGGGAATCGTTAACAAAAGTGGTCTTGGTAAGGATGAGCTGATCCGAGTGGAGACGATTATTGGGGATGCAGGTCAAGCTAATACTATTGATGCCTCTTCTGCTGGTACTGGTGCCTCTGTGAACGTAAATCTGCAAAAGAACAGTTTACAGATTAATGTTGTTAATGGTCCAGTTCTGAATCGCACTGTCCAAAACTTTGTGAATGTCAAGGGTGCTGGTCGTAACGATACCATTATTGGTGATAACAACAGTAATCAACTTACTGGTGGTGCCGGAAGTGACGAGATTACTGGTGCCGGTGGTAATGATACCATTGTAGGTGTCGATCCCAACAGTAAAAAGCCAGGTATTAAGGAAATTGATGTCTTAACCGGAGGAGCTGGTGCTGATAAATTTGTGATTGGAGATAGCAAAAATCCTTACTATGTCGGTGGAGGAGGATTTTTGGGTCTGAATGATTACGCTCTACTTAAGGATTTCCAATCCGGTACGGATAAAATCCAACTGAAAAAAGCTAACTATATCTTTGGATCAAACTTTATCGCTCTTAATAACGGCTTATCTTCTTCTGAGAAAAGTCTTGCTTCAGCGGAACAGATTGCTCAGGATATTGCTGGAGGTAAGAGTAATGGTCTTGAATCTCAGCTCACCACAGGGGATAGTTTGGACTCTGTTAAGATCGCGCCTAGTTTCGGCTTTGACATTGTTGCGATTGTGTCTGGTGGCTATAACCAAGGGGATCTGATCTTTGTCTAACGATTAGTTTGGTGGGCAGTGTCAAGTAATGCGATGTTCCGTTCGCGCAGCGTCTGGCACTGCCAGTAAGGAACCGCTTCGCGATCGCGCTTCTTGGTGAATCGGTCTGGTTGACTGCGGACCCTACATCAATTGTGATTAATCCGTTGGTGGCCAGTGCCTAGCAATGGGCTATGGCTTGGTGAATTGGTCTGGTTCACTGCCCACCCTACATCAATTGTGATTAATCCGTTGGTGGGCAGTGTCAAGTAATGCGATGTTCCTTCGGAACCGCTTCGCGAACGCGCTTCTTGATGAATCGGTCTGGTTCACTGCCCACCCTACATCAACTGTGATTAATCGTTTGGTGGGCAGTGCCTAGCAATGGGCTATGGCTTGGTGAATTGGTCTGGTTCACTGCCCACCCTACATCAATTGTGATTAATCCGTTGGTGGGCAGTGCCTAGCAATGGGCTATGGCTTGGTGAATCTGTCTGGTTCACTGCCCACCCTACATCTACTGTGATTAATCCGTTGGTGGGCAGTGCCTAGCCATGGGCTTTGGCTTGGTGAATTGGTCTGGTTCACTGCCCACCCTACATCAACTGATTCACTCTTTACCCCAAGTTATGACTTTTGTCAATCACTTGGGGTAATTTTTGTTTGTTTTAATAAAAATCTGCCCCATCTCCCTTGGCCAGAAGATCGCCAGAACAATTGATATGTAGCCATCTCAGCCCCAATAAATCCTGTAAATACCCAGAATCCGGAAAATCGTTACAAAACTTTATATACAACTGTAGAAAAATCGGATTTTTGGAGTGATTAAAAGAGTGATGGCAGCTAAGAACCCTTAATGGTCTTCATGGGACTTTGAAATTTTTGGGCTCCTTCCACGGCCCTGTCCCGATCTCGGTGATCGGTGATTGGAGTCTAAGATTTTGTCAAAGTCCGAGTAATCAACTGCTCTTGACCATTAGGTATTGTCTAGATGCTGCGATCGAAACGTTAGGTACATTCAAAAAAAGAGTAAATTGACCATGGCTACGTTGGTAAGTAACACTCAGACATTAGTCAACCTAATTCCCAAATCAGAACTAGATTCAATAAAGTCACTGCCAAAATCTATCCAGAATACAGTAGTTAGTATCCCCCAACCTAGGTCTGCTGGTACACTGACTTCGTTAAATTTGACCCAGTTACAAAAGTTAGTTCCCGATGAGTTAAGCTTACGAGCATTATCGCCGAAAACTAAAATCCCACGAATTGTTAACAGGATTTTTGGTACTCCCAAAGATGATTGTCTAGCGGGTACTATCAAAAACGATTTAATCCTGGGACTTGGCGGAGATGACACCATTTGGGGATTCGGTGGCCATGACGTTCTGTTTGGGGGCTCAGGTAACGATATTATTTTCGGCGGGTCAGGTAATGACGTTCTGTTTGGGGGCTCAGGTAACGACTTTCTTCTCGGTGGCTCAGGTAACGACTGTCTGTATGGTGGCTCAGGTAACGACTGTCTGTATGGTGGCTCAGGTAACGACTTTCTATCTGGCGGCTTAGGTAACGACATTCTTATCGGCGGCTCAGGTAACGATTGTCTGTTTGGGAACTCAGGTAACGATCGTTTGTATGGGAACTCAGGTAAGGACACTCTGTCTGGGGGCTCAGGTAAGGACACTCTGTCTGGGGGCTCAGGTAACGACTCTCTGCTTGGGGGCTTAGGTAACGATATTCTGATCGGTGGCTTTGGGGATGATACAATCGTCGGTGTAAATCCGAACGGTAGCAATCCAGGTATTAATGAAAAGGATACCTTAACCGGAGGAGCTGGTGCTGATACATTTGTGCTTGGAGATAGCAACAATCCTTACTATGTCGGTGGAGGAGGATTATTTGGTCTCAATGATTACGCTCTACTTACGGATTTCCAATCCGGTACGGATAAAATCCAACTCAAGTCAGGCATCAACTATATCTTTGGATCAAACTTTATCGCTCTCAATAACGGCTTATCTTCTTCTGAGAAAAGTCTTGCTTCAGCTGAACAGATTGCTAAGAATATTGCTGGAGGTAAGAGTAATGGTGTTCAATCTCAGCTCACCACAAGGGATAGTTTGAAGTCTGTTCAGATCGTGCCTAATTTCGGCTTTGATGTTATTGCTATAGTCTCTGATGGCTATAACCAAGGGGATCTTTCCTTTGTCTAAGCACTAGTACAGGGTGGCGGAAACAACTGACTAGTTAAAATCTCCTTGATCTGGTTTGTTTCCTGTTTTTCCTCTGTCTTAATCCGTTGGTGGGCAGTGCGAGCGTAATTCTATCGCCAGCTTGATGAATCGGTCTGGTTCACTGCCCACCCTACATCAATTGTGATTAATCGATTGGTGGGCAGTGCCGAGCAATGGGCTTTGGCTTAGTGAATCGGTCTGGTTGACTGCCCACCCTACATCAACTGTGATTAATCCGTTGGTGGGCAGTGCTTAGCCATGGGCTTTGGCTTGGTGAATCGGTCTGGTTGACTGCCCACCCTACATCAACTGTGATTAATCCGTTGGTGGGCAGTGCCTAGCCATGGGCTTTGGCTTGGTGAATCGGTTTGGTTCACTGCCCACCCTACATCAATTGTGATTAATCCGTTGGTGGGCAGTGGCTAGCAATGCGATGTTCCGTTCGCGCAGCGTCTGGCACTGCCAGTAAGGAACCGCTTCGCGATCGCGCTTCTTGGTGAATCGGTCTGGTTGACTGCGGACCCTACATCAATTGTGATTAATCCGTTGGTGGCCAGTGCCTAGCAATGGGCTATGGCTTGGTGAATTGGTCTGGTTCACTGCCCACCCTACATCAATTGTGATTAATCCGTTGGTGGGCAGTGCCTAGCAATGGGCTATGGCTTGGTGAATCTGTCTGGTTCACTGCCCACCCTACATCTACTGTGATTAATCCGTTGGTGGGCAGTGCCTAGCCATGGGCTTTGGCTTGGTGAATCGGTTTGGTTCACTGCCCACCCTACATCAATTGTGATTAATCCGTTGGTGGGCAGTGGCTAGCAATGCGATGTTCCGTTCGCGCAGCGTCTGGCACTGCCAGTAAGGAACCGCTTCGCGATCGCGCTTCTTGGTGAATCGGTCTGGTTGACTGCGGACCCTACATCAATTGTGATTAATCCGTTGGTGGGCAGTGCTTAGCCATGGGCTTTGGCTTGGTGAATCGGTGTGGTTCACTGCCCACCCTACATGAACTAAGTGGGATAGGGGATGCGTGAGAATGCGATCGCTTTTAGCGGCTCCTAGGTCGCATCGCGTAGCGTGACCTACAGTCAATCGCGTTTTCACCAATTGCCTGATTCACTGATCTGATTCACTCTTTACCCCAAGTTATGACTTTTGTCAATCACTTGGGGGCATTTTTATGTCTCAAATAAAATTTTTAAATTTGCTGAAATCCTGGCTTATAGGCTATTTCGACGTTTTTATAGTACATAAGTCCCATAAAATTCACTTCTAGAAAAAAAAATATTAGGCTTTTTGCATAATTATCTAAATCCAGGTGGATAGCTTTTATAGATACCTAATTAAAATCTAGACAAAAACAGGAGTAAATCTACCATGGCTACGTTAATAGATGCAATTAATAGCTTACCCAACATTCCAGCATCAGAACGACAGTTATTCAACTCACTGCCACAATCTATCCAGAATCAGGAAGTTCCTAGCCCCCAGTTAGCTAATCCTTCTGTTCCAGCGATTCCGGTCTCTCGTTTCCAGATACAAGCGCTTGTTTCCAATGAGCCAGACGTACAAACATCATCATTGTTCCAAAATCAAAGCTCAGGGCTTTTGCAGTTGATTCTTGGTACTCCCAATATTGACTTTTTACCGGGTAATGGTGGCAACAATTTAATTTTGGGACTTGAGGGAGATGACATCATTGCAGGACTTGAGGGCAATGACATTCTCTTTGGTCAAGAGGGCAATGACATTCTTATCGGCGGCTCAGGTGACGATTTTCTGTTTGGCGGCTCAGATAACGATTCTCTGTTTGGGGGCTCAGATAACGACTCTCTGTTTGGGGGCGATGGTAATGATTCTCTGTCTGGTGACTCTGGTAACGATTCTCTGTCTGGGGGCTCTGGTAACGACTCTCTGTCTGGTGGCTCTGGTAATGATACCATCGTAGGTGTAGACCCCAACGTTAACAATCCAGGCATTAATGAAAAGGATACCTTAACTGGAGGAACTGGTGCTGATAAATTTGTGATTGGAGATAGCAACAATCCTTACTATGTCGGTGGAGGAGGAGTATTGGGTATTAATGACTACGCCCAAATTACAGATTTCCAATCCGGTACGGATAAAATTCAACTCAAGTCAGGCATCAACTATATCTTTGGAGCAAACTTTATCGCTGTCAATCAAGGCGTCTCTTCTCTTGGCACAAGTAGTCTTGCTTCAGTTCAACAGGTTGCTAATAATATTGCTTTAGGTAACAGTTCAGCTGTTCAATCTCAGTTCAATATAGGGAATAGTTTCAACTCTGTTGACATTATTGCTATTGTGTCTGGTGGCTATAACCAAATCGGGGATTTGTCCTTTGTCTAAGGATTAGTAAAGAATGGCAGAAATAACTGATTAGTTAAAGTCTCCTTGATCTGGTTTGTTTCCTGTTTTTTATATCTTTTAATCCGTTGGTGGGCAGTGCCTAGCAACGGGCTTTGGCTTGGTGAATCGGTCTGCTTCACTGCCCACCCTAGATCAATTGTTATTAATCCGTTGGTGGGCAGTGCCCAGTAATGCGCTTTGGCTTGATGAATCGGTTTGGTTCACTGGCCACCCTATATGAACTTCATAATTTATCTACATGAACTTCATAATTTATCCTTCATAATTCATCTATACTTCATATATCATTATTCATATTTTTTCCTTAATTAAAATTTAATAATTAATCCTTGATAGGACTTGATTTGATGCAGTAAATGAATTACTCTTCTATCTAGAGAACGAAAAAAGATAAATGGGTGGCAAGTGGAATTCTGCCCCCATCGCTAAGATAGCTGTTTTGGCGTTATTCAAGGTAGCCTTACTTGCCTAGTTTGTGGTTGCCAGAATAAACACGGTGCTTAACACTCCCTAGGGTTTTGGGTTATCCAAAAACTCGATTATAGGTATGGGTAACTTCAAATCGGAGCCTATAGAGTTAATCACAAATAATCTCCAGGATTATAGATAGGTGGAGTGTTCAAATTTTCGTTCCAAAGTAAACGAATTATTCACAGGACAAACCCATCTAAATTATAGAATCCTTACTCATCAAAGATTTCAAAATTCATCAGGATAAATACTTATCTGATGAATTCCATATCCAGTAGGCATTCCAAAATAAGATGGGTTTACCCTGGGGTGATCGCAGCCAATAATCCTTAATGGTCTTAATGGTAATTTGACATTTTTGGGCTCCTTTGGATCTCCCCCATCAGGGACTACTACTGCTGCAAACCTTTCTAGGCAAGGGGAAAAGGTAAATTTCCTAAAGATTCCTGAAAGCGATGCAGTCGGTCAAAGAGGAGGCAGTTTGGAGTCTAAGATTTTGTCAAAGTCGGAGTAATCAACTGCTGATGACCATTAGGTATTTTCTTGGTGCTGCGATCGAAACGTTAGGTACATCCAAAAACAAGAGTAAATTCACCATGGCTACGTTAATAGATACAATTGAGAGCTTACCATCCGGCCTAATTCCAAAATCAGAACTAGAGTCAATCAAGTCACTGCCAAAATCTATCCAGGATCAGGAAGTTCGTAGCCCGATATTACCTTCTAAGAGTCCTATCCTGACTCCGTTAAGTTTCAAGCAGATACAAGATTTAGTTCCCAATGAGTCAGACTTAAAAACTTTCTCATCGACAACTAAAATCTCAGGGCCTTTTAACTTTATTATTGGTACTCCCAATGCTGACTTTTTACTGGGTACTGCCAACGACGATTTAATCCTGGGACTTGAGGGCAATGACATCATTATAGGACTCGGTGGCAATGACCTTCTTTTTGGTCAAGAGGGAAATGACACTATTATCGGCGGCTCAGGTAACGATTTTCTGTTTGGCGGCTCAGGTAATGATGTTCTCTCTGGCGACTCAGGTCACGATTGTCTGTTTGGGGGCTCAGGTGAAGACACTTTGTTTGGGGGCTCAGGTAATGACTCCCTTCTCGGTGGCGATGGTAACGACTCCCTTCTCGGTGGCTCAGATAATGACACTCTATCTGGGGACTCAGGTAATGACTCCCTGTCTGGGGACTCAGGTAACGACTCTCTGCTTGGGGGCTTAGGTAATGACTCTCTGTCTGGTGGCGATGGTGATGATACTATCGTAGGTGTCGATCCCAGCAGTAACAATCCAGGTGTTAATGAAATTGATATCTTAACCGGAGGAGCTGGTGCTGATACATTTGTGCTTGGAGATGAGAATAATGCTTACTATGTCGGGGCAGGATGGTTTGGTTTCAATGATTACGCTGTAATTACGGATTTCGAATCTGGTATAGATAAAATTAAACTCCATGGAGCAATTGGCGACTATATCTTTGGGGATAACTTTATCTCTATGAATACTCCTTCCCTGGAGGTTATTGCTATAGTTACTGATACCTATAACCTTGGGGATCTGATGTTTTAATAACGACTAGTACACCGTGGGAGAAATAACTGACCAGTTAAAGTCTCCTTGATCTGGTTAGTTCCCTGTTCTGTGTCTTAATCCGTTGGTGGGCAGTGCTTAGCCATGGGCTTTGGCTTGGTGAATCATTCTGGTTCACTGCCCACCCTACATCAATTGTGATTAATCCTTTGGTGGGCAGTGTCAAGTAATGCGATCGCCAGGTTGGTGAATCGGTCTGCTTCACTGCCCACCCTACATCTACTGTGATTAATCCGTTGGTGGGCAGTGTCAAGTAATGCGATGTTCCGTTCGCGCAGCGTCTGGCACTGCCAGTAAGGAACCGCTTCGCGATCGCGCTTCTTGGTGAATCGGTCTGGTTGACTGCGGACCCTACATCAATTGTGATTAATCCGTTGGTGGGCAGTGCTTAGCCATGGGCTTTGGCTTGGTGAATCGGTGTGGTTCACTGCCCACCCTACATGAACTAAGTGGGATAGGGGATGCGTGAGAATGCGATCGCTTTTAGCGGCTCCTAGGTCGCATCGCGTAGCGTGACCTACAGTCAATCGCGTTTTCACAAATTGTTTTCAGCAATTGTCTGATTAACTCCCTACCCCCAGTTATTGACAAAAGTCGTAACTGGGGGTAATTTTTGTTTCTATATTGTTCACTTTTCCTTACTATAAACAGAAAGATCATGAACAAGCGCAGTAAAAATAAAAAACGCCGAAAAAAGGGAAGACCTTTTTCCTATTACGCTCCTAGTTTATGGTTTTATAAAGATAATTTAATCCCCCATGACTCTATAATCACTCCCAGTCAAGTAGACGAATGGCGCTATGAGGTTGAAAAAAGGTATCAAGATTTATATTTAGGCGTTAAATTTTGTTCTCTAGTAGATGAAAACTTGAAATCAATTGCCAACTCTGAGCAAATGACCTTTTGGCTAAAGCTGAATAAAGATAAGTCAGAGTTATATAAATTAATCGAAGAATACTATGAAATTATCTTTGAAGAAATTCCTTTTTTGATGTATCTTGATATCTACAGATATGACAGTACTGCTGAGATGTTGCCTTGGTCAGATGTCAGATGTTTTAGTAGCTCACCAGTTCCAGTAACCTTTACTGATATTGATGACTCGGGAAACATGTATGAATGGGAGGATGAGTATACCGAAGAAGACAATCCGATTCTAGAAATGTTCAGAGAGTATCCAGAGTTCAATATAGCAGATGCATTATCAACATTTATTAGCACTTACTCTCTGGAGGAAGAAGATGAAGAGATTGAAGAATAGCATCTCCGATTAACTAATTATTATAGCGCTGCGCCCAGGGAATAGGGAGTAGGGAGTAGGGAGTAGGGAACAGGCAAAAGGCAAAAGGCAAAAGGCAAAAGGCAACAGGCAACAGGCAACAGGCAACAGGGAAACAATCTTGTGTATCCCATTAGTATCAGAACCGCTATGGGTTCATCTCACTGTCTTGATGCAAAGCGCGAGTGGGGGAAACCCCCTGTTCCCTGTTCCCTGTTCCCCGTTCCCTGTTCCCAAATTCAACACTTATTAGCCATTACCCATTACCTATCCCAGGATTTTCTGAAGAAATTTCATAGTGATTAAATAGGTGGGCTTAACACCTGTTGTTCCCAATCCCCCGGAAGCTAAGGTGCTGCCAGTCAACAAGGGGTTATCAGAAGCATAGTAAGCATAACGCAGCTTTACCTTCTCATCGATACTTTTTCGGATCATAGAAGCAGCTTGAATTGCCTTTTGTAAGTGTGCCCCTTCCATCTCCAAGCCAATTACATTCCACGATGAACTTTTGAAGTAAGCTAAAATATCAGAATTTTGCAAAGAGGTTCCCATTACTGTCACCAACGCTCCTTCATAAATGGGAATGCCATCATCTTGAAAATCTTCACTCTTTAGCTCATTAACAAAAGGATAATTATCCGCTGTTCCCTCAAAAATGTGTGCCGTTGGTAGCATTAAATCTCCCTTGTGTCCCACCAATATTCCCGCTTTTCCCATTACCGAAATCGATTTAACATTAAGTTTTTGGGATTGCCCACCGGTTTTATAAGGTTTGAGTAATTCATCCATAATCTCAAACGCTTGTTCCCCAAAAGCATAATCCATTACCAAGAGAACTGGCTTTTCTTGTTCAATTATGTTAGGATTAATGGGTAACTCAGGAGATAGCAAAGGGAGGGGTAACATAGCAGTATCAAAAATTTGCACGTGGATATTTGTCCCAGCTCTATCGGCTAGATAAAACATCCCATTTTGTAAGGCAAACTCCCTAACCTCTTGGTTGAGGTGGGCGTTTTCTGGTAGACTTAACTCACGGGCAATGTCCTCAATTTTTTTGTCTTCTCCCAAGGTGTGTTTCAGTGCTGATGGCGCAAATAAGCAATTCATCACGCTATGCAAATTCGCACTAATAATATGGAGTGGGCGCTCCCATAAGTTGTTTTCTAACACAAAGCCTTTAACATCACTTGCCCACTGCGCCCCGTGGATATGATGTCCAATCCGCTCCCGCAGTGTGGAACTGAAAGTAATTTTGCGATCGCGTTGGGATTGGACTTCTTCCATTGCCACTCGACCCAGCCAATAAATAATATCAAATAGACCATTATTATCAGAGCTTCCCTGAGCCAGGCGATGGTAAGCGTGTTTGGTTTCTTCAAAGGTGCGTCCTAAAAGAGTACTTAAGTAAGAAAAAGCTCGATGCTGGACTTCAAGGTCTTCTGACACCAACGACTTAGGATTATCTGGGGATTGTTGAGCTGTAACCATTTCTTCGAGCTTTATCCACTCTCGTGTTGGTTGACCTTCCTCCAGAGCATGGTCTCTAATTTTATTAGCTTCGATATAAATAAACGTCAGATGGGTAAGAATGTCATAAATCTCGCTACGCCCTCGGGTAATTTCGATCAGCATCGTTTCTTGATCAATGCGGTAGCAATTACGGCGACGTTTAGCAGGAACAATTGTCTCAAATCCTGATTGACTATACCCTTCTGCCGCCACCAGTTTCACAAAACGACACATTTCCATGCCGCAGGGTAAGCGATCGATAACATAAACTAGACCATTCAATTCCACTTTCTGTGGGTCAGCAATCGAGCCATAAATTTCCGGTTGCAAAGTCAGCAACGCTTGCCTCAAGGCTGCACCAGAAGCCCCGCCCGGCTTGTAGTATCCTCGGATAAATAGATGTCGCATGATCACATAAATCCGTTCGATAGCAGCCCGAGATTCTTGAGCACGAGTTCTTGGCGGAACCGGAATAGTCATAGAGAGGCTCTGTTACGATTGCTAGGAATGATATCAAGTATAGTTGGGTCAATTACCCATTACCCATTACCCATTACCCATTACCCAGGGCTATTTCATTCTAAAAAGTTGCTTAAGCGTGTCTAGACCAAAAGAACAGAGTCGTTGTCTTGATGCAGTCGCTCATGGGGGAAACCCCCAAGACCGCGCTGCATCGCTGAGCTTGTGCCATGTTGTTAAACATCTGGTCACGGTATAAATTGAGTGTAAAATTGCGAGCTACGGTAAAAATCTTAGGCAGAGGGTTAGTGCGAATTCTGGATTTATCTTCACCTTGAGTACCAGTGCGAACATAGTGGACTTTATTCTCAACACCCCAATATCCACGGATACGTTCAGCAAATTCTTGGGCTGTTAAACGTAAATGTTGAAATAAGTAGTCGGACAAAAGTAAAATTAACTGTTGAAATAGGGAGCAGGGACTGAGGCCGTAGGCCACGCTACGCGAACGGAGCTGGGAGTAGAGGGGCTTTTGGCAACTTTACAGAAGTTAATACAGCGATGCAGCTTCGGAACAGGGGGTTTCCCCCACTCGCGCTTTGCATCAAGAAGTGAGGTTTATTTTTGTCCAGGTACTTACCTATTACCTATTACCTATTACCTATTACCTATTACCTATTACCTATCTCCAATGTAAAAAACCTACCCCTGTGAGCCCCACACTCCCCGTTTGACCTGTCATGTAAAAAACCTACCCCTGTGAGGGGCTTCTGACCCGGTTGCGCCAAGGCCAAAGGCCACGCTACGCGAACGGTTTTTCAACCTGTACTCTGCTTTTAGTATAGGCGCTATACAATCGTCAACTCCAATGCAAGATTTCTTTCTAGGCATTAAGCGCGCTAGTCACTTTCATCTGGGCTCGCTTTGTGGCGGAGTTTTCAGTGATTGGATTTCTAATAATCTCTATAGGGCTTACGCATTTGCCCCCTAAATCCCCCAATTCTGGGGGACTTTGACATGATTACCCCCCAAAATTGATACCGCTGGCGAAATTAATATTTGTTTAGACATAGGTCAACCGGTCGGCCCAAGAGCAGCAAAACGAGAACATCGGGTAGCTGCAAATGGAACTCCCTGCCACCAATTAACCAAACGCACAATATTCATGGCACAAGCTGTGATGATGTGCTGCAAGTGGGTTTTAGTCAAACCGATATAGCGACATCGACGTAAGCCAAACGCTTTAATGCCCTGAGCTAACGTACCTTCAATACCTGCACGCTGAGCATAGCGATGCTGGAAATCCTCTGTGGTTTGGGTCTGGCGAGCCTGTTGCAGGGCATTATGTTGACGTTGAGGACGCAGGGTAATGGTGCGCCCTTGCTGTTTGGTGCGAGTACACAAGGGACGATGGGGACAAAGCTTACAAGTGGAGCTAGCAAAGCTTACTTTAATGATGTCATGACCACGACGGTCAGAACCAGGCTTCCAACTCATACAGGTCAGCCCCGTTGGGCACTTTGCCTGTTGCTCGTCCCAGTCAATCGTAAAGTTAGCAACATCAAAGCCAATACCAGCTAGAGAAGGCCAACTACTATCGGGTAAAACCGGAGCCAGCAACTCAATTCCAGCAGTATCTTGAGTGTTGACCATTTGCTCAGCACTCACATAGCCCGTATCGACAATATGAGTTTGAGGTAGCAGTTGACGCTGCTTAAGAGCTTGGTGAATCCGATCAGTTACCTGTACATCGGTGGTGGTGGCAACAGTAGTTTCCACATGGGTAATCAGGTGGGGGGCATTCTCACCACAGGTTTCGCTCAGATGCACCTTATAGCCCACCCATTGAGTTTCCCGTTTGCGACTGAATCGGGCTTCTACATCGTAGGGAGAGTGAATTAATTGAGCCGACGGGGGGCTATTGTTGGGTTGACGGAAGTGTACTTGTTGGTGTGCATCGATATGAAACTGCTGTACCCAAACCTGACGCAACACCTCAACCCCAGGCAACTGTACCAGCCAATCCGGGGCATCCTCATCATATACAGCAGCTAACAGCCTATAACCATCTTTACCAATCGTCTCCCCTAACTGCTGGCGCTCATCGGTAGCCTTGGGCATGTGATAGTCCTCAACCCGACTACCATAGCGCGAAAACCACTCTACCGGAACTTTTTCCTGAAGCCATTGCGGTACTGCTACTGCCAGACTATTGAGTGCTGCTCGTAAGGTCTCACCCACTACTTCTAGACGATGCATCACCCGAATTGCTGCTAACACATGAGTTGAGTCACTGCGTTGCACTCCACCCCCACTCAGCCATCCCCGCTCTTGACATCGTTCCAAGAGTCGCTCCAACAGTAACTCTTCCACCTGGGCTTTAACTAATCGACCTCGAAACTCGCTCAATACTGAGCTATCGATGCCGGGGTCTGCTAAGGGCAAGCTTAACGCATATTTCCAATCGATTCGTCCTCGCACCGCTTGGGCTGCTTGAGCATCGGTTAAGTCTTCGATGTACTGCATTACTGTAATCAGCGCTAACCTCCAAGCATCCCGATGCCGGTTGCCCTCGCTTTGATGGAAACAAGGCTCTGAACTGTTCATCCTTATATAAGAAACCCAATTCATCCCTGATACTCATGACTATACTCCCTTTGGGAAAAGCTGAGCGAGCAATAGTTACTGTCTCTTGGGGTATTGGTGCTATTGTCTCTACTCTAAAGCACATAGCGGGCAACTCCTCAGTTTGATAACTGATACAATTGTTTCAACTGTAACTCCCAAACCAACTACGAACAAAGGATCTTTTCCACATCTGCTCATCCTTTTGTAAACAAATATTAATTTCGCCAGCCGTATCAAAATTGGGGGGCTAGGGGGGCGAAATCTACTTAACTGCGTAAGTCCTACTCTAGTGAGATTAGCGGTAACATATAACTCAGTAAACTTAATTATGTTAACTTTTAAATAGGACAGTAATGACTACTTTAGGGGACAACCTTAAAAAAAGACGAGAATCCCTAAATATCACCCAGCGGGAAATCGCTCATGAATTGGGCGTAACCGTTACCACGGTGCAAAATTGGGAAGCGGGCAGGCATATCCCCAAACTCTACCCAAATCAGCTCAAGGTATTGTGTGACCTGCTGAAAGTTACCCTAGATCAATTGGCAAAGTGGGTAACTGATTGAACTGTTGGGATCCAGCTAAAAAAAAACGCCCCATATGGGGCGTAACCGTTTCCTATTAACCTGGGACAGTGTCCCAACAGTTAATCAAAAAACTAAAACAGGAGAGGATTATCGCCATTTTCTTGGCTACTTGTTACAGCGCCTGTGAACTAAACTTTTCGCAACAAAATCAGAAAAAATTTTTTGGGGCAAAATCTTTAGGGAATAGGGAGTAGGGAGTAGGGAGTAGGGAATCGGGAGTAGGGAGTAGGGAGTAGGGAGTAGGGAGTAGGGAGTAGGGAATCGGGAATCGGGAAACAATTTTGTTTAACCGATTACTATGACAACCGGAATCACCGTGTTTTTATATGATTTGTAAACATATGTATGGCAGTAATTGGCTTGCACACAAGAGGCAAAAGGCAAGATGGTAAAGAGATTTGGAGTGTTATTTGACAATGAAAAAATACCTCATTAGGTTTACATCTCATTTGGAAACCCTATAGCGCGATTGGCCGTTGGCCACGCTACGCGATGAAGCTTCGCTTCCGCTAAGAGCGAACGCACTAATAAAAAAAAATGCCCATGGGCAGGGCATTTTGTCACTTGTCACCAAGAATGTCTGTCTTCCAAATTGCTAATTATGCCCCTAAGCAGCCATTTCTTCCATCATCATTGCCATTTGCTGCTTGGCACGAATATTTTTCATGTGCTTCTTCACCGTATTGAGAGTAACAAACAGTTCCGTAGCAATCTCTTTGTAGGAGTAATTGACTCGACGCAGTAACCAGACTTCTGCCTCACGGGCAGTTAAGCCATATTTATGAACTTCAGCTAGGGCTATACTATGAATGGATTGACGTTGGTCTTCGAGGGTAACTAAAATATAAGGCTGCTCAGATATTCTCAGGTTGAGCCATCTAGCCCGAATCCGAAACGTTATGGAGTTACTCGTCGTAATCTCTGAATCTATAATTACAGATTGATGGGGATAGAATTCATCACTGTCTTTCAAGGCTTGGCAGACACGCCAGATTTCTTGAGGCACCACCTTAAGATGTTTGCTGTTCGGTGTAAGTTGCTCACAAAAAACACGAGCGGTTTCATTGGTATGAACCAACTCTCCTTGTGTATTCAGAATTAAAACACCGTCAATAAAACCTTCTAGTACTCCTTGCAGTAGACCATTGTCTAACTGTTGCACCTGAGGAGCGGATTTTTCTAGAGTGTTGGTGAGAGTATACATGGTCTGTTGACCCACTAACTGGATTTGATTTGAAATGTAATGGTGCTTTTGACCCATTAAGAATTAAATTCGCGTGATTGTCGCACCTGTTGAATCACACTTGGCTTAGTCATTTGTTACAGCACCTCTCAACCAAACTTTTCGCAAAAAATCGGACAAAAAATTTTTTTTGGGGTTTTTTGCGAAAAACCCCCCAATCACTCGTGTAAATACATACTGGGTGACTTTTGCCATTCCCCAACATTGATGCCTAAGATGTCTAGGGATGGTCAATACTGAGTCCAGTCTTCGGGCTGCCCTTTGTAGCGCTTTTCATGGGGAGTAGAGGTTAGTGGTTAGTGTAAGCATCTACCAAAAACAAACAAACTACTAACAACTAACGTGATCAGCGCTATCGATAGACTAATGCGTACTAAACGCGATTGACCGTAGGTCACGCTACGCGATGCTCCGTAGGAGCCGCTAAAAGCGATCGCATTTACAACAGGGACATTACCGATGAAAAATCTAGATCGAATACTCCGTCAGCTGATTGCTGAAGCATGTAATCATCCACCATTAAGTCTGGAACGTCGGCAAAAACTGAGCGAGATACATTTACTAGTGATGAAATCCGGCAAGCTCTGGAAAGAATATACCTCATATTATAATGATGCTCTCCAAGAGATGTGGGAATATTGCTGTGGGCATCCTGAAGAGTATGACCCGACTATCAAAGGTGTGATTACTTGGCTCGACGATGAACTAAAAAAGCGACTGAGACGATTTCGAGATGCTGGCTATAGGCAACAGAAGCGGCAAATTACTGGCCTAAGCACAGAGGAAGGTAAAACTATTGACCCTGTAGATAGGGTAGCAGCTGCTCCTGATCTACAGCCAGTTATGAAAATATGGCAAAAAACCTTGGATTGGGTTAAAAAAGACCCAGACGGAGTATTACGTCAGACTTGCTTTAGGAAACGCCCTGAGATTAATGCCCAAGTCCTAATCGAGCGGCGACTCCCTCCGGATCAGCCTTGGAAAACCATTGCAGCAGAATTTAAACTAACCCCACCAGAAGCTAAAGATTTGCCCAAATTCTATAACCGTAAATGCTTACCCCTGTTGCGAAAATTCGGTGTATGCGAGGGATATATAGAAGATTCAAAGACTGGTAGCTCGAAAAGCACCACAAAACCCCAACCTAGGAAAAAATCATGATACACAACGCCAACATGCTAGCAGATTGGTCAATCCCCATGCCGATTACCCAGTCCGCACTAGATATAGCCCAGCAGTTTGCTGACTACCAACCCAGCAAGCAAAAGGCTGAACAAGTCTATCTCAACACCCTGGCAGTGTGTGCGGTGAATAACTATTTACGGATCCTGGGTATTCCCACTGACCTAAGTGCGGGGGATAGCTGGAATTCAGTAGTGCGCTTGGCTGAAAATGTGGCTGACCTGAGGGTAACCGGTTTGGGGCGCTTGGAATGTCGGCCTGTCAAAACCGGTGATTTGACTTGTCCCATTCCCCAGGAGGTTAGATTTAACCGGATTGGCTATGTAGTCGTTGAGATTGATCAAGACCATACTGAAGCCACGCTGTTGGGATTTTCCCCAACCTCGGAAACCGGTGAATTAGTCATCCACCAATTGCGTACGCTAAAAGATTTACCAGCCTACCTCGATCAATTCCAACCGATGACACAACTAAGTCAATGGTTGGAGCATATCTTTGAAGCAGGTTGGCAGAGTTTGGAAAGCCTTTTAGGTAACCAAGGTCCTCAGCTAGCTTTCGCCTTTAGAACCAAGTCTGAGACCATTAAGCGATGTAAACAGATTGAATGGGGCAAACCTAATCAAGGGGTGGCTCTGGTTGTAGCACTGACCCCAGAATCCGAAACAACCCTGAATGTTCTGCTACAACTCAATCCCATCAATGGTCAAACCTATCTACCCCCCAATCTCCAGTTGCTCTTGCTAGATGAGGAGCAAGAAATGCTGATCAATGCCCAAGCCAGAAACGACGATCAAGCCATTCAATTGGATTTTACTTGCGAACCGGGAGACCGTTTCAGTGTCAAGGTTGCTCTGGATAATGCCAGTGTGATCGAAGAGTTTGTGATCTGAATTCCCAAATTCGCTGTTCCCAAATCCGCTGTTCCCTATTCAGTACGCGCTATAACTAGGAATAATATCAGACAAAATACTGATTTTTGACGGTTGACAGTCAACCGTCAACCGTCAACTGTTAAAAAACTAAGCCAATGGCAAAGCTAGTAACTCTTAAGCTGGATGGGGATTTTGAGGAAGGTTTTCGAGTCACTCTGGAAATTGGCTCAGAAGGCGAACGTCCCGAAACAGAACTTACTGGCAGATTGCCTGCAGCCCCTAACATCGTCACCCACTATCACGAATGGCGGTCAAGCTATCGCAGTCTGGGGAGCTCTTTGCGAGAAATTAAAATTAAACGAGTGGCAATCGGTGGTTCCATCAACAACCACAGTCAGGGATTATGCGATCGCTTAAATCGGTGGCTCAAGTCAGAGTTATTTAGTCCGCTGCGGGAAAAGTGGCTAGAGAAAGTGGGCATTACCGAAGAAGTCCGGGTGCTGATTCGTACTAAAAATCCCCAGCTCAGGCAGCTTCCTTGGCATCAGTGGGAATTTTTAGAGCGTTACCACCAAGCAGAAATTGCCCTAAGTACTCCAGAGTATCAACAACCAAGCAAATCGCACCACAGCCGTGATCGACACAACGTTAGAATTCTAGCAATTCTGGGCAATAGCGAAGGGATTAATATCCAACAAGACCGACAATTATTAGAGAATTTACCCTTTGCAGACATTACCTTTCTAGTAGAACCACCACGGCAGAAGCTCAACGAAACCCTGTGGGAGCAACCTTGGGATATTTTGTTTTTTGCAGGTCATAGTGAAACCGAGGCAGGAAGAGGTCGGATTCATATCAATCAGACCGATAGCTTAACCATTGACGAACTCAGAGAAGCCCTCAAAAAAGCCATAGAAAGGGGGTTGTCCCTAGCAATTTTTAATTCCTGTGATGGCTTAGGATTAGCCAATGAGCTAGAACAGCTGCACATTCCCCACATGATTATTATGCGGGAGCCCGTACCGGATCTCGTAGCACAGCAGTTTTTGCAATATTTTATCAAAGCCTTTGCTAGTGGTAAATCCTTGTATCTAGCAGTGCAAGAAGCCCGGAAAAAACTGCAAGGTTTGGAAGATCAATGTCCCTGTGCCAGTTGGTTGCCAGTGATTTGTCAAAATCCTGCGACCATACCCCCAACCTGGCAACAGTTGCGTGGCAATCACCAGCACCACCTGCTCCAATCGGCTCTGATCCTCAGTGTAGTTGTTACCATTTTAGTCATGGTGATCCGGCAGCTGGGAATACTTCAGCTTTGGGAACTAAAGGCATTTGACCAGCTGATGCGGCTGCGACCTAATCCAGGGGTAGACTCCCGTTTGCTGGTGGTTGAAGCCAAAGATGCCGAGATCAACCGCTATGGCTATCCCCTCCCAGATCAAACCCTAGCCGAAGTCCTAGACAAGCTAGAGTCTAATCAACCCCGAGTGATTGGCTTAGATATCTTTCGGGAACGTCCTAGAGAACCTGGTCATCAGGCATTGAGCCGTCAGTTACAGCAAAATCAGAAATTCATTGCCCTTTGTAGCGCTAGGGAAGCTAACGACCCCGAAAACTCAGGCATGGAACCTCCCTCTGGGGTGCGAGAATCCCGCCTTGGTTTTAGCAATATCATGGCTGACCCTGATGGCATTATCCGTAGGCATCTTGTATTTATGCATCCCTACCACGATGACCCCTGTGCCACCGACCACTCCTTCAGTGCTAGGGTCGCATTGCATTACTTAGCCCAAGACGGAATCAAAGCAAAAACCATTGCTATGAATAAAATACGCTTGGGTAAGACTGTCTTAAGAGAGTTGTCAGCTAATGCCGGGGGTTATCACAATCGTGATCATCGGGGGTTCCAGGTGTTACTCAATTACCGGAAAACTGTCGCTCGACGAGTCACTTTTACAGAGGTGCTAGAGGGTCAGGTCAAACCAGAGTGGGTCAAAGACAAAATTGTCCTGATCGGAATAACTGCAAGGATTGCCAAGGATTACCATTTTACCCCCTACAGTGCCCTGCAGTGGCCATACCAAGAAATGCCAGGGGTAATTCTTCAGGCCCAGATGGTCAGTCAGATGATCAGTGCTGGCCTCGGTGAGCGTCGATTATTATCGGTGTGGTCGCCCTGGGGAGACCTGTTCTGGGTTTGGGGTTGGTCAATCATTGGTGCTACCATTGCCTGGCGCTGTGGTCGAATGCTGTATTGGGGACTCGCTACCGTCACAGCGACAGGGGTTTTATATCTCCTATGTTTTGGTCTATTTACTCTAGGAGTATGGGTACCTCTGGTGCCATCAGCCTTAGCATTGGTAGCCACTAGTGGAATTGTGGTGGTTTATAGGACAACACTTGGAGCCATCACTCCGTCAGCTCTCGGACGAATTCTCTAGCATTTCCATTTGAGTTGGAAACAATAATTACAGTTTTTGACCTTAGCAAAAATCCCTATATACCTGATTATCTCTTGCTTCTTGCTTCTTGCCTCTTGCCTTTTCCTTAGGCGTTGCTGATTCTAGGTATGGTTTTGCCCCCCTAACCCCCCAATTTTGGGGGGAATAAGACGTTCAAAGTCCCCCAAAGTTGGGGGACCAACGGGGGCTTTAACATGCACCAGATGATTGCGCATTCATTCCTTAATTCAGCAACGCCAACATTTGTACCGCGAAACCGATAAAGAATTACTAATATAACGGTTTTCAAACTAATAAAGTACACAATATTTTTTCCCTGTTCCCTATTCCCTATTCCCTATTCCCTACTCCTATCAAAACATTCCCATCAAAACCATGAATATTGCCGTAGTAGGTCTGAGCCACAAGACAGCACCGGTTGAAGTCAGAGAAAAACTGAGCATTCCAGAAGCCCAGTTAGAAACTGTGATGCCCCACTTATGTAGCTATCCTCATATAGAAGAGGTAGCGATACTGAGTACTTGTAATCGGTTGGAAGTTTATATAGTAACCACAGAAACTGATGCAGGAATTCGAGAATTGTGCCAGTTTCTGACAGAAAAAGCTGGCATTCCTCTAGCCAAGTTGCGCCCCCACCTATTTATTCTGTTGTATCAAGATGCAGTCATGCACTTAATGCGGGTTGCTGGAGGTCTAGATAGCCTAGTGTTAGGAGAAGGGCAAATTCTAGCTCAGGTCAAAACCACCCACAAACTTGGTCAGCAACACAAGGGAATCGGACGTCTACTGAATCGATTGTTTAAACAAGCAATTACTGCCGGTAAGCGAGTTCGCACGGAAACCAGTATTGGAACAGGGGCGGTCTCCATTAGCTCAGCAGCGGTAGAGTTAGCTCAGCAGAAGGTAGAGACCCTTTATGGCACCTCTTTGACCCCCTATAAAATAGCAATTATCGGTGCTGGCAAGATGTCCCGCTTACTGGTGAAACATCTGCTGGCCAAAGGTGCCGTAGATATCTCAATTCTGAATCGTTCCACTAAACGGGCTGAAGAGTTAGCAAAAGCGTTTCCCAAAGCGGATCTAAAACTCCATTCCTTGTCAGATATGATGACAGTGGTTGCTCAGTCAGATATCGTATTTACTAGCACCGGTGCCACCGAACCACTGCTGACTCGGTCGAATTTAGAAGGAGTGTTGCAGACTAGCCAATCATTAATGCTAATTGATATTTCTGTGCCTCGTAATGTGGCAGCGGATGTTGATGAGCTAGAGACTGTCCACTCCTTCAATGTGGATGACTTAAAAGCAGTGGTAGCACAGAATCAAGAAAGCCGTCGTAAGATGGCCATGGAAGCAGAAGAACTCTTATACGAAGAAGTAGAAGCCTTTGACATCTGGTGGCGTTCCCTAGAAACCGTTTCTACCATTAGCAGCTTGCGCAGCAAGGTCGAAACAATCCGTGAGCAAGAGCTAGAGAAAGCTCTATCCCGTCTCGGGTCAGAATTTGCCGAAAAACATCAAGAAGTGATCGAAGCCCTAACCAGAGGGATTGTTAACAAAATCCTTCATGACCCCATGGTGCAATTACGAGCACAGCAAGATATTGAAACCCGACGCCTGGCCATGGAATCGTTACAAATGCTGTTTAATTTGGATAATGGCAAGCAAGCAATTTAGCAAGTGGTTCGTGAGAAAGTCCAAAAGCCTTGAGTCTTTCAGGAACCACGCTATCCTGGTAATGACTCAAAACTAAAGACCAATGACCAAACTCTCGCGCTGGGTTACTGGGCTACTAGGTATATGGATAGCTTGGAATTTGCTATCTCACCTGGTAGCAGAAATTTTATGGTTCACGGAAGTGGATTATCTATCCGCTTTCGTGCTGCGTTTGCAGACCCAGCTGAGTTTGTGGGTAATTGTATTTATCCTATCATTGGGGTTTTTGGTGACGAATTTATCCTTAGCCAACCAATTCAAGCATCCGAAAAATTTAGCAGACCTCGAGATTACCTGGCTAAAAGGGTTTAAAACTCTTGACTCTTCATCTTTAACCCTTAACCAAACACAGTTAAACTCACCCTCCCCAATCGTGAAATCGGGAGTGAGAGCGGATAGAAAATTTTCTAGAAAACGCCCAGCCTTCAGATTGCGATCGCTTTTGCCCTTTGCCCTAGCACTCAGTTTATTAGTTGGGGTGGTGCTGTTGTACTACGGAAAAACCGCCTTTTTCGTTTGGGATTTCCATCGGAAAACCTTGTCAGCCACCTTTCTGAGTGAAGCAACACCCCCCTTACCATCACCCTTGGGTTGGGTATCTCTTGGAAAGCTATTTTTATCGGAATCCAAAAGCTATCTAGTTTGGCAGCTGGGGATGATCTCCGCAGTGATGCTAGGGCTAATGGTGAATACTCAGTTGTGGTTAAGAGCGATCGCCCTAGCACTAAGTTTTTCCTGGGCGATGGTGATCTCAGAACAATGGGGCAGAATTTTAGAGTATCTCTATCCCACTGCCTTTAACACTACCGAGCCACTATTTAGACAGGATATCGGCTTCTATGTATTTGGTGTACCCCTATGGCAACTATTGGATTTTTGGCTAGGGGGATTATTTCTCTTTGGTCTAGTTGCAGTATGGCTAATTTACTTAACCTCGGGTAATAGTCTTTCAGATGGTAAATTTCCGGGATTTTCCCAAAACCAACTACGGCACCTGTATGGCCTTGGGTCTGCTGTGTCCGCAATCACAGCCTTCCACTATTGGCTTTCCCGGTACAATTTACTCTATTCAACCCGTGGTGTGGCTTACGGTGCCGGTTACACCAATGTCTCAGTCAAGTTGCCCTTTAATACAGGATTGAGCATTCTGGCCTTTGCGATCGCACTGTTGTTACTCTTGAGGTCAATTGTCTGGATACGCCGCCTGCCCACCAAAATACCAGTAGCATTGTGGATACTCGGCTTATACCTAGGTATATGGGGGATTGCTGGGGTAATCTTACCCGCAGCAGTGCAACGGTTTAAAGTCGAACCCAATGAGTTAGCCTTAGAACGACCCTATATTGCTCGGACTATTGCCCTGACCAGAGCAGCTTTTGACCTCGATAGTATTGAAGTTGAAACCTTTAACCCCCAAGGTAATCTGACCAGCACCGATCTAGAAAAAAATCACCTAACCATCGACAACATTCCCCTGTGGGATACCCGCCCCTTATTACAAAGTAATCGTCAGCTGCAACAACTGAGACTTTACTACAAATTTCCCGACGCCAATGTTGATCGCTACACCATTAAAGTTAATCCAAACCAGTTAAAGGCTGGCTTGAATGTTAGCAAGTTGAATGTTGATGACAAGTTGAATGTTAGCAAGTTGAATGTTAGCAAGTTGAATCTTGCCTGGTTGAATATTAACTGGTTGAATCTGGACTGGTTGAATGTTAGCAAGTTGAATGTTGAAAGTTCAAAAAACCCCCTTCAACCCAATAACCTTCAACCCAATAAGCTTCAACCCAATAAGCTTCAACCCAATAAGCTTCAACCCAATAACCTTCAACCCAATAACCTTCAACCCAATAACCTTCAACCCAATAACCTTCAACCTTTAACCCTGATAAAACCTTCACAAACTCAAAAACAACAAGTACTGATTGCTGCAAGGGAATTAGACTATGATGCTGTGCCCAAACAAGCACAAACCTGGGTTAACCAACACTTAGTCTATACCCATGGCTATGGCTTTACCCTCTCTGCCGTGAATAAGGTAGGAGAAGGAGGATTGCCATATTACTTTATTAAAGACATCGGTTCTGGTGGAGGTGAAGCGCTCAAAGGAAGCTTATATACATCCTCTGCAGAGATTCGTGATAGTATCCCCATTGGTCAACCCCGGATTTACTACGGAGAACTGACCAATAACTATATCATGACCTCCACCAAAACTCAGGAATTAGACTATCCCAGTGGAGACGACAACGTTTACAACACCTACGATGGGACTGATGGTGTTAGCCTAAACTCCTTTTGGCGGCGGTTAGTGTTTGCCCAGTATCTCAAAGACTGGCAGATGCTACTGACTGGGAATTTCACACCCGAAACAAAGTTACTGTTCCGCCGTAATATTCGCCAACGGATTCAAGCGATCGCTCCCTTTTTACGCTATGACGCTGACCCCTACCTGGTAATTGCTGATACTTCTGAAAGCGAATCAGGGGTCAATGAAAATTATCTCTACTGGATTGTGGATGGCTACACCACAAGCGATCGCTACCCCTATGCCGACCCAGGTGACAACCAGTTTAACTACATCCGTAACTCCGTAAAAGTCGTTATTGATGCCTACAATGGCGATGTTAGTTTCTACATAGCTGACCCAGAAGACCCGATTATTCAAACCTGGAGTAAGATTTTCCCAAATTTCTTCAAGTCACTGGATCAGATGCCCACCAACCTGCGGACTCATCTGCGCTACCCCATTGATCTATTTAATATCCAATCCGAGCGCTTGCTAGCATATCACATGACTGACCCCCAGGTCTTTTACAACCAAGAGGATTTGTGGCGGATTCCCCAGGAAATTTATGCTGGTAAATCTCAACCAGTGGAACCCTACTACATTATCATGAAACTCCCCAAGGAGAAATCAGAAGAATTTATCTTGCTCCACCCCTATACACCTACAGGTCGTAATAATTTAATTGGTTGGCTAGCTGGTCGCTCTGATGGGGATCAATATGGCAAGTTACTCCTGTATCAGTTTCCCAAGCAACAACTCATCTATGGACCAGAGCAAATTGAAGCTCTGATTAATCAAGATCCAGTCATCTCTCAACAAATTTCCTTATGGAATCAAAAAGGTTCAAGAGCAGTTCAGGGGAATCTTTTGGTTATTCCCATCGAGCAATCCCTACTGTATGTTGAGCCATTGTATATAGAAGCTGAGCAAAATAGTCTCCCAACATTAGTGCGAGTTATTGTGGTTTATCAAAACCAAATTATTATGGCTCAAAATCTAAAAGAGGCTCTTGAGGCAATCTTTAAGCCAGAGCAAAGTGATACACCAATAATTGTACGTCCAGTCGAGGAAACTTCACTCCCTTAGAAGATTTTTTTCCGATTCCCGATTCCCGATTCCCGATTCCCGATTCCCGATTCCCGATTCCCGATTCCCGATTCCCGATTCCCGATTCCCGATTCCCGATTCCCGATTCCCGATTCCCGATTCCCTACCTTAGAACTAAAAAAATCGGGGTACAGCATTGCCGTCCCCGATCAGATTCTATCGTATTGCACTGTCTTAGTCGCGACCATTAAGAGCAATCAGCAGCCGCAAAATGAACACGAACAAGTTAATATAAGTCAAGTACATTGACAGGGCAGCAGGTAGATACTGGTCATCACGATAGGCGCGAGGCAGGACGAAGAAATCCACTACAGCCGCACCCGCAAAAATAACCACACCGATGCCAGAGATAGCAATTTCTAGAAAGCTGGGTGTGTAGACACCAAAGAAGGATAAAACTAGCTGAGCCACCAAGACCACCAGCAAGGCAATCATACCCATCTGGACGGTTTTGGCTAAAGCAAAGCCATCTTCGTCTGAGAGATTAGAGCCAATTTGACGGCCAGCCATAAAGGCGACACCACAGCCAAAGGCAGCAATGGCAATGCCTTGCATGCCCACACCATCTGTTCCTAGGGCAACGAATATTAAGCCACTGAGGGTGTAGCCGGACAAGAGACTGTAAGTAGCTAGAAGAGGCAAAGCTACAGTGTTGTTTCCGTTCTCAGCCACACCACGGGCAACGAAGAAAAGAATAAGTTCGGCAATTACGGCAAGCCAGATGGTGGTCATAAACAGCCCTGGGTTGCTTTCAATCACTCCCAGACCACCATAGACACCTAGTGCAGTTAAGACTAGTCCACCACCCAGGAAGGGCAGGGCATTAGCAATCACATTCGGACCAACTAGGGCTCGACCTTGAGATTCACGAATTGCTTGACGAAAGTTACTGGTGCTACTCATGAGATTTTAGTCAATAATTTTCCGGATAAAGTATCAGCATTGATTTATAACTACTTCTATTTTGAACGATATCCGCAATCTTGTGGCAGGTGGGAAAACCGACTGGGTGCATCTGATAGTTGTAAAAAAGAACAGAAGTGTCGGACCTGTGGTGCACCGGGCGCGGGAAGTGTGGTGCACCGGGCGCAGGAGGTGTGGGTAGTGTCGGAATTTTATTATAATTTTGCCTAATTTCATGGATTGAGATGCACCCAAACCGACTTGCCTAATACTCCCTCCAAATTGAATTGAGGGGTAAACTCTAGGGGGTTTAAATTAGGTGAGGTAGATAGTTTTCGGGAGCTTTGGAGCAGGGAGCTTTGGAGCAGTGAAGTCAGAAGAGGTAATAGGTAAGAGGGGAAAAATCCTGTGTACCTAATTAGAATAAAAGCCGCTATATACTTTTAACTAATACCTAATGATTAATACCTAATACCTAATACCTAATACTTTTAACTAATAGCTAATACATTATACTTAATAGTTAATACCTAATACCTAATACCTAATACCTAATACCTAATACCTAATACCTAACATCTAATATCTAATAGCTCACACCTAACACCATTAACCTTTAAGCATTCAGCCTACCGCAGTCAGCTATCATTCTTAAAATAAACCTCGTTTGCGTAGCGTGCGCCTATGGGCAATGGGCAATGGGCAAACGGGATAATTTAATGATAATTTAATAGTTCGAGATTTTAGAGAATTGAAAGTCTGGGGAAAAGCCCTTGGCCTTTGACCTTCGCCTTGGCTGATAGCTGAATGCTTAGATTAACCTTGCCCTAACCCTCAAAACTAAATTGACAGAGTACTAGTTATCCTCTTTGCAAGTTGCAAAAAGTTGCAACTTGCAACTTGCCCATTATTTAGCTTATATATTATACCACATTTAAGACCCTATAGCAATTTTTCACTATCTTGGCTTTCCAATCTGCGTGATTGTACAGAGAACAGAAAAACGGTAATTTGTTTTTTCCGTAAAAGGACGATGGTTCTAAAGGGGAATCTCTAATGACAATGAGTTGAAGATTAATTGCTTAGGCTAAGCCTCGTGTCGTAAATAGGTTTCCACTTCTGGGATATTTTGAGAATGGCTATTGGGTCTGTTGGTTTTCAAGGAATGGAACTTCTGATTGCGTATTACCGAAATCCATCAATTCAACTTCGCAATCAGATAGTAAGATTAAATGCTGGGTTAGTGAGGAAGATTGCTCATATAGTCAGCCAGAAGTGTGCTGAACCTTATGAAGACCTCGAGCAAATGGGTTACATCGGCTTGATTCGTGCTATTGAGCGGTTCGACCCCCATCAAGGTTGTGCATTCAGTTCCTTAGCAGTGCCTTACATTCGCGGTGAAATGCTACATTTCTTACGCGACAGGGGTTCTCTGGTCAAGATTCCTCGCCGATGGCAGGAACTGCAGCAGGCAGGGAAAAGAGTCAGCAAAAAGTTAGCAACTAACTTAGGACGCTTCCCCAGAGATGAAGAAATTGCTAAGGCTTTGGATATATCCCTCCAAGAGTGGCAGGAAAGTAAGTTGGCAGTTCAAAATCGTTTGCCTTTAAGTTTGGATGCCACGGTCTCTCAGAAGGTCGATCAACCCATGACTTTAGGAGAGACTCTACCAGATTACTATGAAGAGAATTTACACTATTGGGAAGAAGACCGACAACAGCTCCACGGTGCCTTGAGTCAGCTAGAACATAAAACTCAGGCAGCTATAGAGTTTGTTTTCTTACGAGAACTCCCCCGCAAGGAGGCAGCCAAACGAATTGGCGTGAGTCCGATGACAGTGACGCGACATGTCAAAAGAGGACTTCAAGAGTTGGTTACCCTGATGAAATCTCAAGCATCGGAGCGTCTGGCAAGTTAGGAAGAATTTAGAATTTATTAATTCTAAATTCTTCCTAACTTGCTTTTTTTGGCAATAAGTGTGTTTACAACCTAGATAGAAACCCTATACTTAATTGCTGTCGGTATTGATATCGCAAAAAAGAGTTTGCCAGTCTCGCAAACCATCACTTGCCTCTTTGACTTCAAAGGTGACATTACAAGCCTTGGGTTGCTCTATTACCTGAACACAAAGTTCAGCAATATCTTCCCGACTTACTTTACCTCGGATATTGTCTCCTTGAGCAAACACTAAGGCTTGACCTCCCGGCTCTTCTGTCAAAGCACAAGGTCTGATGATAGTATAGGAAACCCCACTGTCACGAACTGCTTCTTCTCCCCGCAGTTTCCAGGTTAGAATTCCCCCCAGTTGGTCATTCATTCGTACCGCTGGTGGTTCTTCCTCGAGGTTAATTCCTGGACGACCTGGACGAGTCACCCCGGCTGAACTAATCATAATGAATTGGGGCTTGGTGATACCCCCATAGGCTTTAATAGTTTCCAGCTGTAGGACAAAAGAACCTGGAGCAAATTGTGGGTTGAGCGCGCCATCATATTCAAATTTACTCAGCATTAGCTGTATAGCACAGATGCGACTGGGGTTGAAGGGAGCAGCATCTTTCAAGGTTTTGGCTCGAAATACCGGAATCAAATCAGCAAAGGGAATCGAAACATTCATCCACTGATCTTTCTGGGTGTCGAAGGAATAGCAGTAGGCAATTCCATCCCATTTCGATTCATTGCGCAATATAAATTTATACCGTTGACCATCCCCTTTAACTCGCAGTTCTAGTCCTTCGTACTCAGCTAAGTTGAGGGGAGTTGGGAGATTGCGGGTGCGTACTGACACAAAGCCCCCAGAATTTGCCGTTGAGACATTGCCAGTAAACAGGGCAGCCTTGTTGATGAGCCGAATTGAACTCTCGCTGACACCACCCATTACTACATCATCCACAGCACCCCAGGTTTCTTGTAAGTCATCGGAAGGGTTTTGGAAGTCAAATAGCAGTTGTTTGCCTGGTTCAAGGTACTCTGCTGCAGCTTGTACTAAGTTCTTGATACCCTGATACTCCACAACTTCCGGGGTATCGACTACTTCTGGCAGATAGAACTTGATGCCCTGATAGTATTTTTCCCGGTTCGGGGTGTCTCCTTCTACCGGTTGCACCCGCGCTCCCGTACAACACACTACAGCAGTAATGTTCTTGTACAGTGCTGGAGTCAAGGTCTCTGGAATAGTTATATCTGCCTCGAATAGTTCCAGGTTATCCCCAAGGATTTCCCTAGCTTTCTGGGCATCTCTGACTAGAGCACGTACGGGATAATTCTGCTTAAGCAGACGGCGAACCACTCGCTTGCCTACACCCCCAGTTGCCCCAGCTACCAGTATTACTCCCATATCTTTTTCTTTACCTTGGCTCGATTTTTGATTATTGGCACGACCTGTGAATAATCGCTGTAGGCAGCTCAGGAAAGGGATAACCTCAAAGTAGCTTAGGGTTTTTATGAATCTGCCAGCATCCCATGGGGAGCGATTGTTTTGGGTCATAATCGCCTCAAGTGCATTTTTTATTCAGTTTATCGAAATCTGAATTACCCTGAAGCTGACCTTTAGCATAGTCTTGGATACCTTCAGTGGATTTTTTCCAGTTGGTAATTATATCATATAAATTTTGATTTATACGCTTATTAACGAAAGACATGGCTTTTCGTTAATATAGAGCTGTAAAATATTCAGTATTAACGAAAGCGATAATAATGGTTAGTGCTAACAGAGCAGGTCAGTATTTAGAATTTAGAATTTAGAATTTAGAATTTAGAATTGGAAATTTCTTCATTCTACATTCTTCATTCTAAATTCTTCATTCTTCAATTCCCCTTTCTTAGTAAGCGCTGGAAAATCTGCAAATTCTGATCGAGCCAATCCAGCCATTTCAGACTACTCGATAAAGATTTCGGTGGGTCGTAAATCAGGGTATCTAGAGCAATCAGGCGCTGGAAATTGATCTTGACTGGATCATGACGCTCTGTGGAACCGTCTTTGCGATAAAACTTGACACCAGCTTGTTGCTGCATAATATTGATCACTTCTTGAGCAACGATACCGTAGCCAATAGTAGTGGGATGAATGCCATCTAGGGTGAAGAAACCACCGCTGGTGCGACCGGTGGCATCGGATCTAAAAAAGCGAGTATCCGGTACTGGTGAAAGAGCTTCTAGTTCCGGTGGCAGCTGATAGGGAGTCCACCAATCTGGTCGGGCGTCGGAGTCTTCAATATAACGTCGATAAGCTAAGCAATCCAGTAATCCTCCTAATTCAAATAAATACCAATCTCGACCTTCTTTTCGAGCCTGACGTACAGCATCAGCAATATAGTCGTTGTACTGGTCAATGACGCTATCAATTGCTCGGGCTTGTTGTCCGGTAATGTGCGGGTCACGGTTGGGGTCGAAATCTTTGTCGCTAATCCAAGGACGGGTGTAGTAGGGGAAGTATCGCGAGCCAGTAGCGATCTTATCTCCTACTCCACGACCAATGGGGGCAATGGTGACATGGGGAACTGTAGCCAAAATGACATGGCGAGCTTTAATTTGCTTGATTTGCTCAACTACTTGATCACATTCAGCTTTGAAATCTTCCGGACACCAGATCGTAGGTGGCTGATTGGACTGTGGTGAATTTGAATCGCGATCGCAACTCCATCTGACCTGCAGTTGAGCAACGGTGCCCATGGCATTATTCGCCCCAATCATGACCATCAGGGTTTCAATACCATCTCCCTCACCGTTTTCTAGACTTCCTTCTTGCCCTAGTGCGACCGCAGCTTGGACTGGGGTAAGTGCTTTACCCTCTGAATCCCGCGCCGAGTCCAAAACCCTTAATGCCGCATGTTCGTTGCCATTCTCAACAATTTGCCGCAATAGATCATCCGTTGGTGCCTCGATTGTTTTTCTGAGAGTATCTGCGTCGTTAGAAATAATATCTGTGATATTCCACCCATAAATAGCGAGGTTGTGGTTAATTCCTTTGTGCATAGCAACAGTAGAACCAACGCCCCCTTGCCAACCGGGACCCCGTTCCCAATAATCTTCTAAGTCGTCCATATATTGCTGGATTGAAAACAGGGCTGGTGCTAATTCCCACCAGTCGATCTGGTCACCAAACTGTCCCTCTAAGCGCCGAACTAAATACTCCAGATTCAGGGGCAATCCACCCAATTCACCATATTGGCTGGGACGGCGCAGGTGTTCTTCCCAACCCATTTCTTGAGCAATCATCATGGGATAGGATAGGTCAGTGTTAAAAATTGCTCCATTCTGGACGCCATGGCTTAGGGAATCACCAATAGTGACTAGTCGATGTCGGGGAGTGCCTGGCTTTTGGTTAACTTCAATACTTAATTCCGGACGGATACCTAAAGTAGGATCTGTTTCTGGTGGACGCCCTTGAGGTTGGATAACTTCCTTGACTTGATCTGGAGCCTCAAAGTCGAGCATGTCTTTGGTAAGAAAGCGTTTTACCATAGTTGCTTGTTGATGAAAAAGAATAATGATCAGTTATTAGATAATTCACTGATTCTGAGGTGAATTCCAGAAAAGTAAGTATTAAACTTAAGCACTATAGGGTTTATAAATTAGATGTAAATATTAATGGTGTTTTTTTATTGGACAATAAAACTCCGGAGCTCTTTACCCCTCTTGGCTTTTGCCTTTTGTATGCAAGCCTTTTTCTGCAATTCCTGTGTTCACAACCCAAATACAACGCTACAGCGGTTTGCAATTGCTGTTAGGTACTTTCGTTATGGGTTTTTAGGGAGCAGGGAGCAGGGACTTCGGAGCAGGGAGCAGCGGATATGGGAAGTCGGAAGTGGGAAGTGGGAAGAAGGAAAACAATCCTGTGTACCTGATAGTTATGCAAAGCCGTATGTGGGCATGGTTAGCTTGCCAGCTAATGGGCTGGGAGCCTGGTAAGCAAACAAAGTAGAGAGCTTAGATTCCGTTGGGTGCATCTCATATTTGTAAAAAAGAAGGTAAGTGTGGAGCCCGGGCACGGAGAGGGTGGAAAGTGTTTAAAGTGTGGAAAGTGTTTAAAGTGTGGTAATTTTCGGGGGCATTTTTCCCTAATTGCATGGATTAAGATGCACCACGTCCCGTTAATAAAGATTTGGTAGTTTCCGACAAGATCAGGTTAAAACGGTAAAGAAGTGATTAATTCCCTGGATAATTCCAATATATCCTCTACAAACTATGAACGCCAAATCTAGCATTAAACTCCCATGGATATTTATTCGTAGTTTAAATAAGACTGTCTGGGTGATTTCTAGTCTTGCCCTACTGACAGTAGCTGCCGAATCCTCTTTAGGAGAACCCTCACCCTCTACCCCTACAAAAGTAACCCTAGAATCCCCTGCTCCTGAACTCCCAGTTACCCCTTCAGCCACCTCTTTATCTGGTCATTTGAACAAAATTGGTGCTAAAATGTATGGGGCTTACTGGTGTCCCTATTGCACAAAGCAGAAGCAAATGTTTGGTGAGGCATTTAAGCAGATTAATTATATTGAATGTGACCCAAGGGCTGAAATCTCCCAAACTAACCTCTGTATTGAAGCGAAGATCAGAGGCTTTCCAACTTGGGAAATTAATGGTCGGTTTTACCCAGGTATGCTGTCCTTAGAGCAATTGGCTAAATTTTCAGGCTACTCAGCAGAAGATCCTACAGAATCAATGCCAGTGGTGGAGGAAGAACAAACAGAAAAATAAATAATAGCAATAGTGCAACGTTTAACCTCTAAAAACGTAAGGTAAGCAGTCAGCAGTCAGCAGTCAGCAGTCAGCAGTCAGCAGTCAGCAGTCAGCAGATTTTATTCACAAGCTGTTCGGAACTCAAGTAGCATTCACATTAGCTGATAGCTGATAGCTGAAGTCAGCAGTCAGCAGTCAGCAGTCAGCATATTTTATTCAGCAAGCCTTAAGTAGCCGCCCCATTAACTGTTCGCGTAGCGTGCGCGTAACGCATTAGCTGGTAACTGATAACTGTTCGCGTAGCGTGCGCGTAGCGCTAATCGCTGTTCGCGTAGCCCATTAGCTTATAGCGTTTATCATGGCTATGAGGTACACATTATTTTTTCCCTCTTCACTGCTCCCTGCTCCCTGCTCCCTAAAACCCAGAGATTTGTACCTCATGGGTATAATACTTGCTATAGATATAGGGATTATTTAATAATCTGAAATGTTACCGATTTCCTGGCGAAAACAAAAAACGTTGTAATATCTATCCAAATGCCTTGTGCTGTGGCTAATTGCTCAACGGCTGCAAAGAATTCAGTTTTCAATTGTGCTAATTTCTCTGGAGAAAGCTGGAAAACTTCCGCGCCAAAGGCACTCTTTGAGTTTCCCCGCCAAGAGTTTGCTGCTACTGTTTGAGTATCACTGTTGTAGAAACCAAGTTGGTCGGTTTTGACGTTGATGTCTTCAAAACCTGCTTCGGTGAGTAGCTGATGACATTTCTCGGGACTACCAAGGGGTTGATTGGGATTAGGAATTACAATGCCATAGTCTCCTGCTTTTTCTCGAAACAGACCCCCTGTAGGAAAGGCGTTTGCTGCAAAACAGGAAAATCCGACTAATCCTCCTGGTTTTACGAAGCGATACCACTGCCGTAACGCAGCAGGGATATCTGTTAAGTATACAATGGCTGAAGAACATAGAATCCTATCGAAACTATTATCTGGGAAGTTGATAGTTTCTGCATCTGCTTCTATAAATTCGATGTTGTTGAGACCTTCGGCTTTAACTTTTCGTTGGGCTAGATTGAGCATGCCTGAGGAAATATCTACGCCGACAACAGCTCCAGAAGCACCGACAATTTTGGCTGCAAGAATTGCTACTAAACCTGTGCCGGTAGCAATATCTAGAATTCGTTGTCCAGTTTTCAGGTGGGATAGTTCTACTAGACCCTTGGCTAGCCGAGGGTGAAAGCTTCCTTGATCATAGTTTGGTCTGGTGTTAAAGTCAGCTTTAACGTTTTCTTTGAACTCATTTATACTTATCTGGTGTTTCATGCTTGGTGGAAATGGAAAATCTGATAACTAGAAAATATAATAACTAGCTTAACTACAATGAAGGAGGCTTTATCACTTCAAAGTCTGACTCATCTAGAGATAGTATAAATGGTTGATCATTCTGCTCAAATGGATTTTCCTCTAATCTGACTATCCAACGACCGGATTCTTCCTGTGCTTCAATACGACCCGAAAGACCCGCAACATAATCAGGATAAATCACTCGAACTAAGGTTCCTACTTTGAGCATCTCAATCACTATCTATACTCCCAATGTCCACCTGATTTTACCTTTAATTAACCGAATCTTAAATTCATATTGTTACAATACCAGATTAGGTTATTCCAAATCAGCTCACTATTTTCCCCCAAGCCAGTCAGGAGGGTTGATCCTCATGGGGAAAGAGTGTGGGGAGAGGGGGTAGTGTGGGTAGTGTGGGTAGTGTGGGTAGTGTGGGGGGGAGAGTTCAAGGATGCCTAGACACAACGGTTAATGATAATGCGATCGCACAAAAGTTAATGCCAATGCTTAATGCTAATGGGATGCTCAGCAAAGAGCCACTATGCCATCGCACCATAGCATCTCTTTTATACTGATCCGAACTTTCCTAGTTCCTATTCCTTTTATAGTAACTACTACTGATAACTGACCGCTTGAAAAACCTGTTCAGCATTTAACCTTAACTCTGGAAAGGTTGAGGATAAAATACGGTTAGCTCCTCGGAACTGACTAACGTTATATTCGCCATCTATCAATTGGTAAACCGATAAAGTAGGTTGTTTGGGATTGCCAATAAATCGCCTACCACCTAAGAGGTTGTCTGAGAAGTCTCATTTGCTAGATCAAAGCCCCCTAAATCCCCCAATTTTGGGGGACTTTTAGAAGCAAATTGACTCTTGTTCCCCCCAAAGTTGGGGGGCTAGGGGGGCAAAATTCAGTATAAAAAAACTTTTCAGATATCCTCTAAACCTAAATAATCAACAATCCAATATTCAGCAATTCCGAAAGATTCGTAATCTTCCAGTTTTAAAGCGTAATCGTCGCTCCAGTTTGTTGAAACCACTTCTACAACTAAACGAACAGAAGACCCCCGTGTGATAATCGATTCTTTTTCCCAGCGTGGTTCGTTATCAGTAACTTTTTGCTTGTCTAAAACGATTACATCTGGTTCATACCCAGACTCTGTTTGTGGTTTGATCACGCATTCTTTAGGAATAAAGTAAGGCAATTGACAGCGTCGAATTTCTAAAAATAGTTCACCTCCTATAAACCCGGCTACCTCTGAATGCATTCCCGTTGGTTTAAGCCTCTCGACCATGCTTGACTCATCGCTATTCCCAATTCCCAGGGCGTAGCGCTATCACTAAATAACTTAGACCTGGCTCAGCTGACATTAAAATCAGAAATCGTCTCAATCCATACCCGTGCTCCACAATTTAGGGGTTCATCTGGGCGATACATCACCCGACAAGGGCCATTGACTTCGACGGTATGACCGTAAATGTTTTTAGCGCCGCGTTTTACGGTAATCACGGGATTGCGTTCGCCGGTGTTGTGATTTTGGCGAATGACTTTCTGATTAACGTGGATGACCGCCTTAGTGTAATTTGTACGCTTTGACCAATTCCGCTTCGGTCCACGAGTGCCGGGGGTGACCACTGGCATGCCATCAAATAAAGGAATCACCCAAGTTCTACCCACTTTATACGCTCCTTTGACTCTGCCCTTGCTCAACAGGAAACGGACGCGAGTGGCAGAGACACCTAGTAATTTAGCAGCTTGTGCGGTAGAAATCATCATGGCGGTAAAACCATTGCTTTAACGATATTGTTATACTAACACGATTTTTTAAAAGATGCAAGGGGTGGGTGGTAAGGGTGGTGGAAAAAACTATTGCATTGTCGCAAGTTAGTCTTGAGTCTTGATTAGTGCTGTTGAGTTTTCTAGTAATAAGGTACATCTAACTTTTCTTCCCTACTCCCTACTCCCTACTCCCTGTTCCCTGTTCCCTGTTCCCTCATCACAATAAAAAAATTCGGTCAAGTTCTGGTTAATTCCAATCCTTGACCGAATTATTTGTTGTAATAGTCAAAAACCCTAGGGTTCTTGACTATGTCTTCACCAATTCATCAGGAAATTATCCCGATCAACAACATACTAACTTAGGTTTCAGACTTCAGACTTCGTACTTTCTCCTTTTCTCCTAAGTTTTGACCTGTCGCCAGCGATGCAGCGCGGTCTTGGGGAGGCAGTGCGGTCTTGGGGGTTCCCCCCATGAGCAACTGCCGTGGTTTCCCCCATGAGCGACTGCATCAAGACAGGGATTGGCATCCCTGGCAATTTGCTATCTTAATCTACCAACAGATGTCGAATCAAAATACTGATCACCTCACCAGAATTTCCGATAGGTTGAGGAGTGCTCCACTCATCAACTTGGGCGTAGCCACGGCTATAAAGGCTATAGATTGTGACCCGCACAATTTTGGGAGAACCGATCAATATATGTTTGATTTGCTTCCGTCCTGGCTGGGGTTTGCCAAATGAGTCAGGGAGATTAGGATTGTTGGGGTTATACTCGAAATTTGGGAGAAAGTTTTCGATGTCCATAATGTTTTTTGTTGTTGTATTGGTGACCTTTTTATGGTAATAAATAATTATTTAATTTGTCAAGTAATTTTTGATTTTTTTTGCAAAAGGGGGTATATAATAAATTTTTTTTGCTTAATTTTGTATTAGCGATCGCGTAGCATAGCCTACGGCAAATCCCTTAGTGCATCAGAGCATTACATTTAATTTTAAAGGTTAATTTTGCGATAGTATTTAAGTTTAGATCGTAATCTTGGGATAGTATTTAAATTGATAAGATATTTATGGGTTCCCGTAGCGGCTCCTAGATACCATCTCTTTCTATGCCATTGACTTGCTGGATCCCCCCCAGCCCCCCTTATCAAAGGGGGGAGCTCGGAAACCTATATAGAAAGGCTGATTATTGTAATAAGTCCGCCAATCTATCTAAAAAGTCCCCCTTATTAAGGGGGATTTAGGGGGATCAAAACCCACGGCAAAAACCACAAGCTCAATTCTTGTAAAATGTGCGATCGCCAACAAAAACAATTTCATCTGCCTTATAACTCCAATTTAGTAAGCAGAGCTAAAGAATTAAGAAAAACTATGACACCAGCCGAGAAAAAGCTGTGGTCTGACTATTTAAAAAATTTTCAGTTTAGAGTCTTGCGACAAAGACCGATAGGGAATTTTATTGTTGACTTTTATTGCGCTGCTTTAAAATTAGTGATTGAAGTTGATGGAGAGTCTCATTATACAGAAGCTGGCCAAGCTTATGATCAAGAAAGAAGCCAGATTCTTGAAGGTTATGGATTAAAAGTAATTCGATTTACCAATGATGAAGTATTGCATAATTTTGAAGCAGTGTGCGTTCGGATCAGCAGTGAGCTTCCCCCTAACACAACTTAGAACTGTTTCAAAATTCAATAAGTTAACGATTTTATAGCAATTTTCTATGCCATGAGGTAGGGATCCCCCTAAATCCCCCTTAATAAGGGGGACTTTGAGGTTTAAAAGCGTACCTCATAAATCCTAGAAATGCTATATCGTTTTTTTAGGTATTAGGAATTAGGGTAATGGTCTTAGCTTGGGGGAGTCGGTTTGCGTAGCGGCTCCTAGATACCATCCCTTTCTATCCTATTTATTTGCTCGATCCCCCCCAGCCCCCCTTATCAAAGGGGGGAGTCGGAAATCTATCTCAAAAGTCCCCCGAGCGAGGGATTGCTCGGGGGATTTAGGGGTATCAAAACCCACCCCCTAAATTTATAAATTAAGAAAGTCCGCCTTATTAAGGGGGATTTAGGGGGATCCAAACCTGATTATTGTAAGAAGTCGGGAAATCTATCTCAAAAGCCTGATTATTGGGGGGAGTCTGGAAATCTATCTGGAAAGTCCCCCTTATTAAGGGGGATTTAGGGGGATCCAAACCTAGGAAAAAAACCCTACTCCCTAAATTGCTATAATTAATAGCATCGAACATAATTACCTATAAATTATGGAACCCTTGTCACTGTTAGCCAATTGGGCAATCCCGAAAATAGGGGAATCGTTGTTAGAGATTGTTTCGGGAAAAGGATGGGATAGCTTAACTCAAGCTCTGACGAAAAGCGATGTAGAGAAGGCAATCAAAGCGGGAGAATACGCAGTTAAGGAATGGGAAAAACAACTGGAACCGAGCCAACTATTATTTTTTCATGCTCCGCCGGATGGATTGAATGGAGTTAAAAATTTTTTGGGGGGCTATTTTACTAATGCAGCAGTTTTAGCGGAATTACAGAAACCGTTACTCAATCAAGGTAAGCCAGACCGGGATATTTTAAGCACCGTATTTCAACAAGAAGCAGAAACGAATAACATTAAACTAAATCAAGATAGTCTCCAGCTTTGGATAGAGAGATTTATTAATGCTTATTTTGAGCATACTGTTACTTATCTAAAATTTCAGGTAGCTAAACAGGATTATTGTGAGCAGTTAGCTAACTGGTTTGATGATGTTAAATTTGCTGGCATTGCTGTGCCTGGGCAAGAAGTAGAGAAATCGGAGAAGTTAGCGCAGATTTTTGTAATGCCCGATGTGGTGGAAGAGGTATCAACTGCTAGCACTTGGGAGCGGGAGTTGTTAGCAGGAGAAAGTCGGGAAAAGCTGGAAAGGGCGTTGTTGGAAAAGACGACTGGACGGAAATTCTTGGCTCAGCAGCTATTGAGCCAAAGTCAGTCGAGACGAGTAGTGATATTGGGTGCGCCAGGCTCGGGGAAAACCACGTTGATGAGTTATTTTGCAGTAATGTTGGCTGAGAGCAAGCCTGAGGAGTTGGGATTAGATGGTGATACCGACTGGCTACCGATTTTAATTAGGATGCGAGATTTTGGGATAAATCTCGATAAAAACCTGATCGACTATGCCCGTGGGTTTGCCGAAAACACGATGTCAGTGCAACGGTTACCAGTGGGATTTTTTGAGCATTGGTTGTCTGATGGTAGAGCCTTGATATTGCTGGATGGTTTGGATGAAGTCGCAGATGAGGCTAAACGGAATGATGTAGTCAGTCGCATCGAGAATTTTTTGGGGCAATTTGACAGAAATCGCGCTATTATTACATCTAGACCGGCTGGTTATCGGCGCGACTTTTTCCGCACTGAGGAATTTCCCCACTATCAAATTGAACCCTTTGATGATAGCAAGATTTCCGCGTTTATTGATAACTGGTATAACAGTCGCTTTCAAGACCAAGCAGAAGCTGAAAGGCGCAAGCAGAGTTTACGAAAAGCGCTGGATGATAATGACCGGATTAAGCTATTGGCACGGAATCCGTTATTGTTGACAATTATTGCATTGATTCATCGGTATCAAGCGGTATTGCCCAAGGAACGGTATAAGCTTTATGACAAAGCAGTGGAAACCTTGTTAACCTCTTGGGATGCTAATAAGGAATTAAGTAGTGATAAGTGGTTGACCTATTTGAGCTTGGATGATTTGCGCCGATTGATGGAATGGTTGGCGTATTGGATTCATACTCAGGGAAATGCTGAAGATAAGGATAGTGGCACGCTCATTGACAAAGATGATTTGATTAAGCAATTGGCTGAGCAGATTAAAACCTTGAAGCAGGTGGATTTGTATAAAGCTAAGGAAGAGGCAAGACGGTTTGTAGAGTTGATTCGCAAGCGCACTGGTTTATTGAATGAGCAAGGGCAAGATTGTTATGGTTTTGTCCATAAGACGTTTCAAGAATATTTGTGTGCTCAGGAGATTAACTATCAAGCAGAAAATGAATATGATTTCGATATTGTTTTGAATCAGATTCGGGAGCATTTACATGACTCCCATTGGCGCGAAGTGTTACTATTACTGATAGCGCAACAAAAACCGAAAAATGCGGCGAAGGCAATTCGGGCAGTTTTGACTAATAATAGTAACTATGAGCAGTGGTTACATCGGGATTTGTTATTTGCTGGTAATTGTTTGGCAGAAGACCCGAAAAATTTACGGAGTACTGATAGTGGCTTAGTGGAAGAGATTTTAGAGGGGTTGGTTGAGTTGGAGGTGACTAGTAAAGAGCGGGTTGGCAATAATATTCGTGAGCAGGTTTATCAGATAATTTGTAGTTTGTATGAAACGGATTTTGAGAAACAGGTATTGGAATTGTTGAAGGAGCAATCGCCTCGAATCGATGAGGAACGATTGCTGAACTATCGACACGAGTTAGGGGAAAAAGATCAGGTAATTACAATATTGTTGACACCCCTAAAGGATGATGATTCTGTTGTGCGTGAGAAGGCAGTGGAAGCCTTGGGCAATTTGGGCAACAGCTCAGAAACCGTAGTTAACGCCCTGCTAGCACAGATAGATGATGATTCTGTTGTGTGTTGGAGAGTAGTGGAAGCCTTAGGCAAATTGGGCAACAGCTCAGAAACTGTAATCAACGCCCTCATAGCAGGACTTCAGGATAACAATTATGGTGTGCGTGTGAGTGCAGCCGATACCTTGGGCAAATTGGGCAACAGCTCAGAAACTGTAATCAACGCCCTCATAGCAAGGCTAATGGATGATGATAATTCTGTTGTGCGTATGATTGCAGCCTATGCCTTGGGCAATTTGGGCAACAACTCAGAAACTGTAGTTAATGCGCTCCTAGCAAGGCTAATGGATGATGATTCTGATGTGCGTATCAGGGCAGCCTATGCTTTGGGCAAATTGGGCAACAGCTCAGAAACTGTAATCAATGCCCTCATAGCACGACTGAAGGATGATGATTCTGATGTGCGCATGAGTACAGCCGATGCCTTGGGCAAATTGGGCAACAGCTCAGAAACTGTAATAAACGCCCTACTAGCACGACTGAAGGATGATAATTCTAATGTGCGTGAGAGTGCAGCTAATGCCTTGGGTATATTGGGCAACAGCTCAGAAACTTTAGTCAGTGCCCTCCTAGCAAGGCTAAGGGATGATGATTATGATGTGCGTATCAGGGCAACCGATGCCTTGGGCAAATTGGGCAACAGCTCAGAAACCGTAGTCAGTGCCCTCCTAGCAAGGCTAAGGGATGATGATTCTTTTGTCTGTATCAAGGCAGCGGAAGCCTTGGGCAATTTGGGCAATAGCTCAGAAACCGTAGTCAGTGCCCTCCTAGCAAGGCTAATCGATGATGATTCTTTTGTCTGTATCAGGGCAGCGGAAGCCTTGGTCAATTTGGGCAATAGCTCAGAAACCGTAGTCAGTGCCCTCCTAGCAAGGCTAATCGATGATGATTCTTATGTGCGTTGGCAGGCAGCCGAAGTCTTGGGCAAATTGGGCAAAACATCTAATCATGTTCTCCCTACTGTGATTGAATGGATTGAACAACACCAGGATTCAGAGTATGTGGGTAGAGGTATTGATGCGTTGTGGGATTTGGTGGTAGGACGGGAGTAGGGAATCGGGAATCGGGAATCGGGAGTCGGGAGTAGGGAGTCGGGAGTGTAATGGATCAAGAGGATAGTTTTTGTTGTAGAGCTGAAACCCTTATGTGATAGTGCTTTCGCCAGCAGCAGTCACCAGTCGGATCGTCTCAAAGGGGTGTGATGGGGGTGTATGCGATCGCGTCAGCTAGACCCAACACAAACCACCTAGGGTATAGCAACTCCTATTCCCGACTCCCGACTCCCGACTCCCGACTCCCTACTCCCTACTCCCTCTTCCCCAAAATGATTAACCTATTCCAGCCAAATTGGCAAGACATAGAGAAGATAACATCGGACAATAATAATCAAATGAAACAATTAAATGTTTCACCCAGACATCAACATCAACATCAACATCAACATCAACATCAACATCAACAACTGTTGAGCTGAAGAAGGAGAATTTTCCATGCAAATTGGAGACTTAGAAAATCTTCAGGAGATAAATATAGATAAATTATCTTCTGTTGAAGGTGGCATGATAGCGATCATAGATAAACCGATCGCACATAAAATAGATGTGGCCGATATTAGTATTGCTCCCACAGAATTAAAACGTCCCATTTATCCCTATTGTCCACCACCACCACCTCCACCATGTTATCCCGGTTATCCCAGACCTTTACCTTATAAAGATATCAAAGCAATTCCGTTAAGGATTTGTCCTGTTATTCTCTAATTTTATATTTTGGGGTAAAAGGTCAGTTGTAAGCATTCAGCCGTCAGCGGTCAGCGGTCAGCTTATTTTATAGGCTGATAGCTGAATACTGACACTATGAGCATGACTATCTAATACCAAATACGTTTGTCAAAACCCCTTTATAAAAATCGACCAAATCTTTGTATGCCAAGAATCTATGGCTATGCGGATAAGGGGGGTGTGGGAACAGGATTTGGTATAAGTATAGTTTATAAGTATAGTTTTGGAGCATAGTGACCTTAACCTTAAAGTTGGCAATCATCAGTTATTTTTCGGTGCTTTTCGCCCAATACAGGGATTTTCAGATAGTAACTAATTCGCTTCCATTGCTAAGGATTTCCAGGGTGCATGTCAATTTTGTTAATCCCTGATTCAGATCCCCCTAAATCCCCCTTAATAAGGGGGACTTTTCAATCTAGTTCCCCCCTTTTTTAAGGGGGGTTAGGGGGGATCTATGTACCTAATTACAAAGTTGACATGCTCCCGATTTCCATTACTTGGCCTTAGCAGGGAGCGAATTTTTTTTGTTTGTTAATAAAAAGCCAAGGTGGCGACAACACTATAAGCCAATTGCATAAACTAATTATAACATACCAAGATGATAAATATTGAAATCTCATCTATTCATCAACTATCTCAAGAAGGAGAAAAAATCAATGAAAATTGAGAACTTGGAAAATCTTCAGGAAATAAACACTGAGGAGTTGTCTTCACTCGAAGGTGGTCGGATGATCGCACATCCGGTGGACATCAGGGACATGATAGACATCAAAGAAATCGAAGATCTAAGGATTGATCCCCATCCAAGCCCCATGCCTCAGCCCAAGCCTCCTATTATTGCCAAGCCTGTTCCCCTACCTCGTCCCTACCCCTGTTATTATCCCTTGCCACCAAAATGTGGCCCTGTACGCCCCTATTGCTATGCAATCCTCTAATCTAGTTTTCTAATCTCGATTGAGGAGATACCTTAGCTTTTGTGATTAGAGGATTGTGGAGTAATATCCAATATTTTTAAAACAGCCTCTGAGTAAAAAGCTAAGGGTTTGTGGATCAATAAAATTTATCCATAAACTATATTCCCGATTCCCGATTCCCGATTCCCGATTCCCTACTCTATAAAACCGAGGAATTTATCCCTCATCGAATTTAAAACATCTATAGTAAAAAAACCGTGGAAAGCGTAACTTCAAATTCAAATCTAGACCAAACCCAGCCATTAGTTGATGGTAAATCTAAGCAAAGTCTGACAATAAAGTACCCTAAATTAGCCTGTAACATTAATATATATCCCGATCAGATTGTTTTTTATCGGGATGGTCAATATTTTGGTTTCGAGACTAGCGGTTTGTCAGCAGAAACGTTACAAACACTGTTTGTAATGATGGATGGTACTAGGAGTATTGAGGAGCTTCAAGAGCTTTTTGCTCCTGATAACCCGGAGGTAATTCAATCAATTTTGAAAGGATTGGAAGATCAGGCGTTACTGGATGATGCTACTCCGTTTAAAGTTCATTCTGGTATCGATACTCTGCTGGAGTTGGAGGATTTTACCAATGACTTACTCCAAACTACTGTTGAAGGAAATCTGTTTTGGAAACCAATAACCTCTAGTGAATCTGAGCTACCTATTACTGTTTTGTATGGCTTTGGGATAGAGCATTACCATTTGTCTTGCCATCGGTGGAATTGGGACTTCCCAGTGCTGGGATGCCAAAATTATAGAAAGGTTCAACAATTGATTAACCAACTCTATAGTCAAGAATATGGGCAAGATCAGCTTTGGCTGAAGGCGTTGAACGGTATTGGTATTAGCGATCAGGATTTAAACGATGCGATCGCACTACCGGAAACTGTGGCAATTGGGAATGCTTTGGCCTATTGGGCAAACTCCGAGCCACTGGTTTTATTGAGTACTTTAGGGGTGTTAAAACGTCAAGCATACCATCATTTATCATCCTACCTTGCTGCGTGTGAGCGGGTTAACCTTGAGTCTGGGTTTATCGACCCAATTCGAGAATTGGTAAACAGAAATATAACTGGAGAATCAGAAAACTTAATTCATCGCATCTTTCAAGACATTGGCCACGTTGATCAACAAACTCGGCAACGGTTAGGCGATCAAATTTACCTGTTTATTGAAATGTATAACAATTTTTACAGGGCGATTTGGAATTACTATTCATGCACTAGTGATTTGCTCAGACGAGTTTCGGCTCTCTAGAAATAGGGAGTAGGGAATCGGGAATCGGGAATCGGGAGTCCGGAGTCCGGAGTCGGGAGGTGTGGGGAGGGTGGCGAGAGGGGTAAGTGTGGTAAGCGTGGTAAGTGTGGTAAGTTTTGCGATCGCTACTCCCCACCTCCCCACCTTTCCTACTCCCTACTCCCTACTCCCTACTCCCTACTCTTTAAAACCTAGGACATTATCACCCAATTTAGATTCAGTTAGGAATGAAGTTATGACGTTAACTAAGAGTTTATTGAAACAGCCGCTATTTAAAAATCAAGTATGTTTAAAATTCAGTGATACCAGGGTAGAAATTCGTTATCAAAACCAAGGCTGTTCGATTACAGTAGAACCTGAAAAGCAAGAGGAGACTTATAAACTGTTCCAGCTGTTGCAGTTTGGGGGAATGTCACCAGAGGAATTGGGTCAGGAGTGTCCAGGAATTCAAGAACAGATTCCTGACTTGCTAATAGAATTAGACCGCCGTGGTATGCTAATAGACCGGGAGAAATCAGTGACATCTGGTGGTGTTACTGGACATCAATTCTATCGGGAGTTATACCGATTCCTAAACCGTCTGAAAATGCGTTTTCCTGAGTCTCCCTACAGCGTAAAGATGGTAGATAAGACGATTACTAGAGAGCAGTTGATTGGCTATAGTTTGGAATCCTATCACGTTACTCATCTGTGTCCGAGTTTGCTAGCTCCGTCTTTAGCCAATTATGAATCACCTAAGATTCGCCAACTCCTCCGGGAATTCTTTGGGTCTGAGTTGCACCATGACCGTCTGATCGAGAAATCCTTGAAGAGTGTGGGAATTTCTGGTCAGCAATTGCAACGGATGCTGCCCTTACCAATGACGTTTGCGATTTGTTCAAGTCTAGCTGTTTTTGCGAAGCAGCATCCCCTTAGCTTCAAGGCAGCATTATTAATGTTTGAAGAACACAGTGAGGAGTTCCACCAGTTATTCAAACAGCGGTGTCAAGATTTAGATTTGCCTTCGGACTTTTATCAACCAATCTTGCTCCATGCCAAAATTAATGACGATGGAGCCCATGAGGATATTACCGAGGTTTTGTTAGCAGACATAGCTTATGTTTCACCAGAAGACCAATTAGTGGTGAAAAAGAACATGACTGCCCTGATGGAATCTATGGTGCTACGGACTCACGAAATTTTGGATTATTATGGCAATCCACAGAACCGAATTCCTCGCTGTTTTGATACCATAGGGGGCTAAGCATTAAGCCAAAAGCGGTCAGTGGTCAGCTCTCAGCTCTCAGCGGTTAGCGGTCAGCCGTCAGCCCTCAGCCTTTAGGGCGTGTTTTCAAAGTTTTCCGCAAGATTATGATCCCCCCCAGCCCCCCTTAAAAAAGGGGGG
>NZ_MKZS01000001.1:1515105-1540899 GCF_001942495.1 Moorena bouillonii PNG
AAAGGGGGACTTTGAGTATGGCTCCCCCCTTTTTTAAGGGGGGCTGGGGGGGATCATAATCTTGCGGAAAACTTTGAAAACACTCCCTAGGGGGGCAAAATCATACCCAGAATCAGCAACGCCCTCTCTTCCCGATTCCCGATTCCCGATTCCCGATTCCCTACTCCCATTAGCTTGCTGCCTGAGTTAACAAAGACTCCAATTGTCCCTTACCGTCTAAATCATACAACTCATCGCAACCGCCAATGTGTTGGTTATTGATAAAAATTTGGGGTACCGTTCGGCCTCCGTTGGCTCGTTCCGCCATCTGGTTTCTGGCATTGTCGTCCCCATCGATTTTATACTCCGTGTAGTCAACCCCTTTCCACCATAGCAATAGCTTCGCTCGGATACAGAAGGGGCACGCTTGCCAGGTGTAAATTTCCACGTTGGCTTTCATCTGTCCGCCTCCCGGTCGTCTCCCGCTATAATCTTTGACGCACGCGGTGAGAGGAAAGGGAGGACAGGGTTTAGTTTGTATAGGCATAACCATCCTTCCTGTGAATAAATTGGCAATATTTGTGACTGATGCCCTGCACCAATCCTGATTTAGTTGATATGTTGAAAGACCCTGATTTTCTGGTAGCAACCCGTCCTACATAGGTACCGATCTTTTTGCCTTTGGTTACTACAGCACGAACTATATCGCCCGTTTGAAAGCCTTTGTGAAATTTTATTCTGGAGCAATGACGAATAGGGAATCCATACTTATTGGTTCTACAGAGCTGACGAGTACCGTGCCCCTTTGCGGTCATTATCAAAGGATGGGTTACTTCAATAATCAATGTTTCAACTTTTCCAACATTCGCCGCATCCAACCAATGAGTTTTAGGAAGACTTTGGCGGCACCTATTGAATTTAGTCAATCCGCCGCTGCCCACTTCAATAGGCAACCCGATTGATTTTAATTCGTGGTACAATTTCCAGCGGGTTGTATTAACAGAAGCCGCATCAGCGAGGGGGCGTTTAGCTTGATTCAGTATACGTTTCAATATGCTAGGCTTCTTGGATAAGAAAAGCTCAATATCTTGGTTAGATTTAGCTTGGTTACATGGGCGACAAGCGATCGCTAAATTAGAAACTCGATCGGAGCCACCTTTAGATTTAGGCTTGATATGCTCGATTTCTAACTGAGTACCTGTTGCCCCACAATAAGCACACTTGCGATTCCATTTTTCAAGTAAATATTCCCGAAGTTCATAGCCGTAAAGTGTACCCTGTTGGTACTCGATACCAGATATTTCAGGATTTTGCAGCTTTTGAGTGTCGAACCTAACCAATTCTTGGGAGATACCTGTAACAGGACATAATCGAGTTAGCTTTTTAACCCAAGTTAAAATATTTTGAACTCTAGACATCAGGCTAGGAGCTAACCAACCTTTTGGTCTAGTTCTATTAAGGAACCTGGGCTTGCGGTATCGAGTCTTACGATTGCGTCGGGAGCATCTTAACTGCCTGCGAGAGGTTAAAGCTTCTCGTATTTGAAAACCCCTATGGGTAAGTTCTGCTCCCCAGATTACCCGCTTTCCTTGGACAATGGCTAGACCGCTTGTTTTTGCACCAGGGTCTATTTTTAACTGATGTTCGTGAGTGATTGGTTCCTTTATTTCTTCCGTCAAAAATATAGTAAATGGGTAACGACGATAGACTTTGGCTTTGCCTGTTGAGAGTAAAATTCTCGCTCTCGCCGGTTTACATGGGTCTAAAGGTTGTCGATTTTTGTTAAGTACAAAGACACGCATAACTGTGTTTCCTCCTATCGCTAGGGTAAAGTTAGCTGAGTGCTTCGCACACGCTGCCGCGAACGTCAAAGTTATTTCTCGGTACTTTCCCAATCGCACTGGCTTAACTCAACTACACCTGTTTAACGGCTGGGTTCTAGAGCTGGGGACTAGCTACGCATCCCCAGGTAGGAACTTGAACACTCAGAAATAACGTAGTTTTTAGAAAACTTAGACTGGTCAACTATGAGCTTTTAACAAGCTCCCGCTATAGTCTGAAAAGACTTAGCGGTGAGTTATTGACCTGTTCTGGCTTGCGTCCTAGGATGGGATTGAGAAAATCCAGCATTGTTAGTTAATCCTATGGTGTTGAATCCTAGTTAAAGATATAGCATGTGTATAGGAATTCTTATAGCTATGACGTACACAGGTTATAAGTCTGAAGTCTGAAGTCTGAAGTGGGTAGTACTGTCGTAAAATCTAACACACGAGTACCCATTTACTGGAAACTAGTACTGATATATGATAAACGAGTACTGGTGTATAACAAACGGGTAACCTTTTATCACATACTAGTACTCATTTTCCTTAACGAGTACTGGTGTATAACAAACGGGTAGCCGTTTCTGGTTAATTAGTACTCATTTCTCACTAACAAGTACTTGTGTATTAAAAATCAGTACCGGTTTGTTCTTAATGAGTACCATTTTCTCACATGCCAGTAGCGATGCAGAGGTGCGACCCGTGGCGAATTTAATTCGCCAACGGAAAGCGCACCTAAGCGGTCTTGGGGGTTTCCCCCATGAGCGACTGCATCAAGAAATGGTTTGCAGTTTGATCGGTGCGATAGCACTATAGCGCTATGGGCAAGTCAGAAGTTGGAAGTCAGAAGTTAGAAGTCGGACCAAGCCCTTAATAAAAATCTCTCCATCTCCTCACACTTCCCACACTCTCCACTCTAGGGCCACCACCGACTCACATCCTTAATCGCTTCAACAATTGCAGCCAGAGCTTCCTTGCCTCCCAAAGAAATAATAGTTGGACTGAGATCAACCAAGTCTCTTAAGAATTGCTGGCGATCGCGACAAGCCAAGGTGTGAAGAAACTCTTGCCAAAGGGAAACGTCTTCTTGGAGGGACAAGTTGGGATTTTCGATTAGTCCACTGAAGGCTATGGCTCGGTGATATTCAGACTGAATTGCCTGTGCCATTTCTAGGACTTCTGGAAGTAGGCTTTCTGGGCAATGCGGTGCTAGTGTACTTAGGGGATAGGCTCGGCTTGACTCATCGGTAAGTTCCCGTGCCACTTCTAGGGCTTCTGGTAAGATTTGAGGGAAATGTGGTGTTAGTCCACTCAGGGCATCAGCTCGGTCTCTATCATTGGTAATGGCTCGTGCTACTTCTAGAGCTTGTGGGAGCAGGCTTTCCGGCAAATATTTTGCTAGTTCACTCAGGGCATTGGCTTTGTTAAACTCATAGGTAATAGCCTGTACCACTTCGAGGGCTTCTGGTAAGATTTCCGGCAACTGTGGTGCTAGTTCACTCAGGGCATAGGCTCGCTCTGATTCATCGGTAATAGCTCGTGCCGCTTCTAGGGCTTTTGGGAGCAAGCTTTCCGACAACTGTGGTGCTAGGTAACTCAGGGCATAGGCTCGCTCTGATTCATCGGTAATGGCTCGTGCCGCCTCTAGGGCTTCTGGTAAAATTTCCGGCAACTGTGGTGCTAGGTAACTCAGGGCATAGGCTCGGTCTCTATCATTGGTAATGGCCCGTGCTACTTCGAGGGCTTCTGGTAAAATTTCCGGCAACTGTGGTGCTAGGTAACTCAGGGCATAGACTCGGTCTCTATCATTGGTAATTGCCCGTGCTACTTCGAGGGCTTCTGGTAAAATTTCTGGCAACTGTGATGCTAGTCCACTCAGGGCATGAGCTCGGCTCCACTCATCGGTAATTGCCCTTGTCATATCTAGGGCTTCTGGGAGTAAGCTTTTCGGTAAATGTGGTGCTAGTTCTCTGAGGGCATCGGCTCGGCTAGACTGATCGGTGAGTGCCCGTGCCGCTTCCATAGCTTCTGGTAAGATTTGAGGCAACTGTGGTGCTAGTTTACTCAGGGTATAGGCTCGGTCTCTATCATTGGTAATGGCTCGCGCGGCTTCTAGGGCTTTTGGGAGCAAGCTTTCCGACAACTGTGGTACTAGTTCTCTCAGGGCATAGACTCGGTGAAACTCATCGGTAATGGCTCGTGCAGCTTCTAGGGCTTCTGGTAAGATTTCAGGCAACTGTGGTACTAGTTCTCTCAGGGCATTGGCTCGGTCTATATTATTGGTAATGGCTCTTGCGGCTTCTAGGGATTCTGGGAGTAGGTTTTCCGCCAAATGTGGTGCTAGTGCGCTCAGGGCATCGGCTCGGCTCGATTCAGCGGTAATGGCTCGTGCTGTTTCTAGGGCTTCTGAGAGTAGGCTTTCGGGCAAATATGGTGCTATTTCACTTAGAGCTCTGGCTCGGTGAAACTCATCGGTAATGGCCTGTGCGATTTTGAGGGCTTCTGGGAGTAGACTTTCGGGCAACTGTGGTGCTATTTCACTTAGAGCTCTGGCTCGGTGAAACCCATCGGTAATGGCCTGTGCGATTTTGAGGGCTTCTGAGAGTAATGTTTCCGGTAACTTTGGGGCTAGCTCTTCTAGTGCTGATGCTCGACGATTAGGATCTTGTATCTGTCGAACATAAGCCAAAGCCTGAACTGGAGTCCAGATCTTTTTCTCTACCAGGGCTGCCATCAACTCTCCTGGAATATGCTCTACCAAACTATTGATAGAAGACACCATCAAGGCATAACGGCACTGCAAACTAATGGCACGAGTTGGTGAAGAGGAAAAAGCGTCTTCTGCTAACTGCCAAGCCTTGGCTAGATCTTTGACAAAATTCGCTGGTTGACCGAGACTGTCACAGGTTTCATACCAACCATTGCCTCCAGCCTCTGTTTCCTCCTGCAACAGTTGGTGTACTTCCTCTACCCAACCGGCTTTTTCTAAATGCCAGGTCAGATAACTGTGACTATAGCCATCATCCGGTAGGGTGTGCCATAACCCGTTTTGGGTTTTTTGGCGATAGCGCTCTAGGAGTTGACCATGGGCTTGGGGCCAGGTTAATCCCAAACCCGGTAAGCTCACCTTTCCCCCTGTAGCTGCTTCAGCAGTTAGCAACCGACGGGCCATATCATGAACTAAGTCATGGAGCTGATAGGTGGCAGTGCCATTAGTGGATTTACCAGAGAGCAGTAGAGCTTTAGACTTAAAATACTGTAAAGTCCTTCTTGCTTCTCTTGGACTGACATCCCACAAGGTTGTGCCTAAAGCGGGAGTAATCGAGACATCTTCTGGCAAGACACCCAACCAGGCAAACTGCTGAAATTTTTCCGATGGTAGTCGCCGTAAACTGAGATTAAAGGATGCCACTAGGCTGTAGTGCTTGCGTCGCTTTTCCTCAACCTCTTGGGCACCGGGTAAATCTAAGGTTTCCAATTCCTGTTGCAGGTCAGTGAGTAACTCTTTCCAGGAAATACCATCCGCTACTTGTGCTGCCGCTAACTCCAGGGCTAGGGGTAAGTAGCCCACAGTTGTGGCTAGGGCTTGGGCTTGTTTGCGGTCTGACCCCGTAAGTTTAGAACCCCCATACTCTTCCAGTAAGGCTAAGGCTTGTGAGGGATTCATCACATCTAAATCATAGCGAGTCACTCCCACAATTTGAGCTTCACGAGTCGTCACTAAGACCCGGCACTTAGCACCACCAATCCGAAACGGTTCCACATGGTCTGGGTTCCAAAGGTCATCTACTACTAGCAAGGTAGCCTTGTCATAGAGCAAGGTTTGTAAATGTCTAGAAGCAGCATTAGTATTAGTCGGTTTGTAGTCATGGTCGCCCAGTGCTTGGATCCAACTAGTGAGAAAAGACAGCAAATCTGGCTGCTGACCCAAGGTTGCCCACAGAATACCATCGGGAAAATGACTTTGTACCTCTGGATCATGGGCAATAGCAGCAGCCAAGGTGGATTTACCAATACCGCCGAGACCATAAATGGCGCTAACCACCAGAGTGCCGGTCTTAGCTGTCTGCTCTGACAGTAAGGATTGCTTGAGGGATTGGCTTACCTCTGGGCGTTCGACAAAGTAAGTTGGTATGGATTTGACTTGGACAGGAGCCCCTGGCTTAAAACGACGAGCTTGGCTCCTTTTTGGCGTAGTAGCAGTTGCTTGTTCTTGCTGTTTGGATTTCTCTGGTCGTTTATTGTCCCACTGTTGATTAAATAGTTCTAAATTTGTAGCTAGGTCTGGGGCGTAGAGTGTCAGGGTGAAATGCCTTTCTTCCGTTCCTTTTTTCTTGACACGGTTGTCTTCTAAAATTCCTAAGAAGTCTTCCATCCGCTGCAAGGCTTCTACCACTTGAGACTTTTTCAGACTACCTGGATAGTTATCCTGCTTGGTGAGTGCGATTAAAAATTTCGTCTGAGTTCTGATTTTCAGTCTTGGATTAGTTGAGGTTTTATGTTCCCAAAGGAATCCAATATTTTTATCTCCCTCATTACCGATGTCTTGGGCAAAAGAGACTAATGCTTCAAATAGACGCAGTGCTCTGTTTTTAACAGTAGGACCGTAAGTACGTCTGGCCATGCTATTGGGGGATGGGCAAGCAAAAAAAACTTGAGGGTTAGGGTAGGTTTTCCCAAAATTGAAGAAGCTACCCTCAACTAGTTTAGCCTTGATATACCGTGGTTGTAGCTACCCTCAACTAGCTGTTGCTTTTGGACACCACCCCCAGGTCACCATGGATTCAGTTAGGAAATCGAAAAAATACCATGAATGACCTCAAAGAGCAAGTTGTTAATAATCAAGGAGTTGACACTATAGCATTAGTCGAACAACCACAGCCCCTAATGGACAATCCTGCACTCTGGCTCAAGAATGGGGACAGTCCAGCGGAAATGATTTTAGCGATCGCAGTGTTAGTGGGAGCATTGACTAGATTGATCCAGGTGGTGGGTCCTTGGTTTAAGAAGCAGGATGGGTGATCCCCCCTAACCCCCCTTAATAAGGGGGGAGCTATACTCAAAGTCCCCCTTTTTTAAGGGGGATTTAGGGGGATATTCTAGTTTGAAGACACGCCCTAAACCCAAAATGGGTAGTAATGATATCAAAGTCCCCCAGAATTGGGGGATTTAGGGGGCAAACAAGAAATAGGCAGTGTGGGTGATCCCCCCTAACCCCCCTTAATAAGGGGGGAGCTATACTCAAAGTCCCCCTTTTTTAAGGGGGATTTAGGGGGATATTCTAGTTTGAAGACACGCCCTAAACCCAAAATGGGTAGTAATGATATCAAAGTCCCCCAGAATTGGGGGATTTAGGGGGCAAACAAGAAATAGGCAGTGTGGGTGATCCCCCCTAACCCCCCTTAATAAGGGGGGAGCTATACTCAAAGTCCCCCTTTTTTAAGGGGGATTTAGGGGGATATTCGAGTTTGAAGACACGCCCTAAACCCAAAATGGGTAGTAATGATATCAAAGTCCCCCAGAATTGGGGGATTTAGGGGGCAAACAAGAAATAGGCAGTGTGGGTGATCCCCCCTAACCCCCCTTAATAAGGGGGGAGCTATACTCAAAGTCCCCCTTTTTTAAGGGGGATTTAGGGGGATATTCGAGTTTGAAGACACGCCCTAAACCCAAAATGGGTAGTAATGATATCAAAGTCCCCCAGAATTGATACCGCTGGCGAAATTAATATTTGTTTAGACATAGGTCAACCGGTCGGCCCAAGAGCAGCAAAACGAGAACATCGGGTAGCTGCAAATGGAACTCCCTGCCACCAATTAACCAAACGCACAATATTCATGGCACAAGCTGTGATGATGTGCTGCAAGTGGGTTTTAGTCAAACCGATATAGCGACATCGACGTAAGCCAAACGCTTTAATGCCCTGAGCTAACGTACCTTCAATACCTGCACGCTGAGCATAGCGATGCTGGAAATCCTCTGTGGTTTGGGTCTGGCGAGCCTGTTGCAGGGCATTATGTTGACGTTGAGGACGCAGGGTAATGGTGCGCCCTTGCTGTTTGGTGCGAGTACACAAGGGACGATGGGGACAAAGCTTACAAGTGGAGCTAGCAAAGCTTACTTTAATGATGTCATGACCACGACGGTCAGAACCAGGCTTCCAACTCATACAGGTCAGCCCCGTTGGGCACTTTGCCTGTTGCTCGTCCCAGTCAATCGTAAAGTTAGCAACATCAAAGCCAATACCAGCTAGAGAAGGCCAACTACTATCGGGTAAAACCGGAGCCAGCAACTCAATTCCAGCAGTATCTTGAGTGTTGACCATTTGCTCAGCACTCACATAGCCCGTATCGACAATATGAGTTTGAGGTAGCAGTTGACGCTGCTTAAGAGCTTGGTGAATCCGATCAGTTACCTGTACATCGGTGGTGGTGGCAACAGTAGTTTCCACATGGGTAATCAGGTGGGGGGCATTCTCACCACAGGTTTCGCTCAGATGCACCTTATAGCCCACCCATTGAGTTTCCCGTTTGCGACTGAATCGGGCTTCTACATCGTAGGGAGAGTGAATTAATTGAGCCGACGGGGGGCTATTGTTGGGTTGACGGAAGTGTACTTGTTGGTGTGCATCGATATGAAACTGCTGTACCCAAACCTGACGCAACACCTCAACCCCAGGCAACTGTACCAGCCAATCCGGGGCATCCTCATCATATACAGCAGCTAACAGCCTATAACCATCTTTACCAATCGTCTCCCCTAACTGCTGGCGCTCATCGGTAGCCTTGGGCATGTGATAGTCCTCAACCCGACTACCATAGCGCGAAAACCACTCTACCGGAACTTTTTCCTGAAGCCATTGCGGTACTGCTACTGCCAGACTATTGAGTGCTGCTCGTAAGGTCTCACCCACTACTTCTAGACGATGCATCACCCGAATTGCTGCTAACACATGAGTTGAGTCACTGCGTTGCACTCCACCCCCACTCAGCCATCCCCGCTCTTGACATCGTTCCAAGAGTCGCTCCAACAGTAACTCTTCCACCTGGGCTTTAACTAATCGACCTCGAAACTCGCTCAATACTGAGCTATCGATGCCGGGGTCTGCTAAGGGCAAGCTTAACGCATATTTCCAATCGATTCGTCCTCGCACCGCTTGGGCTGCTTGAGCATCGGTTAAGTCTTCGATGTACTGCATTACTGTAATCAGCGCTAACCTCCAAGCATCCCGATGCCGGTTGCCCTCGCTTTGATGGAAACAAGGCTCTGAACTGTTCATCCTTATATAAGAAACCCAATTCATCCCTGATACTCATGACTATACTCCCTTTGGGAAAAGCTGAGCGAGCAATAGTTACTGTCTCTTGGGGTATTGGTGCTATTGTCTCTACTCTAAAGCACATAGCGGGCAACTCCTCAGTTTGATAACTGATACAATTGTTTCAACTGTAACTCCCAAACCAACTACGAACAAAGGATCTTTTCCACATCTGCTCATCCTTTTGTAAACAAATATTAATTTCGCCAGCCGTATCAAAATTGGGGGGCTAGGGGGGCGAAATCTACTTAACTGCGTAAGTCCTACTCTAGTGAGATTAGCGGTAACATATAACTCAGTAAACTTAATTATGTTAACTTTTAAATAGGACAGTAATGACTACTTTAGGGGACAACCTTAAAAAAAGACGAGAATCCCTAAATATCACCCAGCGGGAAATCGCTCATGAATTGGGCGTAACCGTTACCACGGTGCAAAATTGGGAAGCGGGCAGGCATATCCCCAAACTCTACCCAAATCAGCTCAAGGTATTGTGTGACCTGCTGAAAGTTACCCTAGATCAATTGGCAAAGTGGGTAACTGATTGAACTGTTGGGATCCAGCTAAAAAAAAACGCCCCATATGGGGCGTAACCGTTTCCTATTAACCTGGGACAGTGTCCCAACAGTTAATCAAAAAACTAAAACAGGAGAGGATTATCGCCATTTTCTTGGCTACTTGTTACAGCGCCTGTGAACTAAACTTTTCGCAACAAAATCAGAAAAAATTTTTTGGGGCAAAATCTTTAGGGAATAGGGAGTAGGGAGTAGGGAGTAGGGAATCGGGAGTAGGGAGTAGGGAGTAGGGAGTAGGGAGTAGGGAGTAGGGAATCGGGAATCGGGAAACAATTTTGTTTAACCGATTACTATGACAACCGGAATCACCGTGTTTTTATATGATTTGTAAACATATGTATGGCAGTAATTGGCTTGCACACAAGAGGCAAAAGGCAAGATGGTAAAGAGATTTGGAGTGTTATTTGACAATGAAAAAATACCTCATTAGGTTTACATCTCATTTGGAAACCCTATAGCGCGATTGGCCGTTGGCCACGCTACGCGATGAAGCTTCGCTTCCGCTAAGAGCGAACGCACTAATAAAAAAAAATGCCCATGGGCAGGGCATTTTGTCACTTGTCACCAAGAATGTCTGTCTTCCAAATTGCTAATTATGCCCCTAAGCAGCCATTTCTTCCATCATCATTGCCATTTGCTGCTTGGCACGAATATTTTTCATGTGCTTCTTCACCGTATTGAGAGTAACAAACAGTTCCGTAGCAATCTCTTTGTAGGAGTAATTGACTCGACGCAGTAACCAGACTTCTGCCTCACGGGCAGTTAAGCCATATTTATGAACTTCAGCTAGGGCTATACTATGAATGGATTGACGTTGGTCTTCGAGGGTAACTAAAATATAAGGCTGCTCAGATATTCTCAGGTTGAGCCATCTAGCCCGAATCCGAAACGTTATGGAGTTACTCGTCGTAATCTCTGAATCTATAATTACAGATTGATGGGGATAGAATTCATCACTGTCTTTCAAGGCTTGGCAGACACGCCAGATTTCTTGAGGCACCACCTTAAGATGTTTGCTGTTCGGTGTAAGTTGCTCACAAAAAACACGAGCGGTTTCATTGGTATGAACCAACTCTCCTTGTGTATTCAGAATTAAAACACCGTCAATAAAACCTTCTAGTACTCCTTGCAGTAGACCATTGTCTAACTGTTGCACCTGAGGAGCGGATTTTTCTAGAGTGTTGGTGAGAGTATACATGGTCTGTTGACCCACTAACTGGATTTGATTTGAAATGTAATGGTGCTTTTGACCCATTAAGAATTAAATTCGCGTGATTGTCGCACCTGTTGAATCACACTTGGCTTAGTCATTTGTTACAGCACCTCTCAACCAAACTTTTCGCAAAAAATCGGACAAAAAATTTTTTTTGGGGTTTTTTGCGAAAAACCCCCCAATCACTCGTGTAAATACATACTGGGTGACTTTTGCCATTCCCCAACATTGATGCCTAAGATGTCTAGGGATGGTCAATACTGAGTCCAGTCTTCGGGCTGCCCTTTGTAGCGCTTTTCATGGGGAGTAGAGGTTAGTGGTTAGTGTAAGCATCTACCAAAAACAAACAAACTACTAACAACTAACGTGATCAGCGCTATCGATAGACTAATGCGTACTAAACGCGATTGACCGTAGGTCACGCTACGCGATGCTCCGTAGGAGCCGCTAAAAGCGATCGCATTTACAACAGGGACATTACCGATGAAAAATCTAGATCGAATACTCCGTCAGCTGATTGCTGAAGCATGTAATCATCCACCATTAAGTCTGGAACGTCGGCAAAAACTGAGCGAGATACATTTACTAGTGATGAAATCCGGCAAGCTCTGGAAAGAATATACCTCATATTATAATGATGCTCTCCAAGAGATGTGGGAATATTGCTGTGGGCATCCTGAAGAGTATGACCCGACTATCAAAGGTGTGATTACTTGGCTCGACGATGAACTAAAAAAGCGACTGAGACGATTTCGAGATGCTGGCTATAGGCAACAGAAGCGGCAAATTACTGGCCTAAGCACAGAGGAAGGTAAAACTATTGACCCTGTAGATAGGGTAGCAGCTGCTCCTGATCTACAGCCAGTTATGAAAATATGGCAAAAAACCTTGGATTGGGTTAAAAAAGACCCAGACGGAGTATTACGTCAGACTTGCTTTAGGAAACGCCCTGAGATTAATGCCCAAGTCCTAATCGAGCGGCGACTCCCTCCGGATCAGCCTTGGAAAACCATTGCAGCAGAATTTAAACTAACCCCACCAGAAGCTAAAGATTTGCCCAAATTCTATAACCGTAAATGCTTACCCCTGTTGCGAAAATTCGGTGTATGCGAGGGATATATAGAAGATTCAAAGACTGGTAGCTCGAAAAGCACCACAAAACCCCAACCTAGGAAAAAATCATGATACACAACGCCAACATGCTAGCAGATTGGTCAATCCCCATGCCGATTACCCAGTCCGCACTAGATATAGCCCAGCAGTTTGCTGACTACCAACCCAGCAAGCAAAAGGCTGAACAAGTCTATCTCAACACCCTGGCAGTGTGTGCGGTGAATAACTATTTACGGATCCTGGGTATTCCCACTGACCTAAGTGCGGGGGATAGCTGGAATTCAGTAGTGCGCTTGGCTGAAAATGTGGCTGACCTGAGGGTAACCGGTTTGGGGCGCTTGGAATGTCGGCCTGTCAAAACCGGTGATTTGACTTGTCCCATTCCCCAGGAGGTTAGATTTAACCGGATTGGCTATGTAGTCGTTGAGATTGATCAAGACCATACTGAAGCCACGCTGTTGGGATTTTCCCCAACCTCGGAAACCGGTGAATTAGTCATCCACCAATTGCGTACGCTAAAAGATTTACCAGCCTACCTCGATCAATTCCAACCGATGACACAACTAAGTCAATGGTTGGAGCATATCTTTGAAGCAGGTTGGCAGAGTTTGGAAAGCCTTTTAGGTAACCAAGGTCCTCAGCTAGCTTTCGCCTTTAGAACCAAGTCTGAGACCATTAAGCGATGTAAACAGATTGAATGGGGCAAACCTAATCAAGGGGTGGCTCTGGTTGTAGCACTGACCCCAGAATCCGAAACAACCCTGAATGTTCTGCTACAACTCAATCCCATCAATGGTCAAACCTATCTACCCCCCAATCTCCAGTTGCTCTTGCTAGATGAGGAGCAAGAAATGCTGATCAATGCCCAAGCCAGAAACGACGATCAAGCCATTCAATTGGATTTTACTTGCGAACCGGGAGACCGTTTCAGTGTCAAGGTTGCTCTGGATAATGCCAGTGTGATCGAAGAGTTTGTGATCTGAATTCCCAAATTCGCTGTTCCCAAATCCGCTGTTCCCTATTCAGTACGCGCTATAACTAGGAATAATATCAGACAAAATACTGATTTTTGACGGTTGACAGTCAACCGTCAACCGTCAACTGTTAAAAAACTAAGCCAATGGCAAAGCTAGTAACTCTTAAGCTGGATGGGGATTTTGAGGAAGGTTTTCGAGTCACTCTGGAAATTGGCTCAGAAGGCGAACGTCCCGAAACAGAACTTACTGGCAGATTGCCTGCAGCCCCTAACATCGTCACCCACTATCACGAATGGCGGTCAAGCTATCGCAGTCTGGGGAGCTCTTTGCGAGAAATTAAAATTAAACGAGTGGCAATCGGTGGTTCCATCAACAACCACAGTCAGGGATTATGCGATCGCTTAAATCGGTGGCTCAAGTCAGAGTTATTTAGTCCGCTGCGGGAAAAGTGGCTAGAGAAAGTGGGCATTACCGAAGAAGTCCGGGTGCTGATTCGTACTAAAAATCCCCAGCTCAGGCAGCTTCCTTGGCATCAGTGGGAATTTTTAGAGCGTTACCACCAAGCAGAAATTGCCCTAAGTACTCCAGAGTATCAACAACCAAGCAAATCGCACCACAGCCGTGATCGACACAACGTTAGAATTCTAGCAATTCTGGGCAATAGCGAAGGGATTAATATCCAACAAGACCGACAATTATTAGAGAATTTACCCTTTGCAGACATTACCTTTCTAGTAGAACCACCACGGCAGAAGCTCAACGAAACCCTGTGGGAGCAACCTTGGGATATTTTGTTTTTTGCAGGTCATAGTGAAACCGAGGCAGGAAGAGGTCGGATTCATATCAATCAGACCGATAGCTTAACCATTGACGAACTCAGAGAAGCCCTCAAAAAAGCCATAGAAAGGGGGTTGTCCCTAGCAATTTTTAATTCCTGTGATGGCTTAGGATTAGCCAATGAGCTAGAACAGCTGCACATTCCCCACATGATTATTATGCGGGAGCCCGTACCGGATCTCGTAGCACAGCAGTTTTTGCAATATTTTATCAAAGCCTTTGCTAGTGGTAAATCCTTGTATCTAGCAGTGCAAGAAGCCCGGAAAAAACTGCAAGGTTTGGAAGATCAATGTCCCTGTGCCAGTTGGTTGCCAGTGATTTGTCAAAATCCTGCGACCATACCCCCAACCTGGCAACAGTTGCGTGGCAATCACCAGCACCACCTGCTCCAATCGGCTCTGATCCTCAGTGTAGTTGTTACCATTTTAGTCATGGTGATCCGGCAGCTGGGAATACTTCAGCTTTGGGAACTAAAGGCATTTGACCAGCTGATGCGGCTGCGACCTAATCCAGGGGTAGACTCCCGTTTGCTGGTGGTTGAAGCCAAAGATGCCGAGATCAACCGCTATGGCTATCCCCTCCCAGATCAAACCCTAGCCGAAGTCCTAGACAAGCTAGAGTCTAATCAACCCCGAGTGATTGGCTTAGATATCTTTCGGGAACGTCCTAGAGAACCTGGTCATCAGGCATTGAGCCGTCAGTTACAGCAAAATCAGAAATTCATTGCCCTTTGTAGCGCTAGGGAAGCTAACGACCCCGAAAACTCAGGCATGGAACCTCCCTCTGGGGTGCGAGAATCCCGCCTTGGTTTTAGCAATATCATGGCTGACCCTGATGGCATTATCCGTAGGCATCTTGTATTTATGCATCCCTACCACGATGACCCCTGTGCCACCGACCACTCCTTCAGTGCTAGGGTCGCATTGCATTACTTAGCCCAAGACGGAATCAAAGCAAAAACCATTGCTATGAATAAAATACGCTTGGGTAAGACTGTCTTAAGAGAGTTGTCAGCTAATGCCGGGGGTTATCACAATCGTGATCATCGGGGGTTCCAGGTGTTACTCAATTACCGGAAAACTGTCGCTCGACGAGTCACTTTTACAGAGGTGCTAGAGGGTCAGGTCAAACCAGAGTGGGTCAAAGACAAAATTGTCCTGATCGGAATAACTGCAAGGATTGCCAAGGATTACCATTTTACCCCCTACAGTGCCCTGCAGTGGCCATACCAAGAAATGCCAGGGGTAATTCTTCAGGCCCAGATGGTCAGTCAGATGATCAGTGCTGGCCTCGGTGAGCGTCGATTATTATCGGTGTGGTCGCCCTGGGGAGACCTGTTCTGGGTTTGGGGTTGGTCAATCATTGGTGCTACCATTGCCTGGCGCTGTGGTCGAATGCTGTATTGGGGACTCGCTACCGTCACAGCGACAGGGGTTTTATATCTCCTATGTTTTGGTCTATTTACTCTAGGAGTATGGGTACCTCTGGTGCCATCAGCCTTAGCATTGGTAGCCACTAGTGGAATTGTGGTGGTTTATAGGACAACACTTGGAGCCATCACTCCGTCAGCTCTCGGACGAATTCTCTAGCATTTCCATTTGAGTTGGAAACAATAATTACAGTTTTTGACCTTAGCAAAAATCCCTATATACCTGATTATCTCTTGCTTCTTGCTTCTTGCCTCTTGCCTTTTCCTTAGGCGTTGCTGATTCTAGGTATGGTTTTGCCCCCCTAACCCCCCAATTTTGGGGGGAATAAGACGTTCAAAGTCCCCCAAAGTTGGGGGACCAACGGGGGCTTTAACATGCACCAGATGATTGCGCATTCATTCCTTAATTCAGCAACGCCTTTCCTTAAGGGTAATCGTTCACAACTCAAATGGATCCGGATCTGATCTCAAACACCAAGGAAACTAGAATAGCTAAGCAAATTTTGCTTCAAAAAAAAATTTTTCTGATCATCTGCGAAAAGTTGGCTTGAGAGGCGCTGTAACAAGTATCAATGAAAAAACGCCGCCTGAGCCGGTGTTTGATGAATTTCTAGAAAAGGTGTATTCTCAAATGAATAATTTGCTAAAGCAGCTTTGGACAACACTAGTTTCCTTCACTCTCAACATAAGACAGCGCTTGCAACAATTAGCAGCAACGATACTGAAGGGATTCGAGCAACCAAATCATAGTAATTCTCAGCCGATTGACCAGCAATCATCATCCCAAGACTCCCAACAACTATCACAATCATCACAACTACTGATAGTAATGAATTACACACCACCGAATGATGGAGACGGACCTCCCGGTGAAACCGGAGACGCCGGATCACTCTGGAAATTGTACCAGCTAATCGATGAAAATCCTGAGTTTAATAACCCACAACTGTTACCAATATCAACATCAATAAAAAGACAACTATCACAACTACAGATGCTAAATACTTTCACACCACCGAATGATGGAGACGGCCCCGTCGGTGACAGCAAAGACGCCGGATCATTCTGCCAAAATTACCAGGTAATCACAGATGAAAATCCTGAGTCTACTGACTCACAACCATCTAGTGTTACCAAGTCGCCTTCAGGTCAATCAACCTTGCCCTCTGACCCTGTCTCCCCCAAACCTGAGTCACAACAATTGTTGACCGCAATGAGTTTAAATCCATTCACAGATTACAATCCACCAAATGATGGCAAGGGACCCGTCGGTGACAGCAAAGATGCAGGGACCTCCTTGCGCAGATAGTAGTTACTGAGTTGAAGTATACCAGTTTTCAATTCCTAGGTTTTAAAAAATAGGGAGTAGCGACTACATCGCTGCTTCCTATTCCCTATTACCTATTGTCTATTGCCTATTCCCGATTCCCGATTCCCGATTCCCGATTCCCGATTCCCGATTCCCGATTCAACACTTCTGGAAAAAAACCAGCTTCCAAAACCTCCTCCTGATCAAAAGAACACTGAGAAGGAAAAGTACTCAACTTAATCCCAGTTTCCTGAGCTGCCTTAATTCGAGCTTTTTGATAACATTGCTCAAAGACCTCTGGCAAAAACGCTACGGTGCGCTTTCCAATGGGCGAGTAAATCGCCCTTGGGTCGCACCGCAAACTAGGACTATCTTCTAGCAGTTCTTCCAAAGCGATACGCTGTTCAGTGATAGTATTGATGCAACTATCGCTCCTTTTCCCTGGTTGATACATCCACTTGATTGACACTCCCCGCCCTGGAAGGACGGGGATTCTTGCTTCTACGAGGTGACTTGTTTAACCAGGCCGGAGCCAGAAAAAATAGAGGTCTCCTCTTCACAAGCGTACTTGGTCTATGACCCAGGTTTCGGTGTGCCCCACCGTACCTAAACTAATTAACAAATTAAGATAAACATTTTTTTTAGGGATCTTAGACTTTCATAGACTTCCAAATCGTTAGACTTGATTGTGCAACCTGCTTATCTCAAAACAGGTTTTTTACACTGTCTACTTATTCTGTGATCATGTTCATCTAGGATACTATTTTTTTGGTTATGTCTTTATATTAACACAAAGCCATCCTGGAAGGACGGGGCTAATGACCCAGATTTTTGGGAATGACCCAGATTTTTTGGTAAGAGCGGGGATTTTGATTTTTTGGTAATCCCAATTCTTAAGCCACTAAACAATAATATCATCTCCCTATCTCCCTATCTCCCTATCTCCCTATCTCCCTATCTCCCTATCTCCCCATCTTCCCACACTTCCCACACTTCCCACACTTCCCACACTTCCCACACTTCCCACCTACATTGATGATCCTAATTTAAACCATTGGGATTAATTTAGTTGGCGTGTTGCACAAAAGTATATTATATAATATAAACTATAAATAGTCAAATAAATTTAGGTAAACTACTGCTACAAGACAACCGGAGAAGGTAATGTCCCTAGGAAAAAAACTACGAGAACGCCGTGAAAGTCTAGGTTTAACCCGCATACAAGTTGCCAGAGCCTGTGATGTGGTAGAGTCTACAGTGATTAACTGGGAGGCGGATCGGCACAAGCCTAAGCTCTATCCAGAACAGACCAAAGCCTTGTGTGATATTCTAGACTTCAAAATTGAGGATCTGATCCAGTAACTTTTAGGGTATACCCAAAGCACAGGATGGCATTGTGCGATCATTTCATAATCATCTCTAGTGCTGCGGATAGCAATAACTATAGCAATTATTATTTTGGTGAGCTACAAAGCTTATCCTTTTAAGGCAATAGCCATGCATGCAATATTTAAGATCGTTTTAACGGAATCAGATCCCCCCCTTGATCAGGGGCTCACAGGGGTAGGTTTTTTACATTTGGGTCCTGCCCCACCCCCAATCCCCGACCGGTCGGGGGCGGATCACAGGGAGAGGAAAAGGAAAACAACGAAGAAGCGATGCATCGCTTTCTTATCCCCTACACCCTACACCCGGTCCCCCTACACCCCACACCTCACGTCTTTGTTAAAAACCTACCCTTATGAGTTGATCAGGGGGGTTAGGAGGGATCACTAGTCAAAGAAGACTAAACCCTCGTAAGTGGGAGAAATGCTATATATCAATTATCCTGCCGTCGCCACCAAGCACGGACTAGTTTAATGTCTTCGTAGGAGTAACGTTCTCCTAAGTATTCCCGTAATTTTCTCAGATACTGATCACCCACTTTTTCAATTGCTTTGATAATTGGCTCATGGTGTTCCAATGGTACCAGTCGTTTTAAATCCACTGGCTGATTCATTTCAATTAATTGGCTCAAATGATCTATTATAGTGCTGGTAGTATACCCTCGTTGTTTAGCAATTTCCTCTACACTTAACCCTTGTTGATAGAATTGCAGCGTTTTCATATAAGTACTGGAGGGCAGGGGTTCTGGTAGTTTTTGCTCTTGACAAAATGCCCGAATTTCTGAAATAAATTGCTCGCCATACTGGGTGACTTTATACTGAGTCACACCGGAAAGTTTGGCAAATTGCTCTAAGGTTTTGGGTTTCATCTGTGCCATTAGTTTCAGTGTGGAATCGGCAAACACTACATAGGGCGGAATCGATTGCCGGTCAGCTAGCTGTTTCCTTAGTTTCCGCAGTTTCTCTAGCAGAAGCTCCGCTTCAACTGCTCTAGGGTTAATTTCTCCTAAGGCTTTTTCTACAGATGACTGGGAAATGGGAACATAAACAGAACGTTGTTTGCGCAGGATTTCCCAACTTAGTTTATTGAGCTTCAGCACAGAGTAGCCATCGGTGGTTTGGTCTACTAATCCCTGGTGCAAAAGCGATCGCACTAGAATTTTCCAAGCTTCTACAGTTCTATCCTTACCAATACCATAAGTAGAGAGTAAGTGATGGCCATATTGCTCAATTTTCTTACTTTTTGAGCCCCGCAACACTTGAATAATGTGGTTCATGCCAAACCGTTCCCGACACCGGGCTACACAAGAGAGGAATTTTTGAGCTTCAATAGTCCAATCTTCTAGTGGCTTAGGATAGCAACAGTTATCACATTTCTCACAATTCCCTGGAAACCGCTCACCAAAGTAGCCCAGCAAAATCCGGCGGCGACAATCTGTGCCTTCTGCGTAGTCAACAATCTGATTTAACTGTTGATAGGCAATCCGTTGTTCCTTGGGATCGGGCTTTTGATCAATCAGATAATGAAGTTTGGAGATATCACTAGCGCTGAATAAAACCGTACATGTGGCTGGTTCCCCATCCCGTCCTGCTCGTCCCGATTCCTGGTAATAACTTTCCAGGTTACGAGGTAAATCGTAGTGAATCACAAACCGTACATCGGGCTTATTAATTCCCATGCCAAAGGCTACGGTAGCTACGATTACCCGCACATCATCCCGGATAAACCGATTTTGATTGGTTGCCCTAGCCTTATCCGTCATTCCGCCATGGTAAGGTAGGGCAGAAATGCCATCATTCTCTAACCGGAAAGCTACTTCCTCTACAGAACGGCGGCTCGTACAGTAGACAATACCGGAACCTTGGTGAGAACGGATGTGTTGTAATAACTGTTTATAGCTTTGCCGTTGTTTTGGTTGAACGTCGTAGTAAAGGTTAGGACGGTTGAAACTAGCGATGTGAACCTTGGGCTGTCGCAATGCTAGTTGTTGGATAATGTCCTGTTGGACTCGATTGGTAGCAGTAGCGGTCAGGGCCAGCACTGAGCTATGGGGATAGCGGTGACGTAATAGTTTTAGTTGCCGGTATTCTGGGCGGAAATCATGTCCCCATTGTGAGACACAGTGCGCTTCATCAATGGCAAAGGTGGGAATACCGATTTGCGATCGCACTCTATCCAAAAATGGGATAAACTGTTCTGCTAGTAACCGTTCTGGTGATACGTAGAGTAATTTTATCTTACCCTCAAGGATAGCAGCTTCCCGCGATCGCATTTGTTGGAAGCTCAACGTACTATTGATAAAGGTAGCCCCAATGCCATTATCTTCCAAAGACGTCACTTGGTCTTGCATCAAGGAAATCAGAGGAGATACCACAACCGTTAAGCCCGGTTTCAGTAGCGCTGGCAGTTGATAACACAAGGATTTACCACCCCCAGTGGGCATGATAATCAGTAAATCCTGATTTTGCAGCGCTTCTTCAATAATCTGTCGCTGTCCTAAACGGAAACAGTCGTGGCCAAAGAAATGTTTAAGGGCATGTTCCAGGGATGGCGACTGTTCCATGGTCGTGAGGGGATTGCGATCGCTTCAGTATTGGGGATAAGATTAATAACCTTAAAAACTATAACATAGAAGGCTATTCTCTATTCCTCACCTACAACTAAATCCCACAGGGCATCAATACCTCTGCCTACATAGTCGCAATCCTGGTGTTGTTCAATCCATTTAATCACAACAGGGAGAACATGATTCGATGGTTTGCCCAATTGGCCCAAGGCATAAGCTGTTTCCCTACGCACAAAAAGATGTTCATCCTGAAGCCTTGGTAAGAGGGCGTTGACTACCGTTTCTGAGCTGTTGCCCAAATTACCCAAGGCTATGGCTGCCCAGCGACGTACACTAGAATCATCATCTTGAAGCTGTGCTATAAGGGCGTTGACTACGGTTTCTGAGCTATTGCCCAAATTGCCCAAGGCTATGGCTGCCCACCCACGTACATGATAATTGTGATCCTGAAGCTGTGCTAGAAGGGCGTTGACTAAAGTTTCTGAACTGTTGCCCAAACTACACAAGGCTATGGCTGCCCCCGAACGCACACGAGAATTATCATCCTGAAGCTGTGCTAGGAGGGCATTTACTACGGTTTCTGAACTGTTGCCCAATTTGCCTAAACCATAGCCTGCCCCCGAACGCACACCAGCATCGGGATCCTGAAGCTTTGCTAAAAGGGCGCTGACTACAGTTTCTGAGCTGTTGTCCGAATTGCCCAAGGCCACGGCTGCTCTGCCACGCACACCAGCATCGGGATCCTGAAGCTTTGCTAGGAGGGACTTGACTACGGTTTTTGAGCTATTGCCCAATTTGCCCAAAGCTATGGCTGCCCTCCAACGCACATCAGAATTCTGATCCTGAAACCTTGCTAAGAGGGCGTTGATTACAGTTTCTGAGCTATTGCCCAATTCGCCCAAGGCATCGGCTGCATTCCTACGCACATCAGAATTATCATCCTTTAGTCGTGCCAGCAATGTTGTAATTACCTGATCCTTTTCCCCTAACTCAGCCCGATAGTTAAGCAATCGCCACTCATCAATTCGATGGGATTGCTGTTCTAACAATTCCAATACCTGTGATTTAAAATCTGTTTCATAGAAACTACAAATTATCTGAAAAATCTGCTCGCGAATCTTCTCACCAACCCGATCCTCACCACTGACTTCTAACTCAACCAACCGCTCCAAAATCTCTTGCACTAAGCTCCTATCAGCACCACGCAAATTCTTCGGGTCTTCTGCCAAACAACTACCAGCAAACAACAAATCCCGATGCAACCACTGCTCGTAGTTACTCTTATTAGTCAAAACTGTCCGAATCGCCCTCGCCGCCTTTTTCGGTTTTTGTTGCGCTATCAGCAATAGTAACACCTCGCGCCAGTGGGAGTCATGCAAATGCTCCCGAATCTGACTCAAAACAATCTCAAAATCCCCCTCATTATCCGCCTGATAGTCAATCTCTTCAGCACACAAATATTCCTGAAACGTCTTATGAACAAACCCATAACAATTTTGCCCTTGCTCATTCAACAAACCAGTGCGATCGCGAATCAAGGTTACAAATGCTTCTGCTTCTTCTTTAGCTTGATATAACTGCACCTGCTTCAAGGTTTTAATCTGCTGACTCAACTGATCAATCAACTCATCCCGGTCTATCAACGTACCACTGTCGTTATCTTCAACATTTACCTGGGTATGAATCCAATACGCCAACAATTCCATCAATCGGCGCAAATCATATAAATCTAGATACTTAAATATTCCATGACTGCTGATTTCTTTGTTAGCATCCCAAGACGTTAACAAAGTCTTGACAGCACAATTATAAAGCTCAAACCGTTCTTTCGGCAATACCGCTTGATAGCGATGAATCAATGCAATGATTGTCAACAATAACGGATTTCGTGCCAATAGCTTAATCCTGTCATTATCATCTAGTGCTTTTCGTAAACTCTGCTTGCGCCTTTCAGCTTCTGCTTGGTCTTGAAACCTGCTGTTATACCAGTTATCAATAAAATTTGAAATCTTCTGATCATCAAACGGTTCAATTTGATAGTGGGGAAATTCCTCAGTGCGGAAAAAGTCGCGCCGATAGCCAGCCGGTCTAGATGTAATAATAGCGCGATTTCTGTCAAACTGTCCCAAAAAATTCTCGATGCGCCTGACTACATCATTCCGTTTAGCGTCTTCTGCGACTTCATCCAAACCATCTAGCAATATCAACGCCCTACCATCAGACAACCAATGCTCAAAAAATCCCACTGGTAAGGGTTTGACTGCCATGGTGTTTTCTGCAAATATCCGAGCATAGTCGATCAGGCTTTTATCGAGATGTCTAGCAAAGTCTCGCATCCTGATTAAAATCGGTAGCCAGTCAGTATCACCATCTAATCCTAAAATGTCAGGATTTTGCTGAGCTAACATTACCGCAAAATAGCTCATCAATGTGGTTTTACCAGAGCCTGGGGCACCCAAGATTACCACTCGTCTCCACTGACTTTGGCTCAATAACTGCTGAGCCAAGAATTTCCGGCCAGTTGTCTTTGCCAATAGTGCTGTTTCTGACATTTCCCCACTACCGGCTGCTAACCAATCCCTTTCCCAAGCGCCAGCAGTTGATAGGTCTTCCACCACATCTGGCATTACAAAAATTTGGGCTAACTTCTCGGATTGTTCTACTTCTTGCCCAGGCACAGCAATGCCAGCAAATTTAACATCATCAAACCAGTTAGCTAGCTGGTCACAATAATCCTGTTTAGCTACCTGAAATTTTAGATAAGTATCCGTCTGCTGAAAATAAGCATTAATAAATTTCTCTATCCAAGGCTTAATACTATCTTGATTCAGTTTAATGTCATTGGCTTCAGCTTGCTGTTGAAATACCGTGATTAAAATCTCTCGATCAGGCTTCCCTTGATTAAGTAACGGTTTCTGTAATTCCGCCACAACAGCCGAATTAGTAAAATAATCCCCCAAAAACCGATTAACTCCATTCCAGCCATCCGGTCTAGCGCGAAAAAATAAGCGCTGGCTCGGATCCCGTTGTTTTTCCCATTCTTTTACTGCCGCTTCTCCCGCTTTGATTGCCTTCTCTACATCGCTTTTACTCAGAGCTTGACTTAAGCTATCCCATCCTTGTCCCGAAACAATCTCCAATAACGATTCCCCTATTTTCGGGATTGCCCAACCGGCTAATACTGACAAGGGTTCTATCATTGATCTCTAGTTATCGTTAATTATATTAATTATAGCAATTTAGTGAATCGGGAATCGGGAATCGGGAATCGGGAATCGGTTTTTTTGCGTGGGTTTGGATCCCCCGTTTCCCTTAATAAGGGGGAGTTTCCAGATAGTTTTATGGGCTCCCCTTAGGAAGCATTGAGTAGGGATTAGGGAGCAGGTAGTCGGGTTTTTTGCGTGGGTTTGGATCCCCCATTATCCCCCTTAATAAGGGGGACTTTCCAGATAGATTTCCAGGCTCCCCTTAGGAAGCATTGAGTAGGGATTAGGGAGCAGGTAGTCGGGTTTTTTGCGTGGGTTTGGATCCCCCATTATCCCCCTTAATAAGGGGGACTTTTCAGATAGATTTCCGGGCTCCCCCCTTAGCTAAGGGGGGCTGGGGGGGATCAATCTAGTAAATGCGAGAGAAAGTTCGATACTCTGAAATATCTCCTACTCGAACACATAATTATTCTATCAAATTAAAGGCTATCCCAGAATTAAACTCTCAACTTAAATGCTATCCCAGTATTACGGTATTAATTTAATAAACTTAATGATCTCAACTAACAGATAAGTGATGGCATGGCAGCTACACTATACTTTTAAAGCTAAGATAATTTATTGGTAATTATGTTCGATTAGTTTAACTATAGCAATTTAGGGAGTCGGGTTTTTTGCGTGGATTTGGATCCCCCATTATCCCCCTTAATAAGGGGGACTTTTCAGATAGATTTCCAGGCTCCCCCCTTAGCTAAGGGGGGCTGGGGGGGATCAATCTAGTAAATGCGAGAGAAAGTTCGATACTCTGAAATATCTCCTACTCGAACACATAATTATTCTATCAAATTAAAGGCTATCCCAGAATTAAACTCTAACTCAACTACTATACCATAATTACCGTATTAATTTAAAAAAATATGATGTTGACTAAGTAATAAATGATGCTTAAACAGCTTATTATAAGTTTAAAACTAATAAATTAATCGAATATGACGCTACGCGATTGGCCGTAGGCCACGCTAAAAGCGATTGACCTTTGGTCACGCTACGCGATCGCTTTTTTTTTTAATAATCCTAAAAATATCAAAAACTAATTACAAAAAAACTTAAAAAATACTTGACAAAACAAAGAATCAAAGATTAACATAAAAATGTTCCAAAAAACAACAGCAAAAAACATTATGGACATCGAAAACTTTCTCCCAACTTTTGAGTATAATCCCAACAATCCTCATCTCCCTGAATTATCTGGTCAAGCCCAGCCAGGACGGAAAGAAATCAAACATATATTGATCGGTTCTCCCAAAACTGTGCGGGTCACAATCTATAATCTTTATAGCCGTGGCTACGCACAAGTTCATGAGTGGAGCACTCCTCAACCTATCGGAAATTCTGGTGAGGTGATCAGTATATTGATTCGACATCTGTTGGTAGATTAAGATAGCAACTTGCCGGGGATTCCAATCCCTGTCTTGATGCAGTCGCTCATGGGGGAAACCCCCAAGACCGCGCTGCATCGCTGGCGACAGGTCAAAACTCAGGAGAAAGTACGACGTCTAAAATCTAAAACCTAAGTTGGTATGTTGTTGATTTGGTGAACAGATAGTCAAGAATCCTAGGGCTTCTTGATTATTAAAAGAAATAATTCGGTCAAGCATTGGAATTAACCAGGACTTGACCGAATTTTTTTTTGTTGAGGGAACAGGGAACAGGGAACAGGGAATCGGGAATCGGGAATCGGGAATCGGGAATCGGGAATCGGGAATCGGGAGATTTTATATATCTGAGTGCGTAAGTCCTGTCATTCTCAAATCAAGACTTAATTGCGACAGTGCAATAGTTTTTTTAAAGTTTCCACGCTTAACACCCTTATCACCCCTTGTGATAGTGCAATAGTTTTTTCTAACCACCCTTACCACACTTACTGCACCTTGCGACAGTGCAATAGTTTTTTTGACCTCCCATACCCCCCACACCTCCCCTAGCATCTTTTCAAAAATCGTGTTAATATAACAATATCGTTAAAGCAATGGTTTTACCGCCATGATGATTTCTACCGCACA
>NZ_MKZS01000001.1:1540999-1542294 GCF_001942495.1 Moorena bouillonii PNG
AGCTGATAGCTGATAGCTGTTCGCGTAGCGTGCGCGTAGCGCTTAAGCTGATAGCTGATAGCTGATAGCTTACCTACAGGGTGACTACCCTCTTCCTAAGAGTTAGCTCAATTGGATATACTTGGGCTGTTCAAACATATGAACAGTGTCCACAAACCGAGCGGTCTTGGACTGACTGGAAATAACTAGGCTTTGAGTCCGTGCTCCACCTTGGAAGAACCGAACCCCTTCCATCAGGGTTCCTGGGGTGATACCGCAAGCAGCAAACAGTACGGTTTCGCCAGAGGCTAGTTCCTCAGCATTGTAAACCTTATCGGGGTCGGTAATCTTCATTTCTGCGAGCCGTTCTAGGTTGCTTTCTTTGCTCTCCCCAATCAGACCAGTTTTCACGATGGCGGGATCGTAGATCAGCTGACCTTGGAAGTGTCCCCCTAAGGCACGCATTGCTGCTGCTGAGATTACCCCTTCTGGCGCAGCACCGATTCCCATCAAGGCATGGATATTGGTACCAGCAAAGGCACAGGAGATGGCGGCGGAAACGTCACCGTCACTAATCAGTCGCACCCGAGCACCAGCTCCCCGGATTTCGTTGATCAAGTCCTTGTGACGGGAACGGTCCATCACAACTACTACCAGTTCATCAATGGAGCGCTCTAGACAATCGGAGAGGATTTTAAGATTTTCCGTTGCGGACTTGTTGATATCTACATGATTCTTGGCTTGGGGTGGTGCTGCCAGCTTTTTCATGTAAAAGTCAGGAGCAGCAAATAGACCACCCTTCTCGGAAATAGCTAGCACTGCCATGGAACCGTTTTGCCCATAGGCAACTAGGTTGGTGCCTTCACAGGGGTCAACCGCAATATCAATTTCTACCAGCTCATCTGGGTTACAGAATTGGGCAGCATCCTCTTGGGTACAAATACCAACTTCTTCACCAATGTAGAGCATGGGAGCATCATCCCGCTCCCCTTCTCCAATTACAATGCGACCCCGCATATAGATCTTGTTCATCCGCTCCCGCATGGCTTCTACAGCCACTTGGTCAGCAGTGTTTTTCTCTCCTTTACCCATCCATTTGGCGGATGCGATCGCAGCTTTCTCTACGACTTCTATAATTTCTAAACCTAGTGTATTTTCCAAAGCGCCCGTTCTCCCAAAAGCTAGATGAGCTTATTTTCTTAATTATTTGTTTACAGTTCTTAAGTCTATCAGAGCGTGGTAGCTCGTAGAAGGGAACAGGGAATCGGGAATCGGGAATCGGGAATCGGGAATCGGGAATCGGGAATCGGGAATCG
>NZ_MKZS01000001.1:1542394-1573738 GCF_001942495.1 Moorena bouillonii PNG
TTTAGGGGGATCAACACCCTTAACAACATCCCCAAGGCTCGATCCTCCCCAGCCCAGCCTCAATCGGTAAAGTCCCCCTTATTAAGGGGGATTTAGGGGGATCAACACCCTTAACAACATCCCCAAGGCTCGATCCTCCCCAGCCCTGCCTCAGCTGAGTTAATTTACCGTAATTTTTTTCATCCTTTAGCCAACAATCCACAATACTGCTATGCCTGAAAATCATACATTGAATGGACATAGTCCTACTCAAACTCTTCCAGACCAGCGTCGGTATCAGGAGTTACTCACCCAACAGACTTCTCAACCGCTCCAGGGTCATGACTGGTCTTATGCTACTAAGGAACTGCTGGATACATTACCCCAGGTTTGGACAAGGGGATTACTGTATTTTTTGATAGTATTTATCGGTATTGCGTTACCTTGGGCGATCTTAGCTCAGGTGGATGAGACGGGGAAAGCCAGAGGAAGATTGGAACCTACGGGGGAAACTATCAAACTTGATGCTCCAGTGGCAGGAACGGTAGCAGCAATTAAGGTCAAAGAAGGGGAATTGGTAACGGCTGGTCAAACCTTACTAGAACTGGAATCCGAGTTAGTTAGCACTGAACTTCAGCAGGAACAAAAAAAATTAGAAGGGCAACAGAATCGCCTGAATCAATTAGAGGTGCTGAAAAACCAATTGATACTAGCTCTGCGTACCCAGGAGCAACAAAACCAAGCTCAAGAGTTAGAAAAACAGGCGCAAGTCGAGCAAGCACGGCAGAATCTGGAAGCCTTTAAGTTCGCCTACAGTTTACAAAAGGAAGAACTATTGGCACAAATAGAGCAGGCACGGCAGGCGATAGACTCTAGGAAGGTTGCCTATGAATTAGAAACCATTCGTTTAGAAAGTGCTGAGGAAAAAATTCCCCGTTACAAAAACGCTTATGAAGAAGGGGTTTTGTCAAAAGAACGCTTTTTAGATGTGCAACAGTCAGCCAAAGAAGCCCAGAAAAATATCATCAGAACTGAATTAGACATAAAACAAGCTCAGTCTCGCCTGAAAGAGCAACAAGGTAGTTATGAAAAGACCATTCATCAAGCCTCCGCTGATATTAAACAAGCTCGCCTGCGCTTGCAAGAGCAAGAACGTAGTTATAAAACCTTGGTTCATTCTGGTAAGCTGGCTTTACTAAAAAGTGAGGAACAACTCAAGAATATAGAAACCCAAATTACTACCCTCCAAGCCGAACTATCCCAGAGTAAAAGTCAGATTAAATCCTTGGAATTTCAGTTAAATCAAAGGGTGTTAGCTGCTCCGATCGAGGGAATCGTGTTTCAGTCCCCGATCAAAAGTGCCGGAGCTGTAGTGCAACCTGGAGACACTATAGTCGAGATTGCACCACAAGGGTCTTTCCTTTCCCTGCGGGCGCAGATCGCTATTTCAGAAAGTGGCTCCTTACGGGAAGGAATGGCAGTAAAAATGAAGTTTGATGCTTATCCTTTTCAAGACTATGGGGTAGTAGAAGGAACAGTAATCAAGATTTCTCCAACCTCCAAGGTGACGGAAACGGAGCAGGGTAAAGTGCCTACTTATGACCTAGAAATTAAACTGAATAAAACCTGTATGCCCACACCAAAAGAATGTATTGCTCTCCGCCCAGGGGACACTGCAACAGCAGAAGTAATTGTCCGCCAGCGTCGGATTATGGATTTAATTCTGGATCCATTTAAGAAGTTGCAGCAGGGGGGTTTGGAATTGTAGCGCTATTGGAAGGGAATCGGGAATAGGGAGGTATGAGGAGTTGGACATATAGCGCTACGGGCAAGGCAAAAGGCAAAAGCGATGCAGCGCGGTCTTGGGGGTTTCCCCCATGAGCGACTGCATCAAGACGGCAAAAGGCAAAAGTGTACTATAACAGCTTTTCTACTTGTATCAATGTCCTCACCTTAATCGGTAGTGCTATAATCAGCGACTGCATCAAAGCAATGAGTAAAAATGCTATATGTAACAGTTTTCTATCCCATGAGGAAGGGATCCCCCTAAATCCCCCTTAATAAGGGGGACTTTGAGGCAATGAAGCGTACCTCATAAATGCGATAAACGCGCTGATATAGCACTAGGGCGTGTTTTCAAAGTTTTATGCAAGATTATGATCCCCCCCAGCCCCCCTTAATAAGGGGGGAGCCATACTCAAAGTCCCCCTTTTTTAAGGGGGATTTAGGGGGATCTCCGATGTTCCCTATTCCCTACCTTTAAAGTGAAATATTCAACTTCGTGCAAGATCGGAATAGAAGAGTTAAGGTTGAACGGTTAAGAGGATATCTGAAAAGTTTTTTTATACTGAATTTTGCCCCCCTAGCCCCCCAACTTTGGGGGGAATAAGAGTCAATTTGCTTCTAAAAGTCCCCCAAAATTGGGGGATTTAGGGGGCTTGGATGTAGCAAATGAGACTTCTCAGACAACCTCTAAGCGTTCAGGGTGAATCAAGATTGTGAAACGTTTAGTTATTAGTGCTTTAGTATTCGTGATCATGCTGGGAGTAGTAGCATTTCCTGCTGCTGCTACGGTCAAGCGCTATCAAATTAGTGAATCGCCTAATGTTGGTCTGTCTTTAGATGGTCCTGCCTTTGACTTGGGTGGTGGTGGTCCTGATGTGGATGAAGCGATCCAGTGGATGATTAACCAAGTTAGAGATTGCAGCAAATGCGATCGCAAAGTTGATGTAGTAGTAATCCGGTCTTTTGGTGGTGATGGCTACAATCAACCGATCTATGACATGAACGGGGTTAATTCTGTAGAAACCCTAGTGCTCGATAGCCGTGATGATGCTAATCGACCGGATGTGGTGGCTACGGTAGAAAATGCTGAAGTATTATTTTTTACTGGTGGTGACCAGTGCGACTACGTTGAGAATTTCCAGGGCACAGAGACTCATAATGCGATCGCGTACGTCCTTGAGAAAGGTGGCGCGATTGGTGGAACCAGTGCTGGTGCCATGATTCAAGGTAGTTTTGTCTATGATGCTTGTCAAGGTTCAATCCGCTCCGATGAAGCCCTCAATGACCCCTATGACCATTACATTAGCTTGACCAATCACCTATTTACATGGCGAGACCTAGAATCAGTCATTGTCGATACCCACTTTAGCGAACGAGAGCGGATGGGTCGCCTGATGGTATTCATTGCTCGCCAGCTCCAAGATACTGATGCAGAAGAAGTTTTAGGCATCGGGGTAGACGAAGCAACATCAGTAGTTGTAAACTACAACGGTTACGCTGAAGTGATCGGAGAAGGCGCAGCTTATTTTGTCCTAGGTGACCATCGACCAGAAGAATGTGAACCAGGAATTCCCCTAACCTTTTCCAATTACAAAATGTCAACTACCGCACACCGAATCATAGATTACGGTGTGGGCTTGAAAGAGCCTGTTGACCAGACGGCTAGTTTTTTTGACTAGCAGCCGTTAAGACTAAGAGTTAAAATTCCTACCTTGAAGTGCGTGCCAGCTTTAAGCTCTAGAAGTGAGTAATTAAACAGGTCATCCGGGAAAGCCAGTGTTACTTACAAAGTACCGAGTCTTAACATCGTCGAGGCAAACTTTACCCTAAAAAGGAGTGTTCAAAGTAATGCGAGTTTTTGTACTAGATAAAAACAAACAACCTCTAGATACTTGTCATCCGGCAAGAGCTAGAGAATTACTCAAAAAAAGGAGGGCTAAAGTTTTTAAGTATTATCCATTCACTATTATTATGCAAGACAGAATTATTGATGATTCTGCTACTCATCCACATCGAATCAAGATAGACCCAGGAAGTAAAACTACAGGTATAGCCATCATTCAAGAGTCAACGGGACGGGCAACCAATGCCTTAGAAATTTATCACCGGGGACAACAGATTAAAAATAATCTTGAATCTCGTAGAGCTTTGAGACGTGGGCGGCGTAACCGTAAAACTCGTTACCGTAAGCCTAGATTTCTTAATCGTAGAAAACCAGAAGGTTGGCTTCCTCCATCGTTAATGAGTCGAGTTTTTAACATTGAAACTTGGGTTAGACGACTCACCAAGCTATGTCCTGTAATTGCAATCTCTCAAGAGTTAGCCCGCTTTGACACTCAAAAAATGCAGAATCCTGAAATCTCAGGAATTGAATATCAACGAGGTGAGTTGTTTGGGTCTGAAGTCAAGGAATATCTACTTGCTAAGTGGGGACGAAGCTGTGTTTATTGTGGTGCTGAAAATGTCCCGCTAGAAGTAGAACATATACATCCCAGGTCAAAGGGAGGCAGTAATCGAGTTAGCAATTTAACCTTGGCTTGTCGAGGCTGTAACCAAAAGAAAGGAAGCGACCCTATTGAAAAGTTTCTCAAGAAAAAACCGAAGGTTTTGAAAGAAGTATTAGCTAAAGCAAAAGCTCCGCTTAAAGATGCCGCAGCAGTGAATGCGACTCGCTGGGAACTATTCAGAAGACTAAAACTAACTGGATTCCCTGTAGAGACTGGTTCCGGCGGTTTGACTAAGTTCAATCGTAAAACTAGAGGGATTAATAAGACCCACTGGACAGATGCTGCTTGTGTAGGTAAATCTACTCCGGAAAAACTGTTAATTAGAAGTGTCAAGCCCTTGATAGTCAAAGCCAAAGGTCATGGTGTTCGGCAACGATGCCGAACTGACAAATACGGTTTTCCAAAAGCTCATGCACCCAAAGCTAAATTTTTTCGAGGCTTTCAGACGGGCGACATTGTTAAAGCTGACATCCCAAAAGGAAAATACGCTGGACAGTACACAGGGCGAATTGCTATTCGTTATCGTCCCAGTTTTATGTTGCTGTTACCCAGCCAGCGCTTTGATGTACATCCCAAATATTTGCAAACAATATTTAGAGCTGATGGCTATGAATACCAAGTTAATTAATGCGGATTCGCTATCGCTCAGTCTGTTTTGTCGGCGGGAAGGGGTCTCCCGCTATAAATGGTTACAATAAATCCAATTTTTATGGATTTAAGTTAACACTTTAAAAGTGAAAATAGCAATAACAAATTAATCCCTATCTCCCCATCTCCCCATCTCCCCATCTCCCCACACTTCCCCATCTCCCCATCTCCCCATCTCCCCACACTTCCCTCCCTGCTCCCTGCTCCCGACTCCCGACTCCCGATTCCCCAGAATGGAAGTACCTAACCCGATTGATAACTGCTATCTCATCCATCGCAAATGGATGAGTGTAGCCATAGAAATTGCCCAGAAAGCTGGTGAAGCGGGTGAAGTACCAGTGGGTGCAGTGATTGTAGACAGTGAAGGTAAGTTAATTGCGACAGGAGAGAATCGCCGAGAGCGGGACAAAGACCCCACTGCTCATGCCGAAATCCTGGCACTCCGTGCTGCTGGTCAACAGCTGCAAAGCTGGCATCTTAATGACTGCACTCTCTACGTTACTTTGGAACCTTGTCCCATGTGTGCCGGAGCGATTATCCTAGCACGACTCGGTTTTCTGGTTTATGGTGTCGATGATCCTAAAACTGGCAGCATTCGCACCGTTGGTAATCTTCCTGATAGTGCTTGTTCTAATCATCGGTTGCCAGTAATAGGGGGAATTATGGAATCCGTTTGTCGGGAACAGTTGCAATCTTGGTTTACCCAGCGACGCAAAAGATCGTAAGCATTCAACCACACCATTAATAACCTTAGTATGTATAGGAAACAGACTAGGGCATGACACCACAAGAAGTGTCCCGTTAGTGTCAGATATTGATCTTGAAACCACATACAGTAGAAGTGAAGGTTAAGGATTTAAGACAAACCCTTGATCCTTGATAGTTTAGCTCTACTTCCAGTAAGTAGGATTGACCAATGACAACAACGTTAAAACACACTTCTGATGATGGTAACGATCATGATAACGCCATGAAAGCCATGTCAGTAGATTCTGGTATTTGCCACTGGTTAACTAACATTATCTATCCCTTAGGACGGCGTGTTGTTATTCCGTTTCATTTTGGTCAACTTACCGTGACAGGGCAAGAGAACGTTCCTAAGACAGGTCCTGTGATTTTAGCTCCCACCCATCGCTCTCGTTGGGATGCGTTAATAGTTCCTTTCTCCGTTGGTAAACCCGTAACCGGACGTGACTTGCGGTATATGGTCTCAGCCGATGAAATGAATGGCATACAGGGCTGGTTTATCCGTCGTGTAGGAGGGTTTCCCGTAAATACTGGACGTGGAGGAATTAGCAGTATCCGTCAAACTGTGGAACTCCTGAGCAATGGCGAAGCACTGGTAATGTTTCCTGAAGGCAATATCTTCCGAAATGGTGAAGTAAACCCCTTAAAACCTGGTATGGCTCGTATTGCCTTGCAGGTAGAATCATCTCACCCTGGTATTGGTCTCAATATTGTACCGATTGCTCTTAATTATAGCCAGCCTATCCCTAAATGGGGTTGTGATGTCACAGTAACTGTTGGATCTCCGATTAGTGTAGCAGATTATAGTACTCAGTCAGTTAAAAAAGGAGCTGCACAGCTTACCCATGACCTGCATACAGCGATGACCAACTTAGACAAGAGTTATCCACAAAACTGTTCCAAAAAAAAGCTCCTGTAGAGTACAGGAGCTGTAAAAATCACTTAGCTATTAGTTAGCCATTAATTAGCCATTAATTAGTCTTTCTTAGTCTGATTTACCATTGAGTTTTCACTCAATAAAATCACCTAGTCAAGGTCAGGCATACTAAGTACTGCTTCAGTTTCACGCTCAATACCTTTCTCGAATCCAGCAGCGGCAGCCCGTGCACGACCAGCGTGCCAGAGGTGACCAACTAGGAAGAAGAAAGCCATCACAAAGTGGAAACTAGCCAACCAAGCACGAGGGTTGACATAGTTGAAGGAATTTGCCTCAGTAATAATACCACCTACAGAGTTGATGGAACCGTTAGGAGCATGGGTCATGTACTCAGCAGCACGACGTAGCTGCCAAGGCTGAATGTCATTTCTGAGCTTGTTAACATCCAGACCATTGGGACCCCGTAGAGGCTCCAACCACGGACCTTGGAAGTCCCAGAAGCGCATGGTTTCACCACCGAAGATGATTTCACCAGTAGGAGAGCGCATCAGGTATTTACCCAGACCAGTAGGCCCTTGGGAAGATGCGATGTTAGCACCTAGGCGTTGGTCACGGGCTAAGAATACGAAAGACTGAGCTTGAGACGCTTCAGCATTGGTAGGACCATAGAACTCGCTAGGATAAGCGGTGTTGTTGAACCACACGTAGCAAGAGCAAATGAAGCCCATCATGGACAAGGCACCTAAACTGTAGGAGAGGTAAGCTTCTCCAGACCAGACAAAGGCACGACGAGCCCAGCCGAAGGGTTTAGTCAGAATGTGGAATACACCACCAAAGATGCAGATCAGACCAATCCAGATATGACCGCCAATGATGTCTTCCATGTTGTTGACACCAATAATCCAACCTTCACCACCGAAGGGAGCATCGACTAAGTAGCCGAAGATCACAGCAGGGTTCAGGGTTGGGTTGGTGATCAAACGAACAGCACCACCACCGGGTGCCCAAGAGTCATAAACACCGCCGACGAACATGGCCTTGATCACCAGCAAGAAGGCACCCAATCCTAACATGATCAGGTGGAACCCGATGATACTAGTCATCTTGTTCTTATCCTTCCAGTCGTAACCAAAGAAGTTAGAATACTGTTCTAAGGCTTCAGGACCACGAACGGCGTGATAAATACCGCCAAAGCCCAATACGGCAGAAGAAATCAGGTGTAGGACACCAATAACAAAGTAGGGGAAAGTGTCAACAATTTCGCCACCAGGACCAACACCCCAACCTAAAGTAGCCATGTGAGGGATTAGAATCAATCCCTGCTCGAACACAGGCTTTTCGGGAATGTAGTGAGCAACCTCAAATAGGGTCATTGCGCCAGCCCAGAAAACGATCAGGCCAGCATGGGAAACATGAGCTCCCAGCAACTTACCGGAGAGGTTGATCAGACGGGCATTACCAGACCACCAGGCGAAACCGGAAGATTCTTGGTCGCGATTGCCCGCAACCATAGTATTAGAGAGCGTTACCACGCGGTAGTACCTCCTCAGGGAACTCAAAGTTTTGGTGAGGTTGGTCTGCTGGAGCCATCCAAGCCCGCAGACCCTCATTTAGCAAAATGTTCTTAGTATAGAACGTCTCAAATTCTGGGTCTTCTGCTGCCCGGATTTCCTGAGACACGAAGTCATAGGCTCGCAGGTTCAATGCTAAACCTACAATTCCTACTGCACTCATCCACAAGCCAGTTACTGGTACAAACAACATGAAGAAGTGTAACCAGCGCTTGTTGGAGAAGGCAATCCCGAAGATTTGAGACCAGAAGCGGTTAGCGGTGACCATTGAGTAGGTCTCTTCCGCTTGGGTCGGGTTGAACGCCCGGAAGGTGTTTGCTTTGTCCCCATCCTGGAACAGGGTATTTTCCACCGTTGCCCCATGAATGGCACACAGCAGAGCACCACCTAGTACCCCGGCTACGCCCATCATATGGAAGGGATTCAGTGTCCAGTTGTGGAAGCCTTGCAGGAACAGGATGAAACGGAAGATACCTGCTACTCCGAAGCTAGGAGCAAAGAACCAGCTCGACTGTCCCAATGGGTACATCAGGAACACGCTGACAAATACTGCAATCGGCGCACTGAATGCGATCGCGTTGTAGGGTCTGATGCCTACTAGACGCGCAATTTCAAATTGCCGCAGCATGAACCCAATTAGACCAAACGCTCCGTGGAATGCCACAAAGCTCCACAACCCTCCTAGTTGGAACCAGCGGGTCAAGTCTCCTTGAGCTTCTGGACCCCACAACAGCAGCAGGGAATGTCCCAGACTGTTAGGAGGAGAGGATACTGCTACGGTCAGGAAGTTACAACCTTCGAGGTAAGAAGAGGCTAAGCCGTGGGTGTACCAAGAGGTAACAAAGGTGGTACCAGTTAGCCAGCCCCCTAACGCCATGTAGGCACAGGGGAACAACAGAATGCCGGACCAGCCGACGAATACAAAGCGATCGCGCTTGAGCCAGTCATCGAGGATATCAAACCATCCTCTGGTGCTGGGGGCGCGTCCTACTGCTACTGTCATAGATTCAAATCCTCATACATATAACGATTTGCAAGGATTCAAAATTGGGACGCTTTTACGTCTTTTTACCGACACTCCCACCCTTCTAGAGGTGGATTTCCCTTAGAGTTCAGTGAGGCAAGAGTCACTTCCCTCTTACAGGATTGTCTTTTAACGGGATGCCACAGGCTATAAGGTTAGGCTGTGGTCACTTAATGTTTCTTAAACTATCATGCAGTTTAACCCTTGACATGATTCTCCCATAAGGAGAGTTGGGTTACAAACGTTACATACAATAATAATAAATACCAAAAATTTTACAAAATTACACATACTCCTCAGATTTTTTTTAGATTTAGTGTCAAAAGTTACATAATTTCCCTGTGTTGGTCAAAAATGTGATACTAATTCTAGATGAGCTCGCTGGAGTATCCATAACTTACTGATTTACTCTCGCTCCTCAGCACTATTGTCAAGTCAGATTTCTTAGAGGCAACCACATCTTCTCATGGCAGCATCCACCAACCAACTGGAAAACCTGGTACTTCGACAATCGGTTCTTGGCTCTCGCCGTTTGAGCAACTATTTAGTGGCAGGAGCTGTATCCATAGGAGGTATAGGCTTTTTCCTCGCAGGCCTTTCGAGTTATCTCAACATGGATCTACTCCCGATTGGAGATGCAACCAACCTAATTTTTATCCCTCAGGGAGTAGCAATGGGCTTCTATGGCGTTGCTGCGCTGTTGCTATCTCTCTACCTATGGCTAACCATTTATTGGGATATCGGTGGAGGGTACAATGAATTTAACCAAGAAACAGCTATGGTCAGAGTAGTGCGGTCTGGCTTTCCCGGTAAAAACCGTGAAGTCGAATTCAGTTGCCGTACAGAAGATGTCCAGTCGATTCGAGTAGACATCAAAGAGGGTCTAAATCCACGCCGAGTCCTCTACGTCCGCACTAAGGATCGCCGGGAAGTTCCTCTTACTCGTGTCGGTCAACCCATCTCCCTTTCGGAATTAGAAAATCAGGGAGCAGAGCTGGCTCGTTTCCTCGGAGTTCCCTTGGAAGGGTTGTAAAGTCTCAGGTGGCCCACTCCCTTATCAAGTTGCTTCCTGTTTAAATAAAGCTGTTTAAATAAAGCTGTTTAAATAAAGCTGTTTAAATAAAGCTGTTTAAATAAAATAAGTAGTATAGGCTACAGAAACTTAAAAATTAAACAAATATAAACTATCTAGTTAAACTAAGCATGAGTATGAATATCCGGCGCTGGCTATCTGTGATGTTAGTAGTGTTAGCTCTGGTAATAGCAGGATGCAGTGGCTCAACGTCGAACTCAACGGAATCATCAACTCCCCAAAACAAATCTACTCCTGCTGAGACCACCAGCAATCCCCAATTCAGCAATTTACCCCGACTAGACAAAAAAGCTACTGTTGAGCTGAGGGTAAAAGGCTCGCCGATTACTATTGAAGTCGATGGCACCAATGCCCCGATTACAGCTGGCAACTTTGTAGATCTGGTTCAAAAGGGTGTTTATGACGGACTAGTGTTTCACCGAGTGGTAAGGGAACCTCAACCATTTGTTGTCCAAGGTGGTGATCCCCAAGGAAAAAACCCAAAATTCCCAGTAGAGCGTCTGGGCACAGGGGGTTTCATAGATCCACAAACCAAGGAAACTCGTTACATCCCATTAGAAATTAAGCCGAAGGGGGCAGCCGGACCGATATACAGCAAAACCTTTAAGGCAGCTGGAATTAGTAGTCGTCCTCAGTTGAATCATACTCGTGGTGCTGTAGCCATGGCTCGTTCCCAAATGCCAAACTCAGCCTCTTCACAGTTTTACTTTGCCCTAGCAGACCTGCCTTTCTTGGATGGGGACTATGCTGTATTTGGCTATGTCACTGATGGTATGAGTGTGGTAGACAAAATTCAGCAAGGCGATCGCATTGAATCAGTCAAGGTCACTCAAGGCATCGAAAACCTGAAGAAACCTTAAGATAAAGATTAACGATCTTTAAACGAATCCGTGCAGGTATGCGTTACTGGGATTGGATTAGTATCTGCTTTAGGTCGCCTCAAACCCAGTTGGCAGCATTTGCTAAACGGTGAGTCGGCTATTAGGTGGTATCGACCCTTTGCCAATTTATCACCTCTACCGTTGGCGATGATTGGTCAGACACCAGCTTCTGTTGAACAGCTGATCTACCAGGTTGTAGCAGATGCTCTTGAAGATGCGAACTTAACCATCCCTCTCAAGGATTGTGGGGTGGTGATTGGTTCCAGTCGTAGCTGTCAGGCGGCTTGGGAGCAACTAGCCCAGGAACAGATGACTAGTCATGGCAAACTCGACACCGAACCAGAGTATCCCCGATTTGATATCTTAAATGAGGAGATATTAACTCTAGAGCATTGGTTAGACACTCTACCCCATCAACCGGCTATTGCTGCTGCCCATTACATTGGTTCCTTTGGCCCAGTCCTAGCACCAATGGCAGCTTGTGCAACAGGAATTTGGGCGATCGCTCAAGGATTTGAATTGATTCAAACCGGTCAATGCCAAAGAGTAATTGCTGGTGCTGTAGAAGCACCAATTACTCCTCTAACCCTAGCCGGATTTACTAAAATGGGGGCTCTAGCAAAAACTGGTGCTTACCCCTTTGACAAGCAACGTCAAGGCTTGGTGTTGGCAGAGGGAGGTTCTGTCTTGGTATTGGAGTCAGAGGATTTGGCTCGTCGTCGAGCAGCGCCTATCTATGGAAAATTATTGGGGTTTGGCTTAACCTCGGACGCTTATCATGTCAGTAAACCTAATCCAGATCGACACAGTGCGATCGCAGCTATCAAACAATGTCTAGACCGCAGCCACCTATTTCCTACAGATATTGATTATATCCATACCCACGGTACCGGAACCAAACTTAATGACCAGAATGAAGCGGAGCTGATTCAGCAGCTATTTCCCCAAGGGGTGGCAATCAGTTCTACCAAAGGAGCCACCGGTCACACTCTTGGTGCCTCTGGAGCCATTGGTACTGCTTTTTGTTTAATGGCTTTAAAACACCAAGTCTTACCCCCTTGTATTGGGTTGAGGGAAACGGAATGGGATTTGGATTTCGTAACTATAGCGCGTCAGTGCCAAGTCAGGCAGGCACTATGTTTTAGCTTTGGTTTCGGGGGGCAAAATGCAGTAACCGCCATAGGAATATCCAGCAATTGCCGACATTGAACCACAATAATATCCTATAGGTGATATCGTTAAGGAAACATTAAGTTTAATTAAATATACAGAACCAATCCTCAGAGGATTTAGGTTCCACCGACTTCATGCCGCAATTAGGAGCAAGCCATAATAGTTATGAAGCCCAACCAATCCCTTTCCTCTGACCAATATTGTGATCAGTCCAAGGATGACTATCCCCAGCACTTGGACAAGCCAGAGGAAGCTTGCGGAGTCTTTGGTATCTATGCACCAGAGCAAGATGTCGCTAAGCTGACTTACTTTGGTCTATTTGCCCTACAGCACCGAGGTCAGGAATCATCAGGGATTGCTACCTTTGATGACAAGCAGCTGCATGTCTACAAGGATATGGGGCTAGTCTCCCAGGTCTTTAATGAAGAAATTTTGGCTCAGCTACCTGGTCAGATAGCAGTTGGTCATAACCGTTACTCTACCACTGGCTCTAGCCACATCGCTAATGCTCAACCAGCCGTGGTGGAAACTCCCTTAGGACCTTTGGCTTTGGCTCATAACGGTAACTTGGTCAACACTATGCAATTACGTGATGATTTACTAAAGCATAACTCGAACTTGATGACCACTACGGATTCAGAACTAATCGCCCTAGCGATCGCGACAGAGGTTAACCATGGCAAAGGGTGGTTGGAAGCAGCAGTGAGTGCCTTTCAATCTTGCCAAGGAGCGTTTAGTTTAGTGATTGGCACACCCGCTGGAATAATGGGTGTTCGTGACCCCAATGGCATTCGCCCTCTAGTGATTGGCACCTTAGGTGAGAATTCTGGGGGCTATGTCCTAGCATCAGAAACCTGTGGTTTAGACATTATCGGTGCTGAGTATCTGCGGGATGTGGAACCGGGAGAATTAGTGTGGATTAATGACGAAGGCATTGCTTCCTTCCACTGGAGTCAAAAGCCAGAGCGCAAAGTTTGCATCTTTGAGATGATTTACTTTGCTCGCCCTGATAGCGTAATGGATGATGAAACTGTGTTTAGCTATCGGTTACGCCTGGGGCGTCAGCTGGCAAAAGAGTCAACACCGGATGCGGACATGGTGATTGCTGTACCCGATTCTGGTGTCCCTGCAGCTATCGGCTTTTCCCGAGAGTCCGGTATTCCTTATGGAGAGGGACTGATTAAAAATCGCTATGTAGGTCGTACCTTTATCCAACCCACTCAGAGTATGCGAGAAACTGGCATCCGCATGAAACTTAATCCCCTCAAAGATGTCTTAGTTGGTAAACGACTGGTACTAGTAGATGACTCCATTGTTCGAGGAAACACCAGCAGCAAACTTATCAAAGCTTTGCGTAATGCAGGTGTGGCTGAGATACATATGCGAGTGTCCTCGCCCCCAGTCACTCATCCTTGCTTCTTTGGAATAGACACGGATAACCAACAGCAACTGATTGCCGCCACCAAGTCAGTGGCAGAAATAGCCAATTATATTGGTGTGGATTCCCTCGCTTATCTTAGTTGGGAGGGAATGATGCTAGCCACAGCGCAAGACTCCAACAGTTTTTGTTCTGCGTGTTTCACAGGTCATTACCCTGTTCCCCTTTCAGAAGAACTCAAGCGTTCTAAATTGATGCTGGAAGAGGTACAGGTTTGAAGGTAATTTGAAGGTAAAAGGTAAAAGGTGGCACCACACTGATAAAACGCTGAAGAAATTATCCTAATCCCTTTGCCTTTTACCTGCCCCCCGATCTTCGGGGGGATAAGGGCAGCCGTGATGATACTGTTGGCGACTTAGTAAATTTATTGAGGTTGCCAATGCTGATCATCCCCTAAAGTTAAGAAATTATACACCACCTCTGCTCACGCCCACCATTGTTCAATGCATAGGTTATTATTATCACTGAGTGATTAAAAACGATTATGGGTGAAGCAAAACGCCGTAAAGCAGCACTGGGAGAAGACTACGGGAAAGAAGCCAACATATTTCCATGGCTCCCGATAACTAAAAGTCAGGGTGAGCAGTTTGTTAAATGGACCACTAGGGGAGCTTGGGCTGGTATTGTGTTTATGATTGTCTTCTGGCTAACGGTGAGATTTATAGGACCTGGATTTGGTTGGTGGCAAGTAAATTAACATCGTGCGACTCCCTAATCACACGGAAGTATCGGTTGCACTTTGACCGGTAGTTAGGTTAGTTAAAGAATTCTGATAAACATATAGAAACTACTAATGTATATCCCTTGACTCATGAAAATTATGACAAGGGAGCCAATTTGCCTTGACCGACAGGTTGATTTTGGGATAGAACAAGGCAAGAGATTAAGGAAAAGATTTACAAAAGTCTATTTTTTAGAAAAAATCCCCCAATTCTATCCTGATTTATATTGAAACATGAAGATTAAATTTTTAAGAAAGAATAGAAGCTCTAAAATCTAGGAGTGGTGTTTGGAGAACAGACGTGTTTATACGACTTGCAGAGGAGCACCGTCAATTTGTCAGAGATTTAGTAATGAATCTCCAGGCGTTGGCAATTGTACTAGAAAACCAAGGCTATTTAGCCTCCTGCTACACCTGTGGTGGGCAGATGAATAGCGCATCGTTTATGGTTAGCTTGGGGGACAATCACCTGATTCGATTTTTGGTTTCAGATTACGGGATCACTTGGACTGAAATGCGCGATGACCGAGAACTGATGAAGTTGGAAGGTGCTGAAGCAATTGGTCAACTACAAGATCTCGCCAATCTGGTTAAATACCGAATTCGTCCTTCAGAATCTCACCCTGCCCTTAAGTTACCACTGTCGTGACCTGAGAACTGAGTAAGGCAAAACAGGAATCCAACCAGGATTGCTAAACACAGATATATAGCACAGTTTTATCCATATAATTCTGTCTATTTGTGTTTTGATCAACATCAACAGGGAAAGGTAAAAATTGATGGCTGGCTAATTCATGGCTGGCTAATTGAGTGTTGAACGTTAACTGTTGACTGTCAACACTCAACTGGAAATACTTCATCGAAAGGTAAAGCCCATAAAGTGCTTTAGCAACGGCTAAGACCGATGGCTAAGAGCAGCATTGTATACCTTCTCATTTTGCTTGACCGACTTCCACAAATCCACTACAGGCTGAGGATAGTCTACCCCTATTCTTAGCCCATAGCGCTTTTGGTCATCCGATGATAATGTCCAGGGTTCATGGACTTTCCTAGCAGGGACAGAAGTAAGTTCGGGTAGCCAATGTTTTACGTATTTTCCCTGGGGATCATAATCTTTGGATTGTTTCTGAATATTAAAATAGCGAAAACCACGAGCATCATTGCCTACCCCAGCTGTGTAGTTCCAGTTGCCCCAATTGCTACACACATCATAGTCAATCAACAGCGACTCAAACCACTCCGCTCCCATCTGCCAGTTTATCCCCAGATTCTTGGTCAGGAAACTGGCAACATTTTGTCTACCCCGATTGGAGATAAAGCCTGTGGCTTTTAATTCCCGCATATTGGCATCCACTAGGGGAAAACCAGTCATTCCCTCGGTCCACAGGTCAAATCTCTTCCAGTCCACCTTCCATGGTATGCTTACTCCCTGTAATCCAGATTGGCGAAACACTCGATTACCATGCTTGGCACAGATAAATCGGAAATAGTCGCGCCACAGTAACTCAAAGACTAACCAATAGGTAGAATCGTTTTTAACCCGTTGTGTTTCGTACTCCTGAACCTGTTGATAGATATAACGAGGTGATAGACAACCCAACGCTAGCCAGGGGGAGAATTTGGAGGAGTAATCTGCTCCCAACATGCCATTTCGGGTTTGTTTGTAACGCTTAAGACAGTCTTTTTGCCAGAAGTAGTGATCTAGTCTGGCTAGTCCAGCTGCTTCCCCACCTTTGAACTTTAACACTGCCCGTTGATCAGGGACTGGTGGCTCAAGTCCCAAGTCAGCTAACTGAGGCAGTTCACCAACATCTACCTTAGGTAACGGTGGTAGAGTTTTGGGAGTGGGGAAGGTGGGATAAACTGTGGAAGATTTCTCCAGCTGCTTGCGAAATTGGGTAAATACTTCGGGAATGTGGGGAATACCAAAGGGCAATTCATTGATGTGGAATAGGGTAGAGCCCCAAAACGACTTGACTTTCACGCCAATTTGAGAAAGCGCCTTTTTGAGGGCGGATTCGACAGCTAACTCTTCTGAGGTGACTTCCCCGTGATAGTAAACTGCCGAGATTCCTAGTTGTTTTGCTAAAGATGGGATAATCTGTTCCGGTAAACCCCGGCGCACCACTAAATTACTACCAAGATTACTACCAACGGATTTCCCGAGATCGGCAGGGTTAAGCGATCGCAAAGAATTCCGCAAGTCCGCTACACTTTCGAGCAAAAACTGAGCGCGAAATGCACCGGTTTTTGGGAAACCAAAGGAGGTAGTACCAAATTGTCGGTCATCAAAGCAGTACAGGGGGATAATTTGAGCTTTTTCCTGGACAGCTTGATAGAGTGGCTCATGGTCATGGATCCGTAAATCGTTGCGATACCAGATCAGGATAAGTTTTTGATTCACAGTGGCTGAGGTCGGTTCTGTTTGATTTCGCCAAAATCCACGAAAGCTCAAAAATGACATTAAGCCGTAGCCCTGATGTCATGTGGTTTGTGGTGCTTTTTGTAGTTGCAGATTTTTGTAGTCCGATTGGATGGCATCCCGCAACTGCTGTAGGTGTTCGCGCTTTAGTGAGCTTTTTCACTCTACCAGAGTAACCCTTGCTGAGCAATTTTTCTACTGTGTCTCGGCGTTCGAAAAACAGAATATAAGACCAGAACTAGATTTTGACAATCTATGATTCAGAAATGGCGATAAGTTTGGCAATTTTGCGCTTAGTTTTGGGAAACTTCTGAAGTAGTTTCATCGAGCCAAATCCAACAGTAATCAGATCTAACGATTGGGTTTTATTGATGATTTGGTTGAGATGAGTGCTGTGTCATAGCGATAGCTGGGACAATGTCATCTAGTGTGATGTCGAACATAAGGGTGAAGCGAGCATCTGGTATTAAGCAGCGCAGTGCTTGCAGATGGGCTTCTGCTTGATTGCGGCGGCGAAAGCGAGCGACAACGATTCGCTGGCATTTAGGCAGATGGCGGATGATGCGCCAAGGAAATAGTTCATCTTTATAGCTCATTGATGCACTCCTATTAATTGCTTGTTGTATTTTAGAAAAAGTTTTGTAGTCCCATCTTCATCGAATAGACTGATAGGCTACTTACAGACTTAATTCCACAGACTTAATTCCAATACATGGTGTAATTATGTTAATTAAGTTATCAAGTGTCTATACTTAAAATAAGCTTCTGATATAACTTGGGTGTGTAGGCGATTAGCCCAAGGAATGAGAAGCATACAGATAACACAAGGAGAATAGAAAATCCTAGTCAACAAACATGCTAACGCCGAGCAGCATTAAGAAACTAGACAAATTGGCCAAAAGCTTGAAGAGCAGTCGCAGCGAGTTGGTAGAGCAGTTTGCTAGAAGTCAAGATGATCCTAGTCTGGTTGCCCAGACACAAATGCTGGAGGAGCGACAATCGCGGGAATTTAATTCTTAATGGTAAGAGCCCACCTAGGGTATTTTTGACTGAGAGATCCAATCAGGTTGGAATCCCACGGCAGAAGCGGAAGTAGACATTAAGGAGCTCGAACTGCTATTAGAGGAGTTGCACAAACGACAAACATGCTAATTTTGCCAACAATCCGGAAGTCTGCGGTGACCTTAGAAGATCATTAGTGAGATGTATCTAACGCGATCGCATACCCTTTCCATCGTATATCGCTCCAGGTTGGCAAAAGATGCCTTAGGTGATCCTGTAGGCATGAACGCTCAACTAAAAAGTGCTAGCCCACAGCATATTTTAAGTCATTTCATGGTACAGTTTCGCATGAATAAACTCTTCCGATGTCTTGGTGCGCGTTCCCATGGCGAGGGCATCTCGCCGGGGTCGCACCGCTACCTAGGAATTATTGTCACTCTTATCTTAAATAGTATCGGGCTACAATCCTGTACCCCTAAAATTACTCCCTGTCTCATTCAAACTGAAGAAGCTCGAAGTATAAGTGTGCAGTCTAATGAACCTATCTATAACGAAATTTTTGGCAATCAAGAATGCTCACCTCAAAAGCTTGTCTTGAGAGTTCCTGTCAACTCAAAACCAGAAATTAAAGATAGCTATAGTTTACTAGATCAGAGATATACTCCCAATATTATAACATTATTGACATTTTCTCATCAAGCTAAAAGTTTTTATATCAGACGCATTGATAACTATAAAGAGGGATGGGTTTATAAAAAAGCTAGTTGCTTAGCTTGGAAATGGTCTCGGGAAGATGAGCAACAAGTTTTAAATTTAAGTCTGGAAAGAAATCTCCAAATTCGTGATCCTAAAATTAAAAGTGTTATTTTAATCGTTTCGTTACCCTTTGAAATCAAAGATGCTCAACCCAATGTTAACCTTAACGTTTACACCTGGGACTTATTTGAAGGAATTTATTATTTTAAGCTCAAAAATTATCCAAATTTAAAAGAAATTTTAAGACAAAAGGATAGGAGAAACCTTCAAGCAAGTAAGGCATTTCGGGATGGTAAAACTGTTGACCATAAAATTCAACAAGAATTAAACCAGATAGATGATATAGGTGGGATTAATCTTGATAATTACTTTGAGTCAATACTGAATGAGGAATACCTCGAAAAATATACTCCTAGTTCAGAAGATACCTATTGCAAAATACCGGATGATTTCAAAAAAATATAACGTTTTACACTAATATAATTTTGGAGATTTGCAGGAAAAATTAGAGGTTAAACCAAAGGTATAGGCTCCAAATGCTTAATTGCAAAAGAGTAAACTAAAAATGTGATCAGATATGACTGAATTTGACCCAGCAGCTACCAAGTCTGAAAACTATATCGAAAAGCCGAAAGAGCGTGAAAAGCTTGAAGATTGGTATAGCCGAGAAAAAAGACTTCAAGTCCTAATAATTTTGATATTTTCAGCACTGTTAATCATTTCTAGTTTTGGACAGTTTGCTCTATTAGATTACTCCTTTGGGGAAAGACTTGCTCTGTCCAAGGGTGATCAAATATTTGGGATTGAGACTAAAAATTTACTCAGTTTATTGGTAACAGGTGCTTTACCCATAACCTCTATAGTAGATGAGTCTGGAATTCTTAGCAAAAAAATTAAGATCCCTTTACCATTAACTAATGGATTATCTATAATTTGGCTGCTACTATTAGGAGATATATTTTTGAATTTCCAAGCCGTATTAGTCAGCAACGAAGCAGGATCAGTAGATCAGTTAATACCCGTTATTGCTTTTGTTGTAGCCATAATTTTTTCCATAGCTTCCTTTTGTCTAAGTAGAGGCATAGTAGCCGCTAGCAAAAAATTCATGGCCGCCAGAAAAAATATTCAAATCCTAATGGTATATGGGATTAACCCTATCCCCTTGTATAACAATACTAAACAACTTAAGTTAAGAAAAGAGGTTCAAGCAGCAATAACAGATCCTGAACAGGAACGAAAAATAGTTGTGGAAGAAATCAATCAAAATAAAGAAGCTTTAGAATTGGTAATAAAACTTGAAAAAAATAAATCTCAGCAGCCAAAAATAGACGCAAATAAAAAAAATACTATCAAGTCAATCTACCAATTATTTAAACAAATACTAAAGCGTTCATCTAAAAAATAAATAAAACTATTTTTAAATCTATTGGCTACTATAAAAACAACGTTAATTAACAAAAAGAAAAAAAAAATACTTTTAAAGTATTTATAAATACTTTTGATTTTATATAAATGTAATCCATGTTTTTTTATGCGTAAATTTTGGAAAATTAGCATTTATTGGAGCGGTTATATTTTTAGAATAAGGGTTGTTTGAGGAAACCCAGTGTGTTAACTGATAGCTGAACCCTTTGGGTAATTTAAAATTAAAAATTCAAACTTCAAAATAAATAAAATTATAAATTTTGAATTAATTAATTCTGGGTACAAGCCCCCAATGAATTTTATTCATTGGTCTTCAATCAGTGGCGGAAGCCCCTACTGATTGTCATTTTGAATTAATAATTTTGAATTTTGAATTGGAGCGCGTTAAGCAGCGTGACCTGCAGTAAGCGCGACTTGACGAGTAATATTTTATCAATTTTAATCAGTTTGCTTATCCAAATAGGTAGGGAAAGTTTAGATAAGTTAGTGGTTTACAATCTAATCCATTCTTGGGATTGGTCAATAGTAATTGTTAGTTCTTAATCTGGTTGTAATTGTTAGGGATGAACAATAGCAGTTTTTTGATAAACCGCTTGCGACCCATAGACGTGAAGCGCGGATCCCGTGCGCAGTAGCATGCGAAAGCGAAGGGGGTTATATGCTCTGTTAGGAACTTCGGATGGGGGAGCCAGAGGAAGAGCCGATTCTGATACCCTTTCTTGAAAAGAGATGCCACATCGGATTGTTGGGTGATTGGCTCAGCGGTTTTCGGTCATCCTACGACCATTACTGATTACCCATTACAAAAAGGGAGGAAAAAAAAGTCTATACTCTAGGATTTGAGCAACCATAGATTCTATATTTAGGAAAATTTGGCAATAAGCTGCCAGAGGAGGTGAAACAAAAGGCGATGGAGACTAAACAGGTAATTGTTGATCACACAATTCAATTAACACCAGGGAAAATGGCACACTGCTTAAGGTCAAACCTAGACTAGATATGGAATAGTCTATCACTAGACACCGAGCGCGCATTTAGCTTATCGACCATGACTTTCTACTTAGAGAAAATGACTTGGTCTCGACAGATGTGAGTAGCCGCGATGGAGTTTTGTGAGCATTGGGTCAAAGAGCCAATCAGAATCGATGCCATCAGCTGCCGTTTTTCCAGAGGAATCTGGCGGGAGTTCCCTATTGTAAAGCTTGCAGTTATTGTGTGAGGATGTTAGATCAAATTGGAGTCAAAGGTATTACTCCTCCTCCCGTTGCTATGGCAGTTATGTGAAGTACCTACAACCAAATCGAAGATTATGGTTGAGGCTTCCAGTTTCATCCGCCATCGCCTTCTGCGCAGAATCCCCCGTGCTTGACGCTGCCCGAGAGTTAAAAAAGAACACACAAGCAGTGTTAATTCGCTTCCTTTCACTTATCAGGAAGCCATTGCTAATCTTTAAGGAGTAAATTATATAAACAATCATGCCCAGTAAAGAAGTTTTTGTTCGAGAATACAAAGTAAGAGCCCACAGGCGTACTATCCATACACGGGTTTACAAGTTCATTTGCCACTACTGCAATTCGCCTGCAGAGAGGGAGACTTATGCTACCTGTTGTCCCAAGTATGGAAATTGCTGCAAAGGAGTAGCCAGAAAGTGTCTTCGCTATCAACACGCTAACGAATCTGGGGGAAGAAAGTAGATGTCTTATGTTCCATCACAGCCATCGCTACCATCGCAAAGTCAAAACATGCTAGCAGATTTGGTTGATTACTACCGACAAATGGTGGAGTATCATGAACAAGCTGCCACAGTTGCAAGAGAACAGCTTAACCATGCTAAAGCTTTGCTAAATACCAATGCATTAGCTCTACCAGAAAACAATTCCAACAAGTTCCTGCCTCCTGGAAATCGCAACCACAACCAGCAGGAAAAATACTACCTCACCACGCCAGTAGCTGAATTGCCCGCAGACTTCTCCACTGAAACTGAATTAGAGGAGTCACCATTAGCACTCAAACAACAACTCGATTACCAGGAGCAGAGGATTACAGAAGCCATTGACCGACTCCTGGAAAGTCACAGGGGTACGATCCTCCACGTTGATTACCTGATCAGGGAGCTGTTTGGAGAGCTGGACAAAGATGATATTGCCTCGAAAACTTCTCTGGTCAAATCCATCTTGTTGAAAGGAGAGAGCCAGGGGTTATGGCACTCTGTCCCTGACTCTCCAGGTTGCTACACCTTTTCTCTTCAAGATTTGCCCGATTTAGTTTCTACCAATAAACCTCAGAGAAAGCCTGCCAAGAGCAAAGCTCGTCGGCCTTCTCCGCTACCTAAGTTAGAGCAATTAAAGTATATGACGTTATATGAGCTAGTGGCTTCTGTTTTAAGAGAACACTATCCACAGATCATGAGTGCTGCAGATGTTTTGGACGTGCTTTATCCTAAAGGTTTGGATCCAAAGAAGAAAAATGTAGCCCGTAAATCCATTAGTAACACCTTAACTAAAGGATGTGAATCTAAAGGCTGGAAACGAGTCCAGCCGGGGCGATATATTTGGGCTGGCGGTTTCACCTAGAGCTGAGTTCCTACACAAACGTTCTTGGTTATTGACAAACCATAACAAGACTTACCCAGTGACTTTATCTGTAGGGTGCGTTAATAACGCACCCTACTACTACATAAGCGCATTTAATGCCCAGTTTTGCGTAAGTCCTGCTCTTGCGAAATTGATATGTATTTATAGCAGTCGCCAGGGCAGGCGCGGAGATGACAAAAGTCTCAAACCTAAGTAAGCGCAAGAGTTTGACTTCTGACTTCTGACTTCTGACTTCTGACTTCTGACTTCTGACTTCTGACTTCTGTTCCCTGTTAGCGGTTTCCTATTCCCGACAACTGCGGCGAAGTCTAATCAAGTAGATAAAGACTCTCAACCACCGTAACTCTGCCATGCCTGCCAAAACATATAAATTGATAGGGAAAACAACAGCGTGCGAAATCCATTGCTCACCACTTGGTCTGGTAACTTTGGCAAAAAGCGAGTACTAATTTGCGCTCCCAAAAAGCCTCCTATACCCAGCAGCAGTCCCTCAATCCATAAGACATTTCCCTGTAAGGCATGTCCTGCAGAGGCTGAAACTGCTGTAATGACGATTACCCCTAGACTTGTCTGAATCGCAGTTTTAATCGGTTCTCCTAGGAGCAACATTTGGAGTGGAACCATAATTGTTCCCCCACCAATACCAAATAGACCAGCTAATAAGCCAGCCAAAGCACCTGTCGCTATCCTGGCTACAGTAGCTTTGGTGGAAGAGTTTGAAGAACCTGTGTTGTTTAGTGCTCTTTGAGATTCCTGTTCCGCTTTAGACTTAAGCTGTTTACGTAGTTGGATCAAATATATCGTAACCAGTAGCAGTATCCCAAAAGCTACCAGTAACAAGTAAGGAGGGAAGAGGTCAGCTAGATAGGCACCAATTTGTGCTGTGATTAGAGCTGGAAATCCAATGCCAATTACACTTTTTAGATCAAAGTAGCCCATCCGCCAGTTTTGCAGCGTACCAGAGGTAGCTGTAATCACAATCGACAGACTACTGGTAGCCGCCGCTTGAACTGGTTGATATCCTAATGCCACTAACAAGGGGACGAGCACTACACCGCCACCAATGCCAAGAAATCCGGCAAGAATACCTGCTAATAAACCGGAACCAGCAAAAATCAATAAATCGGTAGGAGTCATCCCTTTAGATCGCCTTTGGCTCAATCCACTTTTTTGCTAGCATAGCCGCTCTTGAGTCATTGTTGAATTAGCGATCGCGAAGGGTGGCCATAGGTCAATCGCGTTCGCGCAGCGTCGGCCGTAGGCGAAAGCGTGGCCATAGGCCAATCGCGTTCGTGCAGCGTCGGCCGTAGGCGAAAGCGTGACCAAAGGTCAATCGCTTTTAGCGTGGCCATAGGCCAATCGGGAAGCGTGACCAAAGGTCAATCGCAAAAGCGCGGAAGCGAAGCGTGACTAGCGTTTGGCCGTAGGCCAAGGTCAATCGCATTTTGCTGGCAATCTAGTTCTGGATTAGTTCATTGGGTATCGCTACTTTGATCACAACGGCTTCACCTTCGGCTTCCCAATGAGCGCTAGCCTCCACCTGGGAGTTTAGTTCTGGATTCATTGGTATTGCCACCTTGATCGCCACTTCTTCACCGACTGTTTGAGCAACACTAGGAGGTTTTACCCTAGGCTGAGCTACTAGTGAAATAGGTTTGAGCAGGGTTTGGGAGCTATTGTCCTCTTGGAAATCAGCAACAGTTGCCATCGCCTGTGGTGCTGGTGCTACCACAGGCATTTCACCATTGAGTTTGGTAAGGTTAGAGCTTGGTAGCTCAGTGGAGCTAATTGTGCTGGGGTTTGGATTACGGTTAAACACAAATCTGGGCTGCAGGAAACTTTTTAATAAAAGCCACAGCATGCTGAATTCTCCAGGCGTATCACAAGGTTTCCACTGACCCACACCACAAAACAGCATTTCAATTAAACACCGTGTCTGGGGTAAACTCATCTGCTGATTAAATCCTATTTGGAGAGTGGGGTTTTCACTCGTGATGTCTGTGTGAGTAATCTTTCCTGGTAGTCGTAAGTTCTCTCCCATTATTTTCAGACTTACTTTGATATTGTCTTTAAGGGAGATAGATAGCTTCTCAGTCAGCTTGATTTGAGCACCTACTTGGGAAATCCACTTAGTGATGCCCCAATAGGTTTGACCTCCTATATTTATTCGCACCACTTTACGTAAGTCAAACCATTCGTCAGTATTGGGATTAGGAGAATCCAGAAGGATTAGTAAGGCGATACTCAGCACCAGAAGATTGTAGCCACTCCAAATCCAAGCTAAGCTGATGCTTTGGGTAAGTTGGGCTGTTTCTAGGGATGGCAAACTGCTGGCTGGTATCAATAATTCGGTCAGATTAAACCCAAAACTAATTGCTGTAGCAATGAATACAATAATCAGCGGCGATGCTAACTGCCAGTTGTAATTAAAACTTTCCCGAGATATTCCTTTCGGGGTTACTTTAAATCCTTTCGAGAAAGGATTCAGCATTGTCTGCAACACCGTTAATCCAATCGGAAAACATGACACTACTGAATAAATATCTGACATGAAAGCGGAGCGAGAGCGGCAGTTTATCCACGAGAATACAGAAAACTGTAGCAAATAGAAAGGAACTAAGAAACACAATACTTCAGTAGCTGTTGCTTTAAAGGGAATAATCCCGAAAAATGTATACGCTATGGGAACAATTAGAAAATAAATTCGTGACCAGCTAGTAAACCAATAAAGCAACCCATCTAAATGAACTAGTCTTTGGAGATTAGTAAGTCCAGGAATTCTTAATGGATTTGCCTCTAGAAAAAGTCCCTGTAAGGTACCTTGTGCCCATCTTAGCCGCTGAGATACATGACTTGCTATATTCTCTGCTGCCAAGCCAGCACTTAATTTTTCATCAAGATAAATTAACTTATAGCCAAGAGCCGATAAACAAACACCAGTATAGTAATCTTCAGCGATGGAATCGGTAAAAAAGCCACCAATACTTAAGATTGCGCTGCGCCTGACCACAAAAGACGTGCCACAACACACAATACTATTTGTGGTATCCCGAATTGGTTGAATGTGTCGATAAAATAATTCTTCTTCTGCGGTCAGAATTTTTTCTAAACCTAAATTATAGGCAACCGGATCGGGATTATAGTAGCTTTGGGGAGTCTGAACTAGAGCGACTTCCTTATCCTTAAAGAAACCCACAGTCCGCTTGAGGAAGTTCCTAGTAGGAATAAAATCAGCATCAAATACAGCAATTAAATCCCCAGAGGTTTGAGGAAGGGCATTGTTTAAATTACCTGCTTTAGCATTAAGATTATTTGGTCGCGTAATATACTCGCACCCTAGCTCAGCTGCAAGTTTTTTCATCTCAGGACGTCTAGTATCATCCAGAAGATAGATCGTTTTTCTTGTATACTCTAAAGCTTGACAACCAATAATTGTTCGTCTTAGTATAGAGGGATGTTCATTATAGCTAGGAATCAGGATGTCAACAGAAGGGGTAAAACGACCACTAATAACCGATAATTCACCCCAATCAGCTTCCCGACTTCTATCTTTTATCTGGGACAAGAAAAACAGCTGAATGGTGCTACCAGCTAGCCTCAGTATTTCCGCTAGTAATAACCCCAAGCTAAAGACGCCATTGACCATGGTATCCAGATTGAGGGTAAACAGCGATCGCCACAGCACATACTGAAGAGTAAGCAGTAGCAAAATCCCTACCACCACAAGCTGCCACTTAGAGCGAGTTTTTGTCATAATCCCTTAACTGTAATTCCAGTATTGTCATTAGTTCTTGGCAGAAGACCCCTATTACAGCCGATTGGGTTGAGGGGAGGGGATTGCCATCACCTGTAGGTTCATAACTAGTTTAGGCTCATAACTCGCTTGTTAGCACGAGCTAATTACTTAGCTTCCCTCACCAGCTAAGGGGTAGACCGTCGCTTCCACGTTGAGTCAGACACCGACAGCCATTGTTTATCTTAATGAACATTTAACTTGCTGATTGTTGACTGTTGAGCTTTAACCCAAGACAAGTAAACAGTACTATGGTGTCAACAAAATATCCGTTGCTTAAATTATTATGCAGATCAAATGTGTATCTGCCTGTGAGCATTAACCCAACTTGGTGGTCAGTCTAATACTTCTTTGACCCTAGCTCTGTTCCAGAACTTGGACAGATTCGCCCTGACGATCACGCTTGAGCGATTATGGAGCCACTGTACTGGCACACTGCACTGGCACACTGCACTGGCACACTGTACTGGTAATTTGACTGAGACTATGGCTCGGTCACCAACAGACTCTTAATAAGGTTTAACCTAGCTTAACTTAACATAATACTTTGTTAATTGGGGGGGGAAAGTTTGGCGATGATTTCATCCTCTTGTCCTTGAACCCAATTAGCAAAGCGCTTGGCTAGGGGTGGCACACATACTAGCGGGTTAGTAAAACCAGAAAATATATAAACTCCTTCCACACCACTTACGGAACCCACCACTGGCAGACTAGTGTTGCTGAATGCTACTAAACAATGATGCCAGGTTCCTGGTAATTTCTCAAGAGCTGGTAGAATTTTACCCACTTGGGTACGAATTTCCCCTTCCCCTTTCTCTGGCGCTATAGTGGCGTAGGGGTCTGTCAGTACACGGCTCAGCTGACCCATCCGTAAACTGCCATCTAAAAACTGCACTGCACCTGCATCAAGAATGGGTCGTATTACCTCATGACCAGGCTCATCCCACAAGTGTTCAACTGACTTAGTACTGGCTTGCTGTTCCAGTTGAAACCTTTTTGTATCTGCTGGAATAACCATTGTCTGCAGGTTGATGTCAACTCTGGGAGTTTCAATCATCTGCTCATGGGTGAAATACAAGTAGACAGGAATTCCGGAAGCTTTCAGTAAGGTGCGACTGAGTCCACCAGCACAGACAACCGTGTTAGCCGTGTGGTAGGTGGCGGCTACTGTTTTGACTGCCTTTATAGCATCTGAACTCCTTACCAGTTCCACCACACGACCAATTTGGATTTCCCCCCCACAACGGCGGAAAGCGTTCAGGTAACCTTGGGTAGTCTTTCCTGGATGGATATGCCCGTGACGGACAGTAAACGCTCCTGCGATCGCATTTTGATTGAGTAGGGGTTCGATGGCACAAGCGTCCTCTACACTCACCCAAGTTGGGGGAGTAGCAAAACGGGCATAATCTGCTGCCAATTGCTCAGAGTCATCCTTAAGGTCAATGGTCAGCAATAAGTCTAATTCCCGGAACTGGGTATCTGTTTCTAATTGCTCAGATAAACTTTGATAAATTTCTCTAGCTTCCTGACATAGCACTCGAGTTAACCTTGATGTTCCTGACCAATAGGCAAGACCACCATAGCTATAGCGAGTTGCTCCCTCTAGGGTAGGATGTTGCTCCAAAATCAGAACACTCAAACCCTGGCGACACAATTCGTACCCAAGTGCTGCTCCAGTAATGCCACCACCAACGACAATCCAGTCATATACTTTCATCGTATAGTCGCATATTGTATAGTCTAATTGGGTGTTTAGCCCAAAACTGACTCAATTCTACTGATTAGGGGTGGCAGTAGCAGGGAACCGGCTACAAAAATAGCAGTTATCGCTGAGATCAGCACTGCACCAGCCGCACAATCTTTAGCAATTTTAGCAAGTTCATGGTACGTCTGTTTAACAGTTAGATCTACGACTGATTCAATAGCTGTATTTAACATCTCCATAGCCATGACTAGCCCAGTGGTTAGTCCAATCACAGCCAGTTCTACCAGGGGTATTTGTAAAAAAATGCCCAAGGTAATGGCTATAATGCCAATGACTGTATGGATCCGGAAGTTACGTTGGGAGAGAAAGGCATAGCGAACCCCAGCCCAGGCATATTTGAAGCTAATCATTAATGTCGGAGCAATTCGCCAAGCCAAATCTCGGTTAGGTTTGACTTTGGAGTCAGAGTATTGGGGTACTGGTATAGATAGCTCTTGAGTCATTGGCAAGGTATTAGACACGAGAAACTGAGTTTGATAAGATTCGGCCTTTGGTAACACCATTTATGGGTTCAGGGATAGGTCTTGGGTATACCTTAATCTTTCCCATATGGGGTAGGAGGATTAACCTTTAGGGATATACTGAAAAGCACAGCAGACTTCTAGGAATCATTTGAAAGACCTACCCTCTGAAGTAGAGTCTCCTGCTGATCCAGCATTCTCACTAGACTTTCCTCATCCGGATGATCCCATCCTAGAAGGTGAAGTAAACCATGGGTTGCCAGCCAGGCTAGTTCCGTGGATAGAGAATGCCCCTGCTGTTTAGCCTGTTGAACAGCAGTATCTACCGAAATCACGATATCACCCAAGTATATAGGCACCGATAATTGCTTTTGGGGTGATAACTTAGGAGAGTTTACCTCTAAAGCTGCAAAAGCAAGTACATCTGTAGGCTGATTTTTTTTTCGGTACTGGGAATTAAGTGCCTGAATTTCACTATTGTCGGTAAGGCGAAGACTCAATTCGTAGCTCTTCGCCTCCGGTAAATTCAGTTCAAGGGCAACTAGCCATTGGTCAAACCAGCTTTCCCAAGTGTGGAGGGAAATTGGGCCGCCTGATTGGTTAGTAATGGTTTCAGCGGAATGGGAGCGATTATAGAAACAATCTTGTACACTCAATTCAAACTTCACACTCAGGGTCTCCAAAAGGCTTGGCTACCAGTAGGGTAACCTACTGGGATTACCTAGCCGATTGGCTAGGTCTGGTCTTGCTTAACCCTGGTTCTAGGACTATGCTTACTGTTCCCTTACCTTTGCTATCTCTTTTGAGATAGGGGTCACCAGTAAGTTAAACTGACTTAACAAACTCTTTAGCTAACGAGTTAGGTAGGCAAGACCCACCATTAAGGCCAATAAACCAGAAACTGTGAGGAAAAAGTGCCTCAGGGATTTACCTCCCTTACGCACCATATTGCGCATGGCCAACTTGGTGTAACTAGGCTTGGGTTCACTTGAACCGCTATCGGCTGGGGCTGTAGTTGTATCCAGACCTTGTTCTGGCTGTTGGGTTTGTGAAGGTGGGTTGCTCATCGAACACAAGTACTCTATGTAATAATTGATTGTCTGATTTTAATCTAACAGCAGACTTAACAATTTTTACCAGGATTTACTCAGAAACTCTAGCTGTAGCCTGCTTTATCAATGCACCCTAAACCTAGCGATGCAGCGCCGACCTGCGGGGGTTTCCCCCATGAGCGACTGCATCAAGACAAGGCGAGTTTGTTGCTAAATTTTGCCTAATTCCTGCTTACTTGAAACTTGACCACTGACTATTTATCAGTAATAATCAACCAACTTTGAGAATCACTAATGATTGGTCATTAGTGATTAGTTCGTTAACTGATTTTCTTGACGCAGATACGCTTCAATGAATAAGTCAATATTACCATCAACGACATCATTAACTGCTGTGGTTTCGAGACTAGTGCGTAGATCTTTCACCATCTGGTAAGGATGAAAGACATAATTTCTAATTTGGTTTCCCCAAGCGGCTTCCACCATGTCCCCTCGAATTTCGGCAATTTCTTGAGCTCGTTGCTCCTCAGCAATCACCAGTAGCTTAGCTTTCAGCAGTACTAAGGCTTTTTCTTTGTTTTGCAATTGAGAACGCTCCTGAGTACAGCGCACAGCCAGGCCGGTAGGAATATGGACAATCCGCACGGCAGTTTCTACCTTATTGACGTTTTGTCCTCCCTTACCACCAGCACGGGAGGTGGTAATTTCTAAATCCTTCTCGGGGATTTCCAGCTCAACGGTATTATCCACCGCAGGCATCACTTCTACTCCAGCAAAACTAGTCTGTCGCTTACCGTTAGCATTAAACGGGGAAATTCTAACCAGTCGATGAGTACCTTTCTCCGCTTTTAGGTAACCATAGGCGCGGAGTCCGTCTATTTCCAGAGTGGCAGACTTAATCCCAGCTTCATCCCCTGGGGAAATTTCCGCTAGGTGGGCTTTATAACCATGGTTCTCTGCCCAACGGGTGTACATGCGCAGTAATATGTCAGCCCAATCTTGGGCATCGGTTCCACCAGCCCCTGCATTGATGGTGAGCACAGCACCTAATGCGTCGTAGGTACCAGATAACAGCTGTTCCAACTCCCAGCGATCCAGTTCTTTATTCAGCTGAGTCAAGTTGGTTTGAGCTTCTGCAAGCAGTGCCTCATCGGTTTCTAGTTCTAGCAACTCCAAGATCGCTTTAGTGTCTTCCAAACTTGATTGCCACTGTTGATACCGTTGGAGGTTAGATTTTAGGTCGTTGAGTTGTTGAAGGGTCTGTTGAGCAGACTTTTGATCATCCCAAAAATCCGGTTGAGCTGCCAGCTGCTCTAAATCTTCAATTTTGGCATTCAGAGCAGCAATGTCAAAGATAGTCCTGGGTTTTACCCAGGCGCTCCGACAAGATTTCGACTGCCCGTTTCTGCTCTACGGTTTCCATAACGTTTCCATCCTTTACCAAAAATTTTGGGTAATCGCGCCCCGTCCTTCGTTCGACGGCTTTTTTTTGTTCGCAACTGAAGGCTCCAAAGGAGCATCTATGTATTGACAGTTTTCTTGCACCGTGTTATTATCAAATCATAACAAAAAAATAATTAATGTTCTAGATAAACATGATCTTGAATAAGTAGACAGTGTAAAAAACATG
>NZ_MKZS01000001.1:1573838-1597957 GCF_001942495.1 Moorena bouillonii PNG
ACGGCAGTCGCTCATGGGGGGAACCCCCAAGACCGCGCTGCCTCCCCAAGACCGCTTAGGTGCGCTTGACCCGTAATTAAATTCGCCACGGGTCGCACCTCTGCATCGCTTATTCAAAAGCACCTCCAGTAGCCTGTGCTATGGGCATAAGCACATCAAGTAGCGTGCGCGTAGCGCTAATCGCTGTTCGCTTACATTTTTGTATTATTTATACACATGATAAACGTGATTCATTTTAATTATGTAAAGATTTATTTAAGTTTAGTAAAAAAAAAAACAATACAATGATAATTCAAATATAGCGTTTCTAAATGAGTCGTGAACACAAAACTAGCTGAAAGTCTTAGTTAAAGACAGTGCTTGTTTCACACATCAAATGGAAACGCTATAGCAAAATTAACAACTGATATCATGTCTGGTTACCAATTACCGGTTACCGATTACCAATTACCAATTACCGGTTACCAATTACCAGTTACCGATTACCAATTACCAATTACCGGTTACCGATTACCAATTACCAATTACCAATTACCCTAAATCATTCCATTAATCAGCCAAGCCGTGCAGCCCAAACCACTTATCCAGTAAAGGTTTTCAGTAGTAACAATTGTGCTAACTCGCAAAAGCCTTCAGATTCTTTAGCAGAAGTCACATAAGCTGGCTTATGAGTCAAATAACTAGTGTAGTCTAAGACATTAGCCACCCCTACTGATAAAGGAAACTTGCTGGTATCAAACATAGACTCATCATTACGACTGTCACCAACGGTCATAATCTCCTCTGGTTTGAGTTGGGGAAAGTGTCTGGTTAACACTTGCAGCAAGCCTGTTGCTTTATCTTGCTCGATTGGCTTAATATGGCACTGAACTGTACTGTAAGTGAAGCCCCAACCCTGTTGTTGACAGAGTTCTGCTAGGGTTTGTAATTGGACAAAGGCTAGTCCTTTAACATCAAAAGTCCAATCCGTCAACCGAAAGCGGTTATCCACAGATTCTTGTAGCTGGGGAAATTGAGCTTTGAGGAGTTGGAAGGTGTGATTGAGACTCTGGCGATGCTGGATTAAATCTTCAATAGGGGTTAAGGTTTCTGGGATTTCACTATCTTTGGGGAAATATATACCGCCATTTTCTGCGATCGCTCCCATGACCGGCAGATAAGTTTTCAGACCATTGACCCAGCCAGCGGAACGACCTGTAATCAGCAACACTTGGATTCCTGTCTTGGTCAATTCTTCTATGGCATGGAATAAGGAGGAAGTAAATTTGCCACTTAGAGTTAGGGTACCATCAATATCGGTAGCAATTAAACTAATACTTTCAAAGCGATTATTCTCAAAAGCCTCAGACAGAGGTGCAAGGGACATAAAATTATAGGAACTTCCAGCTAATCATTCACCGAATGTCATACTAAACCCTGGGATGACAGTTTGACTGAGGAAAAGTTGATTAAGTTTTAGGAAATTTTAGGCGAATCTCAGATTATTATCCAGTGCGATTGGCCAAAGGCCTCAGCTTCCGCGCTTATGCGAACGCCATCAGATCCGCTGAGTAGAATTGCTCAAGTTCCTAATAGACAAGGGAAACGGTAGTGATTGGGCTGATCAAAATCTGGCTTGAACTGTTCAACTATTGATGCTGACTGCCACTTGGCATGATCGCTTTGGTAAGTTTAGCTTCACGAAGGTTAGCCTGATTCAGGTTAGCATCAATTAAAACAGCTTCAATCAATATTGCCTCGGTAAGATTCGACCAACACAGGTTAGCTCGGTATAAATTAGCCTTAGTGAGATTAGCACCATGGAGAATTGTCCAACTCATCCTTGCTCCTCTTAGATTCGCATCCGTTAGGATAGTGTTTCTCATGGTGCAGCCACTGGCTATGGCACCACTCAAGTCTGCTTGATTGAGATTGGCCTTAGTCAAGTTGGCTCCATTGAGTAGGGTATGGGACAAATTTGCCCCAATCAGATTAGCTTCGATCAGAATACAATTGTTGAGGGATGCTCCTTCTAAAATCGCTCCGTCTAAGAGGGCATGGGAAAGCTTGGCTCGGTTTAAGGATGTGCTAATCAGTTTTGCCTGACTCAAGTTAGCATCCTGGAGAATTGCCTCACTCAGAATTGCTTCACTCAGATTAGCTTTACTGAGATTAACTCCAATCAGGCGGCAACTGCGTAGATTGGCATTACTCAAGTTAGCCTTGGCTAGATTGGCTTGAATGAGGTTACTAACAATGAGGTTGGCTTCACACAGGTCACTTCCCTGTAGATTTGCACCAGATAAATTCGCTTCTCGCAGATTGACACCTTTAAGGATAGCGCCCTTGAGACAACTCTGGCTGAGATTAGCACGTCGTAGGTTAGCTTGGCTAAGGTTTACTCCCGCCAAAGATATTCCCTGTAGATTAGCTTCTGGAAAGTCCCGTTCTCCAGCAGCATATCGCTTCAATAATTCTGCCCCATCCATCATGATTCCTTTAATCTTGACAACTAATCAGCTACGTGGTTATGGTATATGGCATCTAATATGAATTATTATTGCTAGACTATGCTACGTTTATTTGCCAAAGTGCCAGCAAAAAGCGCAATGATAGTGTAATCGTTTATTAGTCAGACAATGAAATATTAGGGAGTGGGGAGTAGGCCAGAGGCAATAGGCAATAGGCAATAGGCAATAGGCAATAGGCAACAGGCTATAGGCAACAGGCAATAGGCAACAGGCAATAGGCAACAGGCAATAGGCAATAGGCAATAGGCAACAGGCAATAGGCAATAGGCAACAGGCAATAGGCAATAGGCAATAGGCAATAGGCAATAGGCAACAGGCAATAGGCAACAGGCAATAGGCAATAGGCAACAGGCAATAGGCAATAGGCAATAGGCAATAGGCAATAGGCAATAGGCAATAGGCAATAGGCAATAGGGATTGATGATAGCTAAATTTGATAGCAAAATCTAAAATCTCTGATAGAGACTCTAACCTTTGAGGGGAACATATCCATGCCGGAGAATTTGAGAAGCCAAGTGGTTACCCAAGGTGTTCAGCGAGCGCCTAACCGAGCCATGCTGAGGGCTGTTGGTTTCACTGATGACGATTTTACTAAGCCCATTGTTGGTCTGGCGAATGGCTATAGCACTATTACTCCTTGCAATGTGGGGTTAAATGATTTGGCCAAACGAGCAGAGGCGGGATTGATAACTGCTGGTGCTATGGCTCAAATGTTCGGTACCATTACCATTAGTGACGGGATTTCCATGGGAACGGAAGGGATGAAATATTCCCTGGTATCCCGGGAAGTAATTGCTGATTCTATTGAGACCGCTTGTAATGGCCAAAGTATGGATGGGGTTTTGGCAATTGGCGGCTGCGATAAGAATATGCCAGGAGCGATGATTGCGATTGCCAGGATGAATATCCCAGCAATTTTCGTTTATGGTGGCACGATTAAACCAGGACATCTCGATGGTGAAGATTTAACAGTAGTTAGTGCCTTTGAAGCGGTTGGAAAACACAGTGCTGGCAAGATTGATGACGCTAAACTCAAAGCGGTTGAACTCAACGCTTGCCCTGGTGCTGGTTCCTGTGGCGGTATGTTTACCGCTAATACTATGTCCTCTGCGTTTGAGGCAATGGGGATGAGTTTGCCCTATTCTTCTACCATGGCGGCGGAAGATGCTGAAAAAGCTGATAGTGCTGAAAAATCTGCCTTTGTGTTGGTCGAAGCAATTCGCAAGCAAATACTACCAAGGGATATTTTAACACGTAAGGCTTTTGAGAATGCGATCGCAGTAATTATGGCAGTAGGTGGTTCCACCAACTCGGTCTTGCATCTGTTAGGGATCGCCCATGCTGCTGGAGTAGAGTTATCCATTGATGACTTTGAAACCATGCGGGCTAAAGTACCAGTGCTGTGTGACCTCAAACCCAGTGGTCGCTATGTCACTGTGAATTTGCACCGCGCCGGGGGGATTCCTCAAGTCATGAAAATGCTGTTAGTCCATGATTTGCTCCATGGCGATGCCTTGACCATTTCCGGCCAAACGATAGCGGAAGTGTTAGCAGATGTACCTGAGCAACCCCCTGCTGACCAAGATGTAATTCGTCCTTGGGATAATCCTGTGTATGCTCAAGGACACTTAGCCATTCTGAAAGGCAATCTAGCCACAGAAGGGTCAGTAGCAAAGATTACTGGAGTAAAAAATCCTCAAATCACCGGTCCAGCAAGAGTATTTGAATCAGAAGAAGCCTGCTTAGATGCGATTCTGGCCGGTAAGATCAACTCTGGTGATGTGATTGTGGTGCGCTATGAAGGACCAAAGGGTGGTCCAGGTATGCGGGAAATGCTGGCTCCCACCTCAGCCATTATTGGTGCTGGGTTAGGTGATTCTGTGGGATTAATTACCGATGGACGATTTTCTGGCGGTACTTATGGCATGGTAGTCGGTCATGTCGCACCAGAAGCAGCAGTTGGAGGTGCGATCGCATTAGTCCAAGAAGGGGATATGATTACCATTGATGCCCATCAGCGTACCTTACAACTAAATCTGTCCGATCAAGAATTAGAGCAACGGCGCGCTAGTTGGCAACCACCCAAACCCCGTTATACCACAGGGGTATTGGCCAAGTATGCCACCTTAGTCTCTTCCAGTAGTGTTGGAGCAGTAACGGATTTAGACTTAGGTTAACAGCAACTTACTTATTAGTAAATTTGCGATTTAATCTCTCCGGGCGGGTTGAGTGTTTTAGTCATCTCAGAAATCAACCCGCCCCCAGTCAATCTGTGTATAGGGTTTCGTTCTGACTGCCCATTCCCGACTCCCGACTCCCGACTCCCGACTCCCGACTCCCGACTCCCGACTCCCGACTCCCTACTCCTCTATAACCTCTACCAAATCTTCAACCATAACATCAAAAGCGCGAGCTAGCTTCAGAATTGCTGTAAAGTCCGTCATACTCATGGCGTCACGTCGGGCATAACTAGCCACAGTGCTATAGGTTACTCCAGAACGGTCGGAAAGTTCTTTCAAGGTCCAACCCTTCTCTGCCGCTAATTCTCGAACTCGTAACCTAATTAATCCCATTTTGGACTTGACAAACTACGCAACTACATATTTAATAGTAAATAGAATATTCGGCGATCACCCAAGAGGCCGCAAAACTACTGGGTGATCGCCTTTCTTAAAACAACCCATAGAAATGGGGTATTTAGCTATATGATATCAACTCGACAAACATACCGAGACCGATTAAAACCCTGGTGTGTCATTCGGCACCTACCTAAAAGGCAACGGATAACCGTAGCGCGATTCACTCGGCGCAGTGATGCGGAAGCGTATCAGCAAGCTCTCAACCCCTTGCTGCCCAATTTCCACCATGTGGTGATATTTGAAACACCGTTGAAGGAATAATCCAGTCCGTAGGGTGCGTGATAAGACGGGCTCGCGCTGATTTTCCGCCTGTTCGCCCCTGGCACAGCCCGTCCCGTAACGCACCACCCTTGGGCTTGCCCTAATTTTCCGCTGGGCATGGGGATGATTTTGGGTTGCTACAGCTAATCCTGTTAATTCGGAATTTTAAGAGGGAACTATATAGCTATAACCAAGGAGAGTATGCCTCCAGTAGTGATTAAAAGGATCAGAATTAACTTGTATGTTTGAACCTTTAGTACAAGACACCACAAAAGCTCAAAGCGAAAGCATAGACACAATCTTAGGAAGGTTAAAAAAAAGGCGTGTCTATATTCCTGATTACCAGAGAGATGCTAATCAATGGAACCTTAGGAAACAATCACTTTTTATTGAGTCTATTCTTAACAATCTGACTATTCCAGGTTTCTTCTTTTGTGAAGATGATACCCGAAAATACGAAGTAGTTGATGGGCAACAACGACTCAACACTCTCAGAAGTTTTGCTAATGATGAGTTTTCGATTAGTGATGATAAAACTATTGACTATATTCTACCAGACGCTCATCTATATATCGGCAAAAAATACAGCGAGTTGGAGGATGACCTTAAAGATATATTTAATGATTATCCGCTGACTATAATTTATCTTCCTAAAAGTATAGAGTTACAAACTAAGCTAGAAATATTTAGACGAATCAACGAAGGAGGAACTCCTCTTTCTGGTCAAGATATTCGTTTAGCTTATTACAGTCAGTCTAGAAGTGTAACCTTTATTCGTTTAGTTGGAATTCATGATAATCCTACTGACACTAATGAAGAGGTGAGTGAAGATGATGAAACCAACTCTACTACAAAGCCTTTTCAACGAATGATTGAGTTAGCGCAAAGACAAGGACTTTCTAATCCTTGGGATAAATTTGATGAAGCTAGAGAGCCTTGGTACCAATGGTGGCATGGTAAAGAAAAAGCAAAAGGTCAAACACCATCATTGATGTTCTTGTGGTACTTAATCTGTCTTGAACGTCAAAAACTTGATGATTTATTGAAAAGGCCGAATCATCTCAAAATGTCTTTTAACGGCTCAACGGAGAACGCCTTAGATATTTACTGTAGTCAACTTCAGTATCAAGAAGATTCAAAAGAAGAAAGAAACCCACAAATACTTTCAAACTTTCAAGTTATTTCGGAAGATTATTTTTACCTATTTGTTAATTGGATGAAATTCATTTTATCACGAGTATTGAACGGAATTAGTGTCGATAAGTACAAGCAGCTTGCTCAGGGTAAACGCAAGAAAAATTATGGCTCAGATAAGTTAGACTGTAGGGGAATCGAAGCTTTTAAAACCTTAAGCATATACCTTGGATCCATACTCGCTCGTTTGACTTTTTGACGAGTACTGCGTTTATAACTCGTTTCCAGATTTAGTAGATTGAGACTCCAGCGCTTGAGTAAAGCCATATTTTGTGGTGCATGTCCTGTACGAATCCGCGTCGCATCTTCCCCAAAGGTGACATCTAATACGAGCGTGCAGTTGGTTTTCAATGGACCAGTGTTGTCGGATTGCTTTGCCCAAGTGTTGAGCATTGGGTGCTAAAGAAGTAAGGTAAAACATCACCTCACGGGTAGTCTTGTTCCATAGATGGCGGGTGCGAATAACCATTACAATGGTCTGTAATCCAGACCACTGCGACTGTTTGTACAAATCGAAGTCTATTTCAGCCAGAGAAACTGCCCAAACCTGACGCTTTTCAGTACGATGATGTCCTGATTCTACCCGCAGATCATAGCTATACTCGATACCCTCAAACTTATTAGCAACAGCAGTTTCAAACCATTGCTTAACCTGCTTGAACAAAGTAGGATGATTTCCTTTGAGCGCCAAAACATAATCAGCACCCAAAGCACGAATATCATCGGCTATTTGATGCTGAGTCCCCATGGCATCAATGGTAATGATGCATCCAGAGATGTCGAGTAATTCTAGTAGGGCTGGGATGGCTGTAATTTCATTGCTTTTATCATCCACTTTCACTTGCCCAAGAAACAACCGATGCTCACTCGCCCAGGCACTAACCACATGTAAAGCCGATTTTCCCTGGTTGCGATCATAGGAACCCTTGAGTTGTTTGCCATCAATAGGAATCACCTCGGCTCCATTATCTATCACAAAACTGCTTAACCAGCTCTCGAAACTATTCTCAAAGGCTCTCGGGGATATCTGCTCAAACACTCGCCGATATGTATCTGCACAGGGAATCCCATTTGGTAATGCTAAAAAGGTCGATAACCAATGCTGGTGGCTAATCCCATAAGTTTCGATATCTTCCCAGCCCCTTGCCCCTCCAATGGTGGCTAACAGTGCAATCATCACTATACTTACAAATGGATGGAGCACTCCTTGTTTCCCTCGCGGATCTGATAGATGTTCAAAATGCTCGAGCATTTGCTGCTGAACCTGTTGAACATCAAGGGCTGGCTGTAGTTGTAAGGATGGACTACTGGTGTAAGTTGAGTTAGTGGGTTTATCGAAGCCAATCACCATGGGACACCTTGATTGTGACATTGGTTTCACTAGCATATTATGAGTTCATTTTTCTTGCGCTTACCCTGGCAGCTTGCTCTCTTTATAGCCGGAGCTGCTGAGCTAAAAATATCTCCCCAAAAATTATCAGATACACAATGGAATCATGCGGGTGAATTCATTCGTACCCCTCGAAATAAAGCCAGAGAGATACTTAATGAAAAAAATGGATACCCAGAACCAAAAGGTCAATGGACTGGAGAAAAAGGACAGAAGCAACAGTGTGATAAAGTTGTTGAAATTGTTAGATTAATTTTGAATAAATAGACATCAAAATGGTTTATTTACCGGAAGGACTATCTCCCTGTAATGCTCGGCGAAGAACTTTTCCTTTAACTTGGAAAGAAGCTTACTTTAGGCAAAATTTTAATAGCGAGTTAAATGGGTATGTCTGTCCTGTGTGTAACAGGTTATTTCGAGGACCCAAAGGATTTAGACAGCTTCAAGCTGATCATATTCATCCTTTTAGCAAAGGTGGTTTAACTACCTGGGATAATCTTCAACTTCTTTGCCTTCGATGTAACGCACAAAAAAGCGATACCATTTAGAGTGCTGTTGTCGCTACACCCCCTAATCTCTAATTATAGCGTTTCTCATCCTAATCAGATAAATCCAATTTTATTACCCCTGTCTTGATGCAGCGCGGTCTCGCGCTGCTTTTTGCTTTCTACTCCCTACTCCCTACTCCCTGCTCCCTACTCCCTGCTATAACCATCAACAAGTGTACCTTTCCCCAAACTATTCTAAAAGCTCCAACACAGCTTTCGGTGAAAGTTTATCCTTAAACCAAACAACTTGAGCTGGTAAATTCTTCACCGTAACCCCAGCTTTATCCAAATTTAACCGTTCCGAAATCGCCAGAATCAAATTGTCACATTCCGCCTTGCGCACCTGAGCGAATTTCTTTCTTAAATACTCTGGACGCCAGTAACCAATAATTTCTAATAGGAAATTTCGCCCATCAGGATGAACAAGCCGAAAATCGGGCACCATCACACTACCAGGAATAGGAATTAAATCCACTTCTCGCTCCAACACCCACTCAGTTTTCTGAGATTCCCAACGCTTCGCGAAGGAAGCCTCTAACATACTGTCGTAGGGTTTACCAGGGGGATAGTGAGTCACCAAGCCACAGCGGTCATTAAGACTAAAATGCCCCGTCTTGATCGTACCGCTGTAAGAGTCACGGCTTTGTAACGTCGCCTTGAGACTCCATTTAGTAACGTGTAGTAAAGCTGGAATCAGTTTAGCGATCGCTAAACCATAGCGAGTACTCGGCTTAAATAAACTAGTCGGTCCATCAATAGTAATCGTGAAGCCATGATCCGCATCCCCTTCAATGTAGGTCATCAGCTGAAACAACTTCAAATAGCGGATTAATAGCTTATACTCCCCTGGAACATTCCGGTGAGCATTCAGAGTCATCTCAGATGCCCGATAAAAAATACCCTGGACTTGAGATAAATTATAGCGATGCAGTAATGCCTCTGGTGCTGGGTGATCGAACTGAGTCAGAATACGATTTTCGTGTAAATCCGCATAAAGTCCTTTAGAAATTTGCTCAGGCAACACTTCCTGGTTTAATTCCTGAGATAAAGCAGTGCTCACGCTTTCTAGAGTGGTCTGAGTTGCCTGGCGACTAGGGACAGATTGAGCCGCCAGGGCAAAAACTCGTTGGCGGAGTTCCTTAGGGTCTATGGGGCTAACAACTTCAAAGGTACTGAAGCTCGTTTTAAGAATATGGGCTAAACCTCGTTTAACCCGGTAGTCAGGGCTATCTCCTTCCCAATCGGACAACTTACGATCTAGGTCCCCTTGGGTACTACCAGTAGCCTCAATAAAGCAGTCGATTAACTCAGCTGCCATAGCACAGGTCTGATTGTTAATCAGCAACCGTTTGGGAATGATTTCTTCGCCATTTTGTCTACTAATTAGCAAATCAGTCGGTAGCATTAATAATTAAGTCGTTTTTTTCTTTCTTTGCTGTGATATCTTGCTTTTATTGGCGGTGTCATGATAAAAGTAAACGGGTAAAGACATTGCCAGGTTGCCTGGTAAAGAGAATAAATGGTCAAGGAGGTTTTCAGCCAACTGTCTTTTCTACCATCAAAATTTATTCTTTACTCGCAATACTTCCTTTGACCCTAACCATTAAGGTTGGCTCGATTGAATTATACAGAGGTGCTAAATAACCATGAAAACCGCTCTATCCCCAGAATCCGCATTTTTCAGTTCCCATCGACCAAACCATAAATCTGTAGGGTCTACATCCGAACGCCAATCCAAGCTGGACATAGAGACAATGGTAAACCAGATGATTACCAGAGGTCAATTGAGCCGTCAAGAGTATTTACAGCTGACGAGTGCCTTCCTCTGCGATTACAATATAAACGACGCAGAACGCCACCAGATTAACCGGATATTTGATAATGTTCAGACTGGTCGTGTGAAATTAGTTGATTATCAAGTTAGTTAATTATAGACCCACAGTGACAACCACCCACACTTTACTATCTTGAAAGTGTGGGATGACAACCAAGCCTTTGTTATTAGCCGCAGGGTTCCGTGAAGCCATCCATCTTGGTTGTGATTATGTCAGAAACACTACCTTACCCCAGACTTATATACGCAATCCGCCCTGAGCATCCTTATGGATGGAGTATTGTTTTAATTATTGTCAAAGCGCGTCTGACAGCCATTGAATCCCACAACCCCCTTACCGCTAGGAGGTGGGACTTGAAGCCAAAATAATTAACCGGAATAATGAATCAGCTTGACTATTGCGTCACAATTAGGTTTCAGCATCACCAACTCAACTCTGGCATCTACTAATGGGATTACTATTGTACCGAAGTTTGCGGAATTATAAGTCATCCCAGGGAATAATTTGGTAAAAGCAAAAATCTAGACTAGCGAGGTATTCAAGTGTCGCAATCCAAAGCAACTGTGCTAGTTACGGGGGGAGCCGGATATATTGGCTCCCATGCTGTATTAGCACTCTTGGGAGCTGGCTACAATGTGGTGGTTCTAGACAATTTAGTCTATGGTCATCGAGACATAGTCGAAGATGTTCTTAAGGTCAAGCTAGTTGTCGGTGATACCAATGACCGGGTATTACTCGACAATCTTTTTAGTGACTATGATATCAGTGCAGTCATGCACTTTGCTGCCTATGCCTACGTAGGAGAGTCGGTAACTGACCCTGCTAAATATTACCGTAATAATGTAACCGGGACACTAACACTCCTGGAAGCTATGGTAGCAGCATCTATTAAGAAATTGGTCTTTTCCTCTACCTGTGCTACCTACGGGGTACCAAAAACTGTACCGATTCCAGAAGATCATCCCCAAAACCCAATTAATCCCTATGGGGCGAGTAAATTAATGGTAGAGCGGATTCTATCGGATTTCCATACCGCCTATGATTTAAAATCCGTAACCTTCCGCTATTTTAATGCCGCTGGTGCTGACCCAGAGGGTAGGCTAGGGGAAGACCACACTCCCGAAACCCACCTTATCCCCTTAGTGCTGCTCACTGCTTTAGGTAAACGGGAGTCCATCTCCATTTTTGGTACCGATTATCCCACACCTGACGGAACTTGTATTCGGGACTATATTCACGTCCAGGATTTAGCCTCTGCTCATGTTTTGGGGTTGGACTATTTGTTAAAGGGTGGGGATAGTGAAATCTTTAACTTAGGCAATGGCAACGGCTTCTCAGTCAAAGAAGTCATTGAAGCAGCCAGACTTGTCACAAAACAAAACATCAAAGCTATAGAATGCGATCGCCGTCCTGGTGATCCGCCCGCTTTGGTCGGTAGTAGTGACAAAGCCAGAAAACTTCTGGGTTGGTATCCCCAATATTGCGATATAAATACCATCTTATCCCACGCCTGGCAATGGCATCAGAAGCGCCATGGGGTCACCGATGCTGGCCTTAGGGTTCCCGTAGCATAAAGGATTAAGGATTAAGGATTAATGATGTTAGGCTTAGGGGTTCTATGTAAGGTATATTGAAGTCTTAACTATAATTGCCTAATCAAACGATGGAGTAGGAACATAGGGAGGGTGCATCTCATTTTTGCTGTTTGACACCGTGGTGCGTTACGGGCAGCAACATAACCAAGGGCTAGAGGCGGAAAATGAGGCCCCCCTGAAGCACCACTAGCAACTTTTTTACAAATATGAGATGCACCCCATAGGGACAGGGTTGGCGATTGGCTGGGTGTACCGGTGCGCTTACAGTCGTCGAATTAAATTCGCCACGGGTCGCACCGCAATGATAAACTTTTACTTCCCTGTGTTCCGATACTTTTTAGCTACCAAAGTCTACCAAAGGCAGACCTTAGCTCGCCAATGCAAGATGCAATAGCATCCAGGGGGTATCTCCGCGCTTCTCTGACGGAATATCCCGCGAGCGCCATAAAAATGTCAAAAAAGTTGGTTCCACCGGGATAGAGAGCGCAACTATTAAACCCTTGGTTTTCGGCTTTAATTTAAGTTACATAATAATCCCTGTCGGTGTTACCCTAATTTAAGTCTAACAAATCATAACAGTTTTTGGTAGACTCTGCGACATTTTCTCTAGTTGTTTACTAACCCTCTGTTTCCTTTATTTCCCTTCTTACCTATATTCTAAATTTCTATCTACCACACCCCTGAAACGTTCAACGCTTTAGGGGTTAGTGTCGTTCGTCGATTTTTTGTTTGATTAGATTAGGGTGTGGAAAGGGTGATAGTTGATCACACCTGAGATTATAGCACTTGAAACGGGAATACTGATTCTATGCGCCATTTTCCATTTCCCTGATTAAAGTGTTTATCTAGCAAAGTGTCAATCACCCCACCTAAATCGACAGGTAATGGTTGGTCTTCCTGAGATTTGAACCTTAGCACTAAGGGTTTAGCTGGTAAGCACTTCGGAATACGTCCCGAGTTCGGATTATCGGCAAACTCCATACTTATGAGTGACCATTAGTAGGGTGGGCAAAGTAATCTAATCGTGAATACTCACGCATAACCAAATGGTTTTTGCCCACCCTACAAGCTCTCTTCCGAATAGCTCCCGAGTTTAGATTATCGGACAATTCCATAATTATGAGTGACCATTAGTAGGGTGGGCAAAGTCATCTAATCATGAATACTCACGTATAACCAAATGGTTTTTGCCCACCCTACAAGCTCCCAACTTCCTCTTTAGTGACCATTAGTGCGTGGTAATTGGGATATCTTGCTAAACCCAAGGGGACTCATCACTTTCACACGAGAGGTTGATCACCATGTATCGTGTACCAGTTTTCTCAAAATCCGATGAACAGAAAAGTTTCCCTAGTTGTCAGTGACTTGTCCGGTGGTGGTGCTATCCGGGCATTTTTGCTAGGACAAGTCCTGAAAAAGCTCAACTATGCCATAGAGATTGTGGGATTTATGTTTGGGAAGGAGTTATATGCCACTCCTCCCTCTGGTTTTACCATTACTTCCGTCCCTGGTGGTAAATATCCTGGAGTCTTAACCGCTGCCCGAGACCTGTTAAAAAAGATAGATGGCGATATTATCTATGCCGTAAAACCCAAACCCACCAGTTTTGGTCTGTCTCTGCTGAAAAAGTTTACTAGCCGTCGTCCAATCATACTGGATATGGATGATTGGGAACTAAGTTGGTATGGTGGCGACCAATGGCAGTATCGTCCAACCCTTAAACAGTTCGGTAGGGATATTCTTACCAAAGATGGTCAATTGAAATATCCAGACCATCCCCTCTATATCAAATGGCTAGAAAAGTTTGTCAATTATGCTGACGCTATCACTATAGATACTCAGTTTCTCAAGGAACGCTTCGGTGGTGTCTATCTATCCAATGGTAAAGATACCGATATGTTTGACCCGGAGCAGTATGACCCAGAACTCAGCCGCAAGCGTTATGGGTTATCGGAGTATCGGGTGCTCATGTTTCCTGGTGCGCCACGACCCCACAAAGGAGTTGAAGATATTTTAGTAGCGCTAGAATATCTCAATCAGCCAGACTTAAGATTGGTGATTGTCGGAGGCAGTCCCTATGATGATTATGATCAACAACTCATTAAAAAATGGGGACGTTGGATTCTTAAATTGCCCAGAACCCCAGTCGAAGAAATGCCAGAGGTTCTGTCAGCAGCTCATATTGTGGTGGTTCCCCAGCGAGATACTCTGGCGGCTAGAGCTCAGTTTCCCTTAAAATTGACAGATGGTATGGCAATGGCTAAACCAGTTTTGTCTACCCGTGTTGGGGATATCCCAACAATTTTAGGTGATACCGGTTATCTGGTTGAGCCTAGTTCGCCACAACAACTAGCTGAGGCGATTCAACAGGTATTTCAGAATCTAGATGCTGCCAATCATAAAGGACTTCAAGCCAGGGAGCTATGCGTAAAGTACCATAGTGTTGATGCCATGGCGGCAGTTCTTGCAGATGTTATTGCTGATTTATAATCTGCTAAGCTGTTCAACATATAATTTGGCTCACTAAGTAAAAGCTTTTTTGTTGACTGTTTATGCTTGAATAGAGCACAAGTAAGTCTTCCCCTATACCAACAGTCAACAGTCAACACTCAACAATAAAGAAACAGTAATCATGTCTCCTAATCGATTACTCCTAAGCTACGCACTACGGCATCCGACCTGGATTGTATTGACTGTCCTGCTGGGATTTTCCAGTGCCATGTTTAATAGTGTTGGTACAACCATAATTGTGCCGTTAGTGCTGGAATTTTTAGGTCAAAAGAAACTAGAGCTAAGCAAAGCCCCGCCTATCATTCAGAAAACCATGGGTCTTTTTGAGGGCTTTGAAGGGGGCGATCGCTTGCTGATTATGGTACTTGTAGTTCTCTTAGCCATTGTCCTGAAAAATGTAGCTAACTATGTCAATATCTTAGTGTCTACCCATTTATCCAAAAAATTAATTAATACCTTTCGTAAAGAAGGGATTAAATTACTTCTGGATGTGGATCTAGATTTTTATGCCAAAACCAAAATTGGTGATATTATAAATCGGATTAGTCAAGAAATTGGTCGAGGTGCAAATGCCATTAAACTTGCCATTCAATTATTTACGACGGTAATCACCATTTTTGTATTTGTATTTCTTCTAATCTCGATTTCGTGGCAACTCACTATTGCAACAAGCATTCTCTTACTTGGTGTATTCGTTATTAATCAATTTTTTGTTAAGCGCTCTAAAGAATTTGGTAAGGTTCTATCAGAAAAATCCCGAGGATATTCAGGAGCATTACTGGAAATTTTAACGGGAATTAGGTTAATTAAATCAGTTAGTAGTGAACAAGATGAATATCAACGAATTGAAAAATTTATTGATGAACGGGAACAGGCTGAATTTCAATCTCAAGCTAATTTTGCGGCAATTAACCCCATTAATGAAGTCTCGGGAATATTGGCAATTTTAGCCATCGTCTTTGTGGGTAAAAATCTCCTGTTGAAAGATAGTTCAGCAGAAGAACTGGAAGCGATATCTACTGTTTTGGGGATTTATTTATTCTTACTATTCCGTTTGTTACCAGTAATCAGTCAGTTGAATGGCCAAAGAAGTCGGTTTGCTAATGTGTCTGCTAGTACAGCAATCGTGGCGGATTTTTTGCGGCGAGACAACAAACCGATCATGAGCAATGGCAAAAATATCTACACGAAGCTATCCCAAGAAATTCGCATTGAAAATCTATCCTTTGCCTATCCTGGTCATCAGGATTCGGTACTCAATGGGGTGAATTTGTCGATTCCTAAAGGCACTACTATGGCATTGGTAGGTGCTTCCGGTGCCGGTAAGTCAACCTTGGCAGATTTGTTGCCACGATTTTATGACCCAGTTGAAGGACGAATCACTATCGATGGCACAGATTTGAAGGATTACGATATCAGTTCCCTCAGACAAGCGATGGGGGTTGTCAGTCAGGATACGTTTTTATTTAATAATTCGGTGCGCAACAATATTGCTTATGGAATGAAAGATGTTACCGAGGCAGATATTATTGCAGCAGCTAAACGAGCCAATGCCTATGAATTTATCATGCAATTACCCCAAGGGTTTGATACCAAAGTAGGCGATCGCGGTGTAATGTTATCCGGTGGACAACGCCAACGTATGGCCATTGCCCGGGCACTGCTGCGGAATCCAGATATTTTAATTTTAGATGAAGCAACCAGTGCCTTAGATACGGTTTCCGAACGGCTAGTACAACAAGCTATTGATGAACTCTGTCGCGATCGCACAACGGTAGTGATTGCTCACCGACTGTCAACGATCCAAAAAGCTCATCAAATCGTGGTTATGGAAAAAGGCCAAGTGGTTGAGATTGGCACCCATGAAGAACTGCTTAAGAAGGAGGGTTACTACTCTCGTTTGTACAAGATGCAGTTTGAGCACAATAGCAATGGAGAGGTCAAAAATGTAGTCAAAAAGGAGTTAATCAAGACCTCCCACGAAGTGCGAACTCACCTGACCCCAATGATTGTTTGCTTGCAGTTAGTGGTTAATGACCTAGTGGATAGCCCTCAGGAACGTCAGGAATTAACTGAAGAAGCCTATCACTCAGCAGTTCGTCTGCTGAAAACCTTGGAGTATTTAGAAGAAAGCTCAGCGATAAAATCAATAGCCTGATTTGTGATCCCTTTTCTCGTAAGCATTCAGCCGTCAGCATTCAGCTATCAGCATTCAGCTATCAGCATTCAGCTATCAGCCATTAGCTTATGCGCTATGGGCACGCTACTTTACGAACAGCTTTTGAATACAATAAGCTGACCACTAACGGCTGACGGCTGACAGCTGACGGCTGAATGCTTAGCTTAGTTATAAGGGTTTGAGCTTGCTATTAAATGAATCTAGGGTTAATTTGGGACTGTATCTTCCCTAAGCTCATTGGCCTCAAAGCCTTATCTACTAAACTTTTTAGGGCTCATGTCACCTAGTCAGCTATACCTCACCAACAGCAATAAAGCTGAAACCACTATCTTCAGGATGATCGGGTGTTGAAGTTTGGCATACGAAGTAATTAGGTTCAATATCAACGACTGCAACAGACATTTGAAAACTTAGCCAAGAATGCCCATAAACTGTACAGGTTACTCCAGGAGATTCTGCAAATGGCTGATCAAAGTATATAATTTAAATCCCGTTCCGCTTTTTGTCAACCTTGAAGCCTTTACCAGATAAAATATCGCCGTTTGGCCTAACAACACCGAAGATATGAGTGTCATGATCATCATGAGATGTAACCATTGTTTCAACTAACTCCTGTTAGATTGACTGTTTATAAAGGGTTGTAGGAAAAAAGAATTGATTACATTCTTTTGTTTCACTACACATACTAGATTAGTATTTTCCACAGTTTGTAATCTCATAAAACTCATGTAAAAACTCATGTAAAAACTCATGTAAAAACTCATATGAGCCCCAGGGTAAGCGCAAGAAAAAATTGCCCATAATGTGCATTGGCTGGATATCGGTTGATCGTGGCTCGAAACCCCTATAATCTCGTCGAACTGTACTCGCAATAGAGTTAAGTTGTTGAGAATGACGCGGTCTTTTTCGAGGGTAAGCCACGGTTTATTGATTCTTGCGCTTACTCTGATCTGATACCTTCGTTAGCATATTCCCCCCTGTTCGAGTCCTGATGGCTCTACTGGATAGAGGTTGGGTGCATCTGATTTTTGTTGTTTGACAAGGTGGTGCGTTACGGGCAGCAACATAACCAAGGGCTAGAGGCGGAAAATGAGCCCCCCCTATAGCACAACTAGCAACTATAAAACTCATGTAAAACCTCATAAACCTCATGTAAAACCTCATGTAAAACCTCATGTAAAACCTCATGTAAAACCTCATAAACCTCATGTAAAACCTCATAAACCTCATGTAAAACCTCATAAACCTCATGTAAAACCTCATAAACCTCATGTAAAACCTCATAAATAGGACTTACGCATTGACAAAATAAACAAAATGTGTATCAAAGGGTAAGGATTGACTCTTATACCCATGAGGTACAAATCGCTGCTCCCTGCTCCCTGCTCCCTGCTCCCTGCTCCCTATTTCAAGAATTAATTTTAGTTTTGTCCGACCCAAGCAGATCAGTGGCGTGGCTAGGGGCTGTTGGTTGACCCAACTGAGTAAAGCAGCTATAGTTAGGTGAGCATATGACAATCAGGGAATGATATATCAACAACCACGCCCAAAAATTCCTGAGTGTAGCTGGCAACGCCCCCTGGGACTAGGCTGGGATAACCCTTATACTGTCCGTTACCCAAGTAATCTTGATGATGGTCCCTGGCACGGCATGCCCTTGGGTGGATTTGGGGCTGGTTGTATTGGTCGCTCTCCCCGAGGAGATTTTAATTTATGGCACTTGGATGGGGGAGAACACATCTTTAAAAGCCTCCCCCCTTGTCAATTTAGTGTATTTGAACAACCAGAGCATTCTCAGCCGATGGCTTATGGGTTATGCACTCAACCACCAGAGGATGGTCAGCTAGGCTCTTGGCAATGGTATCCAACACAAGGCAAAGGTGAAGAAAACAGCTCAGAGGTTTCTGGTCACTACTATGCTTTGTATCCTCGCAGTTGGTTTACCTATAAAAATGTCTTTCAGACTGAACTAACCTGCGAGCAGTTTTCCCCAATTTGGGCAGCATGTTATCAGGAAAGTAGTTACCCGGTGGCGGTGTTTGAGTGGACGGCTCACAACCCTACTGATACCCCCATTACGGTTAGCATCATGCTCACTTGGCAGAATATGGTGGGTTGGTTTACCAATGGGATTAAAAATCCAGAGGTGCGGGTAAGGGATGATGGTAGTCCGGTGTATGAGTACCAGCCTCGGTGGGGAGATAGTACTGGCAATTTGAATCAGTGGGTTGTGGATCACTATCGGGTCGGATTTGTTCTAGACCGGGTGAGACTGGGGGATGAGATTAAAGAAGGGGAAGGGCAATTGTGCCTGGCTACAGTTACTAATCCCAGTATGGAGGTGTTTTACCACGGTCGCTGGAATCCAGTTGGTGATGGTGCTGAGGTTTGGGATACCTTTGCTACGGATGGTAGCTTGGTAGACCATCAAGATGAAACCCCAGCGGCACCAGGAGAACAAATTGCGTGCGCGATCGCAATTCGCTTCACTCTTCGTCCAGGTAAAACCCGCAAAATTCCTTTTATTCTGACTTGGGACTTCCCGGTGACAGAATTTAAATTAGGTATTAACTATTACCGGAGATACACGGACTTTTTTGGACGCAACGGTAATAATGGCTGGTCAATGGTGCGCACTGCTCTCAAGCACCATGATCTGTGGCGAGAAAAAATTGAATCATGGCAAGAACCGATTTTAAATCAGGAAGATTTACCCAATTGGTTCAAGATGGCCTTGTTTAATGAGCTGTACTTGCTCACCGATGGCGGTACTCTCTGGACAGCAGCAACTGAACTTGACCCAATTGGACAGTTTGGTGTATTGGAATGTCTAGATTACCGTTGGTACGAAAGCCTGGATGTGCGGCTCTATGGTTCTTTTGCCCTAGCAATGCTGTGGCCGAAACTGGATAAAGCGGTGCTAGAAGCCTTTGCCCGAGCTATCCCGACCAGCGATCAAACACTGCGTATTATTGGCTACAACCAAGCTCAAGCTGTACGTAAAATTGCGGAGGCTACTCCCCATGACCTGGGAGCTCCCAATGAGCATCCTTGGCAACAGACCAATTATACTAGCTACCAGGATTGTAACCAGTGGAAGGATTTAGCCAGTGACTTTGTTTTACAAGTCTATCGGGATTTTGTTTTTTCTAGCGCTACAGATATAGAGTTTTTGTGGGAGTGCTGGTCATCCATTGTCAAGGCACTGGCTTATCTCAAGGGGTTTGACCAAGATGGAGATGGCATACCAGAAAACTATGGCGCACCAGATCAGACCTTTGATGATTGGCGATTGCAGGGAGTAAGTGCTTACTGTGGGGGGTTGTGGTTAGCGGCTTTGGAGAGTGCGATCGCAATTGGAGAAATTCTGACCAAGAATTATCCACCAACATCCCCATTAATCGAAGTACCAGAGCTAGAGTCCATTCAAGACACCATTGAGTGCTATCGTCAGTGGTTAGCACAAGCCCAACCAATTTATCAAGAAAAGCTGTGGAATGGGCAGTACTATCAACTAGATAGTGAAAGTGGCTCAGATGTGGTGATGGCAGACCAGTTATGTGGTCAATTTTATGCTCAGTTACTGGGATTACCGGATATTGTACCACCAGAGTGTACTCTCTCAGCCCTCAAGACTGTGTATGATGCCTGTTTTTTAAAGTTCCATCAGGGTCAACTCGGAGCAGTTAATGGAGTCAGACCCGATGGCACACCAGAAGATCCCGATGCGACTCATCCGATGGAAGTGTGGACAGGAATTAATTTTGGATTAGCAGCATTTCTGATTCAGCAAGGCATGAAGGATGAAGCTTTACGTATGACTGAAGCAGTGGTAGGGCAGGTTTATGATCATGGCTTGCAATTTAGGACACCAGAAGCGATTACAGCAGCAGGGACATTCCGGGCTAGTCACTATTTGCGAGCCATGGGGATTTGGGCAGTTCATTTAATGCTTAACGATAATACCAACTAGAAAAAGACAGGTAATGGCGGGGGTTGTGTACCCTTAGTTATGGCATTAGTGATGCGATGCTCCTTGGCCTTGGCCTATTGGCCACGCTACGCGAATGGGCCACGCTACGCGAATGGAGCCGCTACGCGAACCTATTGCCACACTATCAGCAAAATGGGCTAATCGCTGGTTTCCCAACAAAACATCCCATAGCCAAATTTTCTAATGTCCTGATTATCAACTAACCAATAAGAAGGTAGGTAAGGGAGCAAGCCTGATTGACAGTCCAAGCTACAGAAGCTTGGGTATCATCAGGATCATAGTTAATTTTATTGCTGTTTCGGTAAATTTTTTACCTGGTTGAGTGACTTTTTTATCTGCCAGAGGTTATTTTAACATAGTGAAACCAACCTTGGCAATAATTTGCTTTGGTTTCGCTACTCCTCAACTGCTCTCTAGATAAAATCAAGGGTTTTAGGAGTAAAGTCAGTCAACCAGATTTATTACTTATAACCATTGAGCTATCAGCACTTCACCAGTCAGTTTTTCAATAAATGAAAACTTACAAATTTGGCTGAGGGGAGCGAGTATATGAGTTATCTTCCACAACCTTGGCCTTTGGGCCACGCTACGCGAACAATCAGCGGATAGCTGATAGCTCTAGGCTGAATGCTTACTGTTCCGTTAGTCTAACTTTCGGTAATTATCTAAGTATAGGCTCTGAATTGGAGTGGTCAATTACAGATAAAACAAACAATTAAGAGGATCAAATAATGAAATTCACTTACCGTGGTATTACCTATGAAAATGAACCGGTAACTTTTGAGATGAAATCAGAAAAAATTGTTGGTAAGTATCGTGGTGTCCGTTGGCGACAACCAAAGCTCAACGGTGTGCTTTTACCGGAAGCGATCGCAAAATTAAAGTATCGTGGGGCATATTATCTTCACGTTCTTTGGGGGAAACCGATTGATTTTACTAAGCAACATTACGGAGTTAAGCATCCTTGTTCTAAATAGCTAAGCTATTGGCTTGTCCTGCATCAGCTATAGCGCAGGCCTTAGCTGAATGCTTAAATACATAAGCTATAGAGTATCTTGAAATTGTTCCTTAAGTTGGGATTTGGGTAATCCATCATCGCAACACTATTACTAACCTCAGGCAAAAGGCTTCCATGCAAAGTAAGCATTCAGCTATCAGCTATCAGCTATCAGCGATTAGCCTATGCGCTACGCGCACGCGTGCGCGTTCAGTTATCAGCTATCAGCTATCAGCCAAAGGCCAACGCCTGACTGCTAACTGCTGAATGCTTACCAATAAAAAAACTTGAGGTGCTTTTGAATAAAATAAGCTGTTCGCGCAGCGTGAGCGAAAAGCTCACGGCTGACGGCTGACGGCTGAATGCTTACCATGGAAAAGGATTCCATGGCTTACCCAAATTGCTACAATACTTTACACAATACTATAGATGCTTTGGATTCCTTCCCGTAGGGGGGCGGAAAGCCCATTATATCCTTGGGACGCTTCTGAAACAAGAAAACCTCTGGATGATTGATTCAGCTAGTGCGTCTCCTTATAGCTAGAAACTGGTGGCCAACACCAGGTTATGATATAGATTAGTAGCCAAAGACTAACTAATTGAAACTAATAACCGTTCGCGTAGCGTGGCCCAAAGGCCATGGATGGATATGGCTGGAAGCTCCACCCCTGCAGCGGACAAGGGAAGTTCCGTAGCACTCCTTCTCAGGAGAAGGACAAAGGCTTCCGAAAGAAAGTAAAAAACATTGTCAACAAGTCGAATTATGGAGCTAAGATAAAGGCAGAAAAACTTGCACCAATTCTAATAGGTGCGCTCTTACTTGGCGAATTAAATTCGCCACGGGTCGCACCTGAGGATGGCAAACTGATCACCGCTCCTGCAAAATCGACACTCCAATACACTCCCTCTGGTTCCTTAGAAACCGTGCCTTCAACTTCTTAAATCAGGATAAAAAGCAGAAGTCACTCGGCGAAGGAATTAGTCACAAGGTCTTTTACAACAGTCTTCTGGAAGTAAAACGGACACATTAACCTCAAAGGTAACTAAAAGGGAATAAGTCCCCCTAGGATCGAGGCCTAACCTATTGGAGTTAGATAAAATCTAAGCTCTATGATAGAGTAAAATTAAAAATCGTAGGCAAAACAACCTATCAAATACAAACCTATCAAACACAAATCTATATTTAGATACTGCGAATTAGCATTTGTCTATGACTAACTGATTCAGAAGCGAATAGTAGCAGGTGCTTACAAATTTTTTCCGATATCCACCCTAAGGTAATACTAGTTAAGAGGTTTTGCGTTTTATTCGATAGTAACTATGTCCCATCATCTCATCTTCAGAGAATCACGGACTCAGGTTTATGTACCTGTGAAAATTGCATCCTCACCTCCATCTACCATTCCCAAGACTTCTGTCTCTGCTGGGCAACTGGGGAGTTTGAATCATTGGATGTTTGTGTCTATTGGACTAGCTTTAGTGGTGATTGGATTAGTGGTGTATGGTAAGCTCCAATTCAAGGATAAGGACAAAAAGCTGAAATTGGAGCAGTATAAAACTGCTGATCTTCGGAAAAAGTTAAAGCTGGCGCTTAATACTATCCGGAAAATGGAATCCAATCCTGATTTGGTTCACTCGCGGGAATTTAATCTGGATTACCTCAGAATGCGAATGGAAGAAGAAGTATTCCACTTTGCAGTTATCAATCAAATTAAAATTAGAATAAAACAGTTAATCAGTATAGCATTACGACCTACTCAAGACTCTAGAAATGTTATCGGTGTCGCTAGTACGTCAGGTCGTCAAATTAATGAAACATTTGATGTTAAGTACGAGACAGAAATTCGAGGTAAACGCAGTGTGGGAGTGCTTTTCCGCATTCAAGTTAAATTAATGAAATTACCCACTCAACGCACCTCGGCAACCGTTAGCCAAATTATTGACTGTATAGAAACATTTCTTAGTCCAGATGCAGAAAATGATACCTGGCAACCAACAATTCAAGGACGTATTGTTTGCATGCGTTGGGATCAAAAGGCAAAACCAACGCCATTATTAGTATTGGAACAATCTACTGAAGGGGTTAATGTGACTCTAAGAACCAAACGGGTTGGGATGACGTAATACCAATTTTATTCATAGTAGTTCTTAATGGTTTTAGGGAATAGGGAGTAGGGAGTAGGGAGTGTGGGGAGATGGGGAGATGGGGAGATGGGGAGATGGGGAGATAAAATTGGTATTAGCAATTAGCCATGAGCCATTAGTCATTACCGATTACCAATTACCGATTACCAATTACCGATTTCCCAAGCTTTGTCTTGATGCAGCGCGGTCATGGGGACGTTGCTGAATTAAGGAATGAATGCGCAATCATCTGGTGCATGTTAAAGCCCCCTAAATCCCCCAATTTTGGGGGACTTTGAACGTCTTATTCCCCCCAGAATTGGGGGGTTAGGGGGGCAAAAC
>NZ_MKZS01000001.1:1598057-1612451 GCF_001942495.1 Moorena bouillonii PNG
TTAAAGAAGCTCCCTTCTTTGGCCTTGCAGCGATCCCTGTGACCTGAATCCTTACATCAGAACAGTAAAGTTTATCCGTAATAGCTGCATCCGTTATTGGATGGACAACAAAGGGGTAAACAAGTACGACCTGAGTAAATACAGCAAAATTATAGCTAAAGAGTTTCCGTTTGCTAATGAGTTGTGCGACCCGTTGACTAGAAACCACATTTGAAAGGATGTGGGGGATTAGTCGCAAGGTAATGAACCTTGACAACTTGATAACCATGATGGTGAAAATCCATCCCGGAGACAAAACCTTAGAATAGTGCAGCCTTAGTACAAAACCTTACTCCTATGATGCCTAACCTGCTGACCATAAAGGCTGCACTATTCTTTCGGTAATTTCTGACCCTCGCGAAATCCGAGTGACAGCCCTACCCTGATTCATAGAACTAACAAATCTATGAATTAATGCAAGGGTCGAACAGTGAAGCACCCTTAACCTGACCGGTGTTAGTAACAGGCAAAAGACTCATGGGTACGAAAGGAAGGTATGTTTGAATCATCGTAAGGCAAGTGTAGCGAAATAAGGTTTGACACGCTACAGACAAATAGACAAAGGAATAAGGATTATGAAATTAGTTCGTTTCATAATGATTTCCCATATTTATTCCCGGTGAACAATACCACCCTAAAAGTCTAGAAAATGGTTATCAGGAACGGAGTAACCTCATATGTACTCTCAGTAAGGTCGATTACTGAGTAGGTAGTTAGCCGTATGTCATATGAGAGTGAGATAGAGTCAGAAGCTAATGCCTAGAGTAATGTCTAGGATATGCTGACGGACTCACGTTACAGGAATAGATCTAGTTGTGAGTAGTAATAAAAATGTCTAAAACTCGGGGGTTTGCCCCACAGTCGGAATGGAAGAAGGTCAACTGGCGAAAGCTAGAAATGACAGTCTTTAAGTTACAAAAGCGATGCAGCGCGGTCTTGGGGGTTTCCCCCATGAGCGACTGCATCAAGACAACGAATATATCAAGCCTCTAAACGTGGTAACATCCGTGTGGTAAGAAAGCTGCAAAAGACTCTGATGAAGTCCTGGTCTGCCAAAATGATTGCGGTCAGACGGATAACCCAAGAGAACAAAGGTAAAAAGACTGCCGGAATAGACGGGGTTAAAACTTTAACCAATAAGCAACGCCTCGCCTTAGTAGCCAACCTAAAAGTCTCAAAAAAGGCGCAACCTACCAGAAGGGTCTGGATTCCCAAACCCGGACGAACGGAAAAACGTCCTTTGGGTATCCCAACCATGTACGACCGTGCTCTACAGGCACTTGCCAAACAGGCACTAGAACCCGAATGGGAAGCAAAATTTGAACCTAACTCTTACGGGTTCAGACCAGGACGCTCATGTCATGATGCCATTGAAGCAATATACACAAGCATAAATCAAAAACCTAAATGGGTGCTTGATGCCGATATTGCTAAATGCTTCGATAAAATCAATCATGATGCTCTTCTAACAAAACTAAATACTTATCCATCCTTAAGAAGATTAATAAAGTCCTGGCTTAAAGCTGGAGTGATGGATAATGGAACATTCTCACCTACGGAAGAAGGTACTCCTCAAGGTGGAGTTCTGGTTGACTGACAAAACTTATTGGAAAGCATACTCGTAGGTTTTTACCTTAAATTCCAGTCGATAGTACCTTTTCTGATGTTGTTTGCGGGAGGCCATGGCTGGGTCAGGGTCGTAATTAGAGGTGAAACGTACCCGATGAATAAGTTTCCAGCCAAAGGCTTTGGCAGATTTGACCCATTCCCAACCCGTAAAGTAGCTGTTGCCTCGTGCGCCAATGGGTATCGACCCACCGACGTTTGCCAGTCTTAACGACGGAGACGAAACCTTAGATAGTGGAGCCTTTATAGTTAGCAGGCTATGCAGAAAAGGGTTAAATCTTTTTTAATAAGGCTCCACTATCTTACGGTAACTTCAAACTCAACTCCAACTGCCGTGACATACAGTGTGGCTACAGCTAAGGGACTTGCAATAAAATAAGATACCCATATTCGTCGGGACAATTGTAATATCCCATTTGGGTAATGTGTCAGAACGACACCTTGAAAGTTGATAGGATTCCAATTCCTTGGGGTTTAGGTCTCAACCCTTTTTCATAGATGGTGTCCAATATATGTACTGTTGGTGTGCAGCCGTTACAACTCATGTTTGTAGCCCATTGGACAACAGCTTCAACCGAGTCATAAATTGCGCCATTCCAATAGTTCTCCAACGCAGCCCAACACCGCTCAATCGGATTGTACTTGCTGTGATAGGGAGGGTAGTACTTTACGCGGATGCGGGTTGCAATTGCCCGAGACCATTCAACCATGCGCTTGATAAATTGGGTGCGGTTGCGGAGGGTGGCACTGCCTCCATCTAGATTAATCACTAATTCGTCGAATTGAGTCGGTTGGAATTGATTGTCATTCAACCTAGCCATGAGAATTAACTATAAGTCGCTGGTTAATGCCGATTGCCCCATGTAAATCGAGAGCTGGTCAGTAAGGGTTATGAGAATACCAAATGGAGTCATCACAGATGTCCACTCAGTATCATGGTCGTCTGCTTGTTTAGCTTCTAATGTTCTGGCTTTGCCACCTCGTGATAAATTCCCCACTTTGACTTTGGCAATGCTTACGATTGAGATACGCAATGACTTGGGATTGTGGTAATCACGTTGATTTTCGCGGAATACGTTCTCTTTGATGGCATCGGTCTGAGCAATCTTTTTCACAGGTTTTGTCTTTTGGGTTTTTTTAAGCGATACCCCAGTCGATTCAGAATTTCTCCCATTGTTTGACGAGTTGGTAACTCTTCTGAGGTATATCCCTTTTCACTCATGAGCGCTTCCCTGACTGCCCTTGCACTGATTGTGCAAACGCAAAATGTCGATTTCAATTTGGGGTCTGCTTGCGCTTGAGCATCTACTAAAGCACGAATATCTGCTTTTAGGTTAGGCAGGTTTTTCTCGCTTTTCTTTCTACCTAAGGCTCGATGATTATCCACACATATCAATCCACTTCGCTGCTCATGCAAACCTAATTGTACGCTTGTGCGGTTCCAACCAAACACTCTTTCTGTTTTGCGGGCATTACCCCCAAGATAATCTTCACTCACCAAAGCCATGAAGGCTCGCTTGCGATGACCTGTTAGTTTCGTAGGCTGCATCCAGTATGGTTGATTTTACCTTTTCACTTAATTCCATTTCTCAGAGCATCGTTAATGACTAGAGTTATACATCGCTGAGCACACAACATCTGCTGATGCAATACTGATTCTAGGGGATTTTTTTTTTCCGCGAGTCCCTAAGATAAACCTAAACCCTTGATAGGGCAGACACAGAACGAATTTTCGACTTTTGCACATTCGGTGCCATTGGACTGATCATCCTTGAAGTTTTCTTCAATATCAAATCGCATTCCATATTCCTGCGCATGTTTGGAGGGTCGTCTTTTCATCGCGCTTCATCGCCCAAAACTCACCATTGAAATTGTTGCGCGCCATTGGTGAGATGGACCCAACCGTACCAAAGTTCTTTATGCAACCTGACATAGTGACAGCGCACAAGGCAGCTCCATGTTTGAAATGAAAGTCTTGAAGCTGGCACCAGCCAATGCCCTTCCGCGCCTCTCCAAGTATCCTTTTTCACACTTTTCCGATAATGCCAGCCCCATTGATTCGTTAACCTACCCATCTTCTCGGTGTGGACAAAGCCTCGGTCTGCTAGCAAGATCACCGATTACCCCTTCACCGCATAGCCCTCTGCGAAGTTCCAACATTTCCCGATAGTCTTTGAAGGCGACAGAGGCGGAACCCATGTTCCATCACCCGCCAGACCACGCTTCACGCTCGTCCCCGGTGTACCACCGCCAAGCGCACCAAGCAATACTCATCCGCTTAACAACGATGTATCTAAGCTTAGATATAGAAACTCTTGTTTCCAATCCGCATTGGCTGACTGGTAATGGGGTTTATACAAGCGATGAACGTGCTTTGCGGGCATTGTACAGCCACCGTTGCATCCGACGTTGTTTGCTTTGAGCATAGTGACCACTGGGACGAAACCTTAGATAGTTGAGCCTTATTACAAAAGACTTGAACCTTTTACGCATAACCTACTAACTATAAAGGCTCAACTATCTTACGGTAACTTCAAAGACAGGGTATGTGGGGAATCCAACGGGTCAAATTAACTTCCCCAGAAAGTTACCGTAAGAATAGTGGAGCCTTATTTAATAAGTTTTAACCCTTTTTCTCATAGCCAGTCCCCTATAAAGGCTCCACTATTCTAAGGCGCGCGTCTCCTATCTGGAGTAGACCAACCACCATCCATAAACAGGTGGTCAGATGACTCAGATGCGCCCAGTCAGAGGGTTGACCAATCGAGGTCTTCAAGGCATTGTAGAGGCGGGAGTTTATTTTCACAGCATTTTTGGGATGTGAGTGGTTTCTCTCCTGAGAATGCACCGCGACCCTAACCAGATGTCAATGCCCATTGGCCCCTGCCTGGTAAGGGGTTCGTGAAATCGCGCTCAACTAAAGTCAGTCAACCAGTGAAAATACCACCCTTCAAACCAAAGCCCGAATATGGGTAACGCTAAGATATTGAGGAAAACTTTTTAGATGACCAGTCCAATGGATGGAATGTGCAGAAGTCTCAAATTCGCTCAGTAAAGCGCCTGATCTCGGTTGTGGTTCATTCTAGCTGTGGCTACGTTGTACGTCACGGCTCAAGGGGTTGAGGTGGTAGAGTCTGGTAAACGTCGATGGGTTGACACTCACTGGCGCACGAGGAAACAGCTATTTTCGGTAGGGTTTGGAGTGGGTCAAATCATATGAGCGAGAATGGCTGGAAATTAATTCATCGGGTTTGTTTTTCCAGCAATCATGACCCAAATCCAGCGATGGCTTCGCGCAAACAACATCAGCAACGGCACTATCAACTAGAGTAAAAGAAACAAACGTACCAATATGCTGTTGAATAGTTTTGTCAGTCAACCAGGGTATTTTCATCACTAACAATGGCCCATTATCACCATTTACATTGTTGCAACCAAAAATCCGATCAACTGGACCCAACCAATATTCCTTATGCACTCTGACATTGTGAAAGCACAAGACCGAACCCCGTAGAACATGGAAATCTTTGAGCTGATGCCAACTTTTACCTGCTCGCCAAATCAAGCGTGTCCTTTTTCAGACTTTTCCGGATTTGCCTTCCCCATTTATTGGTCAAAGCTTTCATTAAATCGGTGTGTATAACATCGATCTGCCAGTAGGATGACCGATTACCTCTTTGGGTAAAAGGTGTATCGATTGTTGGAGCATCTCCCGATAATCTTTGAATGCTACCGTTGCACGATGGATGCTTCATCACTCGCCAGCTCACGCTTTTTGGCTCGTCGGAGATGCACCACTACCAATCGAACCAGACAGTACTCATCCCAAAACATCGAGGTGTCTAAACTCTTGTAAATACACCCATCTTGTCCTACCGCCAAGGCTGCTTTAATCAAAGGTTTGTACCATCGTTCGCGTAGCGTGGCCTATTGGCCATGGACATTGATTCGGGCAAAATGGCAGCCAACGGTGCATTCGGCGTTGTTTGCTTTGAGCATATTGGCCACGACACGGGACGAACGGGAATCCATCGGGGCTTGCTTCACTTCCCCTGTCTGAATCAGGGCTGCCACCATCCATAAACAGGTGGAAATGGTGGCTCAGGTGTGCCCACTCACAGGGTTGACTTATCCATGTCTTCAGGGCATTGTAGAGTCGGGAGTTTTTTTTGATCGCATTCCTAGGATTTGAGTGGTATCTGTCCTGAGGATGCGGGGAAACACTCCCTAAAGTCAAGTCTTGCTCTTACTAGTCTGGTAAGCATTTGAGCCATTTTCAACCCAACTTTTGTCAGTCAATCAGCTACAGAGGAGTCAGCAGCAAAGAAACCTTCAACGATTTAGGGTACATGCTCTGGAACAAACTCCAAAGATGGGGATACAGGAGACATCCAAATAAATCAAAAACCTGGGTAAACAATAAATATTGGGGAACCATCGGAAAAAACAACTGGATGTTCAAAACAAAAGAGGGAAATTATCTTCCCAAACATGCCAAAACGAAAATCGTGAGGCATACAAAAATCAAAGGGGTGTGGCTCTTTTGGAAAGACGTTTGGTCAGGTTTAGAGAGGTATCGCAAGAGTAGGAGGAGCAGTAGTAGAGCAGCGAGCTTGAATTAGTCGTTTCATCAAAGGAAGGCCATCTTTGTACAAAGACAAGTGATTACGTTTATGCTCAAGCTTTAAGTGAAAGGGCCAATACTCGAGGCCTACACCGCGCTTGATAAAGCGAGCGCAGACGTAAAACCGCCTCAGCACCTTTGAGACTCCATCTAGCCCCGGTAATGTCCATCCTGTCTTTGATTAAGTGACGACAAGCGCCCTCAATAACCCCAGTGGCAATGGGAAGACCAGCTTTCAAGTAATCGTGGTATTTGAGGTAAGCAGCGTTGTTGAGTAAATATCTGGCACACTTATCCACTGGCTGACGTTGTGTAGGAGTTAGTTGGCGCTTTGTAGCGCTACCACGCATACCCGCAGCAACTGTACTCGATTTACCTTCAAGGATCAGCAGTAAACGTTTACTAACCCAAACTTCGGCTTGTTGACTAGTGTCCGAATAAAAGGCAAATGCAGCCTTCCACAGATACTCAATCACATGAATAATATCCAGGACAATCGTTAACTTGAGATGGTGTTCGCGAGCAAATTTTTTCAAAGCGCGATAATTGTGTCTTGTTACCATCGACCAGAGCGCAAAAACGCTTGTGTTGATTGGGGTCGCGGTGTAATGCCTCGTCAAAAGCTTCTTTGATAACAAGTGATGGTTGTTTAACTAAACTTGCCCAAACACGCTTACCGATTGGTCTGGGTCCTTTGATTTTTTTGTGTTCTTCTTCTGTGCTGACAATTTGTTGAGGTGTACGAACAAAAGGCTTGATGGTATAAACTGAAGCCACTGTTGCCATTCGCGTCGCAATTGCGTTTTTCCCCCTTAGTTAATCGTTTATTTAACTTGTTGCTCTTTGCCAGCGCTCTTTTTTGGGTGGGAGCACGTAAGTCTTCTGTACCCATGACAACACCCTTGCCATCCACACTAATAACTACTATTTCCCCCGTCTCCTTCAATTCAACCGATTGTGCTTGTTGATGAGCATAGAATTCATCAAAGTCACAAGCACTTTTATAAGCCAATTGTTCAACTTGTCGCTTACCAACTTTTGCGGCTGTTGTTTTCTGTATGACGCACGACTGTTTCCCCAAACCCTGAACGAGCTACTTCGACGGCCACTCGCTGCCTCAGTCCGTGGGAGTATTTTTCTACTGGTAGGTTTAACTCGGCATCCAGTGGGCCCACGGGAAGTTATCTTTCTTCCACCGTAACCGATTCGATTGGCGATGATCGTGCCAAATATTGTTGTCAGCTTCCTTGTAAATCTCTTCTTATGGGTTCTCTTGGCTTCGTCGAAACCTCACGCATTCTCCTTCGATCTCGTCATTACTTCGTCTGTCGAAGTAACCTTGCAGCAGTCGTCTTAATAGTTCGTATCCGTTTTCAAGCAGTTTACTCTCGCGCTTCCCCATGTTGTAAACCGCAAACACTATCTGAACCCAGCCAGTCCACTATTTCTTCAAATAGCTCTCGCGCTTGTGAGAAAAACATGTCTTCATTTGAGTACGATGCTTGCATAGGTCCGAACTTTTCCTGAACTACTGCTGACTTTTTCAGCTGGTCACCCACCTGGGGGTATTGACTCAAACTATTACTCTGACTAACTTGTCAGTTTTACTCTTATCTAGTCTACCGTACTTTGAAAAGAGCCGCACCCAAATCAAAGATACCAGAAGTCCCTATGATGGAAACCTAATCTATTGGAGCACTAGAATGAGAAAGCATCCCGAGATGACCACTCAGGTGCGATTCGTTGGTTATAAACCTTGCCCCGTAAGGGTTTTGGGGGATTAACCGCTAGGACAAATTACTGAACCTAGACAACTTGGTAACCATGGTGGTGAAAATCCACCCCGGAGACAAAACCTTAGAATAGTGCAGCCTTAGTACAAAACCTTACTCCTATGATGCCTAACCTGCTGACCATAAAGGCTGCACTATTCTTTCGGTAATTTCTGACCCTCGTGAAATCCGAGTGACAGCCTTACCCTGATTCATAAGGAGTAACGAACTTACGGATTGATGCAAGGGTCGAACAGTGAAGCGGAACCAATCCAGGGGAAGTTAGTAACAGGCATAGAACTCATGGGTACGAGAGAAAGGTACGTTTGAATCATCATTATCATCGTGTAGCGAAATGGGTTGATTACGCTACAGACAAACAGTCAAAGGAATATGGATTATGAGGTTCTGACTCTTCATAATGATTTCCCGAAATTATTCCTGGTGAATAGTACCACCCTAAAAGTTCACAGAATGGTTATCAGGAACGAAGTAACCCCGATATGTACTCTCAGAAAGGTCGAATATTCTGAGTAGGTAGTTATACTAAGTTGCGTTCAAAGAGCTAATTCTCAAATGAGGAAAATATGTCATTGAACGCAAGAGTTCTTCAGAAGAGCCAAGCTCTACTAAGCCATGACTTACTGTGTCCATTACTTGCTCCTATGATGTTAATATTTTGTTATAAAAATAGTTTTCTCTAATATGTTCCCAAAGATGCTCAACAGGCATTAACTCCGGACTATAGGCTGGCTGAAATATAATCCGAATATTTTCCGGTATCTCCAAACTTTTTGATCTATGCCAACCGGCTTTATCCATTTGCATGCATGATCAAATATTCCCCAAAATCTTCTGAGACTTGTTTGAGAAATAAATTCCTCATTTTTGTGTTAGCATAAGGTAAAATCAGAGATGTCATTTTGCCCAAAGCCGGTGCAACAGCAGCATAAGCATAGATATATTGTCTTACCTGTTGTTTACAGACCACTGGCCTTATTCCTGGTGGACACCAGCAACCTCGCACAACTCCTATGCGACCAAATCTGCCTTCATCGGTGGCCATCATTATAACTGGTCTTTTATCGTCAGATTTTCTAGTTTTTACGAGTTGTTTAACTTCTTTTTCAAAGTTTTTTTAAAAGCTGACTGTTCCGACTGTTTAGCTTTTGGGTGTGAAGGTCTAGGAACTACTTTTCGCCATTGGTGTCTATCCAAAAGACGATATATTGTAGTTTTATTTACTGGCTGACCCACTTGTTTTTCAAAAGCTAATTTAATTTCTTTTACTGTCGGGATTTGGCCTTTAGCTGCTTTTTTAAAAAAAGTTGCCAAAAAGTCTTTCTCTTCTGACCAAGTCAGATAACAGTTACGTCTACCCCCTTTTCCTTGTGTTTCAATAGCTTCTACACCAGGGCAAACGCATCTAAATTTTTTTGACAAATCACTCTTTATATGCAGATCTGCTCTATTGGCATTCCCCGTGGCCTAGAATGGTAACGAGCTTATTATTTACAATAATTCAATTTCCTTAATACTAGTTAAGATTTAGACCCTAAAATTAAGATTTAAATTAGGTCTTTATGAAGGAAAATCAAAGCATAATTTTTAGAAATACTCAGCAATGAAACTCAGACCAAAAACTACGATTTATGAGCATTTTAGTGATTTAAAAGATCCCAGAGTTGACCGAAGCAAACTACATAAATTAATTGATATTATTACAATTACTATCTGTGCGGTGATTAGTGGTGCCGACACCTGGGTTGACATAGAACTCTACGGTAAAACCAAATATAAATGGTTAAAAAAGTTTTTAGAATTACCTAATGGAATTCCATCTCACGACACAATTGCCAGAGTTTTTGCGAAACTTGAAACCGAACAATTACAGCAGTGTTTTTTGAAGTGGGTTCAATCAATTAGTCAGGTCACTTTTGGAGAAATAGTAGCGATTGACGGGAAAACTTTACGTCATTCCTATGACAAAAGTTCTGACAAAGCAGCTATTCATATGGTTAGTGCATGGGCAACAGCGAATCGCCTGGTTTTAGGGCAAGTAAAAGTAGATGAAAAATCCAAGGAAATAACAGCTATTCCCAAACTTATAAAAGTTTTAGAACTATCGGGTTGCATCATAACTATTGATGCTATGGGCTGTCAAAAAGAAATTGTCAAGCAAATTGTAGCCAAAGAGGCCGACTATTTAATTACCTTAAAAAAGAATCAAGCTTATCTTTATGAACGAGTCGAAAAAATCGTCAATACATTACCTAAATCTAGATTAAAAAACATCACGATCAGTCAGTATTTGCAGTCAGAAACTGGACATAATCGTGAAGAACACAGATATTACCAAATGCTTAGTAATGTTAAAGAAGCAATTGATCCAAACGGGGAATGGGAAAAACTCAACTCAATAGGTTGGGTAAATTATTGGCGAAAAGAAAAAGATGGAAAAACAAGTTTTGAACGAAGATATTATATTAGGGCATGTCGTCAGTTAGAGAATTGACAACCAGTCAGTGCAGCTATAGAACTGAGGGGAGTCAGGAAAACTCAACTAAGGAGGAAGTAATGCGTCGGTATGCCTTGCGTCTTGGATCAGTGGGAGCGAATTAAGGATATGCTACCTGGCCAGAAGGGCGCTTGTTGGTGGAAATGCCAAAGATAACCGCCTATTTGTTGAAGCCGTACTGTACCGATACCGTGCAGGTATTCCGTGGCGTGATTTGCCGGAGAGGTTTGGCGATTTTCGGTCTGTGCACAAGCGTCATAGCCTAGGGTCTGAAAGTGGTGTGATAGAACGTGTATTCAAGACACTCTCATTAGATGCAGACAACGAGTACGCTGCGCTCGACGAACACAATTGTACGCGCTCATCAACGAGGGTGCTGGTGCAAAAAAAAACACCAGACGATAAACCATTAACACAAGCAATTGGACGCAGTAAGGGTGGTTTATCTACCAAAATTCATGCCACCTGTGATGCACGCTGGTAATCCCACAGGGTTTCATCTGACCCCCGGTCAAGCACATGATTTGCAGGGAGCTGATGCGTTACGCGGGTGGTATACATGAGATTGGTGCACTGCTTGCAGACAAGGCTTACGATGCGTCAGAGCGGGTGCTCAAACGATTAAAAGAAGCTGACTGCCAAGCTGTCATTCCTCCTAAAGTCAATCGTACTCAACTTTGAACATATGACTTGCACATGTATAAGTGGCGTCATCTGATCGAAAACTTTTTTCAGAAACTTAAGCAATACAGGGCAATAGCAACTCGCGCTTGATAAAACTGCTCGTAATTTTTTGGGAGCCATTCATCTCGCCGCTTCTGTCATCTGGCTTAACTGACGACATGCCCTAGTAGTCTACCCAATAATGCTGAACTTTTAGCAAAAGCTATTCGCCAACATTGGTGTATAGAGAATCAACTGCATTGGGTACTTGATGTTCAATTTTTAGAAGATGATTCACGAATCAGGAAAGATAATGCACCCGAAAATTTAGCCATTATTAGACAAATAGCTCTGAATTTATTAAAACAAGAAAGTACCGAAAAAACGGGAATTAAAACTAAACGAAAAAAAGCCGGATGGGATAACGATTATCTCCTCAAAGTTTTAGGTTTTTAAGTTTTATTTTATCAGTAGAATTAATGGCGTTGGGCAATTTACCATGGGTTTAGACTAAAAGGTCTAGCTTGATATTATGCTGGCAATATATATTAATTATTTAAAACAATACTCACCCTTTATATAAGCGACACAAATATTATACCAGTTTTATTTCCGTCAAATTTTAAGGTCAGCTAAAATTTTCGGGTCATTCAAACGCTTTTCAGAGCTAGTTTCTGCCGATTAGATGCGTTTGCCCTGGCTTCTACACCTTTTCGATTATATTTGCTTATAACTCGGTGAACTGTACCTACAGACACTCCTGCATGTTGAGCAATTTCAGCAGCTGGTCTGGGGTCAACTAAAGCATTATAAATTACTAACCATTTTTGCCTTTGCCAAAAATTAGGGGCAGTTTTCATTTTCTGCTTCACCCCCTCTATACTTAGGTGACTTGCTGCTATACTTAGTCTACTCATAGTAATGGGATATTAAGCAATCTTTAAGAAATCGTTAACTTGAGTCGACTACCTTGAGTCAGTTGTTTAAAAAAACTATAACATAATTTAATTTTTTAGCGCTCCACCTCTTGAAAACAAATTCAATCAGGATTATACAGAGGCGATACTGTTGCTTTTATAGATTTTATCTTTGAACGCAACTCGGTATTAGCTGCATGTCGTACCGGGGAAAGATTGAGTCAGAAGTTAATGTCTAGAGTAATGTCTAGGATATACTGACGGACTCACGTCAAACAGAAATGAAATAGTTGCAAGTACCAATTAATATGTCTAAAACGCTGGGTTTCCAGACGGTGGAATGGAATAAGGTTAACTGGCGCAAGCTAGAGAAGACCCTATTTAAGTTGCAAAAACGAATATTTCGAGCCTCTGTTCGTGGTGATATCCGTGCGGTAATAAAACTGCAAAAGACTCTGATGAAGTCCTGGACTGCCAAGATGATAGCGGTACGTAGGGTCACCCAGGAGAACAAAGGTAAAAAGACTGCCGGAATAGATGGGGTCAAATCTCTAACCAACAGACAACGCCTCACCTTAGTAGCCAAACTCAAAATCTCCAAAAAGGCAAAACCTACCAGACGGGTTTGGATTCCTAAACCCGGACGGTCGGAAAAACGCCCAGGGACTCGCGGAAAAAAAAAATCCCCTAGAATCAGTATTGCATCAGCAGATGTTGTGTGCTCAGCGATGTATAACTCTAGTCATTAACGATGCTCTGAGAAATGGAATTAAGTGAAAAGGTAAAATCAACCATACTGGATGCAGCCTACGAAACTAACAGGTCATCGCAAGCGAGCCTTCATGGCTTTGGTGAGTGAAGATTATCTTGGGGGTAATGCCCGCAAAACAGAAAGAGTGTTTGGTTGGAACCGCACAAGCGTACAATTAGGTTTGCATGAGCAGCAGGGTAATCGCATCTAATTTGGTATAAATCGTACTTGACAAACTACAGGGAGTATAGGTATGATAGCCAGTCAGTGTTCAAGGTTGTCCCAGAGCGGATGTTGCGGTTAACCGTTGGATTTGCCAAGATTTGCATTCTCTAGTCAGTCATTATGGCAAAAGGCTTTGTGAAGGCTCAGCAGGAGCGTGAAGCGTTAATCTTGAAAAACAGTGTTCTGAAGCATTTTCAGCACTTGCGAGATCCCCGAGTGGAGCGAACCCAGAAACATTCCTTGGTGGCCATGATCACGATTGCCATTTTGGCGGTGCTCTCCGGTGCCGATGGGTTTGTGGCAATCGTTACCTACGGTAAAGCGTTCGCAAGTGTGGCTGGAGACGTTTTTAGAGTTGCCCAATGGGATTCCGTCACACGATACCTTTGGTCGGGTGTTTGGTCTGCTAGACCCCCAGGAGCTCGAGACGAGTTTCTTGAGTTGGGTCAGCTGTATTACTGAGAAATTAGCCCTGAAGTTGATTCATATCGATGGCAAGACCACCAAAGGCTCCTATGACCGAGCTGGTCAACTGAAGGCGTTACAGAGTGTGAGTGCCTGGAGCAGTGAACATGGGCTGGTTTTAGCGAGCGCAAAAAGTGGAGAGCAAATCCAATGAAATCACAGCAGTGCCGCTCCTGCTGCAATTGCTGAACCTCAAGGGGGCGGTCGTCACCCTTGATGCCATGGGCACCCAAATCGCCATAGCGTAGGCATTTCAAGCAGGCAGAAGGCGACTATGTCTTGGCACTCAAAGGCAACCAGGGTCAGCTCAGCCAACAAGTAGAGGCTTGGTTCGAGCAAGCACAAGCCCACAACTGGCAGGGGATTGAGTACAGCTACGATCAAACCATAGACAGTGGACATCATCCCATAGAAACTCGCCAAGTTTGGGTCGTGCCCGTGAGTCAATTACCACCACTGCCTCGGCAAGGTCAATGGGCGGGCTTAGAGACGGTTGTCATGGTCAAGAGTACCCAGAAGTTATGGAACAAAACCAGGTTTGAAGTGCGGTTTTACATTAGCAGCCTGGAAGGCGATGCCCAGCGACACAACTCGGTGATTCGCTCCCATTGGAGTATTGAGAACAGTCTGCATTGGGTGCTTGATGTCACCTTTGGCGAAGATGCTAGTCGGATTCGTCAAGGATATGCGGCACAGAACCTGGGATTGTTGCGACGTTTAAGTGTTAGTTTACTCAAGCCTGAAGTTCCCCTGTACATTTGTACTACAAGGTCACGGAAAGGCTATCCCCATCA
>NZ_MKZS01000001.1:1612551-1651773 GCF_001942495.1 Moorena bouillonii PNG
TCCCTGCTCCCTGCTCCCTGTTCCCTGTTCCCTGTTCCCTGTTCCCTTTGCTATATAGGGTGCCTTATTAAGGCACCCTACTATTTATAGAGTTTGGTTTCCAGTTTGACGTAAGTCCTATTTGGGTATTCCTTAACCAATTTTTTAAACAGGCTTTAATAATCTTTATGCAGCTAATAAATTGATTTCGATACTATAGATAATAAACGAGTAAAATACTCACAATGTTTATTAATCCTAGGGGGTGGTTCGGGAAGATTATTCCTTCCCATACACCAAATCAGTATACAGATATTTCTACAAAGAAAGATACATCATCACAGGATAACACTCCGTTAAAACCAGCTAGATTAGGTTTCCTACTAGCTGTTTTTTTTCCCCTATTCGGAGCAATTTCAACAGCTCGGGATGGGGAGGGAGTGCAACGGATGGAAAAACAAACCCAAACTTGGTTTTTTAAACTTAGGGGTCCGGTGACTGGCCCAGACAATATAGTGATTTTGGCAATTGATGAGGAGTCTCTGAATTTAAATCAATCCTATGATGATAATGATGAGTCTCAAGCACTAACTGATTTAGAACTTATCAAGAGCTGGCCCTGGAAACGAGCTGCTTATGCTAAAGCGATTGAGCGTGTAATGGCTGCTGGAGCTAAGTCTGTTGCCGTCAGTATTGTGTTAGATAGTCCCAGTAGTTACGGTGAGGCAGATGATCAACAGTTAACAGAGGTGCTAGAAAATTATGGCGAAAAGGTTACTCTGGCCGCTATATATGATACTTACGAAACTGTTGAAGGTGAGGCTATCAAGCTAGTTAAGCCAAATTCTTTGTTTGAGACACCCCAGCTATCTGTAGGTTCGATTAATTATCCCATTGAGCCAGATGGCAGAATCTATCGTCTAGCCAATCAGTTTCCCAAAGTTTGGGCTAAGAATAATCCAGAATTGGCAGAAACATCTGATCAGCTGATTTTTACAGTACCTTCCTTTAATGAGGCTACCTTGGCAGCTGCTCAGGAATCAGGACTGAAGACGAAGCCCAAACCAGAGAATATTTTCTTCTACGGTTCGGATGCATTTAGATCTATTCCCTTCTGGTATGTCTTAGATGATAATCGCTGGCACACTCGCCTAGACGATGGTAAGTATTTCCAAGACAAGATTGTGTTAATTGGACCAACTGCTAGCTCATTACCAGATTTTCATCGGACTCCTGTGTCCGATAGAATGGCTGGGGTAGAAATCAATGCTAATGCGATCGCAACACTACTCGAAGGTCGTACCATTGTTCAAGCAATTCCCAATCCTATCCACAGAGGAGTGTTGATCTTCTTGGGGGTTAATGTCGTCAGGTACTTATTAAGTCGGATTAAGCGATGGCAAGTTTGCCTAGGCTGGACAGTGCTCGGGGTAATCACTTGGGGAGAAATCAGTTATCTATTTTTCGTGTATGAGGGGCTAATTTTGCCTACAGCAGTCCCTATAGTTAACATAACTCTCAGTGGTGTTTTCTGTAGCGCTATGGGAGCAATGCAAGACCTGAAGAATAAACAGCAACTACGCCAAACTCTCAAACATTACGTTTCTGCCCCCATTGTCCAAGAAATTATCTCTGGACAAGATGATTTACGCAATTTGCTGGAGGAAAGGGAAGAAGAACTATTTGCTACTAAGTTAAGTGGACGCTATCAAATCATCAAACGACTTAGTGCTGGAGGATTTGGCGAAACCTTTATTGCTGAAGACACCCAGCGACCGGGAAATCCGCACTGTGTGGTCAAACAGCTCAAACCTGCTAGCAATAATCCTCAACACTGGCAACTGGCTCGACGGTTATTTCAAACGGAAGCAGAAATTCTCGAAAAGTTGGGCAAACATCACCAAATCCCTGAGCTGTTAGCCTATTTTGATGAAAATCAAGAATTTTATCTAGTTGAAGAGTTTATTAAAGGTCATCCTCTCAGCGATGAGTTACCAGCGAAACCTATTCCTGAAGCCAACGTCATTGCCATAGTGGTAGATATTCTAAAGGTATTGCAGTTTGTCCACAGTCACAGTGTGATTCACCGAGATATTAAACCCGATAATCTAATTCGGCGCAAATCAGATCAGAAGCTGGTGCTAATTGACTTTGGCGCTGTTAAAGAAATTACTAATCAATTGCATTCAAGACGAAACCTGACTAATTTCACTGTCGCCATTGGTACTAAAGGTTATATGCCTAATGAACAAGCTGTGGGTAGTCCAAGATTTAACAGTGATATTTATGCCACAGGTATGATTGCTGTGCGATCGCTTACTGGCATAACTCCTAGCAAATTACCAACAGATCCCATAACTGGAGAAGTAATTTGGCTCAATAAAGCACAGGTCAGTCCTGAATTAGCTACAGTGGTCAACAAAATGGTGCGCTATAGCTTCCGAAGTCGCTACCAGTCGGCTGAAGAGGTATTAGAAGCACTGAAACCTTTAACCAAAACCTTGCCAACATTCTCGTTTAGTAGCCTTGATTCATCGGTAGCGCTAGAATCTGAGGCTTCCACCGTGCCAGCACCACAGAAAACCATGGTTGATAGTGACTGTTCGAGTTCACAGAAAACTGTTCCGTTGTCGGAATCTACCACAGTGCTAGAGGAGGAAACCATGGTTGATAGTGACTGTTCGAGTTCACAGAAAACTGTTTCGTTGTCGGAATCTACCACAGTGCTAGAGTCTAAGGAAACCTTATTCTAGTGATTATAGCGGTTTTTAATTAGGTGAGGTACAAATTTTGGAGTTTTAGGGAACAGGGAACAGGTAACAGGGAACAGGGAACAGGTAAAAAATCATGTGTACCTCATTAGGCTATAAACCGCTATAGTCGTCAGTCAATAGGGCAGTTGAATGTTGAGTGTCCACTTTCAAGATTAAACCTTCAACCTTCAACCTAGCAACCTGGTAACCTTGAACCTTCAACCTGCTAACCTTAAGCCACTGCTAGAGGATTCAACCATCGCAAAATTTCCCGTTGCAAGCGATTTAAATCGCGATAGACTTCTTGCTTGACCCACTGACCTACGGCATCCAATGGGGTAAACACTGCCCCTGGGTTTAAGGTGACATCTTGCCCTAAAGGTGTTAAATGATTTCCTGGTATCCGCTGTAGGACAACCATATTTGGAAAACGTTTCTGTAAGGCTTGGGTCAAGCTAACACTTTGGTCAATCTCGTCATCAGTGAATTTAATCAGTAAATTACGCTGGATTTGATAGCGTTGAGTAATCAGAGAGTTAGTTTCTTGGGGTGAGGGAGTAAACTCGAGCTGGAAGACAGGATTGAGGTTTAACTGTTCCACAAAGGGAATAGCACGGTCAGCGGAATAGTTGTTATAGGAAATCAAGATATTACCAGCTCGTTCTACACTGAAGAGGCTGCCAATCAACAAATGCAGTTTGCACCCCATGCTGTGGCCGATACCATAGATGGGTAGATACCGTTTCCGTAAAGCATTGGTTACCTGTAAGCGATTGAGAGTAGTCTCGAAGCGATTGAGTACATCTCGTGCGATCGCAATATGGTCGAGGGTATTCACAAACGGTGTCGCAATCACTGCATACCGTTGACGTGCTAATTCTTCCAGTAACAATCGGTAGGTTACTTGGGGAGCTGTAGCAATAAACGCCCCACCCAGGAAATGGATAATCCCAGTGGGACGATTGGGGATTAAAACCCAGTTACCAGATATTTCTTGCCAGTCCATGCCATACTATATAGGGTTTACTTCTTTTATTGTAAAGATGTTTGTAGAGTACTCTAGAGTATGGTATTAATCTAGTAATATCTAGAAGTTAAGAATTCTGAATTTACAATTCAGAATTCTCTTGACCTGGTACCATTATTCGAAATTCATAAGTGTTGGGAGTAGACAATAATTCTGCACCCCTAGGATTAAGGTATCGCCCGTTTAATTTTAACTTCATGCGACTCTTGAAGCTAGCAGCGCAGTAGCTAGGATTAGTATTAGCTCCAGGTGTGAAGGAAATCCTGTATTGAATTTATCCTAGTGTAGGGTAGGCTTCGATATTAGGGAAATCTTGAGTAACACTAGTCATATCTTCAATTATTAACTCTTTACCGCACTCATTAATAATTTGCTTGTTAGAAGCTAAGGCTTGAATTGTCGAGGTAATAAATTCTGATGCGGTGTTGATATCACCAATAACTGGTTCTTGAGCATTTAACCCTGAAGCAAAAGCGAAAACCATAGCAGTTGCAGCAGCAATTAACGTATTTTTTACCTTCATCTTAAGCCTCGTTTAGTTGAGATTGATTATGAGCACACAGTTGAGAACAAATCTTGAGTGCCCATGACAATTAGCACTGCTAATGGCGCAGTATCAGGAAAACTGGTTAGTAGGACTTATCTATACAATTCCCCAAAGTGTCTAGTGAGGTAACAGTCTATAGGCAACTATGGGTAGAGGGGAGATGAAGAAGATGAGGACTAGTGATTTTATAAAAAAAGCTATACTTTATAGATAGATTTCCAACTATTTTGAATGAGATTGAGACTTTATTAGTTAATCACTCTGATTCTTTGTCTATCGTTTCTGATATATTATAAGTATCGCATTAGTTTTTAAAAGTGTAGACTAAGAGGATATCTGAAAAGTTTTTTGATACTGAATTTTGCCCCCCTAGCCCCCCAACTTTGGGGGGAACAAGAGTCAATTTGCTTCTAAAAGTCCCCCAAAATTGGGGGATTTAGGGGGCTTGGATGTAGCAAATGATACTTCTCAGACAACCTCTAAAAAACTCTACAGTACTTACGGAATAACTCTACTTGTGAGGGTGGGTTAGTCACACACCCTACTAACTAAAGACTCATCACTAACTCACTAAAGATTCAGCACTGACCTTAGTCAACTCTCGAATCTGCTCAATCAAATTGTTAATACCATCAGTATTGAGGCGATAACTGATGGGATGGGCAATCAGTCGTGCTGTACTCTCATACAAAATGTCAATTTCAATTAAGCCATTCTCTTTTAAGGTACGACCTGTGGACACCAAGTCCACAATTGCCTCCGACATCCCGGTAATTGGACCAAGTTCAACAGAACCGTAGAGGGGGATAATTTCCACTGGCAAATCCAGGTTATTGAAATATTCCCGAGCACAGTGAACAAACTTGGAGGCTACGCGACCATGAGCTGGCAAATCCAAAGGGCTTCGATAAGAGCTAGCAGCACGAACTGCCAATGACATCCGACAATAACCAAAGTGTAAGTCACCTAAGGTAGCCACTGCCGGGGTTTTTTCCCGTAGCACATCGTAACCAACTATCCCCAACTGAGCTTGACCATATTCCACGTAAACCGGTACATCTTGAGCTCGTACCAGTAGAGCTTGAGCAGTTTGACTGGGGTCTTGAATCTGGAGTTGGCGGTTGGCGGAGTCTAGGAAGGTACTAAAGTCTAAGCCAACGGATTGCAGTAGCTTGATGCTGTCTTTTAGGAGTGCGCCTTTGGGTAATGCGATGGTAATCATATGGGGAGCTTCGGGAGCTTTGGCAGGAGGTCAATTAGTTGACTGATCAGATCAACTATACCTGTAGAAGCTCCATTATAGAAGCCCGTGCTCCTCAAATTATCACCAACCCGACATATCCTTAGGTGCGCTCTTAGCATTAAGAATTAAATTCGCTCAAGGTGCGCTTTCCAATGGGCGAATAAATCGCCCTTGGGTCGCACCTTTCGGCAAAGCCGACGCTACGCGAACGGGTCGCACCTGTTGAATACTTATGATTCCGGAGGGTACGTCATTAGTTATTTGTTAAACCTTTAAATCAGGAATCAGCTCTAGCACAGTTTTTTTAATGAAATCCCGCTGATAAAAGTCAGGATCAACAATCCTTCGATTCCAGACCACAATGTCTAAATCTATACAGCGCGGTCCATTTTTATTGGATTGCTTAACCCGCCCTTGGTCAATTTCGACTTGTTTAAGTTTTTGACGAAAGGTCTCAAAACCGTCTTCTGTGTGAATTAAAAAGGCACCATTTAGAAAATCAGGTTGCTCAGTAAAGCCTATGGGTTTTGTTATGTAAAAGCGAGATTCATTAACAAAATTATCAGTTTTTGATAAATTATATTTGGCTAGTTTTACATTTTTATCAGGTTCAATGTTAGAGCCAACACTTACTACTACTTCATTCACTACCACTTCATTCATCGTTTAGCACTCAATTCTATAGACACAGAATCGGAAAATCGCAAAGCAAAAGGTTTATAAACTTTCACCTTAGCCCATACTATCCGGGGATTTTCCATTACAATATCTAAAATCATCTGGGTTAGCTTTTCTAGTAAATTAAACTTACTTTCTTCCACTGCTTTAATTACACGCTTGCTTAGGGTTTTATAATTTAGGGTATCTTCAACGCAATCGCTTTTTGTAGAATTTCCTGGGGGAAAGCCAGCCTTAATATTAATCACAACATCTTGTTGAGTTTTTCTTTCCCAGTCATTAAATCCTATTATCGTGCGGAGTCTTAAATTTTTTATTTCCAGCAGCGCTTCAACATAACTGTGTTGTTTTTTGCTTCCGAAATCATTAACTTTTATTGATGTGATATGAGTAAGTTTTGTCATTTTTTTGATGTATATAGCTGAGGGGGTGACATGAGCCCTTAAAAGCTTACTAGATAATGCTTTGATGCCAGTTTATCTTTGCTAAGATAAACTGGGCAATTGACCCTAGGAATGATGTTCTAGAAGCTAAAACCCTTATAACTACGTCCAAGGTCAGGCCAAACTAGTATGTATCTTTTTGTAACATATCGGCTGAAAGTATTACCCAATAAGGATTTTAGCTTGCATGTCACCCCCTCAGGTATATAGTCTTGATTAAGTGTTCAGCTATCAGCGGTCAGCTATCAGCGGTCAGCTATCAGCGGTCAGCTATCAGCCGTGGCCTTTGGCCACGCTACGCGAACAGCTATCAGTTATCAGTTAGAATTGAAAAGCGGGCGGCTTACAGTTGATTACAAATGTTGACCGCCATCCACAAATAAAAACTGTCCGGTAACAAATTGATTAGAGAGCAAATAGCGAACAGCCTGACAAATCTGATCCACATTGCCCTGGCTATGCATGGGTACTCTTTGTCTAAGTGTTTCGATATACTGTTCACTTGCCCCGGCTGGAAGTAAAATCCACCCAGGGCAAATTCCATTCACTCGAATATCTGGAGCCAACTCTAAAGCTGCCATCTCCGTTAAGTTAGCCAAGGCTTTCTTAGCTAATGTATAAGCAGAATAGGAAAAATCATTCTTGTTGATTCTGGTATCAATAATATTGATAATGTTCCCTTTTTGATAAAGACGAGCAAAATCACGGGTAAAGAAATACGGAGCCTTAAAGTTTACAGCAAAGTGACTGTCAAACCAGTCAAGTTCCGTTTCTTTAAGGGTTGCTGGTTCAAAAATGGAAGCATTATTCACCAACACATCAAGCTCAGGAACATCTGCTTTCACCTTTGGCAAAAGATTGAGCATATCTTCGTCACAGGTTAGATCAGCTTGGTAAAACCGACAATTTCGCTCTAGGGACTGGATCTGTTCTGCTAGGATTTCCGCGTCTTGGCGAGAACGGTTGTAATGAATCGCTAGATCATAGCCCTGTTTCGCCAAGTCTAATGCGATCGCTTTACCAATCCTTTTGGTGCCACCTGTAACCAATGCCCAAGCCATACTGGTTTATCTTTCTAGGTTTTAAATTATAATTACTCTGTGATTCACTTTATCTTAACTAAAATAGTATATCAAGTAGCTTGTCGTGTCTATCAATGACTTGGCTGTTAACTACAGGTAGTAGGCTTCGTTAATAACCCAAGCTACAGATAAAGTCGCTGCGTAAGTCTTATAATTGTGTTGATAGTCAAGCGTCAACCGTCAACTATCAACAAAATCAATGCGTATCCTTTTAGTAGATGATGAAATTGAGCTGACTGACCCCCTGTCTCGGGTATTAACTCGTGAAGGTTACACTGTAGATGTGGCTTACAATGGTGCCTCAGGAAATGAGTTAGCTTGCGTTGGCGCTTATGACTTGTTAATCTTAGACTGGATGCTACCGCACATGTCTGGGTTAGAAATTTGCCAACAAATGCGATCGCATGACACCACTACCCCAGTTCTTTTTCTAACCGCCAAGGACACTGTAGATGACCGAGTGATGGGATTAGATGCTGGTGCTGACGACTATCTAGTTAAACCATTTGAACTGCGGGAGTTACTCGCTAGAGTCCGGGCTCTGCTTCGGCGTTCTGCTGCGACGGATGCCAATCCCAGCCAGCGGTTACGGGTTGGACAAATAGAATTAGACTTAACCAATCAAATAGCTTATCGCCACGGACGCCCAATTGAGCTATCGGAAAAAGAAAGCCAACTGCTAGGGTACTTCATGAGCAATGTTGGTCTATTATTATCCCACAAGCAAATTTATCAACATTTGTGGCCATCTGAGGAAATCCCAAAAAGTAACAATTTAGCTGCTCTAGTTCGTTTGTTGCGTCGCAAAATCGAAGTTAAGGGTTCCGTACCTCTGATCCATACAGTTTATGGTAAGGGTTATCGGTTTGGTTGATTGTTATTTGTTAATAAATAATTTAAATGATTTATTGATTAGCCTGACTACAGGGGCTAAAGGAAATGCGATGCAGCCGACATGGTCCGTATTTTTGCAGTGCTAACCGATGCTTTTTGGTACCATAGCCCATGTTGGCTGTCAAATCATACTCTGAATACTTGGTAGCTAGACGAATGATTAAATCATCACGCCACACCTTGGCTACAATACTGGCTGCAGCAATATGAAGCGATCGCTGATCCCCCTTTACTAGATTTCGTTGTGCTATCGGTAAATCTGGCAACCCGTGTAACCCATCAATCAGACAAATATCGGGCTTAACTTTTAATTTAAGCACAGCCCGTTTCATAGCTAACAATGAGGCTTGTAAGATATTGAGCTGGTCAATTTCTGCACTAGTGGCATAACCAATAGTCCAATCCAGTGCCAATCCCTGAATTTCTTGAGACAGCCTTTGGCGTCGTTTCCGGGACAACTTTTTACTATCTTTAACGCCAGCTATAGCCAGTTGTGGCAGGACAGATACAGGTAAAATCACTGCTGCTGCCACAACTGGACCAAATAAGGCACCTCGCCCTACTTCATCTACTCCAGCCACTAAGGAAGGAGTACCGGATAAATCCGGTAACTCAAACACTTCAGTGACTTTGTCCGTTGTCATTTATCTGCTGAAGAGCGGCGACGGCGGCGGCGCACGATGGGGGGACTGTTAATGGTGCCATTGGCAGTAGTGAGTTGATCAGATCCAGTTTCTGGAATTGGTGTGGCAGCACTAGATTCCACCAAGTCGGATTCCTCTAACTCTAGCTGATCGTCGATGGAGGATTGACTATTAGTTGAATCGGTAGTTGAATCGGTAGTTGAATCGGTAGTCGTATTGGATAATTCTTCTTGATTATCCTCGATTTTTTCTCCCGGCAGTAACACTGAGATAATTGCTGACCTAGGATCTTTCACCTCTCGGTCTAAATTTAGTATAGGGGAAATGCCCATTAACGCATAAACATCTTGTTCTTCTGGGCTCATTTCAACCCTGACCAATTCTGGTGGTTCTTTCTCTTGAGCAAACTTGACTAGCTGGGGTTTTTCTACTCCTGAGGTCGATACCTCGGTTTCTGTGATGGCATCAAAGTTGGATGAGACAGAGATCACCCGATTGACTCCCCTAGTAATTGGTTCTTCCCTAATCACCGGGTCATCAATACGACGGCGGCGGCGGCGGCGATTATTTACCGCTCCCCGTTCCTGATAACTGGGGTGATTGAGCAAGTCCAAATCATTATCATTCTCAGAAGATAAGTCTACAGGTTCGGGGAACTGTGGAATGCTTCGCTCCGCCGGTAAGGGGATCGGTGCTAAGGTCTCTAGTGCTTCTGCTTCGACTTCACCGGGAAGATGTGCCAGATGTCCTAACCCGCCACAGGTAGCACAGGTTTTACCAAACAACTCGTAAATATTTTGCCCTTGGCGCTTGCGAGTCAGTTCCACTAAGCCAAGTTCCGAAAGCTGGGCAATCTGTGGTCGGGCTTTGTCCTCTTTTAGGGCTTGATTGAAGTGTTCGAGAACCTGTAACTGATCCCGCCTGGTGTCCATATCAATAAAGTCAACAACGATCACCCCAGCTAGATTACGTAGGCGCAGCTGGCGGGCAATTTCTGTTGCTGCCTCACAGTTAGTCCACAAAACCGTTTCCCGCGCTGTAGCTGAGCGGGTAAAGGAACCAGAGTTCACATCAATTACGGTTAGAGCTTCGGTAGGTTCAATGATAATGTAGCCACCAGATGGTAAATCTACTCTTGGCTTGAGGGCTTCTCGAATTGCAGCATTGACCCGGAAATATCCCAAAATTGGCATGCGATCGCGATGATGGTCAATCAAGACCCCCTCTGGTGCTTGACCTCCGCTCCAGCTCAACAAGTGTTGTTTAACCCGTTTAACTGCAGTACTAGAATCGACCACAATCCGATTAACATCAGCAGTGTACATATCCCGCAGGACACGCTGAATAAAATCATCATCCCGATTAAGTAGGGCTGGTGCTCTGGTAGAGGTTGCTTCGAGCTGGACAGCTTCCCATTGTCTTTGCAGGTTTTCCAAATCTTCCATAATGGCTTCTTCGGCTCTGCCTTCAGCTTCGGTGCGCACCAGCACTCCCATGCCCGATGGTTTGATTAGAATTGCTAGAGCTCTGAGGCGATTGCGTTCACTTTCGCTCTTAATCCGCCGAGACAAGTTCACTCCTCGGCCATAAGGCATCAGCACCAAATAGCGACCGGGTAAACTAATATTACCTGTAAGCCTGGGCCCTTTATTACCAGTAGGTTCTTTCATCACTTGCACCAACACCTTCTGCTGGGGAGTCAGCAGTTCGGTGATCGCACCAGAGCGGCGTTTCAAGCGCAATGGTCCTAAGTCTGTCACATGAATAAAACCATTGCGATCAGGATCCCCAATGTTGACAAATGCTGCATCAATACCCGGTAATACATTTTCTACAATGCCGAGATAAATATCACCGACCTGGTGATTACCGGTGGCAACTACTAGTTCTTGAATTTGATCTTCCCAAAATACAGCAGCAAGTTGATGTTGCTCTGCAATAATAATTTGCTTTGGCATGCAATTTCCTCAAAACTTCGTGGTACGCTTAGTCCTACAGTTAACGATAGGAGTCGTACTCTATTTCTAGGTCTGAAATGTTCGGTGATTTACTACCATTAAACTGATCTGGCACAGGGACTAATAAATAGACTATCAATAACTAGAGGTGCGACCCGTGATGGCGTTCGCGTAGCGTGACCTACGGTCAAGGGATTGCTCGCCATCAGCGATGCAGCGCGGTCTTGGGGAGGCAGCGCCGCCAAAGGGGGTTCCCCCCATGAGCGACTGCCGTGGTTACCCCCATGAGCGACTGCATCAAGAACGGAAAGCGCACTTAACTATTTTGACTATTTTGTTGCTCATTGTTTGATCGAAAACTGTAGTCAATGGCTGTAGTCAATGGCTGTAGTCAATGGCGGTGAAACTGTCTCGAAGCCCCGTCTGTTTAGAGGGGGGTGCTGAGAGGGGGTTTGTTTGGTGAATGGGATTGTAGCGGCTCTGCTGATTGTAACACTTGGAGGTGCGACATTAGTTCTCTACTTTAAGACTCGCTTTCCAGTAGGATGTTCTGTCGCAAAGTCGAAAATTTTTGAGGTGCGCGCCCGTTCGCGCCCCGCGTCGGCTTTGCCTAAAGGCGCGACCCAAGGCCGGGTTCCCGAGCCAAAGTAAAGCGCACAATCACGCGAATTTAAATAGCCAAGTAATAGCGCACCTATGTGTAATTGTCTCGCAATCTGCCTCGCCTTTCCTATAATCCCGTAGGGACTTCGGGGGATGTTAAGTCTGACAAATTGATCACGTGACTCTTGTGGATTTAACTAATTCTAACCGATTTTATAGGGATTTTGACTAACAGTTGTGAACCCGTGGTCTCTATCCAGTCGCACTCTGAAATATAGACAACGGATTACTTTGGCACTGATAGAACTGATACAAAAATGGAGGTTAAGCCACTCCCCCCATCAAGAAGTGTGACCAGTGGCAAATTTAATTCCCATTAGGAAAGCGCACCTATGCTAAAACCGGCTATTTCAATGGCTTTTGCTAACCACAGCTCCGATAGCTGAAAGTTACTTTACCCATTATCGGCATTGTTCGGGATTTACCACAAACTACCCACTTGCTACCAATCTATCCAAAAGTTCTGATTTTTTATTAGCTGACTATTTCCTGACCAGAGGTCTGGAAATTCTTCAGGGTTTCTGTCTATATCTCCTGAATCTCCCTGTTTCAGCAGCTTTACTGCTTAGATTTAGGGTCTTGAGGCACACATGTTTGCCTTGTTGGGGATGTGTGATATTCTTATCCCCTGTTGATTCGCCTAGTGACATCTCCCGAAGCTGCCCTAACGGGACAGCGGGGGATCATTACCAACTCCAGCTAGTGGTTTTGGATACAAGGCTGTAGGCCACGCTACGCGAACGATAAGCTTTATTTACGACACGGTCAGAAGTTACCGCAAGAAGAGTGGAGCCTTTATGGTTAGCAGGCTATGCAGAAAAGGGTTAAAACTTTATGATTAAGGCGACCCTCTTCTAAGGTTTCCTCTCCGGGATGCCCCTCCGCGCCGGAACAATACAACTCGTTCTATTTTTAGTTGGTAGGTGGCAGTTAGCTCTTAATTTATCTTCCCTACCATTACTACTATATCACATTGGTAAGATCCTTTGGGACTCTTACCCTGCGCTTCCCATAGGACACCTAGCCAATAAAGGTAAAGTGCGGGGCTTTTCGCGGTTCAGCTAAGGAGCGAAATCTCCTTTGTGGTACCGATGTGATCGTAGCCTAGAAGCTTACGCTTTGCAATTTAAAAGCTGGTTTCGGTTACCCCACCCAAATTATAAAATATGCCTAGGGACTGCGCTCAACCATTTTGTTCAATTAATTTTGACAGCTTGAGATTGGCGCAGAGACTGAATCGTTGTGATCGTATGCTCAGCCACCAAGGCAATTTCCGCCATGGTATTAAAGCGTCCAATTCCAAACCGGATGGAGGCATAAGCCAGATTTTCCGGATGTCCTAGAGCTAATAGTACGTGGGAAGGAGCTACAGTTGCTGAGGAACAAGCCGAGCCAGAAGAAACGGCGGCCACAGGGTGTAATCCTAGTAGGAGGGCTGCGCCATCTACTCCCTCCACACTAATGTTAAGGTTTCCGGATAATCGCTGGGTAGGATGACCATTGATCTGGATACCTTCTAGTTTAGAGAGAGTGGTCCACAGACCCTCCCGGAGTTCTATCAACCGTTGAGATTCTGAGGGTTGTTCTTCTAACCCCAGTTCCACAGCCTTAGCAAACCCCACAATCTGAGGGGTATAAAGTGTGCCAGAACGCATCCCTCGTTCATGTCCACCGCCATGGAGCTGGGGTGCAAGCCTTACTCTCGGGTTACGACGCCGGACATAGAGAGCCCCAATCCCCTTTGGCCCATAAATTTTATGGGCTGTCAAGGACATTAAATCAATCTTCATCGACTGCACATCCAAGGGGATTTTCCCAATAGCCTGGGCAGCATCTGTATGGAATAGTACATTATGCTGGCGACAAAGATCCCCAATCTCGGCCAAAGGCTGCAACACTCCAATTTCATTATTGGCTGCCATGACCGAGACTAAAATGGTATCAGGACGGAAAGCCTGCTCTAGCTGGCCTAAATCCACTAGTCCATCATCTTTTACCGGTAGAAATGTCACCTCAAACCCTAGGGTTTCTAAATAGTGACAGGGGTCAAGAACAGCATTGTGTTCAGTTTGCACGGTAATCAGGTGACGTCCTTTACTTAAATAAGCCTCAGCCACCCCTTTAATGGCTAGATTGTTAGCCTCTGTGGCACCACTAGTAAAAATGATCTCGACTGGTGTGGCATTGATAGCATCTGCTAGAATCTGACGACCTTGTTTCACCGCTGCTTCAGCTTCCCAGCCATAGGTATGGCTGATACTCGATGGATTGCCAAAATGTTCAGTGAAGTAGGGTAACATTGCCTCCAACACCCGTTCATCCATAGGTGTTGTGGCATGGCAGTCTAGGTAAATTGGGCGATGCATGGTTTTTCGTTAGTTAAAAATTGCAGCTGGATATTCCGCCTACACTCGTATAGTTAGGAGGGGAGGAATGCTGCCTCCCACTAATGGTTTTCGTGATTTTGATAGGACTGCTACGGGATAAATTATGATCAACCTCCTCCCCATGACCTGATCACCCCATCATCAGGTGATAGGGAGGAGGCGAGCACAAAGAGCGGAAAGCGCACTAAGATGTTTCACCACTCAAATTAAATTCCTAGATCTCGAATCCACAGTTTTTGAGACTGCTTTCCTAGATCACCAAGGGCTACAGGTTAAAATCCCATTACCCAAGCGATGCAGAGGTGCGACCCGTGATGGCGAGCAATCCCTCGCCATCACGGAAAGCGCACCATTACGGTCTTGGGGGAAACCCCCACTCGCGCTTTGCATCAAGAATGGATGGTTAATTTTCCATTGTCCATTTTTTGGCAGCTTTCGCTGTTCATTCTCCTCACAACCCACTCCACCCTTTAAGAATTTAGTGCAGTTCATCAAAACGGCAATTTTGACTGAATACGCTTTAACTCGAGACATGTTGAACAGATTGATTTAATTTTCCCTGGTGTCAAGGCAGAATTAACTACACGAGTTTTGAGACCGCATTTAGGACAGATGGGTTGATGATTAATGATCACCCACATGCCCCACTTGAACTCAATTACTTTTTCAAGCTCAAGCTGTTTCAGTCCTTGGGCAAGTCGCTCTTCTGAATACCGGCACTTCCTGTTCAATTCATCTTGAGTCAGTTTCCCATAGTCAGATGTACAGAGTAGATGAATGATTTTACCACAGGTTTCTTGTAAGTTACTGAATTGTTCTTGGGGAGCTACAGGCTTCTCCGGTTTGGTGTAGCGGGGAGGGCACAGTGGGTAGCTCGAGAAATTCACTCGATTGTGTTTAGTGACTTTCGGTGTAGTGACTTTCGGTGTAGTGACTTTTTGTGTAGTGACTTTCTGCTTCCAACGGACTAACGTTGAAGAATCAGCGTGGCCACTTGTCATGGGAATGTAGCACTTATCTGACTTAATTTTGAGTTGCTGATTTTCCTGAGCAAGGGTATTGCTTTGCTTAGCCGTTACCCTGTTTTCCCAGTTCTGATGCTTTAACATATGGTGTAGATGTTCAACCCTTTTCACAACTATCCTAGTTTTGTGAAAAATATTGAACAACCGTGATTATACGTAAGATACTCTTTTGCCCACCGGGGAGTTGCCACTGAGTTTTCACCGAGAAGATTAGCTCAATCTATTCATGTTTGGGCAGGATGGTGGTATGGACGCGCTTGGCTTCTGGGGATGCGATCGCATCCCCAGCTGGGGTCAATTTCGATTTCTAGTGCTCCCTACCAAAGCCGAGAATGGCCACGCCTGAGCCTACACTTACCGGATCGAGAAGTGTTAAATTATTTCACCAGAACAGAGTGGTAAAAAAATTGGACACAAGTAAAGACAGTTCCTTAAAACACAGCAAAATTCACCAAAGACTAAGTCAATTGATTAAGGTACTGGCTCAAAAATTGGGTAGTGTCCGGGAACTTGCTAGGCAAGTCAATGTCACTAATAATACCTTGACAAATTGGATTAATTGTGATAATACTCCCAGCTTAGAAAAGCTAGAGAGGCTGGCTAAAGGTATTGGTTGGACAACGGAAGAGTTGATCAGCTTCTTGGTCAGTGAGGAAAACCCTCTCGAGGCCATTGAGCGAAACAAGAAATCGAGTTCCTCTACTTTGACACCACCTATTTCCATGGAGCAGATTTTGGCAGAGCTTCAGTGGCGACCAGTAGAGCAATTAGTTGAGATTAATTTAGCGATCGCTAAACGGTTGCAAAGGGAATTCAGTGGTTCGACAGATACCACCGGCCTAGAGGAGGTGTTAAATCAGTCTCCTAAATTTGAGGAACTCAAGGGAGTGAAATTTATTTCACTGAGCTTAAAGGCCAGGCGACGATTAAAGAATTGGGTGACAATCTGCCAAAGTTATGTAGGCTTGAGTCCAGAGGAATTCATCCAAGTTGCTGTCGAGAAGCACAAAATTGACCCAGGAACCTTTGGGCTATTTTATAAGAGCATCATGGAACTCTCTAGTACTCCGTTTCCCCAGAGTTACTATGAGTGGCTTTTCCCGTTAATTTCTCCAGTGAGTGGTTGGATCGGGTCAGCACAAGAAACTCCTATTCTAGATTTTTCGAGAACTTACACAGAAACTTATACAGAACCTTGGAGTAATTTTATTGAGAACTTAGAAGACATTAGTAATGGAGTAACTACTAAGTCTAGTTCAATTCTGTTTTAACCAGGTTTTGTTAAGGGTTGACGATTGACGGTTCACTGTCAACGTTTAAGATAAGGAAACTGTCTACAAACAAACCGTTGCGTTAATGCTGCAGTATAGATCAAAAGTTTAAATCAAAATAGCAATCCGTGTAGGAATTGTGATAATTTTTGTTCCCTGTTCCCTGTTCCTTATTCCCTTTGCTAAAGTTTAGATCAAATCGCAAACTACCCGAAAACCAAAGGAGATATATGTAACATCCGGAGCATTGAAATTGCGATAATCACTATGGCAGTAGCCGGAACTGTTGAGCCAAGACCCTCCCCTGAGCAAGCGATCCCGATCCTCATTCTTGCTTAGCCACGCACTGCCATCGGATGGTGCCCCCTGGTGATTTTCATGCCAATGGTCAGCACACCATTCCCAGACATTGCCATGCATATCGTATAGCCCAAAGGCGTTAGCTACTTGAAAACTCCCTACGGTGGTAGTTTTCTCTCGAAAGATACCTTTTGGCTGAGAACCATCAGTGTCAGTCTGATGACCATCGTAGTTAGCCAAATTGGTGGTAATTGTTTGACCAAAGTGAAATTTTGTGGTGCTTCCAGCACGACAGGCATATTCCCATTCCACCTCACTGGGTAGCCGATAGGTACGTCCGGTTTTTTGAGACACTCTGGCACAAAATTCTACAGCGTCATACCAAGATATCTGCTCCACAGGCAGATGATCTCCTTTATCGCGATGGAAAAAGTGCTTCTGATGGACTACATGGAGAATTTTTACCAGTTGGGATAGCCATTCTAAGGCTAAGGTTTCGTCAATGGGGTGCTTCTTGTGTTGGTGCTGATACTCCTCTAAATCTAGCCCTTCAATGTATTCGAGCACCATGCAGTGCAAGTTGATCTCGTTGTTTCTGCAGGAGAAGATAAACGTTCCTTCTGATTTGGGAATTCCTGGATGATTCAGCTGACTCAAAACCCATGGTTCTTGCTCAAACAGCTCAACTGCTCTAGATTGATAGTCAGTCAAGACTTTGAGAACTTTGAGAGTGTTGTGATTACTTTTTTGATCACTGTTGTGATCAAGTACCTCATAGGTCTTACCGAAAGCACCTTTGTCACTGAGCAAGCCAATCACGCGATAGCGTTCTGCCAAGAGTAATTCCGAACCACAGGCTTGGCAGAATCGGGTATCTTCTGTATTGTAAGGTTTAGAACAGTCGGGATTAATGCACCAATTCATGGTTCCCTAGCTACGAGCTACTGATACAAGCTACTTAAGCGATCGCAAAACCTAAAAAATCTTCGAGGGACAGAAGCGCGATGGCACTTTACTTTAGTTTATGTTCACAACTAAACTAAAAATGCTATATAACGGTATCACTACTATAACCAACTACAGCTAATTTTAACTCCGTTGAATTACTGATTAAAATCAGCGAATTATTATGAAATAATAAAGATGTCGCTATTAAATATTTTTAGGATAGATTAGTAATATTAAATCATAGTTAATATGAAACATTATACAGATGTAAAATAGCCAAGGTAGTAACAGTTAGTTATAAGCAGCGGGTAACATTAGTTATTGAATTGATAAACACAGATGGGACAACAGTATAAAAAACTGGAGTATAAAAAACTGGCATCCGGGAAGCAGTCACCCTTACTCTAAGTCTGGTAACCATTAGCCTAAAGCTTAAAGCCTATGGTGGAAAGAGCTTTGGTGCTTCCCTGGCACAAATTGCCCGAATTAGGTAAAATCAATGACGGGATTTGCGATCGCACAACTCCTCCAAGGGCTAAACTGTCTTAATCTTTAATCCTTTATTTTTTTATGCTACCTGGTCAAGAACCCCCAGAACTTCTGAAAAAACACCTATTTTTCCAAGGAAGACGATTTAGCTTCGAAGTCAATTCTCTACGTCTTCCTAATCAATCAGAAGGGCAATGGGAATGTATCCGTCACCCTGGTGGTTCCTTGGCGGTACCGGTAACACCCGATGGTAAACTGGTACTCGTACGGCAATATCGCTTTGCTGTTAGTGGGCGTCTTTTGGAATTCCCTGCTGGTACGGTAGAATCCCATGAAAACCCAGCTGAAACTATTAAACGGGAGATAGAAGAAGAAACTGGCTATCGCGCTCATCGCTGGAAATCTTTGGGTAAATTTCCCCTTGCTCCTGGCTATTCTGATGAGTACATTTATGCGTTTCTGGCGCAGGATTTGGAGAAATTGGAAGCCCCTCCTAAGCAAGATGCTGATGAGGATATAGAGGTGGTTTTAATGACACCAAAGGAGTTAGAACAAGCTATCTTGGAGGGTGAGCCAGTGGATGCTAAATCTATTTCCAGCTTTTTTATGGCTCGTCCGTTTTTGAATGAGTAACCTGATTCTATTCTGGCATCGCCGTGATTTACGCATTTCTGACAATGTGGGACTAGCTGCTGCTTTTGAGCTCAGTCCTAAGCTTGTTGGTGTTTTCTGCCTTGACCCTATTATTCTAGAGCGGGATGATATTGCCCCAGCAAGAGTAACTTATATGATTGGCTGCTTAGAACAATTGCAGCAAAGTTACAGACAAGCTGGTAGTCAACTATTAATATTACATCAAGACCCTAGGCAAGGAATTCCTAATTTAGCTGCTGCTCTGGAGGCTAAAGCTGTTTGTTGGAATTGGGATGTGGAACCTTATTCCAAGGAACGGGATCAAGCTGTAGCAGCAGCTTTGAAGGAAAAGGGTATTGCTGTCTATAACTATTGGGATCAGTTATTACATGCACCAGGAGAAATTTTTACTAAGTCTGGCAATCCCTATACTGTCTACACTCCTTTCTGGAAAAATTGGCAAGGTCAATCTAAGGCAGAACCTGTAGCAACTTTGACTAGGGTTGAATCCCTGACGGAAATAGAACAAGACCATGCCTTAGCAGCAGGGGTGAGGGATTTACCTAGCGCTAAAGATTTGGGGTATCTCTGGGACAATGAATTGTTAGTAGCACCAGGGGAAAAGGTAGCCCAAGAGATACTAGAGGAATTTTGCGATCGCACTATTGGGGATTATCAGGAACAACGTAATTTCCCAGGGGTAGATGGTACCTCCAAACTTAGTGCTGCTCTCAAGTTTGGTGTGATTGGGATTCGCACGGTTTGGCAGGCCGCTCAGAATGCTTATAATTTGAGTCGCAGTGATGAAGCTCGGCAAAGTATCCAAACTTGGCAACAGGAACTGGGTTGGCGGGAGTTTTACCAACATGCCATGTATTTCTTCCCAGAATTAGCACAAGGGCCTTATCGCCAGAAATTCCAAGATTTTCCCTGGGAGAATAATCCAGAATTCTTTCAAGCTTGGTGTGAGGGCAAGACTGGCTACCCGATCGTTGATGCTGCCATGAGGCAGTTAAATCAAACCGGATGGATGCATAACCGCTGTCGGATGATTGTTGCTAGTTTTCTGACTAAGGATTTGATTATTAATTGGCAGTGGGGGGAAAAGTATTTTATGCAGCGGTTATGGGATGGAGACCTGAGTGCTAATAATGGTGGTTGGCAATGGAGTGCCTCTAGTGGGATGGATCCTAAACCATTGCGAATTTTTAACCCAGCTAGTCAGGCTAAAAAGTTTGACCCGGACGGTGAGTATATTCGGGAATGGTTACCGGAGTTGAGTTCTGTGGATACGGAGTATGTTGTGACTGGGAAGATTCCTGAAAGCGATCGCGAAATGTGTGGGTATCCAGCACCAATTGTTGATCATAATCAGCAGCAGCGTCGGTTTAAGGAATTGTATAAGGAATTGCAGTGATGCCAAGGCGTTGCTTAATAATGGAATGATTTTAAGAGTAGGTGCGCGCCTCGTGGCGAGTAAATCGCCCTTGGGTCGCACCTGTGGAATGGGCATCTTGGTAGAACTGGCATCTTGGTAGAACTGGCATCTTGTGTAGAACTGGCATCTTGCCAGTTTCCTCCTTATTTTCGAGCGGGCAGGATGCCCACTCTACTCCATTGGTGACAACTTAAGGCTGAATCCCAATGTTCAAGAAGGTTTGAGCATCGGTCGAAAGAAAAAATCTGGACTACTTTTTTGAGTCTCAGGAAAGGGAGCCACAATTAATCGAACTCGAGGTTTTCGGATCGATTTGACCACCCCTAAATCCAGGGTAATCGCATCTAAAATTGAGTGGAAGTATGTATAAAATGTGTGTATAGAATTGATTTTTAACCCAGGTCACCAGCTCACAGAGCCAGAGGGATACCAGCTATTAATCCCAGCAGTAAGGCGAAGAAGGGCTAGTATGTTCGGGTTGTCTGTCCACCTGTAGTCTTAATCCTAAAGTGAATCTGAGTCCAAGGCTTTTAATTCCATATCTCTTTATGACTTCTATTAATGTTATTAAATACTTGATTCTTTCTTTTCTATCTCTGTCTTGATGCAGCGCGGTCTTGGGGTAAACCCCAAGACCGCGCTGCATCAAGAATTGCTGTAAGTTATTAAAAATATACCCTTTTTATTTTACATTATTACCGTCTTATCCTTAATTGAAACAACTATATCCTTATGAAAAGTACCAAGATGATTGTCCCTCGTGGGATGCAGTTAAGGCGGCTTCGGAATATGCGATCGCCAATCAGTTAGGAGTGTGGGGGAATCCCGCAGCGGTTAAGCCTTGGGATTATAGGAAAAAGAACTGAAGTGGTTGCTACCGCAAAAGACTTTGAGATTATACTAATGTTCGCTGTAGTCTAGTTAACTAGATTATTTAAGCCGGATCATCTGATTGATCCATGAGGTGATGAGTTAAAATACAGAAAAAACTATTGAGCAAGCAAACCCAAATGCAGATTAAGGTCGCAATACATCCAGCAGAAGAAGGTGGTTTTTGGGCAGAAGTACCCGCACTACCTGGCTGCATTACTGAGGGAGACACAATGGAAGAGGTTTTAGCAAATCTTCAAGATGCAATTGAAGGTTGGTTAGAAGTTGCCAGCAATTCCTATATTCCTGAACCAAACAGCAAAATTGTGGAAGTTACAGTATGAAATCTGTTTCTGGCAAAAAATTCTGTAAAATTGTTGAGAAAAAAGGATGGGTTTTGAGAAAAATTACCTGCAACAGTACCAATCGGAATTAGCTGGCGCAATTAGACAAGCCTTTCAAATAGCTGGGGTTGAGCTTTAGATCACTTCTATACAGCAGTACCCATTAAGATGTTTGACATTGATAAAAGAAGCAAAAGCTGTTTTAGTCAACTTTTAGGTGCGACCCGTGGCGAATTTAATTCGCCAACGGAAAGCGCACCTTTGCCTTTTGCCTTTTGCCTTTTGCCTTTTGCCTTTTGCCTTGCCCGTAGCGCTATACAGGAGCGTACAAATTTTGTATCCATTCCCATTCTTGGGCTAAGCCTTGGGATAGGGATACCTGAGGTTGATAACTTAGCAAGGTTTTGGCCTTGGTAATGTCTGCTGCAGTGTGACGTGCATCTCCTTTGGCTTTTTCGATGTAGTTTTTCTTAATGGGATGTCCAACAATTTGTTCAATGGTGTCGAGAACATCCGCTAGCACCACTCGGCTACCACCACCAATGTTAAACACTTCCCCAACAGCAGCTGGTTTAGTACCTGCAGCCAGATTCGCGGCTATGATGTCTTTGATGAAGGTGAAGTCTCGGGTTTGCTTTCCGTCACCATATATGCTAATGGATTCATCCGTGAGAATCGCTTTTAGGAATTTGTGAAATGCCATGTCTGGGCGCTGCCTCGGTCCATATACGGTGAAATAGCGTAAGGCAGTAACGGGTACACCAAAGTTATGGTAATACAGTAAGCATAGGTGTTCTGCGGCTAGCTTGCTTACCCCATAGGGGGAAACCGGTTGGGGCAGAATGGTTTCAGATGTCGGTAGGGCTTCGGCATTACCATAAACTGAAGAGCTGGAAGCGTAGACTAATCTGGTCAGATGTTTGGCATCTTTGGCGGCTTCGAGTAGAATTTGGGTAGCATTAATATTGCGCTCGGTATAATCCCGAAAACCATCCCCCCAACTGGCACGAACTCCAGCTTGTGCTGCCTGATGATAAACTACCTCTACATCGGTTAGGAGCGATCGCCAATCAAGGGTCTGAATATCACTTTCGATTAACTCAAAAGCGGGATGCTCTTTAAAATTTTCAATATTCCGGCGCTTGAGGTTGGGATCGTAGTAATCGTTAAATTGATCAATACCAATCACTCGCTCACCTTGATTCAAAAGGGTTTCTACTAGGTGAGAACCGACAAAACCCGCAGCACCCGTAACGATATTAAGAGCCATAAATTTAAGATTTCAAACTATTGCCTAAGCTTTAGTTAGACTAGTTGATATGTAGATGTATATTAAATCTAGTCTGGCATACTATTTTAAATAGTTACAAATTTTTTTTTGGTAAAAATGGATTCAATACTTTGGTAAGCTCATAGAATAAGATAGACTATTCACCACAGAGTGTACAAAAAACGTGAAGATTTTGGTAATCGGCAATGGGGGAAGGGAGTACGCCCTTGCTTGGAAGCTACTGCAATCTCAAAGTATTCAGCAGGTCATATGTGTTCCTGGTAATGGTGGCACCGCTACACTAAGAGGTTGCCAAAATCTTTTATTAAACGTTCAAGATTTTGAAGCAATTGCTGAGTTTGCTCTGGTTAACGATATATCTCTAGTGGTGGTTGGTCCAGAACTGCCACTGTCATTAGGTATTACAGACTATCTCCAAAGTAAAGATATCCCTGTGTTTGGTCCCACCCAGGAGGGAGCACAAATTGAGTCGAGTAAGTCTTGGGCAAAGGATTTGATGCAGTCGGCTGGTGTTCCTACCCCAAGTTTTGCTGTGTTTACGGAACCAGAACCAGCATTGGCTTATGTCAAAACCCAGGTAGCACCAATTGTGGTTAAAGCCGATGGCTTAGCAGCCGGTAAGGGAGTAACTGTTGCGGCTACGATAGACGAAGCCGAAACGGCTGTGGAGTCACTCTTTCAGAATGGGTTTGAGACGGTGGTCATTGAAGAGTGTGTCACCGGTCAAGAAGTTTCGGTTTTGGCTGTTACGGATGGCTTGACGGTTCGTCCCTTAGTACCAGCTCAAGACCATAAGCGAATTGGGGAAGGGGATACCGGTCCCAATACCGGAGGGATGGGAGCTTATGCTCCTGCACCGATTGTTACCCCAGAGCTAAGCATACGGATTGAAAAGGAAATTCTTAATCCTACCCTTGAGGCTTTAAAGGTCAGGGGAATTGATTATCGGGGGGTTCTCTATGCAGGATTGATGATTACTCCAGAAGGAAACCCAACGGTTCTGGAATTTAATTGTCGCTTTGGGGATCCAGAAACTCAAGCTATCCTACCCTTGCTAGAAACTCCCCTAGATCAGGTGCTTCTGGCTTGTACCCAACAGCGACTGGCGCAATTACCAACTATTACTTGGAAACAAGGGGCTGCGGCTTGTGTGATTGCTGCCTCTAAGGGGTATCCGGGAGCTTACGAAAAGGGTAAGGTAATTACTGGTATTGAACAAGCTGAACAACATGGAGCAATAGTTTGCCGTGCTGGTACTACCCTGAAACAGAAGGAGCTAGTTACCAGTGGTGGTCGGGTTTTGGGGGTTACCGGCACCGGTAAAACAATAGCGCAAGCTTTATCAGTTGCTTATAGCGCTATGGATTGTATCCAGTTTGAAGGGATGTATTACCGTCGGGATATTGGTTATCGGGTTTTGCAGGATGAAGGCTGACTTGTATTGGTTGATTGTATGGGTTTTATTGATGCGATTAGCCCGAAGGGCTACGCTACGCGAACGCATTCGTAAGTTCTTGCTGAGTTCTTGCTGCCATTGAGACCAGCAACAGGAGACCAGCAACAATCCCTCAACGGCTATTAACCATGGTCAACCCATTAAGGAATACTAATATCGCACACTACCCGAAAACCAATGTTGACTTCGATATTGTCTGCCGGGATATAGCTGAAGCGGCAAGCCGAGCGGCATATCCCAGGAATGATATCCCAGGAACCACCGCGCAGAAGCCGGGAATGATGATCATACTCATTGATACTATTTAGCCAAGCACTACCATCAACGGGAGCGCTTAGGTAGTTTGGGTACCAATGGTCAGCACACCACTCCCAAACATTCCCATGCATGTCATACAAACCAAAGGAATTGGCTACACCAAAGCTACCTACACGAGTAGTTTGTTTTCGATATACCCCTTCTGGCTCAGAGCTGTATGTACAGTTGCCATCGTAATTGGCCACATTGGTAGTAATGGTTTCACCGAAGTGGAATGGCGTACTGGTACCAGCTCGACAGGCATATTCCCATTCCGCCTCACTCGGAAGCCGATAGTTTCGTCCAGTCAGCCTAGATAGTATAGCACAAAATTTCATCGCCTCATACCAAGATACCTTTTCCACTGGCAGAGTATCGCCTTTGAACTTGGAGGGCTGGGGGTTTAGGGAAGGGGAGACTTGGAATAATGTTGCTACAGTCCGCCACTGAGCCTGGGTAACCGTAAACTTTCCCATGAAGAAGGGAGAGACTCTGACCCCATGCTGTGGACTTTCATCATCGCTATGTCCCTTCTCAGTTTCTGGTGAACCCATCAGGAATCTTCCTCCAGGGATGTACACCATATCTAGCCCTAAACCATTGCCTAAGTCTTCTGTGAAATATTGGGCTTGGTGACGGCGGCGCTTTTTAATGTCACCGTATTTATCTAGAGTTACCACATCGAAGTCAAAAGAGTTTAGGGTCACTCCCTCGAATGGTGAGGGGTCAGAGTTTTGAAATTGGTTAAAAAATCCAGCTACAGCTATTCCTAAACTGCCAAACCCCCCCACGTGATTTGATTGCGGTCTATTAACAGTAGAATCATCTGGTTTCTGGGATGGCCGTGGAGGATTAAGTTCGGAGTTTATTGCTTGTAACTTTTCCCAAAGAACCTGAGTATCCTTAGGACGTTGATAAACTCGCACCATCAGACTATCCAGAAAATCCCCTAACTCCGAAGAAATCTGTGGTGCATGGGGTCGCCACATTAAGATATCATTACCAGCATCATACAAATCTGAGGGTTCTTGCCCTGTCAGCAAATAAACAAATGTCCGTCCTAGGGCGTAGAAATCCGATTGGGGTACCGCTTGACCATGGATTTGTTCTAGGGGAGTATACCCAGGGGAAATCATACTGGTAACATTCCCAGCAGATTGTTTTACCATATAGGTTTCGGTAACTTGGCGTGCTGTGCCAAAATCAATTAATACTAGTTGTCCATCTGGACGCAAAATAATATTAGAAGGTTTGATATCTCGATGGAAAAAGTTTTCCTGATGAACTGCTTGGAGAATATCAACGATTTGAAATAACCAATCCAAGGCTAATTTTTCATCAATTGGGCGATTTCCTCGTTTTTCTTGATACTCCTCTAAATTAAGCCCAGAGATTTTTTCCATAACCAAACAGTATAGGGGGGTTTGGTGGTTTCTGGGAAAGAAGGTAAAATTTTCCTCTGCTTTAGGAATACCTGGGTGATTGAGCTGAGTCAGAACTCTGGCTTCTTGCTCAAAAAGTTCTACAGCTTTAGGTTCATCGTTAATCAAAATTTTGAGAACCTTGGCAATTCCCTTGTGAGTCACCTCATAGATTCGTCCAAAGCCACCTTCTCCAAGTAATCGGCTGACCCGATAACGTCCCGCCAGCAATAACTCAGAACCGCAGCTTGAGCAGAATAGGTCTGTATCAGGGTTACGGGGCTGAGGACACCCAGGATTTATGCACAGGCTCATTGGGGTCAAAGATGGGTCGATGTACTTGAAAGTTTAGCTTGAAGTCTGTTAAGTAGAAGTTTGAAGTAGAAATGTGTTCGCGTAGCGTGGCCTAAGCGGTATCAATACAGCGCGATCGCACTCCCATCCAATTGGTGATGAACCCTATATATAAAAACAATAGCGATAGAGCTATCCTAGCAATGCTTTAGGTGCAACATTTAACCTGTCTAAACCTGCTCATCAGCAGGAATGACCTGTATAGCACCAGGTGAAAACCTGATGGTTGTTGCCGACAAAGCGCGGATCATTATGTTCCGCGCGCCATTCCAATCCCGTGGTAAAAAGAAACCACATTCTGGGCATTGAAATTTTTTGTTACCGCCTAATTTCTCGTGAATGTGCCCACATTTTGGGCAGGTTTTACTCGTGTAAGATTCATTAACTAAGACCACCTTCACACCATGGCGATCAGCCATTTGAATCAAATGCTGACGAAACTTATAGTGGCTCCAATTGAGCAGATTACGAGCTGTTTTCTTATTTAACTTTCTGGCTGATTTTACTACCATCTCAGAGGTCTCAAATGTGGGCAGAAAAATCAGCTTGTAGTTGTTGACTAGAATTGAAGCTGATTTATTGTGGCAGTCTTTAATTAAATCTTGGATTTTTTGACGCAATCGATGGGCAGCTTTCCTCATTGCTCGTCTCTGACGTTTTGCAGGGCTTAAGTCAATGGGACTCATCAACCGATCTAACTGTTGACAAAGCCTTTGAATTCTACCAATGTCACCAGTTCCTATTTCGATGTAGCTGACACCATCAAACCCAGTCAAGAAAGTTCTGATCCCAGGGTCTAAAGCGATCACCCTGTCTTTCTGAGTGGGAGTCGGCTCAATGTATTCAGGAAAGACGCCATACCATTTTCCCTTAATCCACACTAACTGGGTACCGTAAATGCATTCATTAGGAAAGCCTTGAGGTGAACGAAAAGACAAGCCTTTTACCTTTGTTAGGTACCAAGAACCTTTCTTGAAGTCCCCCGCTTTGAACTTAATTACCTGACTTGTTTCTCGGCAGGACTTAAATTTAGCAAAACCATTATTGACTTTCGCTTGTTTTGACGCATCGATCGCATCAGCTACTGCCTCTTGTAGTTGATGACCTGGAAGGGTTTTTACCCATTCTGGTCTATCAGCGCTTCTTGCTATTTTCTGTAGATCGTAGGTACTACCTTGATAGCCGTTTTTGATTGTGGCTATTGACCAGTTATAGACCCAGCGATAAGCATTAAGCCAAGTTTTCCATACTTTATGAAGTTCTTTAGATGGAAACACCCTGATCTTCAAGACACTGTTTGGTGTCAACTTCACCGTCTGGTTCCGAGATTTTTTCTTGTACCGCTTTGCTGAGAAGTTTTTGGTATTTCCGGAGTCCGTAAAGCCTAGCAGAGAAACAGTGGAGGATGGACAGGATATCTTCGACCAACTCTTGTTCTGGGGACAATTTGCGTTCATTGAGAACCACGAGTTTAACCTTGCCTTTTTGGCACAACCACTCAAGCAATGGAAAACCAAATCTAACTGCTCTGTCTGGGTAAGCGATAACAAATGCTGAGATATCAGAGCTGTATATTCGTTCCAGTATTTTGAGGAACTTGCGCCGCTTAAAATTGAGTCCTGACCCAATTTCTGTAATAACTTCTGCGTTTGGGTATTTTGCCCGTAAAAATTGAGCTTGTCGATCGAGGTCATCCCGTTGGGAGTAGGTAGAGACTCTTGCATAGCAGACAATGGGCTTAATCTGCGGAGTTTCTCCTTCGACACAGAACCGCCTTTGATTCCCTTTTGTCCTGATACTGTCGAGTCTCCCCTCTTTGTCCCACCGCCTAAGAGTTGAGATCGAGACTCCGAGGTGCTCGGCTGCCTCTTTTGGAGTGACATATTTTTTCATTGACCGTGAACCTTACTAAATCTAGTATACTTAACTTTAGTAAGGTTTGCTAAGGCTTAGTAAGATATCTGGCTAATAGTTACACCTCTAGGATAGACAAGGAGTGATTGGGTGATGGGGAGAAATTCAGCTCTCAAGTATATACTAGACACTGAAGTTCTCAAAAAATCTTCATAAAGAAACTTATACCCACTGATACCAGCGGTATCGATGGTCTCAATGATAACCTTCATGGGAAAATATGAATCCAGGAATTGACCTCCAAAGCAGTTTTATTCAATCGCTAAGTGATCTAGGCATCCCCGCTGGTGCAGCTAAAGCCATTTGGATGCCATTACCCCTATTTCTAATGATTACCGTTGCCACCGTAGGGGTTTTGGTAGTGGTCTGGTTAGAACGAAAAATTTCTGCTGCTGCTCAACAGCGCATTGGTCCAGAATACGCTGGACCTCTAGGGGTACTCCAGCCTGTAGCAGATGGCATCAAACTCGTCTTCAAAGAAGATGTTATTCCAGCCAAATCTGATTCTTTATTATTCACCCTCGGACCAATCCTGGTTGTACTGCCTGTATTTATCTCCTACCTGATTGTACCGTTTGGACAAAACTTGGTAATTACCAATGTGGGCACAGGCATATTCCTGTGGATTGCTTTGTCGAGCATTCAGCCGATTGGTTTGTTAATGTCTGGCTACGCCTCTAATAATAAGTATTCCTTACTCGGAGGCTTAAGAGCTGCAGCTCAGTCTATCAGTTACGAGATTCCTCTAGCATTAGCGGTTCTAGCTGTTGTCATGATGTCCAACAGCCTCAGCACCATTGACATCGTTGATCAGCAATCCGGATACGGCATTCTCGGTTGGAATGTCTGGCGTCAACCAGTAGGTTTCCTAATTTTTTGGATTTCGGCCTTGGCAGAATGCGAGCGACTTCCCTTTGACTTACCCGAAGCAGAAGAAGAACTGGTGGCTGGTTATCAGACAGAATACGCCGGGATGAAATTTGGTTTGTTCTATGTTGGTTCCTACGTCAATCTCGTGTTGTCTGCCTTGCTCGTAGCAGTGCTCTATCTGGGTGGGTGGGAGTTCCCCATTCCTCTGGATAAACTCGCCGGCTGGCTAGGGGTGAGTGAAACCAGTTCCTGGTTGCAGGTGATTACTGCTTCTTTAGGGATTACCATGACCCTGCTAAAGGCTTACTTCCTGATCTTTACAGCTATTCTGTTACGCTGGACACTGCCTCGGGTTCGGATTGACCAATTGCTTAACTTAGGGTGGAAATTTCTACTACCAGTAGCTTTGGTAAATCTTCTATTAACTGCTGCTCTTAAATTGGCATTTCCAATTGCATTTGGTGGTTAGTTACTAGTTATATCAAGTCCGTTTACTGGCTACTTTTTTATTGAAAAAAAGTCAAAAATAATGATAAATCCATACTAATAATAAGTAGTCAAACGGACAGGGTATAATTGAAAAAAAAAGATATAAATCACAAATCAGAGCTCAGGACTAGAATCAAGAGAGAGACACTAAAATATTATGCTAAAGTTCCTCAAACAGGTTGGCGACTACGCTAAAGAAACTGTGCAAGCTGCTCGCTACATTGGTCAAGGGATATCGGTGACGTTTGATCACATGCAACGGCGTCCAATTACAGTACAATACCCTTACGAAAAACTAATCCCCTCTGAGCGCTATCGCGGTCGGATTCATTTTGAATTTGATAAGTGTATTGCCTGCGAAGTTTGTGTGCGGGTTTGTCCGATTAACTTGCCAGTGGTAGATTACGAATTTGATAAAGCTACTAAGAAGAAAAATCTCAAGCACTACAGTATAGATTTCGGAGTTTGTATTTTCTGTGCTAACTGCATTGAATACTGCCCCACTAACTGTCTATCAGCGACGGAAGAGTATGAAATTTCTACCTACGACCGTCATGAGTTGAACTATGATAATGTGGCTCTGGGACGCCTGCCCTATAAAGTTACCCAAGACCCGATGGTAACTCCTCTACGGGAATTGGCTTATCTACCAAAAGGGGTTATGGATCCTCATGATTTGCCAGCAGGTTCTCAACGGGCTGGTATGCGCCCAGAGGAAATTCTCGAGCAAATGGAATCAAAGGAAGAAGACGTTAAGAGTTAGTTGTTAGTCATTGGTCTTTTGAAGGTTGAAGGTTAACGGTTCAAGGTTGAAGGTTGAAGGTTCAAGGTTCAAGGTTGTTCGCGTAGCGTGGCCTTTTGGCCAAGGTTCAAGGTTGAAGGGTGAAGGTTAACTATCAAATAGTTAATACTAACTGTTAACTAGTGAAGGTTAACTAGTGACTTTTGACTGTGACCAATGACTTATAACTAATCACGATTAGCAAAAAATATATCACGAGGAGATAAGTTAAACATGAATCTAGCCCAAGGGGTTCAGATAATTTCTGTTGCCATACTATCGGTGATGATGATTGGGGCGGCTTTAGGGGTTGTCCTTCTTTCCAACATTGTATACTCAGCGTTTTTACTGGCTGGTGTTTTCATCGGTATTTCTGGATTGTATATTCTCCTAAATGCTGACTTCGTGGCAGCAGCACAGATATTAATCTATGTTGGGGCGGTCAATGTCCTAATTTTATTTGCCATCATGTTGGTGAATAAGCGAGAGGATTTTACACCAATGACTAAGCGCTGGGTGCGCACTGGGTCAACGGCTATAGTCTGTATTGGTTTGTTTGCGCTTCTGAGTACAATGGTTTTGGTAACGCCATGGTCAGTCGAAATTGAGCCAGCTATGGTTGTTACTAATACTGCTGTGGAGATTGGTCAGCATTTTTTCAGTGACTTTTTATTGCCGTTTGAGCTAGCTTCTGTACTTTTGTTAATGGCAATGGTAGGGGCAATTATCATAGCTCGTCGGGATTATATTCCTGAGGAATTGGTGTCGAGAGATCAGGAAATTGCTACAGCTTTGACATTACCTGAGCGTCCTCGGGAGCTTGCTTCTGTCCCAGGTGATTCTAAATAAGACAACAGTTTAGTGTTTGTTAGTGTTTGGTTGAAGGTTGACTGTCAACGAGCAAGGAGCAAAAATCAACCATTAATTACCCATTGAAAAGCTACTATTACCTACATAAAACATCATAATTTATGGAACTTCAACTCCAATACTTTTTACTGCTTGCTGCGGCTTTGTTTTGCATCGGGATTTATGGTCTAGTGACTAGCCGCAATGCCGTGCGGGTGCTGATGTCCATTGAGCTAATGCTGAATGCGGTGAACCTGAATTTAATGGGGTTCTCTAATTTTCTAGACTCAGCAGGGATTAAGGGTCAAGTTTTTACTGTGTTTGTAATTACCGTAGCAGCTGCAGAAGCGGCAGTGGGTTTAGCTATTGTGCTGTCGATATATCGTAATCGGGATACGGTGGATATGGAACAATTTAATCTGCTGAAGTGGTAGATTATACAAAAGCTAAACATAGGGCGTTGCTAAATTATGGAATGATTGAGGATACTTGGTAAGTACTAAATGGTAACTGACCCAACTAGACTTGATATTATTCCTTAGATCAGCAACGCCAAAATCTAGCACTCTTCAATCAGCTGACCTATTCTAGTTCACAAATCAAGTTTTAGTTAACTTGAGAACAGTGTGATCATAGACGGGGGTTTAAAACTGACTGCTTAGCAAAAACTCAAAGATTAGTTAATTGTGTAAACTTGCTTTAGAATCTGGTGTGACTATTTCGGTGAACTCATAAAATAAAAACGACTTATGGTACCCCTAAGAGACGAAAACCCAATCACAATCACGCCATATATTACTATCCTTCTGATTGTTATTAATATTTTAGTCTTTATCTATGAACTTAGCTTAAATAAACTAGAACTCGACACGTTTTTTAGGCTTTATGCTGTGGTACCTAAGGAGTTAACCGCTAGCTTCGAGGGTTTTCCTGTGGGCCAGCCTGTGCCAGAACCCTTGACTCTCATCACATCCCAATTTCTCCATGCTGGCTTTCTTCATGTTGGCTCCAATATGTTATTTTTGTGGATTTTTGGTAACAACATTGAAGAAAAACTTGGGGGGATAAGGTTCTTAATTTTTTATCTCACTTGTGGGGCTTTAGCCGCGTTAGCCCAATGGTTTTTTTCAGCTCTATCTCCTATCCCTGCTTTAGGAGCTAGTGGAGCAATTGCTGGAGTGATGGGTGCCTATATTCTCAGGTTTCCTAATGCTAAAATCCTGACTCTAGTGCCCCTATTTTTCATATTTTTCGTAGCTAGGATACCAGCTGTATTTTATCTAGGGTTTTGGTTTCTACAGCAAGCGTTTAATGGCATAGCTAGTCTGGGAGCCCAGGCTCAAGTGGGAATGGAGGGGGGAGGAATTGCTTACTGGGCTCATGCTGGTGGATTTGTGTTCGGAGCTATCCTTGGTCCAATCTTAGGTTTATTTGATGATTAGTGATTGGTGGGGATGGGTAAGCCTTCAGCAGTCAGCAGTCAGCAGTCAGCAGTCAGCGGTCAGCGGTCAGCAGTCAGCAGTCAGCTTTCCGTAACACAGATTAAACAAATGCTTACCGGTTTTATTCACTGGTTTTATTCAAAAGCTGTTATCGTAGGTTGCCCATAGCACATAAGCTAAATGCTGATCGCTAATGGCACCTCAAGTACCGTGGCACAGGCCACAAGCGCTGTGATGTAGCCCATAAGCTGATAGCTGATAGCTGAATACTTATGGGGACGCTGTTAATTTTTTTAGCAAGATTGTCAAATATGTGTTGAAAATAACATATTTTAGAATAAAATGTAGAATCTGGGGATAAAATACATTACCCCTGTCTTGGATTCCAGGTAAGAAGCCTTTTCTAAATGAGCGCGAGAACACTGTTTGACAAAGTTTGGTATTTACATAGTGTTGGCACGTTGCCTTCGGGTCAGACTCAACTATTTATTGGTTTACACTTAATTCATGAAGTTACTAGTCCCCAAGCCTTTGCGATGCTGCGGGAACGGGGATTGAAGGTGCTGTTTCCGGAACGCACTGTGGCAACGGTAGACCATATTGTTCCGACGGAAAACCAAGGTCGTCCGTTTGCTGATGTCTTGGCAGAGGAGATGATGCAAGCGTTGGAAAACAGTAGTAAGGAGTTTGGGATTCGATTTTATAATATCGGCTCTGGGAATCAGGGCATTGTCCATGTGATTGCTCCGGAACAGGGATTGACTCAGCCAGGCATGACGGTGGCTTGCGGGGATTCCCATACTTCGACTCATGGTGCGTTTGGTGCGATCGCATTTGGAATTGGTACTTCTCAAGTCCGTGATGTCTTAGCCTCCCAAACCTTGGCATTGTCTAAGCTTAAGGTTCGCAAAATTGAGGTGAATGGCAGTTTACCCCCAGGGGTTTACCCGAAAGATGTGATCTTACACATCATTCGTAAATTAGGGGTCAAAGGTGGTGTTGGCTATGCCTATGAATATGCTGGTACTACCTTTGAGCAGATGTCGATGGAAGGACGGATGACTGTGTGTAATATGTCCATTGAGGGGGGCGCTCGGTGTGGCTATATTAACCCGGATCAGGTAACCTTTGACTATCTTAAGGGGAAAGATTTTGCTCCCAAGGACGCAGATTGGGATCAGGCGGTGGCTTGGTGGAACAGTATCCGCTCCGATGACGATGCCGTGTATGATGATGTGGTTAAATTTGAAGCGGCAGACATTGCGCCTACAGTGACCTGGGGGATTACACCAGGTCAAGGAATTGCGGTTAATGAAACTATTCCGATACCGGAGAGTTTGCCAGAAACAGAAAGAGCGATCGCACAACAAGCCTATGAGTACATGCAGCTAACTCCAGGCACAGAGATTCAAGGCACAAAGGTGGATGTGTGTTTTATCGGTAGCTGCACCAATGGTAGACTGACTGACCTGCGAGAAGCCGCTAAATTTGCTCAAGGTCATCATGTGGCTGAGGGAGTCAAAGCCTTTGTGGTTCCAGGTTCGGAACGGGTCAAGCAAGAAGCGGAAGCAGAAGGACTCGATCAAGTCTTTGTCGAGGCTGGGTTTGAGTGGCGAGAGCCCGGATGCTCAATGTGTTTGGCAATGAATCCGGACAAACTCCAAGGGAGTCAGATTAGTGCTTCCTCTTCTAACCGTAATTTTAAAGGTCGTCAGGGGTCTTCCACAGGACGGACATTATTGATGAGTCCAGCAATGGTTGTAGCCGCAGCGGTTAAAGGGGAAGTGGCTGATGTTCGGGAGTTGATGGTATAGGAGCAGGTCTGATGAGTAGTGAAGTAAAGATGATTACCGGAACAGGAATTCCTGTAGTAGGGAATGATATCGACACCGACCGGATTATCCCAGCTCGATTTTTGCGCTGTGTGACCTTTGATGGTCTCGGACAACAGGTTTTTGTTGATGACCGCGCTCAAGCTAACGGACAACATCCCTTTGACCAACCCCAGTATCAAGGTGCAACGGTTTTAGTAGTAAATGGTAACTTTGGCTGTGGATCTTCACGGGAACATGCCCCTCAAGCGATCGCAAGATGGGGGATTCAAGGTATTGTCGGAGAGAGTTTTGCCGAAATCTTTTTTGGTAACTGCTTGGCGATGGGGCTTCCCTGTGTCACAGCTGACTCAGAAACCGTGAAGCAATTACAAACAAGCCTCCATCAGAATCCTGAAATCCCGATGACCTTGGATTTGGAAGAGATGCAAGTCTATTGTGGTGAGTTGCAGGCTTCTGTGTTTATGGAGGATGGACCAAGAAACATGCTGCTGACTGGGACTTGGGATACTTGTGGACAACTGGTTGCTCAAGTAGAAGCGATTCGGGCGACAGCGGCTAGGTTGCCTTATATGGATTGGGGAGTTGTTTCCTAGTAGCCGATTAACTAGTAGCTGGTTAACTAGACATCAATTGAGAATAGATCACAACATTTTGATCTATTGTTGTATAAACTCAAGTGATGTCAACTATTATACAAATGTTAAATTAGTTCCTAGCCAGTCACAAGCCTCTAAAGCAGAATATCTAAACAATGAAAGAACAACTAGAGAAACGTCTTCAACAACTCAAAGCTGAGTACGAATCTGGTCAAAAAGTTTTGGCTGAATTAGAAACTAAGCAAGCTAATGTCAAGCAAACGTTGCTGCGGATCGCTGGCGCGATTCAAGTGTTAGAAGAAGAATTGGCCAACGTTGAACAGGAAAATAATTTTGTGGACCCTAAAGTGGCTAGTGAAATAGTTAACACTGACCAGTGAATAGATATGGGTTAACAGATCAAAAGTGGTTCTCCCTTGGCGTTCGGTTTAGGTTAGGTTTATAGGTTTAAGAATGAAAAAAAGCTTGAGGCTAGCTGCGCTTTTGTATATACTCACGTGTTGTGTGGCTTCTGGTTTAGTATCTCAAGCTACTGTTGAGTCAGAATCTGGTCAACTAGGCCATAAACGATTAATTACTAGTAAATTAATTAGTAGCACTATATCCGAATCATTAAAGGATAGGGCTGAGTCACTGATGATAGCCCAATTTCCCCTACCAGAAATTAGTGACCCAGCAGATAAAAAGCGTTTCGAGCAGGTGATGGAGTATGCGATCGCAAACCACTTGTCTGAGCGTCCGCTCCCAGAGATCATGCAAGCGATCGCAAAGCAATTTCTGGGCGCAAGCTACAAAGCTCACTTATTAGACCAAGCTAGCCAAGAAACCCTAGTTATCACTCTCAATAAATTTGACTGCGTCCTCTTTGTGGAAACCATTCTAGCCCTAGCGCGAGGGATAGCCGTAAAGGATTATTCTCAACAGACCTTTGTCAATCACCTTCGTGACCAGCGTTATGGGGATGGTAATCTGAATGGCTATTGCAGCCGATTACACTATTTCTCTCAATGGATTGATGACAATCAGAGAAGGGGCACAGTTAAAAACATAGCGCTAGATTTAGGAGGAGTATCCCGCCAGAAAACTCTCAACTACATGAGTAAACACAGGGGTAAGTACCCATCTTTGGTCAGGTATGAGTCAAATTACCAGTGTATTGTAGCCATGGAAGCTAATCTGAAGCAGACAACTGTTAATTTCATTCCCCATGATCAGATTAGGAAAGCCTACAATCAACTGCAACCAGGGGATATCATTGGCATTGCTACTACTATTCCTGGTCTAGATGTCACCCACACTGGGTTAGTGTATCGTACTGCTGACGGAAATATCGGTTTTATTCATGCATCACCTGCTGGTAAAGTTACCATTGCCCGTGATTTACAACGGTATGCCAGACATGTTAGACATTCCGTTGGGATTGTAGTCGCTCGACCGGTTGATCCTGGTTTTTGATCCAGGTGTTCCGGTCTGTTTGTCATTGCCGCATTATCTGAGATACTCTTAAACTGTCATAAACCGGAAGAAAACCGGATAAAACGGTCAAGGTGCAATTATTAGAGTCGATGTCCGGTATTACCCGGAGCACCTCTCCTTCAAATCCGTACGTGACGGTTTCCCGTCATACGGCTCCTGGGTATTCTAGTCTTTCGACTTGCCCCCGTGGATATATTGGTGACAGCTTTGGTGAACGGCCATGAGGTTGTTCTCCTTCCAGTTGTCGTGGTTCCCATCAATGTGGTGTAAGTGTACTCTTTCTTCATTGATGAATTTTAATCCGCAATATCCGCAGGAATGGTTTTGCTTGTTCAAAGCTGTCGAGGTTGCATTGTTGTAGAGTTTGCTGTTTCGCTTACTCCAGTAGACTAAGTCTCCGTTATATGGGGACTTAGTCCCTTTAACCATTGTGTGGCCGTTTTCTTTCCATGGTACTTTTGGAAAGGCTTTTCCTAACAGTTTCTTTGATTTATACCGATTTATTGTTTTCTGCTTTCGGAATTTTCTTTCGGCAGCTTTCATCGGGAAATATAGGTTGTTAGGTGAGTCTTCCATGCAGCACCATTTATGGTAGTTTCTCCAGCCTCTTACAATGGGTGCCAGTTTCTTTGCTTTGACTTCTGCACCATAGTTCGAGCTGTTAATTATGGTTTTTACTTTCTTTAGGAAGTTTTTGAGATTCTCCTTAGCGGGGTAGCTCTTAAATCTTCCGTCATATTGGACTCGAAAGTACCAGCCCAAGAAGTTAAATCCATCTGTCGTTTTGGTTAGCCTGGTTTTTTCTTCACTGATTTCCATTCCTCTTTCGGCCAGAAAGGTTTTGATTTTATTCAAGACCTTTTCTGCATTGTCTTTTGGCTTAAGAAAAATCACCATGTCGTCTGCGTATCGGACGCTTGGGTGTATTTCCTCTATTCCGTCAAGTGCGATGTTGGCAAGTAGTGGGCTGACCACCCCTCCCTGCGGGGTACCTTGTTCAGGGAACTCCGGGTTGACTCCTGCCTTTAGACATCGGTGTATCCCGGTCTTTAGACTTGCTGGAGCAATTAACCTGTCCATAATGGATTTGTGGGAGATACGGTCAAAGCACTTCTTGATGTCTAGTTCGATTACTCTTTTGTTAATGCCGTTTTTATTAGATTGCAAGTGGTTTGCTATCTGTCTTTGGGCATCGTGAGCACTGCGTCCAGTCCTAAACCCGTAACTCCGGGCGTGAAAGGTTGCCTCGTGTGCTGGTTCGAGAGCGTATTTTGCGATTACTTGCCATGCTCTATCGGCGATTGTAGGTACTTTAAGAATTCTTACCTTTCCGTTCTTTTTTGGGATTGGTATTTCACGTAGTCGGTTATGTTTCCAGACGTGGACATAATCGTTCAGTTCTTTTAGTAGCTTGAATCGCTCTTGGTGTCGTAGGGCTGTCTTCCCATCGACTCCGGCGGTGCGTTTACCCTGATTTAATTGTGTTACTTGACGGATAGCCAGTAACTGTGCCGAACGAGATTTTAGAATCAGTTTCTGTAGAGACCGTGCTTTCCTCAAATCTCCAGCTTGAACTGCTTTAAATACTCTTCTTTGTAGGCGGAAAAGGTTTTTATGGAATTGCTTCCAGTCCTGCTTTTTCCAAAGGTCACTAGATTTTTGTCTGTGTCTACCCATGCTCTTCATTGATTTGTATTTTCTGAACCCCGTGACCAGTTTCCGGTCACATCTTACCCACCAGTAGGGATTAAGTTTGGCATAACTTACTGAGGTTACGACCTGTCCTCAGACCTTTATTTCGCTGGTGTTTTTACTCGTTCCATCTATCAGATTGTTATGGCGATTTAGAGCAGTCCAATTTGCCTATCCTCTTCTCGGAGTTTACAGCTGTCACAATTAATAACGGAGAATAAAAGGATGAAGTCCACACGATGTTCCTCTCAGATTGTGGCTCCAGGCTAAGACACTTTTCTAGGACTTGTTTACTCTTGTCGCCTCCCCGTTAGCGCCAGTGTTTAGGTATCTGTTTCCCCTCTGATTGCGCCCTGTTGCCAGCTTCACTCTGACAGATTGCCGTCTGTCTCGGTGTGGCCAGGTAGGGAGTCACCTGTTCTCCTCAGGGGTGAGGTTTTCACTCACATCCGTAGGACAGTTAGGATTTTGGAAGGTTTCCCTTCGTTTATCCCCTTACTCATACCCCTCGGTTCTCCCGAGGCTCCTAGTAAGAACGAGCCGCACTATTGTTGCCTGAGTGAGGGGTGGTCATACAGTAATTGGAGTTGAACCTTCCACCCATCTGTCTAGGCGTTCCTCACATCTCGATGAGGAGTTGCTTGAAAGCCTGGTTCTTAGTATGTTTAGAGTCAAGCCATTCAAGCTCAACCGCATCTACCAAGTCCAGCCCCCATCCTTCCAACCAACGCGCGGTACGACGCAACAAAACTGCCTGAACCTCGGCTCTACTCATGTACCGGGTAATTTATTAAACTAAGCCGAGGAGTCGCCTCCCTGACTCGTCTTCAGAACCGTACGTGA
>NZ_MKZS01000001.1:1651873-1690802 GCF_001942495.1 Moorena bouillonii PNG
AATCCCCCAAAATCCCATAAGAGGTTTTGGTTTCTAGCCAACGAATCGCACCCTTGTCCATACCGCGAGCAAGGATGTTTTTGGCAGCATTATGGTCAGCCTGCAATACGACCCCATCAAACCTGGTAAAATTGTCCCCGCTCCTTTTCCCTAATAGAGTTCCAGTTACGGAGTCAATTTGCGACGTATAGCTAGGTTGAACTTCTGTCACAACCGATCCAGTCCAATCAGCCCATTTTTGCAAAGAATCCCGTATCTCTCCTTTCATCCAGCTATTCAGTTTGCGAGAGACGGCTTTAGATTGGCGCTTATTTTGTATCGGTTGTGTTAAATCTTCAGCAAAAACCTTTACAGATTCTCCAATAAAAAGAGACTTAGAGGCTGCTCCTATTATTGCCTTTATTTCTGCCTGATTCTTCTTGTAACGGCGATTCTCTGTCTTTCTAGTTAGGTTGTTTTCAAGTATTCGAGCCGATTTAGCTGGATCTATTTTTTCTAATTTCCTATGAAGTGCCCAAAGCTTCCCTCTATTGCGGTTCTTAACACATATGCGATCAGACTTATTGGTAGTTGCTTTTCCTAACCCTTTCCCGTGAGCATTTCCATCTGAATCATAGAAAGCCTCTGTATACCCTTTATCTACTCCAATACTCCGGCGCTCAGAAGGAATCTCTACTGTTCCATGATCCACTAAAAAGTGAATCTCAAATCTTTGCAAGATTTGGTTAAAGATCAGTCTAATTTGTCCTTTTATTTTTCGATTAGACTTAACAACTACTTTGTTTCTCTTCCTCTTTATCAGCCCAGCTAGCTCTAGTTGATAAGTATTGCGAGAAATTCTTTTGCATTTGTAACCTTCTTGCTGGTAAACTATCTGGTTCTTAATCCAAGAATGCCCACGTTGATATCCCTTTCTGACAAGTCTATGCAAGAGAGAGTTGTCCAAGAAGGCCAAAGTTCTAAGTTGCTTGCAAAGCTCCTTGCGTTTGCCCTGGTTCTCCTTCCCAGGGAACCTTTTGTAGATCTTCTTTATTGTTGCATCTATGCAAGCTGCCTGTTGTGCTGTAATGGCCTTGGCTATATCATTGATAGTCCAATCCATTAATTTAGCGGGGAGCCCTAAGCTGCCGGGAGTCCTAAAACTCTTTACTTCCGGGATAGCCTTTTTCCAGTCCAGTCCCCAATAGTTAATACTTCCTAGTTTGTTGTAAGACTCAGATCTGACGATACCCAATTTCCTCATAGTAGATAGTAGCTCAGCTTCAACCGACTCAGTCATCCCTATTACGGGGACAACCTGAGTTGATATTTTTTTCGTTACTCCTACTTTCTTGGGCATCGTCATCTTTCACTTGGCACGTGTCTAGTATATAATATTTTGTCGGAATTGTCCATTTTATTGACAGTAGTTTTAATCTCTTTCTCGTAGCGACGAAGAAAGTAGAGCTTAGAGCTAAAGCAGTGCATTATGGACATAAAATCATCCATTAACTCCTGCTGGGGAGACTTATAGGTGTTATTTAGGACTACAATCTGGCACTTGTGCAAGGAGCAAAACCATTCTATAAAATCAAAGCCAAACCGACACAGCCTATCCTTGTGAGCTACTACTATTGTCTTGATCTCGGACTTTGCAACTCTTTCCATCAATCCAATGAATTTACGTCGCTTGAAGTTTAACCCAGACCCGTACTCTGAATAACACCGACAATTAGGATAGTTACGGCCTAAGTATTCAACCTGAGAGGTTAAATCGTCAGATTGAGATCTAGTTGACACTCTGGCATAGAGAACTACAGAACGAGAATCTTCTCCGTCTATCAATCGCTCAATAGAGCTTGCTAGATAACGACGATGCCCGCCAGGTGATCTAATACATTCAATCTTCCCTGCTTCTGCCCACCTAGCCAAAGTCCTGGTATTGTAACCATACTTCTCCTGAGCTTCGATCGGAGTCAAATACATAAAATGTCCGTTTAATACTGTATTATCCTATTTTATAGCACTTTTAGGTGGTCTAATTGCACGACTACAATGGGCAAATCCAGTCTAGGTATGTCGTGCGTCTTCTTAAAATTGCGGCGGAAAAATCCATTTCCATTGATGAGAAGAATTATTGGCAAGATCGAATTCTAGTTCCCAAAGCAATTCGAGGTTGTTTGGCTGATTGCAGCCAAGCCAAAATTGAAGAAATAGAACTAGAAAATGAACCGTTAAAAAGAGTATTTAATAAATTACGTCAATTACCTGAAGTACAGAAAAAAAGCCCTTTTCAACTAGAAAGTATTGGCTTATCTACAGAAGACATTAGCCTCCTTCAGCAAAATGGGGTAATTATTGCTTACGGCGATAAGTATTACGTTTCAGAAATATTTCGTTTAGGATTAAGGTTTTCCCAAAATGCTGGCAAACCAAAAGTTCTGGGTTTAGCTACTCTAGCTCGACAAGGACTCTAGATGATACTTATTTACAGTTTATTTACCTCTCCCCTCCTTCAAAGAAGGTGATTGAAACGCTTAAGGGAGCAGGGCTGTTTCAAAATCTAATAACTTAGAGCTGATTTGTAAACAAAAAATTAAGAAGCTAATCTTCTTGTCATCAAACGAATTAATGAACCATATATCATTCCTGTACTCATCTGTGTATATAGTTCATAGTCTTTACTCAACCGTCTAAATCGATTTAACCAACCAAATGTTCTTTCTACAATCCATCGCAATGGATGTATTTCAAACTCTTTTGATTTCCTTTCTATCACTTCGACTCGAACAGAATCACCACATACCTGTTTGACGGCTTGAGCAAAATTCTTTCCTGAATAACCGCACAGCCACCCAAACCACTTCTAATAACTGATGTCCAAAGCCTTTCGGTTCTCGGTTCAGGTAGTAATGGTTTCAAAACCTCCGATTCTGTATCACTTAAATCAGGTAGGATTTGGCTTTCTTGTCGGTGCGGCAATTTGAGGCAGACGTGTCATTGACCGAAATTCACTCAACCTCTGGTAGGTTATCATCTACTTATCTTAGAGCTGATTTGTAAACTCGCTGTAATCCTTGTAGGATAAGGCTTGCGCTAAACTAGGACAATTGAACTATTTAATACCCAAAAGACAATCATAGCAAGGCTTTCAAGCTTCTTAATATTTACTTTACAAATTAGCTCTTAAATTTTTTATTTCTTTAGATTTTCTTTACGAATCAGCTCTTATTGATGCCTCTAAGCATATCGAACATCTACCAAACCTCCCAGCTTGGGAACAGGTATTTTTTCCTTTACCTGATATTCGGAAGCGGGCTTGAACTGAGTTACAGACTCGTGCTGTGGTTGAACTATACACTGAGATGCGCTCAATACCTAAAACAGTTGAGACTGCTTGGGATACTACTAAAAATGGACGCAAGGATTCAAAATATGGTCAGGCACATGCCTTAGTGAAGCAACTGGTCGAATTAGAAGCGTTCTGAATAGTACCAAGCGTTACACAGTTAGAGACCACCCGGCTTTTGTCGGGTTTTTTAATGGCTAATTTTTATCCGGATGCTTGTGGCGCAGAGCACCCTCAGGGTTTGACATGAGGTTTTACATGAGGTTTGACATGAGGTTTTACATGAGGTTTAACATGAGTTTTATGAGGTTTAACATGAGGTTTGCATATGGACGCAAGGATTCAAAATATGGTCAGGCACATGCCTTGGTGAAGCAACTGGTCGAATTAGAAGCGTTCTGAATAGTACCAAGCGTTACACAGTTAGAGACCACCCGGCTTTTGTCGGGTTTTTTAATGGCTAATTTTTATCCGGATGCTTGTGGCGCAGAGCACCCTCAGGGTTTGACATGAGGTTTTACATGAGGTTTTACATGAGGTTTTACATGAGTTTTATGAGGTTTAACATGAGGTTACCATGAGTTTTATGAGGTTTGACATGAGGTTTGACATGAGGTTTGACATGAGGTTTGACATGAGGTTTGACATGAGGTTTTACATGAGGTTTTACATGAGATTTATTAGTTTACAAATAAAGTTTTTTTTGATAAACTGATAACAGTTGAATAATTTCAACTCTGATTTATGTCTTGTTCAACGGAAATTGTAGAGACTTGATAATGAAAAGATTCGTAAAACAGTGTTTAAGTGCAATTATCATTGGTGTTTGCTTGCTTGCTGGTTACATCCAACCAGCACAAGCCATCACTTACGCCTGTGAATTGATCGTACCAAATCAACATGGTACTTGTGGCAGTTATGAATTAGATCGAGGAGATGAATTAGTAATTTCCCTATTGAATGATATGAAACGAGCCAAAGCTAATTTACAAGATTTGAGTTCCACTAATCCTGCATTCATCCAAACTTACGATGGATATGACGCAAACTCAACGAATATTATAGGACCAGGTAGTTCTGGACAGACAATTATTTACTCACATGAAAATCGTTTTGCAAGGATTGTTAATCAGAGCAATGAAGATGCAAGAGTAAGAGTATACAACATTTCTGGCACAGAATATTAAGGGGTTTAATAATGAACAATAAAAAATAAAATCAATCCTTAAGCATACCTAACTGTAAATCTTTGAGGTCTCCTTAGGCTTAAGAATAAAAATCATAATTTATCACTTGTCCCCGGCTGCTGCGGCTGGGATTTCTTTTGTCCCAACTGTCCCTCAGTAGCTTGGAACCTTAGAGCTGATTTGTAAACTCGCTGTAATCCTTGTAGGATAAGGCTGGGGCTAAAATAGAACAAATGAACTACTTAATACCCAAAAGACAATCATAGCAAGGCTTTCAAGCTTCTTAATATTTACTTTACAAATTAGCTCTTAGATTCAATAACTTAGAGCGAGAGAGGGGAATAGGTTCAACGTATTGGTTCAATGAACGATGAACCCTAACGAATCAACACTCTTCCCCAGACTCTTGCTTTACAAACTAGGCTCTAACAACTAATTCGACCATTTTTGGGCAACTAACTCAGCCAAATCTACAACCCGCTGAGAATATCCCCACTCATTGTCATACCAGGCAACTACCTTAACCATATCGCCACCCATGACCATAGTTAAGCTAGAATCCACAATTGAGGAAGCATCATGACCCCTGTAATCACAGGAAACAAGAGGTTCGTCGCCGTAAGCCAAAATTCCCTTGAGTGGACCTTCAGCTGCTTCTTTGAGGACTTGATTGACCTGCTCAGCAATGGTACTTTTCTCCACTTGAACTACCAAGTCAACGATAGATACATTGGGAGTTGGTACCCGCAAAGCGATACCATTGAGTTTCCCTTTCAGTTCAGGAATCACTAGGGCTACTGCTTTAGCCGCACCAGTGGAGGTAGGGACAATGTTGAGCGCTGCTGCCCGAGCCCGACGTACATCCCGGTGGCTGGCATCAAGAAGCCGCTGATCCCCAGTGTAGCTGTGAGTTGTGGTCATTGTTCCTTTGATAATGCCAAACTGTTCATGCAGTACTTTGGCAAAGGGAGCTAGACAGTTGGTAGTACAGCTAGCATTGCTAATCACGTCATTTCCTTCGTCGATGTAGTCTTCGTGATTAACACCCATGACGTAGGTGGGGACGTCTCCTTTGCCAGGAGCAGTGATTAGCACTTTCTTAGCACCAGCAGCTATATGCTTGCCAGCCCCATCCTTATCTCGGAAAACACCAGTCGCTTCGATAACTAGGTCAACACCCCAAGAGTCCCAGGGCAAGTTCAAGGGGTTCCGGTCGGATACACACTTGACAGTTTTTCCATTAGCTGTTATTGAATTTTGATCACAACTGATATCTGCATCAAGTTTGCCCAGCATTGAGTCGTATTTGAGCAGATGGGCATTTGTCTTGGGATCAGAGGTATCATTGATTCCCACTATCTCTAACTGGCTATTCTCCCGAGTCAGCCAGCATCTCATAAAGTTGCGTCCGATGCGTCCAAAACCATTGATCGCTACTCTAATCACTGCTTCTTGCCCTCTGTAATTCAAAGTAAATATTTTCTTAATGATTCTAATAATATCGCAAAGGTTGAAACAATTTGAAACTTTTACTGAATTAATGTGGTGTGATGTACTCGTTTTGAAACCAGATGGGTATACTTATCTCCAAAGCTGGAGGTTTTGGCAGCAGAGTCCCCTCTGGGGATGGCACAGATCTGATATTGCTTCGGCAACCTGATTTTACTCACGCCATGTCTTAATGCAGTTGCTCCCAAAGCCCCTCTCCCCTAACCAGTCTCAACTGATTAGTTTGGTATGTAAGTCATAACCCCCATGGTTGGGAGTGATACGGATAAACCAAAAATCACCACTAGCTCTGCTCTAGTGCTATTTTATGGGTCTTGGGACGTTTTTCCGGATTGAGAACTCTTGTTGACGTGTAATATATACGACAATCTACGTACTCAAAAATCAGTTATGTAACAGTTAGGTTATCAAACTGAAGGTATTATTCCCCTGTTTTATAGTACAGATGTACTTATTTCCCAAAAATTATTCCTGGATATGTATTTTTCCTGATATGATAGCGCGTGTTATTGGCAAATTAGGCGTGTGCGGTGTGGTGTGTAAGGAGTTAAAATGCCAAAGACTGTTGATTTCAGTAATAAACCATTTCATTTCATTGGTATTGGCGGAATTGGGATGTCAGCTCTTGCCTACATCCTAGCCAAACGCCAATTGAGAGTATCTGGCTCAGATACTCGGACAACCCATATCACGCAACGTTTGCAAGCAGTAGGTGCTCATATATTCAAACAGCAGTGTGCCGCCAACTTAGAATTTTTCCAATCCAGGAATGCACCAGCTTGTGAAGACGTAGCAGCTAAAAGGGTTAGCACGAGTTTGAACCCAAAAGCGCTCACAGAAATATCACAATCAAGTCCGACTATATCTTTAGCTGAACCCTGCTTAGGCTTGCCTCAAGTTATCTGTTCCACAGCAATTAACCCATTGAACTCTGAGTATCAGGCAGCTTTAAAGCTAGGTTGCCCGATTTTCCATCGCTCAGATTTACTAGCGGCGTTGATTGAAGACTATTCCAGTATAGCAGTTGCTGGGACTCATGGGAAAACTACAACCAGTAGTTTGCTCGGTTATCTACTGTGGCAAGCGGGTTGTGACCCCACCATAATTATCGGTGGTGAGGTGGATGCTATCGGTGGTAATGCCAGGCTGGGAAATGGACCATTACTGGTTGCTGAGGCTGATGAATCCGATGGTTCCTTGGTTAAGCTCTCCGCCGAGATTGGTGTAGTCACCAATATTGAGCTGGATCATCCAGACCATTACCAGAAGTTAGAGGAGGTTGTTGAAATATTCCAGACCTTCGCGAAGCGCTGTAAGAAGTTAGTCGGATGTATTGATTGTGAGACAGTGCGTACGCAACTAAAACCGAATATCAGCTATAGTCTACGGCGAGATATGGGGGCCGACTATAGCGTTGATGATGTAACTTATGAAGCTAATGGCACTACCGCCAGAGTTTGGGAAGGCAATCAGGTTTTAGGTCGGTTGGAGCTGAAATTGCTAGGCAAACATAATCTCAGCAATGCCCTAGCCGCAGTAGCAGTAGGACGAAATTTGGGGTTGGAGTTTGAGGCAATTGCCTTGGGGATCGCTAGCTTTGAGGGAGCCAAACGCCGATTTGAGCTGCGGGGCAGGTGCAATGATATTAGTTTTGTGGATGACTATGCTCACCACCCCAGTGAAATTAAGGCAACCCTAGCTGCCGCAAGAATCCAGGTCAACGCTGACCAGCGAATAATTGCAATTTTCCAACCCCACCGATATAGTCGTACCCTGAGGTTTATCCCCGAGTTTAGTGTTTCCTTTAGTAACGCTGACTTGGTGGTTATCAGTGATATATACAGTGCTGGGGAACCAGATTTAGGAGAAATTAGTGGGGAAAACCTTTATCAGGCGATCGCATCTAACCATAAGGATGTACATTACAAACCAACTCTCGAATCAGTGGTAGAGTTTCTGAACCAAATTCTCTGTCCTGGGGACTTAGCCCTATTTTTGGGAGCCGGTAATCTGAATCAGATTATTCCTAAGGTAATGGGGTTTTACCAACAGCATGACGGCTTAGTTAACCAAAGTTAAGCCCGAAAGCATCAATAATTGTGAATCAAGCTAGGGAATTTTAACTATAGACCGTAAGAGAAGGTCAGTATGATCTCAAGTCTCGATGATATTCGTGAATCAACTTTCCACAAACTCTTCTAGGTATTCTACCCCCTAGCAACTTCAGCCAATTTCACTGCCAAAAACGGATCGGCATTATTCTCATTGCGTGTAGATCCGAATCTCTACCCTGATTTTCCTGATGATAACTAGCGTGCTAACCCAGAAAAAAACTCCTTCCCAGTTAAAGTTGTATATTCCAGGAACCAATTGTCCACTTCAGTCCCAGGTATCCTTAGCCAAACTCACCTCATTTCGTGTGGGAGGTCCAGCTCAGTGGTACGTCGCGCCTCGGAGCCTAGAAGATCTACAAGCTAGTTTCCAGTGGGCTCACTCCCAAAAATTACCCCTAACCCTATTAGGTGCCGGTTCCAACCTTCTAGTCAGCGATATCGGTTTGCCGGGTTTGGTAATTTGTACTCGCTATCTGCGCCATACTCACTTTGATGCAGATACAGGGAGAATTACCGCCAGTGCTGGTGTACCGATTGCCAGACTGGCATGGCAGGCTGCCAAACGAGGCTGGGAAGGGCTAGAGTGGGCTGTGGGCATACCTGGAACCGTTGGTGGTGCTGTGGTGATGAATGCTGGTGCCCACAAAAATTCCACAGCTGATATTCTGTTTCATACAGATGTTCTATCCCCTGATGGCTCAATAGCCCAACTCAGTAGCCAAGACCTAGGCTTTAGCTATCGCACCTCAATCCTTCAAGGTAGCGATCGCATAGTCAGCCAGGCCACATTTCAGTTAAAACCGGGTGCTGACCCAAAACAGGTGCGCTCACTGACATCAGAGCATTTGGCAAGACGACACACTACCCAACCTTACCACCTACCTAGCTGTGGCAGTGTGTTCCGCAACCCTGACCCCTATGCTGCTGGTTGGCTAATTGAACAAATTGGTCTAAAAGGCTACCAAATTGGTGGTGCTAGAATAGCTGAACGCCATGCCAACTTTATACTTAACTGTGGTGATGCTAAGGCTAGCGATATCTTCCGCATGATCCACCATATACAGGAGCAAGTAGAAAAGCACTGGTCACTGTGTTTAGAGCCAGAAGTGAGGATTTTAGGTGATTTTACCAAAAAACTAGCAGTTGAAAGCCCTATGTCTTTAGAGCAGGGATAAAAACCAGCGAGGGGATTTATCCCCTCCTATGGTTCCAGTGGATATCCCAAAACCGATCCTGTTGGGGAATCAGTTCAAAGCTGATTACCAAGCTGATCACCAAGCTGATCACCAACAGTATCAATTTTTAGTTTATAGTTCTGCTTGGCTAAACTAGAACAGAATGGGAAGAAGTTAACTAGATCGCTTCAGCCCATCTATGAATAAGGAAACCGGGAATTTATTCCCCTGTTTCCTACTGCTGTTAAGGTGAGGAAAATTCCAATAGCATCACAATAGATACACAATAGATATAGATAAAGGTTAATCACCACAAGATTTATAATGTCAGCGCGCCCCTTGCCCCACAGACTGGGCTTAGTGCCGACCTGGCCAGGGGTTAAAACCGCGCTTGACGTTTGTTTTTCTTCCCCGGTCATTAGACAGGGGGTTTCTAAACTTAACTGGGATTTTTTATGACACAAGACAAAGGAAAAGGATTTGGTCTCGGTCTCGGCAAGATGAAAGAACTAGCCGAAGCCTTCAAAAAAGCTCAAGAAGTTCAAAAGGGTGCCAAAGAGCTCCAGGATGAGTTGGAGCAAATGGAAATTGAGGGAACATCAGGGGAAGACGGTAAGGTGAAGGTGTTTCTCAGTGGTAATCAGGAACCCCTACGTGTAGAGATTTCTGAGGATGCTATCAATCAAGGAGCTGAGGCTTTATCTGAACTGGTGTTAGCAGCCATGAAAAATGCCTATGAGACCTCCACAGCCACTATGCGGGAACGCATGGAACAACTTACCAGTGGGTTAAATTTGCCAGGTTTATAACCTGATCGGTCAATCCCCGCTCGGGATTCCGTAGGAAAAAACTAAAGGCATGAGGAAATTAATCATTCTCAATGGTTTCAAACCTCATGCCGAATATCCTATTAATGCCTGACTATTTATCAATATTTGAGTAAAACGAAGCTACCTGTAGCTTTGGCAGTGACGTAAGTCCATAATATAAGCTCTTAGCCACCTCTATATTGGCTGCTTCTGTCAAGTGAATGGCATCATTAAAGGCGAGTTCGGGAAAGTTTTGATAAATTGTGTACAAGTTGAGAACCTTGATATTTTTGGGAAAGCCTTTCTCCAGTTGCTGACCCGCTACCACCAATTTGGGATAATTGGCTTGCACTTGTTTTTGGTAAACTTTTCCTAACTGCTGCAAAATTTCCTTCTCTGCTGGTTTGATCGTTTTGTTGCCACGACCAGTTATTTCTGGTTGGACAGCAACTAGTAAAGGAATTCCCTGTCCTGCTGTTAAACGCAGCATATGTCTGAGGTTATTGCGATAGCGCGTCAATCGACGTTCCAGTTCATCGGATTTCTGAGGAAGATACTTCTTCAGTGGCATAACCTCCCCCCTGACCACTAGAGACCGCTGACTCACTGACGGCTGAGGATCAAAGACCCAGTATGTGATTGCTTTAGCAAGATAAGTTTTTGTAACTAAATGCTTCAACTGCTGGGTGAGATGAGTCCAAAAATGCCCAGTCGCATTTTGTAAGAAGGCTTCTGTGTTAGGAATATCTGTTAAATTTTGGTCACTGGGGGTGATCAAATCTGTGTATCCACCCAACACTATTACTGCGTCTGGGCTGTAAGGTAAAATTTTGAGAGCTAACTGAGCTAGTGCATTGCCAGAGGTATACCCTGGTACTGCGGCGTTGATGACACGATACTTACCATTTCGAATCTTTGGCGGCAGAGCAAGTGCTTGCTTTAATTCCGGTTCAGAGGGGGGTAAGGTCATTGGCCGGTATTTCTGTGGGGAACGCCTTTGCTGTTTTATCCGTTGATTGAGACGAGCTTCTAAGTAGCTGGCTATGGTAACTTGATTATTGGCATTCCCTTGACCGAAGGCTGTCGAGCCACCTAACAAAAAAATCCGAATTTCATTTTTGGGTTTGACCAAGGGAACGGGGTCGTCGTCCCGGAAACCCTGCTCATTAATGCGCCAGAAATCACTCTGTTGCTTCCCTAATAAACTGTAACCTACAGCTAGATCCCGTTGGACAGCTAGATCACCAATGTCTGGTAATCCATCATAAAGCTGCTGTGTCTGGTCAACGAACTTGGGACGGTAAACAGTGAAATCTCTGGGTGCCCCCTTGTAGGTAGCTATCTCATTAATTTTGCCGACCGCAGCCACTAATAAACGAGCCAACAATTCCACAATCATCAAACTTAGAACTATCCCTGCGAGCATCGTCAGTAGGTTAAACCGTCGGCGGCGCTTGCGGTAAAGGCTACGGCGCGACTTAAATAGTAAATCTCTTCCTTGCATAACCGTTAAATTAGGAGGTATCCCTTTACAAGTTGGTGTCTTTAAATCACTGCGTTGCTAGACATTGAACCATGAAGCGACATCCCACCACATGGGTTCAACTATCCCATAGAGCAATTTCGTTGCTAAACTTAACACGGCGCAGCTCGTAGTTGACCAAATAATATACCCATGCCCTGCAAGTTACTCTTTGTCTGCCTTGGTAATATCTGCCGTTCTCCCTCAGCTGAGAACATCATGAATCACTTGATAGCACAAGCAAATCTTTCTGACCAAATTGTCGGCGATTCCGCTGGTACTTCCAGTTATCATATTGGCTCTCCCCCGGATCGGCGTATGACAGCAGCTGCCAAACGTCGGGGGATTGTACTCCAGGGGAAAGCACGGCAGTTTAATCGGTCTGACTTGGAAGAATTTGACCTGATTTTAGCTATGGATCAGCAAAACTACGAAGATATTATCTCTCTTGATCCAGCTGGGAAGTATAAAGATAAAGTAAGGCTAATGTGTGATTTTGCCCGTCATCACACCGAGCGCTCAGTCCCCGATCCATACTACGGTGGACCAGAGGGTTTTAATAAGGTGATTGATTTACTGCTAGACGCTTGCGAAGGTCTGCTGGAACACGTTGTTGACAATTACACCAAGACTAGGCAAAACTAAAAACTGCCAACTACTACTAATTGCCAATGGTGAACTTAGCTTTTATGCCATTGGCGGTTAACTGGATGAATTCATTTGATTAAATGGTGTTCTAAGGCAAATCGTAAGAGTTCGGCTCGGTTACTCGTATCAGTTTTTCTGAACAGACGACTAACGTACTTCTCGATTGTCCTGGGACTCAGGTGTAGTTGGTTACCAATTTCGACATTGGATAAACCTGTAGCCAGTAAATTCAATACTTGCTGTTCCCGCTCGGTCAGCTGTAGAGCATGAGCTTGGGTATTATTCCCTGATTGATGATTAATCTCTACGGAGTTGATTGATCTCGATGCCGATTTATCAACTAGCTCTTTTGTAGTCTGTGGTGATGAGAATCGTAACTCTGTATGAATCATTTGCGATCGCACTAGTAAACTTTGAATGACTGCACCCAATTCTTGCATCTCAAAGGGCTTAGGTAGGTAGACATCACACCCCGACTGATAACCCTTGATGCGTTGATTGGTGCTATTGAGTTCGGTTAAAAATACAACAGGTAACAACCGCAATGGGGGCTTCTGACGCACTTTTCTCACCAGTTCATAGCCATCTATTCGCGGCATATTAATATCTGTAACCAGAAGGTGAGGGTGATAAGTCTCAATCATAGACAGCGCTTGCTGACCATTTTCAGCAGTAATAACTGAATAACCTGACATTTCCAGATAATCGCTTACAGACAGACGAGTGCCCAGGTCGTCATCTGCAACCAGAATAATCAATGGCATGGGATAACTATAGTACTGACATTTAGAACAAACCTACTCTTAAGCTAGGTCATCTGGTGCTCAATTGGTGACTAAAAATACTTCGTTCGCGTAGCGTCGCCGAAAGGCGACGCCAGCTCAATCAGAACTGTCTGGAGATAGGAGTTGCCTGGTAAAATTAATATAGATACCTAGACAACAACATAGCTTAGGCTTGCTGAAAGAAGCACCCTTGTGATTAATTAGTCACTCAGCCCCCCTCTGGCCTAAACCAGCTACTAGTCTGATAATCCTTGCATAGCACTTAAGGCTTTCCCCAAGCGCTTGACACCATCAGAGCAATCGAGGCGATCTAAATGAACTTCGATAAAGGAGACACTATTCTGGTTTACTTTTGCCTGTTCTAAGGCTTGTTCTAACTCACCTTCAGTACGCACTTGGCAACTCCAGCTATTGCCAAAAACCTGGGGTAACTGATGATATTTCCAAGGTTGAATATTGTTGTACGAGCCTTCATGGATAGCCCGCTCAATAGTGTACCCGTCATTATTAATTAAGAAGATAATCGGGTTAAGTTGATGCCTAATAATCGTAGAAAGTTCCTGACAGGTCATCTGGAAGGCACCATCACCGACAAACACAATCGGTCTACGGTTAGGAACAGCCAAACCGACTCCTAGGCAGGCAGGAACTGAGAAGCCAATAGATGTGTAAAGGGCCTGTCCAATGTAGTCGCTGTCTCCTTGGAGTACCAAATCAACGGTAGCAATTAAAGCATCACCAGTTTCAGCAATCACGATTGACTCATCATCAATAAAGTGAGTCATCCGCTCATAGAATCTGGCGTTGGTTAGCTTTTGCTCAGGTTGTGACTCAAAGCGTTTAGACAAAGACTCTATAGCTGGCTTGATATCCAAGAGATCAGATTTTTTCTTCTGAAGTTTGGCAGTTACACCAGCCATGAAATCCGCTAGATACACTGGAGAATAAAAGTGGTGTTTGATTTTAACTTTGTCAGAATTAGCGTTAATTAATCGCTCTTCGGGCAGTTGGGCAGTGAAACCACCGAGATTAATGTCTGACATAAAGGCACCCAGGCACAAAATACAGTCTGCTGTTTCAACTCGTTGGCGTACATACTCCTGACTGAACGCTCCTGCATAGCTACCAATGAATTGTGGGTGGCTTTCGGAGATAATTGACTTGCCTAACAGAGTCGTAGCGAAGGGATATCCCGTCTGCTCCAGCAGGTGGGTAAGTTGGTCTGCTATTCCGTAGCGGTGGAGTTCAACCCCAGCTATAATAATGGGATGCTGGGATTGGTCTAGCAAACTTACCGCCTCTTCAACTGCCTCTGATAAAGCGTGGACATCCACAATTGGGGTTTCTGGTAAGTCACGATCCCCAGTAATAGGACAAGGTTGATTGACTAAGTCTGAGGGTATTTCAATGTATACAGGTCTGCGGTGGCGCAAACAAGCAGCAATGGTCTGGTCGATTTGCCTTGCCGCTTGACTAGGGCTGGTAAGCCTCACGGATGCCACTGTAATTTTTTCAAAAATTTCCAGCTGTAGATTGTAATTACCGGCAGTATGATGTAAGAGTAACTTCTGTTGCCGCTGGGAACTGTTAGGCGCTCCACTAATAACGATCAGGGGGACTAGCTCAGCATAGGCACCAGCCACCGCATTGACTAGACTGAGTCCACCGACATTATAGGTAACGCACAACCCACCAACACCATTAAGGCGGGCATAGGCATCAGCTGCATATCCGGCATTGAGTTCGTTACAGGTGTAGATTAACTCTACAGAACTCTCTAGCAAGACATCCATCAGACCCAGGACGTAATCTCCCACTACGCCAAAAATATGCTTGACACCAGCGGCTTGCAGGCGTTGAGTAAGGTATTGACCGACAGTTACTACATCAGACTGAGCCATTGCACCTCTGACCTCTTTAATTAAGCTACCTTTATGGCCAGCATTGTAACCAAAATTTTAAAAAACGTTACATTTTTGGGTGTAAAAAACGTTACATTTTAGATAGAATTTATTATTTCATGGAGCGCCGTAATACCCCATCCTTCTTAAGGTGGGGATGTAAGGTGGGTCAACGTAGGTACGGAGTTGACCAAATTAATTTTTGTGGTATCCGGAATTTTCGTTCTGGGTCGTGTATCCTAAAGTAGAGTACAGGCTGAAAAACCGTTAGGACGAGACAATATAAATCCGTGGAGTCCACGCTCGACCGCCTAAAAAGTAGTAATGCTCCGAGGCCAGGGAAAATCCTCTTTAAAAACCCAATCGTCAACTAACAATTGGCGTGTGAACCTAGTAAAGCAAACCTTTTCAAGAAAATGTACGGTGGGGCGCACCGGAACATGGAGAAAGAGAGGGAAACAGAATCTTCGGCACTCTCAAACAAGTATCCGAACGCCTAGGGAGAATTGCCCTCTAGGTCTGTCGTGAATTGACTGGAAATTTGGTAGTAAGCTCACGGATTTTTGGTTAATTACTGTCCTGTCTTTGACGGCGTCAAAATGGGAACTCGGCGGTTTAAGGTGATTCGTCGATCTAGGAATCCCCATCCCTCTAAAGGGTGGGGAGCGTCAAGCTTTCTATTCTAGCAAGTTTCTTGGGTTGACTAGAGAAGCCTAACGTCTCTCAAAGGTGAGTAAGCGTCGAAAGTACAACCAAGCTGGACACAAGAAGCCATCCTTAGATGGGTTATGGAGCCCAAGCTACTTTTGCATTTCTGTCGGAGGGGTACCCCTTGAGGTGCTTAAGGAGTACATCCAAAACCAAAAGCGACCGGAGGCAACCTAAGGTTGCTCCCTAGCGGTAGCCCGCTATCCTTCCCCGTCCTGAATAACGGGTAAGGATAGCGGTTCCGGTCAACTGTCAACAAAAAAGGTGAAATATCTATTAGCTTATACAGCAGAAACTTTTAGACTACTTGGCTGCCCCAGATTCCCTTCTAAGACAATACCCCGCTGGTTATAAGCCAGATGACGCAGCAATTTGTAAATCCCTTCAATTTGGTCAGGGGCTCCCACTTTCTCAGCTAACTCCGAAACAGATATGGCAGCACTTTCCTGGTGTAGTACCTCCATCACCTTTTTCTGTAAATCTAGAATGGCAGCGGCGGCTTTTTTACCCGCTTCTACCCCAGGTTGGTGATAGGCATTGATATTTACCAAGGATGCATAAAGACCAACAGCACGTTCATACAGGGCAATCAATGCCCCCACGGTTCTAGCATTGACCTGACGAATGCTTACGGTAATGGAATCCCGTTGATTTTCATACAACGCTTGCCGAGTACCTTGTAATAAACCTGATAGATAGTCTCCCGTAGTTACACCAGGTTCTACTTCTGGAGACTTCCCTTGTCGGTCTTCTAAGACTTCAATGAACGTGACAAAGAAATTGGGAACACCTTCGCGAAGTTGCTGTACGTAGGCATGTTGATCCGTTGAGCCTTTGTTACCATAAACTGCAATGCCCTGATAAACCGTATTGCCATCTAGGTCTTTTTCCTTACCTAGAGATTCCATTACCAGCTGCTGTAAGTAGCGGGAGAATAGCAATAGACTGTCTTTGTAAGGCAACATGACCATATCTTTCTCCCCCTTGCCATTGCCAGCAAAGTACCAGCATAGGGCAAGTAAGGCGGCTGGATTGCTTTTGAGCTGGGGGCTACCGGTCGCGCTATCCATATCTTTAGCACCAGCCAGCATCTGACGGATATCAATCCCTTGTAGTGAAGCTGGAAGTAGTCCTACGGCTGACATTTCAGAGGTACGTCCTCCTACCCAATCGTACATGGGAAAGGTGGCCAGCCAACCTTCGGATTTTGCCAATTGATCTAGTTTGCTGCCAACACCCGTAATGGCAACAGCCTGGGCAGCAAAGTCTAGATTCTGAGACTCGTAGGCTGTTTTAACTTCCACCATGCCGTTACGAGTTTCTGGTGTTCCCCCAGATTTGGAGATGACTAATACCAGAGTGCTAGATAATCGGTCTTGGAGTCGGGTCAGGACAGTATCAATGCCAGCTGGGTCAGTATTGTCAATAAAGTGAATAGCCAAAGGAGGAGAGTCTAGCGCGAGGGCTTCAGCGACAAACTCAGGACCAAGGGCAGAGCCCCCAATACCAATGGAAAGAACATCTGTAAATTTTGGTGCCCTAGGGGGATGGATGGCACCCGTGTGGACATTTTGGGTAAAGGTTTCAATCTTTTCGAGAGTGTTGACAATGTCTTGTTGGAGTTCTGGAGTTGGGGCTAAGTCCGGGTCTCTTAGCCAGTAGTGACCGACCATGCGGTTTTCATCAGGGTTTGCGATCGCACCGTTGACTAGGGCATCCATATCCTTAAATGCCTTTTCAAACTTAGGCAGCATCGCCTCCACAAAGGCATCATCAAACCCCATACGGCTGATATCGAGGTAAAGCTCTAACCCTTCGTGGTAATAAAGCCAATCCTGATAGCGTTGCCAGAGTGCAGCGGCGTCCATAAGTAGCTCTCCAACTTCTTTTATTGTCCACTCACAAGTTTAAGGCAAGCACATAGCGTAAACTACCCCGACTGAACTAGCCCTTGACGTCGGGGTTATGCGCGACTGTTCCCAAAACGTTTGTTTGATTTTTGAGCAAGTCTTGAACCTAATCAACTTGTTGAAGGGACAGGCTGTGGGAAAGTGATCGAATCCCGGAGCAACTTACTAGCAGCTATAACTTCCTGTCTTGCCCATTGATCTGCTGCCAAGATATCGTCTAAGGAAGGATTGGAACAGTTATCAGCTTGGTGGCGATCGCATACAGATTCAATACAACGAGCAATATCCAAATAACCAATTTTCTCCTCTAGGAATAGGGCAACTGCCTGCTCATTCGCTGCATTCAATACCGCTGGCATCGACCCCCCAGCCCGACCAGCTGCATCAGCGATGTTCATACAGGGATATTTCTGATGATCCGGTTCCCTAAAAGTCAAATTACCAGCTTTCACCAAATCTAGTGGTTCCCAATCGGTATAGATCCGTTCCGGCCATGAGAGGGAATAGAGTAAAGGTAAGCGCATATCCGGCCAACCTAACTGAGCTAATACTGAGGTATCTTGTAGTTCAATCAGGGAGTGAATAATACTCTGGGGATGGATCACAATGTCGATGTGGTCATAATCCATGCCAAACAGGAAGTGAGCCTCAATCACTTCCAATCCCTTATTCATCAGGGTGGCAGAGTCTACAGTAATTTTACGACCCATTGACCAGTTGGGATGCTTCAGGGCATCAGCCACCTTCACTGAAGCTAACTTGTCCACGGACCAATCTCGGAAAGCCCCCCCAGATGCAGTTAGGATAATCCGCCGCAATCCCCCTGCTGGCACTCCCTGAAGACACTGAAAAATTGCCGAATGTTCTGAGTCAGCTGGTAGCAGCTTAATACCATGTTTTTCCACTAAGGGTAGTACCACTGGACCACCTGCAATTAGAGTTTCTTTATTCGCTAAAGCAATGTCTTTACCCGCTTCAATAGCAGCAATAGTAGGCAACAAACCCGCACAGCCGACAATGCCAGTAACTACAGCTTCGGCATCACCATAGCGTGCCACTTCTACCACTCCAGCTTCGCCCCCTAGGAGGATAGGTTGGGGGTCAAGGTCAGCAATTGCTGCTTTGAGTTCTGGCAATCTCTCTTGATGACGAATTGCGGCAATCATCGGTCGAAATTGCCGAATTTGAGCGGCTAACATTTCCACATTGCGCCCAGCTGCCAATCCCACTAACTGGAATTGCTCGGGGTATTGATTAACAATATCGAGAGTTTGGGTACCTATAGACCCAGTGGAACCTAAGAGTGTAATTTTTTTCACAATTTTTTTATAATTACCAACAACTCCCCTATCATACCGGGGCAATGGGAAGCCTATAAGTCACTCAAGCCAATTAAAACGATTGGTAAAGTTTTCTTATGGTACTGGCAATTTGGCAACAAACCTTAGTGAATATGGGTTTTGATTAAGTTTTACCCCTATTGTCAGTGATAAGCAAGCCTTATGTAGTCAATAACACAACGTAGACCGGATTCATGCGGCATCATATGGCCAACATGTATATATCGCAGTTTTCAATTGGTTGAGGTACAAAGTCCTGGGTTTTAGGGAATAGGGAGTAGGGAGTGGGGAGTACGAATCCCCCCTCCCCTCCTTAATAAGGACGGAATAAAATTGACAGTACCTCATAAGTATGAGGAACGCCACAATTTATATATTCACAATTTATATATTTTGGCGTCTTACCTCTGAAAAGGTATTATCAGTAATTTGAGCAAAAGGTTGCATGAAAATTGAGACACTGGCAGTGCATGCTGGCCATAATATTGACTCAGCCACAGGGGCAGTAGTGTCCCCAATTTATCTATCTACTACATTTGAACGTCAGCCAGACGGCAGCTACCCTCAGGGTTATAACTACAGTCGAGACAATAACCCGAATCGGGATAGTTTGGAGAAATGCCTGTCTAAATTGGAGGGTGGAGCAGCCGCCGCCGCTTTTTCTTCTGGTTCAGCAGCTACCTTGAGTATCTTCCAGGCTTTGTCCCCTGGAGACCATGTAGTTGCACCTGTAGATAGTTACACAGGAACTGGGTTTCTCTTGCGAGAAATTTTTCGCCCTTGGAATTTGGCGGTCACTTTTGTAGATATGGCTAATCCTACCAAAGTCATGGAGGCAGTTCAACCCAACACCAAGCTGATTTGGATAGAAACGCCTTCCAATCCAATGTTAAGGGTTACCGATATCAGCAAAATTGCCCATATTGCCCATAACCATAATGTCTATTGTGTTTGCGATAACACTTGGGCAACACCGATTAGCCAACGTCCATTGGAGTTGGGGGCAGATTTGGTTATCCACTCCACAACCAAGTATCTCGGTGGACACAGTGATGTCTTAGGAGGTGCCGTGATTACTAAGGTTAAGGATGAATTTTTTCACAAAATTAAAACAATTCAGATGGCTGGCGGTTCAGTAGCCGCCCCTTTCGACTGTTGGTTACTCCTGCGGAGCATTCAGACCTTACCCTACCGCATGAGAGCTCATTCAGAAAATGCCTTGAAGGTGGCACGGTTTTTAGAAGAACACTCCCAAGTAGAAGCTGTTCATTATCCCGGATTACCAAACCATCCAGGACATGGAATTGCTGCTGCTCAGATGAACCTGTTTGGGGGTATGATTTCTTTCCAAGTTAAAGGAAACAGGGAAGATGCCTTTGCCTTTACTGGCAAGGTTAAAGTATTTACACGAGCCACTAGCTTGGGTGGTGTCGAGAGTTTAGTCGAACATCGTGCTTCGATGGAATTTCCTGGTACCCGAACCCCAGACAATCTGTTAAGGATGTCTGTTGGTCTTGAACATACTGATGATCTACTAGAAGATCTCGCCCAAGCTTTAGGTTAGTCAGGAGCCGTTGCACATTTGTGGGATGTTACCATTTTTTGCACATAACTAAAAGTGGCTTATAGTCTACAGTTCAAACTTCCTTCGGCAAATAGGTACATCATCCTGTTATTGTGCAACGCCAGTAAGGCAGAAGCATAATCCCATTACGAGGGGACGCACAAGTCGAAAGCCCCGCGTTTTTAAACCGGGGATGAAGACTAGCAGCGACTTGAGTCGCCGTGAAAAAAATCTTGACTAGTACTTGACGCTTTTATATAAAATTGCTAGAGTAAAGACATATCGTTCGCGTAGCGCGACCGTTCGCGTAGCGTGACCGTTGGTCAAGGTCGAGGAGGTCGAATTTCGTTCGCGTAGCGTGATCTAAGGTCAATGATCATTCTAGAGTTTAAAGCCAAGGGCAAAAAGTATCAATATTCAGCTATAGACGAAGCTATCCGGACAGTTAAGTTTATCCGAAATAGTTGTATTCGCCTGTGGTTAGACAACAAAGGGACAGGAAAAAGTGACCTTAGCCGGTACTCTAAAATACTAGCTAAAGAGTTTACCTTTGCTAATGAATTAAACTCTACCGCTCGTCAGGCTGCATCTGAGAGGGCATGGTCATCGATTGTTCGCTTCTACGATAACTGCAAGAAAAAAGTTCCAGGCAAAAAGGGTTTTCCTAGATTCCAAAAGCGTGCTCGCTCTGTCGAGTACAAGAAGTCAGGATGGAAGTTATCTCCTGATAAAAAGTCGATAACGTTCACAGACAAAAAAGGGATTGGAAAGCTTAAGCTAAAGGGGACTTGGGACTTGTGGCGCTTCGACAAGAAGCAAATTAATCGGGTTCGGATAGTTAAACGAGCTGATGGGTACTATGTTCAATTTTGCGTTGCAGTTAACGTAAAAGAGGAAGTAGAGCACACAGGTGAAATGATTGGTCTGGATGTAGGACTCAAAGAGTTTTATACAGACTCCAATGGTCATTCTGAACCTAACCCCCAATTCTATAGAAAAGGGGAAAGACGTTTAAAATTTTATCAACGTCGGGTTTCCCGAAAAAAGAAAGGCTCATCCAACCGAAGAAAAGCGGTCAATATACTAGGTAGACAGCACCTTAAAATAAGTAGGCAGCGTGAAGAACATGCAAAGAGACTTGCACGTTGCGTAATCCGATCTAACGATCTGGTCGCCTACGAAGATTTAAGAGTTAAGAATCTGGTAAAAAATCACTGTCTCGCCAAATCTATTAATGACGCTGGTTGGTATCAATTTAGGAAATGGTTGGAGCATTTTGGGATTAAGTTTGGCAGGATGACTGTTGCAGTGAATCCTGCCTACACTAGCCAGAACTGTTCTGAATGCGGTGAAACTGTTAAAAAGTCCCTATCTACTAGGACTCATGTATGTGAATGTGGGTGTGAACTTGATAGAGACCACAATGCCGCTATCAACATCCGAAATCGAGCCATAAGTACGACGGGGCACGTCGGAACTTGGATTATTAATCCAAACGCTTCAGGAGATTTGGCCTCTACTGTCCTTGATTCCGGTCAGGTTCAGCAAGCCGAGTCATTGAGTGAAGAATCCCCGTCTCGCGATTAGCGGGGAGTGTCAATAGTTTAGAGATTTATGAGGAGTTATCGATTCTCTAGCGGCAGCACTCACCCAATCAACGAAAAAAGTCAAAAAGACAAAACAAACCAGCGTCATGCCCACACTCGGATAATCAAAGCTGCTCAGTTGTTCGGTCAACAATACCCCTAATCCTCCAGCTCCAACTAATCCTACAATGACTGTCTCCCGCATACACACCTCCCAGCGATAGAAAATATAAGCCAGAAAACGAGGTAAATTCATCGGGAATATCCCATAGAGAAACAAGAGTGCTCCTGGAGTTCCTTGTGCTTTTAAGGCTTCTAAGGGAGGCTTTTCCAAATTTTCATTTATTTCTGCCATCAACCTGCCAAGGATGCCTAGATTATGCAATCCTAGGGCGATCGCACCAGGTAAAACTCCCGGAAACATGACAAACATCACCACTAATGCCCAAATTGGGGCAGGAATAGCTCTGCCAAACATTAGTATGATCCTGGTGAATACTAGGATAGACCAGCCTTGTAAGGCAGCTAATCGCGAAGCTTTTGGACTGGGATTGAGCAATCCCCCTGGTAGCAAAAAATTATGGGCTGCTGGAAAAGACAGAACAATCCCTACAAGACCAGAACCAGCACTCGCCAGGACAGACATAACTAGAGTTTGTAGTGATAACTTCCACAGCTGCGACAAGGGGACAGCCTTAAAATCGAGGGGAAATGATGCTTGGGCAATGTCACCCAAGAGTTTTTGAGTTCGGGGAGACCAAAACTTGCTAACATCAGGACTGACATACAAAAACCCCAAACAGCACAAAACCACTAAAATTAAAACTACTCTCAAATTAATCCGGCGGCGCAAGATGACACTACTGATGTCAATCGCAGCGCTTAATAAAACTAGGGCATAGAAAAATGTCCATAGTTGTTCGTAACGCAGAGACTGTAAACTCAGCAAGATCTCATAGCCCAAGCCACCAGCCCCAACCAGCCCCAGTACAGTAGCTGAACGAATGGAACACTCAAAGCGATAGAGGGTGTAGGACACGAGATTTGAAAAGGCTTGCGGAATGATACTGTAAAGAAAGGCCATCAAGGGGGACACGCCACTACTGAGTAATGCCATCAAAGCACCCCGGGGCGTTTCATCCAGAATTTCTGAGAAGACCTTCGCGACTATTGCCCCATAGGGAATGGCGATGGCCATAATGGCCGCCAGAGGATCTAAACCCCAGATACTGACAAAAAAAATGCCCCAGATCATCTCATGAATTGCTCTGGGGAAGGCCAGCAGTCCCCGAATTCCCAGCCAGATGGGTTGTCGCAGAGTCCAGTGAGGCAAGACTGTCAACCACCAAACTTGGGAGGTGATAACTCCTGCCACCACGCCGAGCAAGATACTCAGAAAAGTGCCACAGGCGGCATAAGCTAGGGTCGTGAGGGTAGCCTTCAGGGTCAGCTGCAGAAACTCAGGACTCACTTCGGGGTGCAAACTCGCCCGCAAGAATCGCAATAGTTGGTAAAATCCTCCCACATTAACAAGATCTTGCTCAAAGATACCAGCTTTAACAACCGCCATCCCGATAAAAATGACAAAACAAATTCCCCACAGCAGGCTGCGATTCAGTAATGGTGGACGAGATAAACTTTGAGTCATCTAAGTTATTGCAACGGAAGTATATTAGTTTAATAGTATTTTGGTTTCAAGGGAACAGTGGATAAAGTAACAGGGAAAATAAAACGGGGAACAGGGAACACAAATATAGATTTATATAATACCATAACACCCTAAAACTAGAGGTTAATAGACGAAAAAAAAGAAATAAATGGTAGTGTAAATAGGTAATAACTTAGCTTTAAGGTAGTCAAGATTTAGAAAATTAATAGAACTACTTGGGTCACGGTAATATCGTTGATTAAATTAAAGTTTAAATCATCATTTTTGGAACGTTTAGTTTGATTCATTTGAGTCGATTAAAGATGATTTATAGACCTCTAATGTGTTTTAATATTTACTCCAAGTGCTATAGGATTTGAGACGGAAATGTTCCTAAAAATTTCAAACTATACATTCATCAGATCAGTCTCTGTAGCATATAATTTGTCGATCATGCTCTGAGACAAAACCCCTGGAGGAACATCAAAGACAATCTTTCCCCGTTGCAATCCCACCAAGCGATCGCAATGACTGCAGGCGAATTCGATAGAATGCAGACTAGTTACTAATGTCTTTCCCCCAGTTTCACTTATCTCCTTGAGCAAATCCATAATTTCCCGACTCATTTGCCTGTCCAGGTTAGAAATCGGTTCATCAGCAAGAATCACCTCAGGATTTTGCACCAGCACTCTAGCTAAGGCAACCCTTTGTTGCTGTCCTCCAGACAGTTCCTCGGTTGGTGCATAAAGCTTTTCGGGAATTCCTACCTGAGCTAAAGCCTTGAGAGCAGTGTCTACCTCTTGGGGAAACAATAAAGAAACAAGAGCTTTCATTAATGACCAGCGTCCTAAATGACCCGCATTAACGTTATGAATCACCCGGAGGTTATTGACTAGATTGAACTGTTGGTAAACGGTGCCAAGGCGACGCTGCACCTGACGCAATTGGCGCGGGGAGATTCTAGCTAGATTACGACCTAAGACCCAGACTTCTCCTTGACTGGGGAGTAAAATGCCATTGAGCAGGCGGATCAAGGTACTTTTACCTGCACCACTCGCCCCCACTAGGGCAACTCGTTCCCCAGGATAAATCTTGAGGTTAAGGTTAGTCAATGCCCGAAACTGGCCAAATTGCTGGGATACCTGTTTGAGTTCAAAGATAGGAATTTTAGTCATTGGTGATTAGTGATAAGCTCTTCAGCATTTGGCGTTGCTTAATATTGGAATGATTTTAAAAGTTTTTAGGTGCGCTTTCCGCATCTAATTATTAAATTCGCCACGGGTCGCACCTGTGGAATGGGCATCTTGCCTGTTCGGCGATCTTTTCTGGCTGGCAGGATGCCCACCCTACTCCTATTCAGCGCGAAGACTGACGCAACGCCACCTAAATTGCTCAAAGGGAACACGGAACAGCGGATAAAGAAACGGGGAATAACCAATTTAAATGCACATCAGCTTATTTACTTAATCTTGCCAATTTTCCGTCCAATTTTCTCAATTTGGGCATAGTTGTCATTTTTTGTAGAAATAAATTTAGTAGCTCCAAATAAGTCAAGAATTTCTTTTTGCTCGGGAACATTAGGATCTAGCTTTAATAAGGCGGCTTGAACCCGCTCGACAAAATCATCCCCGTAGCGTTCTTTGACTTTAGGATTAATGACCCAGTGATAATCATAGTAAGCTGGAGTTCGCCAAATCAACTCTACTTTTTTTAAGTCCACATTTCCATCTGCAACGCGACTCTTCCAGACCTGTTCGTTCAAGGCTCCTACCTTGTAGCTCCCTGCCTCAACCAATTGAATCGTGGCATCGTGGGATTTGGAAAACCCAACTTCACCTTTAAAATCGTCTAAGGTTACCCCTGCTTGTTCGAGAAAATACTGGGGCATCAAGCGTCCAGAGGTAGATGACTCACTGCCAAAAGTTAAGGTATGACCTTTCAAAACTTTTAAATCTTTAATATCCTTAATCGGTTTTAGCCCGCTGCTTTTATTGGCGATAAAAACGGTGTGAAATTCAGCATCAATATCCCGTTGAGCGATCGCTTCAGCCTCTTCTACCTGTAACCGTGCTTGAACCCCAGTCAGTCCACCAAACCAGACCAGATCCAAGTCCCCCACCCGAAAAGCTGTTACCGCTGCTGCATAGTCAATCACAGGCTTGTATTCTACCGGAACCTTTAACTCCGCTTCTAGGTAAGCTGCAAGCTTGCCGTAGAGTCGCTGTAACTTTTCAGGATCTTGATCGGGGATTGCTCCAGTGGTAAAAGATTGCACCTGAGCCCCATTTCCAGACGAGGATGTAGAATCGGAGCTAGGGGCACAGGCAGTAACCGGTAGTAATAGGACTAAAAGAAAACCTAGTAAGATTTTTTTGTTCATTGTTTTTTTTCTTGATCATCAAACTGTGAAGATTATACTTTGGCTAAGGTAAAAATTGAATTTTTTTATCCCAGATTTCGCCGATCAAGTTGTATTATTAAAGTAATACGCTAATAATTCTGTGTAGCTTGGCGATTTTTTTTACCTATAAATAGTGAATTTGGCGCTATCGATGTTTGATCAGCCACAGATAAAGCCTGATTATTACCTATGACACTGTCAAGTCTGGGATGTGGGTTTTATTGAAGCAAAATTAGATAAACTGAAGACAGCTTTTTCAATTTTTTCAACGGGTCTCATGCAGCCAGCTCCTCAACCGATCACCACAGATTTAGTCTTAGTTGGTGGTGGTCACAGCCATGCGATCGCTCTCAAAAAGTTTGCCATGAAACCTCTCCCTGGTGTCCGTATAACCCTGATTACCGACAATGCCCACACCCCCTATTCGGGAATGCTACCAGGTCATGTTGCCGGTTTTTACAGCTACGATGAAGCTCACATCGACTTGCTTCGTCTGGCGGTGTTTTCCAAAGCCCAGTTATATTTAGACCAAGCGATTGGTCTGGAGTTAACTGAAAAGAAAGTCATTTGTGCCAATCATCCCCCTGTTGCCTTTGATTATTTATCCATTGATATTGGCAGTACGCCAGCAAGGGTTGGAACACCTGGTGCGGCTAAGTATGGGATTCCTGCTAAACCGGTTCCCCTGTTTTTAGCAGCCTGGGAGCAAATCGCTGCCCAGGTGGAACAAAATCCCATGGGCCCTCTCACCTTGGGTATTGTTGGGGGTGGAGCTGGTGGAGTAGAACTCGCCCTCAACATGCAAGCAAAATTGCATCAAATTTTAACCCATGCCGGTCAACCGACGGAGAAGTTACAAATTCATTTATTCCATCGAGGTACACAACTGTTACCCCAGCACAATCGTTGGGTCCGGGGTCACTTAGAAAAAATTTTATTCCAACGAGGAATTAGAATCCATTTAAGGGAAGAAGTGAGTCAAATATCTGCTGATGCCGATCAATCCCAACCCCTCAAGGTGATCTGTGACTCTGGCTTAAAAGTTGAATGCCACCATGTCTTTTGGGTGACTCAAGCCTCGGCTCCCAGTTGGATTAAAGCCTCAGGACTAGCCACTGATGAGCGCGGGTTCATTCTCGTTGCCGATACCTTACAGTCGATTTCCCATCCCCATGTCTTTGCTACTGGAGATATTGCCACCATGCAAAACTACCAGCGGCCTAAAGCTGGGGTATTTGCTGTTCGTCAGGGAAAGCCATTATTTGAAAACCTGCGACGGATTGTCTTAGGGCAAAAACTGCTCCCTTACCATCCCCAGGCTCGATATTTAAGTTTAATTGGCACGGGGGACAAACAAGCGATCGCTTCTTGGTCATTTTTGGAGTGGCGCTCACCGCTGCTGTGGCTATGGAAAGACCAAATTGACCGCAAATTCATGGATAAGTTTGACGATTTACCGTCAATGGAAGCGGAAGAATCAAGTAGTAGGGGAGATCAAGAGTCCCAAAGACAAGAAGACAATCTCTCCAGTTCCCTGTTGCCATCACCGATTAGCAAACCCAAAATGCACTGTGCAGGCTGTGGTTCAAAGGTGGGTAGTACAACCCTAGAAAAGGTGATCAAACGGCTGCCGATCATGGGAGGAGCCGATATTATGATTGGATTGGGGGACCCAGATGACGCAGCTGTTTTGCAAGTGCCAGCCGGTCAACTGCTGGTACAGACAGTCGATTATTTTCGTAGCTTGATCGATGACCCCTATATATTCGGTCAAGTTGCCAGCAATCACTGTTTGAGTGACATTTTTGCCATGGGAGCAACCCCTCAAAGTGCTTTAGCCATCGTTACCATTCCCTACGGGACAGACGAAAAGATCGAGGAAACCCTCTATCAATTGATGTCGGGAGCCAATAAAATCCTCCAAGACTGTCAGAGTCCCTTAATTGGTGGTCATACCACTGAAGGCGCGGAATTAGCCTTTGGTCTGTCCTGCAATGGGCTAGTTCATCCCGAGCAACTTTTGCGCAAAAGTGGGATGAAACCTGGGCAAGTGTTGATTCTAACCAAAGCTATTGGTACAGGAACACTGTTTGCAGCTGATATGCGCTACCAAGCTAAAGGTCGCTGGATTGAGCAGGCCCTTGAATCCATGTTGCTCTCCAATCAAACTGCTGCCCAAGTCCTTCTTGAATCCGGCGCAACAGCCTGCACTGACATTACTGGATTTGGGCTGTTCGGACACCTGTTCGAGATGGTAAAAGCCTCCCAAGTGGGAGTTGAATTAGACTTAGATGCCATACCGATTTTGCCAGGAGCCATAGAAACCGTGCAAGCAGGAATTACCAGTTCCCTACACCCTCAAAATTTACGACTAGCCATCTACATCAATAATGCTACCCAGGCTAGTGATTTAGCCAAATACCAGTTGTTATTTGACCCTCAAACCTCTGGTGGACTCCTGGCTGCTATTCCAGCTGAAAACGTTGATGAATGTATCAAGAAGTTGAAAACATTTGGCCACAAGCAAAGCTCCTTGATTGGTAGGGTTATTCCTGCTCCGGAAACTATGCCAATTACCCTGAGGAATGTAGAATTGAGAATTGAGAATTGAGAATTGAGAATTGAGAATTGAGAATGCAGTATTGGGCATCTTGCCTGTCCTTAGTTCTTTGTGGAATGGGCGTCTCGCCCGTCCAAAACATGCAAGTTAAATGTCGAACAGCTTAGGTGGGCAAAAATGGGCGATTTATCAGTCTAATCCTTAAAGATATTCATTTTGCCCACCCTACTAGCTTTGATTACTTGTGGGATAGACATTTTACCTGTCCTTGCCCACCCTACTAGCTCTGCTTTTGCAGATTTTGTTCAAAGCTGTAAATCATCAGCAGTCCCCCAAGTTGCACCATTAATTGTGCCATTGTTACCATGACTTGTACGATCAGAAACGGTATTGCCACTCCCTTCGTTCAAAGGCCAATATCCCTCTAGTCCTGGTTCATTCCCGATCAAACGGCGGGATATATCCTTTTGGATTTCTGCCTGAGTACGAGTCACTCCCCAAAGCCTAACTTCAGCAATCTTACCCTTAAAAAGATGGGTTTCATTGTTATCGTTATATCTGCCAATTGCTAAATCATTTTCGGGCTTGTAATCAATACCAGAAGATTCTAGAGCTCGATTTGCTTTTTCTACTCCATCTACATAGACCTTCATTTCTTTACCATCGTAAGTTCCAGCAATATGATGCCATTGATTTAATGTAAGGCTATTGCTTTTACTATTCAAATAAATAATTTTTTGAGATGAGGTTTTCAAAGCAAAAAATATCCCGCTTTTCCCATTGAGTAAGAGACCGTATCCACTCTTAGCAGCACCTGTATCAAAAACATTGGAAATAATACCAGCCTCTCTAACTTGGGCTTCACAATAAACCCAAGCTTCTAGGGTGATCTCTTTGGCAATTTTAAATTCAGGCTGATTTCCAAAATCGATATAATCATCCTGACCATCAAACGTGAGAACGGCCTGTTTGGATGACACATTGGAAGACACAGAAGATGCCGAGGGTCTTTTCCTACTATTTGCATCTTCATCATAATAGCGACCAGTATCTACATTTTCTAGTACCCCCAAAGCATCGGGAACCAGCACGGCGGCGGAAAAGTAAAGGGTGACGAGGTAGGAGGCGATCGCCTTCTGGTCAATGCCCATCAACCGCACAGACACACCTGGAATCTCTTCATGTTCGCCAATCAAACCTGTTTTACGTAGCCCTACCACTCCTTGCTGCGCTTCACCCACGCGCATCAGCAGAATATTGGATTTGCCTTTGGCGTCCACGGCAAGTTTGTTACTGGCAATAATGGGAACCCCGCGCCAGGTGATAAAGGGAGATCCAAACAGGTTCACTGTGGCTGGGGGAACCCCACGACGAGTGCATTCCCGACCAAAGGCGGCGATCGCCTTGGGGTGAGCCAAGAAAAAAGCAGGTTGTTTCCACACCTTAGCCAGGAGTTCATCGAAATCATCCGGGGTGGGGGGACCTGTGCGTGTTGAGAGTCGCATGGAAGGATCCGCCTTGTGGAGTAACCCAAAGGCTCGGTCTGGATCACCATTGCCATCGTTATTGACAATTTCCCATTCCTTGCGCTCCCTTAGCCCTTCAATAGTCAAGCGCAACTGCTCTTGCAACTGATCTCTGGCATTGCTGTAGAGGTCACTGACCCGGGTATGCACCCGCACAATCGTTTGAGCCACCCTTAAGGGATATTCCGGCGGATCATCGTCGTAGTCAACAAAGGTTTGGGTGAGGGTGGGTTCCCCTTCGTGACCACTTAAGATGTCAATGTTCTTTTCTCCGTCCTCGTTTGCGGCAAAACCCTCTAAAATCCTGACATCCCGTCGGTTGACACGGTAAGTCCCCCCTGACACTTCAACCCAAGGCAATAGCTGGAGCAACCAGCGTGGTGAAATGGCCCGCATTTGCAGCGGGGATTTCATGGTGCAGGCTAGTTTCTTGGCTGCACGAACACTTAAACTCTGTTGTGGCTGCTCCGATGTGTAAACCATGGGATGGGTTCTCTTAAACAATTAGGGTTTTTATATTGAGTTTTAAGCTCGCAACGCATCTAATTTGTATAAACAACAATCATCAGTTTCTTGTGGGATGGGCGAGATGCCCATCCGAAACATACAAGTTAAATACGCAACAGCTTAAGATAACTGGTGTTTTGCTTTTTTAATTGCTGCAATCAGCTTATCTACTTCTCCAAAGGTATTGTAAAAAGCTAAGGAGGGGCGCACAGTGCTAGTCAACCCAAACCGTTTCAGGGTGGGTTGGGCACAATGATGTCCGGCACGTACGGCAATGCCTTCACTATCCAAGAATTTCCCCATATCCTCTGAAGAAATATTCTTAAGGGTAAAGGACAACGTACTGACCTTACCCGGCGCTGTGCCAATCTGGCGCAATCCTGGAATAGCAGCCATTGCCGCTGTGGCATAGGCCATCAATGCTTCTTCATGTTTAGCCGCCGCTTCAAAACCAATTTGATTGAGATAGTCAATGGCTGCCCCTAAACCTACGGCTGCTGCCAGGTTACCGGTACCTGCTTCAAATTTAGCTGGAATGTCGTTAAAGGTGGTTTTTTCAAAGGAAACAGACTCAATCATGTTGCCACCGCCTTGCCAAGGGGGCATCTCTTTGAGTAAAGCTGCCTTGCCATAGAGAGCACCAATGCCAGTCGGGCCAAAGAGCTTGTGACCCGAGAAAACATAAAAGTCAGCCCCCAGGTCTTGAACATTGGTTCGGAAATGGGGAACCGATTGAGCTCCATCGACCACCACCGTAGCACCATGGCGATGAGCCATAGCTGCCATAGTTTTGATGGGCAGCACCGTTCCCAACACATTGGAAACATGACTCAGGGCAACGATACGGGTGCGATCGCTGAGCAGTTTTTGATATTCCTCCAGTAGGATTTCCCCTTGATCACTAATAGGAGCAACCTTTAACACAGCTCCTTTCTCTTGGGCTAGCATCTGCCAGGGCACAATGTTAGAGTGGTGCTCTAAGGTAGTGAGCAAAATCTCATCCCCAGCTTTAACATGCTTGCGACCATAGGCTTGCGCCACCAGATTAATCCCTTCGGTCGTACCCCGTACAAAGACAATTTCCGTGGCTAAACTTGCGCCCAGAAACCGTTGAATTTTCTCCCGAGCGTCTTCGTAGGCATTGGTAGAGCGTGCCGCTAGGGTATGAGCCCCTCGGTGTACATTGGAATTATCCTGTTCGTAGAACTGGGATAGAGTATCGATCACGCTCTGGGGTTTTTGACTAGTGGCCGCATTATCCATCCAGATCAGTGGCTTGCCATGAACCTGCTGGTGCAGAATTGGGAAGTCTCGCCTTACCGCTTCCACATCAAAGCCATCCTGGGGCAGTTGCGAGGTTTGTTGCTCAGTGGAAGGCTTTGATGAGCTTGACTCCGCCGGTTTTGAGTCTGGCAAAAAGTAAAACTTAGGTGTGCTTCCAGGGGGTAGGGGCACCGCTGCTGGAGGTTCAGTTAGAGACTGATGCAGATCTGCTTCACTCAGAGGAATGTGACCAGCCCCTTCCTCTAAAATGCTCAGGAACTCGGCACCGGGTAGCATCTCAAGCTGGGGTAGAGCCTCGCTGGTGCTCCGTGCGCCAAGTTGTTTGAGGTTTCCGATTTCCCTTTCCCCTTGACCTTGTAGCTCACGGCTTTGGGTTTCTATTGCCCCTCCGAGTTGTTCCGGGGCCACGGTGTTGGTACCGGATGGGTCACCAGCAGGTAGCGTAGAGGCAGCAGAGGTTATGGTTGGAGACAGATTCGGCAAAAAGTAAAAATCGGGGGAACTTCCATCAAATAAAGACGCAGATTGGGAAGAAGCCGCTGTTTTACCCTGGATATCAGGAGAGGATTGTTGGCCCACTGCACCAGGTTGTTCAAGGTTTAGCACCGTTTTAGTTTTTGGTTCAACCTCCGATCCTACCTGTTCAGGGTTCTGCAATGCTGTACTGGTAGATCCTGCTGCTCCCATCTGGTCTGAGCCAAATTGAGGGGAAGCTGGAAGAGCAGGTTTGGTTGGCAGAACGGCTGCCATGCCTTGCTCAAACAGACGCTGTAATTCGGCTGAGTCGGGTAGGAACTCGCTGAGGCTGAGATCCCCCATCCCTGTCATGCCATTTTCACTGCTTGGAGATTGGCTGGGTACTTGACGCCCTGGCCGATTGGCTTCGGTAGCAGTGCTGGGTGCAGTTGTGCTTTTGGTTGCTGCCTCACTGGTTTGAGTCGGAGACAAGTTGGGGGTTTGTGCTGAGGAGATCTCAGGCATTGAGGCAGAGCCAGAGGTATCCCCCTGAGGCACTGGCGTTAATGGGGCAGATGTGGGTGTTTTTCCCTGGAAATCAGGAGATAGCTGACTAGTTCCAGCCATCTGGTCTGGGGTTGACCCGCTGGACAGCTGCTGTTGAGCTTCAGCTCCCAATAGGTCTAGGCTCTCCAGACCAGACATAAGTGGTTGAGCCTCAGAGATGATTGGGTCTATGATTTGGCCTAGACCCTGTAGGCTGGACAGCTGCTGTTGGGCATCAGACAGCAATTGCTCTGGACTTTGCCCACTAGTGGTCTGCTGGGGTTGAGCCTCCGGTTGCTTGGGACTCTGGCTGCTGGATTGGGGTTGAGCAAGCGCTACGGGTTGACTTAAACCCTGTCCAGTCAACATCTGTGGTATCATGCCAGCCATTGCCTTTGGTGAGGTTAGCGGTTCGGGTAGCTGGGCCAAGAGCTGATTCAATATTTGATCTAACATTTGGGGATCGGATAGATCCCCTCCGAAAGAACTTTCAAGGGGTTGACTGTTCTGAGGCGATGGGGAAAGATTTAAACCTTGTTGTTCAGTCATAATTATGGTAGGTCGTAATATCTACGTTCTCCAGAACGCCCAGGGCGTCGGGCACAAGGCAGGCTACGGAAAAATAGGTAGTAATCAGGTAAGTGGCAATCCCCTGGTCATTGATCCCCATTAAGCGCACGGACACACCTGGCACTTGTTCTCCAGACACGCCAGTTTTGTGTAGACCCACCACCCCTTGGGCGGCTTCGCCAACTCGCATCAGCAGAATATTAGTTTTGCCCTGGTTTACCTTCAACTTATTACTGGGAACTACCGGAACCCCTCGCCAGGTGATATAGGGTGAACCAAATAGTTGAACGGTTGCAGGAGGAACACCCCGGAGCGTACATTCTCGACCAAAGGCAGCGATCGCTTGGGGGTGAGCTAAGAAAAATGCTGGCTGTTTCCAGACCTTTGCCAATAGTTCATCAAAGTCATCCGGTGTGGGTGGCCCAGTACGAGTGGAGATGCGCATAGATGGATCTGCGGCATGGAGTAAGCCATAGGCTTTGTCGGGATCACCATCACCATCATGGTTAATAATGTCGTTTTCCTTACGTTCCATCAATCCTTCAACGGTGAGGCGCAACTGCTCTCGCACCTGATCCGTGGCATTGCTGTAGAGATCACCGACTCGGGTATGAACCTTCAAGATTGTCTGGGCAATACTCAAAGGATACTCCCGAGGTTCATCGTCGTAGTCAACAAAGGTTTGGGTGACGCTGGGTTCGCCTTCGTGACCACTTAATATTTCAATGTTCTTTTCCCCATCATCGTTCGTGGGCATCTCTTCTGTAACTCTGATATCTCGGCGGTTCACCCGGTAAGTACCACCTGAAACCTCAACCCAAGGTAGAAGCTTGAGGAGTAAACGTGGGGTCTTCCCCCGCATTTGGGGCGCTGTTTTAGTCGTCGTCGCTAAATTACGCGCTGTTTGAGTACTTAAGCTTTGTTGCGGTTGGTCTGATGTATAAACCATCTCTTAAATCCAAGCAGTAAATTAATTTTATTCACCTGGATTAATATACTATTATGCTGAGGCGGACAGCAATTTAGAATAAACAAATCTTTTATCTTGTTAGGTAATCGGTAATATTTCTTAATTAACCATGGCTTATTGTGCTTGTTGACAAGGGATTTTCCACATTATTATATAGTGTTTATTGAATTACAAAAACACTATATAATGAAATATTGCACAACTACAAAAAACTTAATAACGGCAGTGATAACAATCAATTTCAGTACTTAAATAGTCAAATATTATTACTTTTACCTGTTCGCCGTTCCCTGTTCCCTAGTTTGACAGGTAAATTTTTAACTTGGTGCAATATCTAAGTATACTCAGCTCTTGCACCTGATCAGACAAAAATAAAAACCTAGCTCATTTAACCAATGCATAAGTATATCTAAGTAGGTGGGCATAAATAAACGTTAAAACTATAAATACGAAAATCAAGCTGGAAGCCTTTATTCAAGAGGGTTTCAGCATTTTAAATTTCAATCGCTATTTTACGGATAATTAAGCCCACCTACTTAGCCAGGGCTATTTCATTGCGGAAAATGCCCTCTTTGTGTGTATCGAAACTGGGACCGTCTTTGCGCCTGAGCTATCTTTTAAAAGTGATCACAAGGATAGATATTTAGAGCAAAGTTACGAGCAACGGCAAAGATTTGAGGTAACTGATGCATCCAAATACGTGAAGCATTTAACCAACAAGCAGCATTTTCGACCTTGCTTGTCAGTCAATATAATATAAGGCATCGTGCCGGTTTTGTGTGAAAGACTTTGTGCAAAATTTATCCCACACTCACAGTTGGCCGTAGGCCATGGGTGGTCGATCACGCTTGCAGATTTGGGGCTTTTTTTCCTGGAAGCTAAAAGCTGATCAGGTCATCGAGAATCCTAAGTAACTTGATTTCACTATAACCCATCAGCCCTCTTAGGGAGTGAGGAAAGTGCGATGTTGAGTTTGCGATCGCATCAGGGTTTGTATACACTTCTAAAAAGTGTCACATAGTCTAGCAATATCTCCAACTATTTGGTATACTGAAGGGAGGTTAGTGAACAGCAAAAGAAAATGTCGCAGAGTCTACCAAAAACTCTTATTATTTGTTATACTTAAGTTAGGGTAACACCGACAGGGATTATTATGTAACTTAAATTAAAGCCGAAAACCAAGGGTTTAATAGTTGCGCTCTCTATCCCGGTGGAACCAACTTTTTTGACATTTTTATGGCGCTCGCGGGATATTCCGTCAGAGAAGCGCGGAGATACCCCCTGGATGTGAAAGCATCTTGCATTGGCGAGCCAGAATTTGCCTTTGGTAGATTCTGGTAGCTAAAAAGTATCGGAAATTAAGTCAAGTTAAATCTAGGAGAAAAACCATGTCAACTATTTGTGCGAATCCAGACCTGTTTGTGGACTTAAATCAGAAAGATGCTGAAACAGTCAGTGGCGGCAGAGTCGCACAGGGCGGCGTTAACCAAAACGAAATCTTCAAGATTGAGAGCCAAATCCGTTTCACCCGTGTCCGCTACTTTGTAGATGATGAAGCAGGACGGTTGCGCTTTGGCCGGAATGCATTATGGTTTACTGACAAGGGAGGAAAGGTTACCTTTGACTTTTTACCCTTCCGACGAGGGTTCCAAGCGAAAACAGTCAATGTGGACAATGGACGTAAGTATGCATTTAAATTTGACACAAGCACTCCTCGTCCATTAGATATCAAGCTCGTTGACATAGGTGAACTTTAGGTAAATCTCAAGTGGATTTACCGGGGTTGAATCTCTGAGGTTAGTGGACAGTAGGCAAAAGTATCACAAAGCTTGGCCATTGCCTCAAGTAATTTGCTACACTTTAACTATGATATTAGTGCCACGACCTTGTCTCAATTAAACAAATTTTCCGAAAACCAAGGGTTTTGTAGTGACATTGGATCTGGTTCTAGAACTTTAATGGCGCACGAGGAATATTTCTTCGTGCTTTGGGAGATAGTGCGACCCGTTAGCTAGAAACCTTGTCTCAAAAGAGACTCGGGGGAATAGCTGCTTGATTAGGAAACTAATCATGACAACTTGATAACCATGGAGGTGTAAATCCTTCCCTCGTGAAATCCGAGTGACAGCCCTACCCTGATTTGTAGGAAATAACAAGCCTACAGGTTGATGCAAGGGTCGAATAGTAAAGCTACATCAGTCTAGATGGAGTTAACATCAGGCAAAAGGCTCATGGGTACGCAAGGAAGATACGTATGAATCACCGTAAAGGGCAAGTAGCGAAAATAGACTGATACGCTACAAACAAAAAGTTACGGAATAAAAGGATTATGAGGTTTATCTTCCTCATGATGATTTCCCTCAATATTCCCGGTGAAGAGTATCACCCTAAAAGCCTAGAGAATGGTTATTGGGAACGAAGTAACCCTACAGGTGCTCTTAAGAAAGGTCGATTTCTTAAGTAGGTAGTTAGCCGCATGGCCTGTAGTGGAAAGATAGAGTCAGAAGCAAACGCCTAGAGTAATGTCTAGGATACGCTGACAGACTTACGTTACAGGAAGAGATATAGTTATGAGTAGCAATGAAGAAGTCTAAAACTCGGGGGTTCGCCTCACAGTCAGAATGGAACAAAGTCAACTGGCGTAAGCTAGAAATGACCGTGTTTAAGTTGCAAAAACGAATATATCGAGCCTCGAACCGTGGTGATGTCCGCGTGGTAAGAAAACTGCAAAAAACTCTGATGAAATCCTGGTCAGCCAAAATGGTTGCGGTTAGGCGGGTAACCCAGGAGAATAAAGGTAAAAAGACTGCCGGAATAGACGGGGTTAAGTCACTCACCAAGAAACAACGCCTCGCCTTAGTAGCCAAACTAAAAGTCTCCAAAAAGGCTAAACCAACTAGAAGGGTATGGATTCCCAAACCCGGACAGAAGGAAAAACGCCCTTTAGGTATCCCCACCATGTACGACCGCGCACTACAAGCTCTAGCCAAACAAGCCTTAGAGCCTGAGTGGGAGGCAAAATTTGAATCCAATTCATACGGTTTCAGACCAGGACGCTCATGTCATGATGCCATCGAAGCCATATTCAACAATATTAATAAGACTCAGAAATGGGTTTTAGATGCAGATATTGCCAAATGCTTCGATAAAATCAACCATGATGCACTTCTTAAAAAATTAAATACCTTCCCTACACTATCGCGATTAATCAAATCTTGGTTAAAAGCCGGAGTAATGGACAAGGAAACACTCTCACCTACAAATGAGGGAACTCCTCAAGGTGGTGTAATATCACCACTTTTAGCGAACATAGCCCTCCACGGAATGGAACAGGTGATACAGGACTATGCGAATTCTATAAAGGGAAAAAAGACCCACTATAAGAAGGGTTTAGCTCTTATTAGATACGCAGACGACTTCGTCATCCTACACCCAGACCAAAAAGTGGTAGAAGAATGTCTTGAAGTCATCAACTCATGGTTACACGACATGGGGTTGGAATTAAAGTCAAGCAAAACAAAAATAACCAACACAAAGGAAGGATTTGACTTCTTAGGATTCAACATCCGACATTACAAAGTTGGAAAGAAACACTCTAAACGCGGCTTTAAAACAATCATAAAACCATCTAAAGAAAAAATCCTGGAGCATTATGGGCAGCTCTCAAAAGTTATAGAAAAAAACAGAGCTGCCCCACAGAAGGCTTTAATAAGCCAACTCAAACCTATTAGAAGAGGATGGTGTAACTACTACAGTTCAGCCTGTAGCCAGGAAACCTACAAAAAAATAGGAAACTTGCTCTGGAATAAACTCCGAAGATGGGGATACAGAAGACATCCTAATAAATCAAGAACCTGGGTAAACAATAAATACTGGGGAACCATTGAAAAGGACAGATGGACGTTCATGACAGGAAAGGACAACTACCTGCCAAAACATGCTAAGACAAAAATTGTCAGGCATATTAAAATCCAGGACAACAGAAGTCCTTATGATGGTGACCTAGTTTATTGGAACACCAGAATGAGAAAGCATCCTGAGATGACCACTCAGAAGGGAAGGCTTTTAGAACGGCAAGAAGGGAAATGCGCTCATTGTGGTCTTACCTTCAGAAGTGGAGATTTATTAGAAAAACATCACATCTTACCACGTAACAAAGGTGGAAGTAACAAAGATGAAAATCTAGAATTACTACACCTACACTGCCATGATGCCAAGCACGGGTCAAAAACTAATTCATCAGAGTTAGACGAAAATCCGTTCTAGAGGAGCCAATGTCAAGGACTGTACTGTAATGAGGAGCCGTATGATGCGAAAGTGTCACGTACGGTTTTGAAGACGAGTCAGTGAGGTGACTCACTGGCTTAGTTTAATC
>NZ_MKZS01000001.1:1690902-1716744 GCF_001942495.1 Moorena bouillonii PNG
GTCAGAAGTTACCGCAAGAAGAGTGGAGCCTTTATGGTTAGCAGGCTATGCATAAAAGGGTTAAAACTTTATGATTAAGGCTCCACTATTCTAAGGTTTCGTCTCCGGGATGCCCCTCCGTGCCGGAACAATACAAAAATTCGATTTTTTCCCTAGTAAATAGCTGACAAACCAGCATTTAAGGCCTTTGGCCACGCTTCGTGAACGGCTTTGTTTATCAGTAGATATATTATAGCAATTCCATACATACTCTGTGCAAAATTCATCCCACACCTAATGCCCAGCATAGGTGTGGGATGAATTTTGCCGGACAGCTAATCAATAAGCATCCTGTAATTCGTAGAAGTCCGGTGATATATAATCCTTCCGCAAAGGCCAACCCACCCAATCTTCTGGCATCAAAATCCGCTTCAGGTTAGGGTGCCCTTCAAAAACTATACCGAACATATCGTAGGTTTCCCGCTCCTGCCAATCAGCAGCTTTCCATATCCAGTAAACCGAGGGAAGCTTAGGATTATCTCGCGGTAGGAATACTTTTACACGCACTTCCTCAGGCTGATCAGTATTATCACTCACTTTAATCAAGTGGTAAAAGCTTACCAAGTCTGCCCCAGGACCAAAATCATAGCCTCCTTGACATTGGAGGTAGTTAAACCCATAGGCATACAGAGCAGTAGCAATGGGAAGCAAGACATCTGCTTCAACTTTGAGTACCTCAACGCCTAGGTGATCCAACTCCATGAACTCATGCTCAAAACCGTTTTCCTTGAGCCATCCCGAGACTTTTCCCGCTTCAACTATCTCAGAGGATTGTGTGGTTTGCTCTACGGGTTTTGACTCTTCAGCCACGCTCTACCTCCTGCTTTTGATAGGATTTGAGTGCTGGTGGTACTGCCATTCCCATCCCCTCGGTCAACTCTTTGGGGGGAGTATAGCGCTCGTCAGATTGCAGGTACTTACCGGTCAAAATCTCTGGTACCACTTTCATGTTGTGAGTGGTGCTGTAGTAACGGTGGGTTTGCTTGAGCTGACCACGCTCCTGAATCGACTCGTTAGCCACCTTTTTGCGAAGCTTGACAATAGCATCCATGATTGCTTCTGGACGAGGGGGACACCCAGGTATATAGACATCCACTGGAATCAATTTATCCACACCACGCACTGCTGTTGGAGAATCAACGCTAAACATGCCGCCAGTGATAGTACAAGCTCCCATGGCAATCACGTACTTCGGCTCTGGCATCTGCTCATAAAGACGAACCAGTGCTGGTCCCATTTTCATGGTTATGGTACCCGCTGTGATAATTAAATCCGCTTGTCTGGGGCTAGAACGAGGAACCAAACCAAAACGGTCAAAGTCAAACCGCGACCCAATCATTGCCGCAAATTCAATGAAGCAACAAGCGGTACCATACAACATCGGCCAGAGGCTGGAAAGCCGCGCCCAGTTGTAAAGGTCGTCTACTGTAGTTAAGATTACATTTTCCGATAGGTCTTGAGTGATTTGGGTTCGCTCAATCGGGTTAAGAATTTTGTTTGTTTGCTGCTGTTCTATAGCAGCACTATCCTTTGTAAGATTAGATTTCATGACCATTCCAAGGCTCCTTTGCGCCAAGCGTAAACCAGAGCAACCACAAGAATTGCAATAAAAATTAGGGCTTCCACAAATGCCAGTAATCCCAGGCGATTGAAGGCGACAGCCCAGGGATAGAGGAATACAGTTTCAACATCGAAAATCACGAACACCAGGGCGAACATATAGTAACGAATGTTGAACTGAATCCAAGCACCCCCCACTGGTTCCATACCAGATTCATAGGTGGTGCGCCGCTCTGGCTCCCGATGGCTAGGTCGCAAAAGCTTGGAAGCCGACAGGGCTAGTAGGGGAACTAAGCTGCAAGCTAGTATGAAGCCTAAGAGATACTCGTAACCGCTAAGAACAAACACAATTGGTCAGTGCCAGGTAAAAACTGGCGTTAGTACTTCTTTACAAACTTTATTATAGGTGGTCTGCCCTTTTGAACGGTCCTCAGGGGTCAGTGGTTGGTTCTCAAAAGCCAATGACTACCATAGACTTCAAGGTTGCTCGTAGTTGATTGTACTCCCTCTCCCTAGAAGACCCTACTCTTTCAAGGGTTCATCAAAAATCGGGTCAGGCATCTCGGAGAAACTCCTGAGCTTAAATCGAAAGTTAAGAAAATCTGACACTTAGTGTGTGATAATATTTTTTAACATAGTTATTAAGATTTGCTGCTTAAGCTTACAGAGGAATGACTGAACGAGCCCCAGAGCAAACCCTAGCTGAACAGGCACCCAGCAGCTATGAATGCCGTGCTTGTGGCTATGTTTACGATCCGACTAAGGGAGATAGTAATCGCAATGTTCCAGCTGGGACATTATATAAGGATTTGCCAGATGATTGGCGCTGTCCAGTGTGCAGCGCTCCGAAAATTCAGTTTATTAATATTGGTGCTGTTAATGCCCCGTCTGGATTTCAGGAGAATCTTACCTATGGCTTCGGTGTTAACCGCATGACACCAGCACAAAAGAACCTTTTAATTTTTGCCGCTTTAGGATTAGGCTTTTTGTTTTTTCTGAGCCTTTACGGTTTGAACTGAAATCAGGGCAGTTGGCTTGTATGCGTGAACGTGAGCAACTGCTGGCATCACCAAAGCTTAGATCTAGAAGCCATCGCCCTTGGTGGGGTCTGAAAACCTACGGAGAACGCTGCCATACTCAAGAAGTTCTGGAAATAATGAGATATTTGATGAAAACGCTGAAACAAATTTTAATATTACTGGCGGTGGCATTAATTTGTGTCAGCTGCAAATTTCCTTCATCCATAAGCTATAATCCTTGGGCGGTTATTTCCTTACCTACAGAAGCGACCATGCAAGACCTTGGCTTTACCGGGGATCTTAGTCATGGATGGATTGTGGGTAGCTATGCCACAATTTTTGAGACTAAGGATGGGGGTAATACATGGCAACAGAAAGGCTTGGATCTAGGAGATGAAAATTATCGCTTCTCCTCTGTAAGCTTTGCTGGTGATGAGGGGTGGATTGTTGGTCAACCCTCGATCATGCTTCATACTAATGATGGGGGTGAATCTTGGTCTCGCATTCTCTTAAGTGAAAAGTTACCAGGTTCACCCAACAGAATCCTGGCTCTCGGACCCAACTCAGCAGAGATGACCACTGATGTTGGCGCAATTTATCAGACTAAGGATGCTGGTAAAACCTGGAAGGCTCAGGTAGCACAAGCGGTCGGAGTCACCCGTAATATTTCCCGCTCTGAAGATGGTAGTTACGTTGCTGTGTCTGCTAGAGGGAACTTTTACTCCACTTGGGATCCAGGTCAGAGTGCTTGGTTACAGCATAATCGTTACAGTTCCAAGCGTCTCCAGAATATGGGGTTTACCCCCGATGGTCGTCTGTGGATTTTGGCCCGGGGTGGTCAGGTACAATTTAGCACTGCCGAAAACCTAGAAGAGTGGGAAGAACCAATTTATCCAGATTTTTCCAACAGCTTGGGATTACTTGACTTAGCCTATCGCACACCCAATGAAATTTGGGTAGCAGGTGGCAGTGGTAATTTGCTTTGTAGCTTTGATGGTGGAAAAACCTGGCAAAAAGACCGGGATCTTAGGGATGTTCCCTCGAATTTTTACAAAATAGTCTTTGTAACACCAGAACAGGGGTTTGTCATTGGTCAGAAAGGGATTTTACTCAAGTATGAGCTGCCTAGCCAGGAAGCTTAGGGCTTGGAAATCCCTATGATCGATGCCAGTCAGTTTCGTTTTATCTTTCAACATCGAAGATGTAGAAAAAAACGGCACTTAGAACTATTATAGTTATGGAATTTTAAACGGTTGTTGGTAGGAGGAATCTACGATGGCAGGTACAACTGGAGAACGTCCGTTTGGTGACATTATTACCAGCGTTCGTTACTGGGTCATTCACAGTGTTACTATCCCAGCCCTATTTATCGCTGGTTGGCTTTTTGTGAGCACTGGTCTGGCTTACGATGCGTTTGGCACACCCCGTCCTAATGAATACTTTACTCAAGAGCGGATGGAACTACCAATCGTTTCCGACCGCGACAATGCTAAACAGCAAGTTGAAGAATTTGCTCCATAAGGTTTTTTAGATAAAGGCAGACAATCATGACTAGCAGTAATCCCAATCAACCAGTTTCGTATCCGATTTTCACGGTTAGATGGTTAGCGGTTCATACCCTAGCCGTTCCTTCAGTCTTTTTCTTAGGCGCGATCGCAGCCATGCAATTTATTCAACGATAGGAGAAGCAATTATGGAGCGGAATTCCAATCCCAATAGACAGCCGGTTGAACTCAATCGGACGTCTCTTTACTTAGGTCTATTACTGATTTTTGTGCTTGGTATTCTGTTTTCCAGTTATTTCTTTAATTAACTGATTTAACAGATTCGCCTAAATCCCCATCTTGGAGACGGCTCGGATGTAAACTGGAAAAGACTCTTAGTTAATTACCTGGTAATTTCCGGTTAATCGCTAATTTCCTAGCTAAGATGCACCGCGATAGACATTTTTCCTAAGTTGTTTAGGTTATGGCACCTACGAATGAACGCTATTTCGTAGCCCTGTCACTAGTAGTTAAGTTAAGGGAAAAGTGCTGCTAGCTCAACAAGCCTTTACAACATTGTCTTGATGCAGTCGCTCATGGGGGAAACCCCCTGTTCCCTTGCTGCATCGCTGCCGTTCGCGGAAGCAGGAAGAAGTCCGGCAAAGATTACTCCTGATAGGAGTTGCGCAAAATCTAAGCCACGAGGGAGGCTTTTCAACGAAATTACTAGTTATTAAGCCTTCTATCGTTAACTACATGTAAGAAAAAAAACTTGATTTAAAATTGGAGGTATAAGCTGTGTCTGGAGGGGGAAGAATTCCTTTATGGATAGTTGCCACTATCGCTGGTACTGGTGTCCTCGTAGTGGTTGGTCTTTTCTTCTATGGTGCCTATGTGGGAGTTGGTTCTTCCATGTAAGGTTGACCGATTTCTCTGATTAACAGGAACCTGTAATTTATCACCAACTATAATTCCCTGATTTAGTTGGTGATAGGTTTCCATTATAACAAGGTTTTGAAACCTAAAAAATCCTTGAAAGGCTTAAAGCCAATAGGGTTTTATGCCTTTTGTTGTGGGCTAGCCACAGGTGCAACCCGTAGTCAATTTTATGCTTAATGGGTTAAGCGCACCTAATAATTCATGCGGTTTTAACCCGTGATGATGTCAATGGTAGATCCGACCATAATCTCTGATATGGTTGTGAGTAATTTGCCTCTTGTTTCAATAGGATAATCGCTGGTTTAACATGAGCTGGCGGTATTTTTTTTGGTCATTAATTGCTAAGACAGCCTGCCGGATATAGGAGTCTGTTGAGAGGTTTAAAGCCAATTTAAAACAGCTTAAATTTTTATCTAATCGAGGGGGTCTGGGGCAGCGATAAGACCCGCGCTATATCCGATCTTGTTAGCGCCGGGATACATGGGCCTCACAGGGGTAGGTTTTTTTCATTAGGGTCAAACATGGGGCGACCCAGAGGGAGAAGAAAAGGAAAACAACGAAAAAGCGGTGCAGCTTCGGAACAGGGGGTTTCCCCCACTCGCGCTTTGCATCAAGACAATGATGATTTTTAGCGATGCAGCTTTCTTATCCCCCACACCCCACACCCGGTCACCCCACACCCCACACCTCACGTCTTTGTTAAAAACCTACCCTTATGAGGATACATGGGCTCCCCTAGGTTAATTGAGGGGATGTCACCAAATCTTAACCAGCTAATTCGGCAACATCAGTAATAATAAAGCCCCAACTCCCAATAAACAAAGAAGACCAACTATCCCAGCTAACGGTTTTCCTGCCAAACCCGTTATCCATATTGGTCCACTGCCTGTGTAAGCAATTAATTCAGCTGAGTCCAAGCAAGTTAAACCCCAAATCCAACCAGCATGTAGTCCCCATGCTAAACCCAGACTGCCTCCATCCACCCAACGGGCTAGGACTAATACCATTCCCATTAGCCATAATCCTGGTAACTGAGGGATAGTATCTTTTTGTTCCCAAACTAGGTGTAACAGGGCAAAAACCCCACTAGAGATGGCTGCTCCTACCCCGATAGAATAGTCCTGCTTTAGTTGATTCACTAAGAAGCCACGAAAGACTAACTCTTCTGTAAGCCCAATCCACAGACCTAATAACATCACTGGCAGTAATATCGGTACCAAACGCTGCCAATTTTCAGAATTCCAGCGCACCCAGCCTAGTGATAATTGCCCAGTAAATACTATGATTAAGCTGAAAATACCTACTCCTAGTCCCAATCCTAAAGACCCTAAAACGCTTAATTTCCAATCCAATCCGTAATCGGAGAAAGGCACCCCCTCTAGTTGAGAAGCTCCCCATAAAATTAGGGGAGCAATTAGGTAAAGTGCTGCGAGTAGTGGTAACTTTTGGCCTGGTGCTAAAGGCTGATTTGGACGCCACTTTAAAACCATAGCTATAGGGAGAGCTAGGGGCAGCCACAAAACTACCCAAGCTAGGAAAAAAGTTCCTAGCTTCAAAATAGTAGTTGACGTCATTAATGACACAAACGACCCATTAGTTGCCTGATCAAGAATAGCCATTGGCGAGATTTGCAAATTGCTATCAAATTACTATCAAATTACTATAAGGTCTCAACTACACTACCATAAGTGGCTGCTTTTTTACTATGGCAAGTTGCCTAACGAGAGAGTAAATCGGGCTGCTTAATAATAGCCTGGTTTACCGACTCCTCAGGTAGTAGAAAGAAGATTTTTGTTTCTACAGGTGCGACAATCACGCGAATTTAATTCTTAATGGTAAGAGCGCACCTATCATGGTTTTCACAAAGCAAAGTAGAGGCCAAATCTGCCCCAGGGTTTGGATTTAAGCTCTAGGTTATGGTGTGCCCCACAGTACCTTTTTTAGAATGGCAGACAATCAACTTTAATACAATATCTACCTTATTCGTTTCATAGACTCCCAGATCGTTAGACGAAACCGAGGTGCACGTATCATTCTTTTAACAGGTTTTTACGTTGTCTACTTATATTCAGGCAAGTTGGTTGTCTGACTTCCTATTATATAGGACAGCGCTAGTTTAGGGATTACCAACAACAGAATAAAAAAATATCCGTTGCGAATTTATTCGTCAAGCAAGCTTATATCCCCCGGATCAATCACGGGGGCTTTACCCATCACGTCGCCAATAAATTCTTCAAAGCTCACGTCCCCAAAGAATCTTCATGGGGAGGCGTCGCTCGCCCCAAACTGTCGTTTTTCATCCCCGCTCCCTTAGAGACGGGGGTTTCAAACTCGCAGGATTTTCTGTAAGAAGGATTACTTCAAAGCAGTGCGACCCCACGCTTTTTTTTAAGCGAAGCGTGAATGCGCACCAAGAGAGCGAAGCGTGAACACACACCAAGTGGCTGTTTTCTTTGCTTTGTGAGTAGATACCTATTCAGCTTCAGAATCGCCATCCACCTGCTTAAGATGGATATGCTTGTAGCCTAGTTTAATTTCAAACTCATCACCAGGCTCTAATCCCATAGACTGAGTGTAGGTTGAACCAATAACAATTTGACCATTTTTATGGACACTCACACGATAAGTCGGTTCACGCCCCCGACCATCTTTTGTGCCTTCTGGATCCAGGGGAACACCCTTGGCTCCTAAAACCGCATCATAAAAATCTGTTAAATTGACGCGGGTCTGGTCTGTTTTAGTTATAGTGTAATAGCCGCAACGCTTGGCTGTCTCTCGGCGAGGCAAGTGTGATAGCTCTTTTACTTTTTGAAGTAATGCTTTACCAGTTAGGGGAGTAGTTGAAATCTCTGGCATAATCTCACGAGATATCCTTTAAACTTCAGAGTGGTCAAGATCATTAATGGCCAAACTTTGGCTCTATTAAAAATATATCGTTAAATCTATCTCAGTTGACAAGATATTTTGGATCATTTGTTTAAATCTTTACGTATTTCAATAATAACAGATCAGACAATCTCTGCCTAAGCCTTTAGGGGCAGTAAGATGATAACTATGAAAATAATCCAGGAAACATACCAATAGGATTGCACTCTTACACCAGAAGTCAACTAGCGAGGGGTATTGCTTCCCTAGGGACTACTCAAACAAGTATGGCCTAATTATCAAGAGTAACTACTTACCTCAACAGTAGTCCTGTTGCTCATATCATCCCTTAACCTTACCGATTATCCTTGTATATGTTGGAATACTCAAGAGCTTAGTTTTATGCAAGTTGATTTTAAAATCATTCGACAGACTCAAAACACTGCGCCACTACTCCAGACTTATAGGCTGGATGTCCAGAAAGGAAACACGATTCTGGAATGCTTGAATCGTATTAAGTGGGAACAAGATGGTACTTTAGCTTTTCGCAAAAATTGTCGCAACACGATTTGTGGTAGCTGTGGCATACGAATCAATGGTCGCTCGGCTTTGGCCTGTAAGGAAAATGTGGGCAATGAATTGGGCAAGCAACAGCTGCCAGATGACTCTAAAATCCCGGAGATTACTATAGCACCTCTGGGTAATATGCCAGTAATCAAGGATTTAGTCGTTGAGATGAGCAGCTTCTGGGATAACTTAGAAGCTGTTGATCCCTACGTCAGCACTGCTGCTAGGAAGATTCCCGAACGGGAATTTTTACAGAGTCCTGAAGAGCGATCGCATTTGGCTCAGGCAGGTAATTGTATCATGTGTGGTGCCTGTTATTCTGAGTGTAATGCCAAAGAAGTTAATCGAGATTTTGTCGGTCCTCATGCCTTGGCTAAAGCACAGCGTCTGGTGGTAGATTCTCGTGATAATACCACAGAAAATCGTTTGGAGAAATATAACGAAGCAATAAAAGGAGTCTGGGGTTGTACCCGCTGTATGATGTGTAATGCGGTTTGCCCGATGGGTGTGGCTCCTATGGATCAAATTGGTAAGATTAAACAGCATATTCTTGAAGCCATTGATGACCAACAGAGTCGTCCAATCCGCCACCGCAAAGTCCTAATTGATTTAGTCAAAGAGGGAGGTTGGATTGATGAGCGTAAGTTTGGCTTGCAGGTGGTTGGTAACTCATTTCGAGATATCCAAGGTTTGGTGAGCCTAGGACCACTGGGATTACGAATGCTAGTTCGAGGTAAGTTTCCCTTGAGCTTTTCTCCATCAGCAGGAACATCACAAGTGCGATCGCTAATTGAATCGGTAAAAAATTTGGAGTCTGAAGGATCTGATCAGTCATGAGTTCTGAAACACCCAATAAGAGTGAATCATCTGAGGAGTCTTTTAACCAACCTGAACCAGCTTTTGGTTGGAATCCCTATGCTGAGCAAATCAACGGCAGGTTTGCGATGGTTGCCTTAGTTTGTATCCTGTTACTGGAATTGCTCACTGGTCAAGGTTTGTTGACTTGGCTGGGTCTACTCTAAGGAATTTCCAACTACTATATAATGATCCCGAGCTTGAGATTTCTTTGCTCTTACAATCACGATTGTTGACGGTTGACGGTTGAACGCGCACCCGTGGCCTAAAGGCCAAGGTTGACGGTTTACTACCTCTGTTGGGATTTCCTCTTTGCCCTGACCAGCCAATTGTTGCGGCTACACAAATGTAGAGACCTAGCATGCTAGGTCTCTACAAGGCTCTGGGCAATGAATTAAATAAATTAATTAAGCTAATTAAACTGGAGTATTGCACCTGGATTGGCTATCAGTTGTGTTAATTAGATAGATGTTGGACCGCTGCTATACGAAAGTAGGCATTCTACAGATAAGTCTACAGATTCAAGCTGTCTTACCGTTGGGGAAAGAGCTATGGGGCTTTGGATTTGTTATCTGGCCATGACTTCCTGCTCGGGGAAGGTCTTGCTTAGCCATAGCTTCACTGATGTATATTTCCTGCCTCGGCAGTGGGATCACAATTCCCTCTTGTTCAAATCTTTCTTTTATAATTCGGCTGATGTCACAATAGGCTGTCCAGTAATCCTCTTTCTTAGTATAGGCCATAAACCAAATGTTAACAGCATATTCAGCCAATTCCCCAGTGTCGATCCAAGGTGCAGGGTCTTCCAATACTAACCGATGAGAGTTGGCAATATCCTTAAGAACTTGGATGGTTTGAGTAATACTATTGCTGTAGCTGATCCTTACCGTGAGAAAGATAACACGGATGGGGCTACTGGTTTCGTTCTCAATAACGTTACCCCAGATTGAGTTGTTCGGCACGATAATGATTTTATTTTCATAAGTCTTGATAGTGGTGCAAACTAAGTTGACATCCTTAACCGTACCTTTTACCCCAGCAACTTCAATCATATCGCCCACGTCGAAGGGTTTATAGAGCAAGATCATTAACCCATTGGCAAAGTTACCGAGGGTATTTTGGAACGCAAACGCTACCACAAAACCAGCAGCTCCAATCATGGCCATCAGTGGACCAATACTGACCTCTAGGGCAGTGATACCTAAAAGAATACCCACCAAAAATAATCCTTGGCGGGTTATCCTAACTACGAACTGACGGAGCATAGCTGACATATTCGGGAACATCCACAAAGATTTCTCGAGGACTTTCCCTACAATCAGAGAGAGGATGCTAAAGCCAGCAACAATTCCTAAAAATTTGCCAATGTTATTCGCCCAGCGCAGACCTCCTTCTTTAGACTGGAGCCAGCCGACGATGGTAATCCAAGTTCCTTCAGTGTCGGTGACGTCAACCTTAATCCCACTGATGGCATCGATGTATTTGTTGTACAACTGAACATCACCGCCTTTAGTTTCCAGCTCTTCAAGTACGACCTCAAAGCGATCGCTTAAAGCAGTGCGTTCCTCCCGCAGTGTAGTCATATTGACTAGCACTTGCTTTTTAACTTCGGTCTTGGCCTCGACTGCTTCTTCTAGGTCTTGTTTGGCTTTGTCAATTCCCTGTCCAGTCTTTTTCTGCTCTTGTTCATCAGTAACAATTTTATTGCTAATTGTCCCAATCTTCTCTTGAACCTTAGCAACATCCTCGTTTGAGGTTTTGGCTTTATCTTTTTCCTCTTCAGTACCTTCAACTGCTTTATCAATCGCCCCTTGCAAGGTTTGATCCTGCTTTGTCTTTTCTTCTTCTTTGACTGCTTCTTCTACTGACTCCTGAGCTTTTTCCAGAGCTTCTTGTGCCTCTTCAGCAGCTTTTAAAGCTTTAAGGCGATCCTTAGCCGATCCCTCAGTCTCTATTTTTTCCTTAGTATCTGTTGCTTCCTCAAGAGCCTCTTTGGCATCTTCTAAAGCATCAACAGCTTCTTTAGTTTGTTCAAGCTCTCGATTTTTGCGCTTTACAGCAATTTCCGCATCGCTAAGTTCTTTAACTTTAGTTTTAAGCAAGAACATCCACGCCTCAGCTTCACCATCCAGCTCATCCTTAGTCAAAGGCTTGAGCATTAGCTCTAGCTCCTCAATCGGAATAGTTGGATCGTCAGTGGTAACGGCTTTCTCTAAGATTAAATTAGTGGTCTGTTTCGCTTGGACCGGTAACCACCATGCCCCAACCATTAAGAGACTGCCAAATAAAATGCTAATTTTTTTTTGTCGGTAACGAATCATTGGTTTTTCGTGTTAATAAGACGTTAATAAAGATGTAACCTGTATAGTTTGCTTGACTGCTGAGTGTTAACCAGCGATGCAGCGCGGTCTTGGGGGTTTCCCCCATGAGCGACTGCATCAAGACAATGAAGATGTAACCTGTATAATTTGCTTCACTGTTGAGTCTTAACCGTTGACTGTCAACAGTTGCTCCCCCCATTACCCCCGAAGATCGGCAGAGCTGTTTCATTTTCGATTTAGACTGAGGGGGGGCAGAGTAGCAGAGCAGCGGAGCCAAATTTTCCGCAAAGATTCGGTTTTGAAAGAATTTATCCCTTTCTAATTCTCTCTATCTAACTAAGAAATGAAGAAGCCGGGGGTAGTCAACACTCAATAGTCAACAAGGTATAGATACCCTTTTATTGGTTCAAATCGAGCCATGTCCTTATTGTTGCCCAATATTTTCCACCAATAAACATCTTGAACAAAAATTTTGCAAAATCTTTGCTGAATACTGACTCCGCTTTTATCACATCTTTATTTCCCTAGCGGATAATTAATTATTCATGGCTGCCATCATCCATAGCTTATTTATCGGTAATGGTATATTTACCAGCCGCATTTAGTATAATTCGCTTCTTTTAAACTCGGTAAAATCCTTTATTATAATAGACTTTATTATTAGCCATTACTTAAATAATCTAGCCAAACTATTAGGGAGTAGGGAGTAGGGAATAGGGAGTAGGGAGTAGGGAGTAGGGAGTAGGGAGTAGGGAGTAGGGAGTAGGGAGTAGGGAGTAGGGAATAGGGAGTAGGGAGTAGGGAGTAGGGAGTAGGGAGTAGGGAGTAGGGAGTAGGGAGTAGGATAGTTGGAATTCAAAAATATCACAAATACTTACTAATTTATCTTCTAATAAAACTAAAAAAATATTCGATTTAATGGCGTCTAAGCCTAATATGTTATAGGCAATTGACGTTATTTATTTAAACTAATAATATTCCTGCTATTTTTTACCTATTCTATGGGGAACATGTCAGTTATTTTGATTTGATCGGAGATAATAACTTGATAATAATATCCGTTGCCAAGTAATATCAGCTTGGTTTCATCAGAAACAAACATTAGAGATAAGTTAGGTGATGAAAATCTTAAAAGTTATCAAAAACGGCATGGACTTCAAATTCGCCCCAGCCTTGAAAGTCCTGTGCGCTTTGTTGGTAGCGGCACAACTGTTTTTAAGTAGCGCACCAGGCGCGATCGCACAGCCCATTGGCCCTTGTGTACTAAATCTGGCTGATATTGCTGTGCCCTGTACTCGCGACATCAATCCTTGTGGCAATCCTAGCTTTTGCCAGTGCCCGCCTGCATATTCCTATGATGGATCCGCCGGCAAGTGCATCATCGAAGACATGTCTATGGCAGATGGCCCTGGAGAACCTGTTTTGAGCAGGTGTGTATTCCCACCCAGGGTTTGCTATCAAAACATCAATATGTGTGGCAATTCGAGCTTTTGCGATTGTCCTGAGGGAACCGAATACAATCAGTTACTTGGGTCCTGCGAAATACCCTTGTGATACTAGAACCTGAGAGGTTGTCTGAGAAGTCTCATTTGCTACATTCAAGCCCCCGTTGGTCCCCCAATTTTGGGGGACTTTTAGCAACAAATTGATTCTTGTTCCCCCCAGAATTGGGGGGCTAGGGGGGCGAAACCATACCCAGAATCAGGAACGCCGTTAATTTAAGCGAACAGCTAATACGCTACATCACAGGCTAGAAGCCTGTTCCACGTCCAATGGGGGTTTTCCCCAGACTTTCAATTTTATTTGAAGCTGAACGCGCACGCGTGAGCTTTTAGCTGACGGCTGACGGCTGACCGCTGACCGCTGACCGCTGACCGCTGACCACTGACGGCTGACCGCTGACCGCTGAGAGTTACCAATCAACAAAACGCGCTTCATCTAAAACAGGAAAACAACCATGAAAATCGAAGCAGAAAACACAACTCGCGTTACCCTAGAAAATTACGAGGTTTTTGATAATAATAGTGCTTCAGGCTCTAAGGCAGTCAGAATCGAAGACATTGAAACCAACGGCATAATCAGAATTGACTGGACAGAAAGTGATGGTGTTGCTGGCAAATACCATATCGGTATTGCTCACTTTGATGAAATAGATGGACAAGCCAAAGTAAAATTACGGGTCAATGGTACTGATGTTGACACCTATACTTTGGATAAAAACCTTGGTGGAGAAGGACCCAACTCCGGTAACTATGTCGGTTTGACTGACTCTCTCAGCAATGGTGATCCTAATCCAAATCCTATCTTTAAGGATGTACAACTTGCCCCAGGCGATCGCATCGAAATTGTTGTAGAGGCAGATAGTCTTGATAATGAGACCTTCGAGTTAGGGCGAATTGACGCCATTGAATTCACCTCCGCTGAAGTGGATCTGTTCTGGCATAATTCTGAGACTGGCACCATGGGAGCTTGGCGGATGCATGGGGTAATGGGTACTGACCTAGATCAGGCAGTGACGATTCAAATGGAATCAGTTAACAGTGGCTGGGAGATTCGTGCTGCTGGAGACTTTAACGGTGATAGCCACAAAGATATGGTTTGGCGCAATACCGTTACTGGAGACATTGGTATCTGGTTAATGAAGGGTTCCCAGTTCCAAGAAGCAGTATCCATCGTCCCAGTCTCAGACCTTAACTGGCAAATCCATGGCACAGCAGATTTCAACGGTGATCAGCAAACCGATCTGCTGTGGCGTAATCACTCCACTGGCGAAAATGCAGTTTGGCTGATGAATGGCACTGAGCTAACTCAGGGAGTACTAATCAAATCAGAATCAGCCGACAGTAAATGGAAGATGCTTGGTGCCGGAGACTTTGATGGAGATGATGACGGGGATATTCTCTGGCTTAATACTGAAAACCAAAATGTTTCCTACTGGCGGATGGCAGGTACAGATTACATAGAGTCAGTGTTGGTGAATAATGCACCCTTCGACAACACCTGGAAATTTCAAGGAGTTATGGATTTTGACGACAATAATTACGATGACATTTTCTGGAGCAATACTGTTGATGGCAAGACAGGGATGTGGATGATCAATGAAAACGGTTACGAGCGACCAGTAATCTCTGAGTCGATAGATTTGAGCTGGGAAAGCCATGCCTAAAGTGACCTTTGTTGAGGGTTGACTGTTGACGGTTGACTGTCAACAGTCAACCCTCAATCAAATTATGCGTTCGCGTAGCGTGGCCGTAGGCCAATCGCACTTCTGACTTGCTGTCGCATACAATCAATTACTCACACACCTTAGGGGCGCACGGGATGCGCCCCTAAGGCTAATTTTTGTTATATTCATTATCAAGAGAACGATAGTTATAGGAACGCGCCCCCGCCCCTCTCCCCACACTGTTCTGATTCCCGATTCCCGATTCCCGTTCCCCTCCTGGGAGGGGTTAGGGGTGGGTTCCGATTCCCGATTCCCTGCGCCATAGCATACTAATTTACCCTAAATGAAGCACTCCGAACACTTGCCAATCATTGGCTGGCGAGAATGGTTGACGTTGCCTGAACTTGGTATTATACAGGTCAAGGCGAAAATTGACACTGGCGCACGTTCATCCGCCCTACATGCCTTTGATATCAAAACCTTCGACCATGATGGGATCACCTGGGTTCGCTTCAAAGTGCATCCCTATCAGCGGGACAGCCATCAAACTGTAATCGCAGAAGCGAAACTGTTAGACCAGCGAAAGGTACGCAGTTCCAATGGACAAACTCAGTTGCGACCGGTTATCCAGACTACTGTAAAACTAGGTAGCAAGCAGTGGCCGATTGAACTTACCTTAACCAATCGAGATGCCATGGGTTTCCGGATGTTGCTGGGGCGTCAAGCTGTTCAGAGGCGCTTTTTGGTAGACTCAGGTCATTCCTTTGTACAAAGTTCAACTACGAGTCACCAGAGCAATGATAGGAGTAATCAAGGATGAAAATTGCTATCTTATCCCTAGATGCTGGCTTATATTCTACCCGACGCTTGAAGGATGCTGGGGAAAAGCTGGGTCATGAAATGCGGGTGATTGACTATATGCGCTGTTACATGAATATTACAGCTCACAAGCCAATGGTAATGTATCAGGGCAAACCCTTAGAAAACTTTGATGCCATTATTCCCCGGATCGGGGCATCAAAGACCTTCTATGGCACCGCCGTTGTACGGCAGTTTGAAGTGATGGGTGTTTTTAGTGCTAATCCAACTCAGGCAATTTCCCGCTCTCGTGATAAGCTACGCTCTCTTCAGATCCTTTCTCGTGAAGGTATTGGTTTGCCCGTAACTGGCTTTGCCCATTCCACCCAAGATATTGACGGCTTAATCGAGATGGTAGGTGGTGCTCCTTTGGTGATTAAACTATTGGAGGGTACCCAAGGCATTGGGGTGGTACTGGCAGAAACCCATCAAGCTGCTACGTCCGTCATTGAAGCCTTTCGCGGTTTAGAAGCCAATATTTTAGTCCAAGAATTTATCAAAGAAGCAGGGGGTATGGATATTCGTTGCCTTGTGATTGATAGTAAAATAGTAGCATCAATGAAGCGACAGGGAGCAGAAGGGGAATTTCGCTCGAACCTACACCGAGGGGGAACAGCAGAAAAAATCAAGTTAACCCCTGAAGAGCGTAGCACAGCAATTCGTGCTGCTAAAGCCATGGGATTACGCATAGCTGGGGTAGACATGGTACGCTCCAATCATGGTCCGGTAGTGTTGGAAGTAAATTCTTCACCAGGACTAGAAGGAATTGAAAAGGCGACTGAAGTAGATGTGGCGGGGAAGATTATTGAATTTTTGGAAAAAAGTGCTGCAAATGATAAAAAAGGTACACCTCGCAGTGGAGCTGTTCGCGATCGCATAAAGTATTAAATTGTCATTCAATTTTGACGGAATACTAGGTTATTGTTACTAGAACATAGGTAAATTATTGATTAGGGTGTCAGGAATGAATCCAAGCCTGGAACAGTCAAGTATAGATACTACGACTATGATGACATCTTCCGAACCATTGGTCGAGGTGCCGAAAATCTTGGAAGAAGAGCGCATGCAAAAGGAGCGTATGCATGATGTCCTGCTGCTGCTGGAACATTTAGTAGAAAGGGAAGAGGCTACCGTGAAGCTCATCCTCGATTGCCTCTACGATGTGGGCTCAGTAAACCTGATCAACAAAAAGTTTCAGTCTCGCTCCCTCAACTGGATGATGAAATCAATTGCCCGTATGTCCAAACCAGCCTTCAGAGTTGTTGCTCTGCGCTGGTTTAAGAAGAATTGTCCAGAACTAATTACTAAGTGGCTGGGGGAGCAAGTGCAAGGGAGCAGCGAGTCGGGAGTCGGGAGTCGGGAGTCGGGAGTCGGAACCCACCCCTAACCCCTCCCAGGAGGGGAACGGGAGTCGGGAGTCGGGAGTAGGGGGAATAAAATTGAGTGTACCTGATAAGTACGAGAAACGCCTTTATGCGTAAGTCCTGAAAAGTTTACCGCTGGCTCAGCCTATCCTGACACCGAACAGCTTTTGAATAAAATAAGCTGACGGCTGAATGCTGACACCTTGAGTTAGGAATTTTAACAAAACCAATAGTTTACAAATCTGGTCAAGCAGTTGACAATTTTCTGCTGATATCAGTCATTCAAAAGCTTTTTTAGCGCGAGTGCGCCCCTAGCATGCTCACAGTTTGTTCACAAAGTTTGATTAATCTTTCATCAGAGCTTAATCAAAGGAGCCGAATGTCTAAGTAAATACTCTGTTTGGGTCTAAACAACCAGCTGATGCCTAATGTCATGACTAAAAAGGGGAGGAGATGGAGAGAGTCAAGGTCGGCAAATGCCAGTTGTTAACAACTCCGATGCTACCAGATTTGCTCTAAAAACTCTGATTTAAAACTAAGGAGAACGTTGATGAACACACAATCAGAAACTGCCATTAAGCACAGTGATGTAATCAACCGGATAGTACTGAATCGCCAAAACACTGAAGAAATTGGTCGGGTAGCTGAGCTGTGGCTCGACCCAATGGCTCATAAAGTTTTGGGTTTGGTTTGCAAGTCAGGACTGCTGGGTCGCAAAAAACGGTCATTTACTTGGGCAGAAATTGAGGCGATTGGCTCCGACAGCATTCTAGTTTACCTTGACTCGGAAACCGCAGCGAAAAAACCCCCATCAGTGGAATCGATTGTGGGACATCAGTTGTGGACGGACGGAGGGAATCAGGCAGGTACTTTGGTGGACTATCGATTTGACCCCAACACCGGGACGGTAGTTGAGTATATCTTTGGCTCCAAGGGCTGGCGTGGTGTCACTGATGGCACCTACCGACTTCCCCCTGTCGCCATCGCCAGTGTGGGCGGTAAACGAGTGATGGCCATAGAGGCGATGGTGCAAAACGCTGAGCAGTATACCGATGGCATCAACCAAAAAGTTGCTCAGGCGGCTGAATCCTTGAAAGATGACTACGCCAAAACTAAGGAAGATATGGCGGCGCTGATGGAAGGGGCTCAGGGGTTAGCGACTCAAGTGCAAGAAAATGCTAAAACAGTAGCGGAGAATACCCAAAATAAGTTCTCTGAGGTTGCTGGTCAAGTGCAACAGACCACTAAACAGGTGACTGGTAATGTTCAAGAGAAGTTTTCTGATGTCACCACTCAAGTGCAAGAAAATGCTAAAAAAGTAGCGGAGAATAGCCAAAATAAGTTTTCTGAGGTTGCTGGTCAAGTGCAACAGACCACTAAACAGGTGACTGATAATGCTCAACAGAAACTCTCTGATGTTGCTGGTCAAGTGCAAGAAACTACTAAAAAAGTAGCGGAGAATAGCCAAAATAAGTTTTCTGAGGTTGCTGGTCAAGCACAACAGACCACTAAACAGTTAACTGGTAATGCTCAACAGAAGCTCTCTGAGGTCGCTGGTCAAGCACAACAGACCACTAAACAGTTAACTGGTAATGCTCAACACAAACTCTCTGATGTTGCTGGTCAAGTACAACCGACCAATAAAAAAGTAGCGGGGAATGCCCAAGAGAAGTTTTTTGAGATTGCTGCTCAAGTGCAACAGACCACTAAACAGGTGACTGGTAATGTTCAAGAGAAGCTTTCTGATGTCACCGCTCAAGTGCAAGAAACTACTAAAAAAGTAGCGGAGAATACCCAAGAGAAACTCTCTGAGGTCGCTGGTCAAGCACAACAGACCACTAAACAGCTGACTGACCAGGCTAAGGAAAAACTAGTTCAAGTAAAGACAAAGTTGCCGAGTGCTGACTCCGCTACTACTACAGAAGCTGCTCAGAAAGACAAGACACTCAAAGCTAGTTCTGAGCCAGAATCTGCCAAAACAGCTCTTAAGCACTAACTGATCTATACAACTCAAGGAGAAAAATACCATGAGACAAGTTGCAATACTGGTAACTAGACAATTTGCAATGGTGCTAAGTATTTTAGCGATCGCATCTTGGTTGTCTCTAGCTACTGATGGTAATGAGAACTCTCAGTCTAAACCGATTCCGAGTTCACCAGAAGCAACTGCACCCCAAACACCAGCAGAAACCGCTGCATCCGAGAGAAAAGAAAAACAGAGCTCTCTGCAGAACATAATCTCTGTGTTAATGGTCGCTGATCAGTAATATCAGTATTCAGCGATCAGCCCTCAGCGATCAGCCCTCAGCGATCAGCCCTTGGCCTACGGCCAACGGCTGAATGCTTACTTAGTAATATCTCAGAAGGTGGCAAGAAACGTTTATTGAAGGAGTATTCAAACAATGATTACGACTGACAACAATAGCGATTGCGAATTTCTTCAAGAAGACAGTATATGGTCTGACCTCAGAGCAATTAGAGTTATTAATGGGCTGCAACAGGAGGTGGAGTTCCTAGAAGCCTCAGTGAAACGGCTCCAAATCTGGCTGGTTTTAAGTATTGTGATCCTAGGAGGTAGTATTGCTGCCATCAGTCCCCTTGGTGCTATGACTTACAAGCAGTTGCAGCAGCAATTCGCACCAGTAAATTCCTGGAAAACCACTCAATAAAACTGGTATTTTTTTGATTAATTATTGACCATTAAAACTAAATAATAAATACTAGAGTATTACTAAATGAATTGTGCCCATTTTTGATAATAAATTCCCGACTCCCGACTCCCGACTCCCGACTCCCGACTTCCAGTTATCTTTGCTATAAAAAACCAACAATAAATAGTCTCAAATAAAGGCCATGTCTAACAACAATCATCTAAGTAAAACAAGCACGATCAATAATTTTGCTATAGACAACAAAGCCCTTGCCAACACAGCCCTTCCTGTTGTGACCCCAGTCAATCCTCTTGCTAATCTCCAAGAGCAACATATCGAAGAAGTCGCCGAAGCATTGGTGGAATTTAAAATGACTGCCATGTCCGATAAGAAGAAACAGGAGCAAGAAACAAAAGAGCTACAGAAAAAAATGGGTCGCTTCACCGCTATTTGGATGATCTTAATCTTGATGGTAGCAGGAGCAGGAGCTTGCACAGGATATTTCTTTTATACCCAGCTCAAGGAGCTAACTACAGAAATTACGTCATTGAAAGAGGCTCCGGCAGAATCAGAACAGGCAAAACAAGTTCAACAGCTAGAACGTCAGCTATCTTAATTTAAAAAGCAAGTGCCATCGAATCTGGCAACTGACTTAGAAGCTAACCAAAAAAAACTTTCAGCACTAGAAAAACAAGTCCAAGGAGTACAATAAAGCGTTAAGCACCGCCAACAAGCCCTAGTGGTTTTAGCTAACGCTTTTCAAGACTTGGCTACTTTTGATCAGTCTAAGCCTCCTGTTACTGCGACTTCAGGGGAACATAGTCTAAAAGGTGGCACTGTCAATCAATAATTGAGTAAGCTATTAGCTATCAGCTATCAGCTATCAGCTTAAGCGCTACGCGCATATGCTTACATAAGAACTTTGGGGATTTCATACCCTTTTGTTGCTGCTCAAAAGCCCGCTTTTTCCCGTACCAAAGGCTCAAGAATTGTCACCAAACTCAAGGGCATCAGCTCTTGACTAAGGGATTGAGCATAGGCAGCACTCAGATAAGCTTGGTACTCTGATTTACCAGCAATATAGGTTTGGAAAAATGCTAAACTCAATGCCTTCATATACTCCTGAGCAATAGTTGGGTCAGGACCAAGCACTGCCTCAGGTAAGGGGACATCATCGGGTGATGGGGCGAGGGTGGAAAAGTGGGTTCCTCTCCTAAGCAATACTAGATACTTCTGTAGAGTTGTCAGCCAAGTAAATGGTTGAATCTGTTCTGGTAACGCTGGCGCTATGGTATCATCACTACCAGCGACTACCATCAGGGGCACTTGAATTGGGCTAAGTTGGGATTTTCCTAAGACTGTGCTAGTAATTGGATTAATTGCGATCGCACCTTTAATCCGTTGATCCGATAACTGATAGTCCTGTGGTGGTAAGTCAAAGGCACGACACTGAAGTAGTAGGGATATATTCAAGGTATCCTGATTTAAGGGAGCGCAATCCTGTTGCAATTGCTCAAAATTGATCTCGGCTCCAGCAAGAGCTAAGGATGTGTAACCCCCAAAGGACTGACCCAATACTCCCACCTGTTGCAAATTTAACTGCCCTTTAAAGGAACTTTCTAGTTTATCGAGTAAAAACTTAATATCCAGAGGGCGGTTAATAAATTCTGATGGTGGAGCTGCCTCTTTGGCAAGACCAGTTAACAAAGCCTGTATTTGATCCGCATTACTGCCTGGATGTTCCGGTACAGCCACAGCAAATCCATGGGATGCCAGGTGATGGGCTAAGTATTCAAATGTCTTCCGTTCTGAACCCAGTCCGTGGGAAATAACAATTACTGGTGCTAACCCTTCCCTTGGGGAATCTGGCATATACAAGTCAACGGGAAACTCTCGCCGAGGGCCCAGGTCATCGAAGGTAATGCTTTGCTTAGTATAACTTACTGAACCTGGTTGCCGTAAGTCTAGGGAGAAATCGGATAAACCTCGCTCTGTCTGGGCTGCCGCTTCCTGATCCGATGCCTGTTCCACTGCTGCAATGGCGATCTGGGTTTGCTGAATCAGCTTCGATAAGTCATCAATAATTTCAAAACCCCGTTGTGAGTTAATCCGAATGCCGTAAGTCGGAAATTCCCGCAACACATTCAAAATCGTCAACCCTTCTGGCTTAAAAGCGGCTTTGATTAAAGCCGCTCGAATGGCATAGAAACCGGGTTGACGAGCTTTGGTTTGAATCACTTCACCTACCCGTTGTAGAACTATTTCCCCTTGAGGTGAATAGAGGAATTGAGCGATCGCTACTGGTGTGACATCAATCGGAGTAATTAAGACCTGCCGCAGTTGTTTGAATTCTTCTGGCTTTACATACCCCGCATAGAAGGCTAAGGATGGCTCAACTTTGCCCACTGTCGCATAAACTTCTAGAGCTGCGATCGGTAGAGAAAACTCAATTGGACCATAGGAAATATAGATTTTCTCTGCTGCCTCAACTGGTGCAGAAATCATCACTGGAGTGATCAACAATCCTAGATTCAGCAGCAGCCATCTTAGTCTAGTTTGTAGTTTACCTTTTGCGAATTTGAACATATAGACTTTCCAAATGATTTGTAAAACTAGATTGTAATTTTTTCTAATACAAAAAACGCTGTATTCCTTACTCCTGTTAGTGATTGGTAGTTTTAGGGAACCTAAAGCATTTCATTATTTGTTCACATCTCAAATGTAAATACTATAGCGCTACTCCCGACTGCCCACTCCCGACTGCCCACTCCCGACTGCCTCGGTGCGCTTTCCGTAGGCGAATTAAATTCGCCACGGGTCGCACCGCTCCCGACTCCCTCGGTGCCCTTGACCCGTAATTAAATTCGCCACGGTTCGCACCGCTCCCGACTCCCTAGTGCTGCATCGGGCAAGACATTTGTATTATTTAATAAGGATTTGTCAATTTTTGATGACATTTAGGAGTAGATTAAATAGACTAGGATTATGTTCTTGCGAACTTTTGTGGTAGAGTGAATAACTCTAGCCAAGATTCAAGCTTGTTTTCCTAGAAAAGACTAACTAGTTTTTTAGTCTTTTTTGGGAGACTAGTTAGGATAATTTCAGATAAATAGGATAGCGTCTTAACAGGGTGCATCTTAACAAAAACTGGGGAGCTATAAGGTGCTCATTCCAGGTAAAAATTACACTTTGTTTTCTGGGCAATTGTGTGTAGCACTGTGGCTAGGGTAAACTAGTTTACTCATTGAATATAGAACATGAATACGTTAAAAGGACGCGATTTTCTAGGCTTAGCAGACCTCAGTGCTAGTGACATTCAGGAACTATTGGATAAAGCCACTCAGTTAAAAAAAGGTCAGTGGACTCCTAGGTGCAATAAGGTTTTGGGATTATTGTTTTATAAGGCTTCCACACGGACACGGGTCAGTTTTTCCGTAGCTATGTACCAACTAGGGGGTCAGGTGATTGACTTAAATCCCAATGTCACCCAAGTTGGTCGTGGAGAACCGGTAGTAGATACAGCGCGAGTGTTAGATCGGTACTTGGATATTCTAGCAATTCGTACCTTTGAGCAAAAACAGTTGGAAACCTTTGCCGACTATGCCCAGATTCCAATTATTAATGCTTTGACTGATTGGGAGCATCCTTGTCAGATTTTAGCCGATTTGTTAACGATTCAGGAATGCTTTGGAACACTGGCTGGTTTGACATTGACTTATGTTGGCGACGGTAATAATGTTGCTCATTCACTAATGTTGGGCTGCGCTCTAATGGGAATGAATGTCAGAGTCGCCACACCACCAGCTTATCAACCTGATAGTGCTATTTGTGAGCTTGCCCTGAAAACTGCAGCTGGCCGCACAGAAGTAATGGTTACTGATGATCCAGTAGCTGCTGCCAAGGAAGCTCACCTACTTTATACTGATGTTTGGGCAAGTATGGGTCAGGAAGCCTCAGCTGAGGAGCGAATTCCAATTTTTAAGCCTTATCAAGTTAATCAACAGTTGTTAGACCATGCCGACCCATCAGCAATTGTACTCCACTGTTTACCCGCTCACCGGGAGGAAGAAATTACAGACCAGGTAATCGAAGGCTCGCAATCCCGTGTTTGGGACCAGGCAGAAAACCGTTTACATGCTCAAAAAGCTTTACTGGTCAGTCTTTTAGGGGTTGATTGAATCCTAAGGGAGTAGGGAGTAGGGAGTAGGGAGTAGGGAATAGGGAATCGGGAATCGGGAATCGGGAATCGGGAATCGGGAATCGGGAATCGGGAATCGGGAATCGGGAATCGGGAATCGGGAATCGGGAATCGGGAGTCGGGAAAAAATGTGGGTTACCTGCATCCGCACCTTCAAAGCCCCGTGCAAACTAGGGATCCCCCCTAACCCCCCTTAATAAGGGGGGGACATAACCGTTACTCCCCACACTTCCCACACTCTCCCCATCTCCCCATCTCCCCACACTTCCCACACTTCCCACACTTCCCACACTCCCCACCCTCCCCATCTCCCTATCTCCCCATCTCCCCACACTTCCCACACTCTCCCCATCTCCCCATCTCCCCATCTCCTCATCTCCCCATCTCCCCATCTCCCCATCTCCCCACCCTCTACCCCCGAACAATACTCTGGACAAATCACAAGAGTTGATAGTACCAATGTTCTATAGAGCAATCACAAAGAACGACCATTTTTTGTCCAGAGTCTTATGGAAAACCTCACATCTGCCCAACAAGAACTGTACGATTGGCTGGTTAATTATATTCGGGTGTCACACCATGCCCCTTCGATCCGGCAAATGATGAGAGCAATGAACTTGCGCTCACCAGCACCGATTCAGAGTAGGCTGGAACATTTGCGTAGCAAGGGATACATTGATTGGACGGAAGGAAAAGCCCGGACGATTAGGCTGCTGCGGCATTGTAATTTGGGAGTACCTGTTTTAGGAGCGATCGCAGCCGGGGGTCTAGTGGAACCCTTCACCGACACAGTTGAGGAATTGGATATATCTGGGTTCTTCCAGCAACCAGGTAACTTTGCTCTGCGGGTTACTGGAGACAGCATGATCGAAGACTTAATTACAGAAGGGGATGTGGTGATTATGCGACCAGTGCCTGATCCCGATGACATCAAGAATGGTTTAATTGTAGCGGCACGGGTGGATGGACATGGTACAACCTTGAAACGTTTCTATCGTAAGGGTCACAAAGTTACTCTTAAACCCTCTAATGCTAAGTACCATCCCATAGAAGTGATGGCAAAACATGTCCAGGTTCAAGGAGTATTAGTCGGTGTCTGGCGGGGATATCAGCAGCATCTAACACCAGCAGCGATACATTAGACTTTCCAACAGTTGTCGGGAATAGGGAACAGAGTTTCCTATTCCCATCGGCTATAATTACTAGTTATTACTCTTCATCCTCATCTTCAATCGCTTCATCCAACCTATCATTAGCATCTTTAGCTAGCTTAACAAAAGCAATATTCGATGCTAATCCCACCGCCGTAGTCACTGCTCCTTCAGGTGACTGTTTAAAAATTAATAATCCTGCGCCGATTAGACCCACAATCCCGCTTAGAATTGTAGCTCCGACAAGCAAGTTAAAGGAAAGCTTGGCTTGACGAATGCGCTCGTTCAAGAAGCGGGTTTCTGGGTCAAATTCTTTGTTTGCTTGAGACATAATCTATTCAGCCTTTAGTTGAGCCCACATTCCGCAGGTTCGTCCTCAATTTGAATAATTTTCTCTTTGCTTACAAGCCAAAGCTATATCCTGCAAAGGTTTCATTGATTTGAGTATGAAGAGCATTAAGCCCAGCTTTATTCTCAATTGGTTATAATTTTTGAGAATGGCTGAACTTGCGATCGCTCAGTTTCCCATAGTGTCGTAAAAAATATTCTATATCCAAGCTAACCTGCGGAATGTGGGTTGAGTAACGCTCTTATCTCCAACTATAGGCTCTCAAAACTAACAGTAAGCATTTGTGGATCAAAGTTCACTTATTTCACGGTCTTTACTATGGGTGAAGCTCGAATAAAATATCGTGATTATTGCTTCACTGCTTCACAAATAATCGTGAAACTAGGGGAACAGTTGCGTAGTGGAGTGACCACTCTTAAAAAGTGCATTATACAGAAAAATCTTGATCAGTCTCAA
>NZ_MKZS01000001.1:1716844-1737708 GCF_001942495.1 Moorena bouillonii PNG
TGGGGGGCTAGGGGGGCAAAATTCAGTATCAAAAAACTTTTCAGATATCCTCTGAATCTGTTAGTAATTCTATCAAGTTCCAGGTGATCACAAGTTAGATAATATCACAATTAACAGTCGAGGGCTCACTTCTAGAAGTGAACCCTCGACTGAATAGATTTAGCCAGTTTTGTCAAAATTAGTAATTAATTAAAAATCCTATTACCCTTGATTTTTAATTAACATTACGTCTATAATATTTACAGCGGTTTCTTCTGATATCTCTAAAGCATGATAAAGCTCGTTCAAAAACTCTTCTTCATCATCGGTAATTTCTCCATCTGCTAAGATAATATCAGTGGCGATCGCAAAGGCTGTTCCTTGTAGTTCATGGGGGAGTGATTTCAGGGCTCCACTAAGAAGAGGATCAGAACCTTGCCGCTGCAGGAGCATCAAAAGTCGTTCAAACATTCTTGCCATTACATCAGCTGAGTAGCTCCTAAACAGCTGCATTCGAGATAAGGCAGTAATAATGGCTTGAACCTCAGAATTAGTCGCGTATCCGTCAGCAGCACCAGCAGTTAATGCGATCGCAGCAAAGGCTTCAGCTGGTCCGAGTGTTATTTGGCTGTGTTGACGACTAATTGAAATTTTGTCAAACAGACCCATTGTTGTTGTCTCTTGGAAAAGTACCTTAGTTAATACCAAGATGACATTAGTGACCGCAAACGGAATTAGTGGAAATACTGAACTTGTGAGTAGACTTTACAAAAGTTTTCTGTTTCACCTCAAGCAGGGCTATAGTTAATCTGGTTAATCTGGTTAATCTGAACGATAAACTAGAGTGAATCTCCATCAAGGATAATCACCCCTGTGGCACCAGTAACCCCCGACGTCAACCAGCGAATTCAGGAACTGCGGCGACTGTTGCAAAAAGCTAGTTATGCCTACTACGTCCTGGACAATCCCATCATGGCAGATGCCATCTACGATCAACTCTACCGGGAACTGCAACAGCTGGAAACAGAGTATCCTGAGTTAGTAACCTCTGATAGTCCAACCCAGCGGGTAGGAGAGAAACCAGCTACTGGTTTTGTTTCCGTGGGCCACAATATCCCACTCTATAGTCTGGATAATGCCTTTAACCTTGAGGAATTTAGCCAATGGCAAGAACGATGGCAGCGTCATATTTCTGGTGATATTTCCCAAGACTCAGGACTCAATACTGAATACGTTTGTGAACTCAAAATTGACGGTTCAGCATTAGCACTGACCTATGAAAATGGGATTTTGGTTCGAGGAGTGACCAGAGGTGATGGATACACAGGGGAGGATATTACTCAGAATGTCCGCACTATTCGCTCCATTCCTTTGCGACTCAATCTAGAGGAAGTTAATCGAGACCAACATCTAGACCAACCCCCAGCTTTAGTAGAAGTCCGTGGTGAGGCATTCTTACGTCGGAATGTATTTGAGAGGATTAATCAAGAACGAGCACAAGCAGGTGAGCCATTATTTGCTAATCCTCGTAATGCCGCTGCTGGTACCTTGCGCCAATTAGAGCCTCGAATTGTTGCTAAACGGCAATTGGATTTCTTTGCTTATACCTTACATATTCCGAATCAGGATAGTAGTGAGGAGTACACCATCCCAATGCCCAATTCCCAATGGGATGCTTTGGAGTTGATGCAAAAGCTTGGTTTTCCGGTGAATCCCCATCGCCAATGTTGTACTTCCTTACAGGATGTTCAGGATTATTACAATTACTGGGATGCGAAACGGAAAGATTTACCCTACCTGACCGATGGGGTAGTGGTGAAAATTAATGCTTTCCGGATACAAAAACAATTGGGGTTTACCCAGAAGTTTCCTCGTTGGGCGATTGCTCTGAAATATCCGGCTGAAGAAGCTCCCAGTCGTGTCGAAGCAATTACAGTTAATGTGGGACGCACCGGAGCAGTGACACCCTTGGCTATTTTAGAACCAGTGCAATTGGCAGGGACAACAGTACAACGGGCTGCCCTACACAATGGTGATTATGTTGCCCAATTAGATTTGCGAGTTGGGGATACGGTGATTGTACGGAAAGCAGGGGAGATTATCCCGGAGGTGGTACGTGTTTTACCAGAGTTACGTCCTGATCATGCTAAGCCCTTCGAGATGCCTACCCATTGCCCTGTTTGTAATCAACCCTTGGTGCGTCCTAAGGGTGAAGCAGTGACTCGCTGTATTAATTCATCTTGTCCTGCGATTGTGAAGGGAACCCTCACCCACTGGGCAAGTCGTAATGCTCTTGATATTAATGGTTTGGGGGAAAAGATTGTAGAACAATTGGTAGACCAAGGCTTGGTGACATCTGTTGCTGACCTTTATGATTTAACCTTAGAGCAGCTGGTGTCATTGGAGCGTATGGGCCATAAGTTAGCCCAGAAGTTGCTAAATGCGATCGCAAAATCCAAAACTCAACCTTGGTCACGAGTCCTGTATGGGTTAGGGATTCGTCATGTGGGTAGTGTCAATGCTCAAACCCTTGCCCAGACTTTTCCTACCATTGAGCAGTTGGCTCAAGCAACCGTCACCGATATTGAGGGAATCTACGGCATTGGACCAGAAATTGCTCAGTCTGTCTGGGGTTGGTTTCAGATTTCCAGCAACCAGACCTTGATTACTCGATTGCGAGAGGCAGGTTTACAGTTAGAAGCCTCTACTAAAACTAGAGCGCTAGATAAAACCCAACCCTTAACCGGAAAAACCTTTGTGATTACTGGCACCTTGCCTACCCTCAAGCGTAGTGACGCGAAAGACTTGATTCAAAACGCTGGTGGTAAGGTTACTAGTTCAGTTAGTGCCAAAACTGATTATTTGGTGGTTGGGGAAGATGCTGGTTCTAAGTTAGAAAAGGCTAAAGAATTAGGAATTACCCAATTAAGTGAATCCCAGTTGTTGGACTTGCTTTAACTGAACCTATTCCAAACAAATCTACGTTAGCGATTCCCGATTCCCGATTCCCGATTCCCGATTCCTTTACTGTGGTTGCTTCAACCGGTCAGGTGATAGGGAGGGAGTAAGCCCAGCAAAAAACCCCGCGTCTGATGACCGGGGAGTGTTGACAGTGTCAATTGAAGGTTTAGCGGTAACGACGCTTGCGTCTGCGAGCGATCGCTTTGCGCTTTTTCTTTTCAATGGGAGTCTCAAAGTGACGTAGACGCTTCATATCAGCAAAAATTCCTGCTTTAGAGACTTGTCGCTTAAATCTACGCAGGGCTGACTCAATACCTTCATTTTCACCGACAACCACTTGGGTCATACTAAATTAATCCTCCTAAATTTGAACAAAAAATTCTACCTATACTATCATACAATTATACTATCTAGCAATATTGCTGATAACAAGACGTGACAGGATATTACCCAGCAGGGTGAATACCCGACAGAATCTGCCTGGGTGATTATACCTTGACACTCCCCGTCCTAGAAGAACGGGGATTCTTGCTTCAACGAGCCAACTTGCTCAACCAGACCGGAATCAGGAAGAGTAGAGGTTGATTCTCCGCAAGCGTTCGGATCAATGATCCAAGTTCCGGTGTGCCCCACCGTACTCAAGGCTCTTGTTCTAATGTTGATGGCGGCGTTGTGGTCTCTGTCTAGTTCGCACCCACACTTGCAAGTATGAGTTCGAGTTGATAGCGACTTTTTGACCACTTCACCACAACTAGAACAGTTCTGGCTAGTGTAGGCAGGATTAACTGCAACGGTTATTCTGCCAAACTTGACGCCAAAGTGCTCCATCCATTTTCGGAACTGATACCAACCTGCATCATTAATAGATAAGCCGCGACAATGATTTTTTGCTAGATTTTTTACTCTTAAGTCTTGCCTTCGGCACGCTGCGCGAACGTAGGCGACCAAGTCGTTAGACCGGATTACGCAACGTGCGAGTCTCTTGGCATGTTCTTCACGTTGCCTACTTATCTTGAGATGTGTCCTGCCTAATCTATTAACGGCTTTTTTACGGTTGGATGAGCCTTTCTTTTTTCGGGATACTCGACGCTGATAGAACTTAAGGCGCTTTTCTCCCTTTCGATAAAACCTTGGGTTAGGTTCAGTATTCCCATCAGAATCAGTGTAAAAATCTTTAAGTCCTACATCCAGTCCGATAGTTTTACCGGTTGATTCTAATTCTTCATTGATATCGACTGAAACGCAGAACTGGACATAGTACCCATCTGCTCGCCAAACTATTCTAACCCGCTTAATTTGTTTCTTATCAAAGCGCCACAAGTCCCATTTACCCTTGAGTTTAAGCTTCCCAATTCCTTTTTTATCTGTGAAAGTGATTGATTTTTTATCAGGGGACAATTTCCATCCTGATTGCTTATACTCAACCGATCTCACCTTTTTCTTGAACTTGGGAAACCCTTTCTTTCCGGGTACCTTTTTCTTGCAATTGTCGTAAAATTTCGCGATTGATGACCATGCTCGTTCGGACGCGGCCTGACGAGCACTAGAGTTCAACTCATTAGCAAAAGGAAACTGTTTGGCCAAAACCTTGCAATATTTGCTAAGGTCGTACTTCCCAGTTCCTTTGTTGTCCAACCACAAGCGAATACAGCTATTACGGATAAACTTCACTGTCCGAATAGCTTCGTCTATAGCTGAATATTGGTGTTTTTTGCCCCATGCTTTGAACTCTAGAATGATCATTGACCTAAGGTCACGCTCCGCGAACGAAGATCGATCTGTTTCGATAAACTCCAAAATTAACATGCTTGGCGACAACTGTCAATATAGATTCTAAAAAAAAAAGCCGTCCTAGAAGGACGGGGCTTTAAACCCAATATTTTTGGTAAAAATACTGGGATAAAAAAATTATTTAAAAAATTAGGGTTGATTAAGATGAAGGTAAGCTATCAGCTATCAGCAGCTAGCTATCAGCTATCAGCTATCAGCAACCAGCTATTATGCAAAGGCTGACGGCACCTTAAGTAGCGTGGCTGAACGCGCACGCATGAGCTAAAAGCTCAGGGCTGACGGCTGACGGCTGACGGCTGATTGCTTACGGATGAAGTTTAGCGATCGCATTTTCAATCAACTCAACTCCTTGGTCAACCGTCTCTATTCTACTGAGTTTCTGACGCAATTCCCCTGCTCCGGGAAACCCTTTGGCGTACCAACTCATGTGTTTCCGGGACTGATAAATACCCCGCTCCCCCTTATAGTGCCATAGACCTTGTAAATGCTCCTTAGCACATTCAAGCAGTTGTACGGGTGTGGTTGGGGGTAACAGTTGTCCGGTTTTCAGAAAATAGTCTATTTCTCCGACTAGAAACGGATAGCCCAGGGTTCCCCGAGAACACATTACCCCATCAGCACCGGTTTTTTCCAAGCAGCGTACTGCTGCATCGACAGACAAAATATCCCCATTAGCAATAACTGGGATTGACAGCACATCTTTTACGCGCTTAATCCATTCCCAGCGAGCGGAGCCATTATACCCCTGGTCACGAGTACGGCCATGGAGGGTCAACATCTGAGCCCCGGCATCTTCCATACGTTGGGCAAATTCTAGGGCATTGATCTCCTGATTAGTCCAGCCAATACGGGTTTTGACCGTTACAGGTACCTCCACCGCCTTGACTACTGATCGTACAATTGCTTCCGCCGTTTCTGGATCTCGCAGTAAGGCAGACCCGCCACCATTTTTAGTAATTTTATTAACAGGGCAACCCATATTGATATCCACAGTATCTGCCCCTTCTGCCACTGCCTTTTGTGCCGCTTGAGCCAGAAAGTCCGGGCGACAGTCGAATAATTGGATACTGATCGGTTTTTCTAATGGGTCTACCTCCATAATCTTGGGCAATTCTCGGAGATACTTTAACTGGCTAGCATGAACCATTTCGGTATACATCATCGACTCAGTGGCGTAGCGACGCACTAGGCGACGAAAGACCAAGTCGGTTACTCCAGACAGGGGTGACTGTAACACCCGGCTGTTGACCTCAACTGACCCAATTTTTAGGGGTGATGCTAACCGTTGCTGTAATTGTGGAGATAGAACTGGCATTGGTAATGGTGTTGTTTCCGTCGTGATTACCTAATCTAATTTTTGAATTAGGTAAGGTACAATTTTTTGGGTTTTAGGGAGCAGGGACTTCGGAGCAGGGAGCATGATTTAATAGTAAACAGGGAATGGGAAACAGGGAATAGCTAAAAAAACAATGTGTACCTCATTAATATGATAAGCGATAGCTCTATGTTTGATCAGTCTGGGAAAACTTTTGTGATTTATAACTTCTCTAACTCTTGTACAAACGGCGATCGCTTCTATATTTTCTAAGAAGAATCAGAAAATATAGCTAAATCTCAACAACTTTAACTTTTTGACTGTAACAAGAAAGCGCGATCGCCATCTCCGAGAATGACAGAACACAGATATAGCGCTGATCATACTTAGCTGATCATACTTATAGCAGTTCTTAATTATGAATCCTCATCTCCCCATCTCCCCATCTCCCCACACCTCTCTATCTCCCCATCTCCCCACACCTCTCTATCTTTCCCTATTCCCGACTCCCGACTCCCATTTCAGTTTTCTCAACTGCTCTCAAGACGGCAAACACAACTGATTTGTTACGGTTCACACCAATCCCAACAGCCGTTAATTTTCGTAAATTAGACACAGGCAAGGCAAGAAAAAGGGGTCAGGAAAAAAACATACATGGGTTTTGACCATAGCAGTCCTAATTCAAACGTGACGGAAATCAGAACTCTGGGTGGATTCTTCCCCAACTTCGGTGATCTTCCCTATGTTCCGACTATCACACCTAATCGAAAATGGCGCTGATTACCCATAACTTTTTTCTTTCCTGCTGCCCCTTGACCGAGAAAATCAGTAGATAATCGGTTATCGAAGAGGGGAGTTTGTTCGCGTAGCGTGGCCTTTGGCCAGGGTAAAATTCATCCCCGACCTAATAGGACGGGGTATTCTTTTCCCCTCAATGGCGTTAATAAACGAAAAAACTGGGTATCGATCCTACCCGGCTACCCCCGGAACGTTCGCGCAGCGTGGCCTACGGCCAGGGAAAGTTACGCCCATGGACTTAACAGCCACTTAGTTGGTTGTGCCTGGGAATCCCCATCCTCTTAGGTTGGGGAGGTTCAATCAATCGAGAACCGTCCCATCTTAGGTTCGGGAAACCACCCTTCATTAGACTGGCAAATAAAGTTCAGTATAAATAATGGTAATCCAACCGATGGTATAAAAACTGGCAACGGTTATTCCTTGAACCAATCTGACGGATCCTTCTCTAATCCTCTCCTACCCTACCAGTATTTGTAGTTATAGGCACCCGGAACACTCTTATGGCAAAAGTTGTTGGAATTGACTTAGGTACAACAAACTCCTGCGTAGCAGTAATGGAAGGTGGTAAACCCACGGTTATTGCTAATGCAGAAGGTTTTCGGACAACCCCTTCAGTCGTAGCTTATGCCAAAAATGGCGATCGCTTAGTGGGTCAAATCGCTAAGCGTCAGGCGGTGATGAACCCCGAAAACACTTTCTATTCAGTCAAACGCTTCATTGGACGTAGATACAGTGAAGTCACCAACGAGGCTACCGAAGTATCTTACAAAACTCTCAAGGTTGGTGATAATGTCAAGCTAGATTCCCCAGCTCAAGGAAAGCAATTTGCGCCAGAAGAGATATCAGCTCAGGTGCTGCGCAAGCTGGTTGATGATGCTAGCAAGTATCTTGGGGAAACCGTTACCCAAGCCGTCATTACTGTGCCAGCTTACTTCAATGACTCCCAGCGTCAAGCTACTAAGGCAGCGGGTAAGATTGCTGGTGTTGAAGTGCTGCGAATTATCAACGAACCGACCGCAGCGTCTCTGGCTTATGGTTTAGACAAGAAGAGCAACGAAACTATCCTGGTGTTTGACTTGGGTGGTGGTACCTTTGACGTCTCTATTCTAGAAGTAGGTGACGGGGTATTTGAAGTGTTAGCTACTTCTGGTGACACTCACCTCGGTGGTGATGACTTCGATAAGAAAATTGTTGATCACCTAGCCAAAGAGTTCCAAAGCGCAGAAGGGATTGACCTACGTAAGGACAAGCAAGCTCTACAACGTCTGACTGAAGCCGCAGAGAAAGCCAAGATTGAGTTGTCTAGCGTTATGCAAGCTGACATTAACTTGCCTTTCATCACGGCTACCCAAGAAGGGCCTAAGCACCTGGATATGACCTTGACTAGGGGTCAGTTTGAAGATATTTGCTCTGACTTAATCGACCGTTGCCGCATTCCGGTAGAGAATGCCATCAAGGATGCCAAACTCGATAAGAGTGCCATTGATGAGGTGGTCTTGGTTGGTGGTTCTACTCGGATCCCTGCAGTGCAACAGGTGGTCAAGAAGGTACTTGGCAAGGATCCTAACCAGACCGTTAACCCCGATGAAGTGGTAGCGGTAGGTGCTGCTATCCAAGGTGGTGTATTGGCTGGTGAAGTCAAGGATATCCTACTGTTGGATGTCACCCCCTTGTCCTTGGGTGTGGAAACTCTCGGTGGCGTGATGACCAAACTGATTACCCGTAACACCACTGTCCCCACCAAGAAGTCAGAAACCTTCTCTACTGCTGTGGATGGTCAGACCAACGTAGAAATCCATGTTCTTCAGGGTGAGCGGGAAATGTCCTCTGACAACAAGAGCTTGGGAACTTTCCGATTGGATGGAATTCCCCCTGCACCCCGTGGCGTGCCTCAGATTGAGGTAACCTTTGATATTGATGCCAACGGTATCCTTAATGTTACCGCTAAGGACAAGGGCACTGGTAAGGAACAGTCGATCAACATTACTGGTGCGTCCACCCTATCCGATCAGGAAGTAGACCGGATGGTGAAGGATGCTGAAGCTAATGCAGAGGCTGACCAAGAGCGTCGTGAGAAGATTGACCGTAAGAACCAAGCTGATTCTCTGACCTACCAGGCCGAGAAACAGATTAAAGAACTCGATGATAAATTGCCAGCAGCTGATAAGGAGAAGATCGAAGGGTTGATCAAAGACCTGCGAGAGGCAATTACCCAAGAGGATGATGAGAAAATCAAGACTCTGACCACTGAGTTACAACAAGCTCTCTACAGTGTTAGTGCTAACCTGTATCAACAAGCTGAGGGGGCTGCTCAGCCTACTGATGCTGGCGCACCAGGTCCTGATGCTGCTGCTTCTGGTAGCTCTGGCGGTGATGATGTCATTGACGCTGAGTTTTCTGAAAGCAAGTAGGGGTTTGGTAATAGTTAATGGCTAATAGCTAATGGCAGAAAATCCTAAAGGTTAGTCTATCTCTGTCTAAAGTGTAATTAAGGTTGATGAGTGATAAAATGCTCATCAACCTTTTGTTTATTGGATTTTAGGGAGTAGGGAGTAGGGAGTAGGGAGTAGGGAATAGGGAATAGGGAATAGGGAATAGGAAATAGGGAATAGGAAAAAAAATTCTCACAATTACGACACGGATTGCTATATGATAAATTAGTAGCTAAAGTCTAGGCAAAAGGCAAAGGGCTAGAGGGAATAGTCGTCAGTTAGTAGAGTTTATTAAAAATAGGGTTATCAGTACTTTTGGCAAAATTAGTAAATCTTTAAAGTAGTTTATATGTGACATTTTTAAACCATAAAAAATCCAACTTAAATAAACTTTTGCCTCTTGCCTCTTGCCTCTTGCCTCTTGCCTCTTATGAATTCCCGATTCCCGATTCCCTACTCCCTACTCCCTACTCCCTACTCCCTACTCCCTGCTCCCTAAAAACCTTACCCAACTGAAAACCCTATTGTGGATAAACAAACGATTGATTCAATTCAATACCTCCGCTACCAAGCTGCATCTTTGCTAGTTTATCAATCAGTATTGAGTGAAGGAGTAGGTTTAGCGTTTTTGAAACTATTAGAAGCTATGGTGAACAGTGATGTGGATGACATCAGTTGTTTAAAAGCTTATGGTGACTGGTTTCAAGGGTTAGCTAACAAAAACCAAAGTTGGCAAGATTATCTGTTTAGGCAAATCCTGAGGGCTGATAATTCCTTTACCAGGCAAGTTCAAGGTTCTGAATTAGAAACATTACCGCCAGCATTGGTAGAGGCAGCTCGTCATGACTTACAAGCTTTAAAAAATATCTATAATTGCAGCAGTAAACAACTTTGTAAGTGGGTCAAAAGAGCATCTGTTTTACCAGTTGAACTGGTGCCTTGGAATTGTGAGTCAAGTCAATCCAGGTCGGGAGCTGACCAGAGTGATAAACGTACTCGATGGCAAGGGGAGCTGCAAGCTAAACTAAACAATTTAGAGAATTGGGCTGATGGCTTGGAGGCGATCGCAGCATACTATCGAGAGTTTGGTACTGGAATTTTTGCTGACTATCAAGGGTTTCGTTGGCAATCGGGTCAGTTGCTTGGTATTGCCAATCCAGATCCGATTAGACTCAGTGAGCTGGTGGGCTATGAATTGGCGCGGAAGCAATTGCTCAAGAATACAGAATTTCTGCTGAAAGGCTACCGAGCCCTGAATGTATTACTTTACGGTAGTCGCGGTTCAGGTAAGTCTTCTTTGGTCAAGGCGTTGTTAAATGAATACGGTGAGCGGGGATTGCGAATTATTGAAGTCCCGAAATCAGAGATGATTGATTTACCGGTAATTACCGAGCAATTGCGAGACCAGCCTCAAAAATTTATTATCTTTATCGATGATTTATCCTTTGAAGAGGATAATGATTCCTATAAAGCTTTAAAGGTAATCTTGGAAGGGAATTTAACGGCACGACCTGCTAATGTTGTGGTTTACGCCACCTCTAATCGACGACACTTGATTCGAGAATTCTTTGAAGACCGTCCCCGTCCTAGCAATGAAGAGGTTCATGGTTGGGATACGGTTCACGAGAAACTCTCGTTTAGCGATCGCTTTGGCTTAACCCTAACCTTTGAGAAAGCTGACCAGAAAACCTACCTCAAGATTGTCCAACATCTAGCTACCCTAGCCCAAATCCCCCTTGAGCCTAGTGAAATCAGACGTCGTGCCTTACAGTGGGCAATCCGAGCCAATGGTTTCTCTGGTAGAACAGCACGACAGTTTATTGATTTTTTACAAGCAGAGCTATCCTAATTACCCATGGGAAAAGATGTAGGGTGGGCAGTACACAGACCGATTAACTCAGCTTGCTAATCCTGTAGCTAGCTACTGCCCACCTAATCGTTAGAGATGTAGAGGTGTAGAGAGATGTAGGGTGGGCAGTACACAGACCGATTCACTCAGCTTGCTAATCCTGTAGCTAGCTAATGCCCACCTAGTCACAATCAATTCATTAAACTATCAGGGTTTTATATTATATCACACTTATCAGATTTATTTCAAAAATAACCTTATTTCTTTAATTAACTTCCCAAACTCCCGACTCCCGATTCCCGACTCCCGATTCCCGATTCCCTACTCCCTACTCCCTACTCCCTACTCCCTCTGTTATCATCAATTATCCATGGGAAAAGCCCCTGGTCGCACGCTGATTAATTTGGTCTTACCGTTACGAAGCACTTCCACCTCTAACTGGGCACCAACCTCTGAGGCTTCGACACCCTGCTGAACCTCAGTGGCATTTTTTACTGGTTTCGACGCAACGGTTTTAATGATATCTCCTTGTTTGAAACCAGCTCTCTGAGCGGGGGAGCCTGGCACCACCCGGACGATTAAAACCCCATCATCTTGGGTGACTTTCAGGTCAAAGTCTTGGTCTTGATTAATTTTTTCTCTCAAGTCTGGGGTCAAGGTCACCATCTGAATGCCTAGGTAAGGATGCTCAACTTTACCTTTAGAAAATAGTTGATTGGCAATCCGTTCCGCAGTTTCCACGGGGATAGCAAACCCTAAGCCTTGGGCATTGGCTCGAATAGCAGTGTTAATCCCAACCACTTCACCAGTGGCATTCAACAACGGACCACCAGAATTACCAGGGTTAATGGCGGCATCCGTTTGGATAAAGCTGACCCGTTTTTCAGGAACCCCGACTTGGGAACTGGAGCGCCCTAAGGCACTGATGATACCAACGGTTACAGTATTATCTAAACCGAGGGGATTACCAATAGCGATCGCCCATTCTCCTGGGGTCAAATTCTCAGCTTTACCCAAGTTGACTGTGGGCAAGTCCGTTGCTTCAATTTTGACTACCGCTACATCGGTGACTGGGTCAGTGCCCACGACTTGACCGTCAAAGCTGCGACCGTCTTTTAGGGTGACTTTAACTTCCTCTGTGCCTTCTACAACGTGGGCATTGGTAATCAAGCGTCCATCGGAGCTGAGGATAAACCCTGAGCCGGTGCCTTGCTCGATGCGCGGTTGTGGCATGGGCAGGTCTTCCCCAAAAAAGCGCCTAAAGAAGGGATTTTGGAAGGGTTGTGGGATATCCCGTGATACTTGACGGGCGGCATCGATTCTCACTACTGCCGGACCTACTTTTTCTACCGCTTTAGCAATGAAATTCAGGTTTTTCTGGGGTGTAACTGTTGATCGTTGTGGCGTGAATGGTTGTAATACTGCTGGAACAATTTGTGGGCGTCTGATTACCTCTTGCTCTGCCATGAGATAGCGACTACCCAAAACCCCTGCACCTCCGCCCAAGCCCAGCAATGTCAGATAAACGGTCAGCTGCTTTAGGGATAAACTCATGGTTTTAGAATTTTCAATAATTGCTTTTGGGGTCTATATACTTACACTTTACTGAAAAATGTCTAGTCTTGACCGAATAATATTGTTAAGTTAGGGAAAATGGGGGGTGAGCAGTGTGATAGGTGTGGTTAGTATGACTCAACCTATAGTATAGCGCTTTTGATAGGAATTTGCTAAACAGAGTTATTGTTTAGTTGTTGGCTGTTGGCTTGAGAATGCGATCGCTTTTAGCGGAAGCTTCGCTTCATCGCGTAGCGTGACCATAGGTCAATCGCTTTTAGCGGCTCCTAGGTCGCATCGCGTAGCATGACATACGGTCAATCGCTATCCTGTGAATTAGAATTTATTTTGATAACGGATCAGCTTTAGGAATAAATCGCGCAAACTCGCGAATTTATTCCTAAAATATTTCAAAAATTAGGGATTATTACGGATATCGCGCAACCTTTCCAGATTATCACGGCAGGTAACAGTTTTAGGATGATTTGACCCTAACTTCCGCTCTGCAATCTCCAATGCCTCGATATATAGAGGTTCTGCCTGATTGTACTGCTCCTGACTATAGTAGAAATTTGCCAGGTTATTGAGACTATCAGCTATATGGGGATGTTGTTCACCTAAGCAGCCCTTTCTCATCTCCAATGCTTGCATATAGAAGGTTTCAGCCTGATCGTATTGCTCCTGACTATAGTAGAGGTCAGCCAGCCTGTTGAGACTATCAGCTATATGGGGATGTTGTTCACCTAAGCAGCCCTTTCTCATCTCCAATGCTTGCATATAGAAGGTTTCAGACTGATCGTATTGCTCCTGACTATAGTAGAAATTTGCCAGGTTATTGAGACTGACGACTAAATCTGGATGGTTCTTACCGAGCAACTGCTTTTTCATATCCAATGCCTCGATATAGAGAGGTTTTGCCTGATCGTACTGCCCCTGAATATTGTAGAGATTTGCTAGGTTATTGAGAATGTGGGCTACATAGATATGCTTGCGACCCAGCAACTTCTTGTTCATGTCCAATGCCTGCTGATAGAGAGGTTCGGCCTGATCGTATTGCTCCTGACTATAGTAGAGGTTAGCCAGGTTATTGAGACTATCAGCTATATGGGGATGTTGTTCACCTAAGCAGCCCTTTCTCATCTCCAATGCTTGCATATAGAAGGTTTCAGCCTGATCGTATTGCTCCTGACTATAGTAGAGGTCAGCCAGCCTGTTGAGACTCTCAGCTATATGGGGATGTTGTTCACCCAACCAGTGCTGTCTAATCTTCAATGCCTGCTGATAGAAGGTTTCAGCCTGATCGTATTGCTCCTGACTATAGTAGAGGTCAGCCAGCCTGTTGAGACTCTCAGCTATATGGGGATGTTGTTCACCCAACCAGTGCTGTCTAATCTTCAATGCCTGCTGATAGAAGGTTTCAGCCTGATCGTACTGCCCCTGAAGATTGTAGAGGTTACCCAGGCCATTGAGAATGTGAGCTACATGAGGATATTTTTTACCTAGGCAGGGTTTTATAATATCCAATGCTTGCAGCAATAGGGGTTCGGCCTGATCGTACTGCCCCTGAAGATTGTAGAGATTTGCTAGGTTATTGAGAATGTGAGCTACATGAGGATGTTTTTCACTCAGGCGGTGCCTTGCGATCTCCAATGCCTTATGATATAAATCTTCTGCCTGATGGTAGTCCCCCTGGGCAGAGTAGAGTGCTCCTAAGTTGTTGAGAATATATATTTTATAAGGATGGTCTTCACTCAACAACTTTTTTGTCATCTCCAATGCCTGATCTAAGAGGGATTTTGCCTGATCGTAGCGCTCCTGAATCCAATAGACTCTTCCCAAATTATTTAGACTTAGGACTAGATCAGGATGGTCTTCACTGAGCAGTGTCTTTCTTATCTCCAATGCCTTGAGGAAAAAGGATTCTGAGCGATCGAACAGCCCCTGATCTTCGAGGAATACTGCCAGGTCGTTGAAAGTTTCGGCCACATCAGGATGCTCTTCACCCAGTAACTCTTTTCTGAGCTCCAATGCTTTGACATAGAGGGACTGAGCCTGATCGTATCGCCCCTGATTAAAGTAGTTTTCTGCTAGATGGTTGAGACTGGTGGCCACATCGGGATGTTTCTCACCCAGGCGGCTTCTAGTTATCTCTAAACATAGCTCCCACCACCGTTCAGCCTGGTTATAGCTACCTTGACCTTCATAGAATCTTCCTAAGCCAGTAAAGAGTGATAGTAAATCTTCATCCCTGATCCAATTAGTGAAGACTGTGGCAGCTTCGGCTAAATGGGGGATGGCGGGTGTCACTGCTGCAATCTGATCACGAGTTGGTGTCTTGGGAATTTCTTTTGCCTTAGCCGCCATTGCCTGACAAAAGCTTTGCTTGTAGGAATCAGCCTCTGGTAATTGAGCCAGCTTGGTCTGGAAGAATTCCCGAATTAGTGGATGGAGTCGATAGGTTTTATTTTCAGTCAATGCCAACATATTAGGATTGACTAGAAAGCGATCGCGTAACTCCTCCAATTCTTCTTGTTCTTCTTCCGAGTCATCTTCATCTTCAGTTTCGATAAGACAAGACTCTACCAAGGGCCAATCAAAAGGAGCAGTAGCAAACAGACTCAGACGACATCCCAACTGTTGGGCTTCTGGTGGCAACTCCTGCCAGGATAACTCATATGCTGCTGCTACTCCCAACTGGGCTGTCATCTCCCCTTGTTCTGTTGGACAAAGTAATGCCTTTGTTGCTAATTTCTTTTTCTCTAAACGTTTCTGAACTTTAGCGATAGTTAAACTCTGATCTAGATCTAAATATCGTCCTACTAACTCCAAGCCCAAAGGTAAATAACCCAACCATTCACATAGGGCTTCTGCTTCTTTTAGTTCTTTGTCAATGCGCTCTTTTCCAACAAGGGATTCTAATAATTTTAATGCTGCTTCTGGGGAAAGTACATCCAGGTCAATTCGTCGGTAAGAAGCCCCTGGACGCTGACGGCTGGTGATTAGTACTTTGAAGCGGGATTGGGCTGGAGGTAAATAGGGTTCAATTCTCTTTTTATAGTCCTTGCTGAAAGAAGGGACATCATCCAGCACGATTAATACTGTGCCTTGTGGCCAATTTCTCCAGCAGTATCTTACCTGGTCGTTGAACTCTAGTTCATCTGGAATCGTTAATCCTAAGTCCCTACGCCCAAAACTAATAAGTTGAGTGCCAAGATCTGCACCGCGCACTTGCAACCAGCACAAACCCCCAGGGTAATTTTCCTGATATTTCAGAGCATATTGTAGAGCTAACTCGGTTTTGCCCACACCGCCCATTCCGGCAATGGCACAAATTGCTAGTTTATCGGTCTGTTGAAGTTCCTGATGGAGCTGATCAAGTTGATCTTGTCTCCCGACAAAGTGGGGAGTGCCACGATTACTAATGTTACTGGGGGGATTTAACTTTGTCCGTTCCCGGTCGGACGACTTCAGCTAATGTTCATGAATAGGAATCTCGCCAACATAAACTGTTCCGTTGCTGTCATCCTTTAGGCGCACAGTAGTTTTGAGACATTCTTTGATAAATTTCTTGACACCAAGATAGACCTGACTGTCTTGAGACTCTGGTTTGCATAGGTCAATATGGTTCTTTGCTATGGCAACTGGCTTCACTTTTTCAATGCCTGGGTTAGCACTATCTGGGTCTACCACCACAATTCCTTTTACAGGCTGGGTTTCGTAATAGACCTTTGTAGCAATTCCTAAACTCCGAACGTTTTCTCGATACCATTCATTCAATTCCCGTAACTGAGGGTGATGAGCTTTTAGTTCCTGCACAGTTACGGTGGTTCGTGACAAAACGCTAATGTTATCAATTAAATTAGCGAGATGAGCACCAGTGTGGGGAGTAGCCAGAAATACAATCCCTTTAGTCTGTTCAAGAATAGCTTGCTTTTGAAAGGTCAACGCACTGCTAAGCATTTTTTTGACTAAAAGCCCGCCCATACTGTGAGTAATAAATACTAATGGACGCTTGCCGAGCTCGTGGATATCTAACCAATCTAATAAATTACTGGCTTGATCGAAGAGCGGCATACTGCTGTTGCTTTTCCAGTTTGTCCCTTCAGCGTTATACCCAAAAGACCAGATGTTAAGACCTAGCTGATCTTGTCCTAACCACACTGGCCAGAAGTGATCATCATCCTGTTTTTCCTTAGGATGCCACGTGCTTATCGCATTCCCTCCCAGCCCGTGAACAAACACCACATCCGCACTGGGTAATGAGTCCTGGTGGCTTGAGATTTTTATCAAGCCGGTTAATTTACTCAAGGATTAGCCTCCAGTTAATTATATAGCATTAACTAGTAGATGCTTTAAACCCAATCTCGATTTAGTTTAACACAGGAAAATCTAGGTAGTCGGGAGTCGGGAGTCGGGAGTCGGGAGTCGGGAATCGGGAACAAAAACTATCATAATTCATTGAGGATTAGTAGAATTTTTTTTTCGGATATCTTTCCAAGTTTGTCCGATTTAATGTTTCCATGTATCTCGATACAATTACTCCAAAAAAACGCGATTCTTTCAAAGATACCCTACGGGATTCTATTTCAAAATTTCCCCTCTATTCCCGATTCCCGATTCCCGATTCCCGATTCCCGATTCCCGATTCCCGATTCCCGATTCCCGATTCCCGATTCCCGATTCCCGATTCCCGATTCCCGATTCTTAATTATTAATTCTCAATTCTGTACATTTTCTTTCAATACCCCCTCAGAAAATAAATTCTAAAACCCCTTGACAAATTTAATAATAATCATTATAATTATAGTATAAACTTCAAACAAAGGTTTTAACGATGACTGAAGAGTTTATCCCAAACGAAAACAACAATCCTGAAGAGATTACTCCCGCTAATACTCCTCAGGAACCTTCTCAAAAAAAATACCCAGTTAAGCACATTTTAAAAGGATCACGTAAAGCCATAATGAAGACCATGCATACCCTATATGCGCTGCGTTACGCGGAAATCTCCGAGTGGAGCCCCCTTCAGCCCACTGGCATCTCAGGGGAATTCATCACGATGATGACCAAATACCTGATTATCGATTAAACTAATTTAGGGGGGGGGTAACCCCCCTGGCCGAAACATTAGGTCTCATCACATGGGATTGTGTTTAGGTTTGGTTGAAAAATTGTAGTCATCATCAAAACCTCTAGCCGTGGAAAAGATTTCTGCGGCTATTTTTTTGGGAGTTGAAAGTTAGGATGTTGAAGGTTGAAGGTTAGGATGTTGAAGGTTTAAGGTTAGGATGTTGAAGGTTTAAGGTTAGGATGTTGAAGGTTTAAGGTTATGAGGTTGAAGGTTTAAGGTTAGGATGTTGAAGGTTGAAGGTTAGGATGTTGAAGGTTGAAGGTTAGGATGTTGAAGGTTTAAGATTAGGATGTTGTTCGCGTAGCGTGGCCTTTTGGCCAAGGTTATTAAGGTTGAATTTTGTTCGCCCTTGGTCTTTCAGTAGGGTATAGTAATCAGTTGAGGAATTGTGAGAATTGTTGATGCCATTTCCCTACTCCCTACTCCCTACTCCCTACTCCCTACTCCCTACTCCCTGTTCCCTGTTCCCTGTTCCCTATTCCCTTGACTTGATAAGCTTTAGCAGAAGCTCTCAGCCAAATGAATGCTCCGGTAGCGAAGGGAATTAGTAAAAAGAGAGTACCAAATGTCAGGGGATGTTCTCTTACATATTCGCTGTAAACCATCAGTCCTATTGCTGAGCCACAATAAATTAACCCACACAGGGGAATAGCAATCACTAGTAAAGCAAATTTAGTATCTTTATCCATAGGAGTTTCAGTAGGTTTTATTGTTTTACTTAAGCTGTCAGCTATCAGCTATCAGCTATCAGCATATGCTTACATCAATTTTCATTAATCTCGAACTATTAAATTCTACTGAACGAGGTTGATGTTAAGCTGACGGCTGACGGCTGACGGCTGACGGCTGACCACTGACCACTGACTGCTTACTGCTTACTGCTTACTTGTTAACACATCGATAAAGTTTATAACTATATTGACCAGCCCACTTTCGAGAGGTCTTTTCTCGAAAACATTGCTGAGAATCTAGGTCAATTTTGGTACGGAAATTGACTAACCATAAATCTAGTGGTCGTGGCAATTCCTTTAATTGTTGTTGTAATTGTTGGACAGCATCTTCGTAACTAAAACTATTCCGGTCACGAGCTACTAAGAAAAATTGGGGAAAATCCCTGGAATTACCATGAGAACCATTAGCAACAGCCATACCTTTCAATCCCCAAGCTAATCCGATCATGCGCCCGGTCTGTCCATGGTGTTTGTAGGTGGTTGCGATCGCAACCGGTGCTTCACTTGCTTGGTTAACAATAGACACTAGTAGATCCGGGCGCTCGTTTTGAAGATAACCAAGATTCGAGACTGTCACTAATCCACCCAACAGCCCAATCAACCATACCGCTACAACTATCCTTTTTCCAAAGTAAGACTTATAGCCTTTTTCAGATGAATTGACCTCACTGCCTTTAGCTGCAAGCCCCCTAAATCCCCATCTGTCAAAAAGCGAAGCATCCGCTAATTCCCCCCAGAATTGGGGGGTTAGGGGGGCGGGGGACTTTGACTCAATTTCCCCCCCAAGCGAGCAATCCCTCGCTTGGGGGGTTAGGGGAGCGGAATTTGCTGTATACCCTTTGTCATCCCGATCAGGTACATCGAATTTTGTCCCATTTCCCTGCTCCCTGCTCCCTGCTCCCTGCTCCCTGTTCCCTATTCCCTCCTCTTTCCCCCCCTTATTAAGGGGGGTTAGGGGGGATCCTAAATCCCTATTCCCCACTTCTGCAACAAGTCGAATCTGATTCCAACAACCACCTAAGCTTGCTGCCACCAACAGTATCACTGCTGGAAAGTAGACGAAGTGAAAACGAGGGGCTGTGCTTAAATCTATACCGAAACCCCAGGTCAAGACTAAACATAACCCAATTGCTGCTAAGACATACTCCCTTAGGATTGTGATAGCGAAACGGTTATGGTGATCGAGTTGCTGTAATTTCAGTCCATAGCGGAGACGGGATACTATCCAAATCACTAGGATTAAAGTAACTATACCGGAAACAATAATAATTCCTAGGGATAGGTCATAGAAAGAAGAAGGTAGCAGTAACACCATACTGAACAGCCATAGTAGGAATCGTCCTATGGGTTCAATCCATCGTGCGATCGCATTTTGGCTATAAATCCATTGGGTAGGGGGACTATCATGAATAGCTTGTAAGGCCGGTATCCACACTAAACATCCCGCTAAGGAACCCATAGCTACTCCATAAATCCGCCACCAGTAAGGTTTGATCAAAGCCAGTCGGTCTTGCTGAGTTTCTCGCCAAGCTTGTCCGAATAATGTGATCGCTTCCGCACCTAACGTCAAGATAAAGAAATAATGGGTAGCAATCCCCAGACTATTCACTCCCACCCAAGCTAACCCTAGCCAACTGGGCAACCGTTCACCACGGTCGATTAACTCTACCGCTTTCACCAAGCAACCCAGAGATGCTATCACCAGCAAAATAGCCAGAGTATAATGACGAGCCTGTTGAGCGAGGAAAATCCCGAAAGGAGAGACAGCCATCATTGCTGCTGCTATATGACCTACCAATAGTGAGCGAAAGGCCAGCCGACCTAGGCAAAAGATAGCAGGAATCGAGATTACTCCCAATAAAGCAGAAAGCGATCGCACTGCCCAAATGGAAACCATACCATCCTCTAATCGGAATAGTTTCAGCCACAGATGGGTCAGAGCAAAATAAACTGGGGGATGGGTACTTTCCCTTAATAAATAATGAATAACATCACTAATGCCAGCCTCAGGAGATGGTTTCAGTGGGCTTAATAGGGTTTCTACTCCCATAAACTGATTCAGAGGTAACGAGTAAAAACTGTTACCCAGGCTAAATACTGTTGTCGCACATTCATCAGTCCAAGGAGGTAAAACCCCTAAACCAGCAAAGCGCAGCAAAGTCCCAATCGTAATCCACAGCAGTAGTAATAAAGGGGTTTGGGATTTTTTTAAGTACATAAAGGAAAGGGAGTAGGGAGTAGGGAGTAGGGAGTAGGGAGTGGGGAACAGGGAATCGGGAACAGGGAATCGGGAATCGGGAATCGGGAATCGGGAATCGGGAAT
>NZ_MKZS01000001.1:1737808-1757027 GCF_001942495.1 Moorena bouillonii PNG
TTATCGAACATGGAACTATTATATCAAACGGCCCGTCTCAGGGATTCTGCTGGATGGGGACTTTCCTGAAGCAGTGCGATGCGATCGCTCTCCAAAAACTGTTGGGAAAGAAGTGCGTACGCTTAACCAAAACTGACGTTACATAAATGCGTACGCCTCTTTCAACTTTGAAGGGAATCACTCGACATCGATGAAATGGGGATCGAATGCTAAACTTAAGCTATTGATTACAATTCCCTTCGAGGTATGATTAAACCAAGGGGCAGTAATGGCTGAATCTTAAATGACACCAATTGAATTAAGACAAAAAGGCTATTATGCCTTAGTTAAGGAATTAGCGCAAGTTGATGCAATTCGTTTTTTACAAGATGTAGGATTGGGTTTTGGTGATTATACTCAAGAACCTCAACAGTCTCTAAAAAATGTGACAAGATCTGATTTTTGGCAAGACATTCAAGAAATTAGAGCAAAAAAAGACCTTGACAATCAATGATTCTGTTGTCACCAGCGATCGCAAAGCGTGGCCAAAGGCGATCGCATTCTCGTTAATCTTAGTTGAGAAGTAGTGCAGTCAGCGCAGTTATGCCCGTAGGGCTGACGCACCCAAAGCTAAACTTACGAGTTCGATTTACTATCAGCAACAGATAGTGAACGCATCCATTCATCCAAATCGTCGGGTTTCGTAAAGTCCAACAACGCTTCCCCCAAAGCTTCAAGCTGAGGGAGGGATAAGGCTTGAACCTGCGATCGCATTTCTGGGGACACTTCGCCAATGCGACGCAAGAGTTGGCGGAGGATTAGAGATTGTTCCCCTTCGTGACGGCCTTCATCCTTAATGTCTTGATAAATTACAGACTGCTGCATGATATCTGTGCGTAAAACCTGGTTAATCAAGTCCCTCTTTAATAATAGCCCTGCTAGAATCCCAGCGCACGCAGCCACATTGCTCTGTATCCTAATTTCTGCAATCGTCTCAACTCTTGCAGCCACCTGACGCAAGGTTTGAGCAGCGTCGGGGGTTTGTGTCAGTATAGCCAAGGGCAATAACCCCGTCGATTCCAGAAACGGCTGAGTCGATTGTTCCCATAGCCGAATGACCTCAAATTCGTGACGAGTACCAGGAATCTCAAACGCTGTCTGATCAACGAGTTCAGAAGTCGAACGGGTCAAGTAAATGACCACTTGGCGCATCTGCTTATTTGGAAAACGGCGGAAAACTCTTAGGCGGTAATCTGCCATTCTGAAGGCCATAGTTGAGTCAGGTTGAGTCTGAAACTCGACGTGAAGGACAAAATCATCAGAATTCAGCAAAATCAAAGCATCCGCTCGAATGGGTTCAAGGGACAGTTCAGATGGACTGAGTTGGGTCATGGTGATGGCTTCACCAAGTAACCAGGAGGCAAAATCCTCGGAAAAGCTCTCAGCGAGGAACTTGCAAGTATTATCGAACATGGAACTATTATATCAAACGGCCCGTCTCAGGGATTCTGCTGGATCCCGACTCCCGACTCCCGACTCCCTACTCCCGACTCCCTACTCCCGACTCCCTACTCAGATGGATTATTCAACTGCTTCATAAAAAACTCTTCCAATGAAGGACGATTTAAAGTCATACTCATCAATTGGGCATCCATCAGTCTCAGAGAAGCTATAAACTCTTGGGGTTCCCCTCGTAATTGACCGTACCAGCAGTCATCCTCAAATTCCAATTCCATCAGCCACCGTTTAATAATGTCTATATTCCCACCTTTGCCTTTAACTCGGTAGGTGTTATCGGTACCCAAAAGTTCATCTAACGCTCCCATACAAATTAATTCCCCATTAGCGAGAATCGCGATGCGATCGCATATTTTCTCCACATCTGACAAGACATGGCTGTTGAAGAAAATAGTCTTGCCTTGAGCTTTCAGAGACATAATAATTTCCCGGATTTGGTAGCGTCCCATGGGGTCAAGACCGGACATGGGTTCATCGAGAAATACTACTTCTGGGTTATTAATCAGTGCCTGGGCCATACCGATGCGCTGGAGCATCCCTTTAGAATACTGACGTAGTTGCTTCTTTCGTGCGGCTGATTGGGACAATCCTACGAGTTCTAACAGCCGAGGAATGCGTTTACGTTTTACCTCATGGGGAATTTGAAATAGTCCAGCGGTAAAGTGCAAAAATTCCCAGCCAGTGAGATAGTCATAGAAGTAGGGGTTTTCTGGTAAGTAACCAATGCGCTGCTTGACCTTAACATTACCAAGGGGATGTCCGAGTAACCATCCTTGTCCGCCAGTAGGACGGACAATTCCTAGTAAGGTTTTTAAGAGGGTAGTTTTCCCGGCTCCATTTGGACCGAGTAATCCAAAGGTTTCTCCCTGATAGACGCTGAGGGAGCAATTTTTCAGGGATTCAATTTTTTGATTGAGCCAGAAGCCGGTGCGGTAGACTTTGCGCAGTTGGGAGGTCTGAACCACTGGGATTGGTTCAGAGGTAGTTAGTTGGGGGGGTAAAGTGAGAGTAGATTGCTCCATCCTGTTGCTGGGAGATGAGGATATAATCTATACTTATTTATTCCCTATTTTGGTTACTTTTGTATCTATTATGAATAAAATCCATGATAGCTAATCGGGTAGAGCCTGGGTGAATGTTTACAGTCAGTCTTGCTGGATCACTCTTGAGCAAAAAAGTCTACCAAGAACCTTCGCAGTGCTCCGCCCATACCCGATAGGGTTGGGTGGTGGTGAAGCGAAGCGCGACCGATAGGGAGCAATCAATATTTCTCAGCTTGATTCTGAATATATTGCTTTAAGACAGAGAGAGGGGCACCTCCACAAAAGATGATGCAGTATGAACGACTCCAGAAGACAGGCTTACTCCAATAAAAACGACTGAGATGTGCCTTGAATCAAGAGCGAATCAACCGACTAGAAACCGTCTTAAGGTTGTTAACCAACTTGGACGGCTGAACCTTTGGATTGACCGATATCAATAAGTGAACATGGTCTGCTTCACCATTAAACTCAATCAATTCCCCCTCCCACTTCTCTATCGTTGCCTTGAATATCTCACCAAACCGCTGCAACATCGGCTCAGTGATACACTTGCGCCTGTATTTAGTGCAAGCGACTAAGTGGTATTGAATATTGTAGGAGCAGTGATGAAGAGTATTTAAGGGTTGACTCATTATTGAACGGATAATCAGCCTGCATTCCACCATCTTCGCGATAGCAAGTGGTGGTTAGGGCGTAAGGGAAGTGGGTTGGCATTTGTGGTATAATATGCTTAGCTACTATGGCACTATTACCCTCCAGACCAAAAAAGCTGGGAATTAAGGGTAGATATAAGACCGATGTAGCCAAGTTCGTAACTCTTAAGTCTTTGTATCGCCCGATTATAAAAGTAGGGAGCTTGCGCCAAATAACGATACACAACCAAATACAGAATTTGTTTCTATAAGCTAAGCGCCAGAAATGAGTTAGAGGTTCAGTATGGCAAAAGTCCCTGCTGTTCACCGAGAAGCGCGGTTTCCGAGTATACGGGTAGCTGTCTCTATCGAGAAGAGTGTCCTACTTGGATACCATCACCTCGCCGTTAGGCAGGTGGTGGCGCTTCATAGCGACTAAGCTAAATTAAGTAAATGCTTACTCTGACATACGAGTACAAAATCAAGCCCTCTCAAGGGCAGATTGACTATATCGAAAGCACCTTAGAGGTGTGTCGTCGAGTATGGAATTTTGCCTTGAGAGAACGGAAGGATTGGATTAATTCTCGCAAGTCGCCTATCAATGCCTGCTCACTGGTGAGCGAATACATTATTCCTGCCGATGCACCCTATCCAGGGTTCAAGGAGCAATCCAAGGCGCTGACAACGGCGAAGAAGGATAATCCATTGCTTAAAGCCGCCAATGCTCAGGTATTGCAGCAAGTAATCAGGACGTTAGACCGTGCATTCAAAGACATGAAGGGAAGAGGGTTTGGCTTCCCTCGATTTAAGCGTGTCGGTCGTATGCGTTCATTCGTATTTCCTCAACTGGGCAAAGACCCATTGGGGGAAGGACGAGTTAAATTACCTGGACTCGGTTGGGTGGTTATTCGTCAATCCCGCCCCTATCCAGAAGGGTTTGAGGTAAAACAAGCCCGAATTGTGAGACGGGCATCCGGCTATTACGTGATGTTGAGTTTCCAGTGTGACGTATCCGTGCCTGAGTTGCCCTTATTGGGTAAGGTGGTTGGGGTTGATGTGGGGTTGGCATACTTCGCATCCACATCGACTGGAATGCAGATAGAGCGACCTAAGTTTTTTGTGGATATGCAACGCCAGCTTAAATTGCTGCAACGTAGATTAAAGCGAAAGGTGAAGGGTTCAGCGAACTGGAAGAAACTGCAACACCGTATTGCTCGACTGCATGAACAGATTGCCAATACCCGCAAAGACTTTCATTTCAAAGTTGCCCATCAAATATGTGCAATGGGTGATGTCATTGTGGTGGAAGAATTGAATCTCATTGCTTTAAGCCGTGGGATGTTGGGCAAGCATATGTTGGATGCAGGGCACGGTCAGTTCCTTAACTCCATCTTGCCTTGGGTGGGGTTCAAAACAGGAACGCTAATCATCCTTGAAGATGCGGCTGGCACCTCACAGGAATGTCCAGCCTGTGGGAGTGTAGTTAAGAAAAGCATCTCTCAACGATGGCATGAATGTACTTGTGGATGTTCCATGCCCCGTGATGTAGCCAGTGGGCAAGTGTTGGTTAATCGATTATTGGGCCGTGGGGCGCACGGCCTTGAAAATGCCTGTGGAGACGGTCTGTCGGGGGCTAGGTTCGCCTAGTCTAGGCAAGAGTCTGTGAATCAGGAATCTCCCTCCATACCGCTAGGTTGGAGGGATGAGCGTCAATAACTGCTGACCAACCTCAGGATTGTATAAGCGTAAGTAATTCCAGTAATTACCCAAAACTTGCTTGACATAGTTTCTGGTTTCACCAAAGGGTATAGTTTCCACAAATTCATCTAAATCAATGGGTTCATTTCCCTTGAGCCATTTCCCTACATTACCTTGACCAGCATTGTAACTAGCAATAGCGAATGCGGAGTTATCCTCATACACGCGATGGCTATGGGCGAGAAACCAGGTTCCTAGTTTAATATTATCGTTGGGATTATCGAGTTTATAGTCGTTAAAATTGATGGATTGCCCTACCCAAGCTGCAGTACTGGGCAACATTTGCATTAAGCCCATGGCACCAGCAACTGATGTAATGTTTGGCTCAAATCGAGACTCTTGACGCATTAAGGATATAACCAGTAGAGGATTAATGTCACGCTGTTTTGACTCTGTTTCGATCAGGTCTATATAGGGAAAGGGATAGAGGGCTTGCCAGTAAGCCGGTTTTTTCCTGATTTTCTGATACTGCTCCTGTTCTTGGGATGTTTCTCGGTCTTCGAGGGTCTCTACCAGGGAAATTCCTTTGAGGTATTCTCCCATCGCCAACCTGAACAAGCCATCAGTAAACTGTTGTGGCACAGTGGGCTTGAGGCGAGTTTGAAATTCCCCTTGCCATAGGCTCCAAGCATCCTGGTCTTGACCAAGCTGATACAATTCCTTCAAAGCTGCTGAGCCCACAGGTAACTCGGGTCGCACCGTTGGCCAGTTTACAGTAAGGGATGACTGGCGCAGTGTGCTAAAGTCTCCCACATCCCAACCCAACTGTACCGCTGAGCGCCAAGCATAGTAAGATTGAATATGGTTGGTAATCACCTGCTTAAACGCTGCTTCGGCTTCCTGCTTCCGTCCTAGCTGAGTTGCCCATTTTCCCGACCAAAACCCTGCTCTACGGGCGATCAGACTGTGGGGATTATCCTTAAGGATAGGCTGAACGTTATGCCAAGCTGTCAGGATGTCTCCATTTTGTGCAGCCTCTTGAGCCATCTGCCAGCGATAGTCCGCTGCCGCATCAGAATTGCTATAGTTGTCGATTAACAATTGATAGGCTTGCTCAGCAGCGTTGGGACTTTTGAGTTGTTCGAGAGTTTTGGCTTTGGCCAAAAGTGCCTCAGCAGCTCGGTCAGGAAAGTGATCGATAACTTGGTCGAAATACGGTATCTTGTCAATGGGTGGTTCTAGTGCAGCGAGTTGGAGATAAGCCAAAGCGGTTTCTTTCGCATCGGGAAATTCCTCGACCATCTTTTTATAAGCCAGTTTCGCTGCTTTGGGCTTTTGGGCATACTGAAGTCCTCTAGCCCCTAGGTAAGTATGCTTAGGTGTTGGTTTAGCATTGGCATAGGCAGCACTGGCTTGAGCATATTTGCGGTCTTTCCAATAGGCTAATGCGATCGCTTCCCAATCTTGGGGCTGGATTATAGCACGATTTTTATCATCGACAGATTCCCCGTAGTTACTCACTAGTTTATCTAGCACTAGGGTAACCCCTGGTTGGTCAAAAGTATACCTGGCTAATAACAGCATCAGTTCAGGTTGATTAGGCTGCTCCTTGAGCTCTTGCTGGATTAATTCAATGATGCGAGGATGAGAAGGATAGTTTTTCAGTGCTCGTTCCCAGTATTTGGGCTCTTCCGCAGAGAAGTCATACATCTGCTGTATTTTTGCCAACCAGGGCTGCTCAGAAGTCGAGATGGTGCTGGCATATTTCGGAGCAATAGATTCCTTTTTTGGTTTGCGGTAGGGTGAATCATCTGACTTGAAGGCATACAAGGCTTCAGCTGCCACTGGCTGATTACCATAGCGTTGGAGCAACTCCTGCCAAGCTTGTTGGGCTTGAGCTTTGTCCCCAGTGAGTTGGTAAGCCTGTGCTCGTTTGAGCACAATCTGTCCTGCTAATACTGGATATTCCCACTCTAATTTATCTAACCAACGCAATGCCTCCGTTCCCTGCTGCCCAGCTATGGCATCAACGGCCAATAGGTAACGAGCACGGCCACGATTGAGGGATTTTGGTCTAGTTGCGATCGCTTCGAGTTGTGCCACCCGCTCCTCGGGGGATTGGGATGCTAGTTTTAGGACTGTAGTGTCCCTAGGATCTCTGCGCCCCATGATTTGCTGGGGGAGCAAAACTACCCAATTCGTTAATCCTCGCGGGTTCTTGCGATCAATTAACGCGAAGATGGTAATCGAGATCAGCAGTAGGCTCAATCCCACACTAGACGCTAGTAGGATTTGTCGTCTGCTACGGTGGCGCAATTGCTGGCGCAATAAAGGATAGTAGCGGGAGAATTTCAAACGAGACCGTTTCATAGAGCCTCCTGGTGATGCACGTCCATAGTAGGTTTTGGGAATAGAAAGCTCTGTGACATCATCTGCGGGAGCATTGGTATTGTTAAGCTTGAGTAATTGGTAATTATGATGACTCACCGGGCTATTACCCATGCACCATTACTCTGACCGAAAAACACCTTTAACTATAAACACTACTGAAACAACCGGATAGGATCTGGCATTTCAATCCAACGTCTGACATTTCAACGTCTGTTCCTTTAACCATATTCAAAGGATCGATCGACAACCCCACAACTGTGCTGTGATTTGATAGGACACTTATGGAACGCGGAAAAATAGTCGCTATTATAACTGGAGCTATATCGATATTGCTAGCGATCGCTTACTTAATTATTGTCCAGCTGCTAGATTTTCGAGGAGAGATGATCCCTGCTCCAGTTAGCCAATCATTAGACTGGGGATATTGGATGGGATATTTTTACCCAGGTATTGCGCAATGGTTAATCCCTTAATAAACCTATAAGTGTGAATGAAACTTCCCGCGCGTTTACACACAGGGATGATCCGGCAAGAGAAATACTATTCCCTTGCCGGATCGTTGCCCTAGGTTAGGATATACCCTGTTCTTTAGCTGATTCTAGTTGGCTGTATCCCGCAGTGCTGCCAGGACCGTCTCATGAATCACACCATTGCTGACAACCACACCCTGATTTTCAACTAGCTTAGAACCGATAGAAAAGTTCAGGGGCTTGCCATGCATATCTGTAACAACCCCACCAGCTTCCTCTACAACAATGGTGCCTGCAGCATGGTCCCAAATTTTCTCACGGTAGTTGGGATACTTCGAGGAAGGTAAACGTAGGTAAAGGGCGGCATGACCAGAGGCAACCGCACCATACTTAGCCTGAGAATCCATCCGCAGGGAGTCTGCAGTAATTCCCACCGCTTTAGCGACCAAATCTTGCCGAGAATGGTCCCCATGACCAGATTCCACGCTTTCGACGAACCGGAGTTCTGCTGTATTCTCAGCATCAGTCACTTGAATCGACTGGGGTTCCCCACCATTAATAGGTACCATGGTGGCTCCCTGACCCCGTACTGCTACAAATAGAACACCCCGCTCTCCATCTGGTTGTGCTAGGTTCACGGGTAACGCTGGGCAAGCTAGCACTCCTACTTTCACTTCACCTTGTTCTACCAAAGCCAAGGCTACGGCATATTGATCCTTACGCAGAAACCCTTTGGTGCCATCAATCGGGTCTAAGGTCCAGTAGCGAGGTCCAATCTCACCATTGCCTCGATTAATCCAACTAACCACTGCTTCAGGAGTAGCATCATTAGTGACAGATTGCACATAACTGGTTACCTGTGCCAACTGATTCGCCATGGTTGGTTCCACCAAATCAGCAGCATCTTCTTCACCCACTACTGGATCATTAGGAAAAGCTTGGCCAAGTAAGCGGCAAATCACTGCCTGAGAGCCATAATCGGCAACAGTGACAGGACTTTTGTCACTTTTTTCCATAGCTTCAGTCACCCGTTCACTCCGGACTTGCTCACAAATTTTGGCAGCGGCTAAGGCTGCCTCAATGGCAACTTGTTTCTCTTGTTGATAAGACATTGTAAATAACTGCTCCTAAGGGCGAAAAGATTTTTGGAAGTTTTTTTTAGTCATAGGTAATAGGTATAGCTAATAGCTAATAAACCCTTAAGTAATCAAAATTAGGTAAGCATTCAGCTATCAGCATTCAGTTATCAGCCATTGGCTACTTGAGGTGCTTATGGGTTATGAGCAAGCTACGGAAACAGGTTTTGAAGAAAATAAGCTGACCGCTGACCGCTGACTGCTGAATACTTACAAAATTAGTAATTAGAGATTACCTATTACTGACTAGGAACTCCATTGCTGGCATCTTAGCTAGGAAATTCCGGATTCAGAGGAAATTACCAGGGAATTAACTAAGAGCAGTAATCGAGGTACAACAATAATGTATTTCATCCGAATCATCTGTGCCATTTTCCTGCCACCACTAGGTGTGTTCTTGCAAGTGAGTTTTGGCAAGTCCTTTTGGCTTAATATTCTGTTAATGGTATTGGGTATCATAGTAGGCACTCAATTTGGTTTTCCCAAATATGGTGTAGTGGCTGCCATACTCCATGCTGTATGGGTGACTGCTAATCAATATCAGGATTAGACTGTTTAATAGGGACGAGCGCCCTAACCGAACACAAAACAAGGATTATAGGTCGGGTAATCCGACTCTAAGACTAGAAAAATTTGGCACAATGGAAATGAGTACGCGCTCAAGAGTGCTTAAGCCAATCAGCCTTGTCGTAACAAACACCAAAGGTATACCAGAATGGATTTAATTAGGATTTTATGTGCTATTTTCGTGCCACCACTGGGAGTATTTTTGCAAGTGGGTTTTGGCTGGCCCTTTTGGATAAATATCCTTTTAACCCTATTGGGGTATATTCCAGGAATTATCCATGCCGTTTGGGTGATTGCCAAGAGATAAAATAAAGGATTAGACTGACTACAAATGTACAGTTCCAAACAATCATCCCAACCTGTGAATGTGAAGTATAAGGCTTTGAACTATCAGGGAGTCTACCCCTGCCCAGTCTGTCGTGTCGGTCAGATTCAAAATTTATCGTTAATGGAAGCTTTTGCCTGTCACGAGTGCCGCCACATTTTCACTGCTGATCTCGAAAGGCAAATACTCAAAATAACCGATCGGCAGCCCCCAATGACCTGGCACTGGAATGGCAAAAAGTGGACAGGGGCGCATCTAGAGGGGGTTGAATGGGGATGGGTGAATTGGTTGTTAGCCTTGGCATTTGTAGTTTGTCCAACCACGTTAATTGGGGCAGCCGTTTATATGTTTCCGCCTGCCCCAGATAGTCCTGTATCCTGGCTTCCAGCTGCTTGGGTAGGCTTAACGTTTTTCTGCCATTTAGCAATTGTTGTCTGGTTGGTGATGGAATTTTATCAATTTCCAGTTTGGGAGTACTTGAGAATTGGACGGCAGCGAATTCTGGGCCGTTAGTCTTGTTAATTAACTTTAAAATACTGCTGAGTATTCTTAAGAATAACACCCTGAGATTTTAATCCTTTATAATATACAATTTCTAATTCCTAGTTGCTCACGATCACAGCTCGTAAGCATATGCGCTACGCGCACGCGTGCGCGTTCAGCGGTCAGCGGTCAGTGGTCAGTGGTCAGTGGTCAGTTGTTGGCCAATGGCACCTCAAGTAGCTTGCCCATAAGCTGATAGCTGATAGCACCTCAAGTAGCATATATAGTAGCGCATTAGCTGATAGCTTAATAGTTAGGGTTTGCTGAAAAAGTCAATAGGTATTGGATTGAGTCAGCGAGTGTGGAGTCAGCGAGTGTGGATAAATGGTAATTATATAGGAGGTAGTCGAAAGACTTGTCCCTTTATTTTTCGGCTCTTGTCTGCCCAAAAGCCTAAGTTATTGAGCTTTTTCGATCGATTTGCTGGCACTTTTTTCGACCCAAAAAGGCGAAAACCTTTATATGTAAATGCTTTGAGAGTTAATCAGCAAGCCCTAGTTACGACAGCTTTAGCAGTTTTCTTGTAGGTTTAGTAGAATTTATAAACCAATTCACGACGGCAATAACATAGGGGGTTGGTAGTGCTAATCATAGGCTCCCGTAGCGGCTCTGTTCGCGTAGCGTGGCCTTTGGCCTTAAGAGCATCATAACCCATGGCTCTACAACCTTTTGGCTGAGCTGATTTCCTATAGCAACAAATTATAGTACTTATGTCAAGTTCGACTGATTAGTTATATTTATAGTTTGCTCACAACACTTTTTGATCACTGATTGACCGTAGGTCACCAGGGGCGCGTTCGGTATGATTAAAGAATGTGCAATTTTTGTACAGTCCATAGTTAACTAATGCTTATGAGCACAGAAAGCCTATGATTGGATAAAAAGTATAGACTAAATCATTCAAAGACAACTGCTGGAACTCTCGTCTTTGGTTTTGGTGCTATGCTGATCGGAAGCAGTCTAAACTCGAGCGTACTGTGGGGTACTGTCAAAGCTTACTGTCGCGTACTGTTAAAGCGTACTGTCAAAAGGGAGGTTGGATTTATTTCCACGACCACTTGACCAATAATAGACACATTAAGTGCCATGTTTTCATCTCAATCTCCCCAAGAAAATGGGGAATCTCCAAAAGGGGACATTACGCTGAAGGACGCTAACGGTAAAACTCTCGAATGTTACATTGAGCATTCCCTAGAGCTGGAGGGTTGTCAATACCTTCTGCTGTTACCTGTGGACTCACCCATAGAAATTGTGGCTTGGGATGATGATGAAGAAGACTTAGCTGATGCCTCTCTAGTTGAAGATGAAGCTGAGCTTGACTTGATCTTCCCTGACGCCCAAGCTGTTCTAGCTGAGCAAAATCTTCAGCTCAAGCGCACCGCTTTTACCTTAACTGTTGCTGGTGAGTTGCCACCAGTGGACGAAGACGACATTCTCACCCTGGAAATTGAAGAGGATGATGTTCCAATGGAAGCAGAGGAACTACAGGAGCTAGCGAGCTTTTATTACCAAGAACAAGAGTATGGGATCTATACTCCTGTAGAGCCACTCCTGTTTTTTGCTCGCTCGAACCAATCTGGTCAACCCGAGTTACTGTCTACACAGGAAATTAAACAAGTTCAGCCATTGCTCGAAGAACTGCTATTCGATGATATCGAGTAGGAGACTTGAACTCGGGTTGACCCCTTAAACGATTCAGGGGAAACTAATGTTTTGGTGTATTAGAGTATGAAAACTCTCAAAAGCATCTCCAATAGGTTTTTTTATTTCGTTCTATTGCCAGCAACCCTTGGTATTTGTGCATGGCAGGGTTGGGAGTGGTGGAGTTGGGTGGTATCCCCACCCGTGAAAGCACAATCTTCCGAAGATGTCGCTCCAACCCTCGTAAAAATCGAGATTCCCCCAGGAACCCCAGGTCAGCAAATAGGCAGAGATCTGGAAGCTTCTGGTTTAATTCGCTCAGCCGATGCTTGGAAACTGTGGACTCATTGGCGGCAGCTGGTAGACCGAGATGGTGAGTTTAAAGCTGGAACTTACGAACTATCACCAACTCAACCCCTGACCAAAATCGCCGAAACCATTTGGAAAGGGAAGGTGATGCAGCTGTCTTTCACCATACCGGAAGGGTGGTCGATTCAGCAAATGGCGGATTATTTTGAATCCCTAGGATTTTTCCCAGCTTATGAGTTTATCGCTGCTAGTAGCAAAATCCCCTGGGATAAGTACCCTTGGTTGCCCAGTGAGCTGCCTCATCTAGAAGGTTATTTATACCCAGATACCTATAAGTTACCTAGTGATGGCATCTCTCCACAAGCAGTCATCCAACAAATGCTTAATCGATTTGAGCAGGTAGCTTTACCAGTATACCAAAAAGGTCAGTACAAAACCCAGCTTAGTATCAATGATTGGGTAACATTAGGCAGCATTGTCGAGAAGGAAGCAGTAGTTGCTGAAGAACGCGATCGCATTGCTGGTGTCTTTACGGAACGGTTGCGGCGAGGGATGAGATTAGAAACCGATCCCACCGTTGAATATGGATTGGGGATTCGACAAACTGCTGATCAGCCCCTAACCTACAAGCAAGTGCGGCAACCTTCCCCTTACAATACCTATCTCAACCCAGGATTACCGCCGACCCCGATTGCCAGTCCTGGAATAGGGAGTTTGAAAGCAACCCTTGATCCCGAAGACACCGAATACCTGTTTTTTGTGGCTCGTTACGATGGCACTCATGTTTTTAGCAAAACCCTAACAGAACACGAAGCCGCTAAAAATGCTATCCGTAGAGAACGGCGAGCTAAACAATAAACTACAACAACTCGTGATCACAGAAGCTTTATATACTGGGGAGGTTGAGAGAAAAGAATACCCCGTCCTCTTAGGTCGGGGATGAATTTTCGACAATGTTAATATTAGGGGATAAGGGTCTCAAAAAACTGGGTATTGACCTACTCAGCTACCGACCGTGCGCGGGAAAGTTACGCCCTAGGAGATAACAGCCAATTAGGTTGTGCCTGGGAATCCCCATTCCGGCGACGGATGGGGAAGTTCAAAATATAGGTTCAATAGAACTGAATCACTATAATCGTTGCCCGCTGCCATCATCAGGCTGAGCGGGCTTAGTGTATTGACAATTGACGGGTAAGCATCAAAAATCAACAGAGTTACCGACTTTCAATTTATCAGTTAACTAAATATGTCTTGGGTCTCAAAGTTACAACCTGACTTAATCCTTGGTGGCTCCATCTTAGACCTGACACCAGATATTCTCCAGCAATATCAGCTCTCAGGTCTAGTGTTGGATGTTGACCAGACTTTAATACCAGTCACAAAATCCCGTGTTTCTCAGGAAATTGAACGGTGGGTAGAGCAAACTAGAGCGATGGTTTCCCTGTGGCTGGTCAGTAATAACCTCAGTGAACATCGCATTAGCCGTATTGCTTCCTCCCTAGATTTGCCTTACATATATGGAGCTCGCAAACCTTCGCGACGCAAGCTGAAAATAGCTGTAGATGCCATGAACCTACCTATAGACCAAGTGGCCATGGTAGGCGATCGCTTATTCACTGATGTCTTAGCTGGGAATCGACTGGGAATGTTCACCATTCTTGTAGAGCCCATACGAGACCAAGCTATGAGTAAGTCTTTATACCCAATGCGTGATTTAGAAGTGTGGTTCTCTCAAACCTTAGGGGTTTCCTTGACCACCATGCAACAAAACTTCAACAAACCTGACAAATCAAAATAAACTGAAATATAAAGAAAATATTATAAAAATTACTAAACCAAAATTTGTCTGACACAATAGTTAACAGTTGGAAAGAGGGTCAGCTTATATAAAGACCCTAGATATGACCAACCTTTTAAATGGGGTCAGCTTATATAAAGACCCTAGATATAACAAACGCTTATAACTAATAGACAGCCCAGCCTTGAGGTAATCAGGAGCTGGGCTGTCTATGATTTGGCATTACGTTACTGAGCTGGTGCGCCAAGCTAAACCACTAGTTAAAATTTAAGAAACATTACTTAATACTCTAACGCCAAGCATGAGCGCAAACGTTGAAATCTACACCTGGAGCACTTGCCCCTTCTGTATCCGTGCTAAAGGTCTACTAAACCAGAAGGGAGTTGAATTTACTGAATACTGTATTGATGGTGATAACCAGGCACGGGAGAAGATGTCTCAAAGGGCAAATGGAGCACGCTCCTTACCACAGATTTTTATCAATGACCAGCATATCGGTGGCTGTGATGACCTTCACACTCTGGAATTTCAGGGTCAGTTAGACAATCTGCTCAAGGCAAGCTAACCACTAGGTGAGTAACCATCTAGTATGCAAGAAAGCACAACGGAAAAGAACACCCCACGACTAGATAACTATCACTACACGGATAGGATCCTAAAGGTGATCATCTCATCCGGTTTATATAGCGTTGATCCCACTTATGAGTAAGGATCCCCCCTAACCCCCCTTAATAAGGGGGGGACATGATTCCTTTAAGGCTTTATTTATTATTGCCTTTTGCCTTTTGTCTTAATCTGCCTTAATCGCTGTTACCCGTTCCCAGTTCAAGATCTTGAGCGGTATATTCCCGAATCAAATAGGATTGCTGTAGCATAGGGTAATTGCCTGACAGGGGAATTCAACCGTGAAATTTGCGTTTATCATAGACCCTCTCCCGAAACTTGATCCCGGTCACGATACTAGTGTGGCGCTGATGGAAGCCGCACAGGAATTAGGTCATGAGGTTTGGGTCACTCAGGCTCAACAATTGAGTGTTATTCAGGGTCAGGCTTGGGGGCTTCTAGAACCTGTGCAACTAACTCCAGCCAAACTCGATGACGGGCATTGGGTCGTCATCGAGCAGTGGTACCAGACTGGTAAGGCTCTGTTGAAACCTCTAGAGGAGATGGATGCTGTCTGGATGCGGACAGACCCGCCTGTTACTATACCTTACCTGTATGCGACCTATATCTTGGACTACATCAATCCAGATAAAACCTTGGTGATTAATTCACCAACTGGCATCAGGACAGCTAACGAAAAAATGTATGCCCTCCAGTTTCAGGAGGTGATGCCACAGACAATTGTCAGTCAGGATAAATCGGTGATTCGGCAATTCCTGGAGGAAAAAGAGGCAGCAGTACTGAAACCTCTGGGAGGCAAAGCTGGTGAGGGGATTATATTTCTACAGCCAAGCGATCGCAATTTTAACTCCTTGGTGGAAATTAGCACTAAACAGGGTAGTGAGCCAGTGATGGTTCAGGCTTATCTGCCTGCGGCGAAAGATGGAGATAAGCGGATTATCCTCTTGAATGGTGAACCGATTGGAGCAGTAAATCGCATTCCCACAGGTAAGGAATTTCGGGGTAACATGGCTGTGGGTGGTCGAGTAGCGGCTACGGAAATTACTCCCCGAGAGGAAAAAATCTGTTCCCTGCTCAAGCCAAAACTGCAGCAAGATGGCTTATATTTTGTAGGCATAGACGTTATCGGCGGCTACCTGACCGAAGTTAATGTCACCAGTCCTACTGGCATCCGGGAAATTGACCGCTTAGATGGTACTCATCTGGCTAAACAGGTAATTACCTGGGTTGAAGCAGTTAAAAACAACGGCGGTGAAACAATATAATGGCTTAACCAGACTCTTGAGCAAAGTCATGGGATGTAATGTCGGTTTTGGGTCAGTTTTATGGATCAAGTAACAGTGCCACGGAACGATAGGAAAGCTCGAATCTGGGGGATGCTGTGTCATCTATCCTCCCTGCTATGGATTCCCCTATTGATTATGGGTCTACCTATCCCTTTGGCTAACCTGGCAGGCCCGTTGATGATCTGGTTAAACAAGAGAAATAAATACCGCTTTGTAAAGGTTCACGGTAAAGAATCTATTAATTTTCAAATCTCGATTACCCTTTACGCTACCATTATCCTGACCATATTTACTGCCTTTGCCTGGGCGTTTTTCATCCTAATTGGTGCAATAAACGATTTTGACCCTGACTCTTGGTTGGAGCTGTTTAAACTCATAGAATTCTGGCTATGGTGTATAGCTAGTATCCTGGGAATCATTGATTCACTGCTGGTGACTATGGCCTCAATCGCTGCTCAATATGGTAGGGTTTACCGTTACCCGTTTACCCTGCGATTTTTACGATAAGTCCCTAAGATAAGTCACGAGATAGTCTAGAATGGCTGAGTTTTCTGCAACAGGTGCAACTGAACAGCTACCGACAATTGGTGTGGCGGTAGTTGGAACTGGATTTGGACAAAAAATCCATATCCCTGGCTTTAACGCTCATTCCCGAACGGAAGTGGTGGCTGTCTATCACCGCGACCCGGATCAGGCAAATGCGATCGCAAACCAATATGATATTCCCCATGGATGCGATCGCTTAGAAGACATCCTAGCTTTACCGGAAGTAGAAGCGGTTAGCATCTGTACTCCCCCGTTTCTGCACTACGAAATGGCGAAAATGGTTCTAGAAGCAGGGAAACATCTGCTACTAGAGAAACCCATGACCTTAAGGGCAGCGGAAACCCAGGAGCTTTACCAACTCGCTACAGAAAAGGGTGTTGTCGCTATACCTGATTTTGAATTCCGCTTTATCCCCTCATGGCAGCTGTTAGCGGAATATCTCGAAAAAGACTATGTGGGTAAAAAGCGTCTGATTAAAATTGACTGGTTAGTCTCTAGCCGAGCTAATCCTGAACGCCCCTGGAACTGGTATGCTCAAAAGGATAAGGGTGGCGGAGCACTAGGGGCAGTTGGTTCTCATGCCTTTGATTATATTCATTGGCTATTTGGACCAGTGCAGCGGTTGTGTGCTCAACTGAGTACCGCAATTCCAGCACGGCCAGACCCCAATGCTAGCAATTTACTTAAGCCAGTAGATGCTGATGACACCTGTCTGTTATTACTGGAATTGGCAGATGGTACCCCTTGTCAACTCAGTATTAGTTCCGTAACCTATCAAGGGCGAGGTCACTTTGTAGAGGTTTATGGCGATCGCGGTACCTTAGTCTTGGGCAGCAACAATCTCAAAGACTACGTTCATGGATTTCGTCTGTGGGCAGCCACCGCCGGTCAATCCCTGATGGAAGTAGAAATTCCCCAGCGACTAGCATTTGCTGAAACCTATCTCGATGGTCGTTTAGCGCCATTTATCCGGGTGGTTGACTATTGGGTAAAAGCCATTGACAATAGTGGCGTCAGCACACTATCTCTCAAAGAAGGAGTGTACTCCCAGATGTTAATGGATTTAACCCATGAGTCTCATGAAACTAGACGTTGGGTTGAGGTAGATAAGCACAAGTATAGCGGTTTTTAATAGGGAATAGGGAATAGGGAATAGGGAATAGGGAATAGGGAATAGGGAATAGGGAATAGGGAATAGGGAATAGGGCAAAAAAAATTGTCTACCTCATTAGGCTAGAAATTGCTATATATCGCTTTGATAATTTTAAAATAGATTTTTGACACCAAATAGCATTTCATTGTTATTAAACAATAGCATAAATTAGGAATAAATAACTGTTAATAATTAAATTTTAAGGTAAACAAAAATGAAAAGTCAGCATCAAAAGCATCAGTTACTCAGCATTATCTCTAGTATACCTAGAGGGTTGATTCTGATGAGCACAGGGGGCATGATACTCACGACGCTAATTATAGGAGTGGTGATGTGGCGCACTAGCTCCCGCTTGTTTGAACAAGTTAATGGTCTATTTGACTTATCACAATTAAACTTATCACAACCAGAACCAGAGGTGGATGTCAGAAACGTTGTGGTTAATAAAGTTCGTAACGTTAGTGAATTGACCACTGCTGTGTTTAGCATGGAGGCGGTGGTCCCAACTCGTCAAGATAGAAACTTAGGACAATATCGCTTAGCGTCAACGACATTACTCTACATTGCTTATGGGGAAGTTAGAGCTGGGGTTGATTTAGGGAAATTAAGCGTCGATGATGTCAAAGTCAGCAATGACTCGATCCAAGTGCAGTTACCAGCGCCTCAATTACTGGATAGCAAGATTGATGTTACCCGTTCCCAGGTCTACGACTACAACCGAGGATTTTTGGGTCTTGGACCCGATGTTGCCCCTCAATTACAGATGCTAGCTCAACAGGAAACCCTCCGAAAAATTCAGGCTACTGCTTGTCAGCAAGGTGTGCTAGAGCAAGCTAATCAAAGGGCGCAATTAGTGGTGACTAATTTATTGATGACAGCTGGTTACAAAACCGTAGATGTCAAGCTTCAACCTTCATCACCATCGATGTGTTTGACAGCTTTCCAAACACCATCCTAGCACAACACATAAGCAAGATTATTGTAGTAATTAGAGTTAACTACCGGATCATGAACAATGCCAAAAACGTTCTTGGCGGAACACTAAAGGTGTGCTGCACATCTCCGATGACAGGATTTTTTCGGAACGGAAAATGTGACACAGGACCAACTGACGTTGGTTTACATATCGTTTGTGCAGAAATGACGGAAGAGTTTCTATCTTTTACTAAGCAAAGAGGTAATGATTTGAGTTCACCATCCCCGGTCTATGGTTTTCCTGGTCTTAAACCCGGAGATCAATGGTGTTTGTGTCTCAGTCGCTGGAAGGAGGCGCTGGATGCTGGAGTTGCGCCACCGGTGGTTTTGTCAGCAACCCATGAAGCAGCCCTTGATTACATTCCGTTGGAGGTATTTCAGGAACACGCTATTCTTAACGGCTAATCGTTGCTATAGCGGTTTTTAATTAGGTGAGGTAAATGTTTTTAGGGAGCAAGGAGCAGGGAGTAGGGAACAGTGAAGAGCAAGAGGCATGCTAGCAATAGGCATGCTAGCAATAGGCATGCTAGTGGAGTGACCACTCTTAAAAAGTGCATTATACAGAAAAATCTTGATCAGTCTCAA
>NZ_MKZS01000001.1:1757127-1758479 GCF_001942495.1 Moorena bouillonii PNG
TGGAGTGACCACTCTTAAAAAGTGCATTATACAGAAAAATCTTGATCAGTCTCAAAAACAGGGTAAAGGTGTTTGAGTTTGACTCGTGCATCTTCTGTGGTAAATTGCCACACTACTTTGGCACAGGCATTGTTCCGCTCCTGCTGCCAAGCCTCTATCTCCTTTTGAAGTTCTTCGGCTGTAGCCAGGCGACGGTCAAGACATTGTTTGGACAGAACACACAACTCTGTTTCCGCCACATTGAGCCAACTGCCATTACGTGGGGTGTGAATCATCTCTAACCGCCGTGCTAAACGGTGAGCTTCGGGGGCGGGAAAAGTTTTGTACAAAGAGGTGATGGTGTGGGTGTTGAGATTATCTGAGAGTAAGCGAATTTTGGGGGCATCTGGATAGTCAACATCCAATAGATGCTTAATTTCATCGGCCCAGTCTTCACAGGTGCGATGGTCTCGACAACTCACCCGTCGCCAACCTCGATTGGGGTCAAAGAACATAAACAGGGCTTGGACTCCTTCGCGGGTGTAGTGATAGTCTTCCTTCACATCAAGCCCCGGCTGCATCGGAATGGGTTCATATAGATGCCCATGCAGTTCTTTACTCGCTTCATCCATACAAATTAACGGCATCTCTGGATTGGCTGGACGGGTGTACTCGTCTAGAACCACTTCCATCTCGGCGACGAATCTGGGCAAGTCCCGCTCAGGGATGCAGAATCTCTCGGTTTTCCAAGGGCGCAATTGGTTTTTTTGAGTGTTTTTCTCACGGTTTCTCTGCCGATTTGCGTGACAATTCTGCGTTTTTTCAGTTCATTGGTTAACAAGCGAATGCTCCAGTTCCCTCTTCCTGCTGGTGGTTGTGAGCAGCACAGAGCAATAATTTGAGCTTCGGTCTCTCCATCCACGATTGGGTCTACCGGGGGCTTTCTTCTCGCTTTTCTTTCCAATGCTGGCGCTTCCCCTTTCTCTAGAAATCGCTGGCGGATTCGACCCACTGTGTTGCGATGCAGATTCAGAGCTTGAGCGATTTCGTTATCTGTCCATGTTCTCGTTGCCAGCTCTCCTTCATCGGACATCAACAAGATTTGTGCATGAAGGATTTTTTTGGCTGGTGCGTGTCCATTCCGGCTAATTGCTTCGAGTCTTTGCCTTTGCTCTGTACTCAGTGCAATCTTGTCCCGTCTTCCTCTACCCATGGTTCTCACCGCTCCCTGGCTTTATTACACTATTTTAACATGGTCACTCCACTAGCAATAGTTAGGTAGTGGACCGACACATTTAAAATGGTGCAATAAGCGTAGGTTGGGTTGAAGAATGAAACCCAACACCAGTAACCCTTTGTTGGGTTTCCCTACC
>NZ_MKZS01000001.1:1758527-1765803 GCF_001942495.1 Moorena bouillonii PNG
TAAAATGGTGCAATAAGCGTAGGTTGGGTTGAAGAATGAAACCCAACACCAGTAACGCTTTGTTGGGTTTCCCTACCGCTCAACCCAACAAACATTTTTAGGTGTGCCACGACAGTAGGGTGCGTGATAAGACGGGCGAGCTCTCATTTTATCGCTAGCCAGTGTTAGGAAAGTCCGTCCCGTAACGCACCACTGGGTCAAACAGCTTTTAGGAGATGCACCCAATTGACAGTCTGGGGAAAAGTCCATCTAAGCTGACTGCTGAACGCTGTTCGCGTAGCGTGCGCGTAGCGCTTATGCTGTCAGCTTATTTAATGGGCACTTCAGGAAATCAAAAGATAGAACAGTAACAGGGATATCCGTTTTCCCCCCTTACTAACCCTAAATTTTGATGACAAAAAAACTCTTAGTGACAGGAGCTAGCGGTTTCCTAGGATGGAACCTTTGCCAGCTCGCTAAAGAAAAATGGGATATTTATGGAACTTATTTTTCCCAGACGATAGATATTCCGGGAATAAGCCTAGTAAAGGCTGACTTGAGAGACTTTCAAGACATGAAGCATCTGTTTGCTGAGATTCAGCCAGCAGGAGTAATTCATACCGCAGCTCAATCTAAACCTAATTTTTGTCAGACCCATCCCGAGGAATCATACTCGATTAATGTTACAGCTTCTATCAATATTGCTCGACTAAGTGCAGATTATGATATCCCTTGCGTGTTTACTTCCACTGACTTGGTATTCGATGGTTTAAATCCTCCTTATCTGGAAACTGATCCGGTATCGCCCATCAGCTATTACGGTGAGCAAAAAGTTATGGCAGAAGAAGGGATGCGATCGCATTATCCTAAAGTCGCGATTTGCCGGATGCCCTTAATGTTTGGCATGGCTCCTCCTACTGCCAGTAGCTTTATCCAACCCTTTCTCAAAATCCTGAGAGAAGGGCGACCCTTGAGCTTATTTACCGATGAAATTAGAACCCCTGTCAGTGGCACAACAGCAGCCAAGGGACTTTTATTAGCGCTAGAGAAAGTCCAAGGTCTAGTTAATCTGGGCGGAAAAGAAAGGATCTCCCGCTATGACTTTGGTTACCTGATGGCTGAGGTATTTGAGCTTTCCCAAGATAATTTAGGACGCTGTCTACAAAAGGATGTACCGATGGCTGCTCCTAGATCTCCGGATACTTCATTGGATAGTTCATTAGCATTTAGTTTGGGGTATCAACCGTTATCAGTGCGCGAGGAATTGGAAGGGTTACTGGGGAAAGTCTGAAAATTATAGCATTTATATTTGAGTTGTGAACAGAATCCCTTAGGTCAAGGCAAGAGGCAAGAGGCAAGAGGCAAGAGTTAATCAAATATATAACGCTACACCCAAGGCAAAAAGTGTGTTTAGGACCTAGATACAAACGCGCTTATTTAGCGTTCTGAATCAGATGTAAACCTGTATGGTCTTTTTTGATTGGACAATTAAACTTCCGATCTCTTGCCCCTCTTGCCTTTTGCCTGTTGCCTTTTGCCTTTTTCGGTCAGAAGACGTGATTTCCCTACCGATATTGCCGTAGTTACCACGAAACAAAACAAATCTCCCAATAGTCAATACTCCTAAGTGAAGAGGCAAACACCAGAAATTGGTCTTGATACTGCTGGTAAGTCCTCTACCTTGGCCTATGGGTACACCTTCAACTAATAACGGGAATAAGATGAAAAACTTGCGTGCAATCACCCCATCCTCTTATATTATTGCTGCCTGTGCATTAACCGGAATTTTATCCTTTAGTGCAGTAACTAGCCAAGCTGGTCAAAGTAAGTTCTTACCATCAGGTAACTCTACCGCAACCGCTCAGGTTGAATCAGTGGACAATCAAGACCTACTGGCAGCAGTACCGATTCCCAGCAGTGAATTACCACCAGCCCTAGAAAAGAATACCGTATTTCGTGCGATCGCAAATGGTGGTTTCTTTGGTCAAACCGTTGAAACCCGTCTGCTCAACAATGGACAAGTGATTCAGCAGTACATAAGGATAAATGGCAATAGCACTCCCACTGAGATTGCTCGCATTTCCCGTCAAGATGTCAAAGGCTTTGAAGAGTTTCTCAACAAAGACGTAGACTTTGGTCAGTTTGATCAGCTCAGTTACCCTGCTCCTATTGGTGCTGCTGATTACATCAGTGTTACCCTGACCAGCAATGCTGGTACCACACGTTATGCTGATATTGGTAGTAATCAGCTCCCGGAAGCTTTGCAGCAAGTGATTCAGAATTGGGAGACTATTGTGAGTAGTAAATGAGCGGTCAGTGGTCAGTGGTCAGCGGTCAGCGGTCAGCGGTCAGCGGTCAGCCATCAGCCGTCAGCAGTGGAATAGGCTTCCAGCCTGTGATGTAACCCATAAGCTGATTATTGATAACTTATGACTGATGGCTGATAACTGATCACTGATAACTGAAAGCTGATCGCTAATTACTCCCTACTCCCTATTCTCCTCAGATCCTTCTTCTATCTCCTGGCCAATATCAAATACAATGATAAATTTCCCATCAGGCATTAACCGCTTCAGAGCCTCCATGTGACCTTCCGCATCCGAGCGATTGCGGAAACGAGCAACAACCACTCTTTGCATCTTGGGCAATAACCTAACCACGGCCCATGGATATAGGCGTTGAGAGTACGTCATAATAATAAGTTATCTCCTTAACTGGGGGACGAGAGCCAGCCTTTCCTGTGAACTTCTTGAGGCTGGCTCTTACCGTGGAACGTTTCTTGATGCAGTCGCTCATGGGGGAAACCCCCAAGACCGCGCTGCATCGCTTTAGCGCCCACGGTAATTTCATTATAGCACAAATAATCTTCTAGTATAACATATTTTGAAAATTTTTGTAACAAACTTGTGAGGGAGTCGGGAGTCGGGAATCGGGAGTCGGGAGTAGTGGAGTCGGGAAAAATCCTGTTTCCCCAACCATTAATTAATTAATTTTGTAAGTGACTATGTGTGATGGTAGCTAGCCGCTGCGTGGACTCAAGCTACCTTAAGGGATTCTTAGGACAGGCCAAACAATGCTCCTTTGGAGCCGCGAAGCGATCGCATTTCCCTACCACACCCTAAACTCTTCCGTTTCTTCCCGATTCCCGATTCCCGATTCCCTAATCCCTGACATTGCCAATTTTATTTTTATCCTATATACTAGTATTATAGGAAGAGTTAATAATTAAGTCCACTAATGAACAAGTGCGTTGGAACTACTGAAGCGGCATCTCTATTAGGCATTTCTTCTCGACGATTGCGCCAACTCCTAGAGAAGGGTCGCGTCCGGGGTGCTTATAAAACTGGGAAATTCTGGATTATTCCTCTGTTCAACCATTTGCCACAAATTACTAAAGGTACTCGTGGACCGAAGGGGAAATGGCGCACTAGTCGTCCTCCCGCTTTAGCTAAGATTAATGTCAACCGTAATCACATTGGCTCCAATATCAAGAAAAGCCCTCAAGACCGGAAGCCAGTGATTTCAGTAAAACGAAGTGGTACCAATCTCTACGGCAACGAAGTGGAAATCCTTGGTCCATGTAAGATTGTCTATAATCCAGATAATCCACTGGATTGTGGTGCTCGTTTGTGGATTGAAACTTTTAGTGATATTCACTTTATTTCTTGATGCAGTCGCTCATGGGGGAAACCCCCAAGACCGCGCTGCATCGCTGGTGGAAGTTTTCCGGCTAGTCGGTGAGGGGGTCAAGGGTTTTGCGACTGTTAAAAATGATCAATTTAATTATTGGGCATTCCAGCAATTGAAGATTGATGCTTAGCTTACTTTATTTACTCTAGAAAATCGGGGTATCAGTTTGCCATGAGTAATAACTTGCGCCAGAAATAACCCAGCATGATATCCAAAACAGTCTAATCTAGACTCTCTGATGGAGGCAAGAATATAATTTATTCGTTATTGAGTGTATTTTGAGCTAGCTATTGATATCAGTAGTAAGGAATATGGATTTTTACCTGGGAACATCCCCACCTCCAAGCACATTAACAAACCCGCTGCGATCGCAAAAACCCTCACTCTTTCCCGCCCATTTCTTGCCTCACTACCAACCCCCTGTGCTCCCACCAGCCATCGGCCATGCTCACAAAATTTATTAAATTTTATTGCGAGATGTCAGTTATGAACATTTATAAAAAAATATTGTTCTAAAATTAAAATAAAGAAGCTTCAATTACTCTTATGAAATGGGAATGGGATACAGAGAAATTAAATTATTTCAATGGAACTATACCTTGGTTTTTTGGAAGAAAGCTTGGAATTCTTGGTGTTGATGATAGTGGTAAATCAACTTTACGTAAACTTATGGTAGATTGTGAGTTGGTAAAAGATGTCAAACCTACATCAAAACGTGAACGACATCGAATAGTAGTAATAAAAGAAAATAGAGCTAACAAAAAAATTGCCTTTTCTTATATCGATGATACTGCCGGAGACAGGAATAACTATAATGTTAAGAAAGAGGTTTTTAAAAAAGTAGACTATATTATTTATGTTGTCAGAAGTGAATATATTTTGGTGGTTGATAAGTTTGATAAATTTGTTAATAAATCAAAAAAACAACAATATATAACTGCTATTCAGCATGATTTTAAACATTTTGATGATTGGGGAAAAAAAAATAATTTTATTATAGTAGGTAATTATTTTGGTGATTTACGTGGAAAAGGAAAAGATATGGTGAACGTTAATCCAATAGAATGCGGAGTACCTAGTTTCTCAGATAGTGACTTCAGCAATTCGTATTTGAGAAATTTTAAAGATAGACTAAACACAGTTATCAATAATGCTCAAATTGCAAAAAACGCAGATTGGATTGTGGGTAGTCTTGTTTCAGGGAAATTTGCTAATCAATTAATCATAGATATACTTCATAAGTTAATGAAAACCAGTTAACGAATATGATTTCACTCTACTACTTTGTACCTAACTCCCAAAAAGATACTTCCGATTTACTTGTTAAAGATACTCCTGGTATACTTGTAACAAACTTAAGAGAAATTAAACTATTTGATACTGAAGGTAAATTAGTTATGAATCGTATTGATAAATTAAAATTGTCTAAATTTAAAGTCTTTAAGAAAGAGAGGATTGATTTTTTTTACAGTAATTTTGAGTTTTATATTGAAACTGTTACTCAAGAACTTGATATTACCAATCGTCCTGCAATTATTGGTATTTATGGAAAAATTCCTGTTTTTAAAAATGGATATACAGTTCAAGACTGGCTATTTTATATTTGTAATAGATTTGAAAACTTTTCAAAAAACATTGATCGTGAAATTTATGATTTACAGCTTAACACCATAAAAAAACAACTACTTGGTATATACTTACAAACAAAATGGAAAAGATTTGTATTTCCCATAATTCAATCTCTTATTTTTTTATTCACTCCAATATTTATTGCTTGGGTAATAAGCTCATTTTTGAATACAACTAATCTCATTGTACCAAGTTGTATTATTTCTATAAGCAATGGTATATTGATTATTTTAAACGAGGAAGATTGGTAATGCCAATTGGATATGAACCATACCCAAAAAAAATCCCTACCGCAAACGAACGGCGAGTTATTATTGTTTTGCCTGGCGATAAAATCGAACAGATCAGGAATGATAAAAAGTATGATAAATTCCACCAATCAATTAAAACAAGTGATCAAACTTGGCTAATGGATAACTTAAGAGAAAACTATCAAGATCCAGAAACAATTAGTTTTTTAGAAAAGCTAGATCATGAGAATATTCTTGATAATGGAAATATTCTTGTTCAAAGTTCTGAAGATCCGATCAAATATTTTTTGGCAGAGCAAGTTGAAAATAAGGTAGTTCTTCCCAAGTGGGATCACTATATAACAATCTGTAATTATTTAGGTGCTACAAGTATTGAATTAGATATTAATGATGTTACAAGTTTTGCAGAAAAGACTAACTTTATAGCAAAGAGCAAGATTTTTTTTTTGGATAATTTGTTTCCTAAAATATCTATAAAATTTTCTAAAAAACAGAAAATAAAATTAAAAAATCGTGCTGAGCTTAAGCTTAAAAAAGAACCTCCTAATCTAGATCTTGTTAAAGAATATGTAAAAAAATACTCTTTAGAAAAAGACGCAGATATTAGCTTTATAATCAATAATCGCAAGTTCAATAAAGACTTAGAATTCAAACGAAAGATAAATTTGTTTAGTGAAGTAGAAACAAGCCTGAATGTAGCAGCAAGTTTAGTAATACCGGAAAGTTTTACGCAGATAAAAGCATCTTTCAAAAAAGCAATTAAAGAAACTAGGAAATATACTGTCACTATAGCTTTAGATTTTGGCTATAAAAGCTAAAGCTATCCCACCCATCCCTAACCTCGCATCACCCCATCCATACTGGACGATTAAAATCCCTAAGCTGCCAATCTCGTTTCCGCGATCGCATGCATAGACTGACCGTAGCCTAAACTCTTCCGCTTGTTCCAAAGTTGGAATAAGTAAGTAATGTGATCGATCGACCATCCGTAACTATGCATGCGATCGCATGCATAGACTGACCGTAGCCTAAACTATTCTGCTTGTTCCAAAGTTAGGTTATTTGCGATTAGCCCTTCGGGCTAATCGCCTTTGGCGCGGCAACGCCTATCGCATTCCCGATTCCCAATTTTCGTGCCTATTCCGGTATTGACGCAGTCGCTAATAGTGGACACCACACCACTTAACTTGCTCTCCACCCTCTCCACACTTACCACGATTTCAACCCTATTCCCTGTTTCCTTTCTTCCCAATTTTCGTGCCTATTCCGGTATTGACGCAGTCGCTAATAGTGGACACCACACCACTTAACTTGCTCTCCACCCTCTCCACACTTACCACGATTTCAACCCTATTCCCTGTTTCCTTTCTTCCCGATTTCCTAACTATTCCGGTATTGACGGAGTCGCTAATAGTGGAAACCACAGCACTTGACTGCTTCCCACCCTCTCCACACTTACCACACTTTAGCTACTTTCATCCCTATTCCCTACTCCCTAAAGTTGCCAATTTTCCTTTTCTATATTAAAATAGTATTATAGGAAGAGTTAAGTGAGACTCCACTGATGAACAAGTGCGTTGGAACTACTGAAGCGGCATCTCTATTAGGAATTTCCTCTCGACGATTGCGCCAACTCCTAGAGAAGGGTCGGGTGCGGGGTGCCTATAAAACTGGGAAATTCTGGATTATTCCTCTGTTCAACCATTTGCCACAAATTACTAAAGGTA
>NZ_MKZS01000001.1:1765903-1786563 GCF_001942495.1 Moorena bouillonii PNG
GAATCGGGAATCGGGAATCGGGAATCGGGAATCGGGAATCGGGAATCGGGAACAGGGAAAAAGAGCTGATTGCTAGAGCGATTAGAATGGTTCAATAAGCACCCAAGAATCGCTTATCGCTGACAACCATGAGTTCTCAACCACCCTCCAAACCCCCAAAGACCATACTTAGTCAGCTAACTCAGGTAGTACAGACCATTCATGCTAAGGTAAATCTTCAAGCAGTAGCACTAAAGCCTAATGCTAGAGTGCCGGAACTTTGGGTGCAAGACGCTAATACCAACAAATCCGATGTCTATCCCCTGGTTGGGGACCGTTACGTACTCGGGCGCAGTTCCAAATCCTGTGACATAATCGTTCGCAACCCAGTAGTCAGTCAAGTTCATCTCTCCCTAGAACGGTATGGTAGGCGTGGGCGTAGGTTTATCATAAAAGACCAAAACTCTACCAATGGTATCTATCGTGGCAGACGCCGACTTTCCTCCTTGCTTCTGTATCACGGAGACACCCTTACCATCGGACCACCAGAACTAGCGGCATCAGTTGAGCTACAGTACGTCTATCCTCCCCCCTGGTATATCCAAGGAATTCGTTACTTTCTCTATGGCATCGGTGGCTTAATTGCCTTAGTGGTATTACTAATTGGATTTCAAACCCTGAGAGCACCATCAGTCAGGCCATTGCCCGAGGGAGTTACAGGTCCTGTGATTGTTTACTCTCGTGACCAAATTCCCCTACGGCAACCCCGGACCGATGCTCACCGAGAACTTAGGAGGTTATCGGATTTTTCCCCATATTTGCCGAAAGCAGTGATTGCTTCAGAAGACAGCCGCTTTTACTGGCACTTTGGAGTAGACCCCTATGGGATTATGCGAGCTGTGGTGCGGAATATTCAAGGGGGAGGCATTCGCGAAGGTGCTAGTACGATCACTCAGCAGGTAGCACGAAGCCTATTTCCGGAATATGTCGGTCGAGCCAATACCGCAGACCGGAAAGTGCGGGAAGCAATAATTGCCCTGAAGTTAGAGACAGTTTACAGTAAGGACGCGATCTTAAAGGCTTACTTAAACCGAGTTTACTTGGGTATAGAAGCATTTGGTTTTGAAGATGCTGCTCAATTTTATTTCGACAAATCAGCAGCTAATCTGAATATCCAAGAAGCCGCAACTCTGGTGGCAAGTTTGCCAGCACCCAATAGCTATAACCCGATCCAGAATTATGATACGTCATTACAATTACGGAATCGGGTGATTGACCGGATGCACGCTTTGGGAATGATTAGTCGAGAAGAGGCTAATCGAGCTAGGCGATCGCGGATTGAAGTTAGCCCGAAAGCCCGACAAATTCTTTCTAGCACCAAGGCACCCTATTTCTATAACTACGTTTTCCAGCAATTGAGGAGGTTACTGGGCAAAGAGTTGGCTAAGGAAGGTAATTTTATTGTAGAAACTACTGTGGATACCGAGTCTCAGGCCAAAGCTGAAGCAGCTCTACGGGACTATGTCAAAAATACTGGTAGCCGCTTAGGATTTTCCCAGGGAGCGATCGCAAGCATCAATACCAGTAATGGCGAGATTCTAGCCATGGTTGGAGGTGCCGATTACCAAAAAAGCCAGTTTAATCGCGTTATCCAAGCCAAGCGTCAACCAGGCTCAACCTTTAAACTCTTTGCCTATGCTGCTGCTTTAGAAAAAGGGATTTTACCAAGCAAAACCTACTCCTGCTCTGGGATTAAACGGATCAGACGTTGTGAGCGGTCTGGAGATGCTACTGAAATTGATATGTATGCTGGTCTGGCTCAATCGGAAAATGCAGTAGCGATCAGGGTGGCTCAAGATGCTGGTTTAGATAGAGTAATACGGATGGCGCAACGGTTAGGTATTAGCTCAAAACTCGAGCCTGTGTTTGGTTTAGCCTTAGGTCAAAGTGAGGTTACTCTGTTAGAAATGACTGGAGCCTATGGTGCGATCGCAAATCAAGGGATGTGGTATCGTCCCCATGGCATTATCAGAATTCTCGACAGTAGTGATTGCACCGATAATCAAGACTACCAAACCTGTCGAGTAATCTACAACTTCGCTGATCAGCCAACTATCAGCAAGCAAGCCGTTTCACCAGCAGTAGCCAACACCATGACAGAAATGCTTCAGGGTGCAGTCACCAGTGGCACCGGTCGCAGTGCTCGGATTGGTGAAGGAGAAGGGGGAAAAACCGGTACTACTGATAAAAATGTAGACTTGTGGTTTATTGGTTTTATTCCCAAGCATCAGATCGTTACAGGGATTTGGTTAGGCAATGATAATAATTCTCCTACTAGTGGCAGTAGTAGCCAAGCTGCCCAGTTGTGGGGCATTTATATGGGTCAGGTAGTACCGAAAGAGAGTTGAAAGGTGATCAATCCACAAGATCCTCAGGATTGATTCCCATTTGTTTCAGTCGAGCTTTCAAAGCTTCAAGCTCTTGTTGAGCTTGAGTAGCCCGTTGTTGAGCTTGAGTAGCCCGTTGCTGAGCTTGAGTAGCCCGTTGCTGAGCTTGAGTAGCCCGTTGCTCAGCCTGTTGAGTTCTCTCATTTTCGGAGGGATACCGTCTACCATTTTGGTCGTACCAATACAACCACTCCCTTGTCCAATCAAGATAAGTTCCTTCTGCTGTGCCTATACCTAGACCAATTTCTGGCATCCAGACCGGATTACCTGGTTGACGCACATACACTCCATCTACCAAGCGATGCACTTCAAAGCTATCTCCTTTTCGAGGTTGAAAGTTATCGCTATCATAAATAACGTAATATAATAACCCTAAGTCAGCATAGTCTAATTTTTTCTGGTCATACTCGCCGTTATAGGTTTGAGAGACAATCTCGATCGCGAGAATTGGCACAACACCATTTTCTTCCCACAACACATAACTCAAACGTCCCTGACGACCCTTAGGGCGAGTTTTCCATCTCTGTACTCCTAAACTTAGGAATCCATCAGGCACTATCGCTGACTGTTTGGGATTGTAATAGTATCCCATATCTATACCAAAAAACCAATCCCTGCGCTCTGACCAGATTATCGATAAAATCGATTTCAATAAGTGAGGGATGGTATCTTGCAGTTCATTATCCACAGGGGTTTCATCAGAAGAGGGTAATTCTTCTGAACTCGGAAGGTATTGTAACGGGTCATAGTTTAACATGGTTCCATTGGCTAGACCTGACTGGTGACATGTTAGCAGTTTCACGAAGTACCATTATCTTGGCCATAAATAAGATTAGGTTGATTGGCAGTTCTATAGTATTTTGGGGAAAAGCCAATTTTGCTTTGTTGTCAGGTTTTTTATGAAACAGCTCCTCAACCAACTACACAACCAACGCAAATACATAAAATCCCTAATTATCCCTCTTTTAGCTATCTTGTTAGCAAGCGGAATAATTGCAGCACCAGCCAATGCCATCAATGTCTATCAAATGCCTAACATTAGCGCTGGAGAACCGACTTGGGTAATTGACAAGTCAGAAGTTCTCTCTCGCTTCACAGAAGGCAAGTTGACTCAATCCTTAGAGGATTTAGCGAAAGCAACGGGCAATCAAGTTAGACTGGTCACTGTCCACGGCCTAGATTATGGTGAAACAGCAGCAACCTTTGCCCAAGGGTTGTTTGAAAAATGGTATTCTACTCCAGAAGACCAAGCTAATCAAACCTTGATAGTGCTCGATACTGTCACCAATAACAGTGCTATCGTTACTGGCAATGCCGTTAAGGAAATTATGTCCGATGACATTGCTGAAAGTGTGGCTTCTGAAACCCTACAGGTGCCGCTGCGGGATGGTAACAAGTATAATCAGGGTTTCTTAGATGTAAGCGATCGCATAGTAGCTGTCTTATCTGGCGAACCAGATCCTGGTCCTCCTGTAGTGGAAGAAGACATTAACATTGCTGGCAACTTTAAGAGTGCAGAAGAAACTCAAGAGAGCAATGCTACCCTTTGGGTTGTAGTGATCTTGGTTGTTGCTACAGTTGTGCCGATGGTTACCTACTTTTTCTACCAAGGTTTTTCCTAAGTATTTAGCTATCAGCTATCAGCTATTAGCTGATAGCTGATAGATTACTAACTCAAAGAGATGAGATATATCTCATTACTTCTGGAGTCGCATCAAACCATTCCCCAGAAATCCTAAGATGTTGGAATTTCCTGTGAAATTCGGTTTCCATCTTAGCACTACCTGGGATAATTTTTATTAGTTCTAAAGTCGTTACACTCTTAGTTTCAAGCCCTCTAATATTACCATTGGGGTTAGTAGTGTAACCGATCCGAATCGCATTGCGTCCCTTGTCTAAGATAAAGTAAAGCCTAGCTGGATTTTCTTCCTCAGGGCTGGATAGGCAGCTTTGTACTAAAGTCCCTGTGGCTTTGTGCAACCGAATAAAGGTTTGAGCGTCACTAGCGTATTCTGGAAGCTTAGAACGCTCTACCGCCATGGTCATATAACGCAATGCAGCTGCGTGTCTTCCCTCCGACGCTTCATCGACAGCCAGGGCTAGCAGGTCATAGGGTGAGCATTGGCGAAAATTACTCATTATTGTTGTAGTTGGGCTGAGCAATACCTGATTTGTATGCTAGGAATTGGTAATATTAGCACACCTAATGACCTTATGTAAAGACCTGATCTCAAGTCAGATCCGGGAAATCTGATCGCGTAGCGTGGCCAAACGCGCCCCGCGTGGCCAATAGGCCAAGGCCAATCTGTGCTTTGTGCCTGAGGTCGTTTATTAAAAATACTCCTCAACTGCTAATCAATCCGGAATCTCAAACGTAATCTCGCGCTTGGTAAAGGGCAAATCTTGATTAATAGCCTCAATTTCCTCACGTTCCATGACGTTAACCTCATCGATATAGTTTTGAAAAATCCGGTCAAAGCGTTTATCGTAGAATCGGTGAACACTATGGTTAGCAGTTGCTGGGAAACCACGACGCTTCTTGTGACGCCCACCAGCACCAGGGTCAAACATGGTGATGCCCTGGCCGATTGCCCACTCAATCGGTGCATAGTAACAGGCTTCAAAATGTAGGCAGTCAAATTCTTCAAAACAGCCCCAATAACGACCATACAAATGATTGCCCTTATTTATACAAAAGGACATTCCCACTGGTTTTTGGTCATCCTCCTCCTGGTAAGCAGCAATTAGTACCACTCGCTGACGGTAGTTAGGATACAATTGCTTAAAAAATTGGCGCGTGAGATATTTGCTACCCCACATAAATTTATCGCAGGTGCTGCTGTAGAAGCTGTAGATTAAGGGAAACAAGGATTTTTCAATGTCATTCCCCGTTAAGATTTTCAGGGTTAGACCTGCTTTGGCTACAGCCTTACGTTCTCGTTTAATATTGCGGCGTTGATTGGCATTAAAGACCTTTAGGTAATCCTCAAAACTACTAAAGCCTTGGTTTTGCCAAATATAGCTGTGATGTAGCCAGCCCTTAAAACCATTGCGTTCAATTACTGGTCGCCAATCGGGGTCAACAAAGAGGAAGTGACAACCAGACAGATGATTGCGATCGCAAAAATGATCGATAGCACTTACCATGATCTGTGTCAGCTGATCTTCATCTTCTCCTGGTGCCATTAAAAACCGATAGCCTACCGCTGGGGTAAATGGTGTCATACCCAACAACTTTGGATAGTAGGAAATGCCCAAGCGGTAGGACAAATCCGCCCACTGTTGGTCAAAGACAAACTCTCCGTAACTGTGACCTTTGACATACATAGGTGCAGCCGCGATCAGCTGTCTATCTCGCCATACCGTTAAGTGATTGGGCAACCAACCCGTTTTAGCAGTAGCACTACCAGATGTTTCAATATTATTCAACCAGTCCCACTCCAGAAAAGGGGTTTTTAGGGGTTGGGCAAGGTCATCCCAAGCGGATTGGGGAATATCTGCCATGCGGTTGACCCAGATAACGGAATAGTCAAGCTTGGGTTGTTGAACCATTGGGGTAATCTAGGATTAGGGGAACTTGAGATTGGTAAAGTCAGCAATTCTGCTAGTATGCAAGTTTATTCGCGTAGCGTGGCCAAACGCGCCCCGCGTGGCCAATAGGCCAAGGCCAAGTCAGCAAGTCAGCAAGTCAGCAAGTCTGAAACAATTCCTGGGATCAATTACTGAGAAACTGGAATGTTTCTTACCTTGAGCCTTAACGTTTTTTCCGTTAACTTCAAGTATTTAACTTCAAGTTTTATTTAATTAGTCGAGGGGGTTATCAGAGGAGATATGACCAGATATCCCATCTCTTAGTTTAAGTTAAACTAACTTCACACTATAGGCACGCAAAGTACCTGCACCAAACAAGACCCCATCAGCGAGAGCCACTTGGTTTTCCAGATGGGCTAGAAAGGTTAGCAAATCTTTTCTATAACACATCTAGTCACGGACTTCAAACCCTGAAGGTCTTGATAGTCAGGGAAAACCTTGGTAGATCTACTCGAATCCTCCAAGGTATGCATCTATGCCTTTGTCCTTCCATCTGACGTTAAATGGACACAACCCTAGTTGAGAATGGCAGAGAAAAATTACTCAAATTAACTGGATTTATTTCAGTAAGTTTCCATAAACTAAATAGAGGGAATAAAGATATCAATCTGAGTACCAAGGTTGTAGTGAGTAATTGTAAACAAACCCCATTATCGTGCGGTTGGGTTGTTCTGAGCCATCAATATCAGACGAATTATGGTTAAGCTAGGTCTATCCTCCTTTCGTCGCATTCTACTTTCGCGCCTTCTGCTGCTAAGTGTGCCAGTCTTACTAGCAGGAGTGTATGTGACTTACACAAAGGCACGCTCATTGCTGTTGGACAGTGCTCGCCAAAATCTGACGGAAAGTGCTGTACTCCATGCACAGAGCATTCAAGAGTCAATTGCTGCCCTCAAAGCCAACTTGGTGAGTGCCAGTGAAGCTGTAGCCCTAAAGTCGGAATCCCCAACCGCCTATCAAAAATTTGTAGAACAATTGGCTCAACTGTTACCACATCAGATCGATTGTGTACAGTTGATGGAGCTACAGAGCAAAGCAATCGCCGCAAGTACCTGTGCTAACCAATTGCTAACTAACCGACCGACTTTTGTATCCTCGGTGCAGCAAAGTCAATCATTCGCTAACCGTTCTCAGGTTGAGGTAACCATACTACTGCCTAAACACCCCTCAAGAAACCCCTCAACAACTTTAACTAGCCAACTCTATCCCCCCAAGTCCACCAGTAAACTCAAACTAGTCCTGAGTGCCCCAGTCTATAACCGATCAGGTCAACTCCAGTTTGCCCTGATCATCCAGTCAGCTCTGCTACAGACACCAGCCTCACAACGGCAGATATTGTCGAGCTATCCGGTAGTGATTAACCAAGAAGGGCAAGTTTTGACTCATCACTATCAAGAGCCAGTGGCACAGAAGATCACAGACAAGATCAATCGGGAAGAAGAACAAGAGGGACTCAAAAGGGTTTTCGGAAAAGCGATCGCACAGGAACAAGATGTTGCTGAACCGTCGTACTGGATTAAAAACAACGTGGAATTAACCGCTGGCTATACCTCAATTCCAAGTCCGATTACTGCTGAGCTAGGTCAAAAGTGGGTGATTTTAGCGGTTACCCCCGTTGATATTGCTTTGGCTGGTCTCAAAGAGATTCAGCACGTTCTGCTAATCTTCACCTGTGGCTTGATTGGGGCAACCCTGTTGGCAACGATGTATGTTGCTCGGGAATTAGCTCGTCCTCTCGAACAACTCAGAGACTACGCTCTAAATCAATCTCAGTTCCTACCCTACGACCGTATACCCCAAAACTTCAAAATTAGGGAAGTTAACCAATTGTCGGAAGCTTTCGGTGGGATGATTGAACGCATGAAACATTGGGCAGAAGAACTCGAAGCTACTTGGAAAGAAGCCCAAACTGCTAATAAGTTCAAGAATGAATTCCTGGCGAATACCTCCCATGAACTGAGAACTCCCCTGAACGCCATCATTGGTTGTTTGCGACTAATACGGGATGGTTTCTGTGACAACCGCGAAGAAGAAATCGATTTTTTACAAAGGGCTGATCATGCTGCCATGCATCTGCTGGAAATCATTAATGACGTTCTAGATATGGCCAAGATTGAAGCTGGTAAATTATCGGTAAAAATTGAGCCGATTTACCTGTGGGAGTTGCTTGATGAAGTCATAAATTTACAGACTATTCCCATTCAGCAGAAAGGTCTTGAGTTTCATACCAGCGATTTGCATCAGGGGATTATCGTTCCTGCTGATCCAGCTAAGCTCAAGCAGGTTCTAATTAATGTAGTTGGTAACGCCACCAAATTTACAGACAATGGCAGCATTACCATTAAGACCCGAATTGAACCGCTACCCCTGTCTCAGAACAACAGAAGTTTTGCCAAGGCTTCTGATCTAACTTCTCATTCACAGGTTGTGATTATTGTTAAGGATACAGGTATTGGTATTGATCTCAGTCAACAGAAAAAACTATTTCGTCCCTTTGTGATGGTTGATGGCTCGACCACCCGTCAATGTGGTGGAACAGGGCTTGGTCTAGCTATTTCCCGGAATTTAATGGAAATGATGGGAGGTAGTATTACCCTCGTCAGTCCTGGAGAGGGTAAGGGTAGCACTGTTAAAATTACCTTGCCGATCATCGATGGAAAACGGGAATAGGGATGCAGCGCTTTTCTCGTACTTCCTGCTGTGTTGACAATAGTGGAGCAGTCGGTTATAATTACAAACCTTTGAAGTCAAAAATTATGGCTGCCTTTGTAACCCAACTAACCTCGTGCATCTCATTAAAGCTGTTTGAGCCAGTGGGTGGAACGGGCATCTTGCCCGTTTCATTTTCGGCTGGACTATCCCAACGCTGGCTACGAGGCGAAAAATAAGGGCAAGCCCGCCCCTAACGAACCCTACGCACCCTAGGCAACTGTTAATTCACGAACTAGTAATCTGTTGCGCCAATGAGCTGATAACCTTCAATTGTTCCTCACCAAAAGCGTCTGCTTCTGGACTAGCAATGGTAATTAGACCCTTGATTTTATAGTCATCAATCACTGGCACGCTCAGAAATGACCGCACTCCTGCCAAATCCAAACCCCCAGATACTATCCCCACTACCTGCCCATCGTTACCAATCACTGGTAAAGAAACCACAGCAACCCACAGGTTACTCTTCGCCCGAAAAACTGTCGATATATAGGTGCGTCCCTTGATAGCTTGTTGAAAATAGCGGCGATCGGAATAGTCCTTACCAATTAAATCTAATTCCGGGGCTTCTGGGTAGCGATAAATCATCACCCCCTGACGATTGATTAGACTCCAGCCCGCCAATCCAGCCATCGCGTTTTGCATCAGGGTGCTCTCTCGTAGTGCTTGCCCTAAGGCAGCAACATTTAGCGATCGCGTTTCCGAACAAAATGCTAGAAAACTCAGGGTAACAAACAGTCGTTTCAGGTCATTTTGGGCTAAATAAGCGACGGTTTCTGGGGCATCAGTTTCCTCTGATGCTACTAACTCCATCTGAATTTGGTCAGGTTGAAGGTCTAGGTCAGTTAAGCTAGCCAAGGTAATCAGTGCTAAAGCTCGCAATTGCTCAGCCGCAGTATTAGTTGACTGCTGACCTAGCACAATAAGCAACCGAGTCTTTTGCTCTTCTAGGAGTAGCATACCATAAATTGGTGGGTCAATGGTTGCCTTGATTTGGTCAAAGGTTGTTTGCCACACCGGTTGCTTGCCTGTCATAATTTTTGAAAAAAAATGTTTTTATATTAAGGGGCAATGATATAGTGTAAAGGGGATAAGCGCCTTAGATCTAGACCATATTTCTCAAACAAACTTATAAATATAAGACTAACGGCTGAGAATAGTTGATCAGTTCATAAATTTTGGTATTTTGCGCGCGTCTTTCTGCAGTGGTCGATAGCAAACGTTTGTTCCGACAGGCTGATTTCGCCAGATTTTCTGGAAGCGTCGAGATATTTTCTACTGTTTGGGAAATGAATCGTGATTGACCTTGACCTTCTGTCACGCTACGGGAACGGTCACGCTACGCGATTGGCCGTAGGCCACGCTTTGCGAACGAGAATATTTGATTAAGATGGGGTGTTCTCAATCACAATCCCCTTAGTGGGGGAGATACTGTAAGGGTAGGGACGCTGATCTGCCTTAGCCCCACGAATTTTAGTAATTTGCAGCCAATTTTTGTAGCCAATTTCTTTTCCGTTATTCATTTCATCCCAGTCAGGGGAATAAAGGTCTACTACGACATCATAAAGGTTCAGTAAATTGTAGCGATCGCTTTTTTCGATTCCGTCCTGAGCAAAAATATCTAACACTGCCACATCAGGCTGACGGAGCTGGCTATTTTTGCGGTAGACCAGCTTAATAAACTCTCTAGGGGTACAGTTGATTAGTAGAGGGGTGAGGGAGTCAAAGATTACTCGACAGGGTTTAGGCATTTGCTCAAGCTGTTGCGCAATCCTGAGCAACAGCATCTCCGGGTCATTCAGATTCAGGTGTACAGAGGTTGCTGGCAATGTCTCTACCATGGGACTAAATGTATCGAGGATCACCAACTGCCCTGCTTCCAGGTAGGGGTCAGGGAGTAATCCCCAAGTTGGGAGGGTTTGATAAACTTGCTGCCTAGGAATATCGGCACTAATATATAACACTGATTCTTGGCGATGCAAGCCACAGAGCAAAAACTGATAGGCTAGGGTACTCTTACCCAGTCCGGGAGCGCCCTCCACCAAGGAAGCGGTGTTATAGGGGATTTTGCCTGGGAGCAATTTTTCTAGTGACCCAAACACTAAATAGGGAGCATCCTCAATAAATTTTAATGATTCGGTGGTTGAGGGGGGAGATATTTGGCTGGCAGTGTACAATATCTCAATACCGTTTTCTGTGATTGCCATGCGGTGAGAACCACAGACATGGTCAGATGCTCGCATTTTAAATACTTCTAGATAGCGATCGCGTCTACGACCAACCAGTTCTTTTGATAGCATAATCATGCCATCGACAATGGTTTCTTCCACACCAAAGCTGGATAGGTGTCCAGTTTCATGAGCAGGGATACCTGAGATAAAGATACCCACTCCACCGATTTGTTGCATCAGGGTTGCTAATTGGAAGGTCTTTTCTCGCTGGATGGCTCGGTTATTGACTTTGTAGAACAAGACTGATAGTGAATCCACCACAAAACGTTGAGGCTGGAAGGAGGCGATTTCCTGAGCAATTTGATCTAGGTGTTCTTCAACCCGGATATTAGTTTGGGTAACAAAGACAATGCGCAGCATTTCCTGTTGAATCAGACGTTCTAAGTCCCAACCAAAACCGGCTGCCATCTGGGACAGATGAGAGGGGGTTTCCTCAAAAGAAAAGAGCAAGCCTTTTTCCCCTCGGTCAACTCCAGCCATGAGAAACTGTAGGGCAAAGGTAGTTTTACCAGTGCCAGCAACTCCCGAGAGGATGATTGAACGACCGTAAGGTATACCACCCCGTAACAGTTGATCCAAACCCGGAATTCCCATCACCATACGCCCTGCTGGAACTGACCAACTCACCGACTTTTGCCTGAGGGTTAGGGTAGGGCTGAGAATCCGCACCCCCACATTAGTGATCACAAAGGGAAATGGTTCCATATAAGGTGCCAGACCCCGTAATTTATGAACCTGTAACCAACGGCGTTGCTCCCCTGCCTCCTCATGGGTCGAAAGGTAAATGATGCCATCAGCCAAAGCAAATTCTGGACTGTGGTTAATCTGGGAGCGTTCGGATTCATTCACTAAAAAAGTCGTGCAACGAGCACTGGCGAGGCGAACCGATAGTTCGTAGCAAAAACGGCGGAAGTCACCACTTTTTTCGGTCAGGTCAGCAATGGCCTTAAAAGAGTCAATGACTATAACTTCTGCTTGATGTTGATTGACCAAACCCACTATATGATCCGCCAACCTAGGCATCGGTTGTTCAATTAAGAATGAGCCAATATCACTATAGATCACCTGCTCACCAAATACTTGAGCATCGAAGAATTGGAAGTGCTGCATATAACGCACCACCTTAAGGGTTGGCTCGGAAAGGGTACTGAGGTAAAGAGCTCTCTTATGGGGTTGCTGCTTGATAGTGTTAAAGAGAATCTGCTGCACCAAAATTGTTTTGCCAGTGCCAGGAGCCCCTGCCAAGATATTCAATGAGTAGATGGGAAAGCCACCGCCCAAAACTGCATCCAGATTTGGCACTCCTGTAGGCATTAATTTGATTGTGGGCTTAGTCATTAGCCATTAGTCATTAGTCATTAGTGGTAATTTAACTAATAATCAATCAAATCGTAGCTTTGTAATAGGTTGTGTTCTGATGTTCCCAGGTAATTACCATACCCTGCTGCTTCAGATTCTCTAACTCATGGAGCAAGTCTTGAGGGCTGAATCCAGTGCGATTTGCTAATTCATTTACGTCCATCTCCTCCACCCCCTTCAAGATTTCCATGATATTACGACTCTGGTTAAGCAACTCCTTAAAGCCATTGTCATTCAAGTAATTATTATTAAAGACAGGCATTCCAGTCAGCACACCAGTTTGAGCTTCAATCACCTCGTTGATGCTAATTCCACCTGAGGTAATTTCAAAAAACCGGATTTCTTTGCTGTGGGGCGCTCCCCTGACCTTCATAATGTTTATGGCTCGTCCAATGCGACCGGATAGTTCTACATAGCGCAAGAGGATAACATTATCCACCACAAAGGATACGCCATGTTCACTCAACTGAAACGGTCCGAATAGCTCCCCAATTTCGTTGGTTACGATGGTGGTCACACCTTGAAGTTTCAACTGGTTCACTAAGGAGTAAATATAGTCTTTGTAGCGAACCTTATTTGGGGTGGCAATCTCAATATCCTTGAGAGAATCAAGCATAATCCGGCGAGCCTTAACCCTGTCGACAACAGCTTTAACCTTAGCAGCATGGATATCCGGCTGTAGTTCTACGGGAGAATCATACATATGCACTAGCATTCCCTGGTTTTCCATCGCCTCTAAATCCCAACCTAAGGACATGGCAATGGCTTTGAGCTGTTGGGGATTTTCTTGAAAGGTAACAATTACTCCAGGCTCCCCTTTGAGAATTCCAGCCACAATGAAGTGAAGTCCCATCAAGGTTTTACCAGTGCCTGCGCCTCCAGCAACCATAGTTGCCGTGCTATGCTGCAATCCCCCATCTAACATCCTATCCAGTTCAGGGATGCCAGTGGAAAGTTTTTCTTGGCTGACCTGGGTCTTCATCCATAAGTTTTTCAGCATCTTAATCCGGGGATAGACTTCTATGCCAGTCTGACTGATTTCAAAGGGGTGCAACCCGGTAAAATAATTTTCCCCCCTGAGTTTGAGCACATCTAAATAACGCTGGAAGTGTAACCCCAGAGGCTGATTTTGCAGACGAATAATCCCATCGGCGATGGCAAAGATCGGTTGATGTTTAATTTCTTCGTCAGTGTATTCCCCTACTAAAAAAGCTGTTACTCCCCAAGTGGTCAGACGCACTGAGAGGTCGTAGCCAAACTTACGTACTTCTACAGGATCCGTTGCCAAATCATGAATGGCTTTGAAGCTATCAATGCCGATCAGCGCAGGTCGGTACTCTTTTACGTAATTAATAATGGCAGCGACCGCTTCTGTTAGACCCTGCTCTCGGATAATCTCGCCGATGTCGAGATAAATTACCGCAGTACCTACCTTACTGGGGTCAAAAAAATCAAACTTTTGTAGGTAGTGCAGTAATTTTACTGAAGGTTCTGATAGGGTAACTAGATAAAGCGCTTTGTGCTCTGTACTAGCATTGGTGTATAGTATTTGCTGGGTAAAGATCGTCTTACCAGATCCGGGTGGCCCAGTGATGATGTTAATGGACAATTCCGGAATACCACCAGCGAGAATCGAGTCTAGACCAGGAATACTAGTAGGCAGTTTACCTAAGGGCTTTGTCCGAGGCCTGATCATATAAGTTTTTTCCCTTCAATTTCCTTGAGTAATTGTCTGACTAGAATGTCGCCCGTCAAGATGGCTAGAATATCGATTAGGGTTGTGACTAACTCTTTGAGGGCCTCACGAATTAGTAACCGTTGTTCTGGTGAAACCTTTTGGCGAAACACCTCAAACGAAACTCCCTCGGCACTTGATTCTATGTAGCCAATCAGGGGATATTTTTCCGCTGTCAAAGCTAGAGATCTTTCCATAATCGACACTACTGTCACTCTACCTAAGGTCGGCATAATCCGGTTCCAGATCGTGGTGAGCAAATCTTCGTAAATGTCGATAACTTCTTCCTTACGGGCCTCTGTCTTCGCCTGGTCAACTTGATCCTGGACTAGCTGTTCAGCTAATGGTTGTGCCGATCGCATCTCCATTTCTCTATTAGGATCGCTCATCGCACTCTCCTCAAATTTTCGTGCCCAGTTAAGGTTAAGAAAACTATTAGTTCTAGCTGAGGGGGTTATATAATAAGCACTGAAATGCCCACTATATAAAGTTTTAGGCCAATAACTCAGGCAAGATACAGACCGAAATTGACCCTGGATTCATTGTCAGCCATGCAAAGCGCGAGTGGGGGAAAGCATGGCAGTTGCTCGTGGGGGTTACCCCCAATACCGCACTGCCTCCCCGTGAGGCCACCGCATCGCTTTCTGGAAGCTTAAACCCTTATAACTAGGTGCAATTAAGCGCCCAAAACAGCATGTATCTTTCTGTTACTTATGGGCTGAAATTATTACCCAGTAAGGATTTCAGCTTACATGTCGCCCCCCCAGTAGTTCTCTTCATGGCTATCTATGGATAACTACCAGTTTATCCCATCAATTTCCACAGCTTATTATATTATCAAAAGTCATAAGATTAGTTAGGTATTTTTTTAGATTTTTTTAATATTTATTTAGTAATACCGAATTAAAAACAAACAAAAATTAATACAAAAATATTTAAATATAATTAACATAACTTTTCTTAAAGGAAAATTAAACAACGCCTCTAAGGATAGTAACACAATACTGAAGCAATAGAAAAATTCAGTTTTTTTTTATCTCGATTAACTGCTCATACCAAATCCTGTTCCCATACCCCCCTGATCCGCATCGCCCTAGATTCCTGGCATAAAAAGATTTGGTCGATTTTTATAAAGGGGTAATGACCAAGCGGATTTGGTATGAGATTCGCTAGTATAAACCACTGGTGCGTTCACTCAACAAAAGAAGAAACTATGAGAAACTTGACCTCCCGCATGGAGGCGGTGCAGTTGCCAGTCATTCCCATGGTTGGCGAACTGATCCGTAAATATCCTGAGACCATATCCTTAGGACAGGGGGTGGTCTATTATGATCCCCCCCCAGAGGCAATGGCAATGTTGCGTGAATTCTACAGCTTACCAGGTAATCATAAGTACAAACCCGTACATGGAATTGCGGCCTTGCGAGAGGCAATTGAGGCAAAACTGAAAACTGATAACGATATTGAAATCAATTCTGCTCACCGCATCGTTGTCACCGCAGGAAGCAACATGGCGTTCATGAACGCGATTCTAGGAATTACCACTCCCGGGGACGAGATTATTCTTCAAACGCCTTACTATTTCAACCAGGAAATGGCGATTCAGATGGCAAGCTGTCATCCAGTGCTGGTGCCAACCGATCAGAATTACCAGCTACGTCCGTCCGCGATCGCACAGGCTATTACCGATAGAACCCGGGCAGTAGTTACCATATCACCTAATAATCCTACTGGGGCGGTATATTCCGAAGAGGCATTGCGTCAGGTAAATCAACTTTGTGCCGATCACGGAATTTACCACATTAGTGATGAAGCTTATGAGTATTTTACTTACAACGGGGTGAAACACTTTTCCCCAGGTGCCTTTCCCGAAAGTAGTCAACACACTATTTCTCTGTACAGCCTCTCCAAAGCCTACGGTTTTGCCAGTTGGCGGATTGGCTACATGATTATTCCAGAACACTTGTTTGAACCAATTCAAAAAGTTCAGGATACAATCCTAATTTGTCCCCCAGTCATTTCTCAGTATGCGGCTTTAGGGGCATTGAATACTCGAAAAAATTACTGTCAACCTCATATTAATGCGATCGCGTCTGTACGAAAGGTGGTATTGAACTCCCTGAAACGTCTAGAGGGTTTGTGTACCATTGGTTCTGCGGATGGAGCGTTCTATGTTTTCCTAAAAGTGGATACTCAGTTGGATGCTTTTGAATTGGTAGAGAGACTGATTCGGGAACATCGAGTAGCTGTGATGCCAGGTACCGCCTTTGGTATTGAGGATGGGTGTTACCTCAGACTTGCTTATGGTGCTTTGCAAAAAGAAACTGTAGCAGAAGGTATTGAACGATTCGTTGCAGGTCTTAACGAAATTTTACAAAAAGTTTGACCTAAGGGCAGGAGATGCAAAAAATATTGTGTAGAAAAATTGACTCACAAATTGTCTACAAGGGATGAGGTATTAGACCAGTTTTTTTGTAAGCATTCAGCTATCAGCCGTCAGCCGTCAGCTAATCAACGGGAGATAGTAAACAAGCTGGGGGGTGCTAGTACTGCTGCTTGAAAATCCCTGCTCGTTTTACTGATCCGACCCCGTGCAGCTCTCGCCCCTGTTAGCTGATAGCTGATAGCTGACGGCTGAATGTTTACGTTTTTTTTATAGTGAACCCACCAAGAAGGGGTGGGTTCATAATACATGCTTATTGAGACTGATGTCATCTAAACCTGCTTACTGGCTTGGTTTTGGCAAAGTCTGGTTAGGCGTTATTGATGCTTCTGTCTGGCAGAATCCACCATAACACCGGAGACAAAATCATACAGGAAATAGAAAAAATAAACACCAGTAATAGAACTTGGCTCAGTTCGCTATCCATAGGTCTTACCTCTTTATTATCAACTCAGGCTTTTTAAAGCCTCTAGATTTATACTTCAATCTGACTTAAGTGTATTCCGGATAACAAATTCTGGGTAGTTCTTATGGTAAATATTTGTCTACTCTGGTAAACTTTATGGTTAATTTATAATAAGTTTTATTGCAAAGTCGCTGAAATTCCAAAAATATCATCCCAAATGCGTAGGTGCGCTTTCCGTTGGCGAATTAAATTCGCCACGGGTCGCACCTGTTGACTAATTATTATTCCCTTCTCAAGTAATCGGTAATTGGTAATGGGTAATTAACAGTTAGCAACTAACAATTACCCATTACCAAAAATTCAGGGACTATTTGGGAAGTGATTAACTGGACTTGGTATCAGTGTTTTATTGATGTAGGAAACCACCTGGTTAGCCAAACATATCTGACACGGTTCGTTGGAACGAATTCATTACCAAAATGTTTTTTATTCGAAGTCATTATAAATACTTACACTATCAATTATCTTGAAAATGCTATATATAATATCGAGTCAGGTTGAATGGGTTGTAAACAAGCTTACCTACTTCATCCTTGATACTTTATCTTTTATTCTTTTATATAATGCCCAGAAGATACTTTGTGCTCTCTTACCAAAGTAAGACTAACCCATTGCCCTTTATCGTTAAAAGAGCGAATCAGTCGCTGACGTTGGTTAGGTTGCCACAGCCAACCTACTTCTAGAAAGAAGGAATGACCTGGCTTAACCGTTATTGGACAAGTAGACGATGCCCCATCGGGCAATAATAAAACTTGAGTAGAAACAGCACCCTCGTCAAAATACAGAATTGAGCCATCAATCTTAGCGCTAGAGGTGATGGTACGTAATGATTCTCCTGTGCCAAATGTGAGTTGTTGTACTAAGCGGTTACTTTCATGATGCTGGAGTTTAAGGTGAGTAGGATAGATGTTAGGCGTCTGCAAATCAGAATAAAGGGTTACTGCCTCTCCACGCCACTCTCCGAGCAACTGTTCCAAGGTTAATGGTGGACGTTCTGGTGTATCCGTACCCCCCAGTTTTTCTCGAATTAAGGTCAACTGTTTCAGCTGACTCTCCCTGTTATACAGTTGCACCATCCGCAGACGACGGTTACCCTCAATCAAGCCAAATTCTGCCCCAAATTCGCCATAAGGAATCCACTGTAGTGCGCCTTGGGAAAACGCACCACTGTCAAAGAACATAAGATAGCGATCTACATGGGTGTATTCGAGAACTCGGTTGAACATAGCTTGTTCAGGTGGCAGATAGCGAAGAGTCAAACGAATTTTTTGGTTATCGTCGAGACCTTCTATGGTGAGCACAGAGGGAATATCTTTTAACTGTTGCCCTTTTGGTGAGAATGTGGTAAAGGAACCATGCCAACTCCCTTGATTTTGCAAAAAACATTCCCATTGCGATCGCATAAGTAGTCTTTAGTTATTAGCTCTTAGTCATTAGTCATTGGTCATAAGTCCTCTGTTACTCTGAACCACTTCCCATGACCCTAACCACTGACAAAATACCAGAATTAGACCAAATTTAGGTAACTGTCTACTAACCTCATTTCCCGATAGCGATGCTTTCGAGACTAACAGCTAAGCAACTACCGAGCAAACCCACTGAACCCCCCAGAATCAACAGCAGTAAGGGTAGCACAACAATTTTCAGTGGATCCGGTGGCACCACTGTAGCGATAAATTCGATAAAATCAGGTCCAGTCGCGAGCAGATTAGTCAGAAATTGCCGCAGACCGATCAACAAAACCCAGGCTAGGACTGCCCCAGCTACACCAAAAGTAATTCCTTGCAACATGAACGGCAGATAAATCCAGGATCTGGTTGCCCCAACTAGCTGCATAATCTCAATTTCCTGGCGTCTTGCGATCACAATCAGGCGCATTGTGGTGGTAACAACTGCCACTGCCGTCAGACTGAGAATGGTAGTAATGATCAGACTCACCCAGCCTAAACCGTGATGAAGCTGTCGCATTTGTTTGAGAGTCTGATCCATATACTGCACCTGATCTATTCCTGGCAACTGTGACAATTGCTGGGCAAGAATTAGCACATCCTTTGGTTTGCTTACCTTTACCTTCAGTTCATCCACTAGGGGATTCCCTTCCAACTGTTCCGTAGCAGCAGCAATGTCGGAAATTCCCAGTTCCTCAACCAAGGATGCCCAAGCTTTTTCTTTGGAAATGGTTTGAACCGCCATCACCTTGGGCAGTTTCTGAACTGCTGGTAAGACCATTTCTGCCTCAGCCCCTGGTTCGAGATAAACAGCTACTTCTAGTTGACTCCCCAACTGATTGAGTAGCCCACCTAACTGCCAGGAGGCTTGCCAGCTTATACCAAAGAGAAATAATAGGACAGTGACCGTGCTCACCGCCGCCCAGTTGATCCAGCCGCCACGTTGTAGACCTAAGAAAGTTTCCCGCAGCAGGTAGTCCAGTTGAGTGAGAAATTTAAACATCAGTCCCTGACTTGGTGTTACTGTTGGGTTCTAATAGATAGAGCTGCTAGTTTCAAGGAAAATCAAAAGCCGTAGAAGAATTTTGGGATAGCAATAAATCACAAGAAACGTACGATTCTGAAATAACTCCCACCTATGGGCGACCAGGGATAATCAATGAAATCATTGGGGCGCAGTCCCCATCCCCTCTCTTGGTGCGCTTGAGGTGTGGGCGTTGGAACCTCGCGCCTTGTCGCACCGCAGCGAAGCGCGAAGGCTGTTGGGGGGTGGGGCATGATAAACTAAGCAAGCGAGGCAAGACTATAATAATAGACCAACTTAGGCACTCTGTCTTAGGCACTCTGTTGAACAAAAATGAGCGACGCATTCCCCCACCTGGCCTACGGCCACGCTGCGCGAACGTTCAGGTGGGGGTTAGTCCACGCTGATACCAACTTTAAAACCTGGAACATTAATTACTTGATTGCCGTATTACCTTTTGTGAGCTAAAATATTAACTATAAACGAGTTTATTAGAAAGCGTGAAAACACCGACCAAGGTCATAAGAACAGACAAGTGGCGACTTAACCCAACTTCCGAGCAAAAACTACTATTTGGGGAAACGGTTAAGGTTTATCGCCGCGCTTGTCGGTACTTGCTTGGTGTGATTTACACTCATTGGTCTGAGTTAGGTTGTTTAACAGCAGATCAGTTAACTCCTGCTGTCGAGCGTCTGATGCATAAGACGGCCAAGCGAGCCTTAATTAAATACCCTCAATTCAATAAAGCTTTTTATAAATTTCCCAGTTATTATCGCCGATCAGCAATCGCCTTTGCCGCTGGGCAGGTTAGTAGTTATGTGACTCGATACCGTGAATGGCAGTCTGGTGTCCGAAAAAGAAAAGATAGCAAGCCACCAAGGTTAAACGCTGATACTGGCTGCTATCCAGCTCTGTACAAGGGTCAATGCTATAAACTACATGGCTTTGATCAAGTCGAAATCAAAGTTTTTAACGGCAAGGATTGGGTTTGGACTACAGTTCAAATAACTGGACTAAGAGAGCGTCATAAGATAGCTACAAACAAAATGATGTCCCCTTCGTTGATTTTTAACGATAGGTACTGTCATCTGTCTGTTCCGTTTACTTGCAAACCAGAAAAACGCAAGCCAGAGGCTAACATAACTGCGGTAGATTTAGGGATTAATACTACCGCTACCGTAGCAGTTGTAACCCATAGTGGCACTGTAATCCATCGTGATTTTATTAA
>NZ_MKZS01000001.1:1786580-1792968 GCF_001942495.1 Moorena bouillonii PNG
CGCAAGCCAGAGGCTAACATAACTGCGGTAGATTTAGGGATTAATACTACCGCTACCGTAGCAGTTGTAACCCATAGTGGCACTGTAATCCATCGTGATTTTATTCATCTTGGAAGAGACATAGACCGCAGGGACAAACGACTAAAGTCCGTATCAGCAAGAGCATCGAAGACGATGGGAAAAGGAGGAAAACTACATAAAGGTTTTTGCTCCAAAACTTATCAAAAATGCCAAAGAATCAATAACCAAATTGGCCATATTGTTTCCAAGGCGATTGTTGAAATTGCTGAAAAGTTCAACTCTGAAGCCATTGTATTCGAGAATCTTAAAGGGTGGAAGCCAAAAGGTGGACGAAAGCGGTCTAATTTAAAACAAAGATTCCACGGATGGCTCAAGGCAAAAATCCGCGACTTCACAGAAATGAAATGGGCTGAATTGGGTGGAAAAGTGATAGAAGTCGTTGCGGCTTATACTTCAAAATTGGCTTTTGATGGCTCTGGTACGGTTAAGAGAAATTCTAAAAAATACTCTTTGGCAACCTTCCCTTCAGGTAAGCGGTTTAATGCAGACTTAAACGGCGCTTACAACATCGGTGCTAGAGGTGTGTTTAAACTCACTCGCAGAAATGACAGTGAGGGTCGTTCCAGCAAAAGATCTCGACGACCGCCTAGAAGCTGGGCTTGCTTGTGTGACTTATGGACTAGGGGTAGTTCTAAGTTAGCATAAGACACCACCACCTGGCTATCGCCACGCTACGCGAACGGCGATAGCCAGGTGGTGGAAGCTTCATGACTGGATTGATCAACGAAGTGATTAACCGGAGTTGATATTACCCATATTGGGTAATTATTGGTCATTGAGCAAAAAATGTCTTAAATTCGTGATTGGGGTGCATAAAGTTGGGAATTTAGCAAGTTAATTCTGTAGTCAGCTTAAAAGACTGTCAGATTAAAAGACTATCGTTTCTGTTCTCTTCGTTCCATTAGCAGTTTCTACTTGTTTGCCCAAAACCCCATGACAGCAGTTAGTCCTGTGGTGTGAAATTCATCCAATGTTGAACCAAAAGCCCAGGCTACCAACGTTGTAACATCCTTGAGTTGCAATGTCGGTGGCTTGGGGGTAGAACTGGTGGAGTTGTTCATGGACCTGGATCAATTCACCAACTGAAATTGTCTGCCAAGGACTTGAAAAATTTTCCAGCTATACCCCCATCAAAAATGAATTTACAACAAAGAACAAAGTATGAACATCTCTGGTATTTCACCGAGGACGCTTCGCACTTGCTTGCCTCGACGGCTTTTTCAACTCAGAAATCCATGGGCGTTTCGCCCACACCAAAGGAATGAAAATCTCTGTTCCCTATTCCCTATTCCCTATAGTCAGATTAGCTTAATGCACTATATTCGTGTTTTAGACATATGAAGTTGTTCTTTGGTCGCCGCTCATCTCCTGTTNTCCAGAACCCATTCCGCCGTCCAGTGGCAACTACGGTATTTTTATTTGGTACCCTAGTCACCATCTGGCTTGGTGTTGGTGCTACCTTCCCCATTGATCAGTCTTTGACTTTGGGTCTGTTTTAAGATAAGCCTAACCATCAGGCTGATCCTACAACTAGAGTTTGAACAAGACGTGAGACGCATTCCCCCACCTCGTCCAGGTGGGGGTTAGTCCACGCCAACAACAATAGCTAAAAACCTAAAACATCAATCAATCTATTGTCGTCTACATTTTTAGAGGTTAAAATATTAACTAACAATAGAATCATAGACTAGTGAAAACGCCGACCAAAGTCATCAGGACTGATAAATGGAAGCTTAATCCGTCTCCCGGACAAAAAATCTTGTTTTCGGAGACGGTTAAAGTTTATCGTCAGGCTTGTAGGTACTTAGTCGGTATTATCTATACTCATTGGTCTGAGCTTGGTGGCTTGACTGCTGTACAGCTAACTCCTGCTGTCGAAAAGTTGATGCATAAAACAGCCAAGCGTCCAAATATCAAATATCCACAATTCAACAAGGCTTTTTACAAGTTCCCTAGTTACTACCGTCGAGCTGCGATAGCATTTGCCGCTGGACAGGTTAGTAGTTATGTGACTCGATACCGTGAATGGCAGTCTGGTAGTCGAAAAAGAAAAGATAGCAAGCCACCAAGATTAAATGCTGATACTGGCTGCTATCCAGCTTTGTACAAAGGTCAATGTTACAAGCTACATGGTTTTGACCAAATCGAAATCAAGGCTTTTAATGGTAAAGATTGGGTTTGGACTACAGTTCAAATAACTGGTCTAAGAGAGCGTCATAAGATAGCTACAAACAAGATGATGTCCCCTTCGTTGATTTTTAACGTACGGTACTGTCATCTGTCTGTTCCGTTTACTTGCAAACCAGAAAAACGCCAGCCATTGGCTAACATAACTGCGGTAGATTTAGGGATTAATACTACCGCTACCGTAGCAGTTGTAACCCATAGTGGCACTGTAATCCATTCGGCAAAGCCGACGCTACGCGAACGTGATTTTATTCATCTTGGAAGAGACATAGACCGCAGGGACAAACGACTAAAGTCCGTATCAGCAAGAGCATCGAAAACGATGGGAAAAGGAGGAAAACTACATAAAGGTTTTTGCTCTTTGACTTATCAAAAATGCCAAAGAATCAATAACCAAATTGGCCATATTGTTTCCAAGCGGATTGTTGAGATTGCTGAAAAGTTTAACTCGGAAGCCATTGTATTCGAGAATCTTAAAGGGTGGAAGCCCATTGGTGGACGAAAGCGGTCTAATTTAAAACAAAGATTCCACGGATGGCTCAAGGCAAAAATCCGCGACTTCACAGAAATGAAATGGGCTGAATTGGGTGGAAAAGTGATAGAAGTCGTTGCGTCTTATACCTCTAAACTTGCTTTTGATGGCTCTGGTACGGTTAAGAGAAATTCTCAAAAATACTCTTTGGCAACCTTCCCTTCAGGTAAGCGGTTTAATGCCGACTTAAACGGCGCTTACAACATCGGTGCTAGAGGTGTGTTTAAACTCACTCGCAGAAATGACAGTGAGGGTCGTTCCAGCAAAAGATCTCGACGACCGCCTAGAAGCTGGGCTTGCTTGTGTGACTTATGGACTAGGGGTAGTTCTAAGTTAGCATAAGACACCACCACCTGGCTATCGCCACGCTACGCGAACGGCGATAGCCAGGTGGTGGAAGCTTCATGACTGGATTGATCAACGAAGTGATTAACCGGAGTTGATATTACCCATATTGGGTAATTATTGGTCATTGAGCAAAAAATGTCTTAAATTCGTGATTGGGGTGCATAAAGTTGGGAATTTAGCAAGTTAATTCTGTAGTCAGCTTAAAAGACTGTCAGATTAAAAGACTATCGTTTCTGTTCTCTTCGTTCCATTAGCAGTTTCTACTTGTTTGCCCAAAACCCCATGACAGCAGTTAGTCCTGTGGTGTGAAATTCATCCAATGTTGAACCAAAAGCCCAGGCTACCAACGTTGTAACATCCTTGAGTTGCAATGTCGGTGGCTTGGGGGTAGAACTGGTGGAGTTGTTCATGGACCTGGATCAATTCACCAACTGAAATTGTCTGCCAAGGACTTGAAAAATTTTCCAGCTATACCCCCATCAAAAATGAATTTACAACAAAGAACAAAGTATGAACATCTCTGGTATTTCACCGAGGACGCTTCGCACTTGCTTGCCTCGACGGCTTTTTCAACTCAGAAATCCATGGGCGTTTCGCCCACACCAAAGGAATGAAAATCTCTGTTCCCTATTCCCTATTCCCTATAGTCAGATTAGCTTAATGCACTATATTCGTGTTTTAGACATATGAAGTTGTTCTTTGGTCGCCGCTCATCTCCTGTTGTCGAGCCTACTCAGGAAAAAACTTCAGGTTTGGGAACATTCGGTGGGGTCTATACCCCGTCGATTCTCACCATCCTCGGGGTTATTATGTACCTGCGCTTTGGTTGGGTACTTGGTAATGTTGGTTTAGTGGGTACCCTCATCATTGTTACCCTCTCCACCAGTATTACCTTTTTGACGGCTCTGTCTATTTCTGCGATCGCAACTGACCGCATTGTTAGGGCTGGTGGTGCCTATTACATGATTAGCCGTTCCCTAGGAATTGAAACTGGCGGTGCCGTAGGAATTCCCCTTTACTTTGCCCAAGCTCTCTCAGTCGCCTTATACACTATTGGTTTTGCAGAGAGCGTAGTTAAGACCTTTCCCCAGCTCAACCAGCTTTATGTAGCGCTAATTACTACTATTTTAGTGGCAATACTGGCTTTGACTTCCGCTAGCCTCGCCATCCGCATTCAATACTTTATTATGGCTGCGATAGTGCTATCCCTGATTGCTCTATTCGTCGGTAACCATGATTACCCTTATGATGTAGCTAATATTGAGCTGTGGGTGACCTCCAAAGAATCCTTCTGGGGTGTCTTTGCTGTCTTCTTCCCTGCCGTGACCGGTATCATGGCTGGGGTGAATATGTCCGGTGATCTACGCAACCCCATCCGCGCCATTCCCATCGGTACTCTGGCAGCAGTAGGCACAGGATATGCCGTTTATATGATCGTACCAATTATTCTATCGATGCGGGTGGGGGGAGATGCCCTAATTGCCAATCCTCTGATTATGAGGCAAATGGCATTTTGGGGTCCGTCAATCCTACTCGGGGTATGGGGTGCTACTCTCAGCAGTGCTTTAGGGAGTATTCTGGGAGCTCCCCGGATTTTACAGGCATTAGCTAGAGATGGGGTATTACCCCGTTGGATGCGATTCCTAGGTACGGGTAGTGGACGAGATGATGAACCACGGATTGGTACCGCTGTAACCTTGGGAATAGCTACTGCTGCAGTTTGCCTTGGTCAATTAGATATCATTGCACCAGTGCTAAGTATGTTCTTTCTGACCACCTATCTGGTGTTGAATGTAGCAGCTGCCATTGAGGGCTTTTTGCAAAGTCCTTCGTTCCGACCCTCCTTTAAAGTTAATTGGTTTCTGTCACTGTTAGGGGCATTGGGTTGCCTGATCGTAATGTTTTTGATCAATGCCTTTGCCACAGTGGCAGCAGCTGTTATTGTCTTGGGGGTTTACCTTTGGTTACAGCAGCGGGAACTGCGCACGGCTTGGGGGGATGTACGCCGGGGCATTTGGATGGCACTGTTGCGCACTGGTATTTTTCAGATTAGTCATCACCCTGATCCGAAAAACTGGCGACCCCACATCTTGGTGCTGTCAGGAGCTCCCACTAAACGATGGTCTTTGATAGAGTTAGCCGATGCCCTGACCCATAATCGCGGTTTAGTGACCGTTTCGAGTATTTTACCTAGTAGTTCCCATAGTGTGGCTAAGCAGGCACAGTTAGAACAAACCATCAGTGAGTATCTCGAACGGCGCAGTGTACAAGCTCTGGTGCGCTTGGTAACAGCACCGGATCCCTTTACCGGAGCCCGGCAACTGGTAGACACTTACGGTATAGGACCACTAGTTCCCAATACAGTTTTACTCGGGGATAACGAAACCCTTAGCCGTCGCCAGCCTTACTGTCGCTTGATTACTCACATACACCAGGCAAAGCGTAATGTAGTGATTCTGCGGGAAAATCGGGAGCAGGGTTTCGGTAGTCGTCAACGGATTGATGTTTGGTGGGGCGGTAAGCAAGCCAATGGTAGCCTGATGTTGCTCCTCGCCTATCTATTGCGCAGCGACCTGAAGTGGCAAAATGCTGAGATTTACCTCAAGTTGGTGGTTCCTAATGAAATAGCAGCTCAAGCAGCACGGGCAAACCTAAGTAATTGGGTGAAACAGTTGCGGATTGGGGTTATTTGTCAGGTGCTGGTTTCCGAAGGGCGTTCTTTTAATACTATTCTTCATGAGTCATCCGCTGATGCTGACTTAATCTTTATGGGTATGGCTATACCAGACGATAAGTTTACTCAATATTACGAAAGCTTACAGCTAAAAACTGCTGGTCTTCCTACCATTGTCTTTGTATTGGCTGCCCCTGGGTTTGCTTTCCATGAAGTTCTCAGTGAAGATTTGTAGTATACCAACAGCAATTAAAAATTTTTAATTGCCAATTGACTATTACTATCAAATCTGGTTAATCACTGATCAAAGCGATGCAGCGCGGTCTTGGGGAGGCAGCGCGGTCTTGGGGAGGCAGCGCGGTCTTGGGGGTTTCCCCCATGAGCGACTGCCGTGGTCTCCCCCATGAGCGACTGCCGTGGTTTCCCCCATGAGCGACTGCATCAAGACATAGTCTCAAAATTTTTGGTAATAGGTAATGGAGAGTTGGTAATCGTCAACTACCAACTCTCCATTACTCAGATCTTGCACCTGATCAGACAAAAATCAAAACTAAGCTCATGTAACC
>NZ_MKZS01000001.1:1793068-1798068 GCF_001942495.1 Moorena bouillonii PNG
GCATTCCCCCACCTGGCCTACGGCCACGCTGCGCGAACGTTCAGGTGGGGGTTAGGAGCGCCAAAATGTGATATAATGGCATCATCTTGAGCGGTACGGCAAAGGACAGACAAGATTCTGATCAACCCTGAGGCACGACCTCTCTAGGATTGGGAAAATTAACTTATAAATCTTTTCGAGTCGGTTCATAAACGTCAGACTCTCAGGTAAAAGCTTCATTGAATAAGCCCCATAGCGGAAGCGATGCAGTCGGCCAAAGGGGGTTTCCCCCATGAGCGACTGCATCAAGACAACGACTTGGGGGAACATGCCAGCAAAAGTCCTGGATGTTCGGCGAGGATGCCGCCTGTCGCGAGGGATAAACCCTTGTAATCAAGACGGATACCCCCACCTCGCGAACGCAGGTGGGGGAAGCATTCATGAATCTGTCTGTTGAGTGTTCTAATCCCTTAGCAGCTCTAGTCTAACCCTAACCATAGCCTGACTAACAAGTCGATAACCCCATGACTGCTGAACTTATCGTTGAAAAGAAAAAATTAGAGAATCCACCATTAACAATTCATTATCTAGGCGATCGCGTCCTGCGTCAGCCTGCCAAGCGGGTTGCTAAAGTAGACCACAACATCCGGAAATTAGCTGAGCAAATGCTGCAAACCATGTACAGTGCGGATGGTATCGGTTTGGCAGCCCCTCAGGTCGGGATTAATAAGCAAATGATTGTGGTTGATTGTGAACCTAATAACCCAGACAACCAACCACTGGTGTTAATTAACCCAGAAATCAAGAGTTTTGGTCGCACTCCGTGTGATGGCCAGGAAGGTTGTTTGAGCATCCCCGGTGTCTATTTAGATGTCACCCGTCCAGACGAAATTGAAGTAGCCTACAAGGATCAAAACGGACGCCCTAGAACCTTAAAGGCGAATGGATTACTATCTCGCGTCATTCAGCATGAGATAGACCACCTTAAAGGAGTGATGTTTGTTGATCGGGTGCAAAATGGTCTCGCCTTGACTGAAGAATTGAATAAGCACGGTTTCTCACCCCAAGCGGTGAAACCCATTCAATAACTATACCAATCTGATTTTATTTGTGAAACCTCTGGTGAGGTCGTGATCGGGTGATGGAAAAGACTATAAGCACCTGTTATTGTTCAATTTTAAATTACGATTGCTATAGTCACAGTTGCTATAGTCACAGTAATCTTTATACTCCCTTAACCTTCTACAATTTACTCAACTGTGACTGCTCTTATAAACTTGATCTGAAGTTTGGTTAATCACTTATAATAGGGTATAAATTAAGGTATAAACTAAGGTATAAATTAAAAATTGGCAATTGTCAATATTCACTGCTTAATTAACTAAAACCCAAGCATGATAAATACTAAAAAGCAATAGATATGACCTATTACTTAGCGGTTAGCTATAATTGATTGCGCCACAGCTAATTTAAATATTATGATTTCTGATAAAAATAATCTGTCACAAAAAAGCTTATGATGACACCAAAAAGTGCTCTGTTTTTGATGATTGCCTGTGTTGCTGGGATTGCGGCTGTGGGTTCAATTTTTGAACTTTCCTATGGTGACCCCGAGTTAGGTAAGTTGGTGACTGGAATTATCCTCGCTGCTAGTATTCCTATTGGTGGTCTCTCTTTCTACCTAGCGGTGCTTGATGCCAGGGCGAATATAAAGGGCTAAGGACATTCTTAAAATATACTATTGAAATTTGTTTGGTGGTGCAATTCCTTTGCTATAAACCATCGAAAACTATGGGTGATTAGGATCCAAGGATATACAAAAACGTTGCACAACTGATTACTATCCTGGTGATGTTAATGCAGCCAAAGTAATCCAAAGGCTCTGCTAAGGCGACCGTTGGGCATTTGGGAAGTACGGAACGGATGCAGCGCGTTCTTGGGGAGGCAGTCGGCCAAAGGGGTTTCCTAGGGGGCTTACAGCGATGCAGTCGGCCAAAGGGGGTTTCCCCCATGAGCGACTGCATCAAGACAGGTGCGGAACACTGCGATCGCACACAGACCCATGCGCCATGAGCGACTGCCGTCAAAACCCCCACTCGCGCTCTGCATCAAGACAGGGTCGATGTTTCCTATATCTGTGTTGATCGAGAGATCTGCAAAGGAAAGAAACGTTCTTGAAACTAGAATCCCCTGCCGGATTAGCATGGGTAGTGTGATTGAACCTCCCCACCCGTCGCCGGGATGGGGATTCCCAGGCACAGCCGTGGGCGACTGTTATCGACCTGGGCGTGACTTTCCCGCGCACCGAACGCGCCCCGCGTGGCCTATGGCCAGGGTAGCTGAGTAGGGTCTTTTGCCCTGTTTTTTTGAGACCCTTACTTTTTATATTAACACTATTTGAGACGGAATATTCATCCCCGACCTTTGAGGACAGGGTATTCTTTTCCCTCTCAAACTCTCCCACTCTGATAACCAATAACGACCAAAGTAGCAATGACTGGTCAAGTTTACAGTGGATTTCTGCGCCAGCTTTCCACTAGTGATAACAAAGAGATACTTGCCGTACTACCCCTTTCTGAATTAGAGGATAACGTCATTGGACGTGACCCTAACTGTAAAATTTCCTTAGATCCCTATCGCTACGTCAGCGTATCGCGCCGTCATGCGGTAATTAGCCCTCTGACCCCTCTAAAAAATGGCTGTCCCCGCTGGGAAATTTGTGACCTTGATAGTGTGAATGGCACCTATGTGAATGGCGAATATTTGCAGGGTTGTCAGGAATTGCAGTCAGGGGATCGGATTGAGTTGGGTCACGATGGTCCAAAATTCATCTTTGAGTGCGAGGTAACGACATCCCTTGATTTGCCATCCATCCCATCCCACACTATTGCCATAGAAAAACCCCTAAAACCGATTAGCAAGATACCAAAGCCTCAGAGCGATTATGTCACCTTCACCCAACTGTTTCCCATCTTGTCAACAGGACGGGATTTAAATCAGAAAGCTTTTTTGGCTCCTGGTATCGTGACTGTACTCTTTGTCGTATCAATGTTTGCTGCAGTTGGTCAACCAGTAGTTTTTAATCTTTTGCTAGCTGCCTACTTGGCAGGATTAGCCTATTACTTTGTTTACCAACTTTGTGGCAAACCTAAACCTTGGTGGGTGCTTTTAGGTAGTACTCTATCCACCAGTTTAATTTTGGTCAGTCCGCTGCTGCCCCTATTTATCAAAATTTTTCGGGGAATTTTACCTGGCGATATACCACAACTAGGTGAAGTTATCAACTTGACTACTTTATTCATCCGGATGTTTTTTGGTGCTGGGTTAATGGAAGAGTTGCTCAAGGCTATACCTATGCTGGGACTATATGGTTTGGGACATTTCCTGCGTACCCCTTGGCGAGAAAGAATTGGTGTCTGGGAACCCCTCGATGGAATTTTATTGGGGACAGCATCGGGGGTGGGATTTACTTTGGTAGAAACCTTAGGGCAATATGTGCCGAATATTATAGACGGTGTGATACTGCCAACTACTGAATTGGAGGGTGACCTGTTAGGATTGCAGTTGCTGATTCCTCGGGTTCTTGGGTCAGTGGCAGGACACATGGCTTATAGTGGATACTTCGGGTATTTTATTGGGTTAAGCGTCCTCAAACCCCGTAAGCGTTGGCAGATCATAGGCATTGGCTATCTGAATGCTTCTGCTCTGCATGCCTTGTGGAATGCCATGGGATATGTTAATAGTATACTCTTGGCAATAGTTGGGGTTGTGTCCTACGTCTTTTTAACAGCGGCAATTCTCAAAGCAAGGGCACTGTCACCAACGCGATCGCAAAACTTCGCCACCCAATTTTTTAAAAATTAGGGATAATTATGAAAGTTTAAGGTTTAAAGTTTAAGGTTTAAAGTGTAGCCTTTAAAGGGGTTTAGACGTTTAGCCTATCACGTTAAGTAAAAACTTTAACCACAACTAGGATTGACACTTCATAATTCATAATTGCTAATTCATAATTAGCAGCTGTTGGAAAAACAATGAATTCCATGAACATCAAACTCACAATTGTCACCACTGCGGCTTTACTAACTACGACCAGCCTCAGCACCATTGCTAAAGCTGAAAATCTAGCTCATACTCAACAGTTACTGTCAACCAAACAGTGTCAAGGGTGTGATTTAACTAGGGTAGGTTTGATTATGGCTGACTTAGTGGGTGCTAATCTCGCTGGGGCTGATTTGAGTCGTGCTAATCTCAGCCGTGCTAATTTGACAGGAGCTGACCTGAGTGGTGCCAATCTCAGTGGTGCTTCTCTCAATGGTGCTAATCTTGCTGGTGCTAATCTTGCTGGTGCTAACTTATTCAGTACTGACCTGAGGGAAGCGTTTTTAGTTAATGCCCAATTGTATGGTGTGAGCTTGAGTAATGCTTATATACAAGGAACCATTGGTATTCCAGATTATGCAGGTACCGCAGAAGATTTTTATGCGTGGGGAGTAGTAGAAGCCAAAAGAGGTAACTACAAAACTGCCATTGAGTATTACGACAAAACCTTGAGCATGAAGCCTGACTTTGCTCCAGCTTTTTTGGCTCGTGGTATGGCTCGTTTCCGACTGGGAGAGGAAGTAGCAGCGACCCAAGATGGTACGATTGCTAGTGAACTGTTTAAAGAACAAGGAAATATTCCTGGATACCAGGCGTCACAGAGTTTGGTTAAAGGGATAGAAATTGCCCAAAATTCTACAACCTCTAAAGGAGGTTCTAATTTAGGCAACGCTTTGGCATCGGTTGGGAGCATACTCTTGAGATTTCTTTCTCCGTTTTAAGTTGGTATTTTAATTGGCTAAATTTTAATAAGTTGCTAAATTTTAGGTGTAGGCTGATGGCCAAGCACAACTATCCCTATTTCCTAGAACTATCCCTATTTCCTAAAATACAAAACCTCCTCAGGTCAAGATTACCTAAGGAGGCTTTAGTCTAAATTAATTATCCTGGCACTGAGCTATTTTAGCAGGCAGCTACCCACC
>NZ_MKZS01000001.1:1800568-1806760 GCF_001942495.1 Moorena bouillonii PNG
CTAACGGTTTCATGTTCTATTTCACTCCCCTCCCGGGGTTCTTTTCACCTTTCCCTCGCGGTACTGTTTCCCTATCGGTCACACAGGAGTATTTAGCCTTACGAGGTGGTCCTCGCTGATTCACACGGGATTCCACGTGCCCCGTGCTACTCGGGATTCAGCTGACAACTTTCCACTTTCGACTACAGGACTTTCACCTTCTCTGGTGCAGTATTCAGCTGCTTGATCTAGTTTCCAGTTACCGTTCTGCTGTCCCACTACCCCACCAGCATTGCTGATGGTTTAGGCTCTGCCCCTTTCGCTCGCCGCTACTGAGGGTATCGCTTTTGCTTTCTTTTCCTCCAGCTACTAAGATGTTTCAGTTCGCTGGGTTCGCTCGTACTGACCTATTGATTCAGTCAGCCGTTTTTGGGTTGCCCCATTCGGAAATCTCCGGATCTCTGCTTGTTTCCAGCTCCCCGAAGCTTATCGTCGGTCACCACGTCCTTCTTCGCCTCTGTGTGCCTAGGTATCCACCGTTAGCCTTTTGTAGCTTGACCATACTTGTTCTGTTTTACCGCTTTTACGATAACTCTCGTTTCGCTCGCGGCTCGACTTTTTGGCTTTTCTACACTTCGCTATGCAATTTTCTTGGTTCTTTACTGGACTCAAAGTCCAGCATCCTGAACTGGTTTTTTCCTGCAGTTCCGGTGCTGAGCTTGTTTTCCGTTCTTTGTTTTCTTGGCTTTAATTAGCTTTTGGCTGTTAGCCGCTTCACCATTTATATAGATGTGGGCCATCCTGGACTCGAACCAGGGACCTCACCCTTATCAGGGGTGCGCTCTAACCACCTGAGCTAATAGCCCATATCCGAACCATCATTAGTTTGAGAGCCCCGTTCTCTACCCTTCGACCTCGGTTGACCTGATTACCGCTCTTGCACCTTTGGCTTCGAGTGGGTCTCAGTCGGTCTCCCTGAAAAGGAGGTGATCCAGCCACACCTTCCGGTACGGCTACCTTGTTACGACTTCACCCCAGTCACCAACCCTGCCTTCGGCATCCCCCTCCCATACGGGTTAGGGTAACGACTTCGGGCGTGGCCAGCTTCCATGGTGTGACGGGCGGTGTGTACAAGGCCCGGGAACGGATTCACCGCCGTATTCTGACCGGCGATTACTAGCGATTCCTCCTTCATGCCGGCGAGTTGCAGCCGGCAATCTGAACTGAGGCCAGGTTTGATGAGATTAGCTCCCCCTTGCGAGTTGGCTGCCCATTGTCCTGACCATTGTAGTACGTGTGTAGCCCAGGGCGTAAGGGGCATGCTGACTTGACGTCATCCCCACCTTCCTCCGGTTTGTCACCGGCAGTCTCTCTAGAGTGCCCACCACCACGTGCTGGCAACTAAAAACGAGGGTTGCGCTCGTTGCGGGACTTAACCCAACATCTCACGACACGAGCTGACGACAGCCATGCACCACCTGTGTTCGCGCTCCCGAAGGCACTCCCAGCTTTCACCGGGATTCGCGACATGTCAAGCCCTGGTAAGGTTCTTCGCGTTGCATCGAATTAAACCACATACTCCACCGCTTGTGCGGGCCCCCGTCAATTCCTTTGAGTTTCACACTTGCGTGCGTACTCCCCAGGCGGGATACTTAACGCGTTGGCTTCGGCACAGCTTGGGTCGATACAAGCTACACCTAGTATCCATCGTTTACAGCTAGGACTACTGGGGTATCTAATCCCATTCGCTCCCCTAGCTTTCGTCCCTCAGTGTCAGGTTCAGTCCAGTAGAGCGCCTTCGCCACCGATGTTCTTCCCGAAATCTACGCATTTCACCGCTACACCGGGAATTCCCTCTACCCCTACTGCCCTCTAGTTCCTCAGTTTCCACTGCCTGCCCAGAGTTAAGCCCTGGTCTTTAACAGCCGACTTGAGGTACCACCTACGGACGCTTTACGCCCAATAATTCCGGATAACGCTTGCATCCTCCGTATTACCGCGGCTGCTGGCACGGAGTTAGCCGATGCTTTTTCCTCAGGTACCGTCACTTTCTTCTTCCCTGATAAAAGAGGTTTACAACCCAAAAGCCTTCCTCCCTCACGCGGTATTGCTCCGTCAGGCTTTCGCCCATTGCGGAAAATTCCCCACTGCTGCCTCCCGTAGGAGTCTGGGCCGTGTCTCAGTCCCAGTGTGGCTGCTCATCCTCTCAGACCAGCTACTGATCGTTGCCTTGGTAAGCCTTTACCCTACCAACTAGCTAATCAGACGCGAGCTCCTCTTATGGCAATAAATCTTTCACCTCTCGGCACATCCGGTATTAGCCACTGTTTCCGGTGGTTGTCCCCGACCCTAAGGCAGATTCTCACGCGTTACTCACCCGTCCGCCACTCCCCCGAAGGGGCGTTCGACTTGCATGTGTTAAGCATACCGCCAGCGTTCATCCTGAGCCAGGATCAAACTCTCCATGGTACTCAAGTTGTTTTTTTCTTTCCCCGACTCTTAGTCAACCCTTACAGTTAACTTCGAACCGGTTCGGAATTTTAGGTTTTAGTTTTGGTCAATCTGTCCTATAATGAGGTCAGATTAACCTGAAAATTTCTTGACGAGTAGCGACCGTATATTGGCTCTCAAACTATAGATTTTTCTTGGTTCGGGGCGGTGCGGTGCGCTTGGCTTTCCTCATCGCCATTTACTAATGTAAAGGGGAAAAAAGCGTTTGTCAACCTAAAACCGAAACTTTTTTTTGAGAAATCCTTGCAATCTAGGTATGGCAAGGGTTTTGGAATTTAAAATTTTTTTTTTCAATCCGTGTCTTGATGCAGCGCGGTCATGGGGGAAACCCCATGACCGCGCTGCATCGCTTTTCGAGGTCTGACGAGGGGAAGAGGGGGAAGCTCTCAGGTCACAGGGGTAGGTTCTTTAGATTTAGGTCGGGAGTCGGGAGTCGGGAGTCGGGAGTCGGGAGTCGGGAGAATTATTCAGTAATTATTGTGTATTTAGATACATACCTGAACAGGGGCGTGTTGGTTGGTTGTTGTCTTGATGGAAAGCGCGAGTGCAGGTTGGCATAACTACTCCGATGCTTCCGAGTAAAACGGGAAATTCACTTGGATTTACGGTAATTGTCCGGTTACCTCTAGGATTAATCGGTAAGTAGTGGCTGTTACCATTCAGAGGCAAGATTAGTGAAGAGCCCTTTGCACTGGCACCATGAAATCCATTGTTGAACAACTTAGACTTCAATTCACTCAAGCCTTAACTGCTGCCTTCGGTTCTGACGTGGCAGGGGTAGATCCAATGATGGTACCTGCCAGCAATCCCAAATTTGGTGACTATCAGTCTAATGTGGCGTTGGCTTTGAGCAAACGTTTGAAACAGCCGCCAAGAGCGATCGCAGAATCTTTGTTGCAGTATCTAGATGTGGCTGAGATATGTCAGAGCCCGACTATTGCTGGTCCAGGCTTCATTAATTTGAGCTTAAAACCTGCTTACTTGGAAGAACGGCTAAGGGAGATTTATACTGACCCACGTCTAGGAGTAGCAGTCGCTTCAGCCCCTCGACGGGTCATTGTTGATTTTTCTTCTCCCAATATTGCTAAAGAGATGCATGTGGGACATCTACGTTCAACGATTATTGGGGATTCGATTGCCCGGATCTTAGAATTTCGGGGTCAAAATGTACTGCGCTTGAATCATGTGGGAGATTGGGGCACCCAATTTGGGATGTTGATCACCTATCTCAGGGAAGCTTACCCAAGTGCTTTGACTACAGCTGATGCCCTGGATTTGGGAGATTTAGTCACCCTTTATCGGCAAGCTAAACAACGGTTTGATGCAGATGAGGAGTTTCGGGAGGCATCTAGGCTCGAAGTTGTTAAACTGCAATCTGGTGCAGCCGATAGCCGCCGTGCTTGGCAACTACTGTGTGATCAATCTCGGCGGGAGTTTCAGATTATCTACGATTTGCTGGATATTCAGCTCACCGAAAGGGGGGAATCCTTTTACAATCCTTTCCTACCAGAGGTTGTGGACTATTTAGACAAGTCTGGCTTGTTAGTGGAAGACTCGGGAGCCAAATGTGTTTTCCTTGAGGGGTTTACAAATAAAGATGGTGAGCCTCTGCCCTTGATTGTGAAAAAATCTGATGGGGGCTATAACTATGCCACCACTGACTTAGCTGCACTGCGCTACCGGACTGAGCAAGACCAGGCTCAAAGGATTATATATGTTACTGATTCCGGACAAGCAAATCATTTTACCCAGGTATTTCAGGTGGCTCGGCGGACTGGTATTCTTCCAGAAAATCTTGAAGTCGTTCATGTTCCCTTTGGTTTGGTTCTGGGTGAAGATGGCAAAAAGCTTAAAACGCGGTCTGGGGAAACAGTGCGGTTGCGGGATTTATTGGATGAAGCGATCGCACGATCTGGTGCTGATTTGGAATCGAGACTGAAGCAAGAAGGTCGGGAGGAAACTGAGGAATTTAAAGAGCATGTTGCCAAAGTCGTAGGCATGAGTGCAGTTAAGTATGCTGACCTTAGTCAAAATCGTACCAGCAACTATATATTCAGCTTTGATAAGATGTTGGCACTCCAGGGCAATACAGCACCATATATGCTTTATGCCTATGTCCGCATTCAGGGCATTAGCCGCAAAGGGGAGATTGATTTTGAGCAACTGGGAACCGATGCCAAAATTTTGTTGGAAGAAGACGCAGAATTGGTGCTAGGGAAGAAGTTATTACAACTAAATGAGGTTCTTGGTGAAGTTGAGAAAGAATTGATGCCGAATCGCCTTTGTCAGTATTTGTTTGAACTGAGTCAGAAGTTTAATCAATTCTATGACCAATGCCCTGTACTGAAAGCCGAAGAACCCAAGCGGACATCCCGTCTGCTGCTATGTGATTTGACTGCTAGAACTCTGAAACTGGGATTGTCTTTACTGGGAATTCAGGTACTGGAGCGGATGTAGTAACGTTAAGCCATCAGCGATCAGCCTTTGGCCAAAGGCTGATCGCTGAATACTTACGTCAGCTAGTTCACGACACTAGTGTTCGAGCCCCAGGGTGAGATAATGGTTTGGTTTTAACCACAATTTCCACATCTTGACCCAAAGCGTTTAACAATCCTCGCGGAATTCCCCACCCTCTTAAGGGTGGGGATGGATAGCGAGAAAACAACTAATAGCGAATTGTGTTATAATAAAGCTGGTTGCTGAGACGAAACCTTAGGATAGTGGAGCCTTAATCAAACAGTTTTAACCCTTTTATGCATAGCCGACTAACCATAAAGGCTCCACTATCCTTACGGTAACTTCAAGACCCGCCTGACTGACTAAAAGGCTACCTTACAAATGGTCTGATTTCTGATCAATTAGTCAAACCTAAGGGTGTACAAAGTACTAGCAGAGCTCAGGGAAGAGGCAAGCCCCGGCTGGTTGACCATAGAGTCGTAATTCCAAGGTGAGTCTGTCGTAAAAGTTATACGTCTGCGGAAGGTGGATGTCTGCCTGTGGACGCTGAGTAAGACCAAGATCAGCAGGCGCGCTCCTCCTAGGCCGGGGAACCAGGCCTGGGGTCGCGCCTCTGTTTGAGGCGTCGGGGACGCGCGCGGGAAGCCCTATTGACGAATAAGACCGTCCCTGGTTGAGTTGAGATTGGAAGCCCCAGCCTCGGCAAAGCCGACGCTACGCGAACAGCTAAGCAGGCTGGGGTACTTCACGAAGCGAAACAGCTGCACAATTGAAAAACCCGCCAACTTACCATTGATAAGTGCGGACACTTTAGGCTGATCTACTCCTAAAACCTTGGCCGCCGCAGCTTGTGTCATACCCTGGTTGGCAATAATACTACTAATCTTACGAGCCAGTTCTGCTTTAACGATTAATTCATCAGAGTTTTCTAAACCTAAATCGGCAAACACATTACCACTACTAGCTTGTACTTCAATTTCTTTGACCATAATTACTACCTCTAAGATTTGCTCGACTCGACGATATAGAGCCATAATCAAACTGGCTGAATCAGCAAAACTCAGCCAGTTTGGAACATTCTCGTCCCTAGGCGCGATCGGGGTGTTCTTGTCTTAGGGGTAATTCAACCACTCAACCGACCACGGAACTTCGCACTATCCAGTATCAATAGATTGTAGCGATTTTAAAATTAGTGAGCTTCAAGGCGGCAGCCCCGCGCTGTACCCGATAGGGTCAGCGTCGGGA
>NZ_MKZS01000001.1:1806860-1827652 GCF_001942495.1 Moorena bouillonii PNG
TGCCCACTAACAATATTAATCGTAGGGTGGGCAGGGTCGCAGACGGATACTATCAACTTATAATCGGTTTTATCAGCACTGCCCACTAACAATATTAATCGTAGGGTGGGCAGGGTCGCAGACGGATACTATCAACTTATAATCGGTTTTATCAGCACTGCCCACTAACAATATTAATCGTAGGGTGGGCAGGGTCGCAGACGGATACTATCAACTTATAATCGGTTTTATCAGCACTGCCCACTAACAATATTAATCGTAGGGTGGGCAGGGTCGCAGACGGATACTATCAGGTTGTAAGAGGTTTTATCGGCACTGCCCACCAACAACTAAATAAGAGTTATAGCAATTCTCTATGCCATGAGTTACAAAGGGATCCCCCGTTGGTCCCCCTTATCAAGGGGGACTTTGAGGTTGATAACTGTACCTCATAAATCCTATAAAGGCTATAGTTGTTTAGCTAAAAAAAACCATGTGGATTGGGATTTAATAGCGTAAGCATTCAGCAGTCAGCCGTCAGCCGTGAGCTTTTAGCTCACGCTACGCGAACAGCTTATTTTTCAAGTAGCATGCGCTATGGGCATAAACTGTTCCCGTAGCGTGACCACAGGCCTTTAGCCTTTAGCTGATAGCTGATAGCTGATAGCTGATAGCTGATAGCTGAATGCTTACTTACTAGCTCTGTGGTTAACCAATATGAATTGCGTAATACTACTAATGTAGTTTAAATAGTTTTTTTAAATAGTCTGATAAATTCGTTAATTCTACCGAGGTCTTGTAAATAAAGTCTGTAAATAATGGGATTAACGTTTAATTTATAGTTTTTTTATTTACTGGATTAACTCAAATTTAAAACTGACTTCTGAGGAAATACCATGACATTCAAAATTCTTAGCTTAGATGGAGGGGGAATGCGTGGAGTTATATCCGCAAGAATTCTCCAAGAGATAGAAAAAACAATAAAAGAGAAATATGGTCAGGAATTACATGAATATTTTGACTTAATTTCCGGAACATCCACTGGCTCAATTTTGGCGGCGGGAATTGCCTGTAATATGACTGCATAGGATCTGATTAAGCTCTATAAGAAAGAGGGAAAAAATATCTTTCTTAAGAGTACACGTTATATGCGAAAATTGCGGGAGTTAAGTAAAATTTTTGGGCGTGGTGTATTATATCCCCACGAGTTTCCAGATAAGTCGGAAGAGCAAGGATTGGCTAATGTTTTGAAAAGAAATTTGGTTGATCCGGACTCGCGTAAACCTTTGACAATGAGAGACATCAAGGACTTACAACTCTTAATCCTCAGTTATGACGTTTTCACCCGAAACACAACGTGGTTTGGGAATAACGATCCAAGTGGATGGTACATTGAGAATGATATTCCACTTTGGCAAATCTGTACCGCTTCAGCTTCAGCACCAACGTTTTTTCCACCTTATCAACTCCTAGTCAAGCCTGATGAAGAAAATTATAAGAAAAAATATCGCCCCCATATCGATGGTGGGGTATCAGCTAATAACCCAGTGTTAGCTGCAATCGCCCATGCTATATCGATGAAAGATGAGGGAAAGCAAAATAAAACTAAAATAGACGACATTGCTGTTCTCTCCATTGGCACTGGTACAACAACTCGTCCTTATACATATGATGAGGTAAATAAATGGGGACAATTGGGTTGGGTAAGCCATCTACCGGATATGTTTTTAGACCCTGATGCGGAAAATTCAGAGCATATTGCTTTACGCATGTTTAGAGGCATAGGCAGGCAAAAATATTTGCGTTTAAATTTCGAAATAAACATGTATATTAAATAAAAAAAATGTTTTATAAAACTATGTAAGCCTTTCAAAAAAATTAATAAATACATTCATCAATATAATCTATTTTTTGAGAATATTAGGGATAAAAAAAAGGAAAAACTTAATTAAAATATTGACAACTATGAAGCTTTTAAAGAACTAAAATTTGCTGCTGAGTGCTATTTAGAATACGGAACAGTTGATTATAAAAACGCTGATAATGACAAGGATATTGCCGTTCGGGATGCAATTGACAAGTTTATTTACAATCATCCTCCTGATCACAAAAAGTAAAAAGAAGATTTAGAAGACTCTAACGCAGAGACAACCCAGTCAAGACAGCTGGTTACAACTTAGAGGGGTCTAAAGCCAAGATTTAACCTTTAAACCCTCTAGTTTTGGTAAGGAATCAGGGATCAGCTGATCCCTGATTCCTTACGTTTTCCGATTCGGGCAAAGCCCGACGCTGGGCGAACATACTTCTTTGCGATCGCGCAGCGGTTCCTTACTGGCAGTGCCAGACGCTGGGCGAACGGAACATCACATTTTAGATGAAACTTTGGGAAATAAGAATATTAATCGTAGGGTGGGCAGTGCATCATACCAATTTAAACGCTGACAATGGTTTTGCTAAGCACTGCCCACCCTACATCTACATCTATTGCTGGTCTGGTGGGCAGTGCCTAATACCAATTTTAAAGCTGACAATGGTTTTGGTAAGCACTGCCCACCCTACATCTATTGCTAGCATGCCTTTTGCCTTTTGCCTTAATAAGCACTGCCCACGCTACATCTATGGCTGGTCTGGTGGGCAGTGCATCATACCAATTCAAAAGCTGACAATTGGTTTGATCAGCACTGCCCACCCTACATCTATTGCTAGCATGCCTTTTGCCTTTTGCCTTTTGCTAGCATGCCTTTTGCCTTAATATATACTGCCCACCCTACATCTATTGCTGGTCTGGTGGGCAGTGCATCATACCCATTTAAAACCTGACAATGGTTTTGCTAAGCACTGCCCACCCTACATCTACATCTATTGCTGGTCTGGTGGGCAGTGCCTAATACCAATTTTAAAGCTGACAATGGTTTTGGTAAGCACTGCCCACCCTACATCTATTGCTAGCATGCCTTTTGCCTTTTGCCTTAATAAGCACTGCCCACGCTACATCTATGGCTGGTCTGGTGGGCAGTGCATCATACCAATTCAAAAGCTGACAATTGGTTTGATCAGCACTGCCCACCCTACATCTATTGCTAGCATGCCTTTTGCCTTTTGCCTTTTGCTAGCATGCCTTTTGCCTTAATATATACTGCCCACCCTACATCTATTGCTGTTCCCTGCTCCCTGCTCCCTGCTCCCTATCCAAAACCCAATCCTAATGTCCCGATAGACTAATCAGTACAACTCCCAATACCATAATTGCTGCTCCAGTTGCTCTTTCCTTAATTCCGGGTTCTTTAAAAATTAGACATCCTAAGATGACACTAATTAAAGCACTCATACGTTTAACAGCGATTACGTGGCTAACAAAAGTCATTTCGAGAGCTGTCATTTGGCACAAAATGACTCCGGCCTGAAAGAAACCAATAGGAACTATAGACAGTAAGTATTTTGGAATTTGGTTTAATTTACTTCGTGATTTATACAGCATAATCACTCCCATCCCTGTAGCAATAAAGGTATGCAGTGCAATTGCCCAAAATATTGGTGAAGAATTTTGTACCCCCACCTTATCAACGTTGGACGTAATACTAAAAATTACAGCTGCGGTTAACATTAACTTAGGACCTCGTTGCTTCAGTAGCCCTTTAAAAGGGGCGAGGTAACCGTTTCTTTTTTCTTTCAAATTCAAGCTATAAGACCCAAGTACAATCATCATAATCCCTACCATATCTAAGGGGGTAGGATATTCTCCAACAATGATTGGGGATGTCACTAATAAAAATAACGGGGTAAAGGTCATAAATGGAACGGTAATGGATAAGTCAGACCGACTCAAGGCTTGGATATACAAGCTCATGCCCACCACATTTAGAGACCCTCCTATCATTAAGGCTAAGGCAAAATTTCGGCCTAGTTCGGGAATTTCAATCACAAAAAGGAGGGGCAGTAAAACAGGCAAGGAAAAAAAGAATACTGCCCAAGAGACAATGTAAGCATCAACATTTTTTAGCCCTCGCTTACTCGTCAAATCCTTGCCAGAGGCAAAAAGAGCTGTTAAACTAGCGAATATCAACCAAAGCATAGTAGTGCTAACCTGTAGTTTAGCCAGAATAGGGATAATGAGTGAATGACCGACTTAACTAGCCTAGCTTAAACCCTAAGTTAAGGCATAGTTAAATTTAGGGTTTATGGTTAACTGTTGACTGTTGACTGTTGACTGTTACCCGTCACTAAGCAACCCTATAAAAGTATAAGTTAAGTTAACTATTCTAGTTAACTGTGTATCAGCAGAAGCAGTTAGCGATCGCACTGACGAAGTTAGCTTTTGAATCATCCTCTGTTAACCCCAACTCCCCATCAGTGCTAACAGAATGTAAGCTAAGGCACATTTAGCAATCCTTAAGTAATGCTTAACTAATGGTTGAGAGTTGGGGGAGGTAATAAGTGTCGCGGCATCATAGGCAAATTTGGTGTCGGGATACCTGGGCATCCTCCAAGGAATTTTTATCGGGTCAATACCGGTAAAAATTCCAAATTGATTAACAAAATGATAAAAAATTTACTAAAAACATGATCTACAAACATGATACTGTTGACAGTAAATTAGATTGACACTAACCAAGTCAAAAAAAACCTGTTGATATATCCCGCTTTGAGCGAATCGAAATGCTAATCGAAATGCTATCGGTCTGACGGGGGTGGGATTGTTGCAACAGGTCTCGGATGTAAAACCTAAGCTTAGTCGCAAAACTCAACTTAGGCAATCTCCGGTCAAGTGACAAGCCAGCGCCATAGCCTTAGCGTGGGGTCTGGTAAATCAGTTGACGATTTCCGCGCCTTGGGTAAAAACCATCAAAGGTCAGGGATCTAGATGGGTGCAAGGAATAGGGTCAAAGCGATGCAGTCGGCCAAAGGGGTAAACCCCCACTCGCCCTTTGCATCAAGACAATGAACAATTTTGTTTTCTAGTGACCTCCGGAGAACTCAACTGGTATATTATGGGCGGGTGTGTTCACCGAAAAGGGACACATCTGTAAATTCCCTACTTCGACACACAGGTATTAAGTTATGCAAGCAAAATTCTTGATATCAAATCAGAGTATGAACAAATATATGAGGTTAACTACCAAATTATTAGTGCTGGTTGCTCTGCTAGGAGCAGTTAGTGCTTGTAAGTCTAAGCAAATCGAGGAGCCTTCCCCGAGTGCAAATCAAGTAGAACCACTTCCTGAAGTTGAGGAAGAAAAGGCTTCTCGCTTTAATATTCCCTTCTTTAATCTGGGTAGGAACCAGGAGGAGGCAGAACCAACTGATACAGCACTGTTAGAAGACCCATCAATTACAGAAGCTGAAACACCGAGTATTCAACCAGAGCAACCGATCGCACAAGCACAGCCGACTACAACTGATCCCTTTTCACAGCCAGAGGACGATACTGTTGCTCAAGGAAATCCTGTGATCAGTGAGTCTAGTGCTTCAGGGGCTACAGCAAGCTCAGCAACTACAGGAAGTTCTGGTACAGTAGTATACGAAGATAATGACCCCATACCAGCGCTATGGTAGAGTGCAGCACCTGTAGTTGTTTAAAAGGTTGGGGACAAGATTAGAGATTGGGGATTAGGGGATGGGCCAACAGGAGAAAGTATGAAAAATAAAGGTTGAAGAATAAAGGTTGAAGTAAAAAGGATGAAAAATAAAGGTTGAAGGAGGAAATGGGTTTATCGGTGGCTGACTTAAGGTTGACTAAAACCGTTATCTACAACCTACGAGTTACACTTACCACTTCCCACGTCATACTTAATAATTCATCCTTGATACTTCATACTTAATAGTTCATCCTTGATACTTCATCCTTGATACTTTACCCAATCCCTAGTCTCCACTCTCCTTAACCTATGAAAGCAGCAAGTGACATTCTGATTATTGGCGGTGGCATTATCGGTTTAGCGATCGCTGTAGAACTGAAGCGGCGTGGGGCAACAGTAACTGTTGTCACCCGCAATTTCCAAGAAGGTGCCACCCTAGCTGCAGCAGGAATGTTGGCACCGTTTTCAGAAGCGCTCCCCATCGGACCCATGCTAGATTTAGGCTTGTGGTCCCATTCACTGTATCCTCAATGGTGTACCAAACTCGAACAGATGACTGGTGTGGCAACAGGCTATTGGCCCTGTGGCTTTTTAGCACCGGTCTATGAAGGGGCAGCAGGAAATCACCAACAGCAGCTCAGCAATAAGACCGGAGTTGCTGACTGGTTAGACAAAGATACGATTCATTGCTATCAATCAGGTTTAAGCTCAGAAGTGGTTGGTGGTTGGTGGTACCCAGAAGATGCTCAAGTAGTCCCCCGAGCACTCAGTAAAGCCCTGCGACTGGCTGCCCAAGAAGGGGGAGTAGAGCTGCGTGAAGGGATAACTGTGGAGGCAATTCAGCAGCGCAATCGCTTAGTCTCTGGGATTAGAACCTCCGCAGGGGAACTCCATGCAGACCATTATGTTATAGCAACTGGAGCCTGGTCTAATCAACTGTTGCCCTTGCCAGTGGCTCCAAAAAAAGGTCAGATGCTGTCAGTAAAAGCCACTAAAAATTATCAACACCCCTTGCCACTACAGCGAGTGTTATTCAGCTCTGAGGTTTATCTAGTCCCCCGTCGAGATGGACGAATTTTGATTGGTGCAACAGTAGAGGATGTAGGTTGGCAGCCTGACAACACTACTGCTGGAATTCACCGTTTGTTAGAATCAGCTATCCGGCTATATCCGGAAATTCAACACTGCTCGATTCATGAGTGTTGGTGGGGATTTCGACCAACCACACCTGACCAATTACCAATTCTTGGCACTAGTCCATGCCAAAACCTGAGCTTGGCTACTGGTCACTATCGCTACGGTATTTTGCTCGCTCCGGTAACCGCTTTGTTGCTGGCTGACCTGATTGAGAAGCAAAAGTCTGACCCATTGTTAGATCAATTTCGATACGACCGAGTTTACCATCAACCAGCCTCAAATCAAAGCAGTGCTAATCTCAGTCTTAATCTCAGTCCTAATCTCAGTGTATCTAGTAACTCCTCCTCAACACCAGTGCTGCACTATAATTCTGCTACGCTCCGGAACTCTCACTCTGACAATGGGACGGAACCATCCCCAGCTGATTTACTGACCATTGCGGGAAAAACCTTTCGGTCTCGTCTGATGACTGGCACAGGGAAGTATGACTCTCAAGAGGTAATGGCTGAAAGTATTGCGGCTAGTGGCAGTGAAATTGTGACGGTGGCCGTGCGTCGGGTACAAACTAAAGCACCAGGACACGAAGGGCTAGCGGAATCCCTGGATTGGAGGAAACTGTGGATGTTACCCAACACCGCAGGCTGTAAAACGGCGGAAGAAGCGGTGCGAGTGGCACGGCTTGGTCGGGAAATGGCGAAGCTATTGGGCCAAGAAGACAATAATTTTGTGAAACTGGAAGTGATTCCTGATCCTAAGTATTTACTCCCTGACCCCATTGGTACTCTAGAGGCAGCAGAGCAACTGGTAAAAGAAGGGTTTGCAGTTTTGCCCTATATTAATGCGGATCCCTTATTAGCCAAACGCCTAGAAGAAGTAGGATGTGCTACGGTGATGCCTTTGGGTTCACCCATTGGTTCGGGACAGGGCATCAAGAATGCTGCCAATATTGAAATCATCATTGAGGAAGCTGGAGTGCCGGTGGTGGTAGATGCTGGCATAGGTAGCCCCAGTGAAGCCACCTATGGGATGGAGTTAGGGGCAGATGCTTTATTGGTTAATAGTGCGATCGCATTAGCAGGTAATCCTATCATGATGGCAAAAGCGATGGGAATGGCCACCGAAGCTGGTCGTCTGGCTTACCTAGCTGGTCGTATTCCAATTAAAAACTATGCTAGCGCTAGCTCACCCTTGACTGGTACCATTAGCTAGCATAGATTAAATAACTTGTCAAGGTCTAGGACTGGATTAATACTTTAACGTAACAAATCAAGCTAATCAGGAAAACTGAAGAGTAGTTATGCCAATTTTTGTTACATTCTTTGTTACATTTATATAAATAAAGTAAAAAAAGGTTGTAATCCATGCCATATACAGTAGAAGACGGCGGACGTTTAAACAATTTTGCTAAAGAGCCAAAAATGTACCAGGCAGAGCCACCCACTGCAGCGGAAAAGCGCAACTACGTGATCTTGGGTGCAACAGCTCTGATTTTAGTAAGTGGCTTGATCTTTGTGGCTTTCTCAGCTTCTGGTGTGAGCTAGGTACTGCACAGAAGAAAGCTGTTGAAAAGCCACTTCAGTTCAAGAATCTGGTTGCCATTAAAGCTTTTTGATGGCTTCCATCGCTTCTTGATAATTTTCAGTTCTGCCTTGTTCTTGGAATAAATCAGCCGCTTTTTTAAAATCCTTAATCGCTTCCTCAACCTTATTGAGGTCAAGGCTGGCTAGACCCCGTTTATAAAACGCATCGGCAAAAGTGGGTTCAATTTTTAGAGTTTCTGTGTAATCAGCTACAGCAGCTTGATACTGTTTGAGCTTACTGCGAGTTAAACCACGCTGGTAGTAAGCCATGGCATTTTTAGGGTTAATCGAGAGAGCTCGATCGTAATCCGCAATTGCTTGGAAATAGTTCTCTACTTCAGAGTAAGCATTACCTCGACTGAGATAGACCGTATCATTATTGGGTGTCAGAGCAATAGCTTTGGAAAAATCAGCGATCGCTTCGATGAACTTCTTTTGCACAAAATAGGCATAACCACGGTTGCTATAGGCTTCACCATAGTCGGTTTTAATCTTGATAGCAGCAGTGTAGTTATCAATCGCTTCTTGATAATTCCCCTGAATGTGGTGGACATAGCCCAGATTGTAGTTGATATCAGGGTCAAAAGGTTCCAGCTGCAAAGCCTGTTTGAAATTTGCCATCGCCTCTGGATAATTACCATTATCTAATTGATCCACGCCCCGGTTGTAGAATTCCACAGCACTCATCCGGGGTATAGTCCTCACTGGCAATTCCCTATTAAAAGGGTCTTTATCAACAGTGGGTTTTTCAGTAGTAGGTGGTTTATCATCCCCAGATTGGGCTGGAGTAGTAGCTGGTTTCTCCTCAACAGGTTGGGCTGGAGTAATAGCTGGTTTATCATCGCCAGGTTGGGCTGGAGTATTAGTTGGCTCTTCGGCGGACGTCGGCTCTTCATTATCTGGCTCAGATCGGATAATGACTGGAACTGGAAGTGGCTCCTGCTGAGCATAGACAGTTGCGGTAAATCCAGTCAGTATTGTGGCAAGTCCTAGACTAGAGATAGTTCGATAAATTGGTTTCATGGTTTTCCTTACAAAGCCTGATGATTTCCAGAATTGTTACCCTGTGCAGTTGTCTAAAATCACTCTATTAACTTGACTTCACTATCTATCACACATCTGGTGAGTGTCCAACCGGTAACAGAAAATACATAGGGGCAAGTACGATTAGTTAAAGATGAGACAATTAAGCAGCTGAGTTGACGTTTAATAGAGATGCTCAAAGAGATGCTCAAGAAAATTGCACCACTACTGCTGCTAGTGTTGAGTCTGGCTATACATGGCTGCACAACTGGTGCCAGTGGTCTACAAAGCTATGTAGACAGCCTTAACGGTTATCAGTTTTTGTATCCCAACGGTTGGGTCCCTATCAAGGTGACTGATGGACCCGATGTCGTGTTCCACGATATTATAGAAAGTACCGAAAATGTTAGTGTGGTGATTAGCCCAGTGCCGGAAGGCAAGACCCTTGCTGATTTAGGTACACCCTCAGAAGTGGGGTATAAGCTGCAAAAAAATGCCATTGCTCCTCCCGATTCTGGTCGCACAGCCGAATTGGTTAATGCTGAAGCTCGTGAGGTAGCAGACAAGACTTATTACCTTTTAGAATACAACGTCCAACTTCCCAGCCAAGAACGGCACAACCTCGCCAGTGTGGTGGTCAACCGTGGCAAGCTCTACACCTTCAATGCTTCCACGACCGAACGACGCTGGGGTAAGACGAAAAATATGTTCAAGGCAGTGGTTAACTCCTTTTCAGTGAACTAGTAAACAGTTAAAGGTTACAGGTTGTTTGGTTGAAGGTTACAGGTTGTTTGGTTGAAGGTTACAGGTTGTTTGGTTGAAGGTTACAGGTTGTTTGGTTGAAGGTTACAGGTTGTTTGGTTGAAGGTTACAGGTTGTTTGGTTGTTTGGTTGTTTAGTTGTTCGCCAAAGGCCTGCTGATCAGGTACAGTCTTCTTTGAGGCTGATTGCATTAAAACCCTCTTGCCTCTTGCCTCTTGCCTCTTAGCTCTTGCCTCTTGCCTTAAAAGCATAAGCAATGTCGCTCAAACGTTTCTAAAAATTGCTATATGGATGTGCCGACTTTTGTATTAGCTTCAGCTTCTCCAGCTCGCAGACGATTGTTGCAAATTGCTGGTATTGAACCGGTGGTTTGCCAAAGCAATTTTGACGAATCTCAAGTGCAGCATCCAGAGCCAGCAACCTTAGTGCAGATTCTAGCTGAACAAAAAGCAAAAACTGTTGCTGATCAATTTAGCGACGCTCTGGTATTAGGCTGTGATTCTGTATTGAGTATGGAGGGTGGGATTTATGGCAAACCCCTTAACCCCTCTGAAGCAATCGCTCGTTGGCAACAGATGCGAGGGACTACTGGAGAACTCTATACAGGTCATGCTTTAATTGACTTATCTCGGAACAAAACCATAGTGCGCTGTGGTGTAACACGAGTTTATTTTGCCAATGTAAGCGATCGCGCTATCGAAGCCTATGTTGCTACTGGCGAACCCCTTAAATGTGCTGGAGCCTTTGCCTTGGAAGGTAGAGGGGGACTCTTTGTTGACAAAATCGAAGGCTGTCATAGTAATGTTATTGGTCTTAGCTTACCCCTACTCCATCAAATGTTACAGGAACTAGGATATGAAGTTACTGATTTTTGGCGCTTGAACTAATAACTAACAACTAAAAACTAGTAACGGGTGCATCTCATTAAAGCTGTTTGACCCGGTGGGTGGAATGGGCATCTTGGTGGAATGGGCATCTTGCCGGTTATCAATATTCCCAAACGGGCTATCCCAACGCTGGCGACCGATAAAATAAGTGCGAGCCCGTCTGATCACGCACCCTACACAACTAAAGCAACAAAATCCATGACCACTAAAGACGACTTCAAACAACAAATCAAAGCAGGTAACATTAGGGATGCCCTGACCCTATCCCTAGGTGAAGCAGTGGAGTTGGAAATTACAACTTGGGTATCCTCATCTAGCCCAGCTCCTAATTCTTCAGCTGAGCTAGACCAACCAACATCTGATTCCCAAATGCGTACTCGCATGAATATTATTGATGGTGAAATCAACAACAAAGTTGGTTCAGAGTTTATGGGCAATGGGCCTTACACTGAACTGAAGCAATTTCACCTAGAGCAGGTAAAACAAGGACGCCAGATTATTCAGCAAAATTTGGAAAATTTGCAACAACTGTTTACAGTTCTGAGTAGTACTATGGGTCGGCTACCTCAAGACTCTGACGTAGCTACTGATAGTAACTCTAGGCTATCTACTAAAAAACGGAATAGGGAATAGGGAATAGGGAATAGGAAAAAAATCCTGTGTACCTCCTTACTATGAGAACCGCTATAACGATTACGGTGCGTTATTAACGCACCCTACAGATAGCTACAGATAGCATATCAAAGGCCAATTATGCGATCGCTACCCAACAATTCGGATTACCTAAGAAAAGCGGTCATTCGACAATTGAAAGAGGATAGACTGTTGCCGCTAGATGATTGATTATGGGGAGTGAAGCTATCAGGTAATTATAAATTGGATTTTTGTGTAATTATAAATTGCATCTTTCAGTAAGAATGCATAATCCCAAAGAACAGTTTCCTGACTTGGGAGGCTCGTTGATAGGAGTTTTTTTTAAAGATTCTGTAAAGGTAACTCCCTGAGCATCATCAAATAATCACATATATAAAAATTCGGTAAAGATCCTTAGTTACCATATCTTTCCTTTGAGCTTTATTTATATACTCACGAAATAACAACAGTTGTTCCAGTTGATTAAGTCTTTGACTATTCTAGTAACGCCACAGGTCGCAACGTTGTTTAATCTACATATTTCACATCAAATATATGAACTTACTCAATTCTGGTAAATTCTTGCCTGTAGCGACTACGGCTATAGGTACCTTGGCTGCATTGAGCTTGGGAGCTTCTCCTCCTGCTGAGGCGGCATCCTTAAAAACAATCACAGCTTCAGCATTCGCACAAACTCGTTCTAGTGATGCTGATTTTCCCTTCTTTTTTACGTTCTCGTTTCCCGATGTGCCTGGAACAGGGGCAGTCGCTATAGCTGAATCTGTTGCTGACACCTCTGTAGGAAGGGCGGAGGCCTTTGCAAGTTCCACAGCTGAGCGAACTTCAACCGGTAATTTGTTCTTTTCAACTCAAGAGCGTCAAAAAATCCTGCGAAGGACTCCTGGGACGTTGCAGGCTTTTACCGTGACTAATGCAGATGCAGCACCGGATCCATTTAAGTCTCCTTCTTTCCGCGATGTTGTCAATAACGAAGGCATTCCTTTGTCTGTTGAAGAAGAGTTTGAGTCAGATCTGAATACATCTTTGGAGATTACATTTGATGATGAAGCCGATCAGATTGTATTTGACTTTTTAGGTAGTACTCTATTAAGAACTCAGGGGCTTTTTGAATTCTCAACAGGTATTAGGCTGGAGTCGGTAGGGTTAGGACTCTTACGCTCATTTACTATCAATGAAAGTTGTGATCTCGCTTTTCAAGGAGGTTGGGGATTAGACGATTTGTCATTTACGCAAGATGGCAAGACTTTTTCTGCTGATTTCGACAATCTTGATTTCGTAATTCCCGTTACTTCAGAATTTACTGCAGAAGATTTTCAAAATCTCGACTTTAGATTTAACGGCTCAGGTATTGTTGTAGCAGCTTCAACTCCAGAACCTGCTTCTATACTTGGTCTACTATCAGTGGGTATTTTAGGTGCTGGTTCAGTAGTTAGTAAGTTGGGTAGCACTAAGAAATAAGTGATCACGAATCAGTAATCACGAATCAGTAATCAGTAATGCGATCGCTTTCTCTAGGAGTGCGATTGCCTACGGAACAGGCTTGCGCTGAGCGCAGATCTTTTAGCTGTCCGGAAAAAGAAGCCCCACACAAATATGCGTAGCATAGGTGTGGGATGAATTTTGCACAGGGTATTAAAAAATTGCGCTTAATATATTTACTGATAAACAAAGCCGAACGCGCCCCGCGTGGCCAAAGGCCTTAAATGCTGGGCAAGTCAGCCACCTACTAATCAAAAATACAACTTATTGTATTGTAAGGCGTGGGTCGGGGCATCCCGTGTCGTTAATAAACTAACCCGTGTATCCGTTCGCGCAGCGTCGGCGAAAGCCGATACCGTTGGGTGGAGTTGGTAAGAAGCCCACACTTTAATCTTTGATAAGCGTGTGGGAGTATGTAACTAACGGTAGTTACTGATGACAGATGAGTAATTACTAATGACTTACCTTAGCCACTAGTTAACAACATCCTCCCTAATAGTCTCCACATCAAACATTATGGAAAATTTTGCCTCAGGCATCATCTGCTTTAAAACCCGTAGATGTTCTTCAGCATTGCCGCGCCGTCGGAATCGGCCAACGGTGATATTACTGAGCTTGGGTTGCAGAAGGACAATGATCCAGGGATTGAGCTTTTCTTTATAATTCAACATAGGTTTTCCTTATAGGTTTTCCTTGAGACACTTGAATTTGGGGCCAAATTACTTTCCACTACCATCAGCGACCCATCTTTACACCTTGGAAAGCTCGTGAGATGGGGTAAACCATGTGCAGAGGCTTACTTGGGCAAACAGCCCCTCATGATCAGCGGGCAGGATTGATGACCGGAATTATTAGTACATATGTACTAATAAATGCGTGGGATTGAACGCAGCGTGACAGTTCTGCTTATTTTTTGTCTAATTCTTCTCACTTTTTGTCTAATCAGTTATAATAGACGAGCAAGTAATGGTGAATTAAAGTCTATTAAAGTTGATGACCAAAGCCGAAAATGCACCGGTTAACGACAGTAGACATCAAACCTCCTGTGGATAAAGCAATCAAAATCAGAAATTTGACGGTGGGGCATCCCGTCAGAAGTAAAGCTTGCCTTATACCCGAACACGGAAGCGTTTCTGTAAGGAAATAGCGATGGCTGGGGTTGGCGAGAAGCCTACACCTACTCGATAGAGAGGTTTGGGAAATGTCACCGTGATTAGTTGCGGGTTAGATTCCCCTGATCAGGTAAGTCTGCTGGTGTTGAAGCGGCTTACTTTCGATTGCGCGATGATTTGCCTCTAGCTTGGCATAGCTTCGGGAATATTAGCTGTTTGGTGCAAACATTTTACAGAAAATTTATCTACGGTATGGTTAGTGGTCAGGTATTTTACTGAACTAGCTAATAACCCTATGTGAGGTCGCCACACTGCTTGCTGCTGAAGGGCATTCAAGAAAAGGGCAGAAAACAAAGTTAACTGCCCTATTTTAATTAGGGCTTACGCAATTTAGCCATCGACACACGACATGTAGCTTTTAGAGGGTAACTATAACACTACATGTAGAGTTCATCCGCAAGCCCTATTTAAGCAAACCGTTCAAGTTTTCTTGAACAATAACAATTTATTATGAAAAGCCAAGAAGATCAACCTCTAACCCTGGTAAAACTCAGGGAACATGTCAATCTGACTCAAATGAAATTAGCCATTGCTGTTGGTGTCAGCATTACGACGATTAGTGACTGGGAAAATGGCAAAGCAGAACCACGCTTAAAGCACGTCAGGCTCCTGATTGAAATACTGGGTTGTTCTTTCGAGGAACTTTGTGAAGCCTTTGACCAAGCAAAACGTCGTTCGTAAAGCGACGGGTGCGCGGTCAAAGGCAGCCAGTGCGTTCAAAGGCAGGTAGTGCGTTCAAAGGGGAAACCCCTTTGAACGTACTGCATCCCGACTCCCGACTCCCGACTCCCGACTCCCATTAACCCAGGACTTTCTACCTCACCCAATTGAGAACTGCTATATATAAACCTATATATAAACATAGGCTTGAAAATGAATCAATAACCCAATTGATATCTCAGCTGAAAGTTAATTTCCCCAAAGGTCTAATGATTCAACGTTTAGGAGCATTATCAAAAGCACGAGCGATCGCATTCCAGGCTAACTTGGGCTTGAAATCTGCATCGAGAGGTAGAGGTCGCACTGGCGCACCATCTGACCGGGGATGGAAGCTAGTTAAGTATGTGTAGCGATCGCTAAATCCCCAGGTCACTACTGCAATCACGGCTGGCTCATCAAGTACCACAGACAGATAATCTTCATAAGCTTGAGCCACCATGCGATCGCGTACAGTCAGATCCAAAGGTAACTTGTCATCTCTGACATCTAGTTCAGTAATCAAGATTTTAAAACCCATACTCGCCACATCCCGGAGAAATTTCCGCAGGCTTTGGGGGTTAATCCGTTTATTCCCTCGCAAGTGAGCCTGGATTCCCAGGGCATGACAGGGGGTTCCCTGAGACTTCAACCCCTCTAGTAGCTTCAAGACAGCCCTACGCTTGGCTTGCTCATCACTCGAATCATAACTCAGTCCATACTCGTTGTAGAGTAACATTGCCTTGGGGTCAGCAACAGCTGCAATGCGAAAGGCTAGGTCAATGTATTTCGGACCTAAAAATTTTAACCATGGCGTTTTGCGTAAACCATCTGCCCGTCCTTGGAAGGTAGCGATCGCTTCATTCACCACATCCCACGAGTGCATTTGTCCAGCATAACGCCCAGCCACTGTCTTTATATGTCTAACCAAGAACTGTTCAGCATTTTGGCGGTTTACTGTCTCCTCAAACCAAGGGGGTAACGAGATGTGCCAAATTAGGGTATGTCCCCGAAACAGCAATCGATGAGTCTTGGCAAAGTCTGCCATCCAATCCCCAGCCGTAAAGTCAAACTGATGGGGGTGAGGGCACAGGGGAGGGGAAGAAGGAGTAGAAACAAACCATTTTAGTCCCCATCCGGGAACCAGCATGGCACACTCTTGAGCAAAACGGGTACCTAAGGCTGGGTTTGAGGATAGGTCTGGGAATCGACTCTCGGCTCCATAAATTAATCCTTTTGCTGCTGCACGCTCTTTTAAAGAAGCTCCTTGAGCTACTGCAAAGTCTCGCTTCGGGTCATCAATAGCTTGAATTGAGTTACTTTGTCTGATAGATTTACACCTGGTCAGAGGGCCGACACTGGCTAAGCTACCTAAACCCAGTAATAATTCACGTCGTCCAATCATTAACTTGTTTTGACTCCTAGAAACCATCACCTAATATGCTTAGCTTTAATTATTTCAGCCATTTATCCCTGAGGGGGTGAAAAAATAGCAGAAAAAGCTTATTTGGTAAAAAATGCCGGTATTTCTGGTAAAAAAATATCGCTTTAGTTATCTCAATAAGACCAATAAAAATGATCAGCTTACCGTAAGCATATGCGCTACTTGAGGTGCTACTTGAGGTGTCAAAGGCCACGCTACGGGAATAGCCACGCTACTTGAGGTGCTTTCAGCTTATGCTTACGGTTTTAAACCGATTTTTTTTACCCCAAAAAACTCATTTATGTAGTGAGGTAGTCCACGAATTTTGCAGGCATCAATAAATTGATGATTCTGGTTCAGCTATTGCAATTTATTCCTTCTATTCCTGGAGTATCTGGCAATTTCCTTGTAGGCATTAATCGTTTTATTGGCTAGTTCTTGCCAATCAAAAGCGTCTAGGGGAGCTTGTTCTGGACGGGGAGTGTTTAATGCCCAATCTAAAGCTTTTTCAATGTCATAATCAGTAATTTCTCCTGTATAGGTATAGACCCATTCTTCACCAACTTGCTCTTGAACTTCAGGGAGAGCGCCAATTTTAGGAACTAATATGGGTCGGTTAAAAGAGAGTGCTAAGAAAGCACTACCAGAGTTTAAAATCTCGCGGTAGGGCAAAATAACTAAGTCAGCAGCACTGAAGTACCATTGCATATGGTCTTGGGGTATGAAATCTAGGTTGATTCGCAATCGTTTATCTAAGGCGGATTCCCTTTCAATTTCTGCTGCTAATTCAGGAAATTCTGGACTACCCACAATGTAGAGTATGGCTTCTGGGTCAAAAAACTGTCGGAAAACTCGCATCAATTGAGGAGCATTTTTGTAAGGTCTAATTCTGCCAAATAAAAGCAATACTTTCGCCGAATTTGGAATTCCTAGATAATGGCGAGCTTCTTGAGAACTGACTTGATTAGGATACTGCCCTCGATAGTGACCATGGGGTACTACAAAACCAGGAATATTCTTTAACTCAGGGAAGCGCTTTTGGGCAGCTTTCATCCCAGTTTTGCTAAGGTTAATGTAACCATCCAACTGCCTTGTAAAGACTTTCCAGAACCAAGCCTCTAGTTGCGGATAAAGCTGTTCATGAGAGGCTAAGTTGTGTACTGTCCAGACAATTTTTGTCCCCCGCCAGCGAGCCAAAATCATCAAGAATAATAGAGCTAACGTTTTTGCGATCGCTTTGAAGAAGTTAGGTTCATTTAAGTTTCGTTCTGGCCAGTGCCGATGCCAGATAGAATAATGATTTATCAGCAATTTTTGAGGAGAAAACTCATGGACATCAACCCCCAAAGTAGCTAGGTAGCTGTAAACTAGCCAGGTATAAGGGTTTTTGTCACGATCTTTAAAGGCTGGTTGGGCAAGAATTTTCATATTGCACCTACTCCATTGAGCTTTGGTTAACTTTAGAGCTGCCGTTACTTGCATGCTACTACCTAAACCTTGAAATCCATTACCAGTCAAGGTGTCTGCCGCAAACTACTTAATAGCTTTAAAAAAACGTAAACGATCTCAGGTTTCTAGTGACCAGAATTGATCAGACTGATAAAACGGTAGATCGGATAGTTTAACATAATTACGCACAACCTCGACTTCAGATTGGTTCATCGTTTGTTTCCATTTATTTATTTGTTGGTTGCTTATACGTACCTTGGAATAACGACCGGGTATGTTGTTAGTTGAACTTTGGAGTACATGGTTTTCTACCCGCCTATTCCATGGCAATTCAAACTGCTCAAATAGCTCTTTGAACTTCCCAATAGGGTCTAAGCATAATTCCTCATAAAAGATCAATAACCATTCAGGATTTCGAGACAATGCATCGGCTACAACACGATGTCTTGCTGCCCAGATAGCTGAAAATATTTCTATTGGCGTTTTTGCTGCCTCTATCACTGAACGGTAGGGTTCGAGATGATCTTGAAATAAGCTAGATTGATGTAATAGAGTATCTCGGGAAAGCTCAGCAGGAGTTTCTTTGTTAATTTCTGATAATACGGTGGGGCAAGGATGTCGAACAATTACCAATAGTTTTGGATTGTAGCGCTTGAAAACCCACTCGATGGACATCAGAGATGCTACATCTTTCACGATGATTTGATAATTAGGCAGTGCTCTAGCCCAGAAACCTCGGTACCAACCTCCTCCAAAAGGTAGATCTTTGAAGACATTATCAAAAGCATTTTCAAGCAAGTCATCTCGCTCACCAGGTCGTGTATATCGGAACCATGTATCCATGTTACCTTTTCCAGTAATATCTAGATTACATGGCTCGTAGTAGTATATAGCACGATTTGCGGTGGACAATGTTTTCCCGACCCAACTTGTACCGCTGCGACCATGACCTAATATCAAAATTGGGCGTTTGCCAACTTGCCAGTGATTCAAAAACCACGAGCTAAGATAGTAGCTGGTATTAGTAATTAAACGTTGTTTCCTCATTTATATTTCTTTATATTTTCAGTTAATTTATAGTTAATAGTTTTAGTTTTCATCAATTTTTAGTGGTATTTTATTAAAATCTAAATTATGATCAACCATGATAACTAAAATGCTAACTAAAATTTAATCACCACTAAACTCTAAAATAGTATAAAAACTATCAATATTTAGATGGAGCGAGATCGCGTTTTTCCTAGTTATGAGGTCAAGTCATTTTTTTCAACCTCTAATCCCTACTCCCATTAACTCCAAGGGCGTAGACCCTCACCCAATTAATAACTGGTATATCAAGATTTAGATCGAGCTAACTGGTTAGACTTGGAAAGTGAAACAATAGAATCTAGTTCCGAAATAACCCCTGCTATTGCTTTATAACCAAACAATTCCTCAAGTACACCTGGATTAACATTATCTCTGAAAGGATCGGACAAAAATCTGATAATTGCTTCGGCAAAGGATGACTTATCTACAGCAATTTCAAAGTAGTGATGAACCTCTTCTGGTAGACCTGCTATTCCCTGTGGTGTAGAAACAATCGGTCTACCAGAAACTAGCATTTCTAGGGACTTTATACTAACGCCACTCCCAGCTGAAACTGGATTAATGAGAACGCGCCCCGACTTGTATACTTCTGTAGAAGACACTGGATTTATTTTCAGATCAACTTCTGCAGTTTCCTCACATAGCTGCCTAACGTGCTGGACAGGATTTGAACCCGCTATTAAAACAGTAAATGTTGGTAATGCCAAACGTATTATAGGCATAACTTGGGTAATAAACCAGATTATTACCGCTACATTGTTGTCCGAAAAGAGGTTACCCAAAAAAACGATATCATAGACAGGATTAGTCCTTCGTTTATCTCTGGATATTCCTTCCCTATTCTCTTCAGGAAACTCAATCAGAGGTGGTAAGTAGCGACCATTTGTCAATCCTTGACTTATCCAAAAATTTAGGTCATCTAGGGATATATCGTAAAATAAAGTACTCTTTTTTAGTAAATTTGTTTCATACTTTTCTAAGTTAGACAGTGATAAATATCGTTTGAGCTTGTTTAACCCTTTGGCAGACGCAAGTTTTCGGTTATAGTACAAATGCTCGATATTGTGAGAGCGAATAACTAGCAGCCTATTCAAGTGTTGACTTAACTGACTTGCTACTTCTCCACCGTGAATACCATGTAGGAAGATGACATCAGGATTAAACGCAGCCACATCAGAGAGTAATAGCTTGAGTTCTTTACCTCTAACAATTCTAGATGTCACTTCCAAAGGATACTTGAGTAAGTCAATTATCCGCCGAATAAAAGAGCCGAGTGTCTTTGGAAACTTTATAAAAAAAACTTGCTTGGCATACTTTCTAATTTCCAGGACTTCCTCTGGTTTTGGAGTATGGCTACACCAGCAGATAACTTGTATATCAATCCCTAAACTAGAGAAAGCTTTTATCCTTCGCCACATGTCTAATCGCGCCCCATGGATGGGCGGATAGGGAATATCATGGCATACTAATGTAATTTTCATAAATACCGCTACTCTTCCTCTCAGTTGTTTGCTGCTATAGAATTAGTCATGATAATTATCAGTACTGATCATTGTTCAATAACCTAGATGTTCCATCAATTAAGCATAGTTTAAATATATTATTTCAATATATAAGTAATAGTTATGTAACTTTACCACTTGATACTGATAACTTTTATCTAAATAACGAGTTAAATATAGCTGGAGTTTTTAACCTATATCCAACCCTTTGATTAGTTCATCTTTTTAAAAGAGATAAATCGGAAAACCGTCAGCAATATAACCCTTGGTATTAATGGGAGCAATATAGGAGTCAGGGCTTGAAAGCGATGCAGCGCGGTCTTGGGGAGGCAGCGCGGTCTTGGGGAGGCAGCGCGGTCTTGGGGAGGCAGCGCGGTCTTGGGG
>NZ_MKZS01000001.1:1827710-1842458 GCF_001942495.1 Moorena bouillonii PNG
GGGAGGCAGCGGGGTCTTGGGGAGGCAGCGCGGTCTTGGGGGTTCCCCCCATGAGCGACTGCCGTGGTCTCCCCCATGATCGACTGCCGTGGTTTCCACGGGGTTTACAGCGATGCAGCGCGGTCTTGGGGGTTTCCCCCATGAGCGACTGCATCAAGACAGGTGCGGAAACAAGTTCCGCACACAGACCCAAAACCATGAGCGACTGCATCAAGAATTGATAAATTTTGGTGATGCTAGTCATAGACTATAAATACTTGTAGAGTCACTGGACGAACTACTTGATGAACAGAAGTAGGCAAAGTCTTGTAGACTCAGTATTTACCTAACTCCTACCTGCCATAGTAGAGGGGTCTAGTTGATCACTGGCTATCCTTGATTGCTTAGGAGGTTTTTCAAAAGCACGAGAAATAGCATTTTACCCAGACTTTAGTTAAAAGTCCGAGGTAGGAATTAAAAGCAAGCCAACGTGCTGATTGGCTTTGCCAGAGACTTATTGCTAGCTCTAGTTGATTCTAAGAGAATATCCGTAAAAATTATGTAAAGCTTTATTAAAGAAAGTGAAATTTCATCCTAAGTAACAGCAAATTTTTTGTAAAAATCAGCCAAGCTCATGGGTAATGGTGATCCGATTACCGATTACCGATGAGCAATTACCTATGAGCAATTAGCTATGAGCAATTACCCAAGAATGTTATGTTGCATCCCTCTTAGAGAAAGGGGATAAAGATTAATGTTCCGATTCTTGAAGGCGCTTGCTTCTGGTCACCTCTTGTCGATATAAGACAAACACTAATAGCCATAAGCTGAGCATCCTCAACGAATCTGAAGTTAAACTTGACCAGGCAGCTCCCTTCCATGAATACAGAGGAATTAACCAAAGGTTTAACGAAAAGTTCAACAGAGCTGCCGTTACTTGTATGCTACTACGCAAACCTTGAAATCCAGCACCAGTCAGGGTGTCCGCCGCAAAAAACTGCATGGCTTTGAAAAACGGTATCGGTGCTAACCAACGTAAGGCATGGACTACCTCAGTATAGTCTTCACCTATGATGTAGGGTACCATTGGAGCCGAGATAAACAACCCGATACCAGCAGCTATTCCGTACATACCAGCAATTGGTGATAGACGCTTGGCCAGATTGAGACTTCCCCGGATGCCAGCGGCTCCGTGCTGAAAAAACTTGGCATAGGAAGCTGCTAACAGAGATTGTACAGGGACAAATGCCACATCAATTAAACGGTATGCAGCAGCATATATACCTGTAGCTTGTAATGTAGAAAGACGCGCCAGCATGGTTTTATCTACATTGTTGTTAACCGTTTCAGCACAAAGGTTGACAGAAAAGTAGAATCCCTGAAGCATCTCTGGCTTGAGCTTTGATATGGCCAATTTAGGAGTGCCTAACATCCGATGTACCATCAGCAATCCAATCCCAGCTGTTATTGCTGTACTAGCCATATATAAAGCTCCCCAAACTACAATATCTGATGTCTGAAAGAAGCTGACAAAACAAAGTGTTGCCACTAAATTTTTTAGACTAAGTAAAAAATGAATCTGGGCGGTGTGCTTAAGCTGACTGACTGCGATAAATGCCTGACCAGCGGTGGCTAAAATTTTCAAAAAGAGTAAGTCAGACAAAAATACGAAAAATATTAGCAGGGGCGAGGTTTCTTCAGGTAAAATAGCTGGATATATAAGCATCACTAAGACAATTAGCACCAAACTAGAGGTAAAAATCATCAACAGCGCATTGCCCCAGTATTCCTTGAATAAGGCTCGGTTTCTAGAGACATTTTTAATTAAAACATCTCCACTACCCCAGGTAGCAAAAGGCGATATAATCGCCGCTAAAGCGGTCAAACTAGCAAACAAACCATACTGTTTAGCACCGAGGGTACGAGCAATCATCACGAAGTAGGCCGCTTGGACAATCATCTTCATAAATTTAGCCAAGAGCATCCACAACGTGTTACGTACTAGGGATTTATGAAATATGCCAATGAGCCTGGATTTGAGGGATTTAAAATTCATATTAAGTAGTTTATATCATACCTTTTCGCTGCTAGGATTTCCTGCCAAATTGATCATTGATCGAAAATTATCTCTGATTACCCAGACTAAGAATACAATCAGCGACTTAGTATGAATTATACCAAGTTGCCATCAAAGATATTACTCTAAAAGTTAGCATCATAATACCTCTGAAGGCAACTTATGTATTATCTGATTTATCCCTGCTTATATGGCTAATTTTTCATTATGCTCACCCTTAGGCTGACTAGCTGCTTAGTCCCACTAATTCTTTGCTATACCATGCCGATATCTCCCGCCCCAATAATTTGAAGAGCTTTTGATTGTCATTGGCATAGATGGTGTAGAGTTTTTGAATCGCTGATGGACTGGGGCGAAGCTTTTGGTGTTGTAAGGGTAAGCGCTGATCAACACGATTGATCAAGCCACGCATCAATGGAAAACGGGTTCCCAGATAACGAGCAATTGGTGAACTAGTGCTTTGATGGACTTTCTTATACTTTTTACTAAAATCAAAGGAAGAATCTATGTCAAGGAATTCACAAACCTTTTTCAGAGAATCGTCAGAGTTTTGAGCAATGTCTTCTTCAAAGACTAGAATTAGCATTTGCTTAGGATCAAAGTAGTCATAGTAGGCTTGCAGTTGGCGATAATATCGTCCCATATCAATGATGCCATAGCGCTCAACTAGGGATTGTTGATCACCAACTAATAGCTCATCAAGGTCATCATTGACAAATATAACTCCATTTTTGATAAAGTGATTCACAGCAGCAATGGCTCGTTCAACTGGATTTCTCAGGACTACAATAAGTTTGGCTTCAGGCAATGTCTCGTAGATTAGTCGATGGGAATAGGAAATTTCTTCGAGAGGGTCATAGTAGACTTTACCCTGGGCATCAGGCAATGGCTCGATCCATAAGTAATTAGGAGTTTTTTCTCCAATCGCTTTTTCACCATTAACATCAGCAAAATGTTTTTTATACCATTCAATACCTTGATTGAGATTATACCTCTTATTAAAGTAATGAATCTCATTTGTAGGTATAAATACCTCAGGATGTTCCCTGAGATTATGGGCTAACCAGGTAGTTCCAGCCTTTTGGGCTCCAATGATTAAAAAGTTCGGTAAAGTCACTAACAACTCTCTCGTCATATGGCACTGCTATTTCGCCATTAATTCTACCTATATAAAAATCGACAAAACAATTGACTATATTGCTGATTATCCTAAGTAATTTTGCTGATCAGCACTACGCAAATCTAGGGATTAATACGGATTATTTTCCCTAGCCAGAGCATAATTTGAGCACGAGATGCTGAACTAATTAGCTAATAATATAATAAATTAATTCATTTTTATTATTAATAACCAGATAATACCAAGAATTTAAGCTCTATTTAACATGAGTTAATAGGTCGATTGTTTATACGTCAATATGCGTATCACTTGGCGGATTAGTTTCACTAGCCATAGAATAATTTTAGGACGAGATGCTGAACTAAGCGGCCAATAAATTACTGGTTTTACCATACTATAGGGCATTATTCCTACCCACAGTAACCAATGACTCCAGAGTAGCTTCTTTTTCCAATTAAATTTAGAATATTTCCAGATTGACCAATATCCTTTGTAAGCTAAAACTAAAGGGGAATCAGAAGCAAAAGGATGATGGTGAGGATCTAGTCGTAAAGAAGCGATACGGTGAATCAAATGATTGGAGTCACGAAAGCTCAAATCCGGGCATACGTGATAGCCTAACTCAGTCGCCTTGCGTACTAAATAGTTATACTTGATGAAATCATGGTTGATAGACCGACGGAACCGTTCAATGGGAATGGTTCCCTTAGAAAAAGCCCACAAATTATTCCCATGTTGTCGGTATGCCCCAAGGGGTTTTTCAATCGATACCACTTGCCCATAAAATGGGTTCAGGGTGACTAGATAGCCGTCAGCAGCTATGGTAAATTCAGATTCAGGTATAGGAAAAATTTGAGCTAGTGCTGACCGTGCAAAACTATTGCCACTGGTTACAGTACTGCTGTACTTTCCCTTCTCCAACAAAATTGGCCAAACGGTGCCACTATCAAATTTTATGTCTGGAGCTGGATGGATACCAATGAATTCACTAAGGGCATTGACCAACTCTAAACGATATTGCACCTGGACTACCCCTGGTTTCCAAACGGCTACCACTTCGGACACCGCATTAGGGAATAAGTAATCATCAGCATCTAAAAAAATTACAATCTCCCCACGGCTGACATAAAAACCGGCATTGAGTGCCGATGCTTGCCCACCATTTTTCTTGAGGATAGGAATAATTTTATCACCGTAGCTAGTGATAATCTCCTGAGAGTTGTCAGTGGACTCATCATCCACCACAATGACTTCGGTATTTGGATAAGTCTGACTCAGGCTACTGTCAATTGCTTGAGGTAGAAACTGACCGTAATTGTAGTTGTTGATGACAATGCTGACTAATAACTGACAATTTTCATTCATTTCAATAGGTTTTGTTGTCGCTCTAATGGAATAAGGACCGAAAGAGCTACAGATGTGTAGAGTACCCAAAAGATATTGTTTTGTATCATCACTGATGTCTCAGTGATATTGGCTAAAACGGTATAGGTTAAGAACAATAATGGCCAGAGATTCTCTGATGTTTTACTTACACGAAGCCAAGCAATAGCTCTTAGTAAACTAAAACTAAATCCAATTAGGTAGATTGATACTCCCAAGATTCCTAAAGCTAGCCATAGGTCGAGCAAGCCGTTGTGGGCGTTGGGAGCTGGCCACAATACTGCACGCCAGACATAGGCAGATTCACCATTAAAGCCATTCCAGAATGAACCATAGCCATAACCGAGCCACGGCTGTTTCTCAATCATGTCCAACACGAAGGGCCATAGCTCTGTACGACCGGTCAAGGTAGCATCCTTACCGATTGCACCTAGCAAAGCGTCTGCATTATCTAACAACCAGATTAAGACGCTGCCTCCGAATGTTGTCATGGCAAATATAGTCGGAATCAGTAGGTCATATCGCCACCGTAACATCCGGTATAGATATAGAGAGAGTAACATAATTATAAGACTAACCAGTGCAGTTTTGGAAGTTGTAAATAGTAAAAGAATTACGGAAAAGCCAAACCCCCCCCAGAACAGTAAATTATTTTTTTTGCCCCGAATAGCCAGGAGCAAAAATACAACTGCACTGGGCACCATGACTTTGCCAAGAACATTTTTATGGACGTATATTCCTCGCCAAGTTCCAGCATGAACTCCCCCCATAATCCCGTATTTCGGCAGAGCCACAATAAACATAAAACTGAGCAATACTGCTACTCCGAACGCCCAACCCAGCATTTCTAGCTGTTCTTTGATGGTGTAGCGGCTGGCGAGGTAAACACCAAACAAAGTTGTGCCAATTAGGGCAACAGCACGGTTGATGGTCGTTGTTGGTTCAGAAGACCAGAAAATAGATACTACTGCTATCCCCACCAACAGACTGAGCCACCTATCTTTACTGAGGACATAAAGTACCTTTTTCCACCGTAGTGTTAGGAGGAAAAAGGTAACGAGATAAATTAATACGAACAGCAATCTACTGAGGGAGGAATCAAATTCTTGTATGACATCCCCCTCACTTCTGCCTCCTGATAAAATTACAGTGAGTACTCCTCCTGAATAGAGCACCAAGGAAACAGTAGTGAAAATTGGTTCAAAAAATGCCAACAGTTTTCTCATGAACCCTGGTTTATATTGAAAAATTGTAATTATAAATTTGTATTCATAATACTGTATGTAAAAGTTGCTAAGCTGTTTTGAATTTAAATGCACAACAGCTTAAAGCAATGAATGAAATTGTTTAAACTTAATAGCATCTGGCCAGCTAAGAGTGCATCCACACCCTTAAACCGGCTGAATCTAAGAGGCTCAGGAATTACCCAGATAGGGAAATTAAACCCTATCCCTAGGTTTGATTTATATCTCAGGCTGAGATAGATAAATTCGGACTAAGTAGAGATTTGCCATCAAAGTAGTCCGGAATCGGTGCTCCCATCAACCTCAAGATGGTTGGCGCTATATCTACAGGATGAGCTTCTGGCAAACTAGAACCGGGGGTAATTCCTGGTCCGCTTGCCATCAAAAAGCCTCTGGCTCGGTGACCACCAGGACGATTATAGGTAATTGGACCAATGCGTCCCACATCAGGACTATCCACTACATCTGTGGGACACTCGTGCCATACGACTACTAGGTCAGCATCTGGCAGTTTGGGGTTATCATCTGTGGCGACGTTATGGGTGCGCACTACTTGTTTAACTAATGGTTCTCCTGTCCTGCCATCGGTAAGGCGATAAAGGAAGTCTGTTAGGTTATCGCACAGAGCATCATACTCGGAAGGGTCAACAATACCATCTCGTTCCCGTCCTTTGAGGTTGATGCGAATATGTCCATCAGCAAAGGCGGGTAAAGCAAAGGCTTTCATCTTGGGCCAGAGGGGAGTATATAGAGTAGCTGGCATCCAACCCAATTGCACCTTGTGCTTCATGAGGGGATAAGGAGAGAGTAAACCGTGCTGGCCAGATTGTAAAAAGGCTTTATGGGTCCAGGTGTTGAACAACTGCTTAATGGGATTGGGTTCATAAATCTTTCGCCATACTTCCCCTGGCCAAGAGTTGCGGATTGGACGAGTAATTGGTGCTGGGGGAGTGACTCCGATTTTGCTGGGAGTAATGGCATACTTGCCAGGGAAGTTATACCGATAGAGCAATTCTGGCAGGAACATCATGCTCATCAAATCTGTAACATTGGCAGCCATGCCATGAACTGCGAAACACAAGATATAGACATCCTTAGGGGCAGCAGCGATAATTTTTGCGATCGCATCATCCACCGCTTCAAAGATTTTCAGCATCGGGTCTCCAGCCTTACCATTCTTTTTGCTCTGGTAAGGGTAGAGCTGGTGATCTGGTTGGCTGCGGTCCCACAGGTCATGACCAGCACTGTGAGTTTCACCGAAAGCGGTCACGAACAAGTCCCACGGTTCACGCTGAAGTAAATCCCGGCAAATCTCTGAGCGAGTGGAGATACTAGTTTTTAGAGCTTGCTGAATCCATTTAAAATAAACTGGATCCCACCAGCGACCATTATCTTTATGGAGCACTGGGTTTTTGCCGTATTGGGCAATAATATTGGGCAATAATTCCGGCGGTTGGGAATGGCTTGGCACAAAGGGATAATGTCCCCCCCAACCCAAAATTTGTAAGCCATTAATTTGATCTGACAGTCCTGATACTGGTACATCAAAGGCAGCAACCCGGTAGTCATTCCCTAAGGCATAAAATGGATTATACTCTTTATAATCGTATCCACTATAAATTTTGTCGCAGACTACTTTATAAGTTTCTGGATCAAATTTTATGGTATCCCAAAAACCGGTTTTATCTGGTAAACAACCGGTAGAAAACATTACCCACAAGGGTTCAGTGGATGAAAATTCAACTGTCTTATTGTTGTAGTTAACGGTATTGTTCAGGCGACCATAGATTCCTTGTTGCCGTATTTTGTTGAGGGTCTTCAGATGTCCTTGGGACATCCACTTCTCCAACAATAGCGGGTCAGCTGCATCCAGTCCAATAGCAATTACAGGGGTTTTCATGGTAATATTCTAGATTTTCTGACAGGGGGACATAAAGCTTATAACGTAGACAGTGCTAACTCTATAGCCCGCTCACCTTTCTTGTAATAGTTGAGCCAACGACGGTTAATTTTCAAAAGTTCGTCCACTATTTTTTCGCACAATCCCCTTAAGCGAAGCCACGAATGCTGATGTTGGCCAACATAAAAAGCGCTATGTCGCCTTTGTCCACTTGATTGGGTTTCAGGCCTGACCACATATTTTTGAATTCCCATCTGCTTAATGTCTCGCCCTTGAAGCATCGCACTGGTATAGGCAATCGCCACAACAATCATCAATTTTGAGAGATGCTCACTTGTGAGTTTAGACCCTTCAAGACTATAGCCTCCCGACTTAAAATCTCGAAACATTTCCTCAATTGAAAATCGTCTTTGGTAGGCGACAATAGCCGTATCTAACTCATCAAAGTTAGTTAAAATATACCAAGGCTCTTTCGTTTTAAATCCCTGGTACTTTCCCTTCCACTTACCGGCTATATTAAACCTCCCAAATCCTTTTTGTTTGGTAACCTGGCAGTCCTTAATAAACAGCTTTACTCCTGGCTTAAGCCCATAGTCTTTCAACTTTTGTTCCATCTCAGTATCGTGACAAACAAGCGTGTTAGATTTCTGTCTCAAACAAAAGTATGCACCCTCCAAGCTCAGCCAGTTGCCCAGTTTGGGTGAACAAAATTCCCGGTCCCCTAAAACCACCACCCTATAGTTGGAGAGTAACCCAAGACTTTTCCCCAAAACAGATGTTTGCTCATCAAAATTACTGCTGCCTTTTTTCTCCAAGAACTCCCAGTAAATCGGCCAGGCTCGATGATCATAGATGACGCTAACCATCAAGATATTAATCACCCCCCAGCTAGTGCGGTCTATTGCCAAATATATTCTATCGTTCGGTTTAAACATCTCTTCTAGAAGAGCACTTACACAGGGAAACCATATTGAAACTATGTTAAACTCTCTTAGTCGCAAAAACCGACGTAATTTCTTGCGACGACTCTCAAACAAAATAGGTAACGGTAGCGCTTGAGCTAACACTTCTAGTTTGACCTGTCTGAGTAGTTGTAGGCTCGCAACGACTAAGGTCACCAACAAATACCTGCTGTGATACAGCTGATTTTGTAGAATTTTCTGGTATGTTTTAGCTATCATTTTTGGTAGATAGGTCAGGGTTACTATATTTGACCTATCTTTTTTTTGATTACTCTGCTGTATCCCTTGCTACACAAGGGTTATAACCGCTATGTCCCCCCGTCAGCTAGATTTTATATATAAGTAAAGCTAATCCATAAGAGCAGGTCTGGTTGACTAATCATCATCTTATGGAGCAGGTAATTGGTAATTATTAATTGGTAATTATTAATTTATCATTACCTAGTTTACGATTACCGATTAGTAATTCCCGATTCCCATCCAGGGATTATTTTGGTTGGGAAGTGATTAACCGGATTTGATATAATGTTTCATTTCTCACTAAGAATAATTTAAGTAGTTATTTCCTAAGGGCGTTAACTAATAAAAAATAGGTAACTAATCAAACAATAGGGTTTTAGTCTAGTTATAGTCTGGATTAATCCAGGAAATTAAATCATTAATTTATATTGTTTGATTTTCGGGAATAGCGATTAGTCATAAGTCATAGTTTTAAATCATCTCCGGGAAACCTTCGAGGTTTTTTGAGTCTCAGCTTTACGCTGTGCCAATCTTCTGACTGAGCCATAATCGAAGTATTCCTGTGACTGGTAAAAGTAACCAATCGATTCATCTTTTTGAATGACACCATTAGCCACCAAACCCAAAACCGTCTGACCGGAACTATCTAACATTTGTTTAGCCACATTAGCATTAGCAAAATCCAGCACACCTGGTCGAGCCACCAACAACATGCCATCAGTCATTGGACTTAAGCAAAGGGCATCAGCAGTCAGAAGTAAGGGTGGGGCATCAATAATCACAAAGTCATATTGGGTTGAACATTCCTCAATCAGGGAAGCCATTTGCTTTGAATCCAGGAGTGCCAAAGGATTAGGAGGCATTACCCCAGCAGTGAGAACATCAAGATTTTCCATGGCTTGACAGATGGCAAGCTCTAGAGGCACTTCACCAATCAGTACCTGGCTCAAACCGGCCACATTCATTACTTGCCAAATATAATGCTGACAGGGGTGACGCATATCGGAATCAATCAGCAAAACCCGACGCCCCAGTTGAGCCATAGCAGCGGCCAAGTTTGCTGATACGGTAGATTTGCCTTCCTTGGAAACGGAGCTAGTGACTACAATAACTTTAAGTGGGTGATCAGACCTGAGAAATTTCAGATTCGCTTGAATCATCCGGTAGACTTCACTCACCATGGAATGAGGCTGGTCTGTTACGGGCAATTCCCCTCCGAAAAATAGGTCATCCCGACGACGGGATAGCTTCTTGTGCTTGAAAACTGGAATCACCCCTAGCACAGGATATCTTAATAACTGCTTGACTTCTTTGAGAGTTTTGATAGAGCGGTCTCTCATTTCCAAGAGCAAAACAGCAGTCGTGGCCAGTGTGACCCCCAACATCACCCCTAGAGCCAACACCTTTATTTTCTTATCACCTAAGGGCTTTTTAGGGACTATTGCTGGCTCAATGATGCGAGCATTAGCGGTATCTTGGTTTTCTGCGACCTTTAATTCATTGAGATTTTTCAACAGGGTTTCATAGGTCAAGCGGGCAGCTTGGAGTCGTTGTTCGAGCTGCTGCTGAGTTTGCTCCAACCGAGGAAGAACATTGACCCGTTGTTCATAGGCAATTCTAGCCTTAGCAAGAGTTGCTAATCCTTCTGCTAAACTTCGACGTTTGACTTCTGATTCAATAAAATCGCTAATCAGTTTTTGTTTGAGCTGGTCAACTTCTAAAAGCCCTTGAGTAATTTGTATCTGAGTACCAGCCAGACTCTGTGAGCCTAGTATTTGATCAATCTGCTGTTGTAAATGACCTCTGAGGGAGCTTTGCTGCTTGGTCAGCCGAATCATGACCGGGTGATTTTTACCGTAACGATTGTTCCCAACCGCTAATTGCCGCTCAACCTCTTGCAGTTCTTGGAGTACGCCCTGTACTGAAGTAGACTGACTCAGGGCACTGATAGCAATTGCCTGCTGGGGATTAAGACCCACCTGGTTTCTCAAGCCAGCAGCTTGGGCATTGGCTTCTTCAAGTTGAGCTTGAACTGTAGTAATTTGGCTGTCTAAGTCAGCCATCACCGCTACCAAAGACCTGGCTTCTTCTGTGAGGGATACAACCTGATTGCGTTCTTTAAATTGGCGTAGAGCAGCTTCTGCTTGCCTGACATTGGCTTCACTTTGAGGAAGTTGGTTAGTAATAAACTCACGGGCTTTTGCTGCTTCCGACTTTTTGGATAGGATCTGATTCTCTATATAAAGCCTCATTAATTGATTGATCACCGCCGCCCCTTTGTCTGAGTTGTTACCCTTGTAGGAAAGCCTAACCACATCGGTACCACCCACAATTTTGATAGTGAGCCTTCTTTTGAGGGCTTCCGGTTCCAAAGGTAGACCTTCGTTATCAGTAAGGTTTAGTTGATCAATGATCTGTTGCAGAAGCGGGTGGGAGTAAATCACCTCAACTTCAGTACTCAGAGGGTTCTGGGCATCAACCAGAGGCCGTAACTGTTCAATTTCCTCCCCCAACCCAGTCAAGAAAGCGGTTCGGTCTATCTTAAACAGTAGTTTTCCTTCAGCTTCATAGGAAGGCTTGAGAAACAAGGTAGACCAGGCTGCTGAGATAACTGTAAATAGGAAAATAGCAACCGCTGGCAGCCAACGACGTTTCAATAGTAGTAAGTATTGGCTAATATCGAGATCTATAGAACTTCTAGACTCCATAAGTTCTTAAGGGACTCCCCCTCGGTAGATTGCACAATCAAATAATTTTTGGTATTGGTGCAGATTAGCTACCAAACCTGCCATCCGTCAGATGCAACCTATATATGGAAATAATAATAATAAAAGTTAATCATATCAAAAGTAACTCGACATTAAAGACTTAGTAAAGATCTGCAAATTTTCCGTGCTTCTTGTGACCATAATACGCTCAAGGGGCTGACCGGGTGTCGGCTATAGGAGCAACGGGGGTACGGTTTGGCCACCGATTGTTGTGTCAGTAAGACCAGGAATCCCTAGAGCTGTTGACTCTTCTATCTTCTGACCTAACCCAAACCCGGTCAGCCGTCAGTCATCAGCCGTCAGCCATCAGCCGTCAGCTTATTTTATTCAAAAACACCGATTGCGCTACGCGCAGGCTGCGCGAACAGTAGCGATGCAGTGGCCTCACGGGGAGGCAGCGCGGTCTTGGGGGTTTCCCCCATGAGCGACTGCCGTGGTTTCCCCCACTCGCGCTTTGCATGGCTGACAGCGTGCGCTATGGGCATAAACTGTTCCGTGTAGCGTGGCCACAGGCCTTTGGCTGTTCGGTGTAGCGTGCCCATGAGCTGATACTTGAGGTGCTGATAGCTGAATGCTTACGGTCACCCTACCCCCGCTGGCTCCATTTCTGGCTAAACTTTTACCAAATTGAACCATTCTGTTGGCCAGTGAGTCTAAATAACATAGGAAAACAAAGCGGTGAGGAAGAACCCACAGTTGTCAGTCAGATCAGCCCAGGCTTCCAAAGAAGATTCTGCTGCTGCAAAAACAACCAGCACAGACACAGAGTTGGTATTGCAGTGCCAACAGGGGAACCAGCAGAGTTTTCGCCAACTATACCGACGCTATCAGCAGCGCGTCAGGTCAACTATCTATCAGCTATGTGGTGCTTATGCTCTTGATGATTTAGTACAAGAGGTGTTCCTACGAGTTTGGAAAGGCTTACCAAAACTACGGCAACCTTCACAGTTCTCCACCTGGCTTTACCGCATCTGCTGGAATGTGGCATCGGATCAGCGGCGCAATTTGCAACGGCAACGTGCTTTAAACCTTCAACTTCCAGAGGACACAGCTGATCTACCCCTAAAAAATGCCAAATCCTCCCATACTCCTGATCTGATGCAGTTGCACTATCAGGACATGATTCAAAAAGGAATCCAGCAACTGAGCTTGAACCATCGTGCTGTGCTGGTGCTACATGATTTAGAGGATTTGCCACAAAAGGAAGTTGCTAAAATTTTGGGCATAGCTCTCGGAACGGTTAAGTCTCGTCTTTTCCACGCTCGAACTTCCCTACGGAAATATATCATCCAACAACAAGGAGACATGCCATGACTCAGTTTCAACCTGATGACGAACAATGGCAAGCATTTCTGCGCCAACATCGACCTACTCCTCCACCAGCAGCATTTGAGTTGGAGGAACGAGTTATCAATGCGATCGCTAAATCCCCACCGCCTAGTCGTAAACCACAGCTTTGGTTAGTTCCATCAGCCATCGCTGTTGGTTTACTGATGGCTTGGAGTGGTTACCGCACTCACAATTTAACCACTCTAGAAGCTTTCTTAGAGAAAAATTGGCATGGAGTTGTGGGAGAGACATCGGTGAGCAATGTCATTCATACTCCACCAGCTGATTGGATGATCTTAGCCAATACTGGACAATAAAAACCCATAGTAGGAACGATCACCTCAGGATCACCTATAGAGGATAAGGTTTGACCTGTTAAAAGGTTGGCTCTAGCCAACGGCTATGGCAAGGTAAAAGTGGGTTGTCAACCTTCAACCTTCAACCTTCAACCTTCAACTTTCAACCTTCAACCTTCAACCTTCAACCTTCAACCTTCAACCTTCAACCTTCAACCTTCAATATTTCTTCCAAACTGTAAATTAAAGACATTTATAGGTAACTTCCATGCTGTTACGTCCAGGTTATGTTTTGTCAATTCTCTTGGTTACCCTGACTGGCTGCACTGCTGTAGCTAATACCAAGCCTATAACCTCTCAATTGATTCCCAGCCCTGAGGGTCAACAACACCGAAAATCGAGTAAGCATAGGTTAATGAGGCAACTCAAGCTCAACCAGGTGCAAAGGCAGCAGCTAAAAACCATTAAGCTGGAGTATGAAGAATCCATTATAGATCTTCGTCAGGAAGTGAGTCAAGCGAAGCAGACATTAAGTGAGTTGATGGTGGGTACAGCTGACAGAGAAACTATCCGCACTCAATACCAACAGGTTCAACTATTGAACCGGCAGCTAGGAGAGTTACACTTTGAGAGTATGTTGCAGATGCGAGAGGTGATGACTCCTGAACAACGCATCCAGTTTGCTCAATTCATGAGACAGCGCCGCAACCAAAACCCTCTATCGGATTAAGTAGAACCACAAAGGATAAGGATTTTGAGATTTATTTATCTACACGGTTTTGCATCTAGCCCTGAATCAGCCAAGGCGGTGTATTTACAGCAAGCGTTTGCTGGCCTCAATGTCTCTCTAACAATTCCTGACCTTAATCAAGATGACTTTAATCATTTAACAATAAGCCGCCAGATTAGTCAAGTGGCAGCATTACTGCCCTTAGATGGAACACCAGTCACGTTAATCGGCTCTAGTTTGGGTGCTTTTACCGCTGCACTTTTAGCACAAAACAATTCACAAATCAAGAGACTGGTTCTACTAGCACCAGCATTTGGCTTCCTTGACCATTGGTTGCCGAAATTAGGAGCAGAACAGCTTAATCAGTGGCGCTCCCAAGGATATCTAGATATTTATCATTACCGAGAAAAGCGAACGCTTCCCTTGCACTACCAGTTTGTAGAAGATGCCCGTCAGTATGAGGGTTTGGAGCTAGGGCGACAAGTACCTACTCTGATTCTACATGGGTGCTACGATGAGGTGATTCCTATGATCGCGAGTCGTGATTATGCCAGTACCCGCCCTTGGGTGCAATTGGTTGAATTGGAGAGCGAACATGGTTTGCGGGATGTGATGGAGTTAATTTGGGCAGCAGTTCGGGAATTTTGTAATATTTAGGCTTGAAGCTTAACGGATGACAAGACAACTCTAGGCTATACATGACCAGGCTTTGGGAAAATG
>NZ_MKZS01000001.1:1842558-1850828 GCF_001942495.1 Moorena bouillonii PNG
CTGCAAGCCCCCTAAATCCCCCAATTCTGGGGGACTTTAACTCAAGAACCCCCCAGCGAGGGATTGCTCGCTGGGGGGCTAGGGGGGCGAAACTTGCTGTAATTGATTGAGTGATAGAGATTCCTATTGCCCAGACAGCTACTAGGAGTGCTCCCCAGAGGGTAATGAGTATCCAGCATAATAATGCGATCGCAATACTAGCTAGCCATGGTACCCCCATCCAGTCCATGGGGTGAATACCAGTAATCCAAGATAGAGCTAAGCCATGATAACCGATACCCCAGATCAGACCAGATAAAGCATTGCCACGAATACTCTGACCCCTGACTACTATGAACCATAGCGGCACTAGGGCAATCCAAGCTAGGGGCCAAGCTTCTGTTGGTGATGGTGTTAGGCCCATCAGGATACCACCGATTAAGGGTAATAGAGCAGTTTTGAGTTTGGTGAGGTACAAATTTCTAGGGAGTAGGGAGTAGGGAGTAGGGAGTAGGGAGTAGGGGTAATAGTTTTTTTAGTAATGATTACGGGCGCAGGTATGGATGGTAGTCGTTAAAAATACTGTGTACCTCATGATTATGATAATTGCTATATATTAAACAAGTCTCAAGTGGGCGCACCACCTGCTACACGATACAACGTTGTGTAGTAATGCACTAGACCACTACCCACTGCTATGGCGTAGATCAGAGTTACTAAAACAGCCACTCGATGTTGCCAACGCCAAACTTGCATCAAGCCTGCTGCTAGAAGAATTAAGAAATAGGGGGATACAATTAGTAGATAGCGAGCTTTCCATATGGAACTGGAAACATAAGATATCAATAAGATAGATCCGGCAGGTAATAATGCCCACACTTTAATCCACCAGAGTTTTTTTGAGGGGTGCCTGCTCAATAGAGCGATCGCAAGCAAGCCGATTGCCATGGCCGTATATGCCATGTAATAGAACAAAGGTACAAGATTTGAGGTTAACACATGCTCCACAAGCCACTCCATGATAGACTGCTGATTGAGCTGTTTCATCAGGTCGTTGGCACTGATGCCTGACCCTAGTAAGTGTCTCAATGGCCAGAAAGCTGTCAAGTGGGTGACTTCAGAGACAATTAAGATAATGTTGGGTTTTGGGTATTGTGTTACCCAACCTTTGAGGAATTTAGTGGAAGATTCATCAACTGCTGATACCAAAGGAAGCCAACAACTCCCAATCAGCAGCAGCCTAATCCCAAAAGCAAATAATCGGCGCTTTTGATTACGAAACTGCCATCCAATTAATACCAGATCTGGCAGAAACAAGGTCACACTCACCGGAGTAGTCACAAGGGCTAGAAACCTGGCCACAGCCCACCAGTTGATGGCAGCAAACCTGGGATTTTCAAGGGCATGAGCTAGAGCTAAGGTACCCCCTAAACTTAAGAAGGGGATTAGGGTGTACATCCTTACCTCTTGGGCATGGTTGATAAACACAGGTGAGAGGGTTAGTAACAGGGCGGCAATCAAGCCAACTGGCTTTCCAGCTAAGCGACGACCCAGCAGGTAGATTAGGAAGATACTGCCTAGTCCAAAAATCACAGATAGCCCACGCAACCAAACGGTGCTAGTGCCAAACTGCATCCAAATGTAGAGAATCATGAAATAAAAGGGACGTGTCAGATTCTTGGGAGGCAGTGATATCCCACTCTGAGTTTTGTTAATGCTAAATAGCTCATCGTACCATAAGCTCTCTGTGCCGAGTTGATAGAGGTACAACCCAGTAGCAACTACTAAAATTAAGCCGATCGGCATCCACTTCTGGAGCCAATTTGCTCTTATTCCAAGTGCTGGTGTATTCAGTTTCATAGTGATGCAAAGTTAATTAAAATTAGTTAATTTAACTTGAATTATTTAACCTAAATAAGTTAAATAAGGGATTGTGTTCGCGTAGCGGCTCTTTTAGAGCATCGCAATCCTAGTACTGTGTGAATTTAGTTTTGAGGATTAGGGTAAATAGCCATCCATGTAGGAATTGAGAGAATTTTGATCCATATTCCCTATTCCCTGTTCCCTATTCCCTGTTCCCTTTGCTAAAGTGTTAGGTTTTAGGTGTTAGGTTTTCGTATTTAATCCCTAGGGCTATCAGCTCTAATGCTTAATAGTAATTAAATGTAATAGTAGAGGATTTTCCAGTTTCTAAGACTAAAACCAAAAATCTTTATCAGATATTTATTTAGATATAAAATCTTTATCAAATATTTATTTTTGCTGAGTGATCAACGGCCTAATTGTTCCCTTGCCTGCTGACGCAGATTCTTAGCATTGGGGTGATTCGGCTGGATTTGAAGTGCGTTTTCCATGGCATTGATTGCTTCCTTGTATTGACCTTTGGCCCAATAGGCTGCCCCTAAATTACTCCAAGCATCGGCAGAATTAGGATTGAGTTGAAGTGCCCGCTCATAAGCTTTTATGGCCTCACTGTAGCGCTTGAGTTTATGGAGGGCTACTCCTCGGTTAATCCAGGCGTCAGCAAAATCGGGCTTGATAGCGATCGCTTGCTCGTATAGAGTTAGAGCTTGAGTTATGGCTGTTGGGGTGTTTTGGGATTCGAGAGCTGCACCTTTACTCCACAATGCTTCTGGGTAGTCAGGTTTAAGGGCAAGGGCTTGATCGCAGGCGGCCATTCCTTCTTGAGTACGGCCCAAGGAATTCAAGCTATAGCAACGACCCCAATGAGCTTCAGCTAAATTTGAGTCCCTTGCGATCGCTTTTTCGTAAGTCATCAGTGCTTGCTGGTACTTTCCTGCTTGCCGCAAGCTCTCCCCTTGGCTGTTTAATTCTATTGCAGTTGGTTGTGTTTCCGTTGGTTGTGTTTCCGGGTCGGATGGCGATTTTGCAGCTGATTCGGTATCCGAGCCGGGAATAGTTTTTTGGACTGAGCTGGTAGTAGTGCTTTCAGGGGTGTTGCTAACTACCGCTGGGGTTGCAGGTTTTGACTCAGAGGTGGTAGTCGAGGTTTCCGCAACGGTATCGCTAATGTTGTCAGTAATATTGTCAGTTTGAGTGACAAGTTTCGGAACTAGAAAAGTCTTAGTACCGATCACAGAAATACCGATACCCATCCCTGCTAAGACAGTAATCATCAACCAAGGCTTAGTTAAGCATCTTCGGATGATCTCTGATCTGGCCTGGGTTTGTGCTGATGTTGCTGAAACAGAAACAGTCTCTTCCGGAACTGTAGCAGACATAGCTATTGTTGGTGCAGCAGTTAGCCTCTGAACTGCTGCCAACGCTTCTACTGCGGTCGGGTAGCGGTCACGGAAATCATAGCGCACCATACAGTCAAGGATATCCGCTAATTCTGAGTTAACTTGGATGTTAACTTGGACGCGATCGCGCCAGTTGATTTCCCCTGTTTCGGAGTTTTCTTTCAGGAACTTGGGATGAATTCCGGTTAATGCCTGGATACCTACCATACCCACCGCATAGATATCGCTGCTAAAACGAGGATTGCCACCAAACTGTTCTTTGGGGGTGTAGCCATGACTGCCAATAGCAATGGTTTTGGTTTGCCCCGTTTCAGGATCGATAATCTGGGTGCTAGCTTGCTTAACTGCCCCAAAATCAATCATGACTATTCTATTATCCTTGCGGCGGCGGATCAGGTTTGGGGGTTTGATATCACGATGGATCACACGTTGCTCATGAACAAATACTAAGACTTGTAGAATGTCTTGCAACAGAGCAATCACTCGATTTGATTCCCAAGGCTGACGGATTTCTTGGTTGAGGGGTTCTCCATCAATAAATTCTTGGGCCAGATAAAACTCCTGATTTTCCTCAAAATGTGCCAGCAACTGGGGGATCTGATCGTGGTTACCCAGCTGGTAGAGGACTTGGGCTTCTCGCTCAAATAGGCGTTTGGCAATTTCCAAACACTGAGGATCCGTCACCTGGGGTTTGAGCTGTTTGATCACACATTGGGGAGTTCCTGGCAAGTGCAAATCCCGTGCCAGAAACGTTTGACCAAACCCACCTGCTCCCAGCTTGCTGATGATTTTGTAGCGACCGCCTAAGGGGTTTGCAGAATTTATCAGTTGATTGTTCATGTGTTTAGCTTTGATTCTACTCGCTATCCCAGACGTCGCTACAGGTTTACAGGGTTCTATAAGCCTAAGTTTAGTTTATTTATCAATTTTAACCGTATACACCCAGTCTTTATATTTCGGTTCCCGATTTTCGGTAATTGCTGCTAGCATCTCCTTGAGCTTTTCGGTTATTGGTCTGTTTGGAGATAAGTGATAGTTTTCGATTCGTTTAACTGGGGTGATCTTTGCCGCTGTCCCACTCAGAAATACTTCATCGGCAATAAATAGTTCTGATTTATCCACTGGTCGTTGTATAGTTGGCAAGCCCATGTCTTTAGCAAGGGTCAGAATACTATCCCGAGTAATTCCTTCTAGGATATCCTGATCGAATCCAGGGGTAATCAGCTGGCCATTTCTGACCACAAAGATATTCATCCCAGAAGCTTCCGAGACTTTGCCATCAGAATTCATCATAATGGCTTCATCAAAGCGAGACTCTACTGCTTCGCTTTTCGCCAAGGAAGACGTAATATAAGCTCCACTAATTTTACCTCTCAAGGGTAAACTTTGGTCTTGTTGTCGATACCATGAACTAATCCGACAGCTAACTCCCTCAGGAGATAAATAATCTCCTAATTCTAATCCATAAACAAAAAAGTCTTTTTCAATATTATGGAGTCGCGGGGAAATTCCTAAATCTGACGTGTAGACAAAAGGGCGGATATAAAACGATGTAGTTGGTTTATTTTGTTTGATAAACTCAACGATAATACTCTCGATTTTATCAGCAGGTAAATTGTAGTGTAATAACCGGGCACTATTACTTAGGCGTTGGCAATGGCGGTCTAACCGAAACAGTAAACATTGCTGTGGGTTGTTCGGGTCAGGGAGAGAGCGTAATCCGCCAAAAGCTCCAGTGCCGTAGTGCAAGGCATGGGTAGCAATGGAGATTTTGGCGTCAGCGAAAGGGACAAACTTGTTCTGAAAGTAAGCAATGGGCAAAAAATCAGGCATAGTTAAAATCAGTGCTTCAAAATTAATTTATCTCAGTTTAACGAGATGCTCACAGCATGGTCTCAATGGGGTTTAGCCTTGTTGTCACCCTCTCAGGGGGAACTGGCTCCTACCCAGGACCTATCCAAAACCCCACACCCGACACCCTATCTAAGTTTCACCCTTGTTGTCATCCCCTTAGCATCGGTGGATATGGTTGACAAAAAATTATTCATGTGCTAAGCAAAATTCAGCACTCACCACTGACCTACTCAGCACTGATCCACGATGTTCTAGTTAGCAGGAGTGAAATCTTGGCTGAACCGATTTATATTCAATTGACCTGGGAAGACCCAGAAACTAGCGAGTTAAAGAAACCTGTTCTGAGACCGCCAATTGCTGTTGGTCGAGAAAATGACCATTTGCCAGAACAGTTAGCAGGTCAATCTGTGTCTCATCTGGTACTTCTTGACAAGGAAATTTCCCGGTATCACGCCCTGATCACAGTGGCTAATACCCAACTCTATATTACTGACCGCAGCGCCAATGGCACGTTTATTAACGGGCGGAAGATTCGCTCTGGTATTCATCCTTTTTCAAGCAAGGACACCCTACGAATTGGTCCGTACAAGATTACAGCGACCTTGAAACGGGAAAATGACCTCAACGCCACTGCACAGAACTTTGACCAGACGAGTCTATTAGGTGAGAAAAATGTTTCCAACTCTCTGCCCAAGAATAAACCTGTAGTTTGGTTGATTGGCTTAGTGATACTGTTAATAATGGGAGTTGGCACCTGGGCCGTGGTCAGCGGTCTGCTGGAGGGGTTAAAACCAATACCAAACGAGGAAAACGATTCCTCTAGACATCATCTAGAACGGGTAGTCTAGAATACCTAATGCCCTCAACCAAAGGCGATGAGATTCTAATGTTATGGAAAATGAGAGCTAAATGGAACGTAACCTATGGAATCTCTTATCAATGTTCGATTTTCCATTAACCCTTTCCCAAGGGCTAGGCTTCGGCGTTCCTTGGTATTGGTGTTGCTAGGTGTACTTACCCTACTGCTCACCCTATTACCAGCCTCTACCTTAGCACAGGAATTTTTGGCAAATGGTAAGGAGAAAGCTCCTGTGGTGGTGGATGGTATTGAGTTGTTTCAAGTGGGCAACGCTGGCAACTTTAGCGCTACTGAGCGAGCCGAGCTGATCAATCAGCGCTTAGCAAGGGAGGTGAAATCCCTACAAAAACCTGAATATGTGGACATTGAATATGTCGGGCAAAACGAGGGGATTCTTCGTACCAAGTTTACCGAGCGGATTCTGGTCACGATTACCAAGGCCGATCAAATTCCTGATACTGATCCTCTTAAGCAAGCCGAGAAATGGGAGAAGCTGATTGAAAGGGCAATCCGGCAGGGCAAACGACAGCGGATGCCAGATTATACTCGTCAGGCAAGAAGGTTTACAGCGGTAGTTCTGGTGTTGTTAATCCTGTTGTACTTGCTGTTACGGGTCTTCAGGCAGTTTGCCTTGCGGAAACTGACCTCCTGGCTAGGCAATCCGGCTTCTCCTTTTTTCCCTTGGCACGACCCAGCTAAATTATTTCTCGGGGCAGCCTTGTTAGGGTTACAGGTTATCCTGTGGAGTACAGTTATCTTAACCATTAGTGACTTATTTCCCCAACTTCGCAGTTGGCGTTATGAACTGTTAAACTTCCTCAAGTCTCCTGTAATTGGTTCCGGAGAAAGCAAGTATTCTGCGATCCAAGTGCTGCTGTTGGTGGTATTAACCGTTGTGCTATGGTTTGGGGTTAGTGCCCTCACCAGGCTATTGAGGCGTTACATCTTGGGGAAAACTGGCGCTGATTCAGGGGTGCAAGAGGTGATTGCTACCCTGATCCAGTATGTCCTGACGTTTTTGGGCATGATTATCATACTCCAAAGTTCTGGGTTGGATTTAAGTTCCCTAACTATTTTTGCTAGTGTCTTAGGGGTGGGAATTGGCTTCGGTGTGCAAAATATTGCTAACAACTTTATCAGTGGCTTAATTATCACCCTAGAGCGACCGATTCAACTGGGGGATTTTATTAAGGTCAACGATTTGGTGGGAACTGTGCAGCGAATGGGTTCCCGCAGTACAGAGATTTGCACCTTGGATAAAGTAACAATAATTGTGCCCAATGCCCGCTTTTTAGAAACTGAGGTGATTAACTGGAGTCACGGTAACCCGATTTCCCGGCTCAAGATTCCTGTAGGAGTGGCTTACGGATCTGATGTGGAGCAGGTCAAGAAGGCACTGTTGGCAGCTGCGAAGAGTCACCCGGAAGTATTACTGAGGCCCTATCCCCAAGTTTGGTTTCAGGAATTTGGTGAGAGTGCCCTCAAGTTTGAGCTGTTGGTCTGGACTGGAGACCCCAAGCGGCAGCCTAAAATCAAGAGTGACCTCAACTACCGGATTGAGAAAAGTCTGCGTCGCTATGATATCCATATACCATTTCCTCAACGAGACCTCCATGTGCGATCGCCTCAGTTAGAGAAATTGCTGACCGCTTGGCTGGGGGAGCGTCAGCCAAAACCGCCAGAAAACCAACTCTATATTCCCAATGGGTATCAGTCTGAGCCCACCCAGGATTCCTTAGTTTCAGGTTTCCTAGAGCCTATGGATGACATAGATCAAGACTCTTACCCTACGGCTCCTTTCCAAGAGGATATGATAACACTAGACATTGAAACCTTGATCGAGGAAATGCGTCAACCAGGAGGGTTGGATATTCAAGACCGTCGCTATCGTCTCAATAGCTATGGATGCTGTTTTGTTGGGTCAGAAGCCGTAGATTGGTTGGTGAAACGGTGTAATTCTACTCGGGAAGATGCAGTGGCTATTGGACAGATACTGATTAATCGAGGTATTATTCATCATGTCGCAGATGATCATCCTTTCCGAGATGATTATTTGTTTTACCGTTTTTATTTAGATGAGAAATGAACTACCCCGCCCTGTAGAGGCAGGGCTGTTTCATTTTCATGAATAAATTGTCAAGTCAATCTGCTGAAAGGGCGTTGGGGTGCTGGGGAGAAGGTTTTTTTAAGGTTAAAAATACCTTTTTATTAATAAAAATTCTCCGACGGTGCGCTTTCCTTGTCTTGATGCAGTCGGTCATGGGGGGAACCCCCAAGACCGCGCTGCATCGCTAGGCGAATTAAATTCGCCACGG
>NZ_MKZS01000001.1:1850928-2008265 GCF_001942495.1 Moorena bouillonii PNG
CTAATCACCTGGGTAGACAAGATACAAACAAAATTTAAATTGTAACGCTATCGCGTTATTAATTTATTGGTCGCGATTCATATCACCGCTAAATCTTGCGATTATAGCGGTGATATGAATCGCGACATTTTAGATAGAAAGAAAGGGGTTGATGAAAAATGCGATGGGCGAGCATTGAGCCCCTACGCGATTGGCCGTAGGCCACGGTAAGCGATCGCATCAGGGAGTTGACTTGGTGATAGCTCTCGCTATCCCATCCTGTAGGTGCGAGTATAGCGATCGCATAAGCGCGGAAGCTGAGGCCTTTGGCCACGCTTTGCGAACGCGTGACTCGCGTAGCGTGGCCAAAGGCCAATCGCTTTCTTTCTTAACTTAGAGGAGGTTAACTCAGAGTAGAGGGAGATACAGCCCCGATAGAATCAAGAGAGGGATTGCTAACTTCACCGATGATACCCGCGCAGCTGATTTGATTACCCAGGAATGCGTGATTGTCTAAAAATAGGGTGGGCAATATCTAGCAAGCCTTAGTACTAGGATTGACATAAAGGTTTAGTATTGCTGGCCTCAGTGCTAACAAAGCTCCAGATTCGCCATCTAAGATGGTCAGTTGTTTCATAGAGGAAGTTATCTATGAGAGTTGATACCAAAACACCAGAAGCAGTACAAAAAACTGCCACTGCTCCTATAGCTGAAACACAGCAAGAGTTCAACTGGCAGCAGAGCTGGTATCCTGTCACCTTTGTCCAAGACCTGCCCACAGACCGTCCTTACAGCTTCTCCCTGTATGACGAGCCTTTGGTATTGTTCAGAAACCAAGATGGTAAGCTAGCCTGTTTAACAAACCGCTGCCCTCACCGCGCCGCTAAACTCTCGGACGGACAAATCATTGATGGTAAAATCGAGTGCTTATATCACGGCTGGCAATTTGGTCAAGATGGTCAATGTTTGCACATTCCCCAGTTACCAGAAGATGCCAAGATTCCAGCCAAAGCCTGTGTGCAATCCTTTACGGTTGTGGAACGGCAAGGTATTGTCTGGGTATGGATGGGGAAACCTGAAGCTGCTGATCTCGAGGGCATCCCAACTGTAGCGGATTTGGAAAATCCTACAGTTGCCAGCTCAGACTATATGATAGACCTCCCCTACGACCAAACCTATTTTATAGAAAATGCCCTCGATCCCTCTCACCTCTTCATCAGCCACGAGGGCACCCTCAGTAGTCGAAAATACGCTCAACCCTTAGAAATGGAAGTCCTGGAAAGTTCTACTTTTGGGATTCGAGGCAGGTACCGAAAAACCAGGCAAAAGAATAGCCCATGGGTAAACCTTGATTTCGTTGCTCCCAATTTAGTGACCTACAAAAGCTCAAGTGGGGAAAAATCAGTTCGTATCGGTGGAGCAGCACTTTATTCCCTTCCTCTAGGTAAAGGCAAATGCCGTATTATTATTAGGAATTATAATAATTATTCTACCTGGAAACTGAAGCTACAGCCTCGTTGGATGGAACACTGGTACCGAGACAAATTCTTAGAAGAAGATTTACCACTTGTGGTGGGACAGCAGGCAGAAGTGGAACGGTTGGGAACAAGCCTAAACTCTCTGTATTTGCCACTCAAAACATCAGATCTGTTGTTGATTGAGTATCGCAAGTGGCTCGATAAGTTCGGAACATCTTTACCTTTTTATCAAGGCTATTCTACCAGGAAGCTACCCCAGAAAAAACTGGAAGATAATCAGCAACCACCTCCCCTAGACCGATTAAGGCGACATACTCAAATCTGTGGTTCCTGCAATCGAGCCTATCAGGTAACCAACCGGTTAAAAACGACTTTTGTGGCAGTAGCGATCGCATTGGCGGCTTTGGCAATAGTGACGGATGGTTCTGGCACTGAACTAGTTGCTATTTTAGGGTCTGGCTCAGCCATTGTTATTGCAACAGTTGCCCATCAAGTTAAAACCCATTTCGAGCGTTCTTACACTCGTCATTAACCCTAATTTGACCTCAAGGTCATGTAAGCATTCAGGCATCAGCTAAAGGCCTACGGTCACGCTACTTGAGGTGCCGTCAGCTTATTTTATTCAAAAGCTGTTCGGTGTAGCTTGCGCTATGGCCATAAACTGTTGCCGTAGCGTGGCCACAGGCTTTTGGCTGATAGCTGATAGCACCTCAAGTAGCCTGTGCCACGCTACGGGAAAAGCTTTTGAATAAGCGATGCAGCGCCGACCTGCGGGGGTTTCCCCCGGAGACAAAACCTTAGATAGGGTCGCCTTTATAGTTAGCAGGTTATGCAGATGCATGGTTAAATATTTTTTAATAGCGATGCAGCGCTGCCAAAGGGGGTTTCCCCCACTCGCGCTTTGCATCAAGACAAGGCGACCCTATCTTACGGTAAATTCAAACCACTCGCGCTTTGCATCAAGACAGGTATGAGAGCTATGAAGCTTATACAGTCTACTTTTTAGCTATCATGTCGCCCCCCCAGCTCCAATTTACTTCTTTTTGATTAACTGCCGTTTGCACCAATTCAGAAAAAATTATTCTAATTCATAAGTTTCAACAGTAAAGTCAATATTGCCAATCCTCCCAATATGGATAACACTTGAGTAGTCCTGTTACTTTTAGCAAGAATCTCCGAGTAAGATAATTCATGATTTTGAATCATTATGAAGGAATGGGTATTAAATAAAAAAGGAAATAAACGATTCAATAATAAGCGCATAAAAAAGTTAATACTCCATATTTTTTTCCGTAAAGGGTCTTGATTATATTGCCAAGGATAACTAATTTGTCCTAAACGAATTAAGGCTTTAATATCGGATTGGCGTAGGTTTTGATAGCGATAAAGTGCTTCAGAAAGATTATCTTTAGTTTCGGCTAATATTTCCTGGAAAACATAGATATCTTCTAAAGCAGAATTAACGCCTTGTCCAATGTCAGGAGGAAAACAATGAACTGCATCTCCTAATAAAATTACGGCTGTTCCTTGACTCTCTTCAGGGTTTCTCCAGATTTGATACAATCCTGAACAATATTGAGGAATCGGAAATTTACCCCCCTCACTGGATGTGAATCTGGCTATTTCTTCAGGGTCAATAATTTTTTCCAGGGGAATCTGAGGAAATGCTTGTTTCAGGAATTGTTCAACGTCTACTGGGGTTTCTAGTTGCCAGATTTGATGATCAGGGTAGGTAATAATATTTGCAGTTCTGGGTTGATTCGGATTTTTCAAGGGTAATAAACCCAGATTAATTGCTTTTTTACGCTCTTTAAAAGTAGACCGAATGGCATAAGCCATTGTAGATTGTGCTACATCTCCTTCTTGTTCTGATAGAGGAAATTGAGGAGGTAAGGTGAGAACTTTATATTTTAAACCGGAACTAGGAGAAGAAAACTTTTGCATTTCAAAGGAATTTGATTGACCTTTTTCCCATTCATGCAGAGTTTGACGCACAATAGAATTTAAACCATCACAACCCACTAACAGAGTAGGAGTCAGTGTCAATGGTTTATTGTCCCTAGATTGGGTAATAATTTCTAAATGCTCTAAATGTTGTTTAATCTCTATACATTCAGTTTTAAATAAAACCTTAATTTCATCTTGCCAATGGTGTTGAATTTCTTGGTAAAGTAACTCTATAAAAGATGCTCTGGGCAGCCAGTAGGCAGTTTTGCGTTTAGAATCAGCAATGGGTAGTTTCGTTGTTTTCCGTGTGCCGTCTTTTTGAATGAGAGTAAAGTAAAAGTCAGTACTAGGGACACTCACATTAGCTAGTTTGGGAGTTAGTTTTAATAAATCGGTTAATTTTTGCCCCCTGCCATCAATTTGATAACTAAAGGATTTATCCGGTTCGTAATAGTCGGCTGAGGGTCTTTTTTCAATAACCGTAATATTTTTCCAGCCTCTTTGGGCTAACATTAAAGCTGCCCCTAATCCTGCAGGCCCCCCTCCGATAATCACAACATTTTTTTTGTAGTAGTGATTCATTTTAATCTCAATTAACGCTGACGATGGCTTGTAATTAAAAACCCAATCCTGAAATTATTCACTACTCATCTGTGAATGCTCCTGCATTTGCTGATCAGAAGCCTCTAAATTTCAGTTTTTTATTGTCCGTTTGTCTGGTGTTTCATACTTAATTTAACGGCATAGGAACAGTTGACTTGACCGACTCACGCTCGTGTAATTTATCGAACCAATTTCCTATGTTAGGATATTGCAAAACCCAATCTTCATTTAAGCGAAGGCTGTAGTAACCCAAGGAACATAACGCTGCTACATCTGCTGCTGTCCATGTGTCATTGCTTAATAAATATTGAGATTGGGCTAATTGTTCCTCAAAAATTGGTAAAAGGCGATTAATTGACGTTTCTATTTTTGCCCGGTAGGGAGTCGGGGCGAGATTATTGGTCAAATTTAGTATCCATAAGTTGATGATATTATCACCTAAGTTATCTGCTAATTCTTCCCATTTACGACACTCAAGCCGTTCTCGAATATGACTTGGGGAAAAACGAGGTTGTGGATAAGTTTCGTCTAAATACTCTGCAATTAATGTAGAATCCCAAATAACTGTACCATCTTATTCTACAAACACCGGTACTTTACCAATGGGAGAAACTTTAATAAATTCCGAAGGTTTATTCTTAAGATTAACTTCTTTGAGTTCGCAGTCTATTTTTTTTTCAGCTAACAAGATCCGAATTTTCCTATAAAAGTTTGATTGCTGGTGATAATACAATATTCTCGCCATAAAATATCTCCACAAAAGCCACAAAATTTTTTACTTTACATCATTGAACCCAAATTGTTAAGCTTGGCTATAACAGGAGTGTCTAGCAGCCAAGATGAAAGAGCTAAATTCTATTCTAGCAGCATTCGGAGATAGTCAACACAACGATCAACAAGTATTTCTTGCTACTGTTGTCAATTCTCAAGGCTCTACCTATCGCCAACCTGGTGCGCGGATGCTGATCACATCAACTGGTAAAATGGTAGGAACCATTAGCGGTGGTTGTTTGGAAAATGATGTATTTGAGCATACTCGCGTCTCAATGCCAGACGGAAAACCCATAGTCGTAACTTATGATACCACTGCTGATGAAGACATTATCTGGGGATTTGGCCTGGGTTGTAACGGTGTGGTAAACGTCTTGATTGAGCCTCTAAATCAAGATAATCCCCTTAATCCCTTAGCTTTTATTAATCAATGTTTCCAAAACCAGCAACCAGGTATTATTGCCACTGTTATTGCTGTAGAAGGTAAGGTTAATGTTCAGGTTGGGGCGCGTTTAATCCTGCAATCAAATAATACTGTCAATACTGATATTAAAGACGAATATTTGACTGCTGCTTTGCTCAAAGATGCTCAAGCTGCTCTGGAAAATCAACATTCAAGTTTCCATCAATACCAATTAGCAGTCGGTAAAGTAGATATTTTTATCGAGTTTATTAAACCCCCGCCACACCTAATAATTTTTGGTGCAGGTCGTGATAGTCTACCTGTAGCAGAGTTTGCTAAAGCCTTAGGTTGGCGAGTCACTATTGTTGATTGTCGAGGGAGTGAGGTAACTCAAGAGCGTTTTGTCATGGCTGATCAGGTGATTCTCACCCGCAGGGACATTCTAAACAAGCAAATATCTATTGATGATGACACTATTGCTGTGGTCATGACTCATAACTACCTCGATGATTTAGAAATTTTGAAAGTGCTAATCCCTGCTGAGATCAGCTATTTGGGTTGTTTGGGCTCCAAGCAACGCACTGCCAGGTTACTGCAAGATTTACGTGCAGCAGGAGTAGCATGTACACCCATACAGCTAGAAAAGTTATATACTCCTGTTGGTATTGATATTGGTGCAGATTCACCAGAAGCGATCGCATTATCCATCATTGCTGAGATTCAAGCCGTGTTAGCAAACCGTGGTGGTGGCTTTTTAAAACACCGCATGGAACCAATTCACGAACGAACTCAAGTCAAGGAAATCCCAATTGATAAACTATAAAATTTGTGGAAGTTTGACTCTTGATTCTTTGAATTATGAAATGAAAATAACCCATTCACAGCTAAAACCAACTGAATCAAATATTGCTATTATTATCCTAGCAGCAGGTGCATCAACCCGCATGGGTAAACCTAAACAACTCTTACCCTATCAGGGATGCAGCTTACTTCGCCATACCATAGAGAAGGCAATGGCTTCAGTCTGCAAGCCTGTAGTGGTGGTTTTAGGAGCAAATGCCCAACAGATATATTCTGAAGTTAACCAACCTTCTGTAACGGTAGTTGAAAACCCAGATTGGAATTTGGGAATGGGTTCCTCAATTCGTAGCGGAATTCTATCCCTTGCAACTTGTTCTGAAACCATAGACGCAGCAGTAATTACTGTTTGTGACCAGCCGTTTATTTCTCCTGAAATTATTAATCATCTAGTTGCAGCCTATCATGCTACGGGAAAACCCATCGTTGCTTGCCAATATGCAGATACATTAGGTGTACCTGTTTTGTTTAAACATAGATTTTTCTCTGAACTAGCAACCTTAGATGAGACCGTGGGTGCAAAAAAAATAATTAACAAATACTACAACGAAGTATTTAGTATTTCTTTTCCATTAGGTGTAATTGACATTGATACACCAAGAGATTACCAGAAGTTAGAGAAAAACCAAGAGGGGCAAGAGCTCCGGAGTTTTATTTGACAAAAAAACAAGACCTCCTAGGTTTACATCTCAAATACAAACCCTATAGTAGAGTGCGTTAATAACGCACCTTACTGGTATAGTTATGGCGTAAGTCCTGTTAGTTACAAGCCCGATCCCCTTGTGGATGAGGCTGTTGACTGTTCAATATAAAAAGAGTATAAAACTCATAGCTAAAGGCAAAAATGGAGCAAATACACTCAGAAATTGACGCAATTCGCCAGAGCATTGCCGCACTACGTGCTGAACGTGATACCCTAACCCGCCAGGAAATCATCCTAGAAGACCAGTCCCCAGAAGCGATCGCTCAAGCCTACCGTCGTCAAGCCAGTGAAAACGCCCAACGATCGGTAGAGATACTAGGAATCGATAATGCGATCGCAGCCTTAGAAGCCCAGTTGCAACAAAAACAGCAGCAGTTACAGCCAGCACTTACTATCAGTCAACCCCTAACCCTAGAAGACCAAATAGAACAAGCCACACAACAAGCTTATGACCACGCTGAACGGATTAATGAACTGGCAGCGGAACTAGCAGAAGAACTCAAAGCCCTAAAAGCGATCGCTCATGACCTGAGTCCCATTTATTGGAAGTTGTATCATCGACCCTTTGTTACTGGATTCAGAAGTACCTCAGTTCCCTATCTTCGTTCCGATCACGATGTTTTAAGGATTACCAAACTAGTCATTTAAATCTAGTCATTAAAATTAGTAATTCAAACGGATAACCTAAGATTATTTTATCCGTTTATCCCTGTTTAAACATCCAGGTTTATTTTATCTTTTACCATTAACCACCGCTAACTTTCGCTTTGTATCCCAGTTTAATCATAATTTGCACTAGTTTATCAGTATGATTACCTTGAATTTCAATAGTATTATCTTTAACTGTACCACCACTACCACATTGGCCTTTGAGCTGTTTAAGTAACTTGGTTAAGGTTTCTGGTGATGATTGAAATCCACTAATTACTGTAACGGTTTTTCCTTTACGTCCTTTCCGTGATGCCTGTACCCGCAAATCTTGCTGATTTGGCGGAAGTTCCTGAATCCCTCGTTCAACTGCAGCGTCATTGCTAGTGCCAAATTCCTGGTAGGCAATTCGATTGCCAGAGGTTTTGGAGTCAGAAGCATTACGTTTTGATTTTGATGAAGCCATTGGTTTAATCTAGTATTAATCTATTTAAAAGTCCGGTTAATCACTTACCAAATAGTGGCTCGATTTTTGGGTCAGGGTAATGGGTAATCGGTAATCATCAACTACCAATTACCCATTACCCATTACTAATGACCCATTACCCATTATCCTATCCCGGAAAGGAACGGTTCTGGATGTCCCTGTTCAGGAATACAATCGATTTCGATCTGGAATGTCCCTTCAAATCCAGTGTCTTGCACTTTAAATTCCCAGGCACCATCCACTTCTTTCATCTTATCAGCGGGATTGGCGGTAAAATCTGGCTGAGCAAATTTTTCATCGGTATGGAGGTAGAGTTCTATGGGTGTCTTGGCAATCAGAACCCGGATATAGTATTGTTTGCGGAATATGACATTGTCAGAGAAACCAAGACCTAACAAATCCCGTTCACCGACGTAAAAGTCCAGCCGTAAGACCATGTCTTTCTCTTGTGCTGGGATGCTCTCATCCTCTAGAATTGATATGGTATTCAGGTAGCCTTCCCAGATCAGATTTTTGCCATCTGCCCAAGGAAATGCTGGGTTTTCGTCGGTCAAATCCTCTTTAATAAACGGACCATAGCAGTTTTCCGCAGCCTCACTCTGGTGGAACAGTTCAAAATCCACCAGACGGGGTTTAATGGATACTCCCAGAAAGAACTCACTTTTGCCAAACCAATCCTTACCCCGAGTGATTTGGCCGTTGACAAAACGTAAACGCGATCGCACATTCCCAAACAAAAAGCGCGTTGCTACTTCAAATGCTTCCCGGGAAGTAATCACGGAGTCGAAACCACCGTGGGATTTGTGGATAAAGGTACGGGGTGCCCCAGGAATTTGGGCAGAGAATTGCTTAACTAAGCCATCACTACGGTTATAGTTAGAACCAAACTCATATCTCGGGGAGAAAACGCGGTTGAGAAAGGAGGCTTGTCGAAAATTGTAAGACTTATAGTTGGTGCCAACAATAGTTAAAAGTCGTTCTAAGGGAAAGTGTTTCTCAAAATTTTGGAACGAATAGGGGTTGTTGAGCTTACTTTGATTTTTGAGATTAAAGCGCTCTAATTCTTCTTGAGCACCTAGTTCTCCCCCAAACCCCAGCCAATCTTCTAAAATTTGGAAGGTAATGCCTTGGTGAGGAGTGCCCAAAGTGATAATTTTATTGATGTAGTCTTCAGCCTTAAGACCAAGGCTGGGATAGGTGACTTGAACTGCTTCACGAGCGATTAATCCACCCATAGAATGGGCGATGATGTTAACCTTAGGTTTAACACCTGCTTGATTTGCGGTTAGTTCACGAATTAAGTAGATCAGACGCACCAATGCATTACCATAGGTGTCAAATTTACGCTCTTTTAGATCATAGTAGCGAAATACCCAAATGGAGCGCCAAGGATCTTTGATAGACTCCAAAAAGTATTCTGACATCTCTGGGTTTATGACTACTTTATCCCCTGAAAAATATCTTTTTTGTTCAGTTTTGTCTGGATAGTTTAGAGTATAGGTTTCTTCTTTTAGGCGCTTAAATTTCTCGAAAATACCATTATCCTTTAACCACTGGAGTGATGATGGCAGGGGTTTGCCATCCTGGAGCATTTTCTGCAAAGAGTTTAGTTTCCGAGGCAGGGCTGGTTCATCTTCAATCTCCCGACTACTAAAGGTCACGACGTTAGTGGCATCCTGGTATTGCCAGTCTGACTTGAGAAAACTCAGGATTAATCCTTCATAAATCTCATTTGTTCCCTTTTTGTGTTCATAGACGGTGCCTTGGTTAAAGCCCTGATAGGTTAAGCGCTGTTCCTCTTGAATATTGAGACCGCCAAACCCACGAATTAGGATAATTGGTAAAGGAGTACGGGTAGGTACAGACATTGTCATCTCCTATGACATCTGAAATGTTAATTCATCGATCTTAGCTGCTGATTTATCTATAGACCATCAGTGTTTTTCGTCAATTAAAAATTAATAATTTAAAATCACCTCAGTTCGACATAACCAACTATCCTCCGATTCAGGAGCTTCCAGTCAGGAGCTTCGAGTCAGACTAATTAATTTTTAAGTAAGTTTGAGGATAAATTGGTTTATGTATCCACTGCTTAGCCTTTCAATCAACAGGTAGGACAAAGTCAATTATTTACTGATGGACATTAAAATAGAGTAAAAAAAATATCATAAACTACTTGTGATAATAGTTGTGATTACATTAGCATCGGTCAAGAATAAATTTTTACACTAGTTGTTCTAGCTATGAAACAACTGAAAAAAATCTTGATTGTGCTCTGTATACTTTGCCTGTCTGTGTTTTATGGTGATTATGCCTATGCCCACGCTCGCCATCCCAGGTTGTCAAGACGCATATAGCGCTACCCGCAAGGCAAGAGGAATCCCCCCTAACCACCCTTAGTAAGCAGGGCGGGCATGCATGCTAAAGTTGACTACAAAAACTTAGGTGCGCTTTCCGCATTAAGAATTAAATTCGCCACGAGTGGCACCTGATGTTGTTTGCGGCAGGCCATGGCTGGGTCAGGGTCGTAATTAGAGGTGAAACGCACCCGATAAATAAGTTTACTGCCATTGGCTTTGGCAGATTTTCGGTCAATGAACCAACCCAAAACCACTCGCGCTTTACATCAAGAGAATGAATACTATCCAATTTAAATGCGCAACAGCTAATAACAATGCCGTAGATGATAGAATTAAATAAATGAAAATAAGGATGAAAAACATCCAAAATGGCAAAAGACGTTTTCCATCAACAGGTTAAAAATGCTTTGATCAAAGACGGATGGAATATCACTCACGATCCTCTCACGATTCGGATTGGCGAGGCAGTCAAATTACAAATTGATTTAGCGACAGAAATCGAGACGTTACCAAGTCAAGTTGATGATTTATGATCCGAAATTGGAGGAGATTAAGCAATGGATAAAATAGAGCAATATCGGCAATTTATAAAGCATATTTTAACTGAACACTCCCAAATAGCAACCCCTACTGATAGGGATACGGTCAAAGCCGAGCTAATATTTGATAGGGAACACGACCATTATCAATTGGCTTATGTGGGTTGGCAAGGAGATAAGCGGGTATTTGGTCCTGTGATGCACTTTGATATTATTGATGGCAAAATCTGGATTCAATATAATGGGACTGAAGACTCGGTTGCTGAGAGGTTGGTGGAAATGGGTGTGCCCACTTCTGATATCGTTTTAGGTTTTCATTCCGCTTTTAAGCGCCAATTTACCCGTTATGCAGTTGGTTAAAACTTTGATACCCTATATACCGGTTTGCGACTTTATTACGTGCAAGGGCTGCTCCTGGTTGACTGACAAAAGTTTACAGACAGCGACTGAAAATCTGGCAACATTAGTCAAAACTGACTCTGCTGTGATGTATACAAAGGGCTGGCCCTTACTGCTTTGTTTACCAGCTTGGAACAGTCTTGTCCAGCCAGCTAAAATTGGAAATACGAAGTTTACACTCAGCCATAACTGCCTGTACCGGTGCCACCAAAGGGAATTTCCCCCATCAGCGACTTCATCAAGACAATGGTAAAAAATGTATAGCGGTTTCTAGCCTAATGAGGTACACAGGATTTTTTATCTCTTGCCTCTTGCCTCTTGCCTCTTTTTTGTTCCGGTGATCCGCTGTTCCCTATTCCCTGGGCATAGCGCTATAACAAACAACCTTTAACCAACCTTAAAAACTAAAAAATAGTTCCCATGTCAGACCAACCCCGTACCCGTCAGGAACTCTACGATCGCATCCGCGAAATAGGTAAAGAAGAATTCGTCCTCGAAGAAATGATTCGCTACGGATTTTGGCCAGCAGAAGGTGAGATGCCAGAAGATCCAGCGGATGAAATTCGACGGCGGGGAGAACTCCAGCGAGAACTAGCCCAACTGCGCCAAGAAAGTCAGAAACTACAAAATGAACAAGCAGTCCGTAAGCGGTTGTTAAAAGAACGGTTAGCCCAGTCTAGGCTTAAGCGTCAGGAAACCAAAGAAAGACGGGAACAACAACGGCTCGAACGTGCCCAAGCGTGGGCTATACGCCAGCAAAAGGAAATACTCTATCTCGGTGAGCAAGTATCCCCAGGTCTAAACCATACCGAAAGCGATCGCATACGATTACAAACCTATAAATTACCCCTGCTTAGCACAGCCCAAGACATTGCTCAAGCCATGGGGATTGCCCTAGGACAGCTACGCTTTCTCGCATTTAATCGCAAAACCGCCACCATATCTCACTACATTCGTTTCAAGATTCCCAAAAAAACCGGTGGAGAGCGATTAATTTCCGCACCCAAACCAAAACTAAAACAAGCACAACACTGGATTCTCAGCAACATACTAGAAAAACTAGAACTAGACAATGCCGCTCACGGCTTTCGACGCGATCGCTCCATAGTAACCAACGCCCAGCCTCATGTTGGTGCTGATGTCATTATCAACATTGACCTAAAAAATTTCTTCCCATCCATTTCCTACCCACGAGTCAAAGGACTTTTCCGGTCATTCGGTTATTCAGAAGCAGCAGCAACAGTATTTGGATTACTATGTACAGAAGCCGACATTGAAGAAGTCGAACTAGATAGCAAAACCTACTACGTAGCCACAAGCGATCGCCACCTCCCCCAAGGGTCCCCCGCTTCACCAGCCATTACCAACATATTGTGCCGTCGTTTAGACCACCGACTAACCACAGTAGCCACAGACTTAGGCTTTATTTACACCCGCTATGCCGATGACCTTACCTTCTCCGCCTCTGGTGAGAGCCTCCGCTTTATCGGTAAACTCCTAAAACGCACCAGCTCCGTAGTAGCTCACGAAGGGTTTACTATAAATCAACAAAAGACCCGAATCCTACGCAAATCCCAACAGCAAGAAGTAACAGGAATTGTAGTCAACCACCATCTCAATATTTCCAGAAAACAATTAAAACGCTTCCGTGCTACCCTCTATCAAATCGAAAAAGACGGTCCAGACAGCAAACACTGGGGAAACTCCAGTAATGTAATCGCAGCCATTCAAGGCTACGCCAACTTCATCGCCATGGTAAATCCCGAAAAAGCAGCCCCGTTTCAAGCACAAATCCAACGCATCAAAGACAAATGGTTATCTAATCAGCATTAGGTCTCAGCTTACTTATTTTTGAATTAAGAATTAAGAATTAAGAATTAAGAATTAAGAATTAAGAATTGGGAATTAAGAATTAAGAATTGGGAATTAAGAATTAAGAATTAAGAATTAAGAATTGGGAATTGGGAATTGGGAATTGGGAATTAAGAATTAAGAATTAAGAATTAAGAATTAAGAATTGGGAATTTAGAATTATGCCTTCTACATTCTACATTCTACATTCTACATTCTACATTCTACATTCTACATTCTACATTCTACCTTCTACCTTCTACATTCTACATTCTACATTCTACATTCTACCTTCTACCTTCTACCTTCTACCTTCTACATTCTACCTTCTACATTCTACATTCTACATTCTACATTCTACATTCTTAATTCTGCATTCTGCATTCTTCATTCTGCATTCTTCATTCTTCATTCTGACAGACAACCTTAAACCCAAAAAACCTTAAAATAACTACCGCTTACCTCGTAAATTTATCACCTCCTTATGTACACTCATACCAATCTGAAGAGACTGATTAAGTAAGCGACCATATTCACCAGTTTCGTCACTCAGCTCAAAAGCCATCAAAGTAGCCAAATTATCATCAAGATTGCTTAAAACTACCTGACGGCTGTCAATTAAATTATTATGACTTCTGATTAAATTTTCCACTTGTAAAGCATTCACTAAACTTTGTTTAGTAATAGCTAGAGATTCAATAACTTTTCTCCGGCTTTCAGAGTGCTTGAACTCAGTAATTGAGCCCTCAATTGCCTCTATTCGTTCAGCTAAATCAATCGCTTTAATCACACCATTATAGTTATCAACCTGATCCATTAACCTAACCAAAGACTTAATTCGCTTTCCTTGTTTATAAAGATATACATTACCAATCACTATCCCTGAAACAAACAATCCCACCAGTATAGTAAATAGCCCAGTTATCCCAGCCTGGTCTTCAGGCAAATTGCCTGAATTTTTCATAAAAATCAGGATTGGAGGCAAAAATAAAATTAAACTCAGACCCAATATAAATATCTCAGTTAACAGAATCGATAACATATTCTTAGGCTTCTTAAATATAAACCCCCGACAAAAATCAATAGCCACCAGCTTAGCAAAATTCAGATCTACCAGGTTTCTGATATCCTCTGACGTAATCTCTAAATTACCTAAATTTGATGACATATCATCTCGCTCCTGTTAACCATTTTATGATATCTTGTACCAATCCCAATCATCCACCAATAGTTAAAACCACACTGCGAATAAATCAAGTATTATTAACAGCATCTCACCCAAACAATCCCATCCGTTATCGATATACAGCGTTTTTAATAACTATGAGGTGCGCTTTCCGCATCTAATTATTAAATTCGCCACGAGTCGCACCTGAGATACACATAATTTTTCCCTGTTCCCTATTCCCTATTCCCTATTCCCTATTCCCTGCTCCCTATTCCCTGCTCCCTGCTCCCTAAAAGCCATAAATTTGTACCTGACCGACTTGAAAACTGCTGTAATAAATAGCGCTGCGCGCAGCGCTATACCTGCCACAAGTGTGGCTTCAAAATAGCAAATCAATAGTAAGCCTTAACCCCAACCCAGCATTCTACCAATTAACTGCAACACATGCATATAAAAATTACTCTCTAGCTCGCGAAATAGGGCAAAAGGTTCCCCAGGAGCTCCGAAGAATGGTCTGAGGGTCCATCCCAATTGGCTACCAACAAATCCATAGAGCACTAACCAAGCTTTAAGAATCCTAGTGCGATATTTGTTTTCTTCAGCTTCTTGCTCAGTGATCAATCCCATGCATTGGTAAAACACATTGACACCAATTAACCCAGTGATGCCAAATATTACTATATTTAAGAGCTGAAAAAATGTATAATCATCAATCGAGAGACGGAAAAAGAGAGTGATAGGAGCAAAGCCAAATAGCATCACACTAATCACAGATGTCGCCGCCAAAAGCAAAGCTAGGTACTGCCCAAAACTACGTTTAGAGCCTGAGCTAATCTCAAAAAAATATAAAGTCGGTAAACAAATCAACAGCGTTAAAAGGTATAGCGCCGGTAATTTGATAGCTGAAGAGATAATCTGGAGGGGGCCACTAAACGAGCCGATAATTGCACCATAAATCCCAAAAAATGCCGAGCTAGCAATCAATAAAGAGATAATCTTGATATCAATCCTAATCCCTTGGTCAACCTCCTTCAGGAATCTTTGGCGATCGCGCAAAAACTCCATAAGCACAGTAAAGTGGTTCATGACCTACTCCTAATTAAAATTTAAAGCTACAAGATACAGCCACCTAACACGTTCAGCCACCTAGGATAAAATCTAGTAATATAGCACTAATTTTTACTAGCATTAGTGCTTACCACAATAATCGATGGATTTACCATTGCCCATGCCAAATTGCCATTGGCAACTAACTCACTGTTATATATATAATTACTTCACGGGATTTGACCTCCTTTCCGTAAAATAAACTGCTAATTAACATGGGATGACCCCATAGGAATCATCAGATTTGGGTCATATACAACTGATTTTGATAACTCAAGGTATCAGCAAATGATTTCCGTTACAATCCTCACTTGCTGCCATACAACAACCCATAACGAATCAACCCCCGGCGATACCCTCGACTCATTAACCCCATCGACAGTGCCGCTTGCACAATTTTCCAATTACTTTTAAGCAACCCTAAAATCGCTTTCGGCTCAAAAGCAGAATCAATCACAATATCCCAAAACGGTTCAACCGCATCTGACCAATCCGCCGTCCGAAGAGTTTGGAAATTCAAATTGCCAGCAATTTCCTCATACTCCTGCAAAGAAATCACATAAGGCAAACAATAAACCCGATAAATCTCAGCCAAATGCTGCTGTTCATCTGTTGTCAATTGTCCCGTCGCCAAGGTGATCGGACGATGACACCAAGTTGCCATTAAAAACTTTCCCCCAGGTTTGAGCACCCGATAACATTCCTGAAGAAACTGTTGCTTATCCGGCATATGTTCTCCACTCTCCATCGACCAGACAAAATCAAAGGTTTCATCAGCAAAAGGCATATCCAAAGCATTAGCAACCTGAAACTGAACCCGTGTCGCCAACCCAGCCTCTTGTGCTCGTTGAGTTCCTCGTGATGCTTGAACTGGACTTAAGGTAATGCCAGTAACATTTGCTTCAAACTGTTGCGCTAAATAAAGTGAACTGCCACCAATACCACAACCGACATCCAGGATAGTACTAGCTTGCTCCACTTGAGACCAACAGAGCAATTCATCAATCAAGTCAATTTGTGCCTGATATCGGTTTTTCTTCTCAGTACCCGCCCAGCCATAATAGCCATGGTGCATATGTTCACCCCAAACTGCTTCCCACAAGCCAGAAGAGGCATCATAAAATTCCTGAATCTGTTTTTCAAGACTCAATTTTTCAAGACTTAATGTCATATCATGTCCAGTAGCATCGTTCCGTATCACCAACTATAGCGGTTCTCACTTCCATAAACCATACCCAATTGAATGGGGGCACACCGTGATCCGCTACTAAGGAAAAAGGGTCTTGACAGATGGTAAATCACAAATGAACAATGACAAAGACAAAGGACAAAGACAAATAACAAATGAGACATGACTATTCCCCGAACCATTTGCCTTGGATTCCTTTCCGTAATTGCCATCGGAACTCTTTTGCTAATGATGCCATTTGCTGCTAGCGATGGCACATGGACTCACCCGATGGTGGCACTATTCACCTCAACTTCTGCTGTCTGTGTTACTGGTCTAGTGGTTGTCGATACTGGCTCCTATTTTTCCTTTTGGGGACAGTTGATTGTGCTTGGCCTCTTTCAAATTGGCGGTTTGGGCTATATGACCACCACCACATTTCTCATTTTACTACTAGGGCGCAAGTTCAAATTGAAGCAGAAAATCGCCATTCAACAAGCTTTAGATCGACAAGGTTTACAAGACAGTGCAGCATTAATTCGTTCCATCATTGCCACAGCAATAATTTTTGAAATTACAGGCATTTTTCTACTTTTACTAGTGTTTGTTCCCGATTATGGATTATACCAGGGACTCTGGTTAGCCATTTTTCATAGCATCAGTGCTTGGAATAATGCTGGATTTAGTCTGTTTCCAGACAGTTTAACAAGTTATCAGTCATCTCTTCTCCTCAATCTAGTGATCACAACTCTAATTATCTGCGGTGGCATTGGTCAACAGGTAATTTTTGAGTTTTATCTTTGGTTGCGCGATCGCATTCTACGACGACGTCAGTCTCTGGAATTTTCCCTGAATTTTAAAGTAGTCACTAGCACCACTCTCTTTTTGTTAATAGTGGGAGCAATCGCATTTTTATTGATCGAATTTAATAATTATAACACTCTAGGCTCTTCAACATTATTATCAGACAAATTTCTCCAAGCTTGGTTTCAGTCAGTGACCACCAGAACCGCAGGTTTTAACACCATTGATCTTGGTAAAATGACCACAGCCGGGTTATTTATTACCATTGCAATGATGTTTTTTGGAGCCAGTCCAGGGGGAACAGGTGGTGGAATTAAGACTACAACAGTAAGAATTTTAGTTAGTTCTACCAAAGCAATTTTACAAGGCAAAGAAGAGGTTTATCTATATAAGCGTCAGGTACCAACTGAACTAATTTTAAAAGCCATTGGAGTCTTAGTAGGATCATTCGCTACAGTAATTCTATCAACACTTTTAATTTCCCTAGCTGAGCCAACCCTTGATTTTATTGAGATTTTATTTGAAGTTGTCTCAGCCTTTGCTACTGTCGGTCTTTCCACAGGGATTACCCCAGACGTTTCTACCTGGGCAAAGCTAGTTTTAATTGGAACAATGTACATTGGCCGGGTTGGAGTTTTGTTGCTCATGGCATCCCTACTAGGAGAACCCCGTCCCAGTTCAGTTCACTATCCAGAAGAAAACTTACTTGTAGGATAATCCAATGGAAAAGGTATGCTGGCTTGGTAATGGCAAATTGCCAATGGCAATTAACACTTAAAAATTAACAAGTAACAAGTAAAAAAATACTATAGCAGTTATCAAAGGAGGCCGAAGTGAATCTATCATTTTTAACATTTTTGCGTAACCTACCCAAAGAAAATAAACAGTTTGCCGTTATTGGACTAGGGCGTTTTGGTCGAGCTGTCTGTTCCACACTATACCAACTTGGCTATGAGGTTCTGGGTACTGATATTGATGAAAAACTAGTTTGCCAAGTGTTAACCGAAAAAATAGCTTCCCATGCTGTGCAGCTCGATTCAAAAGAACCCTTAGCATTGAAAGAAGCCGGGATTTTAGAATTTGACACAGTAATTATTGCCATCGGTAACTATTTACAAGAAAGCATTATCACCACCCTCAACTTAAAAGAAGCAGGAGTTCCTTACGTCATTGCTAAAGCTTCCTCAGAAGTTCATGGCAAGCTGTTAAAACGGGTAGGAGCCGATCATGTAGTTTTTCCTGAGAATGACGCAGGTTGTGCTTTAGCACGCTCCCTCACCAAACCATCCATTTTGGAATGGTTTGACCTAGACTCTAAGCACAGTATTGTCGAGGTCAGAGTGCCAGAAAAATTTGATGGCAAAACCATTATGGAACTGGAATTGCGCAAGCGCTATGGCTTGACTGTCCTGGCTATTAAGGGAGATGCTGAATTTGAGATTAACCCTGACCCTAATCAACCTCTGTACAAAGATATGCTTATGGTTATCATTGGCTCCAACCCTGATATTGACCGCTTACCCATTTAAAGCTTAGGAATCCCTCTGTCTGGTTCAGACTTTTCCGGTTCCATCTGTTCAGTTTCAGTGGACTCTACCTTAGGAGTTTCTTGGGATTCTACCTCCAGAATTTCAGGAGACTTCATGTGTGGAATTTCAGGAGAGTCTACCTCAGGAGTTTCTTGAGTATCAACCAACTTGTCTTGTGCTTCTAGCTGCTTGATGTACTCATCAACCTCTGTCACCTTCTCCTCATTACCAGCAAAGGCGAATAACTCTCTAGCTTTGACCAAAGAAGAGAGAGCTTCCTCTCGCTGTTGAGACTTTTCTAAAACTACACCCAAGTTGTAATGACCTTCTGCTAATGCCGGAGACAGGCTAAGAGCTTGCTGATATTCAGCCATGGCGTCCTCATACTGTTCTTGCTGTTGTAGAGCAACACCAAGGTTGTAGTGGGTCAAGGCGTGGTAAGGATCCAGTTGCACAGCTAATTTGAGTGTGGTAACTGCTTCGGCGTAGTCACCATTGGCTGTCAGTGCTGCCCCTAGCTGTCGGTAAGCATCCACATTTTCCGGTTCCAGTTCCGTCACCAAGCGAAACCGAGTAATCGCTTCCGCCAACTCCCCTTTCTCAAACAAAATTACCGCTAATTGATACTGAGCCGGAGCCAAGTTCGGGTCAACCTTAACTGCTTCCCTAAAAGATTCCTCTGCCGCTGACTTTTCCCCTTGCTCCACCAGTAATAGTCCCAACTGGTAGTGTGCTTTCTCCAATTTAGGTTGAGTGCGAACTGCTTGTCTGAGTGCAGTAGTTGCTGGTCCAATCTGCTCTTGCTCGACTAAAATCAGTCCCATGTTATAGTAAGCTTTACCATAATCTGGGTCTAGGCGAATGGTGGCTTGGTAGTGTTCGATCGCCTGTTCTTGATTACCCTGAGATTCCAGAGCTAAGCCTAAATTATAATAAATATCGGCTGATTCAGGATTGAAAGACAACGCCTGTCGATAAGCAGCGATCGCACTATCGGGTGCCCCTTCCTTGTAAAAAGCAATGCCTAAGTTGTAATAAGCTTGTGACAAGGTTGGGTCAAGGGCAATAGCAATTTGGTATTGTTCCAATGCCAGCTGGTTCTTACCCTGCTGCAAATACGTATTCGCCAACAAATAACGTCCCATGGCCATATAGGGGTCAAACTCAAGGGCTTTACGAAAAGCGCGCTCTGCCCCAGGAAAGTCCCGACGTCCGTACAGTTTCACCCCAACTTGAAAGTATGAAGCCGCATCCAGGTTATTGGAGTATGGACCTTCCATCAACTGCTTGGTTCCTTTATACTCAGGAATCTCTTTACCTTCAGCTTGACCAAAACTTGTCAAACCAAAGCTGATGATAGTGGCAGCTAGCAGCGGTATCGTTCTCATTCACCCTTTTCCTATATGCTGAGACATTTTTGGTATACTACAGGATAATATTTTTTTACTAGAATAATTAGCTGCTTATCAAGCCCATCCCCACAGGAAATGACCCTAGCTGCTGCTCCGATATGCGATCGCAAAGATCAAGCCCTATCCTTAGTCGATTCAGTCATTGCCCAATCCCAAGCAGAAGGGGTATTCGTCAGTCTCAGCCTTGGTGACGAATTTCTGAGCCGCTTCTCGGAAAATCAGATTACCCAGAATATCAGCCGCCAACGCTGCCAACTTACCATTACCAGTTATTTCGGTAAGCGTTGTGCCTCTGCTACCACAACAGAACTAGACCCAGAGGCAATAGCCCAAACTATCCAACGTTCAGAACAACTGGCTCGCATTGCCCCAGAAGATCCTGAATGGGTACCCCTACTCGAATCCCAGGATTATGAGCAACGCACCCCAGCCTTCGATCAAGCCACCGCTACCCTTTCCCCCTTGGCACGGGGAGAAATGGTCAAGGGAGTATGTACCTTAACTGCTAAGGCAGGAGTCGAAGGGTCTGGTAAGCTTAGTACTCAAGCTTTTTTACGAGTTGTGGGGAACTCCCAAGGGTTACGAGCCTTAGACCAAGGTACAGAGGCAGACTGTAGCGTGACAGCCCGTATAGACGATGGTTCAAGTTGGAGTCATAGCACCGCCTTTGCCATAGAGCAGTTACCGATTTTAGAGAAGTCATCGATAACAGGTCTAATTGAACGAGCCTTAGCCTCACGTCACCCCCGTCAGGTCAATCCAGGCACCTACCCAGTCATCTTTGATGGTGCTGCCTTTGCGGAATTGCTGTCTTGGGTAATCTGGAATATGGATGCTCGGGCAGCGGATGAAGGACGTTCCTTTATGTCCCATAGTGATCAAACCGGTAAGCCTACTGGTAACCGCTTGGGTCATCCAATGTTTAGCCCTATCGTCCAGGTACAACGCGACCCTGCTCATCCCCTACTCCAATTAGGCACTTGCTTTCGGGATGGGTTGAGTAATCGCTACACCGAGGTGATTAAGGATGGTATTCCCCAAATCCTTTACTATAGCCGCTATTGGGCAGCTCAGAAAGGTAAAGATCCAACCGGACTATTGTTTCCCATTGTCATGTCCGGTTCTAGCCAAAGTCTAGCTGACCTGATTGCCCAGACAGAGCGAGGTATTTTGGTAAATCGTGCTTGGTATGTGCGCTATGTCAATCCCAAAACCCTAGAAGTCACAGGGATGACTCGTGATGGCACATTCTGGATTGAAGACGGTCAGATTGCCTACCCGATTAAAAACCTGCGCTTTAACCAAAGCCTGCCCCAAATGTTGAAAGAAGTCGATGCCCTAAGCAAAGTACAGCGCTACGGTAATATCGTAGTTCCAGGAGTTCGGGTCAAGGCATTTAACTTTGATAGTATCACTGACAGCATTTGAGGCAAATCATGAATGATGAAATATGAAGAATTAAAGAAGAAAGCTGTCATGTGAAATGTGAAAGCTCACATGTGAAAACTTTACCTTTTACCTTTTGCCTTCACTTAACCCATTACCCATTACCCATTTAGCCCTTAGGTGTTTCTGCTTTGGGGTCATTTACTACAGCAGGACAACGAATGGTAAAGGTAGAGCCAACACCAATCTGGCTTGTCACGCTAATTTGACAACCCATCATCTCGCAGAAGCGTTGGCTGATGGAAAGACCTAAACCCGTTCCACCATACTTTTTGGTGGTTGAATTATCTGCCTGGGTAAATGGTTGAAATACTTTGTTAAGCTGTTCTGGAGTCATACCAATGCCAGTATCAGTTACTGAGAAGATCAACCAATCATCAGATTCGAGATTCGCTAAGGTATTGGGGGAGGTAGGAATATCGATGGTGGGGTAGGAAGGACTTGAGGATCTCGAATAAGGTTGGGATAACTCCAAGATGAGTTCGTTCTTGCCATTCCTATGGTTACTTCCTTCACGCTTAATGCTAAAAGTAATCGTGCCTGTCTCAGTGAATTTTGCAGCATTACTTAGCAAGTTTAACAGAACCTGCTTGAGCTTAGTCCGGTCAGCCACCATTGTCCCGAGAGAGTCAGCACTGCTGATCTTTAGACTATTGTTCTTTTTCTGCATCAGTGGCTTAGCAAGGCTTTCCAATTCCACTATCAGGGTGGTAACATCAAAGCTTTCTAAGTACAGGTTCATCTTGCCCGCTTCAATCTTTGAAATGTCTAGAACATCACTGATCAGTGTGAGCAGGTGCGTACCAGAGTTCCAAATCTCCTTTAAGTCAGAGACGAACTCGTCATAGCCTAACTCCTCGGCATCTTCCCACAGCAACTGACTTAAGCCCAGAATACCGTTAAGAGGTGTCCTTAGCTCATGGCTCATACTAGCCATAAACGCACTCTTGGCATGGTTGGCTTCTTCAGCCGCTTCTTTTGCCTGTTGCAATTCAATCTGAGCCAACTTGTTCTCCGTAATATCCCGGACAATGGTCAGCACTTCGTTATCTCCACTGACCACAATCCTTGCTTCAAAATGGCGGCGTTGGCCATTAATAAACCTCTCATGTTCAAAGATTTGGATCTCCCCAGTTTCCAAAGCTTGCTTAACATTGCGGATATAAAGTTGAGCTATATCTGGTGGTAATACATCATACACCGTTTTACCCAAGACTTGATCAAAAGACCCAAAAGAGTTCTGATTCCTTGCCACTTTATAATCTAGAAATATACCATCGTTGCTAAAGTGCAACATTAAATCTGGGATAGCATTAAGTAAGGCTCGATTTTTCTCTTCACTTTGGCGCAGAGCTTCAGCTCGCTGTTCCAAACTTGCAACGAGTTTTTGCAGCCGGGAAGTCATGCTGTTGAAGGAATCTGCCAACTCCGCTAGCTCATCCTTGGTGTGAACAGTAATCGTCTGGTTCAAGTTCCCAGCCGCCAGACGCTTGGTTGCAGCAGTCATCTGTTGCAATGGTTCAGTGATTGACCGACTCAGCAGCAGTGCCAACAGGGTACCAGCAGCCGCTGCAGTTACTGCCACCACTAGACCTTGATTGCGTACCGCAGCACTTTTATTATTCAGGGGAGCTGTAGACAGTCCGACACTAATCGCTCCCACTGTCTGATTCCCTAGAATCACTGCCTTACCAGCAAAAAGTTGGTTATTTTCCCACCTAACAACTGTATCTTTACTCCTTAGCAGCTCCTGGCCAACAGAGTTACTCTCGAGACTATACACCTGACCGTCTACCGGATTGGCTTCGGCTACAATACGTCCATCTTTTTGGTAGATGAAACCCTCCTCCACTAACCCCTGCTCCCCCAGCTGCTCCATGACCTGCTCCAAAGAATCAGCATCTGCAAGGTAGAGCGCATCAGCAGTCACTAAAATCAGAGTCTTAAGCAATAGTTCAGCCTGTTGCTTGAGTTCTTTACGAAAGGTTTGTTGCTCACGGTGCAGAGATAGCATGGTGACACTAGCCACTGCCACAATGACCAAGCTAGTCATGGTCATTGTCAGTTTAGTGGCTAATGGCCATTGTCTCCAGCTAAATCTGCCCATGGAATTTACCGATTCTCAACAATGTTGTATAATTGTTGCATCCTGTCCAACCCCTGTAGAGTTGGGAATTCATCAAACTTAGCAGTCTTCTGGAACTTAGTCAGCACTTCTTTGCCCTTGGGGTCCTCATCCATGGTAGTCAGGATACTTTTGAGCTGAGCCAGCAATTCAGGATCCATATTGGCTGGAACCATCACGACTTGCCGAGGCACTTTTTCCGTCTCAGCCAGGATAGTCATGGCGTCCCGGACATCCTCCGGGACTTGCTTGAAAGTCTGGTTATCCACTGCACCAGCGTCTGCCTTTGAGCTAATCACCCATTGGATAGTATTTTCATCATCATCACTGAAGATATACCCCACCTCATTAGCTGCCACTACATCACTGGCTGATCCCTTTTCATTAGGCTTCAAACCTGCTTCAATCAGATAAGCCATAGGTAACATATAGCCAGAGGTCGATTGTCTATCATCAAACGCGACCTTCTTACCCTTGAGGTCAGCTAGGGATTTAATCCCTCGGTCTTTCATAGTAAAGATAATCGTGTGGTACTCAGCATCACCCCGTTTCCAACGGCGCAAAATTGGTTGAGCACCAGACTCTTGATTAATCCTCATCGCTGGGTAGAGACTATCGAAGTATAGGTGTACCTCCCCTTCTTTGAGCCAGTTGATCATGGTCGGAAAATCGGAGGCAATTTTTACTTCGCCAGTGTTAATATCGAACTGACTCAAGTTCTCAGCCAGGTAATTTGCCAGGGGCTGGAAGCGGCGGATCTTTTTGGCTGGATTTTTTGAAATATCACCTAAGACAATAACCTTAGTGTCTTCAGAAATTGTCGATGGCTCTAAGCTAGGGTTTGATTGTTCTGGTTGTTGACTACAGCTCACTAAGGAAGTGAGCAGACCAACGAGCATAACTTTTCCTAACAGCTTGGTTAACATAGTGTCCTACTCTCAATTACAGTTAGAACCGATGTCTTCACAGGTAGATACTAGGGTTAGCCATGTCAGTATGGCTACCTTAGCCAACTTAGCAAAGTTTTCAGTGAATCTACCTAAGAATAGCGATTTACTGCAGGACACTCTACCTAAACACAAAAGCCCATAGGTAAATTCACTGATTCGGTTATCCCCTTGAACTGTAGATGCCTTAGTAATTCCTTGGGTTAGGTGAAGATCAATACAGGGAACTTTATGCCAGAACACCCTAGTGCAGTTGGGCTAGAGCGAGTTGCATGCTTTGAGGGAATGACAGACTCGCCTGATGGACAAAGGGAAAAGGTATTCGTCTTACCCCAAGCCCTTTTCCTTGTCCTCGTAGGTTTTGCCTCCGAAAAATCATCTCTTTGAGAGTACCTTAGTTTCACCAGTTTCACCTCCCCATAGACACCCTCTGCTAAAGCAGACCTTGCATAGCTCGAAGCTCCGGTTTCTTGAGAAGTCATAGATTACCCTCCCGGTTAGACAATGACTCTTGAGCATCGGAGTAGATGCAAAGCGTGTGCTAGAACCTAGGAGCTATGTTATATGGTATCACTTGATCTCGTCACATAACATGATCTACTTACTAGCCTTTTTTTGCATATCTTAATAGTTATGGGCTCTTAATGTACACCTTATACTAGACTATATCGAATGACATAATTTTAGATTATTAATATCTTTTAAGTAATTTAATTTGTTTTATTCAGTGATTGTTTGTGCATTTTTTCCTGTATATACACAATTTTATATTAATTTAAAATTTATTCGTTGTAGGATTAAGTTTAAAATTAATAATGCGACTTGGTAGTATAACTCGATCGATACTCTAAATTTGCAGGAAAAAGCTTAAGTACCGTAAATACTATTGATAATGGGGGCGTTTCACACTCTGTTCTAGCTTACTAATAGTTAATCTAATAATTTTTAAAAAAACTCTTTTTTTAAAAATTATTAGATTAACTATCAAACTAGAGCAAAAAAACTAGTAATTATGATGACTAGTCAGAGTTATAACTAATTTTTTATATAAAAACTTAATCATATATCCAAAACTATGCTATGATTTTTTAATCATATTCTGCAAATTACCGCCAAAGTGGCGTGAAACAAAGTTGGATTAGGTTTTAAATTAAAGTGATCCCATCAGGCTTTGGTGATTCCTTATTTAAAGATTGACTAAAGACTTTGTGAAGTTTCAGTAAAGATTTTGTGAAGTTTCAGTGAAGACTACTAGAACTACACGAAATTTCACTGATATAAAAAATTGCTCATATAAATTGCATCGTAAATTGCATCAGAGGCATTTAATTTACAGTATCTAAGTATTACCTCTACCTAGACGGAGCAAGGAACACCATGGTAAAAGATCAGAGTCCATCTATTTCTCATAGAAAAATGCCTAAAATCATACAAGCAACCATTAACTCAACATTGCTGTTGGGTATACTAACATCACCTGCCGCCGCCTTCTCCCTAAACATCAAACCGATTTCTACCTTTTCCACGGGAATCTTCGATGATGGGGCGGCGGAGATATCGACTTTCGATCCACTCAGCCAAAGGTTATTCGTTACCAATGCTAGTAGCAATCAAGTCGATGTCCTGGATTTTGTCGGAGGCAACCTCTCGTTATCCACCACCATCCCCCTGGCATCGTTTGGGGCAACACCAACCAGTATTGCCTCTAGCAATGGCTTACTAGCGGTTTCCGTAGCCAATGAAGTGCAAACTGATCCAGGAACAGTGGCTTTCTTTGACACCAACGGTAACTTCAAAACATCGGTAACAGTTGGTGCCTTGCCTGACGCGGTAACCTTTACCCCAAATGGCAGAAAGTTACTGGTTGCCAATGAAGGAGAGCCAGCCTTTTCAGAAACTTTAGGTCAGATCGTTAATCCAAAGGGGTCGGTTAGTATTATCGACCTTCTTGACCCGAAGCATCCTACTGTCAGAACTGCAGACTTTAGTTCCTTCTCAAAACAGGAGCTGGAAAGTCAGGGAGTACAGCTGTTTGTCGATGCATTCGAAGAAGTTGAGGCTTCATCCCAGGAGGAATTCGGCATTGAGGATTTATTCGAGTCCCCGATTACCCCTGATCGGGATCTCGAACCGGAAAACATCACTGTCTCAGAAGATGGTAAAACTGCCTGGGTAGCACTCCAGGAAAACAATGCCATTGGTGTTCTCAACCTAGAAACTAATGAGTTCACCAACGTTGTGGGTCTCGGTGTCAAAGATCACAGTGAGCCTAATAATGGTTTAGATACTAGCGATAGAGACGATGCTATCAATATTGAAAACAGGCCAGTGTTTGGGTTATTCCAGCCAGACCAACTTGATGTCTATACCGTTGACGGCATAACTTACTTAGTGACTGCTAACGAAGGCGATTTCCTCCGCATTGAGGGTGACTTAGACGGTCAAGAAGAAACGTTTTTCCAGGAAGATGATCGGATAGATGACTTAGTGTTAGACCCAACTGCCTTCCCTGATGCGATCGCTCTACAAGAAGATGATGTTCTTGGACGTTTGCAAGTGTCAACGATTAATGGTGACCCTGATGGAGACGGTGACTTTGACGAACTGTTTGCCTTTGGAGGACGCTCGTTCTCAATTTGGAAGGTAATAGAGGATGACTTAGAGCTAGTTTTTGACAGTGGCGATGCTTTTGAACAAATAACTGCTGATCTATTTCCGGATTTCTTCAACGCTGAGGCTGAGGAAAACAACTTTGATACCCGCAGCGACAATAGAGGTCCGGAACCCCAGGGGATAAAACTGGTTGAGTTATTCGGTCGCACCTTTGCCTTCATCAGTTTTGAGCAGATTGGTGGCTTCATAGTCTATGACGTTACCGATCCTGAAAATCCCTTCTTTGTGAATTACATCAACAACCGTGACTTCCTAGGGGATCCTGAGGCTGGTACAGCAGGGGATCTTGGTTCTGAAGGATTGCTTTTCATATCAGCAGAGGATAGTCCCAACGACACACCGATGCTAGTTGTTAATAATGAGGTCAGTGGCACAACTACTGTCTACTCAATCGAACAAGTACCAGAACCAAGTTCTATATTGGGTCTGTTACACGTTATTGCTTTAGGGTGTATGGCTTGGAAGCGAAAGCTTTCAACAACATGTAAAGAAACTAGCCTTTAAAGGCAAGGAAGACTGGGGGAATCATATCTCCTCCAGTTTAATCACTTGGTATGCAGGTAAATCGTTAATTGTTAATTGTTAATTATTAATCGTTAATTGTCTATGTAATTATTTAGGTGTAGGGCTTGACAAACTCTGTAACTTGTGAATTTGGCAGCAAAAACCAGCAAATTTGGATCGTTTAATACAGTTTGAGTCATTCTGCTGGCAAAATGCTCAAAAGAGCTTCTAAATCCACCCCAAAACCTGAATAATTACATTTTCAATTTTAAATTTTTAATACACATCACACCCTTTCATCTAATAAATTTAACCTAAATTTCATCTAAGTTTAATCGAAATTTCATCTAATTTTTATCTAAGTTTTATATCATCAATGTAGTCAAACTGTTTTAATTGGTATTATTCCATCATCCCATCACTCCATCACTCCCAAAAAGTCCAAACGAATTTTCCATTGAGGGGGCAAAAAGTCATGAATTGAGTTATGAATTGGGTCAAGGCCAAGGAATCTGGGGATTAGCCGCCAACTCGCTAGCCACTGCTGCTGCGCCGTATTGATTCAGATGACTCGGATCAGCAAAATACTGATTTTGGTTTAGCCACTGCCTCCCCATATCGATAAAGATAAATCCTTGATCAGTTTGTTTGAGCATCCACTGCTGCAATTTCTGTTCACGACTCAGACGCACTGGATCTAAATAGTCTTTGGTAAGGGGTAAGTTAACCACCACTAAAGGAATCTTTTGTTGCCTCAAAAAGCTTTTAATAGCATTGACAGCAGTAGTCTGTTTACCGGCAAAACTGAAGGGCTGATAATCGGCATCATATCTCCCTGACACTCGTGGATGGCTCCGATAGTAAATTTTGGGGTTAAAGGTTCCATTCATAGGGAGAAAACCATTAGCATTGATGGCAAAAGTACTATAGCCAGTGTTGGCGGTAGTTGACTGTTTGGAAACCAGTTGCAGGTTGCAGGTTGCAGGGTCTAGGTTGCAGGGTCTAGGTTGCCGATTTGAAGTTAAGGTCGCTGTTGCCCAAAGTCTAGTTTCCGGTGCCCATTTTTGATAAAGTTTAGTAGTAACACTGGAAATGGTAGACTCAGGAATAGCTTGGCAAGTATTCACTGATTCCTTTTGACTTTTAGGAAGTGTGGGGCGATCGCCTGCCAGCAAACGTTTATATCCCTCAGAGGCGACAAGGGATTGATAGGTGCGGTCTACTCGTCCACTATTGAAGGCACGCACCCCATCAGCCCAGATAACTAACCGTGGCAATTGTTCTGGAGTCAGGAGCTGACGGAGTTGGAAGTCAACAAATTGAGCTGTGGCACCATTGACCCCAAAATTGAAAACCTTTAGCTCTCCTTTGCTTAACATGCCTAAGGATTTTTGGAGTTGCTGAGGATCAAGCCCTTGCAATGCCCGGGAACTACCTACAATTAGAATGTCAGGGCTACCAACAGCAGCTATATAGGATAGATAAAGCCGCAACTGCTGATCAAATATTTCGTTATCAAAACTAGAGAAGGGCAAGGATGAAGTGGTTGCTACTGCTTCAAGGTAAGCTAACTCTAGGTTCTTGATATATTCAGCAATTTTTTTTTGAGCAAAAATCCGTTTAGGACTGTCTGCTGGGATAGTTTGCAAATCCTCAATGGCTTGAATCCACTCATTGATCACAAAATCCCAATCTTCTGTTGATCGAGCCAATTGTGCCATAGCAGTTGCTCTTCGTTCTTTTTTCATACCCTTGGTAATCGGATCAATAGAAGAGCAGGCTGGGGGAGAACCCTGAGCGACTACTTGATTCCCAGGGGATACTGCTACTGAGGGGAGTAGTGTGTTTGCTGCATGGTAGAGTGGCGTAGTCTTCCAAAAGCCAGCGGCAAGTAGAAGTGATGCTATGGTAGCGCTACTGTAGAGTCTAAACCAGAATTTCGGCATAGTTGTGATGGGGTACGCTCAACTTACTTCAATCAGTTCAAAGTCGAACTATGTTGACACTCTACCCTTCTTAGAAGGAAGAGGATTCTTAGTGAGAGCGAGTCCAATATTATCTATCTTAGCACAACTTTGATACCAATGTATTAACGGAGTTTGCTCAGCTCCTTCTATCTATAATTATCTATAATTAGGATAAGGGTGTTTAGTGAAACCGTTCTGCTTCAGCCAATTCCTAGTAAGCTAGTTTTTAGGTTTCACCACATAGTTGAATTAAAACAGTTCTGTCTCTAGGACCATCTAATTCAAGGAATAAAACAGATTGCCAGGTGCCCAAAGCCAATTTGCCATCAATAATAGGAATATATTCGCTGTTGTTTAGCATCATTGCCATTAGGTGAGAGTGGGCATTGATCGGCTCATCAGGAGGTACAATCCTTAAGTGCAGGTCATTATGGAGATATTTACCATCTTTAGGGGCTAGCTTGTCTAGATGGACTTTAATATCTTCGAGTAATCGTTCTTCGTATTCATTAATGGCTAACGCAGTAGTTGTATGTCTGGAAAAAACTAAAGCATGACCGTTTTTAAGCCCAGTAACCTCTAGTAATTTGCTGATGTAATCGGTGATATTGTAGATAGCGATAGATTCGTGGGTTTTAAGTTCGATTATTTCACTCTTGACCAGCATGACTGCACACCAATAAACTAATAACGTTGACAATTAAACTAAAATACCAGAAATTTTGAAGATGAAAGAGCAATTGCTCCGTTGGCTTAACCAAATTTTAATGCTCGATGTTTTTCTAGTCTTATTGAGCTTTTTTTGGTTTGCGATCGCATTGGTTGGTCGTTCGGTTGGTATTCCCTTGGGACTGGAACTATGGTACAGCCTTTGGGAACCAGTATTTACTCCCGCCATTGGCGTGCTGATGGCTGGAGCAATTGTGAGTGGACTAATTAACCAGATTTCTAAGCGTTTGACGTCGAATTGAGTAAATAAGTGCGTAACTGTGTAAATGCGTAAGTGCTTAAAAATCACCAATAACTATATAAATATGGATAGAAGATGGACACTGATTGGTAAGCATTCAGCCGTCAGCCGTCAGCCGTCAGCCGTTGGCCATAGGCCACGCTACGGGAACAGCTTATTTTATTCAAAAGCACTTCAAGTAGCGTGCGCGTAGCCCATAAGCTGAAAGCTGACAGCTGATAGCTGATAGCTGATAGCTGACGGCTGATAGCTGAATACTTACACTGATTCATCCTTAATCCTTGATGCTTCATGGTTTATCCTTAATCCTTGATACTTCATTCGATAATTTTTCTAGGGAAGAGCCATGTTGCTTAAAGCTTTGTTGGTCTTAACCATGATTGTCATAGTCGGTTTGGCGAACCCAAGCACTGCCCAAGCCGCTGACTACCCCAGTCTTTGGGATAAATTAGCAGAACTAAAGTCCCATGAGTTTGTGGATTTAACCCATACCTTTCATCCCCAGATTCCCCACTGGCCAGGCTTTGATCCTGAAACACGCACCACAACCTACTACTACGATGAAATGGTTGGCACCAAGGGGTCTGGATTTTGGGCACAGCGCTATAATATTCCAGGTCAATGGGGTACCCACGTTGATCCGCCAGCTCATTTCGTCAGGGGCAAACGGTTTCAGGATGAAATCCCGGTCACTGAAATGGTGCTACCTCTTGTGGTAATTGATGTCAGCGACAAGGTCAGTCACAACCCCGACTATCAAATTACCCTGGAAGATGTACAAGCTTGGGAACAGAAATACGGTTTAGTGCCAGAAGGGGCATTTGTAGCAATGCGTACGGATTGGTCTAAGGCTTGGCCTAGTATGACCAAAATGCGAAATGCTGATGCTAATGGTATTGCCCATTATCCTGGCTGGAGCGCTGAAGTACTCAAATATCTTTACGAAGAACGCTACATTACTGCTTCCGGTCATGAAACAACTGATACTGACCCTGGAATTGCCACTAGCCAAGGGGACTATTCCCTAGAAAATTATATTCTCAGCCAAGACAAGTATCAGATCGAGTTGCTGACTAACTTGGATCAGGTTCCGGAATATGGTGCGATCGCAATAGTAACGTTTCCTAAACCCCTGAAAGGTTCTGGTTTTCCAGCAAGGGTGTTCGCAATTATTCCCTAGTAAGGCAAGAGGCAAGAGGCAAGAGGCAAGAGGCAAGAAATTATATAGGAATTTTTGGTGGCGTAGGGTGCGTTAGGGGCGGGCTTGCCCTCATGTTCAACCTCGTAGCCACTGTTGGGACAGCCCGCCCCGTAACGCACCACCCAAGGGCTCGCACTGATTTTCCGCCTCGTAGCCAGCGTTGGGACAGCCTGCCCGGAAATGAAACGGGCAAGATGCCCGTTCCACCAAGATGCCAATTCCACCCACCGAGTCAAACAGTAAAAATGAGATGCACCCGTCACCCCACACCCAGTAAGGCTAATAATGCTGTTTGTCACCCCCTCAGCAATAATGGTAAAATTTAATTATTCACTAAGAAAAAATTAAAGTGAGTAAATCATGACTAAAAAAGTTATTTCAATTTTCAATAACAAAGGGGGTGTTGGAAAAACAAATATTATATGGAATTTGGGAATAGCACTTGCCGACAAAGCTAAAAAAGTTTTATTTATTGATTTTGATCCTCAGTGTAATCTTTCTATTGCAGTTATTGGGTATGAGGAATTTGAAAAATGTCTTGAAAATGATGAGAGTTTTCCTTTTGGAAAAACCATTAGAAGCTATATACAACCTTATATTCAATCACTTGAAAATCCTAAAGTTTTTTTAAAAAGACCCAAATATAAAAACTTATATTGTGAAAATATACATATTATTCCTGGTGATTTTTGGTTGAACACATTTGCTGATTATTTAAACGTTGGTAGTGATGTCAATGGTGGTAATGGAATTCATAGATTTCTTGTTATTGAAAGTTTAATAAAAAAAATAGAAGAAGAAAAAAATGTTAATTATGATTATGTACTGATCGATTTAGCTCCTTCATTTAATACACTAGTTAGATTAGCATTGTATTGCTCAGATTATTTTTTAGTCCCTTGCACAGCTGATTTATTTTCAGCTTATTGTGTAGGGTTAATTGGTGAAGTACTACCATCATTTATTGATGATTGGATTCAAGGTAAACGTAAATATTTGAAATCAAACCAATATGACAAACTTGTTTCTAATAAAGGAAAACCAAAATTTGGAGGATGGATTTTTAATGGGTTTGATACAAGGGTTAAAAAAGGAGCAATTGATAAAATTGCAGCTGACAAAGCTCAATTTAATAAAGTTATAGATTCAGTAGAAAATAATCTTTTACCAAAATTAAAGAGTGATATTGATGATTACAAATGTGTTCCAAGTTTTGTACCTATAGAACCTGTTGCAGAAATAGAAGATTTAAATACAATCGCACCAGATAGTATAGTACAAAATACTCCTATACAATATTTATCCCAAGAAAAACCAACGAGAGAGATACAAGCTGGTTCATGGTCACAAGGTCAAAAAAATTTAATGTCAAGAATGAGTGATCAATATAATTCTTTAGCAGAGTATATAATCAAAAATTTTGAATGTTAATCAGAAGCTGGGATTATCTGCTAATACTTATTTTTTTTCTCTTGCGTACTTGTTATGCTAAATAAACACTTTGGCAAAGGGAGCTAAGGCCGTGGGCTACGCTTCCCGGACAAAGCTGGGACTTCGGAGCAGAACCGGTGGGTGGAATGGGCATCTTGCCCGTTACAATCGGACGGACTGTCCCAATACTGGCTACCGAGAAAATCAGGGGGAGCCCGTCCCTAAAGCACCCTAGGGAACTGTAGCAGCAATAAATCACAAATCAATCGAATTGGTATATAGGGCTTAGCGCTATATATATTTAGGAACCTTTGGCAGATTGACTGTCTTGATTGAGCGCGGTCAAATAATTCTAATGGAAGAGGTTATCTGCCGAGAGACAGATCTAACCTAAGAGCAGTAGCTCGATTGCTCAATTTAGAGGACACAAAGATGAAAGGAATTTTCGGTGCTCTACTACCAGGACTAATCACAACCGGTTTTGTAGGCGCAACACTACTACCCGCTGCACCAGCAGCTGCGGGTGATTTATTAAGAGATATCGGTATTGGTGCTGCTGCTGGTGCCGTCATTGGAGAATTAACTGACAACGGCTCACTGATAGGTAATAGTGCCAATGGCGCTGCCGCTGGTGCTGCTGTCAATGCTACTAAGCGAGATAGAACTAGAGCTCGGCGTAACAGTGCTGGGAGTCTAGTTCAAGATGTAGGGTTTGGTGCTGCTGCTAGTGTTGTCACTGGCGTGATCATTGATAATGGCTCGGTGGTAGATAATGCGGTCAAAGGTGCTGCTACTGGTCTAACCATTAACCTCCTAGACCGTTGAGATTTCCAAGTAGCCCATACCTTGGGATTGTTTCATCCTCGGTAACCGATGTTTATTGGTAATCTACCGACTTAGCTCTGAACCTAAGTAGGTAGATTAGCTTTGTTTAGGATAAATGCTGCAGGATTAAGATCAGCATTTATCCTCTTGGCTTAGCCCAAATGCGATCGCGAAGCGGTTCCAAAGGAACATCGCATTCGCCTCCTACCGATTAGGATTGACTATCACCACTATCCAAACCAAATCCCCCACCCCCAGGGGTCTCAATCACAAACACATCACCTGCATTCATTTCCACTACCCCAGTACTACCCAACTCTTCAACAGTTCCATCCTTCCGTTCCACATAATTTTTTCCCAAAGCACCCGCTTCACCACCATTTAACCCAAAAGGCTTGACCACTCGACGTCCAGATAGAATTCCTGCGGTCATAGGTTCTAGGAAACGAATCTGGCGAATTACGCCATTACCCCCACAATGAACGCCCTTACCCCCACTATCAGGGCGAATCCCAAACCTTTCCAAAAGTACTGGAAATCGCCATTCCAAAACTTCTGGGTCAGTTAAGCGAGAATTGGTCATGTGAGTATGTACCGCATCTGTGCCATCAAAATCAATCCCTGCCCCAGAGCCTCCACAAATGGTTTCATAGTATTGATAGCGCTCATTGCCAAAGGTAAAATTATTCATAGTACTCTGAGATGCCGCCATCACTCCTAAAGCACCATAGAGCGCATCGGTTATTGCTTGGGATGTTTCCACATTTCCTGCTACCACTGCTGCTGGATAACGGGGATTGAGCATAGAACCTTCCGGAATAATCACCTCCAAAGGCTTCAGACAACCGGCATTGAGGGGAATATCATCATCGACTAGGGTGCGGAAGACGTATAGCACTGCTGCTTTGCATACCGCTGACGGTGCATTAAAATTACTGTCTAACTGACCCGAGGTACCGGTAAAATCAATCTTGGCACTACGGTTGTTCCGGTCAATAGTAATCGTGACCTGAATCTTAGCACCCCCATCTAACTCATAGCTGAAACTGCCATCTGTGAGCACATCAATCACCCGGCGCACTGACTCCTCAGCATTATCTTGGACATAACCCATATAGGCTTGCACTGTCTCTAATCCATAGTGGGCTACCATCTGCTGTAACTCTTGTACACCCTTCTCATTGGCAGCAATCTGTGCTTGTAAATCAGCTATATTCTGAGTCAGATTCCGGACTGGGTATTTACCCCCTAACAGGAGTTGGGTTATTTCATTGTCTCGGAATTTACCATTCTCAACCAGCAGGAAATTGTCAATTAATACCCCTTCTTCCTTGACGCTGGTACTATTAGGAGGCATGGAACCGGGAGTGATACCACCGATGTCAGCATGGTGTCCTCGGGAAGCGACAAAGAATAAAGGGGAGAGGGGAGAAGGTTCCTTTAGCCCTAGGGAAGAGTTGAGGAAAACTGGAGTAACAAGGGTGACATCTGGGAGATGAGTGCCACCGTTATAGGGATTGTTGAGAATATAGACATCCCCAGGTTTAAGACTATCACCATGGGCATCAATCAAGCTGCGAACACTTTCACTCATTGACCCCAAATGCACTGGAATATGAGGCGCATTGGCTACCAATTGCCCTTGTTGGTCAAAAATCGCACAGGAAAAGTCTAGCCGTTCCTTGATATTGACTGAATAACTGGTATTTTGGAGAGTTGTCCCCATTTGCTCTGCTATGGAACGGAATAGATTGTTAAAGATTTCCAGCATGACCGGGTCAGGATGGGGTGAAGCTTGGACGGTATTTGGTTGGAGCTGATCGATAGTGCTATCACTCAACATTTCCAGGTTGTCTTGCTGGTCTCCCAAACCAGATTTAACTAAAATCAAATGATTCCGTTCACTCACCTCTGCTTTCCAACCAGGCTCAATCACATTGGTTCCGGTTGCCTCAATAATTAATGCCGGACCAAACACCGAATCCCCTGGCTGCCAATCCTCTCGCCTAAACACAGGGGTATCCCACCAGCGATTAGCAGTATACATTTGCACTGTGGCAACGGGAGCACACATTTCCCCTGTCTGACGAGACCGTATCGGTTCTGTTGGGATAGCCATCCGCTTTACTAACTCTACCGAAACCGCTTCGACCATCAACGTTTTCCCTGGCACGATAAATCCATAGCGCTGTCGATGCAATCCCTCAAACTCTTCCGTGATCTGATCAATCCCACCAAACCCAACAACCAAGGCTGAATCGGTGCCCTCATAGCGCAAATGGACTCGCCGAATGACTTCAACCTCGTTACTATTCCGATCCTGGGCATGGTTGTGGTTCAACTCTTCTATGCCCTGAGCCACCAACTTGGCTAAAATTCCCTCTAACTCCAACCCCTCTACTAACTCAGCCTCAACTGACTGTTCTTTCAATACCCTGATATCGGCTAAACCCATTCCATAAGCGGACAATACTCCAGCAAAGGGATGAATGAACACTCGCTTAATGCCTAAGGCTTCGGCAATTAAACACCCATGCTGGCCACCAGCACCGCCAAAGCAACATAGGGTATACTCGGAAACGTCATAGCCCCGTTGTAGAGAAATCTGTTTAATGGCATTGGCCATCTTCTCGACTGCGATCGCTAAAAATCCTGCTGCTACTTCCTCTGGTTTGCGGTTATCCCCAATTTCCTCTACCAATCCTTCAAACCTCTGCCTTACCACCTCAGCATCCAACGGCAAGTTACCATCCGCTCCAAACACCTTGGGAAAAAACCCTGGCTGCAACTTCCCTACCATCACATTGCAATCGGTCACTGTCAACGGACCCCCCTTACCGTAGGAAGCAGGACCTGGATTTGCCCCAGCCGACTCTGGTCCTACCCGATAACGGGCACCATCAAACTGGACAATGGAGCCACCACCGGCAGCTACTGTATTAATTGCCATCATTGGTGTGCGCAGCCGCACCCCAGCAATCTCAGTTTCAAAGGTACGCTCGTATTCCCCGTTATAATGGGCTACATCTGTAGAGGTGCCACCCATATCAAAGGTAATGATCGTCTCAAAACCAGCAATTCGACTAGTCTGTACTGCTCCAACAATACCGCCAGCAGGTCCTGATAAAATACTATCCTTCCCTTGAAACTGTTGCGCGTCCGCCAGTCCTCCGTTTGACTGCATGAACATCAATAGTCCAGAAGTTTTTCTCCGTAAGCCTTCAGACCGGGTAGGTTGAAGGTTATTTTCCAAACCTTCATTGGTCAACCCGCCAAGCTGCAACTGTTGTTCTACCTGATCTACGTAGCGACGCAGAATCGGTGATAAATAAGCATCAACCACTGTGGTATCCCCCCGACTGACTAATTTCATCAAAGGGGTGACTTGATGAGATACTGATATTTGGGTAAAACCAATCTCTAATGCTATGGTCGCTATCTGCTGTTCATGAGTGGGATAGCGATAGCCGTGCATCAAGACAATGGCGCAGCTACGAATACCGTCATCATAAGCAGCTTGCAAGGATTGGCGGGTGCCAGCCAGATTGATGGGGATTAGCTCTTCACCCTGGGCGCTGTACCGTTCTTCTATCTCAATCACCCGTTCATAGAGCATTTCAGGGAGCACAATTTCACGGGCAAAGATATTCGGGCGATTTTGATAACCAATGCGCAAGGCATCTTGGAAGCCCTTAGTAATTACTAGGACAGTGCGATCGCCTTTCCGTTCCAACAACGCATTGGTGGCTACTGTCGTTCCCATCTTGATCGCTTCCATGGCATCACTGGGTATCGGCTTACCAACAGGGATGTCTAAAATCTCTCTAATTCCCTGTACTCCAGCATCTTGGTACCGTTCAGGATTTTCCGACAGCAGCTTATGAATGACCAACTGCCCATCCGGGCGTTTGGCCACAATGTCCGTAAAGGTACCACCTCGATCAATCCAGAATTGCCAGCGTCCAGTGGAAGTAGTAGTCATATTTGCCCGATTTTTCCTAAAACATTAAACAGATGGGGAAGATGGCGGAGAATTTCCCAATAGTTTTGATTGTCGCTCTCGCCTAGTAGGGTGCGTTAGGGGTGGGCTAACCCTGATTTTCCGCCTCTGAGTGCCTGGTTGAAATAGCCCACCCCGTAACGCACCACTTTTTTAATTAATTTCAATAATATACAGTTTAAATGCACAACAGCTTAGAGGTTGTCTGAGAAGTCTAATTTGCTACATCCAAGCCCCCTAAATCCCCCAATTTTGGGGGACTTTCAGAAGCAAATTGACTCTTGTTCCCCCCAAAGTTGGGGGGCTAGGGGGGCAAAATGCAGTATCAAAAAACTTTTCAGATATCCTCTTATAACGGATAAAATGCCATAGGTGAAATCAACAAACGTTTAGACAGCTTTTGGATTTGTCCAATTGTCAATTCTTGTTGACCACTAACAAGTAAATTACATGTTGCTTCGGAACCAAAAATATCTATTATTTCTTGAGAGTGAAGATAATGATCCTTCAGAATTACTCGCAATAAATCGGTTCCATAAATGTCAGGTATTAACTGACCACTATTGTTGCGCTTGTGTTGGAAAACCCTTTTCAGTCCCTCTTTGGCAAGATAACCAAAAAACATAAATCCTAGGCGTTTGCCAGCTTCAATCAATAACTCATCCCACATGATTTTTATCTCCTGTATAGGGAATAGATAGTGACCAGGATAAGAACTGCAATTCCTTCTCCTGGTTATACTTAAATTTATCTGGGAAAGAAGGCAGAAGGGGAACATTTGAAATAATCTGCCAGTTTCTGGATATGTTCCACGGTTAGATTTCTTTTGCTACTTAATATCATTGAAACAATTGATTTCGTCTTAAAAATGCTAACTAGGTCTTGCTGACGCAATCCATGTTCCTTGATGAGTAACTTGAGTAAGTCAATCCCGTGAATATCTGGAATTAATGATTTATTCCTCTGATAGTCGTGCAATAGTACAGTCAAAGTAGCAAGGTAACTATCTTGATCTTCAGTTAACTCTTTACATGCCTCTAAATCTAGAAGCAAGTTAATGATATTTTTGGCAGCCTCTTCCTCCGCCTCTGACCTAATGGGAAGAAGTGGGTGTGCTTTTACCAAATCAAGATAGCTTTTTGGAATGGTTTCATAGGTCTTATCTATCATAATCCGCGTTCGCAATAATATTGCGAACAACTATATGCTTGTATTTGAAGTTGATACGAGCTTTAAGGGTGTAACGACCGCATCCAATCGTAAATAAAGCGTTACTTTCTTTACCTTCAAGATAGGGAAAAGATTGACGCATTTGCTCAAAGCTAGACCACTGTCCTGTTTCTACAAGCTTGAACCAAGCAGCGATGTATTCTGTTGAGTCTGGGTGGTTGTGCAAAAACTCAGCGATGTTGCAAATAATTGTAGTATTCATGTCAATATCTCCACTTAAGGATTGAGAGATCCTTGCAGGGAGCATTAAGACACTCATAACATTACAAGCAAGGGCATCACCAGTTGTCGCAGACCACTCGTAATGCCCAATATACAGAGATTCCATGAATTACACCTATTCAAAGAAATCTTTGTATTCTTGAACATTACGAGTAGTCTCAATGCAGTCCTGTTCATAGATACCTCTCTAGAACTAAATTGAGCTCGTCGTTATTCAAGATCCATAAGATCTTAGTTTTCTACTATTAAGTTAGCAAATTGCGAACTGGTTGTCAACCACCCCTTTAAATCCTTGCCCGACTCAAGCAATATCGAGGGTAAGGGACGCGCTACGATAAGCCAGCCTGGGAACTTTCGCGCTCAGCAATTGATCTGGCTGCTGCCGTAATCTGGTTTAATTGATCACACGCCCTAGGAGTAGGATGCTCACTGCTAGCAGAACACCTAGGAAAATCTCTTGCCTCTGTTAGAATAAAGATTCTATTGTAAAATTTTTATCCTACTATTGATAGTAGAACTTTTGCGATAGATAGTGATCTGTTATGGTTTGGTGCGAATGGGCTGACTATTCCCTCTAGCTTGATTACATCTCCTTTGAAAACGCGATGTTCCCAAGGAACCGCTTCGCGAACGCCATCAAATTTATTATGCAATTAGAAGACTATTTTAACTTTCTGGCTCCTGATGACATCCGAATTAAAGGTCATCGAATTGGGATTGAAACGGTGTTGTACGAGTATCTATTTAAAGAGCGTACTGCTGAAGAAATTGCCAAAATTTACTCAACTCTCAGCTTAGAAGAGGTCTATGCCACAATCCCTGACTGACTGACAAAAGGCGGTCACTGTTTTGTCAAACTGTTTGTCAGATGGATGCTTGAGGGATTAAAAAAATCTGAGTGGGAGCCAGCGTTCTAAGATGCGCGATGCCACTCAAAACCATAAGAACGCTGTGAAAAAAAACTCCCGCCTCTACAATGCCCTGAATACCTGGCTCGGTCAAGCCAGTCCCTGGGCACACAAAGCTCACCTAACGGTCTGTATATGGATGGTGGTGGCCTTGATCCATAGTGGTGAAGTTAATCTGACCCGCTGGATATCCTATCTGCCCTGCCGAGGAAAGTATGCTCACAGTAAGCACAGACGGGTTCGTCGATGGCTCAATAACCCTCGTATCAATATACATCGACTGTATAAACCATTGATCCAAGCCGCCTTGGCGGACTGGCAACAGGAGTGTCTTTACTTGAGCTTGGATACGTCATTGTTCTGGGATGAGTATTGCCAGCTCCCTTGTGGCAGTGGTTTATCGGGGTCGTGCCTTGCCGGTGGCTTGGCGAGTGCTTCATCACAGTAGTGCGATGGTCTCATTCAAGGACTACCGAGACGTGTTGGATCAGGCAGCTCGGTGCCTACCCAAAGACGTAAAAATTGTCTTATTGGCTGATCGAGGGTTTGTCCATAAGGATTTAATTCAAGCCCTGACTCAGCAATGGCATTGGCATTATCGTATCCGTTTGAAAAAGGATGCTTGGATTTGGCGCACTGGCAAAGGTTGGTGTCAACTTAAACAGTTTCACTTCAAACGGGGCGAAGCACTGTGTTTTCACAACGTGGGATTGCATAAAGACCAATGGTATGGCTCGGTCCACATAGCCTTTGGGCGCAACAACATCAATGGTGAGTTTTGGGCCATCGTCAGTGATGAACCGACCACCTTACAAACATTCTATGAATACGGATTAAGATTCGATATTGAAGAGGCTTTTTTGGACGACCAGTCTAACGGCTGGAACATCCAGAAGTCTGAGATTCGCTGTGTATGTGCCCTTTCGAGACTTTGGTTCATCTTGGCATTGGCTACACTCTATGTTACGGCACAAGGCACATTGGTTGTGGAAACGGGGAAACGACGGTGGGTTGACACCCATTGGTTTCGTGGCAACAGCTATTTCCGCATCGGCTGGGATTGGGTCAAAACTGCTCTGTTAAACGGATGGCGACTGATTCGTCACGTCAGTTTCACCTCCAACCGTGATCCTGACCCTGTTATGGCATCGCGCAAACAACACGAGAAACGAATTTATAGGCTAGAGTTCAAAGTACTAACGTACCAATATGTTCCGGAATAACTTTTGTCAGTCAATCAGGCCACAATCCTATATTATCTACAGAACAAAGACACAGTAAGTCAATACATTGCTGACTGGCTAGAGTGGGGACATCAACAGCGTAAAGCTCAAGCCTTGAATCCTCATCCGGCGGTGGCTCGACTCCGAAAAATCAAAGCAGAAAGACAAGCCCAGTTGAAAGCCAATTGAAGAGTTAATTATAGCAAAATGCTATTATGATCAGGAATATCAAGACCAAAATTATGTCATTCAGCGGTCAGCGGTCAGTGGTCAGTAGTCAGGGGTCAGCTTATTTTCTTCAAAAGCAAATAAAGTAGCGTGCGTATAGTTCATAAACTGATGACTGATAGCTGATGACTGATAGCTGAGAGCTGATAGCTTACCAAATTATTCACTTACCGATGACTTGAATTAATGAATTCTTCTGAGTAGAAGTCTCAACAATACATTGCTCTTCGTATGTAAAGCGTTGTTCATAACTATCAGGTATACAGGATTTTTTACCTCTTACCTGCTCCCTGCTCCCTGCTCCCTGCTCCCTAAAACCCAATAATTTCTACCTTACCCAATTTAAAACTGCTGTATTATAATCCTCCTCATCAAGCCTAAGACTGAGAAGACTAGACTCGTGAAAGCAAAAGCCAAACCCAAGAAACTACTAGGTTTTTTATATACTTGCTTATTCCTTGGTTTAGGGATACTCCCCACAGTAGTCACACCAAAGCCAGCCAAGAGTGCAGAATACATTTACTTTAACTATGGTCCGTTAAAATTGTCCCTTTCCCGGGAATCCATCGAGATTTTCGCCAATGAGGGCAGAATTACTAAGGAATTTGAGTTCTACGCCCAAATGCTGAACCCAGAAGCCTTGGAACAGTTGCGGATGCTACTCCAAAAGCGCATTAAAATCAGTCCTGTGGCCATCTCCCGCTTAGGTAAATCCCCCATGGGAGAAGCCTTTCTGGAAGGTTTGGGAAAGATGATCAAAACGCACCCTGGTCGCAATGGTTTACATAGTCTTCGGGGGGCGCTGGTTTTGGCAGCAGCTGACTCGGAAGGTCTAACTCTAATGAATATAGTGCGCCAGTTTCCCACTGAGGGGATGTTGATTGATACTGACTATATCTTCGATGTCCGAAAAGAGCTAGCTACGCTATTTCGATATCGAGATGCAGCGGTGAATGCGATCGCAAACCAAGCCACCCGAGAAGCCGCTGCCGAGAATACCATTGATGTCTCCCAGTTAACAGACTTACAACAACCAGGTACTTATCAATTCACAGACCAAGTCATCACCCTTTCCGGTCGCCGCCGTCAATCCCCTCTAGGGTTATCCGGAGAAACCAAGTTTGAGGTTGCTTTGTACTTACCCAAAGGCAATCCAAAACCAGCCCCCTTAGTAGTCATGTCCCATGGCTTTGCTTGAGATCGCAACCATTTCACCTATTTAGCTTCAACCGCGAGAAGCCTCACAACGAACATGCGTAGCATAAGTGTGAGATGAATCGCGGACAGAGTTTTTTTACCAAGCAGGGAACTCAAAATCGTTTATATCGTCTATAATGAAAGTAGTAGGGTAAATCAAATTAAGAGCTAACCGCCACCTACGTGCCTAAAATAGAACTCATTATATTGTTCCGGTGCGGAGGGGCATCCCGTATCGTTAATAAAGCTTACCGAGTATCCGAACCGTTGGGTGGAGTTGGTAAGAAGCCCACACTATAATCTTTGATTCAGTGTGGGAGTATGTCACATATTCGATATGTGCTCGATGAGCTCGAAGACCTCTCTAAATCTGACCCTAATTTTGCTAATCACCTGAATCTGGAACAGGTAGGTGTGATTGGTCATTCCTTCGGGGGTTACACAGCTTTAGCCGTAGCAGGTGCAGAAATTAATGATTTAAGACTGCGCCAAGTGTTTCCTGATCAAGACCCAACCTTCAATCTATCTGTACTGCTCCAATGCCGTGCCAATCGCTTACCCCCGTTTAACTATAACTTGCAGGATCCACGGGTCAAAGCTGTAATCGCTGTTAATCCTATTACCAGCACAGCCCTTGGTCCAGCTAGCTTGGCTAAAATTCAAGTGCCAGTCATGATTATGGCAGGTAGCCACGACATCGTAGCACCCACTGTCCCAGAACAGATTCACCCCTTCATCTGGCTCAATACCCCAGAAAAATATCTGGCAATGATTGTTGATGGCAACCACTTTTCCACTAGTGGTGCATCGGGCGACGATTTTGCCCTGTTTCCTAGAGAATTACTTGGTTCCAATCCTCAGGTCGGACTTTCTTACCTAAAAGCCTTAAGCTTAGCTTTTGTTAATACTCATATTCGGGATTTGCAAAACTATCGACCTTACCTTAGTGTTAGCTATGCCAAATTCCTCTCTGAGAATTCCCTAGATCTACATTTAGTCAAATCTTTAACGCCAGAACAACTAGAGGAATCTTTTCGCAGTCAACCTCCCCAAAGTATCATACCACAACTTGCCATTGAGCCAATACCGAAGCGTTCAGAAACGGTTTTAGACCAAATTAAACGAACTGGCACCATAAAAGTTGGTATTAGAAAAGATGCTGCTCCTTTTGGCTACATTGATACCAAAGGAGAGTGGAAAGGGTATTGCTTTGAGCTACTCAATTCCTTAAAAGATAAGGTTGCCCAACAACTCAATAAACCCATAGAACTAAAAGTTATTGGCATTCAATCAACATTGGAAAATCGCTTTGCTATTGTCCGAGATGAAACTGTACATTTGGAGTGTGGCCCTAATACGATTAGGAGTGAGATTGAAGGGATAAAATTCTCAACACCATTTTTTATTACTGGCACACACTTGTTAGTGGATTCTCAACAACCAAGAGTCTTCAATCGTTACCAAAGCCTTGACAGTTTAAAAATTGGAGTACTTCCTAGTAGCCTCACAGAAAGATTTATTGACCAAACCTATCCTAATGCTCAAAAAATAGTTTTTCCTGGAGACATAGGTAGGTCTCAAGGAGTCAAAGCATTAGTCAATAGTGATATTGATGCCTTTGCCAGCGATGGCATTTTATTAATTGGAGAAGTCACCAGACAAGGACTATCCTCATCCCAGTACACCTTATCTCCAGCTCAGCCACTGACCTGTGATTTCTATGGCATGATTCTCCCTAAGCATGATCCGCAATGGCAACGTATTGTCAACTCCTTTATTGAAGGGGAAAAAGCTAAAGAAATTTGGGGGGGATGGTTTACAAATTTGTTTCCCTATATCTTATTAAATCTAGAGTATTGTATTGATAAGTAAAATGTAATTTAGTCTAGGAGAGCCATCATTCTTTTTTAGCGGTCACCATAAAGGAACGTCGCATTCCAGGTACTGAACGGGGTGCGATTTGGACTGAGTAACGTCCATAATTTGCTCTTATTTCTCCAGGTTGGATCACTGACGCATTCCACCCATAATAAGCCAATAATTCTTCTGGTTCGTCTGTGCCAAAACGCCAATTTTTACTAATTAATCCCTTATGAGTTTTAGAGCCTATCTGCCACGACTTTACACTTATTAAATCTGCACCCAAATAACTCCCTTTAACACTGATATCAGAAATTGTTTGCAGTAATGTATCTATCTCTGTTTTATCCATATACATCAATAAACCTTCCATCAACCAAACTGTCGGCTTATTAGATTTATATCCATGATTTTTTAATAAATGCACCCAAGGTTTTTGCAAATCTGTGGCGATGGAATAGCGATGACATTTAGAGGTAATATCCTTAAGAATTGCTTCTTTGCGAGACATGATTTCTGGTAAATCAATCTCGTATACACATAGTTCAGGTGGTAAGGGTAGACGATATGCTCTAGTATCGTACCCCACCCCTAAAATTACAATTTGACGTACCTCTGGTATTACAGATATCAGAAAATCATCGAAAAATTTAGTTCGCACTGCCACAAACTGGATGCGAAGGGTATTTGATTTCGGGTCTTTACCGTCTTGTTTTTCCCAATAATCCATCAAAGACTGTATTTCCTTAGACCCAACTAACTGAGCAGCAAAAGGATCGTCAAAAAGTCGGTCTGCCCTTTTCGATTCAATAGCACGTTTGGCCGCCATTACTACTGCGGTACGACAGACATCATTTTTGATTTCTGGTATTTTTTCGGCTTTTGCTGCCAGTTCGTTTTCCATAATTTACAATTTACTGCTTGATCATGAAATTAAGGACAACCTTGCTGAGATACTGTACCATCAGGCATCGTGGCATTACACAAATTAGCGCCAGTCAAATTAGCCCCAGTTAAATTAGCCCCTGTTAAGTTAGCCTTGGTCAAATTAGCCTCGGTCAAATTAGCCCCACTTAGATTAGCATTTTGTAAGTCAGCATAGCTTAATTTGGTTCTATACAAATAGGTATTACTTAAATCAGAGCTAGCCAGGCTCGCACCGGTTAAATCCCCCAAACTTAATGTGGCTCCTTTTAAATTAGCCTCATATAAGATTACCACAGGAGCAAAAATCTTATCTAATTTAGCATTTTCTAATGTAGCCGATGTTAAGTCAGCATCAAATAAACGAGCAGCTACTAAATTAGCATTTGTCAGGATGGCTCGTTCTAAATTAGCGAGAGTTAAATCTGCTCCCTGAAGATTAGCATTGGTCAGATCCGAACTGACTTCTTCGGTCGCCCGTCGTTGGTAAGATTGAAGTTTAGGGTTAAGTAGAATACTATTTAGATAAGCCCCTGATAAATTAGCCCCTCTTAAATTAATACTTCTCCAATTACAGTTACTAAAATTACCAAAGCTCAAATCACGACCACTTAAATCATCGCCTAGATCGCAATTAGAAAAAGTGTTGGATTGGGCTTGAGCTGGCAACCCTAGACAACTGAGACATAAGAGAGAAGAAACTAGAGTTGAAGACACTAGAGTTATCGTTTTAAGCACCATAATCATATTGAGTAATTAGGATTGAATCTTGAGACCATGAATTAATACCGAGTCAAATCTATCGCCATCCCTGTTGGAGTTGTGAGAGTAGTCAGTTGGAGCAACGGATGGTTAACGGATATAACCAATGGAAGTATCGAAAAATCTAGAAGTCTCGCAAGATGGCGAAGAGGTTATCCAGAGTAACACGGATTTCTCTGAGGTTTGACTTCGGATTGATATTATAGTATACATTAATTTCGATGTGAGAGTAGGATTGATCGGAGCGTCGAACTAGGGAATAGGGCACAACTAGAGTTTTTTAGTTAAACTGTTGTACACTCGTCAACAGTAATTGACCATGAACCCAACTCGCCAACTAATCCAAAACATTTTCAAATCGATAGTAGCCTCTGTCCTAATCCTGAGTCTCTTTGGATGTGCCGCCCTTCTAGACCAGTTAGGAATCGGGAATTACACTGTCAAACGGGTATCTGATGGGGATACCATTCTCGTAGCTGACAGGTTTGGCAAAGATGTCAAAGTTCGGTTTGCCTGTATCGACGCTCCAGAAATTGCCCATTCCAACAAAGAGAAGCAAAGCCGCAAATTGGTAGACAAAAGTCAATTCAAATGGGGAAATAAAGCCAAGGAGCGACTTCAGGAACTGGTAAAACAAAGCGATAATCAGGTAGTTTTGACCGTAACTGATACTGACCGCTATGGGCGCAGCGTCAGTGAAGTACGCTTAACCGATGGCACCTTTGTCCAGGAAGTTCTAGTTAAAGAAGGACTAGCACAGGTATATCGCCCCTATCTGAAAGATTGCCCCAGTGCGGAAATGGTCGATAGTGCTGAAGCCAATGCCAAACGATATCGGCGAGGGTTGTGGCGAGACCCTAAGTTTGTTCCAGCTTGGGAATATCGTAGTTTAGCAAAAACTAAATCCTCCTCCTCCTGAGTCGGAGAGTGTTTAGCTGATCCGCGAGAAGCCCCGCACTTTACCCGATAGGGTAAGTGTCGGGATGATAGCGGGGTAAGGGTCGGAACGGAGCTTACCAATGTGATATACTAGGAATGGTAGGGAATATAAATTAAGAGCTAACCGCCACCTACCAGCTAAAAATAGAAATTGTTTTTATTGTTCCGGCGCGGAGGGGCATCCCGTGTCGTTAATAAAGCTTACCGAGCAACCGAGGCGATGGCTGGTGTTGGTAAGAAGCCCGCGTTGTCCCGTTAGGGCAACGTCGGGAGTATGTCACTCCTGTGAGTCTTTAGTCTTTAGTAGCTAGCCAATAGCCAGTAAACAGTCTATTGGTAGTTACCACTAATGAATGAGTAATTTCCTCTTATAGGGTTTGTAAATCACATGTAAACCTAAGAGGTATTTTTTTATTGTCCAATAAAACTCCGGATCTCTTTCCCCTCTTGCCTTTTGCCTCTTCGATGCATGGCTTTTCCTGCAATTGGTGTTTTTACAACCCATATACAAACGGTATAAATGTTGCAAAATGTTAAGTAAGTGATCAAAACTAAGATTCAAAACTGATGGTACTCTTCGGATTTAAGAAAAAGCTGACCGTGCCTACTGCTGAGGAAGCCTTACCCGGACGCTCAGAACTGATGCCAGTACCCGAGCGTCACTACGTCAATGGCAATCCTCTCAAACCCCCTTATCCTGATGGATTGGAAATGGCGATGTTTGGCATGGGATGTTTTTGGGGAGCAGAACGCCGATTCTGGCAACAGGAGGGAGTGTTCACTACCGCAGTAGGTTACGCTGCTGGAATTACCCCTAACCCTACGTATCAAGAGGTATGTACAGGTATGACCGGGCACAATGAAGTGGTGCTGGTGGTATTTGACCCAAAAGTAATCAGTTACGAAGCACTCTTGAAAGTCTTCTGGGAAAGCCACAATCCCACCCAAGGCATGCGCCAAGGCAATGATACTGGTACTCAGTACCGTTCAGGAATTTATACCTATTCCGAAGACCAAAAGAAGCTAGCCGAAGCCTCACAAAACGCTTTTCAGCAAGCCCTGAAGGTCGCCGGTTATGGTAATATTACCACAGAGATTCTAGATGCTCCTGAGTTTTATTACGCAGAGGGCTATCACCAGCAGTACCTCGCTAAAAATCCTAATGGGTATTGTGGTTTAGGTGGGACAAATGTGAATTGCCCTGCAATTTCATAAGTCATCACTTCTGTAGTAAACACTCATCAGTCATTAGTCATTTGTAAGTACCAAGAGAATTTGGGACTTACAAATGACTAATGACTAAATTTGCAAATTCACTTTTCTGAGCCTAACTGATTCAAGAAGGATGGGCATTGGGGACTGTATGAGGAACAACAAAATGAAACATAAGCTTAAAACTTTTAGTATAAGTTTTATAGTCGGTCTAGGATTAATTATTATTCCTACTTTACTATCCCCTTTCCTATTGAATCCTTCAGTTTCAGCATCATCTGCCCAGGAAAAAATTGAACGAGTAGAACTAAGAGATAATCTTGGGAATTATCATTACCCTATTTCTACTACCTCAGACTTAGCTCAAACGTATTTTGATCAAGGTTTAATTCTTGCCTACGCTTTTAATCATGCTGAAGCTGCTCGTGCTTTTAAAGAAGCAAGTAGGCTAGATCCTAATTGTGCCATGTGCTACTGGGGATTAGCTTATGTTCAAGGACCAAATATCAATGCACCAATGGCAGATGAACAAGTATCAGAGGCTTGGCAAGCAATTCAACAAGCGATCGCACTAAGTAACAAGGCATCTCCAAAGGAACAGGCTTATATTAAGGCTTTAGCACAGCGTTATTCGGAACAACCAATGGCAGATCGTTCCTCCCTTGATCTAGCTTATGCTCAGGCAATGAAGCAGGTTGTTCAAGATTATCCTGATGATTTAGATGTAGCAACTCTATACGCAGAATCCCTAATGGATACCATGCCTTGGGACTATTGGCAAGATAATGGGGAACTCAAACCAGAAGCAAAGCCAATTTTAGCAACATTAGAATCAGTTTTAGAAAGAAATCCTAAGCATCCGGGAGCTACTCACCTCTATATCCATGCCACTGAGAAAGAACAACCCAAATTAGCTATTACAGCTGCTGATAATCTCCGCAATCTCGTTCCCGCTTCAGGACATTTAGTCCATATGCCCTCTCACATCTATATTCGAGTCGGACGTTACCAAGATGCTGTTATTGCTAATCAAAAAGCAGTTATGGCGGATCGTAACTATCTGGCATCCCCCCATCCCCAAAGTATTTATACTATTGGTTATATTCCTCACAACTACCATTTCCTCTGGTTTGCAGCGGTAATGAGTGGACAAAGTGAAATAGCAATGGAAGCAGCACAACAAACAGCAGCAGTTGATTCAAGTCTGATTGGTAATCCAAGTTTATCTGGTATAATACAACATTTTTATGTTGTTCCACTTTATACGGAAGTGCGCTTTGGAAAATGGGATAAAATTCTAGAGACACCTGCACCAAAAACTGATTTGAAATATGCTACGGGTGTTTGGCATTATTCTAGAGGTATGGCTTTCACCTCTCAAGGTAAGAAAGAAGAAGCTAATCAAGAATTAGCTAAATTACAAGGTTTAGTTGCTGATCCTGATTTAGAAAAACTTAAAATATCGAGTTTGAATTCTACTCCTAGTGTTCTTAAAATTGCCCTTGAAGTCTTAACTGGTTCAATTGCTACTCTTGAGCAAGATTACACAACAGCAACTAGTCACTTAAAAAATGCGGTTACCCTAGAAGATAAGCTGGTTTATAATGAACCACCAGATTGGTATTCTCCTACCCGTTATTTGCTAGGCACAATCCTGCTCCAAGGCAATCAGCCAGAGCAAGCAGAACAAGCGTTTCGTGATGATTTAGATATTTATCCCGAAAATGGTTGGTCATTACATGGTTTAGCAAAAAGTTTGCAAGCACAAGGAAAAACAGCAGAAGCAGAAACGATACAACAGCAATTTCAACAAGCGTGGCAATATGCTGATATTGCTTTATAAAATAACCGTAAAATAACCTCAGTTTGATTGGCTCAACTAGAAAGCTTCTCCAACAAATCCTTTAGCACTGGTGGTAATTTGCGCATAATCTTACCCTGGTCTCGGTCAACGGGTACTAGAATCACACGACCGGTTAGGTAAAGTTCTTTCCCATCATGGGATTGAATTTGATAATCCCACTTAATACGGACACCTTTCATTTCAGCGATGGCTGTCTTGACAACTGCAGCTGTGCCCATTGGCATTGCCCGGTGATAGCGTAAAGAAAGTTCTACTACCGGTAAATCGCATCCTAACTTGACGAGATCACTATAATCCATACCCATCGAGCATAAGTACTCTACCCTCGCTTCTTCCATCCAGCGAAGGTAGGTACCATGCCAGACTATACCACCATAGTCAGTGTGGTGGGGATGCACTCGCACTGGATAGTCAAACCATTTTTTTGTGGTGGCGGTTAGCTCATGGCTTGGCATGGTACTGTCCAGCTGTCCTTGAGCTGAGGTTTGGGGTGTTTCTGACATGGATCAATTTAATCGTTACTGGTATTTCACTAACTTTATAACCATAGCCAGATCAAAGTAGGCGATCGCGTCCGTGTCAAAGAGTCAATCAGTGTTTACCATCATCCTACTGATTGTAATCAGACCCTATCCTTATATCATGTCGGGATAATTACCCTTAAGAAAAATCTCCCTATCTCCCTATCTCCCAATCTCCCCATCTCCCCACACTTCCCACCCTCTCCTTAATTATGGGTATTCAACCTGACATGATATTAACCCTGTGTTGGGAGGGTTAGGAGTAACCTGGTCAGGATTTGCTAACCAAGCTGATCACCTGCTGAAAGCGATCGCACTCGGTCCCATTCAGGGTATCTGCTCATTGGTCGCCATGGTTTCTTCTGATGCTACGAGTAGGGTGCGTTACTTACGCATCCTAGGTTTTAGGCACTTTTACCGCTTTTTATGCCAGGTCTGACCAGAGCTTTTTTTTTAGTTTTGTAAAGATTAGACAATCCACTGCGTAAAACTTGGATGGGCTTCAGAAATGTAAGTAGAGGTTGAATTCGAGTCAGCCAATGACCGAAACACCTCAGTATTAACATTACAAACTTCAAGGTTCAAACCAGGAGACTGATCATGTTTCGTAGTAAAGTAGCGATCTCGTCTGTAGTTCTATCTTTGGGTGTAATCAGCCTCGGTATTCCTCAAGGCAAAGCCTTAGCAGATGATAACGGGCCTAGTGGCACCAATCTGAGGTTGCGACGAGTAGCTCCTGTGACAACTCAGGTAACTACCGGTGCAAAAACCCTATTTGCTGTAGTCACCAATAACGGAGTGCTGAATCGCGGATTCGGTGCCATCACAGCCAACAAAGTTTTGACAGGTCGGTACGAAGTCTTCTTCAAGGGGGATGTCCGTAAGTGTGCCTACACTGCTACTTTAGGTACTACAGCTTTTGGTACCGAACCATCTGGTGAAGTTACTGTAGCCACACGCTTTGGCACCACCAATGGGGTTTGGGTTGCTACTAACGATTCTACTGGAAAAGCCGTAGACCGTAACTTCCACCTTGCTGTACATTGCCCGTAAGCTGCTTAGAAGCTATCCAAAAATTTTTCTTGGGGAGTTGTGGAGCCTACTTTAGACCACAAGCCATTAGTCTAAAGGATTACTGAAGTGATTTACCAGTAATTTTCCCACTCTCACCCAACCATTAGATTAGTTTTTGGATAGCCTTTGAGTAGTTTTCATATAATATCACTCTATTATCTCTTTTTTGCCCCACTGTGTCAACCGTGGGGCTACACAAACCCAGCCAGCCTCAGGAACTAGAGTTCATGTAGGGTGGGCAATGCACCAGACAGATAATGAAGCTTGTAAACCGCGTTGGTAGGCACTGCCCACCCTACGATTAATCACTGGATTTAGGATCCGTATCAACCTAGCTGAACTAGTAATCACCCTCAAGCACCAAGGTTCCCGACTTGGAGAACTTGGGCTGAGGGCTCCCACCCTGACCATTTATCGTGTAATCAGTTTGAGAAGGTGACCATGATGGTGAAATTTTGGTCTTTGTCCCTTGCTTTAGAAGCCGCCTCAATGCTGCTAATTGTTCCCAAGGCGTTTAGCCTCCCACTGACGCTTGCCTCTGGCTTCTCCCCTGTACCCAGCACAGAGATTGAGCTACCAGTTTGCTACATGCAAAGCGATAATGGCACCCTTGTAGATCTTAGTAGTCTATGTGGCATCTCAGACTCGAAAGTAGTTATTAGCGAAGTGAGTTTCCAAAATGACCGTCTTATCGGTCGTGTAGTCAACAAAACCGACAAAACTGTCTACTCGACCCGAGTAAACTATGAAATTCTCGATGATGACGGCAGTGTAATTGGCACCAGCTCCATGTATACCAATCCCCCTAACCTCAGTGCTGGAGAAAGTGCTACTTTCGAGACGGAAATGTGGGGTGGTCGGGAATTAAAAACCACATCCGTTGACTGGGATCGTAAACCGACTCCATGATTTAGATATCAATTCACGCTTTTGAGGCACAAATTGCTGATCAACTGAACCTAAGTATGTGGTCTTTAGCTGAATCCTTACCACTGAATACCACATAATAATAATATCATCAAGAAATTTAAAATTGAAAGTTTTCAATTAATAACTAAAAATTAACTAAAAATGAACTAACAATTAACGATTTACCTGACCACGAATTGATTAACAGTCGGAGATCTTAGACTCAGATTAGAGTGAATGAAAACCCACCCCTTCTGCTTACGCTCAAGGGGTGGGTTTTCATTCACTCTAATTAAAAAATTAAAGCTACCTGCTGACTATCCTAAACGTAGAAGGAGAAGTCCATATCTGAAACCGAAGGAGTGATAGGTAAGATATTCTCCTCACTCACTGAGTTATTCTCGATAATCCACAGGCCATTTTGTCCTTGAGAATTACGGAAGAAGAAATCATCAATACCATCTCGGTTAGCGTCATAGGCACCACGGAATTCCCAAGGACCGTCTGCTGGTCGGGCATCGATCAGCACTGGCTCCTGGTAAACAGTACCATCGAGCTTCCAGTAGGCAAACTCTTGGGTATCCATATTTTCCCAGATAGCATCTGCGTCACCATCGCCATCCATGTCTCCAGCCGCAACTAATTGCCAGGGATCATTAGGTGATATAATCATATTCTGATTATTGCTATCCTTAATAAAGGTAGCATTCTGAAACCCGGTTTCATTTATCTCCCAAACAGCAATTTCTCCGCTGGATGTGTTGTACCAGAAAATTTCTTCTGCACCACCACCGTTAACATCTCCCGTGCCACGGATTTCCCAGCTGAGGTCTGATCCTGGTTGACCTGCTGGTGCCTGAGTAATTATTGCATCCTGGAACTCGGAGCGTTCCATGTTCCAAACTGCAACACCGCCAGTCAGCGTATCACGCCACAGAGGATTCCTGATACCATCCCCTAAATCTATAACACCACGGGCTTCAAATCCAGCGTTCTCTGGTACCAACACGTCCTGACCACTTTGATCCGTAATGAATGCTGTGGTCTCGACGCTAGTGCCCTGGCCATTTAGAGTCCACAAAGCAACTTGTCCATTGACAGGATTATGCCAGAACAGATCCACACTGGGGATTCGGGTAATTTCAATGACATCAAGTCGCCCTCGCTCAAAATTATCATTCTCATTATTGGTATCTGCCAGTACCGAGATTTCTATTTGATCCCCTGGCTCAAGGTCTATATCCTTAAAAATGGCATTTGGATTAGCCTCAGCACTTAAAGTGCCACTTGAATTGCCACCGCTGAGAGGGACATAATTCCTTGGCTCAGCTGTTGGCTCAGGTCTATTAGCAAGTAAGTTTAGATTATAAACATAGGTACCAACTACCTGTCCATTGACACTAAATGTCAGTGGAGAGTCCCCATCTTCTTCGTCAAAGTAGGCAATACGAATATCATACTTACCAGCCGGTCCATCCTGTGCTGTCCATGTAAATGTCAGCACACCGGGAACTGGAACCGGGTTATCAAAGTCTATGATCTCGACGGCTGCACCGCCTGAAGCAACTTGATCAATATTGTTGAAACTGGTTATCCCGTAGTTTACTCGCGTTACGCGAGGACCTTCTGCTTCAATCAGAACCATAAGATAGTTTTTTCCCAAAAGTTATCTGTGTTTACACTGGTTGGCTTTTCTTTTCAGTCCTGATGCACCAAAAAATTTTTAATTACTCCATCCCAATTCAGTCCCAACTCACTAATTGACGGGATGTGTAACTTACAACACTGGCATTACTCAAGGTGCCTGCTATGAAATGGCACAAGAGTCTGTAAACTTTGTCTGTGTCTGTGAACTTTTGGGGAAAATTTAATCATGCTTATCGATGTATCTAGGGTACAATACCTTACTAGATACCTATTTCTAGATACATCGATAAGGGTAAAACACCCCTTTTAATAGTTCAAAGATGCTTTGCTCAAAAATATCCAGTTTCACTGGATATTTTTTTTGAAGCCTTTTCTATAGTTTGACTGGCTAACGATCCCCTGATAAAATTCCACCCCTAAGAGATGACCTAGTCAAAAAAGTAGTTTGGTTCCAGGCTTCATGTTTTTTTTGGTGTTTTGACTGAGAAAAATCCTACCACTATTATAAATGCCATAAAAATCCGGAAATGTCACTATAAAATTAGCGATTTTCATCAAAATTTCATTAATTTTTATGAAATTTTTACTGACTTGGTACTGAGTAAAAAAAACAATTATTATATATAGCGTTTCTAGGACTCATGAGGTACAGTATTCTTTGACGTTGATTCCCTTTTAGGTGCGCTTTCCGCATCTAATTATTAAATTCGCCACGGGTCGCACCTCTTAATGCAGCGCATCGCTATTCCCTCTTATCTCTTATCTCTTCCCTGTTCCCTGTTCCCAGATCCGCTGTTCCCTGTTCCCTAAAATCTAGAAATTGTGTACCTTACAAGTCCTAGAATTGCTATAATATCAAGTTAACTAATAATTATGAATGAGTAATTTTCTCCTGCCTCAGGGTAGTTAGTGGGTAAGCTATCACCTATCGCCTATCAGCTAATGCGCTACAGATAGTCCTACTAGAGGTGCTTTTGAATAAAACAGGTAAGCAAAAGTTTAATCTTTTTTGCATCACAGCGTCGAAATCTGTGTCACCACTAGAAGCCTGTGCCACAAAGCACCTCAAATAGCGTGGCCATAGGCTAAGGACTTTTATCCAGACTTTCAATTCTCATCATTAATCTATCAATATTAAATTATCTCTTTTGCCCATTGCCCACGCTACGGGAACGGCGCACGCTATCGAGACTCGGGAATATTAGATTCAGATTTAAGTGAACAATCAACCCACCCCTTGAGCGTAAGCAGAAGGGGTGGGTTTGCCTTGACTGTAATTACAACAGTAAAGCTAGCTGCTTACTATCTTAAACGTAGAAGGAGAAGTTAGTATCTTCGACCGGAGTGATCCCGACAATATTATCATCACTCACTGAGTTATTCTCGATCATCCAGATGCCATTGTCTCCAGTCATGGAATTACGGAAGAAGAAATCATCAATACCATCGTTGTTAGCGTCATAGGTACCACGGAATTCCCAAGCACCGTTTGCTGGTCGGGAATCGATCTCCACTGCGTTTTGGAAAACAGTACCATCGAGCTTCCAGTAGGCAAACTGTCGAGTATTCATATTTTCCCAGATAGCATCTGCGTTACCATCGCCATCCATGTCTCCAGCCGCAACTAACTGCCAGTCATTGTCAGGTGATATGGTCAACCTGTCACCATTGCTATCCGTAATAAACGTAGCATTCTGAAACCCGGTTTGATCTATCTCCCAAACAGCAATTTCTCCAGTAGATGTGTTGTACCAGAAAATTTCTTCTGCACCACCGTTAACATCTCCGGTGCCACGGATTTCCCAGTCGAGGTTTGATCCTGGGCCATCTGCTGGTGGGTCAATAGTTATTGCCTCCTGCAACTCGGAGCCTTCCATCTTCCAAATGGCAACACCGCCGGTTTCGGTATTACGCCACAGAGGACTCCTGTTACCATCGCCTAAATCCACAACACCACGGGCTTCAAATCCAGTGTTCTCTGGTACCAACACGTCCTGACCATTTTGATCGGTAATGAAGGCTGCGGTCTCGACGCTAGTGCCTTCCTCATTTAGAGTCCACGCAGCAACTTGTCCACTGACAGGATTATGCCAGAACAGATCCAAACTGGGGATAATCTCTTCAGCTGGGGTAATTTCAGCTGGGGTAATTTCAATGGCATCAAGTCGCCCTAGCTCGAAATTAGCATCATTATTAAGGCTATCTGCCACTACCGAGATTTCTATTTCAGCCCCTGGAGCAAGGTCTACGCCCTTAAAAATGGCATTTGGATTATCCTCAGCACTTAGAGGGCGAGGGCCACGTGGATTGCCACCGCTCAAAGGGACATAATTCTGAGGAAAAGCTGTAATCCCAGGTAAGTTTAGATTATAAACATATGTACCAACTTCCTGTCCGTTGACACTAAATGTCAGTTCAGATTCCCCATCCTCTTCGTCAAAGTAGGCAATACTAATATCGTACTTACCAGCCGCTCCATCCTCTGCTGTCCATTGAAATCTAAGTATACCGGGTTCTTCAAGGGGGTTATTAAAGCTTGATATCTGGACGGCTCGACCCCCTGAAGCAACGGTATCAATACCGTTTGCACTGGTTGTCTCGTAGTTTATTCGCGTTACGCGATCGCTTTCTGCTTCAATCAGAACCATAAGATGGTTTTCTCCCAAAAGTTATCTGTGTTTACAGTGGTTGGCTTTTATTTTCCGTCGTAATGCACCAAAAAATTTTTAATTATTCCATCCCAACTCAGTAAATCACGGAATGTGTAACTAAACTGGCATTACTCAATGTCCCTAGGATGAGATGAGATAAGAGTCTGTGCACTTTATCTGTGAACTTTTGGGGCAAATTTTATCATACTTATCGATGTATCTAGACTACAGTACCTTTCTAGATACATGTTTCTAGATATATGGATAAGGGGAAAACACCCTCTTTAATAGTTCAAAGATGCCCTGCTCAAATTTATCCAGTTTCACTAGATAAATTTTTTGAAGCCTTTTCTAGAGTTTGAGTGCCTCACGATTCCCTGAGCAAAATCCACCCCTAACAGATGACCTAGTCAAAAAAGTAGTTTGGTTCCAGGCTTCCTATTTTTTTTGGCGTTTTGACTGAAAAAAAACCTACCATTAGTATAAATTGCATAAAAATCCGTAAATGTCACTATCAAAATAGGGATTTTCATGGAAATTTTATAAAAATTTATTAAAAATTTACTGAGTTGATCCTGAGCAAAAACTAATTATTATATAACATCAGTAAGCTAAGAATTATGAATGAGTAATTTTACCCTCCCTCAGAACAGTTAGGGGTTATACCAAATCTGGGTTAAAAAATAATCTTTTTCATTCAGTCCCTCTTTCATTCAGTCATTGAGGTGTGGAAGCAAGCTTTTGCCCCAATCAATTTACTGTGTGGCAAAAAGGGTTAACAGCAGGTGATTTGAGATTAGTAATAAAATTAACTAATTGACAATAAATAATGTTGAAATGTAGCCAGCTATCTCTTTACTTGAGGAAATATCCAAAAACTATAGCAAAGGGAACAGGGAACAGGGAACAGGGAACAGGGAGTAGCAATGCAGAGGTGCGACCCGTGGCGAATTATTTAATTCGCCTACGGAAAGCGCACCATTACGGTCTTGGGGGTTTCCCCCATGAGCGACTGCATCAATACGGGAGTAGGGAATATCGCATCAAAATTATCTCAATTAATTTAGGATTGCTATATCTGTTGAGATCAGCTACATGAAACAATGATGAAAATTTTTAGAGGAATAAAAATATGTGGCTATTGAAATCTAGGCTATCCACTATGACCGAGACAGTTATTCATTGGTTACGGATAATAGGTAATAGGTAACTGGTCGGGGTTGTACCTATTACTAATTACCTATTACCTATTACCCGTGTTGCTTTGTTTAACTGGGTTTGAGGATTTCCCTTCAAACTTTAAAGGCAAACGTTACCATCAAAACCTTAGGTAATTACAGTGGGAACCTCCCGTTCTGTAAACTTCCGAATCTGGGCAATCTCATGGGCAAGGGAAATCAGTGGTTCCAATGCTTGTTGAGTATCCACGTCATGCTTAGTGGAATCTGGCTCATAGCTCTCTAAATAGAGGCGTAGAGTTGCCCCTTTTGTGCCAGTACCAGATAGGCGGAATATAATCCGAGAGCCATCAGTAAAGCCAATCCGAATCCCCTGCTTTTGGCTGATGCTCCCATCTACTGGGTCTGTGTAACTAAAGTCATCACCATACTCTACCTGGTAAGAACCAAATTGCTGTCCTTTCAGGTCTGGCACACTTGAACGCAAACGCTCCATCAGTTCCTGAGCTCGTCCCCCATCTACCTCTTCATAGTCATGGCGGGAATAGAAATTACGACCATAGGTTTGCCAGTGGCTACGGACAATCTGCTCCACTGATTCACCCCGCACTGCCAGGATATTGAGCCAGAATAGCACTGCCCAAAGTCCATCTTTTTCCCGTACATGGTTAGAACCAGTGCCAAAACTTTCTTCACCGCACAAAGTGGCTTTACCTGCATCCAATAAATTGCCAAAAAACTTCCAACCTGTTGGGGTCTCATAGCAATCAATACCCAACTGAGCCGCCACTCGGTCTACAGCAGCACTGGTGGGCATGGAACGGGCTACCCCTGCTAAACCTTGACTATAACCAGGTACCAGATGGGCATTGGCGGTTAACACAGCTATGCTATCACTGGGAGTAACGAAGAACGAGTTTCCCAGGATCATATTGCGATCGCCATCTCCATCAGAAGCAGCCCCAAAATCCGGGGCATTATCACCATAGAGAATATCCACCAAGTCCTTAGCATAGACTAAATTGGGGTCAGGATGACCACCGCCAAAATCTTCTAACGGTATACCATTAAGTACTGTACCTTCTGGTGCCCCTAGGCGTTGTTCAAAAATAGCATGGGCATAGGGACCAGTTACCGCATGTAATGAATCCATACACATCCGGAATTTTCCAGAGGTTAGTAGCTGGTGAATGCGGTCAAAGTCAAATAGGGACTCCATCAATTGAGTATAAGGCTCAACTGGGTCAATCACTTCAACGCTCAAGGTTCCCAGAGTAAATGCACCTGGTCGGTCTAGATTCACATCCGCAGCGTCTAGGATTTTGTAACTATCGATGACTTTACTCCGAGCATAGATAGCTTCCGTCACCTTTTCCGGTGCTGGTCCACCATTACTGGTGTTATACTTGACACCGAAGTCACCCTTTGGACCCCCAGGATTGTGGCTAGCCGAGAGGATAATGCCACCTAATGCCTTATGCTTGCGAATAACACAAGACGCTGCTGGGGTAGACAGAATACCACCACAACCGACTAACAACCGACCTAACCCATTGGCGGCTGCCATTTTGAGAATAGTCTGAATTGCTTGCCGATTGTAGTAGCGACCATCACCCCCTACAACTAGGGTTTGACCTTCACAGCCTTCTAGGGAGTCAAAGATAGACTGGATAAAGTTTTCTAGGTAATGGGGCTCCTGAAAAACGGTGACCGACTTACGGAGTCCGGAAGTACCGGGCTTTTGGTCTGTAAAGGGCTTAGTAGAGACAGTGCGTATGTTCATTACAAGCTAGCTACAGGTTTTACTGCTAATTCTTTATTGTTAACTGTTACCTGTTCATTGTTAATGAAAAATTCAAAAGTCTTTGATAAATGACTCGTGAATTTAGTGATCCCTGGTCTAGCAAAGCACGAACGCACTATCAATCCTTACCTACGCACATTTTTGTTTATTTGTCAATGCTTTACTTTAATCTATCTAACCTACAAGCGATTAGCTTTGCACAGGGTTAGCTAATCGCTGATTAAGAACTAAATTTTCATCTGACCGCTAAACTTATAATCCAACAGCAAGTCACTAGGTTATAGCTAATGAGCCTTGGGCTGAATCCTGACACTAAATTTCTCGGTCGAAGCCATATTTTTCGCGGATATGGGTATTAAAATACTGACCGATAGAAGGATTATCTTTCAAACCATTGTAGATCTCCTCTGGTACATCCCGATACTTGTAGATACTACCATTATTAAATTCAAGCCGAAGAATTTTTTTGTCTACATCGTAGTCGAAGGATTTAATCACAGCACTGGTACTTTTCAGCAATGGGAAAGCAATCACATCCCGAATACTCGGTGAATTAGTCAGTAGCATCACTAAACGGTCAATACCAATACCTAAACCACCAGTGGGAGGCATACCATACTCCAGGGCAGCCAGAAAGTCTTCATCAACATCTTGAGCTTCCAAATCTCCTGCTGCTTTCTTGGCTGCTTGTGCTTCTAGTCGTTGCCGTTGATCTATAGGATCAGTTAACTCAGAATAACTGTTTGCTGTTTCTCTTCCCACTATAAACAATTCAAACCGTTCCACTAAACCTGATTTTGAGCGATGGGGTTTAGTAAGGGGAGAGATTTCCACAGGATAATCCAGAACAAAAGTCGGTTGGATTAAGGTTTCTTCTACCTTCTGCTCAAAGGCTTCATTGAGCAATTTGCCAATAGAATAGCAATCATTTGGAACCTCCACACCAGCATCTTTGGCTGCTGCTTTTGCCTGCTCAATGTTGGTAAACTGATCAAAATCTAAACCAGTTTGGTCTTTGACTAACTCGTGCATCGTTACTTTACGCCAAGGGGGAGTTAGATCAATTACTTCACCTTGGTAGTTAATGGTTAGTGTACCTAACACTTCCTTAGCAGCATTACTGATTAGATTTTCCGTCAACACCATCATCTGATTATAATCGGCATAAGCCTGATAGATTTCAATCATGGTGAATTCCGGATTGTGACGAGTCGAAATTCCTTCATTGCGGAAGACACGCCCCAACTCATACACCTTTTCAAAACCACCAACAATTAGTCGCTTTAGATGCAGCTCCGTAGCAATACGCAGATACAAGTCCATTTGTAAAGTGTTGTGGTAGGTTATAAAAGGACGCGCATCTGCACCACCAGCCTCACTCTGAAGTACCGGAGTTTCAATTTCAATAAAATCCTGTTGGTTTAAATAGTGCCGAATAGAAGCAGTAATTTTGGCACGACGACGAAAGGTTTCCCGGACATCAGGATTAACAATTAGGTCAACATAACGTTGACGATAGCGCTTTTCTGTATCCGTCAAACCATGCCATTTATCTGGTAAAGGTAACAGAGATTTAGTCAGGATATCATACTCCTTGACATAGATCGAAAGTTCCCCTTTTTCCGTGCGCTTTACGGTTCCCTTTGCTCCAATAATATCTCCAGTATCCGTGAGTTTTTTGAGAATATTGAAAGCATTGGGAAGGTCTGCCATTTTAGCAGTGATTCTCTTTTTATCCAGGTACAGCTGAATTGTACCAGTCTCATCCTGAATGTTGAAGAAAGCTAATTTACCAAAGACACGACGAGCTATAATCCGACCAGCAACAGCCACTTCCACATCTACTTCTTCGCCATTGCCTAGGTCAGCATAGTTTTGCTGCAATTCGGCAGCCTGAGCTGTAGATTCCCAATTATAGGCATAGGGAATTAATCCTTCTGCTTTGAGTTGTTCAACTTTTTCAAGCCGTGTGGTGCGAATTTCTTCTAGAGTTGAAGTGCTTTGTGGTTCTGGACGAGATTGGTCTGACATAATTTCTAGTGACAATATAGTGGACAAATAGTTTATAAACTGTCAATTATTGCTGCTTAGTGAACCCTTATTATATAGCAATTATATAAATTAAACGTTAACATCCTCGTTAAACTAGGTAATGGATAAGATCAGGGAAGTCTAACTAGTTATTAAGAATCAGTTACCACTGGTCTATACTTATAATTATAGCTGATTTTGTTGACCTGATCAACTATAAATTTATGGATAGTTTTTTTAATAATTAGCAAGATGTATTAATAGACAATATAAAGTTTATTATAAATAAATTTACAGCCTTAAAAATAGTTAATAAATAAAATTATTAATTTGTTGTTATTTTGTTTTTTTTGTGAATGGCATTGTGCTATTATATTTTATATAAATATCCCGATTAATTTAGCTTTATGTCCTAATCATTAGAAGCATTGCTATCAGAATCAGCAATTACCTATTCCCGATTACCCATTCCCGATTACCATCGTAAATAACTGATTTCAATGACAGGCTTAGGAAATGAGCAAAAAACCAAAAATTATTGTCCTCGATGATGACCCGACTGGCTCCCAGACTGTTCACAGCTGCTTGTTGCTGATGCACTGGGATGTGGATACATTGCGGCTGGGACTAAGGGATGACTCCCCAATCTTTTTTATTCTTACTAATACCAGAGCTCTTAACCCAGAGCAAGCAGCAACTGTGACTCGGGAAGTTTGCCATAACCTGAAAATGGCCATAGATGCTGAAGGAATTACAGATTTTATGGTAGTCAGTCGCTCTGACTCCACCTTGCGGGGGCATTATCCTGTCGAAACTGATGTAATCGCCCAGGAAGTCGGACCATTTGATGCCCATTTCTTAGTCCCTGCATTCTTTGAGGGCGGACGAGTCACTATCGATAGTGTGCATTACCTAATCATTGATGGTAATAGAACACCAGTGCATGAAACGGAGTTTGCCCGTGACTCGGTATTTGGATATCGCCATAGTTATTTACCCGATTATGTCGAAGAAAAGACCAAAGGTCAGATCAAGGCTGATGCGGTCGAGCGGTTTTTACTAGCAGATATTCGTAACGGTAGCTTGGAGGGCCTTCTCAAACTTTCCAATAACCAGTGTGGCGTTGTGGATGGGGAAACCCAAGGGGATTTAGATCAATTTGCGGCAGATGTCTTAAAGGCTGCTGGCCAAGGGAAACGCTTTCTGTTTCGCTCTGCTGCTAGTATTTTAACCTCCCTTGCTAGTCTTGGCCCCCAACCCGTGGCCGCTATGGATATGGCTCAGTATGTCCGAGAGGGGAAACCAGGAGTTGTGATTGTGGGTTCCCACGTTAAAAAGACTACCCAACAGCTGGAGCAGCTATTGGGAGGATCTGGGATTGGCGGGATTGAGGTAAATGTAGCTAATTTACTAGATGAATCCGAACAGCAACGGGCAAAACTTTTGGCAAGTATTCTCGAGCGGGTTCAAGAAATTCACAGTGCTGGTAAAACACCGGTGGTTTATACCTCTCGTCAGGAATTGGTTTTTGAAGATGTGCAGAAACGGCTGGCGTTTGGAACAGTAGTTTCAGGCTTATTGATGGATATCGTGAGGGGATTACCTAAAGATATTGGGTTTTTAATCAGTAAAGGGGGTATTACCTCTAATGATGTCTTAAGTACTGGTCTGGCTTTGAGGTCAGCACGACTACTGGGTCAGATCCTCCCTGGATGCTCAATGGTACTAACCTCTGCTGACCATCCCCAGTTTCCTAATTTACCTGTAGTGCTATTTCCTGGCAATGTGGGAGATGTGAATGGCTTGGTCACGGTTTACCGTCGATTGAGTGGAGAGTAATAATGCTTGACAGGATATCGAGTGTGGGTCTGGGGTGACAGAGCAATAGCACTATTTAAGTATCTTGCCCTTTTGCCCTACACCACCATTAGCTAAAATTCTCAACAGTTATCCAGCAGAACTTGCTGAAGAAGGTATGATCACGGAAGAATCTATCTTCGGTGCGTTAACTAATCTAGCTCCTTGTTGCATGACTTCTGATTCTGCCCAACCATCACCAGTTTCAACGGTTTCCGACGACCGCAACTCGGTAGTTAACTGCCAAGGGCAAGTTCGCTTAAAAAGTGAGGGGAAACGGCTGTTGTTGATCTTGCCACCAGCCACTAAAAACCCTAGTACTGCCAATTGGTCGGACCTATGGGAACAATTCAAGCATCGCCTCAATGGTGGAGAGCGCTTTTGGCAGCCTGAATCCAGTGTGGATCTGATGGCTGGGGATCAATTGCTGGATGGGATGAAGCTACAAGCGATCGCTGATGCCCTTGGGGCAGTCCAGTTAAGGCTAAAGCGAGTTTACACCACCCGCCGACAAACCGCTGTGGCTGCTGCAGCTGCTGGGTACTCAGTAGAACAAGAAACTCCTAAGTACTCTTTGAATCAAAAGATTGATCAACCTACTGAATTACTCGCAGAACCTCTGTACTTACAAATGACCGTGCGTTCTGGTATAGAGATCCGTCACCCTGGCACTATTGTTATAATAGGAGACTTGAACCCTGGTGGTGCATTGATCGCAGCTGGGGATATATTTGTTTGGGGGCATCTACGAGGCATTGCCCACGCCGGTGCGAATGGTAATCGAAAATGTCGGATTATGGCATTAAAAATGGAACCCACCCAGTTGCGGATTGCTGATGCTGTAGCTAGGGCACCGGAGACACCGCCACTTCAGTACTATCCTGAAGTAGCTTACGTGACTTCCCTTGGAATTCGTATTGCTAGAGCTGCTGATGTTGCTAAAACCCACTTGTCGTTGAATTCATGAGTCGAATTATTGTTGTCACCTCTGGCAAAGGAGGGGTGGGTAAAACTACCATTACCGCCAATCTAGGTTTAGCCCTAGCTCGTCTGGGTCGTCGAGTTGCCTTAGTGGATGCAGATTTTGGTTTGAGAAACTTAGACCTGCTGTTGGGACTAGAAAATCGCGTAGTCTACACGGCTATTGAAGTATTAACAGGTCAGTGCCGCTTAGACCAGGCTTTGGTCAAAGACAAACGGCAAGAAGGGCTAGTCCTGTTACCTGCAGCCCAAAGTCGTAACAAAGAAGCCGTTAACCCCAACCAAATGAAAAAGTTGTTGGGGGTGTTAGCCAAGAATTACGAGTACATCTTGGTGGACTGTCCAGCAGGAATCGAAAGCGGGTTTAAAAATGCGGTTACGGCAGCTACTGAAGCCCTAATCGTTGCTACACCAGAGATTACCTCAGTGCGGGATGCTGACCGAGTGATTGGCTTACTGGAAGCGGAAGGAATCAAGCAGACCCGCTTAATTGTCAACCGCCTAAAAGCCACAATGGTAAAAGCGGATCAGATGATGTCAGTTCAAGATGTCCAAGAAATTCTTGCTATTCCGCTAATTGGTGTGATCCCCGATGACGAACGGGTGATTGTCTCCAGTAATCAGGGTGAACCCTTAATCTTATCAGAAAAGAAAACCCTGCCTGGAATTGCCATTGAAAACATTGCTGCACGCTTAGAAGGTGCAAATATTTCCTTCCTCGACCTGATGGCAGAACACGACAACCTAATCAACCGCTTACGCCGCCTGTTCAGATAAGGTTTTAAATTGTGAATTGCCAAAGAGCCTCTTCCCTCTCTCCCTGTGTGATTATTCACTACTCCAAAAAGCCCCATGATTATCGAAATTCTAGAACAACTTTTTTCCTGGAGGAGTGCTCAAAGCAGCCGTGAGGAGGCTAAGCGCCGCCTCCAACTGGTAATTGCCCACGACCGCTCTGACCTGAGTCCTAAAATGGTGGAGTCGATGCGGCAAGACATCCTGGAGGTGGTCTCTCGCTATGTTGAGATTGATCCCGATGGGTCAGAGTTTTCCTTAGAAAGCAACCAACGGGCAACAGCACTAATTGCTAATTTACCCATCCGACGAGTTAAGGAAAAACTACTAGAGGAAGAATCCAAACGCTTCACTCAAGACGAAGAAGAAGAGTTGAGTCCTGATCAATAAAACTCCTGACAAAGCGTAACATTAATCGACATCTTGCCTTAGACTTAAAGAGTAGCTCTTTGGAGAACGATGTCAGTCAACTATGTTCCACCAAGAGTCGCTGCTCAAAGACTTGGAGTTTCAACGAGAACTCTCGAAAGATGGCTCGAAGCCGGGAAAATCAAAGGGATCAAGACGCCGGGAGGTCAAAGAAGATACGACTTGGATTCAGTTGTCTCTATTCCACCAGCCAAACCAAAAAGAGACATCATCTTATATGCCAGAGTTTCAAGCCGCTCTCAAAAGAGTGACCTTGAACAACAAGTACGCTTTCTTAAGTCTCGTTACCCCGGTTGTGAAGTCATCTTTGACATCGGGTCAGGACTCAACTTCAAAAGAAAAGGACTACAATCCTTACTGGACAGAGTTCTCAGCAACACTTGCGAGCTTATTGTCGTTGCCCACAAAGATCGGCTTTGCCGCTTTGGGTTCGATCTTATCTCATGGCTGTGCGGCAAATTTGAGACAAAGATACTGGTTCTCGACGAAACGCACCTCAGCCCAGAACAGGAAATGGTCGAAGATATCCTTGCAATCGTCCACGTCTTTAGTTGCCGACTCTATGGACTCAGGAAGTACAAAAAACGAATCCTTGATGACAGCGAGTTACCGAGTTTATCCAGTAAAGGAACTTGAGAAGATCTGGAAGAAGTGGGTTGCCGCCTCTCGAAAGGTCTACAACATATCTATTGATTATCTAAACAGAGAACAAGGCTATGTTAAGACTACCAAGAAGGGAGGGAAGCACGGATTTAGGACTTTTTTAAAAAGTTCTGGATTAATTCCTCAATGGTGCATTGATCTAGGTATATCAAAACTTTTAGACAATGCGTCAATGGAAGCTTACACCGCCTGGAAGGAGACGAAAAAACAGCCACAGTACATTGGTATTGGGAAAAAAAGAAAACTTAACCCTGACAGGGGAAGAAAACTAGCCAGGTTTAGGAGTATTCGCGATCAAACCGCTACTCTAAAGTTCGATCCTACAGCCTATAAAAATGGCCACTGGATGGTTTCGTCTACAAAACATCTACCATTACCAGAATTCAAGGGACACAACTATTGTGTACTGACTAAGGGATCTACTGAATTGACCTTCAACAAAGGTAGGTGGTTTGCTCACTTCCCTGTGCCTCTAAGGACTGAACCAACAATAACCGAGAAAATTATTGCCTTAGATCCGGGCGTCCGCACTTTCGTAACAGGATTTGATGGTTCGGATTTTTTAGAGTTCGGAAATGGTGATTTTAGCAAGTACGCCCACGCTTTGTAGTCATCTCGACCAAATAAAGTCAAAGCATGACAAAGTCAAAGGGAGGAAATTCAAGAGGCTACGTTACAAGCTCAGGAAAGCCATGGAACGCCAACGGACTAGAATAAAAAACCTGCGTTCTGAGATTCATAAACAAGTAGCGTCTTATCTAGCCAGAAACTACGACATTATTGTTCTGCCTACTTTTGAGACTTCTCAGATGGTAGCTAAAAAGAGGAGGAAGTTAAGGAGTAAAACTGCTCGCGCGATGATGAGTTGGGCATTCTACCAATTCTCGCAGACTTTAGGGCATTTGTGTAACCGGTACGGTTCCAAACTCGTAAGAATAACTGAGGAATACACCTCAAAGACCTGCACAAAATGCGGACACATCCATAGGAAACTTGGAGGATCCAAGAATTTTAAATGTCCCAAATGTGGGTATGAAATCCATAGAGATTTCAATGGAGCCGTGGGGATTTTCCTCAAGGCGATGTGGGATACCACCTTTACCGATCACGTCGGTGATGTTGTACTAGATGTCTTAAATGTCGAAGATGTCGCGGTTAAAAGTATCAGTAAGTCTCTAGTAGCTCAAGGAGTGACAAGCTACCTGCAAATTAGGTCAGTTGACTAGGCGAACGGGTGTGTGGTGTCTGTTTTAAATTGAGCCTATTACTTGAGTTAATTATCGGATCACCTCTGAAGGTGATCATGAACCAAGGGATGCTCGCCTGGTTACCCCGTCAGGGATGGGAGCTAAAGTCGTGTTTATATTTAATTTGGGATCAACTTCTGATTCTGATACGGTTGAACCCTAACAGTGGTAATCTGGAGAGTGGCATTACTAAATGTTAAGACTGTTTTCCAAAATCTGTAACAATAGCTTGACTAAATAAGCGCAATATGGTAGGCACCGCAGAACAAACAAACACGGGCGCTATTGCCCAAATTATCGGTCCGGTTGTTGACGTAGAGTTTCCCAGCGGCAAAATGCCGCAGATTTACAATGCCTTGAGAATTGAAGGCAAAAATGAAGCTGGACAAGATGTTGCTGTGACCTGCGAAGTGCAGCAGCTTCTCGGGGATAACCAAGTGCGCTCTGTTGCCATGAGTGGTACAGACGGTCTGGTGCGGGGTATGGAAGTTATTGATACTGGTGCCCCCATTAGTGTACCTGTCGGCAAGGCTACCTTAGGACGGATTTTCAATGTCTTGGGTGAACCAGTAGATAACAGAGGACCGGCAGAATCTGAGGATCGCTTCCCAATTCACCGGCCTGCTCCCAAGTTAACTGAGCTGGAAACCAAGCCCTCAGTATTCGAGACCGGTATTAAAGTAATCGACCTGCTGACTCCCTATCGACGTGGTGGTAAGATTGGTCTTTTTGGCGGCGCTGGAGTCGGCAAAACCGTGATCATGATGGAGTTGATCAACAACATCGCCACGAAACACGGTGGAGTATCAGTATTTGGCGGTGTGGGAGAGCGTACCCGTGAAGGGAACGACCTCTACAACGAAATGATGGAATCCAACGTGATCAACGCGGATAATTTAAGCGAGTCGAAAATTGCCCTAGTTTATGGTCAGATGAACGAACCCCCCGGTGCGAGGATGCGGGTCGGTCTGTCAGCTTTGACCATGGCTGAGTACTTCCGGGATGTAAACAAGCAGGACGTGTTGCTGTTTATCGATAACATCTTCAGGTTTGTACAAGCAGGTTCGGAAGTGTCTGCTCTTTTGGGAAGAATGCCTTCTGCTGTAGGATATCAACCTACTCTGGCAACAGACGTAGGTGCTCTGCAAGAACGGATTACCTCCACTAACGAGGGTTCAATTACTTCCATTCAGGCAGTATATGTACCAGCTGACGACTTGACCGACCCAGCGCCAGCAACTACATTTGCTCACTTAGATGGTACAACAGTGTTGTCCCGTGGCCTAGCATCTAAGGGAATTTACCCGGCTGTGGACCCCCTCGATTCTAATTCAACTATGCTGCAACCGAGCATTGTGGGAGAAGACCACTACGGAACAGCTCGTTCTGTGCAGGCAACTCTACAGCGTTACAAGGAACTCCAAGACATTATCGCGATTTTGGGCTTGGATGAATTGTCCGAGGATGACAGACTAACGGTGGCTCGCGCCCGCAAGATTGAGCGCTTCTTGTCTCAGCCGTTTTTTGTAGCTGAGGTCTTCACTGGTTCTCCTGGTCAGTATGTTAGCTTGGATGATACTATCAAAGGCTTCCAAATGATTCTGAAGGGCGAATTGGATGACCTTCCCGAGCAAGCCTTCTACATGGTGGGCAGTATTGATCAAGCGATCGCTAAAGCTGAAAAACTAAAGAGTTAAGTCAGGTTTGATGCTAATAAGGTTATCAAGGTTGTTCGCGTAGCGTGGCCTTTTGGCCAAGGTGATCAAGGTTGAAGGTTGAAGGTTGAAGGTTGAAGGTTGAAGGTTGAAGGTGATCAAGGTTGAACGCGATGGACGAAGTCCCGCTTTCAGCGATCGCGTGGCCGAAAGGCCAAGGTTTGGTATTTAAACAGCAACCTAGTAACCAGTAACCACTAACCAGTAACCACTAACCAGTAACCACTAACCAGTAACCACTAACCACTAACCTTCAACCTATTAACCTGTTAACCTGTAACCTTGGCCAAAAGGCCACGCTACGCGAACAACCTGTAACCTGTAACTTTCAACCTGCTAAACTGCCAAAGTCCAACAAAAACAATTCATTCTGCTGATGGCTTTAACTGTTCGTATTATTGCTCCCGACAAAACCGTCTGGGATGACCAAGCACAGGAAATAATTTTACCCAGCACTACCGGTCAGCTTGGGATATTGAGTGATCATGCTCCTCTGTTATCAGCGCTGGATACTGGTGTGATGCGAATTCGTTCAGACAAAGAGTGGATACCAATTGCTCTTATGGGTGGATTTGTGGAAGTTGAAGATAATGAAGTGACGATTCTTGTCAATGGTGCTGAGTCCAAAGATGAAATTGACAAGGATGCTGCAGGTCTTGAGTTCAACGAAGCAAAAGCTCGTCTAGAAGAACTTCAAAGCGAGGAGAATACCCAAGAAAAAATCCAAGCAACTCAAGCCTATAAGAAAGCCCGTGCTCGCTTTCAAGCTGCTGGTGGCATGGTGTAGTAACACATGGTGTAGTAACACATGGGTAAATTATAACCCCGTAAACGAAGTAAGCAAGGGATTTAAACCCTATAAGCTCCGCGCTCTCCAAACCCCCCCCGAAACAGGGGGGTAGGGGAGCGTCTGGAGTTGGTCAAGGTCAGTCTGTTACTTGGATTAAGGTAATTCGATTAAGGAAGTTGTTAAACTAAGGAATCATCTCAACTATGGTCAGATGAGTGGTCAATTCCCAATTCCCCTCAATCATTAGATTAATCAGCAAGGCTGGATTAAGCACTACCAGTAAAAACGACTTCCGGGAACTTAGCCTGAGCCTCAGACATAGGTCTACGCCTACCTTCCTCTTGCCAGTAGTTAATAACTTCAGTGGCTTTGTTGAGGATTTCAATGCGATCAGCTTCAGTAATCCAGTGTTTGGCTTCCATCTCATCCTTGAGCTGTTCCCAGGCATCGTTCCGGGGCCAGAAAAAGTAACAAGTTAATGGGCTGGTGCCTTTGCCGACAATTTGATCAACTGCCAGGGCTACATTCTCATCTAGCCAGAGAACTTTTAATAGAAATTTTGACAATCAGGCCTCCCTCAGATATCCCAGGTTATCTTTAACTATAATCTATTGTACAATTGATGATTTTAGCGCAAGAAGACTGTTCTTGATCAAGATTCAGGGATAGGTTTGTAGTTAAATAGTTGGTAGTATTGGTGCTGATCAGCAATATTGGCTCAACTAGCCCAAGCGTGCATGATGCCTAGTTCAGAAACATTTATTCCTAACTTTAATGCCATAGTGGTGTTCGACATTGACGGCGTGGTGCGTGACGTTAGTGGTTCTTACCGTAGAGCGATCGCAGATACGGTAGACCATTACACTGGTGGTGCCTATCGACCCACGATGGTAGAGATTGACCAACTCAAATCAGAAGGGCTATGGAATAACGACTGGGAGGCATCGCGAGAATTAATTTATCGGTACTTTGAGGCTCAAGGAAAAACGAGATCCCATTTTTCTCTCGACTATGAAGCCCTTGTTGATTTTTTCAATTCTCGCTATCGAGGAACAGATCCCAACCATTGGACTGGGTACATTTGTGACGAACCGTTATTGTTACAACCCAGTTATTTAGAGAGTTTGACCACAGCAGGGATTCCTTGGGGTTTTTTCAGTGGCGCAACACGACAGGAAGCGAACTATGCCCTAGAAGGACGACTCGGTCTCGAACGGCCTGTCCTAATTGCGATGGAGGATGCCCCTGGTAAGCCTGACCCTACAGGACTGTTTGCCGTAGTTCTACAGCTAGAACAGGAGCATCAAGTTAAGGTGGAATTGCCAGTTATCTACGTTGGTGACACAGTTGCTGACATGTACACTGTTGAAAAAGCTAGAGACTCTCATCCAGAACGAGTTTGGGTTGGGGTAGGGATTTTACCCCCTCATGTGCAGGAGATACCAGAACACGGGGAGGCTTATGGAGAGAGGCTAAAAGCTGCTGGTGCAACAGCGGTTTTTAATAATGTTGAGCAGCTGACTCCTGAACAGATTAAGGAAATACTACATCAGGGTTAATGCTTGAAGCTTCAAAGTCCTTGACCTTCAAGCTCAATAGTCAATATTTAAACAATTCAGAGGTTCACGAAAAAAAGAAGGACAAGGTCAAGAGCTTCCCTGTCTTGACCTTGGAATTTGTGTATAAGTTATCTGTGTGTGTAGTGAGACTTGACCCTTTACCCTTTCACCATCTCATCCTTTAGAACCAGTAAATGTTACCCCAGAGATAAAGTAACGATTGAAGAAGGCGTAAATCCCCAAAGCCGGTATAGTAAAGACCATTGAGGCTGCCATAATGTAGTTCCAATAACTAATGTATTGCCCCTTAAAGGTATTTAAACCTAAGGGAAGGGTAAACATTCCTGGGTCAGAAGTAATCATTAGGGGCATTAAGAAATTATTCCAAGACCCCATAAAAATAAAGATAGCTTGTGCTGCCAAAGCTGGCTTGGCTAAAGGTAGGACAACCTGCCAAAACGTTTCCCAGCGACTTAATCCATCCAAGGCAGCAGCCTCTTCAAGTTCCTTAGGAAAATTGATAAAGAACTGCCGCATCATGAAAATAAAGGTGGCATTCACTGCACTCGGTATAATCAATCCTTGGTAGGTATTGAGCCATCCCAAAGACTTTAAGATTAAATAACCAGGAATTAGGGTGACTTGTCCAGGAATCATCAAAACTGCTAAGATTATTCCCAACAATAATGAATTACCTGGAAATTTAACTCTGGCTAAGGCATAACCTGCCATTGAGTTAAATATAATATTCAATCCTGTTACAAAAACGCCAACTAAGACACTGTTTAAAAACCAGCGCCCAAACAAAGGGGACTCAATAAAAATATTGCGGTAGTTATCGAAGGTAAAATCATGGGGGATAAAATTCAAACCGCCAGCGATAATTTCCTCAAGGGGTTTAAAGGAGGCTGATAAAGCCCAAGCAAAAGGCAAAAACGTAATAATGGCATAGAGGATAAGAATGCTATAAAATATCCCTCTGATCCAACGAAAATTATTCACTCTTATTTGATCTCCTAATTCGCTTTTTCTTCTCTAAAGAAGCCGCGTTGAATCAGTGTTGTCACTAGAATTACACCAGCTAACATTAATGCTAGTGCAGCGGCATAACCCATATCCAGACTTCTAAACGCATACTGGTAGATAAGAAGCACAACCGTCAGGGTTGAGTTGTTTGGACCACCGGTCCCACCGGAGAAGATGTAAGACTGGTCGAATAACTGAAAAGTACCGATGACACCCATAACCATAACGAAAAATGTAACTGGTTTGAGTAAAGGAACGGTAATATTTATGAACTGATCGAACTCATTGGCACCATCAAGTCTTGCCGCCTCATAAACGGATCTAGGTATATCTTGTAGCGCAGCCAGGTAAATCACCATGAAAAACGGTGCTGTAGACCAAATATTCATAATCATAATGGATTTGAGAGCCACGCTTGGGTCTCCTAGCCAGTTATAGGTTGGTAAACCAAAGAAGTCTAGTAATCCATTAAGTAGACCATTAGAATTATAAATCCAGATAAATATTAAGGTTAAAACTGCTGAAGAAGTGACAGTCGGGAGAAAGAAAATAATCCTAAACCATTTTTTCCCTTTAATTTCTTTATTTAGGACTAGAGCTAAAACCAGAGCCAGGATTGTTTGACAAGGAACAACAATAATGACATACTCAATTGTATTTTTTAGGGCAATCCAAACTCGCTCATCGTCAAAGGTACGAAGGAAATTTTTGAACTCAACAAATCGATAACTCAGCCCTCCTAAAATTTCCACCTTATGGAAGGAAAGGAAGATTGCATAGATAATTGGTGCAATCAAAAATGTTCCTAAAACTAGAATAGTAGGAGCCATGAAGAGGTAGCCAGATATAGCTTCCCTAACTTTGGCTTTCTGCCAAAATCCCTTCAATTTGACATCCCTCGATTTGACGTTTTGGTCAACTTCAAGTTGAGCTTTAGCTAGTGACATTTGTTAGTAGTTACTTGCTTGAATTTCTTTGTTAGCAGTTTGTTGTGCTTTTTTCATGGCTGACTTCAAGGATTGCTCACCAAGTAAAGCACTAAGAAACTGATTGTCGAAATGGGTCATAAATGTTGGCAATTGTTCATCCCCTTGCCAAATCGTGGCGTACTCAGCACCAGCGATAAAGGGGGTGTACAGAGGATTCTGTTCATAGCCAAGTTCTGATATGACCGATTTCCGAGCCGGGATTGCCAGTCCTCCCTTTGCCCAAGCTTTCATCCCTTCCTTGCCAGTCAAATAGGAAATCAGTTCCCAGGCAGCCTCTTTATTTTTGGCTTGCTTGTTCATGACATAAGCAACGGTATAAACCATGGTTCCTTTATGGTTACCGATGCTGGGAACTTCCGCAGTGGCAAAGTCAATCTTGGGAAATGTCTGTTGTAGGTAAGGAATCGCAAAGCTACCTTCAATAACCATTGCTGCCTTCCCTTGGCCAAACATTTCGCTTCCAGAACTGGCTCCAACATCTGAGGCTAGGGCAGCAGAAGGGTTTTGTCGATACATATCCATCAAAGGTGTTAGACCTGATAGGCTTTGGCGAGTCGCGAAGACAGCCTTGCCCTTCTGGTCAACTAACTCACCGCCAAAGGCTTTGATCATAAAGTAGTGACGAGATAGTTGTGGCGTGATGCCCAACCCATATAGGTCAACCCTGCCATTGTGAGTTGTATCCCTGGTCAATTTTTTGGCATAGTCCTCTAACTCTTCCCAGGTTTGGGGAGGGTGAGTTATACTAAGTTGATCGAAATATTTTCTATTGTAGAAAAGGGCAAGGGTTGTAAAATCCTTAGGTAATCCGTAGGTTTTGCCATCGGATTGGAAGGCTTCGGATAGATGGGGAGCAAAGTCATCTAAATCTAGGTCCTCAGTGATGTAATCATCAAGAGGTTCCAAGACTCCATGAGTCATGAGTAAGGGAGCATCTAGGGCATCTACATAGAAGACATCAGGAGCAGCATCACCAATCAACCGAGTCTTAATGACATCCATATATTGGTCAGTGATCACTTCAAACTTGACTTTTATGCCAGGATGTGATGCTTCAAACTCCCTCAGTACCTGCTCAAGGAGCTGTTTTTCCTCCGGGCTGCTCTGCCAGCCGCTGAGGGTCACAGTAGAAATGTTACTGGCGATACTGCGGCTACAGCCAGTTAGGAACACAATTAGAGATACTAAAATTAGACATCTCGAAAGGATTTGCTTCATGATAAGTAAGGACGGCAAGGGCACCTCCTCAGACGGGAAAACTTATTTCCCGTCTGAGGAGGTGGCTATGTACCTAGAAATAATTAGTAAATACAGATGAAGATATGGTGATTGAGATAACTCGACATCCAAGATGGCTTTCTACAGCTTATTTCTTAAGGTCTCCAATATGGCTTTCTACAGCTTATTTCTTAAGGTGTCCTTATTTCTTAAGGTGTAAAGCTGTTACTAGCCATATTTATGGGGGTAAAGCTAGCTGTTAGTAGCCAACTTTATTATTGCTTATCTTTATTATACCACCACTTATCTTTAGCTTTAATTATGATTATCCATGATCCTCATCCTGGCTACAGTCTTGACTAACTGAACTACGTAAGCCTGAGATCAAGACTATGAAAGCGATCCCGCCTTTTTTTTTTTCGCTAGCCAGGTCGTGGTACCTCTTGGCTCGATCCGTCAGATGAAAGATTTCAGTGAATATACTTAATTGTATTTTTGTTGCAATATTTTACTTTTTTTGAGATATTAGACTTAAGGTACCTGTTGCCCCAGGGATAAAAAAGGCAACAGCTGTACTTAGGTCAGTATTGGTATGTAGATATTGATATGTAGATATCGGTATGTAGATATCGGTTCTGGCTACATCGGGATTCCTAAACAAGGGAATAAGGCATTGGCCATGATTTTTCCTCATGATCCATGTCTATCCCCCTTGCTCCCCCGTTAATTGAATAGCGTAGCCTCCGCTGCTATACCCCGTCATGACCATAGCTCTCCCCATAGGGCATAGCCCTTAGGAAGTAACCCTTAGGGATTATTGAAAAGTACTACTTTTCGTATTTCTAAGGGGTTGGGTGAAGGCTAGAGAATAAGTGTTATTGAAAAGTAGCCCTTCTCGAAAAGTAAGGGTTAACGGAGTGTATAGCAGATGTCGCAGAAGCTAGACCTTCCCGGACTCTACCAGGAGTAAGGAAGGCTATGGTAGGTCTTCTGCGAGAGTAAGCAAGTCTTACTTCCCTAGTGATGTAAATGCCATAGACTCCTCTTGTAAAACCCCTTTTAGCCGAAGGAGGTTTTACAAGAGGGTATAGGGGGGATTTAAGAGCAAGCCAAGAGGGTTACGCTATGGGCACGCTACGCCCATCAAGAAGGGGGATGCTATGGGGAGGATATGGCATAGGAGTTTCTACCTGCCTGCCGATCCAGTACAGGTGCTACCTGAACCCATACGATTTACTCGTCTCCATCAAATTCGCCATTTAAGTCCTCTCTATCTAGCTACCTGAACCGCTATGCTCAGACTCATATCCGATGTCGCCCCAGAAGCTCCGTCTTTGCCGCGATTGCCAGAGTTGCTAAAGCCCCTAAACAAGGAAGCACGACCGCCGCTTAGCCCTACTGAAAAAATTCCCAAGGGAGAGATTCGCTCTAGCCTGAGGGCTGCAACCCTTGACGGCGTGTTTTCCACCTTCTTTTCCTGTATCACAGCTGAGGTTTTCCTCACTAACTTCTTGCTGCAACTGGGGGCTAGCAACTTTGAAATTGGTATTCTTTCAGGGATACCTCTACTGGCGAATTTTCTACAGCCTATTGGTGCTTATTTATCTGACCGATCCTACAGTCGCCACTGGTTTATCATCAAAACCTTCATTCCTTCGCGACTACTATGGTTATTTGTCCTAGTAGGCATTGGGATGTTCTGCACTGGTCTGGCTCCAGCTCATCATCTAGTGTTGTGTACACTGGCGATTAACCTGATCACTCACATTTTTGGAGCTTTGGGTAGTCCCTCTTGGTCTAGCTGGATGGCGGTGTTAGTTCCTGTTCGCCTGCGAGGGCGCTATTTTGGACTGCGCAATAGCTTTACTAATTTAACCAACCTACTTTGTGTTCCCCTACTGGGATACATTGTTTCTAACTGGCAAGGTGGGCAAATTCAAGGCTATGGCGTAATTTTGATTTTGGCTATCCTAGCTGGAATACTAAGTCTAGTCTTTCAGTTCTTCATGGTAGATATCACTCCTCAGATACCCTCAAAGAAGACTGCGAAGACTGATGAGAATACTGATGAAACCTTAGAGTCTGAGGAGCCGACGCCCTCTGATTATGCTGCCCTATTGAAAGACTCAAACTTCCTAATCTTTGTACTCTACTTTGGATTGTGGATGTTTGCCTTCACCCTCAGCGCTCCCTTTTTCAATGTTTATCTGCTTGACAATTTGGGCTTAGATGTGGGTTGGGTAACTCTATATACTAGTCTGATGGCTGGGGCAAGTTTATTGACGCTGATCTACTGGGGTAAGTTGTCTGACCTGATCGGAAATCGTCCAGTACTAGTGATGGTTGGGATTCTCCTATCCGTGATTCCTTTACTTTGGCTTGGGATCGGCAGCGCAACAACTCTCGCTCTTTGGGTTTGGCTACCGCTTTTATTCTTCGGGACAGGTTCAGCTGCAGCAGCCATTGACCTGTGTGCCAATAACATCCAAATCGAGATATCACCAGCCCACAAACCCTCCACCTATTTTGCAGCAGCTGCAGCATCAGCCGGATTAGGGGGTGCTATAGGTAGTATGTTTGGTGGCTTTTTAGCCGAGTTGCCTCACTTCGGTGGTTTGCCAACATTATTTGCCCTATCAGCAGTGGTGCGATTGGCTACCCTTTTACCTTTGGCATTTGTCCGGGAGCCACGGGGTCGGAACCTCAAACAACTGCTGCTTCGTAACCGTGCTTGAAAAGCAATAGTTTAGTCAAGAGTTATCAGTGTAGGGTGCGTTATTAACGCACCCTAAAAGTATAGTTAAGACTTAAAGTTATTGCGTAAGTCCTCAAGTAATGACTCTTGAGAAAAGCTAAGGTTGATCAGGTTAATTTCACTTAAGTTAATTTCACTTAAGGTTGAAGAAATTTGCTAAAGCCTCAACCATCATTGGTGGCCAACGGCGGACATGCTCTACCCAGTCTAAGTCCTGGTATCGCTTGTCGAGACCAACGGCTGCCACCCAATTACTCTCAGCTTCCCCCCGTTTTCCGTCAGCCCACAACACAGCTGTTAAAGCAGCTCGGAGATCGGCAAATTGGGGGTATTTTCGGATGGTATTGCGCATGATGCGCGTGGCTTCTTTGGTTTCACCAATTTGATAGAGCGCCAGAGCATAGTTAGCATAGGCAAAGGCAAACTTGGGCGCTAACTCGATGGATTTTTGGTAATTTGCGATCGCTTCTGTCCATTGGCCTAATCCTGCCTTCGCATTCCCCAAGTTGTTGTAAGCCATGGCATCATTGGGATCAAGTTTGAGCAATCTCTCATAGTCAGCTATGGCATCTTCCCATCGCCCTTGTCCTTCGTAGGCGGCACCGCGATTTAGATAAGGGTCAGTGGCTTCTGGTGCTAACTCAATGGCGTGAGTAAAGTCTGCGATCGCATCGTCTAATTTATATTGGCTGACTCTAAGGTTACCCCGATTACTCCAACCCACGGGATTATCTGGCAACAGCTCAATTAGCTGAGTCCAGTAATTTTCAGCAGTTGGGAATTTCCCCTGATTCGTAGCAGCAAATGCCTTTTTCCTTAATTGGTTAATTTGTTTGATCTGAGCCTTAGTCAATTCTGGGAATTGGGTTTGCGCCATTGCTGGGGGTGTGATTATCGTAGCAGCCGATACAACGACAAGCAGTAAAATCAGTAAAATCGTAATCAAGCGTTTCATATATTATTTCAACTCAGAGGCGCAATCTTGATATTCCTTGCTACTGACTATTAACTACTAATTACTAACTACTAACAACTACTCATAGCCCAAATGTTTCCGAGCCGCTGATGTGGCGACACGACCCCGAGGTGTGCGGTGCAGGAAACCAATTTGTAACAAATAGGGTTCATAAACCTCTTCAATGGTTTGAGCATCTTCTCCAGTAGAGGCTGCCACTGCTTCTAAACCAACTGGTCCGCCATTGAACTGTTCAATCATTACCTTTAGCACTAGTCGGTCTGTCCAATCTAACCCCATCGGGTCTACATTAAAGATTTCCATGGCTTGAGCTGCTACATCCTGGTTAATTTGATCAATGGCTTTGACTTGAGCATAGTCTCGCACTCGCCTCAGGAGTCGGTTAGCAATTCGAGGTGTGCCACGAGACCGACGGGCAATTTCCTCAGCACCATCTTCCGTTACTATGGCCTTGAGTAATTGAGCTGTCCTCGTTACAATTAAACTCAATTCATCGATCTCATAGAAGTGTAAGCGTTGGATCATACCAAAGCGATCGCGTAGGGGTGAGGTTAAGGAACCTACTCGTGTGGTTGCCCCCACTAAGGTAAAGTGTGGCAGAGGAATACTGCGGGTTTTGGCACTCTGACCCTTACCAATAGTGATATCCAATCGATAGTCTTCCATGGCTGGATATAGTAATTCCTCTGTCATGCGCGATAAACGATGGATTTCGTCTATAAATAAGATATCCCCAGGCTTGAGATTAACCAGAAGCCCCACAATATCTCGTGGACGCTCTAAGGCAGGTGCAGCAGTAATTTTACAATTCACCTCCATCTCAGTTGCCAAAATTAGCGACATGGTTGTTTTCCCTAATCCTGGTGGTCCATACAACAGCAGGTGATCCATGGCCTCATTTCTGGCTTTGGCCGCTTGAATGCCAATTTCCAAAACTCCTTTGAGTTCTTTTTGTCCGATGTAGTCGGCTAAGCGGTGTGGTCTAATACTCTCTTCTTGATGACTAACTTCCTCAGCGGTGGCTGTTGCTAGTAGTAGCTCCCCATCGTTTTGCCTCTGACGGGAATTAGCGCGACCTTTTCGTTTCTTGCTAGATTTGGGTTCTCTATCTGGGTTTTGGTACTGTTGTCTAAAAGACGTTATGGCCATGGGTCATACTTTATCCTTCATACTTCATACTTAGTTTACTGATGCTGGCTAAGAGAATCTTACCGTGCCTGGATGTAAAAGCTGGGCGAGTTGTTAAAGGGGTCAACTTTGTTAATCTTAAGGACGCTGGTGATCCAGTGGAATTAGCACAAGTTTACAATGATGCTGGTGCAGATGAGCTGGTGTTTTTGGATATAACTGCTACCCATGAAGACCGAGACATTATTATTGATGTAGTCTACCGTACAGCCGAACAAGTATTTATTCCCTTGACGGTGGGGGGTGGCATCCAGTCTTTAGAAAATATTAAATTATTATTAAGAGCAGGAGCCGATAAAGTTAGTATTAATTCGGCTGCTGTACGCAATCCCGACTTTATTAATCAAGCCAGCGACCGCTTTGGTGATCAGTGCATCGTAGTGGCTATTGATGCTCGTCGTCGGGAAGATCCCGATAACCCCGGTTGGAATGTTTACGTGCGAGGAGGACGTGAGAACACTGGTATTGATGCGATCGCATGGGCAAAAGAGGTGGCACAACGGGGAGCTGGGGAACTTTTGGTTACTAGTATGGATGCGGATGGAACCCAGGCTGGATATGACTTAGAGCTAACCCGCACTATGGCTGAAGAGGTAGAAATTCCAGTGATTGCCTCCGGTGGTGCTGGCAACTGCGATCATATTTATCAGGCTCTGACTGAGGGCAAAGCCGAAGCTGCGTTGCTAGCTTCCCTATTGCATTACGGGCAACTGAGTGTATCTGAAATTAAAACCTATTTGAACCAGCATCAAGTTCCGGTGCGATTACCATAGTAAACTAATTGATTATTCTTCCGAAATATTTAAGTTTTGTTGTGTAGTATTAAGTAGTTTAATGGTTTGCAGTGATTTTTATAGCTGCTAAACTAAATATGGATGCAATATTAATTTTTGTAAAAAATGCTGGTGATAATTCTAATATTTGATGTGGCCTTGGTGGCTTGGTCACTGCACCTGATGCAGGAAGCCTTTGACACCCAAGAGTTCTCTCTGATGCTGGCTGGTACCTTAGTAGCCATGTCAGCAGCAGCTATGTTAGTGGTTTATTTTCTGATGAACAGCTGTATGGGGTATCTTACCCAAATGGCTCAGTCTCCCAGCGTATTCTACTGATTGAGATAATTTCATTCTCAAACCACTTGACTTAGCTAAGCTATCAAGGTATACTAGGTAATGGACTATAAAACTCGGGGTTATAGCTCAGTTGGTAGAGCACCTCAATGGCATTGAGGGGGTCAGCGGTTCGAATCCGCTTAGCTCCATATTGATTAAATATTAATTAAAGGCTGAAGTCTTTTAGCCTGAGGGGTTGCCGTAGGGTTGCTTGGCTATTAGTCTTCAGTAATATAGCCCTACGCGCAAGGGCAAGAGGCAAGAGGCAAGAGGCAAAAGTTGACTGAGGCAAAAGTTGACTACAAAAGCGTTTCAGCTTGTATCAATGTCCTAACTTTAATGGGTAGTGCTATAAGGTTAGAATTTTTTGACGCTTGACGGTTGAGGGGAAACTATTAAAACAAGCCTTCGGAGTGGCGAGGGGGGAAAACCCGTGAGACTTGATGGTGAGATGTTGAGATTAAAACCTCTTTATCGAAGACGAATTCGCTGTAATCGGCGAGGTCATCTAGACCAATCAAATTTAGGATGATCTCAGCCACTAGCCAGGTGCTGACTTTCAGAAATACATTGTTCCACTGATGATTCATTGCTCTGAGGTTTAAACATTTGGTAGGTAGAGGTTTTGTCTGGCTTCTGTTTGTTCAGATGTACCTAAATCTCTACTTCAATTCCAGAGCGACGAATCCGCAAAAAAGTCAAAAAGTTTTATTTAATAAAATTTCCCATATTGATTGGTGTTGAAAGTTCACGGTTTAGGGTTGACAGTTGATATCACTTTAGGTTAATCACTTTGCTGATTAGCGATCGCGTTTTGTGATTTGAACCGAATTTGGGATTATAGCGCTGCATTGGTTTGATCATAATGTTTGCATCAATTCTTATGAGTTACCTGTGCCCGGTTTCCTGTTCTTGACTTGTGCAAAAAGCCTAGTCAACCTTCACGCTCCCTTAAGGATTTCGATGGGATCCCCTTGGTGCAACACTTTACCGGTTTCTGAAACAGGCACATTTGTATTCACACTTAATTTGTAGAAATGATTGAAACGAGCGCTGGTTGTCCAGGATGGTAGAGTTTCCTTGCGCTTCGCCATAAAAGTTTTTTGGAAATTAGCAGTAGCTTCTCCTGTCTGAGGGTCTCGTGCTAAAACAATACAACGTTGACAGGGATTAATTCCTTCTATCAAAGCTTCCCCTACTTTAAACTGAATAGATTGCCCTGATTCGGAAAACAATTGGTCTTCCCAGAAAGCGGGAACTCCTCCAATTTCTAGATTGGCTCGAACCCGACTTCGTATGTCTTCAGGACTTATTTCAGGGAACCAAGAAGCAATGGTTTCAATCGTAGCGCTACTAATAATAGTAGGACCACGAGCATTGGTATCGTCTGGGAAACCAGTGCTGGTGTTCTGCACTACTTTAACTGGAAAATCGAAGTAATCCTTTAACCAAGCTTCGAGAGCAGTTCGCCCGTGATCAATATGAAAGGTAATGTTTTGGTTTGTGCCCTGAATCTGTAGCGATAGCAATTGGGATTGGATATCGAAGACCGACCGCAGCAAGTGGACTTTGGCATTGCGCTTACCATTGACAAATTTACCTTGCTGATCGAATAGGGCAAATTCCCGGTCATGCTTTAGGGCACCACTTTTGAGAAGAGTGGCGGTTTGGAGTTCAATCCGATCAAGGGATTTAATCGGGTAGATATAGATAGCTTTAAGGTAAGGTATTGCAATTTTCATAACGAGTGAGCGACATTGCTTATCCTTTTAAGGCAATAGGCAATAGGCAATAGGCAAGAGGGTTTTAAGGGAATCTGCCTCAAAGAAGACTTTACCTCATCAGTGCAATCAAGGCTATATAATAGATCACAAATTACAGAGAAATAATGATATAGCAATAATAATCAAGACTCCATCAGCTTTATTATTGTTGTAAATTTCTCTATCAAGTAAAGCATTTTTTTATAAACTTGGTAGGTGTCACAGGGCAAATTAATTTCAAATTAGTTAACAAGTTAATTAATTTCTAAAAATACCGGGGAGATCAAGGAAATCGATCGCTAATCCCAGCAAGCGATCGCTAATGTTGATTTTGTTACTTAGCTTAAACAAACGTAATAAACTTTCAGGTGTAGCAGAAGAAATGAGTTAAGCGATCGCTAAGTTATAATGACAGCTAATTTATGGTAGTAAGCCAAATATAGAGGGTTTGCCCCGAGTTGGCAATCATGAAGCTGAATCAAATTCTTAATCAAATCAAAGTCTCTCTAACCCCTTCGTCAACTAAAAATCATTACCAAAAGGTTGAATAAATAGCCTATAAACTTTACCAAAATCGCCTACTCGTAAAAGGGGAAGGGGATGCGGAGCAAGACTGGGATAAAGCTGAGCAAATTGTTAAAAATCCTTTGAAGTTAGCCTTGTTCAAGTGCCATCAACCTTTCATCAGCATAGAAAAAAAGTTTTTAGAGCCTGTTTTGGATTATCTGAATAGATTAGCATTGCTAGAAATTTTAGGACTAGTTGGTAATCTATCTCTACTTGTTGGTGTGATTGTCTTTATTGCTGGTGAACAGGATAGACGAAATGCTGACGTTTATCAGGCATGGCAAGTAGTTACAGCAGCCCACGACCAAGCTGGGAGTGGCGGTAGAAAAGAAGCTCTGGAATTCCTAAACTCAGAACCAAGGCGTATTCCTTGGTTTTGGTTGACCTGGCGGAGACAGAGCTTAGATAGTTTACAAGCTCCAAATGCTTATTTGAGGGGAGTGCAACTCTCTTATGCAAGGCTAGTTAACGCTAATTTACAGGAAGCTAATTTATTTACAGCTAATTTACAGAAAGCTATTTTATCTAGAGCTAATTTGCAGAAAGCTATTTTAGATGAAGCTAATTTACAGCAAGCTTATTTAATTAAGGCTAAGTTACAGCAAGCTAGTTGATCTGAAGCTAAGTTACAGAAAGCTAATTTAGGGAATGCTAAGTTACAATAAGCTTATTTATTTAAGGCTAAGTTACAGCAAGCTAAGTTAAATATAGCTAAGTTACAGCAAGCTGATTTAGAGCAAGCTAATTTAGAAAATGCTAGTTTAGTTGGAGCTAAATTACAGAATGCTCATTTAGCTGGAGCTAATTTAAAGAACGCTAATTTAAAGAACGCTAATTTAGCTGGAGCTAATTTAGCTGGAGCTGATTTAGCTGGAGCTGATTTAAAAAACGCGATTTATTCAAATGAAATAAGATCGAAATCCTGTAAATTTGAAGATATATATTATCCTTGTCGCACCATATTCCCTGAAGGCTTTGACCCTAAAGCTGCTGGCATGAAGTTAATCAAATAAGTTAAATATATACCTAAACGATAATTATTAAAATTTAACACTACAGGTTGAGGGTTTGAGCGGGAGATACCTTGAAGTCAATCACTTGCTTGCAAAAACTATAAAGATTCTGAAGCTTACTGACAGGATACGAAGCAATTTTAATTATACTATCACTGTCCACCAGACCAGTCTACTTTGTCTAATACTCATTGAGATGTCTAATACTCATTGAGATAATGGGGAATTATTCAGGCGATCGCTACCCTATCCTAATTCCCCGCTAAGGTATACTATGGTCATGATAGTGTTGCAACAATCCTAAGCTATTACTCTACTTCGTGCCACCCTTCGATAACCGCCATCAGAATATTCACTAGCGGATGGTCTATTGCTTCCTTGAAGGCTTCTATTCCTCCAGCTTTCAGGGCATTGATTACCTTTGCTTTTAGTGTTGGGTTAATCTCAATTTGGTCAACAACTTTACCTACAACTATCATCTTATCTTTCATTGTTGTAGTGGAGTTAGTCTGGGAGAGTTGGTTTAGAAGTTGTTGGATTTCTGCTGCTGCTTCAGCAGTTAAAGAATAGTCAGGTGCGAGATTATAAAGAACATTACTAGCTAAGTATCCTCTAATTTGAGTGTTATAAACACTATCACTAATATTGATATGACCACTACCAATATTGAAACGGGATGTATTGTTATCTCCAGGCATAATAAAATTTTCTCCTTGATCAAGGAAACGCTTATTTTTTAGAGTAAAGCCTATCAATAGTGTTTCTATTTACACACTGATTGGGTTTTTCGTTTTCGTTTAGGGGCACCCAGATCGATGCAGTCAGGTTAGCAGCTCTGTTGTCTTGATATTTTTGATAATGTTGATCCTCAAGGTTAAAAGAAGCAATGTACTTCAAGTCAGGTTTTTCTGTATTCTGTGTCCATCCATAAATCTCCAACTCGTAGTTGCCAACTTGTAAATCAAATTCTTTTCCTCCTAATTCAGGACTCCAATCGAACCGAACAATTTTATTTACTGAAGAACGTGCGTGTACTGGAATCGGTTGAGCTAGATTTTCATCTTGAAAATTTCCTCCACTGTCGATTTTAACGAAAGTAGTCCATGCCATGTCATAAAAATTGTCATTATCTTTTCTTCCAACAACTAAACGAATCCGTTGAATGGTTCCTCCTTGAGGACTCCAATTATAGAAAGTTATGGGAAGATTGAAGCCTAATCCTACAATCTTTTTATTAGCAGGTGTAACAAGGTATGTAGGAAAAAATATAATGTTTCTTCCCAAAGACAGCTTAAGATTAGCTTTCCTAAAATTTGATGTATAAGCTACAGCTATAGATACAAGTAAACTAAATAAAGCAATGAGGATGGTAATAGGATCGTCTGACTGCACGTTTGTTCTGGTGCTTTTATTTATTTGTGGTGGAGGTGACGACGAAGGTTGTTGAGCTATTAGCTCAGTAATTTCATAGTTTTTATGAGTCCGAAACTGCATAGTTATTAGTATCTATTACCAATAATAGATAACTAAGGTGGCATGATAACATTATATCATATCCAGTTGAATAATCATTATATACTTTGCCTATTAATGGGGACTATGTAATTAGTAATTAGTAGTTTAAAATTAGGGATTCTTTCGTAAGAGATTAACCGGAATGGATATTACTCAAATATATAGCAAGTCTTATACCCATGAGGTGCAAATCTCTGGGTTTTAGGGAGCAGGGAGCAGGGAGCAGGGAGCAGGGAGCAGGGAGCAGGGAGCAGTCAAAAATCAAGAAGCAAGAGGCAAGAGGCAAGATGTAAAAAATAATGTGTACCTCATAGCTATGAGAAACGCTCGCTATAGTTAGTTTTTGTACACTGAAGTTACCCTCCCCACACTTTTCCCCCTACTCCCTACTCCCTACTCCCTACTCCCTACTCCCTAAAACATCGATAATTAAAACTACTATTCCAACTACTATAGTTACCTTGGGCAGGATAAGGGACTAATTCCACAATGCCCTGCTCATTGATTATCCATCCTTGGGCTTCAATGATAGGTGATTTCTTCTTCGTTATTGGTTGTGCCTGATCTGGCCTGTTATACCCTAATTTCCTTTTTCTCCAACTCCGGCTTCTTCTCCTATTGCTTATTGTCCTATTGCTTAATTGTGTAGTCCCTTGATCAACCATTAGCCGCAAATCCGGTACTACGACTTGACCCCGCAATACCCCAGCTGGGTTAGCGGGGATTCCTCCTTTTCCGGTAACTAAAAAACTATTGACGCTGTTTGCTGCACAATCGGTGATGATTTGATTGCTGGTATCCACTACATCTACAGGTAGCTTGTCTAAGGCTTGGGCGGGGTTAACCTCTGGAGTATTGAGAGTAACACTGCCATCAATACCAAGTTGGGATGAAGCAGTAATCTTACTACTGCGATCGCTAAAAATTCCAATGGCCGAAATCGTGATATTTCCCCCACGGCCCAAAATGGCATTGGCACTGATTTTACTACCCTTTGATGTCACTAAAAAGTCAGTGGTGATAGTGATATTGCCACCAGTAGCAGTATCCCTGGCATTAGTCGTTATCTCACTGTTGTTGCGTAAGAAAATTAGTTTGGCATTAGAGAGGGTAATATTCCCTTGGTCTCCAGCAGAGGTTTTAGCATTGAGGAAACCATTGTCGAGTTGGATGGTATCAGCAGAGATGTCCAAGGTTCCAGCAACACCGGTACCTGTACTGCTGACCGTTACCAAGGCGCGTCCGCTAGCGCTAAATGTCTTGGTATTCAGGTTAAGGGAACCCGCTTTCCCTGTTTGGGTTGCCCGAGATGCGATCGCACTAGCTGCTCCATCTGGGTCAACGCTGTTTCGTCCAACTCTCGCTAATCGCTCGTTGTAGGTAGGGTCAATACCAGAAAGAGTGATGTTCTCAGAAGCATTGATAGTAATATTACCGGCATCACCACCCTTGAAGCTAGAAGTAAAAATCTGAGCGCCATTGGTTAATGCCAGAGTGTCCACATCTAAGCTAATTTCACCAGCTGAAGCATCAGTCTGACTTTTAGCGGTGATCACTGCCCCATTATCCAGACTGAGAGTCGGAGTTTGAATGAAAATTTCACCACCAATCCCAGTTGCGTTGGATTCGGTATTGGCAGAGATAGCGCTAGAGAAGCCAAGGGTGGGACTGAAGCCAGACAGAGTAACCCTTTCTGTAGCATAAATCTCAACATTACCGGCATTACCTTGACCAGAAGTAGAAGCCCGTAATTCTGCTCCATCCTCTACCGTCAAGCGCTCAGTTTCTATGCTCAAATTACCCCCATTTCCCGTAGCCCTTTGGTTCACCCCTAGGATTAAGTTGCTGCGAAACTGACCATCAGGTGATGTCCCAATCACCTCTATTTCTTTAGCCTGTATCGATATAAACCCCCCATCACCCTGACCAGCAGTAGAGGTGTTGATACTTGCTCCCTCTCGTACTCTCAGACGTTCTGTATCAATGAAGATAGTTCCTCCGTCCCCTGTAGCTCTGGGTAGGACATCAGTAAACAAGCCACTAAAGGATGAGTTATTGTTTGAGGTCTCAACTAATAACTCAACCTCCCCGATTCCCACCACATCTACCTCTTGAGCCCGAATTGTCACAGTACCCCCATCCCCATCACCCAAGGTTCCAGAGCCTACCTGTGACCCATCCCGTATGATCAGACGCTGGGTATCAATAGTCAAATCTCCCCCATTGCCGGTCGCATCTGGAATCACACCAGTGGACAAAACGCTTTGGGATACATCAACGGTATCCGTCACTGTGATAGTTACATCTCCAGCATTTCCTGTCCGTGCCGCAACTGCTAATATGTCTGCATCATTCGTGGAAAAGTTACGACTGGTAACTGTGATATCCCCACCGCCCCTGACACCGTAAGTCCTAACCAAGCTCTCGTCCAAAACAATATTCTCTGTTGCTTGTAAGCTTATACTTCCTCCCTCACCACCAATGGAAATGGTTTGGAGATCGTTTGTCCTAATGGTGCCATTGGTCGCATTCAGGGAGATGGAGCCACTATCAGCAATCTGGGCTGATTCATTAAATTCCGTAAATGTACTAAATGGTGCTTCAACACCAGTTAGAATAATGTTATATTCACCGATATCAAAACCACTTCTATCTTCCCAACCTACCAGAGGCGACTCACTGCCAAGCTCATCTGCTTCATCAATACTGGTAAAATCCCCCGTATCGTCTCCATCGGGAAATATGTCTCCTGCCTCACTGACTGGTTCTACACCAAAACCACTAATGGCCAGATAGTAAATTCCTGGCTCCGTTGGGGTGAGGGGAGTTCCTGCTGGTAAGAATGATTGAGCACAACCGCCACAGTCGGTGTCATCATCATTGCCATAAATTCCGATACCCTCTTCATCAAACAAGAATAACTGGGTGTCTAACTCAGTCCCCTCAGTGGTACGAGCCGAAAAAGTCCCCCCTCCAGTCAGAAAGATTTGGTACAGGTCTACATCTGTTTCTTCGCTAATCGCGCCAGATATGAATATGAACTCAAAGGGCACTGCCGGAGAATCACTAATAACTGTAGCTGTCTCAAGCAATTCTCCGGTATCTCCAACCGGGGGAATTGATGTATCAATGTTACCAACGGTGATATTCGCACCGGTAATCGCTATGTTCCTTCCATGGGTGCGGATGGTGTCAAAAAAGGTATCTTCCATCCGAAAGTCCCCTACCCCATCCCGATCTGCATCAGCAGTAAACACCATTAGTTCACTCCCTGGTGTTAAGTTTAGGGAGTTATCCTCTAAGTCGTTTATTACAATATCATTGCTTGCTTGTAGAACAAAATTATTAGTTTCTGACAAATCTTCTATTAGGGTCTCGTAGATAGTCGTAGCTGCGAGATTATCAAGCTGACTTAATGGAGTAGTTAGAATAGCATCCGCTGTGTCGGAATTATTTATAATGTCAGGATTAATTTCATCTATGGCATCTTCTTGAGAGCCATTAGCAATGATGATATCTGTGGAATCAAGTAATAAGGTTCCAGCAATTCCATTCATGGCGCTAGTATCAACATTTCCCCGAAAAATTAGGTATTCTTGCCCTGATATTTCTACATAGCCACCGTTACCAGAAATTTCCCCACCACGAGCCCTGATGTTGCCGTAAAATCCAGTTATCTCATTCCCTGAAATGATTACTCTACCGCCATTGCCTTGTGCGATCGCATTAGCACGAATCTCAACATTAGGGCCAATGAAGGTACGGCTAGTTTCTTGGTTACCAATGATAACGCTCCCCCCACCGTTCGGGCCAGACACATTAATCTCGGTATTATCTAATAAGCTAATCAGGGAACCACTGACTTCTACTGTTCCTGCCTGTGCTGTCAAAGAACCAGTGCTAGTGATGGTATCTGCTGATAGGATGAGACGTTGCCCACTACCAACAGCTAAGTTTCCTTGATTCCTGATCTGAGCTTGATGTTGACGTAAAGCATTGGTAAAGAAAGCACCAGGTTGAATAGTCAGTAAGTTACTCGTTTCCGGCTCTGTGGCGCTAAATAGTCCTTGCTCCCCTAACCTAATCCCATCGGCTGTAGTAGCAATAAATGAGCCACGGATATCTAACCGAGCGTTGTTGCCAAAATTAATACCATTGGGATTAATTAAGTAGAGATTTGCTGTTCCCTCTACCCCCAGAGTCCCGAATATTTGTGAGATATTGCTGCCTGTTACACGAGTAATAATGTTAGCAATCCCATTCGGGTTAGCAAAGTAAACGTTTTGTCCTTCATTAACATTAAATTCCAGGAAACTATGGAACAGATTACTGCCTCGAATGGCACCACCTTCTATTAAGTCTCTCATCCCTTGGGGAGTGAACTTGGACTGTTCTACTCCTAAGGTTTGATCGGGGGTAATCTGGGCATAACCTGCCTGGTGATTAACTATCCAAGCGATGCTGGCTAATAAAACAATAGGGAGTTTTGAGTACCAAGATAACATCCTTGCTCCTGTACCTTAGAGGGCTAGACCAATGTCTGTCTTTGATGCACCAGCTTTGTGAAAAAATCATCCAGATACTTTGACTGTGATGGAATCACTGACAAATCTTTTTTTTCGTGATATTACTGATGCTTCGGCCTAATTCTGGCACAGTCTTCCCGTCTTGCCCTCGTGGAAATTACCCAGGATCGACTTGGAGAATCTAGGTTGATCAGCGGTAGTCGTAAATACTTTTAACTAAGCTATAGCGGGCAGCACTATAGAAGCCTGTATAGTTGTCATAATGTCTACGTTCTTTTTTAGTTTAGCATCCCAGTCAAGTCCTCGATGTCGTTAATTTTTAATTTGGTAATTTTTAAGTTTTCAATCAACTACGTTTATTTTTAATAATATACAAAAGCAGGGTAGGATGTATGTAACGCACCCTACGCAAATTTACAAATATGAGATGCACCCGGTGCTTTGTGGCACAGGCTTCAAGCCTGTGACGTAACGACTGATAGCACCTCAAGTAGCGTGCGCTTAGCGCATATGCTTACCTTCTAGGAATACATCGGAAAATGGAATTCAATGCTGAGAATTAAGCACTAGGAGTAAAGAATCCCACTGGCATAAAACCGCCAACTACTTCTTCAAGGTTGTCATCAGTTAGTTCCAGGTCGTCATCGTTTAGTTTAAGTTCCTGATCCCTTAGACTTCTAAAGCCAGCCTTGTCTGACACCAACTGGTCAACAGAGCCGTTGTTTTTTTTCAGTGAATTTTTGATTTGTTGGGTATTCATGGTCATCCTGAAGTTGAATTGATTGATTAACTCAATTATCTACTAGTTTAGCAGATATTCCCTGATTATTATTTTCCTAAATAGAAATTATTTTTCCGGAAGATTCGCTGAAATTATCCTATGATTTTCGCTTTAGGTGCCCTTGACCCGTAATTAAATTCGCCACGGGTCGCACCTCAACTTTACTTTAACTTTAAATTTTGTCCGAATACTTACAAGCAGCCCTGATGATTAAACTAACTTCCATGGCTAATTTGGATAATATCGGCTAATAACTCCATAATTACCCATTAATGATCCACCTTGAGCTTCAATGATCGGTAATTTCGGATAGTATTGTTCTGATATAAATCCAGATTTTTTCCTTATTTATGGTTGAGAAAACTCTGATTAATTGCTAATTAACTTGCCAATTAACTTCTTATAAAGACTGGCTCCTGACTATTGAATAAAGTTGGTTAGGTCAAACTCAGTTTCTTATCATAATTAATCATAATTATACTAAAAAGTAGGCTAGCCTTTATGTAAAGAGACTACCCTACAAAAGTTTTCTATTGCCGAGGTAATAATTAATTAAACTCTAGAAGGCAAAGTGTCTATGCCTAAGTCTAACTCGGGTGATTAATAGACCTTAGAGAAATACATGGAGCCATGGGATTCAATGCTGATGATTAAGCTGAAGGGACAAAGAATCTTATGCCACCAACTGCTTCTTCAAGGTTGTCATCGGTTAGTTCAAGGTCGCCATCTGTTAGTTTGTTTTCCTGATCCGTTAGACTTTCAAAGTCAGAGTTTTATGACACCAACTGGTCTGTTGAATCGTTGTTTTTTTTCAGTGAATTATTGGTTGCTTCGGTATTCATAGCCATCGTTAAATTCAATTAATTGCTTGACTTCAATATCTACTAGTTTAGCAGAGATTACCTGATGCGGATACAAGGATTCCAAAAATAATGTGGGGTAATAATTTGATATAATTATGGTAAAATAAAGATAAATAGTTTTCAATAAGACCTATATACTTACAAGGATGCCATCATTGTAAGTAGTCGGACAAAATTAAACTTAATTGTGAGGACGACAGACCAGGGAGCAGTAAGGGTTTTAGTATAAGTAATATTTATTAATACAGTGATCAAAATTTATGTTAATTATTTCATAACATTTTTACACAGCAAGTTCTTTAGAGCCCTAATTAACTGGAAAATCTCCTGGATAAAGTTACTGATGTCGAACTCAGGTGATAATCATAATTAATGATAATTCTAATACAAAGCAGGGTAGGCTGTATGTAAAGAGCCTACCCTGCCCCACTTTGCTATTGCAGACGTGATAATTAATTAAACGTAATCAGCCAGCCTAATGCTGTCAGCGGTTAGCTTAAAATAAACCTCATTTGGGAGAATTTAAGAGTTCAAGATTAATGAGAATTGAAAGTCTGGGGAACTGCCTCCCCTGTTCCCTTGCTGCATCGCTTATTCGCGCATCACCGATTGCACTACGCCCACGCTGCGCAAACAGTAGCCTCACAATTGGCCTAGGGTGGCCAACGGCTGACGGCACCTCAAGCAGCGTGGGCGTAGCGCATTAGCTGTTCGCGTAGCGTGGGCGTAGCCCATTAGCTTACCTTCTAGAAAGCGGGAGGATTAAAGTATCCACCCACTGCTTCTTCAAGCTTTTCATCGGTTAGTTCAAGGTCGTCATCGGTTAGTTTTATTTCCTGATCCGTTAGAGTTCTCAAGTCAGCGTTTTCTGACACCAACTGGTCTGTTGACCCGTTGTTTTTGTTCATTGAATTCTTGGTTTGTTCGGTATTCATAGCCATCGTTAAATTCAATTAATTGCTTGGCTTAACCATCTACTAGTTTAGCAGAGATTACCTGAACAAGTTTTTTCGTTTCTTGATGCAAAGCGCGAGTGGGGGGAACCCCCTTTGGCCGCGCTGCATCGCTAATAGAAATTAATTTTCCGTTTAGGTGCGCGCCTCCTAGGGCCTGTTTTCTTGCCTCGGAGATCCCCCGTTTCCCTTAAAAAAGGGGGACGAGCGAGTATGGCTCCCCCCTTTTTTAAGGGGGGCTGGGGGGGATCATAATCTTTGCGGAAAACTTTGAAAACATGCCCTAGGGATAAGCAAAGTAAAAACTTTCTGAACTATGATTCAACATAATCGAGCGCAACTTTGAAGCAATCTCATCCCGTAGGGGAGCAGCTTCGGCTTGAGTCAGCCAAGTAAATAGTTTCTCCACAGCTTGAGGAGACGGATCAATTTTGAGCGCCTCTTGGAGCAGACGAAATGCACCAGCAAGATTCCCAGTCTTTAGGGGAATTACCATATGATTTAGACAATAATTAAAGTAATGGTTACGAGCGTTGGCTGTAATTGCTGCACAATGCTCAGCAGGAAGATAGCTCTCGGAAATTTCAATCCCCAGGCGGATAGACGTTGCTTGAGCTCCAGATAATATCAGTTCACTGGTCATATTATTATCATGCTCACGGTAACGTGCCAAAATATCGCCTTCGTACCACCAATCATAAAAACTAGCAATACGCTTATAAAGTTCCCAATCAGGAGTATACGTGTTCCCCGGATCGTAACACCCCAGATGTTCATGAGTAGAGCGACGAATCACAACTCCACAAGGATTCAAGACATTGGAAGTGCCAATCTTCCACAGCCAATCTTGATGGATACCCGTATCTTTTCCATACACTTGTTGGGAGAAAATTATCTTTCCTTTCTCATTGATATTTTCATAACCCGTAAATGCTGCTCCCACAGAATCACTACATGTTTCTAGACTCTTCTTCAACCGGGAATAAAAACCTGGAAGAACATATTCATCTTCAGGAAGCACATGAATCCACTGACCGCGACTGAGGGCAATACCAAGATTAAAATTGCGTCGCGCACCGATATTTTCTGGATTGCGGTAGTAGCGAACTACTCCTCCCCCAATCGAATTCACCAAATCGTATAGAGGAGGTGTGCTGGCATTATCCATAACCAAAATTTCCATCTCCTCCTCGCCCTGCCATTGAGCCAACACACTCGCCAGACATTCCAGAAGATAGTCAGTACGGTTATATAAAGGAATAATTACTGTCCAAAAGGGTCGTTTTTCTTCACTTACCGATACCCTCGGAATCCCTGGAAACTGATATCCGCCAATAGTAACGTCTGGTTGTTCTACCTGCGGTGGTGTTAGTGTCTCAGGAGATACTGTAGAACCGTTGTTAGAACCGTTGTCAGAACCGTTGTCAGGATTTACTACTTTCCCATACCGGGGATTGACTAGCATTAGCCCTTGTCGATAAGCAGATGCTGCCTCGTTTAATTGCTTCTGAGTTTGGTAAATCCTGCCTAAGTTAAAGTAGACTTCCCCATAACTAGGATTGAGCTCCAGAACCTTCTGATAAGATGCGATCGCATGTTCAAACTCACCTTGGTCTTGAAGCACCACTCCCAAATTGTAATGAGCGCTTAGCAAATCTGACTGCATGGCGACCGCTTGCCGATAGTAAGCCACAGCATTAGTCAAATCTCCTGCCTTTTGCCGGGTAACCCCTAGCTCATGGTTCAACTGTGCGTAGTGTGCTTGTTTTTCTAGGGAAAGCTTCCCTTGAGCGTGGAGTGCATTGCCCAAATTCACATCAGCTTCAGTGCAGGTAGGCTGAATCTCCAAAGCTTGTTGATAAGATGCGATCGCATCGTCCCAATTACCTTGTTGTTGTAGAGCATACCCAAGGTTGTTGTAAACCGGTACTAAGTTCGGCTGTATTGTTAAAACTCGTTGGTAACACTCCACCGACTCAGACAACTGACCTTGACCTTGGCACAAATTACCTAAACTAAACCAACCCTTAACAGAATTCGGCTCCGCTTCCACAGTAGCTCTGAACAACTTCTCCGCACTTTCGTACTGACCTGTTTGCTGTGCCAGCACCCCTAAGCCATATAAAGCTTCCGGATGATTAGGGTGTTGTTCCAAAATCTTATAGTAAAGCTGTACAGCCTTGTTTAAGCGATTGGCTTGACGATGTTGAACAGCAAGTTGTAGTGCTTCAGAAACAGTTTCCATCGCAAATTGTCTTGGTTTATGAACTACATTTAATAGAAAATCTTCTAATGCTCTTACCGGTTTTAAGTCACCATATAACTTATGCTTATTTTCAGCAACTTTATCAGATATATATTGACGATATTGAGCATCTTGACCTAACCGTACCGCAATTTTTACATAATCCTCTTTACTTGCAGCAATTGTCTCTTCCAGACCCATCATTTTTAGAATTGCCATCGTATGCCGACCACGCATCAAATCTCCTGGCAATGTCACAATCGGAATATTCTGGGCAATAGATTCCAAACTAGAGTTACATCCAGACCAACCAATGCTATCCAAGAATACATCCGCTATCGCTGACGTTCCAGCAAACCTCCTGTTATTCAGGAACGGTAAAAATATGCAGTAGTCTGTATAATCGAGGCCAAATTTATTAAAAGCATCCCTTAAACGCTGTTCAAATATCTCAGTAACCTGATCACTTTTAACATATTTAATAAATACAAACTTACACCGACAATCTAACTCTTTAGCAATTCTAGGAAAAACATCATCATAGTCAGGTAAATACTTATATAACGATTGGCAGCACCAGAACATAATCTCATCATCATCTAAGCCTATGTCCTTTTTTGCGATCGCTTCCGGTGTAATTTCCAAAGGCGTGTAATGGATAGAGAGATTCGGTAATCTAACTAACCTCTCACTATAATGATCTTGAGCATTTTCTGCTTCCATTAAATCGCTACTCAAGTAATAGTCAATCGTCGGCATCCCACTAGTATCCGGATGTCCCCAAGATGTCATTTGAATCGGAGCCAGTCTTAAACAACCCAACTTAACTGTAGTTGGGGACATCCCGAATTCCGGAAAAATCAGGATGTGTAATTTATCTTCTGTAATTACCTCACACCATTCTTCGATAGTCAAAGAACCTTGAACAAATTTTACAAATGATTTTGCGGCTATTGCTGTTTCCTTATCCTGTTTTAACCCTGTGTGATAACCAAATAGTTCAAAATTAGATCTATCTATATTTTCTACCCAGCCCTTAATCGGTATTTTCCAATTAGAATGATCCCAAAAGAATTCTGAAATAACCCCAATCCGAACTTTTTCATGAGGTGCTAAATTTGGTAGAGGAATTTTCTGGCTCCACCGGGGATAGCACTGGGACATGATCTGGCAAATCATTTGTCCATAAATTTCCTGTAACTCTCGGTTATTTAACCCTTGATAGGCCAGATAAAAAGGCTGAAACGCTCCCACCGCATTAGCGGCACTTAGCAGTTCCCTTGGACTTAGATCTGTATCGCTCTGTGTATAGCTATCCGCTAATTTTTTAAGACTAGCTTGGTAATTATTTCGCGTTACCTTGATTTCATCAACACTTGAATAAATGATCGGAATCTGACACACGCACATGGCCAGTTTAGCTTCAGCCAAGTTAGGGTTAATACTTAATGCTTGCTGGTAAGACTGTAGGGCTTCTTCTAGCTTGCACTGTTCGTGGAGTGTATTTCCTAAATTGTTATAAACCTCAGCAAAATCAGGTTTCAGCCTAATCGCTTCCTGATAGGACTGTATCGCTTCCTCTAACTTGCCCTGTTTTTGGAGTATTGTTCCCAAATTGTTATGAGCGTCAGCATAGTTAGGTTTAAGCTTAATTGCTTCTTGGTAAGACTCTTTTGCAGCATCTAACTTGCCCTGTTTTTGGAATAGAGTCCCCAAATTGTTATGAGCCTGAAAACAATCTGCTTTAAGCTTAATCGCTTCCTGGTAGGACTCTCGTGCAGCATCTAACTTACCCTGTACCTGCAGTACATTTCCCAGATTACAATAAGCCTGAGCATAGTCAGGTTTAACCCTAATCGCTTCTTGGTAGGACTGTATCGCTTCCCCTAACTTACCCTGATTATGAAACAAATTTCCTAAATTGTTATGAGCCAGAGCATAGTCAGGTTTAACCCTAATCGCTTCTTGGTAAGACTGTACCGCTTTCTCTAACTCTCCTTGTGACCAGAAGATATTTCCCAAATTGTTATGAACTTCAGCAAAGTCAGGTTTTAGGGTTAAAGCTTGTTGGTACAACCCTACCGCTTCCTCTAGCTTATTTTTTTCCTCAAATATACTTCCCAGATTAGCAATGGCTATCACGTTATAGGGCTTCGATAAAAGCTTTTCCTCACCCTGATTATCCCCCTGAATCTGTATTACCTGTCTGTAGATAGATTCAGCTTCATCTAATTTACCTAACTGATGATTTTGAGCAGCTGTATTGATTAGAGATTCAAGGTTTGATTCTAACAATTGGTTGGTAGTCATATCGCGGTTTTCAGGACAGAGCTAGGTGGCTGTAACAGGACTTACGCATTTGCCCCCTAAATCCCCCAATTCTGGGGGACTTTGACATCATTCCCCCCCAGAATTGGGGGGATAGGGGGGCGAAATAAACTTCACCGCGTAAGTCCTGTGTAATACTAAATCCGGTTTGATTAGATATCAATCATGAAAAATTATTTCCCCCTAGTTGTCTGGTCAGTTTGGCAAAACTTTACATAACTTTACATTAAGGCGTCCAGGAATAAATTTTTGCTATACTAGTTTTATAGGAAGAGTTAGGGAATCCGAACATGAACCACTGCGTTGGTACTACCGAAGCCGCATCTCTATTAGGTATTTCTTCTCGACGATTGCGCCAACTCCTGGAGAAGGGTCGGGTCAGGGGTGCCTATAAAAGTGGTAAATTCTGGATTATTCCTCTTTTCAAGGACCTACCACAAATCACCAAAGGTACCCGTGGACCAAAGGGCAAATGGCGTACCAGTCGTCCTCCCGCTCTAGCCACCATCAATGTCAACCGTAATCGGATTGGCAGCAACAATGGGAAACCTGCCGAAGACCGTCAGCCAGTGATTTCGGTAAAACGAAGCGGCAACAATTTATACGGCAACCAGATCGAAATCCTTGGTCCATGTCGGATTGTTTATCAGCCCGAGCACCCACTGCGTTGTGGTGCTCGTCTATGGATCGAAACCTTCAGTGATGTTCATTTCATCGGTGGTAGTTTTCCCGCTAGTGTCTGATCCTAAGGGCATTGCTGATTCTGGCTATGGTTTTCCCAATTCTGGGGGTAACAAAATTTTCAAAGTCCCTCAGAATTCGAGGAGCAACGGGGGCTTTAATAAAACCAGATTATCGCGCATTTATTCCTTAATTCAGGAACGCCAAAACTATGAGATTTATCAGCCCAAAAATAGATTATGTCTTTAAAAAAGTTTTTGGTTCCAAAGAAAGTAAAACTATATTAATTAGTTTTCTTAATGCTATTATTTACAATGGCGAACCAATCATTCAATCTTTAACCATTATTAATCCCTATAATCCCGGTCAAGTGTTGACTTTAAAAGACACTTATTTGGATGTAAAAGCAGTGTTAGCGGATGGAGAAGTTGTCCTAATTGAAATGCAAGTCTCATCCATCACTGGTTTTAGCAAACGGGTACTTTATAATATGGTGAAAGGATATGTTAATCAGTTAAAAACAGCAGAGGATTATATTCGTCTTAAACCTGTTATAGCTGTCACAATTACGGATTTTATTTTGTTCGACGAAACTCAGCAAATTATTAATCAATTTGTGTTTCAAGAAAAAACAGAAAAGTTTGAATGTCTGGAAGAGGAATTGCAGTTAATATTTATAGAATTACCGAAATTCCAGAAAAAACTATCAGAATTAGATACTTTAGCCGATAAATGGATTTATTTCATCAAAGAAGCTTCTAGCCTCGATAATATTCCTCCTTCTTTAGGAGAAGTATCAGAGATAGAATCAGCGTTAAATCTTGCTAATCAAGCTGGTATGACGCCAGAAGAATTAGAAATTGCCGATCGCCGTGCTATGGCATTACAAGATGAAAGAGGAAAACTAACTTATGCTGAAGAAATAGGAAGAAAAAAAGAAGCGATCGCCTTAATAATGCGTCTAATGAAAAAGCGTTTCGGGGAAATTGATACAAAAACCATTAGCAAAATAGAAAAGTTAACAATTGAAGAGTTGGAAAATTTGGGAGAAGACTTCTTAGATTTCAATAACATAACGGATTTAGAAAATTGGCTTAACTAGCATTCAGCGATGCAGTCGCTCATGGGGGAAACCACGGCAGTCGCTCATGGGGGGAACCCCCAAGACCGCGCTGCCTTCCCAAGACCGCGCTGCATCCCGGATATAGCGTTCATAGGACTCATGAGGTACACATTATTTTTTACCTCTTCCCTCTTCCCTGCTCCCTGCTCCCGTCTTGATGCAAAGCGCGAGTGGGGGAAACCACGGCAAAGCGCGAGTGGTTTGTTCGCGTTCGCCTTTGGCGTGGCCTACGGCCAAGCGTCGCCAAAGGCGATAGTTACCGTAAGATAGTGGAGCCTTGTCTTGATGCAGTCGCTCATGGGGGAAACCCCCAAGACCGCGCTGCATCGCTATTAACAAATATTTAACCCTTTTCTGCATAACCTGCTAACTATTTTGGCTCCACAATAAACAGGTTTCGTCTCCGGGGGGAACCCCCAAGACCGCGCTGCCTCCCCAAGACCTTAATGGTGCGTTTTCCGTAGGTGAATTAAATTCGCCACGGGTCGCACCTCTGCATCGCTGCTCCCTGCTCCCTAAAAAGCAGAAATTTGTACCTCACAAGTCGTAGAATTCCTATAGTTGGTAAGGTAATATAATTATCCGAACAGCAGCAGCGAAGCTGATCGCAAAAACGATTAGCCCGAAGGGCTACGCTACGCGATCGCAAAAATATAATTATGATCGACACTTATGATATTGTTGTGGTTGGTGCTGGTCCAGTAGGATTAGCCACTGCCATTGGCTTACAGCAGCGTGGTATATCTAATTTTCTAGTCCTTGATCAAACTCGTGCCTTTCGTCGAGTTGGTCAGGTTATCGATCTTCTGCCTAATGGATTAAAAGCGCTTAACCACATAGCGCCTTCTGCTTACGAAGCCGTTAAAAAAACGGGTATGGAGTTTTTACAGAAAGCCCAAGCCAATCAAAATCCCGAAACAACCATCAGCAAACAAAAACTACCTAAGACTTCTCCTCAATGGGTTGTCAAAAATTTTAAGGGAGAGCAAATTCATTCTTTTCCTATTAGCTATGAGGATTGGTTCAAGGATTATGGAGAGGGTCGAGTCTCAATTTCTTGGTACGATTTACAGACCACTCTCAGAAACCAACTTCCCGTTGAACAGGTTAAAGCGAATCATCGTTGTATCAATGTTGTTGATGAAGGAAACACCGGATATGTTCGGCTAGATTTTGTTTCTGATGCAGCCATAGAAGCAAATCCCTATGCTCATTGGTCAAACAGACAGAACGATCAGGATACAGTCTCCTTCAATTCAGAGCATAGTGGCCAACAATTTCAAAAAAAATCAATCCGGGCTAGGCTAGTTGTTGCTGCAGATGGTATCAACTCTACCATTCGTCGGATTGTTTATAACGATAGTCCCTACAGTGGTTTAGCCAGACCTGACTATTCCGGATTTGCCGCCCTATTCTGTATGAAAATCACGGATATTCCCCCAGAGCTAAGCACAGAGCTTGAAAACAAATTTTTTCAGCAGGAACGGATTCTCACCATCACTAATGATCAAATCTCAGAGGATTCGGCTTCTATGGAATCCCCACGGATGCTCCTATTTCGCCGTCCCAATGCTCAGTTTGGGTATTTGATCCATCTTCCTTTAAACCAGGAAGAGTTGACAGAAAAATCTGGAAGTGCCTTGATTGCTTTAGCATTGCGAGAGTTGGAAAACGCTAATTTTCCCAAAGCTCTCACACAATTAGTGGCTTTATCTCCTCCTGTCAAAATCAAATCCCGTCCCTATTACATTCACCGTGTAGAAACTCTATCTCCCTGGAGTTCAGGTAGAGTTATCTTAGTGGGTGATGCCGCCCATGGGATGCCTCCTTTCATGGCTCAAGGGGCTAATCAAGGATTGGAAGATGCTCTGGTTGTAGCTACCATGATCGCTAATATTGTACAGAAAAATAATCTTGATAATATCCAAGCAATCGCCAATGCTTGCCTTAACTACGAATCTCTTCGTCGTCCATTAATGGAGAAGATTCAGCAAGCAACATTGAACCGAATTCCCTACAGTAACAAACAAGCATGGCATGACTACCAACAATTGGTATATTGTCGTAACTTTGACCAATTGCTAGAGCGATGTAACCATTTAGCAGTCAGCAGTCAGCAGTCAGCAGTCAGCAGTCAGACAAAGGCTGATAGCTGATAGCTGATAGCTGAACGCGCACGCGTGCGCGTAGCGCTAATCGCTGTTCGCTAATAACTGAATGCTTACAAAAAGCCAAACTTATAAAGCGTTCATACTAATCACATCCTGGCCCAAAACTTGATTTAATTTGCCACTGCGATATCCTTCTAAATCCAGGGTCACATAGACAAAACCCAAGTCTTGAAACTCTGCCACTAACGTCGGTAAATCTGTCGTTACCACAAATTCCTTAATCTCTTCCGGTAGTAACTCAATCCGTGCAGTATCTCCTTCTGAACGAACCCTCAAATTGGAGAAACCTAACTTCCGTAAATAGATCTCTGCTCGTCCTACCCGTTGTAACTTAGCCACTGTAATCATTTCCCCATAGGGAAAGCGAGAACTCAGACAAGGTTGGGCAGGTTTATCCCACCACGGCAGTCCTAATTGTTTCGAGAGTTGGCGCACTTCCGCCTTAGTTACCCCCACTTCCGCTAAAGGCGATCGCGCACCTCGTTCCTTTGCCGCCTGAATCCCTGGACGATAGTCCCTTAAATCATCCCCATTCACCCCATCGACTACATAAGGATAGCCTCGCTCCAGGGCTAGAGGTTTGAGAGTGTCGTGGAGTTCACTTTTGCAAAAATAACAGCGATTGACCGGGTTAGAGGTATAATTGGGATTATCCATCTCATGGGTTTGGACAACCTCATGGGTAATGCCAATAGTAGCGGCTTGGATGCGAGCGTCTTCTAATTCTTCTGGTAATAGTGAGGGGGATTCAGCAGTGACCGCTAAAGCGCGATCGCTTAAAACATCGTAAGCAATTTTAGCAACTAGCGTGCTATCGACTCCCCCAGAATAGGCAATCAAAGCCCGTTCCATCTCAGCAAATATAGTTTTTAATTGCTTGAGTTTCTGCTCTAGCATGGTTTTGATAAATAATTTTCCCTATTTGTAGCATTATCCCCATTTACTATCATGCCCCATTTATCATGATTAGACTTCGCGGTAGTTGTCTGGAAGAGGGAACAGGGAACAGGGAACAGGGAACAGGGAACAGGGAACAGGGAAAAAAAAATTATGCTTCTGACTTCTGACTTCTGACTTCTGACTTCTGACTTCTAACTTCTGACTTCTGACTTCTGACGCTAAGCGTAGCGCTATAAATCAAAACTCCCGTTGCCAGAAGATTAGGATAGCGATCGCTAACAGTAGCACGATGTACAGTAATCCATAAATTCCATTTAAAAACAGTTCTGGGAACGGGGGTAAGACACCATACACTGCATCATTCTTTAAATTGAGCCGTGATAAATCGGGGATCACCAAGTATAGGGTTTCAGTCATCCGCTCAATGCCAGGGTTTTCGCTCAACTTGCTTAACTCCACTAAATCACGGCTCAAGTGTCCCATCATATAAACCCCAAACGTAAGTAAGGTTGCTAGGAGTGAACTAGTAAAGACACCAAACATCAGCGCTACTGCTGTGATTAGAGACAGTTCTAGAAATTGGTAAACCACCGAAACCAGGATGCTAACCACAGGGTATTCAATACTAGAGACACGTAATCCCAGCAGATAAATGGCGGTCATAGCCACAACCAGCACAGCCAATACACCCGATAACCCTAAGTGTTTGCCAATGATAAATTCAGCGCGGCTTAGAGGCTTGGGAATTAACACTAAGACAGTACGCTTTTCGATTTCCTTGTTAATCAACCCGGTACCAACAAATACCGCCACGATTACACCCAGGATACCCATCGCCGCTAGACCCAAATCCAGAAAAATTTTGTCTTGTGTGGTTGCTGCTACCTCAGGTAACAGCCTGAGGGCTATGCCTAGGGTTAGGGCAAAAAAGCCGATCAGATATAAAACGCGATCGCGTATCACTTCCCGAAAACCATTAGCTGCGATCGCCCAAATTCTTGCCAAACTCACCCGCTATCTCCTATGCTCCGAATTCTTTTGCTTCCATCATAGGGGAGGTACACAAGGCAAGGGATTTTTGCTATACTAAAGGGAACAGGGAACAGGGAACAGGGAACAGGGAGTAGGGAAAAGGGAACAAAAATTATCACAATTCCTACACGGATTGGTATATAAGGTTAAGTAGTGAATAAGCGCGAAGATAAAACTATTCCGGACGAGGCATTTATGATTTTTGTACTTGATCACTGCGCTGTTGAAGGGATTTCAGGAGTTGCCAAATAGCGCCGAGAATTTGCTTAAGTGCGCTTGACCTATTAAGAATTAAATTCGCCACGGGTCGCACCTCTTACTATTTAGACTTTTAAACTATCATCAAGTTAGACTCTCAATAGCAATCATTAATAATTACTAATCACCAATTATAGCTTTTTTCATAATAATGAGGTACACATAATTTTTGCCCTGCTACCTCTTCTCTATTCCCTATTCCCTATTCCCTGTTCCCTGTTCCCTGTTCCCTGTTCCCTGTTCCCTATTCCCTGTTCCCTGCTCCCTGCTCCCTAAAACCAGAAACTCTGTACCTTACCAAATTGAAAACCGCTATATCACTAATCACTGTGATGATTGCGCTTGATCCACCAAGCAACTAAACCAATAAATAGCAATCCCATTATCCCAGCAGTAGGATCGCGATTAATGCCAGTAATCCAGGGAGCAACCTTGCCCGAATAGACTACTAATTGCCCAACATCAATAATATAATAACCCCAAACTAAGCCAGCATGGAGACCAATCGATAAACCTAGCCGTCCTTGAGTTGATCCCTTTGCCCAAATCAGGATTAACCCTAGCAGCAATAAACTGGGAAATCTCGGTAAGCCGCGAATCATCTCTGGAATTGGTTTAAGGAAATGCAGCAGCGCAAATGCGATCGCACCAATCCATTGTGATGTCCTAAAACTATAATCCCGTTGCAACTCATCAAGCAACCAACCCCGAAACACCAATTCTTCAGCAAAGCCTATGGCCAAAGCACTGATTAATCCCTCTACAATCAGCCGTGACCATGGCAGTGCAGGGGTTTGGAATGCTACCCAACCCAGCCACCCTTGTAATCCAAACAGACTAAGAGTCATTAACAGACCTAGACCTAGTCCTCTGATTAACTCAAGAGCGTTTTGGGCTGTTAGCCGCAAACCATATTTTTTTAACAGTCCTGGTTGGCGATAAACCTTCCTTCCCCAAACTCGGACTAAGTACAGAAATACCCCGAACATTAGCCCCATAGTCAGGATTGTCACTGAGTTTGGGTCGCTACCAATTAAGTATATTGGTGCTGCTATGGGTAACCAAAGCAACAGCAAAGCTAGTATAAACATCCCCAACCTGAATGGTGCTGGGTATAGGGATAATCTAGCCAGCCTAGGTGTAAAACGTTTTATAATTTCAAGATTTGGAAAGGGAAGAATTTCTCCTATTGCCCGTTATTCGTCAGGTTCAATTGTACTACTCAGACCCCGGTTCTTCAGGGTTTCGCAATAAAACTCAGCATGCTCTTGAGCACAGGTAATCACCAATGCCAGCCCCGATGTATGGGCTTCCATCATAATATTGACTGCTTGAGGTTGAGTCAGACTCGCCACAGTTTCCATCAAGGTTTTAACCACATACTCCATAGAGTTGAAGTCATCATTATGGAGCAATACGCGATAGCGAGGCGCGTGTTTACGAACTGTTGAACGCTTCTCAATGGTTTCGACTGACAAAGCTTGTCCCTCTCTATTTTAGATGTTTACACAAACTCTCCATTATATACTGCCATTATTATAACATTAGACATCTGGCAGGGAGAGGTATGATCAAAAAGTTAACATTACTTAATATTTTACCGTGACTACCCAGGTAATTGCTACCCCTTCTAATAATCCCATCCCTGGAACTTACTGGCAGTGGCGGGGGGAATCTATATATTATGTACAGGCTGGACAGAAGCCATCAGGATGCCCACCGTTACTGTTAATTCACGGATTTGGGGCATCTACAGACCACTGGCGCAAAAACATTGCTCAATTGAGTCAGGATTTTGAAGTTTGGGCGATTGACTTGTTGGGGTTTGGACGTTCTGCTAAACCAGATGGGGAGTACAGTGGCAATTTGTGGCGAGACCAGTTGCATGATTTTATTACAGAGGTGATTGGTCAACCAGTAGTCTTAGCTGGAAACTCCTTGGGGGGTTATGCAGCTTTGTGTGTCGCTGCACAGCGTCCTAGCTCCGCCGTAGGTTTAGCATTGCTCAATAGTGCTGGACCATTTAGTGATACTCAACCGGCCACTAAAGTCAATCCTGTTAAAAAAGTTCTCAATCAGGTAACCAAATCAATTTTTCTACAACCTTGGGCTAGTTTCCTGTTATTCCAATACCTGCGGCGACCGTCAATCATTCGCAAAACCCTCAAGAAGGTTTATATTGACCAGAGTGCGGTAACGGAACAGTTAGTAGACGAGATTTATCGCCCCTCTTGTGATCCTGGTGCTGCTCAGGTATTTGCCTCGGTGTTCAAGTCACCCCAAGGGGAAAAAGTCGATGTGTTGTTGGAACAGATGACTTGTCCATTATTAATGCTATGGGGAGAAGGGGATCCTTGGATCAAGAGCAGAGAACGAGGAGCAAAGTTTAGGGAATATTATCCTCAGTTAACGGAATATTATCTACAGGCAGGACACTGTCCCCATGATGAGATACCAGAACAGGTGAATAATCTGATCAGGTCTTGGGTGATCGCTAATCGCTAATCGGTAATCGCTACAAGAATGAAAATTTGCCCTACGCATTAAGGTGTTTGACATTGATACACCTTGAAAAAGGTGCGACCCGTGGGGAATTTAATAATTAGATGCGGGAAGGAAGTTACCGCATTAAGAGGGTCGCCTTTATGGGTTACTGGCTATAGGTAAAAGGGTTAAAACTTTTGTAATAAGGCGACCCTCTTCAAGGTTTATTCTCCGGAAAGCGCACCTAAGCTGTTGTAGTAAACTTTAGCATTCATGCCCGCCCCCCTTACGGGCGGGGGGTTAGGGGCGATTTCTCTTGCCTTGCCCGTAGCGCTATATTGCCCTATTCATGACTGAGGAACTGACGCAATCAGGATTATGTCAAAGATTAACATAACTTAAACCCCATCAAAAACGCGATCGCTAACATCCCACTCCGATACTAAAAAAAAGACACCAAGTGCTGCCAGCAACCCAAACAAACTCGAAGGCTAGCCACTGTTGACGATTTTCTCCAAATATCTGGCAGTATCTCCAAAAATATGTTAGACAATGATTAGTTTTCTAGTGTCATTGAAAACATTCTGGTTCCTTGAATTGAAGCCGAAAACCAAAGCAAACCATGATAGTGGTTGCGTTTTCTATTAAACACAGATTTATGCGCCTTGAGCGGAACAAAACCTATCTTGGCCTTGGGAGATACCCCCTGGCTGCTTAAGCAGCTTGCATTAGTGGGCTTTAATCTGCAAAGTAGATTTTGGTAGCTAAAAAGTATCGGGAGACATGTCAATGAAAAGCACAGTAATGAAAATGTGGCTCGGGGCCTCAATTATTGCCGGTATGAGTGCGATCGCCACTACCCCAGCTGTTGCTGGAAGCCTCACGGGAGCGACCCTGGAAGGTAGTGACTACCTCAAGTATGCATCTGACGGTACGAATACCTATGAAGCTCCAAATGCTATTTTGTCAACTATCTTGCAAGGTGACGCTAGTGACCCTGGTGGAAACGTAGAGCTATTTGCCAGCAGTGAAACTCTGAGCAACAGCGACTTTGCCACCTATACCGATGTCACAAGCCTAACCGGTGACATCGGTGGTAAGGACATCACCTTGAGCAGTCTGACATTAGCTGACTGGAACAGTGATCTTGATAGTGATGGCATAACCTTAGGTCAGGAGTGGGTCAGTGATGCCTTAACTGCACACGGTCTTGGATCTTATGCTAGCAGCAATTTCATAGTTAATGAATTCTATACACTATTTAGCGATAATGGAGGATTGCAACGATTTAGCGATCCCAATATTTCCTACGTCAACCAAAACGCAACAGGCCACATTAGCATTGGGCTAGCAGGTCACCTTGATGCTCGAGATGCGTTCGAAGATACGTTTGATCAGTTGGAACAGATGATGGCTCTTTTATCGCCTGGTTTTCAACTACCATTACCACCTAGTATAAGGGCTAGTGAAATTGTCAAGGTTGAATACAATGGGAAAACTGAATACCTTTACGGTTTCGTTCCCACACCATCTGGGCTAGTCAACCTAGAAGATGGTACATCTCACAATGCCACCTACCAAGTGGGCTTCCTTGGCGCTCCTCCAGAACCGTCTTCATCGGAACCACAAGATGTACCTGAATCCTCTACTGTGCTTGGTCTAATCGCTGTGGCTGGTTTGTTTACTGCTGGAGGGAAATTGCGAAAAGCTAACTGTTAAGGGAAATAGTGAACAATATTATTGAGAGGGGGGCACAACGGTGCGCCCCTCTGAGTGATCAAGCAGTTCATGTAGGGTGGGCAGTGCACCAGACAGATAATCAAGCTTGCAAAGGGCGTTGCTAGGCACTGCCCACCCTACTTAAAAAGTCAACTTAAATAGTCAACTTAAAGGGTGGGCAGTGCACCAGACAGATAATCAAGCTTGCAAAGGGCGTTGCTAGGCACTGCCCACCCTACGATTAATGGCTTAAAGAGTTAACGATTGCGGATCAGTTTCAATCAACTTCGCCAAGTCTTGCAAGAACGCTGCCGCATCAGTACCATAGATAATCCGGTGGTCACAGGTAATATTGACTTGCATCTGACGCTTTACACCCATCATGCCGTCAGGGGTAGCTACTACCGTAGGACGGGATGCACCAATGGCCAAAATAGAACCCTGTCCTGGGGGCAAAATCGCATCAAACCGGTCTACACCAAACATTCCTAAATTGGATAGGGTGAAAGTACCGGAATTATATTCCTCTGGCTGCAACTGCTTAGTTCTGGCACGGTCTACTAAATCTTTCCAAGTGCGAGACAGAGAATAAATATCCAGCTGCTCCGCATGGCGCAATACTGGGGTAATCAAGCCACCATCAGCCATTGCCACAGCCACAGCTACATTAATGGAACTGTGATACTGAATTCCCCGTTCGGTATAACTAGCATTAACCAAGGGATGCTTCTGCAAGGTAACCGCTACTGCCTTAGCCAGCAGCCCGGTCATGGTAACACCCTTAGGCTTAATTTTTTTGTATAACTTATCTAACTCATCGGTAGTGATGGTGTAACCAACCCTGAAGGTAGGCACTTGCAGGCTGACCATCATATTCCTCACCACTGCATTTTGCAGGGTATTGAACGGCACCACTTCTCCGAGGGGTACAGCTGCAGGAGGTGCTGGCAGAGGTGCTGGCAGAGGTGCTGGGGTGGGAGTGGGCATTACAGCCGCTGTCGGGGGTGCTGCTTGGGTGGTGGCTGCTGGTGTCGGAGGAGTGATAACTTTACCTGCTGCTGCTTCCACATCCTCAGCCACAATCCTGCCATGGGGACCACTTCCTCTCAAGGTATTGAGATCAACCTTTAATTCCTTCGCTAGTTTACGAGCTCGGGGAGAAGCAATAATTCTGCCATTACGGCGGCTGGGAGTATCAGCAACTGCAGCAAGAGCTGTCTGTACCGGTTCTGGGGTTGAAGCCGTTGCTTGCTGAGCTGTTGCTGTGTCAGTAGCTGGTGTAGATTGGGCAGCTTGTTGTTTAGCTGCTTCAATTTCCGCTTCCGTTTCCGCAATCAGAGCAATCGGGGCTCCCACCGGAGCAGAGTCACCAGCTGATACCGTGATTGTGGCAAGATAGCCTTCATAGAAGGACTCAACGTCCATATCAGCCTTATCCGACTCAACCACCACCACGGTTTCACCTTTTTCGACTTTGTCTCCCGGAGATTTTTCCCAGGAAACGATTTTGCCTTCGGTCATGGTTGAACTGAGGGCGGGCATGAAAACTTCGTGAATCATGGGGTGGTCTTCTAAATCAATTCTAGTGAGCTAGCAAAAACATGATGCCAGCTTGCATTGTAACTTGAATAAGCCCCAGAAAGCCATCGTACTGTGTAAAGAAACCATGAGCCAGAGGGCTTCGATGGTTTTCTACAATACGGATATCCTCTTTTTGCTCAGGATTAGGGATTAGGGGAGTGGGTAGCTACCCATCACTCTATACATGCTCATGGCTCTTAACTAAGCGATGCAGCGCCGACCTGCGGGGGTTTCCCCCATGAGCGACTGCATCAAGAAAAGCTCTTATCTAGCAAAGGGAACAGCGGATCTGGGAGTAGGGAGCGGTGCGACCCAAGGGCGATTTACTCGCCCATTGGAAAGCGCACCGAGGGAGTAGGGAGTAGGGAACTTTTGATCAAAAATTTCCACAATTCATTATAGGTACCCTATCCGTTGACTACTGACAGGGTTAGTCTAAGAGCTGGTTTAGTATAGCCTTAAATCTTATTGATTTTGGTTGGTGGATGAAGGTAACTTCACTGAATCTTTAATTAACCAAATAAAACCTTAAAGAAATGAATAAATTATTCCAAGACAGTTACCTTATACCTAACCTATAGGTTAATTAATCATAAAATAACTATAATCATCTATTTATTCCCTGAATAGTAGCTATTACAGGTTAATTAAAATCCTAAAAATAAGATATAAAAATAAATTTTAGCGCTAAAATTCAGTCAGTATTGAGGGGTATAAAAGCCATGAAAAAGTTATCAAAACTTACGCTCACAGCTGCCTTAGTTACTTTGGGCACAGTAGGGGCTAATCCCGCTCTAGCTGATACATACTTACTGGATTTTGAAAAGGATGATGCTGGTAAGGTTCTCAAGGCTGGAACTAAGACAAATATTGGTGAGCAATGGGCAAAATTCGGTGTGCATATAACCAGTAACAAAGGGTCTAATCATCCCTTAAGGTTATTCAACAGCAATTGCGGACCTGATTTTGGGATTACATGCAGCGGTGGAGACGCTGACTTAGCCACGGGACCTTCATTTGGTACGAAGCCACAGGGTAATGTTCTAATTATCAACGAGAACACAAATGAAGAACCTGACGACTGGGCTGGCGGTGGCATCATTTCCTTTGTTTTTGATCAAGCCGTTTCTGTTGATTACGTCACCCTTCTAGACATTGATGAGAATCCGAAGAATAAAAACGGATATCTGGAAGCGTTTCTGGAGGATGGCACAACAGAGAAACAATCACTAAAATTTGGCACAGACAACTCCCTATCCACTTACCGTTTCAGGGATATTCCCGAGTATTCAGTGACCAAGCTAGATATTAAACTACCAGGAAGTGGTGCGGTATCTGGCATCAAGTTTCGCAATTTTCCAGAGCCCCCTAAACCTTCTAAGAAAGTTCCCGAACCAACTGCGACATTGGGTCTGTTGATGTTGGGTGCTATGGGTGCCGGGTCAGTGTTCAAGCGCTATAAATAATGCCATCGTAAGCATTCAGCTATCAGCTATCAGCTTATGTGCTACGCACACGCTACGCGAACAGCTTTTGAATGAAAGAGGTAAGTATTCGTTTAATCTCAGTTCCCTGGCCTTTCGGCCTTGCTAATTGAGGTGCCCAAGGGAAAAATTCATAGTCTTTGGCTTTGAGTCCGTTGAACTCGTCAGCCGGATAGCTTGTTTTAAGCTGACCGCTGACGGCTGATAGCTGAACGCTTACGCCATCAGTAATTAAATGGGCTTGGATTGAGGGGATAATGTGTTTTGTTGAGTGTTAAGTATTGAGTGTTGAGTTTTAACCCTTGACGGTTGACTGTCAACAGCCGACAAGTTAGGTTGAATCCTATTGAATCAAACTTGGTATGAGATGCTTAACAAAAAACTTTCCTTGACCGTGCTTACAGGTATTATCCTAATCCTGAGTGCTTGCAATCTGATTAGCAAACCCCCTGCACCCAAACCAATTCAGTCTCCTGCTAATGTTCAGACTAAACGAGAAGACTACAAAGCCATTGACCTAGCCAATAAGGCAAAACCGGATCAACTGATTGGTGCCGATCCAAAAGCGATCGCATTATCTACCTTTGGTCAAAACCAATCAATGTTGATTGAAGGAAACTTCGATCAACAGGTCAAGGTAGATTATCCTAAACCTGATCAGGCGGTAGTCACCATCACTCAAACGGGTTTACCGGATGACTCTGTACGTGGCATCCGGTATCGTATTGAGTTATCCCCCAAAGAATCAGCCCAAACTGGCAAACAGTGGCAGGTTATGTGGGCTGGTCAACAGTTTACCTGTCGAGAGGGACGGGGTCATCAGGATTGGTCAACGGAATTTTGCCAGTAATGGCTGGATCAATGGCAAAGGGGTGAAAGACAATACAGAGATTTTTAAACACGGATAGACAGATAACCAACTATCTGTCTATCCGTGTCTATTGATCTGGTGTGATCTTTTCCTTAATCTGTAGCTATTAATTCAGCCTTGACATCGTGCTAAATATCACCGCGAATCTCTTGGATAACCCCATCCCGCAGCAGAATTTCTACGTTCATCTTTTTGACTAGGTTATCTCCCTCTTCCACCCTGAAGAAGCTTTCTAGCTGACCTTGACTAACTTCTTGGTCGAGTTCGAGGGTTTGGACTTGTTGTAGTTGCTGAAGTTGCTGGTTTTTCTGGTCTAGCAGTTCACTTTTCTTTTGATTGACCTGCATTTGAATGCTTTCAATTTGTTGCGATACCTGAGGACCAGGAGGATCCATGCTCTGCTTTTTAATCTCAGCGATCGCTTTTTGTCCCTGGATATCAATCTGTTGCAGTTGGCCGTCGATTTGGTTGATTTGATTTTGTAGTTGTTGCTGAACCTCTTCTTTCCATCGAGGGGTAACGATGGCTTTGATATTAATTGGCCGTTTCAATAGTAAGTTCTTGTTAGAGTCGTCCATATGCGTTCCACTATCTAAGTTTGAGGGATTGAGAGTTTGACTGGTTATATTACTCAATAATTCTTAAAAAGAAGATTGAGGTTCAGTCTCAAGGTTCGAGGCCTGCACCTCTAAACCTTCTAACGTTTTAACTTTATTGCCCTCGATTAAGCAAACATCGCGTCAATGATAGCGCGATAGCGTTCGGTGACTACAGGTCGTCGGATTTTAAAGGTTTGAGTCATCATGCCATTTTCCTGGGAAAACGGCTCTAGAATCAGCCTAAAGGTGCTAATACGGTCATCTGGCCGATAACCTGGGCGATTTTTGACTTCTCGGTTTAATTCAGTCCGGTATAAAGTCTGAACCTCTTTAAGATTTAAATCAACATCTGGAGCAAATACGTCAAGGGGAAGATTTTGACCCGCTGCCCACCCTTGTAAGGCATCTAAATTTGGTACTATTAAAGCACCCAATGCCTTTTGGTCTTGACCTAACAGGATAATCTGGTCAATGTAAGCACTACGCAAACAAGCATCTTCTATCGGTTGTGGCTCAATATTTTCCCCATTGGTGAGAACTATAGTATCTTTGGCTCTGCCAGTTAGGACTAAATCATTCTGGGGGGTAACCCAACCTAAATCCCCTGTATTAAACCACCGGTCTAGATCAATTGCCTTAGCAGTAGCTTCTGGTTTGTGATAATACTCCTGCATCACCTGTGGTCCTTTTACCATCACCAACCCTCGTTGACCTTGGGGTAAAGGCTGATGAGTCTTAGGGTCAACAATCCGGATTTGAGTGTCCGGTAAAGGTGGTCCAGCACTAAAACGCAGGTTACGATACGAACGCCTAGCATTAGTAACGGGAGAGGTTTCGGTTAACCCATAGCCTACTAGGACTTCGACACCAATAATCTCAAAGAAGTTATCCAAGTGCCGAGCTAAGGAACCCCCACCACTAACGACTTGCTTGATTTGTCCCCCAGTGGCTTCCCGGACTTTTTGATAAACTAGTTTATTAGCCAATTGATGAACCGGCCATAAATAGGAAGCTTGCACTGTGGCCAATAGTTTTTGGATAGGTGTTGGATTTAAATTATCTAAGGTCAACCCCTGAGCAAGCCGCCGTGCATCAATGTAGCGTTGACTGTACCCTAGCAGGTTTTGGACTAATTTCTGCTTACCTTCCGGTTGCTCACGAAACTGCTTTTGCACCCCCTCATAGATCGATTCCCACAGTCGCGGTACTCCGACCATAAAGTTAGGTTTGAAGGTTTTAAGGTCTTTTTTGACATGGCGCAGGTTGGTGTAAATCTGGGTGCAACCCTGAGATAATAGAAAATACTCCGCTGAGCGTTCGTAGGCGTGCCAGGTAGGCAGGATAGAAAGAACGCGATCGCCTTTTTCAATTTCTATTACTGTACCAAGGGTGTTGACCTGATGCAGGAGATTACCATGGCTCAGCATCACCCCTTTGGGTTTACCTGTGGTACCAGAGGTATATAGCAGAGTTGCCAAGGTTTCCCGGTTGTGGTTAGCTTTGGTAAGAGACCGAGATGCCCCGGCTTCCATGAGTTGAGTATAGTTAACAATTTGTCGGGATGATCCGGTCGATAGTGGTTGTTCTTCAGAAAGGAGAATCACTAATTTAATCGGTAGCCCATCCAAGCGATCGCCTAATTTTTCCAAAGTTTTGAGGTTTTCTAGCACTACAGCAGTGCTACCGCTATCTTCGAGAATATAAAGCAATTCCTGCCGTTCTGCTTGACCTGAGCGCACCACATTTACTGCTCCTGCAGTCATGATACCCTGATCGGCAACTAGCCATCGAGGAGAATTATCAGCAAATAACGCAATTCGGGTAGGAATACCCTTCTCATCCAGTGTTGGCTGGAAGCCTAGGGATTGTAATCCAGCCGCAAATTGCTCGATTTGCTCGTGCAACTGGGTATAGGTCAGGGTCGAAGCTGGAGCACCATGAGCTCCCACAGCGTGAGGGTCTTGCAGAGCAATGATTGACCCAAAGCGTTGGGCAGCAAGGGGCCAAATTTCTGGTATCGACTGTAGTGAAGAGTAATCAGCAACACGCCTGAGGTAAACTCTCTCTTGTTGTCTAAGGCGTTCTGCATACTGGTTTTTCGACATTCATCAACTCCCTGATTCCTTAGGTAGCTCTTTCTACCATACTCTTATGCTCAGAGGTGATTGGCAGTGTTGAGTGGACACTATAGTTTCTGTCTTAGATGAAGTCTGGTTAATCACTCGTAGAATAATCCACACTCACCAGAGTTACCAAAGTCCAATCTACTACTATAACTTGTCCCCACACCCGGTCACCCTACCCCCTACCCCCAATTGAAAGCTTCCCTGTAGCCTAAACCAATAATAAATAGCGGCTAGACATAGGCGAAGCCTTCTCGAAGATGACACAGTCCGCGCTTCGCTGACTAGATGATCAAAATAATCAACGGGGTTTTAAACCGGGATTTGGTATCAGAAGATACATGAATTTTGTAGCATTAAAGCTCAACTGAGGAACTATACTGGTTCAGAATTAGTTTTCAATTTCCACCCTACTATAAATAGCATTACCATCTTTGCCAAGTAAAGGATTCTGATGACCTATCTCGAAACAACTGCTGAATTTTATTCTGAAGTCGCCCAAACACCCCAAGTTGGTTTGTGTTGTGTCCAAAGTAGCCCCTTACAACTGCCAGGACTGAAAATTCCTCCACTGATGGCGGAGATGAATTATGGCTGCGGTACTACGGTACATCCCACAGAACTCAGCAATCAGCCAACTGTCCTCTATGTCGGTGTTGGTGGTGGCTTGGAGGCGTTACAATTTGCTTATTTTTCCCAACGTCCAGGGGGTGTGATTGCTGTTGAGCCAGTTCAGGCCATGCGGGAGGCGGCTACCCGTAACCTGAAGATTGCTGCTGAAGACAATTCCTGGTTTGACCAAAGTTTTGTGGAAATTCGGGAAGGGGATGCCTTTGCCCTACCGATGCCAGATGATTCTGTAGATGTGGTTGCTCAGAATTGCCTATTCAACATTTTTGAACCGGCTGACCTGATGAAGGCACTCAAAGAAGCCTATCGAGTTTTAAAACCAGGTGGACGACTGTTAATGAGTGACCCGATTGCAACTCGTCCGATTCCACCCCATCTACAGGAAGATGAGCGGCTACGAGCTATGTGTCTGTCTGGTGCGCTCACTTATCAATCCTATGTCCAACACTTGGTCAGGTCAGGTTTTGGTCAAGTAGAAATTCGAGCAAAGCGTCCCTATCGGCTTCTGGATTGCCAAAACTACAACCTCGAAGAACCCCTGCTGCTGGAAAGTCTGGATTCTGTTTCTTTCAAAGTTGTGATCCCAGAAGATGGACCATGCATTTTTACTGGCAAGACAGCAATTTACATGGGCGCGGAAGAATTTTTTGATGACAATGCGGGACACATCCTCTCCCGTGGTGTGCCAGCGGCTGTTTGTGATAAAACAGCCGCGAAATTAGCAAAGGTGAATCCAGAAGAAATCTTAGTCACTGATTCAACTTGGCACTATGTTGGTGGTGGTTGTTGTTAAAGGTGAAGGATTAAGTATGAAGTATGAAGTATGAAGTATGAAGTATGAAGTATGAAGTATGAATGCTGTTCATCTTTGGTTTCTTTAGTAGAGTAGGCTTAAAAATAAAAACCATGGATTTGTTGATCAACCAATCCATGGTCTAATTAAAGATTAGTAAATTACAAATCCTACTTTAGAAGTAATACTTCAGAGGATATCTGAAAAGTTTTTTGATACTGAATTTTGCCCCCCTAGCCCCCCAACTTTGGGGGGAACAAGAGTCAATTTGCTTCTAAAAGTCCCCCAAAATTGGGGGACCAACGGGGGCTTGGATGTAGCAAATGAGACTTCTCAGACAACCTCTCAGAAGTCATCCTTCAAAATTAATACTTCTAGCAATTACAAGTCAATAAAACTTATGATTAAAACAGACGTTTCAGCTGTTACACCGTTCCGTAATAAACTGCAAGCTCCCTTAAGTAAACACCCAATCACGGTTTTACAAATTAATCTGGGGAAGCGTTGTAATCTAGCTTGTACTCACTGCCATGTGGAAGCTGGTCCTAAACGAACTGAAGAACTTTCTCCAGAAATTTGTGACCAGCTTATTACGCTGATTCATCAGTTTCCTCAAATTAAGACGGTTGACTTGACTGGTGGTGCGCCAGAGATGAATTATGGCTTTAAGCCATTAGTTGAAGCAGCATACAAAACCGGAAAGGAGGTGATTGTTCGGTCAAATTTGACCATTTATTTTGAACCGGGATATGAGGATATACCTGACTATTTCGCTAAGCACCAATTACGAGTAGTGGCTTCTTTGCCTTGTTATTTGGAAGATAATGTAGATAAAATGCGCGGCAAAGGGGTTTACGATGATTCGATTCGGGCGATTCAATGGCTGAATCGATTGGGCTATGGGAGAAACCCCAAATTAATTATTGATTTGGTCTATAATCCTTCCTTGCCAAGGAGTGAAAAATTTTCTATGACTCCTAATCAGCTTAACTTGGAGAAGGATTATAAAATGTTCCTAAAAGAACATTTTGATATTAACTTCAACCAGCTATTTACAATTACCAATATCCCCGTTGGTAGAACAAAGTTTTATTTACAACGTACCAAGCTATATGCTCCCTATATGGCGTTTCTAGAAAATAGTTTCAATGCCAGTACGGTGCAGCATTTGATGTGTCGCAATGAACTGTCTATTGACTATCTGGGTAATGTCTACGATTGCGATTTTAATCAGATGGAAAATGTAGCAGCAACGTCTGACACTGGAGAAAGGTTGACAGTTAGTAAACTTCTCGAAGCAGGAAGTTTAGACATAATTGAGGAAATTCGCACCGCTTCCTATTGCTATGGCTGTACAGCAGGGTCTGGTTCCAGTTGTGGTGGTGCTTTGATTTGATCTAATCACAGTTTTTTTTTGATTATAATATGAATGGATTTTCATATCAATGATAATTCAACTGCTGAGAATAGCTGAATCATGAACTTAAAAAGTCCATCATCTCAAGCCTTCTGTGTCCGTAAGCTGAAAGTTTTAGCGGACAACACTCGTCTGACTGTTCTGGAAATCCTGATGGAAGGACCAAAACATGTTGGGGAGCTCAAGGCTGTGTTGGGAATAGAGCAAAGCCTGCTATCCCATCATCTCAGAGTTTTGCGGGATGAGGGATTTGTTAGGGCGACGCGAGATGGTAAGGCGGTGCTTTATCAGTGTTCGCTCAACATTCGGCAAGCCAATGGTAATAGAGCAATTGATTTGGGATGTTGTTGCCTATGTTTTGATTAACAAAGTGCTGAGTAAGTGCTCAGTTTTGAGTTGTCAGTGATATCAAGTCTGGCGGATTTTAAATTATTGATAAATTCGGCAATTATAACTGAGCAATTATAACTGAGCACTCTCATTATTTTATAGATAAGATGACTGACTGATGATTGATGAAAAATTTAACAACACTGGCATCAATGTCTATGGGTTTAGTAGCTTGCTTTTGGCTACAATCCTGTGCCCAATCTCCGGAAGTAGCTACCCAATCAACAGATCAGTTGCAGGGTAAGTTGGTTTTAACCGGTTCTAGTACAGTAGCCCCCCTGGCGTCGGAAATTGGCAAGCGTTTTGAATCAGAAAATCCTGGTGTACGGGTGGATGTGCAGACAGGAGGCTCGTCTCGCGGTATTGCAGATGCTCGCCAAGGAGTCGCTGATATTGGGATGGTGTCTCGTGACCTCAAGCAGAGCGAGAAAGATCTGCAAGGGTTTGCGATCGCTCGTGATGGGATTGGCATTATCGTCCATAAAACTAATCCGGTGCAATCCCTGAGTAATGAACAGATTGTGGATATCTATCAGGGCAAAATTGACAACTGGCAGGATGTGGGAGGCAAGAGGGCACCAATTACAGTAGTCAACAAAGCCGAGGGGCGCTCTACCTTGGAGTTATTTCTGAAGTACTTCCAGCTGAAAAATAGTGAGATTAAGGCAGATGTGGTGATTGGGGATAATGAGCAGGGGATTAAGACCGTGGCGGGTAATCCTAATGGGATTGGTTATGTCTCCATTGGCACAGCAGAATATAGCAGCAAACAGGATGTTCCGATTAAGTTACTGCCCGTTGCTGGAATAGCGGCAACCACAGAAAATGTTCAAAACGGCACATTTCCCCTATCTCGTTCCCTGACGTTAGTCACCAAAACTATTCCGGTTGGGTTAGATAAAGCATTTATTGAGTTTTCGCGATCGCAAAAGGTACAAGACATTGTTAAAGAGCAAAACTTTGTCCCCCTCTCGGAGTGATACTATCCTAATCTTGACCCTACAAGGCTGTGCTGTGGTGGCTGGTGCTATCGTGGTGCTGATTGTTGTGTTCCTAATCACGGAAGCCTTGCCAGTATTGGGACAAGTAGGATTACTCCCCTTTTTTACCGATCCATCCTGGCATCCTGCTGAGACTCTGTACAACTTCACCCCGATGCTTTGGGGCACCCTGTTGGTCACCGCTGGCGCGATGCTAGTAGCCACACCCCTGGGAATTCTATCTGCAGTCTTTTGTCAGTATTACGCGCCTTCATCCATTGCTGGACTCTATCGACGGCTAATTGAATTGTTGGCAGGGATGCCCTCAGTTGTTTACGGCTTCTGGGGTTTGGTGGAGCTAGTTCCCCTAATTGGACGCTTTCAGCCACCGGGAGCCAGTCTCCTAGCTGGAATTGCGATTCTGACCCTGATGATTTTGCCAACTATTGCTCTGACCGCAGACGCTAGCTTTGCGAAAGTCCCCCCAGAATACCTACAGGGAGCAGCAGCCCTGGGACTATCCCGCTGGGCAACAGTCCAAGGTGTTGTGTTTCCGGCTGCTAAGTCGGGGCTGTTTACTGGCTTGATTTTAGGAACAGGACGGGCGATTGGAGAAACTATGGCGGTGCTGATGGTGTGTGGCAATGTGGTGCAAACTCCCAAAAGCCTATTTGAGCCGATGCGAACTCTTACTGCCAATATCGCCTTGGAAATGGCTTACGCCATGGGCAATCACCGCTCAGCACTTTTTGTCAGTGGCTTGCTGCTGATGGCAATAATTTTGGTACTGGTAGCAATTGCAGAAATGATCAGCAAGGAAGGAATTTATGAGTAAGAACTTATATCAAGTCTGGTTGAATACCCATAATTAAGGAGAGGGTGGGGAGAGGGGGAGATAGGGACATAGGGACATAGGGACATAGGGAGATATTTATTAAGGGTAATTATCCTGACATGATATGAAAACGAAGCCACAACCGACAACCGACAACTTCCAACCTGCAACCGACAACTTCCAACCTGCAATCGACAACTTCCAAGTTTCAACAGTGATGATTTGGGCGATCGCACTGTTCGTAACTGCTGTATTCCTCTGGATTTTGAGTGATATAGTCTGGCACGGTGTCGGACAAATTAACTGGGAATTCCTGACTACTGCACCAAAGAATGCTGGACGGGAAGGAGGGATTGCTCCAATTCTGGTTTCCACTCTCCTAATTTTGGGTGTATGTATGACCGTTTCTGTTCCGATTGGAGTAGGTACAGCAATACTGCTAGCTGAGTTCACAGATACTAAGAGTATTTTCGGGCGTCTGGTTCGTCGTAGCTTAGATGTCCTGGCAGGGGTACCGTCGATTGTGTTTGGACTATTTGGCAATGCTTTTTTCTGCAAAACCCTAGGGCTAGGCTTTTCGATTTTGTCTGGGGGGTTGACATTAGCCTGTATGGTGTTGCCAATCCTAATTCGATCAACAGAGGAAGGGTTTCGCGCCGTTAGTGATGATTATCGACTTTCTGCCACTGCCCTTGGTTTATCCCGCACTACCACTCTCTGGAATTTGCTGTTACCAGCCGCAGCACCGGGACTAGTAGTGGGATTAGTGTTAGGGATAGGGCGAGCGATCGCTGAAACCGCAGCACTGATCTTTACTAGTGGTTATGTGGATCGGATGCCAGAGTCTTTGCTGGATTCTGGGCGATCGCTGTCGATTCATATTTTTGATTTGTCGATGAATGTAACAGGGGGAAATGCTAATGCTTATGCCTCAGCTTTAGTGTTGCTGATGTTGTTGTTGCTGATTAATAGTACAGCAGCATGGATCACTGACTATTGGTTGCATCGGAGAGTGGAGTCTGTTTGTAAGCATTCAGCTTTCAGCAATCAGCAATCAGCTTTTGAATAAAATAAGCTGATTGCTGATTGCTGACGGCTTATATCAGGTTCGGATAATTAGTTATAAAAAACTTTATCCCTTGAAACCTTACTCCTTTACTTCTGCCTTCTGCCTTCTGCCTTCTGCCTTACTTTTGCGTCTAGTATAATTATTCAACCGGACATGATATTACCTAATTACTAATTAAAAATTCACATTAACAATTTCCAAAAACAATGGTTAACCCTTTACAAACAAGAGAGCGATTACCGGTAAGCCAGTCTATAAGCGACCCATTGATTCAGACCGAGCGGCTATGTTTACATTATGGAACAAAACCGGCCTTTGCTGATGTATCGTTGCCAATTTATAAAGGTTCGATTACCGCACTAGTGGGACCGTCTGGTTGTGGAAAGACTAGTTTTTTAAGTTGCCTAAATCGCTTGACAGATTTGATTCCTAATGCTAAAGTTACCGGTAGGATTCGCATTGGTTCCCTAGATGTGCTGAGTCCTAGGATGGATGCGATCGCAAAGCGTGGTGCGATGGAGCTAATTGCACTTCGTCGTCGTGTTGGAATGATTTTCCAAAAGCCGAGTCCCTTCCCCTTCTCAATCTGGAAGAATCTGGCCTTTCCGTTGCGGGAACATGGTGTTAAAAACCGGGATAACATTGCTCAGCTCATAGAAACCGCACTCCGGGATGTTGGTTTGTGGGATGAAGTAAAAGACCGACTACACACTTCGGCTCTTGCTCTATCTGGTGGTCAAAAGCAGCGCCTTTGCATTGCCCGTGCCTTGGTTTTGCAACCGGAAGTACTCCTATTAGATGAACCCTGTAGTGCCCTCGATCCCATATCCAGCGGTGTGGTCGAAGATTTGATAGCTAGGCTCAGGGGACGCTACACCCTGGTGATTGTTACCCACAACCTAGCTCAAGCCAGACGCATTGCTGACTATACTGCCGTCTTCTGGGTAAAGGAAGCAGTGGGACGATTGATTGAATACGGCTGTGTCGAGCAGATTTTTGAATCACCTCAACAAGCCTTGACAGCTGCCTATGTGAATGGAATGAGAGGATAAAGCTGTGCTCTTCCCTGCTCCGAATTCCCGTAAGCATATGCGCTACGCGCACGCTGCGCGAACAGCGGTCAGCCGTCAGTGGTCAGCCGTTGGCCGTTGGCCACGCTACGCGAACAGCTTATTTTATTCAAAAGCTGATAGCTGATAGCTGATAGCTGATAGCTGATAGTTGATAGCTGATAGCTGATAGCTGATAGCTGATAGCTGATAGCTTACGATTGGGCGTTGCTGATTCTGAGTATGGTTTCGCCCCCCTAGCCCCCCAATTCTGGGGGGAACAAAACTATCAAAGTCCCCCAAAGTTGGGGGATTTAGGGGGCTGCAAGAAAATCAGATAATCGCCCTTCATTCCTTAATTCAGCAACGCCTACGATTGTTCCTAATTCATACTGGTGTCAGGCAACCAGTTAAGTTCCTTTCTCATATAAACATGGAGCTGATTAATCTCCTCGTTTTCCAGGATTTCTAATATGGCTAGATTCAAGTTGCTCTGGACATCATAGTAGAGCTTGGGCTCAATCACAAATACCCTAATTTTAATCACACGAGCATTCTGTTCAAGGCGGGAAAATACAACTACCATTTTCTGCTTGTTCACGGCATCGATAGTCGGAATTTTTTCTTTAATAGCCTGACAAATTCGCCTAGTTTGCTTGGCCGAAATCCCATCAATTTTCAGATTTAAATTTATGCCCCACTGAACTGTCTCGCCAGTCTTATCTGACCAATTTGCAAAAATTCCAGAAATCATTTTAGAATTGGGAAGTTTTTTGGTATAACCCCACTCAGTAATAAGAAGCCTTGTACTTCTCAGACCAATATTGAGTATCTTTACCCTACCACTTACTCCGTCCAATACTATCACGTCACCGGGTTTATAGAGACCATCAGCGTAGATAACCACTGTACAAAACCAATCATAAACAATGTCTTTTAATAACAAACCTAAGGCGACACCTGCGCCACCGAGTAGACCGATCAGTGCACCGGCAGATGACCCCAACAAAATTTCACTGGCTTTAATAGCGGCAATCACGATTGCTGCGATCTGAAAAAGCTTTGGGAAGTAGGGAACTAACAAATCGTCTAGTTCAGTGTCAGTGTTTGCCGCTAATCCGGCTAGAAGCTCCCCCAGTAGTGGAGCAGCACGGTAAAGAATATAAGTGGCAATGAACAGAATGCTCATAAACAGAATCTCGGGGATTTTCTGATTCTGTTCAGGAGTAAGATGGGTGGCCACAACTAGATGTACTAGCCATAGTCCAGCGATCCAAATTAGCCAGCCTAATGGTGCCCTAAGAATCCTAATTAACTCATCGTCTAGGGTGGTTTCTGTACCGCTAGTTATCAGCTCGAGTCTGTGAATGATTATTGAAGTGAACAAGCCTCGCAATATATGGGTGAAGAGGAGGATGAGCACCACAATAACTATCGTGGTAACAGGAATGTTGGGGAGCTGGAAGTCGGACTCAAAGATCTTTTCTTTGATTAGGTTGATTCTATTGTTGAATGTACTCTTAAGGTTTTCCATGGTTTCAACCAAAATACAGTAACATAGATCGACCTGTGCCTAGCTAAATGGCAAGTCGATGGCAAATCGATTGGCAAAACGATTTTACTATAAGTTGCGAATTTAGGGAATCATGCTAGGTATGGAAAAAACATGATTGACACCAATTGCCCGTTTGGGCAGCACCCTAGGAGCTAGTTTGAAAGGTTTACTATCTGGGGTGCATCTGATATTTGTAAAAAAGAAGGGGCCCGGGCGCGGGGAGTGTCCGGCCTGGGCGCAGGAATTTTATTAGAATTTTTGCCTAATTTCAAAGGTGCGCTCTTACCATTAAGAATTAAATTCGCGCTTTGGTGGGCTTTCCAATGGGCGAGTAAATCGCCCTTGGGTCGCACCTTGAGGCAAAGCCGACGCGGGGCGCGAACGGGCGCGCACCTAAAAGCGATGCATCTTCGAAGGGAGCCAGTGCTGCATGCCTTGTTCAAAGCATTGCTAAGATTTAGATATCATCTCACTAACTAAACTTCCCTTCATCTGTTTGTAGTCTTCAAGTTGCTTTTCCAGCTCAATATGCAGGTGATCAATCTCCTCTTTTTCCAGGATTTCTAAGATGGCTATATTCAAGCCTTGATTGGCATCATAGTATAGGTCGGGATCAATCACAAATACCCTAATCATAATCACACGAGCATTCTCTTCAATTTTGGAAAAGACAACTGCAAATTTCTGCTTGTGCAAGCCATCGATAGTCGGAATTTTTTCTTTAATAGCCTGACAAATTCGGGGAGTTTGCTTCGCCGAAATTCCATCAATTTTAAGATTGAAATTTATACCCCACTCAAATCTCTCGCCAATCTTCTGTGACCAATTTTCCACAACGCCAGCAATCATTTTAGAATTGGGAACTTTTTTGATAGAACCCCACTCAGTAAGGCGAAGTGTTGTACTTCTGAGACCAATACTGACGATCTGAACAAAACCATTTACGCCGTCCACTCCTACCCAGTCACCAGGTTTATAGAGACCATCAGCGTAGATAATCACCGTACAACACCAGTCATAGATAATGTCTTTGAATAACAAACCTAAGGCGACACCGGCACCACCCAGTAGACCGATCAGTGCACCAGCAGATGCCCCCAACAAAATCTCACTGGCTTTAATGGTCGCAATCAGCACTGCTGCGATCTGAAAAAGCCTTGGGAAGTAGGGCACGAACAAATCGTCGAGTTCAGTTTCAGTGTTGGTTGCCAATCCGGCTAGCAGCTCTCCCAGTAGTGGAGCAGCACGGTAAAGAATATAGGTGGCAATGAACAGAGCAGTCACAAACAGAATTTCGGGGATTTTCTGATTCTGTTCAGGAGTAAGATGGGTGGCCACAACTAGATGTACTACCCATAGTCCAGCCAGCCAAATTAGCCAGCCTAATGGTCGCCGAAGAATCTTAATGAACTCATCATCTAGGGTAGTTTCTGTACCGCTAGTGAGACGCTCGATTCTGTTAATGATTATGGCAGTGAACAAGCCTCGCAATATCTGGGTGAGCAAGAGGATGAGCACCACAATAACTATCGTGGACAGAGGGATGTTGGCGAGTTTGAAGTCGGTATCAAAGATCCTTTCTTTGATTACGTTGATTGTATTGTTGAATGTACTCTTAAGGTTTTCCATAGTTTTGAGCAAAATGCAACAGCATAGATCGACCTCTGCCTAGTTAAATGGCAAGTCGATGACAAGTCGATGGCAAGTCGATTGGTGAAATTATTTTACTATAAGTTGCTAATTTACTCAATAGTGCTGGGTATACAATTGGGATTGTGATCCGCAAACAGGATTGAGAGCGATTGCCGGTTTCCACAGCACCCTACGAGCCAGTTTGAAACGTTTATTATCCGTTTGTAGGAAAACTATTCGGTCAATCAACGCTGGAATTTACCGAAAAGTATTAGCTAGTAAAAGACGGCGGAAATACCGACTGCATCAAGACATGGATGTTGAATTCCGCAAAGGATTACTAGCTATTGGTTTGTTTAGCGATCGCGAATCAACTGCAATCAATCAACTGCCCAGTTTGGGTTGATTAGAGCCATGGACTTGTAGAATCAAAGGTCCTGTGCCCATAGTTTCCAGGGTCGTGCCAGGAGCTGATGCCAAGATCTCGAATAGCGACGGGTGCGCCGACCTGAAGGGCTTCCCCCCACTCGCGCTTTGCATCAAGACAAGCATCAAGACAACCCAGTTACTCCTGCTTGGCCAGACTTGTCAACCCAACTTGTAAACAATTAATTACCTATAAACTGCTAGTTTAACTTGAAACTAAAACTTGATCATGTGGTAGACCTCCCAGGCTGACTAGTCTATAGTCATCTGCTAAAGACGGAGATCATATTAGCATGTTGACTTGTGATCTGGGTACCCCATTTCTGAGATTCATCTAATTTATCTTGTAGAGATGGACAAAACAATAGCATATTAACTTGTTCTATGCCTAGCCCATCTCCCCATCTCCCCATTTCCCCATCTCCCCATTTCCCCATCTCCCCATTTCCCCATTTCCCCATCTCCCCATCTCCCCACACTCTTAATCATGGGTATTCAACCGGAGTTGATAATACAAGGGTAAGCTGACCAGATCCGGAAAAATTGTCGATAAGTTTCCGGATTTTCATTTTGCCAAAAGAAAAAGATAGTGGACCACTTTAAGTCAGGATTCCATAGTCATGGTTCACAAATTCATTTTCCAAGGTTCAGCTTACCTGTTGTCAGCATCCGTGATGTGGCAAATGCTTCCCGCAAAAGCCGGAATAGTACCTCGGAAGCATGACAATAGCAATGTTAGCACCTTCGAGATTGCTGGATTATTCGATGAGCTCCGCGAAATCCGTCGAGATGTTCGAGAGGTAACCAATACCATTCGTGAAGGCAGGCGTATAATCCAAGGCACACGCACCATGGTTGATGAGTTTGATCAACTGGGCGACGACCTCAACTCTGGACGAGTGGCACAGTCTTCTAACAATAATCCTTGTCGCAAAAATCGGTCTCAGAAATCGGTTGCTATCAATGAGCAGGTGATTTGTACCAAAGACGGAGCCTATGAGTTAAGTCAGGAATTGCGTAAGGTACTGATGATGACACAAACTCGAAACCTATATATTGATGAGTTTTATGGCACGTTTTTGGACAAAGTCTTTAATCGTCCTGTTGAGTTTATGTTCGAGAATAAGGAGGAGATGACCTTAGAGAATCTTACGAAGGTGCTTGCTCTCTATGATCAGAAACGGTGGGATTATAGCAAAATCACACAGATTCTTTTCTCTCCATCTACTAGTAAGGCTACTTTGATGTTTGGAAAACGCACCGAACCGGAAATTGTATCTGTCCCTGATTCCCTTGGTGAGTTTTCAGATTCCGTATTTAAAATAAAATCTAAGTCTCCATTGAATCAAGAATAACTTGACAGCAATTATAGCAGTTCTAAATTGGATGAGTTACTTCGTCACCGAATTTAGAACTGCTATAGCATTTACAAAGATGTCATGAACAATCTTGCTGATTTATCATAACATCAAAAAATAGTTATATCTCTTTACTACTGTTCCCTGTTCCCTGTTCCCTGTTCCCTTTTTCCATCAATCCTATGTTTAGATCTCCAATAAAAACACTATAGCCTTAATCACTAAAACTAATTTGTGGTCCTTTTGGTACAATACCAGAGGGATTAATAAAGGGATGACTCTTATAATAATGCTGCTTAATGTGGTCAATATTACAGGTTTCCTTTACCCCTGGCTGATGATAAAGGTCTTTGAGATAATTCCACAAATTGGGATAATCGAAAATTCGTTGCCAATTACATTTGAAATGGACGTAGTAAACTGAGTCAAAACGTAGCAGAGTGGTAAACATACACCAATCAGCTTCGGTAATGCGATCGCCACAGAGATAACGTTGTTTACCTAACACCCCTTCCCAATAGTTAAGGGCATCAAATAGTTCAGTTACTCCTTCTTCATAGGCTTGCTGAGTAGTAGCGAATCCGGCTCGATACACACCATTATTAATAGGTTGGTAAATGGCATCAATGGTTTTATCAATCTCTTCCCGTAAATTCTCCGGATAAAAGCTGATATCCGACTGAGCAATCCCGTCGAACTCTAGGTCAAACATCCGAATAATTTCACGGGATTCATTATTAACAATCGTGCCAGTTTCCTTATCCCAAAGTACTGGAACTGTCACCCGTCCGGTACAGTTAGGGTCAGCTTTGATATAAACTTCCCGCAGATAGCGAGCACCATTCACTGTATCAGGGATACAACCAGGCCCATCGGAAAATTCCCATCCATCTTTATCCATCAATGGGTCAACAATGGACAGGGTAATTGCTTGCTCCAATCCCTTTAAGGCTCGCATAATCAGAGTGCGGTGCGCCCAGGGACAAGCATAGGAAACATAGAGATGGTAGCGTCCAGAGGCTGGTTTATAGTCTGTGGAGCCATCAGCACGAATCCAATTACGGAACTTGGTGGGATTACGCATGAATCGCCCTTGGGGGTCTTGCTGATAGGCTTCGTTAGTCCATTGCCCGTTAAGGAGCATCCCTGTTGCCATAGTTTTCCTGTGATGGTATTTTTTTCATACTATCTATCGGTGAGGGAGTAGGGAGTAGGGAGTCGGGAGTGCATCGCTTAAAACCCTCTTTGCTTTTGGCTTTTGGCTTTCTCGGCATTGCTGAATCTTTGGATAAATATGAGTGGGGTAGGTATCCTGCCTGCCGGAAATTGTAACGGGCAAGACGCCCGTTCCACGCCGGATGCCCGTTCCATGCCGGATGCCCGTTCCATGCCTGATGCCCATTCCACTGCCCTGCTTGCACACCTGAGAATTTTTTTTGTATAGGGGCAAAAAAAGACCTGACGACTGGACTTAGAGAGGGTAATAAATTAGGGGATTACCTTTCCCAAGTAATAACAGGACTTATACAAGCACATTAGGTGAGTATATAAAGTCACTGAAAACCTCTATGTTACATTTATCCCTAGTTAGCAATTATGAAGCTAAAGCAGATACTTAATCAATTAAAATTTTCTAGCTTTTGGTCAAAAAAAGTTTCTGATAAAGATATTTATAAAATAGCTTTAAAACTTTATAATAACCGTAAATTAATAGAAGGCATATCTGATGAAAAACATGATTGGGATAAAGCTCAAACAAAAGATAAAACTATTTTAACTAATCCTTTAAAATTATTATTATTTAGATGTAATCAGCCTTTGATTAGTATAGAAAAAAAATTTTTATAACCGGTTTTATATTATCTCCAGAAGTTAGCACTAATAGAAATTTTAGGACTAGTCGGTAATATATCTCTACTTGTGGGTGTAATTGTCTTTATCGCTGGTGAGGAGGATAGACGAAATAGTGAAATTTATCAAGCATGGCAAGTAATTACAGCAGCTCACAACCAAGCTGGCAGTGGCGGTAGAATACAAGCTCTGGAGTTCCTAAACTCAGAACCAAGACGTAATCCCTGGTTTTGGTTAACCTGGAATCGAGAAAGTTTAAAAGGTTTAGAAACTCCAAAAGCTTATTTAAGAAAAGTTAAACTCTCTAATGCTGACCTAGTTAAAGCTAATTTACAGGGAGCTGATTTACAGGAAGCTAATTTACAGGGAGCTGATTTACAGGAAGCTAATTTACAGGGAGCTAATTTACAGGAAGCTAATTTACAGGAAGCTGATTTACAGGAAGCTAATTTACAGGAAGCTGATTTACAGGAAGCTGATTTACAGGAAGCTGATTTACGGAAAGCTAATTTACAGAAAGCTGATTTACAGGAAGCTGATTTACCGCTAGCTAATTTACAGAAAGCTAATTTACAGAAAGCTGATTTACAGGAAGCTGATTTACAGAAAGCTGATTTACAGGAAGCTTATTTACAGGAAGCTGATTTACGGAAAGCTAATTTACAGGAAGCTGATTTACCGCTAGCTGATTTACAGGGAGCTTATTTACAGGAAGCTGATTTACGGAAAGCTAATTTACAGGAAGCTGATTTACCGCTAGCTGATTTACAGGGAGCTTATTTACAGGAAGCTGATTTACGGAAAGCTAATTTACAGGAAGCTGATTTACCGCTAGCTGATTTACAGGGAGCTTATTTACAGGAAGCTGATTTACGGAAAGCTAATTTACAGGAAGCTGATTTACCGCTAGCTGATTTACGGGGAGCTTATTTACAGGAAGCTTATTTATACAAAGCTAATTTACAGGAAGCTAATTTATGGGAAGCTAATTTACAAAAATCTAATTTACAAAAATCTAATTTACAGGAAACTAATTTACAGGAAGCTAATTTATGGGAAGCTAATTTACAGGAAACTAATTTATGGGAAGCTGATTTACAGGAAACTAATTTATGGGAAGCTAATTTACGAGGAGCTGATTTACGGGGAGCTAATTTACGGAGAGCTAATTTACGGAGAGCTGATTTACGGGGAGCTAATTTACAGGGAGCCAATTTACAGGGAGCTGATTTACAGGGAGCTGATTTACGGGGAGCTGATTTACAGGGAGCTGATTTACGGGGAGCTTATTTATGGAAAGCTCGTTTATGGGAAGCTAATTTAAAAAATGCACTTTATTCAGACAAAAACACATTGGAAGCTATGTGTAAAAAAAATTACATTAACTATTATTGTACCACCATATTTCCTGAAAATTTTGACCCTAAAACTAGAGGTATGAAACTAATAAGAGATTTAAAAGATATACCTAACTAATACAACTATTTGATAAGGAGGTCAACGCAACTTTCCCCATTGGAGTTTATGAGGTAGGCACCTGGGGGTTTTTCTGGAGTGCTGTCCAGCTTGTTTGGGATTATTTCAATCGCAGGTCAAGACCAAGAGGGAGTAGGGAGATAGGGAAATGGGGAGAGCTGACCAACTCCTATCCTCCCAAAATATCAGGAACGGGCAAGATGCCCATTCCACCAACATGCCCATTCCAGAAAACTCTTAAAATTATTCCATTATTAAGCAACGCCCCTTTTTCCCTAAGAAAGCTTGGTCAGGAATTCTAAAAATGTTTTAGTTCTTGGTGTTAAGAGAGTGCGGCGATAGGCATCTGCCGCTTTTTTAATTCCTTCTGCTTGAGTTGGATAGGGATGAATTACGCTGGAAAGCTTACTCAAACCAATCTTATGGACAATTGCTGTAGTCACCTCAGAAATCATTTCCCCTGCATGAGTTGCCACAATAGTTGCTCCCAGGATTTGATCTGACCCCTTCTTATGGTAAATTTTAACAAATCCCTCTTCTTCCCCATCTGCGATCGCTCGGTCTACAGTACTAAAGGGAATTTTAATCGTATTAACATTAAACCCTTTCGCTTGAGCTTCATCCTCATACATCCCCACATGGGCAATTTCTGGATCAGTATAGGTTGCCCAAGGCATCACCAAGTTACTCAGCTTATATTTACCGAAGCCAAAGGGAGAAAATAGAGTATTCTTAATCACAATCCGTGCGGCTGAATCCGCTGCATGGGTAAACTTCCAGTCCATGCAAATATCACCAGCAGCATAAATTTTGGGATTGGTAGTTTCAAGGTAATCATTCACCTTTACTCCTTTACGCTGGTCATACTCTACCCCGACCAATTCCAAATTTAACCCTTCCACATTGGGCGCACGTCCAGCACCGATCAAAATTTCATCTACTGTGACCGACTCTTCCAAACCAGTGCAGCTATTGAAGTGTAATGTCTTACCTGCCTCTGTCTTCTCGACCCGGTTCAATTTGGCACCCAGGACTAAACGGATACCTTCTTTTAAAAAGACTTTTTGAACAATATCAGCGGCGTCAGCATCCTCTTTATTTAAAATGTGAGAACCGCGATGGAACAGCACTACTTCACAACCTAAACGGCGGAAAGACTGAGCTAATTCACAGCCAATGGGACCGCCACCAATAACAGCTAATCGATTGGGACGTTCTGTCAGAGAAAATACCGTTTCATTGGTGAGATACCCCGCCTCTTCCATGCCCTCAACTCGGGGTCGCACTGCTCTTGCTCCTGTAGCAATTACTGCTTTCTTAAACTTGAGGGTAGTATCGTTTACTTCAATGGTATCATCACCGGTAAACCGACCATTTCCTAAAAATATATCAATACCATAGGTATCTTTGAAGCGTTGAGCAGAATCGTGATGGCTAATCCCTGCCCGTAGCCGACGCATTCGTTCCATCACTGCGGGGAAGTCTACTTCAATATTATCTGGAACTTTAACCCCAAAGGCTGCCGCATTGCGCATCTCAGCCACTACCCGAGATGACCGAATCAAACACTTGGAGGGGACACAACCTACATTTAAACAATCCCCACCCATCAAATGCCGTTCAATCAACGCCACCTTCAAACCAACACCAATACCTGCTGCACCTGCTGCTGTAACTAATCCAGCTGTACCAGCACCAATGACCACCAGGTCATAACAATCAACAGGTTTCGGATTAACCCAATCCCCTGGATGAACATAGTTAACCAACCTCTGGTTATACTCATCCATGGGTGGAACAATAACTCTTTGATATTGAGAACTTGACATTTATAATAACTCCTTTGATAGTTCAAAATTAAATTATTTTTTTAGGGAGCAGGGAGCAGGGAGCAGGGAGCAGGGAGTAGGGAGTAGGGAGTAGGGAGTAGGGAATCGGGAGTAGGGAATCGGGAATCGGGAATCGGGAACAAAAATTTACGGATCTCTATAACCTTTAACCTTCTAACCTTTAACCTTAAACTTCCTAACCTTTAACCTTGGCCTTTGGCCACGCTACGCGAACAACCTTAAACTTCCTAACCTTTAACCTTTAACTTCCTAACCTTGGCCTTTGGCCACGCTACGCGAACAACCTCCTAACTTTCAACCTCCTAACTTTCAACTTGCAACCTTCAACCTTTAACCTTTAACCTTCTAAACTGTCTCTTTGGAAACGCTTTTGTCTAAAGCTTTCTTAGCTACATTAGTGACATAAAGTGTGACCGCAACAGTAGCGATAAAACCAATAATCCGAATTGCCCACTGGACAGTCGGATTGGTGGGTGCGTCACCACCACCGATCATGGCCAGGTCTCCAGCCAGAGAACCGATGTAAACGTACATGACTGTTCCTGGAATCATGCCAATGGAGCCTAAGACGTAGTCTTTCAGAGAAACCCCAGTTAGACCATAGGCATAGTTTAAGAGGTTGAAGGGAAATACAGGAGAGAGTCGAGTCAACAGCACTATTTTGAATCCTTCCTGACCTACTGCTTCATCAATGGCACTAAACTTGTCATTGCCAGCAATTTTTTGAGCAATCCAGTCCCTAGCTAGATAACGCCCAACCAGAAAAGCAGCCGTGGCTCCGATAGTGGCTCCGATGAACACATAGATTGAGCCTAAGACAACACCAAATACTACCCCAGCCCCTAGGGTAAGGATAGACCCAGGCAAAAATGCTACGGCAGCAATGATATAGATTGCGATAAATGCGATCGCTCCGATGGGTCCTAGACTATCAATCCACTGCAAAGCATTGCGCAATATTTCTTGGGGATTGAATCCTCCACTACTAGCGGATTCCTGTGCCAAACTAGGCTCAGCATGTACCACCAGTACCATCACCATTGCCAGTAATGTTAATGAAACTAACTTTAAACCCTTCATGACCTTTCGGGGATGAGATTGACTGCTTCTTCTTGTACTTATCATGAGTTGGGACCGTTGCAATTCAACTTGAGACATAGTAATCAAATTATCTACAGATCTGGTTATCTAAAATGGCTTGTTTGGTGATGAAATTAACAAAAGTGTATAAGTTTATAGGTAAGCTATCAGCTAATGCGCTACTTGAGATGCTACTTGAGGTGCTATCAGCTTATCCCCTACATTGGTTTAATCTCTGTTACCTCAGCTGACGGCTGACTTCTGACCGCTGACGGCTGACGGCTGACGGCTGAGGCCAGTTATGGATTCAGCCTTGAGCCTAGGGCGATCAGCTTTCTAGAGAGTGGCCAACAAACAATTGCAGTATCAATTGCTTGTTGATGATCATCATACAATAGTTTTTAGGAGCTAAAGCTAGTTAAAATAATTTAAATTTAATAAGAATTATTTTGGTATATTTTCATGTTAAATTTAGCTGATACTCAGCAAAAAATCAGGTTTATTAATATAGCTGATATTAACTATAAAAAATTAGATTATAGATTAATTTTGTGACAAAGTAACAGCAGCTATAAAAACAGTTGTTTTTAAGTTATAGCAAAAATTAACTAGTTCAGCTAAATTAAAGCTAAATTTAAAGTTATGGGGGGTATAAGTCACAATCCTATTAGATACTGATGATAGTCAGGAGTTGCCCAGTAAATCTACATAGCTGTAGCAGTTTTTATTAATGCATCCTAGTAGTTATAGGGTTGGTTGACAAGTTTTGCCTAAGAGGATATCTGAAAAGTTTTTTGATACTGAATTTTGCCCCCCTAGCCCCCCAACTTTGGGGGGAACAAGAGTCCATTTGCTTCTAAAAGTCCCCCAAAATTGGGGGACCAACGGGGGCTTGGATGTAGCAAATGAGACTTCTCAGACAACCTCTAAGTCCTGTAGCTGTGAAAACCTTTCCTTAGCAGGATTATTACAGAAGGATACTAAGGGATTGAGGAAACAAAAAAAAATAGTTTTTTTTAATAAAATTTTACTCGATTGGATTGCAAAACTAAAAAAATACTGCTATACTTTCCGTAAAAGCTTGATTTACAAGACATGCAACTGACAACCATGAATCTTAAATCTGCTCAAGAAGACCATATTAATTGGATAAAAACTCAGCTAGAACAAACCCAGCGAGAACTTACTGAAGCAGAAGCAAACCTGGTTGAGGTAAAGGCTTTAGTGGAGCAAAAACGGGCAAACGTTGCCTATTATCAGAATAAGCTTGAAGCCGAACTATCCAGCAACGATATTGCAGCGGAAAACGATATTGCAGCGGAAAACGATATTGCAGCGGAAAACGATATTGCAGCGGAAATATCGAGTGCTTTCCGGGAACTTGAGGTTAATGCTAATCATTTATCTGAACAAGCTCCCACTGTGAATTCAAGTGGCAATGTCGGTCAAGTAACTTTTGTTGATGAGGAATTAGAAGAGGAATCCTTTGAAGAAAACCAAAGGGAAAACCAAGACGATGAGGAGGGTAACAAGCGCAATCCCAGAGATATGTTATATCCAGAATTTAGAGGTAAAACATTCGGGGAAGCGGTAGAGATTATCTTAGATAAATTCGCGGCTCCGGTTAACCGAAAACAGATTGCCAGCAGACTCTTTGATGCCAAATCTGAGCATGAACAACTCCGTGCTACAAACTCCTTAGCTAACCAATTGCATCAAGGTGTAAAAGAAGGGAGATGGAAGAAAGTGGGACGAGGTCTTTTTGCTTCTAATTCTTTCCAGGAGCAAGTAAGTGATGAAATTAATAACTAAAATTAATAACTAAGAGTTTTAGGTTCAGATCTCTTTTGCCTGGAAAATGCTCTCATATCAGGAGTGATCGAAATCGAAACCGTACTTGACCCAATTAACCCATAAAAAAGCTGATTCGCTTTTTGCTAACCTATATAATAGACGTTTGTTGACACCTGTACCTATTTCCCCATGTCTGCTAAGGATCAATTCCATGATCTAGTTAAGGATGCTCTAATCAATGACGGTTGGATCATTACTCACGATCCTTATCGCATTGATCTGGGTTTTACCGATCTCTACATTGATTTGGGGGCAGAACGCCTGATTGCTGCTGAACGCAATAATGAAAAAATAGCTATTGAAGTTAAAAGCTTTCTATCAACTTCAAGAATTTCAGAATTCCATGGTGCAATTGGGCAGTTTATTAACTATCGTCTTGCCTTAGAAGATGAGGAGCCTGATCGAACACTTCATCTTGCGGTTCCTAACACTATTTACAGTGCTTTTTTCAGTTATCCCTTCATACAAAAGTCGATCAAGCGTAATCAGGTTCCTATTGCAGTTTATGATATTTCGCAACCCAGGATTACTCAATGGATAAACTAGAGGTATATCGACAGCACATTCAGGACTTGCTTAAAAAACGCGCCAGTATTAAGTCGGCGAATCCGGCTATGGAAACCCAGCTCATTTTTGATACCGAACGGGATCATTACCAGATGGTTCATACCGGTTGGAAAAATAACACCACACGTATTTATGGGTGTTCTGTACATGTCGATATTAAAGATGGCAAGATTTGGATACAGCATGATGGGTCGGAGATTGCGATCGCAGATCAGTTAGTTGAGCTAGGGGTACCAAAGCAGGATATTGTCTTGGCCTATCAGGCACCCATAATGAGGCAGTATACCGAGTTTGCCGTGGGGTGAGCCCATAAGCTGAACGCGCACGCGTGGGCGTAGCGCATTAGCTGATAGCTTTCCTTGATTCCTTGATCTGAGGCTTTTGATATGGTTTTCCCGTTGCCAGATAAATACATTGACCTACTCACCGATTTCGGTTTTAAGCGCGTCTTTGGCACTGAGCCAAACAAGGCACTGTTGATCGACTTCTTGAATACTCTGTTGCCTCCCCATCATCAGATTCAGGATGTCACCTTTAAGAATCCGGAGTTCTTGGGCAACACCTTAGTGGATCGAAGAGCTATCTTTGATATTTATTGTCAGAGCGAGACCGGTGAACGCTTCATTGTCGAAATGCAGAAGGCCAAGCAAAATTTCTTTAAGGATCGCAGTGTCTATTATTCCACTTTCCCCATCCAAGAACAGGCTCAACAGGGATATTGGAATTATGAGCTAACGGCAGTTTATACCGTTGGCATTTTAGATTTTGTATTTGACGATCATAAGCACGAGTCGGAACTGTTGCATGTGGTGGAGCTAAAAAATCAGCGGTGTGAAGTGTTCTATGACAAGCTCAAGTTTATCTACGTTGAACTACCCAAATTTACTAAGTCTGTTGATCAACTAGAAACCCATTTTGACAAGTGGTTATTTTTACTCAAACACCTAGCCCAGTTGAATGAACCCCCATTACCGTTGCAAGAGGATGTATTTGGCCAGCTATTTGAGGTGGCCGAGATTGCCAATTTCTCATCTGCGGAGCAATTCCGTTACCAAGATAGCCTGAAGGTCTATCGGGATATGAATAGTGTTGCCGAAACCTTGATTCAGGAAGGTAGACAACAAGAAAAACAGCAGATTGCTAAACAGATGAAGGCCGCAGGGTTACCCCTGAAGGATATTGCCCAATATACGGGGTTGAGCGTTGATGAGATAGATGGGTTGTAGGTTCAAACCGCTTCATCCAATCTTCGGATATGCAGAACCTCATTTTTCATTAATGGTTCAATTTGTGACTCTGAAACCACTAAAACGGCGATCGTTTCCCCGATCCCATTGAAAACTTCCAGACTATAACCATCCTCTCCGTCTTGTACTGGATGGTGATCGACAATCGTTGCAATATCCCCTTGCTGCAACTTATGCTTGGGAAAATCTTCCCGCAGAGCCACCCGTGAAAATAACTCAAATGCCATTATCTAGCCTCCTTATCTGGGTACAGGGTGATAAACTTTGTCTGTTGAGTTTCATGCTCTAGTACTGACTCTCCCTGTAGTAAGGTAAAGTTGTAACTTATATGAAACAGTGGTATCTATCCTCTAAAACTTGTTCTTGATGCTAAGGCCAGCTAAGTAATTCATAGACTCTGCCATGATTGCCAATCCTCAGTCCCAAAAAATGACTGTCGAAGCTTACTTGGAATGGGAACCACACCAAGAACTTCGATACGAATTTATTAATGGTGACATTTTCGCTATGACAGGTGGCAGCATCCCCCACAATGATATTGCGATTAATCTACTTGCTGCGCTACGTCCCCATGTTCGTCCCAAAGGCTGTCGCATCAATATTGCTGACGCTAAAGTAAAGGTTACCGAATCTATCTACCGTTATCCAGATGTGGTGGTGAGCTGCGATCAGCGAGATAGAATAGCGATTAACGCGATCCAATATCCAAAACTTATCGTTGAAGTGCTTTCCCCCGGTACAGAAGCTCTCGATCGGGGGAAAAAGTTCAAAGAATATCGCACTCTACCCAGCCTAGAAGAATACGTCCTGATCAGCTCTACCGAGATCAACGTCGAGATTTACCGGAGGGGCGAAGGGCGGTTGTGGCTATACACGGCATACGAAGCTGGAGATGTGATCACCCTACAGAGCGTTGGTTTTGAGTTTGCGATCGCACTGCTGTATGAGGATATCCCACTAGACCGGTGAGCTATCTGAGACTAAGGTTTGGTGGTGCGATCGCCCAAGCAATGATGAATACCTTCGCTCTAGCATATAATTTTACCAGAAAAGGTTCCTGTTTCTTTGAAAATCTCATGGCAAAGGATCGTTTCCACAATGCAGTGAGAACTGCCCTAGAAAAAGAGAACTGGGTAATTACTGCCAATCCCTATGAATTGAGTGTTGGGGGAGTCGATTTTGAAATTGATCTTGCCGAGCTAATCGCTGCAGAACGAGCAGGAGAAAAAATTGCTGTGGAAATTAAAAGCTTTATTGGTCGATCCGTTGTCTCCGATTTTCATACTGCCCTTGGGCAATGCATCAATTATCAATTTGCTCTAAATGAAGTTGATGCCCAACGTCATCTTTACCTTGCCATTCCTGAAACAATTTACCAATCTTTTTTTCAGCGACGCTTTGTACGATCAGTAATTGATAAGACTCAAATCAATTTACTTATCTATGACCAAACTCAGGAGGTTATTCAGCAATGGCTATAGAAGAATCTGTAGCACAATATCGTCAGTGGATTCAGCAATTACTTCTAGAACGAGCCAATCGCAAACCCACCTTCCCGGAAATTGAAACCCAAGCAGTGTTGGACACCGAACGAGATCATTATCTGTTACTGCACACTGGCTGGAAAGATAACCGTCGCACCCACGGATGTAGCCTCCACTTAGATATCAAAAATGGTAAAATCTGGATTCAGCATGATGGCACCGAAATTGGCATTGCTACCCAATTGCTTGAACTGGGTGTTCCGGCTGACGATATTGTGCTTGGCTTCCACTCCCCCAACATGCGCCAATACACTGAGTTTGCCGTTGATTAACTAGATTTTCGCGGCAGTTGTCGAAAGCAGGCAATAGGCATGCTAGCAATAGGCATGCTAGCAATAGGCAATAGGGCAAAGAAAACCTCAGTTTTATTGGACAATAAAAAAAGACCATACAGGTTTACATCTCAACTACAAACCCTATAGAATTCTAATAATAATGAATTCTCTCCCATTGAGGAATTCTTCAGTTCATCTAGGGTGGGCAGTGCACCAGACAGATAATAAAGCTTACAAACCGCATTGGTAGGCACTGCCCACCCTACGATTAATGACTGACTGCTGATAGCTGTTGGCGTAGCCTGCGCGTAGCGCATATGCTTACTATTAAGAACATTAGGAATTAAAGCCATGAGTAGTTCCAATCAAAAACACTATAAAAGAATCGGGAGGATCTATGATGATTTGTGGAGTTACTCGGAAGATTATATTAGATTTATGGGGTTAAAAATCATTGAATATTTACGCTTAACCTCAACAGATAGTCTTGTGGATTTAGGCTGCGGTACAGGACTTTTTACCCAATCAATTCCGAAGGAAATACAGTTAGATAATCCGATTATCTGCGTGGATCCTTCTCAAGAGATGCTCTCACAAATCCCCTTAAGCCCTCAATACCAAATTAGGGCAGTAGATGCGATTACTTTTGTCTCTGAAACCTCAGGTTATAATAAGGTCTATATGAAGGAAGCGATTCATCATATAGACAATAAAGAATTACTATTTAGTAGTTTGTTTCAAAAGCTAACTAGTGGAGGAATTTTCTTGCTAATCCTTCTGCCTCCTACTATTGAGTATCCTTTATTCAAGAAAGCTTTAGAGCGATATGAAAGAAGGCAGCCTAACTATAACGATCTAACTAGTTTACTTGAAAAAGTCGGCTTCAACGTCTCAGTTGATTTTGTTGAATATCTTCAGTCAATTCCTAAAGAACAATACTTGAAAATGGTAGCAAATCGCTATATGTCCTTACTGTCATTATTTGATGATCAACAGTTACAGGAAGGTCTAGCAGAAATCTCAGAAAAATATGCTCAACAATCTATCCTTGAATTTCCTGACCGTTTTGTTTTTATTACAGCAAGTAAGTAGTTAAGCTATCAGCTATCAGTTATCAGCTATCAGCTATACCAAAGGGAACAGGGAACAGGGAACAGGGAACAGGGAGTAGGGAGTAGGGAGTAGGGAGTAGGGAAAAGGGAACAAAAATTATCGCAATTCCTACACGGATTGGTATATCAGCTATCAGCTATCAGCTATCAGCTAAAGGCCTTGACCATAGGCCACGCTGCGCGAACGCGAATGGCCACGCTACGCGAAAAGCTATCAGCTTATGCGCTACGTGTTGCATCGCTACTCCCTACTCCCTGTTCCCTATTCCCTGTTCCCTATTCCCTTTGCTGTAGTCGCGATCGCGCAGCGTGCGCGTAGCGCAATCGCATCAGCTCTAGCATTCAATCGCTTCAGTAAGGTTGTATGGGAGAGATTGGGATCATCCTCAAGATTGACCAGACCAAAACTAATCGGGGGTGTATGACCGGGTAAATCTACCCAACGATACCAGGTATAACCGACAAGAGCGGGATGAGTCAAAGCCCTGGCTAAGGACTTAGCGCCATTACGCATCATCCGTGACCTTTCGGAAAAGCCGTCTTCTGGTTCATCTGGTAAGGCTCGTTGAGTAAACCTGGTGTGTCCCCAACTAAACTCACTGTTGAGCACTGGCAATTTTGTAGCTTGGTAGTATAGGTCTATCCGCTCATACATGTTGTAGCGATAATTGTTAGCAGATACCACATCTACCCAAGGTCTTTTGATGGCGGAAAATACAGCATCAGAAGGAGGTGCCCCAAACCGACATCCCAGGATTAAATGGTTATGGTCATAGCGGTGAATGGCTGCTGCAGTTTCCTGAAAATAGCGTCGAGCAAATTCTGCTTGAAAAGCATTCTGATCCACTAAGTAGCCTTTAGAAACAATCCCTTGTTTTGTCTTAGTCAATTCTTTAATCGTGTCTCTAGATTCAATCGGGACCTGCCAATCTTTAGCTAACTGCTCTAAACTATTACCATGGCGCTTTAAAACAAAATCCCAGGCAGCACTATAGGCGGGTTTTTCTGGATTGAGGCTAAGGCAAAATTGTAGTAAGGATGCCTTGGCGAGCTTGGTGAGCAACAACTCTGGGTTAACCTTTCGGTCTGGTGTTTCAGCGTGTGCCCAATTAAGTTCATTGTCAGTAAAATATCCCACTAGCAGCTTACTACTTGCCACCGGTGCTACGATTTCCTTAGCTTTAGCATCAATCCCTTCAATCCATTTTGGATCAAACACATCCGGTAACTTTAGCTTCCTGTCATCAACCCTAAGTTCGCTGTCTGGAGCAGCTTTGACAAAATTTAGGATAACCGTGTAGGGCATACCCTGATCCCACAATTGAGGTGGGGTCCATGCTCCTAGGGCATTAAAATTCCAGCTCCGCAGCCGCTCAAAGGTAGCTTCCCGAAAGGCAGCGGGGTCTTGACCATATTTATCCTCGACAACCGGAACATAGGGGTCAGGATAGCCAAAGTTAACGGAGGTGACACCCCGGTAAAGAAAAGGTTTGCCATCCGGGTCAATGAACCACCAACGACCTTTGTGGGATTTGCCAACTCGGAAAAAATCCTGCTGACCTATTACTGTTTCGGTCTTGATGCGTACTTGGGCAAGAGGACTAGCAGCTTGGGAGGCAAGAATACTATTGGGTAGGGCAGAGCTCAGCAGTACGATCACTGCTGAGAGGATGAATAGAATAAATCGGGATAATACTTTCCAATGTCGCATTTGAGTTTTGTTAATGCCTGATTGAGATCCCCCTATGCTTGATAAGGGTAACTTTTGAATCTATAGCGGTTTCCAGCCTAATTAGGTACACAGGATTTTTACCTGATTCCTATACAATGTTTCCTAAAACCCAAAAAATTTTACCTCACCTAATTTCAAAAAATATATCCTCAAATTTAATAAAATTACTCAGAATCATTAAAGTCACTGGCATCTAAATCAAGTTGTCCCTTTCTGTTATCAACAAGCTTATTAAAATTACACATAAACTGATCCCATGTATCAGAAACCTGAAGTAGAGTTATCACAGAAGTTAACTGAGATCTCAAATGCAAATCACCAACATCCTCAGTTAAACTTTGGAAAAATCTGGCTTTATAGTTACCAGAACTAGTCTTAGGGGTTTTACTTTTCAATTCTTCTAAGACACCTGGCGGTAATTGTTGATAAACAAGTTTGTTAGTCCAAGTTCCAACAACACTAGGACGTTTTTTAATCCCCTTTACGGTAAAATCCCACCCTCTTAATCTAAATATTTCCCTGTAATAAACATCAGGAAAAGTTTTTTGCCAAGCTCGTAATTCCTCGCTTACATACTTGTCTATAAGTGTTTGAAGTTCATTATTTTCTCTCTCATACTGATACCCCGTTGCCTCATCTATTAAAGCAATTAAGCCTAGCTTAGCAAAACTTCTAACTATAATTTCGCATTGTTCAGCTATTATTGTTTGCCTTTCTCCTAGTTGAATATGCCTTCTAGCTTCTAAAAAAGCATCACAAATATCCAAAAGAGCATAAGCTTCATAGCCATTTATAGGTTTATTCCCTTGGTAACAATTAATAGGCTCAAGATGTCCCTGTTTTTTAGCCTCACTTAAAAAAGGCTCTAAACTTTTTTGATTTAAATACCTAGACAACCGTGAACCAGTAAGCTGAGGAAAATCATCAGTCATGCTTAATGCTGATTGCATCCCCCTTCCAGAAAGAACCCTTCTTCCATCCTCTAAAACATAACAATCAACACTAAATTTGCCTAACTTTATTTGTCCAGAATGAGTTACTTGCACCATAAAGATTAAGTATAATTTTAAAAAAGCTTAACAAATTTCCAGAAGTTTTGATCTGGATGCATCAGAAGTCCACTTAATAGTTAACAAAGTCAACTGTCTTACCCGTGGTCTGGGTTGAAGTCCTTGCATACAAATGGTTTCAGCATTTTTGCTTAACGAATCTCCAGCAGTCGTGCTCCGGATGCATCAGAAGTCCACTTAGTAGTTCACAAAGTAAACTGTCCTACCCGTGGTTTGGGTTGAAGCCCTTGCATACAAATCCACAAAGTAAAAGGTATAAGGGAACAGGGAGAGAAAAACAAGATTGAATTATAAATATATAAATATAGTGGTTTTCAATTAGGTGAGGTACAAATTTTTGGGTTTTAGGAAACAGGGAACAGGGAACAGGGAAAAAATCCTGTGTACCTCATTAGGCTAGAAACCGCGATAATTCCCCCCTTTATTAAGGGGGGTTAGGGGGGATCTATGTACAGAATTACAAAGGTGAGATGCTCCCACTTTCCAATGTTTTGCCAAACCGACACCCTGGTAAAATACTCACGTATCTATTACTATCAGCTTACCATGTCTACCGAAACTAATTCCCAGACTAAGAACACTACAGGTGCTGATGCGGTTGATGACGCGATCGCAAAGGGAATTGATTTAGATGGCTCCCCAATCCCCAAAGCTAAGTTAGACCTTTACACTCAAGTGATGGGGTTGGAAGCTCAACGGCAACGGAGCGGTGTCAGCAATACCATGAGATCCAGAATTGTGCGGATTGGAGCGAAGCACATTTCTCAAGCAGAACTCAATCAAATGCTGCTCGATGCTGATTTTACGCCTCTTAAAGACAAAGAGATTGCTTTTTACTACGGACCTAAGTAGGATAGCAAAGGGAATCGGGAGTCGGGAATCGGGAGTCGGGAACAGCGATGCAGTGCTATTGCCTTTTGCCTTTTGCCTCTTGCCTTTCCCGTAGCGCTATAAATATTAATAGGGTTGGCGAATTAGCTCAGATGTGTAGCAATTCGCCAACCCTATTTGCTGATCGCTGATCGCTGATCGCTGATAGCTTAATGCTTACCAGCAAACACCCTAAACTAAGTTAATACTTACCTGCTCCAATACTGTGGAAATTGCTTGAATCAAAACTTGGGAATTCTCTGCCACAGTTGCAGTAATTTCCCTGGTCATGGGTAAGCTATCTACTACGATACCGGTACACAATAACATCATGTAGAGAATTGAGTACTTAAACATAGACCGGGCAAGTTGATTGTCTGTAGGTTCCTTAAGGAGCAACCATGCTTTTTTGATAAAAATACTGCCCAAAAGAATAGCAACTATTCCATAAACGACGCCCGATTCTCCTAAGGGATAGATCAACAATAGGGAGGTGGGGACGACTAATAAGGTGTAATACCAAATTTGACGAACAGTAACCTCTTCACCAGCTACTACCGGTAACATCGGTATCCCAACTTTGGCGTAATCCTCGTGAATCATTAACGCTAACGCCCAGAAGTGAGGGGGTGTCCACAAGAACACAATCAGAAATAGTAACCAAGGGGCCCAACTCAATTCTCCTGTCACCGCAGCCCAACCCACTAGGGCTGGAATTGCTCCTGCTGCACCACCAATGACGATGTTTTGGGCAGTGTGGCGCTTGAGGATATGAGTGTATATGAGCATATAGAAGATAATGCCAGATAGCGCTAGTAAGGCACTAAGGAGATTAGCGAAGACTGTTAGCAGGGTGAACGAGAGTATTGCTAATGCGATCGCAAACAGCAAGGCATCACGAGGCTGCACTTTCCCAGAAGGAATGGGACGGTGGCGGGTGCGCAACATTTCATAGTCGATATCACGGTCATAGATGCAGTTAAGTACTTGGGCAGATGCTGCGGCCAAAGTCCCACCGACCAGGGTAACTAGCAATAATATGGGATCGACTTGTCCATCGGATGCCAACCACATCCCTGCTGCTGTCGTAATTAATAGTAGTGGAATAATTCGAGGCTTTGTTAGTTGATAGTAACTTTGAATAACCTCTCTTATGTTTTCATGTTGACGGGTTAAACTAGTCCCAAGCATTCAATTCACCAATTCCTTCTCTAAAAAGTCTCAAGTGTTAAGCATGTTCGTCCTTAGGGTTCCCGTAGGGTAGGAGGAAGCATTAAGGATGAAGGACCAAGGGTGAAGTTTGAAAGATAACAACATAGGGGTTGTTGAGCAACCAATTCATGGTATACTTCTTATGGTCTAATCTTTTCCAGAGGTGCGACCCGTGGCGAATTTAATTCTTAATGGTAAGAGCGCACCTATAGCATCGTTAGCAACAACAAGTAGACCAACAAGTAGACCGACAATTAGACCAACAAGTAGATAACGGTCCCCAGATCATAGTTTCAAGATGGGATCCCCTAGCGGCTCAATCTTCCGATTCTATTTAGCTGATCTACAACTTATAAAACCGGACTTGATAGTTTACTTGCCAGCTATCACACTGGATACGTCACACTTAATCCTTCACACTTCATACTTCATACTGACTTTGACACTCCACACTTGCGCGGTCACGTAAGGCCAAGACTGTAAACCCTACCAGTACTCCTAATAATGCTGCTCCCACTGCTTGATGGCAGATAGTTAGTAGTTCCACTTGTAGCCTTAACCGGAAGGTAGCAACACCGAGGAGTATCTGTAAAACTACCAAGCTAGCAGCGAGATTAGCTAACTTTCGCAGTAATGGATGTAGGGCTGGTGTCCGGGATGCTATCACCACGACGGAGACAGTTGCTACGGTCGCTGGCACCACACCAGCAATATGGCTATTCATCACGGTACACAGCTGTGATCCGCCAAAACACTGATGCACTGCCCAGCGGGAAGCGACTAGTCCACCTAATAGACTTTGTAGATAAACAAAAATCACTGCGGTTAAGCTCAGCCAAGGTAACTTCCCAACTGAACCTGTCCCTTGATAGCGGGTCAGCAGTGTACCAATCACGATTAGAGTTGAGAAAAATAGCAGTGCTGTTCCTAGATGAGCAGTGACGATATCAAACCGGAGCAGTTCTGTAACCGTCAGTCCCCCCAGGACTCCTTGGAAAATAATTAGCCCTAGAGCAAATGTGGATATCCAGGGCAGCCAGTTGGGTAAATCCCGCCGATGCCACCAAGATAAGCTAGCGAGAGCGATCGCACTAATACCAATCAAGGATGCATCAAGGCGGTGAAACCACTCTAAAAATACTTGCAAATTCATCTGCTGGCTTGGCACGAGCTGACCATAGCATAAGGGCCAGTCTGGGCAAGCCAGACCAGCATTCATCACCCTGGTAGCACTGCCTACTGCCATCAACAGCAGGGTTGCGATCGCAATTTTCCACACCAAGCTCCGAATCCTGGCCTGAGGCTGGCTAAGGTTGTTGGAGGTTACATCATTCTGATTCTGATCAAGAGCCGATTGAGCTATAGCCATCTGCAATAGGAAAATGCAAACTAAGTTAATCAAATCCTGAGTAGTGGCTCATTTTCGTTGGTAGAAGATTGCCAATCTCAAGGATCATCTCTATTCCTATACCACTGTAACCAGCCTTTTCCTAGATTTCTGTAGCTTTAGAGATTTTTCAGATTGCTACTCCCCTGCCCTAAAGGGTCACAGTTACTTAGACTCAATGATTTACTATTGATTTACTTTTTTATATTTTTTTTAGCTATGTTAAGTTTTATTGAATAAAATCTTAAGTTTTCTGAAAATTTTTCAGGTGCTGGGCTAGTGATCCTAAAAAAAAGTCTAAAAATCTCAAGGTTTGACCCAATCAATTGTTTAACTGCTTTACCTTAGTTAATAGAGCGAGCTTGGCTAGCTCTATATCCTCTACTCACACCCCTCACTGGTAGCAGACCATCAGAATTGTTGTCTGTGTGGTCTCTAATGTGGGAATTATGGGGGGGGAGTAGCTCACCAGAAGGCTGATTTTCTTCAAAAATATAGCCATGGCCTGACATTCTAGGACACTAAATCGGTTCGTGCCTCGCCTGCCTTAATAATCCCTGTTACTTTTGTTGATATAAGTATTCAACCCTAATCTCGTGAACATTCCAAGCCAAATTTCAACCCTTATTGCTGGCATTTTCATAACCCTGATTAGTCTCTGGTACGGTCAGAATCATGGACTTATGCCAGTAGCCGCCTCCTCAGAAGCCGGTGATGTAGATGGTCTGTTCAACTTGATGATGACCATTGCCACTGGTCTATTTATCCTCATCCAAGGGGCACTTATCCTAATAGTCATCAAATTTCGTAGACAAAAAAATGACCAAACTGATGGGCCATCGACCCATGGCAACATCCCCCTAGAGATGCTTTGGACCGCAATCCCCACGGTGATTGTCTTTGTCCTAGCTGTCTATAGCTTTGAGGTCTACAACGCTATGGGAGGCTTGGATCCGATGGCTTCTCATGACCACCATCACCAAGAGATTGCCCACAATCATCAGATGTCACCATCTGGGCAAGAGGGGAATGAAAATCTGATTGCCATGGTTCCAGGTCAAGGCACAGTTGCCCTAGGTATTGGAGCGCCTCCAGGACAAGAAGGTCAAGGTGAACCCCTAGAGGTTAATGTCGCTGGTATGCAGTATGCCTGGATTTTCACCTACCCTGAAACCGGTGTTATGTCTGGGGAGATGCATGTCCCAGTTGGACAACCGGTTAAGCTGAATATCGAAGCTAACGATGTGATCCACGCCTTCTGGTTGCCAGAGTTTCGGATTAAGCAAGATGCTATCCCAGGTCGGACTAGTCAACTAGGATTTACAGCAACTAAAGTGGGTGATTACCCGATCATCTGTGCTGAACTCTGCGGGTCCTACCATGGAGGAATGAAAACCAGGTTAATCGTTGAAACACCGGAAGAGTATCAAGCCTGGGTTCAGGAAAATCAATTCGCTAGTGCAGACACCATGGAAAAAGCGGTGGCTGTTAATCCTACTACCATGTCAGAGGGTGAATTCTTGGCTCCCTATGCCTCTGAAATGGGTATTGATTCCCAAACTCTCCAACACCTAGACCACTCTCACCATCATCCTGCAATTATCAAATAAGTTCATCACTTAGAAGTTAGAAGTTAGAAGTTAGAAGTTAGAAGTTAGAATTAAGAGTTTAGAATTCAGAAGTTAGAAGTTAGAATTAGTTCAGTCTAAAGTCTACAGTCTTAATTATCCATTCTTAATTCTTAATTCTTAATTCTTAATTCTCTTGATTAACTATTGCCTATTGCCTATTGCCTATTGCCTATTGCCTCTTGCCTATCCTTTTAGTCCATCACACCTCCACTATCCCATGACGACGCAAGTAGAAAAACCGGAATCTGTCAAAGATGCTGGTCATGTTGAAGAACATGAGCGGCGTTGGCAAGATTACTTCACCTTCAATACCGACCATAAAGTGATTGGGATTCAATACCTGGTCACTTCATTTGTGTTCTATTTCATCGGTGGCGCATTAGCTGGATTAATTCGCACTGAGTTGGCCACCCCAGACCCGGATTTATTGAGCCCTTTAACCTACAACCGAGTGTTCACCATGCACGGAACAATTATGTTGTTCCTATGGATTATCCCGGCTGGTGCTGCTTTTGCTAACTATCTGATTCCCTTGATGATTGGGGCAAAGGATATGGCATTCCCCAAGCTAAATGCGGTGGCATTCTGGATGAATGCTGTGGGGGGTTTGCTGTTAATGAGTAGTTTTTTCGTAGGTGCTCCCGAAGCTGGTTGGACCTCTTACCCCCCTTTGAGCTTGATTAGTTCTCAGGTGGGTGAAGAAATTTGGATTTTGAGCATCCTGGTGATCGGGACTTCCTCAGTGCTAGGGGCGCTTAACTTCTTCACCACTATTGTGAAGATGCGCACACCTACCATGACTATTCATGATATGCCTCTGTTTTGCTGGGCAATGTTAGGAACCTCAATCCTAGCTTTGATTGGTACTCCAGTCCTAGCAGCAGCGTTAATTTTCCTGTCCTTTGATTTAATTGCTGGCACCAATTTCTTTAACCCGACTGGAGGAGGAGACCCAATTGTTTACCAGCACATGTTCTGGTTTTACTCCCACCCGGCGGTGTACATCATGGTGCTACCGTTCTTTGGGGTAATCTCCGAAATCCTACCGGTACATGCCCGTAAGCCGGTTTTTGGCTATCGTGCGATCGCATACTCCAGTATGTTGATTTGTTTCCTAGGATTAATTGTCTGGGCTCACCATATGTTCACTAGTGGCACTCCTGGTTGGTTGCGGATGTTCTTTATGGCTGCCACCATGCTGATTGCTGTGCCCACAGGGATTAAGGTGTTTAGCTGGGTGGCAACGATTTGGGGCGGAAAAATTAGCTTAAATAGTGCCATGCTCTTTGGTATGGGCTTTATCTCGGCATTTTTGATTGGGGGTCTCAGCGGTGTCATGCTCGCTTCCGTTCCCTTTGATGTCCATGTCCATGACACTTATTTCATTGTGGCTCACTTCCACTACGTTCTATTTGGTGGTAGTGTGCTCGGATTATTTGGCGCAGTTTATCACTGGTTCCCCAAAATGACCGGGCGAATGGTCAACGAAACCTTAGGACGCATTCACTTTGTGTTGACCTTCATTGGTCTAAACATGACCTTCTTGCCGATGCATGAGCTTGGTCTATTGGGTATGAACCGTCGGGTTGCTATGTACGACCCCCAGTTTCAAAGCCTCAACATGATCTGCACTATTGGCTCCTATCTTCTAGCGGTTTCTACCATACCCTTTGTGATTAACATCCTCTGGAGTGTGAACCGTGGTAAAATTGCTGGTCGCAATCCTTGGAGAGCTCTGACATTAGAGTGGCAAACTACATCTCCTCCTGCTATTGAGAACTTTGACGAGGAACCAATTTTGTGGTCCGGTCCTTACGAATACGGTATCGACAGTTATAGTGTTGACACCGATAAACAGGTCGAGGAGTTGCTCGTTGAAGTTAAAGGAGATGTTGGGTAAGTGTGGGTTAATAGGTTGAAGGTTTGAAGGTTGAAAGTTTGAAGGTTGAAAGTTTGAAGGTTGAAGGTTGTTTGGTTGAAGGTTGAAGGTTGTTTGGTTGAAGGTTGAAGGTTGTTTGGTTGAAGGTTGAAGGTTGTTTGGTTGTTCGCCTTTGGCGTTGCCTTCGGGTAGGTTATTTGGTTGCTGGTTGCTGGTTAATGGTGCCTGCTTATGATCCCAACCTGCTAACCTTAAACCGATTAACCTGCTAACCTTAAACCTACTAACTTTAAATCTAATAACTTGAAACCTTCAACCAAAACAACTTTCAACCAAAACAACTTTCAACCTGTTAACCTTCAACCTGTTAACCTTCAACCTGTTAACCTTCAACCTGCTAACCTTCAACCTGCTAACCTTGGCCAAAGGCCACGCTACGCGAACAACCTGCTAACTTACTCTAAAGGAATTTATGCAAGGCTCAACGATAGATCCGTCTAAAACTAGCCTCAACTATCATCATGAGGTTGAGGCGGCAGAGGTACATCACGAGGAGCATCCGGATTTTCGGATGTTTGGTTTGGTGGTGTTTCTGGCTGCTGATAGTATGACATTCTTGGGAATGTTTGCCGCTTTTTTAATTTATAAAGCGACCATGCCAGCTTGGCCTCCAGAGGGTACAGAATTAGAATTATTGGTGCCAACAATTAACACCATCATCCTGATTACTAGTAGTTTCGTCATGCACCGGGGCCAGAGTGCTATTAAAAAGAATGATGTCTCTGGTTTGCGACTCTGGTTTGGAATCACTGCTCTGATGGGTGCGATGTTCTTAGCAGGACAAGTCTATGAGTACACCCATGTAGACTTTGGTCTGACTACTAACTTATTTACCAGTTCTTTCTTTGCCTTAACTGGTTTCCATGGTCTTCATGTTAGTTGTGGACTGGCGTTGATTTTGTTTGTGTTATTGCGATCGCTAAATTCAAAGCACTACTCCAGTGAAGAGCATTTTGGTGTAGAAGCCGCAGAACTCTACTGGCACTTCGTTGATGTGGTGTGGATTGTTCTGTTTGTAATTGTGTATTTGATAAATTAGTTTTCGCCACAGTTTGGTTAACAAAGTTTTGATGCACTCACCCCCCAATTGGGGGGATTTTTTTTTGAAGGTTTGGAGCAGGGAGCAGGGAGCAGGGAGTAGGGAGCAGGGAACAGCGGATCTGGGAACAGTTGAAGTAGGGTGTGTTAGGGGCGGACTTGCCCTTATTTTTCGCCTCGTGGCCAGGGTTGGGATAGCTGGTCTGGAAATGAAACGGGCAAGATGCCCGTTCCACCAAGATGCCTGTTTATGGATGGTGGTAGCGCTAATCCAAACAGCACAGGTGAATTTAACCCGTTGGATTCCTTATAATTTTAATCAATCACTTAGGATTTCTATAGTAGGGAAGGATGTCATCTTGTTTAGGAAAATTTCGAGATAAAAATACCATGATAACGGCAAACGATATAGCTGCTACAATTGCTTTTTGGCCTAATAATGGTTCCATTGAAGCTTGATAATCGTTTATCGAAATTAATTCACCGTTTGATATACTATAGTATTGTCCAATCATAAAAATTGTCCAAATAGTATTGTGAAGAATATGACAAAGGATTGGGACTATTAAGTTGCCAGTCTTAAAGTAGAGAACACAATATATAGTTCCGGCAATGAACAAATATACAATATCGAATCGAAAATGGTAAATTGCAAATAATAAAGATGAGGTTAATATTCCGGCTTTGATACCCCATTTCATTGCCCACTTCTGCCAGGGTAATCGCATTGAACTTGGTATAAATTGTACTTGACAAAAGAAACAAAGAGTGGAATAAAACTTTCCGACAATCAAGGCTGTGTTGCACAACTGACGAAGCTACCATAATAGGGAAGAACAATTCCCATTTCCAGGTCACTAATCATGGCAAAAGGCTTTGGCAAGGGCGTTATGACATCCATTGAAGAACCAGAGGCAGAAATCCTCAGAAAAAGCGTCATTAAGCATTTTCAACATTTGCAAGACCCGAGAGTGGGTTCAAGGAAAGCTCATAGTCTAGTGGCAATTATCACCATAGCCAACAAGCGCCATACTCTCAGGAGCGGAGGGGTTTGTGGGAATAGAAACCTATGGAAAAGCAAAGCTTGAGTGGCTAGAGAAATTTCTGGAAATACCCAATGGAATTCCTTCACACGATACCTTTGGAAGAGTATTGTCCCAGCTAGAGCCAGAGGAACTCAACCACAGCTTCCTCAATTGGATTAGCAGCATCACAGAGAAATTAAATCTGGAGATGATTCATATAGATGGTAAGACAGCCAGAGGCTCCTATGACCGGGAAAAGAAGCTCAAAGCGTTGCATAGTGTCAGCGCCTGGAGTAGTGAGCATAGTTTAGTGCTAGCAAGCGCAAAAAGTAGAGAGCAAGTCCAATGAAATGACCGCAGTGCCACGAAGGCTGTTGTTGCTCAACCTCAAGGGAGCTGTAGTCACCTTGGATGCTATGGGTACTCAAATAGAGATTGTCCAGGAAATCCAGCGGGGAGAAGGGGACTATGTCCTGGCTCTCAAAGGTAATCAAGGTCAGCTCTGTGACCAGGTAAAAGCTTGGTTTGACCAAGCTCAAGCTCACCATTGGCAGGGGATTGACTACAGCTATGATCAAACGACTGAAAGTGGGCATCATCGCCTGGAAACCCGGGAAGTTTGGGCAGTGCCAGTAACTCAATTACCACCTTTACATCGCCAAAATCAGTGGTTGGGTTTAACCACAGTGGTGATGGTTCGCTCTTACAGACAATTATGGAACAAAACAACCACAGAGGTGAGGTTGTACCTCAGTAGCTTGGAAGCGGATGCCCAGCGGCACAATCAAGTGATTCGCTCCCACGCTTTGTATTGAAAATAGCTTACATTGGGTTCTTGATGTCACCTTTGATGAAGATGCCAGTCGAGTACGTCAGGGTCATGGTGCAGAAAACCTGGGCTTGTTGCGTCGTTTGAGTGTCAATTTACGTGGATCGTGAACCCTCCAAGCAGAGTTTGAAGATGAAGCGTTACAGGGCGCTTGATGGACAATAACTCAGTAATGAAAATCCTGGCTGCTAGCGTGGCTGAGTCATAGGGTAGCTTAGTCCAGTGGCGAAACTAGATCGAGGTAAAGAATATTCTCCAATAGCTCAGCAATGATCTCCATGTTGCACAAAGCTCAATTTTATCTAGCTTTGTGCGCTTTATAACTCGCCTTGTGCTGTCAAGTTTCCGGTCATTTTACAGTAATTTTATCACTCGATTCCAATGCGATTACCCTGCCACTTCTGCAAGATTATCCCACGACAAATAAGCTCTTCCAACAATGGAGCACAAACAATTGCCGAAAAGCTCCCAAATAGTATCCCTATAACATTTGTGAAGTATGATTCATTAATGAAGTATTCAACATAATCTGGAAAAATAAATGAAATATAATATAAATTAAGCGAATTAAAGCCCCAAGCAAAAGTATATTTAAAAAAAACTATTAAAATAATTCAATTTACATTATTTTTGTGCTTTAAAATTCCCAAATTAAAAATACCAAAGTTTCTTAAATCGAATCCAACTCTTCGGAGCTCTATAAATAAAAATAATCCGATAAATAACCATATAACTACACTTATTACTGTGTTAAAATTGGCCTTTTCAATAATCTCATTAAAATCTCTGTTCTTCACCAAGCAAAACAATCCGACTATTGTCAAGATGTAAATTGGGAAACCTAGAAACCAAAATAATAAAAACTCAGGGATATTAAGCTTATTAAAAGGGTGATTTATTGAGTCTTTAGCCAAGGACTCTTCTGAATAAAATTTATTTCTCTTTGTCGGAAAAAGTAATAAGACTGATAAGCCCCAAATACTTAATAATCCTAACCATCCCCAATTACTGGCATATCCCTTGTCGTGAATATATAGACGGCACCCTTTTAGAAGAGGCACATATCCATATAATAGTAATCCTAAGATAATTAAAATAATGAGTAGCTTTAAAGATGGAGATAATGAGTAGAAAAAACTTTTAAAATTTTCTAAAAGTAATCCAAGAGTTAATAACGGAATAAACTGTAAAGCTAATCCCAAAATAATTAGGTTGATAGAGTTATTTTTGGAATTGGTATTCTTGATGTTCATTGGCTCGGTAGGTAATATACTATAATCGTTTCATACCAATGGCATAGAGAGGATTGACAAAAACAGAGGGAGTGGGCAAGCTTGAAAACAGAAACCACTCATCAGTTATCAACATGGCAATAATTAACTTCCCTATCCAGAAAGCCCTGTGGGATAGCTGATGTCAAGTGGTTAATTGGAGCCACTTTGGACATCTAACCACCTGTATTGGCATAATGATAGCCCTGATAGAAACAAGCAGCGTGAAGAAACAGCATGACAAACGTCTTGATCCCCTTGAATTCCAACTGCAAACACCACTACTATTCTTACTACCTTTTTGTACTCAATCAGGATTATTTGGTTAAAGGTTGTTCGCCTTTGGCGTTGCCTTCGGGTAGGTTAACCGGTTTAAGGTGATCTTAATTGACTAGAATAAGGATTCTCATAGTAATTAGATACACAATATTTTTTCCCGATTCCCGATTCCCGATTCCCGATTCCCGATTCCCGATTCCCGACTCCCTACTCCCTACTCCCTATTCCCTATTCCCTTGACTAAATGATTACCCCTATTCACAGATTCCTAACAACTCCTTGTAACAAACGATTTACTCCTCAAGTTATCTTTTGGTTTAGCCTCAGCCTAACCTTTACGGTAGTGTATAGTCTGCTAGCACTAAGGGAAGCATTCAGCGGTGAGTATATTGTCCAAGATGATGCACGACAACATATATTTTGGATGATGCGATTTCTTGATCCAGAGCTGTTTCCTAAGGATTTAATTGCTGATTACTTTCAAACGGTTGCTCCAGCTGGCTACACTACAGTCTATCGAGTGATAGCAGCATTGGGTGTTAATCCATTGCTATTTAACAAACTCTTACCGGTAGTGTTGAATCTGGTTAGCGCTAGCTATTGCTTTTGGGTATGTCTGGAATTGTTGCCAGTACCGGCAGCTGCCTTTAGTGCTACCCTGTTGCTGTCTCAAGCGTTGGGTATGACTGATACGGTGGTGTCTGGAACACCGAAGGCGTTTGTCTATCCCCTATTGTTGGGGTTTATGTATTACCTAGTGCGGGGGTCATTGTGGTTTTGTTTGGGTGCGATCGCACTCCAAGGTCTATTCTATCCCCAGTTAGTATTTATCTCTTCCGGTACCTTAGTTTTACGACTATTTGAATGGCGCAATGGTAAGTTAGGGTTATCCCAAGAGCGACGTTGGTTGTGTCTGGCCGGTTTGATAGTAGCCTTTTTGGTGATGCTACCCTATGCTCTCAAAACCAATGAGTTTGGTCCAGTGATTTCTGTCGCTGAAGCCAGACAGTTACCAGAGTTTTTTCCAGGGGGGCGATCGCGTTTTTTTTATGACGATGATCCTGCTAAGTTTTGGTTCAAAGGCAGAAGTGGAATTCGTCTGACTTCGATTCTTACTCCAGCGACTAATGCAGCGGGATTTTTACTGTTGCTCTTGCCCTTATTTCCCAATAAATTTCCCTTAGTAAAGCAGATCAGTAATGAAATTACCCTGTTGCTCCAGATGGTGATAGCATCTCTCGGGATGTTTGTTGCTGCTCATGTTTTGCTATTTAAATTACATCTTCCTAGTCGCTATACTCAACATAGTCTGAGAGTAGTCATGGTGCTAAGTGCTGGCATAGTTTTTATCATTCTGATTGATAGCGTATTTAAGTGGGCAAGTCAGCCTAGTCAAAGCGGGTTTTCTGGGACTTTTTCTATACCTAAAGTAATTGCTCTAGCAACTACTACGATAATTGCAGCAGCCTTACTATTATATCCTAGTTTTGTGGATAATTTTCCCATTACTGCGTATAAAGTCGGGGATACTCCATCCTTGTATAATTTTTTTCAACAACAACCGAAAGATAGCTTAATTGCTTCTCTGTCTCCAGAGATGAATAATATCCCCACCTTTGCTCAGCGTTCGGTTTTGGTAGCCAGTGAGTATGCTATTCCTTACCACGTCGGATATTATCAGAAATTTCGACAACGAACTCTAGACTTAATTGATGCTCAATATAGTGCTAATATGTCCGTTGTTAAGGAGTTTATTAAAACCTATGATATTGATTTTTGGGTACTAAACCCAATTGAGTTAAAGGCTGATGCTATTAAAGATCGCAAGTGGTTGAAGCAGTATCAGCCAGCAGCTAATCATGCTATTCAACAACTTGAACAAGGCATAAAACCTGCTTTGGAAGAAGTGATGGCATCTTGTTCGGTGTTTGAAACTCAGGGATTGGTGGTTTTGGAGGCGAAATGTATTGTTAGGGAGTAGGGAGTAGGGAGTAGGGAGTAGGGAGTAGGGAGTAGGGAGTAGGGAATAGGGAGTAGGGAGTAGGGAGTAGGGAGTAGGGAGTAGGGAGTAGGGAGTAGGGAGTAGGCAAAAGGCAACAGGGAAACAATATTGTTTTCTTCAGCTATTAAAAAACTGCTATATTACTTGATTGAAATTGATTAAATTACTGCTCCATAAATTTCGTAAATAGCTAATCGTTAAACTTGCCAAAAATAAAATTATTTATTTCTTAAATACTGTAAATAAATCAAAAACTCATCTTGACATGTTTGTTGTTATTAGTAATAATAAAAATGTCTGGTCTTTCGATATGATTATCGGACAAAAAGCCGCGCTTGAGACCATCATTCGAACAGCGCGGCTTATTCCCCAAGGACATTGGAGATAATTCCATGATGCCAAATAAACGCTCAACTGATCATGCTATCTATCTAAAATGTCGCGATAGCGTTACAATTTAAATTTTGTTTGTATCTTGTCTACCCAGGTGATTAG
>NZ_MKZS01000001.1:2008365-2034493 GCF_001942495.1 Moorena bouillonii PNG
GGAGCAGGGAGCAGGGAGCAGGGAGCAGGGAGCAGGGAGCAGGGAGCAGGGAGCAGGGAAGAGGTAAAAAATAATGTGTACCTCATAGCTATGATAAATGCTATAGAACCAGCGGCAGGCTAGTGTTCAATCAAGACTTCCTTTACCCAAGTTTCATCTGCAGTCGATAAAGGTGGTGGTGGTTCTTGACTATAATCAATCGCTAAATCATAACTCCCTTGGTCGTAAAGCTGATGTAATAATTGTTGTAAATTAACCGTAGGTTCTCGATCGTCTGGTTGTAGAGGTAAAGGAAACGAAGGTATTGCTTGGGGGAGATTGAAGGCATATAAATCGGCTTGGGGACGTTCTTGAGAACGGCTGACCACGATTCGATAGTGGCTCTGGAAGGCTTGAGTATTCATAGCCATCGGTTTTCCTTGACGCAGTAAATCAATTTCCACTAAATGGGTTAAGCTATCTAATATTTTTTGCCGTTTGGTTTCATAAGTGCTGCGCCCTTCTGCAGACCGTTTGTTTTTGGGAGAAAGAATTTCGATAACAGTAATTATTTTGCCAGTTTCTACCTTTCGCACTTCTAAATACCACTTCTTGATGCAGTCGCTCATGGGGGGAACCCCCAAGACCGCGCTGCATCGCTCCCTAACCGTTTCAGTCATCGGTAGAGCAATCTTCATTGGTTTAAGGCTAGGAGCAGCAACGGTAACCAGAGCTGAGGGATCTTGGTGGTTGCTTTGAGAACTTTGAACAACTACATCATCAGGAATTCCTACTAGCATCGAATCATCACCAGTAGCGTTGTAGACTCTTTCCTCAATTGCTACCCGATACTTCGGACGTAGCTGGGGGTTAAGGCTTTGGGCAATCAGGACAATTAGCCACTTATGAACTTGTGACCAATATTCAGGTTTATCCAGGTAGGGATTCATCCCAGGAAAGGGTGAAGGCATATTGTGTATTGAGGCGGTGAAGTGGTATAATTCCTAGATTAACGAAGAAGTCTGGCTCTTTGGTAGCTGCAACCTAGCTAGGGCATGTCGTCAGTTAAGCCAGATGACAGAAGCGGCGAGATGAATGGCTCCCAAAAAATTACGAGCAGTTTTATCAAGCGCGAGTTGCTATTGCCCTGTATTGCTTAAGTTTCTGAAAAAAGTTTTCGATCAGATGACGCCACTTATACATGTGCAAGTCATATGTTCAAAGTTGAGTACGATTGACTTTAGGAGGAATGACAGCTTGGCAGTCAGCTTCTTTTAATCGTTTGAGCACCCGCTCTGTCGCATCGTAAGCCTTGTCTGCAAGCAGTGCACCAATCTCATGTATACCACCCGCGTAACGCATCAGCTCCCTGCAAATCATGTGCTTGACCGGGGGTCAGATGAAACCCTGTGGGATTACTAGCGTGCATCACAGGTGGCATGAATTTTGGTAGATAAACCACCCTTACTGCGTCCAATTGCTTGTGTTAATGGTTTATCGTCTGGTGTTTTTTTTTGCACCAGCACCCTCGTTGATGAGCGCGTACAATCGTGTTCGTCGAGCGCAGCGTACTCGTTGTCTGCATCTAATGAGAGTGTCTTGAATACACGTTCTATCACACCACTTTCAGACCCTAGGCTATGACGCTTGTGCACAGACCGAAAATCGCCAAACCTCTCCGGCAAATCACGCCACGGAATACCTGCACGGTATCGGTACAGTACGGCTTCAACAAATAGGCGGTTATCTTTGGCATTTCCACCAACAAGCGCCCTCCTGGCCAGGTAGCATATCCTTAATTCGCTCCCACTGATCCAAGACGCAAGGCATACCGACGCATTACTTCCTCCTTAGTTGAGTTTTCCTGACTCCCCTCAGTTCTATAGCTGCACTGACTGGTTGTCAATTCTCTAACTGACGACATGCCCTAGTAATTTTCGGAAACTTCCGGAAAATCACCAGGATTTGACGATGTGTTATACCAATTTATAAAATTAAGTGGTATAATAGCGTCTAAATAAAATTAATCTTAAGACAGCTAGGGTTTGGGTTAACCCCCTAAGCTGCTATATCCTTAGGATTTAAGCAACGTTTAACAAAAAGTCTCTCAAAGTCTTACTCCGTATAGCTTTGAGATTTTAATAATTCAGTTTTTACTAACTAGCATCTGAATGCCTAAAAGTTTTGCCTAGCAATACTCTTAGGCATTTTTTTTGAGAAATTAGCATCCCTTGATAGCAAAGAACCATTATGAATCAAGTTGACCTAGCCTTTACTCCAGCTCTAGACCAAGCCCAACTGATCCGCAAGGGTGAGATATCACCCCTGGAATTAGTCCAACTCTACCTTGAACGGATCGAAGCATTAAATCCCCAACTAGGGAGTTACTTCACTGTGGCGTCTGAGATGGCACTTGCGGATGCTAAAGCCAAAACCGAACAACTTGCCCAAACTACCGATACCTCTAAACTCCCTCCATTTTTTGGTGTACCGATTGCCATTAAAGACCTCAGGGCTGTAGAAGGACTCCCTTGTAGCTTTGGTGTTGCTGCCCTCAAAGACAATATTGCTAACTATGATGATGGGGTAATCACCCGCATCAAGCAAGCTGGATTCATTATTTTAGGTAAAACTGCTACCTCTGAACTGGGTTCCTTACCTTATACCGAACCCCCAGGATTTCCACCAGCTCGCAATCCCTGGAATCTGGACTACACACCAGGGGGGTCTAGTGGTGGTTCAGCTGCAGCAGTAGCAGCTGGCTTATCTCCCATTGCCCAAGGTTCCGATGGTGGGGGTTCCCTGCGCGGTCCAGCCTTTTGCTGTGGTTTGGTGGCGATTAAACCGACACGAGGTCGTATTTCTTACGCTCCAGTAGGAGACTTTCAAAGTGGTATTACTAGTATTGGTCCAATGGCACGGACGGTAGCTGATGCAGCCGCTTTACTGGATGTCATGTCTGGCTATATTACTGGAGACCCTTACTGGTTACCTGACCCAGAGATATCGTTTCTAGAGGCTACGGAACAACAACTGGATAATTTGCGGATTAGTTTTGCGACATCCATTAAACCGATGGGAGAAGCGTCAGCTGTATGTGAAAAGATTGTGGTGGAAACGGTGCAGCGACTGGAAGGGATGGGACATCTGGTTGAACCGGGTTGTCCAGATTTCAGTGACATAGTAGAACCGTTTAAGACAGTATGGCAAGCTGGGGTAACGTCAGCAGGAATTCCCTTAGAAGCCTTAAGTCCGATGAATCGCTGGATTGCTGAACAATCTGGTTCTGCTGGGGAATACTTACAAGCGGTGACTAAGCTACAAATTATAGCCCGTCAAATTGTGGGATTCTTTAACAACTATGATGTGCTAGTGTTACCGACTTATTTACATCCACCGATTCGGGTAGGAGAGTGGGACGATTTGAGTTATGAAGAAACCTTGGAGAATATTATTAATTGGATTGGACCGTGTCCACCATTTAATGCTACTGGACTTCCTGCGATCGCAATTCCTGTTGGTTTTGATGAGAAGGGTTTACCTGTAGGAATTCAGTTAGTGGGACCTCCAGCATCAGAAGCAACACTATTGGCATTAGCGGCTCAGTTGGAAGCAGCAAACCCTTGGATTAATAATCGTCCCACTATAGCAACGGAAGTATAGTTTAGGACATACTATTTTGCTTTAAAGGGAACAGGGAATAGGGAACAGGGAACAGAAATATGTCTGAACCTTGACTTCGACTGCTATAAAATCTAGAATTTACAGGACTTACGCCACATATGAGTTATTTCTCCATCCGACAAGTAGAGTCATGACCGAAGACCCTGAGGGCGCAACGCCCCACCGATTCTATCCCGGAGACGAAACCTGATTGTGAGTGGAGCCTTTATGGTTGGCAGGCTATGCATAAAAAGGTTAAAACTTATTGATTAAGGCGACCCTCTCCTTACGGTAACTATCGCCAAAGGCGACGCTTGGCCGTAGGCCACGCCAAAGGCGAACGCGAACAAACCATGGGGTTAGCCCTAACAGGAATTTATTCCCTAACAGCGATACGAACTTTTGCTTCAATATATCGACTATAATAGTAAGCAATGTATTAACCCCAAGGAGGTGGTTTTAGGTGTTGGTCATGGAGTTCAAGGCTGTTCTCAAAGAGCCTCAAAGGTTTGCAATAAATGAAGCCATTAGAACGGCTCGCTTTGTCCGCAATAAAGTACTTCGGTACTGGATGGACAATCGTGGTACAGGGAAAAAAGAACTCTATCGCTACAACACTCAACTAAGAGACGAATTCAAGTTTGTTAAAGACCTCAATAGTCATGCTTGTCAGGCATCAGTTGAGAACGTAGAACGCGCTATCAAACGTTTCTTTGATAATTGCAAGAATAAAATCCCTGGGAAGAAAAGTTATCCTCGTTTCAAAAAGCATTCTAGGTCAGTGGAATATAAGCAATCTGGATGGAAGTTATCCCCAGATAAGAAGTCCATAAAATTCACCGACAAGAAAGGTATTGGGCAAGTCAAGCTCAAAGGTACCTGGGACTTGTGGGGCTTCGACCAGAAGCTAATTAAGCGAGTTCGGATTGTTCAAAGAGCCGATGGGTACTATGTCCAGTTTTGCGTCAAGGTAGATAATTCTGAGCAATTAGAAGCAACTGGGTTTACCGTTGGCTTGGACGTTGGGCTAAAAGAGTTCTATACAGACTCTGATGGATACTCAGAACCTAACCCACGATTTTACCGAAAAGGTGAAAAACGTTTAAAGTTTTATCAACGTCGGGTTTCCCGAAAAAAGAAAGGCTCTGCTAACCGAAAGAAAGCCATCAATAGACTAGGCAGACAGCACCTCAAGATAAGTAGGCAACGGGAAGAACATGCCAAGAGACTGGTTAGAAGTTACCGTAAGAATAAAGAAGCCTTTATGGTTAGTCGGCTATGCATAAAAGGGTTAAATCTTTGTTATTAAGGCTTCTTTATTCTAAGGTTTCGTCTCCGGCAAGTTGCGTAATCCGGTCTAACGACCTGGTCGCCTATGAAGACTTAAGGGTTAAAAACTTAGTTAAAAACCACTGTCTGGCCAAGTCTATTAACGATGCAGGTTGGTATCAGTTCCGAGAATGGTTGGAGTATTTTGGTCAAAAGTTTGGCAGAATAACTGTTGCAGTAAATCCTGCTTACACAAGCCAAAACTGTTCCAATTGTGGCAAAGTGGTCAAAAAGTCATTATCAACTCGAACCCATACCTGTAAATGCGGGTGTCAGTTGGATCGCGACCATAATGCTGCTAGAAACATTCTCACGAGAGCTTTGGGTACGGTGGGGCACACCGGAACTTATCAAAACGTTTGGGGAGAGGATACCTCTACTCTTCTTGGCTGCGGCCTGGAAGAGCAAGTAACCTCGTTGAACCAAGAATCCCCTGGCTTATAGCCATGGGGAGTGTCAAGTAAGTCCTGATTATAAATAAGTCCTCAGTTAAAAAGCCCTGATTTAAGAGATTAATCGTAAACCGTCAACAGTCAACAATGCTTAAACTTTTTTCAACCAGCTGAACATAGCGCGTAAGTCTTTACCGACTTCCTCGACGGGATGTTCTTTATTCTGACGGCGCATAGCAGTGAAGACCGGTTTACCTCCCTGATTTTCCAAGACAAATTCACGGGCGAATTGACCTGATTGAATTTCTTTGAGGATTTTACGCATCTCGGCGCGAGTTTCATCAGTAACAATCCTTGGCCCACGGGTATAGTCACCATATTCAGCAGTGTTGGAGATGCTATCCCGCATGTTAGCTAAACCACCTTCCACCACTAGGTCAACAATCAGTTTGACTTCATGAAGGCATTCAAAATAGGCCAATTCTGGTTGATAACCAGCAGCAACTAGGGTCTCAAATCCGGATTTAATCAATTCACTCAAGCCGCCACACAATACGACTTGCTCACCAAATAGGTCAGTTTCTGTTTCTTCCCGGAAGGTAGTTTCAAGAATCCCGGCACGGGTACCACCAATTCCTTTGGCGTAAGCCATGGCGCGATCGCGTGCTTGGCCTGTGGCATCCTGGTAAACAGCAAATAGACAAGGTACCCCTTCTCCCTGTTCATAGGTGCGCCGCACCAAATGTCCTGGACCTTTGGGAGCAACCATGATCACATCTACGAACTCTGGGGGAACAATTTGACCAAAATGAATATTGAAGCCGTGGGCAAAGGCAATAACATTACCCTCGGTCAGATTTGGCTCAATTTCTGCCTGATAAATGGTTTTTTGCACTTCATCCGGCAGCAGGATCATCACCAAGTCAGCCGCTTTAGCAGCATCAGCCACTGTGTGGACGGTTAAGCCTGCTTCTTCAGCTTTCGTCTTAGACTTACTACCTGGATACAGTCCCACGATCACATTCATACCACTTTCTTTAAGATTAAGGGCGTGGGCGTGACCTTGAGAACCATAGCCGATGATAGCTATAGTTTTATCCGCCAGTAGGTCTAGGTTAGCGTCGGTATCGTAATACATCTGAGCCATTGCAGTTTCTGTTCCTTTTTTGCTGGTCATTGCAAACTTACCATGATACCGCAAAACTGATCTCAAGCCTGGCAAGTGATATACCTTTTTATCCATCAGCCCATCACCGGATCAACTGATGTTTGGATACAGGTCTTGGATGGTAATGATAAGTATTCCTAATTATAAATTCCTAAGGATTTTGCTGAAGTTATCTGAGGGAGATAGGATCTTTAAAAAACCTGTTAAACCTAGACCTTAGAGCATTTTCATGGAGTGGTTTTACAGCTAACTCTGTGGTGTAGATACTTGCGGTAAAATATAAGTAAAACTTATCAAATTGGCGATTCAGCCTTTCATTCTTAATCGGTCTTAATCTGCTGAGTGTTTTCCCGTAGTATCAGAGATGGAGTAAAAATAAGCATGCCAAGCTCCTTAAACCAAAGGATAGGCTTTTGCCGTATACTCACAAGGTCTCTACTATTGTTTTACGAGAGGATTACTAAAACATGGCAACTTACAAAGTCACCTTAAAAATGCCAGAAGAGGAGAAAGTCATTGATGTTCCCGAGGACGAATACATTCTCGACGTTGCCGAGGAGCAAGGTCTAGATCTGCCTTATTCCTGCCGTGCGGGTGCCTGCTCTACCTGTGCTGGCAAAGTAGAGAGTGGTACTATTGACCAGTCAGACCAATCCTTCCTGGATGATGAGCAAATTGCGGCTGGCTACGTTCTGACCTGTGTGGCCTACCCCACCTCTGATTGCACGATCACTACTAATCAAGAGGAAGCACTGTACTAAGTACTAATATATGTACTAATAACAGAGGGGAAGTAGGAGAGTTTAGAAATTGGGTGTTTTACTCTTCAAGCTCTTTACTTCCCCTTAGCCGAAAATCGGGTGATGAGATGATTAGGTAATAGGGTGATGGAGAAATCACGCTAAATCGAGGAAGCTCTTTACTAAGTAATAATCTAAGTAATAATAACAAAGGGGATTAGTAAAACATGGCTACTTTCAAAGTCACCTTGAAAAATGACGAGGAAGGTATAAATACAACCATTGACGTTCCTGAAGACGAATACATTCTCGACGCTGCTGAAGAGCAAGGTTTAGATCTGCCTTATTCCTGCCGTGCGGGTGCCTGCTCTACCTGTGCTGGCAAAGTAGAGAGTGGTACTATTGACCAGTCAGACCAATCCTTCCTGGATGATGAGCAAATTGCGGCTGGCTACGTTCTGACCTGTGTGGCCTACCCCACCTCTGATTGCACGATCGAAACTCATCAAGAGGATGCTCTGTACTAAGTACTTAGTACACAGGGGAAGTAAGAGAGCTTAGAAGTTGGGTATTTTACTCTTTGAGCTCCTTACTTCCCCATCGCCGAAAACCGGGTGATGAGATGATTAGGTAATGGGATGATGGCGAAATCACGCTAAATCCAAGCTAAATCAAGGAGGAGAAGGAGGTTATTTTCCTGAAATTCTTCCGTATCTTCACTTTCTCCCCTCTTTGACCCTTGATTAGACTAGGGCGTGACTAGTGCGCTGGCATTTTGCCAGAAGATAATAGAATTGTTCAAAGGCTGAATTTGAGTACCAGGATAATAGAAGCTGAGAATTTTTTCTGCGGACCAACCGAGTTTAGCTAAATTTTGGGAACCGTGTTGGCTGAAGCCAACCCCATGACCAAAGCCGCCACCTACGAACACGAAGCCTTTGAGGGTTTGGTTGGCTTTGTCATAAATCGGGTCTACGTAGAAGAGGGTGCTGCGGGGAGGACCAAAGGCGCTGCGGGCTTCATTTTTACTCAGCTCCAGCATACCCCGATCCGTTGTTACCGCCATTTTCAGCACTCGTCCTGCTGGTGAACGCTCTACCACTTCCATATGCTCAATGGTAGTGAAGTTGGCAAGGGGGTGTTTGGTTTTTTTGAGATAGCGTTGTAAATGGCTGGTGACTTGTTTTAAGCTATTGTTGTACTTCCAGCGGAATAAGTAACTATTGTCAGTCTCATTAAATCCTTGCTTCAAGTTCATGAACTCACGGAAATTTTGTTCGTCTGCTAAGGATTTTTGTGACAAATTCCAGAGGGAGTATGGGGAGTCTACCACTGCTCTTAAGTAAGGACGTTCTGACCCATTCCAAACATCACTAAAAGGCGCACTGACTCCACCAGTTGCCGCTGAATATAGGGCATCTACTAACTCATTGTTGTAGGTGAGGACGAGACCTTTAGTGGCTGCGATCGCACGGTCAGCGACCGGATTGGTTTGATTTATTCCGAAATAAACCTGGCAGTGAGTATCGGCACAGAGTTCGTAACCGTCAACATTAAATCGGCGTCGGTTCCGCAAGGCGTAGGTGCGAGCAATAATGCTCTGGGCAGCTACGGTTGAATAGCGTGCTCCAGCTCCAATTTCATGAGGTACTACACCACGTAAATAGCTTTCTAGAGGTACCTGATTTACTAAGGTATAGTCACCATAGGCATTGGGCTGGATCCGTAGACTACCAGGATAAAGTCTTGTCCTACGGTTATTTTCTCCTTTGCTAACCCAGATCCGATTTTTGCCAGCAGTAATATCGATTTCCCGTCGATGGTAGCGATAGTCACCAATTACAAAGGAAGCATGGGGCACCTCGGTGACAACGTTAGTATCAATATAAGCAATAGTATCACCTTTGGCTTTGATACTTGCTAGCAGTAGACGTCGCAATAAAGGGGTTTGATAAACACTCCGTTTTGCCCACACCTGCCAGCGGTCAGGCTTGGCAATTTCCACCTCAATCCCCTTTTCCCGCCATTTATTGGCACTATCTTCTGCAGTTTCAAAGGTCCCATGGTTACTCAAGACCACGTACTCTTCGATCTGCGGCTGCTGTAACGGTTTATTGACTATTTCCAGCTTGAGGCTGCTAAGCTGCTTGGTTTTCGGTTGCATATCACCGCCTAAAAATTTGACGGTTAGCTGATCGTCCGGGGCAGCTTTCAGGGTGAGCTTGTCAGTTTCTTCATCTCCAAAGCGCTGCACGACTCCCACTTTTAGTGGGATATCTGAGGCTTTGGCGGCTAACCCTGATAGGATTGGTAGTCCCCACAACGATAGTGTCATCAACGGTATTAGGAAATGGGGATTGGAAGTTGGGGAATTGAGAGAGATCGGTTTTTTCGTGAACCCCACTATCCAATTGCGAAACCGACCTGTCTTACCCGATGCCGTATTTTGATGCGAATTCAAGTCAAACGCTTTTATTGTCATTAGCTTAGTTTTTAAAGTACCCAATCCATAATTCCCATTCCCCGATTCTAGATCCCGAAAAGTACGATCCTCCAGAGGTATTGTTACCCTAACCAGGTCTGGTCATCGTCTTTGGTTTGGCATTGGGATGATTTGGTTGAGGATGCTGCCCGCAGCTACCCATTGGGATTACCTGTGTTAATTACTTCGAGCTAACAACACTTCCCCTTGCCTGATTCGTTGGGCAGCATCTAGTAGCACGTCTTCTAGATAGGGTTTGGTAAAATAGCCTCTAGCACCGAGATCAGCAGCTACTTTCCGGTGTCGATCAGCACCACGAGAGGTGAGCATGGCCAGGGGGATTTCACACAAATCTGGGTCTTTTTGAAGGCGAGATAGGAGTTCTAGACCATCCATTCTGGGCATTTCAATGTCACAGAATACGATCTCGCAAGGCAAACCAGACCGGAGTTTATCCCAGGCTTCTTGACCATCACGGGCTTGTTCTACCCGATAACCAGCTTTACTGAAGGTCATAGAAAGGAGTTCTCGGACTGTGATTGAATCATCCACAATCAACACCATGGGATCAGATTTGATTAGATTGACCTCGGCTCCGCTGGCGGTTGGAGTTTCCATCCTTTGCCAGATCGCAACACCACCATCTTTACGAATCCGACCCATAGCAAGGTCAATCAGTTCTAGAACGTCAGCAATGGGCATCACTCGACCATCCCCTAAGACGGTCGCCCCGGTAATGCCTACTGGCTTAGGTGCAGGGCCTTCGATTTGCTTAATAACAATTTCTTGCTCCCCTAATACCTGATCAACCTCTACGGCGAGCATGTTACCTGTACTTCGCAGTACCACCACAGAAATCAAGTTGTCTTCCCGTTGGCTGCCATAGACACTAGCCCGGCTGAGTTGGCTATGGTAGGTCAGCAATTCTGAGAGGGGCTTGAATGGGATCTGGCTGTCCCGCCATTGAAGAAAGGCTTGACCTTGGGAATTGGTCTGAATGCAGTCAGGGGAGACATCCTGCATATCTTCCACCCCATCCATGGGAAAAGCAATTCTGGCGCGATCGCTTACACAGCAGAGGGCTTTACAAATACTCAGGGTCAGGGGTAAGCGAATGGTAAAGGTGGTTCCTTGCCCGAGAGTAGAGTCGATAGTAATAGTTCCCCGAATTTCACTTAAGCAGGTGCGCACCACATCCATGCCTACCCCTCGACCTTTGGTATCAGTTACTTTCTCAGCAGTGGTGAACCCAGGGTGGAAGATGAAATTGAACAACTCCAAGTCGCTCAGGGTTTTTGCCTCAGTTGGGGAAATCAGATTCTTTTCAAGGGCTTTAGCTCTAATTCGAGCTGGATCAATGCCCGCCCCATTATCCGAGATAGAAATCACCGTCTGATTTCCCTGGTAGAATGCTCCGAGGGTGATTTTACCCGCCCTAGGCTTCCCCGCAGCCAGCCGTTCCTCTGGTAGCTCAATCCCGTGGGTAATGGCATTGTTGACCAGGTGGGTCATAGGATCATAGAGGTGTTCCAAGATCATTTTATCAATCAAGGTTTCCCGCCCCTCAACGTGTAGCTCGGCTTCCTTGCCTTCCTGCAAGGAAATTTCCCTGACTGCACGGGGCATGCGGTCTGCTGCCTGGGCAAAGGGCACCATACGCGATCGCGTCAGTCCTTCTTGGAGTTGATTAGTTACCTGTCTGAGGGTACGAGTTACTTGGTCGGTTTCATCCACCAAAAACTCAATGTCAGATGCCGACTCCTTAACCCGGACAATCAGCTCAATGATCTCTTGGGATAGCAAATGGAAGCCTGTAAAGCGGTCCATTTCCAGGGGGTGATAGTCTTCTAAGCTGGTGCAATTCTGGTTTCCTTGTTCCCGTTCTTGGATGCTTGTAGTGCGGTAAATCCTACTACTAGACAATAGAGAATTTTCCAGCAGGGTTCGCTCATACAAGTCCCGCATTTTCAAACCCACATCGTTGAGGCTCGATACCTGATGGGATAAATTATCTAAGAATTGCCGCAGCCGTTCTTGATCTTGCTCTAAGCTATTGCGACCAACCACCAGTTCTCCCACTAAATTGCTCAGGGTGTCCAGTTGTTTAACCGGTACCCGCATGGTTTGTTCAAATAGCTTAGACCTCGGACGCCTTGTTTGGCGAGACAGCTCCTGGTTCATCCCTCCTGGGATAGCAGAGATGCTTTGATTTGCCTGCTCTAGCAAGTGCTCGATGTCTTTAAAGTCATCCTCTACTGAATCCACCTGATTGGTTTGCGGGGTTTCTTGGTCTAGGGAGTGGTTAGGTTCAGGGCTACTAGTTTCATTTAATAGGAGTTCTAGTTCATCAAATATTCTTTTCTGCTCTGATACCACCTCAGCAGTGGGTAAGGTCACATCCAGAGGTTTTATACTGTCAAAATCAACGTTTTGGTAATGTGCGGTAGCTTCTGCCAACAGCTGCTCTAATTGCTGCCATTGATCTTGGGTTGTTGGTAAGGGTTGTGGTGATGAATCTGGTAATTTGTTTGATTTTATAGGATCAGATTTTCTATTTTTTCCTTTTACACTTGAACTAAGACCGGGTGTCGAGGTGGGTTTTAAAGACCCTTTAGTTGATGGGGATTTAATTCCTGGCTGGTCATGGTTTGCCGGGGGGTGAGTTGGAATAAGCTCCAAGTCATTAACCAGATTAAAATCTAATTCATTGAGATCCGTGTAGGTCGGACCCGGGCGAGGGCTGTGGGTGGGCTCGACGTGCGATGTGCTTGGTTGGATAGGCTGCTGTTTGCTCATCCCATAACTATCTAATTTTGTGGGAGTAGTATTTTCCGCGCTTGAGCTATTTTCTTCAAAAAAGGTATCGTCAAATAAACTACTTAATTCATCCGCTGGGTTAGTTTTTTGAGTTAGGTTTGCCTCAGTACTCCCAACAGAAAATAATTCTTCAAGGTCTTTATCCGTCAGGCTTGGAGTAGGGTTAGGTTGAATCTCCTCTGGAGTTGACTCCCTTGACTGTAGTAATTCAAAAGCTGCTTCTTCTGGAAATTCCTCATCGAACAAACTGAGTAAATCTTCCTCGGTAGACTCCGCTGCCTCTGGAATGTCCAACCCATCAAGTTCTTTAATCAGGTCAGATAAATCCTTTGGTTCGTCTGTAGTTATAGAATTGTGTGATTGGCTAGACAACTGCTGGTTATCTGGAGCGATAATTTCTTCTTCTTGCCAGGTTTTATCCAAATCAGGGGTCTGACCTTCAAAGATATCAGCTAAGCTATTGAGTTCTGCCATGCCAACTTTTGGTTCTGCAGCATCATCGGACTCGATTTGGAGGATATCAGTGGTTGGTTGTGCCACTTCCTCTATATCCGGTATATCCTCGAGGAAGTTATCTAGGTTAAATTCGTCTTTGATTACTGCTGGTGGCTGAGCATCTAGGTTGTTAGACATTCGGAAAGCTAAAATTCCACATTAAGCGAACATTTTTAACCTTTTGCCTTGGCAAGTTCGCCGGTTCCCTGCGACGAGAAACTGATATAATGCGGTAAAAACCGTATTAAAGTTCCCTTCCTGCTTCTTTCCAGTTACCTGGTTTTTCATAGGGTGTCGGCACTTCCTATTCCACAGGCTTAGACCGAATAGCCTTCGGCAAAACGTTCGTGCATTCAGGCTGGCGTTATAGTCACGGTCAAAGACTTCACCGCAAACCTCACAATCAAAAACTCGTTCTTTAAGTGGCATTTCCTGAACATGACCACAACTAGAACAAGTTTTAGTGGATGGGTAGAATCTATCTACAAATACCAATGAGCAACCGTACCACTCAGACTTGTATTCGACTTGACGACGAATTTCATAAAGAGCGGAGCGGAATCGGCTATCGCACCTGCGTTCCTTATGGTTTTTTAGCAGACCGGAAACATTTAGATCTTCTAACCCAATCACTGCGTGGTTTTTGCCAAGCCAAGAGGTTAATTTTTGAATTGCATCTTTCCGGATGTTAGCAACACGTTGATGGGCTTTAGCTAATTTCAGCTTGGTCTTATTTCTATTGGCAGAACCCATAGTTCTTCTAGATAGTTCTCCTTGAAGTCTAGCCAGCTTTTTCTGAGCTTGTTTGTAAGCTCTAGGATTAGGAAATACCGTCCCATCTGAACAGGTGGCTATAACTTTAACCCCGACATCAACACCTAGATATTCTCTACATTTAACAGTGGGTTCAGGTTCCAACTCGTAGGCCAAAGAAATATACCAAGAATCGGCTTCTCGACTGATTGTAACCCGCTTCGTCTGGATTCCAGGTAAAGGTTCATAAGTGCTAACCCACCCAAGAAAAGGGAGTTTCAACCGAGTTCCTGAAAACTCCATGACCTTCCCACAATTATCTAGGGTGAAGCTATCATTTCTACCTTTCTTCTTAAACTTAGGGTGTTGAGCTCTCCCTTGAAAGAATCGGTTAAACGCTTCTCCTAAGTGCATGAAGACGAATTGATAAACCCTAGAACTTAAGGTAGACTGCCAAGGATATTGAGGTTTAACATGATTGGTATAGAACTTTTTCAGCTTGTTAGCAGAAGGCTTTAGCCCGGCTTTATAGGATTCGTTCCACATATTTAAAGCCCAATTCCAAAGCCACCTAGAATACCCAGCGTGTTGAGCCATCAAGGTTTTTTGTCTATTATTAAGTTTTAACTTGGTCTTGAAGGCTCGTTGCATAAGTCTGGGTCATTCTTAATTTTGCTTTGATACTAAGCGAGCAGCTCGGCGCTGTCAGTCATGGAGTTTTAATGGCTTTGATTATCCCTGCCGTTTCCCATCAAGCTCACGTTCTGACATTGACCCCGACTCACTCAGCAGCAACTCTGAGTTTGATGTACTTAGTCACCGAGCTACCTTTGACGACATAATGATCGTATCGTTTTGTACCGCAAATCGTCAACTAAGTTACTCCTCTATGATAGTTCTAAAATTTAATATCACTGACTAGCCAAGAGGTAGCTTAACACTCCCGGATCTATACAGACGAGGTTTTATTGCCTCGCTAGCTAGATTTTTTATAACGTTTTTCTGATCTGAGTTCAAGTGTGAGTTCAACGACTCAGAGCATTTAAGAATTTCTGGATACCTGAGAATAACGACTGTTTTTTTTGGGCAGATGGTATATTTTGAGAATCTTCTGGGCTAGTTGTGTTAACTAGATTTGCCTTAAGTATAATTTGCTCAATAGCCTCTGTTGTCGGTTTGCTGGGTTCTTCAGTCACCAACTGATACTCATCATCAATTTCTAGCCATACTTGCCACACAGAAGGGTAACAACGCCATAGAGCCCCTCCTGGAAAAGGTCGCAGATAATAACAAGACTCCAGAGTTTTCAGGAAGCGATCGCGCAACTGACGTGCGGCATAGCCAATCCCTACAATCGAGACATCTTCGAGCTGAGGATTTAGGATTACACAGGGGCGATCCCCAGCCAAATTACAAATCTTTTCCACTTGGCCTACTTCCACGGCAGAGGGACCTACTAGCAAGAAAACCTGGTCATCATCATCAATTCTAGTTTCTGCTGGGGAGCGACTGGTGCCAACATCAGTAATTTTAAACGGTACCTCTCCCCAGTCACGACGGGCAAGGGCTGAAGCACCCGTATCAGGAAAAAATATTTTCAGTCCGGAGCCATACTGCTCAAAGATAGGAATAAATTCTTGGGCGATTGACTGGGCTTGTAGGGCAATTTCTGGAAAGACCAACTCCACTTGTACCCTGGTTTGACCGTCATCTAGGGCAGCTTTGGTCGCTTGTTTAGCTTGAGCGATCGCGTCTTCTAAGCTCAAAGGAAGTTCACTCATGAGTCTGTCCGTATGTGTCTTTATCAAAGACTTTAATACTAATGACTTCAAAGATAAATGTCTCGCCACATTAATTCCACCCAATCAACCCTACCCATAGGAGCAATTGAGGCTTTTTTGAGCAAAGTTAGACCTTAGATAATGCTGGTTCTGGCATCAGTCGTTCCAAAATTTGCTTAAGTACCATCACCGTCCAATCTACATCAGCTTCTGTGGTATCTCTCCCCAGTGTCAACCGAATTCCAGCCAAAGCAGCTGGCTCGTTGTAACCCATTGCTAACAATATCGGACTCGGACTCAGTTTACCACTGTGGCAAGCGGAACCTGCACTAATCCCAATACCAGCCTGATTCAACTGACGCACTATAGTTTTGCCAGTCACCCCCTCAGTAGGGGAAGTCACACAAAAACTAACATGATGGGGTAAGCGATAGTCTCTAGAACCAGTGGGAATGAGATTGGGGGTATCAGCCAGTTGGTCAAACATGCGATCGCGTAATCGAATTAACCGAGGTGTCTCTTTTAGCATGTGCGCTGCTGCTAGTTCTGCCGCCATGCCAAACCCAGCAATCAGTGGCACCGCCTGGGTTCCAGACCGCAATCGGGATTCTTGTCCACCACCGGAGATCAGGGGCACTAACTCCACACCAGGGCGGATATACAGTGCCCCTGCTCCCATCGGACCATAAATTTTGTGACTGGAAATCGACAGCAAATCTACCGGTAGTTGTTGAACATCTATCGATAGCCGTCCTGCTACTTGAACTGCATCGGTATGAAACAAGACACGGTGTTGACGAGCAATTTGTCCGAGTTCATCAATAGGTTGGAGCGTACCTACTTCACTTTGACCGTAGATGACGGAGACTAAAACTGTATTTGCCTGTAGGGCAGCTTTTAAATCACCGGGATTGACCATTCCCAGAGAATCCACTGGTAGCCTAGTCACTTGCCAACCCCACTGCTCCAACCAGGCCACTGGTTGAGCGATTGCAGAATGCTCTACACTAGAAATAATGATATGCTGGGGTTTCTTGTAGGCTTGGGCAACCCCCATCACCGCCAAATTATCCGCCTCAGTACCGCCAGAGGTAAATATAATCGATTCTGCTGGTGCATTGATTAACCTAGCCACCTGCATTCTTGCTCGTTCCAGTACAATAGCCGCTCGCTGACCCCACTGGTGTAAGCTAGATGGGTTACCCCACTGCTGGGCAAGGACATCTTGCATAGTTTTAATGACTTCTGAGCGTGGTGGTGTGTTGGCGCTATAGTCCAGATAAATTTGCATGGGTTTTCAGGCAACCAGCTATCTCTACCTTCAGCATATAACCTTTCCAGGTCTCTCTCAAACTGATGATTAATAACTGATGATTAATAACTGATGAATAATAACTGATGAATAACAACTAACCACCTGGTTTGCCAACGTTATAATCCTCGTGGGACAAAACTGCGTGAGGAACCAATAAGCTACCCTGGTCGTGACAAATCATTCGGTAGTTGCGAGTTACAGGAATACTAATGATCCAGCGGTTGTGGCGCAGCCGCTTGCCACCAAATTCTCTGTAATCTTGGTGATTCTCCAAACCAGCAATTATCCCACGGGCTTTGACAACCACATGGGTAGGAAGGTTTTTTAAGTCAATGGGATCATCTTCAAAACTAGACTCCCACTGCTGTTTTTGCTGTTTTTTCTCTTCCCGTGCTCGGTTTTTTTGATCACATCGGTGGCATGTTTTACCATACCCCTTGTGGCCACACGGGAATGTTTTCTTTCGTCTTGGCATAAGACAGTAGTTCGGGTTAAACTCCCTAACCCGCTAATTAGGCTTCGGTATAAGCCATTCCATAAGAAAAAGGCAATTAGGGGGGGTAGTTGAACAAGATGGCAACTGATATCCCCTGGTATTTTATGTTAATTCAACAACTGCATCTATTTGAAGATTGTGCTGTTAGCATGAGGAAATCAGCTATTCAATCGGGTTTTTTGATGCCTTGAGTTCCCAACCAGCGTGCATTTACTGGAATTTGTATTATCCTTTGCTGATACTATTGATGTTGTGTGGCTGTCAACAAGCTCAGCCACAGGTTTCTCTTGAGCCCCCTCTGCCCCAAGACCCTTGGGTTCAGGCTTACTTTAATCATAGTAGGTCAGCCCAATACATAGATCCTTACCGGGGAGTAACTCGGGAGGGAGATAACTTGGAGCAAGTGATTGTGGATGCGATCGCATCAGCAAAGTCAACAGTAGATGTGGCGGTTCAGGAGTTGCGTATGCCCAGAATTGCCCAAGCTCTAGTAGAACGTAAGCAAGCTGGTGTCAAGGTCAGAGTCATTTTAGACAATAACTACAGTCTTCCGGTCAGTAAACTTACCGCTGAGTCAGTGGCAAAACTGCGCCAAAGAGAACGCTCACGCTACAATGAGTCCCTAATATTGATCGACCGTGACGGAGATGGTCAGCTGAGTGCAAGGGAAATTTCAGAAGGAGACGCTTTAATCATCTTAGGAAATGGTGGTGTACCTATGATTGATGACACAGCGGATGGTTCTCGGGGCAGTGGCTTAATGCATCATAAGTTTATAGTTATTGATAACAAAGTTTCTATTATTACCTCAGCCAACTTCACTCTTAGTGATCTACATGGTGACTTTCAGTTTCGAGAGAGTCGTGGCAATGCCAACAATCTGCTCAAGATTGACAGTGTAGAGTTAGCTAACCAATTCACCCAGGAATTTAACCTGATGTGGGGGGATGGTGCTGGGGGTAAACCAGACAGTAAGTTTGGTCTCAAGAAGCCATGGCGACCAGTAGAGCAGGTGACACTGGGGGATACCAGTGTGGGGGATACCAGTGTGGGGGATACCAGTGTGGGGGATACAACTATCGCGATACAATTCTCCCCAACCTCCACTACCAAACCTTGGCATCAGAGTAGCAATGGTCTGATCGCTGAAATCCTTCCTCAGGCTAAGGAAACCATTCACATAGCTTTGTTTGTCTTTTCCGAGCAACGGCTAACTAATGTTTTAGAGGAATCCCATCAACAAGGTGTTAAGGTCAAAGCGCTAATTGAGCCAAGTTTTGCCTTTCGCTATTACAGTGAGGGTTTGGACATGATGGGAGTAGCTGTTGCTCACAAGTGTAAATATGAGACTGGTAACCGTCCTTGGCGTCAACCGATTGCTACCGTCGGTGTGCCTCAGTTGCCAGAAGGAGATGTCTTACATCACAAATTTGCCATTCTCGATGGAAAGATAGTGATTACAGGCTCTCACAACTGGTCAAAAGCAGCAAATACCAGGAACGATGAGACGGTGTTAGTTATTCATAGTCCTATGGTTGCTGCCCATTTTGAGCGGGAGTTTCAACGCCTCTATGGCAAAGCAGTGAAGGGAGTACCAGTTAGAGTTCAGCAAAAGATTAAAGCACAGCAACAAAAATGTGTGCCTCTTGACCCATATTCTTGAGTAGAGCATACTATTGAATAGTTGGCATGACGGGTTATACCCCTCAATTTAATAGATGTGTTATATCAAGTCCGGTTAATCACTTTTAAAATAGTCTGTGGTTTTTTGTCGTTAGTGATCAGTCATTGATAAAACGTCCACCAATCTGTCATGGCCTGTTCACAAATCGGTTTTGTCCGAGCAAAAAAGCGTGATTAATTATCAAGGAATTATTAAGTATTCAACCGGACAGGAGATTAGTTGACCGCAGTTTTATGGTGCTGGGCATTTAACTTGCGGATTTAATCGATTAAATCAATTGATTTAAATTAACTGCTAATGGTGCGTTTTCCAATGGCTGGGGAACCTGGCCTTGGGTCGCACCTTTTCTTGAAAACCTTCTTAGACCGAACACTAAACCAGCTTTTTTCCTTAACACAGGTTTGCGCTGAGGTTATCTGAGGTTTTGGGGCTCAATAATACCAAGTAGGTAATACTGCTCGACCTGCTAACCTTAATCGATATCTAGGGTTTCCTGGGTGTCAGAAATTCTCAAAGCTGTCACGAGCAGCAAAACTAAGTTATTGAATTGCTTGACGACTTCTATGGCAAATGCCACCTGGACTCGCCGCCATATTCTTGCCCTGGCTGATTTTACGCCAGATGAATACAATACAGTGTTACAAACTGCCGCTAGCTTTCGGGAAGTACTATCCCGACGAACCAAAAAGGTACCTGCACTACAGGGTCAGGTGGTTGCGAATTTGTTTTTTGAACCATCCACCCGTACTCGTAGCAGTTTTGAACTAGCGGCTAAGCGTCTTTCTGCTGATATCCTAAACTTTGCACCAGGAACGTCTTCCTTAAGCAAGGGCGAAACGATTCTTGATACAGCGAAGACTTACCTGGCAATGGGAACTAATATGATGGTGATTCGCCATCGGCAGGCGGGAGTTCCTCAAATTATTGCTACTGAGATGAATCGACTTGGTGTCCAGGTAAGTGTACTTAACGCTGGTGATGGTCAACATGAACATCCTTCTCAAGGATTGCTGGATTTGTTTACAATTTGTTCTTGCTTAGACTGGGACAATCCCCGTATAGAACTGCTTAATGGAAAAAAGATTACCATTGTTGGAGATATTTTGCACTCACGAGTTGCCCGTTCCAATATCTGGAGTCTGCTTGCGACAGGGGCAGAGGTTCATCTCGCTGGACCACCTACCCTACTTCCGCAATTATTTGCTGAATACAGTAGTACTCGTCTGCAACAACCTAGGGAAAAGCAACAGCAACAGTTATTGGCTAAGTCTAGCCTTGCTCACCAGCAGCAGTACACCGAAACCCCTGTGATTGTAGAAGCAACGGTACCGATCACAAGTCAAGCCAGCCATTCCCTGACGACTACGCAACAGTTACCAATTAGTCATCCTAAGCTATATGTTCACTGGGACATTGAACCAGCACTAAAAGATGCTGACTTTGTCATGACCTTACGGCTGCAAAAAGAACGTATGACGAGTCATTTGTTGCCTAGTTTGAGAGAATATCATCAGCGTTATGGGATTACCCGGGAGCGCCTCCAACTTTGCCAACCCAACGTTCACATTCTCCATCCTGGCCCAGTTAACAGAGGCGTTGAAATTAGTTCTGAGCTGATGGATGATCCCGATATTAGCTTAATTCCTCAACAGGTGACTAGTGGAGTTGCGGTTAGGATGGCGCTGCTTTACTTAATCGGTAGTGGTAAGTTTTAAGGGCTTTGTTGCATAAAGAGTATGAGTTAGCTGCAATACTATTTCGAGAGAAAAATTTGGCTCGACCCAGCCATGACAGAAGCTTTGACCAAGACCCAATAGAAAATTAGGAATTGGAGTGAGTACAACACAGCCCATTAAAACCGAGGAAGTTTGACCTTCACCGATTGATGAGGAGGTACTCGAGGGATGGTGGAATCCGCACAAGACAGGGAAACGAGGCAGATCACCCCAATACAGTGACATAGCGATCGCGCTCCATGAGTACGATCAGTTCACTGCTGAATTTACCAGGAAGGCAAACCCAAGGATTGATGGAGTCGTTATGCCCGGTTAATGGGGGTGGACTTAGATGTACCAGACCATTCAACGGTATCGAGGCGACTGGGAAAATTAAGTGTAGCAATGCCCGTCATAGAAAGGAATTTGGCACGGCATGTGGTGGTGGATTCCACAGGTATAAAAGTGTATGGGGATGGAGAATCGAAAGTGCGTCAACATGGTGTGAGCTTTCCGTCGCAGTTGGCGAAAGCTTCATCTAGGGGTGGATGAGAGCACAGGGGAGATACAAAGTGCCCTAGTAAGTACCAATAACCTCAGTGACGATTCCGCTTGATCGGAGGTGTTGGACGCCATAGAAGAAAATATTGAAGCAGTATCCGCAGATGGAGCCTATGATCAGCGCAAGTGCTATGATGCCATCAGTTCTCTCGGTGCTCAGGTCAATATCCCCCCACGTCATGATGCTCAATATTGGCCACAAGAGGGGGACAACCATCCACGCAATCAGAACCTGGTGCGGATTGAACAAGTGGGTCGAAGCCAATGGAAACACGAGAGTGGATACCACCGTCGCTCATGATCGGAAACAGCGATGTTTCGTTTCAAGGTGATCTTTGGCACTAGTTGTTCTCGTCGTACTTTCGATAACCAGGCGCTTAGTACTTTTACTGGCCTGTGCTGCCCTCAATCGTATGACCCATTTAGGTATGCCTGATAGCTATGCCCATGATTCTTAAGACTTCTCCTGAGAGGGGGAGCATTTTGACTCTTAATCATTCATGCAACAAAGCCAGTTTTAAGGGTTAGAATCAGCAAACCGTAATCTTTACTGTGGTCTTCGAGTACATCAATTGCCCCAAGGTAAACTCTGACCATGACCCAATCTAACTGACGCCTGTACCAAACCCAAAATAAATTCTAGCAATCCTCTCCACTGCTGTTGACTAGCAGTGACTCCTTGCTTATGGATGTGTAGAATCAAATCTCGATCAGGATGGTTAACAATTTCCTGAGCATAGCGGTTGATTACATCACCATCTAGTTGAATCACAGTTTGGGCGCAAATTAAATCATTGATTGACTTGACATTTGCCCGTTGGTGTGAATTAGTTTTTAGCAATGCCTGATTTCGACTATCCAGTGCTGCTTTCAGTTCACTGAGCTTACGCAAACAACGCAAGAAACGATTGTTCTTAAGAATCTGTTGCGCTTGAAGCATTTCCTCAGAACTGCTGGTTTTAGTAGGGTTTGGTAGTCGGGTGTTAATTTGGTGCAGTTCTACTGTGGGATCGGTGAGGATTTCTTGGCCTCCTCTAGCCTGCTCTAGAACAGTGGGATCATACAAGGGTGAATTGGGATCACTCAAAAGCACGGTGTACTCTAGTTCTAAGGTTTTACGTAACTCAAGGTAGCGATCGCGTAAAGACGGATGAATTCCCTGTTGCTCTAGATAGTCCGCTGAGATCGGGTAAATATCCCGGTAGGTTTCCCAGGGGATAAATTTATATCCCTTAATTTCCTCCACTACCATGGTGTTAACTTCTAAGGCTGTGATGTCAATCAAGACATCCCCCAAAGAGCCATAAAATTCATCAAGGGTTTGACCTAATCTAGAGCTAAGATCAGGTGCGACCCGTGGCGAATTTAATCCGGCGCTGGCATCAGTAGTTCCTGGTTGCTTACGGTTTCTGGTCTTGGTCACGGCCATTTTAATAAGATATTAACTACCCTAATATAAGTGGATATAAGTGGAGGAATTATCGATTTCAACCAAACTAATCCTCTTGTTTACGTGGTTTCTTGATAAATAGTGACTCTTCCAGGCTAGACCAATTATCATCATCAAGTTTTATCGCCTCAGATTCACTCTGTTGTGCCACAGGAAAGTCAAACAAGTCTTCCATGAGGTCCTCAGATGCTTTCTCTGATTGATCGGTGATATCAGAGATTTCTAGAAACGGATCTAACTCTTGAGATTCTTCCTGATTAAAGTTATGGTCATCAGTTAGGTCATTGGTCAGTTCTGAAGTATCTGGATCTTCTGAAGGTGCCGATAGCTCCAAGCTATTTCCTAGAGATGGATAAGATTCCAGTTCATCAGTTGCGAAATCATCCCAGTTTTCATCAAGTTCTAAATCTGTTGCTGATCCATTGAGATTACTTGGTGCAGTGAACGGATTAGCGTTTTTCGTTAATTTATCCCACTCATTATCCTCAGAGACATCCAATGAATCTATCTCAGGAGTTGTCAATTCTAGTGATGAGTGCTCCGGTTGTTCCAACATCCAATCATCCCAATCCTCATTTTCTTCTAGCTCCAATGATTCTAGGCTGAGGAGGTTAGAGTCTGTATCAAGCTGTTGTGTGTCTTCTTCAAACAAATCACCCCATTCATCTTCTAATTCCTGGTTTGAAGTTTCAGTTGTGGATTCTGGTGATGGGGGCGTTAACTCCAAATCTTCTAATGTCAGGAGTTCCCAATTTTGATTATCCACTGCATCGGATGACTTTAAATCAGGTTCCGATTGTTCTTCAACGAATTCCTGCCATTGTTGATCAATCTCTGCATCTGAAACGTCTTGGTCAGTTAGCTCCTGATCAGGCACAGACTCCAGTAATTCCCACATCGAGTCATCCCAATCGTCCTGTTCAGTTTCCGCTTCTAACGCCTCGGTGCTATCTGTCGATGGCATCAGTGAGGATTCCAGTTCTGCTGAGGGGACTTCTAGCAGTTCAGGCTCAGTTTCTAGGAAAGTCTCGGGGCTAGCTTGGGTTTCTTTTGGAACTGGGGGTGGAGGTACCAAGATTGACTCCAGTTCTGGTGCCGTATCCGGTAGGAAGTCAGGACTAATCTCTGTTTCTTCTTCAATCGGGGTTGGAGGTACCAAGACTGACTCCAGTTCTGGAGCCGTATCTGGTAGAAAGTCAGGAATAATCTCTGTTTCCTCTTCCATGGGGGGTGGAGGTACCAAGACTGACTCAGTTTCTGACCACCTATCCTGTAGGAAGTTTCCTATTGCTTTTTCCTCCTCCAAGTCAGTCGTTTCTGGCAATTCAGTACTCTCAGTAATCTCTGGAAACAAACCAGGGTCAGAAACTACTTCATCGACTACTTCATCGACCAATCCAGGTTTTATGATCGGCTCAGTTACGGTGTAGGGATTAATGAATGAATCATCAAAGTTCCCTGGGGTAGTAGCTGTTACTGACTCAAGGTCAGCAGAGATTGTTGGGGGTGTCTCTGGTGCTGTCTGAGTTGGTTCTACTTCGACTGGGGGAGGTTCTGCTACTAATTCCGAGGCAGAGGCAACTGCTGCTGCTGCCAATCCAGTCCCCAAAACGGCTTTAGTAACTGTATCGACACGATGCTCTGTGTATGACTCGACTGACTCGACTGACTCGACTGACTCGACTGACTCTATGGCTACTCTGGTTTCAGTTACCGGTTCTGTGCTTGGCAATAAATGGGTTTCAACCCTAGGGGATTCAGGCTTTATAACCCCAGTAGTGCTAGTTGGGTAACCTAGAGTGAGTAGAACTTCAAACAGCTTATGCAGACTTTTGAGGTTGCTCTGAATAATTTGATTGCCTTGAGCCACCTGATCATTGTGAAATTGCCGCAGTTCCCTATAGCGACCATTGCCGATAAACTGGTCCCCCACTTCATTGTCGATGGTACCGTTAATGGTATCAATGCGGGTACACATACGATGACCAGGTTTTGCTTGGGCTGCATCTAAATCAGCATTGGTGTCGGCTACCCAGGTAGTAATTTTCAAATCAACTGCTTCGCTCAGGGCTAGGACAAGAGCCTCTTTAATATTGCCTGTCTTAAGGTATTGTCTGAAGTCATCGCTAGGAGCCATAATAGTAAACTCGCGCTTATTAGGGTAGTTTTGTAACTTAGTTTAGATTGACTAATTATGAATAATTTTTAATATTCCCACAGCCACCCTTGGGTTATAATCTTGGGATTCTTTAAAAGATATAGCTGTTGTTGAGAGTTTCTTGCTGACTGTGAACACCCAACCGTCAACCATCAACAAACACTCGGTTACTTACAATTATTTAGGTTAAATATATATCAGACGGCAACGAGTTGAGCAACCTAGCACTGGCCATTACTGCTGAACCGACATTCCGCACTTCGGGTTGTAGCACAACAAGTGACAGCTGCTTAACTGACAAAAAGTGAAGTCAAAAGTGTAATAATGGTTATAGGTCGAAGATTTGCAAGACTTGACTCAGTGCCTGCCTTATCCAAGTTATGCTTCCTTCTAACAGTTGCTACCCTCACCCGCTACAGCCGCTTGGGGTTGAGGTTGTCGAAACAGGTATTCGTCGGTGGGTAGATACTCACTGGCGCACGAGGCAACAGCTATTTTCGGTAGGGTTTGGAGTGGGTTAAATCCGCCGAGAGAAAATGGCTGGAGACTCATTGGTCAGGTTCGGTTTACTAGCAATCATGACCCTGACCCAGCAATGGCCTCAATAAAACAAGATCAGGAACGGAAATACCGATTGGATTTTAACATACTTTCGTACCAGTACGCTGTTAAATAGTTTTGTCCACAGCGTAAATATATGTGATTACACTCTACCCTTTCTAAGGATAAAATAGCAAAAAATAATGGCAAACGCAACGTAAGCATTCAGCGGTCAGCTATCAGCTCTCAGCTCTCAGGCGTAGGGTGGGCAAATGCTGTACCTCTGACAATTTTCACTCGAATCGGGTCCATTTGCCCACCTTCCCTGAGTGGCGTAGGGTGGGCAAATGCTGAGCCAATTCCCTATTTCATCTCGAATCCTCGACCTTTGCCCACCTTCCCTGAAGCGTAGGGTGGGCAAATGCTGTACCTCTGACAATTTTCACTCGAATCGGGTCCATTTGCCCACCTTCCCTGAGTGGCGTAGGGTGGGCAAATGCTGAGCCAATTCCCTATTTCATCTCGAATCCTCGACCTTTGCCCACCTTCCCTGAAGCGTAGGGTGGGCAAATGCTGTACCTCTGACAATTTTCACTCGAATCGGGTCCAT
>NZ_MKZS01000001.1:2034593-2039746 GCF_001942495.1 Moorena bouillonii PNG
CGATTCCCGATTCCCGATTCCCGATTCCCGATTCCCGATTCCCGATTCCCGATTCCTTATTTATTAATAAAAAAAAATTCCCAAACCCCTTGACACATAGTCAATAAATTAATATATTAATATTATACATAGTTCAAACACGGAACTCCAAATGACTAACAACATTAACCCCAACTCAGATCACAATCTCAACAATCCTAATTGCCCAGAAAATTCTGGTGACCAATGCCGTAAGTGCAAAAAAGCCAAGCACGTCTTGGTCGGTACTCCTGAACAGGTTCGCAATACCATTAATGCCGTGTATGCCCTTAAGTATGCACACCCGGACGAATGGAGCACTCCGGAGCCTACCGGAAAACCTGGTCAGGTGATGACGTTTTTCATTCGATACTTTTATGTAGACTAGGATAGGAATTTGCCAGGGATTTTCATCCCTGGCCCACAGGAATCGTGAGGGTTATGTTGCGAAAATTGTTTTGTGAAGCAGGATGAAGCAGTATGAGTTGGGATGTTGTTGGTTTCCAGTAGTTGCTGAGTAACTCAACAACAATGTAATAGTCGATTTGGAGTTGTTATCATATAAGTACAGCTGAGCTGTTCTTGTGACATATCGAAAAATTGAATGCGGTCAAGAATTGGGCTTAACCAAACTTGACCGATTTTTTTTAGGAAGTCGGGAGTCGGGAGTCGGGATAATATCATGTTCGGTTGAGTAGATGTAGGGTGGGCAGTGCTTATCAAACCAATGGTCAGCTTTTCAATTGGTCTGATGCACTGCCCACCTGACGATTAATTTGATTAAAAAGGTAAACTCTTTATTGTCGGTGTGCAGTGCCGATCCAACCTATTACAAATTGATATTATCCGTTTTATCCACTGCCCACCCTAGGATTAATAGTATTACTAGTTTCTAGTTAATTTTCGGTTGGTGGGCAGTGCTGATAAAATCTATTAAACCCTAATATTATCCGTCTTAGGCACTGCCCACCCTACGATGAATTTATGATTAATTTATTCTCGACTCCCCACTCCCTAATCCCTACTCCCTACTCCTTCAAAGTCTGGCACAGTAACAGTATCGGGTAAATCAAGTCTTGAGGCTCCGATTGGGACTCTTAAAAATATATGGCGACAAGCTCAAATAGAGGAGGACAAAATTTAATGCGCTATGCAGTTGTTATTGAAAAAGGAAAAAATAGCTACGGTGCTTATGTTCCCGATCTTCCTGGATGTGTTGCGGTGGCAGAAACATTAGAAGACGTTAAACAATTAATTACTGAGGCAGTGATGTTTCATTTGGAAGGATTGAAAGAAGATGGATTAAGTGCTCCTGAATCAGTGTCATTCTGTGAGTATATTGAGGTGGCTTAAGGCGGAGTAGATGTAGGGTGGGTAGTGCTTATCAAACCAATGGTCAGCTTTGAAATTGCTCTGATGCACTGCCCACCTGACTGACGATTAATTTGATTAAAAAGCTAAACTCTTTATTGTCCGTGGGCAGTGCTGATAAAATCTATTAAACCCTATTATTATCGGTCTTAGGCACTGCCCACCCTAGGATGAATTTATGATTAATTTATTCCCTACTCCCTACTTGCCTTTTGCCTTTTGCCTTTTGCCTTTTGCCTCTTTTCTGTTCCCTGTTCCCTGTTCCCTGTTCCCTGTTCCCTATTCCCCACTCCCTCCAACCGCAGAAAATGCATATTTCCCCCTTCATCCCCTGCGACAATGGTGACATCATCCGGTGCAACGGCGCAACAGTTGATAGCACTTTCTCCAGTAAACGTAGCAATAACTTCCCTAGTCTCGAAATCCCACACTTGGAGTGTTTTATCGGAAGATGCAGAAATCACTAGCTTACCGTTGGATGTTACTTTGATCCGATTTATCGAGTCCTTATGACCTGTAAAGGTAAGCATTTCCTCTCGCTTTTCCAAATCCCAAATTTTGATGGTGTTATCCTTGGAGCCAGACACGACGTAGTTACCATCAGGGGTTACCGAGAGAGTATTGACTGAATCCCCATGACCTTTAAGGGTGAAACATTCCTTTCTAGTTTCTAGATTCCAAAGTTTGATTGTTTTATCCTTGGAGCCAGAAACCAAATACTTACCATCTGGGGTGACAGCTAAACTAGTTATCTCGTCCTGATGACCTTTGAGGACAAAATGTAACTTTTTGGTGTCCAGATGCCAAACTTTAATAGTACTTTTAGTTGAACCAGAAATTACATGGTTACCATCTGGGGTGATTGATATAGCTGTTGCAGAACCATAAAATATGAAGGTTATTATAGAAGACAATAGTTTATCTAGTACATATAATTAGGCAATTAATCCAAATAGGGAGCAAAACCAAAGTATCTGCAAATCTGAAAATAAAAATTGAATATATAAAAAGAAAGATCTAATACTTATGTAAATAACAGATATTAATAAAATTAAATAAATGTAGCAATATTGAGAGATTGATAGTAAATCGCAAATTTTAGTTCTTCTACGGTAATTCCAGACACTCAAAAACTGATAAGATGACGGTATTTGATTATTTATAGAAACCAGAAAATTATTGGGTGCAATCCCTAGTCTAATAATTACATTCCTTTCAAAGGCTTGACTTAATTCTCTTGTTATATCCGAAAATTTGCTGTATTTTGGTAAATATTTTAATAATTTTATTTTTTGTTTAGATAGTTGTTTATAAAAATATTCAGGTATATTTTTTTTAGTAAAATTAAAATGATTTTCTATTTTTTCTGAAATTTCTATTACACAGATAAGTGTTAATATAATGATACTTATTATTATATTTTTTATTAAACCTATTAATATTGCTAAAATATCTGTTAACATGAATAATGCGAATAGTAATGAGAATAAGTGATTGTTTAATCTATCATAAAATATCGAGAATACTTTGGTAAAACCTGAATAAATATGCCATGTATATTTTTCAATTTTTTTTCTAGTTTTTATAACAATATTATTTTGAGAATTATGAGTGCTATAAAAACTAGAAATTATAGTCTTTTTATTTAAATTCCAAATTTTTATGATAGTATCTTGTAACAAAAAAATTACTTGCTTGCCATCGGGAGTAATGGTTACATCATTTACTGAAGTTTTGTTTTCTTTTAATTCAACATGCTTCTGTTGTGATTCTAAATTCCAAATCTTGAGTGTTTTATCCTTTGAAGCAGAAATAATAGTCTTACCATCTGGTGTTATTGTAATATCATAGATTGAGTCATCATGACCATAAAAAGTGAAAATTTCTTCTTGAGATTCTAAATTCCAAACTTTAATAGTATTATCGAAAGAAGTATAAATTACTTGTTTACCGTCAAGCGTAACAGCAAGAGCACTAATAGGATTTTTATGACCTTTAAGGGTGAAAGCTATTTTTTTCGTTTCTAAATTCCAGATTATAAGATTATTTGTACTCTGTTCAGAATAACCAGAACCAGAAATTAGCCACTTATCGTCCAGAGTAACTGCCATTGCATATACTGGCTGCCATTGAATATTAACTATATGACCACCATAAACGCTGTATATTCTAGGCTCATTAAAACTGAAAAGCATTTTACCATTTGTTAAATCCCAAACATTAATAGTTCCATCATCTGACCCAGAAATTACGCGATTATCAGATGTGATAGCAACAGTTCTCACTATGTCTTTATGACCTTTTAGGGTTAACTCTTCTTTAGCAGTTTCCAAATCCCAGACTTTGATAGAGTTAATCTTTGCAACTGATACTGAAACCACTTCCTTGCCATTGGGAGTAACCGCTACAGCAACTACAGGGTGACTATGACCATTAAATCTCTGTATTTCTTTACCCGTTGCTAAACTCCAGACTCTAACCGTATGGTCAGAGGCACCAGAAATTATCCTGGTGCCATCGGGAGTAACCGCTACAGCATGGACTCGGGCACTATGACCTTTTAATGTGAAAATTTCTGCACCTGTATTCAAATTCCAGACTTTAACTGTGTTGTCAGATGAACCAGAAATTACCCTCGTGCCATCTGGTGTGACAGCAACGGCATTTACGGAGTCACCATGACCAATTAGGGTAGATAGTAAGGGTCCAGTAGGGGGATTTAACGTAGCTGTCAAGCTACGCAAATAAGTGGTATTAGTTTGCGGTATCTGTTGTAATAATCGTTGAATGTCTGGGGTATCAAACTCTACTAAACGCCCTGACAGTTGCCCTGCTAATTGATTTGGATCTTGACTTAAGATATGTGTTGATAGTCGCAACGCTCCCTGAATTAACTTGAGGGATTTTATCGTTTGCTCGCTGTAGTCTGGATGGGATACCTCTATATCATCAATCAACTCATAATCTTCAATCAGTGTCTTGATGCCAAATTCAGGATGATTAAGTTTGGCTTCGATAAACTCATAATTACTCAACAAACGATATAATTTGTTAAGTTGACCACCTTCTAACCATAAACGGGGAATATCACCCAAGAAATGCTCTATTTCCTCTGGTGATTTTTGCCCTAACCAACTGCGAAGATTACTCATAATTCAAGGGGTGCATCTCAATGCATGCTGTTTGATCTTTGATCCGGTGGTGCGTTACGGGGCTGGCTGTCGTAACCAAGCACGAAGAGTCGGAAAATTAGGGCGACCGCCCCTAACACACCCTACAAAACTCATAACTCCAGCCCCTCTGTCATATTATCGGCAATTTCAGCACTAATATTAGGTAACATCACACCTGCCGCTTGCACAATATCCTGTCGATGCAAAAAATCTCGGAAACTTTCGTGATAAAACCGATAACGTGGTGGTCGATAAGTTTCTTGCTTCTGTAAAAATTGCTGCCATCCATCAAGCACTTCCTGCACCGTGAATTCATCCTGCTTAGAATAGTTGGCAATTGTTTGACGAGAAGCCGGACTACTTAAGGCACACATGACATAAACAATTTTAATTTTATCCCTGGGTAAAGGCTTGGTTGTCATCCCCATCAACTGCCAATGGTTTTCATAATAGCCTTGTAAGCCTACCGGTAATTCATCCAAGGGTTTATCATTATAAAAGCCATCGGCTATGGCTGGCAACACACAGCGCAAATACCTGAAGGGGTGACGAAATAGCCTGAAAAGCTTTAAATGTAAAGCTTTCACCATT
>NZ_MKZS01000001.1:2039846-2055324 GCF_001942495.1 Moorena bouillonii PNG
TACACACTAGTTTCCGGGATAATTCTCCCCATTTCCCGCTTTTCCCGATTCCCGATTCCCGATTCCCGATTCCCGATTCCCGACTCCCGACCCAAATGTAAAAAACCTACCCCTGTGAGATCTCCCCATCTCCCTATTTCCCCATCTCCCCATCTCCCCATCTCCCGATCCAACCAATCTACTATCTTTGAATGCAACTCGGTATTAGATTGCTCTGACCTGCTCGGCAGCCTGGGCTAATTCAAATACCACCCGCGCCACGTAGGGGCGAATCATCCACCAGATTAAGGGTGATAACCAGCCTTTTAGGGTAACTGAGTAGGAAATATAGGTACCACAAAGGGTGGATTCTACCTGGTAAGTGACGCGATTTTCAACTCCAGGAATTGCCAGAAATCTTATACTGAGTAGCTCACCGGGTAAGACACGCTCTACAAAAATTCGCACCGGAATGGGGATCAAGCGAGTGACTACCTGATAAATTAAACCAGGTTTAGCCATTAAACCTTTTGGAGCATTGGTACTTGACAGCAGAGGATTCCAAGACACATCTGCTAAGTTGATCAGTTTTTGCCAGAGAACTTCCACTGGGGCAGTACTCAGGGCGCGATAGGTCTTGAAGAGGGAAAACTTACACCAAACCCCCTCGTGACCAGCAATTAACTTGAAAGAAAAATTAAGAATCACTACACGCCTCCCGCAGCTATGCTCAGGCAGATTTATGATCTTCCCCAAATGGCTTTGGTTGAAAAATCCATCTTTATTTAGGATATGATCTCAACTGCCTGGGAGTTTTGCCAACCCCCAGGGCTTCCCCTGAAGGTACCCGATCGTACCAACGAATAATTACCAACCAATAATTACCAACCAATAATTACCAACCAATAATTACCAACCAATAACATTGGCAAGGCAAACTTAAGGTTTGGCTTAGATACTCACTAGGATTGTTTATGACAGCTTTTCAGACGGACACAACAACTACCACTAATACCACTTCTTTACCTCCTGCTGACTCTAGGGAGAGAGTCAAGCAGTTGATGCAACAGCTGCAAGATACGATTTGTGAAGCTCTAGTAAAAGATGACGGGATTGGCACCTTCACAGAAGATGCTTGGGAAAGAGAAGAAGGGGGTGGTGGTCGTTCCCGTGTGATGCGCGATGGTTCAGTAATCGAACAGGGTGGGGTTAACTTTTCGGAAGTTTGGGGCAAACAGCTGCCACCTTCAATTTTGAAGCAGCGCCCCGAGGCAGCTGGACATGGTTTTTTCGCTACTGGTACCTCCCTAGTATTGCATCCTCGTAATCCCTATGTGCCCACAGTTCACCTAAATTATCGCTACTTTGAGGCAGGACCAGTCTGGTGGTTTGGTGGGGGAATCGATTTGACCCCTTACTATCCCTTTGCTGAAGATGCTGCCCATTTGCACCGCCAATTGAAACAAGCCTGTGATACTCATCACCCTGAGTATTACCCAGTGTTCAAGTCTTGGTGCGATGAGTATTTTTATCTGAAACACCGTCAAGAAATGCGGGGTGTTGGGGGCTTATTTTTTGACTATCAAGATGGCACGGGTAAACTCTATCGTGGTCCCCATCCAGATGGTCCCGCAGCAGCTTACAGTGACAAGCTTGGGGTTTTAGAGCCTCGGAGTTGGGAAGAGTTATTTGCCTTTGTCACAACCTGCTCTGAGTCCTTTTTACCCGCTTATCTACCCATTGTAGAGCGCCGTCGCAATATGGAATATGGAGACAGAGAGCGTAACTTCCAACTCTATCGTCGGGGTCGATATGTAGAATTTAACCTGGTGTATGACCGAGGCACAATTTTTGGTCTGCAAACTAACGGGCGTACTGAATCCATCCTGATGTCCTTACCCCCCTTGGTGCGTTGGGAATACGGTTACCAACCTGAACCCAATACACCCGAAGCTGAACTGTATGAGACATTTCTCAAGCCTCAAGACTGGGCAAACTGGACAGCTTAAACTGTTGTCATATCACTTATGGGAATACTAGGTCGATGTTAGGTATCAGTCGTCAGGTATCAGTCGTCAGGTATCAGTCGTCAGCTATCAGCCGTCAGCTATCAGCCGTCAGGTATCAGCCGTCAGCTATCAGCCGTCAGGTATCAGCCGTCAGGTATCAGCCGTCAGCTATCAGTCGTCAGCTGAAGTAACTCAGCATTATTCCAATGCTTACCTGTTGTCTTGATGCAGTAGCTCATGGGGGAAACCCCCTTTGGCGGCGCTGCATCGCTTATTCACAAGCTGATAGCACCTCAAGTACCATGGCCTACGGCCAATGACTGATAGCTGATAGCTGATAGCTGATAGCTGATAGCTGATAGCTGATAACTGATAGCTGATAACTGATAGCTGATAACTGATAGCTGATAACTGATAGCTGATAACTGATAGCTGATAACTGATAGCTGGGTAAAGATAGAATAGAAATCCAAGATTCATCCCCATCATTACCTTCATCTTCAGGTCTTATGGCCAGATTTGTGCAAAAATTTGGATACGCTCCCTGACATTTCACCAATCACTGTAAGCTAAACTAGCTTGCAGTGAGTAGCTCTATGATCCCAATCACAGAGGGCTTGCTTTAAGAAAAGTCTTCCCCGCTTAATTTGTTAGTCAGGGCGTATTAGTCAGGGCGTATTAATTAAAAAACATTTTGGAGCTTTTTCAGTTGGCTGGGAAGCAGTCAGGGGCTAAAGGTGGCGCTAGTCCTACAGGTGCCCTTGACCCATTAAGAATTAAATTCGCCACGGGTCGCACCTGAATCGTTCGGGACGCACTCTCAACTCTTAATGATTAGATTTGGTAAGGTTTCAATCAGCCGTAGCTGCGACAAGGAGGTGCTGATGGTTCATATCGATCAGAAAACTCATACTACTGAAGATGGTACAAATGTGATTGTTTTGAAACCGATTGGACGCCTGGACATCACTACAGCTTGGCCTTTTCGTCTGAAATTGCAAGAGTGTATTTCCCAACTGCGCAGGCATGTAGTGGTTAATCTGAGTCAGGTTGACTTTATTGATAGTTCGGGTTTGACATCCTTAGTGGCTGGCATGCGAGATGCTGACAAAATTAAGGGCAGCTTTCGCATTTGTTCTGTTCATCCAGACGCCAAGCTCGTGTTTGAAGTCACTATGATGGACACGGTGTTTGAAATTTTTGAAACGGAGGAAGAAGCCTTAGATGGTTTATCCAGTAGTATCCCCACCTGAATCAACCAATCTGGCATCGGCGGATGAAACTGGCAACCCCCACCATCATCTTTGATTTGGTGCTAGGCGCTTCATCGGAGATAATAAAAATAATATAAAGCTTCAATTCTGATCTGCCTTGTGAATACTGTTCGCACAGTCTCGGATACTAAACGGGATTTCTACACCTATCACACTCGTCCCATTAACTCTATTTACCGACGTGTAGTAGAAGAGTTGATGGTAGAGATGCATTTGCTGTCGGTTAATGTCGATTTTAACTACGACCCCATCTATGGCTTAGGTGTGGTGACATGCTTTGACCGGTTTATGCAGAGCTATCAACCGGAAAATGATAAAGAATCAATTTTTAATGCTCTGTGTCAAGCAGTCGGAGGTGAAGCTCACCAGTACCAGGAAGATGCCCAAAGGCTCAAAAGTAGCGTAGAGTCTATGTCTGGAGAAGATTTGCTCTCCTGGTTCAGTTCCCCAACCTCTGAGAATGGGACTGGGGATTTGGCTACCACTATAGCTGCGATCGCACAAAATTCTCAGTTTAAGTACAGCAGATTGTTTGCCATTGGTTTATTTTCACTACTAGAGCAGGCGGACTCGGAGTTAGCTCAGGATCAAAAGCAGCTCGAAGAAGTAATTAACAAAATTACTAGTGGATTAAACCTTCCTTCCGAAAAGCTCAAAAAAGACTTGGAGTTGTACCGCAGCAACCTGGAAAAAATGGCACAGGCTCGGGTAGTGATAGAAGATGCCATTCAAGCTGATCGCAAAAAGCGGGAGGAGCGTGCTAAAGAGAAAGAAAAATCAGCTACCCCTAGCAGCGATTCCACCCCATCTGCCGAAGAAGAATCAGATTCCTCTTCGGATTCCTCTTCGGATTCCTCTTCGGATCAAGCCCCATCTTCCTAGCTAGGTTTTTTGGTCTAGCAGGCTGATATCCCCCGGATAAATCCCAGATAAATCACGGGGGCTAATCCCATCACTCTGGGAAAAAAGGTCAAAGAGCAAGGTACCTAAGCAATCAGCAATCAGCAATCAGCAATCAGCAATCAGCAATCAGCTGATAATCTCAGTCCTGGTATCAAGGACAATCTCACCCGAAATTATCTTAAATCAAAGGTTGTAATAGTTGAATCAGGTCTTCCGCTTGTCTGAGCCCCTCTATCCGTTGTTGAGGCTGACCGTTTTTAAACAGTACCAAGGTTGGTAACGCCTCAATGCCATACTGGGAAGCAAGCTGGGGGTATTTGTCCGTGTCAATTTTTACAACTTTCAAACGATCTTTGAGCTCAGCATTGACCTGTTCTAGGATAGGAGCCATCATCTGACATGGCCCACACCAAATGGCATAGAAATCTACCAACACGGGCACATCTGAGCCAGATAATAATTCTTGGAACGTTGTGAACTGCTTTTTAACGGCCATGAGCAAGAAACCTTTCCTAGTCCTTCTGCTCGATTCTAGTCCAAAATGATTGGAGCTGGATTAACCTAAAGATTCTTGTAAAGTTAACTTTGGAGGAAACCTATCCTGCCCACAGGAGAAGATTAGGCAGGATTGAAAACAATTCAAGGTTTATGGAAACATTACAGACATCTGGGCAACCATCTTCCCAACAATTAAGCGATCGCATAGCCATCGTGACCGGTGCCTCGCGAGGAATTGGCCGAGCTATAGCCCTGGCCTTAGCTGGGTCAGGGGCAAAGGTTGTAGTCAACTACGCCAGTTCCAGTACTGCAGCTGATCAGGTTGTAGGGGCTATCATTGATGCTGGGGGTGAAGCTTTAGCACTTCAGGCTGATGTGTCTCAAGCTGAACAAGTTGATGCCCTAGTTAAAGGGACTCTCGAAAAGTTTGGTCGTATAGACGTGCTAGTGAATAATGCTGGGATTACCCGCGACAACTTGTTATTGCGGATGAAACCCTCAGATTGGCACGCAGTAATTAATCTCAACCTGACTGGGGTATTTGTATGTATCAAAGCAGTGAGCAAACTGATGCTCAAGCAAAAGTCTGGTCGGATTATCAATATTGCTTCAGTAGCAGGACAGATGGGAAACCCTGGTCAAGCCAATTACAGTGCTGCCAAAGCTGGTGTGATTGGCTTAACCAAAACCGTTGCCAAAGAGTTAGCTAGTCGTGGCATTACAGTCAATGCCGTAGCTCCGGGTTTTATTGCCACTGATATGACCACTGACCTTAAGTCAGAAGCCATTATCGAGCACATCCCTCTAGGTCGTTACGGTCAGCCAGAAGAAGTAGCTGGGATGGTGAGGTTTTTGGCAGCTGATCCAGCTGCTGCCTATATCACTGGACAAGTGTTTAATGTCGATGGTGGTATGGTTATGGCTTGAACCCCCCGGCAGGTCTGTGTTTCAAGTTCTGGAAAGTTTAAAATTGTCAGACGAATTAGCACTCTTCGTGTAAGAGTGCTAAATTTGCTAATGGAGACACAAAGCAAGTTCAACAATGGCAAAAATCGTTTCGTTTGACGAAGAATCCAGACGCTCATTGGAGCGGGGGGTTAATGCCCTAGCTGATGCTGTACGTATTACCCTTGGTCCAAAAGGTCGTAATGTGCTTCTGGAAAAACAGTATGGGGCACCCCAGATTGTCAATGATGGTATTACCGTTGCCAAAGATATTGAACTGGAAGACCCCTTAGAAAATACTGGCGCTAGACTGATTCAAGAAGTCGCATCCAAGACTAAAGACGTTGCTGGAGATGGCACTACCACAGCTACCATTCTGGCTCAGGCCATGATTCGAGAAGGTCTTAAGAATGTGGCAGCTGGCGCAAATCCTGTAGCTGTGCGCCGAGGAATCGAAAAAACTGTTGCCGAGCTGGTCAAAGAGATTGAGGGCATGGCACAGCCGGTTCAGGGAACTGGGATCGCTCAAGTTGCTACAGTCTCCGCTGGTAACGATCCAGAAGTGGGTGAGATGATTGCCCAAGCCATGGAAAAGGTCACCAAAGATGGTGTGATCACCGTTGAAGAATCCAAATCCCTCTCCACCGAATTAGAAGTAGTGGAAGGGATGCAGATCGATCGCGGTTATATTTCCCCTTACTTCGTGACCGATAACGAACGGATGACAGTGGAATTTGAAAACCCCTACATCCTGATTACCGATAAAAAGATTAGTGTGATCCAGGATTTGGTACCGATTCTGGAAAAAGTGGCTCGTGACAGCAAACCCTTGCTGATTATTTCCGAAGATCTAGATGGAGAAGCCTTGGCAACTCTGGTGGTGAATAAGGCCAGGGGTGTGTTGAATGCCGCTGCGGTCAAGGCACCGGGATTTGGCGATCGCCGCAAGCAAATGTTACAGGATATTGCCGTTTTGACCGGTGGTCAGGTGATATCCGAAGATGTTGGTTTGAGCCTGGATACTGTCTCTCTAGATATGCTAGGAAATGCTACCAAAGTTAGCATTGACAAAGATAGCACCACCATTGTAGCTGGTGGTCAAACTAAGGCAGATGTAGAAAAGCGAGTTGAGCAAATCCGCCGCCAGCTAGCAGAAACTGACTCCGAATACGATAAGGAGAAACTGCAAGAACGGATTGCTAAACTGGCCGGTGGTGTAGCCGTAATTAAGGTTGGTGCGGCAACTGAAACAGAACTCAAAGACCGCAAGCTGCGGATTGAAGATGCCCTCAATGCTACTAAAGCTGCGGTAGATGAAGGGATTGTTCCTGGTGGTGGTACAACCTTGATTCGCTTAATAGAAAAAATTCCTGCACTGACAAACGACCTACAGGAAGAAGAGACAGTTGGTGCAACTATTGTAGCCAGGTCATTAGAAGCTCCCCTGTGTCAGATGGCCGATAATGCTGGTGTTGAAGGTTCCGTCATTGTAGAGAAAGTACGGGAGAGTACTGGTAACGTTGGCTATAATGCTGCTACTGACACAATTGAAGACTTGATTGCTGCAGGTATTATTGACCCTGCCAAGGTAGTACGCTCATCCCTACAGAATGCTGCCTCTATCGCTGGTATGGTCTTGACCACAGAAGCCCTGGTGGTAGAGAAACCTGAACCCAAATCCGCTGCTCCTGCTCCCGACATGGGTGGCATGGGCGGCATGGGCGGCATGGGTGGCATGGGCGGCATGGGCGGCATGGGCATGATGTAGTGTCATTAGCTAGTGCCATTATCTAGTGCCATTGCTTTGCTAGAATAAAGCCTTAAAGCAGCCTGTCCTCAGGGACAAGCTGCTTTTTGATTCGTCATTAGTGATGGCGTGAGTCAATCTTGGGTAAACTCATTTATGGAGTATAATTTACCAATCATTATCCAGACTCTTCTTATCCCCCTTTACGAAAAAAACCTTAAACTAGTCTTTTTAAGAGGTTTACTATAAATGGATAACGACCAAAACTTGCTAATCCTGACGATTTATATAATTGGCGTTACTTACGTTTTGTACAAAGCGTTTCAGGAAATAGACAAACTTATAACCGTTAAGGTAGACTCTGATGCTATCAATCAGGAACTGGAAAAGCACAATCTTAATGATTTCATGGAAGTCAACTTTGGCTTCGATCCTAGCTATAAATTGGATGACTTAAAGGATCTTAAACTGAGTGTTAAAAATAAAACCAACGAGAATCCTGTTTATATTGAAATAGACTGGGATAAGAGTATTATCACTGACTTAGGAAATAATGCACGACCTATGGTTTGGGTAAATTCTGGTGATATGGAAGAGGCACCGAAAAGCCAAGACGTTGGTAAAATTCGTCCTGGTCAAAATTGCGAATTTAAGCTGAGCGATGAAAAGATTAAAGATGCATTATTTCCGGAGAAAGACTTGAAGAAGGCGATTAAAAATGGTGGCCAATTTAATCTCCAATTATTATTCAATATATTTGAACCAAATACTGGAAAAAGCAGTTCGTGCTACTTACCCTGTAGGTTTACACCGATCAAGGTACACTGGACCCAGGCTATAGTTCTTGCCTTGCAGCCTCAATAGGTCTAGCAGTTGGGAGTCTATTTGGGAGTCTATTTAGAGGATTTTGGTTTGTCTCCAGTATTACGAACGTTGACCAACTTATTGAGTACTTCAAACCAAAAGGGGGCTCCCATACAGATTGCGATCGCACTCAAAATAATCCCGACAACGAATTTGAAGTAAACCCAAGTCAAACCCAGCTCTCTGGGAAGATGATTCGGTTCTTCAAACTGCTCTATAAGATTAGTTTCTCCCCAGCCAATGGGAAGAAAGGCTAGGTCATCTACAGCTGAGGTTATACTATCATAACAGTCATTACTGTTTGATTCTTGCTGTAAACAGGCACCGGTTTCATTAACAATTCTATTAGTGACTTGATTGACAGCAGCTCTTACACTGTGGTTTTTATAGAATTGATTGCTGATATTGATGGTATCGATATTCAAGGCTAGGGAAATCACTAATCCAATTAAAAAAGATATGGCTTTAGACTGACGCTTGTATACCCCTGCCGCTCGTGCCATGGATTCGTCAAACCATGTTGCTAGTTCTTCTTGGAGTTTTTTCAGGTCTTTGTTCCGGTCAGAGTATTCAAATTTTGCTTTATCAATCAGGGTTAAAAGGGTTATCTTTAAGTCTTCCGGAAGTAAATTTTTTATCTTCTCTTCTTCAAGGGCTGTTTTAAAATTGTCCAGGGTAATCTCGGCATTATTTTTTAAGGTTGATGCCTGCTGAACAATGGTCATGATTAAAGCGGTGGCAAAGGTATCTGATGGAATATAGGAAGGCCCACTAACCTTTGAGTTAGATTTTGACTTTAATTCATTTTGGTTATCTAGGTCTTTGGCTTCGTGATTAACTGATTTAAGCAACGGATTTTGATATAATTTTTTTAAAAGCCGTTTGGTCTTTTTTAAATTGTTAATCTGATCAACGGTTACATTAACTGATTCTTGATCTGACTCATCGACCACATCTTTCAGGGTTATATTTCCTAACTGAATCCCACCATTAATTAAATTTTCGATAGCCCTCTGCAGGTGTTTAGCCCGCCATTGTAAAACGCTAGCGAGATATTCTTGGATTTCAGAGGCTAACAGACTGGTAATCAGGTAGACAAAAAATAAGCCAAGGGCAACGTTTAAAATAGCAGATAGGTCCATGATTAACCAGCACTCTAGTCAAAAAGAGCAGTAGAAGTGGGCTTTTTTGCCCCCTTCTGTCAAAAAAATGATATACGATCTAGTGAACTGCGTCCTAGATCCTAGCCTGAAAATCCTAGGCAAGTTATGCTCTGTTTAACTTCTAAACCTCTACCTCTAGGCTTCTGAGTAAGAACGCCCACTTATCAGCAATCTCTTCAATTATCTTACTGGTGGGCTTCCCTGCACCATGGCCTGCTTTGGTCTCAATGCGAATTAACACTGGTTGTTCCCCTTCATGGGCCTCCTGCAAGGCTGCCGCAAATTTGAAACTATGGGCAGGGACAACCCGGTCATCATGGTCAGCGGTGGTAATCAGGGTAGCAGGGTAAGGGGTTTTTGGTTTGAGATTGTGTAATGGGGAATAGGCGTAAAGGGCTTTAAATTCCTCTGGGTTATCTGGGGAACCGTAATCGGAACACCAGGCCCAACCAATGGTAAACTTATGGAAGCGCAACATATCTAGTACTCCCACCGCTGGTAGGGCTGCACCGAATAAGTCTGGACGCTGAGTCATGGAAGCACCGACCAATAATCCCCCATTGCTACCGCCTGCGATCGCAAGTTTCTGTGGTGAGGTGTACTGAGCACCAATTAGCCACTCCGCCGCCCCTATAAAATCATCAAATACATTTTGCTTGTTGAGTTTTGTCCCAGATTGGTGCCAATCTTCCCCATACTCACCGCCACCACGGAGGTTGGCAACAGCATAAACACCTCCCATTTCCATCCATACCAGATTGCTAATGGAGAAATTGGGGGTTATGGAGATATTAAAGCCGCCGTAACCATAGAGGTAAGTGGGGTTATTGCTATCTAACTCCAATCCCTTCTTGTGGGTGATAAACATAGGCACTTGGGTGCCATCTTTGCTAGGGTAGAAAACTTGTTTGGTCTCGTAGTCATCGGGATTAAAGTCTACCTGGGGCTGCCGGAAAATCGTACTTTCCCCACTTACCATGTCGTAGCGATAGATGGTTGCAGGGGTGGTGAAGCTGGTATAGCTGTAGAAGGTTTCGGTATCATAACGTAACCCATTGAAACCACCAACCGAACCAATACCAGGTAATTCGACTTCCCGCACAAAGGAACCATCCAGGTCAAAAATTTTGATGGAGGAGTGAGCATCTTTGAGGTAATCGGCCACAAATTGGTTGTTGAGTAAGCCAACACCTTCTAGGGTTTCATCGGCTTGGGGAATTACTTCTTGCCACTGTGCCTGAGCAGGATGATTAGTATCTATGGCAATAACTCGACTACGAGGGGCATCTAAGTCTGTGCTGAACCAAAATACTGATTGATCATTCCCGATGAAGCTATAGCTGGCATCAAATTCGTTAATGAGTTCCACAACTGGGGAATCTGGGTCTTGCAAATTTTTATAAAACACCAGATTCTTGGGGTCAGTACCCTGGTCAACTATAATGATAAGATAATTACCATCTTCAGTGACTCGACCACTAAAGAACCATTCTTTCTGGTCAGGGCGCTCATAAATCAGACTATCTTCTGACTGGGGTGTGCCCAACTTATGATAATAGAGCTTTTGATAATAATTGAGCTCTTCTAACTTAGTGGCTTCATTGGGTTCATCGAAGCGGCTATAGAAGAAACCTTGATGGTCGTGATTCCAAGATGCCCCAGAAAACTTTACCCACTTAATCTGATCTGAGAGGTCAAGACCGGTTTCCACCTCCCGCACTTGCCACTCTTGCCAGTCAGAACCAGACCTACACAGACCATAGGCTAGCAGCTTACCATCTTTACTAATGGCTAAACCCGATAGGGCAACGGTACCGTCTTCTGAAAGGGTGTTGGGGTCAAGTAATAGGGTTGGTTCAGCATCTAGGGAGGTCAAGGTGTAGAGAACACTTTGGTTCTGAAGACCATCGTTTTTGAAATAGAAGTAGCGATCGCCTTTTTTAAACGGAGTGCTATATTTCTCGTAATTCCATAGCTTGGTGATGCGCTGCTTAAGTGTTTCCCGTTTTGGTATTTCGCTGAGATAACCAAAGGTGACTTGATTTTGTGCTTCTACCCAAGCCTTAGTTTCCTCTGAATCTGGGTCTTCTAGCCAGCGGTAAGGGTCAGCAACTACAGTACCGTGGTAATCATCGACTTGGTCGGCTTTGCGGCTTTTGGGATAGTTCAGGGGTTGACTGGTAGATGGCATGGTGGCAGATGGTGAAGCGGCGTTTCTAGTGTAACGTTTCTATTCTTTGGGTCGAGGTTGGAGGACATGGGCAGCTATGGAGCTAATCGCGAATTGATCTAAAATCTATATAAGGCTAAATAATCTAAATAATAAGGTAGAGGGATAAGGGTGGAAATTGTAACCGGCAAGATGCCGGTTCCAGCAAGATGCCGGTTCCACCAAGATGCCTGTTGGGGAAGGCAAATCGCGCCTGATAATTATGACTGGATCGATCACACCACAACTAGCAACGCCCTTAGAACTAAAGACTCGTCCGGCTTTTGATATGAGTGATGACGAATTCTTTGCTTTTTGTCAGCTCAATCGGGAGTTACGGATCGAACGCCACCAAGATGGAAGGCTTATTATTATGACTCCTACAGGAGGGGAAACTGGCGGTCGCAATTTTGACTTGATTGTTCAGTTTGGCATTTGGGTGAAGCAAGATGGTACAGGGAAAGGTTTTGATTCTTCTACTGGCTTTATACTTCCCAATGGAGCAAATCGTTCTCCTGATGTTGCGTGGGTCAAGCTAGAGAGGTGGCAATCCCTAACTAAAGAACAACGAAAGAAGTTTGTACCCCTATGCCCTGATTTTGTGATTGAGCTACGTTCTGGAAGTGATCCCCTGGAAAACTTGCAAGACAAAATGGCAGAGTATAGGTCAAATGGGACTGTGCTAGGTTGGCTGATTGACCCACATCAGCGCCAAGTTTATATTTATCGTCTTGGGGCGGAAGTTGAACAGCTGGATAATCCAGCGACGGTAAGTGGTGAGCCAGTTTTACCTGGGTTTGTGCTCCAGATGGATGAGATTTGGTCTTGAGGAGCCTACGTTTTAGGGAGGCTACCCGAGATACTTTGAATTTTTGCGATCGCATTGCTATGGGACTGTGGTAAAAGCTTAAAAAACAGTTCAGCAAAAGTAAGCTATTGCCACTGTTCGCGCTTCTTGACAATATTCGCACAAAAATTTGGCACGCTACTTAAGCCACTTTCACCAGTTGAGATTTTAATCTAGCTTTGAGTTAGATAAACTAGATAATATGTAAAATCTCTACCCAATGCCAAAGAAAATTAGGAGGTGCGACCCGTGGCGAATTTAATTCGCCAACGGAAAGCGCACCTCATAGAACTCAAACAAATGCTTCACCAAGCGGGTTTTACAGAAATACGAGGTAAAGGAAGTCATACAAACTGGATACATCCTCTTTATGCTGGAAAACTAACAGTTTCAGGGAAAGACGGAAACGATGCTAAACCCTATCAAGAAAAGAATGTACAAAAAGCTATTGATGAAGTACTAGGTAATCTTAATAATGATCAAACTTAAATATCAAATGATAATTCAATGGTCAGAAGAAGATAATTGTTTTTTAGTTGGTTTTCCCGACTTCCCCGGACAACAATGGCGGAGTCATGGCGATACTTATGAAGAAGCGGTTAATAATGGAACTGAAGCTTTAGAATCTTTGGTAATAGCCTATCAAGAAACAGGTGAAAATCTTCCCGAACCAACTATCAATACAGCAGCCTAGTTAGTGCGATCTGCTAGTAATCTCAGATCTTGCACCAAAAAAAGTGGCTGTGAGAAGGAACGGCTGAAGTTATTGTTATTAGGGGATTAGAGGCAGTTCTATCCCTGAGTTAGAGACAACTAATCAAATACCTTGAAAAAGCCTCTGTATCCCATAATTTAATGACACTCAATGACCCAGATTATACGGAAAACTATAAATAATCAATAGTTTAGTTATGGCTTCAATTAGACTTGATAGTTTTTTGGATTACATGAGAATTGTGGTAAACTCTTTTCTAAGATTAATGGAGGATAAAGACCCTGAATAAGATTTTACCAGAAGTAGAAAAATTAATCTCAAACTTAAAACAATTAATGCCCACTAGTTATCAACAAGAAACCTTAGAATCCATTTTTGGATTAATCCTTTGTGGGCAAGGTAATTCTGTTCCGGATCATTGTCAAACCAAATCGGCAAGTGCTATTAGTCGTTTTTTAAATAATTATCAATGGTCAACCCGTTCTTTAATTCGTACCGTTCGTTCTTTAATAATCAAATTTATTCTTGATCAAAGAAAAAGAGGAAGAAAACCAACTCTACAAGTAATCCTAGATTTAACTACCCTAGAAAAGGTAGGTAATTTTACCCATCTAGGAAACTTAGTGCGAGTCTATAATCATAAGAAAGGTTTACACATTGTAGTGATGTATTTAGTCCTGGGAAATTGGCGTATTCCTTGGAGTTTCAGGATTTATAGGGGTAAGGGTACTCCCTCCCCATCCCAATTAGCACAGAAGTTATTAAATAATTTCCCTAAAAAAATTACTCAAAATTTTCAAGTTTATGTACTTGGTGATACGGCTTTTGGTACAATTAAATTGATTGATAATATCCGTCAAAAATCCGGCCATGCTATTGTTGGGATTAGGAAAAATCGAACTTTAACTGATGGTCGTAAGGTCTCAGACATTAAAAAGCGTGGTCAAGAAGTTTATTTGAATGGTTTAAAATTACCTGTTTTTTTGTCATGGATATGGTTAAAACGAGATGGCAAAATGATTCAACGTTTTGTGATATCAACTAAACCAATGAAGGGTAAAACTATTGCTCGATGGGGAAAACGTAGATGGCAGATTGAGGGTTTCTTTAAGACAGCTAAACATCGTTTTAGCCTACACCGCTTTGGACAAAAGACAAGACTTGGAGTCTACCGTTGGTTGATTCTGTGTTTAGTTTCTTATTTGTTGGCTTATTGGGTTTATTTACACTTAGGTAAATCGGATAATTTAGATTGGTTTTATTGTGCACAACAAGCACTTATTTTACTTTTACCGCATATTTTGCTTCTCTCTATTTTCAATCATTTAGATACACTTATGCCTTGGTTACATGAGCTTAGTTTTGATTTTTGTCTGATCAGGTGCAAGATCTGAGTAATCCAACTCACTGTATACTTATTCTCTGTTCCCTGCTCCCTGGTCCCTACTCCCTGCTCCCTAAAAACATTTAGCTCACCTAATTTAAAACCGCTATATAGTCATTTTATAGTTATCGAATTATTACGAATAATACGATTAACTAAACTTAAATAATCATCTAATTCTTCATAGCCATCCAATTCTTTTTCTTCCTCGTCCGTGAGGGCAGCTTCTTTTTGTTTGGTGAGTAATCTTTCAATTCGTTCAATCACTAAACTAGAAGCACGAAAAATTTGCACTCCTTCGACTAACTCGATACTGACAGCGCCATCAAGGGGTAAACTTCTAGGTAGGTTTTCTATTTTGATAGGTAAATTTATTGTCATCGACTATATATAGCTTATTAGCTGATAGCACCTCAAGTAGCACCATCTGTAGCGCATTAGCTGATAGCTTACTTTAGCATTTCCTTGGAGTAGGGCTACAATTGCATTTGTATCGAGGAAATAGCGATTACCACTCATCCCTTAGAGTCTTTTGCATTGCTACCGCATCTCCCCCAAAGGTTAATCGCCCCACCAAATCATAAAAATCATACTTTAATTCCTGCTTCTCAACTGATGAAACTGGATCTAAAACAACGACAACATTAACCTCAACTGCCCTTAACTGGGTCGGAATCGTAAGATTCAAACAACCCGATTCATCAGTCTTAGTGGTCAGTTTTAGAACTTCCATTGCCAGTAGAATGAGTGGAGCTTACCTTAGCTTATTTTAGCGCGATTGATCGTCTATTAGCATAGTGCGTTCGCTTTTAGCAGCTCTTTTGGAGCATCGCAAAGTTTTAGCCCTTTGGGCTAATCGCCGATCGCGTAGCGTGACCTACGGTCAATCGCATAAGCGCGGAAGCTGAGGCCGTAGGCCACGCTTTGCGTTCGCGTAGCGG
>NZ_MKZS01000001.1:2055424-2063379 GCF_001942495.1 Moorena bouillonii PNG
AGCTGATAGCTGATAGCTGATAGCTGATAGCTGATAGCTGATAGCTGATAGCTGAAAACTATAAAACTTTCGGGACGACTTCTACCTTCACTTCCATCCCTACTTTTCCTAGCAAATTAATTAACTTATCCACACTGAATCGACTAATTTCACCATTCATTAAATTACTAATCCTCGGTTGGGTTTCTCCCAAAAACTCTGCTGCCTCATTTTGAGTCCATCCCCGCTCCTGAATATAGGAACGTAAATCTAACATCAGATCCGCTCTTACCTTGAGATTCATTGCTTCTTCTGCCTCAAATCCCAAATCTTTAAATACATTGTCATCCCCTAACAGGACGTTGACGGTTTTTTCCTCAGTCATTTTTATGTTTATCCTTTTGTTCCTTTCTAAACTGAACCATCTCCTGATAACGCTTCTGTCCTAGTTGAATGTCCCGCTTTGAGGTCTTCTGTGTTTTTTTATGGAAAATATGGAGCACATAAATTGCCTCTTCAAATCTAGCGACATAGAAAATTCGATAGGCTTCTCCCGTCCAAATGCGAATCTCTTCAACTCCCTTGCCAATTGTGGGCATCGGCTTATAATCTGTAGGTTTTTGACCCCTTTGGATAGCTCTCAATTGAAAACCAGCCTTCCGCCGTGCTTCCTTAGGAAGATCCGATAATTCTTCTCTAGAAGAGCCAACCCAGTAAATTACTTTATTTGTCATTACCTTACCTCACCAAATATTATACCTGATTTGGCATAAAAAGACAACACTAGAAGAAAGTGCGTTCGCTTTTAGCGGCTCTTTTGGAGCATCGCTTTTTCGGAATGGAGGGAATTCGCGATCGCAAATTGGTATGATTTTTATCCCAATTACAGATTTATGCTGATCGGTAAGAGTGCTCGAAAATCCTGCTCCCTGTTCCCTGTTCCCTATTCCCTACTCCCTACTCCCTACTCCCTACTCCCTACTCCCTATTCCCTATTCGACGGTAAAGCACAGTTAGCCCCTTCCGGGCATTGCGAATACTGGGATGATGGGGTTCTAAAACTGGAGTAAGGATGCTGAGCGATTTGTGGAAAAAGCTCACAGCTAGCTTTAACTTGTCCAACTCGTTACTCTCTTCCGAGATCAGCCAAGCCAAGTCACTCAGGTACATTCCCACTTGAGGATGATTGTTGCCGTAAGTTGAGTTGAGGGACTTGATGCACTCTTGATACAATTCTATGGCCTCGGTCAAGCGCCCCAGGGTTTTGTAGGTCAGTGCCAAACTTGCTTTATGCACTGCCAGGTTAGGATGATTGGGACCGTAGAACTCTTCAATTACGTTAATCGCGTCCTGGTGAAATAGTTCTGCTTTATGATATTCCCCAGAATAGTATACTAAGGCAGACTAGGATAAGTAGAAATTGAAAAATGACAACTGGTTTAACCAACCCTAGTCCTTATTACCTGAAATTAATCACCGAATTTGCGCCCCGTCCCATTACCAATAATGCTGAATTAATCGCCACCCAACAAAGAATCAACGACCTATTAGATCAAAAACCGCTTAATCAAGATGATCAAGATTATCTCAGGGTATTAGGGATGTTAGTCTATGACTATGAAGAAAAAACTGAACAATTGCCCGAATTAACCGATGCAGAATTATTACAGACATTAATGGAAGACTATAATCTAACGATACAAGATTTGTTAGGTATTTTTGAGCAAGAGCAAGCGATTTTAGATATATTAAACGGAAAGCGTAAACTCAATTCTCAAGAAGCCTTGAAAGTGCGTAGGCTAAGCCCTAGCCCGTTGGGCTAATTGCACGTGTTGTAGTGGGTTATTCGACAGGATAAGTGACCAAAGCAATCGATAGGGCGTTGCTGAATCTTCCCATGAATAGGAGTAGATTGGGCATCCTGCCCGCCTGATAATATCTTGAAACTGGCATCCTGCCCGCCCGATAATAAGCATGAAACTGGCAAGATGCCAGTTCCACCCAAGATGCTGGTTCCACCCAAGATGCCCGTTCCACAAAACTATTCAAATCATTTCATTATTAAGCAATGCCGTAAATAGTTTAACCAACCCTAGTCTTATGACTCAAACCTTCACCACCCAACACCTTTCCCCAGAAGCGATCGCTCAGCTTGTCAAGTATTTGCCTGATTACATAAACGTTGCACTCCAGGAAAAGTCTACAGAATTAGAATGTTCCCTGGAAGCTACCATTGAAATGGCAATTTCCAACTTCCTAGACGAAGAAGCATTGAGCTTTGAGGATTGTCTACTCGCTCAACGTCTGAAAAATAAGAATCAAAATTGTTGATAAATAGAATAACTAAAGCGATTACGAATTTTTCGCTGTAACTGAATCCGAATGTAAACACTCACGCTGCCGTTGTCCCATTTTCTAAGCACAAAGAGTGTATATCTGGCGCGAGTTTTGAGAATGGTCAATTGATCCGCCTTTCCCAACAAGTCCTCTAACTCAGCCACCTCATCAGTGCAGAGCAATGATTCTACATTTCTCGCCACTAAATCATCCAAACGAGTTTGATCTGCCACAGCCAATTTACAACTTGCCAGTGCTTCTAACTCATCTACACTCAAACCAAGTAAACACTCCTCATCCCACCCTAATGGATTAGCGAGTCGAGAATAGGTGTTCCAATCCAATAAAACCCCAACTCGTTCTCCCTGTTCATTCGTGACATACTGTAATAAACTTGTCATATCAAAAACCTTATCTTAACCAAACAAGAATCATTATCACCTTACTGGAATGTTCCCTTTGCTATGCAATCCCATACCCAGTATGTTGACGAATATCAGGAGGATGAAAAGCAAGAACAATCCTATCCTTCGGTACTCCTGTGGCAACCAATTCATCCGTGATACCATCCTCAATCCCATCGTAATGAATCCAGATTTTACCATCGCGGATTTCAGCATGAACTATAGTACCATATACACGGCAATGGTTTTCCCAGCCTTCATGGAGCAGCATAAAATGATTGCAATCGCTACTGATAATTACAGAGGTGGTTACATCACCATAACGGTAAGGAAGATTGGCGTAATACTTTAAAATATTTTCTAGCGATGCAGCGCGGTCTTGGGGGTTTCCCCCATGAGCGACTGCATCAAGACAGGGTTTCACGCCATTGATCTAAGGGTTGATTTGTGGTTTCCATTGGATAATATCCTTAATTTTGGCATCAAAAACAAGTAATCGAAAACCAGGTTCTTCTAACAAAAGTTGTCCAGCTTCTTCCTGGAAAAGTGTTTTAAAAATATTGCGCTCTACTGCCATATAGATCTGCCGATCAGGCTCTCGTTTTTTCAGAATCCTACTATATAAAAAGAATTGTCCCCATGCTTTTTCAAGATCATTAATAGGAGAAGGACTCATAAAAGTTTTTACTTCAACAGCTATCTTTGTAGCACCTCTTTCCGCAGCGATTAGTTTTTCAGCACCTAAGTCAACTAGGACATTACGAGTACCAATTTTGAGAATCAGTGGATCATCAGTAATGCTCCAACCGTCTTTGATTAGGGCAGCTTTTACAGTATCATGATGAATATATTTAGCAGGCATTGAATAATAGTATTTTCGGGATTAATCTGTAAATCTATTCTAATCCTTAACCTATACCAAAACCGGTAAACTCACGTACTTCAGGTTCATGAAAAGCTAAAACAATATCGTGTTTAGGCACTCCCATTTCCACTAATCGGTTGGCAAGTCCCTCTTCCGTGCCATCATGCTGAATCCAAATTTTTCCACCCTTGATATCAACATGTAAAATACAGCCAAAATCACGTTTATTCCCACGCCAACCAACATAGAGCAGTTGGTAGTGATCCTGCTCTGTATCAAAGACAGTCTGAACCTCGTATTCTGGTGCAATTGTTTGCCGTGAAGCCCGTTGAGCACGTTGCGAAAGAAGATGTCGAATATACTGGCGATATTGCTCTACAGCCATTGAACAATTACCTCCTGTTTCACATCATAAATTACTAATCTAATCTGATAACGATCAACTGCTGCCATGATGAAGCGTCGCTGGAAAAAACTTTCATAAATTGGCTCTCGCACAGCCAAATAAAGCTGGCGATCGGGTTCAATCCTTGCCAGTGCATCTCGATAGTTTAGGAATTGCCCCAATGCCATATGAAAGTCAGAAACCTTGGATGGACTGATAAAACTTTTAACTTCAACAGCAATTTTCTGATTTTTTCGTTCTGCTGCTAATAGTTGCTCCGCTCCTAAATCAATCTCAAAATATACATCATCGATCCGAATTTCGTAAGGATCTGCCGTGATATGCCAGTTGTCTTTTTCTAAAGCAGTTCTCACAACAAAATGAAACCGATCTTTGACCATATCAACCTTCTCAGCATAGATCGTTTAACCTCGTCTACCCTAATTTAATAAACCTGGGGATATTGCAGTCTCTCCCTGCTGATTCGCACTTGTCTTGCACTCCTTCAGACATATCAGACTATTTAGAGGGCACTACATTATATTGTATATTATCCTTCTTCTGTCAAACTGGGGTCAAACCTTGATTTTTCGTAGGCTGAAATGACGCAAATTTGTTCGATTGTCCCAAAATGACAGAAGAGGAGTATAGCATTTACCAAATAGGCGAGGTACTTTTGTTCTGGGTTTTAGTGCCTAGGCGAAGCGTAGCCCTTTGGGCTAATCCCAGGATATTGTAGGGTGCGCCCTCGACAGGGTAACGCCGCAAGCGTAAAAGAGTAAAAAATTCCAACTCTTAACCAAACCAGCATCATTAGCACCGGTAGGTTGCTGAAAGGTTGGGATTGATGATCGTGATTGTCTTGATGCAGTCGCTCATGGGGGGAACCCCCAAGACCGCGCTGCATAGCTTTTCTGCCATTATGGAAGTAACTCCTACTTGGTTGGGAGGAAAACCGCGCTGGTAGTGATTAACGGCTACGACCAGCGCGGTTATTAGTTTTAGTCTGTACTTATAGTATACATAACTCCTCGAAAAAATGCAAGGGTTAATTTTTTTTAAAATCTTTATTTACAACTATTATTCTTAGCTATTTATAGACTCAGTTAGGTGTTATTTAATTTGACAGTATTTTTAAATTTACTGATATAAAAAGGGAGCTTATGATCTAAAATTAGGGAGCATAGAGTAGGTAAGAGTTAAAGTACTAAAAAGCCTGTCTACATCATTAGAATAAAATGCGAACGCGCCCCGCGTGACCTACGGTCAATCCCATAAGCGCGGAAGCTTCCCTTCATCGCGTAGCGGCTCAATGCTCGCCCATCGCATCCAGTGCTCGACAAGATCATGCGTTCGCGTAGCGGCTCTTTCAGAGCATCGCATCCAATACCCGTACCAGATCATGTGATCGCATCCAGTGCCCGACCAGATGATGCGATCGCATCCAATACCCGTACCAGATCATGCGATCGCATCCAGTGCCCGACCAGATTAAGCGATCGCATCCAGTGCCCGACCAGATTAAGCGATCGCATCCAATACCCGTACCAGATCATGCGATCGCATCCCATACCCTGACCAGATCATACGATCGCATCCAATACCCGTACCAGATCATGCGATTGACCGTAGGTCACGCTACGCGAACGCATCCAGTGCTCGGCCAGATAATGCGATTGACCGTAGGTCACGCTACGCGAACGCATCCCATGCCATACAAGATTATGGGTAACCATTCAGCTAATAGCTGACCGCTGACCGCTGACCGCTGACCCCTGACCGCTGACCGCTGACCGCTGACCGCTGACCGCTGACCGCTGATAGCAGTTACTCAGGCTATAGCTAATTCATTTCTAATTGCTGAATCAAAGGAGCACATTGATAAACCATAGCGGCTCGACTATCGACATCCAGCTTCAGGAAGATCCGACGTAGATGAGCAGAAACTGTCCATTCACTAATTTCAAGGTGTTTAGCAATTAGCTTATTAGACTGACCTGAGGCAACAAGAGTAACAATTTGTAACTCTCGTTCTGTTAAGAGACTAGCAAGATGAGATGTGGCGGAAGTAGTATTGTCTTGGAATTCTGTAATTGCATAAACTTTTCCATTTACCTCCAGATAACCAACTGCATTCAAAGGACAACTGCTTTGAGGGGTTGAATTAGAGCTAGACCCTAAACTAGGTTTAAATTCGTTGTTTGTTTCAAAAACTAAAAAACAAGAATTATTGATAAACAGCTTACCAATCACTTGATTCCCTAACTCTGATTCTAGATCTTTACTAGCTAGATCTTGACCATAAAGAGTAAGATTACGTTTTTCTTTCATAAGAAAAATTTCAAGTACCTATAGACATCCTGTTTGATTGATCAGCGGAACCTGGGGAAAGATAAAAGTAAGCTATCAGCTATCAGCTAATGCGCTACGGCTGACAGCTGACGGCTGACAGCTAAATCCTTACGCAAAAACTATAGCGCTGTGCGTAGGGAATAGGGAATAGGGAACGTCGGACCAGGGAATGATTGAGCTTCCCAAGACTGCGCTGCATAGCTTCGTTCCTTAAATTTGTCAACACCATTACACCGATTGCTATAACTATTCACAAATGATTTAGGAAGATCCGATCCATGGATGGTCTTACCCCCCTTCCATTTTGTTGAATAGGAATCAAAAAGGAGTTAAATTGTTAACAAAACTTATAGTGTGTCTAGGTTTTACAAATGAGTTGTAAAACTAGATGGTTATTTTTTCTAATCAAAAAAACGCTGTATTCCTTACTCCTGTTAGCCGATCCGGAGTTTTCTCTTCTCTAAAGGGTTTAGTTCTATGTTTACATCTCAAATGGAAAGACTATACCAGAACGCTTTAGTATTTATCCATAGATCCTCCTTCAACTCTGGGAAATTCCCCAAGTCTTCAGGATCACAGGCAACGTTATCGCTCCAAAACTCCTTAGACATCCTGTCAGATGCTGTAACTGCAGGTGTCACAAGATGTATAACACACAGATGAAGTCCTTCCCATAACAGTTTTGCCAGTCCGGTGTAAATCATCAACTGGCGTAAGTAGTCCGATTCCAAAGCTACAATTCGATCCTGCGGACTAACAAGTTGGCAAGAGATTCCCAAGTTTTCCAAAGCTTTGCAGATATCTGGAGGGCGATTATCACTAAAATCTGTAGGATTCTGATAGCTCAGTATAAAAGCAGAACCCAAACTCGCAGTTAGAGCTACAGTATCCCGGAATGACGCCATTAAAGTATCATTGGTCCCCTGTGACTGGTTAATGCGTCGATCTAATAAGCGTGCTAAATATTCCCATCGTGGCAAGAGCTTGGTAGTTGTACCTTTTGGCAGTAAAGACTCCCTGAGACTATCCCCCAGCCAGAATAGATTTAGTCCTAGCAAATCATTCTCGGTTTGTAATCCTTTCCACTCTTTAAGTGACCAAATCACACTCTCTAAGGTTGCTTTCTCCTGTTCAGATGCCTTTTCATTGAGAGTGCTTTTGGGAATAAGCAGTTCTGGTTGTTGTAAATAAAACTTAGTATTGTTAAGAATATGCCAAAGCTCTCTTGCTATCCAGAGTTCCATTATTTCTCCTAGCTGCTGAGCTATGTGGACTCCATAATAGGAGAGCGCTAAGGCTGGATCCAGTACACAGATCCATTGCTTGGAATCAAGTTGGCTGAAAAGGGGAGTTATCAGCATTTTAAAGACGTCACTCCCATTAAAATAGCAGTTTTTAGACCAATTCTGTAAATTACGGCTAGCCATCAATTTTATCTCCCCATCTCTCTATTTCCCCATCTCTCTATTTCCCCATCTACCCATCTACCCATCGTAAGTATTCAGCTATCAGCTATCAGCTAATGCGCACGCTACTTGAGGTGCTACAGATGGTGCTTTTGAATAAGCGATGCAGCGCGGTCTTGGGGAGGCAGCGCGGTCTTGGGGGTTCCCCCCGGAGACGAAACCTGTTT
>NZ_MKZS01000001.1:2063479-2104016 GCF_001942495.1 Moorena bouillonii PNG
TCCCGATTCCCGATTCCCGATTCCCGATTCCCGACTCCCGATTCCCGACTCCCGACTCCTCCACCACCAAAAGGGATATGATAATTAGTCAAGCGAATTTGATCTGAGATGTTCGAGAGTCAAACCATTGCTGCGATCGCAACAGCAGTTGTCCCCCAACAAGGGAGTATCGGTATAGTGCGACTGTCAGGAAGGGATGCGATCGCAATTGCCCGTACTTTATTCCAGGCACCGGGGCGTCAGGCTTGGGAGAGTCACCGGATTCTCTACGGCTATGTGCGCCATCCCAAAACCCAACAGCTAGTGGATGAGGCATTGCTGCTGATTATGCAAGCTCCCCGTTCCTACACTCGTGAAGATGTGGTAGAATTCCATTGCCACGGTGGGATCATGCCCGTCCAAAAAGTGTTGCAATTGTGCCTCGAACAAGGAGCGAGATTAGCACAGCCAGGAGAATTTACCCTACGGGCATTTTTGAATGGGCGCTTGGATTTGACTCAGGCAGAAAGTGTTGCGGACTTAGTGGGGTCTCGCTCCCCAGCAGCCGTTCAAGCCGCCCTAGCTGGGTTGCAGGGCAAGCTCGCCACACCCATTCGGGAAGCCAGAGCTACTTGCCTGGATATTTTGGCAGAAATTGAGGCTCGAATTGATTTTGAGGAGGATTTACCGCCCCTTGATCAAGGCGCAATTGTAGCTCAACTTAACAATATCTTAACAGAAGTATCCCAACTATTAGCCACAGCGGATCAGGGTGAGCTATTGCGCACCGGTTTAAAAGTGGTGATCCTTGGGCGACCCAATGTCGGAAAATCGAGTTTATTGAATGCCTGGAGTCGATGCGATCGCGCTATTGTCACTGACCTTCCTGGTACCACTCGGGATGTGGTGGAATCTCAGTTAGTGGTAGGGGGAATCCCGGTACAGGTACTCGATACAGCAGGAATTCGCGAAACCGCTGACCAAGTCGAGAAGATTGGAGTAGAGCGATCGCGTAGTGCAGCCATGGCGGCTGACTTAGTATTACTGGTGATTGAAGCAACCACTGGCTGGAGTGCAGGAGACCAGGAAATTTACCAACAGGTGCAAGAACGTCCGGTAATTCTAGTGATTAACAAAACTGACCTGGCCAGTGATAAGAGTGAATCTACCCTATGCTATCCTAATACTATAGAGCAGGTAGTTAAGACAGCCGCTGCCTACAATCAAGGGATTGATTCTCTGGAGAAGGCAATTCTTGACGCAGTAAATCGTGGCAACCTGCAAGCCGCTGATTTAGATTTAGCGATTAACCAACGACAAGCTGCTGCGTTGACGCGGGCGAAAATGTCTCTTGAGCAAGTGCAAGAAACTATTGCGAAAGAGTTACCCTTAGATTTTTGGACCATAGATTTGCGTGGAGCAATTCAAGCCTTGGGAGAAATTACAGGAGAGGAAGTAACCGAATCAGTGCTTGACCGCATTTTCAGCCGTTTCTGTATTGGGAAGTAATATTAAGTTAGGTTGAATACCCATAATTATAGGAAGTGTGGGGAGATGGGAACCCACCCCTAACCCCGACCAGGAGGGGAATATGGGGAGATGGGGGAGGTTTTTATTAAGGGTAATTATCCTGACATGATATAAGATCCGTTTGTTTGATTACTTATCTTATTTCTGGGCTAGGAAAGGATACAGGTGAATAATGGGTAATCAGCAAAAGGCAATTATCCATTATTCACTATTTTTTACCTCTTCCCTCTTACCAGCTCGGAAGCTCCCAGCTCGGAAGCTCCCTAAAAACCTCACCCAAATAAGAATTGCTCTACAACTTAGAGACTGTTTATAAAGTAAATCTTAAGAAATATCGAGTACTGAATATGCGTGGTTTAAGGCGGACAGCTCTCGCTACAGGTGAGCTTTTAAAGTACTCGCCGCCTATCTCACCCTACACAATAATTTAAGCTTTATTTAACTTTAACCAACTTTAACCTTTATTTAACAAAAAGTATCTTAGAGACTGAATTTACAAACTTTTGTTAAATGCTAAAAGCTTAACTGTGACTATAGCCCCCCTTAATAATCTGTTACACACTTAACTGGCTAGCTGGCGTAGATAGTAGATGGGGACAGGGTTTTAAGGTTTTTTTCTAATTTTAAAATAGGCAATTTAAGCGATGCAGCAAGGGAACAGGCGGTTTCCCTAATGAGCGACGGCATCAATAAAATGCACAGCAGCTTAAGAGGGAAACTTGGAACAGATGAAAGTCCCCCGTGACATAAATGGCAAAACCTCTGGTTGAGAAACACCCTTATATATCACGAATCCATTGTAATTACTTATTAAGTATTTTTTTGAAAATTTTATTATGTGTATTTTTTTAAAAAAATGTAAACAAGTAACCAGTATTGAATTTATTTCGCCTATAGTGAATTTTTTTCAGCCTTATAAAAAAAAGGAGTTTGGATGTTAACTTATCAGGCAAGTAACTTGCCCAAATTTGATAAATCAATTACTGATTATCAGAACTTTCTGGAGCAAAACCACTTTATTTATGTGGAAACTGAAGATCCCAATTTTGACTGGATCGAATTTTCAAAATTGGTCACAGGTGGTGAGTTAATCCTGCAATATGGGAAACCAATATTCTATGTCAGATATGAACCAGAATTGATCAAATTTTCCGATGCCAGAGGTGAAAGGCGTTTGCTTCCTCATACGGAAGCCAGCGATTATCAAACCCCACCGAACTATCTAGTGCTTTGGTGCAAAAAGCCTTCTGATTGTGGTGGTGGGATGACCACGTTGGCTTATGTGGAAGGATTCCTGAAGACTCTTACGGAAGAAGAAAAGAAAAAACTCATGGAGACTCGACACCATTTTGGTGCCACGAGGGGAGTCCACGCCAACCGCACCAAGGGAGCAATTCATCCGATCCTGTCATTTGAGGGTAAGAAGCCTGTTTTCCGCTTTTCTTGTAACTATATTAAATACGGTGACTACAGCCCCGATCCAGAAAACCTAAAGCCCTTTACTCCCGAGCCGTTTTTGGGAGAAATTGCCGACCGATTTCTAGCGTATTACGAGGAAAATCACATGGCTATTCGGATGAAGCAATACTCATTGTTGCTTTGGGACAACAAATGTATAGCACATGCAAGAACCACCTATAGCGATCCCACTCGAGAACTACAACGCATCTTCTTACGGTAACTGTCAACTTAAGAGTTAAGTGTTAGCTGACTCATGTAGCTGACTCATGTAGCTGGCTAATGACATCCTGGTGATTCCTACACGCTTGATTTGGTGAGTTGTTGAAAGGATAAATGGGTGAGGGGGTAAGTAGGAATCGCCACAAGTTAAAAGGTATAGCGCTACGGGCAAGGCCAGAGGAATCCCCCCTAACCCCCCTTAAGAAGGGGGGCGGGCAATAGGCAAAAGTTGACGTGCATTAGCTTTTCAGCTTTTATCAATGTCAAACACCTTAATGGGTAGTACTATAAGTAGCCAAACTTTCAGGTAGCTTGCGGAAAACATCACGTATAACACTAATGAGGATAATCTCATGAGAATCTTCAATCAATTGGAATCCAATGTGCGAAGCTACTGCCGTTTATTTCCCACGGTGTTTAAGAAAGCACAAGGAGCTGTTCTAGAAGATAAAGAAGGTATTAAGTACATTGACTTTCTCAGTGGAGTGGGTACGCTCAATTACGGACATAACAACCCACAACTAAAAGAACGACTGCTGGGTTATCTGGAGTCCGACGGTATTGTCCATAGTCTCGATTTAGCAACGGTAGCTAAAGAGGAGTTTCTCGAAGCTTTTGAAGCCATTATCCTCAAACCCAGGCAATTAAATTACAAAGTTCAGTTTCCTGGACCAACAGGAACCAATGCTGTGGAGGCAGCTCTAAAACTGACCCGCAACATAACGGGACGGGAAACGGTCATTGCCTTTTCCAATGGCTACCATGGGGTAACCCTAGGTTCCTTAGCAACAACTGCCAACATTTCCCAGCGAGACGCTGCAGGAATCACCACCGCAGGGGTAACTTTTATACCCTATGATGGGTACTTGGGTTCGGATATTGATACTACAGAGTACCTAGACAAAGTCCTTTCCGACAGAGGTAGTGGAGTAGCGCTTCCAGCAGCAGTGATTGTAGAAACAATTCAGGGAGCAGGTGGGGTCAATGTGGCCAGCTTTGAGTGGTTGCGATCGCTTGAAACAGTCTGTCGTAAACATGATGTGCTTTTAGTTGTAGACGACATCCAAGTGGGATGCGGACGGACTGGTTCCTTTTTCAGCTTTGAAGAAGTAGGTATTTCCCCTGACATTGTTACTATCTCTAAATCCTTGAGTGGTTTCGGTCTTCCTTTCTCATTGGTGCTGATCAAACCAGAATTAGACCAGTGGAAACCAGGTCAACATAGCGGCACCTTCAGAGGACCTAACCTAGCCTTTGTTACCGCCAAAGCAGCTTTGGAAATTTATTGGCAAGACGACAGTTTATCAGCCTCCGTTAGACAAAAAGGAAGCATAATGCAGCTCCGATTGGAGCAGATCGCAAAAAATAACTTGGAGGCTGGTTTTTCCGTTAGAGGCAGGGGCATGATTCAGGGCTTAGACTGCAAAGATGGCAACCTAGCTAATAAAATCATCCGGACAGCCTTTGCTAATGGGCTAATCATGGAAACAGCTGGCGCACAGGGGCAGGTGATTCGATGTCTCCCACCTTTAACAATTTCCGAAGAAGTATTAGAGAAAGGGCTAGACCTGCTCGAAAATAGCGTCAACGAAGTCATCCAGGAGACAGTTTCTAAAAAGTTAGTTGATTTAGGAGCATCTGTTTAATTACTTATGACTGCTGCATTTGGAAATTCTCCAGAAGTCTTAACCAGGATAGAAAAAATTGAAAACATCTGTGGAAGGGACATAGGTAATGGTATAGAGCCCCTTGTGGAGGCTGCCAAGGGGGGGCTGCTTGGTGCAGCTCGCTCCATCGCGGAACATCCATCCCCCCATGTGGCTATTATGACAGGTTTTTTTGTTCCCCATGGCACTCCTCCAGCGGCAGAAACTGATGGCCCCATCGGTTGCGCTCACCTAGCAGCGGGATTACTTAGAGTTGGAATCCCTGTCCGTCTGGTTACCGATCCTTTATGCCTTAATGCTGTCAAGGTTGCTGCTCGGGCAGCAGGAATACCTGCTCAAGTTCCTTTTGATGTCGTTCCTGTCGATGCAGCCACTGCAGAAGATCCCTCCGTTTCTTCTATTGTGAATTCATGGCAAAGTGCTGAACCACCAGTTTCCCATGTTATCTCCATTGAAAGAGCAGGCCCGAGTTACGATGGTACTGTCCGAAATATGATCGGGAATGATATCACTGCTCATACCGCTCCTTTGCATCTCCTATTTACCCTCAGTGACATAATTTCAATTGGAATTGGTGATGCTGGCAATGAACTAGGTATGGGAACACTTCCTAAAGAACTCATTGCCAAAAGCATTAGCACAGGAGAACAAATTGCCTGCAATATTCCTTGTAATCATCTCATCGTTTGCGGTGTATCAAATTGGGCAGCAATGGGGTTACTCACTGCTGTTGCTTTACTCCGACCTGACTTGAAATCTAAGTTAACTGAGGGATTAACCTTAGAGACCGATAAACATATTTTGACCACAGTGGTCAAAGAAGGACCAGCGGTAGATGGAGATACAGCAGTCCAGGAGCTTGCAGTTGATACTTTACCCTGGGAATATCATAGCAAAGTGTTGGCATAAATTTTAGAAGTCGCCGGTTTGACAAACTCAGTTTGAGAGCGCAGCATTGATACTTTTATCCAAAATATCTAGCCCTTGGGTCAAAGTGTCGGGATCAATCGTTAATGTAGACTGAAGATTAATCACTTCTTTGTTCACTCCCATGGGTTCAAAGATTAAACCCCGCTTGAAAGCTTCATTACTAACTTTTTTAGCTGGGGGGGCGACGAAACAGGCTGAAATGCTTGCTATGTAAAGTTAGTAGCATTTTGTGGTAAAAAAAGGTAGGTCTCTAATTTGCAACAAGACCTACTTATTAACAATGTTACCAGCATTCTACCAAAACCACCTAAAAAGTCAACTTAGTCTAACTGAATATATTTTTTTAAAAATTCTGATCAATCTCTTACAGTCAATTAAAAAAGTTAACTTAGAAAAATTAGCCAATACTCTCCCTTTACCAATTAAATTTGAAAGTAGAAGAAAAAGACTACAAAGATTTTTATCCTTACCAAACCTAACAATTGAAAAAATTTGGTTTCCAATATTTGAAGAATTATTGAAAACATACTTTACTTCAGAAACCCTAATTTATCTAGCAATTGATAGAACAAATTGGGGTCGCATTAATTTATTCATGGTTAGCCTTATTTGGGATAAAAGAGCGTTTCCAATATATTTTACTTTGTTGCCCAAGTTAGGGAGTAGTAATTTAACAGAACAACAAAGTATTTTATCAAAGATTGTCCCGATTATTAAAAACTATAAAGTGTGTGTATTAGGAGATAGAGAATTTTGCTCTGTTAAACTAGCTAAGTATCTTCAGAGCTTGGGTGTATACTTTTGTTTACGTTTAAAAAAGAATGAGTTTGTTGAATATAAAAAAGATAATTGGGTGGCACTCAATGATTTAGGTTTAATACCTGGAGTGTCTTTATTTATACAAGGAGTAAAAGTGACTAAGACTCGGGGATTTACAAGTTTTAATGTAGCTTGTAAGTGGCAACGTAAACTCAAAGGTATAGCTCCTAAGGAAGGATGGTTTATTCTGACAAACTTTGATAGCTTAGAGCTGGCAATTTCAGCTTACAAAAAAAGATTTAATATAGAGGAAATGTTTAGAGACTTCAAGACTGGTGGTTATCATTTAGAGAATACTAAAGTTGAAGGTGAACGGTTTATTTCTTTAGTTTTATTGATAGCTATAGCTTACACTTCTGCAACTATTAAAGGTCAGCATATTAAACGTCAAGGAATACAAACCTATGTGGCTCGTGTCAAAGAACCTGATAGAATAGAGCGCAGAAATAGCAGTTTTTACGTTGGTTTATATGGTCAAACCTGGGTTAATTTCAAAGATATTTGTATAGAATTAGTAACCGAATTAATGAGACTAAATCCTAATAAACGAAAGTATTATCAACGAGGTCTAAGGGCTATATCGCTTATAGAGTCTGGGTTTTAGCTTATTTCGTCGCCCCCCCAGCTTTTTTAGCCAGCCCCTTTTGTTCACAGGCGATTCCTTGAATCAAACCAAGTCCTCGATGTTCGCCGCCGACTTCTGGATAACGAGCGATCATGTCTTTGAGTCGCTTCTTCATTACCTCACCTTTGTCCGCGATTTCCTTTTCAAAAGCATCCGTATCCCAGTACTCGTCGAGAGCAGCTGTGGCAGTCACAAAGCCTAGATTGTTCCCTCGGAAAGTACCACTGTGTTCCCCTGGTTTCCAACAGTCTAAATCAGGTCGAATCAGCACTACAGCCATCGGGTTTCCATAGGCGCTTAAAGATTTAGCCAGACAAACTAAATCAGGTTTTAACCCTGCCCGCTCAAAGCTAAAGAAAGGACCAGTTCGACCACATCCCACTTTAATATCATCAACAATTAGCAAAATTTATCGCTCTTGAGTGATCTGGGCAAGGCGTTGAAGCCAAGGAACACTAGCAACATTAATCCCGCCTTCAGATTGAACGGTTTCTAGGATAACTGCTGCGGGTTTTTCCTGATTTAGGCTCAGGTCATCAACCAGTTTTTCTAAGTAATCAAGACTGTCGTCTTTGGTGCCATTTTTATCCTCGAACGGAACCGTTAAGACATGACCGAGGGGAATGCCCGCAGCCTTTTGATAGGTAGGATTAGGTGTAACAGCTAGGGCACCTAAAGTATGACCGTGGTAGCCTTTGGTAAAACAGATCACTGTTTTTCGACCAGTCACTTTACGGGCTAGCTTCAAAGCAGCCTCCGCAGAATTGGTTCCCGTAGGACCGGTAAACATAACTTTATAGTTTAGTCCTCGCGGTATTAAGATTACTTCCTCGAAACGTTCTAGAAACTGCTGCTTAGCAGAGGTGAACATATCGAGGCTGTGGGTGATAGCATCTGACTCAATGTATTCCAGGAGACGCTTTTTGAGCTTGGGATTATTATGTCCGTAGTTGAGGGCACCAGCACCTGCCAAGAAATCTATATAAGTACGCCCACTCTCATCTATCAAGGTATCTCCCACTGCCTTGGTAAAGACTGTTGGAAACAATCGACAGTAGCTTCGGACTTCTGACTCAAGCTTGGTAAAAATGTTCATATGCTAAACCTGCCTATTGTTAGGATTTTCAAGTAGGTGAGACAATTCTGTGTGGTGTACAAAACGCGAAGCGATTCCATTTGCTTAACTTTACTTTAGGAACACCGTAACCTAGAAAAATATATACTATTTAGGGTGACTATAGCAATAGTAAAGTTATTAATAAAAATTTTTATTTTTATTAATAACTTGCTTAAGCCAGAACTGGTATATCCTGATTAAAGAGCAAGTTTAACAATTCAAATAGGATAGCTATAGTCTAAATTTTGATCAGTCTCATAAACCAACAACAGCCTGGAATTAACTGGAATTAACTATGCAAAAAATTCAATTTACTGAAGCTCAGACCGAGGCATTGTTTGATGATCGCGAACGAGACAAACGTTTTCGCAGTTTCTGGGATCCAGAAGGCAGTCTTCACTGGGGTTACTTCGAAAACTTAGCCGAGGCTCGGCCTGAGGACTTTGTGCCAGCCTGCAAGCGCTGGGATGAATATATGCTGGAACAGAGCGGTATTACTGCCGACTCCCGGGTACTAGAAGTTGCTTGTGGAAATGGCAACGCTGCCGTTTGGCTGGCTCAGCAAACGGGATGTGAGGTAGTAGGAATCGATATCAGTAGCAGTTATATCGAGAATGCTCGAGCTAAGGCTAGTAATTTCCCCTCTTTGCGGGTGAGCTTCCAAAAGGAATCAGCCACTAACCTACCTTTCCCAGATGGCTCCTTTACCCATGCCTGGAGTCAAGGCGCTCTTTACCACATCCACGAGCTTGATAAAGCTCTGGCGGAGGTTCACCGTGTCCTAGGGGTAGGAGGCATCTTCCTGTTTGATGACTTGGTAACACCAATTGAGGAAGTTAGTGAGGCAGCCCGCAAGTACGTTTACAACCGACTGCTGTTTGAGCCGACATTTAGCCCCGAAGTCTATGCAGAAAAACTCACTCAGATCGGATTTAACGTTTTGCAGATAAAGGACTTGAGCCAACACCTGAAAAAGAGTTACGAATTGGTGTCCGAGCTGGCTCGGGAGGGCTATCCAGATTTGAGCGCTGCCTTTAAGAAAACCCAGGAGGCAATTGCCGCTAGTGAGTTAGGCTGGTGCTTTTGCCTCTGTGAAAAGGTTAGTGATGACTAATCCGTGACAACTTAAGACAGCTACGCCATAGCTTGAGTGTAGATTAATAAGTGTAGCTTGAGTGTATGGGATTGACCTTGGCCTAAAGGCCAAACGCGATCGCTCCAGGGGCTGGGCTATATATCCCATCACTGCTCAGCAGTTTTGCCTAAAAACACCATATCTTACCCCTAACCAGGCCAAGGGGCTACAATAAAAATTGTTGAGATTTGTGTATCCCTGACCGGCATAGGGAAAGTTTATGGCTGCCGCTGTATTAATCCAGAACCTCCAAAAACGCTATGGAGATGTCCACGCCGTCAAAGACATCTCCTTACAAGTCGAACCGGGTCAAATTTTTGGCTTACTCGGTCCTAATGGTGCCGGTAAAACCACCACCATTCGTTGCCTATGCACGCTCACGGCACCGGACGCTGGAAAAATTGAGGTATCTGGCATTTCAGTACTACACAATCCTAGGGCAGCACGCCGCCGCCTAGGCTATGTAGCCCAAGAAGTTGCCCTAGATAAGGTACTCACTGGTAAAGAACTACTCCAATTGCAAGCTGACCTCTATCACCTCCCCAAAGCAGTTGCCAAAGAACGCATCAATAAACTCCTTGACATTTTGCAGCTCAAGGAGTACGCCAATAAAAAAACTGGCGTTTACTCCGGTGGTCTGCGTCGGAGGCTGGACTTAGCCGCTGGCTTACTCCACCAACCCGATGTTTTAGTACTAGACGAACCCACCGTAGGTCTTGACATTGAGAGCAGATTCGTGGTATGGGAACTGTTGCAAAAGTTGCGAGACTCAGGAACCACATTACTAATCACCAGCCACTACCTCGAAGAAATAGATGCATTAGCTGACCAAGTGGCAATTATTGACAAAGGGTTGATCATAGCTGAGGGGACACCATCTCAGTTAAAGGATAGTGTTGGAGGCGATCGCATTACCCTGCGCATCCGGGAATTCTCCCCCATTGAAGAAGCCAAGCAAGCCAAACATATGCTTCAGTCCCTGCCTTTTGTGAAAGAGGTCATTATTAACAGCAATCAGGGCAATTCCCTTAACCTTGTGGTTAAACCCCAAAGCGATGCCTTAATGATCATTCAGCAAGCGTTAAAAGACCTTAGTTTACCGACCTTTGGGATTGCTCAGTCGCGACCTAGCCTAGATGATGTCTACCTAGCTGCCACAGGTAAAACCCTGATGGATGCTGAACTGGCTCAGGCTGGGAAACGGGATCTCAAGGCAGAGCGGAAACAAAATATGGCCTAAAGCAGAGATAGGAAAGAGGTTAGTGGACAGTAAATACAGATTGCTCCAACTATTTTAGAATCTATGGCACGAATGAATATGAGTAAAACCCTTACCCCTCCTAAATCTGACCTTAACTGGCAACCAGACCTTACTGCACCAATCCCAGTCAATGATACTCCTGGTGTAAGTGAATTTATCCAAGAAACCCTTGCCCTAACCAAACGCCTGTTTATTCAGCTGCAACGGCGACCTTCTACCTTAATGGCTGGTATTATCCAGCCGCTAATGTGGCTAATCCTATTTGGGGCATTATTCCAAAACGCTCCTCAAGGGATTTTTGGTGAGAGTTTGAGCTATGGCAAATTCCTCGGTGCAGGTGTGATTGTGTTTACCGCCTTTGCCGGAGCACTCAACGCTGGCTTACCTGTCATGTTTGACCGGGAATTTGGTTTCCTCAACCGTTTACTAGTAGCTCCGTTAGTCTCTCGCTTCTCTATTGTTGCAGCCTCAGCCATATATATAATCGCTCTGAGTTTGTTGCAAACTGTGGCAATTGTCACCGCCAGTGCCTTTTTAGGAGCCGGTTTACCGAACCTAGCCGGTCTGGCGATGATTGGCTTGATAGTATTCTTGCTGGTAGTGGGAGTCACAGCCCTCAGTCTAGGACTAGCATTTGCTCTACCCGGTCACATTGAACTAATTGCAGTAATTTTTGTTACCAACTTACCCCTACTGTTTGCTAGCACAGCCCTTGCTCCTCTCTCATTCATGCCAAAATGGTTACAGGTAGTAGCCAGTCTTAACCCCCTCAGCTATGCCATTGAACCAATTCGCTATCTCTATCTTCACAAGGACTGGTCTGTTGGTAGCCTTGTGATGCAGGCTCCTTGGGCATCTATTACCTTTGGCCAATCCCTTTTGGTATTGCTTGGTTTTAGCACAGTCGTATTACTGGCAATTTCTCCACTACTGAGCCGCCGCTTGTAATTATTCTTCCTAGGGCTAAAGCCTTAGGATCCCGTGAAATAATTAATATTAACTCATTGCTTTTTCTGGATGGTTGACTATTGACAGAGTCGCGTCAACCGTCCAAAATGAATTTGTAACAATTGTGCAGGTTAATGTGCAAGTTAACTCAGGTTAACTATATATAACTCTATAGCAGAATACCAGCGAGATTTATCCATTGAAGGGGGATTCCTATGACGATCAGCAACCAATCTGTTTTTACTGTAGCTGTATTGAGTGTAGCCCTTGGCATTACTACAGCGTTACTGCACGGGTCCGCTACTGCCCAAAGTATAGGTACTATTCGAGCGGATGAAAATTTTAATAATCCTAACGAGCAAGACACGTTTGGGGGGTTTGGAGACACTGGTTTCAACGCTTTTGATTTAATCCATAATGCCCAATTGGGTACAGTTGATATCGATCAGTTCAATGAGGGACAGTCTCAGAGACTAGATGATGCTGCTTCTGAGTTTAGGCGTTTACAGTTGGAACGGTTGCGCAATCCCCAACTAGCATATCCAGAAAACCAATATCCAGAAAACCAGCCTACTACATCTGGAGTTAGCGAAAGTTACTGATAATCTTAGACATTTTGCATCAGGTTTGGATCACGATTGATATCAAGTTCAGTTAATCATTTGATTTACAGGTCATACCATAGATGTTATAGCAGTTCTCAATACCCAATTGAGAACTGCTATTTTATGATATAAACTGTCGGATATCAAGCTCAGAAATTAGAGGAGATAGACCTTGAGGTAAACGTTTGGGGCATCGGGTAATTATCCCAGCTGTAGTTTCCCATTAGATGAAATAAATTATAGATTCCTGTGTGAATCCAGTTTTCTAAATACAGCTTCTGCTCTGAGGATAACTGGTGTAATTCTTGGCTTTTTGATGATGCTTCACTATTGTCTATAACTTCGTAATGATTCGGAATTCGGCTAAGGACATAAGCAATTAAATCCTCGCGTATCTTAGACTGGGAAAACAGGTCTTGATAGGGAAACTCCGGATACGTTGCTAAGACGTTTTCAATTTCTTGAATCACTATCGATGTAGTTACGTGAACAAGGGTTTTACCCATCGTTTACACTCCTTTTGCCAAACGGTTATTGTCCACCGGTTTATTAATCAATATATAGCGTATTTTAAGCCCTGTTTTAAGTCAATGGAAGTATTCTTAACTGCTGATTAATTGCTGCTAATATTTCCTGACTCTCTACAGGTTTGGTTAGATAATCATTGGCTCCCAGTTCCTTAGCTCGAGCATAGCCATCCTCCTTGGAATCACTGGTTAGAAATATAAACGGTGTTTTCGCTGTATTTAACCTATCTCGTAATATCTGTAGAAGCTCATACCCATCAAGGGATGGTATATTAGTTTCAGAAATAATTAAATCAGGTCGGATAACTTTAGCTAAATTTAACCCGAGCCAACCATCTTCTGCAGTAAGGACATTAAAGCCTTCTAATTCCAGTAAATCTGAAAAATTTGAGCGCAACAGTTTATCATTTTCAATTAATAAAATTGTTTTGTTCATCGCTCCAGCCTCTATAAATTCATGATCAAGATTAATCCCCAACTTGCAGAATCTGTTCTAGCAAGAGGCGATCGCTAGTTGAGCTACCGAAGCATAACTTATCTTTTGCCAGAGTACTGAGATATAACTGACCATTTGGTTCAACGCTAAAATCTTGACCCAACACTAACCCTTGCTCCTGAAGCTTCTTGATTGCGACAGTCATCGCTACTGCCACTAAGTCAAGTTCGGGCATCAAATAATCGGGATGACGCAATAGCCACTGACAAGCATCAAGGTTAATCTCTGGTAGTCGATAAACCGCTGCCAGTAAGACTTGCTCAATATAAGTGGGACTGGGTAAAACAGTCAGAAAGTCTTTAAGAGATTTGATAAATGTTGAGTCTTGACTCTGAAATACATCCACAGCTAATCCGATGTATGACTCATAGTCCTGGGCTTGGCTGGTACCCATATCTCGTTCCTTGGTCAAGGGCAAACTCTTGATACCCAGGACAACTGGTGTGAAGGTTTGTCTCCTCTGGTGCTCTGGGTGGTGAGGATAAGCTAAATCGATCCTAGGACTGATCGTGGGACTCAGGGATAATTGCTCCAAAGGAGTGGCGTTGGAACAATTACTGGAACTGCTACCTTTGTTTGAAAAAATCATACCCATACCCCGAAGTTCAACCCAAGATCTATTTACCTTACCTAAAAATAGAAATTAGGGCGCAAATGTGAAGAGATTGTGATTAGACTTCGCGGCAGTTGTCAGGGAATAGGGAATAGGGAATAGGGAATAGGTGTCAAAATTGACTTAGAAGCTATCCAAAATGATTGCTTAGTTATTTTTGCAAGAGGTCTATTGGGTAGGGTGCTAACTTATGGCTAATCGGTAAGATATCAAAGGTGAGTGCTATGGAATCTTTTTCCCTCACCCAATTGAGAACTGCTATAGCAGCAATTAATCCTAATCCAGTTCCTGATGATTTGCTGCCGGTTTGGGAGTTTCAATAAAACCTAGCACTGCGATAGCTCAATCGAGCCAATTAAGAATCCCTTGGATTTCTTCGACCAATTCCATAGGTTTAAACGGCTTGGTAATAACTCCAGTTACCCCCAAATCTAGAAACTGCTTTTGCTCGCTGCTCCTAGCTTTAGCGGTTAGCAAAATTGTTGGGATATCCGCTGTCACTGCATTAGCTTGTAACTGTCGAAATGTAGCCGGTCCATCTAGCTCGGGCATCATTACATCTAGCAGAATAGCATCAGGCTGATCTGCCTCAGCCTTAGCTAATCCCTCTTTACCAGAAGCAGCTGTCAACACTTCCCACCCTGCTGCTGCTTCTAGAGAAAATTGGATGATTTCTCGAACCCCATCATCATCATCAATCACTAAAATGCGCTTAGTTGTCATCTTTCCCACCTTCTGCTGCTGCTGTTTGTTCTGGTAAGGTAAAATAAAAACTGCTGCCTTCACCAACAGTACTCTCAACCCAGATTTTGCCTCCGTGCTGCTCCACTATATTACGGCAAATCGCTAACCCTAAACCCGTCCCTCCCTTTTTACGGGCATCGGAGGCATCAACCTGTTGAAAACGCCCGAATATACTTTCAAGTTTGTCAGCCGGAATTCCCCTGCCTTGGTCTTTAACGGTAAATAAGATCATGGCACTATTTGGGTCAGGGGGTGAGGTGGTTTCTGGTTCCTTTGGCTGTTGCACTTCCACTGTTAACCATAGGCTAGAACCTCTGTCTGAAAATTTAATCCCATTGCTGAGTAAATTGGTTATGACTTGAATAATGCGATCGCTATCAGCCTCGAATTCAATTTCAGATTCAATGGCTTGGGGCGAGACTTCCAATTTAATCCCAGCTCGATTAGCCATCACCTGCACCTGATCAACAGCTTTAACCATCAACTCAGCTGCATTCACTGGCTGCTTCGACAAACGGATCTTACCAGATTCCAGACGTTCCAGCTCCAAAATATCGTTAACTAGTCGCACTAAACGCTCAGCACTATCAGCGGCAATGCCAATCACACGCTGTCCTCGTTCAGACTGAGGTTGAATTAGACCAGTTGATAACAGGTTCAAGGCACCATGAATTGACGTTAGGGGGGTACGGAGTTCGTGGCTGACCACGGAGGTGAATTCATCTTTCATCCGTTCAATAGCGTAGCGCTCAGTAATATCTTCCCCAATACTCATGGTGCCAATTGCCTCTCCCTGGAGATTTTGGAGTAGGGTATTATTCCAAGCAATGATTTTTTCTTGCTTTGACTTGGTGAGAATCGAGTGCTGATAGTGAGGTTGAAAGTCTGGCTCTAGGATGTCCTGGAAGTATTGCTGTACTGACTGTTGCTGGTAATTGGGCAGGAAGTTTTCAAACCAGTCCTTGCCTAAAACTTCTGCTTCTGTGTACTTAGTCAATTCTAGGAAAAAGGGATTGACATACTCGACTTTCCCCTCTCGGTCTAGTCCCACCACCACCAGTCGCACATTTTCGAGAAGGCTGCGCCACCGTCGCTCTGATTCCTGTAAGCTAGCAATTAACTGGGTACGTTCTTCTTCAAATCGTTTGCGTGAACTAATATCTCGCTGCAACACTAAGATATAGCTAATGTTTCCTTGGGTATCATGAACCACTGAGTAGGAGGAGTCTGTGGTAAGAACAGTCCCATTTTTGCAGACAAACTCAATTTCTTGACGATGGGTTCCCTGCTCCAGTAAAACTGGAAACTGTTGCTGGCAAATATTTTGGTATGTGGGGGTAAAGAACTCTTCTAAGCGATTACCGATCAATTCTGATTCAGCATAACCCGACTGCTGGATGACAGCCGGGTTCACTTGCTCAATCATGCCCTGAGTATCTAATATATGGATAAAATCTGGGGCAGATTCAAACAACGAGCGGAATCGTTGTTCGCTTTCGAGTAAAGCAGCTGTGCGCTGTTGAACCCTAATTTCTAATTCTCGATTGAGTTGTTGTAATTCTCGATTGAGTTGTTGCAGTTGAGCTTCTTGCTGTTTACGCTCCGTGATATCCGTAGTGATGCCGTGAAGATGTACAGAGGTGCCATTATCACGCCTAACCACACGAGCGCGATCGTTCAGCCAGCGAATTTCTCCATTACTGAGCTGAATTCTATATTCTAAATCCCACGATTGACGACGGTTTTCTTGAACAGCTCGCCATGCCTTATCAACAGGATCAAAATCTTCTGGCACAACAAACTGTCGCCATAAGTTGTCTTGATCGCTAAATAGCTCGAAAGTTGGGCGACCGTAAACTTGCTCGAAGGCTATATTAACATAGCGCAGTATCCCAGAAGGCAGTGATACTGACCACACCACGTCTTGAAGAGAACTCATAATTGCTCGGAGCCGCTCTTCGTTGGACTTCAGCGCCTTTTCATTTTCTTGAAATGCTTCTTCTGTCTGCTTGCGATCGCTAATATCGGTAATTGAGCCAACCACCCGCACTGCATCACCTGCTTCATCCCAAAGTGCTTGTCCCTGGTCAAGAATCCATTTGTAGCTGCCGTCGTTGCACCGTAAGCGATACTCTTGAACGTAATAGGAGGTTTTCTGGGCTAAGTGATCCTCCATGGCTTTGATCACCTGGTCTACATCATCGGGATGGATGTGTGTCCACCATTGATGGTTATAGTTTCCGATGTCGTAGTTTTCATCATACCCCAGCATTTCTTTACATCGGCTGGAGAAAAACGTTTCATTGGTTTTGGGCTTCCAGTCCCAAATTCCTTGATTAGCTCCCTGTAGTGCCAATTGCCAGCGTTGCTCACGTTTCCGTAAGGATTGCTCTGCCAAAATACGCTCTTCAATTTGAGATTTTAGCTCCTGGTTGAGCTGCTCAAGTCCAGCCAGACTAGGTGAATTTTGGATTCGAGGTAGAATAGAGTATAATTTTATGGCAGTGTAGACAGAAACTATAGCTGTAATTGCTTTAATAGAGCCTGATAGCCAGTAAACTGGATCCCAAAGAGTCCATAGTTCGATCAGGTGAGTGGTGCCACCGCAAATAATAAACCCCCCAAACAAAATCAAGAGTCCCTTAAAAGGTAGATCCTGCCGCTGCCTAATCAAGTACACTAGCAGTATGGGAATCACATAGTAGGCTAGGGTAATTAGGGAATCACTGATCAGGTGTAGCCAGATTACGTTAGGCTGCCCAAGGTAGCAGTTACCTTGGGGAATTAGGGTTTCGGCCAATAAGATATAGTCAAAGAAATTGATCATAATTAGGTTGACAATTGACATGATTGCTGACAGTCAACCGTTAACCATCAACTGTGAATAAAATGTGATCAACTCTACTATGTCCGATCTGCCAATTCTACGTCCACTAACTGACCAGGGTTATTTATTTATCTGACAACATTTGATTCTTCTGTGCTATCATAATAAGTCTTAGTTGGCTGCGCTCAATGCGATTCAACACCCGAGCCAAAAGTTCTGGTTCCCTGATTGGTTTTTGTACGTAATCATCTGCCCCGGCCATAAACACTTGCTGCACAGTTTCAGCATCTTGAACAGCTGAGAGAAACAGCACGGGTAACTCACCCCAGCGAGGGTCATTGCGTACCACCTGGCATAGGTCAATACCGCTAAACTCCGGCATTTCCACATCCAAAATCAGTAAATCGGGACTAGACTGCTCTATGGTCTCCCAGAACTGTTGTGGATCGTTTAGCAAAGTCAATTGGAATCCCCAAGGTTCTAGCACAGTGCGTAGCTGATCCAGGATTTGAGGGTCATCGTCAACAATCAATAGCTTTGCCTGTGGTGGACCGGATTGTTGCAACGCTTTAGCGATCGCATCCATCACCTTTTGAGGTGCTACAGGCTTCTGAAGAAAACCCCGTCCCCCCAAACGAGCCACTCTGACTCGTTCAGCAAAACTCTCTTGAGCCGTAAATACTACCACAGGTACAGGGGGCTCAGTTGTTTTCAGTTCTTCTAACAGCTCGAAACCATTTCCCGCTGATTCAGGAAAACACAAGTCTAGTAGTACCACATCGGGGCGGTTACCAGCAATTGCTTTTCTCCCTTGAGATATATCACCCGCCACCTCAACCTGAATTTTCCAGGCTGCTAGCTCTGAGCCCAACCCTTGCGCTAGTGTTACATCATCATCCACAATCAGTAGTCGTGGGGAGTGGGGAATTGGGAATGGGGATTGGGGAATCGGGAGTTGTTGAGTGTGAGTAGGTTTTGGAAGGTTATCCTCGGTCTCTAGTTCTTGTCGTAGTTCTACCACTAGTTGAGACAGATGTGCTATAGTCTCTTTGCTAGCTTTTTTCCCAGATTGCAATATCTCCTCAATTTCACGGGATTTGAGAGAGCCTTGATCAAAACCAAAGCTACCGAGGGAACCGGCTAGGGTGTGTGCCTCCCCTAAAGCCTCCTGTCGCAACTTTCCGGTAAGATTACCATCTCGCCAATCCGTCACCGCCCGCTCCAATACATTGAGCCGCTTGATATACTTTGACTTCTGCTGCTCCCAAATGGCACTTAGTCCTGATTGCTTTGGTTCTTCGGATTGAGCCTTAGGGACTGGGGAAACGGAACTATCACTCTTGCTCTTTGATTGTTTCAGGTTAGATGGTGTCTTTTTAGCTACTTTTTTGCCTTTGTTTTTCTCAGTCTTTGTTTGACCTGAACCTTCCTCAGGCGGTTGTCTGAGCCGATACCCCAAGCCGTAGACGGTTTCAATTAAATCATTTTTGACTCCAGCTTCCTTGAGTTTCCGCCGTAAACTTTTGATATGAGCTCTAACGGCATTTTCTGTAGGGGGTTCTTCAAAAGACCAGAGATTATCTAGCAGGAAACTTTGGCTAAAGATGCGGTGGGGATTCCGTAAAAACAGCTCTAATAGACCATACTCCTTAGGTGTCAGATGTAATAGTTCCTGATCGTAGCTGACCTGGCAGTTACTGGGGTCAAGTTGGAGCAATCCCCACTCAAGCACAGGGAGTAGGGGGGTGCTGCTGCGGCGCAGCACTGCTCGAATTCGGGCTAATAATTCAGGTATGTCTAAGGGCTTGACTAAATAATCATCTGCTCCTGCGTCTAAAGCTTCGACTTTGTTAGTGCTGGTGTCTTGGGCAGTGAGGAGTATAATCGGAGTGCGATCGCGTGCGTTTCGCAGCTGCTTGCACAAATCAATCCCCTTGAGCTTGGGCAGCATCCAATCTAGCAAAATCAAGTCATACTTAAATATCTCTGCTAGTTCTATGCCCTCATCCCCATCTGTAGCTAGATCAACCTTATAATGTTGACTAGCTAGCGCTGCCGTTACTACTTTGGCAATACCTTCATCGTCTTCTACTAGCAGGATTCTCACGAGGACCTAACAGCTCCAGCACCAAGGGGATGGGTTAGTTTCTTGATTATATAAATAGAGATTATATAAATAGTCATGACTTCGCCCAAATTAACAAAAATTTAGACGAAGTTTGAGGCTTTTGACTTAGCTTAGCCCATGGCTGTCAAGATATCTTGAGCGTGGGTAGCAGTTTTTACCGTCTCATCAACGTGAGTAATTTTGCCCTCGCCGTTGATAATGTAGGTTACCCGCTTGGAGTAACCCCCACCATCAACATCATAAGCCTTGGTGATTGCACCATCGGTATCTGCTAGCAGGGTGAAAGGCAGACCATACTTTTCCTTAAATTGTTTGTGGGATGCCTCATCATCCATACTGACACCGAGTACCACCATGTCTTTACCTTGATACTCAGTGTAGTTATCCCGAAAGCTTTGGGCTTCCTTGGTGCACCCTGGAGTATCGTCTTTGGGGTAAAAATAAAGCACTACAGTTTTACCCGCAAAGTCGGACAGTGAAACGGTATTGCCTTCGTCGTCTTTGACAGTAAATGCTGGTGCATCTATGCCAACTTGAAGAGCCATAACTTTTGTTTCCTATAGAAATATACTGAACTTATGTATAAAGTTTACACTAATAGGACTTACGTCTTAAAGCACTATTATACAGAAGTGCCTTTGTTGCCCAGTTTGGCGTGGGTCTTGAATAAATTCAAAAATTTGTAAGCATTCAGCATTCAGCATTCAGCATTCAGCATTCAGCATTCAGTTATCAGCGATTAGCGCTACAGATGGTGCTACTTGAGTTGCTTTTGAATAAGCGATGCAGCAAGGGAACAGGGGGAAACCCCCACTCGCGCTTTGCATCAAGACAACAGGTAAGCATTGGAATAATGCTGAGTTACCTTAGCTGACGGCTGACGGCTGACGGCTGACGGCTGACGGCTGACGGCTGAATGCTTACTACCCATCTCCCTATCTACAGAGGAATAGCGTTAATTTATCAATTTTGGATTTCACAAACAAGTCACAAAATTTGGCTAGTCCAAATCGATTAGTTCAAATGAGCTAGTTGAATTTGACTAGCTAGAAAACGTGACTTGTAGAGGATGTTTAAAAGAATTAATAATAAATAAGTTTTCAAACACGCCCTAGCCTGTGAGAGTCTGGTGCGTGGCTGCTCAGTAAATCCAACCAGGTCAGTCAGGATGATTAGCGATCTGAGTCAAGTGTTGAGAAGAATTTTGGAACAGACCAGCCTATCGTCGAGGTTTCCAGAATTAGCGGAGGCTCAAATTTCCTTTGAGCGTCCCTCAGAAACGTTTAGTCCTGGACAGACGACGGTGAATTTATTTCTGTACGATATTCGGGAACACCTGGAACTACGTAATAATGAACCAACGATCGAGAGGCGCAATGGAGAGGCAATTATTCATAATCCTCCAAAGCGCATAGCCTGTTCTTATTTAGTAACAGCTTGGCCCATTGGTGGCGAAGAATTACCCCTGCAAGAACACCGATTACTCAGCCAAGTGCTGCAAGTATTCTTAGCCTATCCAACTATTCCAGAAATACCTTTTTTAGAAAATACCCGACTTGCTGGGCAAGAACCAGCCTTACCAATGGTAACTGCTCAACTAGATGGAGTACAAAGCACTGCTGAGTTTTGGACTGCATTGGGGAATCAATTACGTCCTTCCATCACAGTCACAGTAACCATTGCGATCAAGGAACTATTTGAGCCAGAGCCAACCCCCATTGTCATTACTCAAAATTGGCAATTAGGTGAGCGGATTTCACCATCCTCACCACCACTGGTGCCAGGCACCGAACAACAATTTTTCCGGATTGGTGGGCGAGTTACGGATGCTGACAATAACCCTGTTGTAGGCGCAACGGTTATTTTGGTTGAGCGTAATCTCAGGGCAGCCACTGATAGAGATGGAAACTATAGCATCGGGTCAATTCCTGCTGGTGCTTATACCTTACGGGTGCAGTTAGACGATGGTGTACAGGAGGTTACTATCACTATCCCAGTAGAATCCCCAGCAAGTAATTACAACTTAGAGTTACAGCAGTAATTTTTGTGATGATCAAGGAGTAAGAATTATGCCACAGTATCTTTCGCCAGGCGTATATGTTGAATACGTGCCACCCGCTTCCCTACCTGTTGCTGGAGTTGCAACCAGTGTCGCTGGGTTTATTGGTGTGGTAGCTGATAATGTTACTATGCCACAGCAACCAGGACAGTTTCAAAATGATAGTGATGGTAACCCTGTTTTAGATGATCAGGGTAATCCTGTTCCTGCCCCGTATGAGCTGACGACCGCAGGTGAACCAACATTAATTACCAGTTGGGAAGAGTTCAAAACTAGGTTTGGTGATTTCCAAGAGGGCAATAAAATCTTAGCCCATGGGGTGTATGGCTTCTTCTTCAACGGAGGTTCCCGTTGTTATGTACTGCGGGTTGCCGCTGCAACAGACATTGATAACCCGGCTGAAGAGTTAGAGAAGTTTGAAACAGTTGATGAAATCACCATTGTTGCCGTCCCTGGAGCAATCAGTGATATTCAACACACTGCTATCATTGCTCACTGCGCCAAGATGGGAGATAGAGTGGCCATCTTAGATGGTGATGCAGATCAAGAACCTAGCAATGTAAGCGGTATCCGTCCTGTTGGTCGTAGTCAGCAAGCCAGCTATGCTGCTATCTACTATCCTTGGATTAAAGTCTTTGATCCCGTTAGCAATGCCCCAGATACTATACCTCCTAGTGGTCATCTTGCTGGAATCTATGCTCGTAATGATGCCACCCGGGGAGTGTTTAAAGCACCTGCTAACGAAGTTATTGTTAATGCCCTCGATGTCAGTCGTCCCATTAGTAAAGCCCAGCAGGATGGTTTAAATCCGGAAGGGATTAACGTTATCCGTTCTTTCAAAGGCACCATTAAAGTCTGGGGAGCCCGGACTATGGCAGATGATGCTAATGCTGATTTTCGCTACGTCAGTACCCGTCGCTATTTCAACTACCTACAAGAATCTATTGATGATGGTACTCAATTTGCTGTCTTTGAACCGAATAATCTAGCCCTGTGGCAACGGATTAAACGGACAGTAGGTGACTTCTTGTTAAATGAATGGCGCGATGGAGCTTTGTTTGGGGAAACACCAGAGCAAGCTTTCTTTGTTAAATGTGACGCGGAAACCAATCCCAAAGAAGTAAGAGAGTTAGGCCAAGTCGTTGCCCTGATTGGGGTAGCCATTGTCAAGCCTGCGGAATTTGTTATCTTCCGCATCCAGCAAACCGCTGGTGAGTAATAAGCGCATTTATATCTGGGTTGTAAACACGCGAATTGCCGAAAAAGGCAAAAGGCAAAAGGCTTGCATACAAAAGGCAAAAGGCAAGAGGGGAAAGAGATCCGGAGTTTTATTTTAAAATAAAAAAATATCTCCTAGGTTTACATCTCCTCAACGAAACCCTATAAACTTTTGAACTAACTGGAAAGGAGATTTAGTCATGGCAAGAGTTGATCCCTATAAGAACTTTCGTTTCCTGATGGAAATTGATGGTATTGTTCAGGCAGGATTTTCTGAATGTAGTGGTTTTGGTTCTGAAGTAGAAGTCGTTGAATATCGTGAAGGTGGAGACGATGCTACAGTACGTAAGCTGCGAGGGAAAGCCAGTTACCCTGATATTTCCCTGAAATGGGGAATAACCGATTCCCGTGAACTCTATGACTGGCACTTAGCCGCAGTCAATGGAGAGGTTGAACGCAAAAATGGTTCCATCATTCTGCTTGATGATACCGGACAGGAGAAAGTACGCTGGAACTTCTTTAACGCCTGGGCTAGTAAGTATGAAGCACCTAGTTTGGATGCCAAAGGAAGTGATGTTGCCATTGATACCCTTACCGTGAGTTGTGAACGTCTGGAGCGGGTATAAATTATGACTAATCTCACCATGATGCCTGAGCAAGCAACAATGCTGCAAACTGAGTATGAGTTTACATTACCAGCAGGTTATGTGGACAAACAGGGGAATTTACATCGGGAAGGGACAATGCGATTGGCAACGGCTGCTGATGAAATTGTGCCCCTGAAAGACCCTCGCGTACAATCTAATCCAGCCTATTTAATTGTCATTCTGCTATCTCGGGTGGTCACCCGCATCGGTTCTGTTGAAATGATTAACCCAAAAGTGATTGAAGGGTTATTTGCCTCAGACTTGGCTTATTTGCAGGATCTTTACAATCGGATCAATGGCAATGGCATGCGATCGCTTCAGATTATCTGTCCCCACTGTGAAAAAGATTTTGCCGTGGAACTAGATATGTCGGGGGAATATTAGGCTACCCCCTGGATCAACTCCATCAGGAGGTAGCCTATCTGGCCTACCACTTTCATTGGCACTATGAATCCATCATGGCCATGGAACACAGTCAGCGACGACGGTGGGTGGAGGAAATTGCCCAGATTAATCGACGTTTGAATGCCCAAACCGGTCAGATAGATTTTATAGCAAGGGAAGTATAGTTTAGGACATAGTATTTTGGTGTGAAGGGAACAGGGAACAGGGAACAGGGAACAGAAATATGTCTTAACCTTTACTTCGACTGCTATATCTAAAGGCTCATAGGACTTACGAAGTTGAGTTGGTTTTGCCCCCCTAACCCCCCAATTTTGGGGGGGAATGATGTCAAAGTCCCCCAGAATTGGGGGATTTAGGGGGCTTTGCGTAAGTCCTGGCTCAGAGAAATAGCGATCGCTATTTCTCTGAGATCTTGCACCAGTACAAACAAACTTAATAACGACAGTGATAACAATTAATTTCAGTACTGAAATAGTCAAATTTTATCACTGTTCCCTGTTCCCTGTTCCCTGTTCCCTACCTTGACAGGTAAATTTTCAACTTGGTGCAAGACCCCAGTTCAAAAGTTGACTATTGCAACAAAACAATGGAAGATTCTCCTTACAGTTCAACCTTAGGGCAACGTCTACAGCGGCGACTGGTTAAACCTGCTGGGGTCATTAATACCCAGCAGTTACATTCTCATTACCAAGCTACTCAAAGCACAGCGGGAAGACTTGTACAAAAGTCCATGTTACCGGAACAAGTAAAATTCCGTTATGGTTCTGGAATTTTGCAGCCTACAGCTATCATGTCACGTCTTCAGCGACAGCGCACAGAATCAGCCGACGGTTTTGATGGGCAATGGCGAGTCAATCCTGACGGCTATTCAGGAACGGGAAAAACAGCTCAAACCTTTGTGCAGACTCAACCAAGAGCATTTCATAATAGTAGGGACAATAGTAGGAAAATTGTAGGGAAAAGTCCGACAGCAATAGGCGTTGCTGATTCTGGGTATGATTCCGCCCCCCTAGCCCCCCAATTCTGGGGGGAACAAAACTCTGAAAGTCCCCCAAAGTTGGGGGATTTAGGGGGCTTGACCAAAACCAGACGATCGCCCATTCATACTTCAATTCAGCAACGCCCAGCAATATCCCAGAAAGTAACAGTAATGACCAAGCCATTGGTCAAAGAAACTAACCACAACCAGACTACAAGCCCAGTTTCATTGGTAGAAAAAAAGCCTAAGTCTGCTTCCTCTAGTCCCCTTGGGAAGACAATTAACAAAACTGGGGAGAAGGGAAGTAGGGGAGGAACACAACCACAGCTTAAGATTAATCGCAAAGCAACGTTGGCAGAAGTTAATACCTTATCACGTCATGAGTCTCATACTGTACAAGCGCAAAGAGATACTAAATCTAGTACTAAATCTAGTACTAAATCGAGTACTAATCCTACAGTAACTCAAACTCAACCTGAAACCAGTAGCTCTTCGTCACCTCCCTACCCTGAAAAATCGGGAACGTTGCGGATTAGTCGAAAAGCAACCATGACAGCAGCTAATGCTAGTCATGTTGCTAGAGTTCAAAGTAAATCTATTCCAGATCTACCTCTTGCTCAAACCAATAGTCCATCATCTTCAAGTACAGTTTCCAGAAAAGAGGATAACGAGGAGACTGTAATTCAAACCAAAATTTCGCCCTTACAGCCCAAATCAGGTCAGATTACCTCTCCAGGTGATTCTTTTCAAAACTCAGCTCAAGATTTACCTCTAGCTAAAACTACAAGTGCATCATCCCCAACTACAGTGTCTAGAAAAGAGGATAACGATGATACTGTAATTCAAGCTAAACTCTCGCCAAGTTCTGGTAAACTAATCTCTGAAAGTCCCACCATAAGTAAAGCTAGTCATTCCCAAACTATAAGTCACAGTAACTCTAGTCCAGATTTACCTCTAGCTAAAACGGCAAGTACCTCATCCCCAAGTCAAGTATCTAGAAAAGAGGATAGCTCAGATACAGTAATTCAAGCTAAACTCTCGCCAACTTCCGGTAAACTAATCTCTCAAAGTCCCACCATAAGTAAAGCTAGTCATTCCCAAACTATAAGTCACAGTAACTCTAGTCCAGATTTACCTCTAGCTAAAACAAATAGTCCATCATCCCCAACTACAGTATCTAGAAAAGAGGATAGCTCAGATACAGTAATTCAAGCTAAACTCTCGCCAACTTCCGGTAAACTAATCTCTCAAAGTCCCACCATAAGTAAAGCTAGTCATTCCCAAACTATAAGTCACAGTAACTCTAGTCCAGATTTACCTCTAGCTAAAACTACAAGTGCATCATCCCCAAGTCAAGTATCTAGAAAAGAGGATAACGATGAGACTGTAATTCAAGCTAAACTCTCGCCAACTTCTGGTAAACTAATCTCTCAAACTCCCACCCTAAGTAAAGCTAGTAATTCCCAAACTATAAGTCACAGTAACTCTACTCCAGATTTACCTCTGGCTAAAACTACAAGTGCATCATCCCCAAGTCAAGTATCTAGAAAAGAGGATAACGATGAGACTGTAATTCAAGCTAAACTCTCGCCAACTTCTGGTAAACTAATCTCTCAAACTCCCACCCTAAGTAAAGCTAGTAATTCCCAAACTATAAGTCACAGTAACTCTACTCCAGATTTACCTCTGGCTAAAACTACAAGTGCATCATCCCCAAGTCAAGTATCTAGAAAAGAGGATAACGATGAGACTGTAATTCAAGCTAAACTCTCGCCAAATTCCGGTAAAATAATCTCTCAAAGTCCCACCATCACTCAAGCTAGTCATTCCCAAACTATAAGTCACAGTAACTCTAGTTCAGATTTACCTCTGGCAAAAACGAATAATCCATTATCCCCAAGTCAAGTATCTAGAAAAGAGGATAGCGAGGATACAGTAATTCAAGCTAAACTCTCTCCAAATTCTGGTAAACTAATCTCTCAAAGTCCCACCCTAAGTAAAGCTAGTAATTCCCAAACTATAAGTCACAGTAACTCTAGTCTAGATTTACCTCTGGCAAAAACTACAAGTGCCTCATCCCCAACTACAGTATCTAGAAAAGAGGATAACGATGAGACAGTAATTCAAGCCAAAATTATCCCGAATCAGCCCAAATCAGGTCAGATTACCTCTCAAGGTTATACCATAAGTAAAGCTAGTCATTCCCAAACTATAACTCACAGTAAATCTAGTCCAGATTTACCTCTCGCTAAAACAAATAGTCCATCATACCAAAGCACGATTCAAGCTAAAAATCAACCTTTAAGTAAAGGAATTATCCAAACCAAACTAGCAGAAAAAAACTATCAACCAACTGATATAATACAAAAACAGCAGGGAAATTTACCTGTACAACTATCCCAAAAAAACTCAATTGCTAGTAACCCTAGTGTAGTTTCCACAACCCCTACCCAGTTATATTCCTCATCTGAGTTAAACAGGGTTTGGCTGAAAACTACTAATACCATAGAGGCTAGTAAAGGGTTATCAACCACAAGCTCCAATCATCAGAAACTGCCTCTACCTCTAGCAATCACGCAAATAAAAACAAATGGAGCGATCGCACGTCAAACCAATGCAGTGGAAAACTCTACGGTTCAAGCAAAGTCGGGAAATGCCACAACCCCGATGTCTACCCCAGAAACAGCATCAGCATCAGGGATAGATTTAACCAAAGTGGCTGAACAAGTCAGTCGTATTCTGGCTCGTAAACTAATGGTAGAAAGGGAACGTCGAGGAATCGGAAAATGGCATTAGTAAAACAAATATTAAGCAAGCTGACGATTACACCTTTAGAAAAAAAGGGGGCTGCAATTTCAGTACAATTCAATCCAGAATCTTATTCTATCAGTAAAACAGTCAACTGGGGACCAGTGGACAACTCCACTGGAGAAGAATGCAAAACCCAAAGAAAGGTTAATGCCCCCACTGTGGACTTTAAAGGAGGAGGTAGTCGTCAGCTAACGTTGGAACTGTTTTTCGATGTCACTGAAAGCCTTATTTTTCAGGATGTGCGACAAGAAACCAACAAAATTGTGGCTCTAACTCGCATTGAGCGAGATGAACAGCATCCGCCAGTTTGTGAAATTTCTTGGGGTGGCGCTCCTGTTGGTTCCGATTTCCCTTTTATTGGTGTCATTACCAGTTTGACCCAAAACTTCACCCTCTTTAAAGGCAATGGTCAACCCCTCAGAGCCAATTTAAACCTTACTGTCCTAGAATTTCTCGGTCCATTAGCAGACAAACGTCAAACTGATCCTGAACTCACCACTCGTATTATCAAGGGTGGCGATACCTTAAGCGATATATCAGCCCAATTTTACCGGAATCCTAAACTTTGGCGCATTATTGCCGAAGCTAATCAACTTGATGATCCACGTAACTTAGAAAAGTACATTGGTCAAACCTTAACTATCCCAAAATTAGGTTGAGAGGAATGATATATAGCATTTCTGTAAGCTATCAGCTATCAGCTATCAGCTATCAGCTAATGCGCTACGCGCACGCTACTTGAGGTGCTAATAGGTCATGAACAATCTTGCTGATTTTTCATAACACCAAAAAATCCTCCAAGCTCTTTCAGAATGCTCCCTGCTCCCTGCTCCAAAAATCCCTATATACTTGATTAACTCTTGCCTTTTGCCTCTTGCCTCTTGCCTTTCCCTAAGGGATTCTGTTCACAACTCAAATAGAAATGATCTATGCCAGTTGCTAACCGCGAAAGCCCTCTTGTTCCTAATTTTGAGATTATCATCAACGGCTCACCGTTGCCTGTGGAAGCGGAATTGCACGTCATTAGTCTTACCGTTGACCATGATGTGAAATTACCAGGCATGTTTACACTGGAACTTACAGATTCAGATACTAAGCAAGAAGAAACGACTTGGATTGATGACGAAAAACTCTTTGCCATTGGCAATGTTGTAGAAGTTAAACTCGGCTATGATGATGATTTAGAAACCCTAATTATTGGCGAAATTACTGGCATAGACCCAGAATTTGCCTTTGATAGACTGCCCAGATTAACAGTGCGGGGTTATGACCGTCGCCATCGTCTCCAGCTAGGTAAAAAAACCCAAACGTTCCTCCAGCAGAAAGATAGTGATATTGCTGCCAAAATTGCCAGGGATGCAGGACTCACGGCTAAAGTTGAAGATAGCCAGGTAGTGCATGAATATATTTTACAAGCCGAGCAAACGGACATTGAGTTTTTGCAACAGAGAGCCAAACGGATTAACTACGAAGTAGTTGTTGAAGATAAAACCCTATTTTTCCGACCTGTAGGTAATGCCGAAAGTGAGATTCTAACCCTGAGCTTTGAGGATGACTTGATGGAATTTTATCCCCATTTGTCTTCTATGGGCCAAATAAGTGAGTTAACAGTGCGGGGTTGGAATCCTAAAGAAAAGCAAGAGATTGTTGGACAAGCAAAGGTTGGGGATGAAGTTTCAAAAATGGGGGGACAAAAAAGTGGTGCTGCCCTGGTTAAAGACGCTTTTAGTACAGCAGTTGTCCAAGTAAGCGATCGCCCAGTATTAACTCAAGCAGAAGCAGATCAATTTGCCAAAGCCCGCTTCAATAATGTCGCACTGACCTTAGTTACTGGTGAAGGGGTTTGTTGGGGGCGTACAGATTTACGAGCAGGCAAAGTCATCAAGATTGAGGGCTTAGCAAAACGCTTCAACGGTCAGTATTATGTCACTGCCACTGTTAATCATTATCACGCCCAGTCGGGATATCGTACCCATTTTACAGCTCGGAGGAATAGCACATGAAGTTATTTGACCTATTAACTGATACGGGGCAAAGGGAAGCTCATGCTTCTCGTATTTATGGTGTCGTAGTTGGTGTAGTTACCAACAATGAAGACCCAGAAGGACTAGGTCGGGTTAAAGTGAAATACCCCTGGCTAAGTGATGAAGACGAAAGTGACTGGGCGCGAATAGCTACACTAATGGCAGGAAATGAAAGAGGGATTTATTTTTTGCCAGAAGTAGATGACGAAGTATTAGTAGCTTTTGAACATGGTGATGTACGCTTGCCCTATATTATCGGGTCTTTGTGGAATGGTAAAGAATTACCACCAGCAACTAATGAAGATGGTGCTAATAATATCCGGGTAATCAAATCCCGTAGCGGTCATGTAATCCGTCTTAATGATGAAGAGGGGGCAGAAACTATTGAAATTGTGGATAAAACCGAGAAAAATAGTATTATTTTTGATACAGCTAACAACACCATTGCTATTACCACCGATGGCGACATTACTTTATCAGCATCTCAAGGTAATATTAAACTAGAGGCACAAAATATTGAAATCAAATCTTCAGCAGATACCAAAGTTGAATCCGGTGCAGCAATGGATATTAAAGCCAGCAGCACCATGAATCTTAAAGGTCAAACTATTAATCTCAACTAGTCTAATTTAATTATGGGACAACCAGCAGCCAAACAAGGGGATCAAATTACCGCTATTGATACTCATATTGTGATCGTGCCGGGAGCACCTCCGACACCAACTCCCCTACCTCATCCTTTTACGGGCATTATCAATGGCAACCTCAGCAGTGATGTCAACATTATGGGAATGCCAGCAGCAACTGTAGATAGCACTGCGGATAATACCCCACCTCATATTCCCACACCTCCTGGCACTTCCTTTCAAAGTCCTCCTGCTAATAAAGGAACCATTAAAATTGGTAGCCCAACGGTAAAAATTAACGGTAAACAAGCAGCCAGAAATGGAGATATTGCTGAGACTTGTAATGATCCGGCAGATGCACCAGTGGGGCAAGTAATCGCAGTAGGTACGGTGTTTATAGGCTGAAAAGGAGAAGATGGTATCCCCCCTAACCCCCCTTAATAAGGGAGATGAGATCCCCCCTAACCCCCCTTAATAAGGGGGGGATATGATTCCCTGTTCCCTGTTCCCTGTTCCCTGTTCCCTAAAACCTATTGAAAAACGCTATATGTCTAAACCATTTTTAGGTGTTGGAGTAGGATTTCCCATCAGTTTAGATACTAAGGGAGATTTCCAACTTGCGGAATATGAAGAGAGTGTGCGCCAGTCAATCGTAATTATCCTTGGTACTGCCAAAGGCGAGCGAGCCATGCGTCCCGACTTTGGTTGCAGCATTTATGACTTAGTTTTTGAGCCCAATTCACCTGCCACTGCTGGTAAAGTATCCCAAGCTATACAGGAAGCCCTACTGTTCTTTGAACCCCGCATTGATGTTATAGATGTGCGCGTTCAATCCCCTATTCCAGAACAAATGCTGGTCAATATCGACTATCAAGTGCGAGCAACCAATAATGTTTTTAACCTAGTTTATCCATTTTATCTAGAAGGGAGTGCAGGTTGATGGTTAAACTAGCGCCCAAAATTGATCAACGGACAGCAAAGGATATTGCCGATCAAGTTCTCTATGGACAAAATTCCTGTAAAGTAGTGATTTTTGCCTTCTCGCTCCTTATACAGAGCAGGTTATATCGACTCGCATTACTACTTCAGGAATTTAGAAAACATACAGATACAGGAGAAACTAAACCTCTTCAGGAACTTATCAAACACTATACAGGAAAAACTCAACCTGTTCAAGGAAGGAGTGCTGCTATAGTTAATATCTTTGCCCGTTTTGCCGAGATAATTATCGAGCGACTCAATCAAGTTCCCGATAAAAACTTCTTAGCCTTTTTAGATTTATTAGGAGCGTCTCGCTTACCACCCCAACCAGCACGAGTACCCTTGACATTTTCCTTAGCTGCCGGAACTACCGTTGATGCAGTAGTCCCAAAAGGGACACAAGTTGCTGCACCTCCAGCGGAAGGAGAACAAGACCCTGTTATTTTTGAAACTGAACGGGAATTGGTAGTAACAGCCGCAAAATTAGACTCTGTTTTTGTGCGGGATCCAGAACAGGATTTGTATAGCGATCGCAGTTCAATTATTACTACCCCAGCATCACCAGGTGTTGATATTTTTCGGGGCAACCAACCAATTGAACATATTTTATATATCGGACATAGCAAACTTTTAGGGTTTGCTGAAATTGATACCTTTAAAGTAACGATTAATTTCTCAAAAGCTCTTGGTGAAGGGGGAAAGATAAAATGGCAAATTTGGCAGGAAACGGAAGATGGAGCTAATTGGCAAGATATTACACCGAGGAATGATGAAACTCAAGGCTTGAGGAGCCGTGGCGATCGCGACATTCAATTTAGTAATATTACGGCTTTACCGTTAACTACTGTTAATTCAGTAACTAGTCGTTGGCTTCGCTGCCGGTTAGTAACTCCCATTACCCTTGCCGATGAATCTTCAACGGACATGGTATCTGCTAATGAGCTACCAGAAATTGATGAGATAAAAATTGAAGCGAGTATTAGTTCTAGCAACCTATTAATTGAAACAGGCTTTACCAATCAATCTCCATTAGATTTGACTAAAGATTTTTTTCCTTTTGGCGAAAAACCTAAGTTTGGAACTACATTATATTTGGCAAATAGCCAGGCTTTTTCTCAGGATAAGGCTGAGGTTACTCTTAATATTCGTTTTACGAGTCCAGCTTCCGGAATTCCACCAACATTGACTGATGGTGAGCCAAAACTGAAATGGGAATTTTGGAACGGCAAAAAGTGGATGGCAATTGGAACTTCCACCCTTGAAGGGGGATTGCCAGCTAATTCTAACCAAACCTTTGAGGACACCACCAAGGCTTTCACTATCACAGGATACTTCGATCAGGTTTTATTATTTAGCGAGGAACAGTACATCGATCTGACAGAAGAAGCAATATCCTCGGATACAACAGGATTTGAACTGAACAAGAATACTGGTGATATTCTTTATGTGGGAGCAACTGAGACTTTTAAAGATATTAATTTTAGTCTAGCTACTAAAGGCACAAACTATACGTTAACCTTTGAATACTTTAAGGGCTCGGAATGGACTCAGCTTACAAAAGACAATAATAACCTCAAGGATAATACCTCAAATTGGACGGCTGATAGCCGTGTTGAATTTGCGATTCCCACGGATTGGCAACAGACAAATATCAATGACGCCAATCTATATTGGATTCGGATAAAAACAAGTACATCACCGACAAATATTACCCAAGCGCTCCAACTTAACCAAGGTTATGTGCGTTTCACTTTTCCTGAACCGCCTGTTCCCACAATGGTTAACGGAGTAGAAGATTTTTGGATTCGGGTGCGAATTAGTTCCGGTAATTATGGTAGAGAAGCTCGCTACGAGCGCATTGTCCCAACACCAGAGCCACCAGCACCAGAATATCGATTCATTGAGGCAACTTTTGCTCCGCCATCAATTAGCTCAATTGGAGTTAGCTATACATTAACAATATCAGAAGAACCAGAAGCTCTTTTGACCTACAATGATTCAGTTTACTCAAGTAACCTAGTTAAACGTATTGACAGCAAAAATAAAATAATTCCTTTTCAAAGAACCGAACTTGATGAAAAAGCTTTCTATCTGGGCTTTAGTTTACCATTAGCTAGAACAGAATTTACAAATCGTAAGATCAGCCTGTTTAACTGGGTGAATGAGGTTAAATATGGAGAAAAATTAGTACCATTTTTACCAAATAAAAGCAAAAAAAATGGAGAACCTGGCTCACTAGTTATCCATAATTTTTGCCTGACTAATAATATATCATTAGCCGGATTTGAGGTTAAGATTTTCGGCACAAATTGGGAACATAATGTGCCGGACTTATTAGATAGAGAAGCTAATTCAGAACAGGAATTAGAAATCCGTTTAGAAATTCCTGCTGATGCAAAATTAGAAGATAAAGATCGCGGGTTTTTACAAATTAGTCAAGACAATAATTCATCAATTGTTTACAATGCAGTCTTCGAGACAATTGTAGGTACACAATTGCCTCAAACTGAACAAGTTCAACTATTATGGGAATATTGGGATGGCCAAGCATGGCAACAACTAACCATAAGAGATGAAACGGAAAACTTTACCCGTTCCGGTTTAATTGAATTTCTGCCACCAGGGGATTTTTCACCAAAGGAAGACTTTAATTTACCTCCCCGTTATTGGCTGCGGGTTAAATGGTTCAAGGGTGACTACGACGTTGAACCTAGGCTGAAACAAGTACTGCTGAATACTACCATGGCAGCACAAACAGCTACGATCCAAAAGGAAATTGTTGGCTCCAGTGACGGGACTGAAAATCAAACGTTTCAGACAACTAGTCAGCCAATATTAGCAGGTCAAGAGCTGGAAGTGCGGGAACCGGAAATACCTTCTGCCCTAGAAAAGGACAAAATTCTCCTTGAAGAAGGGGAAAAGGCTATTACGGTTACTACTAATGACACCGGAAGACCGCAAGAGATTTGGGTCCGTTGGCATCAAGTTCCGGATTTCTATCAATCAGAACCACGGGATCGCCATTATGTCTTTGATAATCTTACCGGAAAAATCACCTTTGGGGATGGACGCAATGGACTGATTCCTCCTCCTGGTCAAGGCAATATCCGCATGAGTCGCTATCAAACTGGTGGTGGAACTGCTGGAAACAAACCGGCTGGAGCCATTGTCCAACTCAAAACCACAGTCCCCTATGTGGACAAAGTGATTAACCATCAAGCAGCAGCAGGGGGGGCCCAAGCGGAAAGCCTTGAATCCCTAATCGAGCGGGCACCTAAGGAAATTCGCCATCGTCAGCGTGCTGTGACTAGGGAAGACTACGAAGATTTAGCCAAGCTGGCTTCACCAGAGGTAAGCAGAGCCAAGTGTGTACCCTTAGCCAATTTGAAAACCAATCCCCTGGCTGGACTGGAGACCAAGCCGGATTCATCGGGAACAGTGAGTGTAATTATTGTACCCCGCTCCACGGAAGCTAAACCCCTACCCAGTTTGGAGCTAATCAAGCGCGTCCAAAACTACCTACAAGCCTACACCGAACCCACAGTGGCAATCTCTGTAGTGGGCGCTCTCTATGTCCGTGTCAATATTACCACTGAAATTGCGGTTACTTCCCTAGAAGGATCTCGTGAGGTAGCACAAACAGTGGAACAAACCTTAGCTAGTTTTCTGCATCCCCTCACGGGGGGTTTTGACGGAATGGGTTGGAATTTTGGTCGTCAACCCTATAAATCGGACTTATACCGACTACTGGAGAGAGTGCCGGGAGTAGACCATGTTTCTAGCTTGGAGGTGAATGACATCGAAGAACTAGAAGGTGCTAGCCAGACTAATCGCTTTTTAGTCTATTCCGGCAACCACACCATCACTTTAACCTTTGTGGAATCCTGAGGAGGGTAGCTCATGCCAATAGAATTGCCTAATCTTGATGACCGCACCTATGACGACTTGGTGCAAGAAGCCCTGGGTATGATTCCCAGCTATGCCCCGAAATGGACTAATCACAATCCTTCTGATCCTGGTATTACCGTCATTGAGCTGTTTGCCTACCTTACCGAAATGCTGCTCTATCGGCAAAATCGGGTGACAGAGGCCAATATGCGGATGTTTTTACAACTGCTGAATGGACCAGATTGGCAGCAAACCAAGGATTTACAGACAGAGATTAAAGAGGCAATTACCCAAGTACGCGATCGCTACCGAGCCATCACCTGTGCCGACTTTGTGGAATTAGCCCGAGAAATGAAACCAAATGATGCAGATGATACCGTTGCCAGGGCACACTGTATACCTCGACGTAACCTTGATTCGGAAAATGCCTTAGTCGAAAATACCTTAGTCGAACCTGTGGATCAACCAGGTCATGTGAGTATTGTGATTATCCCCGACAGCAATAATCGTGAAAATAGCCCCCCTCAACCAAGCTCAAGGCTGATTAACGAGGTAAAAAACCACTTAGAAGAACGGCGATTGATTGGCACGGCAATCCATGTAGTTATGCCACGGTACATCACCCTTAGCATCAGATTAACCATACACCTCAACCGAGAAGCAGACGTAGCAACCACTAGGACCAACATAAATAACGCACTGGAAAACTTTTTCGATCCCCTACCAAATCCTGACAATCCTCAAGGTTGGCCATTTGGTCGAAATGTTTATGTTTCGGAAGTTTATCAACTACTTGATGAACTAGAAGGTGTGGATTATGTAGAAAAAACCAACCAGGAAGATAAAGAGCAAGACGAAGTATTTTTTCCTCGTCCTGATGCCATAAACAATCAACAACGCCTAGTTAAAACCAACGGACAGCTAAGTGCCATCGAGGTCAAACCAGAAGAACTAGTGTATTTAGATCTTACCGCCAGCGATATAGACATCATATCCCCCTTAGAAACCCTTGATTTCAACGGTTAAAAACCAATGAAAAACTCAGCCCGTTACCCCAGTAAACTTTTAGACTATCTGCCAGAGATTTATCAAAGCGATCCTTTCGTTGGTCAATTTTTACTACCCTTTGAAAATATTCTTTTGGGTCGTGCACATGGGATCAACTTTTGTGAGCAGGGTTTAGAAGAAAATATTGCCCGTATTTCTAATTACTTCCATCCCAAAAAAACACCCCCAGACTTTCTGCCCTGGTTATCTAGCTGGGTAGCGTTGAGTCTCAGAGCAGATTTAGATGTCCAAAAACAACGGAATTTTCTGGCCAATACCGTCAGACTGTATCGTTTTCGAGGGACTAAAGACAATTTACAAGAACTGCTAGAATTATTTCTAGAGGACGAGGAAAAAGTCACCATTATCGACGCTTCCAATGCCGAATTTCAAATTGGTGACACCCAACTCCTGGAGCCCGAAAACCCAATTGACCCCGAAGAAATTCCAATTTACCCGGAAGGACTTCCCTCGCGATCGCTCCTGGGTAGAGGCACTTACCTTGGTGGTGGTATCCCCCACTTTTTTATAGTAAGAATTACTCCAGCTCAAGGATTAAACCCAGAGCAACTCAAACGACAAATAGAAATCGCTAATGCCATCATCGAACAGGAAAAACCAGCCCATAGCAAGTACAGACTAGAAATTATTTACACCACGCAGATTGGTGGTACTTTTGATTCTGATTCTGATTCTGAAGAAGTTACGGGTTCCCAGATTGGAATTAATACTATTTTGGGCAATATTACCGAAAATGACGAATCTATCTTAGGAGAGTAATGATTATGAAATATATTCAACGTCCCAATTACTTTACTTCCCAGTTTCTATTAGAAAAAGACTTTAACGATGAGCAAACCTACCATCGTGACATGCGCCTGCGTCACAATAGCTTACTCCATGAATGGGGTGTGGTGGAAGGATTAAAAGTAACCAGAGCCGAGCCGAAAAAAATTGCGGTTAGTGAGGGCATGGCCATTGATAAATATGGTCGAGAAATTATTCTTTTACCCGATTGTACAGTACCGGACACGATTAACACGATTAACTTAGATGTAGATGTATTAGAACCCAATACAACTATTGAAATTACCGTCATCTATGATGAAATTAAGGATGATGGTGACGAAGTAGCGGTAGGTAATGATAAAAAATACACTCGCACCTCTGAACGTCCCAAGTTTGTCATTTACGGGAGTAAAACAAGTAAAGACAATCTCCAAGACGGTAATGTAGATGTAAAAACTGGTTTTGCCCCTACCGATGATAATGTGATTCTGTTGGCACAGGTGACCCTAGACAACAACGGTGAGGTTACTGAAAATGCAGTGGATAATTCTGTACGCAAGCTTGCTGGTGCTAAGTTATCTAACCTCGATAAGTTAGAGGTAGATGGTATCATTTCCGCCAAAAACTTAAATCTGACAGAAAATTCAACCATCGATGGTGACCTGACAGTGAATGGAAACCTGGAAGTAATAGGGAATGTGATTGCCCGTGATACCGAGCATATTGTTGGGGATGTGTCCTTGGGGGATGCGGATAATCATGAAGTGAAAGTTACAGGGGTAATTCGCTCAGGGCATTCATCTGGAGCCTTGAGGGTGGATGATGGGTTACATACCACTGGTGCTCTGACAGTGGATGGTAATGTTGGTATTGGCAAAAATAATCCTACGGAAAAATTAGAGGTAGCTGGAACTGTTAAAGCCACTAGGTTTGAAGGGGATGGTTCTGGTTTAACTGGTATTGGTGCTGGAAAGTGGTCTGATGGTGGTAGTAACGGTATTTACTATAACAATGGCAATGTAGGTATTGGTACAAATAGCACCTATGCTGAACTCACGGTTAACGGCTCAATCGGATTTGCCAACGGGACAGCCCCCATGATGTACATCCATCAAAGTGGTACAAACAATGCATCTCGACCAATCATTGCTCATTCCCCACGTTATCGAAACTGGGGAGTTGAATACCGAGATCAGGAAGATATAATGGTTTTTCAAGGAAGCGGACAACCAGTTTTATCAGTTGGTCTTCGTTCTAAAAAAGTTGGTATTGGCATTACAAATCCTACGGAAAAATTAGAGGTAGATGGAACTGTTAAAGCCACTAGGTTTGAAGGGGATGGTTCTGGTTTAACTGGTATTAGCGCTGGTGGCACAAAGTGGTCTGATGGTAGTAATAACAGTATTTACTATAACCATGGCAATGTAGGTATTGGGACAAATAGCACCTATGCTGAACTCACGGTTAACGGCTCAATCGGATTTGCCAACGGGACAGCCCCCATGATGTACATCCATCAAAGTGGTAAAAACAATGCACCTCGACCAATCATTGCTCATTCCCCATCTCATCCAAACTGGGGAGTTGAATACCGAGATCACGGAGATCTAATGGTTTTTCAAGGAAGCGGAGAACCCGTTTTATCAGTTGGTCTTGGTTCAAAAAAAGTTGGTATTGGCACCAATAATCCTAGGCAGAAATTAGAGGTAGCTGGAACTGTTAAAGCCACTAGGTTTGAAGGGGATGGTTCTGGTTTAACTGGTATTAGGGCTGGCGCTGAAACCAAGTGGTATGATGGTAGTAATAACAGTATTTACTATAACCATGGCAATGTAGGTATTGGTACAAATAGTACCTATGCTGAACTCACGGTTAACGGCTCAATCGGATTTGCCAACGGGACAGCCCCCATGATGTACATCCATCAAAGTGGTACAAACAATGCATCTCGACCAATCATTGCTCATTCCCCACGTTATCGAAACTGGGGAGTTGAATACCGAGAGCACGGAGATCTAATGGTTTTTCAAGGAAGCGGAGAACCCGTTTTATCAGTTGGTCTTGGTTATAAAAAAGTTGGTATTGGCATTACAAATCCTACGGAAAAATTAGAGGTAGCTGGAACTGTTAAAGCCACTAGGTTTGTAGGGGATGGTTCTGGTTTAACTGGCATTAGGGCTGGCAGTGAAACCAAGTGGTCTGATGGTAGTAATAACAGTATTTACTATAACCATGGCAATGTAGGTATTGGGACAAATAGCACCTATGCTGAACTCACGGTTAACGGCTCAATCGGATTTGCCAACGGGACAGCCCCGATGATGTACATCCATCAAAGTGCTAGAAACAATGCATCTCGACCAATCATTGCTCATTCCCCATCTCATCGAAACTGGGGAGTTGAATACCGAGAGCACGGAGATCTAATAGTTTTTCAAGGAAGCGGAGAACCCGTTTTATCAGTTGGTCTTGGTTCTAAAAAAGTTGGTATTGGCACCAATAATCCTAGGCAGAAATTAGAGGTAGCTGGAACTGTTAAAGCCACTAGGTTTGAAGGGGATGGTTCTGGTTTAACTGGTATTAGTGCTGGTGGCACAAAGTGGTCTGATGGTGGTAGTAACAGGATTTACTATAATGCTGGCAATGTCGGCATTGGCACAAATAATCCTACTCAAAAATTAGAAGTGGCTGGAAGCGTCAAGGCCATTGCTACTAATACGGGCAATAGAACGGCCTATGGAGTTCAAAGCGTTGTAGGAGGCAATCGCAATGGCACTAAATTTGGTTTGTATGCACAAGCAACAGGTGGTACCAGTGGTAGCCGATTTGGTGTCTACGGCAGAGCCGATGCTCATAATAATACCAGTGCAATTGTATACGGTGTCTACGGTCGTGCCAGAGGTGGCAAAACTAGTTATGCTGGCTACTTCGATGGTAATGCAAATGTAACAGGTCATTTAACATATCGCACTATTGGGCAAGTATCCTCACGAGAGTTGAAAGAGAATATTAATACCCTGGCCATAGAAGATGCTATAGAAACCCTGGAAGGACTCAATCCGGTCCAATTCAGCTACAAAAAAGATCACCAAAAAGAAACCCACATTGGATTTATTGCGGAAGATGTGCCGGATTTAGTGGCCAGTCATGATCGGAAAACCCTCAGTCCGATGGATATCGTGGCGGTTTTAACTAAAGTGGTGAAGGAGCAAAACAATACGATTTCCTTGCTAATGGAGAAGGTACAAACTTTGGAACAGAAAAGTCAATCTAGCGCTTTTTAGCCTAATCAGCTAAACAGAATTTTTTACTTCTTCCCTGCTCCCTGCTCCCTGCTCCCTGCTCCCTGCTCCCTGCTCCCTGCTCCCTGCTCCCTGCTCCCTGCTCCCTGCTCCCTGCTCCCTGCTCCCTGCTCCCTGCTCCCTGCTCCCT
>NZ_MKZS01000001.1:2104116-2108559 GCF_001942495.1 Moorena bouillonii PNG
TTATTCCGTAACTTTTTGTTTGTAGCGTATCAGTCTATTTTCGCTACTTGCCCTTAACGGTGATTCATACGTATCTTCCTTGCGTACCCATGAGCCTTTTGCCTGATGTTAACTCCATCTAGACTGATGTAGCTTTACTATTCGACCCTTGCATCAACCTGTAGGCTTGTTATTTCCTACAAATCAGGGTAGGGCTGTCACTCGGATTTCACGAGGGAAGGATTTACACCTCCATGGTTATCAAGTTGTCATGATTAGTTTCCTAATCAAGCAGCTATTCCCCCGAGTCTCTTTTGAGACAAGGTTTCTAGCTAACGGGTCGCACTATCTACCAAAGCTCTGACGGAATATCCCGCGAGCGCCATTGATGTCACGTTCGCGAAGCGTGACCTTCGGTCAATCCATTACTTGACCATCAATTTTCGATTTAATAGTCTTGCTGCCGCCAATGTTAACTATCTCGCCCGTCCAACTAACCGTTTTGCTGGTATAAGCTTCGCAGACATCAACAACAATCTTTCCGGTCTCAGATGCTTTTTGTTTTAGAAACTCTTTGAACCGATAATGGCCAAAAGAAAGCATATTGCGAACCGTTTTAGATCTAAGTTTTCGGTTGCGCTTCTTGGACATCTGAGACGTCTCAAAGGTAGGGAGCAATATTACATCAAAGTTGTCAACCAGGAATCTAGCCGCCTTGTGATGTAGTTCATTTACTAAGAGGATATCTGAAAAGTTTTTTATACTGAATTTTGCCCCCCTAACCCCCCAACTTTGGGGGGAACAAGAGTCCATTTGCTTGTAAAAGTCCCCCAGAATTGGGGGACCAACGGGGGCTTGGATGTAGCAAATGAGACTTCTCAGACAACCTCTAAGCTCTGAATCCTGATCACCATCCTTCTGGCGGCTTTTCTCATTCGGTATTTTTGTTTTCCCTTAGCCTTACTGATCTTTGAAATCAGATTATCTAAGTGTTGACATAGACGCTGAATCCCAGAAAAGTCACCATGTCCTATTTTGCCAACGGAAGTCTGGCTAAAAAATGTCAAAAAGCGATGCAGCGCGGTCTTGGGGAGCCAGTGCGGTCTTGGGGAGGCAGCGCGGTCTTGGGGGTTTCCCCCATGAGCGACTGCCGTGGTTCCCCCCATGAGCAACTGGCGTGGTTTCCCCCATGAGCGACTGCATCAAGACAGTTCTAACACCAGGGTCTAATGCTACAACCCTACCTTGGTTTTCGGTTTTAATGTGGGCTGTTTTGTAAGGGACTACTAGGTAATAGTTACCGTTGGTGCTAGTCAATCTACAATCACAAATGTTGTCAGGAAGTGTCTCAGCAAAGGTCAATGCACCTAACTTTGTGTGGTAAATTCCTTTGACAGAAACAGCCGATTTAGGAATGTAGCAAGACTGAACAGGATTTTTCCTAGAACGGAATCGAACCCGATTAATTTGTCTAGTCTTTTTGTACTTTTTCTTGGCCTCCCTAACGGCGGGGGNGGTCTTGGGGGTTCCCCCCATGAGCAACTGGCGTGGTTTCCCCCATGAGCGACTGCATCAAGACAGTTCTAACACCAGGGTCTAATGCTACAACCCTACCTTGGTTTTCGGTTTTAATGTGGGCTGTTTTGTAAGGGACTACTAGGTAATAGTTACCGTTGGTGCTAGTCAATCTACAATCACAAATGTTGTCAGGAAGTGTCTCAGCAAAGGTCAATGCACCTAACTTTGTGTGGTAAATTCCTTTGACAGAAACAGCCGATTTAGGAATGTAGCAAGACTGAACAGGATTTTTCCTAGAACGGAATCGAACCCGATTAATTTGTCTAGTCTTTTTGTACTTTTTCTTGGCCTCCCTAACGGCGGTGCAAGCATTCTTAATCGCTATAGACTTGATTTGATAAGGTACTGCTTTGCACCAGTCAGGAAGGTCATTTAAGATATCAGTTTTAATGGCTTTCCAGTTTGCCTTGATTTCGCCATTCTCTAGGATTTTGACGGTTTTATTGAAGACATAACGGGACACTCCAAACCAGTGGCGGACAATTGCACGCTGTTCAGAGTTTAGGAACACTCTTATCTTCTTTGATTTTTGCTCCGTATTTTCGAAGTTTGTGTACTCGACAAGAGAAGACGTGAATGATTTTGAAGTTACCGTAAGAATAAAGAAGCCTTTATAGGCGACAGGCTATGGGTAAAAAGGTTAAAACTCATGAAATAAGGCTTCTTTATTCTAAGGTTTCGTCTCCGGAGAGAAGATCTGCGGTAAGTTCGGATTCGGGGCAACTTTCAGGTTGGTCGGATCCCATGATTTTTCCACCGTTGAGACTGACCGGAGATGAAACCTTAGAGTAGTGCAGCCTTACTACAAAACCTTTACCCTATGCTGCATAATTTACCAACTATAAAGGCTGCACTACTCTTACGGTAACTTCTAACCAAGTACTCAAAAAGTTCAAACCCAAATCGGGTGAGTCGGTCTCTACAGGCAACAACAAGTGTGAGTTGATCGCCGCGCATAAGTCGCTCCAGTATGGCTTTAAGACCAAATCTTTTGTAGTTGAGTCCTGAACCGATGTCAAAGATGATTTCCGCTTCCGGGAACAGAGAGTGCATATATGCGACAAGTCTGGCGAGGTCGTCAAATTGTTTGCTGCTGCTGACCCGGCAATAACAGATGGTAGCTGACTGTCTTGACTGTTTTCGACCTTGACTGAGCCAGCTTTCTGTATCGAAAAACCTTGTTCCGCTTGGCGTTCGCTCACATTTGATTGTGCCATTATCTGCATACTTCCTCAGAGTGTTCCTTGAGAGTCCCGTAAGTTCGACCGCCTTAGCTCGGGTACGAGTGCCATTCCTTTAATCTACCAAAATATGTAATATTTTGGTAGATTAAAGGATATTTTTCATAACTGTTACACAACCTTTTCCTACAGTGAAAGCGAATCAAGAAAATTATAAAATCTATAGCGCTTATAACCAGACTTGAATTGACTGTTTAGCTCCTATATTCCTATTCCCGCTCGATTTGAGCCAAAATTTCATCCAAAATCTCTTGTGCTCCCTGTTGTTTGAGTTTTTGGGCAAGTTCGATTCCCAGATTTTCTGCCTGACTCGAATCCCCTTGAATGGTATCTTTGACAAGTTTTTGCCCATCCACACTAGCCACTATAGCTGTTAGGGTTAGGGTATCGCCTTCCAACTGAGTGTCTACACCGATCGGAACTTGACAGCCACCTTCGAGTTCCCTTAATAATGACCGTTCTGCGTAACAGCGTTGAGCAGTGGGGGGATGTGCGATCGCATTGAGCAGTTCTAAGACTTCTTGATCATCCTCACGGCATTCAATTCCCAAAGCCCCTTGTCCCACAGCATGGAGTGAGATCTCTGGTGGTAAAATTTGGTGAATGCGATCGCTCATGTCCAGTCGTTTTAGCCCAGCTACTGCTAAAATTAGTGCATCGTAGTCACCAGCATCCAGTTTGGCCAGTCTAGTGTTTAGGTTCCCTCTGACATCTTTAAAACTCAGATGGGGAAAATGGTAGCGCAGCTGAGCCAGTCGTCTGAGGGAGGAGGTTCCAATGATCGAGCCTTCTGGCAAAGTTTCTATCTGTTTATCTTGGTGCTTTTGGTGCATTACTAAAGCATCTGCGGGGTTCTCCCGTTCCGTAACGCACCCTAGCACCAACCCTTCTGGCAATCTGGTCGGCAAGTCTTTGAGGGAATGCACCGCAAAATCAATCTCATCCCTAAGCATTCCCAATTCCAGTTCCTTAGTGAATAACCCTTTATCCCCAATCTTAGATAAAGCCACATCCAGGATTTTATCTCCGTGGGTACTCATGGTCTGGACTTCAAACTCTCGGTCTGGAAAATGCTTTTTCAGTTGCTCTTGTACCCAGTAAGTCTGAATCAGAGCAAGTTGGCTTTTCCGAGAACCGATGCGAATTGTCCGGGCAGGACTGGTAACGGTAGAGGTCATAGGGCTGTCAATTTCTACAAGGCAGATCAATTTACTTGTTCTAGACTACCGCAGAAGGTGACGTTTCCCTTTCCGTTTCTGTCATTAGCTAGTTGTCATTTGTCATTTGTCAAAAACTAAGGTGTAGTATATAGCATTTCTGTAAGCTATCAGCTATCAGCGTGTCGCGTATCAGCTATCAGCTTTGGAATAAAACAAGTAAGCATTGGAATAATGCTGAGTTATAGCAGAAGTCAGAAGTCAGAAGTCAGAAGTCAGAAGTCAAACTCTTGCGCTTACTTAGGTTTGAGACTTTTGTCATGTCCGCGCCTGCCCTGGCGACTGCTATACCTATTACCTATTACCCATTACCTATTACCTTAGTACTTTTGTTCGGCAAAAGTGACATGCTCCCCACAGCCCCTCCTCACAGGGGTAGGTTTTTAACAAAGACGTGAGGTGTGGGGTGTAGGGGGACCGGGTGTAGG
>NZ_MKZS01000001.1:2108659-2113096 GCF_001942495.1 Moorena bouillonii PNG
GGAAAGCTCTTACCCTTTCCACTTCCTATGAGCGCCTTTCATCGGTCGCCCCTCTATCGAGATCATACCGTAAGCGTTGCGTAGATGCACTTTCCTATGGCGAATTAAATTCGCCATAGGAAAGCGCGCCAAGCGCGGTTTCAACCCGCTCCGCAACAAGACTCTTAGAATCCACGTGGTTTTAACCCGTGGAGAGTTCAACAGGAGTTAGGAATTTTGCGTTACGGTAATTGGGTTACGGTAATCCTTAACTACCAATTACCGATTACCGTTTGCCAATTTAAACTAATCCCCCATCTCCAATTTCTGCCTACGAGACTCAAACCATTTAGGAACAACAATCGAGCCAATCACCAAGATCAGAGCAACAATCGCAAATTTAGATACCGAAGAGATTAATAGCTCCAGAGGTATCAAGCGTCCGCAAAAGTAGGATAAACTCACCATCACTGATGCCCAGATCGTAGCACCAGCTAAATTGAATAATATAAATTTCGGGTAAGGCATCTGAACAATCCCTGCCATTGGACCAGCAAAGATCCGCAGTATTGCCACAAATCGACCAAAAAAAACGGCCTTAGCAGCGTTCTTACGAAATTCGGTTTTAGCCTCTGTCAGTTGTGCTTCTGTGATCCGGACTAAACCCCCAATTCGCAGTAGTAAGGGCCAACCACCGATTTTCCCAATCCAGTAACCACAGTTATCTCCTAAGACAGCACCAGCGATCGCAGAGCATAGGACTACCCAATAATTGAGTTCGCCGCTACCTGCACCGAAGCCACCTACCAGGGTAATGGTTTCTCCCGGTATGGGAACCCCAGCGTTTTCCAGGGCAATCCCAAAAAAAACTGCCCAGTAGCCATAGTCCTTAGCTATGTCCTGGACTGTTTCCAACGATAAAAGCTCAAAAGACATCCAGCGTTACAAAAATTAATACTTTTTAATATTTTGGCTCGATCGTGTCTTTTGTGTCAATTAAAGCAGTATTTTGAAAAATACTGGACAAACACAACCAGAACCAATTCGAGCTTTTATCAAAAGCTTGCTTGGTTAAATTAAAACTTGACTGGCGATGAATCCCATGCTGATCTTAGGTACAGAGTGGAGCTTATCGCCAGAATACCTAAAATTCACAATCCCATCAGGTGGGTACCAGTTCACCAGGACGAAGCTTTGCCCACTTCCCAGTTTCCTGCTTAAAGCTATTACACCCGACAACGTCCCATTCCATTTCGATTATATCTTCAGTAGAACGGATATTGACATTGATGGTGGGCTCAACCGCTTCAAAGTTGGGAGATTCCGTCAGGTGAGGTACCTGATGCTGGGTTTCCACAGCATGGTATGTAGTACACCGGTCTACGTAGTGGCAGTTAATGCAAATACACATTGCTTAAACTCCATTTCCTTTATTTTAGCATAGCTCAATTCAGAAATTTATTAGCTAGCTTATAATATCAAATACTTAAGTATTGGCTACTCTGTTTGCTACTTTTATAAAGTTATATGTTCGAGTTTACCACAATTGATATATAGTATTATTTCTGAGATTTCAGAAAATGACTAATGACTAATTACCAAACTGCTATATCACCCCAAAATTGGCCGTTTAACTGGGAGTTACTCCCTTCTGACGCTTGCTTGGTGGGTGGTGCGGTTAGGGATGCTCTGATCAACCGACAATCAGATTACCTAGACTTAGACTTTGTTTTACCCACTAAAGCAGTACGGACAGCAAGCAAGCTAGCAAGACGTTATAAGGCAGGATTTGTGGTTTTGGATGCCCAGCGTCAAATAGCTAGGGTAGTGTTTGGCAACGCCACAGTTGACTTTGCTCAACAGGACGGGGATAGCTTAGAGGCTGACTTACATAGGCGAGATTTTACGATTAATGCGATCGCATTTAATCCCCACACCAAGGAATTCATTGATCCATTACAAGGTATCTTGGATTGCCGTAAAGGGATAATCCGGATGGTGTCACCAGAAAACTTACAAAATGACCCATTACGATTATTGCGGGCTTATCGACAAGCCGCTCAGTTGGGTTTTCAGATTGACCCAGCCACCCAATCAGTGCTAAGAAAGGTAGCACCGTTATTGAGCCAAATCGCAGCAGAACGAGTACGGACAGAATTGGGCTATCTCCTCAAGTCTCCTCAGGGTGTACCTTGGCTAAAAGCGGCCTGGGAGGATAATGTATTACGACCATGGCTGCCTGATGCCACCGCTGAATCTTTCGAGTACATGACAGCAATTAACCCATCCGCGATGGTACTGGCAGAAACCTGGCCTAAGCTTGGGGTGGAATTGAACTTAAAGGTGACTAAGCATTCTTTATCGTTGCTAAATTTGGCTAAGCTAGCAAATTTATTATCATCAATACCAGCAGTTGCTGAACAACAGCTGTTAGCTCTAAAGTACTCTCGTGTTCAGACTCGAATAGTAGTCAGGGCAATCCAACATTTGCCCCAATTGCTGTCTTATACTACTGCCAAGGATATCCCATTACGGGACCAGTATTTCTTCTTTCTTAACGTTGGAGCTGTTTTTCCTGTGGTAGCGCTTTTGGCAGTTGCCAGGGGCATGGCTGTGGATACTATAGCACCCTTGATTGAGCACTATTTGAATCCCAATGACCAGGTTGCCCATCCCACACCACTGGTTACTGGTAAAGATTTAATCAAGTCTCTTAAGTTATCCCCTAGTTCTAAAATTGGTGAGTTACTGACTGAGATTCAAATTGCACGGATTGAGGGCAATATCGATAGTATTAAAGGTGCTCTGGAATTTGCCGCAAAGCTGGACTCAATCAACTGTGGCTCTCAAGACAAAAACAAATAACACATGATATTAAATCCGATTAACTTATTATCATAAGCTATCAGCTATCAGCTATCAGCTATCAGCTATCAGCTATCAGCTATCAGCTATCAGCTATCACCTATNCTCTCGTGTTCAGACTCGAATAGTAGTCAGGGCAATCCAACATTTGCCCCAATTGCTGTCTTATACTACTGCCAAGGATATCCCATTACGGGACCAGTATTTCTTCTTTCTTAACGTTGGAGCTGTTTTTCCTGTGGTAGCGCTTTTGGCAGTTGCCAGGGGCATGGCTGTGGATACTATAGCACCCTTGATTGAGCACTATTTGAATCCCAATGACCAGGTTGCCCATCCCACACCACTGGTTACTGGTAAAGATTTAATCAAGTCTCTTAAGTTATCCCCTAGTTCTAAAATTGGTGAGTTACTGACTGAGATTCAAATTGCACGGATTGAGGGCAATATCGATAGTATTAAAGGTGCTCTGGAATTTGCCGCAAAGCTGGACTCAATCAACTGTGGCTCTCAAGACAAAAACAAATAACACATGATATTAAATCCGATTAACTTATTATCATAAGCTATCAGCTATCAGCTATCAGCTATCAGCTATCAGCTATCAGCTTATGGGCTATGGACAGGCTACTTGAGGTGCTTATGGGCATAGGGTAAGCAAAGGGAAGAGCTTTTGAATAAAACAGGTAAGCATTAGTTTAATCTGAGTTATGGAAAGCTGTTCGCGTAGGGTGAGCTTTTAGCTCACGGCTGACGGCTGACGGCTGACCGCTGACCGCTGAATGCTTACATCAGCAGTCATTTTGATCGCCGATGGATAATTCGATCCACAATAAAAGCAGCGATCGCACCAACTCCAACACCAATCAAAATATGAAATAGCACAAACCAGAAAGTATAAGTCAAGCAAGGGTAGAGTCCAGCTTCAGGGCAATCTAAGGATCCCTTCCGGTCTAGTTTGGTCAGGATCGCTTCTAGAGGTTGTTTAGCGTCGCTTTGGGACGAAATACCACTGACTGCTAGACCAGTACCCACGAAGGTGATCCAAAGTTGTCGTCTTTTCTCCTGTTTTTCAGCTTGTTTGTCTCGGGCTCGATCAGCCTCCTCCTTATCTCTGAGGGCTTTTTCCAAAGCGCGATCGCGTTCTGCTTGTTCAATTTCCACAATACCTCTGATTGAGGAAATCGCTTTGTCTAATAGGCCAGAACTATGTCCAAAATAGCTTAAGTTTATTTTAATTTGCTCTTGATAAGTATGGCTTATTTTATCAGAAAATACTGACAAAATCCTTAAATCATCCTTTGGTAATTTTTCTTGAAGTTGTTGAAGCTTTTCGGAATAATTTTGAGCATTAATCTTGATTGTCAAGCTATAGCTTTCTAACTGTCCCAGCAAGTCTGAATAGTTCAAGTCTAGCTTCGGCAGTATTCTCAGCTTATTCTTAAAGTCCAACAGTTCAGCTTCAGATAATACAGCAACTTTCGCCCCCCTAGCCCCCCAATTTTGGGGGGAATTATTCGCCCCCCTAGCCCCCCAATTTTGCTATCCATTAGGCAAAAGTAGTCGAAACGGTGATAGAGACTAGGATTTAGGCAA
>NZ_MKZS01000001.1:2113196-2136744 GCF_001942495.1 Moorena bouillonii PNG
CCCCATGAGCGACTGCCGTGGTTTCCCCCATGAGCGACTGCCGTGGTTTCCCCCATGAGCGACTGCATCAAGACATCTCTTGAGAGAATCAGTAGGAGAGCGCAACTCAACCACAAAATCAGGACACAAAGGCACAAACTTTTGTTTTTGCTGTAGAGTCAAAGTGTCCCATCTTTCTTTAGTTATCCATGACGCATCAGGAGAGCGGTCGGCATTATTAGGTAGTTTAAATCCACCAGAAGAGTCAAAAACAACCCCTAAATTATGCTTTCTATTCCATGCTTGTAATTGATAAATCAGATCAGCCTTGCGATTGCTGGTTTCTCCACCAGTTGGAGACATGATCACAATTTATCCCAATACAGTACGTTCAAAGCGATAGTCACGGTTATCTTGACAAAATTGCCAAAATTGCTCATCAGTGAGTTCAACGATTCCCTTTAAGTCTAGGGTAATGGTATCCATGATTATCGATCGTGATATATCTCTTTGGTTTTTAATATAGCGGTTTTCAATTAGGTGAGGTTTTTAGGGAACAGGGAGCAGGGAACAGGGAATAGAAAACACCACCTGCAACCTTGGCCAATAGGCCACGCTTCGCGAACAACCAGCTAACCTACCCGACACCGAACGCCAAGGGCGAACAACCAGCTAACCTTGGCCAATAGGCCACGCTACGCGAACAACCTACCCGACACCGAACGCCAAGGGCGAACAACCTGCGATCGCATAAACAAAGCTAGACTAAGGACAATTACCCAAGTAACACTAGCGGGGAATCTCAACAATGCTCAAACCCAAATTAACCTTGATTGCTTTCCTATCAACCACTGGAATTGCCAGTGCTGTTTTGTTGGGTTCAGTTAGTCCCGCTGAATCTTGTATGTACAAGAAGTCCATTAACTACATAAGAGCTGAGCAAGTGAATTGGTTACGCTCTCCTTGGGCAGCGGTTATTACCTTGCCAGGATTAGCTATAGCAGCAGCTTTGTACCTGGGTAATCGCTATTATCTAAGCGATCGCCAGTGAGCTTGTCAGCATTCAGCCGTCAGCATTCAGCCGTCAGCTTTGTGGCACAGGCTTCTAGTTTGTGGCACAGGCTTCTAGTTTGTGGCACAGGCTTCGACGCATCGGACCTAACGTAGCGTGGCCAAAGGCCAAAGCTTACCTCTTTTATTCACAAGCTGATAGCACCTCAAGTAGCACCTCAAGTAGCGCATTAGCTGATAGCTGATAGCACCTCAAGTAGCATGGGCATTAGCTGATAGCTGATATAGCAATCCGTGTAGGAATTGTGCGAATTTTTGTTCCCTGTTCCCTACTCCCTACTCCCTGCTCCCTGTTCCCTGTTCCCTGTTCCCTGTTCCCTTGGCTATAGCTGATAGCTGATAGCTGATAGCTGATAGCTGAATGCTTACAAAAAAATTGATTAAAATAGTATAAACTATACTAGTCCTAAATCCGTGGATAAATCACTATGAGTCAGGAAGAGGAAGTAACTTATACCCAAAAGACAGAGCGCCTCCAAGCCTTTACCCAACTAATTAAGTCAGTCGCTCCACTGATTTGGACTTTAGTAATTATTATTGTATTCATTCCCTTAGTCAGCAAACTTATCATCCCCCATTCGAGCAATCCGGCTCAAATTACCCCCTCGGCTGAATCAACAGTTGTTATTGAACCCCGTCCCGACTTTAGTAAAGTTAATCAAGCGGTTGCTGATGCCGTCAAAGAATCTCACGCCAGTGCTGAAGCGTTTGCCGCCCAGGAGTTAGATGTTTGGGAAGCAGAGTTAATCCCCCGTGTGGATAGTTTTTTGGATTGGTATTTTGATTATTTCAATCAGAAAAAAATGGAGCTTTCAGTTCCGTTTATGTGGGGAGCGTCGGCTATCATGCATCAAATCAATCCCAACCTTCCCTCTGGCAAGCAAGCCATTGACGCCAAACTTACCGAGACCTTCCAAAAAGAATTTTATAAACGAGTACTGCTTCCTCAGAATGCTCAAATGAGGATGGAACTAATAACGAATGATACGATTGAATTATATATGGCTGAGTTGGGAAACAATCTTAGTGACATCCAAAGCCAATATCAAATTCCTCAAGGTCAGTGGGATAGATATATTAACGAAATTTCCACTACTATTAATGATACGGAAGGTAACCTATCCAATATTTCCCTGAAACTGTTAATTGGCGGTAGTGGTTACTTGGTAGCTAAACCTATTCTGGTTTCCATGGGAGGAAAAGTAGCGAGTAAAGTTAGCAGCAAACTAGCTGGGAAAGCCGCCAGTAAAATGGCAGCAAAAACCGGTGGTTTAGTGGCAACGGAGTTAGGAGCAAGTATAATTGATCCCCTGGCTGGTATCGGTTTATTGATTTGGGATGTTTGGGATTACCGTCACACCCTGAAAGTAGAGAAACCTATTTTACGCAGCAATATATTAGGATACTTAAAACAGGTCAAAAAATCTCTGTTGAACAATCCTGAAACTGGGATTATGACAGCAATTTATCAGTTAGAAGAGGGTATTTTACAGTCAGTTGAATCGTAAGCAGTCAGCAGTAGGGTGCGTGATAAGACGGGCTCGCCCTAATTGTGTCGCGGTTGCCAGTGTTGGGATAGCCCGTCCGAAAATTGTAACGGGCAGGATGCCCGTTCCACCCACCGGGTCAAACTGATTACTGATTCCTGATGACTGAAAGCTTACCTTCAACATTTAACCTTGGCCAATAGGCCACGCTACGCGAACAACCTTGGCCAAAAGGCCACGCTACGCGAACAACAAACCTTCAACAAACCTTCAACTTTAAAAGATTGATGAATTTGGTCTATAAATGTTTCCAATGCCTTGACATATCCCCACAAGTTAGATTAGACCATCAATAATATATGCTTACAGTTTAAAACCGGATTGAATATTACTCAACCTGGGGCATCCTATGGAAATTTCCTTAATTAAACAAGGGCAATTAAATGCCCAGAACTGGTCTGGGACTGACATCACACCAGACGTATCAGTGGTGGTACCAATCTACAATGAGGTGGAGAGTTTGCCCCACCTGATTGATGCGATCGCATCCAGCTTAACCGATACTCAGCTCAGCTATGAGCTGATTTGTGTCGATGATGGCTCTACAGATGGTTCCACCCAACTGCTCAAGGAGCAAGTCCTCTCCCGCCCTGATTTGCGAGGAGTAATTTTGCGTCGCAACTATGGTCAAACTGCTGCCATGGCAGCTGGGTTTAATTATGCTCGGGGTCGTGCCATTGTTACCTTAGATGGTGACCTACAAAATGATCCAGCTGACATTCCCATGCTGCTTGCCAAACTTGAGGAAGGCTATGACTTGGTTAGTGGCTGGCGCAAACATCGGCAGGATGCGGCTGTAACTCGCTTACTGCCATCCAAAATTGCCAACTGGCTGATTGCACGCACCACTGGGGTTAAACTCCATGACTATGGCTGTTCTCTGAAAGCTTATCGCTCGGAATTGGTAGCGGACATGAACCTGTACGGTGAGTTACATCGGTTTTTACCAGCCTTGGCATTTATTGAGGGGGCAAGAATTACCGAGTTACCCGTGCGTCACCATGCTCGTCGCTATGGTAGTAGCAAGTATGGTCTGGGGCGAACGTTCCGGGTGCTAATGGATTTGTTGACCATCTTCTTCATGAAGAAATTCCTCACCCGACCCATGCATGTATTTGGATTACTAGGTCTGAGTTCCCTAGGCACGGGCATAATCATTGGGGCTTATCTGACCATTCTCAAGCTAGGACTGAATCAAGAAATCGGGGATCGGCCTTTACTGATCTTGGCAGTACTTTTGATCTCGACTGGTGTACAACTGTTTAGTCTTGGTCTACTGGGGGAACTACTGATGCGTACTTACCACGAATCTCAGGGAAGACCGATTTATCGGGTCAGAGAAGTGGTGTCCTCTAATGTTGAGCAACCTTAGTGATATCACTTAGAAATCCAGTTGGTTAGTGGCTAACCAAAGTATGACCCTAAGCATATGCGCTACGGGCACGCTACACCGAACAGCTGTCAGCTGAATGCTGACAGCTGTCAGCTGACCTCAAATTTAAATGCATATGAGGTTAGCCGCCAACCAAGGCGATTTCTTGAAGATTGGAAATTTTTAAAGATTATATGAAGTTAATCATCAAGATTTCAGTAAGAGCCAGATTAACCGTTGATTTGGATAATATCTCTAGGTTTTAATTAAATTAAAATTTTTTTTGATAAAAAATTCATTCAAACCACTTCTGAATAACACTTAGTTGTGCAGTAAGGTATCAGCATTCAGCTAATAGCTATCAGCTGAATGCTTATGGGTTAGATCCGATGGGTCGAAGCCTGTGCCACGCTACTAGATCGGTGCTTTTGAATAAAATAAGCTGACCACTGTTGGCGTAGGGTGAGCTTTTAGCTCACGGCTGACCGCTGTTGGCGTAGGGTGAGCTTTTAGCTCACGGCTGACCGCTGACCGCTGAATGCTTACTCGTATTGAAAGTTTTCAGCATAATAGTTGCAGCTTCGGCCGATAAGTATATAGATACTTATAAATCAGCTATTAGCACTCAGCATTAAACAGCTAGTGCCTTAGCTGCTGGATGCTTACTTTGGGCAGTAGGGCTCTTCCTCAGGGAATAAATTAGGAGCAGTTTTAGTTTCTAGTTAAATAATGCTTGAATCCCTTGGTATCTGTGCTTACCCTTAAGTCGTAAATTATGGCTAAGTGAGGGCTGTTAGTAATCGCTGAAATTAACCACAGGTTATTGTGAACTTCTATTAAACTTTACCGGAAACTTACTAAGCAATAGTGAAGTTTCCATAAATATGGCTTTGAAATGGGGCGCTCTTGATCAGAGTGCTTTATATATAGGGGAAGATAAACGTGTATTTAACGAGCAAAACTAATCGGCTTAGAGATCGGCTTGAGGTCAAAAGCAGCAGGGATAAATGGACTGTCTGGGATAATAAACCAGTCTCCTATGATCAACGAAATGTCAGTAGGATGAACATTCTATTGCTCGCTCCTCATCCGTTTTATCAGAATCGTGGCACACCCATCGCAGTCAACCTGGTCTTGAAAGTGCTTTCTGAACGGGGAGACAAAGTTGATGTCGTGACTTATCCTGAAGGGCGTGACATCAATTATGAAAATATCAAGATATACCGAATCCCTAAGCTTCCTTGGGTTCGGAATATACGACCAGGCTTCTCCTGGAAGAAAATCGTCTGTGATTTTTTCATGTTGCTTGCTGTAATTCGCCTAGTGAGTAAGAAACGCTACGATTTGGTTCATGCTGGAGAGGAATCCGTCTTTATTGGTTTAGGGCTCAAAATCCTGTGTAAAATTCCCTATGTCTATGACATGGATTCATCTATAGCCCAACAAATGATTGAAAAGTATCCTTTGCTACATATTTTTTCGTCATTATTCAACTTTTTTGAAGGAATGGCTGTGAAGAATGCCAAAGTTGTGGTTTCAGTTTGCGATGCTTTGGCAGCAGATATTCAAAAGTACAAGCCCAGAAAAACTGTAGTTATTCCAGATATATCTTTGCTTAACTCTAATTTTTAACAAATTCCTAAAAAGTCTTTAAAGTTAGACTAAATATTGAAACCCTCTAGACTTTAGAATTGGAGGATAATAAATTAACTAATAATTGTTAATGATCAACAAAACCTATTGTTAGGATGCCCTAAGACTACGTTTTATTTTGTAAAGAAATATAATTATCGTAAAAATGTGCAGGTTATTGTAAATTTTTGCTGAAAAATTCAACAGTTTCAAGTTCAAGATTAAAATTCAAGATTCAACTTCAAGATTCAACATTGGTGTAACTATGTATAGTACTATGTATAGTAATCTCAGACGTGAGCTAGGAATCGATAATCTCCTCCTGATGTATGTGGGCAATCTGGAGACTTATCAGGGGATTGACCTACTTCTAGACAGCTTCGCCTTGAGCCTTGAGCACACTGATCAGGCGGACTTAGTCATTATTGGTGGAGAAGCGGACGACATTCGGAAATACACGAATAAGTCTCACTGTCTTGGCATGGAACAACATGTCCATTTTTTAGGACCGAAACCAGTTGATCATCTGGCTATCTATCTGGAGCAAGCTGATATTTTAGTCTCCCCGAGAACTAAGGGTAAAAATACCCCGATGAAACTCTACTCCTATCTCGATAGCGGCAAAGTCTTGTTAGCAACAGATTTAGCAACTCATACTCAGTTGCTAGACAATCACGTTGCTATGCTGAAGAGCCCAGATGCCAAAGCTTTCGCGGAGGGAATGCTTGATCTAATCGCTGATGAAAAGCTACGACTGAGGCTGGGCAGTGCTGGCAAGAAATTGATTGAAAAAAGGCATACTTATGCGGCTTTTCGGCAAAAATTAAACAGTCTTTATGATTGGCTACATCACGAGTTAGTAGAGCATATAGCGTAAGCACCTAGTGTAAGACAAGTAATGAAAAGGAACCTAGTAGAGTTAGCCAGAAACTATTACGACCTATTAGTGATCGGTGGTGGCATCTATGGAGCTTGCGTAGCTTGGGAAGCAACCCTCAGGGGATTGTCAGTAGCCTTGGTAGAAAAAGCTGATTTCGGTGGCGCTACCTCTGCTAATAGTTTGAAGACTATCCACGGAGGATTACGGTATCTCCAGCATGCTGACCTTAAAAGGATGCGTGAATCCATTCATGAACGCACCAGTTTAATGCGGATTGCGCCTCACTTAGTTCATCCATTACCAGTGTTGATTCCCACCTACGGCCATGGCATGAAGGGAAAAGAAGTGCTATCTGTGGCACTTGCTATCAATGACCTGATCAGTTGCGATCGCAATCGCCAACTCGATCCCCAAAAACACATATCCAATGGTCGGGTAATCTCTAAGCAAGAGTGTCAGCAGCTGCTTCCAGGAATTCCCCAGGAAGGGCTAACTGGAGCAGCAGTCTTTTATGATGCTCAGGTCTACAACTCTGAACGGTTGACCCTCTCTTTTCTACGCTCAGCTGAGCAAGCTGGGACAGTGGTGGCTAACTACGTAGAAGTTACTGGATTTCTCCAAGCTGGAAATCGGGTTACGGGTATTCAGGGGCAAGATGTGTTAACTGGGAATCAATTCGACATCCGCGCCAAGACTGTGGTCAACACCAGCGGACCATGGACAAATCGGGTGTTGAGTTTACTAAACCAACCCCAGCAGCAACCCCAGCAGCAACCCAGAGTTCCCCTTGCCAAAGCCATGAACCTGGTGATTCGCCGTCCCCTCTGCCAAAGCTATGCTGTGGGTATTTCCACGCCATACTCCTATCGTGACTCCGATGCCATAGTTAACAAGGGGTCTCGCTTACTATTTATTGCGCCCTGGCGTGGTAAATCCCTGGTCGGTACATCATATGCTGTTTGGGATCAAGACCCGGATAACTTCAACATTACTGAACAGGATATTCAAGACCTACTCGATGACATCAACCAAGCATGGCCATCGGTTAAACTCAACCAAGCCGATGTCGCCTTCGTCCATGGTGGCTTGCTTCCTAGAACTGGCATTACTGAGACCGGAGAGCCACAAATGGCTAAACACTATCAAATCTTCGATCATGCCAAAGAAGAATTGCCAGGATTGATCTCGGTGGTTGGGGTGAAATATACCACTGCCAGAGATGTGGCTGAGAAAGTCGTTAACCAGGTATTTCGGTCATGGGGGCAAAAGCCTCCCAACTCCCTGTCATCAGTTACGCCAATTTACGGTGGGCACATCGAACAATTTGAAGTGTTTTTGCAGACAGCAATCTTTAAGCAACCCTATGGACTGGGGCAGGAGGTAATGCGCCGCCTCGTGTATAACTACGGTAGTGCCTATCAAGATGTACTGCTATATTTGGAGCGAGGATCAGATCACTCCTGTACACCTACTGATGATTTAGCTGTACTCAAAGCTGAAGTCTTGTATGGGGTTGTTGAGGAAATGGCTCAAACATTAGGTGATGTGGTGTTCCGGCGGACGGAACTGGGTAGTGCTGGTCATCCCGGAAACGAGGCCCTCAGAATCTGTGCTGAGGTGATGGGGGCGGAATTAGGATGGAGTCGGTCACAAATAGAGCTAGAGTTAGACAAGGTTAATCACATTTTTAATAAGGGAGGTGTATTAAGTCAGGAGAAAAGTATTGGAATTGAAACCCTTAACGGTCCGGTTAGTTTAGCCGAGAAGATCCTTTGAGGTTTTGGTGCAAGATTTTAGCTGAATCTGCTGGAAACAGCAGCAGTTTATAGAAATCAGGGAGGTTGATTAACAAAAATCCATGGTCGCTACCCCTCAAAACCATCAATTAATCCTAATTGATAGTCACGTTCACCTTTATAACTGTTTTGATATCGATCAACTGCTAACGTCAGCTTGGGGCAATTTTCAGCGATTTTCTGGTGAGGCAGGTGATCAAGAAAATTTTCAGGCTGTATTATTGTTGACAGAAATAGAGCATCAAAAATGGTATAAAAAGTTAGCTGATTTAGCGGACAACAATAATCAGTCTAGGGTAAGCCAGGGAAAACCTTGGATGTTCCACCGTACCCAGGAAGATTTCTCTTTATATACCTGTAACGCCTTAGGCCAAGGAATATTCTTAATTGCTGGTCGCCAAATTGTGACAGCGGAAAACCTTGAGGTATTAGCGTTGATCACTGACCAAAACCTTGAAGATGGTTTACCCTTAGACGTAACCATTAAAGCAATTCTGTCTGCGGAGGGAATCCCTATACTCCCCTGGGGAGTTGGTAAATGGATCGGAGATCGGGGACAACTATTATATAAGCTCTTGGAAGACAGGAATTTTCCCAAGCTTTTTCTAGGAGACAATGGTGGACGTCCTGTATTCTGGTCACGACCAGTTTTGTTCACACAAGCAGAGAAAAAAGGATGGCGGATCTTACCAGGAAGCGATCCACTTCCTTTAGCTTCTGAATTTTGTCGTCCTGGCAGTTTTGGATTTACTATCCAGGGTTGCTTGAGTAATGAAGAACCAGGAAAAGATATCAAGGAAATGCTACTGAATCCTATGACACCTATTCAGGCCTATGGTTCTCTAGAAAACCCCTGGCGATTTATTCGTAACCAATTAGCAATTCGGTCTAGAAAAAATAGCAATTAAAAATAAACAAATGACTAAAGGAATTTAACAGTGGTTTCTACAGGTGATTTTCCCGAAACAGCCGATATCGAAACATCTTCTGAGGATTATGCCTCCCGTTTTGCCGGGGAAATTGGGGCTTGGCTACTGAAAGTCCAGGAAGACGCAACCTTGAAAATGCTGACTCCTTATCCTAAAGCCACCATCCTTGATGTGGGAGGAGGACATGGTCAACTCACCGAGGCTCTGATTCAAAATGGTTATCAACTCACTGTGCTTGGTAGTGCGGATGTCTGTAAGGGTAGGATTCAGAATTTTATTGATGCTAATCTTTGTTCCTTCAAGGTTGGGAATGTTTTGGATCTCCCTTACCCAGACGAAGCGTTTGATGTTGTGATCAGCTATCGATTCCTGGCTCATGTAACTCAATGGCAGTCTTTTTTAACAGAACTAAATCGAGTAGCAAAGCAAGCAGTAATCCTAGATTATCCGACAGTGAGGAGCGTAAATGCTATTGCCCCCTATCTATTTAAGTTTAAGAAAGGGTTGGAAGGAAATACACGAGAGTTTATCTGTTATAAGGAACATGAGCTTCTAGAATTTTTGAAATCTATTGGTTTGAGTAAAGCTGAGCGCTATCCTCAATTCTTTGTGCCTATGGTACTGCATCGTGCTTTAAAATCTCCATTACTGTCATCACTAATGGAAAAATTATTTAAACTATCAGGACTAACCTATGTATTTGGCTCACCCGTCATTTTGAAGGTCATTAAAACCTGATGATCATTCGCTGGCATCAGCTTCGACAAAAGGGAAATACCCACCCCAAACTAAAAATTGACCATCTTCAAGTAGATTGATTGGAGGAACACCGTGAGAATATTAGTAACAGGGGGCACAGGTTTTACAGGTAGCCATCTGACACGCCGCCTAATACAAAAAGGTCATGATGTTGTTGTCCTTGACAATAAACCGGGTCTGTTTTTTGATGAACTCAAGGAACTAGGAGCAGAAATTCACCTAGGTAGCGTTGCTGACCGAGATATTGTAGACAAAGTGACCCAAGGCTGTGATGTAGTCCACCACTTAGCAGCAGCATTTCGTAAGGTAAACCTTCCCCAGTCAGTGTACTGGGATGTGAATGTGGAGGGAACACGCTACCTATTGGAGGCTGCTCTCAAGTATGGCGTGCAGAAGTTTGTATACTGTAGCACCTGTGGGGTTCACGGAGATGTGAAGCAAACACCGGCTGGTGAAGATGCGCCCATTGCCCCTGCGGATTACTATCAATACACCAAATATGAAGGGGAAAAAATCATTCCTGAATTCGTAGAGAAGGGCTTAAAGGTGGTAAGCCTGAGACCTGCCGCTATCTACGGACCTGGGGATCCGGAACGGTTTTCAATCCTGTTCAAGCGGGTGAATAAGGGACACTTCTTAATGTTTGGCGATGGTCTGTCTCATTACCACCCCTTGTATATCGATAATCTAGTCGATGCTTTTGAACTGGCTGCGGATTCAGATAAAGGCAACGGGGAGGTATACCTGATCGCTGATGAAAACTACCATAGTCTCAATGACTTGGTTACTGCGATCGCAAAAGCCCTTGACATTAAACTAAACCTGATCCATCTGCCCTTCTGGCCCCTTTGGACAATTGCCTTTGCCACCGAGATGGTGTACAAGCCTTTCCCAGGAGTCGATCCCCCTCTGTTTCGGCGACGGGTCGATTGGTTTAGGCAGAATCGTGGCTTCAGTATTGAAAAGGCTAAGCAGGATCTCGGTTACCAACCTAAAGTAGATCTCCCAACCGGATTAGTACGAACAGCTGAGTGGTATCGGGAAAAGGGCATCATCTGAAAACTTGCAGAAAGAAAAAAGGGTAAAAACAATGTGTGGTATCACAGGATTTTCCTGGCAAGATGAGGGTCTGGTCACAAGGATGATCCAAACCCTTGCTCATCGTGGACCTGATCAGTACGGGGTCTATACTGACGAGTCGATCTCCTTGGGTCACCGACGGCTGAGCATCCTCGATCTCAGCGAGCATGGACGACAGCCAATGTCCAACGAAGACGGCTCAATCTGGGTGAGTTATAATGGAGAGATTTACAATTTCCCACAACTACGGCGGACACTACAGGGGAAAGGACATCAGTTCCACAGTGGCACAGACACCGAGGTGATTGTTTATGCTTATCAAGAATACGGACCAGCTTGTGTCGAATGGTTCAACGGCATGTTTGCCTTTGCAATCTGGGACAAGAGCAAGCGGGAGCTACTTCTAGCACGCGATCGCTTGGGCATCAAACCGCTTTACTATTACTTAAACAATGGCAAGCTGGTTTTTGCCTCTGAGATCAAGGCTATTCTAGAATCTCCCGAAGTGAAGCGGGAGATAAATGCTCAAGCCCTTTACCATTATGTCGGCTACGAGTTTGTGCCAGCACCAGACACCATCTTTCGCCACATTCACAAGCTCCCTCCCGGACATTACCTCCGGTATCGGGAAGGAAAAATTGAGTTAACCCAGTACTGGAATCTCAAGTTTGCTACTGAGGCTCAGCCAACTGCCTATTACGAAGAGAAGATGCGGCATCTTTTGGAAGACTCGGTTAGGCAACGCTTGATTAGCGATGTTCCCTTAGGGGTATTTCTTTCAGGAGGGTTGGATTCCAGTACAGTAGTGGCAATGATGGATCGGTGCAACGTAGAACCAATCCAGACTTTTGCCTTGGGTTATGACGACCCTTCCTTCAGTGAACTGGACTATGCCCAATATATGGCTAGTCAATTCAATACCCAACACCGGGTACTGATGATCGATCCGATTACACCTGAGTTGCTCGAAACAGCTGTCTGGCATCTCGACGAACCGATGACGGATCTGTCCACCATCCCCTTTTATCTGATCTGCAAGAAAGCCAGGGAACATGTCACAGTCTGCTTGAGCGGCGAAGGGGGTGATGAGGTGTTGGTAGGCTACGATCGATTTAAGGCGAGTAAAGGTCATAGCTACTATTCTCTAATTCCAGAGCTGATTCGACGGGGTATAATCGGACCAGTAGTCAACGCCCTACCAGATCAGCCCCAGAAGAAAGGGGCAATCAATATCCTGAAACGGTTTATTCAAGGTGGACTGCTACCGGATGAGGGTGAACATATGCGCTGGCAGTACTTTGGGATGCCAGAACAGGATCAGGCTCTTTTTGCCAAGGATATTCTAGCTGAAATTGACCGAGACCCTTTCGCACCGATCCGAAATCAGGTAGCAAACTGCAACTCCAACCAGCGACTAGACCGAGAGATTTATTTAGATCTCAAGTTTACCATGCCCGATAGTCCCTTGATGAAAGTGGACAAGATGAGCATGGCTCATGGGTTGGAAGTGCGGGTACCCCTGCTAGACCACAAGTTCGTGGAGTTCTGTGCCACGATTCCATCAGATCTCAAGCTAAACGGATTTACCACCAAGGCAATTTTTCGGTCAGCTATGAAAGGTATTCTACCCGACAAAATTCGCCAGCGTGGGAAACAAGGCTACAGCTTGCCGATCAAAAACTGGCTCCGGCAGGAACTGCGGGATTATATGGTAGAGCTATTGACTTCCTCCCCACTCATGAAGGAAGCATTTAATCTTAATTATATTCAACAGCTGATTCGGGAGCATATGGAATACCGGGCAAACCACAACCACATCCTCTGGGCTTTGATTAACCTGGCACTTTGGCATCGGCTGTTTGTGGAAACTAGGAGGTAATCAGATGACACCAGGTAATTTTAAGGTAAAGGAAATCAGCAAGGGGAAAGTTCACCGCTGGCAACAGTATGCAGCATTGGTCGTGGGGAAGACCGAACTGCTGAGCTTCCTAAAGTATGAAATAATTACCTTCTTTTTGATGAACTTGCCTGGAGCATTAGGGCTCTATCTGCGGAGCAAGTTTTACCCTATGCTGTTGGGGGAGGTAGGGTCGAATGTAGTCTTTGGACGGGGGATTACCCTCCGCCATCCCCACAAGATTCGGATTGGTCAGAATGTGATTATCGACGACAACTGTGTGTTGGATGCCAAAGGGCAGTCGAATTCAGGAATTTCCCTTGGGGACGGAGTGTTTATTGGTCGGAATTCCATTATCTATTGTAAAGATGGAGACATCGAGATCCAACCCAAGGTCAATATCAGCGCCAATTGCGAGCTGTTCTCCTCCCATCGGTTAGTAATTGGCAAAGAGACGATGATAGCAGCTTACAGTTATATCTTGAGTGGTGGTAGCTACGATTACGAGTCCGAGGTTCCCCTGGTGGAACAGGATAGCTATGCCAAAGGTCCGACTGTAATTGGTGAAAGATGCTGGTTGGGAGCTAAATCTGTTGTCCTAGATGGGGTCTCTATTGGCGATCGCGCTGTAGTGGGTGCGGGAGCAGTAGTAACTAAAAATATACCAGGCTCTTCTGTTGCTATAGGTATACCGGCAAAAGTTAAGAGCTATGTCTTACAACAAAAAGGTACAAATTCTTCAGAAGGGAACAATGCCGCCTATCCAACAGAAGAGCAAATTAGCAAACTGTCCTAGATAAAATTTATACTCTATCCAAACTTTAACAGAAATATACCATGAGAATTTTACTAGACTGTAGGTTTCAGAAGGGCGCTGGACCAAACGTTGCCACTCGTTATCTACTTGATGAGCTGATCAAGCTCAATAATGAACATGAGCTTATTATTTTACAACACAAAGGCCAACCATTACCAGAGTATCCTAATGTTAAGAAGATGTTTGTTCCATTTCGTAACCCTTTGCTAGAACTATTTTGGATACAATTTTGGCTACCTTTGCTAATCAAGCTGAACAGTATTGATATTTGCCACAGCCTTAAGCATATTGGCCCTTTGTTTACCAACGTCCCGACTATCCTTCATGTACATGAGGTTGGACATTTTTTTCCTGAGGGACAAGAAGGTTTTCAGCTCAGTTTGGCAAACAAAATTTATTGGACTCAAATCCTTGTATGGGCTATGAAACAAGCTACTCATATCATCGGTACATCTCAACAATGTAAGACAGTAATCAGCCAAAAAATTGGTATCCCTGAAGATAAGGTAAGCATAGTTCCCTATGGAGTTTCTCATAAATTTAGACCAATTCAGGATTTAGAAGTAATTTTAGATTGTAAACATCGCTACAATTTGCCTGAACAATACATTCTTTGCGTTGGCAATATTTGTCCTCAAGAAAACTACGACACAGTTGTCAAAATGTTTGCCAAGTTACGGGAAAACTGTCAAGAGTTTCCCAAGTTAGTATTAGTAGGGGATACAAGTGATGCTGGTTCTGACTTCTTTGAACTTATCAAACAATTAGAATTGAGTAGCGAGATTATTTTCACAGGTTTTGTGCATCATAATGACCTAGTTTACATATATAACGGAGCAACACTACTACTATTTCCACCTACCGTAGCTGCCTTCGGCATCCCTCCTATAGAGGCCATGGCTTGTGGTACTCCTGTAGTTGCTTCCAATGTCGATGCTATTCCCGAAGTAACTGCTGGGGCTGCACTCTTGTTTAACAATCCTAGGAATGTAGATGAGATGCTTGAAGCTATCTCTCAGGTTATTGATAATCATAAAATCCGCGAATATCTGAAGCAAAAAGGATTTGATAGAGCCAAAAATTTTAGTTGGAAAGCATCAGCGTTGAAAGTGCTTGAAATATACAAAAAAACTGGAATTGGAGATTATATTCGAGATGATAATAAATCTCGGTATGCCTAATAATGTCGGCTTAATTGTAAGCAAGTATTTAGCTCTCAAATACTTAATTTCGTAACTATTAAGGAGTAATAAGCAGGTACACAAAATTGATTACACATTTTACAAAACTCAAAGCATTAAAATGTCCGGGTTACAGAGATTGGGAGTAGGTAATTAATTCTGTGTAGGTGCTTATGCAAACAACCTTAAACATGTATACAAGTGTCGGTCACTCAGAAGCATTCTGGATTAGAAGAAGAACTTGATGGAATCGCTTAATGCCGCAGCTAAAAAGATTGCAAAAGGTGCTGGTATCACTTTTGTGGGTAAAGTGGCAAGTACTGGTCTTAAATACCTAACTCAAGTAACTCTGGCTCAGCTTCTCGGGGCAGAACTTTTTGGTATCTATACTCTAGGATTTGTGATCTACCAATTCGGAGAGCTATTTGCGAGAATGGGTTTGGAAAATGGCGCAGTGCGCTATGTTTCAATCCATCACGGTGCAGGAGATACCAGAAAACTCAAGGGGGTTTTGCTACAGGCAGTTGGACTATCTTTTGTCAGTGGCTTGGTTTTAGGCACTGTTCTCTTTCTGGCATCAGAACCCATTGCCAAATCAATCTTTGGTAAACCTGGGCTTGTTCCTGCCCTGCAGCTGTTTGCGATCGCTCTTCCCTTTGGGGCTAGCATGATCGTGGGAGCTTTTGCCACCACTGGGTTTCAGGTCACAGTCTACCTAGTTTACATCTGGGAACTTCTTCTGCCGTTCACCAACTTACTGTTGGCTGCCTTGCTATGCACGCTTGGCTTCGGACTTTGGGGTACAACTATAGCGTGGGTGATTGCTGTTATAGTTGCATTAGCAGCCACTCTTTACTTTATCCGAAGACTCTTTCCAGCGATAGGGAACAGAAACATTAAGCCGATCTTCGAGGGGAAGCAACTCCTCACATTTTCGCTCCCCTTAGCTTTTGGCGCTTTCTTATGGCTTGTCATGATCTGGACAGACATATTGATGCTGGGATATTTCCGATCAGCGACAGAGGTAGGGATTTACCGAGCGGCTTCGCAGACAGCATTCTTAATGACTATCTTCTCAGCCTCGTTAAATTCGATCTTTGCACCAATAATTGCTGATCTTCATCACAGGAAAGCAATCGAGAAAATGGGGCAGATCTTCCAAGCCACTACTCGCTGGAGCCTCTCCTTAAGCGTGCCTCTGTTCTTAGTGGTGACAGCAGCCAGACAAGATATTCTGGGGATTTTTGGAGCGGAGTTTGTCATCGGAGGTTTGCCCCTAGTCATTTTAGGAATAGGACAATTAGTCAGAGCTGGGACAGATACGGCAACTAACACGTTGATTATGTCAGGTCATCAATATACCAAGCTCTTTGGAGATATTGGCTCGACCATTGTCAACATAGCATTAAACGTACTGTTGATTCCCCGATGGGGGTTGATGGGAGCAGCAATAGCAACTGGGATTAGTATTAGTGGTGTTCACCTGTGGCGAATGTTGCAAGTCAAGCTGGTTTTGGGTATTCAGCCTTTTAATTGGAGCTACTTCAAAATTATAGGAGCTGGAGCTATTGCAGGGTTAAGCGGGTTTACTGTCTATTCTTGGCTGACACCGATGCCTTCCCTTGTTTCAGTAGTTGTTACTGCTGGGGCTATTGTTGTCGTCTATGCTCCACTGTTATTGGCAATGGGCTTAGAAGAAGCAGATCGGATGATTTTGGGAGAGGTGCAAAAGCGATTGGGCTTATTGAAAAATTGATATTCCTGAAAGTTAAAACCGGAGAATTATTGTTGAGAGAACAGATAAATGCTAAAGCGATCGCCCAAACTCAGCCCACAGTATTTCACTTACAAAATAGCGCTGTGTTTTTTGAGTTTTTTGAGCGCATTCAGTTGGGGATGTGTAGTCAAATCAAATGGCAAGGACGTTGATTTACCTTATTCCACAATCAAACCTCAGACAATTCAATTAGATTTACCTGCTGAAGACAACAGAGCAGGTGGTTTGATTACGGCAGATGTAGACAATGACGGGAATAAGGACTTTATTATTACCAAGCCCGGTCAGATCGCAGTTTACACTCATTCTGGGCAAAAGCTCTGGGCTAAGCAGATCAACATCCAGGTAACTGGAAAATCTGAGTCCCAGGGACTACCTGGATTGCATGGCTCAGGTGTCCAAGCAGCTGACGTGGATGGGGATCAGAAGACGGAGGTCTTGTTTTTAACCAAAGACAATACTCTTCATATTATCCAAGGTGACAACGGACAGAGCAAGGGAAGTATAACAATACAATCTCCACCAGGTACAGAACGTTGGGAGCACCTAGTAGTAGCCAATTTCCGGGGCAAAGGCGATCGCGATTTACTACTTCAGGCCACTAATGCTGAAGGATACCGTAAGGGTCGTTATCTAGCAGCCTATCCCCTAGAAAACTTACTAAAAGGTGAAAACCTTCAACCTTTGTGGACCCGAGATGATTTCCTTGCCAATGCTCACAATGGGGCACGGGTGGCAGATATCGACGGAGATGGCAAAGATGAGGTTTTGGGTGGCACTATAATATCACCATTAGGAGAGCTACTGGTGCGAATTCCAGTAAAAGGTCATATTGACTCCCTGTTTGTGGCTGATGTGCGTCCAGAGATCCCAGGATTAGAGGTGGTAGCTCTGGAAGAGGGGGGTGGCAATCGGGTTTTCCTTTATAACCGCGCTCGCGAAGCGGTTCTTTCGGAACATCGCGAAGCGGTTCCTTCGGAACATCGCGTAATTTGGGAAACCCACTACAAGCATCAAGAACCACAAAATGCTGGCATTGGTGATTTTGACCCCCAACGACCGGGATTAGAAGTGTGGTGCCGCAGCCGTTACAACAAGCACCAGAAACCCTTTGTATTTGATGCCCAAGGTCAACTGATTGCTGACTATCAAATGGATGATGTTGCTCCCAAGGGATGGACAGACAAAGGTGTAGAGGTGATCTTCCCGATTGATTGGACAGGAGAGTCGAGGCAATTAGTCGCTGTCAAAGAGCGCCATAAATCAGGAGACGTAGGCATTTTCGATGCCCTGAGTGGGCAATTTCTCCATCGGTTCAAAGAACAGGCGGATCGACTTTACGTTGCTGATGTATCTGGGGATTGGCGGGAAGAGGTGATGGTTCTCAATGGGAATCAGCTGCATATTTACAGTAACCCCGAACCAAATCCCAATCTTGATCGCCCACGGCTATGGACTCAAAACCACTACCGCCGCAGTAAGATGACTTGGAACTACTACAGTCCATAAACTTAAAAACCATGGAAAAAAAGTTAGGTACTAATAAAAAATTTATTCTTACGATAATTAAATGCGGCGTTTCCATAGTGCTACTTTATTGGGTGTTGCGCAAGACAAATCTGCCCGACATTTTCCTAGCTGTGAGTTCTGCCAAAATTCCTATGTTAATCGCAGCGTTTGTGATCTACTTAGCCAGTTACTACATCAGAGCTAATCGGTGGCGGGTACTGCTTTTGGCTCAGAATGTGAAAGCTACCATCCCTTATTTGTATAAGTCCTACATGGTCAGCATATTCTTCAGTAATTTTTTGCCCTCCACTATTGGTGGGGATGCTATTAGGGCTTATGATGCCTGGCGGTTGGGAACGAGCAAGTCAGTCGCACTAGCCACTGTGTTTTTGGATCGTTTCCTTGGTTTACTGGGTTTGATGCTGTTTGGCCTCGGGGCGCTGTTTTTTTCTCAAACATTGATCGCCCAGTTACCATTACTTAACCTGTGGGTGATGCTAGGTAGCGCAGGAATTATGCTTGTAGTCTCAATGATTTTCATACCATCTCAGAAGATTTCAAGGGTTATTAGCAAGATCCAACTACCCTTTTGGAAGCACATACAAAACAAGCTAATTAATATTATTAAAGCTTTCCTTGCCTTTGGTAACCGCAAACATGCCTTGGGTATGTCTATGGGGTTGTCACTGATGGTGCAAATCAGTGTCATCGCTCATTATTACCTAATTTCCAAGGCACTGGATTTACCGGTTCCCCTTCTTAGTTTCTTTGTGATCATTCCCCTAGTCTCCTTGATCATGGTGTTGCCTGTATCGATCAACGCGATTGGTCTCCGTGAGAATGCATTTGTATTCTTTTTTGCGGCTTACGGCTACAATATTGCCAGATCCGAAGCGATTGCCTTTGCTTGGCTGGCTTACGGAATCGTGATCATTCAGGGGCTGCTGGGGGGAATTGTATACGCTTTGCGCAAGTAAAGGTGATTAACTGAGATCAGGTAATCGGGTAATCAAGTAATCAGGTAGTCAGGTGTAATGGTAATTAATAAACAAGGATCAAAGCAAATATAAATTACCAAATATAAATTACCAAATATAAATTACCAAATATAAATTACCAAATATAAATTACCAAATATAAATTACCAAATATAAATTAATCCAATGCCATCACCAGTAGGACACACATTAGCCGGTATTTGTGGATTTGTTCTGGCACGCCCTCATATAGCTTGGCATCAGCAAACTCGGCTGTTGTATGGTTCACTATTGCTCACAAACTTGCCAGACATAGACATTCTGCCTGGATTGCTGCTGCTGGGAAATCCAGGAGCTTTTCACCGTCAGGCCACCCACAGCTTGATAGTAGCTGCTGTAGTTGGCATCTTCGTTGCTTGGCTAGTGGGACGTTGGAGGTTAAATCGGCTCCGGTGGGGAATTTGGGCAGCTCTAGTTTATGGCAGCCATATCCTCTTGGATATGCTAGTAGCTGACCCAACAGCGCCTTTCGGAGTCCAGGCACTCTGGCCTTTTTCCTTGGACTATTTTATTTCACCGGTTACTATCTTTGCGAAATTTGATTATTTTAATCCAGAATTGGGTATGGTGCGCACCATCTTGAGTATTCCTAACTTCTTGGGAATACTGTGGGAAATCGTAGTACTTACACCCTTGGTAGGACTGGCATGGTATGGGTTTGGGACAAGTGACCGCAGAAAACCATTGGGAAGATAGAGGGCAAGGGTGATGGGGTGATCAGGTGTAATGGTGATGGAAAGAATTATAGATATTTTGCATAAATGTCTAAAATAAGACCCATAACTAATATAAGCGTGTGTCCCAATTTACTTTGGTTGGTAAGAGGTTCATTGTTCTATGTTGATGGCGATCAACTATCTTTCCTGAGCCAGCCATGATGAACCCTGCTGTGATCACTTTGGTTCTTAATATTGATTCTAGATAAGGTTGGTCAGGTGGATGAAAGCAGAAAAACTTAATTCAGCAGAAACCCCTATTCAAGCAGATTGGCTTTGGCAATGGATTCCCATCGCCTTAATTTTGCTATTGGCTGCTGGGTTGTACCTCTATCAACTCGGCACAGAAAGCCTGTGGGTGGATGAACTCTACAGTGTGAATGATGCCAAACGCTTACCAGGCCATCTGGGTCTAATCCGCCCACTGTATTACATCATCCTGTGGCTATGGATGCAGTTTGGCACCAGCGATGCTTGGTTGCGGGGGTTGTCTGTCTTGTTTGGATTGGGCAGTGTATTTCTAACTTACCAGCTTGGTCGTCGTGTAGCGGGAAAGGCAACGGGCTTGATTGCTGCCCTCCTCTTGGCTCTATCGCCCCTGTTCATCAATTTTGCCCAAATGGTTCGTATGTACACCCTAGGCACTTGTCTCGGTCTAGGTGGTACCCTAGCGCTAGTGCATGCTCTTGAGAATCCTACTACCACCTCAATGGCTTGGTGGGCTAGCCTACGACTGTTGGTAAACCTAACTGCCCCACTCAATGCCACCCTGCTCTTCGCGGACATCTGGTTGGTATGGTTTCGGTTTCGCAAGCAACGGGCTACATTATTAGCTTTCGGCAAATGGCTGTTGCTGGTGATCCTGTTGTGGTTACCATCTTTGTTATCTCTAGTGTCTGGAAGCCTGCCCTTCCTAAGCAAGGCCCTTAATCCCATCGCCAAAATTGATTCATCGGCTACTCGACACTCATTTCCGGCTTTTGTGGATGTTTTACGTAAGTTAAAGAACTTTACTGCCTTTCCGTTTCCTTCCACATCAAAGGTAAGTAGCTTGTTTTATCAAGCCTACAGTCTACTATTAGCTGGCTTGGTCGGTATTGCCATCATCCACAAAAACCACAAACCACGCCTGTGTTGGATTGCTGCTTGGGCGTTTATACCGTCAGTCATGATTTTTTTAGTTTCTAAACGATTATGGATAGACCGTTACATACTGTTTTTATCCCCATACATTTTGATTATTCTGGCCGCTGGCTTGATGGGATTGTGGCGTTGGAAACGGATTTTGGCGATCGCAGTAGCAATTATCTATGCCATTACCGTTAGCAGTGGGCTAGCACGTTACTACACTGTGCAGGATCGCCAAGATTGGCGAAGTGTCGCCCAAACAATTAGCATTGGTGAAAAACCTGGTGATACCATTGTGTTATCCATAGGTTCCCCAAAAATGACCTCAGCGCTTGGTCATTACTATAGTGGAGATGCCCCGATCTATTCCCTCGCGAAACTTTGTCCTTCTGATCGAGTCAAAAAGCCTGACGTAGAGGAAGCACTAAATAACTTGCCACCTATTCCCTCGCGACTGTGGCTAGTTTGCGGCACAGGTTTTGACGAAGAAAAGTTTCGCACTGTTTTCAAAGAACATTTTGACCTCGAAACACACCAAGCATTTACTAACGAGAACTTTTATAGACAAAATGATTTAATGCATCTATTTCTGGTCATCCCCACTTCTCCAAATTCTACTGATTTCCCAAATCCTACTGATATCAAAAACAAATCAACATCGATCTAAGCTCTAGGGCTTTGATTATTGACTTAGCATGAATGCCAACAACCACAAAACAGCAGCGCTCCTAGAGGGAGGAAATTGGTTCCGAGAATGGATGCCCATTACCTTAATCTTAGTATTAGCGACTGGATTGTATGTCTATCAACTTGGTACAGAAAGCCTATGGGTTGATGAACTGATTAGTATTCATCGTGCCAAGCACCTAGAGCGAGTCTTTAGTGATACACGCCCCCTCTATCACATCGTCCTACAAGTCTGGATGATAGTAAACAGTAGTGATGCTTGGCTGCGGGGATTGTGCGTTGTCTTTGCTATTGGTACTATCTTTGTTACCTATCGGCTTGGTCGGCGCTTAATCGGAGAGTCCACTGGCTTAATTGCTGCTCTCATCGTTGCCCTCTCACCCCTGTTTATCCATCATGCCCAAGAAGTCCGGATGTACGCACCGAGTACATTCTTTGGTGTTGCTGGCACACTAATCTTAACCCACGCCCTAGAACGTCCAACTACTCCCTTACTATTGGGATGGGCTGCTCTGCGATTCTTGGCAATTATCAGCACACCCCTTAACGTAGCGCTGCTGCTCCCAGACATAGTTGTGTTTGGCTGGAAGTATCGGAATCAACCTCGTGTTTTGTTCCGTTTCGGGGTCGGACTGTTACTGATTGGTATTTTATGGTTGCCATGGGTGTTTCCCCTAGTAACTAAGAGCGCCAAATTTATGGGAGGTGTAAAAGTACCTGGTACATCAGTTCGTGATCTCGGTGGACGCACTAGTCCTGGTTTACTGCATGTGATCATGCAGCCAGGTCGCTTTACAGCTTGGCCCTTTGGTCGAGCCAATTCCAATGCCATCTACTGGTTTTACAATGCCTACTCTGTCATGTTGACCTGTTTGCTAGGTGTTGTCCTATTCAACAAACCACGCTCAGGTAAGCTGGCTTGGATTGCGGCTTGGGCGTTTTTACCCTTAGTTCTGTTCTTTTCAGTGTCCCAAGTCTCTCGCTCTCTTTGGGTCAATCGTTACCTACTGTTAGCAGCCCCATACCTATTCATTCTGTTAGCAGCCGCTGGGATCGGTATTTGGCGTCGATGGCGTATTGGTGCGTTGGTGATAGCCCTGATCTATGCCATTGCGGTTGGTGGCGGGCTAAAGCGTTACTATACCGTGCTGGATCGAGAAAATTGGCGTGGTTTAGTGGAAACCATTGCCACCAAAGAACAACCGGGTGATGTGATTGTTTGGTCCATTGGTCAGAGAATACCTGTAGCATTAAATCATTACTATCATGGCTCTGGGAGTATTGAGATTAAGGATGTACTCCCGCGATCGGTTAGAAAAAACGATCAGCAAGCGATAGAAGGTTGGGTTAGCAGTTTGCCCCCAACCCAATCTCGTTTATGGCTAGTTTACGTCAAATCGTCGAAACTATTTCGGTCAGTTGTTAAAGAGCAATTTCAGATTCAAGCCCAAGAGAAACCCATTGATGGGATAGAAATCTTTCTGCTTAAACCACGTTCTACTGATCAAACCTCTGACGAGTAGACTTCGCGGTAGTTGTTTATTGAAGTAAGCCTAAAAGTAGTTATTTCAGGAAATTGCGATCGCGTAGCGTGGCCTACGGCCAATCGCAATTTCCTGAAATAACTCAAAGCGCAATTAATTCAAGAATGATATTTAGAATAATTGATCACCCTAATCTAGAGATTGTACAGATAAAGCCTACATTCCGCAGGTTGGAGGGGAGAGCTATGGTATTTTTAAACCATGAAACCA
>NZ_MKZS01000001.1:2136844-2172895 GCF_001942495.1 Moorena bouillonii PNG
GGTGCTCCCTGCCAAAAATATTATTTACTGGTCTGACCAACCTGCGGAATGTGGGATAAAGAGTATTAAATATAGAATTATAAAACAGCACTTACAAGCCTGTAAACACAATGAAAAAACTATATTTTTTGAGCAACAGGGGATGTAAAGATACTAATCGTAAAGGCTGTCATCTTTGGGGAGTTTAGTATTTTCAATCAGTTGGAGTCTAATGGGCGACTTTCCAACTGAACCCAATTCCTTGGAAACAATTTCAGGTTAGGTGCAATTTGTCAAGCTGCTCGTAAAAAATTGTTACTATCCCTCAAATTACTTGGCTGCTCTAGGGTTTGAGATTTTTGAACGTTTGCGATCGCTAATTATAGCAGTCGAAGTAAAGCTTAAGACATCTTCTGCTCCCTGCTCCGAACGCGCCCCGCGTGGCCAACGGCCTCAGTCCCTGCTCCCTTTCAACCAAAAGACTATGTCCTAAACTATACTTCCCTTGCTATAAATGCTCATTAAATTTTGCTTTGGCTCTGTCGCCGGAACCCTTGCCGTACGCCAACTCGAACACACAATACCCTCGAAAATTATCCTGGCATATAAATAATTGACTACAATGTTTAAACTAAAAATAGCAAAAAAATGAGAGGTTTGTAAATATTTATAAATTAATCCTTGACAAAATAATTTTTTTATTATATTTTAAAACCTGAACCCAATTTACTTAAATTCTCAGGACTTCACCATTGCCCCCTAAATCCTATAAACTAGGGGGAATTTCTGAGAATTACCCCCCAGATTTGAGGGGAGGGGGGGTAAAACCCCCTAAACTTACGCCGGTCCTAAGTCTGCTACACTTAGCAACTGTTATACCCGCTAACTGTAGGTAGAAATAAAGTGAAGACAGATTCTAGATATCTAGAATCTGTTAAGTCTTTAAACGAAAATTCAGGAGAATAAAATGACAACAGCTACAACAGATATTGCTCCGATACGGGCAACCATATCCAAGTGGTATTACAAGGAACTTTGGGACTGGGATCTCGATAAAATGGCTAATGTCGAAGAGCTCTCCAGCTTTATAGAGCTCGGCACCTTTCTAAAGTCCCTTCTTATTGCTGCCAATGGTGATGGAGAACTCTCAGAAGCCGAGAGAAAGTGGGTGATTGGACGGGCAGCAACCGCTGGAGCACCAGAGTCCTTATTGAAAGAGCTAGAAACCTATCCCGCCAACGAAGACATCTCGGAAGTCGTGACCAGTAACAATGTCATCAGCAAGGGTCGTAGAGGAGTGATTTACTTTGCCATCAAGGCGGCTGCTTCGGATGCAGAATATGCGGAAGGGGAAAAGGCAACCATCCGCAAGATGGCCAAAGCCATCGACATCTCCGAAGAAGTTGTTAAGGAAATTGAAGACCTCTGTCTGGAAGAAGAGCGCATCAAGCAGAAGCGTATTTCCCTCTGTTTGCCTGAGGGTGACCCCTATAATTAACGTCTGCGGCCATTAAACTAAGCGGTAGTGGTAAAGATATAGTGGTTTGGCTAAGGTCTGGTAAAGGTAACAGGAGCTAAAATCACCAATTGTGTACCACTACCAACTCCGCAAAGCTTTCAAAAGGTAGTAGCAGCACCATAGTCATATGCTAGAGAGCCACAACTATCTTGGATATCGATATATTTGAGAGTTTCTGTCCTGGCTTCTATCTTCGTACCTTTCCTCGTACCTTTGAGGATTGTTGTTCCAGTTCATATCCCAACGCAGATCCCTTTCAAATTGGTGCAAAATCCTGCCCAAAACATCTTTCATATTCTCATTATCGTCATAGTTGTAGGTACGACACTCCCTGGTGTTGTAGTAGTTACGGCGGTCTGCAACCTGACGCCGCTGACCTCTGTAGCGGCGACCGTAATATCCATGACGATAGCCACGGCTAAACTCGCCCCCTGCGGTGCGCTCTTCATAAGCTATACCCCTCCTGGCATCACGTCGCCCCTCCTGATAACCATCATCGTAAGCTTCACGATGGTTAGCTGCATCCTTCTCAACGTAGTAACGAGGGACACTGTAACAGTATCTGATCTGATCCGCTTTTACTGGGGGAGCAAACAACAGAAGTCCCGAGAGTGTAGCGAACATGAGTAGAGTAGTAGAACCGATTTTTTTCATTGTGCTACCTCCTAATATATTTGGGATATTTGTTCTCTAGATATCCGTAAATACACTGTAGGTTCCATAAATTTCCAATCTCGAAATAAAACTTAATATTAAGAAGACGAAAAGATATAGGTAAACCAGACTAAAAACCTCGGTATATTCTCACTAATTTACAGAATTTGGCAGCAGCCTTAAAGAGCAGGTAAAATTCGATCGCTTGCTCTGTTAACGTGGGATTAAGTGCTAAAAATGACTATTCGGATTGGCAACGGTTACGATATCCATAAATTGGGCAAAGGTCGCCGTCTGATTATCGGAGGTGTAGACATTCCTCATGAATTGGGATTACTCGGTCACAGTGATGCCGATGTCCTGACTCACGCCATCATGGACGCCATGCTGGGAGCCTTGAGTTTGGGCGATATTGGTCATTATTTCCCCCCAACTGACGAAAAATGGGCGGGTGCGGATAGTTTGGTATTGTTGGATCAGGTGAATCAGTTGATCCAATCCCATGGCTGGGGGATTGGCAATATTGATTCGGTGGTGGTGGCGGAGCGTCCTAAGCTTAAGCCTCATATTAAGACAATGCGCGATCGCTTAAGTGTAGTGCTAGAGCTAAAGCCTGACCAAATTGGCATTAAGGCAACCACTAATGAAAAGCTCGGTCCGGTGGGACGTGAAGAGGGAATTGCTGCTTATGCTGTAGCCTTGTTAGTGAGAGATTGATCGGAAATAGTGATTCAATAGTGAATGCGATCGCATTTCTAGAAAAAATACTCTGCTTCTATAATAATGGTTCAAACCTCTTCTAACTGGCCCAGTTTGTTGCAACAGTTGTTGGATGGGCAATCGTTATCCAGTGACCAGGCATCACAACTGATGCAGGGATGGTTGAATGAAGAAATTCCGACCGTCTTATCTGGGGCACTTTTAGCAGCTATCCAGGGTAAAGGAGTATCCGCTACCGAATTGGCAGGGATGGCTCAGGTGCTACAATCCCAGTCGTTGCAGAAGACAACCATTGAACACAACCAACCCGTCATTGATACCTGTGGTACCGGTGGGGATGGCGCGTCTACCTTTAATATCTCTACCGCAGTAGCCTTCGTAGTGGCGGCAGCTGGAGTGCTGGTTGCTAAGCATGGTAATCGTTCTACTTCTAGTAAGGTGGGTTCGGCTGATGTGCTCGAAGCCCTAGGAGTAAATTTATCAGCAGCACCGGACAAGATTCAGGCAGCCCTGGGTGAGGTAGGGGTAACCTTTCTGTTTGCTCGGGGTTGGCATCCAGCCATGAAAGCAGTGGCACCGTTACGGCAAACCCTCAAAGTACGGACAGTGTTTAACTTGTTAGGACCATTAGTCAATCCCCTGCGTCCTACCGGTCAGGTAATCGGTGTTTATGCTCCCAACTTTGTAGAGACTGTAGCCCAATCCTTGTGTTTGATGGGTACTCCCAACGCAATAGTTCTCCATGGCAGAGAAAAATTAGATGAGGCGGGATTGGCAGATGAAACTGACTTGGCACTGCTATCGGAGGGTAAAGTGCGACTTTTGAGTCTGAATCCAGAACATCTCGGTCTAACTCCTGCCCCTACTGAGTCCCTACGAGGGGGTGATGTAGCGGAAAATGGGGCAATTTTACAGAATGTTTTGCAAGGTAAAGGAACACCAGCCCAGCAGGATGTGGTGGCGTTAAATGCCTCATTAGCCCTTCAAGTCGCCGGTGTTATACCTCTCGAAGACCACACAGCAGGGATTGCTCTGGCAAAGGATGTTATGGCTAGCGGTGCCCCTTGGTTGAAGTTAGAGCAATTAGTGGATTTTTTAGCTTAACTCAGGAGAAGCCCCAGGTCTAACTCGTAAGGGTAACCTGGGATTATTAGCAGATGGTGCTAGCCAATTTGGAGATCCGAAGTTCCCTATTGCCTATTCCCTTCACCCAGCGCTATAGTTAATGACTGGAGATTAATGACTGGAGATATTTTCCCCACTCCACTGCCAAAGGAATTTCTGTAAAGGGAACTTTGACTGGATCTATGGGTTTGAGAAACTGAAATTCTAATGCGATCGCACGACCTTTATCCGGTGGTTGCTCTAAGTCAACCACTTGATTATCAACTAGCAAGTTGATTGATTTAACGTCTTTGAGGGAAAAGGTTTCTAGATTTATTGGTTCATTTCTAGTGGGTTTACCCCAAGTCAGGTCACTGCCTTTCTGACCAAGCACCGCATAGATATCATACTTTGCCCGTTCAAACTGTTCAGCCCAGCGGCGATAAGCTTCAATCTTTTGGTATTCGTTCCAACCTGACCAGGCAAGCCAGCAAAATGCTGCTAGCAGAGGTAACCATAGTAAACCACGTTCCATTCAATTTTTTGGATCTTTACAACTATACTAAGAATATATAGCAGTTCTGAATTCCTGGAAGTACCTCGTCCTAGATTTTAGGGAGTAGGGAGTAGGGAGTAGGGAGTAGGGGTAATAAAATTAAATCGACTCGATAAGTTATGGTTGCTGATAGCTAATCGCTCAAAGTCGTTTTCTAATGACTTGAGCAACCCACTAAGTTTGTTGCCAGTTCATACGGTTGCGAATCAAGGTTTCTGTCATCTTAGCTAACTGGTCTAGTTGAGCTTTCTTGTCCGTCGCGCTTTTCTCATAGTTCCGCTTCCGGATCAAAGCCGCACGGGCTAAGTCTTCTCGATTGTTTTTAAGAGCTTGAATTGCCACTTGCTGCCAGACATTGATTTCTTTAAGTTCCTGTTTATACTTAGGTTGAATCTCATCCCAAACCACCCTGAGATCAGATAATGCTTGATTAAGTAACTGAGTTGTATCGTCTTGCTTTGCTCCCTGAAGTGCTTGTTTTATAGCTTCGTACAAACCCTCGATATTCGTATTACTAATTACCGGAATAAAATCCTTGACTTGCTGGCTCTCACTTTTGCCAGTTTTGCACCAATTAGCAAAGTGTTCACAGTTATTAAAAATTAGGTTATATTGCCTTTCCCCTAATCGACTTTCTGCCCGACGAATCACGACATCTGGAATTAAACAAACTGAGTACTGCCTGACATAAATTTTTGTTTCACCTAGAGCAAAGGTAGCCATAGAAGTACGTTCAATTGTTTCAGTATTTTTGCGGTAGTGGATAACACTACCGTCTCCACAGTCAATACCATGATGTTGGTAAACCCCTTCAAAGTTAAGAAACTTTTGGAATACGTAAATTTGATCTCCTCGCGCCATTATTTTCTATTGGTTTTATCCGGCACTAATCAACTAAAGTTGATCAAAACTATAGCCCTCCATTGTCAAAGGAAATATCCTCCTTGCTGGGAATTATCGGCATTTGATCAGAATCGGAAACATCTACTGAATTATTCTCTTGTGGCTGCTGGCGGCTTATGCGAATTTGGTTTAGGCGCGCTCCAGAAGCAGACACAACGGTCAATTCTAGATTTTCATAATTTAAGGTTTCACCGGGTACAGGAATTTTCTGAAACTTGTCGAGCATAAAACCGCCCAAAGTGTGATAGTCATCAATTACAGGTAGGTTTAAATCCAAAAGTTCGTTGACTTCTTCCATATTCATCTGAGCTTGCACCAGGAAGGTATACTCGTCTAGAATTTGTACCGTCAAGTCCTCGGTTATGTCAGATTCAGGTCCATCACCAATAATTTCAGCAATTAAATCCTTGAGGGTGACTAATCCAGCTGTACCTCCAAACTCATCCACCACCATCACCATTGCCAAATGCGATCGCTGCATCATCGGCAGTAATTCACTCAATGGGGTAGTTTCTGGGACAAACTTAGCTGGACAAATCCAGGATTTAATCGGTGCCTGAAGTCCTAGCTTCCCTTTAGATAAAGGTTTAGCCAATTGTTTGAAGTCGATAATGCCACGAACGTCATCTAGGGATGCCCCAATCACAGGATAGCGAGAGTGACTAGTCTTAGCAACTTCCTCTAACAAGATTTCGAAGCTTGCTGCATAGGAAATAGCCACAAGACTGGTGCGGGGAACCATTACCTCTGCTGCTAAAACCTCCCCAAACTCAAACACATTTTTCAGTAGCTTTCTCTCTTCTGCTTCCAGCCCAATAGACTCCCGTTCAGTGGTAATAATCAGCTGCAACTCTTCCGGTGTTACACGGCTATACCAACCTTGACCAGAATATTGAACACCCACCAGCCTCAGGAGCCAGCGGGTAGATTGATTCAAAATCTGGATAAAAGGATTGAAAAACCTGGCAATTACCAGACTGGGTGGCCCCAGAAACCGTGCTAGTTGTTCTGAGTAAAGTAAAGCCAGGGATTTGGGACAAAGTTCCCCCAAAACAATTTGTAGATACGCAATCAAGAAAAATGCCACCAGGATTGCTAGGGAATGGCTAATAACTGGACTTAGAGCTGGCGGTAGTGGTAGCTTGGCTATCCCAGCTGCTACCAAAGTTGCCATGGTAGTCTCCCCAATCCATCCCAGAGCAAGGCTCGAGAGGGTAATCCCTAACTGAGTTGTAGATAGTAATCGGTCAATGCTCTGTTGCAAAGCCTGAACCGTCTTTGCTTGCACGTCACCCGCATCTACTAATTGGCTAATCCGCGATCGCCGCACCGCCACCATGGAAAACTCAGCCGTAACAAAAAAAGCATTGATCGCTATCAGCAGTAGCACTGATAAAAATCCCAGCAAAACCTCTCCCTCAGAGAGGCTAATAGAAGCATCCACTGTTAGAAAAACCATCAGGTTGGCAACCATAGAAAAAGTGAAAGGTAAAAGCAAATAATTTTCATTTTTTGCTGGTTATGGTTGCCTTGTGATGTATCTTCCTAGACCTAGGGCAGCTTGGGATCGAGTTATCCGTTACCATCAAAAACTTATCAGTTGTATTATGGGGTTTTCAGTTGTATGACTAGCATTTCCTTGAGCTAGTTCAGGAGTGCCAGTCAAGGGAATTTAAATTGGCTGGCGAGACTGGCTGGTGAAACTGACTGCCGAAACTGGCGCGCGTTGTTTCCTCTGAACATATGCTTTTACCATAACTTTAACGTTTTATGCTTATTAAGCATTACCTCGACCTGCTTCCTTATTTAACTACAGGAATCTGAGACATTTTCAACTGCAGTTTTTGATCGGGATAATCGGTCAGTGTCAGGGAAAGCTTCTTGGAGTTCTCTAGTAAAGCTGTCGGTATGCTCACTGTTCCAGAAAATTCCTTGCCATTAGCTGGTAATTCTCCTGGTAAGCCTTCCGTAATTGCACTTAGGGCACGACCGCGATCATCGGTAACATTCAAAAAGCTGTACAGAAACCTGACTGGATTAGAACTCTGATTCTTCAAGCTGACATCCAACATTAAAGAACCCTCTTGCACACTGGCAGAATTTACCGCTAGGGTGACTCCCTTATCCTGACTTTTAACCGGTAAATTTAGCTTAGGGTTTTTCCGAGTGAAGGATGCCTCTTGAGTCAATACACCAGACGACGACTCCTTCTGAGCGGGCTTAGACCAACTAATTTGCTTAGTTGTCTGGCTGTTTTTCTTAGCCGGAGGATTTTTACCCTTATTGTGTATGTGGGCGTGAACGTTAACCAAGATATCCTTCTCGCTCACAATCAAGACCCCTTCTTTACCAGAAGAAGAGCCCTTATTTCCTGTCAACTTTTTCTTAGGGTTAGTATCCGGTTGAGTAACTCCTTTTAGGGCTTCGTGACCGAGAGAGAATCCCCAAAAGGCACTCACGACACCTGCACCTAACATCATTGTCAGTAGAACTATGGTTAGCGCTACAGTTGTGTTGAATTTCATAGGGTGATTAACGTTATTCCGAATTACCGCTGGTTCCGTGCTGTATTATAGTCCTGCTATACAGCTAGATTATCTTATGTTCTGTGAATTATTGGATAAATCGGGAATTTATAGTTAGTGGTGTTAAACTAAGCTAATTCAGGCTACCATAATAGAAAGGAATAACCCAGGGTTGGCCGAGCGGTTGAGGCAGCAAACTCATAATTTGCCCTAGGCAGGTTCAACTCCTGCACCCTGGATTGGACACTTGCGGTCAGCTACTACTATCAGCTCTAGTAATCTGACCCCTAGTAATCTGTCCCATACTCATCTACGCAGCTGTGGTATGGGCTGCGGTGCCAAGAAAAATTCTTGGTTTTCCACTTGGATTGGGATATCACTCGATTGTTCTAGCAACCGTAGGGAAGTATTGTAAGGGTTTGGTAAATCCAGAGTACGAATCACAGGGCCACTGGAAACTTGCTGCTCTAGTACATCTCGATAAAGATTACTAACACGCTGAGCATCCCGCTCAAGTGCCAGTTCTGGAAAAGCAGGTGGCCATCCAGAACCGAAAATTGTATCGATTTGACTCTTGATGCTCCTGTTTTCGAAAAAGTCCCCAGAGTCATTAAAAAAAGCGTTTTCAAAAGCCTCAGGTAAGGTTACTAGAGGAATTAGCTCCAAGTCCTCCGAATTAGTTTCTGCTATGGCAGCACCTGCTCCTAGACTAGCAGTGGCTGCTATAACTACAACGCTAAACAGCTTTTCCCAACGCATTTGCAATCACCCGTAGTTTTCCTCAATAGTATCCGATATTAGGGGGAAACTACCCCAGCGGGTGAAAGAATACCCACCAAATCCAAATCAACCAGTTTGATGGTAGCTTGTAAGCTCCCATTTTCTCTTGACTCAAGGTTTTTTTCAGTAAGTTTCATGAACAACCAATTTCAAGCTCTATCCACCCCAAAAGATTTACCTCTCCTGCGACCTTTTCTGCTGGATTTGTTTTGTCAACTGGCTTACCAAGAGGGTGATTTTGTGCTTTCGTCGGGGCAGCGTAGCTCTTATTACATCAATGGTAAACAGGTTACCCTTCATGCTCAAGGAGCATTGGCAATAGGACGTTTGCTATTCTCAATGGTACCTGCTGATACTCAAGCTGTTGCTGGCTTAACTCTAGGGGCAGATCCGATCGTGAGTGCGGTTAGCATTGTTTCTGCCATAGAAAACCGCCCTATCCCTGGTCTAATTATCCGCAAACAGCCAAAAGGTCATGGAACCAGGGCATACATTGAAGGGCCTTCTTTGCCCACAGGAGCCAAAGTAGTGGTATTAGAAGACGTGGTGACTACTGGGCAATCAGCCATGAAAGCCGTGGACCGCCTTAAGGAAGCTGGTTACCAGGTAGAGCTGGTAATAGCCCTGGTTGACCGGCTGCAAGGTGGAGCCGAGCTTTATCAGTCAGCTGGGCTAATGTTTAAAGCTCTGTTTTCGATTAACGAAATCCGAGAACACTACCAGGGTTCTCTTGATCAATCCAGCTGACTAGCTTATGTTGACTATCTAATTAGGTATGGCTCAGGCGGGATTTGAACCTGCGACCTCGGGCTTATGAGTCCCTTGCTCTAACCACTGAGCTACTGAGCCTTTTTTTTAACCCTTATCTACTATAACATATCAATGCCAATAATTTCTATAATAATTTTTATTCCTTTCTTGATGCAGTCGCTCATGGGGGAAACCCCCAAGACCGCGCTGCATCGCTGAGCAAAAGTTGAGTTGACATACTGCGTGCGCACCCATCGAACGGAACAGATAAAGGGGTATACGGAAAAGGTAGAAGAACAATAGGAAAGGTAATTCCTGCTTCAGACAACCACTTTCCCTTTAGCTCAAGGGGCTAAGGGTGATTATAGCTATTGTTTGAGAAGGTGAGGAAGAGTAGGAAAGTTCCGATACTTTTTAGCTACCAAAATCTACCAAGGTAGATCTTAGCCCGCCAATCCAAGATGCTTTCACATCCAGGGGGTATCTCCGCGCTTCTCTGACGGAATATCCCGCGAGCGCCATAAAAATGTCAAAAAAGTTGGTTCCACCGGGATAGAGAGCGCAACTATTAAACCCTTGGTTTTCGGCTTTAATTTAAGTTACATAATAATCCCTGTCGGTGTTACCCTAATTTAAGTCTAACAAATAATAAGAGTTTTTGGTAGACTCTGCGACATTTTCGATTAGCTTTTACTCACCTTACCCTTTTCCTCTGTCTCCTCCTTCAACCTAGTAATTTTGCCTGATTGGGAGACTTCCCTTGAAATCACTCCATTACCGTCTTCTAGGCAAATAGGCCATTGGATTGGCAGCTCCCCGACCTCTGGGATGAAGCTCAAAGTGTAAGTGAGGACCAGTGCTATAACCTGTGCTACCCATAGCGGCAATTCGTTGACCTTGGCCAACCTGTTGTCCACGACGCACAAAAATTCGGCTGTTGTGGGCATAAAGGGTCAGACTTCCATCAGGATGCTTGATTTCCACCAATTTACCGTAACCACCTGAATTCCAACCAGCACTGACCACAACACCAGGGGCTGCTGCTATAATCGGTGTCCCAATGGGAGCTGCAATATCAATGCCCTTGTGCATCCGTCCCCAACGCCGACCATAACCTGAGGTAAGCACACCATTACTTGGCCAGATATATCCGTTAAAGCGGGTAGGGCTATCTGGCAAGTACATATCTGGTTTAGACAGAGGTGGCACTCCTGGTGAAACAGGTTTTCCTACCGGTATACGAATCATTGGGTTAAATCGTTCCGGTGGGGCAGGAGCTACAGCTATCCTTCTCGGTTGTGATACCTCAGGTGGAGGCACAGGAATGGCAATAGAACTGCGTCGAGTTTTCTGGGGTGGCTGAGGTCTTGGAATAGCAATAGGAGCCTGTGGAGCTGTCGGTGGCTGCGGTAATAATTGCCACTCTTTCGTATCGGTTCCTTGATTATTCTCGGGATTGAACTGGGGAGTGATCTCGACAGATTTAGACTCCTTATTTGAGGGATCAGCAACTGGCTCGTTAGTAGTAACTCCTAGGTTGATTGGTTTGTTTTCCTCTGGGCTGGTTTTATTCTCCCGGATTTCTTCTCGCATCTTGAGAATATCAGCCCTTAATTTTTCAACATAGGAGTTGCGCTGAGAGTTAATAGACTCTAAGGGCTGATTTTCAATAGAGGAATTAGCCTGAGCTAACAGACCACTGTCTGAAGTCGATTGAGTCAGAATCGTCTCAGTTAACGGTTTTACCTTAGGTTTTTCCTGTATAGATACGGGTGTGATTTGATCTCTACTAGTAGAAGTCTTAACAGAGATAGTTCCTAAATCCAATGGTCGCGCTATTCCTGGCTTCCAAGATTTAGATTTCCGGCTATTGCTAGATAGCAAGGTAAAAGAGGACTTTTGGTGATCGAATCTCCTAAATTGAGGAATTTTCAGCTGTTGATTAATTTCAATTAGGTGAGGATTATCTAGCTGATTGGCTAAGACTAGCTCTGAGCGGGATAAACCATAGCTACGGGCAATAGAATCGAGGGTTTCACCAGCTTTGACCTGGTGAAACGAGTTGCCAGTAGATGACAACCTAGTTCCCAGCACCACTGGCTGTGGGACATTGAGTTGGTCTATAGTTACCTCGGTTGTAGCCGATGCAATTTTTGGAGTACTGACCTTGACAACTGATGGTTTGACTGCTGATATGACAGTTGTTTCTGGAGTCGGTACTGGAATGACCACTGGTAGTGACCCAGATCTAGTTGATTGGGTTAAGGCTGGTGATACAGCAACTTTCGGCATTGGCTGTGGGAGCACCGCCGGAGTTGTAGGTACAGTAACAATGGGCTGCGATTTTTCTGTTACTGAACCCTCAGGTTTTAGAACTGCAGGGGGTAAAGTGTGTGGGCTAGAACCAAGGGTCCCTGATGCCAGTTCATAAGACTTGTTAAACTCCTCGGACCTCAACTGAACCAGACTTTTGCTCAGACGGTTTCGATGTTTTTGGAGGCGCTTGAGGGCTAGGTCTTGTCTAGCTTTTAAAAGATTATTGGTCTTGTTGGAAACAGCGTGCGATGCATCCGTTGACAGGTTACCCAATTTTGAGACTGGTGCAGATGCTAGCAACTGTTTTGGCTGTACACCCTCAGAGTTAGATGAGGCTTTGGCATCAGTACCCTTAACTTCACCAATGGTAGACTTCCTCGCTACTGGGAGAGTGTCATCGGTTTTGAGCTTGTTAAAATTCGCGTTCGCGTAGGGTCGGCTTTGCCGAATCGCAAATTCTGGGGGTGAGGCTGGCTTTGATTCCACACTCCCTTGTCCCTGCTTAGCCGCGTTTGGCAATGAGGGGCTTGAAACAGCGGTAACTTTAAATTCGGCTGCTGGTAGATTCGTCCCACTTGGCTCAGGAGCAACTGGCTCGAATGCCATTGCTTCATCACCCTGTTGAGGTAATAGTAAGCCAGATGCCCCCATGGAAATCGCCAATCCAATCATGGCTGCTGAGGTACGAGCCTTACGGTTCACCTCAAGGGGAATTGCTGCACCGACCGGATGATTACTTGCAGGTAGTTTCGATGCCGAATCCGATGACTCTGCTGCACAGGTCGGAACATGATTGACCTTATCAGTAAGTGTTCCTTTCAAAAAAGTCCTCCTGGTGTTTGACGAGCGCTTAACAGTTCCTGATTGATTTTTTACCAGTCAATGATGTGACTCACTGCTAAAGTGTGATCCAAATCACATCTATTTGGGAGACTTAGCCAAGATTACCGTGCTTCTTTGATTTAGACAAGCTCACATGACTACTAAAAAATTTGTTCTTTCATGGCAATAGCTAGATACACCTTGAAGCCATTGATAGGTACTTATCCTTAGACCACTAGGTGGACAACATCCCATAGCAGAGATATTGTCGGGATTTACCACGGCTGCGGTTCAGGATGGCTGCATATGCTGCATAATATATGCATATAAAGTAACTGGCTAATCAAGCTTTCTCCGGGAAACCACCCTCAGTAACCCAAGAAAATCCAGCATATTTGCTGATTATTCTCTTTGAGCGCCATAAAAACAGCGATGGGAATCTCGAAGTAACTAACTGGTTACAGATGAACTCTACGCGAATTTTGGGTAAGACAACAACCGTAGAATCCTGTATCAACCGGCAGATTAATCCTGGTGGGTTGCTAGTTGATGGTGCGCTCACAAAATCTTTCAAATCCTCCTTTTCTCTATTGATAGCTGGCGCGCGTATATTGAGCACTCGCCATTTGATATCAGCAAAATCTATCGGTAATTTCTCGGTAATCCTACTCTTTATGATAGAAATTTCTTATATGTGTTTGGTAATTTCAGTATTCTAGATAGCTTAATTTTTGGTGAGTAATTTTACACACACTAACTCATTAAACCAAGGTGCGTCCGGTCAGCTGTAGGCTGAAAGTCCTTGATTTTACCCAAAGATACCTGGTTTTGAGGTCTTTCCCTGATTAAAACAGACTTGTCCGACAAAACGTTTTCACAGAGTTTAACCCAATATAAAGAGATAGTAATGGATTGATCAGCTAGGGAATTCACTGAGAAGGATGGTTTTTCACGAAAATTACACATTTATACAGACATTTCCTATTGACACCATCAGTAGAGGTGAAATTACGCATTTGAACTCTACTGATGGTGTTTAAACCCCTGAAGGGGGATAAGTATGTTTTGAGTGGGGCGTCTGTTGCTCTCCATTTAATTTTTCTATCTTAAGTCCGGCAAGATTAGGACTAGGGAAACAGCGACTAAAGTCGCCGTCGATATTTCTATTGACACCCGATTTAAGAAGTGATATATTTAAATGTTAAGGTCTAATTAAAGATTAAACGGTTAAAGCTTAAACGTAAATCGATACAACTAAATCAATACAAGTAAATCTATAAGAAAAATCTATACAAGTAAATCTATACAAAAGAAATCTATATATAAAATTTCTACAAAATATACAAATTGGACTGGGGAAACCAACTAGAGTTCGTAAGTCCTAATTATTAACACACAAAAAACCTATTCCAAGTAACCCAACTGACGCCTGGCCTCAAATAAGCCAAGGGCAGCACTGACGGAGAGATTTAAGCTGCGAACTCCCGGCTGGGCCATGGGGATAAAGACCTTAGCCTGACAAGCATCTAAGACATGGGGAGGCAAACCTTGAGTTTCGCAGCCAAACAATAACCAGTCCTTGGGCTGAAACTGAAACTTAATATAGTTGTATGTTCCTCTCTTGGTAAAGCCAATCCATCGCCCCTCTTGCTTCTGGTGATAGCTGATAAATGCATCAAGGGAATCATGATATTTAAAATCTACATAGGGCCAATAATCTAGTCCTGCTCGTTTCAAGTAGCGATCGCTAATTTCAAAACCCAACGGACCCACTAAGTGCAATTGAGTAGTGGTGGCGGCGCAAGTTCGGGCAATATTGCCGGTATTCGGTGGAATTTGCGGGTTGATTAAGACAACTTTTACCATGAAACTGTGAACTCGTTTGACCCTAATCTATATTCATACCAAATCTGGGTCTAATACCAAGTTGCGGACAAACGTACAACTTTCTCTTCCCCCAATCTCCCAATCTCCCAATCTCCCAATCTCCCAATCTCCCAATCTCCCTATCTCCCTATCTCCCTATCTCCCTATCTCCCTATCTCCCTATCTCCCTATCTCCCTATCCAACCAACCAATCTATTATCTTTGAATACAACTCAGTATAAAACCCCTGATTAGAAAACCAATAGGCGATCGCCTCTTGGTTTTTGAAGTGGTGATAACCAGCTTGAAAGCTTTACTGGGTATGGGGTGTGGGCAAACGGGTGTGGACAAACGGGTGTCGGGAAAGATTTATTTTAATCAGTTCAAGGGATTCAGGTTCGAGGAGCATTCGATATAGACCCTAGGTTATAGTACTATAGGCATACCTAAGGTCTATATTTTTGTCTGTATTTCAGATCACCTCTACCTAGTGATATAGATCATATATGTTTTTCTTATATTAGTTTTCGTTGAAGCATATATTAGATATTCTTATATTTCAAAGCATTTCACTTGGCAAAAAAATTATTCAATTGAGGCGGTTGTCTTTACAAAAACTCTAAAAAATTAAAAAAAATTCATAAAAAATGCCATCATCATCCTGGGGTAGGGGGAATCCTGATTCTCCCTACCCTCGCAATGACAAGTTTAGTTATTCAATTGTAATTGAATAACAAAGCTGTTAATCAGTTAGACTACCAGGGACTGGCACAGTTGATCTTCTAGTTGCGACTCTTGCTCAGCCATGGATTGAATGGCTTGAATCATGACTTGGCGAGGCTCAACACCCACTGCATGAAGTTGTAACCATTGCGAAGCGGTGTTTCCTTCCCGTAGAATTTTCTGAATCGGCGAGAGGAAGCAACTAAAACCATGTTTTTTGGCTACCGGCCAAACTTCTTGATAAAGTTCCTCAATCCAATCTCGTGCCAGAATTAGTCTGCCATCCTGCCAATGCCTGAGTTGGGCATCCAAACTGGATTTAGCAGCAGCTACTTCATTGGCATTTGTCAGGGCAATCAATTCAGCTGAACGGTTGTTGGCAGGTATTGTACTTATCTCCAGGGGGTCAAGGCTGGGATCATGAATCAGTTGGATCAGGCGTGCTTCCAATAGTGCCATAACCGATAAAAGGGCAATGGGATCGACCATTAAATCACAGATTCTCAGCTCTAGGCGGTTGAGATCATAGGGGCGTCGGTTGCCATTGGGGCGCACAGAGGTCCACAGATGACGGACATTAAACATGGTACCAGCAGCGAGTTGCTGTTCAGTCCACTGGATAAAGTGACGATGGCTTTCAAATAAAGGAACATCACAGGGAGTTTTGGGAAACATTCCCCAACGGGTGGAGTGATAGCCAGTGGTTTTGCCGTCCAGAAAGGGGGAAGATGCACTCAGGGCGAGGTACAGGGGAGCTTCCATTCGCACGAGACGACAAGCTCTCATCAGGATTTCTGGGTCAGAGATGCCCACATTGATATGGATGCTGGCAGTGACAACTTTAGTGCCGTAGGTGGTCTCAATGTAGGAATGGTAAGGATTATTGGGGTCAGAACGGTAAAAGCGATCGCTTCCAGCTAAGGACAGGGTACTTCCGGGAATTATTGTATAGTTACCCAAGCTTTTTAAATACTGTCGCAGCTGCTGTCGAGGACGCACTAAGGCACATAAGAGACGGTCATAGCAACATAAAGGAGCAGTGGTGTATTCTACATTGCGCTGATCTGGCTCTCGGACAAATCCGTCGAGGGATGCAACAATCTGATCGGAAAAACCGACAATATCCCCTTCGGGAGTGCCGGTATACATTTCTACTTCAAAGCCTTTGGATAGCAGCACAGTTTTTTTTATGGGGAATGCTAAATTGGGAGTGGGGAGTAGTGTTGGCCATAGCTATAGGGAATTTATCTACCTATATCTAGCTATCAATCTTATAAATTACGACCAAAGAATTCCTCCTTCTTTAGTTTGCCATTAAAGCTTAAACTGGCGATAGACCTCAAGAGCAGCACGGTAAAGTAAAGAGTGGCGATAGATCAGGGCATCGAAATCATTTCCGTAGCCACCACCAATCACACAAGCGACTGGTATGCCCGCTGCTATACAGGTACTCAACACTTGCATATCCCGACGGTAAATTCCTGTGTCGGTCAGGGCTAATTTCCCCAAGTGGTCTTCTACATGGGGGTCAACTCCAGCATCGTAGAGGACTAAATTGGGTTTGAATCCTGAGAGTAAGTCCGGAAGATACTTGGCTAGGGTTTGTAGATAGGCATCATCATCCATCCCCTTTGGTAGGGGAACGTCTAAGTCGCTTTTTTGTTTAGTGCTAGGGAAATTGACTTCACAGTGCATGGAAAAGGTGAAGACACTGTGGTCGTTTTGGAAGATAAAGGCGGTACCGTCTCCTTGGTGGACATCTAGGTCAACAATTAGAATTTTCTGCACTAGTCCCAGTTGTTGCAGGACACGAGATGCGATCGCTAAATCATTAAAGATACAAAACCCTGAGCCATAATTGGGAAAAGCATGATGGGTACCACCAGCAGTATTGCAGGCTAACCCGTGACTCAGGGCGAGTTTAGCGGTGAGAATCGTGCCACCTACGGCAGTACAAGTTCGCTTTACTAACGCTGGACTCCAGGGTAAGCCAATGCGTCGCACAGCTTTGGGGTCTAGGGTACCTTGACAGTAAGCTTGAACATAGGCGGGGCTGTGAACCAGGTGGAGCCAGTCTAGGGGGGGAAGGTCTGGAGTGTGGAATTGTTTAGGAGTGGCCATACCTTCTTGTAGCAGTAGTTGGTAGAGTTTCCCAAATTTAGGCATGGGAAAGCGATGCCCGTCTGGCAGAGGTGCAACATAGTCCTGGTGATAGACGATTGGCAAGTTCATGATCAGACAGGGTTTTCCAGCTCGCTACACTTTTTTTTATAATCATCAACCAAGTCAAAGGAAGCATAGCATGAATGACCCTTGGAATACTTTTAAGCAACAGCCTTGGCTACCTCTGTCGAAAGTAGCTGCTTTGACCACTGTGCTGGTAGTTGCTCTAGAGAACCTGTTGATATGGGTCTTGACTCAATCAGAAACTTTCCGCCCCGTCTCGCGGCTACTATTTTCTAGACCCCTAGCAATCATCTGGTTTATGGCTGCGGCTATAGGAGTTGGGGTGTTAGGAGTCTATATTTGTGAACGTTGGCAGTCTCAGGTATTCCTGAAGACCTCTAGTCTCTGGGCTTTAGTGTTCTGCCTTATCGTCGGTTTATTGCTCAAGTCCCAACTTCCCATCCCTTTTGGGTTAGTTGGGTTTTCCATGAATGCTGTGATTGGAGTAATCCTAGGGGTCTTTTGGAAAGGTCGTCCTTACTGGCGTTATTGGCATTAAAAACGCTATGGACGAGCATTAAGCCGCTACGGGAACGCATCAACGGGTACTATAGCAATCCACTATAATTCATCAAATTATTGCAGTGGGGAAATCTTGCCTGCACTAAAGTCCCTGGTTTTTGTTGCTTAAAAACAATCGCTAATTTTGCTACTAATCTTGGACTTTGGATAAAATAGTACCCTCAAAGGGTACTGTCACTTTCTAAGGGGGCCTTTGACAATAGATTTGTTAGCCCATGGTTTTGAGTAGAAACAAAAGGGAAAACATCAAATTTTGTCCAAAGTCCAAGCAGAATAAAAACAGAAATGTTTACCCCCGATCCCACAGATTTGGTAGCTGAGTATTTATTTGAAACTCCAACTGACACGGGAGTGATCAGGAACACAGCTAATCCTGGAACCTTTGATGGTATGATCCAACACGATCCGGATGCCCATCCGTTGGCTCCCTCAGCGGATGTCCCGCCAGGGTTTGTTGGTTCAGCATCCCTGAACTATAACGTTCTCAGACGCTTATCTGATAGTGGCGAATCCCCGCAAATGTCCTTTGCACAATACGTTGAGGTTCCCAATTTTCCAGATCTGGCTAACCTGACCGTGGAAACTTGGGTTAAGGTTGATTACATCAAAGCAAACCCAGCGTTTACCGATCCTCCCCAGGGTACTTACCCTGATGGAGAAGTTGGTTTTGGAGCCTGCCCACAGCCCATATGCAAAGCATTTTCCTGGTATCTTTTCCTGAGTACTCTACAAACGGATCGCAACCTGATTCTGACTATCATCCCCAACAATGTCACCCAAGGATTACCGAAGGAAGCAGACGAAACTAGCGGCAGTGGTGGTGTAGTCAGTGAGGATATCGTCCATGGTGGTCAATGGACCCATATGGCTGCAACCTTTGGTGAAGTGGCTCCCGGTAGGTTTATCATGCAGACCTACATTAATGGCATCCAAAGCCACATCGAAGAAGTTCGAGACTTTAACGGCAACATCCGTCGCATTCCCAATCAGACCGACAACCCGATAGCACCTTCCCCTGGTAGACCCCTACGGCTGGGTCAATTCCGTGATATTCAAGGCAACCTTGACTATCAGTACTCCGGACTTTTGGCTGGTGTGCGAATTTACAGTCGGGCTTTGACTCAGGAACAGATTCAAGCTGATTACAGGCATGACATCTGTTCAGGTACAGGACCATTAGGGAAAGAAATCTTCAGACTGGGCTTACTTAGTCTATGGCTGTTGAAGTCTACTTAATTGGGGTCAGAGGAATGTAGAATGTAGAATTTAGAATCAAGAATGAAGAATGAAGAATGAAGAATGAATAATTAAGAATTAAGACTTAAGACTTAAGACTTAAGACTTAAGACTTAAGTCTTAAGAATGAAAAATGAAGAATAAAGAATTTAAAATTCTACCTTCGCCGATTATAAATTCTGAATTCTACATTCTCAATTCTACATTCTCAATTCTACATTCTCAATTTTGCATTCTGAATTCTACATTCTGAATTCTACATTCTGAATTCTACATTCTGAATTCTACATTCTCAATTTTGCATTACCCACTCTACCAGCTCCCCATGGCACTGCTTTTGAGTGCTACACCTAACGGAATTTTACTTATCCCTAAACTGGTTCAACCAATTGGTCAAATCCACCTCGGCTTCAAAATCTAACAAGGCTTCTCCTAAATCCTCTAACTGCTCAAAGGATAATTCCTCAATTTGATTGTGTAATTGGGGATTGAGCTGACCTATGCGACGGTTTAGTAGACGGATAATTAACTTAACCTCATTGTGCTTTCCTTGTTCTAATCCTTGACGAATAATCCGTTGATAAACTACTGACTCTTGCATCATATCCTCCCGAAAATAGGCTTGAATTAACTGCTCATCAAATTTCACCCCAGCCAACAGTTGCACACACGCAGATAGGTTACGCTGCTGTTGTCTATCTTCAATCATATCGATTTTAGCTGCTACCTGGGATAGCAATGTTTCTGGCACTTCCGCTTGTGCTAACACGGCTAAGGGGAGTAACCCTGGGGTGGTGAGTAATGGTTGTGGATCACATTCCCAAATCCGAATCACTCGGTAGCGGAAGGATAGGTTCCTCTCGGTAAATTGATTCACAAATACTCCCGCTAATCGGCTTGGTTTCAGGAAAATTATTACTTGCTCAATATCACAGCGATACTGCCGATACAACCTTACCCAATAATCGAGCATCCGCAGGGGTAACGGAGGTTCAGATTGGGGTAAGGTTTGAAATTCCAGATGCAAAATAGCATCAGCAACTCGCACAAAAAATAAGGCATCTGCTCGAATTGGCTCTGTGCTCAATTCGGTGTTGAGAATTTCGATATCCTCTGCTGGTTGCTGGTTGAATAACCAACGGGTAAAGGCTTGGGGATATTGTTCAACTAAATATTTTAGAGTACTGTCGTAAGTCATTACACATCTGATCTAACTAAGTCAATTCTGGTTAACTAATCGAAAAGAGGGTTAAGAGCTACAAATTCGACGACTCGAACCTATCCCAAATTATCTTCTTAAAACCCAGGGAAAGGTATGTCGGAAATATCCGCCACTTAACTAACTCTTTAAATTCTGAGTTAATCCTGACAATAATCAACGAAAATCATGGGGACAAAAACTAGAAAAAAATCTAGCTATTGTTTGGTAATATTTTTCTAGTTTATCACAAAATTTAGCAATAATATTAGTCTGTATTTCTTTAAAATATTTAATATTTTTAGCTACAATTGGGACTTATTTACTTCAGTTAAATCTATAGATCCCCCCTAACCCCCCTTAAAAAAGGGGGGAACAGGAATTGGATGGGATTTTGAGCAATATTATTATAGTGGGTAAGGCAAATCCAAACCCACTCAATCAGCTCTAGATTGCACTGCTTTTGGATACTAAACCTAACGGGATTTTACTTATCCCCAAACTGGTGCAACCAATTGGTCAAATCCACCTCGGTTTCAAAATCTAACAAGGCTTCTCCTAAATCCTCCAACTGGTCAAAGGATAATTGTTCAATTTGATTGTGTAATTGGGGATTTATCTGACCTAGGCGACGGTTAATTTGACGGATAATTAAATTAAGCTCATTGCGCTTTCCTTGCTCTAATCCCTGTTCTAATCCTTGACGAATAATTCGTTGATAAACTACTGACTCTTGCATCATATCCTCCCGAAAATAGGCTTGAATTAACTGTTCATCGAATTTCACCCCAGCCAACAGTTGCACGCAAGCAGATAGGTTACGCTGCTGTTGTCTATCTTCAATCATATCGATACAACCTGACCCAATAATCCAGCATCCGCAGGGGTAAAGGAGGTTCAGATTGGGGTAGGGTTTGAAATTCCAAATGCAAAATAGCATCAGCAACTCGCACAAAAAACAAGGCATCTGCTCGAATTGGCTCTGTGCTCAATTCGGTGTTGAGAATTTCGATATCTTCTGCTGGTTGCTGGTTGAATAACCAACTGGTAAAGGCTTGGGGATATTTTTCAACTAGATATTTTAGGGTACTGTCGTAATTCATTTAATTAGGTAAATTATCGCCAATTAATTATGATTTAGGACATAATATCTTATTTGTGTTACCTATTTTTAAGTAGTTGTGGAGTTGTTGAATATCTAAGGAATAGGAGCAGCGATCGCACGAAATATAGTAATGTGTTGGCATCTACAGCGCTATCGGCTGGGTTACTATTGGATAAGGGGTTGGTTTATCAAATTATGATCAAGACATCTTCAGTGATTCAACAGTTTATCAGTATCTATAATTTCCAAAGAGATTATGAAACCAAATGTTGATTTCTGATAACAGGAAAAAATTCTCGCATCAAGACAATACTTTAGCAAGAAGTCTACTGATCACTTTGACAGATCATCCCGCAATCTTTCTAGATTATTACGAAAGGTTATAATCTTAGGATGATTTGACCCTAACTTCTGTTCTGCAATATCTAATGCCTGGACATAAAGGGGTTCCGCTTCATGGTAACGCCCCTGAGAAGAGTAGAGTAATGCCAGGTTGTTGAGACTAGTGGCTACCGAGGGATGGTCTTGACCCAGCAGCTGCTTTTTCATGTCCAATGCCTGGACATACAGGGGTTCCGCTTCATGGTAACGCCCCTGATCATCGTAGAGTGATGCCAGGTTGTGGAGACTAGTGGCTACCGAGGGATGGTCCTGACCCAGCAGCTGCTTTCTCATGTCCAATGCCTGGACAATGAGGGGTTCCGCTTCATGGTAACGCCCCTGAGCTTGGTAGAGATATCCCAGGTTGGCTCGACTAGTGGCTACCGAGGGATGGTCTTGACCCAGCAGCTGCTTTCTCATGTCCAAAGCCTGGACATAAAGGGGTTCCGCTTCATGGTAACGCCCCTGAGCTTGGTAGAGATATCCCAGGTTGTTGAGAGTTTCAGCGACATGGGGATGTTCTTGACCCAGCAGCTGCTTTCTCATGTCCAAAGCCTGGACATAAAGGGGTTCCGCTTCATGGTAACGCCCCTGAGCTTGGTAGAGATATCCCAGGTTGTTGAGAGTTTCAGCGACATGGGGATGGTCTTGACCCAGCAGCTGCTTTCTCATGTCCAAAGCCTGGACATAAAGGGGTTCCGCTTCATGGTAACGCCCCTGAGCTTGGTAGAGATATCCCAGGTTGTTGAGAGTTTCAGCGACATGGGGATGNGACTAGTGGCTACCGAGGGATGGTCTTGACCCAGCAGCTGCTTTCTCATGTCCAAAGCCTGGACATAAAGGGGTTCCGCTTCATGGTAACGCCCCTGAGCTTGGTAGAGATTTGCCAGGTAGGCTCGACTAGTGGCTACATCGTGATGTTCTTCACCCAGACGACTTGTGCTAATATCTAAACTTTGCTTATACCAAGGTTCAGCCTGATCATAGGTACCTTGACCCTCAGAGAATCTTCCTAAGCCAGTAAAGGGCTCTATTAAATCTTCATCCCTGAGCCAGTCAGTTAGTACTGTGGCAGCTTCGGCTAAATGAGGGATGGCGGGGGTAACTAGTTCAATGATTTGCCGAGTTGGTGTAAAAGGAATTTCTTTTGCCTTAGCCACCATTGTCTGACAAAAGCTTTGCTTGTAGCTATCGGCCTCTGGTAATTGAGCCAGCTTGGTCTGGAAAAATTCTCGAATTAGTGGATGGAGTTGATAGGTTTTCTGTTCAGTCAATTGCAACAGGTTCAGTTTCACTAAACTGCGATTGGCCGTAGGCCACGCTTCACGATCGCGTAATTCTTCCAATTCTTCCTGTTCTTCTTCCCAGTCATCTTCATCCTCAGTTTCGATAACACACTTCTCTACCAGGGACCACTCAAAAGGAGCAGGAGCAAACAGACTCAGACGACATCCCAACTGCTGGGCTTCTGGACAATCTTTCAAATCTTCCCAAGATAACTCAAAGGCGGCTGCTACTCCCAACTGGGCTGTCATTTCCCCTTCTTCTGTGGGATCAAGTAATGCCTTAGCTGCTAATTTCTTTTTCTCTAAACGTTTCTGAACTTTAGCAATGGTGAAGGTCGGATGTAGATCTAAATATCGTCCGACTAACTCCAAACCCAAAGGCAAATGACCCAACCATTTACATAACGCTTCTGCTTCGGTTAGTTCTTTTTCAATGCGCTCTTGTCCAACAAGCTTACCTAATAATTCCAATGCTGCCTCTGGGGATAGTACATCCAAGTCAATTCGTCGGAAAGAAGCCCCTGGACGCTGACGACTGGTGACCAGTACTTTGAACCGGGATTCAGCTGGAGGCAAATACTGATGAATTGTTTCTTTGTAGTCATTGCTGAAAGAAGCGACATCATCCAGCACGATCAATACTGTTCCTTCTGGCCAATTTCTCCAGCAGTATCTTACCTGCTCCTTGAACTCTAGTTCATCTGGAATGGTTAATCCTAATTCCGTACGTCCAAAACTAACAACTTGAATCCCCAGATCTAGCCCGCGCACTGGAAACCAGCACCTACCACCAGGGTAGTTATCCTGATATCTTAAAGCATATTGTAGAGCTAATTCGGTTTTGCCCACACCGCCCATTCCGGCAATAGCACAAATCGCTAATCGATCGGTCTTTTGAAGTTCCTGATGGAGCTGCTTAAGTTGATCGTCTCTACCGACAAAATAGGGAGTGCCACTATTGATACTAATGTTAGTCGGGGAATTTAACGTTATCTGTTTTTTTGTGAGGCATTCCTCAAGAAATTTCTTGACACCAAGATAGACCAAACTGTTTTGAGACTCTGGTTTGCATAGGTCAATATGGTGCTTTGCTATAGCAACCGGCTTCACTCCTTCAATGGCTGGGTTTGCACTATCTTCGTCTACAACCAAAATCCCTTTTACAGGCTGGGTTTCATAATAGACTTTTGTAGCAATTCCTAGACTCCGAACGTTTTCTCTATACCACTCATTTAATTCCCGTAACTGAGGGTGATGAGCTTTTAATTCCTCTACACTGACGGTGGTTCGTGCTAAAACACCAATATTATTAATTAAATTAGCGAGATGAGACCCAGTGTGGGGAGTAGCCAGAAATACTATGCCTTTAGTCTGCTCAATAATCCCTTTATAGTCATCAAAATCATTAGCACTACGAAGCATTTTTTTGACTAAAAGCCCGCCCATACTATGAGTAATAAATATTAATGGACGCTTACCCAGATTGCAGCTATCTAACCACCCTAATAAATTACTAGCAAGATCGAAGAGCGGCATACTGCTATTGCTTTGCCAGTTTGTCGCTTTCGCGTCATACCCAAAAGACCAGATGTTAAGGCATAGCTGCTCTTGTCCTAACCAAACTGGCCAAAAATTATCATCATTGATTGCATGCTGGGGATGCCACGTGCCTCTGGGATCACCTCCAAGTCCGTGAACAAACACCACATCCATACTGGTTTCTGAGTCCTCGCACCCTGAGATTTTTATCAATCCCCTCGAATCGCTTACCAACCAATTAGCCTCCAGTTAACTCTATAGCCTTAACCAGTAGATACAGACAAACCTATTTTTATTTATTCTAATACAAAAAAATCCAGGTAATCGGGAGTCGGGAGTCGGGAGTCGGGTAAAAAGTTATCACAATTTATTTTATATAACGATAACAATTTTGCGGATATATTTTTTTTATTTCCTGTTTCCAAGGCTATCAGTAAATTTAATCTACAAAAAAACGAACGCTAACATTTTTACTATGTCCCCTGTTTGCGATTCTAACTTATAACTTATAACTTATAACTTATACTTGGTGGTGCGTTACGGTGCGGGCTATCCCAATACTGGCTAAGAATTGTAAAATTATGGCGAGCCCACCCCTAACGCACCCTACGCACTAAATTCTTAATTCTAAATTCTTAATTCTACATTCTTAATTCTACATTCTTAATTCTACATTCTAAAAACCCTTGACACCTAAAATCATAATCGTTATGATTATATTTAAAAACTTCAAGAGCAATTTTGAATTATGCCTGACAACTTTCGCCCAGATCCACAAAACAATCCTGAGGATATCACTCCTAGTAATACTCCTCAGGAACCTTCCCCAAAAAAATACCCCATTAAGCACATTTTGAAGCGATGCAGCGCGGTCTTGGGGGTTTCCCCCATGAGCGACTGCATCAAGACAGGGTTCCCGCCGGGCAATAAACAACACCATGCAGACCCTTTATGCACGGGGTTACGCCGAAATATCGGAGTGGAGCCCCCTTCAGCCCACTGGAATTCCTGGCGAATTCATCACCATGATGACCAAGTATTTAAATTTGGGTTAAACTATTAAATTATAGGGGGGGAAACCCCCCTGGCCAAAGCATCAGGTTTGTTCACGTAGCGTGACCTTTGGTCAATCCTATGGGATCATTTCTGGATTGGTTTAGAAAGTTGAGGCATAACTAAAAACTCCTAGCCGTGGAAGGTTTTCTGCGGCTATTTTTTTTTCCTTATTATGTTTTAGGGCATCGGGAATTGGGAATCGGGACTCGGGAATCGGGACTCGGGAAAAAAATTTAGATGTCAATTACCCTTACTAGTAAACGCTATACTTCCTGATATCAATTAGCGACAAGAATGGTACGATGGGTAAGGTGGTTGAATGCTTTCGCGTAGCGTCTCTTTCAGAGAATCGCAATCAATTTCAGTTCACAACAATTGTTTTATTGTGATTCATCCTACATCTACTGGTGGGATTGGTGAAATATTGAATTAGTACGAATTCAATTACAGTTAATCAACAATTGTTTTATTGTGATTCATCCTTGGTGGGCAGTGCATACCTAGGTGTACCCAAGCCAATTAATATTTCTGTGGCACTGCCCACCCTACATCTGTTCTATTGTGATTCATCCTTGGTGGGCAGTGCATACCTGGGTGTACGCCACCAAGATGAATTTGTCTAGTGCACTGCCCACCCTACATCTCCTCCCGATTCCCGATTCCCGATTCCCGATTCCCGATTCCCGATTCCCGATTCCCGATTTCCAGCGCAGCTTACCAGACTCTACCTGAGTTTATGGGTTGACTGAGGGTTCCAGGCTCGGAGGCAGTAGTTGATTTTAAAACTGCGATCGCTTTTCCGTATTGAGGATCCTTGCTAGTGCCACGCCATCCCGGTTGATTAGATAGCTGTTGCCGTTGCTCAAGGGTCAACTCTTGGCGAATATCGGGCACAATTCCTTTCAAACTAATATCTTCACCACTGGGTAGGTAGTAACGAGAGACTGTCACCGTTAAACCTGAACCATCAGATAAGGAATGGACAGACTGGACAGCGGCTTTACCAAAAGTGCGAGAACCGATAACAGTAGCGCGTTTGTTATCTTTGAGAGCACCAGTTAAAATCTCACTAGCACTAGCAGAGTTACCATCCACTAGAATCGCTAAGGGCAGTTGGGTCAAGGCGGTTCGATTAGCGCTGTATGCTTGTTTACCACCGATCCGGTCTATAGTGCTAACAATTTCTCCTTCTTGCATCCACATCCGGGCAATTTCAATACTGGAAAAAAGTAATCCGCCTGGATTACCCCGCAGATCTAGGACATAAGCATTCACCTTCTGCTGATTTAGGTTACTAATTGCCCGTTGCATTTGTTCAGCTGCATGGGAACTAAATTCATTTAAGCTGATATAACCCACTCGCAGATTCCCTTCCTCCTTGACGCTGTAACGAACAGAGGGAATTTCTATCTGAGCTCGGGTTAGTTCTATCTCAAAAATGCCCTCTCCTGGTCGGGCAATCCGCAGAGTCACTGATGACCCCACTTTACCCCGGATTAGTTCCGAGGCATCTTCGAGACTTAACCCTTTCGTAGCTTTGCTATCTACCGCTAAAATCCTATCCCCAGCTTGAAGACCTGCCTTAAACGCTGGGGAATTTTCAATCGGTTCAATGATTAACGGGGTCTCGGTCTGCTTTTCTATTTCCATGCGAATACCCACACCAGACAGTTCACCAACAGTTTGGTTTGTCAAGGCTTGGAACTGTTCTGGCACTAAAAAGCGGGTGTAGGGGTCTTCCAAGGTTTCTAGGGCTTTCCGAATCGCTTTATAGGCTTCTTCCTTTGAAGCGTAGCTTCTGCTGAGAAGTTTGTGCCTAGTCGCTTGCCAGTCAACTTGGTTAAAGGTGTTATCGACATATTCCCGATTGACAGTTTGCCAAACTTCATCAACAATCGTTTTGGGGCTATCCTGAAATGCTACAACCACAGAGCTACCATTAATCGGTGTTGCCCAAGACCAAACTGCTGTGGTTGCGATCGCTCCAGTGAACAGAACACGTTTGAGTCGGGGGAAGTTTTTCAGGGATTGTCTCATGGATATAAGGCGGCAAACTACTTAATTACTTAATCTATTTAGTTATTTAGTTTTTTATAACTTCAACCAGGCTTGAGGTTTTTGTTAACCAGCTCTAGGATTGCCCATGGCTATGACCGACTGAGACTACCTAGCTATGACTACTAATCCTACTGATGATAATAACCAAAAAAAAATATTTTATAGGTTTAGCTTATGATATGATCTAATCAAGGGATATTTTAATGTAAGCTGATTCCGTCAACTTAGTCGCTAAGTTTCAGTCACTAAGTTTCAGTCACTAAGTTTCAGTCACTTAGTGTAAGCATTCAGCTATCAGCTATCAGCTATCAGCTTATGTGCTACGCACACGCCGACTTTTGAATAAAACAAGTAAGCATTGGTTTAATCTATGTTACGTCAGCACCTCAAGTAGCTTGAGCCTTGGCCATTCGCGAATGGCTGACGGCTGACGGCTGACGGCTGAATGCTTACCTTAGTTACAAGAGAGGCTAGAGTTTTTTTATACGATTTAATAGTCTAATTGTAATATACAAAAATTCAGCAACTAAGGCAGACTGCCGTTGTGCCAGTTCTAAAACTGAACTGCTCTGGGTACACAGACTGCCATAGCGATCGCAAAATAATCACTGATTTAGCGGCCAGCTCAGGTGGCTAGCTAAATGCGTGGTATCAAAATACTTGCAGCAATCCCGATCAACCCCCGAGTCTTGTATAGCGCCGCTGAAAATCCAGTTACTGTCGGGAGTTGGGGAGATGGGGAAATGGGGAGTCAGATCAGGGTTCCCTGTGCCCTGTTCCCTACTCCCTGTGCCCTTTTCCCTTCTAAAACCCAGGACGAAAGTTCCTGTAGGGTGGGCAGTGCATCAGACAGATTCACCAAGCTTACCAATCCCTTAGGTAAGCACTGCCCACCTACGATTAACCACAATAATCTCTAACCACCAGCAACAGCTGTGACAATACTCACTTCATCCCCATTGTTGAGTTTTGTTTCTGTATTCTCCAACAAGCGGATATCTTCCCCGTTCACGTAGAGATTCAAAAATCGACGGGGTTTACCCTGCTCATCGCACAGTCGTTGTTTAATACCAGGACAATTACTTTCCAGGGATTCGATCAGTTCAGAAACATTCGTGCCCTCGCATTCTACTGTTGCTTGCTCTTGGGTATATTTCTGCAGAGGAGTAGGAATTAAAACTTTTACAGCCATAATCAATATCTTGCTTTTAATTCTCAATTTTGAAGGTTGAATGGTAAGCCATCAGCTATCAGCATTCAGTTATCAGCATTCAGCCATTTGCTGCAGGTGAAGCTACTGTTCGCGCAGCGCAATGCTTTTGAATAAAATAGGCTGTTCGCGTGGCGTGAGCCTTTGGCTGAGGGCTGAGGGCTGACCACTGACCACTGACTGCTGACTGCTGACTGCTGACTGCTGAATGCTTAAACTAAAACTTGCTGCCATTCCAGACGGTCTAGGGTGTTAGCCCGCTCTAATGCTTGCTCGAAATTGTCTAGTTTTGGTTCAATGATAAACGGTTGACCCACATAGCCTTGAACTGCTTCTTGGGTCTTCAAGCCATTACCTGTGATGTAGGCTACTGTAGTTTCATCAGGGTCAATTTTACCAGCTTCTACCAACTTCTTGAGTACAGCAATTGTAGTACCTCCTGCGGTTTCGGTGAAGATTCCTTCGGTTTCTGCCAGCAACTTCATCCCTTCGATAACTTCTGCATCAGTCACGGATTCAATGTTTCCGTTAGTTTTCTTAGCTATTTCTAAAGCGTAGATGCCGTCGGCTGGGTTTCCAATCGCAATGGATTTAGCAATGGTGTTCGGCTTGACTGGAGTAATAAAGTCCCGTCCTTCTTTGAAAGCTTGAGCGATCGGGGAGCAACCTTCTGCTTGAGCGCCACTGAAGCGCACTGATTTATCATCCACTAGACCCACTTTGATGAATTCTTGGAAGCCTTTGTAGATCTTGGTGTATAGGGAACCTGATGCCAAGGGAGCAACAACATGGTCCGGTAGTTGCCAACCTAGTTGTTCAGCTACTTCAAAGCCCAGAGTTTTAGAGCCTTCTGAGTAGTAGGGACGTAGGTTAATGTTCACAAATCCCCAACCGTGGCTGTTGGCTACTTCACAACAGAGGCGGTTGACTTGGTCGTAGTTGCCTTTGACTGCCATTAATGTGGGGTTGTAAATCAGAGTCCCCATCACTTTACCCGCTTCCAGGTCAGCAGGGATAAACACGCAGCAGTCGAGTCCAGCATGAGCTGCGATCGCAGCAGTAGAATTCGCTAAGTTTCCAGTACTAGCACAGGATACCGTTGAGAAGCCTAACTCCCGTGCTCTACTTAGAGCCACTGATACCACCCGGTCTTTGAAGCTCAGGGTGGGCATGTTGACAGCATCATTTTTAATGTAGAGATTTTTTAACCCTAAGCGTCTAGCCAAGCGAGTCGATTTGACTAAGGGAGTCATTCCCGTACCAACATCAATATAGTTATCAGTGGCAAGGGGTAAGAAAGAACGATAGCGCCACATAGATTTCGGACCTGCCTCTATGCTTTGCCGGGTTACATGGCGTCTGAGGGTGCCGTAGTCATATTTTACTTCCAACGGACCAAAGCATTCCTCACAAACATGCATTGCCTTGGGCTCATACTCCGCACCACACTCTTTACACTTCAACTTGGTAAATGCGGTAGATGCCTGGGTTTTGGGAGTAATTGTGGCTTGGCTCATGGGTATATCTCTAATTACGTTCTCTAATTACGTTCAGTCAAGACTTGATTAAAAGTAACATACCTCAAAATGTCCGTCAAACATACCCGACTTTTTTAGTCGGGATTACTTACAGCCCTTACACAAGAACCATTAACCAGTCTAAACTACTGTCAATTTAGATACAAACTTTGGTGCGATTAGTGATATATGGCTGTGTGTAGGGAACAGGGAATAGGGAATAGGGAATAGGCAAGAGGCAAGAGGCAAGAGGCAAGAGGCAACAGTAATCCCCCCGACTCCCGACTCCCGACTCCCGACTCCCGACTCCCGACTCCCTAGTAGCGCTGGTGGAAACCGTTATAGTATCTTTCCGAAAGCCGAAAATCATTTCCAATCTCTCAATATTTCCTCAACTATCCCATGGGCAAGATAGCCAAAACACATAAATTCATCATCACTTGCCTCACTACTCTAATTTTCATTAGTGCTGGCAGCGCCTTTGGTCAAGACACAATTATCTTTAGCAGAAAAGATATCTTTCATCCCGTTATCGCTAACAACGGTATGGTTTCCTCTCAAGAAAGCTATGCCTCACAAGCTGGTTTAGCCGTTTTAAAAGAAGGTGGCAATGCTGTTGATGCTGCGGTAACCATTGGGTTTACCCTAGCGGTAACCTTACCGCGAGCTGGGAATCTCGGTGGTGGTGGCTTTATGCTCTTACATTTGGCCAAGGATAACCAAACCATTGCTATTGATTATCGGGAGAAAGCACCACTCGCTGCTACTCGTGATATGTTTCTGGATAATAATGGTGAGGTTGACCCAGAAAAGTCTCGATACAGTTATTTATCTGTAGGTGTTCCTGGTACTGTAGCTGGGTTAACCATGGCACTGGAAAAATACGGCACTATTTCCTTAGAACGGGCATTACAACCAGCTATAGAATTAGCAGAAAAAGGGTTCCCAGTTTCTGAAGATTTGCTCATATCTCTGAGATACTCTAAGCAGCGAATGCAGGCTTCTGAGGCGAGTATGGCTATTTTTTATAAGCCAGGGGGCGTGCCTTATCAGGTGGGGGAAATCTTGGTACAAAAGGATTTAGCCCGTAGTTTAAAGCTAATTGCTAAATATGGGGCTAAAGCTTTTTATGATGGTGCGATCGCATCGGCTATCGTAGCAGATATGGAAGCCAATGGTGGTCTGATTACCAAAGAGGATTTAGCGACATATAAACCCGTGATTCGAGAGCCGATTCAGGGCACTTATCGGGGCTATGAGATTTATTCTATGCCACCTCCAAGTTCTGGAGGTATCCATCTGGTGCAGATGTTGAATACGTTAGAAGCATTTCCGATTCGGAAACTGGGACATAATACTGCCCAAACCATTCATTTAATGACGGAAAGTATGAAGTTAGCTTATGCTGACCGTTCTAAGTTTTTAGGAGATCCTGACTTTGTGCCCGTTCCCGTTGCTGAATTAACCTCTAAAACCTATGCTGAACGCATCCGTCAACGGATTAATCCCTATCGAGCAACTCCCAGTTCAGAAATTGCCCCTGGTAATCCTACTCAACCGGTAGAAAGCAATGATACCACCCATTATTCAGTGATGGATAAGTATGGCAATGCTGTTGCTAATACCTATACTTTAAACTTCAGCTATGGCAGTAAAATTACAGTACCGGGAACGGGTATTCTCCTCAACAATGAAATGGATGATTTTTCAGCTAAGCCAGGAGTCCCTAATGCTTTTGGGTTAACTGGAGCAGAATTCAATGCTATAGCACCGGAAAAAAGAATGCTGAGTTCTATGACCCCAACAATTGTGCTCAAAGCTGGTAACCCTTATCTAGTCACTGGCAGTCCCGGGGGGAGTAGGATTATTACCACAGTTTTGCAATTGATTATGAATGTAATTGATCACCAGCTCAATATTGCTACAGCTACTAATGCCATTCGGGTACATCATCAATGGTTACCGGATAAACTTTTTATAGAACAGGGTTTGAATGGTGATACAAACCAATTATTAAAGTATAAAGGATATAAGATTTCGGTGAGTAATGCTATGGGGAGTACCCAGAGTATCATGTACATTAACAATTCATTTGAAGGTGCATCTGATCCTCGCCGACCTGGTGCCTTAACCTTAGGTTATTAACCTATAGCAATTATTATACTCATGAGGTACAATATGGGTTTTAGGGAGCAGGGAGCAGCTAATAGGCAAGAGGCAAGAGGCAATATCTAAAAAAATGTGTACCTCATAGCTATGATAAACGCTCAAGTATTTACTTGAGCAATCCGTGTAGGAATTGTGGGAATTTTGGATCGTAACTTCCCTACTCCCTACTCCCTACTCCCTACTCCCTACTCCCTATTCCCTACTCCCTATTCCCTATTCCCTTTGCTATTACATGCCTCCACCAGAGCCTAAGAATAAATGCCTAGATTGCTTAGGGATGAAATTGGAAGGAACGCTGATTCCGCCAAACAAACAAAAACGTAAGTTTTGGCAAAAACCGTCTAAAATCCCGCAGATTAATTTATACCTAACCATTCAATTTAAGCAACAGTGGGAAGAGTTGCTCGAAGGTCGTGTTAAATTTGGACTCAAAGGTGGAGTACTGCGCCTTCATCTCCAACATGGTAATATCCCCTATGAATTCCGTGAGCTTGGTGGTTATATTCAACTGGCAACAGTAGGTAATCAACAGTCATCATGGCCTAGTTGTGATCTCAAGCAGCGTCCAACAGACTCTAATGCCAACAGGGAAAAAGGGGGAAGTAATGTTACTCCAGAAGCTACCCAATGGCAATTCCACGAGAGATGCCAACCAGAATCTCAACCAGAATCCTACGAGACCGATCAAGTTTCCTGGTGCCACATTACCAATCAAGTTTCGGGGGAAAATCCTGCCTGGATTTTTGAAGAACAGAAGGGCAATGGTGTTTTATTTGGTTGCCTGAATCGGGTAAAGCTAGCCACTGTGAATGTCACTGCTTTACCCTGTCGTATCCAAGCAATCTTTGAAGTATCCCAGCGAGATATTTGTCTAACTGAAGTTGAGGGGTTGTGGTCTAATAACCTTACCCGCAATAAAACCGTTGTGCTGAACAGACTGATTGTGGAACATTTGTTGGTAAGTAAATTTAAGCCCTATCTGTCTCGAGTGGAATTGCAATATGGGTGAGGAAAAATCTCAACCGATTCTGCTCAGCCTGATCAAGCGGGTTGTAGTGGCAGAAACAGACAATCTTGAGCAGTTGACTGCAATGGTTGGGCTGAATCTGGCTGAGCACTTCACTGCAGCTGACTTAAGTTACACTGACCTCAGCCAAGCTAGGTTGATTGAAGCGGATTTCAGAGGAACAGATTTCCGGGGGGCTAACCTCCAAGGTGCCAACTTCTGTAATGCTGACTTGAGGGGGGCTGATTTCAGGAGTGCCAATCTAAGCATGAGCGACTTCAGGAGTGCTAATCTCCAGGGGGTAAGCCTTGGTGGTGCTGACCTGAGGGGGATACGATTAGATGGTGCTAATCTCAGGGATGGTGACCTCAGTGGTGCTGACTTGAGGGGAGCTGACGTCAGGAAAACTGACCTCACTGGTGTTAATCTTAGCGAGGCTAAATTGGGAGGTGCTTACCTCCAGGGGGCTAAACTCAGGGGGGCTAATCTGGGTAATGCGATTTTGAGCAGAGCTAACCTTCAGGGGACTAACCTGATCCGTGCCCACCTGGGGGGGGCTGACTTGAGGTGTGTTGATTTATCCCATGCTAACTTAAGCCGTGCTGAGCTTAGTGAAGCTAATCTCAAAGGTGCGAAACTGAGGGGAACTAATCTTAAAGGTGCTGATTTAAGTTTAGCAGATATGACCCAAGTCTGCCTGATTCGTGCTAATTTGAGTTATGTCCATCTGATTCGTTCCAACCTTCGCAAAGCTGAGCTGATTCGTAGCGACTTAAGTCACAGTGATCTCAGGGGAGTTGATCTTCAGGGAGCTGACTTGAGTTTGGCTATCTTTGAAAATGCTGACCTTAGGAGTGCTAATCTCAGAAGTGCGAAGATGAATCTTGCTGAGTTAGATGGTGCCAATCTGAGAGGGGCTGATTTTAGTCATGCTGAAATTAGGGGGGCAAAAGTGAAAGGGGCTAGGTTCGCTAAAAATCGAGGTATTTCTAATCATATGAAACGGGTGTTGATGCGCTTAGGGGCAATTTTTGAAGATGACGACCGCGATAGCTCTACGGTGATTATTTCTCGTTAAGTTTAGTAAGCATTCAGCTAAAGCGCTACGCGCACGCTTCGCGAACAGTTATCAGCATTCAGCGAATAGGGTGCGTTAGGCAAAGCTAAGGCACCGATATGATTGCGATCGCGAAGCGGTTACGAAGGAACATCGCATTTCTTCACGCAACGTTATCCCCTGAGGTACGTAAGGGAATTAGAGGCAGCAGGGGAGACAGGGGAATCAGAGACACGTTTGACGTTTCAGTCTTAGCAGGCTCGGGTGCTTGGAAAGGTTCCTCAAATTGCTCAAAGTGCATTTCAGACACTGGTGTCTGTAACAATTTTTCTAATGCAATTTGCGGTTTGAGTTCAGCAATATCTTCTTCGAGGATTTGATTGAGCTTAATTTTATCTTCTATTTCCAGACTATTAATTGCTTCGACAAGAGACTCGAAAGGAATTAGCCTTTTGAAAGCAGCTTGTATCATATTTACCTTCCGGGATTACGTGTATATGATTACTTAAGTTACTATAGTAGCCCCAATATACCTCTGTGGTAACCGGAGTTTATGTTTATTAACATTTCCTTCCAAGTCAGCATCTTCACTGTTGACTATTTTACCAAAATGTGTTTAAACTAGCCATAAAATTTTACCAGCTATGGTTATTCTCAACAGATAAGGACATAGTATGAAAATGAGCAAAAACGTATTTAAACATACTATTAACCAGGGTAAACTACTTTTTCCTGGCTTTATCAACAGGGATTATATGATGTCGGTATAATTACTCTAATAAAAATCTCCCCATCGCCCCATCTACCCATACTTCCCATACTTCCCATACTTCCCATCTGCCTATTTGCCTATTTGCCCATCCCCCTATTAAACAAATGCTTACCTGTTTTATTCAAAACCTGAAAGGTAAGCAGTCAGCAGTCAGCAGTCAGCAGTCAGCAGTCAGCAGTCAGTTTAAAATAAACCTCGTTCCTAGCACAGGCTTTGGCCTTGGCCTTTGGCCACGCTACGCGAATGGCCACGCTGTGCGAACGACGCTCTCACTTGACTCAGATTAAACTAATGCTTACCTCTTTTATTCAAAAGCTGATCACTAATCACTAATCACTAATCACTTATAGCTGTTCGCGTAGCGTGCGCGTAGCGCATTCGCTGATGGCTGACAGCTGACGGCTGAATGCTTACTTTGGGAGTAAAATCACCAACATCCTTATTATATCAAATCCGGGTGTAGACTTATTGTATAGAGTGAGTCGGGAAAGATCTA
>NZ_MKZS01000001.1:2172995-2192454 GCF_001942495.1 Moorena bouillonii PNG
TCACTGGTGGCAGGATGCCAAGGCTTAACAGTAACTATTTAGCCGGATTTCATATTACTTCGGTCGGGTGTGATGGAACCAACAGAAGCACAATATCTAATTCTCAATGCGTTGGATACCTTAGGATTACTAGAAAATACTGTTTATGACCAAGACAATGGCATTTGGTACATCAGCACTGCTAGCCTTCTTCTGCCCTTTGCTATGCTTTTACCAAATGGTGAAATTACCCCGATTACACCTGTAGCCGAATTATGAAGCCCTTAAGTGAATTACAACAACAGCAATATCAACGAATGATAGAACTCTCCACTCTGGCTCGTCAGCGATATCTGGACTCCGGAGGAGATCCAAACCGAGCCTCAGGGAGTCTACACAATGAAAATTATATGACTGCGGAAGAACAGCAGGAATTCTTGATATTAGCTAGGGCACTTTCCGGGATTTATACTAATAATGGTTATGTTTACTGTCAAGGGCGGTCTTGGAAATTACCGGAAGTGTTGAATCAGGAATAAGGGGAGAATGTGGGTAAAAGCTACCCCTGCTCCCTACTCCCTGCTCCCTATTTTCTTCCCTGCTCCCTGCTCCCTGCTCCCTGCTCCCTTCTTCATTTAATACCACAAATTTCCCTTAATTCTTCTTCGTCTTTATGAGTGACTAGGTAATCATGGAGCCAATCACAACTCTTTGCCACTAAATCACCTAAATCGAAATTCCATAAAATTACAGTGTTGTCTGCACTAGCAGAAGCAAGAGTCTGGCCATCTCGGCTAAAGACCACGCTATTGACCCAATCGCTATGTCCGGTGAGGGTTTGCAGGTGTTTGCCTTGGTGATTCCATAGTTTCACCGTCTTGTCCCAACTAGCAGAAGCAAGAGTCTGGCCATCTCGGCTAAAGACCACGCTATTGACCCAATCGCTATGTCCGGTGAGGGTTTGCAGGTGTTTGCCTTGGTGATTCCATAGTTTCACCGTCTTGTCCCAACTAGCAGTAGCGATAGTCTGGCCATCTGGGCTAAAGGCCACGCTAGTGACATTTGCTTTGTGTTCGGTGAGGGTGTGCAGGTGTTTGCCTTCGAGATTCCACAGTTTCACAGTCTTGTCCCAACTAGCAGAAGCGATAGTCTGGCCATCTCGGCTAAAGGCGACGCTATTGACAGGTTCGCTATGTCCAGTGAGGGTGTGCAGGTGTTTGCCTTCGAGATTCCACAGTTTCACCGTGTTGTCATCACTAGCAGAAGCGATAGTCTGGCCATCTCGGCTAAAGACCACGCTATTCACCCAATCGCTATGTCCAGTGAGGGTGTGCAGGGGTTTGCCTTCGAGATTCCACAGTTTCACCGTGTTGTCATCACTAGCAGTAGCGATAGTCTGGCCATCTGGGCTAAAGACGACGCTATTCACCCAATCGCTATGTCCGGTGAGGGTTTGCAGGTGTTTGCCTTGGTGATTCCATAGTTTCACCGTCTTGTCCCAACTAGCAGTAGCAATAGTCTGGTCATCTCGGCTAAAGGCGACGCTAGTGACATCTGCGCTATGTCCAGTGAGGATGTGCAGGTCTTTGCCTTTGAGATTCCACAGTTTCACGGTGTTGTCCAAACTAGCAGAAGCGATAGTCTGGCCATCTCGGCTAAAGGCCACGCTAGTGACAGGTTCGCTATGTCCAGTGAGGGTGTGCAGGGGTTTGCCTTTGAGATTCCACAGTTTCACGGTGTTGTCCAAACTAGCAGTAGCGATAGTTTGGCCGTCTGGGCTAAAGGCGACGGTTATGAGATATTGGCTATGTCCGGTGAGGGTTTGCAGTACTTTGCCTTGCAGATTCCACAGTTTCACGGTGTTGTCCAAACTAGCAGTAGCGATAGTCTGGCCATCTGGGCTAAAGGCGAGACTAGTGACATCTGCGCTATGTCCAGTGAGGGTGTGCAGGTCTTTGCCTTTGAGATTCCACAGTTTCACAGTCTTGTCCCAACTAGCAGAAGCGATAGTCTGGCCATCTCGGCTAAAGGCGACGCTATTGACAGGTTCGCTATGTCCAGTGAGGGTGTGCAGGTCTTTGCCTTTGAGATTCCACAGTTTCACGGTGTTGTCCCAACTAGCAGTAGCGATAGTCTGGCCATCTCGGCTAAAGGCCACGCTAGTGACAGGTTCGCTATGTCCAGTGAGGGTGTGCAGGGGTTTGCCTTTGAGATTCCACAGTTTCACGGTGTTGTCAAAACTAGCAGTAGCGATAGTCTGGCCATCTCGGCTAAAGACGAGGCTAGTGACAGGTTCGCTATGTCCAGTGAGGGTGTGCAGGTGTTTGCCTTGTAGATTCCATAGTTTCACGGTGTTGTCCAAACTAGCAGAAGCGATAGTCTGGCCATCTCGGCTAAAGACGAGGCTAGTGACAGGTTCGCTATGTCCAGTGAGGGTGTGCAGGTGTTTGCCTTGTAGATTCCATAGTTTCACGGTGTTGTCCCAACTAGCAGAAGCGATAGTCTGGCCATCTCGGCTAAAGGCGACGCTAGTGACAGTATCAGTATGTTTATCCAGGCTATTATACTGGTTGACGCCATAGAGAGATTGCTGCAACTTAGCGATCACTTGTATTCTAGTATCACCTTTTACCCTTTTTGCCTTTTGGAGTTTTCCTACTGCCCTTAAACTCTCTTTTAGAGCATCAAAGGCTTGCTTTGAGGTAAACAAGAGTTCTGAAGATTGATTCAGGGCTTTAATTTCACTTTCTTCTGCCTTTCTCGCCTGCTTACGAGACTCCAATCCAAAAACCGTTGAAGCAACTGTCCCCAATACCAACACACCAATAAACCCTACCGCTACTAACCTGCGGTTACGGGTGATTTGCTTGTGCTTGTGACGGCTAACCTCAATATACTCCTCGGCCAACCCATTCAACATCCCCAATTCACCATACTTTCTTAAATACTCCTGGGCTTCTACCAACCTCCCCCCTTGCAACAGTAGACCCGCATCATCGCGCTTCTTTCCCTTCTCCTGCCATTCTTCTGCCGCCGCTTCCAGCTTGCTTTCGATCACCATCGCTTCTGTGTAAGTCTGCTTCCACTCCACCAACCTTCCCCAGTGGCGAATCAAGGCTTCGTGCACCACATCCAAAACCACATCCTGGGAATTTTCCTCATGACTTCTAGTAATCAAGCGGTTGTCTGAACTGGCTAAGGTCTGGCTAACAGCATCGAGCAGTTCTAAACTGTGATGAGAATTGACTAACTCCCCCAGGCGTACTCGTCTACGGGTATCGAGAGTCTCTCCCACTTGAGTTAATTCCAACAACAAACGCCTAGCCACAGTTTGTTCTTCCGCTGAGAGACTATCAAATACCTGATTTGCCTTCTTTTCCAGAGTTCCCTCAATTCCCCCTAACTGTTGATAGGTTTCTAACCGTAAAAACGTTTCCTGCTGCTGTCTTGACTGTTTCCATAATTCCGTCAGAGTATATTGGAGCAGGGGAAGGCTACCTGGATAATCTTCGACATCGTTAATCAGTTGCTGTTTTAATCTCCCCTCAATCCCTAATCCTACTAATTCAGCTGGTAGTGCGATCGCTTCTTCAATTTCCTGACGGTTCAACTGGTCAACATTGATGTATGGTCTATTGATCTTTTCAACAAATTGAGGATACTTTCGCGACCGCCCCCGAAAGTCAGAGCGCATGGCAATTAACACAATTAGATTGTCTTTCTGCTCTAATAATTCCATTAAACCGTTAAAGAATTCCAGGCGTTGGTCAGGTTGACTCATAGTGAAGCACTCTTCAAACTGGTCAATAATCATGACCACCGGTTCAGAAGTCGCTACTAGAGTAAGACTAGAATTGCCTCCGTTTTTCTCTAAAAGCTTTCCCAACTCCAGCACCTCCTGTAACCTTTGCTTTGGTGCAACACCCGGAGAGAAAGGTTCTAGATAATGCCAGCGATCGCTTCCAACAATTGCCTGACCTAACTTCAGCTGATACAATAATCCTGCCCTGAGTAAGGAAGACTTGCCACTGCCGGAAGCTCCTAACACTACCAGCAGACGGTCTTTAGTTTTAACTCGCTCAATTAACTGCTGGGTCAACTTAGAGCGACCGTAAAACACCAGAGCATCCTCTGGTTTATCGGTAAAATAAGACAGAGACCGATAGGGGCACTTATCCTGAAAGCTCAGTTTCGGAAACAGGCTAGTCAGTAGAATGGCTTGTTCAGAGTTAGCGATTAAAGGACGTTGTCCAGTCCTTGACATCCGCTGCTCAATAAACAAGGCCAAATTATGACTAGTAACAATACCATCCGGGTGATTTTCCGGATTTAATCCTGCCAGTAACTCCCTGGTAAATACCCCTTGTTCATGGCTAATCTCTACTCCCGGTTCAAAGGAACGAGTAGCAGTAATCAAGCAGTAAGCTTTATCAGTTGGGATAAATGGGAGCAAGCTTAGTAACTCGCCACTGTAGCAACAATCTAACCAAATCACTACCTGTTTGACTGGGCTAGTTGCGATTTGCTCACCCAACTCCCGCAGAGGATAGCCATAAATTCCCACATCAGGAAAGGCATCACTTGTCACTAAGAAAACTTCCTCAATACCATCCACCTCTTGTCTACAGCCATGGCCTGAAAAGAAGAATAGGCCGGTTTCTGGAGGTTGGTTGGGAGGAGGAGGATTAAACAGATTAGCGACTGCTGACCTTAATTCCTCTAATTTTACTAGTCCTGTGCTCGATGGTCCCCCTGCTCCTTTTTGGGTCAACCCAAGGGGTAAGTCTTGAATCCGAAACGGTTCATAGCCATACTGCTCTAATCGTTGAGCGACATTTTCCCCATCTAATGCCGCAACGGTCAAGTCGTTAAAGTTGGTGTATTCTGGATAACGGTTAATCCCAACAATTAGGGCTTCCCATTGCGGTCTCATTGGAGCGAGGTTCTGAAACTTTTATTAGGGTAACATACTATCACAATTTCGGGAACTAGGCTGATCCTTCGTGTATAAAGATAATGATTGAAGTAGTAGCAGTGGCTGATGAATACCAACAAAACCCTATTAGCGTTTTTACTTGCTCTGACCGATTTAGACACACCCTTGAGTCAAGGTGATAATAAGAGCATCAAAGAAATTGGCGATCAACTTGATGCCCAACCTTTGGCCTGGGAGAGGTATACCAAACCCAAGCTGCTAGAGATAATTGCAGCCAATCCTGAGTTAAATCAACGTTACCAAACTTATTACAACCAACTTGACACTACCGTCGATATTCCCCCAGACTATCTCCCAACAACAGCGGAAATCCAGCCAGTCAATAAACCTAGCTCTACGATAATGAGAGGACATAAACCTAAGTCATCACCTACAGGCTATGACCAACAAATTAATAATATTGTGATTGTTGTCAGTCGTTCAGAACAGCCAGAAGCAGCTGTGAAAGAATTACCCTTGGAAAAACTGAAACAGTTTTTAGGGACTTCTAAAAAGTAAATTACCCAATTTGGAAGTCGGGAGTCGGGAGTCGAGAGTCGGGAGTCGAGAGTCGGGAGTCGGGAGTCGGGAGTCGGGAGTCGGGAGTCGAGAGTCGGAGTCGGGGGAATAAAATTGAATGTAGCTCGTAAGTAGGATCAACCCTAGACTCATAAATTTGGTATGATTAGTTCCTGGGAGTTTCCTTAACTAACCGTGCTAACTAGTCAATCCAATTAACGTTAACTAAAGTACAACGGTTTTAATATTACAGCGTTTTTCATAACTATTAGGTACATAGTATTTTTTCCCTGTTCCCTGCTCCCTGCTCCCTACTCCCTACTCCCTACTCCCTGCTCCCTAAAACCCCATAATTTGTACCTCACCCAATTTAAAAGAGTGCTATAGTGAGCGATCTAATCTTTCCAACTCTCGATTTATTTTTATATGACTTACGAGATGCTCTCAACCTCACTGAAGCTGAGAAGCAAGAAAACCAAGCTAAGTTCCGAGCTAAACTCCCAGCAGATAGTCAATTCTCTGATCCTGATCTAGAAACCAAATATTTAGAACTACTCCCTAGGCAAAAGTACTATGACTTTACTACAGCCAACAATACCCTAGAAGGGTACTACTACCCTGTCCGCTTAAATGATACCTATGGCTTGCAAATTGATTGTTCCATTAACAATCAAACTGACCCCCAAACCCCTGACTGTTTTGCCAGACTCCGAGCCGAAATTGAATGGAGATTACAAGGTGAAAGGGCGATACTAGGGCAAACTTGGATGCTTTCTGGATGCTTACCAAAAACGTCGAGCAAAAGCTACGAATACATTGCTCAATCCTGTTATCATGTTTTCCAGACAGCGGCGAATTGGTCACAAGATTTACAAGGAGTATCAACACCAGAAAGTTCGACAAAACAGGAAAAAGACATTGCCAAATCTGGTGATAAGGTTTTCGATAAAGGGGCGAATTGGTCACAAGATTTACAGGGAAAAGGCAGCTTATTTGGTGGTGAAGTTTTTGAGCTGTGGCGATATCAACCCCTGAATCAGGTCAACTGCCATGTGATCATTATTATCTTTCCTGACCAAGAAAGTATGGAAAAGGCAGCGGAGTTGTATACTGATTGGATGGGTCTGTTTAGTTATAGAAACAAAATTTTATGGGCTTACAGCCAAAGTCGCTTAATCAAAAAGTCCTTGGTAAATTTCTATAAGCAGGTTGAAGCCAATCAGAGACTTATCGCTGACCAAAACGCTTCTGGCTTTAGAGACGAAACCCTCGCAGCAAAACTCGATGACATTCAAAAGTATTTAGGGAACTATACCCTGGATTTGCCTAAACTAAATTTTCAAAACCAAATTATCGAGATTAATTTATTCAATTATCAAACCCGTTTAGAAATCATCAACCAAAAATGCAAAAAATTAGGTGCCGATAATAATCTGAAGTTTTTAGAAACGTTTAGTAAAGAGGTAAAGGAAAATTACCTATTGCAGGTTACTAAAGACTATGATATAATGGAGGTGGCCTTACGGTTGCTAGAGACGAGGCTCAATGCCATTCGTAGTCAAATTGAGCTGGAAAAAGCAGAACGCGATCGCAACTTCCAGACTCTAGTAACGGTAGTTGGTGCTGGCACAGCTGTTACGGCTTTAGTGGATTTTGAAGGGAAGCAGTGTCAGAATGTATCCAAGCTGATCCCACCCATGGAGAAGAGCTGTGACAACCCTTTGATCAATAGTGTGATAGTACCAGTTGGGCTAATCGTGATCTTTGGAGTAATTGCTTTGTGCTTGAAAAAAATCTTATCAGGTATTAGGTTGGGTTGAACTGAGCTGTTGCACCATTGTTTAATCCTTTGGTGGGCAGTGCTTACCAATGGGCTCTGGCTAGTCAGTCAATTTAACGGATGCACTGCCGACCCTACATCTATTACTGCCGACCCTACATCGGTTCTAAGTTATCCGGACATGAGATTAATCCTATGGTGGGCAGTGCTTACCAATGCTCTGGCTAGTCAGTCAATTTAACGGATGCACTGCCCACCCTACATCTGCCCACCCTACATCTGTTCCCTACTGGTGGGCAGTGCTTACCAATGGGCTCTGGCCAGCAAATGAATCTCACGGATGCACTGCCGACCCTACATCTGTTCCCTACTGGTGGGCAGTGCTGACCAATGCGCTTTGACCAGTAAGTGAATCTCACGGATGCACTGCCGACCCTACATCTGCCCACCCTACATCTGTTCCCTACTGGTGGGCAGTGCTTACCAATGGGCTCTGGCCAGCAAATGAATCTCACGGATGCACTGCCGACCCTACATCTGTTCCCTACTGGTGGGCAGTGCTTACCAATGGGCTCTGGCTAGTCAGTGAATCTCACGGATGCACTGCCGACCCTACATCTCTACATCTGACAAGGGTAGGTTTTTTACATTTGGGCGAGTACGTACTGGCTAGAGGTAGAAATTTCTCAAAATATGTCGGAAAATCATCAAGAATTTCCACCGATTACCGACCCATCTCCCGCTCTTCCCCTCCTGGTCGGGGTGTCGGGTGGGTTCCGATTAGCCATTACCGATTACCCATTCCCCATCACCCATTACCCATTACCCATTACCGATTACCCATTACCTATTACCTATCTCCAAAGTAAAAAACCTACCCCTGTGAGCATCTCTACATCTCCCGACTCCCGACTCCCGATTCCCGACTCCCGACTTCTGCAACAAGTCTAATCAACTGCTCCCAAAGCTTTCAGGGACGTCATAGTTGCTTTTGTTAAACCAGTAACACCAGCTATATTCATCCCCTCATAGGGTCTAGGCACTCTCAGGGTTTTGATACATTGACCCGTCTCGATATCCCAAAACTTAATTGTGCCATCGTTGCTGCTACTGGCCAGCATTAAACCATCTCGACTGAAAGTAACAGACCATACCACATTAGTATGGCCATGGAGAGTTTTTAAACATTCACCTGTCTCAACATCCCAGAGCTTACAGGTTTTATCATAACTACCACTAGCGATTAGTTTACTATTAGGGCTGAAAGCCACTGAGCGTAAGCGATGGGTGTGTCCGCGCAGAGTGTTGAGACATTCACCAGTGCCAACATCCCAGAGCCTTAGAGTGTGGTCTTCACAGCCACTAGCGAGAATTCTGCCATTTCCACTAAATACAACGGACTTGATTATATTCCGGTGTCCCTGCAAAGTAATCAAACAGTCACCGGTGTCAACATCCCAGAGTTTAACGGTTTGGTCTTCACTACCACTAGCAATAATTGTGCCATCTGGACTGAAAGCCACTGACCAGATCAAATCTGTGTGTCCTAATAAGGTCTGGAAACACTCACCGGTGCTAATATCCCAGAGTCTTACTTTATCGTCATTATGACCACTGGCTAAGATTTCTCCATTGGGACTAAAGGCGACTGAAAGTACCCACTTGGGTCCGTGGAAGGTGTTGAGGCATTCACCAGTGCTAATATCCCAGAGTCTGAGGGTTTGGTCTTTAGAGCCACTAACTAAGATTGTACCATCTCGACTAAAGGCAACAGAAAATATCAAATTGGTATGTCCTTGTAAGGTATCGAGGCATTCACCGGTACCAACATCCCAAAGTCTGACGGTTTGGTCTTCACTGCCACTGGCGAGGGTTGTGCCATCTGGACTGAAAGCAATAGACCATACGCCATTGGTATATCCTCGAAACGTGTTGAGGCATTGACCGGTGTTAATATTCCATAGCCTTACAGTTTGGTCATCACTACCACTTGCTAAGGTTACGCCATCTGGACTGAAAGCAATAGACCATACGCCATTGGTATGTCCGTACAACTTATTAACACATTCACCGGTGCTAAGATTCCATAGCCTTACGGTTTTGTCATCACTACTACTGGCGAGAGTGGTTCCATCTCTACTAAAGCCAATTGACCGTATGCTTTTTGTATGTCCCCGCAGAATCTTAACGCATTCACCGGTACTCAGATTCCATAGCCTTACGGTTTTGTCATCACTACTACTGGCGAGAGTAGTTCCATCCGGGCTGAAAGCCAGTGACCTGACCTGCTGAGAGTGTCCTTCTAAGGTGCTGAGGCATTCACCTGTATCAGAGTCCCAGAGTTTGACAGTTTTATCTTCACAGCCACTGGCGAGAATGGCACCATCGGGACTACAAGCTACGGCTCTTACGGTCTGGGAGTGTTCTGACAAGATGTTCAAGCATTCACCGGTACTAACATCCCAGATTCTAACGGTTTTATCGCCACTGCCAGTAGCAACAATTGTGCCATCTCCACTGAAAGCAACTGACCATATTCTACTCCTATGTCCTCGCAAGGTGTGAAGGCATTGACTCGTAGCAATATCCCAGAGCCTGACGGTTTGATCTTCACAGCTACTAGCCAAAATCTGAGTCTCTTCACTGTTACCATCATCTAGCCTAGTAAAGGCCAAAGACCATACCCAACTGGTGTGTCCCTTCAAGGTTAAGTGGTATTGACTATCAGCAATTTGCCACAGATGAATCTTGCCCATGCTATCACCTGCAGCCAAAAGCTGGCTATCGGGGCTAAATGCTACTGACAAAATACTACCAAAAGGTTGAGTAAAAACTGATTTAGCGATGGTAGCATTAGCGAAGTTTACATCTAGCAACTCTACCCCCTGAAGGTAAGCTTGCCAAATAGTGAGATTAGAAAAATCATAACCCCTTAAATCAGTTTTAAGTTGGCAGAGCAGATTAAGGATATTACCGGGTGCATAGCCTACCCTTTGCACCAAGTTTTCTCTTATCTTTGAAAGACTACAATTTAGGGTTTCTTCCAGACGACATTGACTAGTCAAACTAGCGATTAGCCGGTCGATTAATGGTTTGAGTATCAGACGGGATTGAGCTTCCCGAATGTACTGTTTTGCCAAAGCCTTTAGCAAACAATGAGAATTAAATAGAGCTATTTTATCGGTGAGTATTTCCTGACTAACCTGCTCAATGATTGTCTCAGTTATGTACTCGATCAGGACAGGTTGCAGGGTAAAGCCTGCTGAACTTTTTTCCAAAGGTAAACGTCTTTGCAAGGATTGCAGTGTTACTGGTAACTGTTGTTTAGCCACTGGCGAGAGAATATCCTCTCGGAGTTGGGCAATGGAAACTGCTTCCCGATTAATTGCCAACCAGTACAGAATGTCTTTTTCGTAATCTGATAAGTGCTCAAAGTGCCAGGTTAAAACTTCACGAAAGTCATCGAATACTGGTTTACCTTCTGTTAAAAATTCGGCAATATTACCCAAAAATACTTCATCAATATGCTTGGCAACAATTTCTAGGGATAAAGGATTACCGTTGTAAAATTCAATTAGTTCTTGCCATTGCTGATCTGAACCAGAGAACGAGGCAATGGAATTAAATATTTTCTTGCCATTTACAACATCAAAACCGCTTAATTCCAGGCAACGAACCGGTCGTGTTTTGCCTTCAAGTCTGGCAATGGCGTGGGGCTTCTCTCGGCTGGTGATCAACAAGCAGCTTTGATGGGAGACTTCTCCAATTTGTCGAAACAGTTGCTCATACTCCTCATATCCCTCTCGATATTGCCCAGGCTTGTCACCACCTTGTAGAATTGATTCCACATTATCCAGGATTAGCAAACACCGATGCTCACGCAAATAGTGAAGTAGTCGTGATAGTTGAGCATCTAGGGTGTCTGGTAAATGGGTTTCTACCTGGTTGGAGAGAAATTTGATGATATCTTCGAGAATTTTTATAATGGGAGGAGCATTAAGTAGCGTACGCCAAATTACGTACTCAAAGTCATCCTGAATGCCATGGGCTAGCTTGAGGGACTGATCAGTTTTGCCAATTCCCCCCTTACCTAGCTTCAGGGAGAGTCCAGTTTTACCAATTCCACCCATTCCTAGAATTGCCACAACTCGGCAACGATCATTGAGAATCCATTGCACTAGGGTAGCTAATTCTTCGGTACGTCCAAAAAAAACTGGCACATCCGGCGCTGCTGACCAATCTACTCGATTTGGGGGGATTTTAGCGGTTGTCTTTTGGATTGAGGACTTAGGGAGGTTGTTCTCAATCACATATTCCCAGTTAAGTCCTAAAACTTGGCAAAATACCTGGAAAACTTGGGCATTAATCGGTTTTCCTTGCAAGAAGCGTTTCCAAGTAGCTAGGGAGACACCAGGAGCATAGATTTCTTGCAACCCATACTCGGAGGATGCCCAGTCGATATCTGGATTTAAGATCTTACTCGCCTCGACCAGCCATCTGTGATCCTCTATCGTCCATCCCTTTCGGTTTCGATACTGTTTAATTGTTAGTCTTCCCTGTCGAGATGCTTGTAAAGATGGCAAAATCTCACCTCAGCTATAGGATTTACAAATAGGTCATGAACAATCTTGCTCATGTCTCATAACATCAAAAACGCTTTGGAGCTCTTTCGTACTATTCCCTGTTCCCTGATCCGAAGTTCCCTGTTTCGACGGGTCCGCTGTTTACATTTCAAATAAAAATGCATACTATATTAGAATCAAACCAATACCTAAGCTCAAGGAAATCGCAGCTAAACTCTGGTAAACGCCCTTAGGCATATTCCAGGTCTAAGAGGCTATTTTAAAGGTGTTGGATCCTACTCGTACATACCCCCCTAACCCCCCAAAGCAAGGGGGTAAGTGGCTCAAAGTCCCTCAGATTTCCGATAATGATCGCTGATGCCAAACATGTGTTACTTCTCAAACATCCTCGCGACCCAGAGAATCTTAATGGGCTACGCCCACGCTACGCGATGAAGCTTTGCTTCCGCTAAGAGCGATCGGAGCCTCTGTCAGTAGACATACTCCTAAAGTAAGTGACAAGATCCCACCAACACTTAGGTTCGCTTTCCCCATTAAGAATTAAATTCCACACAGGTCGCACCTCAGGAAACCTCTTCACAATCCTGTTCACAATTCTTTGCTACTTGATGTGTTAATAATTCAAACTAGAGCCAGGTGAGAGCTCGAAATTATTATACTTTATTATACCAATTGTCAAGTGCCAATTTTGGATCATCTGTTGTGATCAGCAGCTGATCCAAACCTGATCCAAAACTGTGTCTAGCAAAGGCTGGGCAAATTCGGAATTCTGGATAATGTGTAATTCAGGTAATGCTAGTCATGGCACAAACAAGATCAGAACCCCCATTACTGATCCAAGCAATCCTTGAGGGGTTTGTGGATGGGGTGCTGATTCTAACTATTAACCAAGATTGGTTTCATGCCAATGAGTGTGGACGTCGAATGTGTTCTCAAATCACTCAAGGTAGGTCACAGATAAATTCTATCCCTGACCAAATTTGGCGAGTTTGCGAATCATTAATTGATAGTCGTGAGTGGTTTTGCGATCGCAAACTAATTATCGAAGCTGAAATTAAAGTAGATAAGTCAGTTAACTTTCGGGTTCGGGTTAGATGGTTAACGTTAGAATTATCCCCAGAACCTTACCTCTTAGTCACCCTAGAAGATCAAAATAAATCTTCTCAAAATTCCGCTAGCACTGATGCGCTTAAATATGGATTAACGCCTCGCGAACAGGAAATTTGGTCACTTAAAAAAGCCAACTTTACTTACCGAGAAATTGCCCAGCAGCTATTTATCAGCATCAATACGGTTAAGAAGCACTTAAAAAATATTTACGCTAAACAAAAATACTAATTTTTTATTGCCAAGTATAGCCTTAATTGTTTAATTTTTTGGATATTTTAGGGTTTTATAAATCAACTAATGATCGGGGATAATTGATTTGAAGTTATAATTACTATTCAGTCTAGTAACGATCATATAACCCAATATAACTAATTTTAAATAACTCAAAAATCAGAAAAAATTTTAAAAAAAACTATGTCAAATAAAGAAAATAAAAAAAATCAAGATTTAAATGAGTGGATTAAGAGGAATCCAGATTCAAGAGAATTAAAAAGAGCGCTAGCTGTAAAATTTGTCATAGATGGCTGGAACTATCAATCAATATCCGAAGCTTTAAATGTATCAAAAAGCTTTATTAGTAAATGGAAAAAACGATTTAATACAGCGGGAATAGAAGGATTAAAATTATCTTATAAAGGGGGGAAAGGGTTTTTGAGCAAAAAAGAAAAACAAGAAGTTATTGATTGGTTACAAAAACAATATGACTGGAATTTATATGACTTAAAATTTTATTTATTTGAGAAATATGATGTAGTTTTTAAGTCTGCAAGTAGTTATTATTACTTGCTAGCAGAAGCCAAGAATAATTTACAAAAAACAAAAAAAAATTATCCTGATAAAGAAAAACTATTGGATAACTTGCTGCATTGCTTTTACCATCAACCCTAAGATAAGCTGGTCTTCATTTAAATTTGATGGTTCTGACAGCTGGGGAACTGGCGAGCTGGGGAGCTGGGGAGCTGGGGAGCTGGGGAGCTGGGGAGAGGGTTTGACGGTTTTTTTATAACTGAATAATACCCAATTTCAATGCGCAACAGCTTACAGCGGTTTTCAATTCGGTCAGGTACAAATGTCTGGGTTTTAGGGGTCTTCGGATCAGGGCATAGAGAAATAATTTTGTGTACTTAATAGTTATTAAAAAGGCTGTATTTTAGTAAAAAATGCTATAGTAGTTTAATAGATTAAACTTGTACTAGGGTTTATACAAAAAACTTATAATAAATGAATCCTCACCTAATCTTGCCAGTCGGTACCCAAGTTGTAACTCGTGTGGCTGTTAAAAACTCTGCGGGTGAAACATTATGTGTACCAGGAGCAGTCGGTGTAATAGTAAAAGCACCAACAGATAATTCCCATGGGTATCGGGTGCGTTTGTCTAATGATAGGGAGGTTACCCTACCTCGCCATGAATTTAGTATTCGTAAACACTTCCAAAAAGAAGGGTTACAGCTCTCGGAAGACTTACTCACAGAGTTAAATTTATATGATCATGTTATCTACCGCTGTGTAGTAGGGTCGAGAGCATTTGGTCTGGATGATGAAAACTCTGATACAGACAGACGGGGTATTTACCTGCCACCAGCTGTGGTTCACTGGTCTTTGTATGGAATTCCGGAACAGTTAGAAAACCACGAGACTCAAGAGTGCTACTGGGAGCTTCAAAAGTTTATCATTTTGGCACTGAAGGCTAATCCAAATGTGTTGGAATGTCTCTACACACCACTAGTGGAAACAGCCACTCCCCTAGCCGAGGAATTGCTAGGTATTCGAGATATTTTTCTGTCTAAGTTGGTTTACCAAACCTATAATGGCTATGTGATGTCCCAATTTAAGAAAATGGAGCAAGATTTTCGGACTAAAGGAGCAGTTCGATTAAAACATGCTATGCACTTAATCCGTTTATTGCTCTCAGGGATCACAGTCCTGAAAGAGGGATTTGTACCAGTGAAAGTTGAGGCGTATCGGCAACAACTCCTAGCCATCCGTCGGGATGAAATGCCATGGGAGGAGGTTACTGCTTGGCGATTGAGCTTACATCAAGAGTTTGATGCTGCTTTTGCTAACACCAATTTGCCAGAACGTCCGGATTATGAAGCAGCTAATGGGTTTTTGATTAAAGCACGTCAAAGTAGGGTTTATGGCAAAGGAAACAGGGAATAGGGAATAGGGAATAGGGAATAGGGAATAGGGAATAGAGAACCAAAATTATCACAATTCCTACACGGATTGCTATAGTTATACAGCGTTTTTCATAACTATTAGGTGCCCTTGACCCATTAATAATTAAATTCGCCACGGGTCACACCTCAGGATTTTTTCCTCTTTCCTCTTCTCTGTTCCCAGATCCGCTGTTCCCTGTTCCCTAAAACCCAGGAATCTGTACCTGATACAATTAAAAACTGCTGTATATGAATTTAAACCAAAAACTACTATCTGTAATTTCTACTCAACCCCATCCACTGTTATTTGCTACCCTCAGTGGAGCGCATTTGTATGGTTTCCCTTCACCAGATTCTGATTATGATTTCCGTGGGAGCCACATTCTGCCAGTGCAGAAGGTTATAGGACTAGAGCCGGGACCGGAAACGATTGAAGTTTCGGAAATTCGGGATTCCATAGAACTGGATCTAGTCACTCACGATATCAAAAAGTTCTTTGAGATGCTGCTGAAAAAGAATGGTTATGTCTTAGAGCAGCTGTACTCACCCCTAGTTATTCACACTACAGCGGAGCATGAGGAATTAAAAGCGATCGCAAAACAATGCATTACTCGCTACCATGCCCATCATTATCTAGGATTTTCCCGAACTCAATGGAAACTGTTTCAAAAGATGAGTCCATTTCGTGTCAAACCCTTGCTTTATGTCTATCGGGTGCTGTTGACTGGTATCCATTTAATGAAAACTGGGGAAATAGAAACTAACTTGGTTAAGCTGAATGAGGTGTTCCAGTTACCTTATATTCCAGATTTAATCGCTCGAAAGCTAGCAGGAGCAGAAAAGTCTGTATTGGAAGATACAAATTTGAATTTTCATGAGGGAGAATATAATCGTCTACAGAGTAAATTAGAGGAAGCATCTGAGTCTAGTTGGTTACCAGAAGCACCATCAGCTAAGGATGCTTTGAATGATTTGCTCTGTAGATTGAGAATGGCAAATTTAAATTAAAATTTAAAATTTCAAGGGCTATTAACAACAATTATCTGTTAAATGAGAGTGAAACGATTAGCAATTCCTAGTATTATAGTTGCTTTCCTTGTACTTGGTTGTGCTAGTGAAACCCCAGCAGATAAAACCCAGCCTCGGAACGTAGCAGGAGATTGTGGTGAACGCCAATGTCAGGAAGTTTTAGCTGACCTTGGCGATAGTTTTCCCGAACAAATAGCTGAATGGGAAAGGGAGTGTAGTGATAGCAAATATTTAAATTTAAAGGTTTTTCAGAATCAAGGACAACCCCAGCGAGTCAGTTTTTTTTGTTGGGATAAACCCTTAGGAAATGGCAATCGCACTGGTACATGGTTAGGGGTTTTGCCTTTAGTAGCCAATGATTCTACGTTTGTGAAGCCATTGGCTTGCTCTAACTCTGACCAACAGTGCCAGAAAGTATTGCCTCAATTACGCACAAATGCTCCAGAGCTAGTCCAGAAAGCAGAATTTAAATGCGCGACCAAACAAGGGTCTCTATTTTTGAGAGTTTTTGAGCAGGAAATCGATATTCGTTGCGGTTTTTTTGCGACCTCTGTTTGGGATGAAAATGGCGATGGTTTAGTGGATAATGAAGACCCAGTTAGTGTTGATATTTCAGTGGGTACTTTTAAACCCTAAGCTAAGCATTTAGCCATCAGCGGTCAGTGGTCAGTGGTCAGTGGTCAGTGGTCAGCTAAATACTTAGAAAACTAATTTAGTATAATAATATCAAAAAATTATCCCAGCTCTTTACTACTGTTGCCTATTGCTAGCATGCCTATTGCTAGCATGCCTACTCCCTCTCTCCCGGAAATTGCTATAATTATTAATGTAAGCATTCAGCTATCAGCTATCAGCCAAAAGCGCTGTAGCCACGCTACCGGAACAGTTTATGCCCATAGCCAATGCTACACCGAACAGCTTTTGAATAAAATAAGCACCTCAAGCAGCGTGAGCGAACAGCTGACGGCTGACGGCTGACGGCTGAATACTTACTTATTAATTATGACTGCTCTTATTCTCAACATAGCTTCCACCATTGAACTAACTGATGAACAGTTCTTCCAACTCTGTCAGGACAATAGAGATTTACGTCTTGAGAGTACCAGCAAGGGAGAACTAATTATCATGCCACCAACGGGATGGAAAAGCGGAAACCGGAATAGCCGACTGACCCAACGTTTGGGCAATTGGGCTGATAGTGATGGAACTGGATTAGCGTTTGATTCCTCAACGGGGTTTAGGCTTTCTAATGGTGCCAATCGTTCTCCTGATGCCTCCTGGGTAAGGCGAGAAAGATTAGAAGCCCTTAATCCAGATCCTGCTAAATTCTTACCAATGGCTCCTGATTTTGTAACGGAACTCCGCTCTGCTAATGACAGCCTCAAGACGTTGCAGGAAAAAATGCAAGAGTACATGGACTGTGGTGTACGTCTAGGTTGGCTAATTGACCCTCAAAATCAACAGGTAACAATTTATCGCCCTGGACAGGATAGGGAGGTTTTGCAATCCCCAAGTAGCTTGTCAGGAGAGGATGTATTGCCTGGATTTGTGCTAGATTTGGCACAAATTTTGAGCTAATGTTGTTTGTTATAGCAATTCTACGACTTGTGAGGTATAAATTTATGGTTTTTAGGGAGCAGGGAGCAGGGAGCAGGGAGCAGGTAAGAGGTAAGAGGGAAAAGGGAAGAGGGAAGAGGTAAAAAATAATTTGTACCTCATAGCTACGAGAAACGCTATAATTTAAGCGTTACAATCCTATCAGGATAATTCCTCTTAACAAAAATCTGCCCTATCTCCGCAAACTTCCCAAAATTCCCCCTACTCCCTACTCCCTACTCCCTACTCCCTACTCCCTACGCGGAGCGCTAATAAATGTCTATAGATAGGATTAACAATGCCAATGCCTTGATTATCGGTTCCAGTGGAGGTATTGGTCTGGCTTTTGTCAAACAATTGCTGAAAGATGAAACGTTTACCAAGATTTATGGCACTTATCGTCATCGTGATTCTAGTTCAGAATTAATTGCCCTTGCAAACAACTATCCTAATCGATTAGTTTCTCTATCGATGGATATTACCGATGAGTTGCAAGTATCTGAAGCTATCAAACAAATCAGTGTAGAGATAGACAAACTCCATTTAGTGATTAATTGTGTTGGATTGCTTCATGACGGCAGCTTACAACCAGAAAAAAGCTTGAAACAGATTAATTCAGAACACTTGATGCGTTACTTCCAGGTTAACAGTATTGGAGCAGTGCTGCTGGCTAAACATTTATTACCATTATTCCGTCATAGCGATCGCAGTATTTTTGCTAGCATTTCTGCAAAAATTGGTAGTATTGGTGATAACCAACTGGGAGGATGGTATGGCTATCGAGCATCGAAAGCAGCCTTAAATATGTTTATGCGAACAGTGGCAATTGAATACAGTAGAAAAAGTCCTCAAACTATCGTTGTTACGTTACATCCTGGTACAACCAATACGCGACTTTCTAAACCCTTTCAAAAAAATGTACCTGCTGATAAGTTATTCCCAGTAGAGCGTACTGTTACTCAACTACTGGGGGTAATCGAAAAGCTGGATAAAGGGGATAGTGGAGAGTTTTTTTCCTGGGATGGAAGCAAGTTACCTTGGTAAGCTATCAGCGATCAGCTATTAGCGATCAGCGATCAGCGATCAGCGATCAGGGATCAGCTATCAGCAATCAGCGATCAGTTATCAGCTTTTGAATAAAACAGCTAAGGATTAGTTTAATAGTCACAAAAGTCTTTTCAAGACAAGAGGTAAGGATTAGTTGAATAGTCACGAAAGAGGTTGATTGTCAGCTGACCGCTGACCGCTGACCGCTGACCGCTGACCGCTGACCGCTGACCGCTGACGGCTAAATGGTTACTTTTTCATAACTGAGTCTAAGTCAAATTCACAACAGCTTAGGCGATCACCTTAAAGTCAGAAATTGTCTCAATCCATACCCGTGCTCCACACTTTAGGGGTTCATCTGGGCGATACATCACCCGACAGGGGCCATTGACTTCGACCGTATGACCGTAAGTGTTTTTAGAGCCGCGTTTTACGGTAATCACGGGATTGCGTTCGCCAGAGTTGTGATTTTGGCGAATCACTTTTTGATTAACGTGGATGACAGCTTTAGTGTAATTTGTGCGCTTTGACCAATTCCGCTTTGGTCCGCGAGTACCAGGAGTGACCACTGGCATGCCATCAAATAAGGGAATTACCCAAGTTCTACCGACCTTATAAGCTCCTTTGACTCTGCCCTTGCTCAACAGGAAACGGACGCGAGTGGCAGAGATACCTAGTAATT
>NZ_MKZS01000001.1:2192554-2352901 GCF_001942495.1 Moorena bouillonii PNG
TCAGCTATCAGCTATCAGCTATCAGCTATCAGTTATCAGCTATCAGTTATCAGCTTAAGCGCTACGCCCACGCTACGGGAACAGCTAAAGGCCTTGGCCTATGGCCACGCTTTGCGAATGGCTGACCGCTGACCGCTGACCGCTGACCGCTGACCGCTGACCACTGACCGCTGACCGCTGACCGCTGACCGCTGACCGCTGACCGCTGACCGCTGACCGCTGAATGCTGAATGCTTAGATAAAGCCTTTATTCAGTCTTTAGAACTGATTCTTTGGAATCGTCTTTGGCAACGTTATCCCTAGGAAAACCCGATATCAATCCACTTTCAATCATTAAACCAATCCCAGCATTAATCACCACTAAGCTTAAGGTTCCTAACCAAAACCAAGGCTCTCCTTCAATTCTTTTAGAAACGGCTTCTCCAAATAAGCATAAACCTAAGGGAAAAAGCAGAACTCCAACTTGAGATTTGATATACCAAATTACTTTCTTGTTCATAGTAGTGGGATAGTGTTTACCAATACAATATAGTAGCTTAATGGTGATAAATTTAAAAGTGGCGCGTTTACCAACTGTTTACCAACTGTTGTTAATAAAACGCGAAATTGTAACGGGCAAGATGCCCATTCCACATTGTGCTACACGGGCAAGATGCCCATTCCACATTGTGCTACGCAGACGCTACGGGAACGGATCTGATAATAGCAGATAGATGCTACACTAACCTGATAACTGAACACCATTATTAAAACCCGTGGCAAATTCCCCAGGATCTCCAGAGTCCCAATCCGAAACCCCTAAATTGGCTCGCACTCCCCTATTTGACCAGGTGGTAGCACAAAATGCCCGCTTGACAGCTTTTGCGGGTTGGGAAATGCCAGTACAATTTAGCGGCTTGAAAAAAGAACATGCTGCAGTACGAACTGCTGTCGGAATTTTCGACATCTCCCATATGGGTAAGTTTGCTTTTCATGGTAAGCAACTACGGGAGCAATTGCAGTCTCTAGTACCTTCAGATTTAACCCGCTTGCAACCAGGTCAAGCTCAATACACGGTGTTGTTAAATCCGAATGGTGGCATCATTGATGACATTATCTTCTACTACCAAGGTGAGGAGGAGTCTGGGGAGCAGCGGGGGATGATGATTGTTAATGGAGCAACCTGCACCAAAGACAAAGACTGGTTGTTAGGTCACCTGGATGCTGACTTAGTTACCTTACAAGACCTTTCAACATCCAAAGTGTTGATCGCAGTACAGGGACCATTAGCTATATCACATCTTCAGCCATTTGTCAAAGAAGCCTTAGCACCAGTCAAAGCGTTTGGACATCTAGAGGCAACGGTGTTGGGAAAACCGGCATTTATTGCTAGAACCGGTTACACGGGGGAAGATGGATTTGAGCTGATGCTAGACCCAGATGTGGGAATAGAGCTGTGGCTGACACTTTTAGAGTCTGGTGTCACTCCCTGTGGTTTAGGTGCCAGAGATACCCTGCGCCTAGAAGCGGCAATGGCACTCTACGGACAAGATATAGATGATACCACTACACCCTTAGAAGCTGGGTTAGGTTGGCTAGTGCATCTTGATAGCAAAGGAGACTTCATCGGACGCTCGGTGCTAGAGCAACAAAAAGCAACGGGGATCGAACGCAAGCTAGTTGGGATCCAGATGCAAGGACGGCAGATTGCTCGCCATGGTTACCCAGTCCTAGCTGATGGTGAGGTGGTAGGAGTTGTCACTAGTGGTACATTAGCACCAACCTTAGGAAATGCGATCGCACTAGCCTATGTTCCCAAAAAGTTGGGCAAAGTTGGACAGCAGCTGGAAGTAGAAATCCGGGGTAAATCCTATCCAGCCGTTGTGGTCAAGAAGCCTTTTTATCGCTCTGAAAATCGTCCATCGGCAAAGTAAAGCTATCCATGGCTGACAGATAACCTTAAAGTTTCAACTTTCAACTTTCAACTTTCAACTCTCAACTTTCAACTTTCAACTTTCAACTTTCAACTCTCAACGTTCAACTTTCGATTGCCTAATGCCTAATATATTTCTGGACAACTTCCCAACCAGTCAGGGAAACCCAGGTAAATCCGACTAGCAAAGCAATGTTGGTAGCAACGTGAACAGCCCTTGCTAAGGGTTGTCGAGGACTTATTTGGGTAGCACTAAAGGCTGAGAGCAACACCAGTGCTACCACAGACCATCCAGCAATTAAGTGGGCTGAATGACCTAGATGACCGTAATGGCCGATGGTCCCTACTAAACCAATTCCCAGCAGAACCAAGACTAGAGCGACCATGATCCAGCCAATGATGTAGTGCAAAGGGCGTAACCAAGTCGGTCGTGGGCGTCCGGAGTGACGTTGATAAAACGCAATGCTGCCGGTGATTGCCAGGAGTACATAGGCAAAGAGGGATAAACCCATTGACCAAGCAGCAATTTTCCAGAGCCAGAGAAAAGAAGGGAGATTCACAGGGTGATGGGGTGATAAAACATAACATGAAAAAGGGGTTGCTCCTGTTGTAAGCAACCCCAACGTATAGATTATAGTAACTAGACCGCGCTAACGAGCGTAGGCAATTTTTCAGTTAAAACTCTTTCACTATCAACTGTTTCTGGATGTGCTTTGATATCCGCAGGTTTGGCTGATTCGGCGGAAACAGCATAGCCATAAGCATTACCACTTTGGCTAAACAATAAGCGGTAACAAGGGATGGTATCTGAGAGAATAGAACTTGCCATCATCCCCGTATGTATTTCTAGAAGAGCCTGTGGCGGTGCTTCAAAAACTAAGCGCTGCCCTGGGAAAACAACTCTTTCAAAGTACCAGTTAGGTATATTAGTTATTCTAGCAATCTGGATCTGGCTAGTAGCGTTCACATAGCAGCACAGAAGGGAATCTTGGCTATCTGAAGGAATAGGATCAAAAACTTGTGTCATATCTATTAATTCTCTAAAGGTTAATTTATTACAAACACCAAGGTAGCATTGATGATTCCGGCGAGCTGTAAACATGGCTACTAATTATTGGAGTTTACCTCAGCCGATCACCAACAAAACACCGTTAATATGCTGATTATTGGGATTATTTAGGATTATTTGCTGGTTTTAGCGATATTCAGCATCATTCAGGTGTAATGCTCACTCTATAAACCCTATTATATGACTTTACTCTATTAGATGACTTTATGCTGATTTTTGATCCCTATAGACAAAACTACCATACGCTTGAGGTAAGTCCCTAATTTTGGTAAAGTTAAGATATGTAAACACCAATTTCATAATTGTTGCCCACCCTTGGTAAGTTCTGCCCGCCGTAGTCTCAAAGTAGAGAAAACGGCGGTAGATAAATCTGTCTATAACTCTAGCTATAACTCTAGGTATAGATCTGCCTTGAAATCTTGAGCTTAATTGGCCTTTGGGCCACGCTACGCGAACGGAATTGGTCAAGAATAACCCAAACTAACCTTCCTGATAAAAAAAACTTATAATAACAAAAAATCATTACTATAAACAGTTACCAATGGAACAGAAAATACTATATGTTCGCCTTCCGTGTAATCCAATCTTTCCGATCGGGGTGGTTTATTTAGCTGACCATGTTCATAAACAGTTCCCGGATGTAGAACAGCGCATTTTTGACTTGGGAACTGTACCTCCCCTAGACTTTGGCAGCGCCTTGGATACTGAGATAGACCAGTTTAAACCAACCCTGTTGGTATTTTCCTGGCGCGACATTCAAATCTATGCTCCAGTGGGTGGTAGGGGTGGTAACCCGCTCCAAAATGCCTTTGAGTTTTACTATGCTGGCAATCCCTTGGTGAAATTACGGGGAGCGCTGGGGGGTCTGCGTTTAGCTGCCTCTTACTATGGCGAACTGTGGGGGAACTTGGGGTTAATCAAACAAGGACTCAAACGAGCTAAACGATATAACCCAGACGCTCGCCTGATTGTGGGGGGTGGAGCAGTTAGTGTATTCTATGAGCAGTTGGAAAATAAACTGCCAACTGGAACCATCGTTTCCGTTGGAGAAGGGGAAACCTTACTCACGAAACTTCTCCGGGGTCAGGACTTCGATGATCAGCGCTGTTATGTGGTAGGGCAAGCTAAGCCACGCGATCGCATGATCCATGAGTCTCCCACTGCCATTGAAAAAATTGCTTGCAACTACGACTATATTCAAAGCATCTGGCCGAGCTTTGATTATTACTTCCAACAGAACGACTTTTACATTGGAGTTCAAACCAAGCGTGGGTGCCCCCATAACTGCTGCTACTGTATCTATACCGTTGTAGAAGGCAAACAGGTAAGGATTAACCCGGCAGATGAAGTGGTGGCAGAAATGCGCCAACTCTATGACCGAGGCATCCGCAAGTTCTGGTTCACTGATGCTCAGTTCATTCCTGCCAAAAAATTCATTGGTGATGCGGTTGAACTGTTGCAGAAAATCCTTGATGCTGGAATGAGCGACATTAACTGGGCAGCATACATTCGGGCAGACAATCTCACCCCAGAATTATGCGACCTGATGGTAAAAACCGGGATGAATTACTTTGAAATCGGGATTACCAGTGGTTCTCAGGAACTGGTGCGGAAAATGCGCATGGGCTATAACCTACGCACCGTACTGCAAAACTGTCGTGATTTAAAAGCAGCTGGCTTCAATGACCTAGTTTCCGTCAACTATTCTTTCAATGTGATCGATGAAACCTTTGACACCATTCGTCAGACTATTGCCTATCACCGGGAACTAGAGCAAATATTTGGTAGGGATAAAGTAGAACCAGCCATCTTCTTCATTGGTCTACAACCCCATACCCATTTAGAACAGTACGCCTTTGACAAAACTATCCTCAACCGGGACTATGATCCCATGAGTCTGATGCCCTGGACAGCCAAGAAACTCCTATGGAATCCCGAACCCCTAGGGTCTTTCTTTGGTGAAGTTTGTCTGGAAGCTTGGCGGCAAAATTCTAATGATTTTGGGCGTGAAGTGATGAAAATCCTTGAAGAAAGACTAGGAGTGGCTCCATTAGAAGCAGCCCTCACTGCCCCAATATTACCAAATAAACACCAAGAAAAAAAACTAGTAAGTTTAAATAACTAGAAAGGGATAATGGCAAAATTAAATTAACAAGTTTAAATAACAAAATTTAATTAACAATTTTTTAGTAACCATGCGCTCAGGTTCGATATTACAAAAACTAGAACAAGCCCATCGCGGCACCAAAAAACCTCTAAGCTTTGGAGTTTATTACAAAAATACCTTAGTATCGCTGTGCCATGCCCTAGAAGACTTTATCCTAGAGTCGGACAGTGCTCCACTAATGATTACGGCCTTCCAGCGGGGCAAATGGTATCTTGAGGAAGCTGAACGCTATGGCGATATAGCGCTGAAATCATCTCAGGTGGTGATCATGGCCGCACCGGATGCTGGCTTTGCTGAACATCCCACCAGTCAGCGGTCGAATGTTGCCCTAGTTAGTTTAGAGTCCTCCGATCCTGTAGCTCAAGAGTGGCACTTGATTATTATTTCCGAGACATACACAGCAATGGTGTTATGTCAAGAATTATCTGAGTCGGATTATGGAACTCAAGGACTGCCAGAGCAGGACCGGGAGCGCAAATTCTATGGATTCTGGACATTTGAGCCAGACTTGGTAAGGGAGACCGTGGAGTTTGCGATCGCTCACATAGGTAACTATAACCCAGACTTGCAAGCCAGCTTAACTGCACAACTTCAACAGATGATCGACAGCACCAGGCCACGAGACTATATTGGGGCAGTGGTGAATCGGGTCGTGAACTATCTTCAGAAAGGTCAACAAGAGTTACCGTCCCATACCTCCCCGAGCCATGTTCAGGTGTTAGACGATAACCTCGTTTCTAATGAAATGCAAGCTTTCTTGCGTATGGCTCAGCTAATTGACCAAGCGGATGCTGTCAATCCCAACGCTGGCGCTGAGGTAAAAAGCTTGTCTGAGACTATAGGCCAGTTGCTGGATTTACCAGCATGGCAACTGAAACGTTTAAGTCTGGCAGCACTCTTGCACCGTCTATCTCCCTTGCAGGGGGTCAAGATAGAACTACCCCCTAAGTCAGCTGCTCAGAAAGAGGTGATCGAGAAGCAGGAATCTCTTCCGAGGGGATCGGTGTTACGGATTATGCCTCGATTGCAGGCTGTCGCTAACATTATTACCCACCAAACCGAATCCTGGGATGGTTCAGGACAACCGGATGGCTTAGCTTACGATAACATTCCCTTGGAATCGAGGATTTTGAGGCTGATGGCTTATTTTCAGCAGCAACTCAATACCTATAAATCTGAGGAGGATGCTCTGTCTCAAGCTCTAAGAAACTGTCAGGCATTGTCAGGGGAAGCCTTTGACCCTAAACTGGTGGAAACCCTGGGACTGATAGTGATGGGAATGCAGCAGGGTATGAGTTTGCAAGCTAATCAGCCTAAAATTCCTTCAGGGATGTGGTTGCTTGATTCCTTATCTGAGGAAAGAGTAACGGTTGAAGGTTGAAGGTTATCAAGGTTGAAGGTTATCAAGGTTGAAGGTTATCAAGGTTGAAGGTTATCAAGGTTGAAGGTTATCAAGGTTGAAGGTTATCAAGGTTGAAGGTTATCAAGGTTGAAGGTTGAAGGTTGAACGCGATGGACAAAGTCCCGCTTTGCTGCGAAGCGCGTGGCCTTTTGGCCAAGGTTGTTCTTGCCCAGGGGTCTGGTGTAGGGTAGGTTGAAGGATGAACAGTTCAAGGTTATCTGGTTGATGGAGATTGAAGCAATTCGGGCGGGGAAAGTAAAGCAACTGCCAGGAGCAGATTTGGAAGATGAGGATCTTTCCGGTAGCCAATTGGAAAAAATTAATCTTGCTGGTGCAACACTTGTGGGGGTGAATTTTTCTGGCTCTAATTTGAATGGTGCTCGTCTCGATGGTGCTAACTTAATTGGTGCCAAACTGGAATCTGCTGACTTACGGGCGAATTTGCTTGGTGCTAACTTAATGCAGGCGGATTTGAGTAGTGCGGATTTGCGGGGTGGTAATCTCCGAGGCGCTAATTTGATGGGGGCTAAGTTGAGTCAGGCTTGCTTTACCGGTGCTTTTTTAAGTGGTGCCAATTTGATGGGGGTGAATTTGCAAGGAGTGGATTTGCGAGGGGCAGATTTGCGAGGAGCTAATCTTAATAGTGCGAATTTGAAGGGAGCAGATTTGTCTCAGGCCGATTTACAAGGGGCAACCTTAAGTGAAGCAAATCTGGAAGAGGCCGATCTCCGTGGAGCTAATCTATCTGGTAGTAATCTCAGTGGGGCGAATTTGCTTTGTGCTGAGATGGATGGAGCTTCTTTGAGTGGTGTTAATTTGGATCGAGCTTGTTTAGTGGGGACTTGTGTGAGTGAGGGATGATTGGCAATAGTGGGTAACGGATATACGGATATAAAGGATGGCAGCTGGGGAGGTATGTGATGGAATTGCTTAGCAAGAAGTAAGAGTTATTTGGAATGAAAAAGTTGACTTTTTAATTCCCTTAACATTCGGCTTGTTCCTTGATTAATTGCCTGTTCTACGAGTTGAGGAATCTGTGTAGTTAAGGATAAATTGGGAAAGGTTGGACTGAGCGACGTTTCTTGATAATTTCCATCTTTGATGATGTAAATTCTAAGTTGTTGTTTGCTATAAATCCATACTTCAGGAACACCAATAGCTGCATAAACCTCAAGAGTTGTTTTTGAAGTAACATCAGATTCAATGGCTAAGTCTGGGGGTGGATAAATGTCTAAGTCAATGTGAGTACAGCCTCGCATTTGAGGAGCATTCTGAATATAAAGACAGGTATCCGGTTCAACACCAGCAATTTCAGGACGTTTAAAGGTAGTTGAACCAAAATCTTCCCAGTCGCGCCCCTGTAGGTTTAATATGGCTTTAACAATATCGGCAATAATCCGGTGGGGTCTTTCGTGAATGGCAAGGGGGGACATGATTTCTAAATTTCCTTGATAGTAGGTCAGCCGCACTCGTCGCTTTTCCCCAAGTTCGTCAAGAATTGTTTCAAAGTCTTGCCATTTAAGGTTATCTATAGTAATAGTACTACCGGGTGTGAGTTGGATAGCTTTGATGGGTATAGTAACGGTCATAGTTTTTCCTCAAGTTTACCGACTTGATGGGTAAGTCCTAATTGGATTAATTTGAGGGACGGAATGCGATCGCAAAATGCCTACACAAAATGCGATCGCATTTACAAATCCTAACTAGTCCCTGGGTTTAAGCAACACCGTTCAGCAGTCAACAAAGAAATCTATTCCACAGTCACCGACTTCGCCAAATTCCTGGGCTGATCCACATCCAACCCTCGCCTTGCCGCAATGTGATAGGCTAACAACTGCAACGGAATCACCGCCAGAATTGGTGAAAGCAACTCCTCCACTTCTGGTACAGGTAACAAATCATCAAAGATATCCATCGCCTCTTTGCCATTGCTCGGTGTCACCCCAATCAACCGAGCATCCCGGGCTTTAGCTTCCTGAGCATTAGAAATTACCTTTTCATAGACAGTACCAGGCATTGCGATCGCAACCACAGGCACCTTAGCATCCAGCAGAGCTATCGGACCATGCTTCATTTCCCCAGCTGGGTAGCCTTCAGCATGAATATAGCTAATTTCCTTAAGTTTCAGCGCCCCTTCTAAAGCAATCGGAAAATTAATCCCCCGTCCTACAAAGATAAAGTCTTGGGTTTCCGCAAAGTCATGGGCTAATTCTTCAATATACTTTTCTTGACTTTCCAGCATCTGCTCAATCTGAGTAGGCAATTGCCGCAAGCCTGCCATAATTGCTTGAATTTTTTCAGGGGCGAGAGTATTACGTCGGTAGGCTAACTCTAGCGCTAGACAATAAAAGGCCACTAACTGGGTCACAAAGGTTTTAGTAGCCGCCACCCCAATTTCAATCCCTGCCTGGGTATCAATCACATCAGGCACCAACTGAGCCAAAGAACTTTCTGGTCGATTCGTAATTCCCAGCAGTCGGGGCTGATACAGAGGGTCTAATCCACTGCGACGGTGTTTTTCCATCTCCAGTGCTGCTAAGGTATCAGCAGTTTCCCCAGACTGAGTTACCCCAATAGTTAGGGTATTCTTAGTTAACGGACCTGGTGCATAACGAAACTCAGATGCGTACTGCACCATGGTAGGAATTCCTGCCAACTGCTCCAACAAATATTTACCCACCAAACTAGCGTGCCAACTGGTCCCACACGCCAGAATCTGAATCTGTTCTACATCCTCGTACAGTGACTCCGGTATGCCTAACTGAACTGGGGAATTAGGCAGGTCTGCCTCTGTCTGTGTAGGATTAGCATGCCAATTACTATTGAGATACCGCTCGAAACAGTTGCGCACTACCCCTGGTTGCTCATAAATTTCCTTAAGCATAAAGTGTCGGAATCCCTGCTTTTCCACTTGAAAGGGGTTCCAACTGAGGGTACGGGGGAACTTATTCAAGCGACGACCCTCAAAGTCGTAAACTTCTGCCCCTAGGGGAGTTAACCGTGCGATTTCCCCATTGTCTAAGTTCAATACTGCCCTGGTATGGGGTAACAATGCTGGGGTATCTGAGCCAAAGAAAAATTCCCCTTGACCAAACCCAATAATCAGAGGAGCCTGTTGCCGCACTCCAATCAATTCATCAGGATAGTCAGCACAAAGGATAGCTAGGGCAAAAGCTCCCTCTAATCGATTCACTGTTTGCCGCACTGCTTCTAAGAAAGGAGAGAAGAAAGAAGAGGAAGAAGCAGAATTTTGCTGTAAACACTCAGCAATTAGATGGGGAATAACTTCTGTATCGGTATCGGAGCGGAATTCATGTCCCCGCTGGATCAATTCCTCCCGCAATTCCCGGTAGTTTTCAACAATGCCATTTTGTACCACTGCCACCCGCATTGCCATGTCCATGTGGGGGTGAGCATTATACTCTTCCGGTTTACCATGGGTTGCCCAGCGCGTGTGTCCAATGCCAATGCGTGCCTGGTTTTCTATTTGTACCAGTTTTTCCCGCAAATTGTGCAATTTTCCCTTAGCACGCACACAATGAACGTCCCCTTCCGAGACTGTAGCAATTCCAGCAGAATCATAGCCTCGATATTCGAGTTTCTCTAATCCTGCCATTAAAATTTCTGTAGCGATTTGCGGACCGATATAGCCGACAATTCCACACATAGTATTGAGTTTAGTCAGTAAGCATAATACTCAAACTATAGCCGTGCTAAGAGTGGACTGTCCTGTGTTGACGGTTGACCGTCAACGGTTGACCATCAACGGTCAACCGTCAACATCGGATAGATTCCTAGGTTAATGCTTAGTAAGCCAAGCCCATGCTGCGAGTTGTTTCACCTCCCAGATAAACCCGGATACTCAAGAAGTCAGTCGGACAAGCCGTTTCGCACCGCTTGCAACCAATACAGTCTTCTGTACGAGGAGAAGAGGCAATCTGACCAGCTTTACAGCCATCCCAGGGAACCATCTCCAATACATCTAGAGGGCAAGCCCGAACACATTGGGTGCAACCAATACAGGTATCGTAAATTTTAACGCTATGAGACATTGATTTAAGAACTCCTACATTTTTTTATCGGACATTGCGGAAAAACCGCTTACCTGTCTCCTTGGGAAAATTGGGTATATTCCCGATGATTCCACCAGGATTATCTTTGCCTAGGTTCGATCTTTGGGCGTTTCAGGCAAACGACAGGGAATTTTAAGGATCAAGGGCTAGTTTACCGCAGGGTTTTGATAGTCTTGCGCCAGAGGTTACAGAACTTTAAATTCTTTAATATATCAGTATCAGAAACTATTGTGTCATCGAACCTAATCTATGGGTCAATCTCAGGAAGAACGATAACGGGGAAATCTTGGTAATTCAATAGAGGCTAAGGATTTGCGCCCTTTGGAGGGACGTAGGGGATAGAGTACTGGTGATGGCGACTGACCCTGAGACGGAAATAGGTCATTGGTTTGATTTGACTGTGACTCAGCCTCTATGATACCTTCTGGGAATTCCTGACTCGATGGATTGGCTTCAGGCTCCAAGGTCTGAGTATGCTCTGACCTACTGGTTTGCTCAGGGTCACTAGTCAATACAACGGTTTGGTCAGATTCATCTAAGTTAGTGGTTTCTAGTGTGGTTTCTAGTTCTGATCTGCCATCGACTTTGGTATCAGCCCACTCTGATGGCAACTCGGACAACCCAAATTCCTCTGCCAGGGCAGACATTTGTTCAATTAACTGTTGTGCTACTTCTAATTCTTTGGCGGTCACATTTTCAGGGGAGATTCCCTGAGTTTCACCTGATGCTAAAGCATCTGCTGGGGATATAGGATCAATTTGGTTAGGTTGGCTGCTGTCAACCGATAATGCTTCTGTGGTAGATTCAGACTGGGCAGGAGAATTACCAGTACTGTTAAAAATAAATTCTTCTGCAAATAACTCTGGGTCGGCAGACCAGGGTCTAATTGGCTGGGCTTTTTGTAGTAGAGATTGCTGAGCAATGATGCTGCGACTCTCTTGCTGTTGTACTACAGAACTCTCAGAGGCAGGCATTTCCAGACACTTTTCTAAGGCTACCTTAAATTGCAAGGTTTGCTGTTGTTGTCGGTATAGACGGGTTCTAAGTTCTCGACAGGTATCTTTCAATTGCACCAGCTGATGAGATTGTTCGTTGTAGCGCTGCTGGGTTTGGGAATAGTCCTGCTCGAGTCTGACAACTTGATCCTGAGAGCTTTGTAACTGTTCTGATAAGGTTTCGACCAAAATTTGCTGGCGTTGACCGGATTGATGGGATGATTCTAGAGTGTGGAACAAACGGGTTAATTGGTCTTGAACTGTATTCAGTTCCAGATCTTTTGTGGACAGGAGTTTGTCGTACTCTCGCAATTGCTTAGCTTGTCCGTTTAACTCCTGCTGTTTTTCCTGGAGTGCTTGCTGCAGCTGAGTCACTTGCTGCTGTAAGCGATGATTGTCCAAGCGCAGTTTTTGAGCTAAGCCAAACCATTCACCATCTTTGGCTAACTGTTCCTCAGAAACATCAGCTATCTCAGTGTCAATATCAGTGTTATCAGTATCATCAGTACCATCAGTATCCGTTTCTGTAACTGATGATGCCATGGTGGTAAGCAGTGATTCTATAGTCTGTTCTAGTATTGACTGTTCAATAAGATTATCTATATCATCAGATACGATTGTGAAATCATCAGGTACTGGTGCGAAGCTGAGCATTTTTGGGTTATGGTCGGTCTGCTGCTGATCTTGCTTCTTAGTATCCTGGTTATCCATTTCGGTAGTAGACTCAGGCAGGGGAAGGTTATTGGGGTTTTCAGATTCACTCATTGCTCTTCATCAAGGGGTTCACAATTTCACCATTGGGGCAAGGAGCCAAAAAGTCAATTCCTCAAGATGATTTTAGTCTTGAGGGGCAACTTTGGGTCAAGATGCAGACTCTTGAAAGTGCCGATGGCTTGATATTGACTTAAGTTTGGGCGCAGATGGTTGACATTACTTTACTACTTACTAACCCAAGAATAATGCATAAAAATTGACTGGCTAAAAATTTTCAGACCACAAATGGATGCTGATTAGAAAACAGGAGCTAGGAAGCAACACTTTAATACAAATGTACTATCATTGAGCAATCAGCTAATGGTTTCCCGTAGCGTAGCCACAGACCAATCGCCATTTCAGTTTTTGATAAATCTGATTACTATATAGCGTTTGGCTATGAAAAATTAGCAGTATTTTTCATGATATATTTGGAAATGCTATAGAGATTAAATGTATTTAATTTTCCTTTATTATACTATTTTGTTTATTGAATTGTAAACTAGTAAAATCTCAATACCTTCATCTGTTTTCAAGACAGAGTAAGGGGTTAAAAGGATGACACAGTTTGGCTTGAAATGAGAGGAAACCGGATTGATCTCAGAGTCGGAAATCACCCCTGGTTGATAACCAGTGAAAAAATCGATTGACCTATGGCCACGCTACGCGATTGCATAACCAGTATGGGGACGAACGTCTGGTGGGTGAAACCCTAGCACAATATCTGATTTGGGAATCCCTGCAGCGACAAGTTCTTCAGTGATGCCATCTTCGATACCATCCCGTTGAATCCAGATTTTCCCATCAATAATCTGAACATGGGTAATGCAGCCGTGGACTCGACGTTTGCCATCCCAGCCAACAACCATTAGCATAAAATGATTGTTCAGAGTATCAGTAATGGCATAACTTTGGATATCGCCGTGACTGTAACTAATCCGAGCGTAACGCTCTAGAATTTCTCGAATTAATTTGGAATACTCATCTAATCTATCCATTGCACTATTTCTTCTCCTTCTGCATCAAAAATTAGCAAATTAAACTGATTGTTTTCAATAGCAATTCGAGCAATTTTATCTTGAAAAAAATCTAAGTAAACTGCATTGCGAATCGCTAGATATAATGTTCGATATCGATGGTTTGTTGATTCTTTTAACAAACCTCGATAAAGCACATATTGACCGAGGGCATTTTCTAGGTCTTGTACAGGAGAAGGACGAATAAAACTTTTTACCTCAACTGCAATACGTCGCCGACCTTTTTCTGCTGCAAAAAGTTTCTCCGATCCCATATCTACGTAAACGGTTCCCTCTCCAACAGCTAATGCTAGGGGATCGTTAGTAATCACCCATCCGTCTTTGATCAGAGCCGTTTTAACCGTTTCGTGGTAGATATCTTTTGCCATTAAAAGTAGCTCATTCTTGCCATGCTCAAGGGTATCTCTATGGTAACTTGATCACGCTTTAGGTATTGGTCACAAGCAGAAATTTTGAATCTTGAAATAAAACGTTACACAAACCTGCAGATTTTTACTATAGCGCTTTCTATCCTAATGAGATACACAGGATTTTTTACTTCTTGCCTCTTGCCTCTTGCCTATTGCCTCTTGCCTATTGCCTGTTCCCTATTCCCTATTCCCTGTTCCCTATTCCCTGCTCCCTGCTCCCTGCTCCCTAAAAATGTACCTCTGCTAGTTAATCCATGGGCAAGTCCCGCAGGAAGTAAAAGCAATCACTTTTACTATCCGTTTCCTTGATTCGCCCCAAGTAGCCAGTTAAGGGAGAAGAAAGCTCAATCAATATTTCGTGTAGTTCTGGCTGAGTCAAGGACTGGGGTGGATTGGAGAAGTTATAGGCTCCATAGATCATCTCTACTCCCACGGTGTGATTATCTCTATCGTCAATTAGCTTTTTCACCAGCTGGACAATATGCGATCGCAATTTCATTTTTTCAGAAATATGATTAATATATTTCTCAACTTCCTGATCAGCTTGACCAGGTATCAAGTAATTCTTTAGTATAATTAAATCAACGGAATTGGGATACTGGCTTTGGAGTTTCACCAGCTTCTCAAGAGTTTCAGGATTAATAATTGCCATACCATGTACCATAGCTGCATCCATAAGTTGTTTAGTCGGCTCACCAGGGCCAATAATTAACTTAGCAGTTTCTTTAAGTAGTTCTTGATTGTTTAAACGTAACGTTCCTAAATTCAACAGTTGTACTGCCGTATCGTTAGGAATTTTTTTCCCAGCCTTGCACTCACCCACCAACGGATAAGGTTTTGAGCAGAATAAATCTAAACCACCAGCACCACCTTTGTGAGTATGATCGATGGTAAATCCCAGAAACTTAAGGCTATCACGAACAATATTTTCAAAATCTGTGCCAGCTTGATAATTAGTTTTACCTTGATCCAACTCTTTGCTGCGATTTCCCAATGCTGTTATGGTATTTATCCAAGCTAAATCTGGATTAGATGAGGTTAACTGATTGTTGCTACTCCAGCCTATAAATTTTTTTATCTCTTCGTCAAGGGCTTCAGCCGCTGGGTTAGTAATGGCCAGGTTAGCGATTTGACTCTGTAATTCTTCCAATTCTGGATACAGTGGCGGGAGTCGATTTTCTAGCTGGTGTCGCCGTTGGCTGAAAATGCGATCGCTTAATACTGGCCAATCCTCAGTAACCCTAATATTATCACCTAAACTAACAAATTTCCCAAGGGGCTGACTAGTATTCTTTCTAGTATTACTTCTAGCTACTTCAAGTACTTTAGGCAACTGATAAACCCGCAAGTAAGCCAGGAAAATACGCTGCTGTTTCTCAAGTCTTGCTTGTAATCCTGCTGCTGTCCATACCGTTAACGGTGATAAGTTTTCCAAGGATTCAGTTGTCTTCAGATGTTGGCAAAGTTCACACCTAGCCCAAGCCTTAATTAAAACTGTTTCAGAATTCAGTGCCGCTAGGCTTTTTTGGGCTATTTCTCTAAAACTAGAGCGATAATACTGCTCAAGAGACAGGGGATTACTAGATATATTCTTATTAGATATATTATTAGATATAATATTACTTGATAGTGTAGACGGATATAGGACAAATTTACGCCCTGGATTGATAAATAAGTGAGGTATAGCAGCAATCATTCGCCCTTCGAGTAAGGCTTCGATATCTGGTGCTGGTAAAAGTAGGGCTATTGAAATTCTATCTTGCTGACTCATTCTCTTGCTAACTCATTACTAGATATCTAGAGCACTTACTATCAATCAATTTCATCCCTTGCGTCAACTGTGTAACTCCTGTTAAATTTAGCATTTAAAACTAAAAATTATATAATAATCACTGTAGTAATTGTGATAATTTTTATCCGAAGTTTCCTACTCCCTACTCCCTATTTCCATATCCGCTGTTCCTTTTGCTATATAGCTTCGTTGACTTAATCACCCAACTTTACGCCTCTTCATGCACTGCCTCTTCAGGAATTTCGACCGATGGAGCACTCAAAATTTTTCGCAGTAATCGGTTATCTATTGCTAGGTTTGTTTTAGAGATAAAATCCTTAATCTGCTCTTCACTCAACTCATAGTCTTCACGACTGTCATAAACAGCGCGAATCGCAATTAAGGGCTTAACGTCCTCTGTTTTCAACACTACCCATTTTCCTTCTTGAGCCTTAAGGTTATTCAAAGACTCTTGAGCCTTCTTGGCATTTGGACTTATGGGTTTAGAGCGGACTAAACAACCACGGGTCAGATCATATTTTTTATAATTCCCAAGATGAGATAACCCAGCTGTTACACTGTTTGAACTAGACGTTTGGATGACCGCTATTCCAATTTTGACCGTCTTCCCCTCTTGTTTACCAACTATCTTTACCCCTAGGTATTTATTTTTGGGCTTAACCGGAGCTTCAATTTTTTCGATTGTGACTCCTTCCACTATCTGTCCTATGATTTGCTTTAGGCAAAACTTAATAGCGTTAGTCAGTTGAGAGTCATCTTCCATGTACTCTTCATTGTCAATATTGTCTATATTTTTGATCTCGTTATTATAAGCAGAGCTAACGGGATTTATAGGAGGTCTATGGGAGGAAACTTGCTTACCATTAGGTAATCCCCAATTAGTTTGACACCATTTCAAAACATCTCTTGCTGTTGGTCTTTGTTTACCTAATTCTTTCAGTGTTTCTTCGCTAAAGGGATAAACCGGCTGGGGAGGAGTTAGTTTATTTTCAGCATAAAACTCTTTTAACCGTAGGTAAACTAGAGCAATTATCTGATCAGAATTTAGAGGCTTTAATTCAACTTCTCGCTCCCCAATTCTGTCAACAACTGCATCATTTAACTCTAATGCTCTAATTTGATGTGTCCAAGTTTCAGGAAACATAGCCGTCAGCAGCACCCCCCGTTTAAGGCTATTGTATAAATCTGTTGCTAAGCTGGCAATAACTTGTGCTCTGCTAAACCCTGCATCATCACATTCTGTACCGTCTAATTGATCAAAACATACTACCAAAGGATTGTAATCACTAATTAGGTCTAAAATCTGACAAGTTATATCGAAATGATCTTTGTCATCTTCCGAATCGTTAGGTAACTCCATTTCGTCAGCTTTTTTCTGGGCTAAACTTTTCCCAGAAAGCCAGTTAATAGCATAAATAGCATGCTGGTTTGATAATGTCCAAAAAATACCTTTGATCAGATAGGGATTGTCGATGTCGGTCTTGATTTCAAGAACTTTATCAGTCAGTTGTTCAATTAGCCTCGGATTCTTAGCCAAGGCATTGGGAAATACATTGACTAACTGCTGAGATGTGTAATTTTTTTGCATCGCCTCATTGGCTAAAGCAGTCCCTAACTCTTGCCACTGAGTCACCCCCTGGCTACCCACCTCCTTAAGACTTAATGCCAGGGTTTTCAAAAATTCTGGCTTGATCCGATTAAGGTCATTATAATCGGTCATGTAGACAAACCAAGCACTGCCATCAGCTTGAAGTTGATGGCGAACCCTACTGAGTAAATGAGTTTTGCCTAACCCTTTGTTAGCCTTGATGGTAATGCCAATCACCTGACGCTGCCCGCTACGAACTTCTTCAATTGCCTTAAAAACAGCATCGTAAGCATGAGCATTGATAGAAGTAACGTGAGGTAATTCTTTTTTCCATACATTTTGCTTCTTGACAACGGGCTCTTTGTTAAAAGGGTTTTCTTTTTTGATGGCATTCTGGAGTTCTTCAAGGGGAGATGAACTGTTATTCATGGTTGTTCAAGGAGAGATGAACTGTTATTCATGATCAACTGTTAGTCATTTTAGTGTGAGGAAACGCTACAAACAGTCAACAGAGATTTATTACAATAACCAGGCCAGCCTAGGATTATAGCCGCTTAGCATAGCAGCGTAATCCACTCAGTTCTGTTGTGATGGAATCTTCAATTTGGGATGGATCGCTATCGGGTAAGCTACCGCCTTGGAGTTGCAAAATATCCTTAGCTTGCATCTCCAACAACCACTCATTGAACTGGGAACGACTGACACTATCCCCAATTTCCCGTCTAATCCGATAAATCGGTACAAGGTCATCAAGGTTATAGTCCTGATTCAGCTTGTCGTAAACCTCCAAGACTACCGACTCAAAGGTTTCATAAGAAGCGATCGCATTTTCCCCAGTTTGTCCAGCATCAGCCCCTGGGTCAAGGACTTTAGCCACTGAGCTTCTCTCTCGAATCCAATTTAGAACAGCCTTGACATCCTTGGCTCTGACCAGACTACCGTCAAACTCAAAATCAGCGCTTTTGATGCCAGCATCTAGTACTTCCAAGCCTTGCTCTGTCAAAAACACATACTCGATTCGGGCTTTTTTTGTTTTCTTGATCGTCCCATCTGTTTCCAATGTTTTAAAGATGTCAGTATAATCACCAGACCTCTCATTATTCAGTTTTACTGTATCACTTAAGTCTTTTCTTTTCACCTCCTGCTTTGATCCCCCTAGATCCCACAAGTGTAGTAGCAGACGAGTTGTAGCTTGGGCTGGGGTACCTCGTAACCCTTTTTTATTTTCTTTCTTCTTTTCTGCTTCAGGGTTTGTTGACATTTCCGTTTGTTCTGTTTGTTCTACTGTTGACATTTCCGTTTGTTCTACTGTTGACATTTCCATTTGTTCTAGGTATTTAGTTCTAGGTATTGAGTAGGTCAGATTATGGCTTGTCACCTCTATATCCAGTGATAGCCTAACCAATAGTATGATGCCAATTCGGCAGGATTTAGTGAGAAGCTGTAAATTTTTATGGCTACCCTAGCCTAAGGCCAGCCAAATTAAGCGTCTACCTTTGTATAGCCCTAAAATGACATTTTGAGGACATTTTGAGGGCTAAAAGTAATAGCTAAGTTAATCACAGGTCCGCAATCACAATTTCCCATGGTATTGCCCCTTGGGTTGCATCGGAATTGCGAAATCTTACTCACTTGCCTCTAGGATCAGAATTTCCAAACTATCCAGTCTTTCCCCCCAGAAAGCGATCGCATTTACTGGGACAATCTCAAATTCTGGCAGCTTGAGTAGAGCAAGGTAGTCGAGTCTCGATATTATATCACTTCTGTTCAGTCTAGGTTGCTTTCAACTATTATTTCTGTGCTATTTCTGTGTCCCCTGTGCTGCCTCTGCTCACTCTGCCGTGATCGGATCACACTTCTGTAACTAAATAGGTTTGAGCCAAATCAGCTGGACTCATGGACTCATAAGGTTCAAAAGGCTGATGAATCCAAGGATTATCTGGCAAATAATCCACATAGTAATCAGGAGCAATCCCAGAACAGGCTTTATACCAGATCACAGCAGTACGAATCTCCTCAATTTCTGTACCATAATGACTATAAAGCCATTTAATCCCCTCTCGTAGACTAATACCAGAATCCACTAAATCATCTACCAATAGGATCCGATTACCTAATTTTGCCGTCGTCATGGCCAGGTGGCTCGAAAACGTTATCGGTCCTCGGATACGATTGTCTGGTCCAGTATAGGAAGCAGCAGACAGAATCCCTAAGGGCTGATTGTAAATGCGGCAGAGCAGATCACCAACCCGTAATCCGCCCTTAGCAATACAGACAATCTGGTTGAAATCCCAATCGGCTTGATAGAGTTTGACAGCGAGCCGTTCGATTTTTTCATAGTACTCTGACCAGGAGACGTAAAGTTCTGACATAGTTCGTGCCATTGATATTGGTTAGGTATTGCTCAGGGAATTGACCTGAAACAAAAGTCGAAAACTATTCGACCGAATCTGGCCGTTGTTCCGAATAAACCCAAGTTCCGAATTTCCCTACTTCTACAAGAAGTCTAATGTTAGAAATGGCTTATGAGTGATTCGTTTTGCTAAAAAAATCCCTATCACTACATTCGCTAGCTAAATTATCTTATCGGTTATGAGTGATGTTTCTAGTTCTGATGCCAGTAATCGTCCCCAAGTCTCCGGTGGACTCGAAAAGCTTAACTTTACCACCAAACTAGCTTATGGTGCTGGAGATATGGGTCCAGCCATGACCGCCAATCTCTTAGTCTTTTACCTCCTGCCATTTTTAACCAATGTGGCTGGTTTACCAGCGGGTTTGGCAGGGAGCATTCTGATGATTGGCAAAGTTTCCGATGCCATCAATGATCCCATGGTTGGGATTATGAGCGATCGCACTCGTTCTAGTTGGGGGCGTCGCATTCCCTGGATGCTGTTTGGGGCAATTCCCTTTGGTGTTCTGTTTTTCTTACAGTGGATTGTCCCGCACTTCAGCAATAACAATACCATTAATAACTGGTTACTGTTTAGCTACTATCTTCTGATTGCTATTCTCTTCAACATTGCCTACACTGCAGTTAACCTACCCTACACCGCCCTAACCCCAGAACTCACCCAAGACTACAACGAACGCACTAGCCTCAACAGCTTTCGCTTTACCTTTTCCATCGGTGGCAGCATCCTAACCTTAATTCTAGGGGGATTAATTTTTAGTGCCTATGCCGGTGATAGTGGTAAGCAATATCTAGTGCTAGGGTTAGTTACCACCTTGCTGGCGGTGGTGCCGATATTGTGGTGTGTGCTGCGCATCCAAGAACGAGGTGCACAGCCTATATTGGGAACTCAGCAGAAAAAGACTGTAGGAACTCTGCTCACCCTAATTGGACCCCTATCATTTTTCTATGGCATTGCCCGGATTATCCCAGTGACTGCCCAATTATTGGGTGCCACTAGCAACCCTGATATCACTGGTATCTTTCTCAGTCTTCTTGGTTTACTAATTACCGTCTTTGGTATAACTCTGATATTTTCTACCCCAGAACCCCACCTGAAAGATAGCTCTGCTTTCACAGAGCGCTCTGAAGCTGACACTTCAGCCTCCTTATCTTTTTTTGAGCAACTGCGGATTGTATTCAGTAACCAGCCTTTTCTATATGTGATTGGTATTTACCTGTGTTCCTGGTTAGGTGTCCAGTTAATCGGTTCTATCCTGCTTTACTTCGTAGTCAATTGGATGGGATTGCCCGAGTCTACCTTTCCCTTAGTCGCCCTTGCGGTTCAAGGTACTGCGTTATTAATGCTGTTTTTCTGGAAGATGGTCAGTGAGCGATTGGGCAAAAAAACCGCTTACTTTATGGGCACTAGTATCTGGGTTATCGCTCAAGTTGGTCTATTTTTGCTACAACCTGGTCAAGTGGCCTTAATGTACTGTTTAGCTGTTATGGCTGGTTTTGGCGTTTCTGTGGCTTATCTGATCCCCTGGTCCATGGTGCCCGATGTGATTGAACTCGATGAATTGACCACAGGTCAGCGTCGGGAAGGGATATTTTATGGCTTCATGGTTTTGCTGCAAAAACTTGGTTTAGCCCTAGGACTGTTTTTAGTCGGTATTGTCCTAGAGTGGTCAGGATTCATCTCATCTACTGCTGGGCAACCAGTCCCCACCCAACCCGATTCCGCACTGCTAGCCATCCGTATCGCTATTGGACCATTGCCAACCCTATTCTTGATTGGTGGTATAGCACTCGCTTACTTCTATCCCATCACCAAGGAATTTCATGCCCAAATTCTCTTGCAGCTACGAGAGCGTGATCGAGCTACTAGGCAAGGGGAATAGGAATTGATCGGTTCTGTTGAAGATCTAGTTTGACTCAGGAGTAGTTTTCTAACTGGGGGAAATTTGCCAATCAATAGACTTCGCCGGAGTTCTCAGGCAAAAGGCTTGCATAAACAACAATTGAGGCAAACAGCATCATCAAACTACTAAGTATAGCAGGTCTAATGCCAATCAATCAATCAATGATGAAAAAGGTCAGCAATTCTCATTTTGGGAAATAGGTGTTCAAATTGTGGAAATGCGGATAGTGTATTAATATCTAGATCACTTCTAGATCACTACTGAGAGTTGAAGCGAGCAAAACCACCAGGGTTGTTTGACACAATAGTCAGTTATTTTCGCTCCTGTCTGAAATCTCTGCCAGACTTGCGCACGGGCAAAAACACTCGCGTTTACATTGGAAGATGCCGCCCAAGCGTGCCTTTGGTGTGTTCTTCACCCAAACTCCATCATTCCTAGCTTACCAGCGCCAGATGGAGAAAAGCTTTGGGTGCAGCAATGCTCAAAGCCTGCGCACGAGTGCATCAGATTCCAAGGGACAACCAGATCCGAAGTTTACTCGACCCAACTCACGCCTGAGTGTTTGTCGCCAGTGTTTGAGGAAATTGTGCAAATGCTGGAAGACCAGGGGCAGTTGAGGAAGTTTCGAGGATTTGCCGACACGCTGTTGATACCACTCGATGGCACGGAATATTTCAGCTCACAGAAAATCCACTGTCCCCAATGTTCAACCAGAAAGAGTAAGTCAGGAAAAACCCACTACTTTCATGGGGTAGTCACCCCAGTGATAGCCTGCCGAGATCGTTGCCAAGTAATTCCATTGATGCCAGAGTTCATCGTGCCCCAAGATGGCCATGAAAAGCCTCGACTGCGAAACGGCGGCAGCCAAAAGGTGGATAGTTAACCATGGAAAACGCTACGGGCGTCACTTAGTGACGATTTTGGGGGATGACCTGTATTGCCGCCAGCAATGCATGCGAGTTGCTATCTCAGGAGGGGCTCAACTTTATCCTGACTTGCCGCGAGTCATCTCATCCTACCCTCTATGAGCATCTGGCGGGCATTGTACTGCCCACTGTCAGTGTGAAAAGATGGACAGCGGATTGAGCAGCAAATCTACACCTATCGTTATCTCAATGGTGTGCCTCTCAAAGATGGGGAGGATGCCCTGTTGGTAAATTGGTGTGAACTCACCGTCACTATGACTGACGGATTAGTCGTTTATAACAATGGGTTTGCCACTGATTTCAAGATCACAAATCACAATGTGGCCGACATTGTTCAATCCGGTCGGGCTCGCACTTAAGTCGAAAATGAGAACAACAATACCCTTAAAACATTGGGCTACAACCTAGAACACAATTTTGGCCATGGCCAAAAACATCTCTCCTGTGTTCTAGTTACCCATTATCTCCTCTCTCTGCTATTTCATACTTTGCTGGAATTGCTGGATCACAAGTATCAGGTGTTGCGAGCACACAAACCCAACTCGGAAAACCTTTTTTGAGGATTTGCGAGCCTTGACCCGTTATATGTATTTCGATAGTTGGGAAGATCTCCTCACTTTCATGGTCGAGGGATTGGAGTTAGAACTCTATCCCAACACTAGTTGATATTTCATACTGAGAATTGCTGGAAAAAGGTAGATGCATTATGGCTTGAGTCGTCGCAATTAGCCTAAGCAGCTCGGGCGTCGCTTAAGACGCCTGCCATTCCAATTCAGGCAGACTCTCCCAGGCTTCGACAAGCAGGTCATTGAGTAATACTCTTTGTGAGTGATCAAGCCAATCGTCTTCTGCTAAGACTTCGGCAGTTAAATCGTCAAGGGACTGTCCCTCTTGACGGGCAATTTGAATGACACCAGCAATCGCCATTACCACCAGTTCTTCATCAACTGGTTGTTGACGTAGGGCGACTATTTCTTGTGGACTAGCTGGAATGGGATAATTCATACCTAACAAACAAGGGCACCCTTGACTATAACTAAACTGAAATCAATGTAAAGTATTTTTACGAATATTAAACAAGTCGATACTTGGAAGCTTAGCGTATTTTCACTACTGATTACCTCCGTCTCTCCTCTTAATGACATTTGTGATCACATAACCCCTATGAAAGAGATTTTGTACGTAGAAATCCCTACACCAGACACCAAGACTGTCTGCCACTGGTTGCAACAGGAATGGCAGCCTAAGCTCGGGGATAAGATAATCACGCCGGATGGTATCCGTCTGCAATGGGAGACTACTCCTGATGAGAATTCTAATCACAAGACTACAGTTGTAGTTTCTTTGATTCCAGAAATCTCGATTTTTGTGTGGTCCGTCCAGCGAACCACCTACCTCAAAGCCTTTCGTTGGTCCGAAAAGCCCCTGAGCGGCGAAACGCTAATTCTAAGACAGCTGACCCAGAGTCTTCGGGATCAATTCCCGTACCACTATCCAGAACCACCGGATGTAGAGTTATCGGAGCAATCCATCTTTGAAGCATTAGCACCCTATTATCCTCAGACTGTGCACTTTTTCCGGAAAATGCCTAGAGGAGAATATGACCTGAATCGAGTTTATTGGTGGGAAAAGCGCTGGCGTGAGGGGGTTCGTAACCCCCAGCAGCCCAAGCAGGTAGTGTTTAAGGAGTTGAAGGTTGAAAGTTCCCAACAGTTGAAGGTTGGCCAGTTGCACGTTGTTCGCGAACAACCATCTAACCTTCAACCAACTAACCTTGAACCATCTAACCTTCAACCAACTAACCTTCAACCATCTAACCTTCAACCATCTAACCTTCAACCAACTAACCTTCAACCAACTAACCTTCAACCATCTAACCTTCAACCATCTAACCTTCAACCATCTAACCTTCAACCGACTAACCTTGAACCTTCAACCTCTAAGTACGACGTAATCTACATCGGTGGTGCCTTGGGAGTGATCCATGCTGCAACAATGGCGCAGCGGGGTTATCGGGTATTGCTGATTGAGCGGTTAACCTTTGGGCGGATGAACCGGGAATGGAATATTTCACGGGATGAGTTTCAAAGCTTGATTGATTTGGGTTTATTTACCCCAACTGAGTTTGAAGGGATTATTGCTAGGGAATACGTTGATGGATTCAATAAGTTCTTTGATAGCAACAACCCACCCCACTTGAAAGCAGCCATTTTGCACACGCCAAGGGTGCTCAATATCGCCATTGATTCTGCTAAATTTTTGCAACTGTGTGGGAAAAAACTAAAGAGTGCTGGGGGAGAAATCTGGGATGAGACAGAGTTTATCCAAGCAACTATCACCCCAGAGGAAGTTGTGGTGGACTTGCAACACTTACCGACTAAATCTAACCGACAAGTGAGTGGTCGTCTGTTGGTGGATGCCATGGGAACGGCTTCACCAATTGCTTGGCAGCTCAATGGGGGTAGGGCGTTTAATAGTGTCTGTCCCACCGTGGGGGCTGTGATTGAGGGATTAGAGCCTCAGGTGTGGGATCCCGATTATGGTGATGTTCTCAATAGTCATGGGGATATTTCACGGGGACGTCAGCTGATTTGGGAGTTGTTCCCTGGTGCAGGTGAGGAATTGACAATTTATTTGTTCCATTACCATCAGATACATCCTGAGAATCCCGGCTCTTTATTAGAAATGTATGAAGATTTCTTTACTATCTTACCGGAGTACCGCCGATGTGATATAGAAAAGTTGGTGTGGAAGAAGCCAACCTTTGGGTATATTCCCGGACATTTTACGGTGGGAAGTCGCGATCGCATTGTGGCCTTTGACCGACTGGTTGCCATTGGTGATGCTGCTTCCCTTCAGTCCCCCTTGGTGTTCACTGGCTTCGGTTCCTTAGTGCGTAACCTCTATCGCTTAACCGATCTGTTGGACACTGCCTTGCGGCACAATCTTTTGAGTGTTAAGGATTTAAATCAAATTCGCGCCTATCAAAGTAATATTGCTGTTACCTGGCTGTTTTCCCAAGGGATGATGGTACCAACAGGTCGTCATCTACCACCCCAGCGGATTAACGCCATGCTCAATACCTTCTTTGGATTGTTGGCAGATGAACCACCGGAGGTACCAGATACGTTTATTAAAGACCGTTTCAGTTGGTTAACCTTTAATCGACTGGCACTCAAAGCAGCTCGGCGAAACCCTGCCCTCATCCCCTGGATTTTGGAAATGGCTGGTGCTAAGGATTTCTTGCTTTGGGTAGGCAGTTACTTAAGTTTTACTAGCAATGCCTTGGTCAGCGGGTTGCTCAAAGGTTGGTTTCCCAGTCTAGTTCGACGGTTACAGCCCTGGCTTGAAAAGCGTTATCCACGGCTTTGGTTACAGTTGTTGGCTCAAAGTTATGCCATCACAGCTGGGATGGGGCGTCCTGAAAAAGTAAACCGTGAGCTCAAGTTCGATTGAATACTTATCATTGAAGGTTATTCGTTAATGGTTAATTAACGAATAACCAAGAAGGAAGATGATAATGAGTCAAAGAAAGAGTTTAGTAATTATCTGTCTAATTTTAATCGCTGTGGTCGGTGTTGTGATTAATGTCAAACTTTTGCAAGTTTGGAACTATAACACTGAAGGACATGATATTTACTATAGCTGGGTAGAAGGGAAGCGAATTTTATCGGGGGAAAATCCCTACGCTAGAGTCTTATCGGGAAATATGAGAGAGAATCAGAAGTATGCTACCTATTTCCCCCTTTTTTATTGGCTTTCAGCATTAACTCAATTATTGGGGTTCCAAGACTACTCAGACTGGATTTCCCTATGGCGACCGATATTTTTAATGGTTAATATCGGGATTGCTGGTCTAATTTTCTATCATTTGTATAACCATAACCTCTTTATATTTGGCTGGTTTGCTGCTTTATTCTGGTTACTGAACCGATGGACAATTTATGTTAGTATCGACGGCAACTTGGATTTCCTAGCTATATTTTTTCTGATTCTTTCCCTGATGTTACTGCCGAAACACAAGTCCACAGCTTTCTTGATGTTTAGCTTGTCTTTAGCGATTAAACAAATTGCTATCTTTTTACTACCACTTTATCTGATTTGGGCTTGGCAATCATCAGAGGATAATCCTATCAAGGATACCTTCATCGCTTTGTTGTTAATAATTGTTATCCCTGGGATAACGTCACTACCATTTATCTTATGGAATGCAGAAGGATTCTTTAAATCGATTCTATTTTCAGCCACTAGAAATCCAGACGGACATGTTAATGCTCCTTCCTTAGATGGGTTAATTACATTATCAAATCCTGATTTCATTGGTATCAAAGCTAAGTTGCCAATGGTGTTGGTAATGAGTCTAGTATTTCTGAGTGCCATGAAGCGACAAATTGGCATCTATACTAGTGCTTTGCTGACCATGTCGGTATTTATTGAATTCAATTCAGTAATATTTAACCAATATTTTTGTTGGGTCGTACCTTTGTTGCCTCTCGCTAGTTGCGAGATACTTCTTAAGAAGTACGCCAAATGAGATATCCTTCCCTCAAACGCGATGCTCGGTACGAGCCGCTACGCGATTGGCCGTAGGCCACGCTACGCGAACGCATCAAGATCCCAATACAATATATAGACTTTCCCTGTTGAGTGACAAATTTTGGTTTGTCCGTTGGGTCGAACATAGTGAAACCCAACATTGGCAATGGTTTTGTTCGGTTTAGCTACCGCTCCACCGCTACCTAAGTAAAACCGTTGATTTTAGGAGTAAAGTCAGTCAATCACCTCTAGCACTAGTCCCCTGCCCCCTCAAGGATGGAGCTATACAAACTTTCGTCCGCACCTCAAGGACTCAGAGAAAATCATTGGTGTGGTCAGCCTAAGTCTGGAAGTTTAGTTTGTGTAGTCACTACCTATCCGTTACATGCACCTATCCGTTGCCGCATTTATCCATCACCCTGTCAGCCGAAACCCTTACTTATACCGCACTTCGGAGGGATTAGTTATTTTTATACCAGATTTGTTAAGTATTGTGACCTTTCCCATGATATGATTACCTCTGGTTTGTGAAAACAAGCCAGATGACTGGACTAGCATTTGCTGCTACCGGTGAACTTGTCAGATGACCCTCTTGAGAAACCATTGACCATGGAGGAAAACACGCAAACAAGTTACTTGTCCCCTTCAACGAGTTCGTCAATGGAGGAGTATTACCAACTCAAACAAACTCTGTTGTTGGTCACCCTAGTCGCGACAGGGATTATTTTCATCTGTGTGTGGCTGGTTTACTCCCTCAACATTGCCTTGAATTATTTGATTGGGGCGTGTACTGGTATGGTTTACTTGAGAATGTTGGCTAAAGACGTAGAGCGGCTAAGCCAACAAAATAGGCGTCCGAGCACGGCTCGGTTTGCGGTTTTTATTGGGATAATTGTAGTAGCCAGTCAATGGCAAAAATTACAAATACTTCCTATATTTTTAGGGTTTCTGACGTACAAAGCCGCAATTATCGTCTATATCCTGCAAAGCCTAGTAAATCCTACCTCTAAGTAAGATTTATTTAAGTCGGATTTATTGGTAGGATAAACAGACGTTTCACCCTTGACAGAAATCTGGGTAAATCTCCAGAATGGAAATGATAAATGCTTTAAACGTTCTGAATTCTTTACCCCTTGCTTCCTTAGAAGTTGGTGAACACTTTTATTGGCGGATTGGCAATTTAACATTACACGGTCAGGTTTTTCTCACCTCCTGGGTAGTGATTGCTATTCTGGTAGTAGCTTCCCTTGCGGCAACTCGAAATGTCCAAATGGTTCCTGGCGGTATCCAAAATTTGATGGAGTACGCCCTAGAATTTTTGAGGGATTTAGCGAAAAACCAGCTGGGGGAAAAAGAATATCGCCCTTGGGTACCTTTTATCGGTACACTGTTTTTGTTTATCTTCGTGTCAAACTGGTCAGGAGCCCTAATTCCTTGGGGAATTATCGAGCTCCCATCCGGTGAGCTGGCGGCTCCTACCAATGACATCAATACCACCGTTGCTTTAGCCTTACTAACATCCTTGGCGTATTTTTACGCTGGTTTGAGCAAGAAGGGTTTAGGTTACTTCGCTGGCTATATTCAGCCAATACCAATCCTCTTGCCGATCAAGATTTTAGAAGACTTCACCAAGCCCCTCTCCCTAAGCTTCCGTTTATTTGGCAATATTCTGGCAGATGAATTGGTAGTAGCCGTGTTGGTGCTGCTAGTGCCTCTGTTTATCCCGTTGCCAATTATGGCGCTAGGTCTATTTACCAGTGCAATTCAAGCCCTGGTATTCGCTACCTTGGCAGCTGCCTACATTCACGAGGCAATAGAAGTCGAAGGCGAAGAACATTAAGGGATAACCTTATGATGGGAATGGCACGGTAGCCTTAAATTAGGAATAGTTGGAATTGATCACTCCTTCGGAGTTTCCTTCTGACTAGTAGCTCTGTATTTTGTTCTTTAATCACGGATAAGAAAAATAATCATGGATCCAATCATTGCTGCTGCTTCAGTTGTCGCTGCTGCTCTCGCTGTCGGTTTAGCTGCTATCGGCCCTGGTATCGGTCAAGGAAATGCTGCTGGTCAAGCTGTAGAAGGTATTGCTCGTCAGCCGGAAGCTGAAGGAAAAATTCGCGGTACTCTGCTGTTAACCTTGGCATTTATGGAATCCCTGACTATCTATGGTCTGGTAATTTCTCTGGTTCTGCTGTTTGCTAACCCATTTTCTTAGAACCTGATACTTGATGTAGAGACGTTGCAGGCAACGTCTCTACATGGTAGGTCTGATACGGTGAATTGTTCGGTTTGATTCCGATTTGGGATTTGTAAAAAATGTTTGATTTTGATGCTACTCTGCCTCTGATGGCATTGCAGTTTCTGGTTTTGACAGTTGTATTAAATACCATATTCTATAAGCCACTGACAAAAACCCTCGATGAGCGTGACGAATACATCCGGAATCAGGAATCTGATGCCAAAGAACGCTTGTCTAAAGCCGAAAAAATGGCTAAAGAGTATGAAGAACAGTTGGGTCAAGCCCGGAAGCAGTCTCAAGCTGTGATCGCTGCTGCTCAAGAAGATGCCAGAAAAATGGCAGCTCAAGCGGTCGCTGAAGCCCAACAAGAAGCTCAGGCTGAACGAGCAAAAGCTCAAGAAGAAATTGATCAACAGAAACAGCAAGCAATGGCTTCCCTCGAACAACAGGTGGATGATCTATCTCGCCAAATCTTAGAAAAATTGTTAGGGCCAGCGTTAGTAAGATAAATGGTGGCGTCTTGACCGCCTGACCCATATATTTACTAAAACTCCTAAGAGATTGGCGATGTGGGAGTACTGTCAAACTATTTCAAACTATTAATTATCTTGAGATAATTGTCTTAAAATAATTGTCTTGAGATAATTATCTTGAGAGTAGGTGGACAGGTCATAGCTTAGCAAGATTATGCGTTCAAAACAATTGTAAACGGATATGATGGGGAATTTAGTATTATTGGCAACAGAAGCTCATGGAGAAGGTGGTTTTGGATTAAACTTTAATATTCTTGAAACCAACCTAATCAACCTGAGTATTTTGTTGGGAGTACTCTACTACTTCGGAAGCAAATTAGTGGGAAACATTTTGAGTGAGCGACGCTCAAAAATTGAACAGGCCATTAAAGAAGTAGAAGCTCGTCAAAGACAAGGAGCTGAAGCCTTAGCAGATCAACAGCAGAAGTTAGCTCAAGCCCAAGTCGAGGCAGAAAACATTCGTGCTGCAGCAGAAGTTAATGCTAAAGCAGCTAAAGAGGCAATTTTGGCCGCTTCGGCTCAAGAGATTGAACGGATGAAAGAATCAGCAGTTCAGGATTTGAACTCGGAGAGGGAACGAGCCATGGCCGAACTACGCCAGCGAGTTGCTACTATGGCAATGGCTAAGGTTGATTCCCAACTAAGAGAGACATTAGATAACTCCGCTCAACAACAATTAATTGACCGCAACATCGCTCTGTTGGGAGGTGGCTCATGAAAGGTGGTTTTTTGAGTGGCCAAGTACTCGAACCTTATGCAGAAGCGTTGCTCGATTTGGCTAAGTCCGATAACGAACTCAAAGGCAAACTGAGTGAGGATGTAGATACTCTGCTGAGTCTTTTGAAAGAATCGCCACAATTGCAGGAGTTTTTAGGCTCTCCTGTGGTTAGAGCTGAGGATAAAATCGGGGTGTTGCAACAAATTGCTGGGGACCAACTTCACCCCTACACCATGAATTTTTTAAGGATTCTAGTAGACCGTGGGCGCATTGCGTTTTTGGAAGGCATTTGCCTGAAGTACCAAGAACTTCTCAGGGAGTTAGATCAAACTGTTTTGGCTGAGGTCAGTTCAGCAATAGAACTTTCTGAAGCTCAGCAAGAATCAGTTCGTGAGAAAGTTAAGTCCCTCACGGGAGCCAATCAGGTAGAACTGGATACAAAAATTGACCCGGATGTAATTGGTGGTGTGATCATTAAAGTCGGGTCTCAGATATTTGATGCCAGTCTAAAAGGACAACTCCGTCGCATCGGTATGGCTCTGACGAGTTGAAGTACGTCACGTTGGTTGTTCGCCCCGTAGTCGGTGTAGGGTAAGTTAGTTGGTTCTCTGAGGCTTACCTTTTAGGGTAGGTTAGTTGGTTAAAGATTAACCCCTTGGGACATAACCTTGAACAGTCAACAGTCAACAGTCAACAGTTAATAGTTAACAGTAAACAATTAGTTAGTTAACGATAAAAACACATCATGATTAGCATTAGACCAGACGAAATTAGCAGCATTATTCGGCAGCAAATTCAAGGATATAACCAAGGTTTTGCCGTTTCCAACGTTGGAACGGTTTTGCAAGTTGGTGATGGTATTGCCCGGATTTATGGCTTGGAAAAGTGCATGGCTGGGGAACTGCTGGAGTTTGAAGATGGCACCGTTGGCATTGCCCAGAACTTAGAACAGGACAATGTGGGTGCAGTGCTGATGGGGGATGGTTTAAATATCCAGGAAGGTAGCTCGGTTACTGCTACTGGTAAAATTGCTCAGGTACCCGTCGGAGAGGCACTGATTGGTCGGGTAGTTGATGGCTTGGGTCGTCCCATTGATGGTAAGGGGGACATTCAAAGCACTGAATCCCGTCTGGTGGAATCCATGGCCCCAGGGATTATTGCGCGGCGTTCAGTTTGTGAACCCATGCAAACGGGAATCACCGCTATTGACGCTATGATTCCCGTTGGACGCGGTCAGCGGGAGTTGATTATCGGTGACCGACAAACCGGGAAAACTGCTATTGCTGTAGACACAATCATCAACCAGAAACAGGAAGATGTAATTTGTGTCTATGTTGCTATTGGTCAGAAGGCATCTACGGTAGCCCAAGTGGTGAATACCCTCCAGGAAAAAGGAGCATTAGACTACACTGTGATCGTGGCAGCGAACGCCAATGACCCAGCTACTCTACAGTTCTTGGCTCCCTACACTGGTGCCTCGATTGCCGAGTACTTTATGTACAACGGTAAGGCAACCCTAGTGATTTATGATGACTTGTCTAAGCAAGCTCAAGCCTATCGCCAGATGTCCCTACTGCTGCGCCGTCCACCAGGACGGGAAGCTTATCCAGGAGATGTGTTCTACGTCCACTCCCGGTTGTTGGAACGGGCAGCTAAACTGAATGATGAACTGGGTGGTGGTAGTATGACTGCACTGCCTATTATTGAAACTCAGGCTGGTGACGTATCAGCTTACATCCCGACTAATGTAATTTCTATTACCGATGGTCAAATCTTCCTCTCCTCTGACCTATTCAACTCTGGTGTCAGACCAGCGATTAACCCTGGTATCTCAGTGTCACGGGTAGGTTCTGCTGCCCAAACCAAGGCAATGAAGAAAGTGGCTGGTAAGTTGAAGCTAGAACTAGCCCAGTTTGACGACTTGCAAGCTTTTGCTCAGTTTGCCTCCGACTTGGATGCCGCTACCCAAGCTCAGTTGGCTCGGGGTCAGCGTTTACGGGAAGTGTTGAAGCAACCTCAGAATTCCCCCCTAGCTGTGTTTGAGCAAGTGGCAATCGTTTACGCTGGACTCAATGGCTATCTAGATGATGTGCCTACTGATAAGGTGACAACTTTTACTCAGGGACTGCGGGAGTACTTGAAAACCAGCAAGCCAGAGTACGTTGAGATCATCAAAAAGGAGAAGAAGCTCACTGATGAAGCCGAAAGCATTCTAAAGGAAGCGATCGCAGAATACAAACAGACCTTCCTAGTCTCCGCTTAACAGGTTAAAGATTAGTTTCGGTTGCAGGTTAGTTTCCGTTGCAGGTTGCAGGTTAGTTTCCGTTGCAGGTTAGTAGGTTGCAGGTTCTCTAAAACACAGTCAACCTAGCCTACACCGAACGCCAAAGGCGAACAACCAGACAACCTTCAACCCGAGACAACCTTCAACCCGAGACAACCTTCAACCAGACAACCTTCAACCCGAGACAACCTTCATCCTTCATCCTTGAACAGATTATGCCTAATCTAAAAGATATTCGCGATCGCATTAAGTCAGTCAAAAATACCCGAAAAATCACCGAAGCGATGCGCCTTGTGGCTGCGGCTAAGGTACGTCGTGCTCAACAACAGGTAACTGCCACCCGTCCCTTTGCTGACCGCTTAACACAAGTTCTCTACGGTTTGCAAAACCGGATGCAGTTTGAAGATGCCAATCTCCCCCTACTAAAAGAACGGGAAATCAAGAATGTAGGCTTGCTCGTCGTTTCAGGGGATAGAGGACTATGTGGCGGTTACAATACTAACGTTATCAAGCGTGCAGAAAACCGTGCAAAGGAACTACAGGAAAAAGGGGTTGGCTACAAATACGTGCTAGTTGGACGCAAAGCTATTCAGTACTTCGAACGCCGCGACCAGCCAATTGATGCCAAGTACACCGGTTTAGAACAGATTCCCACCGCATCAGAAGCATCTATGATTGCTGACCAACTCCTCTCCCTGTTTCTGTCTGAAACCGTAGACCGGGTGGAGTTGATATACACCAAATTCGTCTCATTGATTAGTTCTAGACCTGCGGTTCAAACTCTGCTACCCCTAACAGCTAAGGGACTAGAATCACAGGATGATGAAATCTTCAGATTAACAACTAAAGGTGGTGAGTTCAAGGTAGAGCGGGAGTTAGTCACAAGGACAACTACCGAGACTTTCCCCCGTGACATGATCTTTGAACAAGACCCCGTCCAAATCCTGGATGCCCTGTTGCCTTTATATCTAAACAACCAGTTACTACGGGCATTACAAGAGTCAGCAGCTAGTGAACTGGCTTGTCGGATGACAGCAATGAGTAATGCTAGTGATAATGCATCGGAACTGACTGGTAAACTAACCCTAACCTACAACAAGGCACGGCAAGCCGCAATTACCCAGGAAATTCTGGAAGTTGTGGGTGGTGCTGAAGCACTCGGTTAATTTCATTTTATTTAATTTTTTTTATCATCAGCTGCAAAGATTACCTGCGTCTGGAATTAACCAGGCGCATTTTTACTTTTTGCGAATTGTAAGCATTCAGCTAAAGGCCTTTGGCCACGCTACGCGAACAGCCGTCAGCCGTCAGCTTATTTTATTCAAAAGCACCATTAGTAGCCTAAGCTATGGGCATAAACTGTTCGCTTAGCGTGGCCACAGACCTTTAGCATCTCAAGTAGCGTGCGCGTAGCGCATTAGCTGTTCGCGTAGCGTGTGCGTAGCACATAAGCTGATAACTGATAGCTGACGGCTGAATGCTTACAGGATGATAGGGAAGAGCGGGTTAGCTCATAAAACAAGTGTAGGTCATGAAACAATTATGGAATCGGCAGCCGATTGAGATTAGGTACACAATATTGGCTGCTGTTTTAGTATTAGTTATAGTAAGTTTCTTTTATTTTGTAAAATTTGAAGGGAACATTACTGGCTTTTTCAGAATTGGATCACTATTCCCTATTTCTCCTTATCTCAATAGTGATCAAGTATTGATTTATCAGGGAGAGCAGGGATATGATGGTCAACAGTTTCTCACTATTGCCCTCGATCCATGGTTAGAAAACTCAGGAACAATAGAAGCCATTACTCCTCCGCAATATCGCTACAGAAGAATTCTGTATCCACTGCTAGGTTATCTATTAGGTTTTGGGAATCCCCAGCTAATTCCCTACGCAATGGTTGGGATTAACTGTCTAGCTATTATTCTCATAGTATTTGTGAGTAGTTTATATTTCAAACGATATAGTGGTAGAACTTGGCACTCACTCCTGGTTCTTTCTATACCAGGAGTTTGGATGGTTTTATCCCTTTCAACAGCTGATTTAATTAGTAGCTTGCTGCTCGTAACAGCTATCTATTTTTATCGCAATGAAAAACCGATTTACACAGCAATAGCCATCGCAGCTGCTTGTCTGACACGGGAGACAATGCTATTAATGTGGTTGGCAATTTTATTAACTAGTATATGGGAGCGCAAAGGTCGGCAGCTGCAACATCTATTATGGGCTTGGATACCAGTAGCTGGGTGGGCTATCTATGTTTTCTATCGTCTAGAAGTTCAAGAGAATCTAGAAGGTAGTGAAAATTTTGGCTACCCCCTATTTGGCATAGGTCAAAAGCTGATTAATAGTCTCACAGGAGGACTAGGGGGAAAAAACCTGTTTGAAGCTTATTCGTTTGCCTTATTAATAGCAGCTTTTTTAGTTACTATACTGCTAGCCAGTCAATCCCTACGAGAAAACAAAGTTATCCTAATCAGTGCCATTATTTATGCTGTGCTATTTTCAATGACTAGCATGACTATCTTGGGTTATTATTTAGATTATTCTCGTGTATACCTAGATATCTATTTCTTACTATTACTAAGTACCAGTTACTCAAAACGCTATTTAAGCTATTTAAAAAATATCGTCATGGCTGGTGCCAGCTTGGCAAGCATCACCTATTTACTTGCCCATTCATGAAACACCGGAAATGGAAAATAAAGATTCGGTAAAAATTTGATTTAGCGTTTGTATTTGAGATGTAAAATTTACAGCGGTTTGCAATTCAGTTAGGGACAAAGTTCCTAGGTTTTTAGGGAGCAGGGAGCAGGGAGCAGGGAGCAGGGAGCAGGAAAGAGGGAAGAAGGAAGAGGGAAAACAATCCTGTGTACCTGATAGTTATGCAAACCGCCGTAACACGATAAATAAAGATATAATATCAGGTGTACTTTGGGGGAAAAAGCGACATCATGAATAATATCAAGTCAGGTTAAATACCCTCAGCCCTGGTGCTAATGGTTTAGTAAATAGGAGCACTTCTGAAAATAAGCTTGATATTCATCATAGCATCTATGAATAATCTTGTTGACCCTTGGATAATCACTTTTTGCTAACTTAAGAATACCCGAATCATAACGGTAATGGTCAGAGTCAATTAAGATCAAAAAATTAATTAATTATTAAATTAATAACCATGCCAGTTCGTGACTACTATCATGATAGTGTACGCAATGCCCTTCAAAAAGACGGTTGGACAATCACCCACGATCCCTATCGTTTAAAACTCACTAGAAAAAAGAATTTATATATTGACTTAGGGGCAGAACGACTCATTGCGGCGGAAAAAGGTGTCCAGAAAATTGCTGTTGAAATCAAAAGTTTCCGCAGTGCATCAGAAATGAAAGATTTAGAGGAAGCAGTGGGTCAATTTGTTTTGTATGAACACCTACTGGTACGCTACGAACCCGAAAGAAAACTCTATTTAGCTGTTCCAGAAGATGTGATATCATCAGTGTTTGAAGAAGAAGCAGGACAAGTTTTAATCGAAGATAAAATCATTCGCATTTTTACCTTTGACGTCAATCAAGAGGAGCTTATTACATGGATACCTTAAACAAAACTAATCTAAAACAAGCCATTATCAAAGTCTTACAAGACTACGTTGAATTTTTAGGAAATGACCCCGAAAGCGACCTTCAATTAATCATTGACGAAAATAAAGATCACTATCTCCTCATGGAAATAGGTTGGCACAAAAATCAAAGAATTTACGGCAGTTTGATTCACATTGATATCATTAACGAAAAAATTTGGCTTCAACAAGACGGCACAGAAGAAGGAGTCGCCAACGAACTGGTAAAACTAGGCATTTCACCTCAACAAATTGTCCTTGCCTTTAAAACCTTAGAACGCCGTAAAATAACTGACTTTGCCGTTTCCTAATTCAAAACTAAGTACCTAGGCAAAATTGCTTACACATTGAAAGTTCACGGGGTGACAAAAAAGCTCAAACCTAGATAGGTGTTAGGTGTTAGGTTTTAGGTATTGGGTAAAATGAGTGCGATGAGTCATTTGTATTTGCCAGCAATTGAAGCAATTTTCACGCATACTTCGTCAATGATAGTTTTAATCAATCCATACCCGCACGGACATTCTTCACGCTTCACCTAACCCCTAAAACCTAACCCCTGTAAGATTTTAAAGAGCGCTTGTCACCCCCTGAGCCTATTTACTTGCCCATTCATGAAAAACCGGAAAGGTAAAATGAAGATTCGGTAAAATTTAAATTAAACTCTAACAAAGGTAAAAAAAATGCATATATAGCGTCTTTGATAGCGCTATCCTTATAGTTAAGGGGTAACCTAATTTGGTGGGTCTGAGTGAAATCAGGCGCATTTTTAATGAGGTTTTTTATACCCACATATTTTATTAATAACTATTACAAAAAATTTTTTTTTTCAGAAAAAGGGCAATTTTAACTTGATTAATTATTAAAGGCTGAAAATCACACCAGTTTTCAGATACAGCCTCAGATACTACCCAGGTGTGCATTATATAACAACTTAGAATTTATTAATTACGGAGCAAACATTGATGGTTTCTAATGATAACTTTGCAGACCGGATATTCTTAAAGCGTACATCAGTTAGTACCACAGGCACTAACGTGGGTTTCACTGGGGAGTCAGGTGAGCCCGATCATGCAGGCATTAGCAGCCCGTTAAATTCTGCCTGGTGGTCTTGGACAGCTCCCGGTGATGGTACAGTCACTATTGACACTTTTGGGAGTAACTACGACACTAGTCTAGCAGTCTACACCGGTTCAGCACTTAACAGCTTAACAGAGATTGCCAGTGATGATGACACCTTTGGTTTACAAAGTGAAGTTGTATTTACTGTTAGCGCTGGTACAACCTACCAAATTGCTGTTGATGGCTTTTCTTCCAACACAGGCTTGATTGATCTCAACATTAACTTAGATATTGACGACAATCTTATTTTAGGAACATCAGGCAATGATAGCCTGTTCGGCAGTGTCGAAAACGATCAGATTGAGGGTTTGGCTGGCAATGACACAATTTTTGGTAGTGAGGGAATTAATACCCTTCTCGGCGGTGATGGTAATGACGTGATCTACGGTGGTTCAAAGCTGGATGTGATTCGCGGTGGTAGCGGTAACGATACCATCTTCGCCAGTGAGGGGAATAATGAAATCTTTGGTGGTTCTGGTGATGACATTATCTATTCTGGCTCTGGCAATGATTTGATTAATAGTGGCAGTGGTGACGACACCCTGTGGCTAGGGGGTGGTGATGATCTAATTGTCCTCCAAAGCGGCAATGGCTTTGATACTATCAAAAACTTCCAGCTTGGTCTAACTATCTTTGATGCTGGCGATAGTGATCAGCTGAGCATCGTGGATGGTGCTAATGGTTCTGAAATCTCGCGCGGCGGAGACCTCCTGGCTGTGGTTAGTTGGACTCAAGCTAGCACTCTCATCGACAATCTCGACATGGTGTTTGTCTAGGGTTTTTCTGCAAGCCTCCGGTAGAGCAAAATTTGCCGGAGCATAAAATCATTACTTGATGAGCATAGTGCGTCTGAGTGAACTCAGGCGCATTTTTGATCAGGGTTGGTCTGCCCAGGACTTTTGTTAAGGAATATTACAAAAATCGGACCTTTTGTAGAAAAAGACCCGATTTAATTTGATTAACCATTAGAGGCTGAAAAACACAGCAGTTTTTAGATACAGCCTCAGACAACACCTCAGATGTAACTTCAGATACAACCGAGGTGTGGGTTACATAACAACTGACGATTCCTAATTAAGGAGGAAACATCAATGAATTCTATTAATAGTATCACAGGAACAGCAGGTGATGATAACCTGTTTGGCACTGTCGGAAACGATCGGATTTACGGTTTAGCTGGCAATGACAGCATCTTTGGCAGTGAGGGAATTAATTCCCTTTTCGGCGGTGATGGCAATGACCAAATCTTTGGTGGTTCACAGCGGGATTTCATTCGCGGTGGTAACGGTAACGATACCATCAGAGGAGCTGAGGGAGTTAATACCCTTTACGGCGGTAATGGTAATGACCTGATCGAGGGTGGTTCACAGCCGGATCTGATTTACGGTGGTAGCGGTAACGATACCCTCAGAGGAGCTGAAGGTAATAACAGAATCTATGGTGGTTCTGGTAATGACATGATCTATTCTGGCTCTGGCAATGATTTCATTAATAGTGGCAGTGGTTACGACACCATTTCTCTAGGGGGTGGTGAGGATCGAATTGTCCTCAACACCGGGGATGGCTTTGATACTATCAAAAACTTCCAGCTTGGTCTAACTACCTTTGATGTTGCCAATCCTAACCAGCTCAGCATCGTTGATGGTTATAATGGTGCCCAAATCTCAAGCGGCGGAGACCTCTTGGCTGTGGTGAGTTCGACTCAAGCTAGCACTCTCATAGACAATCTGGATCAGGTGTTTGTCTAGGGTTTTTCTGTAAAGCTCCGGTAAAGCAAAGCTTGCTGGAGGATCAAATCATGATTTGATGAGCATAGTGCGTCTGAGTGAACTCAGGCGCATTTTTGATCAGGGTTGGTCTGCCCAGGACTTTTGTTAAGGAATATTACAAAAATCGGACCTTTTGTAGAAAAAGACCCGATTTAATTTGATTAACCATTAGAGGCTGAAAAACACAGCAGTTTTTAGATACAGCCTCAGACAACACCTCAGATGTAACTTCAGATACAACCGAGGTGTGGGTTACATAACAACTGACGATTCCTAATTAAGGAGGAAACATCAATGAATTCTATTAATAGTATCACAGGAACAGCAGGTGATGATAACCTGTTTGGCACTGTCGGAAACGATCGGATTTACGGTTTAGCTGGCAATGACAGCATCTTTGGCAGTGAGGGAATTAATTCCCTTTTCGGCGGTGATGGCAATGACCAAATCTTTGGTGGTTCACAGCGGGATTTCATTCGCGGTGGTAACGGTAACGATACCATCAGAGGAGCTGAGGGAGTTAATACCCTTTACGGCGGTAATGGTAATGACCTGATCGAGGGTGGTTCACAGCCGGATCTGATTTACGGTGGTAGCGGTAACGATACCCTCAGAGGAGCTGAAGGTAATAACAGAATCTATGGTGGTTCTGGTAATGACATGATCTATTCTGGCTCTGGCAATGATTTCATTAATAGTGGCAGTGGTTACGACACCATTTCTCTAGGGGGTGGTGAGGATCGAATTGTCCTCAACACCGGGGATGGCTTTGATACTATCAAAAACTTCCAGCTTGGTCTAACTACCTTTGATGTTGCCAATCCTAACCAGCTCAGCATCGTTGATGGTTATAATGGTGCCCAAATCTCAAGCGGCGGAGACCTCTTGGCTGTGGTGAGTTCGACTCAAGCTAGCACTCTCATAGACAATCTGGATCAGGTGTTTGTCTAGGGTTTTTCTGCAAGCGTGCAATAAAGCAAAGCTTACCAGAGCATAAAATCATTATTTAATTAGCATAGTGCGTCTGAGTTAACTCAGGCGCATTTTTGATCAGGGTTGGTCTGCCCAGGGCTTTTGTTAAAGAACATTACAAAAATCTGCCCTTTTGTAGAAAAAGGAACATTTAACTTGATTAATTATTCAAGGCTAAAAACTAAGTAAGTAGGTGGGTTTAATTATCCGTAAAATAGCGATTGAAATTGAAAATCCTGAAAACCACTTGAATAAAGGCTTCCAGCTTTATTTTCGGATTTTTAGTTTTAACGTTTATTTATTCCCAGCTACTTACAGCAGTTTTCAGATACAGCCTCAGACACAACCTCAGATATAACTTCAGATACAGCTGAGGAGTGGGTTACATAGCAACTAACGATTCATTAATTACGGAGCAAACATCAATGAGTTTTTTCAATAATATCACGGGAACACCAGGCAATAATACCCTGTTCGGCACTGTCGAAAACGATTGCATTGACGGTTTGGCTGGCAATGACACCATCACTGGTAGTGAGGGAATTAATTTTATTTCCGGCGGTGATGGTAATGATCGCATCGACGGTGGTTCACGGCAGGATGTGATTTTCGGTGGTAATGGTGATGACACGATCGCTGGTAGTGAGAGCGTTAATTCCCTTTTTGGCGATAATGGTAATGACTTGATTTACGGTGGTTCACAGCAGGAGGTGATTCTTAGCGGTGGTAACGGTAACGATACCATCTTCGGTAGTGAGGGGAATAATCGAATCTTTGGTGGTGCTGGTGATGACATCATCTATTCTGGCTCTGGCAATGATTTGATTGTTAGTGGCAGTGGTAACGACACCCTGTGGCTAGGAGGTGGTGAGGATGTAATTTTCCTCGAAAGCGGCAATGGCTTTGATACTATCAACAACTTCCAGCTTGGTCTAACTATCTTTGATCTTGCCAATCCTAATCAGCTCAGCATCATTGATGGTGATAATGGTGCTGAAATCTCGAGGGGCGGAGATCTCTTGGCTGTGGTGAGTTGGACTCAAGCTAGCACTCTCATCGACAATTTCTCTGAGGTGTTTGTCGACAATCTCTCTGAGATCTTTGTCTAGGGTTTTTCTGCAAGTTTCCGGTGGAGCAAAGCTTGCCGGAGCATAGAATCATTTTTTTGCAGAATTCTTGTTAGAGGAGGTGAGGAAGATCTTAGAATTAAAACTTCGGTGATCTTCCCCCTCTTTCCCTTCTTGGTATTCTCACCAATGAATGATAAGATGTCAGGATAATTAGTGATAAAAAAACATCTCCGATTCAACCTTACTCCTTTCCTTCTGCCTTCCTTTTTGCCCGTGCGCGAAGCACAATCCCATACCAGATATAGCATTTCCAAATAAATGGTAAAAAAAGATGACAGTTCTTTCCATTCCCAAAAATTATTATATACTTTATTATCTCTTGCCTCTTGCCTCTTGCCTTTCTAAAAGGGGACTATGTTCACAACTGAAATAAAAATGCTATATCAACGCCACAACCTCTTAATTTCCTGCCAAATTTGTGATTGTCCTAACTGAGTATTCGGATGAGTTAACACTCCCTGACTGGGACTAAATAAAAATGCCAGCATAAATAAACCAAAAGCTACTAAAACAATTGCTGGTCCAGAAGGCAGATTAAAAAAATAACTCAGGTACATACCAGTAATACTAGCTATTACCCCAAGGGCTGAACCCAAAATCATCATCTGGTGCAACCGATTGACTAATAAGTAAGCTGTTGCTCCTGGTGTGATTAACATCGCTAGCACCAAAATCACTCCAACTCCTTTGAGGCTAGCGACAATGGTCAAGGCAATCAAGATCATTAGACCAAAGTTCAGCAAGTTGGTTGGTAAACCTGCTGCTTTTGCCCCTAAGGGGTCAAAGGTATAATACATTAATTCTTTGTACAGCAGGAGAATGATTGATAGTACAATGGCGGTGATAATGGCTGTATTGATTACTTCTTCATTGGTTACACTCAGAATATTGCCGAATAGGAAGTGATTGAGGTCAATTTTGTTATCTTTCTCCATTACCGTAATTAAGGTGATACCGAGGGCAAAGAAAGCGGAAAATACAATCCCCATGGCGGCATCTTCTTTAATTTGCGATCGCGTCCGGATCCAAGTAATCACCACAGTGCTAACCACCCCAGCAATAAAGGCTCCTACAAAAATGTCAGCACCGATCATAAATGCGATCGCTAATCCTGGTAGTACAGAATGACTGATAGCATCTCCGAGTAAGGCAAGTCGCTGTACCATTAGGTAGCTACCAACTGCGGCACAAACGATACCCACTAACACCGCAGTAATTAGCGATCGCTGCATAAACCCATACTGCAACGGCTCAATTAAAACCTCTAACATATAACATTTTCAGGTGAGATGTCAACATAAGATTGATGGTAAAAGGGAACAGGGAACAGAGAACAGGGAACAGGGAACAGGGAACAGTAGAAAAGAGCGATGGGAAGATTTTTTTGTGCTATCAGAAATCAGCTTTTGCCTTTTGCCTTTTCCCTTTTGCCTTCTTTCACTTTACAGCAACTGGATCTAACCAAAAAACGACTTGACCACCATAAGCCTGTTGCATATTAGCTGCACTCAATACCTCTTGCCTACAGCCACTAGCAATTAACTCCCGATTCAACAAAATCAAATCATCAAAATGAGTCATCGCTTCTCCCAAATCATGGTGAACGACTAGCACAATTTTTCCGGCATCGGCGAGTTGATGGAGGATAGTAAAAATTACAGCTTCAGTTTTTTTGTCAATACCAGCCATCGGTTCATCAAAACAGAATATATCTGCTTGTTCAGCTAATGCTTTAGCGAGAAAAACCCGCTGCTGCTGTCCTCCCGATAGCTGTCCAATCGGACGATTGCGGTAATCACTCATGCCAACTTGTTCAATGGCATCCGCTGCGATCCGCCGGGATACCGTGGAAAAGCGACGAAACCATCCTGTTTTCCGGACTCTACCCATTAGCACAACATCCCAGATAGTTGCGGGATAAGTCCAGTCAATTTGCGTCCGCTGTGGCATATAAGCCACATTTTCTAACTGTTCTATCAACGGTTTTCCCTGATACATAGCAAAGCCCGTGGCAGTGGGAATTAACCCCAGCATGGCTTTGATCAGAGTACTTTTCCCTGCACCATTCGGACCAATAATTCCGGTTAATCGTCCTGGTTTGATCTCACAGTTGATATCCCTGAGTGCTTCCACTAGGCGGTAGTGTACACCCAGTTGCCTTAGGGTAATGGTTCCTGTCTGGGACAGATTGCTATATCCAGCTTGGTGTTTCCTCTTGGGAGAAGCAAGGTGATGAACCGAGGCAGCATGTGGCATAGAGGGTTCCGGAAACAAAAAATGATACAAATATGAAAATAGTTTATCATGAAAAATGAAAAGAATATGATAGGATTTATGCTGCAAACCCAGTTTGTTAGCCATGTAGCGCCTTCATGAGGGGGTTTCCAGGCCAGTTGCTCATGGTGCATGGGTCTGTGTGGGTCACCTGGGTCCGCACCTTGAAAGCCCCGTGGAACGCCAGTTGCTCATGGGGGTTCCCCCCATGACCGGGCTGGATCGCTGTTTCAATCCCCTGAATTCCTTCGTGGGGTATTTTTGAATTTTGAATTGATAATTTTGAATTGGAGCGAAGCGGTTGAGAGTAATTATTCAGTCTCACAGTAGAAAGCGCCAATGGTGGCTGACAGTAGTAATCATTTTAGGAGTCTGGATCAGTGGGTGTGATACCACCGGAACAAACCAGAGTGGTATTGATGGCGATGATAAGCCCAATGTAGTTACCACTAGCACTATCATTACCGACTGGACGAAACAAGTAGGAGGAGATGAAATTGAACTGACGGGTATCCTAAAACCCGGAGCAGATCCCCATGTCTATGAGCCAGTCCCAGCAGATACTATTGCGTTGGAACAAGCTAATCTGATTTTATACAATGGCTACAATCTGGAACCAGCACTGATTAAGCTGATTAAGTCGGCTGGGGTTAACATCAAGACCTTTGCGGTTGGGGAAGTGGTGTCACCCTTGGATTTTGAATACGAAGGAAAGAAGGAACCGGATCCTCATGTTTGGGGAGATGCTAAAAATGCGATCGCAATGGTGAATGCCATTCGGGATCAGTTGATTGAACTCTCACCAGAGGACAAGGAAGAATTTACCAAGAATGCAGCACAGCTAACTGCTGAATTAAAAAAGCTTGATGCTTGGATTATCCAGCAGATTCAAACTATTCCTAAGAAGCACCGCTACCTAGTCACAACTCATGATGCTTTTCAATATTATGCTAGTGCCTATGGCATACCAGTAGCTGGAACCTTAATTGGCATCAGTACTGAGGAACAACCCAGTGCTCAGACTGTCAAGGGTTTGGCAGACGCTATCAAAAAAATTGGGGTTCCGGCGATTTTTGCGGAAACCACGATCAACCCAGCTTTGATCAACACTGTGGCCCAGGAAGCTGGGGTGAAATTAGCCCCACAAGAATTATACTCTGATTCCTTAAGTGTACCAGGTAGTGAAGCTGATACTTACATCAAAATGTTAATCACTAATACTCAAACAGTTGTGGAAGCCTTAGGAGGGAACTATCAAACGTTTAATCCAGTTGACTAATGTAGTTTACTAATACAGTTGGCTACTTGCCAGAGACTTGTTTTAGTTTTTAATAATTTAGGCAACTAATGAACTTTGTTCAACATCTATCATCCGAAAATAAAGTACTTGTTCATTAATTTCTAGATTATTGATAATTTTCACAGTAGCCAGTAACCCTTCACTAATAAGTTCACTCTTGACTTCACCGTATTCCGTTTGCAAGATAATATTTTTTTCCCGGTCGTCATGGGAGACATTATTAGGATCTGTCCAGGTCCCTTCTCCTCCTATTTGGGTTACCGCTACCATGAAGTCTATAACGTGGAATTTATGCTCTGGTACGATCAGCGTCAACAATTCTCGTTCTACTCGATCAAATCGAACATTGGTATCTTTATCTCCAAAGAGCAGTGCGTAAAACACATCTTTAGCTTCAAGCAAAAGTTCATTACCCTTACTACTCCTTTCGGTGTTAGTAATTAAAGCTGTTCCTTTTTGAGGAGGATTTTTTAGGTATCCTTGTGCTTCGAGTTGCTCCCGATCTAGTCTCTTATACCTCTTGATAATTTGGGCCAGTTTGTCCTCATCAAGCTGTATCTTAGAGATGCGTTCAAGTCTAGCCCGGTGTTTTCTTTCTTTATCTTCTAGGGCTAAAGCTAGTTTCTGGGTAGTTGGCGGTTTTATCCCACAGACCAATTGGTTGTCTCGGCTTAAGGTTAATGAGATGATCTGCTCTACTAACCACTCTTTATCCTGGCTCATGAGGATTTTGCGCAACCGCTCACTGAATTCGTCAGATAACTCTGTCTTGATTTGGTCGATTAATTTATTAAGGGTTGTCACGGCCACTCTCCTTGTCTAGTGTAGTCACCCATTTAACTGGCCTATACCAAGTGGCGATCAAAGTGGTAATTTACTGATAGGATTACCGTTGGTGTTGACTAGTATTTGACTAGTATTTGACTATTAATAGTTAACATTTAACTCTCAACGGTCAACCTTAAACATAGTTACCCCAAGGAATGCAACATGGTATTACTTAATATTTTGGCTTGAAAAATTATAAATTGGGAATTGGCTAGACAAGATTAAATAGAAGAAATGTGCGATAAGTTACCAAATTACAAAAAACTAAGCTATCACACTGGTAACTTGTACATTCAAGTAGATGGAGCAGATGGGGTAACGGATGAATTAGGACATGTAACGAATGAGACGATATAGGCAATTTCAAAACCCTTAAACTGTCTGCTAACTACCAGTAGCTACCTGCTCTCTAGATGCCAGCAAAGGTAGACAAAGAGATAAATACAATGGTCAGATTTATGGATTAATTAGATCTTGAAACCGTTGCTCGTCTTTAATCATGTCAAAATCCGCATCAATATTAATGATAGACTTAAGTCTATCATTCAAACTCATCGCTTGTTCTAGACTTGCAATTGCTGAGTCAATCTCACCGTTTAAGGCATAATAACAAGCTTGGTTGTAGTAAAGATTAGATGAATTTGATTTTAGCTGCCGTACTCTTTCCAAACTGTCCCAGGCTTCTTGATAGCGACCAAGTTTGATCAAGGCATAGGCTCTATGGTTCCAAGCATGATGAAAATCTGGGTTGATCTGAATAACCTGATCATAGGAAATCAGTGCTTCTTCATAGTGTTCCATGTATCTGAGAGTATAACCTTGTCCAAACCAACTCCTAAAGTTGTTCGGATTAATTTTAATCGCCTCGGCATGGGCAGCGAGGGATTCGTCATATCGCTTTAATCTCTGCAGAGCTTGGCCTTTTCCTGACCAAGCCACATCGGAATCTGGCTGGAGCTGAAGCGCTTTTTGATAGGATGCGATCGCATCTTGATAGCGATTTTCAATCCACAGAGCGTGTCCTTGATTGATATAGTCATCAACTGTTAAGTATAGCTGGGGATTAGCAGACTTTAACGACTCCAGCTGTTTAGTTAGCTCTTCCAGTTTTTGTTGGACTTCTGGAGCAACAAATTCTTCTTGGATAATGGACGGAGTAATTCGAGAAATTTCGTTAAAAATCTGCTCTTTCTCATGTTGAGCAGCCACAACTAGATGCTGAAGTTGAGAAACTAAATCAGATTTAAGGGTTTCCAGCTCCTGCTTAAAAGCTTCAACTTGTCGTTTTAATTCCGTAGTGACTTCAGCGTCAATTTGCTCTTTTATTTTTTGTTCAGCTTCTTCTTGGAATTGCTTTTGCGTCTCAGACACTAATTGGTTGATGATGCTACGTCTTAGCAAGAGCACTGCCAGACTAGTAACAATAGGGATGGCGATTAGTACTGTAATTAAAAGGTTAAGCAGGTTAATCGTCCAGTCAAAGGTTCGATGAACTTCCGATTGGATCTGATTGCGAATTGTGTAGCTTTTCTCTAGATGATCATTAATTAACCTTTCCACTTCCTCGCGTTGTTGGTTGGACAGTGGTGGAGTTGGTGGTGTAGAGTCAGTAAATGATGAATTAGGTTGAGCAATTGCCCCCTCAACTGATAGCAGTAAAGTAGCCAAAGTAATAGCAAGGTTAGGCTTGATTTTCATAACCACTGATATCAAGTATTGCCAATCCGAATCAACTGTGTTTTCATAATTGAGCGACAAGTAATTACATTTTATATACGAGCGCGAACATTTCGGATGCTAGCCAGTACAATATGGATCTTATTGATGGGCTTTTTTGGGGGTCAACTTGCCCGTCGTTTGGGAGCACCTCCTTTGATTGGCATGATTGTGGTGGGTATCCTAATCGGACCAGAAGTGGGGGATGCGATCGCACCACAAGTCCTAGTTATGGCTGATGACCTACGCACCTTCGCAGTTATGGTCATTTTAATGCGGGCAGGACTGGGATTGGATCTTGAGAAACTCCTGGAGCAAGGAACTGTTGCGCTAAGGTTAGGCATTTTGCCCGCCATCACCGAAGCGATCGCAGTAGCTGTTGCCGCCATGATACTGTTTAATTTCGATTTTCCCACTGGATTACTCCTAGGCTGTGTAGTCGGAGCAGAATCCCCCGCCGTAATTGTGCCAGGAATGCTGCGACTCAAAAGTTTAGGGTGGGGCGTAGCTAAAGGGATACCAGATGTGATTCTAACTGGGAGTGCCTTATCCGATGTCCTAGTATTGCTACTCTTCAGTTTGATGGTGAATTTCTTGGCACAGGGAACAATCAACAGTAATGCTCTCCAGTTCCTACCCCTGCAAGTTCTAATCCAGGTCGCCCTTGGTGTCTTAATTGGATATATCGCTGCTCAGTTAATTATTTTCCTATTAACCAAACAAAATTGGACCGAAACTATCGTCCAAGATACCTTAATTACCGCAGCACTTGCCTTATTATTGGTAGTTTTAGCTAAAACTATGCCATATTTTTCTGGCTATTTAGCTACCATGGCAATGGGATTTTTCCTAATAGAATTAGACCCTCCCTTAGCACGGCGCTTGCGAGTGGAATTTAACCATCTGTGGGTAGTAGCAGAGATTATTCTATTTGTCTTGATGGGAGCCAGTATTCAACTGCGGGTATTAGAAACAACCCTGTTACCTGGCATTGTAATCCTCGCAATTGGCTTATTTATCGGTCGGATGGTCGGGTGGTATCTCTCCACATTGGGCAGTAATTGGACTTGGCGAGAGAAACTGTTTTTGTTGCCCGGAAACTCCGCAAAAGCCACAGTACAAGCAGCCATTGGTGGTATTCCCTTGAGTCAAGGGCTAGAAGGAGGTCAAACAATTTTAGCGATCGCAGCCCTCTCGATTTTGATTACCGCACCCCTAGGGGCTTGGGCAATTCCCACCTTTGCCCCTAAACTCTTATCCCAAGACCCTGTAGACCCCACCAAAGTAACCGTTGCCTCTCATACTCTCCTACTAGCCGCTGTCGATACCTCTAGTTTAGCCACCCACGTATTAACTAAAGTAGCAGATTTAGCAAGACGAAGTAATGGGGAAGTTATTGTTTTACATGTGAGCACAACATCAAATCAGCCAGAAGTCAAGCAGTTACAGAACCAAATCAAACGCTTGCTCTTGGATATTCGGCATCAGTTTATTACCGTAACCGGTTCGATTCCCGAAGAAATTGTTCGCATAGCCCAAGAGCATCAAGTAACAGATATAGTGATCGGAAAACGGGGACATCAACCCTGGCAGCAAGTGCTGGTCGGTTCCGTATCTCAGGCAGTGTTAGAAACCAGTCCAATTCCAGTAATTTTGGTTGAAGAAGTAGAACGAACCTCTCAAGCTTCCCACCACTAAAGCAATCGCTCTTAAAACAAACCCCAAACCATTATAATGTCAGTGGTAATACGCAAGTAAAGAGCAAAATAGATCACAGTCATAATTCTTTAAATTATGGCTTTGCCATCTGTATCATTTTTTGATACTTTAAAAAAAAACAGCGACTAAGTCGTTGATTTGATTTGTTGATTTGATTTCTTGTTACCCTCAAATGGGCAGTATTAATCCATGTTAGAGAAGTTTGATATTTTAGGATACCTGAACGAAGATCAGTTAAAAGAGGTAGAGAAGATTGGAGAAATTAAAAAATACTCTCAGGAAGAGTTGATTGTCAAAGAAGGAGAATATAGTAGTGAAATTTACTTTATTATCTCAGGAGCCGTTGATTTATTGAAAGTTGAAACCCGTACTAATACAAATATTAAATTTGGAGAAATCCTAGCCGGGGAAACTTTCGGAGAAATGTCATTCTTCGATGAAGGACCTAGAACTTGCTCTGTAATAGCACAACCGAATACTGAAGTTTATATCTTATCTAGAACCCAGCTGCTCGAGAATGTCGATGACGCTCAAGAAATCATCAAGATTATAGATGAAGCAATAACTTATGACGTCAGTAAGCGTCTACGATATTGGACTACTCAATATACAGCTAATCTCCAAGAACAAATCGACCAGCTAAAAGAACGCAATAATTTTGGCTTGTTTTTCGTAATCATATTCGTGATGTCGCTGATCGCAATACTGATTAATTCATGTTTGGATGATTTTTTCCCAAATTTTCTGAATCTTTATTCAGTGGCGTTTATTTGGATACATCTTGTAGTAATAGTCATTCCTGCTTTAATTACCTTGACAAAGTTTAATATTTCTTTAGATCAAGTAGGAGTGACAAAAATAAATTTTAAAAAATCTGTTTTAGATGGCTTGATAATCAGTGGATTAGGAATTATATTAATAGGGTTAATAGCGTTTGGAATAGATCTAATTACGACCGGAAATCAATTAACATCAAAAATATTAAAATTTCCGATATCTTTAGTATCTGTGATGTCATTCACTTATTTTATACACTCTTATATACAAGAGTTTGTCCGAGCTACTGTGCAAACAGCTTTGCAACGATTTCTCCTAGATGAAAAAGGTTACTTTTCTGTTTTTATTGCAGCAATTTTATTTGGAATGTTTCACGTTAGCCTAGGAACTCAAGCGATACTAGTTACATTGGTTGCTGGGGAAATATTTGGTCTAATTTACCTACGTAGTTACAATTTGATAGGGGTATCATTAGTCCATTACCTTCTTGGCTATCTATTTATATATATAAGTTTAATTTGAGATGTTAAACTAGCTTCAAGTCTTATTTAAACAGGCTGCTTGGTTCATAAATAAAATCGAAATGCTATCAGGTGCTAGGCTTTAAGGACTAAAACCTAACACCTAAAAGCTAACACCTAAAAGCTAACATCTTGCCCTAATCATAAAAACTAAATTGAAAGGGTATTAGTACCGCTCCCAATAAGGCTGAAAACCTCGCCGTTTTAGAATATCTACCTCCAGCCGCAGGATACGATTATCGAGCTTAGGATTAACTGTCCCTGTAGACTCTTTCTCTTCAAAGTTGAGTCCTTCAAACCGTTGGAGGGCTGTAAACGGAAAGTCTTGGGCAACACTTAATTCAGCCAAATTTTTGCGAGCCGATAAATTCTTTGGCTCCAGTTCTAGTATCTGTTTATAAAACCCCGTTGCCTTAGCATAGTGCTGTTGAGTAAAGTTAATTCCTGCCAAGGCTAGTAAGGCACCAATTTGATTAGGATCCCGTTCCAAAATTTCTTCGTAAGCGTTGCTAGCTAATCGCAAATCCCTCAATCCCATAGCCAATTCTCCCTGCACAAAGTAGGCATCGATATTATCAGGATTACCGGCAATCCACTCAGCTATTTCAGCTTTAGCTAACTTAGGCTCTCGCTGTGCTAAAACCTGTAGCCGTCGCAATTGTACAGGAGCATTATCTGGTGAGACCTCTAGTAGAGTAATGTACAGGGTTTCTCGTGCTGGGTCAGCAGGCAAAGCACCCACCAAACTCAACAATTCCGGCGATGGATCAATAGAAGGCTGAGTCTGTAGCCATTGATTGAGTACCCCTTGCGCTTCCTGTTGGTCAATACGTTTAGTTTGATATGCCACACTAGTACGCCCCAGCTGGGCTAATAAATCATTGCGATCGCGAGATAGCAGCTGGTCATAGATAACCAGAGCTTTCTGTGGATCACCTTGGGCAATGTGGATTCCCGCTAACCCCCGCAAAGCACCATTGAACAAATTATTATTTGGATTACTCTGAATAATTCTCTGATACCGCTGGATACTGGCATCGAGATTTCCCTGGCGACGGTCAATCTCTGCTAGCAATAATTCCGTACTCTGGTCGGAACCACCAGTAGAGGTTGCCCTGTAACTGTCAATTGCACTTGTTGCCTGGGCTAGTCGATTCTGCTTTATCAAAATCTGAGCAACACGGAAATGCAAAAACGGTACATCTACCCCTGTAGCCAGCAAATCTTGGTAAACACTCAGCAGTTCTGGCTCAGGAGGGTCTAGACGCAACAAAGCTTGGGCTAAATCTCGCTGCTGAGCTGGTTCACTCGGTAGAGTTTGGGTTATCTCAAGCAACCGCTGTCGCCGTTGAGTTCCGGATAACTGTCCCAATTTACCTTCTAGAATAATCTGCTTCACCAACAAGCTTTGGTTATTCGACTTCACCAACAAGCTTTGGTTATTCGACTGCTCCTCGGTCAACTGCTGATAAAGCCGTAGAGCTGATGCCCACTGGCTTGGTACCTCACTCATCACATCAGCCACTTCCCTGACTAAAGCAACAGATGGCTTTGGTGTTGAGGCCAGTACCTGACGGTAGAGAGTAACCGCGTCTTCGGTTAGGTCAGAGCGACTCTCACGACGACCAATTTCTGAAAGGGCCCGGGCTAAGGGTAAAGCCGCCTCATCTCTCCCTCGCAACGGTTCTAGGACAGACAAAGCTTCTGTCAGTTGCCCAGAAGCTTGATAAGCTTGAGCTAAATCAGCCCGTAGATAACTATCATTGCCATAGAATTGGGAAAATTGATTGAGCTGAGCTTCCAATACCTGTACCGCCTGAGCAGGATTCCCAGTTTCCCGTAGAGCCAGAGCATAGGCTCCCGCTGCATTTCCCGGAATCGGCTGACCGTTAGCTTGGTAACGATCAAATAGCTCTAGCCCTTGCTGATAGTCACCACTGTAGGTATAGATTTGAGCAGCACCAACAATGATTTCTGGTGTAGGATTGCTCTCCAGCAAAATTTCATAATCAGCTAGGGCTTCCGGAAAACGACCTTGGTAGCCCAGCAGTAAAGCCCGCTGAGCACGAACACCAGTATCATTAGGAGTTAGGTTTAATAAAGTGGTTAGGGCTTCAATCCCATCCGCCTGCCATTCAGCACGATAACCTCCCAATTCTCCTACCGCTTCCAGAGCCTCTTTATTGTTTGGGTCGATGGCTAAGACTTGTTGATAAGCAGCCCAAGCATCTGCATCTCGCCCTGCTCGCTGATACGCTATCGCTAGACCTAACCTCCCTTCCTTCGATTGGGGAGAGCCTTTTAGAGCTTGTTCAAAGGTTGCGATCGCATTATCTACCCATCCTTTCTTTAACAGAGAGTAACCTCGGCGTACAGCAGAAGTAACTTGTGCTTGGAGCGCTGGTACCACCGATTCAACTGGGCTGAAGATTAATACTCCTGCTAACCCAAAAACCATCAAAAAGACCCACCAACGCTGCCAGTATAAATTTTTTTTGCCAAGATAATGGTTATTCATTGGTCAAAAGGATGAAGTATGAACTATCAAGAATGAAGGATAAACTATCAAGGATAAACTATCAAGGATGAATCAGTGTCTATGTTCTATCTATGTCAGCAATTCTATTAGCGAGTAGCTTGAAAAACCTATTACTCATTACTCAGCACTCAATCCCACAGATTACTCACATCAAAATCAGCCCTGACTCGAACACCAAGAATTGTATCTGAAAACTCATCTCGTCCTTGCAAAGTCACACCTGCACGCACATTAGGTGAAACACGCACGTCATAGAACAATTCCCAAACATCTGGTACTTTATTACCTTCGTCCTGGCGCAAGTCATCATTAGACAATTGCCGACCATAGCCAAGCCCTAGTCGGTCATCATCCATAAACAAATCTAAGAGGTTCAGACCCACACTGTAGGTATCCCCGCTTTCCTCTAAATCAAGATTTTCGTACCAACCATAGCGCCCAAACAGTCCCATCTTGAGAGCAGGAATATATAGTTCTCCATTAATCCCGTAAGCTTCTTCGCGGTCAGAGGACTTCGGACCAAACTCGTTATCCCCTCGGTTCAAAGAAAAAATTTCCTGGAATCCATCTTTCTGAGCATCCCGAGCCGATAGGTAAGTCCCCCGAATGATTGCTGTACCTACCCGGAAAGCTAGCTCTGAAGAAAACCCATCAAAAGCAAAATCATCCAGGTCTCGGTCTGAAGAAAAGCCCGCAGCTCTTACTTCCAGGTTGTCGGTTAGATTCCAGTTGAGCAGCACCCCCGGACGAGACGCAATACCAGCTGCTGCCAGAGCAGGATTCGTCTGAAACACCGGGTTAAAGAAATGGGTCGTACTATCTTTAGCAAAGCTATTGCGGTCAAAATAAGATGTCAAATCCATTAGACCAACCACAAAGCGCAGATTAGAATAGCTAGGCACAGAAGTGGTAAAGTAAAGTTCATTGATACTTAATCCGGTTTCCTCGGTGTCGGAAAAGCCCTCCCCAGTGGTGAGGTCAACTGTGGCACCAAACAAAGCATGGGGAGAAAGGGGATAAGTTCCTTGCAGCCGTAGTCTCGCTGATGTGTCTACCTGATTCACCAAGGCACCTTGTATGTTTAGGGTCGGAGCTAACGGGTTATCATCCTTAGGGTCAATCTCTGGAATTAATGGACGCTCTGGTGCTTCCTCAAAGTTGGTTTGTGCCAGCTTCTTAGGCTCAATCGATACCCAATCATCTTCACTGGGGTGGAAGTTCTTAGGGTCATATTGCTTGGATAAACCTACAGTCCTATCAAAGTCCCTCAGGCAGCTTTCGTTTGTGTAGCCACAACCAAATTCTTGTCCGCTACTAACCGAGTAGTATTGGCTGTTCGGGTTTGCTTGAAACCTAGCCCTCATCCTCGTGCATGAATCCTTAACAGCCCAGTCCTCCTGGGCCTTTTCAGGCAAATTTGTAGAGTTGAACCTGTCCAGCCGGTCTTGGTCTGTGTTGCTCCAGACATTATTCTGTGATGGTTTCGAGGTTTCGCTCTTAGGGCTAAGAGGTTTTTCCGAAACAATTTGATCCGGAAGACTAAGACATAGCCCCGAAAAATGAGCATAGGCTGGTTCTGTTTTCAGACTAGCAACACCTAACAAAAGTGATAGGGTGATCGGGGCTATAAAACCCCATTTGGCTAAGGGGGAAGTCGAGGCAATGGATAATAAGAAGTAACTTAGCCCAACCGAACGCTTTAAGGCGCTCATACTTGGTTGATTAGGATCAATAGCAATAGGGATTTGATTTATGTCTATCATGAGCACCACAATCAATTAAATATAACTGTGCTTAGTTCACATTTATAGGGAATAAACGTTGTTTTACCAGCAGATAAAATATTATCCGTTTTTTTTTCGGTATAGATAATTATGTAGGTTATATAATTACGAATCTTGATTACTTTTTTCAAAGTATTAGGGTGAATTTTATCTCACAAGGTTTGGTAATTCATCCATGTTATTATACCAAGGCTAATAGACTTGATATCACTCTCAAATTCATACAACAAAAAAAATAAATAATTGCTTATTAGGAGATAGTTAACGCCCAATTATTCATCATATAAATAATAGACATGGTTGAAATAGCCGCCTGAAACCATAACATAAAAAAAATAACTCAATAAATAAAAATTAACCATAGTAAACCTTAATCAATTTTATTTGATTAAAATAAAATTTAACCTGTTAAAATTTTATTTAATGACATTTTTATGCAAGTATCGGCTATGCACAAAACCTTTATTTTTATTTGGGCAAAAAAAATAGTCAAACAAAATCTGACCCATTTGTTGAAAAGGGTATTTAGCATCTTTATACTCTTACTATTAAGTACTGGATGCACCCAGATTCCATTACCAGGACGGCAATTAACTAATCGATTACTCGGTCAACCTCCCGAAGCAATTTTTCAGCTTACGGTGACCAAATCAGACCGTCCAGGGATCTACACCGTAGCAGGAACCACGAATCTTCCGGAGGAAATTCCCATCACGGTAGCAGCGATTCGCTATTTGCACCCTAATCAACAGCTCTCTTTCAACAGAGACCCAAATTTTATCTATTCAATTCTGGCTTATCAAAATGTCGATGTAAAGAAGGGAAGATGGCAGACCGACTTGAAACTATGGCAAATTGCACCAGACGGTCAGTTTCAAGAAGTCTGGCAAATGGATCAGTCCAAACTTGGGTTATCACTAAAACCAGCAGAGGAAGTAACCTTCCTAGCCACCCTCACCCCCAAAGAGTCCCTCTGGGAACTAGAAGAGGAGTTAAAGAAGCAGCGAATAACCTTAGCAAGCAGCCTGATCAACAATACATCCGATGGTCAACGGTATGTCCAGGCACGTGAAGTTCTGTCCGTTGCCTTACCCACCGGTCAGACTAAACCACCTGAACCTAGACCTGAGGATATTAATGATGGGTGGGGCAAGCGGTATCTGCTGCTACCAGAACCACCGATTATTTATAAACTTGACAAGCCTAGTCAACGTCGAATCGATGCTCCCCTTTCAACTCCTGAGTTTTTACAATGATATCTGGTTTAAGGAGTGATGGAGTGATGGGGTGATCGGGTGATCGGGTGACCGAGTGATGGAGGGATGGAGTGATCACTCCATCCCTCCGTTCTTGTGCTTGGACAAAAGATACTGTGGAAAGGGAATTTTCCTCACCTGTTTATCCCCTCACCTGTTCATCCCCTCACCCCTTGAGAGTACTGATACTAATATCGCCCATCACAACACACTGGCAAGCTAGACGTGCGTGAGGATTGTCTGGAGCTAACACATCAAGCAAATCCTGCTCATCAGCTGTGATAGGTGACAGGTGTTCAATGCCTCTGACTACCTCGATTAGACAGGTGCCACAGGATGCTTCCCGACAACCAAAAAGAAGGGAAATGGGATGCTCATCGCAGATCTCAGCTAGATTTTGGTTAGGTTCGACCTCAAGGGTTTGTTGATCGTCTTCAACGTGAATACTCACCATAGCAACAATTTGGGTATCTCATGTATAACATTACTGGAGCAGGAGCTGGCAAAAGTTTGACCTAACGCTTAACGGATCTCGAGAACTGCTTAAACTCTCGAATGTTATTTGCAACAGCTTTTTCAACTGAACCGGATGAAGCCATCAGACGCATCTCGCGATTAACAGGTGACAGATAGTCTAGACCTTCAAGAAACTTGCGGATATCCGATAGAAGACGCTGGTGATATTTAGCTGCCACATGTAAGCCTTGATGTTCCTGACAGAAACACTTCTCCATCATCAGTAGTGCTTCTTGCTTAGACATGCTAAATAGAGGTGTTTGCAAGAGCTTATACACCATAGGCATAAGATTTCCACCAAAGGTACCAGGGAGTGTAGTAGATAGCCCATTAAACACATCGGTTTGTAAGCTGTGGATCGTTTGGTTACCAATGTACTTCTCCCAGGCGTTTGGCTGAGGGAAATCCTTATAGATTTCGTGGGACATTAACTGAGACGTTGCGGTGTGGAAACTTTCGTCTAGTAGATGATAACGAGAAACTGCTGTTGGAGCGGGAATAAACTCACGATTTTTCTCTAATCTCTTATATAACTGGGAAAAACTATATTCCTTATTTTTGAGATTTAAATTGCCGATCCCACGGGCAGTATAGTACTGGCTCGCTAGAAAAGGAGAATTACTGATACTGATGGTGTACACTTGCATTCCCAAAGGAGAGCTTGTACGTCCACCCATCCCTTTAAAAGCAGCTAATGTTTTATCCATTTCCTTAGGTTTGGTTGACCTAGGACAGTGAAAAACTGTTTCGCCCATTAGGGCTAACTCTGTCTTACTACCAATAGTGTTAAAGGCACGAACATGGTAACGTTCTTGATTAGTTTCAAGGTCTAGCGCATGGCAGAGAACTTCGTAATCATCAAAGGGAAAGAAGGCATTTGCTGTAACTTCATTAAATAAAATTGTATTCGTTTCAGTAGCAGCAATTAAATAGTAATTCAAAGCCCAATAAAGATGGTTTAGAGCTTTTTGTTGTGAGGGTGAAGCCGCTTCATAGAGGGGGCTACCGTACAGCATTGAAAGCTCAGGTTCACCCCAGTAATAATCGCTATTGCTGCTATAATCAAAGTTTTTATACAACTCCTCTATCTTTTCGGTGTAATCTGACTCAGTGTTACGCCGATAATTAACATCCATCAGCTTAAGATTCTTGCGACCATGGACAACCTTGTCTGATGGAGTTGAAAATTGACTTCCTTTTTCTGGTGCTTTATGGGTTTTTAGCATACTATTCTCCTTAGGTAAAAATTACGTAATCTACGTAATCTATAAGTTAGATGGTCTCCAGTACCCTGCAGTATTGTTCATAGTAAACGTGGCAATTGGTAATGGGTAATGTATCAATAGTAATTACAATTACCAATTACCAATTACCAATTACCAATTACCAATTACCAAGCTTGACAATATCGATAATTAAAAATTCACAATTTAGGAAAGAGGAACTGGGCGATACTGACTGTAGTAATCTGGCATTTGGAGTCCTTGAATTTTTAAACTTTGTATTCGGTGTAAAAATGCAGCCCCATTCATGATGTGGTGAGCCACATCAACCACACTGCGATTGTTTGGAGCAGCGAGGTAAGACCCTTGTACCCAGTTATTAAAGCTGCCCATGGCAGGTCCGCACCAAATCTGATAATCGATTTCTCTGCCTTTCTCCCCTGACTTCGACCAACGAGATGACAATCCTAGGTACCAGCGAAAAATCAGAGCCATTTTTACCTTAGGATTATTGGCAGCTTGTTTTATTTTATCAGGATTTCGTTGGGATATATAAGCTATGGTATCCTCCCAGATAGCTTCTATTTTTCTCTTGAAAATTTGTTTTTCCAGTTTTTCTCTTTCCTCGATAGGAATAGCTTCAATCGAGTCATAGCTTCTATATAACTCAAAGAGTTTCTGGGCCCGTAGGGGGAAGAGGCTACCTTTTTTTAGGACTTGAAGTTTTACCCCCATTTCAAACATATCTGCTGCTGGAGCCATGGTGACATCAGTCATATCAGCTTTAGCCAACACTTCCTTGGTATGTTGAGAGGTTCCAGCTTCAAGGCAAGACTGATTAATAGAGCCAGTCATAACATAAGCCGCACCCATCATAAAAGCAGCTAAGGCTGATTGTGGCGTACCAATCCCACCAGCAGCTCCAACTCGAATCGGGTTTTCATAACCATATTTTTCCTGAATTTCATCCCTCAATTCCAAGATAGAAGGTAACAGACAAACCAAAGACCGATTATCTGTATGACCACCTGAATCAGCTTCTACGGTGATATCGTCTGCCATGGGAACTTTTTCTGCCAAAGTTGCCTGTAGATCACTGATTAATCCCTGCTCAACAAGTTTTTTAAGGATTTGTGTTGGAGCAGGCTGGAGAAATTTCGCAGCAACTTCTCTTCTGGATATTTTAGCAATAACTTTATTTTTGATTTCGATTTGATTAGCGGTATTGAGTCCTAATCCAGCAGCTCGATAATAAACAATATTGGGAGTTAAATCTAGAAATGCAGACGCTTCTACAGTTTGAACACCATAATTGAGAAATAGATCAACAGCATGGCGTTCAATCGCAGGTTCACTGGGACTATGAATTAAATTAAAGGCGTAGGGACCTTGGGGTAAGGCTTGTTGAATACGTTTAATAGCTGCTTCCAGGCGGGAAGGACTTAATCCGCCAGCACCAAATGAACTCAAAATTCTCTCTTTGCCGAGAGCAATGACCATCTCCTCAGATGCAATTCCACCAGCCATCGCTCCAGTAACATAGGCAGATTTTACCCCATGAAAGGATAAAAAACTGGGATCGCCTAACTGTTGAATTTGTATTGGTGGAACTGCCATCAGCAGTTCTACTTGAGAGCTCTTGCCATTTTCGGAAGGATACCAGTAGCCTTCTTGGGTTACGCCAATCTGTCCTTGGGATCTAACGATATAACAGGACTTTTCTAAATCTAGCAGTTTAGCCTTAATTCCTCGATCATCAAATGCTATCCCATCCAAATCCCCTTTCCAACCTTGATTTTGACCATAGAAACAATTAAAAAATCCAATTTTATTATCTTTTTGATTATTATTTTTGCTTAGAGGTTTATCTAAAGCAGTCATTGGTTTAGAACTAGTTTGAGTCATTATAATACAGCTGATTTGGTTAAATTAATAATTATAGTTTAGTAGATTGGCATGAAAATTACCTGTCCAAATTTTGGTAATATCAAGTCCGATAGCTTATTTTAATTGGGTTTTACTGCTACCAGACTTGATATCAAATCAGGCTAGTTAATTGATACAGAACCTTTATCCTATTAATGTTTTTCTCAGGTTATGAGAGATTATTGTAGGTGTCGATAGCAAATTGGGCACGCTCATCAGGAGATTCTATTTCAGCAAACTGCTCAATAAAGTTGTTCGCCTCATCAAAGCTCCACAGCGGATCACCACCTTCTCCGTTCTGGGCTATATAGTGTACGGCAGCCTTAAAGACAGCACGAGCAGCATTTTTGGTATACGGCACACCTGGATCACCACCACCAAACTCTAAATCCAGATGCCAGAGCAAGACATTGCACTCTGCAGGAAATGGTTTGTGCTCCCGCAGCTGCATAGTTTCCATGCAGCGTTCATGGGAATAGGAATCAGCAAGGGAATGGAGAAAAATCGCTAAAGCCGTGATAGAGCTTGCCGGTACAGTTTTGAATCTCCGACGATTCAAAGAGTATTTAGGCGTTACCAGTAGATCGTCAGAATTGCCGTAAAGAGCCCACTGGTCCATGGTATTTAACTCTGGGATTCCCCTTGGACAGGAGTCGGAACTGTCCGTGAAGTAGTTGCAAGTGTTGCATTCGCTGGCGTCAGTGGGATAGGACACACCGAATGAATCAGTGCAACCGCGTCGGGGAAAGTGCCAGTATAGACTATACGGGCCAAAGCGTCCCGTATTGGTGAGACGCACGTTGGTGCCGTTGTAACCTGTGAAATTAATTGAGTCCACAGCTTGATTGGTAACTGCAATCTGTTCTGCCAATTCTGGCGAGAAACCCGCTGCCCGCACTAGGGTGCGGGTAAATTCGTAATGAAAGGTACTGTGTTCTTTGAGTCCGTTGCGGTAGAACTCGTTGAAGGCATTTGTAGGTAACACCCAGCAGAGAATTAACACGATGGTAGATACCCAAGTCAAGAAAAATAGTGTTTTACGCTTCATGTTTGGTTGATACACAATTATGATTCAGAATCAAGCAACTGCTTTGAAAACGTTACTTGGTGCTGAATAATGTCGCCAATTTGCTTCAAGGATTCTTGTTGATTCCTTAAAAAAGCAGCATGGTTTTTGGTGATGCGAGATGTATTATAACTCAGTTTTTGATACTGATTTTTTTGTAATCCAATTAGGGTTATTTCCGGAACAAAATTGTGATTTTTTTGGGATAATTCTAGACTGCAACTATTATTATCCAGCGGCATTTTATTAGGGTGGCCACAGTCTAATTTTTCGGTGCTTGTAAGGCTGTAATTTAAAGCACACTTAGCACTATTTTCATGGTTTAGGACAGTACTTTGAATATTTGATGAAGTTACGGGTTCAGATGGTTCAAAATTGGGCAAAGTTTGTGGCTGTTCCCAAGTCTTATGAATTAAGACATTTGACGATAGAGTTTCAGCAATTTCCTGGTTAGTATTGCTCAAAATTCTGGACTTAATCCGGCTCCCACCCAAGGTTATGGTTTTAACCATTGAGCGCCGCTGACCAGCATTTTCTGGTTCCTGAGTATACAGCGGCGACAAATCTAGAGAGACTTGATGACTAACTAGCTTGGCCAAAGCTTTGACAATAGAGGTATGGTCGTTTGAACCTCTTTTATTGAGGGAAACTGTGACATGTTCCTTATCCTTGAGGTTTTCACGAATCCATCTAGAACAAGTACTCCCAGCGCCTACCTCCACAAAGATCTTGGCTCCATTGTCATAAACTTGGTTAATTAGCCGAGGAAAATCGAGGGGCTGACAAAGACCCTTGGCGATAGCGTGACCAATGGCATGGCTCTCAAGGGTAATGGGTTTGTAATCGGCTGCGGAATAAAAAACAGTCTCTGGTTGGCTGCCGATAGGTAAACTGGTCAGTCTAGCAAGTTCATGGTATTCAGAAGCCATGGCGTCACAATGAAGTACATCATCGGCAGGAGCACGGAAGGCATCGCATTTAAGAGTGTCAATCATCCTCCGACAAGCTTGAGGATCACCAGCAATTACCACTTCTTTTGGGGTATTGATATGAGTAAGGTAGACGCGATTCTCATGTTTGAGATATTCCACAACTTGGTATACCGGAGTCATCAGAACATAGGTACTCCAAATTTGTTTGTCCTGATCATCCTTGCCTTGGGGTAATCCCCAATACTCGCGAACTGCGTTTTTAGGACCAGACAGTCTTTTGCTAAATATAGGAGAGGAGCTTAAGCCATCGATAGCTTGATCATAGTTACTCCAGACGGACTGACCAATCATCATACTAAGTTCTCCTAGGCTGTAGCCAAAGGTAGATTGAGCTTGAACTTGGAAATAATCCCTCATGATTATGGTCAAGATTCCACCAAAGGCCATTCCAGATTTGAGCATGGTATGGGAATCGTCTAACAGTTGCTGTTCAAGGACTTCGAGTTGCCTTCTGGATAAGGAATTTAAGCTCCTCGGATAAAGAAGTCTTTCCCTGAGGATCGAACCTATATTGGCGACATGTTTATCTGCCTCCTCGTAGAGTTTGGGAAATAGCTGAAAAAGATTCTGACCTAGTCCAATATAGGAATTGAAAGCACCAGGATAAACAAACGCAACGGTACCCCGTTTAGCCAGTGGTTTAGCTGTAAAATAGCTTCCCATAGGCGTTTGCCAGTCTTTACCTTTCTCAAAAGCCTTGGGAATCCCCTTCATTGCACGCTGGATCTCTCGTTTTAATTCATCGTTGTTGTGTCCGAGAATTGCCAGGGTATAAGTTGCCTGAGAACGTTTTTGAAACCTGGTAAAGGTTTGGCGAGCAGCAGTAGATAGAGAAACACAATTTTCGATAGTTTCTTCTAAATTATGCAGCTGCTCAAGTAACTGTGATTGACCATCAGCAGCAATGGGAAAGAGATAAAATGGTGTTTGCTCCAAATAGTTCCTGTTGCGATCGTTCTGAGTCTGTTCCTCTGACAAAATTATATGGGCATGACTCCCCTCCAGTCCCATACCGTTAATTGCTGCTACTCGTTTGGTGCTCTCTGGTGCTAAAAACCAAGGTCTTGATGCAGTTGCCACATAAAATGGACTACCTTGCCAAACCTCCGGCATTTTAGGACCAGTCCATTGAGGTGTTGCTGGAATATATCGGTGATAGAGACAGAGTGCAGTTTTGATTAAGCTAGCAATTCCTGAAGCAACATAGGTATGACCAATATTTGCCTTGACACTACCTATGGCACAGTTTAAATCAGGCTTGGCAGTTTTATAGGCTTGGGTTAATCCACGAATCTCTGCCTCATCCTCCTGAGCTACTCCACTACCAAACACTTCTAAATAGCCAATATCCCCAGGTGTGATGTCTGCTTGAGTATGAGCCTGTTGACAGGCTTGTATTACAGCTTCAGCCAGAGGCGGTTGCGGGAAAGGATTGACCTGGTCTGATTTCCCACGGGCTTGTACCAAACTGATGGCATCAATCACTGCATAAATACGGTCTTGGTCTTGCTGGGCTGTATCAAGACGCTTTAAAACTACAGCGCCAGCCCCTTCACCAACCATCCAGCCATTAGTATTTTGGTCGTAACTCAGGGTATTGACTCCTGTGTTGACCTTTGCCAATTGGTTTCGCAACAAAACATTTTCCACGCCGCCAGCTAGGTCAACAGCACCCACAACAACCGCATCTACCTCCCCAGCAGCGAGTAATAGTTGTGCCGTTTCTAGAGCTTTGAAGGTGGAATTTTCCCCAACACCGAGGGTCAAGGAAGGCCCGTTGAAATCCCACAGAGCAGAAATACGACTGGCTGTGATCGCACCGATGTAACCGAGATAGTCACTGGTTTTTGCCTGGTTGTGAATGCTATCTTTAACAATGCTTTCTAGGCTATCGATAGCTTCGGAGAGTAAGGATTCATTCGTGTCAACAAAACTGTCTTTGAGTTGCCAAGACAGATGCCATCGCTGCTGAAGCTGGTGAGCAGCAAGTTGGGTTTCTGCAGCGATAATCACTGCCACATTTCCCCCCTCACTTAGTCCTGCGTCTTTCACCGCACCCTCGGCTACCTTAAGCATTAGCGGTTGTTCAGGGTTGAGTGTGTCTGCTTCATTGGGCGGTATCTTAAACCGTAATGTATCAATGTCAAAATCTTGGATGTAAGCGCCTAAGGGTGCTTTACCGTCTGTAAAGCCATAGTCCTTGAGCAATTGTTGTTCCTCGTCAATTCCCTTCCAGCGCTGCTTAGGAAGAGGGATAAAATGCTGGGCTCCATCATAAATACTGCGCTCAAACCGATCCAAGCCATCACAGGAGCCAAAAAAGCTGTCCATGCCCACAATCGCGATCTTAGTAGCTGGCACCGGTTTAGAGGCTTCCGGTTCAAAATCAGGGATTTGTTCGGCCTGAGTGGATTGCTCAAGAATCAAATGAGCATTATTTCCGCCAAAACCGAAGGTATTAATGGCTGCCCGTTTAAGCGGTTTATTGTTTGGCCAGGGAGTTGCAGCTCGAACCACTTGCTCCGCTGCAATCACATTATTAGGAGAGCTGAGGGGAGTCGCTATATTAATTGTCGGGGGTATTACACCCTTAGACATACTCAAAATGACTTTAATGATGCTAGCCATACCAGAAGCACTTAGCAGGTGACCCAGATTAGATTTGACAGAACCCACCAGCATAGATCCTTGATGCTGACCAAAGAAGGTATCTACAGAGCCAAGTTCAGTGGTATCACCAAGGAGAGTACCAGTAGCATGGCATTCTAAATAATCGATGCTCTTTGGACTAATGTTTGCCTCAGCATAGGCTCGTTTATAGGCTAAAATTTGGCCTCGGGGGTTCGGACTCAGCAGGTGCTTTCCCCGACCATCATTAGATAATCCGTTACCACAGATTGTGGCATAAATTTGATCACCATCTCGAATCGCCTCACTGTAGCGCTTGAGCACCACCATACCCATCCCATCCCCTGGGGTTAGACCTTTGGAAGATTGATCTAAGGGTCGGCTGAGATCATGTTCAGGGTAAGCCTGAATACCAGAAAATAGCATCCGAGCGAAAATTGGATCAGCATGACTCACGGCTCCCGCTAACATCAAATCAGCTTTGTGGGATAGTAGGTAATGACTTGCCAATTTCACAGCATACAGTGATGAAGAACAGGCAGAGTCTAGGGTATAGTTAATATCGGATAGAGAAAAAGCTTGGGCGACTAAGGCTGAAAGCGCGCCATAGTTCATCCCATTATAAAGAGATAATTTGTCAGATTTCGGTAATTTTGCCAACTGGAAGTTTTGATTCTGCAAAAGCTCCCTAAGTGCAGCTTCGATGGTGTCCTGATAAATCGATCCAAATAGTTGATTCGAGAGTTGAGTAATGCTTGAAACATTACCGAAAATTACACCACACTTTGAGAGCACCCTATCATTGTTCAAATAATTGCTGTGTTGCAATGCTTGTTTGGCAACATAGAGGCACCGTTGGAAGAGAGGATCTAACCCTTCAAGAAGTTCTGAAGGCAAGTTGTATCCAGTGACATCAAACTGAAAATCTCGGATATATCCTCCCCTTAAAGAGTAGCTTTTATCCGGTTGATTTTTTAATGGATTAAAAAAAAATGCCGGTTCAACTCCTATGTCATCCTCATTTAATTCGGAAGTAGAATCTTTTTTGCTAATCAGATTATGCCAGAATTCTTCTGGAGTTTTGGCATCAGGGAAGAGGCAAGACAATCCAATTATTGCTATTTTATCCATAAATTTTTGATCACAAAAGACAGCTTTTACAGCTTTTAATAATCAGCTTTAAAAAAATGTAGTTCCGGTATAATATTAATTGCTTTGATAAAAAAAACTTTTACCATAAAGGAAAAATAGTTCCTTTCCAGCCAAGCCAACGGGAATAAATTTGTCCTTCACGATTATGGGCTATCATATCAACAATGACATTTTTATTTACTTTAGATTTGAGCTCCGTAGATACATAAAACGTTTCTCCCGGTGGGATCATGGCAAATTGTTCAAATTTTTCCGATTGGGAAGGTAACAATTCCTCTTGATAAAACGCATAAATTAAAATTCCATTAGCGTGTGTCTGAAGATCAGCGATGTAGGGATTGAAAGTTTGAATTGTAAACTGCCCTTGTTGTCGGTCACTAATAGATGACCAACGACAGGCTGCTGTAATTTTTTTAGCAGTCAGATTCAAGACCCGTTTCACCCCCCAAAAGGAAGGGCCATGAAATAAGGTGCATTTTCCAGCTTGATATAATGGTGATTTAATCTGTTCAGGAATTTCAACATCTTCCTCAACGTTAACGCTCTCATAAGTGGGAGCACTCTTGATTTCTCTGACCAGCTTAATCTGAGCCCGATAATGCTCATGATAAGGAATTTTACTTTCTTCTTTTTTACTCCATATTTTTCCTTCAAATTCTATTGAACCGTCATTGGTCTTAGCAATTTCTTTGAGATCCAGAACATATTCACTTGCCAGATTATTATTGAAAATAATCCCTTTCAAGACCTTGAAATTTGTGTAACTGAAGAATTTGTAACCGGGATACAGTTGTTCACAGGCATTAATAATCCATGCTACGGCACAAGTAGCTGGCAATACTGGATAACCGCCAATGATGTGATCTTGTAAAAAGGGATTAGCGTCCAGTGTCAATTTGCGGCGAATACGATAGGTTCGTAACTCAGGGTTTAACTCCCCTAACACTGGTTCCAGTGGAGTGCCAATCACCACTTGCGCCGTTTCCTGATTGGCACTATCCAGTTCCTTAACTAGCATGTTTGTCCCCACTGGGATTGGAATAATTTCAATGTTGCGCTTAGCAAACGCCTTCTTTAGTTCCGAAGTCACCATACCACTGTCCCAAGGTCCCCAATTGATGGCAACCACATGGCAGGAGGGATGGTTTTGCTTGACCAGATGAGCTGATTTGTTGAGAATTTCATTTGCGATCGCATAGTCCGACTGACCGATATTTCCGTAAAAACCAGCTACAGACGAAAATAGAACTAAATAATCCAGTTGACCTGGGCTGACGCAACTCAGCAGATTTTCCAAACCCTTTACTTTGGTAGCATAAACGGTCTCAAAATCTTGTTCCGATTTCTTTTCAATTAATTTATCCGCTAAAACCCCTGCTCCGTGGATAATACCGGTAATTGGACCCATGCGCTCAACCACAGTCGCCAGCTTTTGCTGTAAGGCTAGAGCATCGGTTACATCAACATCAATATAGTCTACCTGACCGCCTGCCTGTTCAATTGCCAGGAGACTTTTGTGAATTTCTCGACTCGAAGCAATTGTCTTAAATACCCGTTGTACTTCCATGGGAGTAGGCTTCTGTCCTTGGGCACGGATATTTTCCATAATCCGTTTTTTCAATTCAGATTCATCAAAACAATCCTTTGCCCAATCTGGTTCATCTTTCATGATTGATGAACGACCCAGTAGAATAAATTTGGATGGTTGGTGCTGTGCCATCCGAATCACGCACTCAGCGGTAATGCCTTTTGCTCCGCCACTGACAAGAAACACTGATGATTGACTGATTTGAGCTGTTTGTATCATAAAGTTTCCCAATAATTGGATAATTAATTTATAAATAGTTACTCTTGTTTAACTTTTATTATCAGGGGTCTATAGCTAGCATTTGTGGCCCTACGTTAGGGGTCAAGCTACCTTGGTCAAGCAACCATCAATAAGACACGACAGGACATTATTTGCCATTTTTTCCATTGAGTTTTGACTAATTGATGGCTCAGAAAATATAAAATTTAATATCATTTTTTCCTCAAAGGTTGAAACAGCAACCGATAACGTACCCCCACCTGCTCCTTCGGCTGCAACAAAGCTGATTTCTTCTAGTTCAAAGGAACCGTAATGTTTAGGAATATTGACTTTACCAATATTGGTAACAGATACGGTTACCGACCCTTTATTAGGGTGCCTTATAAACCACTTAATCCCGGCTTTAATTATCAGACAAAATCTAAATAAATTGGCTTTTTTTAAACGAGATTCGAGCTGTTTTTTAACACTCCGAGCTAAATCCCAGAATGATAGATTGCTTTGTAAGGTGTGATATGAGGTAACACCTGAAATTAGCATCCCCATGACCTCATCACTGACCACTGGTTCCAAGCGTCTGCGCAAGTCAACATAGGATAGGCAACTTACACACAACCTTTTTTTCTTATTTGCTGTGATGCTTTTTGCGGCAGTCAACAGCATCGCTCCACACAGGGCACCATGTACTGTTGTCTTTTCCTTTTTGCAACGATTGATCAACTCTTGGGTTAACCCTTTGTCTAAGGATTTTTGCACCATACCACAACGGCGTAAATTAATGGGTACGCACTTCTCAAACCCGAGAGTTTTTGGTCGATACCAAACCTGATTAAAAATTATTCGTAATAATAGCAATGATCTATGCCAAATCCCTTGCAATCCCCTAGTTGATATCGGAATTAACCTATCTATGGGTGGGAGTATGGGTAAGGGAAGCACTGAAGTTATTGGTTCCCCACAGTGAATTTTCTCGCAGTAGGTCAAAATTGCTGAGTGCAGTCGGACACAAGATAAGCCGTCTGATATAGCGTGGTGGATTGATGTAATCAGATAGTTCGCACTGTTTTCACTCTCAGCACGAACTAGCACTGCCCGCATCAAACCTTTATCACTCTCAATTTCCTGATTCAGCTCTTCAAGAACAACCTCTTGCCAGTGTTCGTTGTAGAGATTGTCAACCACACGCAAAGGAATCTTGGACACCCCTTCAGTTTTAAAGCAAAGATTATCTAATGAGCCAACGATACGAGAGTTAAGACAAGGGTAACGGTATTGAATCAGGTCAAGAGCCTGTCTAAGGATTTCTTCACTCAGAGGTCCTTTGACGCGACTCATTGTTACTACATAACTGGATTTAGCAAGGCGATTTAAGATTTCCATCCCTTGCTCGACAGGAACTAGTTTTCTGTCTAGGGTTTCTCCTGGCGAGATTGGCGACATTGTTAACATCTTCAATGTTTTGGTTGATTGTTCCAGTTTGGTAAGGTGCACCCTGATTTTTGCCACTAGTCACACTGAGCACTCAGCACTCAAGCACTATATTTAGATGGATGGTTCAGTGCTGAGGGTTACTCGCCCCTGTGAACTATATCCAACTTCAGTAATATAATGGTTGGGATCGTGAAGTTCAGCCATGATGTACTGAGCCGAGCGCTCAGCATTCAGATCAGGACTCAGATCAATGCCCCGGCAAAATACTGATTTCCATTCAAGGTTTAGGGTTTTAGTCAATCCAAATAGACCCGCACCAATTGCACCAAAGTTCATGTTTTGTGCTAATCCAAACGCTCCATCAAGACGAGCAACAGTCATGAAACAACTCCGTCCCTGACGCGCCGCTTGATTCAGTGATGGTTTGAGATGTTTGGCCATCAAAAATACCTGCTTAAGAAGAGCTTTTTCTAGGTCAAGAAAGCGAATCCCATCATTGAGCCCGGTACCAATCGCAGGATTGAGATGAATGAATGCACCAACGAAACCATAGTTAGCAGTAATTGCTGCCAATTGTTGTTTCAAATGCTCCTCACTCAAATCGTTCAACACAATACGACTAACTCCTTTCGGTAAAGGTGGTTGTTCTGCAATCAGGGATTGGGGAAAACTTAAGACCACCACTTTCCAGTCACGCTCTGTTAGGGATTGAGCCAGTTTGGATGTAGTGAGTGAACCATCATCGGTTAACAAAACAATATGCTTGTCAGGTAACGTCAAATCCAAACTATCTGGCTCAGGCAAAGCTTTAAGTTTTACCAAACAGCGTGGAATATTATGATCTAGGTCAAGTTGCTCACTAGAAGGCTGCTGCTGGAACTCTTTTTTTTTAGTCGTCGCTGTCTGCTGTTGAAGATACTCAACAATTTGACCAAGAGTGCGCAGTTCTCCGAGTTCCTCTGGATTGGCTTGAGGCAAATCAGGGTACATCTCCTGTAGAGCGCCTAGGATTTCCACCCGTTTGATGGAGTCAATCCCTAAATCGGCTTCCATGTCCATATCCAGCTCTAACATGTCCGCTGGATAGCCGGTTTTTTCGCTAACCACATCTAGCAGAGTTTGACCGATGGCCTTAACATCTATAGCTGGTAATGGTGTTAATGGTGTGGGAGTTTCTAGCGGTAGACTTTCTTCAACTGGTTGAACCTCATTGCTTTCCACTGGCTCAGATTCGATTGTTTCCATCTCAGCTGAGCTGTTGGTTGTTGCTTCAGGTTGGACAGGGATAACCTTTGAAGCATTCGACTGTAAGTACTCTACGATTTGACCAAGGGTACGCAGTTCTCCAAGTTGCTCTGGATTGGCTTGAGGCAAATCAGGATACATCTCCTGTAGAGCGCCTAGGATTTCCACCCGTTTGATGGAGTCAATCCCTAAATCCGCTTCCATGTCCATATCCAGCTCTAACATGTCCGCTGGATAGCCGGTTTTCTCGCTCACCACATCTAGCAGAGTTTGACCGATGGCTTTAACATCTGTAGCTGGTAATGGTGTGGGCGTTTCTGCCCCTAGATTTTCTTCAACTGGTTGAACCTCATTGCTTTCCACTGGCTCAGATTCGATTGTTTCGATCTTAGCTGAGCTGTTGGTTGTTGCTTCAGGTTGGACAGGGAGAACCTTGGAACCATTCGACTGTAAGTACTCTACGATTTGACCAAGGGTGCGCAGTTCTCCGAGTTGCTCTGGATTGGCTTGAGGAAAATCAGGATACATCTCTTGCAAAGCACCTAGGATTTCCACCCGTTTGATGGAGTCAATCCCTAAATCCGCTTCCATGTCCATATCCAGCTCTAACATGTCCGCTGGATAGCCGGTTTTCTCGCTAACCACATCTAGCAGAGTTTGACCAATCCCATTAATATCCGTGGCTGCTGATGCTGAAGATGCTACTTTTGCTGTTGGCTCAACCTTAACTTCAGCTACTGGACTTTCCTGAACGGGTTTTGAGACATTGCTTAAAGCTGGCTCTGGCTCTGGCTTCGACTCCTTGAGCAAAGTAGCAGCAGGATTCGGTTTAAATGTTTCCTCTTGGTTGACAACTTCGGTATTCTCAGAAGTTTGGCTATCCTGTTTCTGTACTAACTTATTTTTTTGCTTGGTCTCTGTAGTCAGTTTAGTAGTGGATGGCAAATTATTGAGACTATCCTGAGCGCTAGTAACCGATGTTGTCACCGTTGTAGAAGTATCTTGTGTGGTTAACTCCTGATTCCCCAGCAATTGATTACCATTACCAGCTTCTAGCCCTGGTTGATCAACAACCTCACCTTTGAGAACCTCTTGATACTGCTGTTTTACCAGTTGGAAAAAGTTCTTGGTATACTCTAGCTGATGGTTTAAATATTGCTCATGGACGTTGAGAGTCTGACCTTGCTGCTGGTGAAACTGCATCATAGTGCGTTCTAAGCTCTGTATCACAAGTTGCTTCGTTTGCGCTTGTTGATCAGTTCCGTTGCTGTTGCCAAACAAGGAATGCTGCTGCTGCATCAGTTGGAAAAAGGTTTTGGCATATTCCAGCTGATTGTTCAGATATTGTCCGTGAACCTGTAACGTTTCACCTTGATGTTGACTAAACAACTTCAAGCTATACTCTAAGCTCTCTAAAATACGTTGGGAATTTACAGATAGAGTTGGTGTTGAGAGCATGTTCGATTCAAGAGCGGGTTGAGTAAGAGCTAGTGCTGGTTTGGCATCAGACCTGTCATTGGTGCTACTCCCAGAGGAGGTCACAAGATGCCCATTTGTCTTCTGGGTAGGTTGAGTGGGAATTGATGTTGGTTTGGTCTGAGAAGTCTCCATGGGACGTAACCGAGATGTGGGCTGGATGAATGGCGAGAGTGCAATCCTGTTTCCTGGGTTCTGGGCGATCGCCCCTTTGCCATTGCTCTGGCTAGACCCATTTCCATTACTCAAGGATTGTTTCGATTCAGTGACAAGCTTAGTTGAAGAACTCCCCTGATAATTGGGCTTTGCGGTGTGACCATTGCTCTGGCTAGACCCATTTCCATTACTCAAGGATTGTTTCGATTCAGTGACAAGCTTAGTTGAAGAACTCCCCTGATAATTGGCCTTTGCGGTGTGACCATTGCTCTGGCTAGACCGATTTCCATTACTCACCGATGGTGTCGATGGAGTGACAAGCTTAGTTGAAGAATTCTGCTGATGATTGGCCTGAGCTGTGTGACCATTGCTCTGGCTAGAGCGATGTCCATTACTCAAGGATTGTTTCGGTGGAGTGACAAGCTTAGTTGAAGAACTCCCCTGATGATTGGGCTTTGCGGTGTGACCATTGCTCTGGCTAGACCGATTTCCATTACTCAAGGATTGTTTCGATTCAGTGACAAGCTTAGTTGAAGAACTCCCCTGATAATTTGCCTTAGCTGTCTTACCATTGCTCTGGCTAGACCCATCTCCATTGGTGAGCATTTGTGTCAGTTGAGTTTCCACTGTGCTCACATGACTTGCCCCATTATCCTGACCAAGAGATGTCACTTGATGTCCATCCTGCAAAGCCTTTTCAAAAGCCTTTTTCGTCTTTTCTGACACATAATTAACGCAATTTAAGCGGACATTGAGCGGTTTTTTATTGTCAGTCTTGGGTGCTGGAGGCTCAATTTGGTAGGGGTCGAGGTTTTTCAAGGGCAAACCAGCAACGCGCAACTGGATAACCGCTTGACGCAATTGGCGATCGCTATCCTGTTGACGACTCGCATTTAAGGCTACGGCGACATGGGGTTTATCACCAAGAATATCCTTTATCAAGTGGGTCAGGATGCTCCGAGGTCCAAACTCAACAAAGCAATACCCCCCTGCATTGTAGATAGTTTCGATTTCCTGCTTGAACAGTACTGACTTGCTCAAGTTTACTCCCAAAATGTTTTTAATGTCTTCTGGTTCAGTGGGATAACGCTCCCCAGTCACATTGGTATAAACAGGAATTTTTGCTTTTTTGAACGTAACTGCTTCACTGGCTTGAGCAAAAGCTTTTTGGGCATGTCCAATCCGAGAAGTATGGAAGGCAGCGGAAACTGGCAGCAATATAGCAGAATACCCTTTTTCAGTCAACACTTCCTGTACCTTCGCAATTTCTGCTGTTGAACCGGCTAAGACCACTTGGCGATTCGAATTGAAATTGGCAATGGTAATTTTAGGAAAACTATCAATAACCGCTTTGACTCGATTAACTTCTTCGTTCACCGCCAACATGGCTCCCGGATCAAAATTTGGATCATCTGGGGTTGCCATTGCCTGGCCTCTAGCTTTAACTAGGAAAAAGTAATCCTCATCACTCAAAACTTCAGCAGCCCAGAGAGCAGTGAGTTCTCCAAAGCTGTGTCCAGCAATAAAATCAGGCTTAAATCCTGCCTGTTGCAGAATCTTGTAAAGACCAACACTGAAGGCTCCAATGGCTGGCTGAGCATAATCTGTACGTTGCAGTACTTCAGCCTGGATATGCCGTTGAGCTGTATCAAACACAGGCGCAGGAAAAACCGTTTCTGAAACGGGCTTCAAACTATCCTTGAGGAACAGACTATCGATATAACCATAGGTCTGGCGCAAACAAGGGAAATTCATCACCAGTTCCCGCCCCATTTCTAGATACTGGGAACCTTGGCCTGAAAATAGGGCAACGACTTTTCCTTCCAGCTTCATGCCACTTTCACGATAGTAGATCCCTTGGGGATGATTCCACGATTGTGCTTGTGGTCTGTTTTTCAGGCAGTTAATAGTGGTTTGTAAGCATCTGCAAGCTTGTATTAGAGAATCCGCCACAAACCCCACTCTAGCTTCAGTGACCGGAATTTCTTCAGCTTTACAGCTATCAATCAGTTCCTGGTAGTGCTGCTCTCCAGTTTTAAACTGCAACTTTTGTAAGGTATCTTCACAACGAGCTAACAATTGGTCTGGTGTGGGTGCAGACAGGAGAATCGACTGGGAAGTATCGTGTAAACGATAGACATGATTGTGTTCTTGTTCATATTCTTCGAGAACAACATGATAATTCGTGCCACCAAAGCCAAAGGAACTCACACCAGCACGCCTTGGACTATCTCCTTCAGCGCGAATCCAGGGTCGGGTTTCAGTATTCAAATAAAATGGTGAATTATCAATATCCAGTGATGGGTTGGGATTGGTGATGTTGATAGTAGGTGGCAAGATTTTGTGGTGTAGAGCCAAGGCAGTTTTGATGAGACTAGCTGCACCAGCCGCAGCTTTGGTATGCCCAATCTGGGATTTAACACTACCGAGAGCAACATACTGTTTTTTGGGGTTGTTTTCACTAAAAACGTCCTTTAGAGCCTTGAATTCACTGGGATCCCCAGCTCTAGTCCCCGTGCCGTGTGCTTCAATCAGGCTGACACTGGTAGGAGAGAAACCTGCATCTTCGTAAGCCCGCTTCAAGGCTTTCGCTTGTCCTTCTGGGCGAGGAGCGTAAATGCTTTTATATTTACCATCACTGGAGGTACCAATGCCTTTGATCACAGCATAGATTGTGTCATTATCTCGCTTCGCGTCCTCCAGACGTTTAAGTACCAGCATCCCGATGCCTTCACCCAGCATCATCCCATCCGACTCAGCATCGAAAGGCTTTATAGTTTGGCTTGGCGAGATGGCAGGGGTTTTGCTGAAACATATATAGGCCAACAGAGAGTTATCCGTGTCAACTCCTCCAGTCAGCATCATGTCAGCGCGATGCTCACTCAGCTCACTCATTGCCATTTTTAAAGCACCTAATGAGCTGGCACAGGCAGCATCCACTACACAGTTTGTTCCCCCCAAATCTAGACGGTTGGCAATGCGTCCAGCAATAACATTAGCTAGCATCCCGGGAAAGGCATTTTCGTTCCACTGCACATAGGCTAGCTTTATTTTTTCTACAATTTTTTTAGTATCCTGATCGGATAACCCACTACTTTTTAGGACTTTCTCCCAAATCGGATACTGCAATCTCACTGAAAGTGGTGTACTTAGTTGTTTTGCCAGTGCCGAGCCTAGGATTACCCCAGTACGCTCTCGATTAAACTCCCGGGATTTGCCATAGCCCGCATCTTCCATCGCCTCCTTTGCCACTACTAGACTTAACAACTGGGAAACATCTGTTACTTCCAGGATGTTCGGAGGGAGCCCAAACTCCATGGGGTTAAAATCGATATGTGGGATAAATCCGCCTCTTTTGCAGTAGGTTTTGTCCGGTGCCTTGGGGTTTGGATCGTAGTAGTCGTCTACATTCCAGTGGGAAGCAGGAACATCCGTAATACAGTCGATTTTTTCAAGAATATTCGTCCAGTATTCCTGCAAATTTCTGGCTTTCGGTAAAAGCGATGCCATGCCAACAATGGCGATAGGAGTTTGTGGCAGTTTTTGGTTAATATTGCTTGATTCTGTTAATTTATCCGACATCGTGTCTTTCCCTTGGATACGTTGGATCAGATTCTTTTCAAAGCTATCCAAGTCCTCTTGGAGCTGGGCCAATGCCATGTCAAGTTTAGAATTAGACATAGACTGATTCTTAACCACGGTAAACTAGTTAACTTAATTTAGATAACTTTTAATTTTATTAGTATAAAACTATTTTTATAAACTGATTATGTAAGTTTTTTAATTTATTTTTACGAATTTAGTTTTTTCAGCAAGTTTTGCAAATACTCAAATCGTAAATTAGTTTAGCTATTTTTTCGCTGACTGACATAATTACAAATTAATTTTATCATATAAAAAAACTATTGTCTTCAACCATTACTGCTATTTCAGCTATTGTAAATAGTATCGATTGGCCTAGGGTATGATTTGGATAATCTTTTCACAAATTTCATGTGCTGAATGTTTATTGTTGACTGTTTGTAAAGAGACATAAAAAACTCCCAAGAGAGGGACGTGGGGGCAGAGAGGGAAGTAGGGGAGGAGCAGGCTTGATTGTGTTTTAACCCTCACCACTCTTGGCGCTTATTCACAGGTTTATTTCGCATAAATTAGCCCCTGAATTTTCAGCAAACTACTCTATCTGCTTCAGTTATGATTAACAGGTTTTAATTACGGCTTAATTTCACCCTATATCCCACAACCGGTCACCCCACAACCAGTCCAGCTTTCAAGCTGCTTGTCATCCCCTGAGGTATTCAGCCATCAGCTAACGCCCTACGTGCTTACTGTACTTGCCAGCTATCAGCTATTGATGATTCCTGCAACAGAACCGAGTAAGGAGCAACCCATCACGAAGCGCGTCGCTCACGAAAACAAGCTTATGGGGGAACTCTCTTTATTGATCAGACGTTGGATTAGATTAGCTGTTTGTACAGCATGCCCGTAGCGGGTTAGCTCAGGAGTTGATAGGTGAATGCTTACCCTAAAATAGCAAACTTTTTTCTCCAGACCAAGTCTATCTATCTAGACCGATAGCAGCAATATAGTTGGTGTAAATGACAACATTGACCACATTGATGGTATAAAAATTATCTGAATTTAACCTAGCCAATCTCTAGGGCTTGACACCTTGAACCAGATAAAAATTAAATAAATAAAATAAGTTTTATTAAACGAGTAGCACAGGACTCTCGCCTGTCACCGTTTTGTTCTGTTGAGCTATAGCGTTTCTAGGACTCATGAGGTACACATTATTTTTTACCTCTTCCCTCTTCCCTTCCCCTCCTGGGAGGGGTTAGGGGTGGGTTCCTCTTCCCTGCTCCCTGCTCCCTGCTCCCTGCTCCCGTCTTGATGCAGTCGCTCATGGGGGAAACCCCCAAGACCGCGCTGCATCGCTGCTCCCTAAAAACCAGAAATTTGTACCTCACAAGTCGTAGAATTGCTATAAACTATGGTTAGCATCATTAAATTAGTTTGAATGAGCCATGTAGTTTTACAAATAAATCTAGAGTTACAGGTTTAATGATAACTTAAATACAATAATCATACCATTTGACAAATATCAGATATATATTTGATTAATTTTGTATAAATTCTTGATTAAGATCATGGCGATTATAGCGTTAGGTAGAGCTTTGAATCGTCAACCACTAGGACTCTGTCAATTGACTTTTGAGGGTTAGGGCAAGGTTAATGGTGTTAGGTGTTAGGTGTTAGGCTTTGAGATCCCTCACGGGAAGAAAGATCAGCTCCTAGGCATGCGATCACATCCCCTGTACCCACTTCACGCCAAATCACCTCAGCCCGTTTACGGACAATGACTTCTTCGAGATCAGATAGAATTAATCGGCTGCCAGCCTTTAATAACTGTCGGGTTAACTCCTGTCCAAAAGCACCAGCTGCACCGGTAATGAGTACAACTGCCTCTCGTAGATGAGTCATATTCCTGATTCGTAATTGATTTATACAGAACTTCTATTCAATCATTCAAAAACTGTGAATGAAATTCCGAAAAATCAAGATAAAGTAATGGTAAAAAATTGGTAAAGACCTAAAATTTACCCGCACAGGCCGATATCGTGCCTATAACGTTAAAAAGTACCTAAAAATAAAAAAGTCTCTTTTACTCAAGCTTATTAATAAATTTACTACGTATTTTAATAGACGAAAAATATATATTTTATACAGAGTGATTTTCTCCAAAGACAATTTTTTCTTTTAATTTATCTAGAGTTAATACCAGAGCCAATTCATTGACAGTTTCAGGTAATAATTAGTATGATTGAGCATTCACTATGTTGTTTCAATAAAGATCTCCAAAATCTGTGGTTGGATAGGCTCGGGGTATGCAACAATTAGTTGAGAAGCTAGCGGCTGCTTAGGTAACTTGAGTTAATTATCTCAGGATAAATATTTGTCTTGGTTGTAACTAATGCCTTGACCACTACCTTACCGTTAACTCTAATAGGGATGACAGACTGTAGCCTCAATCACCCTATATGACTTCAGAAACGGTCATGGTTTTGACCAAAGCCGCCTGGGAGCATAATTTTTCTACCAAGTACAAGGAAGAATAGGGAGTTTTAATTTTGGTGAAAGCCTCCATTTTTGCTACCGCTAATATTTTATTAGCTACTTTAGGAATTTTGGGAGTTGAGGTCAAACCTGCTACATCTCAGTCCTTAAATTTTTCTGATCAGGAAGAATCTGAAATCAGGAATTTTTTGAGCAGCCTATCGTCAAACAATCGAAGGATTTCCAATAATAATTCATTCTTGAAAAGACTATTGCCTTTGCCCATAGTCAACAGCAGAACATCAGGTAGTAGTCAAACCTCAGATAATATATTATCCGAATTTATTACTGTCCTGAAAGTAGGCACCCCCGGTCTCGATGCTTTTGTAGGGGATTCAGGGACTAATATCATTTTCACTCGTACTGGCAATGATATTTTACTGGGTGTCGATCCTGGTACTCCTATACCTGGTCAAGGAGAAATTGATATCTTAATTGGTGGTCCTGATAGTACTAGTGACGGATCGAGCGCCAATGCCCCTACCAGAGACCGATTTTTGTTGGGGGATGAAAATAATCCCTACTACGCTGGCGGTACCGGATTCCGAGGGAAGAAGGACTATGCTTTAATTGGAGACTTCGATCCCAACCAAGATACTATTCGGCTTCACGGCGACTCAAGTAATTATACTCTGAAACCGATCGGACCGAAAAAAAATGGCACAGCCATATATCTGAATAATCCTAGACCTGATCTGATCGCCATTTTGCCAGGAGCTTCTGGTCTGAGTGTAGATGGTGACTACTTTGAATACGATAATACTCCCCCATCCCAACAAGCAGCTTTCGATAATGCTCAGCAGTTGGGAAGTGCCAGTGTTGATATCGCGTTTAACGTTGGTACTGATAGCGTTGGTAATGTATACGTTACAGGATGGACTCAAGGGGACTTGGGCCAATCCAATGCTGGATCTCAAGATGCCTACGTAGCTAAATACAATAGCCAGGGTCAACAACAGTGGGTTAAACAGTTGGGGACTTCTGGTGAGGACCGCTCTTTTGATATTAGCTTTGACAGCGCTGACAATGTTTACATTGCAGGCACCACCACGGGTAACTTAGGAGGGTCGGTCGTTGGAGGAGATGATGCCTATTTTATTAAGTTAGACAGTAATGGCAACACGCTGTTGAGTCAACAGTATGGAACTGAGCAATTCGACACTGCCTTTGCAATTGACGTTGATAATGACGGTAATATCTACACTGGGGGATATACTACAGGTGACTTAGGGGGAGTAAATGCTGGATCAGATCAGCCCATTCCCCTGTTTGATGATCCCTATGTGGCCAAGTTTGATAGCAATGGTAACCAGTTGTGGGCTAAACAGTTTGGTACTGTTGAGTTTGACGAACTTTACGGTGTCGCCGCCGACAACAATGGTAATGTCTTTGCTACAGGATTTACTACTGGTAAATTAGGCGAAGAGCATGCTGGCTTGTATGATGGCTGGTTGACGAAGTTTGATAGTAACGGTGAGCAGTTGTGGATTGAGCAGTTTGGTACTTCTAATTATGATTTTGCCTGGGATCTTGCTCTTGATAGCTCTGGTAATGTCTACAGCACAGGATTTACCTTGGGCTCTTTAGGGGGACCGAATGCTGGGTATTATGATGCTTTCTTGGTTAAGTATGACACGGATGGCAACCAGCTATGGAGTCAACAGATTGGGACTTCTGGTTCTGATAGCGCCTTTGCTATTGACATCGACAGTGACGGCTTTATTTATATTTCAGGAATCACTGATGGTGATTTAGGAGGAACCAATGCCGGACTCAATGATGTCTTTATTGCCAAGTTCGACAGTGACGGTAACCTGTTGATGACTGAGCAGTTTGGAACCCCCGAAGATGACTTTGCCTTATTTGGTATTGATGCCCAGCAGGCTGCTCAGGTTTACTTAGCCGGATTTACTGATGGGTCTTTGGGAGGAGCTAATGCCGGATCCTTTGATGCCTGGGTAGCTAGTTCCAGCCTTTCTGCTGGATCTGTGCCTTCAGCTCCTGAACCCACCACCATTTTGGGTTCCTTAGCCACACTGATTTTTGGTGCTGGGTTCAAGAAAAGACTTGGTAAGAAGTTCCACACCACTGTCTCCAAAAAAAGTACTTAACACGTTTAATCTAAAACCATTAAGCTAACACCAGCAAAACCTTATCATGTAAGTATTCAGCTATCAGCTATCAGCGTGTCGCGTATCAGCGATTTTGGGCAAGCTACTTGGGGTGCCAAAGGCCAACAACTGAACACTGACCACGGGTGCATCTCACTTTTGCAAAAATACGACCATTGAAAGCTAAAAAACTTCTACAGTTCCCTGAGTGATAGATTTACAACTTTGAGATGCACCCCTGACCACTGACGGCTGACCGCTGACGCCTGAATGCTTACCTTATGATTTCCTAAGTTAGTGATCTACTGAGAGTAGCTAAAACCCAATAGCTAAAACCTGAGCGGTCTTGCTTGAGGGTGTCTTCTACCACTTGATCAGACTTAGTACTTAGGCTCGAAGCTTATTGATTTAGACTGGTAGTGGGCTATAGGATGTGGAGTGTAGTGAGCAAAATTGGAACATTGATTGTTGGGTTTACTGCTTAACTGCTAAGACTTTTCTTAAAGCGATGGAGCAAGGGAACAGGGGAGCCAGTGCGTTCAAAGGAGGCCACCCCACTCGCTATTGCATCAAGACAGTTACAAATTTTTTATATAAAATTTTTAACTATTACGTTGAACAAAAATTATTCAAAAAAATAATTATCAACTTATCATTCACTTCAATTAAGGGTCCTGGATATGCGGGGTTTTTAAAAATTAAAAAATATTTCAAAAATTCCCTTGCCATAACTTGGAGATCATGACAGAATATTTCAAGGTATAGAAATAGGTTAATTGTCAAATCAATCAAGTTTAATTTAGGGTAATAACCGTTTTTTTGAAAATAGGTTCAGTGGTGTACGGGCAACATTCATAAATAATTTGATTTTTACCAACTTGCCAAACTTTGTAAACACTAGTGCCATCTAGTGATGGTCAAGATCCTATAGGGTTTCTCGTACTTATGAGGTAAAGTCAATTTTATTCTCGCTACTCCCTACTCCCTTCCTCCCTTACTCAGGGTGGTTAGGGGGGATTCCTGCTCCCATTAACCCAGGACAAAAGTATCTCACCGAATGAATAAATGCTATATATCTATGATTTTGTTTTATTGCTGAATCAATAGCAAATTTAGCCACTTAAAACCATCCATGTTTCCTGCCTCATGTTCTTAGATGAGGTTAATGTACAACAGAATTTATTATACAGTGAACCCAGTGGCATTGCGATGCACTTCTCCACTACTATTGCCAACTAAGGATTATCGTGCATAAGGAAAGTCAATCATTTACAAACCCTGTAAGTCAGTGGTATCTGATTTTCTCAGCAGCTATGGCTTTAGCTACTGGGGGGATTTATTTCTATGGCTTGCCCCAATTTGAATCGAAACGTCAAGCTTCTATATCAAATTCCCCAGAAAATAATACCATTGTCATGGTTGGGGTCACTGCTCTTGGAAGTCTAGAGCCTCAAGGAGGAGTGACTCGTTTGTCTGCCCCTAATTCTGTAGGAGGTACTCGAGTTGACCAACTCTTAGTGAAAGAAGGAGACAAGATTAAGGCAGGGCAAATCATCGCTCTGCTAGACAGTTATGCTCTTCGTTTTGCTACTTTAGAACAAGCTAAACAAAACGTTAAAATTTCCCAAGCTCGTCTGGACAAAGTCAAAGCTGGGGCTCAGACAGGAGAAATTTCGGCACAAGAGGCAACGATCGCTCGCTTACAAGCTCAGTTACGAGGGGAAGTGGCGACACAGGAAGCAACTATGGCTCGCTTACAAGCTCAGTTACGAGGGGAAGTGGCGACACAGGAAGCAACCGTGGCTCGTTTACAAGCCCAATTGCGTAATGCTCAAGCCGAGTATAAACGTAATCAACAACTCTATAAAGAAGGTGCAATTTCTGCCTCTGTTTTTGACAGTAAACGTCTACAAGTGGAAACGATTCAAGAGCAAATTAATGAAGCAAAAGCTGCTCTGAAACGAACTGTGGAAACGATTCAAGAGCAAATTAATGAAGCAAAAGCGACTCGGCGACGGACTATGGACACCGGTCAAGAACAGATCAGTCAAGCAAAAGCGAATCTAGACCGTATTACTGAGGTTCGTCCAGTAGATGTACAAATAGCTCAGGGAGAGATTGAGAGTGCGATCGCTGCTGTCAAGCTTGCTCAAGCTGAACTAGATTTAACCTACATCCGTTCTCCTATCGATGGACAAGTCCTGAAAGTTCACACGAAATCTGGAGAAATTATTGGCAGTAACGGGCTTGTTGAGCTAGGTCAAACCGACCAGATGTATGTAATCGCAGAAGTCCATGAAACGGATATTAGCAAAGTCTATATGGGTCAAAAAGCTACTATTAGTAGCCCTGCTTTTGAGGGTAAAATACAGGGAACAGTTGCTGAGATTGGTTTACAAATTGACAGACAACAGGTTTTTGATGTTAATCCTGGATCAGATACAGATCGTAAAGTGGTGGACGTTAAAATCCGCATTGATGATTCCGTAGACAGTCAACGAGTTGCAGCATTTACCAACTTACAAGTAGAGGTAAGGATTCACCTGTAACTCGGTTAAGCAGATTTAGAAGTGTTGAATTCACCAATAAAGGTTTACCAAAATAGTTGATGTCTGTCTATCGTTTTTGTCAAGCGATGCAGCGCCGCATTCTTACTACCTACTCCTATTAACCCAGCACGAAAGTCCCTCACCACATTGATAATTTATATATTAAATTACCCAGACATCTCATTTACTAAAATGCTTGAAGAATGATTCTCCAACTTCCTATTGCCTGGTTACAACTAGCGAGACAAAGAGTTCGTTTGATCGTTGCTCTCGCTGGTATTGCGTTTATCGTTGTTCTTATTTTTATGCAAATTGGGTTTAATGATTCTCTCTATACTAGTGCTACCAAGGTGCATCAAATTATCAACGGTGATTTATTTTTAATCAGTTCTCAATATAAATCTCTGACCGCTAAGCAAAGCTTCCCTCGAGAGCGTTTATATCAAGCTCTAGGATTTAATGGAGTAGAAGCAGTTAGTCCGTTATATCTACGATTTGCGAAATTCAAAAATCCTATTACTGATCAAAAGTACTCAATCTATATTATTGGCTTTGATCCAGGAAAGCCTGTGCTTAATTCCCCGGAAGTTAATCAAAATCTGGATATACTCAAACTTCCTAATGTAGTTTTATTTGATCGGAAGTCTAGACCTGAGTTTGGTCCAATTGCTGAGAACTTTGAGCAGGGAAACACGGAACAAACTATCGAAATATTTGGTTTTGCAGCTAGAAAAGGATATCGAGTTAAGGTTGGAGGCTTGTTTAGTCTAGGACCTTCTTTTGGGGTGGACGGTAATTTAGTAGTTGGCGACTCAACATTGTTCCGGATATTCGATCTCAATTCAGGAATGGTTGATGTAGGAGTCATTACCCTCAAACCTGATGCTGATCCTGAAATAGTTTTACAAAATTTGAAAAACCACTTATCTGAAGATGTTTTAGTTTTTTCTTATCAAGAATTTGTTGACTTTGAAAAAGACTATTGGCAGACCAGAACTCCTGTTGGCTTTATCCTTGCTCTGATGCTATTTATGGGCTCAGTTGTTGGTATAGTTATTGTCTATCAAATTCTTCATAGCAATATTTCTAATAACATAGTTGCCTATGCCACTCTAAAAGCAATTGGCTATCCAAATCAATACTTATTATCTGTAGTATTCCAACAGTCTGTTATATTAGCTATTTTAGGTTATATTCCAGGATTTGCTATCTCTTTAGGTCTGTATAATGTGGCAAAAAATGCTACTGGATTACCAATGGAGATGAGACTTAATCAAGCCTCTCTAGTTTTAATAGTAACAATTTTAATGTGTTTTGCTTCTGGCATATTGGCTGTTAATAAAATGCGGTCTGCTGATCCAGCTGATATTTTCTAGTTTTCTTTTTAAAAAATTGATAATTACTAGATTATAAACTTTATAATTACTAGATTATAATCCAATAAACCGATGTCCCAAGAAATTTTGATTGATATAAAAAAACTGAATCATTACTTGGGTCAACGGTCATTACGGAGCCAAATTTTATTTGACATTAATCTGGAAATAAAATCTGGAGAAATTGTCATTATGACGGGGCCATCGGGGTCAGGTAAAACAACGTTGTTGACGTTAATTGGAGGATTGCGTTCTGTACAAGAGGGAAGTCTAAAAATTCTAGACCGAGAATTGTATGGCGCTAGTCCTGAACAATTAGTGTCAGTGCGTAGCCACATTGGTTATATTTTTCAAGCTCACAACTTACTAGAGTTCTTGACAGCCCGGGAAAATGTTCAAATGGCGATTGAACTGCATCGAGGCATCTCTCACCGGGAAGCTCGCACTAGAGCTGAAGCTATGCTCCAACTGGTTAAGCTGGGGGATCGAGTTAATCACTACCCTCAAAACCTTTCTGGGGGGCAAAAACAACGGGTAGCCATTGCCCGTGCTTTAGTCAATAATCCCAAATTGGTCTTAGCAGATGAACCAACTGCTGCCTTAGATAGTAAGACAGGTCGAGATGTGGTCGATCTTATGCAACGACTAGCTCATGAGCAAGGATGCGCTATTTTGATGGTGACTCACGATAACAGAATTTTGGATGTTGCTGATCGCATCCTTCGTATGGAAGACGGGTATCTACTCACACCACAGTCACCAGCTAATGACGAAATCCAAAAGGAAAAAGTCGAAAAACAAATTGAAAATTGAAAATTGCAATTAATTAAAATAAATTGACGGCAATTAGCAATTATAAATTGGCAATTTGCTTTTGAATAATGGCAAATTAAAACTAACTAAAAAAGTAAACACAATGCTTGAAACTATCGCTGATAAAATCGATCAAGAATGTCATACTGAAGAAGCTATTCAAGCCTGGTTAGTTTCCCATCTCGCCCAACGACTGGAGGTTGATCCTGAAGAGATAGATATCCAGGAACCATTTGAAAGCTACAACTTAGAATCAGCAGATGCTTTGATTCTTTTAGGTAGATTGGAAAACTATCTTGGCCGTGAGATATCTCCCACCCTGTTGTGGAACTATCCTAACATTGAAGCCCTAGCAGAACGTTTAGCTGAAGATGCGAATGACTAAACATCAAGCAGCCAGTAGTGGTAATCATGACCAAAGTTCAGATTAAGGTTAAGAAATGGAAGCGATCGCAATTATTGGTCTAGGTTGTCGTTTTCCTGGTGCCAGAAACCCGGAGGAGTATTGGCGGCTCCTATGTAACGGGGTAGATGCCATTACAGAGATACCAGCTGATCGGTGGGATATCGATGAGTTCTACGATCCTAAACCTGGTACTCCAGGAAAAATGAGTACTCGGTGGGGTGGCTTTTTAGAACAAGTAGATCAATTTGACCCCCAATTTTTTGGAATTACTCCGAGAGAGACAGTTTATATCGACCCCCAGCAGCGACTTTTGCTAGAGGTCGCTTGGGAAGCCCTGGACAATGCTGGGCAGGTGCTAGAAAAACTAGCCCACAGTAACACAGGTGTTTTTGTTGGTATTTCTGCCAGCGATTACCACCAGCGTTTTCAGCAAGGGGGGTATAGTGTCATCAATGCCTACATGGGGACTGGCAATGCTTTAAGTATTGCTGCTAACCGCCTCTCCTATCTATTTAATTTTCGAGGACCGAGTATGGCAATTGACACAGCCTGTTCCTCCTCATTGGTGGCTGTGCATCTTGCTTGTCAAAGTCTGCAGAGTGGAGAGTCTAATTTAGCCTTGGCAGGTGGAGTTAATCTGCTACTGTCTCCGGAGTTGACCATCATTTTCTCTCAGGCACAAATGATGGCTAAGGATGGGCGTTGTAAGACCTTTGATGCCAGAGCCAACGGTTATGTCCGGGGAGAAGGCTGCGGTATTGTAATACTCAAACGTCTAGAGGATGCGATTAGAGACAATGACAATATCATTGCTGTGATCAAGGGTTCAGCACTTAACCAAGATGGCCGTAGCAACGGACTTACCGCTCCCAATGGTCCGTCTCAAGAAGCAGTTATCCGCCAAGCTTTGGCAAATGCTGGAGTCGCACCAGCTCAAATTAACTATGTCGAAGCTCACGGTACAGGCACTCCCCTAGGAGACCCAATTGAGGCCGAAGCTCTAGGGGCTGTGTTGAGTCAAGACCGTTCCCCGAACAACCCCTGCATTATCGGTTCCGCTAAAACCAATATCGGTCATCTAGAATCTGCCGCTGGCATTGCTGGTTTAATTAAGGTAGCGCTATCGTTACATCATGGCAAGATACCAGCGAGCCTGCATTTCCAAACACCGAATCCCTATATTCCCTTCGACAAACTTCTGCTTCAGGTACAGCAAACCTTGACCCCTTGGCCGGAAACCGATGGTCTAGCTTTGGCTGGATTGAGTTCTTTTGGTTTTGGCGGAACTAACGCCCATATAATTCTAGGGCAAGCTCTCCAAGGGGATGAGAAGTTTAAGAAAAAGAAGTCTGTCTATCCTGGGATCTCCTCGTCACCTTATCTACTTCCTCTATCTGCTCGCAGTTCAGAAGCTCTCAGAGCTATAGCTCAGGAGTATCAGGAATTCCTAGCACCAGCAGCGTCTGGTAGCACTGCCTCATTATCAGACATTTGTTATACAGCTAGTGTGCGACGTTCTGATCATGACCACCGTTTGTCTCTGGTATTTCAAAACTGTGAGGAACTAACGGAAGGCCTTGAAGCATTTTGCTCTGGAGAAACTTACTCCGGTCTGTCTTGGGGTCGTAAGCAACGGAACCGCCGTCCTAAGCTAGTTTTTGTCTTTTCTGGTCAAGGACCGCAATGGTGGGGGATGGGGCGTGAATTATTATCTACTGAACCGGTCTTTTTCTCCACTATAGAGAAGTGCGATCAGCTGCTACGTTCTTATGCCAACTGGTCACTGCTGGAAGAACTGACTGCTAATGAGTCAACATCCCGCTTGGCAGAAACTGAGATTGCTCAGCCAGCTATTTTTGCCTTGCAAGTTGCTTTAGCTGCTTTGTGGCGGTCTTGGGGAATAGAACCCAAGGCCATTATCGGCCATAGCGTGGGAGAAGTAGCAGCAGCTCATGTTGCTGGAGCTCTCAGCTTGGAGGATGCAGTCCAAGTTGTTTTCCACCGCGCTCGCTTCATGCAGCAGGGAACAGGTCTTGGAAAAATGGCAGCTGTGGAGTTGTCCGTAGCTGAGGCAGAGGAACTCTTAGCTAAGTATGCCGGTCGTCTGTCTATTGCTGCCATCAATAGTCCTACCTCACTGGTTCTATCAGGTGAAGCAGCAGCCCTGGAAGAAGTGCTTGAGTCCCTTGAGCAGCGACAAATTTTCTGTAAGATGATGCGGGTGAATTATGCTTTCCACAGTCCCCAGATGGAGCCGTATCAAGATCAATTAGTGCGATCGCTTCAAGGAATTACACCTCAAACTGCATCTATTCCAATCATCTCAACCGTTACAGGTTTAGCTCATGAGGGTGAAAATTTTGATGCTGCCTACTGGGGACGCAATATCAGAGAGCCAGTGCGTTTTGCCGCTGCCATTGATCAACTTATCAAGAGCAAGCATAATCTATTTGTAGAGATTAGCCCCCACCCAGTCCTAGGGATAAATATCTCCCAGTGTCTCAAGAACTCGGACAAGAACGGAACAGTATTGCCTTCTCTACGCCGACAGCAACCGGAACGAGCAGTGATGTTGGGTTCTTTGGGTACTCTCTACAGCCAGGGCTACCCAGTAGACTGGAGCCGACGCTATCCATCTGGGGGTCAGTGTGTTGCGTTGCCCTCTTATCCTTGGCAGCGATCGCGTTACTGGTTGGACGTAGTTCCTAACTCAACTGAACAGGAGAGTTCAGGGGTAACCGTAACCCTGAGCATGCCATCAGAAGTTAATGGGAAATCCACCCCTAATCATGGTGTCGCACCGGAAGCCAAGCCAAGTCTAACCCGCGCTAAATTGCTGGCTGCAGAACCAGAAGAACGCCAGGGACTGTTGGAGTCTTACTTGACAGAATTATTAGCGAGGGTTATGGGAATTGGTGTCAGCCAACTGGACTTACAGCAGCCCCTTCATAGCTTAGGACTTGACTCCATAGTCGGTGTTGAGCTTAGGAATCAAATTGAGACTGATCTGGAGGTGGTTGTTCCTCTTGAATACTTCATTAGTTTAAGCATTGAGGATTTTATCACCCAAGTTTTCCTGCTGGTTGTTAATGAAGGAACTCAAGAGAAACCTAGAACTACAGACTCGATGGATTCAACTAATGAGTCTTCAGGGACAATGACCTCTTCAGAGAAGGTACTACCTCAAGCCAATCTTTGGGTCACCCGTCCAAAGCCGAATCCCCAAGCAAAACTACGTCTATTCTGCTTCCCCTATGCGGGAGCTGGTGCTTCTATCTTCCGCTCTTGGTTAGAATTGCTACCACCAGAGATTGAGGTTTGTTCAATTCAATTGCCTGGGCGAGAAAACCGACTCGAAGAAGAGCGATTTACTCGCCTCTCACCTCTGATTCAGGCCCTAACACCTGTTTTGCATCCTTACTTAGACATTCCTTTTGCCTTTTTCGGTCACAGTTTAGGAGCGTTAATTAGCTTTGAGCTTGCCCGTGAGTTACGCAAACAGAACTTACCTAGCCCAGTCCACCTATTTGTTTCTGCAAGCCCTGCTCCTCAGCTACCGGATCTGAATCTACCTATCCATCGACTACCTGATGATGAATTTATCCAGTCACTAGGTCGTTTAAATGGAACACCACAGGAAACATTAGAAAATCCTGAGCTGATGGAGTTATTCCTCCCAGTGTTGCGAGCAGACTTTGCGATTTTGGAAACTTACTTCTACTCCAGCGCAGATCCCCTCGATTGCCCAATCACAGTGTTTGGTGGCAAATCCGACCCCAAAGTCAGTGATTCGGAACTTGAGGCTTGGCGCAAGCAGACCCAGAAAGACTTCACCCTGCAAATGTTTCCTGGCGACCACTTCTTCCTCAAGAGCCATGACCAGCTTTTATTGGATGCGATCGCTAGCCAACTTAGCCAACCTGTCGGGGTGATGGGGTGATGGGGTGATGTCAAATCCCACTCCCGGATCGAGAGTGGGATACCACCCAGATACTATTGCTCACAACAAAGCATAACAATCTTCCTAATCTAACTGCTAACCACTAACTACTAACTAATAATTACTAACCACTATTTTCACAAAGCAGCAAAATCTTTCAACCTTGGCCAAAAGGCCACGGTACTCGAAAAACCGACTAACTTTCAACCAACTAACTTTCAACCGACTAACTTTCAAGCTATTTAAGAATAAAATTACCATGCCTGTTATTGCTGCTACTGCCTTCACGTTTCCCGAGCACTACTATCCTCAAGAAGTGCTAGCCACAGCGGTCAAAAAGTTTTGCATCACGATGAATCTAGATTTTGATCTAGATACCATCGACCGCTTTTTCACCAATGTCAATGTCAAAGGCCGTTATTTCACCCACTCCCTAGATTCCTTGTTTGACCCACCGACTCCCGGAGTCACTGCTGAGCGGTCTATAAACCTTGCTCTCGATAACTTTGAAAAAACTGTGGGGTCATTGTTCAGTTCAACCGGCATCGAGCCCGAGGAGATCGCATTAATCGCTTCCTCTACACTAACCATTTCGGTTCCCTCCCTGGAAGCTCGGTTAATGAATCGCATCCCTTTTTCACGGTACATCAAACGACTACCAATGTTTGGCTATGGCTGCATGGGTGGAGCAGCAGGTATAGCGCGAGTGACAGAGTACCTAGAGGGACACCCCAAGGATGCTGCAATTTTCTTTGCTGGTGAACTGTCCTCTGCTCTGTGGCAGGGTTCCTTGCAAATGGAATTGCAAACAATGATTTCTAAACTACCAGACGACCCCTCTCTCTACAGCGAAATCATTTGCTCTATCGTTACTGCTGCATTGTTTGCTGATGGGATGGGAGCAGTTTTAATGGTAGGTCGCGAGCATGCCTTAGCCAAGCCAGGTCAAGCTCGGGTAATTGATATTGGATCAATCTTGCTTCCCAATACCACTCACTTGATGGGAATGGATATTGCCGATACCGGCTTCAGGAATATTCTTAGACCTGAAGTGTCTGACCATCTCAAAGGAGGACTGCGAGAGGTGATTGACCGACTCCTGAACAAGCATAACTTATCAACAGATGATATCTCTTGCTGGATTGTGCATCCAGGTGGACCGAAGGTAATTAAAACTATACAAGAGGAATTTGGACTGACTCAGGAAGCAGTACAGCTTAGCTGGGACACCTTAGAAAAAGTTGGCAATATGTCTTCATCCACTGTGCTCTATATGCTTAATGAAGTCTTATCTCAAGAGCAGCCGAGTCCAGGTAGTTATGGCTTGATGGTCGCAATGGGACCAGGTTTCTCCCAAGAAATTCTGCTATTGCAATGGTAGGAAGCGCTCCATGATTACTAAGGTTATCTTCACGCTTGTTGTAGTTGCGGTGATTTTACAGCGACTGATTGAACTTCGTATCAGCAAACAGAATGCAACATACTTGCTTACTAATGGAGGACGAGAATATGGCTCAAATTCTCTTTGGATAGTGAAAGTATTGCAGGTGAGCTGGTTTGCAGCGATGATTAACGAGGTTTGGTGGCTCAACCGCCCTTTTATGCCAGGATTGGCAGCAATAGCACTGATGCTTACTGTAGCTGGTCAAGGCTTGCGGTATTTATCAATGCGATCGCTAAAAAAGCGTTGGACTCTTCCGATCATCACCTTCCCAGGCAAGCCTGTAGTTAACTCAGGAATTTACCTTTACCTAAAGCATCCCAATTGGCTAGGAGTAATTCTGGAAATCGCCGCTTTACCCCTGATCCATACTGCTTATTTCACCACTATCGTTTTCAGCATCGCCAATGCTCTATTAATGAGTCGGCGTATTCAAACTGAAGAACAAGCCTTAAGCGAAGACACCAACTATGGTGATGTCTTTGCCAATCGACCCCGTTTTATTCCAGTCATTGGATTTATTAAAGGAGCTAATAGTTCTAGATGAGAGTTGGTATTAATCCTGAAAACTTGCTCGAAAAGAGTGCCCTTGCCTTGGGGCAAGTACCCCAACCTGCGATCGAAACTCAAGCCTGCCTGATTCTAGCCCGATCTCTTATAGCAGCAACACAGCTAGGTGTGTTTGAAGCCCTAGGGTCAAGTTCACTTTCAGCCGAAGAGATTGCTGGGCGGTGTAATCTCAACAAGCATGCCTTAACCCAGCTTTTAGATGCTCTTGTTGCTACAGATTACCTTGCCAAGCAGAAGGAGTGCTATACCTTGGCTCCAGTTGCCCGTAAATGGCTACTAAGTGAGAATGAGTCGTCACTTTACGATTACACCATTAGCCGAGTTTTGGCGTGGGAATGGCTCACCCACTTAGAAGAGTTCATCCGCACTGGAGAGCCTTTGAAATCTCACGATAAAATGTCCCCCCATCACTGGCAACTTTATCATCGGGGTATGCGCTCAATCGCTAGCGTAGCTGCTTCTGAAGTAGTCCAATGCACACCTGTACCAACTGGTGCTCAGAAAATGCTAGATGTTGGTGGCTCTCACGGCTATTTGTCAGTAGCCCTCTGCCGCCGCTACCCTGACCTTAAAGCCGTCATCCTCGATTTACCTGAGGGCATTGAATATGCAGCACCGCTCCTGGCCGAGGAAGGCATGGGCGATCGCGTGGTTTATAAAGCTGGCAATGTTCTTACAGACGATCTAGGCACCAATGCTTATGACTTAATCTTTATGGCTAACCTAATACACCACTTTGATGAAAAAACCAATATTGAGCTATTTCAGCGTTTGGCTGAAGCTCTGCGACCTGGAGGCCATCTCGTCGTTCAGAAAACTATATTTCCTTCCAAACACGATGGACAACTGGGTACATTGGGGAATTTGTTTTTCTCTTTGACCAGTGCTGGTAGTAACTGGTCTTTCTCTGAGATAGCTCAATGGCAACAAAAGGCAGGTTTAGTTCCCCGCAAACCCATTGAGTTCCGACGAACACCAGCCACTGGTCAACAGGTGGCAGTAAAGCCCTAAGTCTGTTGGACGGACACACATATTAGTCATTATAGCAGTTCTCAAATTGAGAACTGCTATATATGTCTCTAATTACTAAAAAGTATTTATCATCAATAACTGGTATCTAAAACATGTTAAAGGTTTATTACCGAATTATTATTTCATGTTGGAAAACCTTTGGGATAAGCCACTGGTTTTTTTTATGGTTATTTCTGCCACCCTTAGCTTTTATTTTGGTTAGACTAACCCTGGCTTTAGATGAGATTTTCTTTTATAAGTATCGTGACATTAAAGTGGTGAAACCGATATTTATCATTGGACACCCTCGGAGTGGGACTACTTTCCTCCATCATTTATTAACCCAAACAGAAGAATTTACTACATTCAAAGCTTGGCATATTTTTGTTCCATCACTCACAGCTCGTATTTTAGCTAAGCCTCTGGTTGACTATTTAGTCAAACACAATCTAAACTCCCTGATACCTGATGATATTGGACATGGAATTTCTATTGATAGAGTAGAAGAAGAAGAACTATTATTCCTTCACCAAGCCGATACTCAGTTTGTCCTTTTAACCACACCCTTAGCCTTTGATGATCAGGAGCATCCAGAGCTTCGCTTCCATGATCAGCAACCAGCATCTCGTCGTCGAAGTTCAGTAAAATTTTTTGAAAGTTGTTTAAAGCGGCATATCTATTACACAGGGAAAAAACAAGTAATTGCGCAAATTCATTTTTCTACTCACCGCATTAACACATTGCTAGAAATATTTCCAGATGCCAAATTTATCTATTTAGTTCGTCCACCTCACGAAACAATTCCTTCTCATCTTTCCCTGGATCGAAATTTTCTGGATAACCAATGGGGTCTAAAAAATATACCACCCGATAAAATTAAACGATATGAGGAAAGGCGATATCGCTATAATGTAGAACTTTATCGCTATTTTTATCAGCTTCAAAAAAATCAAGAAATTCCAGAAAGTAACGTCATGATTATGCCCTATAATTTATTACGCTATGATTTAAAAAAAGCTTTTGATAAGATAGTAATGTTTACCGGAATTACTCCCAGCGATAAATTACAACACTCTATAAAAAAACAAGCGCAACAACAGACAAAATATAAACGCAAACATCGTGTCAAAAATATTGAAGAATTTAACTTAACAAGAGAGCAGATTATGAAAGACCTTTCATTTGTTTATGAGGAGTACAATTTTGACAAGATCACCAATAGACTATAAATAACAATCAACAAATAACAATAAACGGAAACACTCAGCTGTCAGTTAACACGCTACTTGAAACGCTTACCTTACCAGATATCAGCAATTGATATAGCGATTGCCCCGCTATCTTAGGTAAATCTCGATCAGGGCTACTACAAGGAGAGTGGCAAGAGGGGGAGGAAGGGGAAGAAATTTGCTGTGTACCTGATCCAACTGAAAACCGGTATATTGACCTAGAGAACATCCAGACAAGACTGGACAACTTGGAAAATTTGCAAAAAAGCTCAAGTAGAGACGTTATTATAACGTCTCTACTTGCTTTATTGACCAATCTTGCAGAACATTAGCTGTTTACATGGTCTTGATGCAATAGCGAGTGGCGCATGGGTCTGTGTGGGGAACTTCCTTCCGCACCTGTCTTGATGATGCAGTCGCTCATGGGGGAGACCCCTCCATGAAGGCACTGCCTCCCCAAGACTCCGCTGCATTGCTTCCGAAGCATGGGCGTTCTTCCGACGGCTGAATTGTGATCACCTACTGGAAACAATTTTTACTGCTCACAGCTGCAAGGATAATTCAGACTAAGACATTAACCAGCATCTTTACATGCCCAGGCTTCTTAGGAGAGTTTGCCACCTCAGCTTCTAGAAGGTCTGATTGCTTTTGCTCAAAACCCATGTTCAAAAGAAAAGTCTTTACTTGCTCATTCCGTGGACCTGAATGGAAAGGAGCAAGAATCCTCTTCAAATCCTTCTGAGTAGCAAAATCAAACATTGTGTATAAAAATGCTTCTTCTACTCCACGTCCTAGAGCACGACAACTCATTAGAAAAGTATCTAGAAGCAAAGATCCGTTTTCCGGTTTGAGAATCCCTACACCAACCAAACCATAATCACCAAAGCGGTCTTTAAGACTCAGTACCAAAATAGATGAAGATTTTTGAATCTCTTGAATTTCGGGCAAAGAACGGCGAATTAAAGACAAGTTAAACTGATTGGTTTTCTGGGTCAGTTGTGCTACCCGTGGCAAATCTCTTTCCTCCGCCAAGCGAATTTCGGCAACCAATTCTAAGGATTCTAGATAATTCTCAAGGTTGCTTACGCTTTGCTGAAAGTCTCGACGCTGTTGCTCCTGAACCATCAATTGTGTTCGGATCGTATCTTCGGCAGTAAGACTACGGGCATCAAAACACCAGAGCTTTGATAGAGTTTCAGCATAATATGCCGGATCCTTTGGCATGGGAACAACGGTTACCTCTGGAGTATTAGTCTCCACCTCAAGACGCTCGACCGGTGAATCATCCATAAACACAAAAGAATCCAAGCCTAAGTTTAATTCTTTAGCTAGTTCCTGCAAATTAGCTGATTTCTTCTGCCAGTTAATTCGATGACCAGCAATATCTCCTCGGCGAAGTATCATTTCAGGATGGTTTTCAAATACATTCCAGACATCCGCTTCCTCATTTTTGCTCACCAGCACTAGCAAAACACCGCCTTTTTTCAAATCTAGAACCATTTCCTGAAAAAGACGAAAACTACGACCCGGATAGTCGTTGCTCAATGCTAAACCATCAATGCCATCTTCGCCGACTACACCTCCCCATAAGGTATTATCGCAGTCAAGTGCTAGAACTTTTTTCGCCGGAAGGAATATGCTACGAACCAAACGTGTAATTGCAATTCCGAGTTTCTGATACACAGTCTGTGAATAGGGAGCGCGAGCTATCACCTCCAATGAGGCATCACTGGCATTCTGTCGTCCAACTTCCTCAACAACGCTCTTGAAGTCTAAGATATGGATACCTTCTATTTTTTCTAGTTGCTCCTGCCACCAAAGGCGCAGTTTCTCCACCTGCAGGTCTTTTCCTTGAAAAAATGGCGAAACTACTGGGGGTAAATTTGAAACAATCAGACCTTTTTTCCTTGAGGCATAACTAATGATTGCTTCCAGTAGTTGACCAGCTCTAATCATTCCATCAGGATCTCCGTCAGAGATCAAATCCTCTGGACGAGTAAGCACCACATTTAACCCGTTTTGGTTATTAATAAAATCGCTATTGGGAGAAAGAAGAGTTTGCTCCAATTGGTTGAATTCAGCGAATTCTACAGAAAATGGCATTTGGAAAGCTCGGCACCAAAGTTCCAAAGTCGAACCTAAAGGTTGTACAGTAAAAGTCGCCGCGACAACAATGGTTTTTTTGGCTTGCGCTTGCACTACTTCCTCTTGAGAAAGACGGGCAAGAGCCTGAGTTACTGTTTCTGGAGGATAAAGGGGAAGAAGTTCTGGGTTGGCAGGTATTGCGTTGGTATTTCCATCAGGGGGTGATTCAGCCACCGAACTATCTGGAAGGTCATTATTGGTATGGGCGAAAATTAGCTCCTCAATGGATTTTCGGGAATCCAGTTTGAAGATTTCCCTGGGGGGAACGCGAATTGCAAAACGATCGTACAATGAAGCAGCAATTGCCATTTTGGCTAGGGAGTCCCATGCCATACAGTTATAGCTATCTAGCTCATCCGTGATTTCTTCTGGGGGCAAATGAATAGCATTAGCAATTATGGCATTTAATTCAGATTGATTTATCTGCTGAACTGAAGACTGTACTTCTGGACTATCCGAATATTCATGTCGTTTTCGGATCAAAACTGCCGGATTGCCACCCCAGACTTCCCCACGTCCAATGCGCGTGTATGGCAGCACATTGCTTCCTGCTTCTACAATACCTCCCTCGTCAATTTTGACCCCTATTCCAATTCGGCTATTTCCACCGATGGTACTGTAGTTTCCAATAACAATCGGCTCTGATGTATATTTCAGTTGTCCGTTAGATATGTTAAGAGCATGAGCGACGATACTGCATTCACTACCAATCACGACCTGATCACCTATGTATGTCAAATCTGGATCCTCTAACCATGGCACGACTATGCTTTTTTCGCCGATATGTATCTTAGGAGCATAAGAGCGCATCACCAGATTTCTTATCCATAACAACGTGATTGGGGGAAGCTTGACATAATTTATAAATGGTAATGTATCGATTAATAACTTTCGCCTATAAGCGATCATTGTCGGTAAGTATTTTATCAGTAAAATAAGCTCTTTAATAGTAGTAATTTTATGATTTAATTGTATGGTTTTAGGTTTTTCAAAAAACGAAAATAGTAGAGCTATATCTAGGGAACTTATACTAATAAATAGAAACAACCAGACAACGTAAAGGAACGGGAATGTTGCTACCAAAATCGGAAGTGTTATATCTGGAAACAGGCTAAAGATTAGCCAAGCTTCCAAAACTCCGGCTACAATAGGTAGCATCAGTGAATAAAGCCAACTTATGGTAAGAATAACTAGGGTACAGAATAGTGTTATCAGTTTCATAGTATGAGTTTTCGGATTTAGTTTTCGCAGCGGTAGTTATAAACAGCTGAAATTTAGTTGAGCAGGTCAAAGGCGATCATGCTTTGGCCATAAAATTATTATCCTGACAAACTGACCAATACCTCAAAATCATTAGGTGCAGGTAGATCAAGTAAAACAAGTAAAAATAGTTATGGATATAAAACCCATGTCCAGTAAGCCATGGCGCTAAAACCCATGTCCAGTAAGTCTTTGACTGTATGATGCCCCCAACTCTTGTTGAGTTTAATAACCTGCACCTACTTCATAACTTTTACAAATTAGCAATAATCACCAGTGTCGTTTGCTCACTATAGGAGATTACTAGCGCTGATTGTTAATTGTTAACGGTAGCTAGCATCGAGATAAGTTTATTCCTAACGTTATTCCTAGAGTGGGGGACAATTACTCCTAGGATAGACTGCAGCAGTAACCTCTTGTCTAAGCTAACTATTTTTTGGCGTCTCCCTGTAGAGCGGGAAACGTCTTGACCAAATCACCCTGTTGATGGAAAGCAAGTCTTTGCTGGCAATCACACAAAGTAATTACTATATTAGTATACTAATATATATCTTGCACTAGCCTCCCAAACCCGTGCATAGTAGGATTATATAGGGGCTATATAAACGTAGACGCTTTCTTCGACTTGCCGTAGGCAAGTCCGACTTCAGTTTTCAAATTAAGTGTGTAACACTTTATTCGAGCTCCATCGATTATAACTTTAAAATAATGCTATTGACAAGTGCAATTTTGGTTATATTAACTAACTTGTCGTTAATTTCATTAGCCAAATCGTCAAGGCATTTTAGCTAAGCTTCTTATTGATTACGGTAGTACTGCCGACTATCAGGATAAATTACGAGACTTTTACCATGACCTATTGTTTGGTAATATTCTCTACCAGCCACTAAATAATCACTCAGTAATTACACTAACTTCATCCATTGTAAAAACTATTTATGTAAGCTTTACACAGATGATACACAATCTTGTTATGATAATTGACAACGAGTGAATTTTTGGTTAATCTAGTATTGGGAAAGTTTTTCTGTCCCTAGAGGGTGTATGCAAGCTGACTATAGTTACCCTTCACTCTTGGATGTCATGGTGCAATGCAAATGAGAATCCACCCCTCATTTTTTTTCAAATAACTTAAAACCGTTTAATTTTTGAATCTCAGCTCCCATTCATTTCTGAGATATCAAATTCAGGGAAGCAGCTACTACCTAAGTTGATTAGGTAATCTTTACTAGTCACATAACCTATTGTACAGTTTTAGTTAGGGTATGGCTGTTATTTGTTTGGAAAATCGATTTTTAGTTAAAAAAATAATTTCACTTCAATAAAACTTTACGGAATCTACCCTAGCTAGGATGTAGCTAACTATTACGCCAAGGAAATCAATCATTAGTATTGATTTTTTTCATCAATTGATTTACAGCGGATTAGATAAAAATGAACTCCACCTACATCAATAGCTACAGGCATGATAAAAAACTAAACCCCCTTTCCTTATTGGCTCAATTATCCAGTCGTCATGCCAATGGATGTTTACAAGTATCTAGTGGTTCAGTTTCTTGGTCAATCTATCTAGAAAATGGTAAATTAATCTATGCCTCAAACTCCATCAACCCCTTTGATCGCCTAGACCATTACTTATCTCGTCTAAGTCGTAGAATTACTACCCTTGTTAGTGCCGTTCGGGTTCAGGTTCGTCTGCTCTTTGAAGCCAACTTAAACAGTACTTCAAGTTATCCTTCAGATTACCAAGCAATTTGTTGGTTGGTCAATCAACATTATCTGAATTCCGTTCAGGCAGCAAGTCTAATCGAAGAATTGGCTGAAGAGGTAATAGGTTCTCTGCTGTCAGAGAAAGAAGGAACCTACCAATTACTTGAGACTAACCCATCTGAGGATTTGCCTAAATTTTGTAGGCTTGACCTTCGCACAATTGTTGAACACTGTTACGAACAGTTACAAAATCAGGCCTCTTCTCAATCAAAGCCAGTGAATAATCCCTATAGCTCTCATTCTGTAGTCCCAATCGGAAATTCTACACCATTGAACTCAATTCACGAATCCTCTCTAAATAACTCGGCTCCATTAGAGCAGAGATTTCAGCATCATACCTCGGTTAATCAACAACCAACGTCTACCAGTAAAACTTACAAGATTGCTTGCATTGATGATAGTACAAGTGTTTTAAATGCCATTAACTCCTTCTTGGAAGATAAAAGTTTCTCTGTTGTCATGATTAATGACCCAGTTAGGGCATTAATGCAAGTTATCCGCATTAAGCCTGACCTAATTTTACTCGATGTTGCCATGCCAAACTTAGATGGTTATGAGCTATGTTCTCTGTTACGAAAGCATTCACTTTTTAAACATACCCCAATTATTATGGTAACTGGCAATACTGGTTTCCTAGACCGAGCTAAGGCTAAACTTGTTGGAGCATCTGGTTACTTGACTAAACCGTTTAACCAATCCGATCTCCTTAAGATAGTGTTTAAACATCTCAAATAATCATTGGGGAGCTATATCCCTTATATCTATGAAGGATAAAAAGCTGAATTCGGTGTTAATTTATTAAGACATTTAGGGTTGTATTATAAATACATATCCCTCTATAGGTTATTATTATAGATTATTTTATTGGTTATAGTTTACCTAAGCAATACTTTTATACACTCACCAATTATAAACTCAGCAATTATTGGTTTCCTCACATCGGTTAACTTGTGAATTAATGAACACGTCAGCACTAGCCAATATCCCCCAGACCTGGTCTCAGTTAGCTAGTATAACCAAAGCATCTGAACAACACAATAATATCGGGGATGCTTATCTTAAATTTTTGTTAAATGAACAAACCCCTGCGGTTATATCTATGAATCAAGCCCAGGAAGTTCTAGTCTTGCCCCAAGAGCGTCTGACCCCCATGCCAAATATGCCTCTGTACGTACAGGGGTTGATGAATCGGCGTTCTCGTGTGTTGTGGGTAATTGATCTAGCTCAAATGCTAGGTTTACCGACCGTAGAAACCAATGTTCAACAGTACAACATAGTGACGCTCCGTAATCAGTCAGCGTCTTTAGGGGTTGCAGTCCAAAGCATTGAAGGGGTGTTGCGACTAACACCCGATTGTATTCAATCTCCACTGGGACAAGTGTCATCGGGTTTGGTTCCCTACTTACGGGGATGCGCTTTGCAAGAGCAAGAAATTTTGTTAGTACTAGATGGTTTGGCAATTATGGCTTCATCCCTTTTACACAACACCTAATTTAACGGTAATTAACTTAAACTCAAGGGCAGCTGGTAATTATTGATTGTTAATTTAATACTATCCTTAAACGATACTGTTTTTTTAGATAATAGATTTATAAATGCTTTTATAAAAACTAAGTTAGTAGCCAGGTAATGGTGCTTTTTTATGGTGAAAGAATTTGATAAATCAATATATAATGAAATTAATAAGGATTTAACTACTCAGGGTGTAACCAAAGATAGGTATCGTCACCATGCTGAATTGGACTCAGTTAGAAATTTGACTAGCACAGAACCAAGCCAAAACTCGGCTCAGGATGGGGCTGAGCCTATAGGCTCCTCTGAACCACCTAGCAGTTCCAAACGCTCTGGGGGTCTTAAACTCAGCTTAAAAACTAAAGTAACATCATTATTCATCACCCTAGGCACTATTCCTGTGCTGCTGATTGGCTCTATTGCCTATAACTTAGCTAAGCAATCTATTACCCAAGAAATTTCCCAAAATAACATTGCTAGGGTAGTTAGCCTAGAAGACAACCTCAAGGGCTTCATACAAGACCGCTATGCCGATATTCGAGTTCTAGCTACGCTCCCAGTTTTTACTAATTCCAGTCAACAGCAGACCAGCTCCCTTTCGGAAAGACAATCCCTATTATTAAACCGCTACGAAGACATTTACCAAGTCTACGACAGTATAGCTGTTTTCGACTTAACAGGCAAAGTGATTGCCAAATCTAATCAGACTCCGGTAGATAATCCCAGCTCCCGGTCTTATTTTGAGCAGGTGATCAAGACCAAACAACCGGCGATTAGTCAACCGATACACTCGGATGCGTCTGGTCAGTTATCCCTTTACTTAGCTGCACCGGTACTTGACGAAAATACACAAAAGCTGGTCGCAGTTATCCAATCCCGGATGCCCATCCAATACCTTCAAGATTCGATCAACCTGATGGGCAGCGATCGCGAAGAACTTTACTTAATCAATACCACCAACGGTAAAATTTTTCTCTCCAACCAAAGCAAGATCGTTAATCAGCCCCTAACCAAGGTATTCCCGGACGCCAAAGAACTGCTAACTGCTGATAAACCAAATACTCTAGTCACATCTGATCAGGTCAAAAAGCATCAGGATCTGCTAGCCTATACCCCCTTTCGTAAAATCAACGACTTACCTGACCTGCCCTGGGTAGCAGTCATGGCCACCCCAGATGCGATCGCATTTCTGCCCCAACGGCAATTACTCCTGACCCTGACCCTCGGAACCTCCCTGACCACCTTATTAGTTGCTGCAGTAGCTGTCTATCTCGCTAACCGTTTGACCAGTCCCCTGTTAGCAGCTACCAACGCAGTGAAAGCCCTCGGCGAAGGGGAACTGGATACCCGTTTGGAGCTAGTGGGAACTGATGAGCTAGGGGTACTTGGGTCAAATATCAACCGCATGGCATCTCAGCTACAGACCCTAGTTGCTAACCAACAAGCTTCCCTAAACAAGGCCCAGTTATTTGCTGATGTTGTCACCCATGCTGCCAAACCTGATGAAAAAGCCCATGCCTTTGATTTAGTGGTTAATGCTGCTAAGGAAAAGTTAGCTGCTGAGCGGGTGGTGATCTATTATTTTGACCCAGGCTATCGGGGAACCATTGTGGCTGAAGCGGTAGACTCCCCTTGGCCAAAAGCGATCGCCAACGAAATCACCGATGCTTGTATTCCCAGAAAATTGCTGGAAGCCTACCGCAAGGGCAGGGTTGTGCCCACCAGTGATGTCCAAGCAGAGAAATATTCCTCGGGCCATATGCAGTTGTTGAACCGACTGCAAGTGAAGGCAAATCTGGTTGTCCCGATTGTGGGGGTCGATAATCTAATTGGCTTATTGGTAGCTCATCAGTGTTCTAGGACTCGGGTATGGCGCACCGATGAGATTGACTTTCTACAGGAATTAGCCACCCACTTAGGACTAGCTTTAAGCGGTGCCACTCTCGCCACAGTGAAAACCGCTGAAGCCGATCGAGCTGGGCAAGTCATTGAGATTACCTCCCGTATCCGGCAATCCTTCACAGTCGAGGAAATCTACCAGTCAGCCACCAGTGGCATCCGAGAAGCTCTGAAAACCGACCGAGTTCTAGTCTATCTGTTTGACGAAATAGCCCAAGGAACCATTGTCGCCGAATCCGTGGGTCATGGCTGGCCGAAATCCCTAGGAGCAGAAATTGCTGACCCCTGCTTTGCCCACCAATATGTGGAAAAGTATCAGCATGGTAGAGTTAGTGCCTTGGATAACATTTACCAGGCCGGCTTGAGTGATTGTTATTTGGGTCAACTTGAACCGTTTAAAGTCAAAGCTCACCTAGTCGCCCCCATCTTAGCAGAGGACAAATTACTGGGACTGTTGGTCGCCCATCAGTGTTCCGGTACCCGGCATTGGGAAGAATCAGACATCAACTTTTTCAGGCAGATGGCCATTCAATTGGGCTTTGCCCTTGAGCAAGCCAAGCTAGTAGAGCAGCTCAAACAAGCCCGCATTGCTGCGGAAGTAGTTTCCCAGGAGCAACAGCAACAACGGGAAGCCCTACAGTTGCAACTGTTAGAACTGGTCAATAAAGTGGAAGGAGCTGCCCAAGGTGACCTCACGGTAAGGGCTGAGATCCTCAGTGGGGAAATTGGCACTGTGGCTGACTTCTTCAATGCCGTCATCGAAAGTCTACGAAGGATTGTTACCCAAGTCAAAACTGCTGCCACTGAGGTAAACCAGTCCGTTGGGGACAATGCTGGAGCTATTCATCAACTGTCTGAAGCCGCTCTCCAACAAACCCAGGAAATCACCAACACCCTAGATTCTGTGGCTCAAATGAGTCGTTCTATTCAAGAGGTAGCTTCTAACGCCCGCCAAGCCGCTGCCGTGGCTCATACCGCTGCCAACACCGCCCAAAGCGGCACCCACGCTATTGAGCGCTCTGTTGCCAGTATTCTAATTTTGAGAGACACAATAGCAGAAACTGCCAAAAAAGTCAAGCGCCTTGGGGAATCCTCCCAGCAAATTTCCCAAGTGGTGGCATTTATTAACCAAATTGCCCTGCAAACTAACCTATTATCGATCAACGCTGGCATAGAAGCCGCACGGGCTGGGGAAGAGGGGCAAGGATTTGCAGTGGTTGCCGAAGAAGTTGGGGAACTCGCTGCTCGCGCTGCCACGGCCACTAAAGAAATTGAACAAATTGTAGACAACATCCAACAAGGCACCTCCGAAGTGGTAGAAGCCATGGAACTGGGAACTACCCAAGTGGTCGAAGGCACCTATCTAGTTCAAGAAGCCAAAGACAGTTTTGGTCAAATCCTCAACGTCTCCACCCAAATCGACCAATTCATTCAATCCATATCCCAAGCCACCGTTTCCCAAGCGGAAACCTCAAGCGCTGTGACAAACTTAATGAAAGACATTGCCCAAATCTCAGAACGCACCTACCAGTCAACAGAACATATCTCCCACTCCCTCCAAGACACTGTAAGTATTGCTGAAGAATTACAAACATCGGTTGGCAAGTTTAAAGTTGATCACAATCATGACTAATGACCACTAAGCACTAACTACTAACCCTAACCACTAACCACTACACATGTCACAGGACAAAGAACTGGAAATTCAGCTACAGTTTCTCGAAGAGGCAAAGGAATACTTAGATACCATTGAATCGGTGCTGCTGGGTTTAGCCAGCGCTGCCATTGATAATCAGAAAATGGATGGGATTCTGCGAGCGGTTCATTCTGTCAAAGGGGGAGCTGGGATGATGGGATATGGCACCTTGAGTCACCTAACTCACCGCTTAGAGGATTCATTTAAAGTTCTCAAGGCTAAGAAAAATGCGATCGCAATTGAAAACCAACTCGAAAGTCTACTCCTACAGGGGGTAGACTGTCTGCGCCAGGTACTCGAGATCAACCGCCAGGGCAATCGGGTAGACTCCCAGTGGCTAGAAACCATAGCTAACCCAGTATTTGATCAACTGCACGAGATTCTAGGGGATCCGGTCGCAGATGATGCAACTACTATGTTAGGAGCAGAGGATGGCACTAATGTGACTGCCATGCTGTTTGAAACAGAAGTGGAAGGGTGTCTAGCTCGCCTAGAAGGGGTATTAGCAGACCCCGAAAGACCCTGCTTGCTTGAAGAAGTGTCCATCATGGCTCAAGAATTAGGCGGGTTAGGAGAAATGCTGCAGCTTGAGGCTTTTAGCCAGTTGTGCGAAGACATCAATCACCAGCTAGAAGCTGCCCCAGACCAAGTGGAAGCGATCGCCCAACAAGCTCTAATGGTGTGGCGGCAATCCCAGGCGTTGGTACTGGTTGGTCAACTGACTCATTTACCCTGCCGCCTCGAAGCTAGGGAGTTTCAGGAGAATCAAGGAGGAGCTACAGACCCAGGGGTGGCAGAGGAAGCTATATTAGTTGGGGAATTGGAAACCGATCAGCCAGAACTAGTCGGACAAGGGGATGAGGCATACCAGCAAGACCAGCAAGACCAGCAAGACCAGCAAAACCAGCAAGACCAGCAAGACCAGCAAGACCAGCAAGACCAGCAAGACCAGCAAGACCAAGGGGAAGTAAAGGTATTTCAATGGGTGGATAGCAATCTCAACATCTCTTCCCCCTCTGCCTTCTCTTCCCCCTCTGCCTTGTCTTCTCCCCCTCCCTTGTCTTCCCCCCCTTCCCCTGAACCGATCTTCCTGAGAGAGAAAAATCAGGAAGACTCCTCAAAAGACCCACACCAGGAAAATACTGTGCGCATTCCTGTGCGAAAGTTGGATCGACTCAATGACTTGTTTGGAGAACTGACTATCGAGCGCAATGGTCTTTCGCTGCAACTGGGACGACTGCGCACCCTAGTAGACAACCTTAGCCGCCGGGTCAAGATTCTCGAAGCTTCCAATCACAAGCTCCGCACATCTTATGACCAGATTGCCACCCCAAGAGGCATGGCAGCAAGACAGGGGGATGGGGAAACCAGCAAATCCGAGGGACTTGTCCTGCCATCTTCCGTATCTTCTCCCGCCGCTTCTGACGCTTCCTCTGCTTCCCCTGCTTCCCTAGCTATTACTGTTCAAGGCTTTGATGCCTTAGAGATGGATTCCTACAGCGACTTGCACCTGCTATCAAGGGAGGTGATGGAAACCATTGTTCAAATCGAAGAAGTCACCAGCGACTTGGAATTGACCCTAGACGATACTGATAGCATTGCCCATGAATTAAACAAAACTGCCAAGCAGCTGCAAACCAATCTGACTCAGGTTCGGATGCGTCCGTTATCTGATTTAGTGGGGCGATTTTCCCGAGCTTTGCGGGACTTGTCTGTCGAGCATGGTAAACAAGTAGAACTGAAGGTAGTGGGGAAAGGTACCCTGATTGACCGCACCATCCTGGAAACCCTGAGTGACCCCCTAATGCATTTATTGCGCAATGCCTTCGACCATGGCATTGAAGACCCTAGCACCCGTCAGGCTATGGGGAAACCGCCAAAGGGAACTATTGAAATCAAAGCCACCCACAGGGGGAACCAGACCCAGCTTACCCTCCGTGATGATGGCAAAGGCATTAATTTAACTAAAATCCGAGCCAGAGCAGAGGAAATGGGATTAGACCAGGAGCTGCTCGCCAGCGCCAGTGACCAGGAATTGCTGTCCCTGATTTTTGAACCCGGATTTAGTACAGCTGATCAAGTTACCGACCTATCTGGTCGTGGTGTAGGGATGGATGTAGTGCGCAACAACCTCAAGCAAATCCGGGGGGATATCCGAGTCGATACCCAACCCGGCTGGGGAACGACTTTTACCCTCACCGTCCCCTTTACCCTATCGGTAGCACGCATCCTGCTAGTGGAAAGTAACGGCATGCTTTTGGCATTTCCCATCGATGTGATTCAAGAAATGCTGATGCTGAAATCCCAGCAAATATTAACTACCCTAGCCAACGAAGTTATCAACTGGCAAGGGAAAATGGTGTCCCTGATTCGCCTGAAAAAGTGGCTGAAATTTTACTGTCGCCGTCGGGTCACCACCCTAGAAGAAACCCCGAACATTAATGAACCTACTATTCTAATTATCAATCAAGCCGAGCAATTAATCGGCCTGTGTGTAGACCGCTCCTGGGGAGAGCGAGAAGTTACCGTGCGTCAAGTAGAAGGAACCCTAGGGTTACCTGATGGATTTAGCGGCTGTACCATTCTCGGCAACGGTCGAGTGGTTCCCCTGGTAGACGCCAATGCCATGGTACGCTGGATAATCAGTTGTCAGCGCACCAGTAACCTAGAGAGTTTATCCCCACAATATGGCTCCACCTCAAAGGGATTTGTGGAGCAACAACCTCCCTCGATCGGGATACAACCAAGTACTAAAGACACCATCTTAATCATTGACGACTCGATTAACGTGCGCCGGATGTTGGCATTGGGGTTAGAAAAAGCTGGGTATATTGTAGAACACGCCAAAGATGGTCAGGATGGGATAGAAAAACTGCTTCGGGGATTAGAGGTTAAAGCCATTATTTGTGACATCGAAATGCCCAGGCTGGATGGCTACGGCTTTTTAACTCGGGTCAAAGGAGAGCCAAGCTTAAAGACCTTACCCATTATTATGCTCACCTCCCGGAGTGGTTCTAAGCATCGCAAACTAGCTATGACTTTAGGTGCATCTGCTTATTTTTCTAAGCCTTACAATGAGCGGGAGTTATTGAAAACGTTAAATGAAATTATGGTAGAAGACGTATTGATTTAATATTGTTGGTAATATAATGTCCGGTTGACTACTTATCATTTTTAGTTGTTCGTCAATTAACGATTAATAATTAACGATTTACCTAAAGACGAAGTGATTAACCGGACTCGTTCGCGTAGCGTAGCCCTTCGGGCTAATCGCTTTTAGCGGAAGCTTAGCTTCATCGCGAAGCGTGGCCTTAGGCCAATCTCTTGGTGCGCGTTCACGCTTAGCTCCCACGAAAACGCTGGGTCGCACCGGATCATGGGTTATTTCGTCAAAGTTTCAGCGTTAACGAGGGTGCTATTGAGATCAGACTTAAAAAATAACTCTTCCTAGCTCAACTCCCCCAAACTCGACGATATTGCTTGAGCTTCTCCGAACCAGGGCAGTCTGCACATAGTAGTAGTAATTGAAATGGTCAAAGGTATGACCTGATTCACTACTGGTTGAACTTCCCTCGAAGGTATAAGCAGTTTCGCTTCTGGTATCCGAATTAAAAACTAATCCAGAGACAGTATTAACAGCACCATCACGCTTTCTAATGCGTCGTAGTGCTGCTGTGACACGAGCATTCGTACTTCTTCCCGTCGAATCACGGTAGGAAACACTAATGTTGTTGGCATTTTTAACATTAACAGACACTGGACAAATGACAGTAATTGAACCGGTTTTTTCTGGTTTGAACTTAATCCGTCCCGCCGTGATCAGATAAAGGTCTTGTTGTATAGCAGAATCAATGGGAACACATCCTGCTCCATCCATCACCCAATCAGGAACCTGAGCCAGGGCTTTACTAGCACCAAATGTTGTAGTCTGGGCCAATAACGCTCCGATTAATAGTGCTTTTTTCATGTTTATTTCCTCATCACAACTTGCTCAAGTCAATCTGGGATGCACCTATATAGTTATCACCCAAGTCTTTCCTTTTTACGCAAGAGGATAAATTTCACCTAGAGCAGGGGTGGAGGAATCAGAAAACTCACCCCCCATCCTCTCATCCCTGATTAGATATACAGATATATACAGAGTATGCGATTGACCAAAGGTCAATCGCATTCGCTAGTTTTGCGTTGTTTGTTTTGCGTTGTTTTTGAATGAGTACACACGGCTTTTGAGATATCCTGTATCGATCCCTTTCCCTAAAAAAAATAAGAGAGCCGTCTTCAAGCTCTCTTGATCATCAGGGTGCATCTACAATAATCACAATATAGCAGTTTTAATGAGGGGTGTCACCCCTCAGCTTAATTTTGCCAAATGGCTGTGCCTTCCACTTCCAGTTAACCCTTGGCACTACCTAGGACAGGTGATGAGAAAGTTTAATCAAATTTGGACAGATTTTCCCTTAGAGCGTTGGTCAACTAATACAAGCTAACAAAATGCTGAACATATGAATCAAACGAAAATCTAGATCATCCCATGCCCCAATTTATCCATTTACCCCTATACCCATGATCAAATTCGATTCCGGAAGAGTTACTGAGGGTGGAATATTCTCGAATCAATGATTAGTACAGGACTTAGACACCAAGACCCTTAAAACCCGGTTTCTCTTATCAGTCAAAGGCTGAAATCGGTGTAATTACCCTCAATAACCGGGTTTGCGCCGTAAATCCTATAGGATTTGTCGAACGTTACGAATTCATAGGCTTTTTAAACAAAGTTTAAGTTAAGCAAATTTCTCTGAACAGAGTCTACCAAAAGTTCAGCCAAGTTGATACATTAATCATAGGCACACAAACCAATCGGAATTCAGGACTGTGCCTCCTGTCCTGAAGAACTTACAGCCCTAGAAACTTAGTCATAGAGATTAACAAGACATGTAGGGTAAGGTAGGCGTTAAATAACCATCAATGGGAGTAATTCAGTTTAATTCCCACCTACCCTAGACAACTAAAACCATGTCTAGCCCTAATTAATCGATGTTTTAACTAGCTAGTGGTCATGATCTGAAGCATCTTTGTTCAGCGTCTTTGGCTAACCAAACTGTTAAAACATCAAAAGCCAAACCACTCAGGAAAGTAAGTAATGGAGGAATATACTTTTTTGTTGAGCTTCGGCTGTAAGAATCTGTAAACCCTAGCTAGATATTTTGTTGAATAAGTATAACCATGAACCAGGTACCGTTACCTGGTTCATGTTAGTTTTAGCCACTATCAAAAGAAGCTCTACGCTATACCGCCTCAACTAGCTCACTGATTGAACCACAGCAAAAACAAATCTCCCCCCAGCCACAACCGATAGAACGCAACAGATAGAACTATTCAAGCAAGAGCTGTCTGCCTGTGAAATTGCGATCGCTATTCCTGCATCCCGGCATACAACAAACGTGCAAATAGCCGTACCCCATCATCCTGCTTCAGCTCTTCATAGGAGGGGGGCTGCCGCAAGCCCACCACCCGCAGATCTGCCAGCAATTCGGGATGAAACTGACAGGTAAACGATCGCCGAACGGTTTTACTTTCAAAATCTATGTAATTGATGCAAGTCCCAGAACACTCTGTCAAAACCTGATCATCATCATCCGCCGTCGAGCACAAAATTTCAACAGCATCAGGGAGCTGGATAAGCCAAGACAAAGCACTATTCGCTACAATGTGACGGCTGGGAATGAGAGCATCATGAATTAACCGATACGCCCAGTTTGCAAATAAGATTGCCTCTTCGTTGACCTCGTCCGAATGAAACATGGCAATGTTGAGTTCATGCTCATAGGCAATCGACGTATCAATCACCCCTTCGTGCTCATCAGCAGTAATCTCATGGGCAACAATCACTGCCTCAGGAACACCGGAGGTCTCATGGTCAGGGGATTCATACTGGCGCAGCTGGCGATCACCAATCTCTTTTGCTTCGTTGTGAGCCACCGCAAACTCCTGATGCTCCCAATTGTCTGCCACCACACGGCCATCCCGCTTCTTGACGACCAGGGACTGCCCTACTGCCTGGATTTCTTGACAGACAAGTTGTAAAGCCCTTAAAGCCTTGCCATTGCCATCCCCCTCCAAAACATCTAGAGCCAACACTTCCCTGACTGCCCGACGAATCAGGCTGATGTGAGCCTGAGCCGCAAGCTGGTGCCCTAAACAAATAAATATGGCAGGTGCGCTTGCAGGAGTCCGAGAGAGGAGAATCTGCTCAGATAGACGGAGAAGATCCTGATGGGAGCAACTTGCCCCTGCAAAGGTAGATGGATTCCGGACAGATGGATCCCCCCCCTCTACCACAATTGCCAATCCTGAGCTGATGACGGGGATCAGTCGCTCCAAATCTAACGGACCTGAGGCCCAATAGGGAAAGAGAATTGAATCACAGTCAGCAACTTTTTGCGCCAAATAAGCCACATTAACCGAGGCACGGACCTCCTCACCTAGGGGGTTACAGCCCACATGTTTCCAGGGTTCAATAATTGCGATCGCATGTCGAAACAACTGAGGATTTGCTATCAACGCCGCAAAAGCTTCTGGAGAGTCGATCACTTTTTCGAATGGCTGCCCCTTGCCCCATTCACAGCTGGGATTGTCGGACAGTAAAGAGCCAGTCGATAGAGGATTAGAGGAATGGCGATCGGCCAAAAACCGTCCCAAAAGAATGTGAACGGACTCAAACTGAGAGCCACTATAGCTCAGATAACCTGGCTTGAGTCGCCAGTTACTTGGTGGTGACTGAGTAATCATCAGAATAATTTCACATTGTCTTCAGTATCTTTGTCTTCTCGACCCCGACAAGAATCGGTTCCTAAGAAACCAAGTCTTAGGCCATTGAAGATAGCGGTGCGACACCGACTACCAGGTAAAAACAAATTACAACACCCCTCAGAGGTTATGCTGGGGTAAATGGTGTGGGATTTGCTGGCTTTAAATCAGTATCGATAAGCACTCAATGAAAGTATCACACTTAGGGACAAGTGGCAAAGTTTCGCGCCTTAAAAACTGAATAACCGTGACGGTGGTTGTTTGTGTGTTTGGCCTTCCCCCCAGGGCAGGGTAAACGCATCTTATTTGGTATAAATGGTAACATACAAAAAATTGATTAACTCAATTTTTTGTGAAATTCGAATAAATCCCATCCTAAAGCAGTTTTTTTTGTTCAAAGTCAACAAATTTTCCGCTGACTTTGAACAAAAATCAAAGTCGGATTTGCGTACGAAACCAGAATGTAGAGTACTCTCAAATCGACCAAGGATAACACGGCCAATAATTGATAATAAGTTGCGCTTATTGAGAATCAACAGGGTAATTCTAGATTTTTGATACTATTGTTTATTTTTTCACTGTAAATTTTAATACAAATTTAGATGCGTTTACCCTGCCCCCCAGGGCAAACACATCTAAATAAATTAGATTTACAAATCTCCGCCCAGCAGCAACAGATAGAACGCAACAGATAGAACTATTCAAGCAACAGCTCCACCAGCTCAAAAACCGTTCCGCCAAAAACAGGGATGGGGAGAGACTTTATCCCATCACAGGCTGGTGGTAGTCTGCCTGGATTACAGAAAAGGTTCAAGTTGGGATTGGGCAACCACTGGGATTGGGCAACTACAACAACAGCAATTGCAACACCTACTGAATTAAACTCCTTGAGACTATAACTATCTTATCGGTCTGGGAAAGGATGATGCTCCACAAGAGTTGCTACATCTCATTGACAGAGTTTATAGTTAGATAAATCTAACCAAAAAGCTACTCTGGCAAATAGTTAAAACTTGAACATTCCAGATCATGATTGGTAAAAATTGTAATCAACTTAGTTTTCCCATAACCATTTTTTTTTATCGATATTGTAATCACTTACAGCTTGAAGCCAGGGATTTATGTTTATGTAATTATCATTGTAATACTTATATTCAAGACGAGTTGTTTATAGAAATATATAATCCAGAATGTAAACTGGCTTTATTAAAGCTAATTCAATGTCCTTATCAAAAAAATAGCCAGCTTTGGTAAAACTTATGATTGATCATCTGCCGTCATCAATTAAAATAGGTATTTAGGAATCTTGGCTGGAGCAATAATTTAATTTTTATCTAGTTTAATTATTCAATTCGTTATAATTTAAAGTTAAATTTAAACAATAAATCAAATTACCTAAAATGTAATTAATATTCTATTGAATATAGACTGTACTGTGTATAAAACAAATTTTCAAAACTAAGAGCTTCGTGTCTTTGATTTCCTTCCTAGCACCCCTTGAAACAACTCTGCTTTTTTAAGGGGGATGGAAGGGGGTTAATCAGGCAGAGGGAGTAAGCATTCAGCGGTCAGCGCTCAGCGGTCAGCTTATTTTATTCAAAAGGTGCGACCCGTGGCGAATTTAATAATTAGATGCGGAAAGCGCACCTAAGCATCTCAAGTAGCGTGGCCACAGGCCTTTAGCTGATACGCGACACGCTGATACGCGACACGCTGATAGCTTACCAGAGGGATTTAGGGGAATCAGAATTTTTTGACCAACAATCTCTTAGCAACCGCCCCAATACTTCTGTAACTGCTACAGGACATGGTTGATTGCTCTTATTCACAAGGATCCTTCTTTATACTATGTTGTATTCACCAAAAGCTATAGTAAAAGAACTGGCTTCAACGCCTACTACACTATGCTAGAATCTGGGAAAGTCCTCCAAAATCGCTATTACCTCCAGCAGCAGCTGAATGACAATCCAGTGCGCCAGACTTGGCTAGCACTGGATTCCGAGTCTGACACGCAAGTCGTAGTCAAGCTTTTGGCTTTAGGTGGTCCCGTACAATGGGACGATTTGAAACTATTTGAGCGGGAAGCGCAAGTTCTCAAACAACTGGATCATCCTCGGATTCCCAAGTATCGGGATTATTTTTCCCTCGATGAGAGTATCCTATGGTTTGGACTGGTTCAGGAGTATATCCCCGGTCTATCCCTGAAACAGCAACAGTCTCAAGGGTTTAGATTCTCTCAGCAGCAGGTAAATACTATCGCAGCTGATATTTTAGAAATTCTTCAGTACTTACATCAGCTCAACCCCCCAGTCTTACACCGAGATATCAAGCCAAGCAATCTAATTTGGGGTGAGGACGAGCAGGTATATTTAATCGATTTTGGAGCAGTGCAGGCTCAACCAACTACTGCGGGTGCCACATTTACAGTGGTGGGAACCTATGGTTATACACCCATGGAACAGTTTGGGGGTCAAGCTGTGCCTGCTTCTGATTTGTATGCCTTAGGGGTGACCTTGATTGAACTGCTGACTGGAGTGGCACCTGCTGAGTTACCTCAGGAAAATTTGCGGATTCAATTTCGTCAACTACTCGGTTCTACTGTTGAGCCTGGCTTGGTGACGTGGCTAGAGAAAATTACAGAACCAGCTGTGGAGCGTCGCTTCAGTGATGCTAAACAAGCTACTGAAGCGCTATACACTAACCCAGTGGTTCCATCAAACAACACCTCCCCAACTGGTCTGCCAGACACTGTTGTCCGTATTCATAAATCAGCAGAACAACTAATCATTGATATCCCCTCCCACTGGGAAATGATAGTGATGAAACCCTTCAAACATGCCCTAAAACAAGCTAGAGGGGTGGTAAAGGGGGTATTTTCTTACTCACTACAGCGATTCAAGACCTTAGAAAAGTCTAGGCAACACCGGATATTAGTTGGTGTTGGGTTGGGAGTAGTTGTAGCAATTTTACTGGATTTATTTAAGCACCTTATTCTTCAAATATTAGTAATATTATTAGCAATTCCAGTCTCATTACTGCCTTTAGCAATACCAATTTTTTTAGTGATGTGGATAACATCATTAAACTCAGAAAAAGACTTTTCTGAGGCAGTTCGTATTTGTTTTGATAACAAAAAATTTGAAATTATTAAGGCATCCTTGAGCCGCAAAAAATGGGATCGAGGAGAAAACTCACAAATTAAAGAAGTTTATATTACTGCCTATCGGGATGCACAAGGCAGATACCATCGGGGGATTGCGATCACTACTCAGGTAGAACGACCATCACCCTTTGGTCAAAAATCCCAAACTTACATCTTTGGCGAACAATTACCAGAAGCTGAATTGAATTGGTTAGTTGAAGAAATCCGAGCTTGGTTGGATGTCAAATCTAGTGATTCATCACCAAGTCCAGAAGTTTGAAGGTTTAAAGTTGAAGGTTTAAGGTTGAAGGTTTAAGGTTGAAGGCAAAATAAAAAACCAATCAATACCGAAATTCAGCAACTAAGGCTAGATAGAGACGATGATTTTGCCAGCCTCATATTTGGTGCTCAACTTAACCAGATTTTTACTTACCAGATTTTTGCTTACTTGTCAATTTAATTTTAGATGCGTTTGCCCTGGTCCCTACCCCAGATGCGCCCCATTTTTTGGAGTTGCCCTCATAACACTCATAACAGTTAGTCTTCTTAAGTGTTCTGGATTACCACCACCTGAATTTATAACTTCCAAAGTTCCCTCTAGAAACTTAATCCGACAAGCTTGACGCATTATCTTGCCACTTGAAGTTTTAGGAATGCTACCTGGTTGGATCAATGCTATTGCATAAACCTGTAGTTCGTGTTGCTCCATCAACGCCTGACGAATATCTCCATTTACTTCATCGAAATCCAGTTTTCGCAGCCAACTTCGCTCCACCTCCTGAACAACGACTAATTTCTCTTCGCCATCTACCTCAACCCCAAATGCTGCCTCAGAATTTTTACGCAGTGCTGGGTGGCTCTGTTCAACCGTAAATTCAATATCCTGAGGATAATGATTTTGACCTCGAATGATGATTACATCCTTCAAGCGCCCAGTGACAAACAGCTGACCATTCTTGATGAACCCCAAGTCACCAGTACGTAGAAATGGACCTTCACCAGTATCTGCTAGATATGCCTCAAATGTATGCTTTGTTTCTTCTGGTCTATTCCAATAACCTTGAGCAACACTTAAATCTGATACCCAAATTTCGCCAACTTCATCTGACGCACACCTAATTAAAGTATTGAGATTGACGATAATTACTTTTATTCCACAAATCGGGAAACCACAACTAACCACATATCGACTTCCCTTTTGATTTCCATCGCACTCAACAATCTGATTTTTCTCTAGTGCTGATGCAGCAATTGAGGCAATTTCAGGCACATCATTGTGAGACTTGGTAGCAACTAACAAAGTTGCTTCTGCAAGACCATAAGCTGGAAAAAAAGCTGTGGCACGGAACCCACAAGGTTCAAATGTTTTAATAAATTTTTCTATAGTGTCTTTACGAATTGGCTCTGCTCCATTACTAGCTGTTTTCCAACTCCTAAGATCTAAATTAGTTATTTGTTCTGATGTAACTTGACGAACACAGTAGTCATAGCCAAAGTTTGGACTTTGGCTATGGGTTACCTTATACTTAGAAATAACCTCTAGCCAGCAGGTCGGTCTTCTAACAAATGTCAATGGTGACATTACGTAACAAGTAATACCAGAATAAATAGGCTGTATAAGTCCATCAATCAAACCATAATCATGGAAGTAAGGCATCCAAGTAGCAGCAATACTATCTGAAGTGTAGTTCCATGCTTGCTTGATATAGGCAGAATGGTGCATTACATTGTTATGGGTCACTATGACTCCTTTCGGTGTAGATGTAGACCCAGAAGTATATTGTAAATAAGCTATGGCATCTAGATTAATTTTTAATTCTTGCCATTGGTTTGCTAGTTGCTCTGATATCTCCTCAGTAAACAACCATAACAACATATTATTATACTCAAAGTCTTTTTGCCATTCACTTGGGAACTGAGAAGAAATTTGAGATGTAGTCAGCACTAGAGAAACTTGGGCATCCTGAACACAAGCTTGAAGTCGAGGCAGAGTTCGCTTCAATCGAATTGCATCAGGTGGAGGAGCCGGAATAGCAATGACTCCTGCATATAAACATCCAAAGAAAGCACAAATGAAATCTAGAGGCTGTGAATAGAGCAGCAATGCTCGTTCCCCCCTGGTTACCCCCATCTCCTGAAGCTGAGCTGCGATTGCTCGTGACCGCTTTTCCAATTCTCCATAAGTCAAGCTGGCTGTCTCTGTTTTTCCATTAGAAATAAAGGTATAGGCTTTTTGGTTCGGTTCATTTGTTACTCTATAACATAGCAGGTCTATCAAAGAGGTAAATTTTTTCTTAGTATTCATAAAATTTGTCCTTCATTCATTAATCATCCATCAATTCCTGAATTTTCGGCGTTACTGGAGTTTAGACTAAAGGGATAGGAGCAAACTATAAACAAAAGCCAAAAACCGCATCAGCGCTCAAAGATCTGAAAATTTAAGCATAGCTCCTAAGTGATTTTAGAATTTTTTGGAAAATGACAAAGTTTTTATTACCAGACGACTAATCCTTTGTCTTCAGGTATTATTTAATCTTTCAATATGATTAGTTTTACCAGTTTTTTTTGCTACTTGTTTGTGACGCTGTCTTGATGCAAAACGCGAGTGGGGGAACCACGGCAGTCGCTCATGGTTAGAAGTTACCGTAAGACAGTTGAGCCTTGTCTTGATGCAAAGCGCGAGTGGGGGAAACCCCCTGTTCCGAAGCTGCATCGCTAATCAATAAGTTTTACCCCTTTTCTGCATAGCCTACCAACCATAAAGGCTCAACGTAATCAGGTTTGGTCTCCGGGGGGAACCCCCGCGTGAAGGCTTAGGTGCGCTTTCCGTAGGCGAATTAAATTCGCCACGGGTCGCACCTCTGCATTGCTTTTGTCGTATTACTGTTCTTGATGCAATAGCGAGTGGGGGAAACCACGGCAATAGCGAGTGGGGGAGACCCCCAAGACCGCGCTGCCTCCCCAAGACCGCGCTGCATCGCTTTTATAAGCTTCCCAAAAATCTGTATAACACACAGCACATTGTCGAACCACTGGAGGGAAAGACTGCTACNAGTCGCTCATGGGGGAAACCCCCAAGACCGCGCTGCATCGCTAATCAATAAGTTTGAACCCTTTTCTGCATAGCCTACCAACCATAAAGGCTCAACGTAATCAGGTTTCGTCTCCGGGGAAACCCCCTTTGGCGGCGCTGCCTCCCCAAGACCGCACTGCCTCCCCAAGACCGTAATGGTGCTTTTGACCCGTAATTAAATTCGCCACGGGTCGCACCTCTGCATTGCTTTTGTCGTATTACTGTTCTTGATGCAATAGCGAGTGGGGGAAACCACGGCAATAGCGAGTGGGGGAGACCCCCAAGACCGCGCTGCCTCCCCAAGACCGCGCTGCATCGCTTTTATAAGCTTCCCAAAAATCTGTATAACACACAGCACATTGTCGAACCACTGGAGGGAAAGACTGCTACAGTGTAAAGCTTTGAGTTTTGGAAAATGTGCAATTAATTTTTTGCACCTGCTTAAAGGCAATGTTGTATCACTACATGTTTATCACTACCAATTAATTACCTACTCTGGATCTCTGTAACCCTTACATTGCAAGGCTTTGAGTTTCATTAAATGTGCAATTAATTTTTTGCACCTGCTTAGTTTAGCATAACAGGTACGGAAGAAGCAAATTTTTAAGAAAATCTATTCGGCTATAGTAAATTTACTTTTTAGTTGGTATAATCCGGAGCAAATTGTCAACAGGTAGGTTTTATGCTAATAAAATATTTACCTGTTTTTCCCACAAAACCTACCTTACTTATTTTTACCATAAAATTCTACAACCTTTACATAGCAAGCATTTGACCCTGTTTCGTTACCCCGTAAGAACATATAGCAAGTCTTATACCCATGAGGTACAAATCTCTGGTTTTTAGGGAGCAGGGAGCAGGGAGCAGGGAGCAGGGAAGAATGAAGAGGGAAGAGGGAAGAGGGAAGAGGGAAGAGGGAAGAGGGAAAAAATAATGTGTACCTCATAGCTATGAGAAACGCTATAGATAATGAACAGCTTTACAAAATGTTACACTAATAAAGTGCATTTCAGAATAGCTTCTGTTAAGCTACTGAATGATACTTTGTATCAGTATAAAAAACTAACCCATACAGTGTTTTTTTATACCATTACAGTAGTAATCTAGAAAGGATTGAACCCTGAATATGCTCACACCAAACCAGATTCAACACTTTGAAGAAAAGGGATGGTTAGGCCCCCTGGATCTATTTACAAGTTCAGAAGTAGAATCTGTAAAAAAATGTATAGAAACTAATAGTTCAATTAAAGAAGTAGAGGGTCAGCCGATGATGATGCTCTACAACAATGTCCTGAACCTCAACACATCTCGTGACCTTCATCTGTTTCATCAACCGATAGCCGAGATGTTTAAAAACAACAAAATTGTTCGGCTACTAAACCAGTTGGGTGGGGACAATTTACTATTGTGGAACAGTAATGTTTTTTGCAAAATGCCAGGGGAAGGAGAGATCAAATGGCATCAAGTTTATGATTCTTACGACCCCAGCGCTTATGATCCTCAAAAGCCAGCACTGCTTTACCCCAATACTGAAGATATTATAAATATATCAGTATGGATAGCTTTAGATGATGCTACTCTCGAAAACGGTTGCTTACATTTTGCTAATGGGACACACAAGGAAAAATTTCGGCGAGTGCAGGTACCTGCTGAGCAGGGAATGTTTGCGGGTATAAAAAACCATAAAATGGTTTGGCAAGGGCGGAGAAAATACTCAGTAGTGTTTGACTTCGATGACAATGAATGGGAAGTGGAAGCTGTACCAGCGCGCATGGGGCAAGCTATCATTTTTACCGAAAGAGTTATGCATTCCTCTCCCCCCAATAACTCCAAGCAACAACGCCGACTAGGTATTAATGGACGTTATGTTCCTCCCAGCGTACAGGTTTATCCACACCGTTTAAAAGGCGATTTCATCGACGAAAATTTTCATAATATCAAAAAGCATTTTTGTATCCTGGTATCAGGGCAAGATGATTATGGAATAAATGTCGTTCGTGATTCTCATGATCTAGACAATATAGAGTTAGAATTTCAGACCATGTCCAACTTAGTTCGCTTTGGTCATGTTCAACTACCTAAAGGCAAGAAAGAAATAGAGCTTGAGACTCTCTATCAACAAGCAATGGAAGGGGATTGTCTAGAGGAGGAGCCAGATCCGATTCTGCAACCTAGAAAGTATATTCAATGGCAAGCCTGGAATCAACTTAAAGGCATGAGTTGCAGTGAGGCGATGAAGCAATACAGTCAAATAGTAGCCAAACTGCCAGTAGTGGATCAAAAAAAGGAGCTGCCTCTAGAAGAAAAAATTAAAGCTTGGTTAGTCGCTTACATCGCCAAAGTTTTTAACATTGAAGCAGATGAGGTGAATAGTACTCTTCCTTTTGAGCGCTATGCTCTAGGATCGGCTGATGCAGCAAATCTAGTTGCTGAGTTGGGAGCTTGGCTAGAACGAGATATTCCTGCTACTGCGCTTTATAGTTACCCAACTATAGAGTTTTTGGCTAAGCATTTAGTTTCGTCATCCTGAAGATAAGGTGCAAATTACATGGATCCAACCGCGATTATAGGTATTGGTTGTCGTTTTCCAAGTGCTGGAAATCCAGAAAGCTTTTGGGATTTGCTGCGGCATGGGGTGCATACCATCACTGAAGTTCCGTCAAATCGATGGGATGTTGATGCCTTGTATCATCCAGATCCAGCTACACCAGGAAAAATGAACACCCGTTGGGGCGCTTTTCTGGAACAGATAGATATGTTTGAACCGAGTTTCTTCGGAATTTCTCCCCGAGAAGCAGAGTCAATGGATCCCCAGCATAGACTAGTCTTAGAGGTAGCCTGGGAAGCTCTGGAAAATGCAGGACTGGCACCAAATAAGTTAGCTGACAGCCAAACAGGTGTGTTTATAGGAATCGTTGCTAGTGATTATGGCCGACTGGTGTTCAATGATCACCTTAATATAGATGCTTATGGCGGCATTGGAATCACGCCTGGTATTGCAGCGAATCGTCTCTCCTATATACTGAATTTGCATGGACCTAGCTTGGCGATAGACACAGCTTGCTCGTCATCGCTGGTAGCATTGCATTTTGCCTGTCAAAGCCTGCAAAGCGGTGAGTCTAATTTGTGCTTGGTCGGAGGGGTGAATTTGGTTTTGTCCCCCGAATACACTCTCACTTTTTCTCAAGCTCGGATGATGGCGTCGGACGGTTTTTGTAAGACTTTTGACAAAGACGCCGATGGTTATGTACGAGGGGAAGGATGTGGTGTAATTGTCCTCAAACGCCTCTGTGATGCCCTCCGGGATAGAGACAATATTTTAGCAGTTATCAAAGGCTCGGCAGTTAACCATGATGGTCTCAGCAATGGAATGACTGCACCCAATGGGCGTTCGCAGCAGGCAGTTATCAGGCAAGCATTAAAAAATGCTGGTGTAGCTCCAGCCCAGATTAGTTATGTTGAAGCTCACGGTACTGGCACTTCCTTGGGAGACCCAATAGAAGTTGAATCCATAAAAGCAGTACTGGGTCAAGGGCGATCGCCTCTTGAGTCCTGTGGGATTGGTTCAATTAAGACCAATATCGGTCATTTGGAAGCTGCGGCGGGAATAGTTGGTCTAATTAAGACAGTTCTATCACTACAACATCAGCAAATACCATCCCACCTGCACCTAAAACAACTGAATCCCTTAATTCAGTTAGAAGGTACACCCTTTTTTATACCTACTGAGTCCCAACCTTGGTCTGTTGCTACAGAACCTCGCTTAGCTGGGGTCAGTTCCTTTAGCTTTGGTGGCACAAATTGCCATGTGATCTTGTCGGAAGCTCCCAAACAAGAAACCAAAGCTAATGAAATTGAACGCCCTGCTCACATTCTTGCTCTCTCAGCCAAAAATCAGAAGGCTTTGAGTGAATTAGTAGAGCGCTATGAGGCTCATCTGAAATCAAACTCATCCGCAAAGCTGGCAGACGTTTGTTTCACTGCCAATACAGGAAGAGCGCATTTTGATCACCGCCTTTTTGTTACGGCAACATCTACAACAGAGATGCAAAAGGCTCTGCGCGATCTTGCGGAGGGCGAAGATACAGTGCCAACCGGTCAAATATGCAGTCCCAAGCGCCAGAAAATAGCCTTCTTATTTACTGGTCAAGGGTCTGTGTATCTGAATATGGGGCGTCAACTCTACGATACCCAACCGACATTTCGTAATTGCCTCAAACGCTGTGAAGAAATTTTGCGTCCCTATCTGGAAGAACCACTACTCTCTGTTCTCTATCCAGATATTGATTTGTCTTCTCCAACATCTGGCGAGGCAAACCAAAAGTTATACAACACGGCCTATACTCAACCTGCTTTATTCGCTCTAGAATATGCGCTATGCCAATTATGGAAATCTTGGGGCATAGAGGCGGATGCTGTCATCGGTCATAGTGTGGGGGAATATGTCGCTGCCTGTGTTGCTGGGGTTTTCAGCCTAGAAGACGGTCTCAAATTGATTGCAATGCGGGGACAATTAATGCAACAATTGCCTCCAGGTGGAGAGATGTTGTCCTTGCTCGCATCAGAATCTCAAGTGCGAGAAGTGATTGCTCCCTATGGCGATCAAGTTGCGATCGCAGCTCTCAATGGCCCCAGCAGTATAGTAATTTCTGGTAAAAGTGAAGCCATCCAGGAGATTTACAGCAGCGTGTCAACGCAAGGAATAAAAGCCAAATTTTTGCAAGTATCCCATGCTTTTCACTCTCCGCTGATGGAACCAATGCTAGGGAAGTTTGAGGTAGCAGCATGGCAAATCTCCTACAATAAGCCTCAGATTCCTCTAATTTCTAATGTTACTGGGCAACGAATAGGCGATGACACTAGCACTCCTGAATATTGGGTGAATCATATACGACAACCAGTCCGCTTTGCTGATGGTATGCAGACTTTAGACCAGGAAGGCTGTAAAATTTTCTTGGAAATCGGACCCCAGGCAATTTTGCTGGGAATGGGACGCCAATGCTTACCAGAGGACACGGGGGTTTGGTTGCCTTCTCTGCGCAAAGATCGCGAAGACTGGCAACAATTGCTAGAGAGCTTAGGGGAATTGTACGTAAGAGGTGTAGAGGTAGACTGGTCAGGATTCGACAAAGATTATATCCGTGAGAAAGTAGTATTACCTACTTATCCTTTCCAAAGAGAACGGTATTGGACCAAAGCAACTAATTTTACTAACTTTGTAGATAAAGAGGAGTTCCGGGATTGGTTATACGAAGTAGAATGGCGACCTCAAGCTAGTTTTGGCGGGCAGTTTTCATCAGAGGAACTTCTAGACCCATTGACCATTAACCAGAAACTACAACCTTTGGTGTCGTCTTTAGCCTCTGTTAATAACTTGGATAGCTACAGTCAACTTGTGAGACAATTAGAAACTTTGAGTGTGGAATATGTCTTGCAAGCCTTTGACAAAATGGGATGGTCATTTAAACTGGGGGAAAACTTCTCCACTGAATCCCTAGCCCAAAGATTAGGTGTAGCACCACAATATAAACAACTTCTCAACCTGTTGTTAGAGATGCTAGCAGAAGTAGAAATTCTGCGCTACACCGAAAACCAGTGGGTGACACTCCAAACTCCTGAAAAAGTCAATCTACAACAAAAAAATCAGACCTTACTTGCTCAATTCCCCAGCGCTAATGCAGAAATAACTATGTTAGAGCGTTGTGGTTCCCAATTGAGAGCAGTTTTGCAGGGAACTATAGATCCCCTGCAAGTTCTCTTCCCTGAAGGGGATTTTACTATAGCTACCCAACTATATGAACAGTCTCCTGAAGCACAATATACCAATACTTTAGTCCAGCGAGCGATCGCTACTGCCCTGGAAAATTTACCTCCAAGCCGAGGGGTGCGATTATTAGAAATTGGAGCTGGGACGGGGGGAACTACTAGCTATATATTGCCTCATCTGAATCCAGAGCAAACAGAATATATCTTCACCGATATCGGTAGCTTATTTACAAGCAAAGCACAGGATAAATTTAAGGATTACCCATTCATACACTATCAAAACTTAGACATTGAAAAAAATCCCGAAATTCAAGGGTTTGACCCCCATCAGTACGATGTGATAGTGGCAGCTAACGTAATCCATGCTACAGCCTCTTTGCGTAAAACTCTAGAGCATGTGAGGCAGTTGTTGAGACCTGGAGGGATGTTGGTGTTGTTGGAAATCACAACTCCCAGGCGGTGGGTAACTTTATTTGCTGGAATGTTAGACGGATGGTGGAATTTTAGGGATTTTGATTTACGACCTAATCAACCCTTACTAACTGTATCAAAGTGGCAGAAATTGCTAATAGAAAGCGGTTTTCCCAAAGTGGTAAATCTGCCCAATATTCAGGGAACAGAAGAGGTTATATCTTCCCAGAGTGTAATTATTGCTCAAACTGCAACTACTCCATCGTTGCCTCCGAGTGAAGGATGGTTAATTTTTGCAGACCAGCAAGGTATCGCTCAACAGTTGGCAAATCGACTGCGGAGCTGCGGACAAGTCTGTAATTTGGTGTTTCCAGGAAAGGAGTACCAACAGATAGCATCAGATGAGTTTACTATAAACCCGGAAAATTCTGATGACTACTTAAAACTGGTGACAGAGGTAAAAGCTAATCTGCCCGATTTTAAAGGAGTGTTGCATCTATGGAGCTTAGATACTCCAAGAGCAGAGGAACTAACACTAGAAGACCTGAAAGTAGCTTCAAAACAGGGATGTGGGAGTGCCTTATACTTAGTTCAAGCCTTGAGCGAGGCAAAATTTGAGCTTTCGCCTCATCTGTGGCTTGTGACCACAGATGCACAGCCTGTTGTTCCCATCAAGGATTCGGGATCGGGATTAGCACAATCACCTTTATGGGGAATGGGTAGAGTAATCTCTCTAGAACATCCTGAATTGTCGGTACGAATGATAGATTTAGACCCTAATTCAGCGTTGGAACGTTCCTGTGCCAAACTTTTAGCAGAAATCGGGGATTCAAATGGTGAAAACCATATTGTCTTTCGAGATGAACAGCGTTACGTCCCACGCCTAGTGCATAAGAACTTCATAGAATCTCAAAGTCTCCAGTTCCGGTCGGATGTTACTTACTTGATTACTGGTGGTACTGGTTACTTGGGGCTGAAGTTCGCCGAATATATGGTAGAGCAAGGAGCTCGCCAGCTAGCATTAATCGGACGCAAAGGCCTTCCCGAACGGGAACATTGGACCAACCTTGACCAAGAGAGTAATGAATGGAAACAGGTTCAAGCTATTCAGCTCATGGAAGAGAAGGGAGCTAGCGTAACAGTGTACGCATCTGATGTTACCGACCAAGCTCAAATGTCCTCAATTATTAAGTCGATCCATACTGTTCAAAAACCACTGCGGGGTATTATTCATGCTGCTGGTTTAAGTGACCAACACAAATTAAGTCAGATGACTCATCAAATACTTGAATCGATACTTAGCCCGAAGACAGTTGGAACGTGGGTTCTTCATCAACTAACCAAAGAGATAAACCTAGACTTCTTTATCTGCTTTTCTTCGATTGGGTCAGTATGGGGTTCCCTAGGTCACGGACATTATGATGCAGCTAACCACTTTCTTAATGTTTTAGCTTATTATCGTCGTTCGATCGGGCTCCCAGCATTAAGTATAAATTGGGGAAGTCTCGGTGTTGGGGGCATGGTTTCTGAGGAAAGTTATGTACAATGGATGAAGCAGATTGGCTTAGGAGAATTACGACCACAGCAAGGATTTAATGCCTTAAGTTTTCTTTTAAAAACCAATGCTATCCAACCACTAGTGACAAAGGTAGATTGGTCTACATTTAAGAAATATTATGAAGTAAGGGGATTAGGAAAGCTATTTAGTGACCTGATGACTCTCTCTACTGTGGATATGAAAACACCTTCAATAGAGACAATAGAGAGTCAGGAGTCTAGCATCTTAGAACAATTACAAGCAGCTTCTCCAAGTAAAAGAGAAAACATTTTATTGACTCATTTTCAAAATGAAATTGCGAAATCGTTACGCACAAGCGCTTCAGAAATAAGCTTACAAAAACCTTTAAATAGCATGGGACTTGATTCCCTAATGGCTGTAGAATTGCGAAATATGAGTCTAGTGAAGCTAGGGATAGATATTCCTACTGTCAAATTTATAGAAGGGCTTAGTATTGCCGATATAGTAACTGAGGTAAAAGATCAACTGAACGAGATTGACGCTAGTCAAAAAGTTGAGGGGGAAAATCACCAACAACTTTACACAGAAGAAGCAGACCAGATAGAACGAGTAAGGGGTGAATTATGAATTTAGTTGAGTTTTTACAAGAGCTTTCAATTAAAGGTTGGCAGATCTGGAGTGAAGGTTCGCAGTTACGCTACGATGCTCCGAAAGAAGAATCAACTGCATCAGTATTGGCTCTGCTGAAGCAACATAAGACAGAGATTTTACAGTTACTGCATGACAACCGAGATCTTCTCGATGTTCATCCCCTTTCCTACGGACAACAGGCAATGTGGTTTCTCTGGAAACTAGCACCTGGTAGTTGTGTTTATAACGTGTCCGTACCTGTTCGTATTTGCTCCCAGGTGGATGTGACAGCTTGGAGGAAAGCTTTTCAAGCTCTATGCCAACGTCACCTCATGCTGTCAAGCACATTTACTAAGCTAGGTCAAGTACCCATTCAACAAGTACATCGCCATCAAGACGTGGACTTTTTGCAGGTTGATGCCTCTGCTTGGAGTAAAGAGGAATTAAATCAGAGAGTGGTTGAAGCTCACAAGCACCCTTTTAACCTTGAAAAAGAATCGGCGATGCGCGTCAGGTGGTTTGTGCGGTCATTTCAAGAGCATATTCTACTGCTGACAATACACCACATTGCCTGTGATGGCTGGTCTTTAGACATCATCTTTCAGGAATTACCTAAACTGTACCAAGCTCAACAGACCAACCTACCAGCATCTCTTCCCCCGCTAAAGTATTCATATCAAGATTATGTTCGCGCTCAAAGGAAAATTTTGGATAGCCCTAGAGGAGAAATCCTTTGGCAATACTGGAAACAAAAACTAGCGGGCGAATTGCCAACCTTAAATCTACCTACAGACAAACCACGCCCGCCCATACAAACCTACGAGGGGGCAGCCTATCATTTTAGCTTATCTGAAAAACTCAGTCAGCAACTTATAGAATTAGCTCAAAAAGAAAATGTCACGCTCTACACGCTATTGTTGGCAGTATTTGGTATTTTTCTTTATCGTTACACAGGTCAAGAGGATATTTTAGTTGGTTCTCCCACATCAGGTAGAAATAGGGCTGAAGAGGCTCCAATTGTAGGCTTCTTTGCTAACTCCGTTGTTATGAGGATGTCGGCGTCCGAAAATCTAAGTTTTAAGGAGTTTATCACTAAAGTTCAGCATACTGTATTAGAAGCAGTCAACTATCAAGATTACCCTTTCGCATTGTTAGTAGAGCGATTGCTGCCAAAGCGCGACCCTAGCCGATCTCCGATTTTTCAAGTTTTTTTCCTGCTACAGCAAATGTCTGAATGGCGAAAGCTGCTCTCTGGTGAAATGAAGACATCTTCGGATTGGCAAGGACTTAAGTTAGAAGCCTTTGACAGACCAACGAAGGAGTGTCAATTTGATTTCATACTAGAAATGATACAGGTTGGCTCGTCTCTTGGTGGACTTATTAAGTACAGTACCGATCTATTTGAGGAACAGACTATTGCCAGAATGGTGGAGCATTTCCAGACATTATTACAAGCAATAGTAACAAAGCCGACTGCTAACATAGATCGATTACCATTACTAACAGCAACCGAGCGGCAGCAGTGCCTAGCAGTCGGAAATAACTTGGGTAGAAAACAGGGGCAGAATAAATTTATCTATCAATTGTTTGAGGATGTATTTGGCTATCCAGGAGAGGTTAGTGGCAAGCAAACTCAGTTGGTAGACTATACAGAAATAGTGCCTGTAAATCTTCCGACTGATTTTTCAGTTTATGTTTTAGATTCCTATGGAGAACCAGTACCGCCAGGAGTAACAGGAGAGGTTTATGTTGGAGGTGGCAATTTAACTGAGAGTGACATAAATCGGAACCAACAAGCCCCAGTTAGTTTTGTAGAGCATCCCGAACTTGGTAGTTTATTGAAAACTGGGGAACGGGGTTGTCTTCGTGCCAATGGTGGTCTGGAATTGCAAGGATTTGGGCAACGTTGGGCTTGGATTAAAGGGCATCAGGTGGAGTTGCAGGCTATAGAAAAAGCCTTACTGGCAATTACTGGGGTGGAAGACTGCTATGTGATCATGCGACAACGACAACTAGTTGCTTATGTAGTGACCTCTAAGTCTTTCTTGTCAGAGTCTCTCCACAACCAGTTAAAGACCGAATTACCCAGCTATATGCTGCCAAGTGCCTATGTAACAGTATCTAACCTGCCCTTAACAGGCAAAGGACTAATAGATGAATCAGCGTTAGCCCAATTGGAGGTGATTGACTCCGAGTTAGTGTCACGTTGGGAACAACAGTTGCGTACGCTGCCAGAAATAGAGCAAGTAGCAGTGGTAGTTCAGCCACAAGTAAAAACCCTTCCCAGATTACATATTTCTGATTTAGTACCCTCACCCCCAAAGGGAATGGGTAAAGATTTTCCTCAAGTTGAAACTGACAACTTGATAGACAAAGTTAACAAGAACTTGCCACAGGAAGTAAACCAGCCCGCCATCAGCCAAGGAGAGCCTCTAACAGAGCCAGAGGCACAAACTTTAGGGGAGATACTGCAACGAGCAGCCCTAGAGAATTCAACTAAAGGTGTAGTATACATCCAACCTGATGGAACTGAGTTCGTACAGTCCTATAAAAATTTATTAGAGGATGCCCAAAGACTATTGGGAGGATTGAGAAAACTCGGTCTCAAGCCCCAAGACAAGGTAATCTTTCAACTAGCAGACAATCACAACTTTATTAGTGCATTTTGGGGATGTATTCTTGGAGGATTTATACCTGTACCAATTTCCGCAACAGGCAATTTGAACAAGCTGCAAAATAGCTGGCACATGCTAGGAAAGCCATTGGTACTATCAGAGCAAAAGTTAGCTCCAAAACTTCATCAGTGGGCAGAAGAATTAAAGTTAGAAAACTTTCAGATAGAACCCATAGAACCATTAAAAGATTCAGAGGCAGATCGCAATTGGCATAAATCAAACTCAGAGGACTTGGTGCTATTGCTGCTAACTTCCGGCAGTACAGGTATGCCCAAAGCGGTCATGCACAACCACCGTAGTTTGTTAAGCCGTAGTGCATCAACGGTTCAATTCAACGGCTTTAGCAAAGAAGACATTTCCTTAAATTGGTTTAGCCTCGACCATGTTGGGGGAATAGTGATGTTCCATCTGAGGGACGTTTATTTGGGATGTCAGCAAATCCAAGCTCCAACAGAACTGGTGTTGCAAGAACCGACACGATGGTTAGATTGGATTTCCCACTATCGAGCCACAATTACTTGGGCCCCAAACTTTGCTTATGGGCTAATTGTGCAAGAACTAGAAAATCGACAAAAGACGGGCAGTCAACAAGAAAATCACCGAGGATGGGATTTGTCCTCTATGCACTTTATTCTCAATGCTGGAGAGGCAATTGTTGCAAAAACTGTCAGGCGATTTTTAGAAGTATTAGGTCAATATCAGCTCCAAGATCGCGCCATGCATCCAGCATGGGGCATGTCAGAAACCTCAAGTGCGGTAACGTTTTCATCTAAATTTCTGCTATCTTCAACCACAGACGAGCAGAAATTTGTCGAAGTAGGATCTCCAGTACCAGGGTTCGCCATCAGAATAGTAGATAATCAAAACCAGATAGTGAAAGAGACAATGGCGGGTCGAGTACAAGTAAAAGGACCGTCTGTCACATCTGGTTACTATCAAAATACAGAAGCAAACCAAGACGCTTTTACAGAAGATGGTTGGTTTAATACTGGAGATATAGGCTTCCTGCAACAAGGGTGTTTAACAATAACCGGACGGCAAAAAGACATTATCATCATCAACGGTCTCAACTACTACAGCCATGAAATTGAAGCAGCAATAGAAGAAATAGAAGGTGTAGAAGTGTCTTATACTGCTGCTTGTGCAGTTAGGGATGGTGACAGTGATACAGACAAACTAGCCATATTTTTCAATCCAGCCAAAAGCGCAAGGGATCGAGAAGCAGATTTGTTAAAGGAAATTCGCTTACTGGTAGTGGATCGTTTTGGGATTAATCCTGATTATTTGATTCCTGTAGAACGAGACGTTATTCCCAAAACAGCGATCGGTAAAATTCAACGTTCTCAACTAAAACAGCGTTTTGAAACAGGTGAATTTAACACCATTCTCAAACGGGTAGATTTGTTACTCTTGAATGTCAAGACTATCCCAAGCTGGTTTTACCGAAAGGTATGGCAAGCCAAAGTCCCTGTTTTTAATCTGTCTTCCCAGACAACTACAACCCTAATATTTAGCGATACTTTAGGGCTAGGAACAGTCTTATCTGAGGAATTAGAAAAACATCACCAGCCCTGTATCCAAGTGTCTGTCGGTGAAAACTTTACCAAAATCAGTGACAATCATTATTCTCTTGTGCCCGACCGAGCAGAACACTATCAGATGCTTTTAGAGCAATTGGCACAAGAAAACAAAACGATTGGCCAGATTGTCTGCCTGTGGGAATACGATCAATATAGAGGTGAAATTTCACACCTAGAAGCGCTGGAGCAGTCACAAAAGCAAGGGTTTTTTCGTTTGCTTTTCTTAGTTAAAGCATTAGAAAAATCTAGGAGTGAAGAGCAGTCGGTACAATTACTGTGGGTATCAAGTTACAGTCAGTCGATAGTACCGAGTGATAAGATAGCCTATGAGAAAGGGACAGTTTTGGGCCTATTGAAAACAATTGCTCAAGAAATGACCTGGTTGAACTGTCGCCACATCGATCTGCCAGTACTAGAGGTTGAACTCAATAAGGCATACATTCGGCAAGAACTGGACAATTTTGCCAAAGAAACAGAAGTAGCCTACAGAGACGGAAAACGCTTGGTTTGTGGAATCGAATCTGTAAATCTAGCAGAAGAACCAAAGCAAGAATTACCCTTCATAACAGGTGGTATCTACTTAATAAGTGGAGGGCTGGGAGGTATTGGAACTGAAATTGCTAGTTTCCTACTTAAGAATTATCAAGCACGGTTGTTGATAGTTGGTCGTACTTCTCTACCCGATCAAAATACTTGGCAAACTCATTTAGATAGTGGAAATGAACTGGCAAGGAAAATCCAAGCTTATCAACAATTGCAGCAACTACCAGGGGCAGTCATTTATGAAGATGTAGATATCTGTGATTATGCTCAGTTGCAGCAGATATTGACAACAACTCTATCCAAATGGGGAGGCCAGCTTGATGGGATTATCCATCTAGCAGGAATTTTCACCGAACAACTATTAGTATCCCAAACCCTAGAAAGTATCACTGCCGTTCTTCGTCCCAAATTCCTTGGGACTTGGGCCTTACATAAACTACTGCTGGAAGATAATCCTCAAGGTTTGTTTCTTCATTTTTCTTCCATCAATGGCTTCTTTGGCGGTACCACTGTAGGTGCTTATGCTGCTGCCTCTAGTTTTATGGAAGGGTTTTGCGATTACCAGCAGACCTATACTAGCGTGCAAAGCTACTGCTTATCATGGAGTATGTGGGATGAAATCGGCATGAGTCTGGGCTATCAAATGAAAGACTTGACCCATGCTAAAGGCTACTTTTCGATTAATAAGGCACAAGGGATGTGCTCTTTATTAGCCGCCTTGTCTCGTGGCCAACGTCATTTGTTTGTGGGTTTGGATGGGAGTAAACCCAACATTGAACGTTTAACTATTACCTCAGAACCTCAAAACCGACAGCAGTTAACTGCTTATTTCACCTCCAAGGTAGAACAATTACCAGTGAGTCATTTAGAAGGGTTGGAAGTACGCGATCGCTTTGGCAGACTCAGCCGTTGTGTGTGGGCACAACTTGCCGAGATGCCTCTAAATGAAACTGGAGAAATTGTTCGAGAAAAGCTGATTGGACTTAGCACAGGTATTGGTCTTTTTGAACAAACAAAACCACGCAACCAAGTAGAACATCAACTCGTTGAAATTTTTCAGCAAGTACTAGAAGTGCCTGTTACTAGTATCCATGACAATTTCTTTGCTCTGGGCGGAAATTCTCTACTAGCAGTGCAAGTGGTTTCTCGTATACAGCAAACCTTTAATCAAGAGGTTTCTCTGCATATACTGTTTCAATCACCTACAGTTGGTGAACTGGGGCAAACCATAATCAAAGAAAATCTCTTACCAGGGCAAAAATCAGATACTAGTTTACCAACCCTTGTACCTGACCCAGAACAACGCTACGAACCATTCCCTCTAACTGATATTCAACAAGCTTATTGGCTAGGTCGCAATCAAGCCTTTGATTTAGGTAATGTTGCTAGCCATATTTACATAGAGATCGATTCTGAAAACTTAGATATAGAACGCTTAAACCAGGCTTGGCAGAAATTAGTTGACCACTATGATATGCTGCGAGCCGTAGTGTTACCCGACGGACAACAGCAAGTCAAACAACAAGTACCACCCTATCAAATACAAGTTTTTGATTTACAAAACCAGCCAGAATCAGCAGTTAGTGACCACCTCAAGGCAATTCGGGAGCAAATGTCTCACGAAATATTACCCTCTGAGCAATGGCCATTGTTCAAGTTGCAGGCCACTCACTTCAATGAAAAGCACTATCGCCTCCATCTGAGTTTTGATGCTTTAATTGCTGATAGCTGGAGCCTAATGCTACTGGGGCAGTATTGGCTGCAACTGTATCGAGACCCAGAAAGTTCGCTGCCTTCCTTGGAACTGTCATTTCGCGACTATGTGCTGGCTAAAATAGGGCTGGATGTTACACCACAGTATCAGCGTTCTCAAGATTACTGGTTCGATCGCTTGTCCACTCTCCCGCCAGCACCAGAATTACCCTTTGCCAAGCAGATAGTTGCTCTGGAGCAACCCCAGTTTACACGTCGCAGTGGGCGATTAAATGTTGTTGATTGGCAGCGATTAAAAGACAAGGCAAGTCAGGCAAATATAACTAATTCTACTGTTTTATTAGCTGCTTTTGCTGACATCTTAACTTGTTGGAGCAAGAGTTCTAAGTTTACCATTAACCTGACCCTGTTTAATCGCCTACCCTTACATCCCCAAGTTAATGAGGTGATTGGAGATTTCACATCCCTCACGCTCCTAGAAGTTGATAACTCAAAACCGACTCCTTTTATTAAGCGTGCTCAACTGCTACAGGAACAACTGTGGCAAGATTTAGACCACCGTTATGTCAGTGGTGTGGAAGTGCAGCGAGAATTGCGCCGCCTATATGGAAGTTATCAAGCTATGGGGGTTGTCTTTACCAGCGTTCTGGGGGCTGGTATCGAGTCGGAAGAACAATTGTGGGTTAATCAGCTAGGAAAAATGGTCTATAGCATTAGCCAAACCCCTCAAGTCTGGCTAGACCATCAAGTGCTTGAAGAACAAGGCGAATTAATATTTCAGTGGGATATAGTTGAAGAGCTTTTCTGTGAAGGTGTTATTGATAATATGTTCCAGAGTTACACAGATTATCTGCAACACCTAGCAACTTCAGAATCTGCTTGGATAGACCTCTACCCTCAACTGTTACCAAAAGCCCAACTCCAACAACTTGCACAACTCAATCAGATAAATCTACCTGTTCCCCAACAAACCTTACACGGTCTGTTTCTGCAGCAGGTGGAACAAAATTATCTAGAATTGGCAGTGATTACCCCAGAGCGCTGCTTAACCTATGGAGACTTACATCAACGCGCCCGCAACATCGGGCATTGGTTGCAACAACTGGGAGCTTCGCGCAATAGCTTAGTCGCTGTAGTAATGTTCAAAGGATGGGAACAAGTTGTTGCAGTCTTGGCAATCTTGATGGCTGGTGCGGCCTATGTGCCTATTGACCCCGAACTCCCCCAGGAGCGAAGAGAATTTTTACTGACCCAAGGGGAAGTGAAGGTAGTTCTGACCCAAGAACCTCTGTTAGAACAACTAGCAATACCAAAGGGAATTGAGTGTTTGTCTGTAGATACTTTCGAGTCAAGAAAAAATGATTCAATATCCTTCGTCCCCGTACATAATCCAGAAGATTTAGCCTATGTAATTTATACGTCTGGCTCTACAGGTTTACCCAAAGGGGTGATCATTAAGCATCAAGCAGTAGTAAACACCATCCTCGACATCAACCAGCGATTCAATGTTACAGCTAATGACCGAATACTAGCTGTGTCCGCTTTGAATTTTGACCTATCGGTATATGACATTTTTGGTATCCTGGCTGTTGGAGGAACTGTGGTCATTCCATCTGCTATTGAGGCTAAAGATCCTGCTCGTTGGTACGAGTTAATTGTTAAACACCAAGTTACATTGTGGAACTCTGTACCCGCACTAATGCAAATGTTAGTTGAGTACTTGTCTGGGCAGCTCAACCAGTCCCATGGCACCCTACGATTAGCATTGCTCAGTGGCGATTGGATACCACTAACTTTACCAGAGCAAATTAAAGATTTGTGGAGCGATATCCAAATTGTTAGCTTAGGTGGTGCAACTGAAGCCTCAATTTGGTCAATTTATTATCCGATCGAACAAATTTCCCCTGTAACTAAGAGCATTCCTTACGGGAAATCCCTTGCCAATCAAACTGTTTCTGTCCTCAACGATCTAATGCAGCCTACTCCAATATGGGTATGTGGAGATCTTTATATCGGAGGCGTTGGTTTGGCTTCTGGGTATTTGTTAGATGATAAAAAGACAAACGCAAGTTTTATCACTCACCCAGTTACTCACGAACGATTGTACAAAACCGGTGATTTGGGACGATATTTGCCCGATGGTAATATTGAATTTCTCGGTCGCTCAGATTTCCAAGTTAAAATCAATGGCTATCGCGTTGAATTGGGTGAAGTTGAGGCTGCATTAAGCGAGCATTCTACTGTCAAGGAGGCTATTGTTGTTGTTCTTGGCGAGTCGGAACACAAGCGTTTAGTCGCTTATATTGTCCCCAGTCAGTCCTCTGTTGACAAAGCCAAGCTACCAGAAGGTTATCAACCTAGTCAAACAACAGGGGTAATACAAGACCCTGTGGAGAAAATTGAATTTAAACTCAAGCAACCAGGATTGCGTTCTCCATCTCCCACAAAAGAAACTATTTCTTTACCGCTCTCAGAATTTGATGAAGCTCAAAAAGAAGCTTACCTCAAACGTCAGAGTTATCGACAATTCTTGATGCAACCCCTTCCTTTAGAGGAGTTTAGCCAGTTTTTAAGCTGTCTGCTGCAAATGAAACTGGACGATTTTCCATTACCCAAATATCTTTATCCTTCTGCAGGAAATCTTTATCCTGTACAAACATATTTATTAATTAAGCCAGAACGGGTTTCGGGATTGTCAGGAGGTATCTATTACTATTGTCCTCGGGAGCATAATTTAGTATTTCTCAATCCTTGGAGCGATGTTGACAGCAGGATTTACGGTGGCAATCAACCGATTTTTGAGGAGTCTGCGTTTTCCCTCTTTTTGATTAGCAAACTTAGTGCCATTACTCCGATGTATGGGGAACTAGCTGAAAATTTCTGTTTCCTGGAGGCAGGGCACATGGGGCAACTATTAATGAATACAGCACCAAACTACCAGATTGGACTTTGTCCAATTGGCGGTCTTGAGTTTGACAAGCTACGAGATTTATTTGAGTTAGAATCGAATCAACGTCTAATTTATAGTTTTCTTGGAGGCAAGATTGACCCAGTTCAAACAAAACAGTTGTTCGGTAAATCTTCAAAGGACGACAGATCTATTCCACAACAACTAAACGAGCATTTACAAGGAAAATTACCCCAGTATATGCTCCCCAATGATTATGTGTTAATGGATGTCTTCCCTTTAACTGCAAATGGGAAAGTTAACCGCAAAGCTCTACCTGCTCCTGAGGTATCAATACAAGAAAGAATTTTTCTGCCCCCCAGTACCCCTATTGAGGAGAAGTTAGCTAACCTATGGGCAACAATATTAGAGCTAGAGTTAAATCAAGTTAGTGTTAATGATAATTTCTTTGACATTGGTGGCAATTCCTTACTTGCTACTCAGCTAATCTCCAGAATTCGACAATTTTGCCAAGTCGATCTACCTCTGTCTGACTTCTTTGCAGAACCGACAATTGCTGGTTTGGTTGAACACATTGAAGTTCTTAGTTGGGTGGGACAAGATATACAAGATTCAGAAACAAATATAGAGGAGATAGAATTATGAATAATCAAACAATTGTCAAGTTCCTTTCTCAACTGCGTAAACTAAATGTTCAAGTTTCATCTAACGGAGAAAAATTACGCTGTCAAGCTCCTGAAGGTGTGTTAACACCTGCACTGTCACAGCAGATAGCTGAACGCAAACCAGAAATATTGGAGTATTTGCAACAGGTCAGACAAGAAGAACATAAAAATCTTCCAGCCATTTCGGTTATCCCTAGAGATGAAAAATTACCGCTCTCTTTTGCTCAAGAAAGACTCTGGTTCTTAGACCAACTTGATGGTTCAAAAGCTCCTTACATTCAGCAGGGAGCCATGGAAATTAGCGGTAACCTCAAGATACCTGTCCTCCAGCAAGCCTTTTGTGAAATTATCAGACGCCATGAAGTATTCCGAACCCGCTTTTACTCAGTCAATGGCATACCGATGCAGGTCATTGTTCCCGATACTTCTTTGGAAATACCAGTTGTAGATTGGAAGCATGTACCAAAAACACAACAGCAAACACAAATAAAACAGTATGCTCAGACACAAGCAGAAATACCGTTTAACCTTTCCGAAGATTTGCTCCTGCGAGTGAATTTGCTGCAATTATCACAGCAGGACTTTATATTGCTGGTTACCATGCATCACATTGTTGCTGACGTTTGGTCAATTGGAATATTAGTTCAAGAATTATCAGTACTGTATCAGGCTTACAGTCAGAGTAAACCCTCCCCTTTATCCGAACTATCTATCCAGTACGCTGACTTTGCTTCTTGGCAAAGACAATGGTTATCTGCGGAATTACAACACAAGCAACTGGAATACTGGAAACAGCAATTAGGTAATGCTCCTGCCTTGTTGCAGTTGCCGATAGATAAATCAAGGCCACCAATACAGACTTACCAGGGTAACATTCAAAATTTTGCTGTTGGCCAACAGTTAACTAAGCAACTTCAAGAACTTAGCCAGCATTCGGAAACCACTCTTTTTATGACAACGTTGGCAGTGTTTGCTGTGTTGCTGTTTCGCTACAGCGATCAGGATGATATTGTGATTGGTTCGCCAATTGCTAACCGCAACTATTCAGAAGTAGAATCCCTGATTGGCTTTTTTGCTAATACTATACCCTTAAGAATTTGCCTGCAAGGTAATTTAAGTTTTGAGCAGTTGCTAAGGCAGGTACGTGAAGTAACCTTATCAGCATATGCTCATCAAGATGTACCTTTTGCACAGGTGGTAGAAGCCCTGCAACCAGAGCGTTCTTTGAGTTACTCACCTCTATTTCAGGTGATGTTTACGTTACAAAATGCTCCAGTGATGTCTTTAGAATTGCCTGGTGTCGCTATCAAACCTTTGCCAGAGATACATCCGGGAACAGCAAAGTTTGAACTGGTCTTATCAATGGAAGAGACCGAATCTGGGCTTATAGGTACCTGGGAATATAATACTGACTTATTTGAAGAACAAACAATTACTAGGATGACGGGACATTTCCAGAGCCTGTTAGCAGCGGTCGTCGAAGCTCCCCAAGAGAGTATAGATAAACTGCCTTTGCTGAGTGAGAGAGAACGCCATCAATTGTTAATTGAATGGAATGATACTGCAAGGGAATATCCAACAGATAAATGTATTCATCAATTGTTTGAGGAACAAGTAGAGAAAACACCAGACGCATTAGCGGTGGTCTTTGAGAACGAGCAAATAACTTACCAAGAATTAAATCAAAAAGCCAATCAACTAGCACATCACCTGCAAAGTCTGGGAGTGGGTCCAGAAGTGCTAGTGGGGATTTGTGTAGAACGTTCACTTGAGATGGTGATGGGACTATTAGGGATACTGAAGGCTGGAGGGGCTTATGTACCCCTAGACCCTAATTATCCCCCCTCACGGTTGAGTTATATTTTGGCAGATTCGGGTGTTGAGGTGTTGTTGACTCAAGAGTCTTTGGTCGAATCTTTGCCAGCAACCCAAGCACAGGTGGTCAATTTAGATACAGATTGGGGGGCAATTGAGCAACTTTCTCAGGACAATCTTGAGCTTGGGGTAGGTTCAGACAATTTGGCTTATGTTATCTACACCTCTGGTTCTACAGGTGTTCCCAAGGGAGTTGAAGTTTGCCATAAGAATGTTGTTAATTTTTTGAATTCTATGAGTAATTTTCCAGGCTTAGGCCAGGAAGATACTTTCTGTGCAGTTACTACTATTTCTTTTGATATTGCAGCCCTTGAGATATATCTGCCTTTAACAGTAGGAGCAAAAGTTGTTGTCGCTTCTCGTGAAATTAGCACTAATGCAGATAGTCTATTATCTGAATTATTCAAGTCGAAGATTACTGTTATGCAGGCAACACCAGCTACTTGGCAAATGCTATTAACTGCTGGTTGGTCTTCCGATTATCCCATAAAAGTGTTATGTGGTGGTGAAGCATTAACAGCTCAACTAGCAGATCGAATTCTAGCAACTAGTAGCGAATTATGGAATCTTTATGGTCCAACAGAGACAACTATCTGGTCTGCAATTTACCAGGTACCCGCTAGCACTACAGCGGCTATAAATGGATATGTTCCTTTGTCTATCGGTCAACCAATAGCGAATACCCAAATTTATATTCTAGACTCACATCTCCAGCCAGTCCCTGTTGGTATAGCTGGAGAATTGTATATTGGAGGTGACGGTCTAGCCAGAGGATATTTTAATCGTCCAGAATTAACTTCAGAAAAATTTATCCCCAATCCCTTCTCTAATTCTCAATCGGAAAGGCTTTACAAAACAGGGGATTTAGCTCGATATTTGCTTGATGGGAACATTGAATTTCTCGGTCGCATAGATAATCAAGTGAAAGTAAGGGGATTCCGCATAGAACTTGGGGAAATCGAATCCATTCTTAATAGCCACTCCCAAATTCAAGAAAGTGTAGTGATTGCACAGGAAGATCCACTTGGGAATAAACGCTTGATAGCCTATATCGTTAGTGAAGATGAATTAATAAAGACTAACCAACTGCGTGAGTTTCTGAAACAAAAGCTACCAGAATACATGGTACCTTCTGCTTTTATGACTTTAGAGACTTTACCGTTAACTCCCAACGGTAAAATAGACCGCAAAGCCTTACTAGCCGTTAATGTTGACTTGAGTCTAGAAGAGCAATACGTAGCACCAAGCACGCCAAATCAAGAAATAATAGCTAATGTTTTCGCTTCAGTTCTTGGACGAGTAAATGTAGGAATATACGATAACTTCTTTGAATTGGGAGGACATTCCCTATTAGCAACCCAGTTAATCTCCCGACTTAGACAAAGCTTTGAAATAGAAATTCCTCTCCGGGCGATCTTTGAATCACCCACTGTAAAGCAATTAGATGGAAAAATAATACAGTTAAGAAGAGATGGAGGTCAATTCACTCCGCCTCCAATCAAACCAAGAAATAAGAAGGGAGAATTACCTCTTTCTTGGTCTCAAGAGAGGCTGTGGTTCCTGGCTCAATTAGAGGGAACAAGCCCAACTTATAATATACCAGGAGCAGTTCGGATTAGTGGGGATTTAAATCTCAAAGCTTTTGAGCAAGCCTTATCAGAAATAGTGCATCGTCACGAGATATTACAGACCAGTTTTAGGACTGTTGACGGTAGACCTTGGCAAGTTATTGAACCAGAAACCACTATCAAAATAAACTTAGTCGATCTACAGCAACTAGAGGCAAAAGAAAGAGAATCTGCTTTATACCAATATGTACAACAAGAAGCGATCGCGCCGTTTAATTTAGAGAGTGCCCCCCTAATTAGATGTAGTTTACTGTGCTTAGAGGAGAAAGAGTATGCATTATTGTTAACGATGCATCACATTATCTCCGACTTATGGTCAATAGGAGTATTGATCGAAGAACTATCAAGCTTGTACCAAGCTTTTAATGGGGGCGAACCATCTCCCTTGTCAGAATTAGAAATTCAGTATGCTGACTTTTCAGTGTGGCAAAGAGAATGGATAAATGGTCAGGTACGAGAAGCTTATATTGATTACTGGAAACAGGCGTTAAATGGGGCGCCAGAACTACTTGACTTACCCACCGATCGCCCACGTCCTTCTGTACAGACTTACCAAGGTAAAACCCAACGTTTTTGTATAAATACTGATTTAACTGACAAGCTGCAAATTCTTTCTCGCCAGTCGGGAACTACGTTATTTATGACCTTGCAGGCAGCGTTTGCAACGTTACTATATCGTTACAGCGGTCAATCAGATATTTTAGTTGGCTCAATTATTGCCAATCGAAATTACCTTGAAATTGAATCTTTAATTGGTTTCTTCGCGAATACCTTAGTGTTGAGAACTCGTTTTGAAGACGACCCTAGTTTTGAGACTCTGCTCGAACAAGTTAAAACAACTACGCTGAAGGCTTATGAATATCAGGATATTCCTTTTGAACAAGTGGTGGAAGCCTTACAACCACAACGTTCTTTAAGTTATTCACCCTTATTTCAGGTGATGTTTGTCTTGCAAAATGCTCCCATGGGCGAGTTAACATTACCAGGGATAACTATAAGCGAACTAGAATACGAATATACTATTGCTAAGTTCGATCTCACTCTATCAATGACTCAAACTCAAGAAGGATTGGTAGCCTCGTGGGGGTACAACACAGACTTGTTTGATGATTCAACCATCAAACGTATGGCTAATCATTTCGAGAACTTGTTGTCAGAGATCGTAGCGAATCCTCAACTTACAGTTGACGAAGTTCCCTTACTGAGTGAAGCAGAACGCCATCAATTGTTAATTGAATGGAATGATACTGCCAGGGAATATCCAACAGATAAATGTATCCATCAATTGTTTGAACAGCAGGTGGAGAAAACCCCAGATGCAGTGGCAGTAGTGTTTGGGCAGGAACAACTAACTTATCACCAATTAAATCAAAGAGCCAATCAACTAGCACATTATCTGCAAAGTATGGGAGTTAAACCAGAGGTGCTAGTGGGGATTTGTGTGGAACGTTCCCTCGAGATGATTGTCGGTTTACTGGCGATTCTTAAAGCTGGAGGAGCTTATGTCCCACTCGATCCGACCTATCCTCAGGCGCGTTTGGATTATATGATCCAAGATTCTCAACTCTTTGTGTTGTTAACTCAGCAGCAGTTGCGCTCAAAGCTTCCCCAACTAGATGCATTACTCATTGATTTAGATACAGACTGGAATCTGATTGCTCAACAGCCATTAGCCAACCCAGCTTGTCATACTACAGCTCAGTCACAGGCTTATACGATCTATACCTCAGGCTCCACTGGTCAACCAAAAGGAGTAATGGTTCCTCACCAAGGGGTTGTTCGTCTAGTATGCAACACAAATTATGTAAATTTACAGCCTACAGACTGTGTAGCTCAAGTCTCCAACATCTCTTTTGATGCTGCCACCTTTGAACTTTGGGGAGCCCTCCTCCAGGGAGCTAGGTTTGTTATCATCCCCAAATCAGTAGCCCTCGATCCTCATGACTTTGCGAACACTCTCAAGCAGCACCAAATTAGTACGCTATTTTTGACGACCGCCTTGTTTAACCAGTTGGCTAGTTTGTCACCAGCTGCCTTTAGTGACGTCAAGTATCTGTTATTTGGTGGAGAAGCAGTTGACCCTAAATCAGTGCAGCAGGTATTAGAACACAGCGCACCTCAGCACTTACTTCATGTGTATGGTCCTACAGAAAGTACTACATTTTCCTCTTGGTATGAGATTAACTATCTGTCTACAGGATCGACAACAGTGCCAATTGGAAAACCAGTGGCCAATACTCAAATTTATATTCTTGATCGCCATCTCAACCCTGTTTCCATTGGTGTTCCTGGTGAACTCCATATTGGGGGAGATGGCCTTGCCATTGCCTACTACAACCGCCCCGAGCTTACCCAAGAAAAATTTATCCCAAACCCCTTCTCCAATTCCAAATCAGCACGCCTTTACAAAACAGGTGACCTTGCCCGTTACTTGAGTGATGGTAACATCGAATTTTTAGGTCGGATCGATAACCAGGTCAAAGTGCGAGGTTTTCGCATTGAACTCGGAGAAATTGAATCTATTCTCAATACCTATCCTCAAGTCCAACAATCTGTAGTTATTGCGACAGAAGACACTCCAGGGAATAAACTCCTAGTTGCCTATATTGTGGCCTCAAATGAATCACTCAGTACTAATCAACTGCGCGAATTTCTCAGACAGAAGCTGCCAGAATACATGGTGCCTTCTGCATTTGTGACTTTAGACACCCTACCGTTAACACCTAACGGCAAAATAGACCTTAAAGCACTCCCAGCAGTAGAAGCACAACTAATTTACTCAAAAGAATATGTTCCCCCTCGGACTGTCACCGAGAAAACTATCTCCGACATCTTCGCAGCAGTGCTGAAAGTCCCAGCAGTCGGATTAAATGATAACTTTTTTGAACTAGGTGGCCACTCTCTGATTGCAACCCAATTGATTACCCGTCTACGGCAAGTCTTTGCAGTGGAATTACCTCTTCGGAGATTATTTGAATCTCCGACTGTAGCCCAACTCGATCGAATTATAAGTCAATTAATTCAAGAAGAACCATCCCAGCTCAAAGCCTCAAATTTAGACCTGCCAACAGCTATTGCTGCACCATCTGAGCTTCACCAACCCTTCCCACTGACAGAAATACAACAAGCTTATTGGGTGGGACGAAATGATACTTTTGAACTCGGAAATATATCTAGTCATATTTACGTCGAGCTTGATTGTCCAAATATAGACATAGAAAATCTCAGCCAATCTTGGCAAAAAATTATCAAGCACCATGAGATGCTGAGAGTGGTAGTACGGCCTGATGGACAGCAGCAAATCTTACGTCACGTTCCGGATTACCAGATTGAAGTGTTCGATTTACGTCGGCATTCAAAAAATAGCGTTAATGCTCATTTAGAAACCATTCGGCAGCAGATGTCTCACGAAATTTTTGCTGCCGAATCATGGCCTTTATTTAAGTTTTGTGCAACTCAGGTAGATACAAATTGTTATCGTTTGCACTTAAGTTTTGATGCCTTAATTGCAGACGCCTGGAGTCTAATGATTCTGGGGCAACAATGGTTGGAAATGTACTATAACCCACAGACAGAGCTTCCTAAGGTAGAGATTTCATTTCGCGATTATATACTTGCAGAAATCCAGCTTAAAGACACACCGCATTACCAACAGTCTCAAAAATATTGGTGGGATCGAATTGCCACACTTCCTTCAGCACCAGAACTCCCCTTTGTACAACAGCCAGCGGCTCTTAAACAGCCTCAGTTCAAACGATTTAGTGCAAAGCTTACTGCTCAACAGTGGCAAAAATTGAAAAGCAAAGCTCGTGCAATTAATTTGACGGGTTCTGGAATCTTACTAGCAGCCTTTAGCGATGTCTTAGCTTATTGGAGTAAAAGTCCTAATTTTACCATCAATCTCACACTCTTTAATCGTCTACCTTTACATCCTCAAGTCAACCAGATTGTTGGTGATTTCACATCCCTGACACTGCTAGAAGTTGACAACTCTATAGTAGCCACGTTTGTTGAGCGTGCCCAACGCCTACAGGCAAGATTGTGGGAGGATTTAGACCATCGCTATGTCAGTGGTGTGGAAGTGCAGCGAGAGCTACGACGTCAACGAGGCACTTATCAAGCTATGGGAGTTGTGTTTACTAGCACTCTAGGCTTCAGTGACATGGCTCAACAAGATTGGTTGGTCAACCAGTTGGGGGAAATGGTCTATTCCATTACTCAAACTCCACAAGTTTGGCTTGACCATCAAGTCACAGAAGAAGAAGGAGCTTTATTATTCAACTGGGATGCTATCGAAGAACTATTCCCTGCTAACCTGCTAGACGATATGTTCAGTAGCTATTGCAATTATCTTCAGCAATTAGCTACTGATGAGAAAATCTGGATGGAAAAATATCCGACTCTGCTTCCACCACAGCAGCTAGAGATTATACAACAACTAAACCAGGTTAATCAACTTAAGACCGTAACTTCTGAGCAGACATTGGATGGTTTGTTTGTGCAACAGGTGAAACAAAGAGGAGCATCACTTGCTGCGATCGCACCAGAATTATGCCTAACTTACGAACAGTTATACCAACATGCTGTCAAGCTAGGACACCAGTTGCGGTCACTAGGAGCAACTACAGGCACTCACATCGCTGTAGTTATGAACAAGGGATGGGAACAGATTGTTGCCGTGCTGGGAGTATTGATGGCTGGTTGCACCTATGTACCGATCGATCCAGGGTTGCCACAACAACGTCAGTGGTCGCTTTTAACACAAGCACAAATCCAGTTGGTTGTCACTCAAGAGGCACTGTACCAAAGTCTTTCGTGGCCAGAAGAAATTGAGTGTGTATATGTTGAGTATAACCCTCACATAGGAGTCCAGAGAACCTTAGAAAGATTGCACCAGCCTGGGGATTTAGCTTATATCATCTATACCTCTGGTTCGACGGGCATCCCTAAGGGTGTGATGATTGACCATCAAGGAGCGGTTAATACAATTATCGACATTAATCAGCGCTTTGGTGTTACGGCTGATGACCGAGTTCTCGCAGTTTCTGCTTTAAATTTCGACCTGTCCGTGTATGACATTTTTGGAACCTTAGCAGCAGGAGGGACAATTGTTATACCAACTGCAGCAAAAGCTAAAGACCCCGCACATTGGCTCTCGTTAATCAATGGGCACCATGTCACGGTTTGGAACTCAGTGCCAGCACTGATGCAGATGTTAGTAGAGTACACTTCAGCCCAATCGACACAACAGCATCATCCACTACGACTTGCTTTGTTATCGGGTGACTGGATACCGTTGAACTTGCCGCAGCAAATCAAAGCTATCTGGACAGGTATAGAAGTAGTGAGCTTAGGTGGAGCAACAGAAGCTTCAATTTGGTCGATTTATTATCCGATAGGAGAAGTTGACCCTAACTGGCGGAGTATTCCTTACGGGAAACCCCTTGGTAATCAAACCATGCATGTCCTGAATCAATGGATGGAACCTGCTCCGGTGTGGGTTCCAGGACAGATTTATATAGGTGGGCTGGGATTGGCACAAGGCTACTGGAAAGATGACGAAAAAACAGCCAAGCACTTTGTTCTTCATCCTCTGACCCAGGAGCGATTATACAAAACGGGAGATTTAGGACGCTATCTACCCGATGGAAATATTGAGTTCCTTGGCCGGGAAGATTTTCAGGTAAAAATTAATGGTTATCGAATTGAGTTGGGAGAAATTGAAGCAACACTAATGCGGAATTCCTTAGTGAATAAAGCTGTGGTGAATGCGATAGCTGACTCAAGAGACAGGAATAAAATTGTAGCTTATATTGTGCCCTCAGAAACGCAAGCAAAGTTGCCAGAAGCTTATTATCCTAGTGAAAAAGAGGGGATAATCACTGACCCAGTTGAACGAATTGAGTTTAAGCTCAAGCAACCTGGTCTAAGGAACCTGGAGTCAACGAATAAGGGTATAGATTTGCCTTTGGATATTGATGAGGAAGCCCTAACCCAAGCTTATTTCCAGCGACAAAGTTATCGACAGTTTCAACAGCAACCATTGGAGTTGCCAGAGTTTAGCCAGTTTTTAAGCTGCTTGCGTCAGTTAAGTTTAGCAAATAAACCGCTGCCGAAATATCTTTATCCTTCAGCAGGAAATCTTTATCCAGTCCAGACTTATCTGATGATAAAATCCGAAGGTTTAACTGGAGTTGAAGAAGGGATTTATTATTATTGTCCTCGACAACATCGCTTAGTTTTTCTCAGTACACTAATTAATGCTGAAGGAGATAAGATTTACGGAGGGAATCAGCCAATTTTTGAACAAGCTGCTTTTTCATTGTTTTTGATTGCCAAACTTGATGCGATCGCTCCCATGTATGGGGAATTAGCAGAAAGATTTTGCTTGCTGGAGGCTGGGCATATTGGGCAGTTGTTGATGACTAAGGCTCCTGAGTTTGGTATTGGTTTGTGTCCGATCGGGAATTTAGATTTCCAACAGATCGGCGATTTGTTTAAGCTAGACTCCCATCAAATGTTACTGTATAGCTTTGTAGGTGGAAAAATCGAGCCAGCCCAAGCTCAACAGTGGCTAACCTCTTCAGTCTCTCCTGCAAAATCCTCTGGTGATGCCGATCCGATTTCTCAGTTGCGCAAGCATCTACAATTGCACTTGCCCGACTATATGCTCCCAAGCAAGTTGATGTTACTCGATGCTCTACCGTTATCTGCGAATGGTAAGATTGACCGTCGGGCTCTCCCTGTGCCTGATAATCTCCACGATCTGGAGGAAGAAACCTTTGTGGCTCCTCGGGATCTTGTAGAACTAAAGCTCACCCAAATTTGGTCAGAGGTTCTTAATGTTTTCCCAGTGGGAGTCCAAAGTAACTTTTTCGACCTTGGGGGCGATTCTATTGTTGCCATTCGCTTGATGGCTCAAATTGAAGAGCAGTTTCAAAGAAATTTATCTTTAGCAACTTTATTTCAAGGTCAGACGATTGAGAAACTAGCAACAGTTCTCCGGGAGGAATCGGACCATATTTCTTGGTCTCCGCTAGTACCTATTCAAACTTCTGGTTATCAGCCTCCCTTCTTCTGCATAGCCGGAGGAGGGGGTAATGTTCTGTACTTTTATCATTTGTCGCGCTATTTAGGTCAAGAGCAACCGTTCTATGCTTTGCAAGCTGTTGGTCTTGATGGAGAATCAGAACCTTTTACGCGAGTCGAGGATATGGCGGCCCACTACATTGGATTAATAAAGTCCATTCAACCGGAAGGTCCATACTTTTTAGGGGGGCATTCCTTTGGTGGATTAGTGGCTTTTGAAGTCGCCCAGCAATTACAAAAGCACGGAAATGAGGTGGCTCTATTAGCTATTCTAGATATGCATGCACCAGATACGGAGCGACCAAAGCCTGGCAGCCATAAGCTAGATACAGATTGGGATAGCGCAAAAATGTTGACCAGCATTGCTAGCATATTTGGCCGTATGTTTGGAAAAAACATTGATGTATCATACGAGTTTCTCCAACAGCTGACTTTTGAGGAGCAATTAAATTATGTTAACGAGCGATTTCAAATGGTCAATATTTTCCCTCCTGAAACTGGAATTAAGCAAATTCGCGGTCTTATTCAAGTGGCTAGAGCAAGTCAAAATGCTTGCTACGTTCCACAGGAGGTTTATCCAACTCAGATTACTCTCTTTCGAGCTAGTGACGAAGTGCCGATAGAACTTGCTCCTAGCGTGGATATTTATAGGCTCCTTTACGACAGTAGAAAAAACGATCCAATGTGGGGATGGAGTGAGTTTTCTGCTGGAGAAGTAGAACTTCATCCTGTTCCAGGAGACCATCTGACAATTATGACAGAGCCATACATTGGTGCTCTAGCCGAAAAGTTAAAATCCTCCTTAGAAAAAGCACAAACAGCTAACCCTATGGGTCGTCCGTAGGCTTATTTTTAAGGCGGTGTTGTGGGGCAATCAGCACTCCACAACACCGTTAAATTTATCCCGGCTTAAGTTATAAACCCGTCCATAAATACAAAAATAGGAGAAAACTGATGAAATTTCCTGATGGCCCAAAAACCCCAGCCTTGCTACAGTCTATTAATCTCATAGTTAATCCTCTCAATTACTTAGAGGATTGTGCTAAACGCTATGGAGGTATCTTTACAATAGGTTTTTTGAACTATCCTCCAACGGTGGTTGTCAGTCATCCCCAAGGCATGAAGGAGCTATTTACAGCCAGCCTACAAACATTTAATACAGGGGAAGCTATGAAAGAGTTACCAGACACTTTTTCAGGTAAAACTGCACTACCTGCATTAGATGGCAATCCTCACAGACGTATAAAACAGATGTTAATCCCCGCTTTTCATGGCGAGCGGATGCGAGCTTATAGCCAGTTAATTTATGATATTACTAAGCAACAAATGACGCAGTGGAAAAAAGGAGAACAGTTTCACGTCCAGGGTTCGATGCAAGATATCTCACTGGAATTTATTATCCGTGCTATTTTTGGGGTAAATGAGGAAGCTCGCTTCCAACAGCTTAAGCAAACGTTGATTTCACTGCTGAATTCGATGAGTAGTCCTTTGACCTCTATCGTTTTGTACTTCCATACCCTACAACAGGATTGGGGGCCTTGGAGTTTATGGGGGCGTTTTGTACGCCTTCGCCAGCAGGTTGATGAAATAATTTATGGTGAAATTAAGCGACGTCGCGATAACCCAGCCTTGTTAGGTGAAGATATCCTTAGCTTAATGATAAGTGCTCGCGACGAGCAAGGCGAGCCGATGAAAGATGAGGAAATGCGTGACAATTTAATGATATTGTTAATAGGAGGTCATGAAACTACTTCTATCAGTATAACCTGGGCTTTGTACTGGATTCACCACTTACCAGAGGTGTATGAGAAGCTGATGGTTGAATTAGATACTCTTGGCGATAATCCAGATTCAAGTGCGATTACTAAGCTTCCATATTTGAATGCAGTCTGTCACGAGACCCTACGTATATACCCCCCCACTATTTTGGCAGCACATCGTGTTGCCCAAAAGCCTGTAGAAATTATGGGCTACCAATTTGAACCAGGTACATTCATTTTGCCTTGTATATATTTGACTCACAGGCAAGAAGATTTATATCCAGAACCGAATCATTTTAGACCAGAGCGTTTTTTGGAGCGACAGTTTTCTGCTTATGAATTTGTGGCTTTTGGTGGCGGAAGCCGTCGGTGCATTGGATATGCGTTGTCTTTGTTTGAAATGAAATTAATCCTGGCTAGGATTCTCACTAACGTAAAACTAGCCCTACCTGATAACTGTGTTGCTAAGCCTGTACGTAGCACTTTTACTGTTGCACCATCCCCAATATATCTCATTCCTGCCTAAAAGCTATTCTGAAAAACCTAGAATTAATAACGAATGGTACTGTAGATGGTGAGTGTCGGCTTTCAAAGTTTGATAACACAATCGTAAGTTTGATACCAAATCCGCTTGTCAAAACCCCTTTATGAATATCGACTAAATCTTTGTATGTCAGTAATGTAGGGCTATGCCGATAAGGGGGGTATGGGAAAAGGATTTGGTATGAGTCCTTATTATGGGACGATTACGGACGAGGTGCTCGCAGACTGAAAAAAGCATGTCAACAAATAGTTGATAGCGTACCAATTTTAGGAGGGAGATTGGTAAAGAAATTGTTTAGCCCCATAAAGGTTGTCTGTCAACCCAAAAAACATGGTATTGGTTTTATTGAGGTTGATCTAGGTAACCAGGAGATCAATCTTGATAACTTATTAGAGGCAAAAACCTATATAGGGTTTGCTGAAAAAGTCTTTTGGTATTGGTAGGAGTCAGGAGTTAGGAGTCAGGAGTTAGGAGAAATGGGAATTATATAGGAGGTAGTCGGAAGACTTGCCCCTTGATTTTTCTGCTCTTGTCTGCCCAAAAGCCTAAGTTATTGAGCTTTTTCGATCGATTTGCTGGCACTTTTTTGGACCCAAAAAGGCTAAAACCTTTATCTGTCAATGCTTTGAGAGTTAATCAGCCAGCCCTAAATAGTCATTGACACTCTGGTTAGTCATCTTAGACTCAGGAGTAACCACCATTTTTGAATTCAAAATGCCAAATTCAAAATTCAAAATGAATAGCTTGATAATTTTGAATTGTTGACACCGGATACAAGCCCCTATTTTTGAATTGGAGCGAAGCTATGTTTCAAACCCCCGAATTAATTCCTGGAGTATTTTTGAATTTTGAATTTATAATTTTGAATTGGAGCGCGTTAAGCAGCGGAGGCCGAAGGCCACGCTACGCGAACGGCTTGGCCGATAGCGTTTGACTCAAGGTGTTGACATGATCTGAATCCCCTGACTCGATAACTTGGTTACCCAAAACTCCAAATCTGGGTCAGTAATGTCAATGCTTACTTTCTGTTGAATTTCCTGGGCTTGCTCCTGGGACTCGCACAGGGCAAATACCGTCGGACCGGAACCAGACATCATGGTTCCTATCGCACCACTATTCTCAAAGGCTTTCCGTAGTTCCAAGACTTGGGGGTGATTGGGTAACACCACTTTTTCTAAATCATTGCGCAATAGTTTACCAATCTGTCCCCCATCCTTATTGAGGATTTCCTTAACTATTGGACCACTATGAAAACGATTAGCACGGGATTCTAAGTCCTCAGGCTCCCGGATATAGGTTTCCCCAAACTGATTTCGATAAGTCTGATAAGCCCAAGCAGTAGAAACCATGAGACTGCGGTATTTACCCAACACGACATATAGAGAATCTAGTCCCGGTAGGGCAGACAATCGCTCACCTCTCCCCAGAGCTAGAGCGGTGCCACCAGCAAGGCAAAACGGCACATCCGATCCAAGCTGTGCTGCCAATTGTTCTAATTCCGGGTGGGTTAATCCCAATTGCCACAACATATCGATTCCTACTAACACAGCCGCTGCATCCGTCGAGCCACCAGCTAGTCCAGCCGCTACAGGAATTCGCTTGTGGATAGTAATTTCCACACCACCCAAGTTAGCAAAACACTCAGGAAACTCCTCCCACATCAAGGCAGCTGCTTTATAAGCGAGGTTGCTTTCATCCGTTGGCACTTCCGGATGATTACAGTGGACTTTAATCTCCTGTGTACCAATGGCACGGATGTCGATTTGATCAGCTAATTCGATGCTTTGGAGAATCATTGCGAGTTCGTGATAACCATCACCCGCATCACCGAGGATTTCCAAATACAGATTGATTTTAGCTGGGGCATTTAGGGAGTATGAATGCATTCTTTATGGTGATCTGATTAGCTAGGGCTATCCACTGAGCAACACTAAGGTCTTCCGCTCGGGCTTGAGGGCTTATTTCTAATTGTTCCAGCAATTGGGTGATGCGATCGCGTTCGATTACAGATTTTAAATTATTGCGCAACATTTTTCGTTTGCTGCCAAAGCCCAGTTTCAATAGTGTCTCCAAGCATCTGGGGTCAGAAGCTGGTGGTTCAGCTAGGCTCGGATGTAACCGTACGACAGCGGAATCGACCTTGGGGGGAGGAGAGAATGCCGAGGCAGGTACATCGCAAATCAATTCACATTCGGCGAGATACTGCACCCGCACTGATAATGCCCCAAATGCTCTACAACTGGGCTTGGCATATAACCGCTGAGCGACTTCTTTTTGCACTAGCAGCACGATTAAATCCAACCCTGGCACAGCTGGCTGAGTAATAGTACCTAGCAACTTTTCCAGAATCGGACCGGTGATATTATATGGGATATTGGCAACAACTTTATTGGGTTGTTGGAAATTGGAAAAGTTAGCTAACAATGTATCTAACTCTAGGGATAGAAAGTCCCCTTGTAGCAGTAATAAATTATCTATCTTACCTAGTTTTTTCACTAATAATCGGCACAAGTCTCGATCAATTTCTACCGCCACTACAGACTGAACAAAAGGCAGTAACCGCTGGGTAAGAATGCCAGTACCCGGACCAATTTCTAGAATGCGATCGCTTTTTTGTAAATTAGCGGCTGTCACGATTTGGTTGAGTGCCTCCTCGCTACGCAGCCAATGTTGAGCAAATTTTTTACGAGCTTTTATGGTCATTGCCCAATTTTATAGCATTTCTGAATTCGGTACCCAATTGATAACTTAAGCGCGTAATTACCGATTAATGAAGTATAATACTGATGCTACTGTATAGGATATCAGAGCAAGTTTTCAATCACGTCTAATCGGTTTGATCTCATAAATGTTAGTGTTTAATTAACCAGTAACAAGTAACCAAGTTCCTTGAATTATCATTACTAAACCGACGAACAAGAGCTCAAAGGTTAATCAATTTATTTTCAGGAAGTTTTGGAACAAACCTTGGTTTTGCCAGGCGTAATTCTTGGCAACACGCTTTAACTTGGCAATATTGCTCCGAGTCGCATCATCCATTGCGTCACTAGTGATTTGCGGTTGTAGACGCAGGTAACGAGAAACTGTTGCATCCTCGGATTCTAAGCTACCCATCAACTCTTTGGTAATATACCGGTGAATGTCAGAAGGAGCATCAAATAGCACTTCAATCAATCGTCCTTGCCATCCCCATTGTCCCAATCCCCAGCCTTTAGCTTTTTCCCAAGGAATGGGGCGGTTGGATGCTCCTGTGCCAATGGAGATTATAGAAATTTCCTCAAGGGAATGATTTAAGCGGATCGCTTCAGCTAATGCACAGCTTGAGGGATTATTCGCCCCAACTCCACCATCAATTGCCGAGTAAGTCTTGCTTTGAGTCTTGAGCTGATGGGCTGGAAAATAGGTGGGGGCAGATGCGGAACAGACACAGGCTTCCCATAAGGGAACATCAAAATAATCTTTGTCTTCACGCCAGCTTTTAAAGACAATCGGCATGCGACTAATGGTGTCGTAGGCTGTGATCAACAGCCGAGGTGAATCGTAGATATCCGACAGTTTGGTCGTCCCAAACTGTTCTTTCATCACCTCAATTAACCCCTGATTGGAGTGTTTAGGAGCAGAAAGACCATACTGAAGGATAACCTTAAGCCGCTTTAGTGAAAAACGGCTGGTGTAGCGGAAAATCCTTTCCCCTTTCTGTTCATAAAGTCTAATCATCTCCCGACTGGGGATGCCAGTGGCAATCCCGGCAGCCAAGATTGAACCAGTGGAGGTACCTGCAATTAAATCAAAATACTTGTTGAGGGGCTGGTTAATCTCTTTCTCCAATTCCGCCAAGATTACTGCTGCGATAACGCCCCGAATACCACCGCCATCTAAGCTGAGTATGCGAAAAGTCATGATCCCCCTATAAACCCACGATGTTGAATTATTCGTCCTACCTATTGTGACGGCTTCTAGTCACTTCCAGGGTGATCTTACCTCCAAAATCCGGAATGGGGGCACCAGGTTTGCTTAACTGCACCTGGACTTGCTCCACCTTATCGAATTCTAGGATCGCATTAGCAATTTGAATTGCCAATTTTTCGATCAGGGCACATTTTGAGGTTTTAACCAAATTCTTGACAGTATCAATAGTTTGCCGATAATCCATGGTATCGCTAAGATCATCACTTTCTCCGGCAGTGCTTAGATCTAGCCACATGGTCAGGTCTACTTCAAACCACTGTCCTAGGGTTTGTTCTTCCGGTAGGTAGCCAATGTAGCCGTAGCAGCGAATATTGCTCAGTTTAATACAGTCCATCATCATGTAAAGTTTTCCCTCATGTATCTCCTATCACCAACGTAAACGATTGCGATTAGCGCTACTACTTTGGGCTAATCCCGTTCCAAATCTAATGTTTAAAAATGAGAATTACTGGAGTCTGTTACCAGAATTTTTGTCTCAATTCAACCCCTAGCATACAACGATATCTCTTGCTGTGCTTTCACCCTTCGTTCTCTTGGTGCGCGTTCACGCTTGTGGGGACACCCGACCGGGGTCGCACCGCTGCGTAAGTCCGCTCCTTTATTAGATTTCTAATCAAGCAATCCATGAAAGGGATTTGTGTTTAACAGTTCTAGTCTGTTCCAGTCTCTAAGGATACTGCTGGAGAAAGGGGTTTCCCGATTTGGGGTTCGGTACCTGTAAGTAGACGTTGGATGTTACTGCGGTGACGGATGATGACATATATGCCAGCAGCAATACCAAATAACTCATAGGCAAGAGGAGCTTTGGTAAGGTACATCAGTAGGGAAACAGCGATCGCACCAGCAATGGAACTGAGAGAGACAATACGAGAAATTGCCAAGACTACTGCAAATACACCTAAGGTTCCTAACCCTACAGGCCAAGACATGGTGAAGATAACACCTATACTGGTGGCAACGGATTTACCTCCGGTGAAGTTTAGCCAAATGGATTTACTATGACCAAAGATAGCAGCAAACGCAGCTAATGCCACTAACCAGGGTTGCCAGGTTTCAGGCAGTAGGGAAACTTCTGTCAGGGTATAAAAGCCATTGACTAGACTAATAGCCGCTACTCCTTTCAAGGCATCAATCAGTAATACCACCACTGCTGGTCCTTTGCCCACAGTTCTCAATATATTGGTGGCACCGGTTGATCCAGAGCCATGCTCGCGAATATCAATATCTTTAAGCCAGCGTCCTGCTAGGTAACCAGTAGGCAGGGAACCTAATAAATAGGCTGAGATGACTAGTAGCCCACTCCAAGTTAAGTTAAGTACCATTGGTGTCATGTTGAAGATTGTGACAAGATCCGGCAAGAATTCCCCGATCACCACCGCGACGGGTAGCTTGGCTGTAACATTGCTAACTGTTTTGATGTAAAGCGCAAGTGGGGAAAACTCCCGTCGGAGCAACTACATCGCTTTTTCAGTTCGCTGAACCTCCGGAGTGGCAGCAGTTTTGCGCCTGTTTTGCTAAAATTCAATCCAGTAAACTAAGTAATTCAATAATCGTCATAGGTATACATCTGCCGAGGATCAGGTGCAAAAGCCAACCATAGGGGAAATTGCAATAATGAGAGACTGATTTTATCTTCGGTTTCGTCAACAATGATTAAGGCTAACTGATCCCGCTTGATCAGTCGTTCCGCTTTTTGAACCAGGGCTATTGGATCTTCAAATAAAACAACTCCCCGTTCTGGACCAAAATCACTGCGGGAGATTCCCAGACAGTCCTGTAATCCTCTGCGCCATTCTCCCAGTCGTTCTGGGGTGTTGGCAAGGACAAGAGTACGTAGGCGATTGTCATATAGTGTCCGCAACACGGATATAACCGCTGAGGCAATTAAAACATTTTGTAAGCGGCTGCCCATAGTTTGCAGCGCACCACGACCACCTTGGGAAAAAAACCACTGAGACACTTTTTCAGCGTGAATTGGCTCAAAGGTACGACGCAGTTGCCAGGGAGGACCATAATAATCTGGCATTTTGCGATATTGATCCAACAGCTGACGAATCTGTCGGACTTCGTCTTTAAAGGCTTGTTCGGCAAATTGTGGGTTGCCTCTGGTGGGGGGTGGTGGGGGGTCTTCTAATGCTGGCCGTGGTGTTTCGGTTGGCGGCTGGGAGAGTTCCAGTTGTTCAGCAGCAGCAGCTAGGTCTTGTAAGGAGCCAACCAAATAATCTTTAAAGCCTTGAACCCGAATGGCTAGCTCTTGAGATACACCCGCAAAACTGGTGCGCATTTCTTCACGAATGCGTTCCCGGCGGCGTTCTAATTGCTCAATAGAAATTTGCAACTTTTGCTTGCGTTGCTCCAGTTCGGTCAGACCTTCAAGTATCATCCGCTCCACAACTGCTTGGGTGGTTCCCAATTCCTTTGAAACCAGTGACTGTTCATGGTTTTGCAGATGGGCAATTCTCTGTCTCAACTCCTGTTCTTTTTGCTCAAGTTCAGCCACAGTTTGAGCTAAGCTAGCCATTTTTTTTGCTTGTTCTGAAGACTGCCCTAGTTTAATTTGACTTACTTTCTCCTCCTGCAACGGCTCACTTGACTGTGTTGCTTTAGCTTTGTCATGGTCTGATAGGGTCAGAGAAATGGGAGGAAGGTCGGGAGCTTGAGAGTTATCCCTAGGAGTAGCCCTATCCTGATTTGGCAAATTTGACTCCTGTGAATTATATAATCCCTTAACTGCTTGGTTTTTATCTTGCTCTTGTTCTGGGTTTTGTGGGTCTTCGGAATTCATTTAAACTGATTTCTTAATAACTTATTCACTAACTACCTAACCTCTACTCTATACTTTGAGGTAAGTCAGTTAGATTTTAGGGATGCGTTCTTCTAGGCAAGTTCGTAGCAGCTTTGGGTCAAAGAGAATTGGTAGAAAGTGAATGCTTTTGACTTCTGAGAAATAAAACAAAATCGGTACTGATGTCCAGAAGATTTCCCAATTTTGCCATTCCTGATAAGGAAAACGCCGGATCAGGGTCTCGGAGCGATAAATATCCAAGGCGGTTTCTGTAAATTGCAGGCGTATGGTTACGGCCTGAAACAACAAGAACAACCCAAACAATGCGATCGCTAAACTTACCCAGGGTTGTATGAGCACTATTGTCACTGCAGCAATAATCAACACTATAGGCAGTGTGTAGCTTGGGGAGAGTTCAACGGTTGATGTCGATTTTGGAGAATAATCAGCAGAAGTCACTTGGCTTAAATCCCGAGCTGATAAACTTGAATGAATATCTGAATATAATCTAATTCTAAGCCTATATTCCCAACTTCTTCGATCTTCCCAACTTCTTCTATGGCATTTTATGGGATGACAGTTAGCTAATCTTACCTACTACCAGTATGTAGCACATGCCTGAGTAAGATTGACCAAAAATTAAGTTAAATCCCTGTACGGAGAGGGGGGGATTCGAACCCCCGATGGCTTTGACACCATAACAGATTTCGAGTCTGCCACCTTAAACCACTCGGACACCCCTCCATGATCTAATCAAGCCGCACCCCAGACTTCATCTGAAATTTGAACACAAAACCCTGGAATTTGTCAAGCCTTCCTTTTAAAACTCGCCTGTTGCTGGGTGGTCAATGATGGAATCACCATCAAGGAACATCAATGTCTATCTCAATATCTTCAACAGTAGTCTTAAAACCACCATCCGGTGTCCACTGGATAGCACCATCACGGCCTGTCCAATAGAGGGTCATCTTAGCATTGCGCATTAGCTTCGCCGTGTAGGAATCCACTACATTCGATGATGCGATCGCAATTTTTGGCTGCAGGGCATCGAGGAATTCTGGCCTCAGACTTTTTCCCGACCACCAAAGTACTTGTAGGTCAGGGAAACTGATGGTTTTGGCTAACTGTTTTTGGACGCCTGGTTTGATATCTCCTAGGAGTAACCAATTTTGGTCAATGATGCGCATTAGCAACACTGGTGGTTCAGTGTTGACTAATTCTATTGATGTAGAGCCAAAAGAGAGTATTTCACCCACTGGAATTGGTTGGTAGTTCGCCTCCCTAGAGGCTACTGCACTAGCGATAGAGTTACGGGTGACAATATCGTTCCAATTTTGAGCCTGAGACAATGGTGGTTGTAAATCAGTGTTATCGTAGAATGTCTCGATCGGCAAACTACCGAGAACCTGAACCCAACCACTTCTGAGTTGGGGCTGCTTGTCGAGAGCAACCGCCCAATTAATATGATTGATACCTTGCTTTTGCAGAAAAGGCAGCACTGTAAACCTGACTGTATCAGGGTTTCCACTATTGACCAAGGTTACTTGTCCCTGGTTTTGAATCACTAAAATTTGGTCATTTCCTGTAGCTAGCACTGTAACTTGAAACAATTTTGACGCTTGTTGCCATTGGGGCAATACCACCACAGTGACAGCAACTAGACTAATCAGCCACCAACGAGGATGTAACCATTGAATCAAGCAAGCTAGAACAATTAGCCCGTATAGAAATAACAGTTGCCCTAGGGAAATCTTGCTCACCGCTACAGAACTGCCTGGCAACTGATTGAAAAATTGCACTAGTCCCATTAGTCCATGGGTTGGGTAATACAGTAACCAAGCCAGCCCACTTCCTGCTGTTGGCCAAATTAGTCCTGCCAAGGCGCTGACAATTCCACCCAAAGTGATAATAGAAATTAGGGGTGTAGCAATAACACTAAGTGGTATAGAGTAGGTGGCAACAACTTGAAAAACATAAAGTTGCAGGGGCAGAGTCCAAACTGCTGCTGCAATTGGCACAGCAACTAGGGATGCGATCGCAGGTGGCAACCAATCCAAACCTTGGATAATCCCTGATGCAGTTACTAGTAATCCTAGGGTGGCCAGAAAACTCAGCTGAAATCCCACATCCGAGATCCACAAAGGATTAAATAGGAGTAACAGTGTTGCTGCTAACAAGAGTGACCCTAAAGGCTTCACTTTCCGTGCCGTCACTAAAGCAATGAGGGCACCCAGCCCCATCAGAGCCGCCCGCATTACCGATGGCTGGAGTCCAGTTAATGCTACGTAAATTAACAGTACACTCAAGCTAATACTGAACTGCTTTCCTTTGGTTAAACCCCTGGTAAGGGCTAAGACAAAACCCAACAGCAAAGAGACATGGAATCCAGATGCTGCTAAGGTATACGCTAACCCAGCCTGAATAAATTGATCGCGGATATCGTAGGGCAAATCAACAGCACGACGTCCTAAAACCATTGAACTGATTAAAGGACCTGTGGGAGAGCCTAAAAAGCTAACTTGGGAACGGATAATACGTTGTCGCAGTCTCCACCATCCCCAGGGTTTGCCAATAGTTTCCTCATCAAAGTTTATTTGACGCCCACTCAAACCAGCAAAAGCCCCTTGACGAGCAAGATAGGCTCCAAAATCAAAGGCTCCCGGATTAGTCACTGGCTTGGGTTTATATAAAACCCCAGTTACGCTAATTATCTGACCTGGATATATCCCAGTTCCTTGAAGTAATGGCACAGTCACATACAACTTGCCTGTCACTCCTTGACTTATCGCTCCCCCATCTTCGCGACTTTCAATTTCAGTTAACTGAGTAGTTTGTAACCAAAGTTGTGTACGCTGATTTCGGGTCAGGCGAGGCATACTCTCCACTTTGCCTTCAACCTTAAACACTTGCTCTGGCGCAATAGTATTGCTTGAGGGGACATATTCGCTAATATCATTCAGTTCTGGTTGTGGTACCCGCAATTGAAAATAGACCACCGCCAAGGCCGAGATTAGTCCTGCTGCTACCCATAATCTTGGTTTTGGTCCTGTGCGCCAGAACCTGGGGAATGCGATCGCAGCCACTATCCCTGTGACAACGAATCCTGTTACCAAAGCTCTGTACTCTTGCCAGGGAATCTCACCAGTCGGTAAGTTGAGAATCCCTGTAGAAAGTAAGCCGAGAATATAAGCAAGACTTATTACTGTACCACTGGCAGGCTTCATCAGATCGATAAACCTAGCTTTAAGCCCAAAACGACATGAAGCAAGAGCAGGCAAAGTGCCGTACTTCCTAAGTAGGCATGAACGCTACGGATCAATGCTTTGTTCCCGCCAAAGCCAGTCAAGGCAATCACCCCATTAGCAGCCAGCAAAATCACTACGATGGATCCTGTCCAAAAGTGGGGGCTTTCGAGAATTGGCTGATACTGCATTACCAGAGACAACACCCCACCCGTGTAGCCACCTGCGATAAAAATGAACATCCAGGGTGCTATTTTGCGATGATCACTGCGACTCTGTAGTGCTATTTCAGGATCAGATACTACTCGGCCACGCCATCCTGCTATTCCCACAAAGCTACCCATAATCAATACCACAATTCCCATCATCAATGGGTGTCCCCAATGCACCACTGGCTCAGGAATACCTAAAATCCTAAATTGGTTAGCAATTGGTTCTAACAGCTGACTGAAATTTCCCACCGGTGTAAAACTATCCTCTCGATTAAGGTTGACCTAGCTTAAGTAACCATCTTTGTAGCATATTCAGAATTTGATTGGGCAAGAAACTCTCAACATGCCCAGATAGTGATGTTTAGATTCCTTGACACTTGTCTCAAACGAGGAAACAGAAAATTCAAACACTCGCAGCTCAACGTGAACAAAGGCTCACACCAGATCCTAGAAGACTGGTATGAGCCTTTGCTTGTCCCTAGTGCCAAGGAGACGCAGGGCTTTAGCCCCAGGGCAAAGCCATCTAAATTTTTTTTGACAAATGACTAAGACTATGGATCGAATACTTGAAAGTACACCGCTAAGGGGATCTCCGAGAGATACCCATTTGTTAGAGGGCGATGCGGAATATCCGACACTACGGGAACGCTTACTAGCTGATTATTGAAAATAAATTAATCACCCACATTCCGCACCCCGCCACTGTCACTATTGTTTTTGATTAGGATTACCCTGGCCAATTTAAAACTGGTATATATCAAAATTAGTATTTACTAATTTTTTCCTGTCGCTAAGGTAGCTTTGTAGTTTTTTTTAGCAATGCCTTTACTATAGACAAGCCAGGTAAAGATGACTAATCCAGCTTCGGTTCCTACTAAATCGTGAAGGATATGAAATAAAGCATTAAAAGTCACTTGTGGATCAGTATAGGGATTCCCTCCAAACTTATCTAGAAGAAACACAAAGGTTAAATTGACTCCAACGGAGAAAATGGGGAAAAGAATAATTTTCCAATCTTGAAGTATCTTATAGCCTCGATAAGTCAATACACCCAAAACTAGAGTAAGTGCAATATAAATAGGAATCTTAAAATTATCGTTACCGGCTTGATAACCTAAAGGGTACAAAATTGAAACAACTAAAAGACTGATGGCAAACACAATATTAATCAAATTGGTGATTATAGTAGTTTTCTCTACTAACCCATCCGCCCACAGCGCAAATGCTGAAATCAAGAAAAAGTAAAACATGAAATTCAGCATCGTAAAATCGTTTTGATAATACCAGCATTGGGTGACGTGCCAACCAATTTCTGAAGCGATCGCCACCATCACAAAAGCTAGACCCAGTTGGGATGCAAAAATACTTCTCGATGGCAGTCCTAAGTTTTTTAAGCTGTTGTAAAAAATTCTCATCGCCAGAGGGATGATGGCAAAAACCAGCACGTGGGTGATAATTAATCCCAGTTTCCAACCATCGACTATACAGGTTCTAGAGGGGTCTGTCGGGGATTCTGCGATTCCAGGCAATGTGGCGAGAATATAGCCAAATCCAGCTAAACCAATTAAGAAGCAGAGTGCAGTAAACCCTAAGTTGGTAGTAAAAATTTTGCCATCGTTATTTTCTTCAAGAGCTTCCTGGGATTTAGTAAATTGCTTTGAAGACATTCAAAAGCTCCTTAAGCTCATAGACTACTTAAAAAAATCACCGAAATCGCCGAAATACGATTCTACCCACAGCCTGATACATAGTAGTAATTATCTCATAAAAACTATTCCTTGAATCGAATAGTTAAGATAAATTTTAGGTTATCATTAATAAACGTTAAGTAAGCATCAAATTTATGATGATTACGTTACATATCTTTGTTAATATATAGATTGCTTTACAAGTGTGATGGCTAAAGCCCCTGTACTTTAGTCGGGGGATATAGGCGAACAGATGAATTGATTCATCCGTGATGCGGGTCGTTAATGTACGCTAATACTTTCTGAGTGCTAATCTTGCCAGTGGTGTCAAACATATACGAAGGTGTCCATAAACTTGGCAATCTCAACAGGTCTGGAAATTATTGTCTAAGCAATAATGATCTTCGTAATTGGTTTGTTCATTGCTGTTACTATACCTCACGCTTACTAGGAAACGCTATAGTATGAAGCAAAAATTATCCCCAAAATTGACCTTAATCGCCGCTTATTGCATCAGCCTATTTGAGTTTTCTACCCTGGGGGGGCGACAAGCGCCCTGTAACCCTTGATATATCTTAAATTGACCAAATT
>NZ_MKZS01000001.1:2353001-2367582 GCF_001942495.1 Moorena bouillonii PNG
TTGGACCCAAAAAGGCTAAAACCTTTATCTGTCAATGCTTTGAGAGTTAATCAGCAAGCCCTATATAAAAAATGTGTTTAAGATTCCATAAAAAAGTGGATATGCTATCAATACAGATGCTCGATTAATCTATATAATTTTGAATTATAATCAAAATTATAGTGGCATAACTTTACTGGTAAATCATTGTATAGTTGATGATGGAAGATATTTCCAATTGTTAGAACATCTAGGAGTACAGTTGCTTGACACTAAGGTGAGGAACTATTGTGATTCTTCTTGGCATCGGTGTATATTGCTTACGCTTTGTCCACTTATACGTTTATTATACAACCTGATTTGTTATAATCTTTCCAGTGTAGCTGGATATTCTCTAATTAATAGATCCAGTTCTGCTTGAGCAATCAACTGTTGTCGCCAACGGTCTAACTTATGTTCTACTGCTACCTTAATCCTTCAGCCTTCATCCTTTGGTTGGTAGGTCATGATGGATAGAGGAATACGGAATAGTTTAGTGGCTAGTTTGGATAAGCCAAACTTAAATTTAAGGGATTTGGGTAAGTCTTGCCAGGATACTGACACAAAACCAAAACGGTTGTAAAATGCCGTCAGCCAACCCATACATTCGAGATAAAGAGGCTGAGTTGCCTCTTTGATTAGATTTTCCATCAGATAACTCCCCAATCCCTGATTGCGCCACTTAGGTGCCACAACCAAACTCCCCAATTCTTGGGCATCGGGAAAGTTGCGCAATTGTCCACAAGCCACCACACGCCCCTCAAATTCAATCACCCGAAACTGGGTCCAACGCAACTGGGTAGGCTCTAGTTTAGCCATCAGAATTAATTTAAGAATTGCCCAGGTATCCTTGGCACAGGCAGGGCGGAAAATACATCCTGGTGGTAACGATGGAGATGGTTTAGTCATCAGCTGTTGTAAATTGAATGTTTGTTCATGGTTGACCATCAACCGTCAACCGTCAACCGTCAACCGTCAAACCTCAACAAACAACCAGTCAACAACAAACCACTCCACAACAAACCCTCAGCCTGTCATATTGATCAGTTACCAATTTCATAGGTTAGTTGTGATCTCCGTCAGCGCTGACCCAATACAATTATTGCTACACTCAAAGAAAATTCTGACTGAATGCAAGAGACTGCTCAATATTCCTGTGCCTATTGTGGTGAAACCAATTTGACCTTTGTAGATCTAAGCGCTGGTGAACAGCAATCCTATATCGAAGATTGTCAAGTCTGCTGTCATCCAAATATTTTGTATGTAAGGGTAGATCAAGAAACTCTCGATATTGAGATTGACAGCGATTATGATGGCTAACTAAAAGGCAGATTGACCCAAGTTCACTCTTGGTAAGGATTTATGATGAGATTTGTGGCTAGCATGGTGCGTCTACCAAGGACCTTGCTACTGATAGGGACAGTAGCGAAGCTCACCCATTTGCTCAATCTTAAGGTAAATGCCCATGCCCACTCATGCACTATTATGCTCCAAGCAGTTGCTAGGGGGACTATACGTTAACGAAGAGGAGGAACACTCGGTATTTCCTCTGAAACATACAGAGGTTTACGCCAAAATCACTGGTCACATGTCACGGGTAGAGGTGACACAGACCTTTGATAATCCTTTCAGCGAACCCTTAGAAGCGGTCTATATCTTTCCACTACCGGATGAAGCAGCGGTGGATGAGATGGAGATTAAATTAAGCGATCGCATAATTGAGGGCAATATCAAAAAACGGGAAGACGCTCAAACTATCTACGAGGAAGCTTGCAGTCAGGGGCGGACTGCGGGACTCTTAGAGCAAGAACGGGATAATATTTTTACTCAATCTCTGGCTCACATTAAACCAGGGGAGCAAATTGAGGTCACCCTTCGCTATACCGATCAGCTACAGTTCCAGGGGGGTAATTATGAATTTGTCTTCCCAATGGTAGTTGGCCCCCGTTTCATCCCTGGTACTCCCATTGATGAGAGTGGGGATACTGACTTCGTTCCCGATGCTTCCCGAATCACTCCACCCTTGATTCCGCCAGACATGCGCTCAGGTCATGACATTGGGGTAACTGTCGAGATTGACGCTGGAGTAGCAATTACAGAGGTTTATTCTACCTCCCATCAGATTAACATTGAACAACTCAACATTGAACAACAGGGGCAAATCCTGCGGGTCAAACTGAGTCAGGAAGACACGATTCCCAACAAAGACCTGATTCTACGCTATGGGATTGCCAAGGAGCACACTCAGACAACAGTACTTACCCACTCAGATCAACGGGGCAATCATTTTGCTGTGTATCTTATCCCCGCTTTAGAATATAGCACCGATGAGATTGTGCCAAAGGATGTGGTCTTCGTGATCGATACCTCTGGTTCTCAAATGGGGGATCCTCTGCTAAAGTCTCAGGAATTGATGCGTCGGTTTATTAATGGACTCAATCCCAAGGATACCTTTACCATTATTGATATTTCAGATACCGCTACCCAGCTATCCACCAAACCCTTATCGAATACCCCCCAAAACTGTAGAAAGGCGATTAACTACATCAATCAATTAAAAGCCAACGGTGGTACTTATTTACTCAAAGGTATTCGTAACTTGCTGAATTTACCAGCTGCACCAGAGGGACGACTACGGAGTATTGTACTGCTAAGTGATGGCTACATTAGCAATGAGAATCAGGTACTAGCAGAAGTACAGCAACAGCTTAAACCTGGAAATCGCATCTATAGCTTTGGTGTCGGCAGTTCTCCGAACCGCTTTCTGCTGAATCGCTTAGCTGAAATTGGACGGGGAATAGCTAGAATCGTGCGTCAAGATGAACCAACTGAAGCAGTAGCGGAACAGTTTTTCCGTCAAATTAATAACCCAGTGCTAACCAATATTCACGTTACCTGGGAAGGCGCAGGGGAAGCGATAATTTATCCCAATCCCACTCCGGATCTATTTACCCAGCAGCCTTTGGTTATCTGTGGACGTATTTCTCCCATTCAAGAGTTCCAGGCAGAACAGTTGCAGGTTAGCAACTTGAAAACCCCTACTAGTGCTCTCAGAATTACGGGTACTAGGGCCGATGGTAGTTACTACGAGAAAAGATTTAACCTCAATTTCGATCAAGCCGACAATCCAGCCATTGCTCAGCTTTGGGGTAGAGCAAGGATTAAACACTTGATGCAGCAAATGTTGAGCTGTGAAACTAAAGCTGGGGTAGAGGCAGTGACGGAAACAGCGTTGAGTTATCAACTATTGTGCCAGTACACCGCTTTTGTTGCTGTCAGTGATCAGGTACCGGTTGCAGGTGAAAGCCACCTCATATCGATGCAAGTACCAGTAACAATCCCAGAAGGAGTTAACTGGGAAGGCATGATCAAAAGTACTTTTGCTAGTGCAATTCAGGATAGACTCAGGCTACAAAAGTGGCGTTCAGGGTTGAGAGTGGGGGATAAGGGCAGCACCAGACAAGCAGAAATTGACATCAATTCCAAATTATTGCCTCATGACCAGGGGAAAAAGGGGACACCGAAGAACTCTAAGATCAACCGATCGTTACTGTTTTCCCTCTCTCCCTTGTCTTCTCCCAACACCTGGTCTTCTCCTATCCCAAGGTCTGTCCTACCAATAAGTGAATATAGGAAATTAGGGGTTAAAACCAAAGCTTGGATTCAACAGTCAGAGTATAGGCAAAACAGGTACCAGAAATCTAAGCTAACCAATGATAATGATAATCTCTATGCTGCCGGTAAGGCATCAGAAATTATCCCTCAGGAGTATATTACTTCTAAGACACTTCAGGATAGAAAAAATCATAATGATAATCCCTATTATAGTCATCAGGAATCAAAAATTATCAATGAGGAGTATTTAGCCAATCAATCACCAGATAATTTGGAATTGAAGAATTTTGAATTGACCTTGGTCTGTCCTAGATTGATTCAAAAGGTGAAGTCAGAGATATTAAGCTCAGCGGCAATCAGCCATCACAGGTTACAGTTGGTCAGAGTTAAGGGATTAGATGAAATAGGAACAACTTGTTTAACCCAACATCTGCAACGGTTGAACCTACCCCTAGGGGTAGCTGGTGAAATTGTCTTCGAGTTCCTAGTGCGTAGAGGTCGCGTGATCAGGGTGATGTGGGATGAAGCAGCCTCTACCCTGACGGAATCCCAAATGATTGATTTGATTAAGCGATCGCTTTCTTGTTGGCGAGTTCCCCAAACCTCTGTCAAGAGCGTGTGTTTAACCTTACGGATTACCGAAGGTGCAACTCAATGACATCTTGCTTAATCGTCAGATCATAATCTTGATAGAAATTGTGTCCTAGCAGTCCAATTGACAGGGATGGACTAACAGCAACTAGTAGGTTGTTAGCCACAATCCCTCCTGCGGCAGCGGAGGCCAAGCGACCCAGGGGTACATCAACTGTACCATTAGCTGTATCCATCCTGGCAGTTCCTTCTGGCTTCAATGACAAAGCTTTTGCCATTTTTGGGGTAATTGTCACGACGGATGCTCCTGTATCAACCACCATTTCAAAGGTTCGTTTACCATTAAAAGTGACATCAATCACAGGAGTGTTATAGACTCGACGTTTGATCGGGATTGTAATCACTCCTGAACTGTTTTGCTTTGAAATGCCGCAAAGTTTGCCAAGGTCAATCAGATTGCCATTGGCATCCCGCATGAAACAGGGTAAATCGATTTGAGCGTTAGAAACAGCAGGAGTCAGGGTGCTGGTTGTGATTACAAATAATGTTGTTAATAGTTGGATTGGTAAATAGGGTTTCACCTGATTTATCTACTCCAGTATTTTTGATTAGTAAAAACTTTTAGGAAAGATGAAGCATGAAGGCTGAATCGGTAATTAGGGTTTGCTGAAAAAGTCTTTTGGTAAGGGATTGAGTCAGGAGTCAGGAGTCAGGAGTCAGGAGTTAGGAGAATTATATAGAAGGTAGTCCGAAGAATTCTCCCTTGATTTTTCTGCCCTTGTCTGCCCAAAATCCTAACTTTTTGAGCTTTTTGGACCGATTTGCTTGCACTTTTTTCGACCCAAAAAGGCGAAAACCTTTATCTGTCAATGCGGATGAGAGTTAATCAGCAAGCCCTAATTATCGCCTAATCCTAGATTACCCAGGGAAACTCTTAAACCAACACTACTTATAGATAGAGTTTATAGCTAATACCTAATAACTCAACTAGCAGATAGGGAATCGTTGTTGGCTCGTTATCGGTAAAAGTTTGGGGAGTTATACTGAGAGCTTGCACCATTGCCAAAAAACTTAATAAAGGAAGTCATAACAATCGATTTCAGTATTGAAATTGATGCAGGAAGGGAACAGGGGAGCCAGCGCCAGCTGCACATTGAGCATCGGCCAGCAATCCCCACTGGGTTAGGGATTGCTGGCCGATGCTCAAACAGTTGATCGAACCATGGGCTAACTGCCTGTTCTCACTGTGCGATCGCACTCAAGTGTTGCCACTATTGGTTATTCAGAACTATCTTCGACCACATTAGTGGATTCAGACTCCCCGGTCTCTACTGCCGGTTGTTCCGATATGTCATCAACAACAGTAGTGGATTCAGACTCCCCGGTCTCTACTGCCGGTTGTTCCGATATCTCTTCGACCACATTAGTGGACTCAGACTCCCCGGTCTCTACTGGCGGTTCTTCCTGTATCTCCTCGACCACAGTAGTGGACTCAGACTCCCCGGTCTCTACTACCGCTTTTTCCAATATCTCATCAACAACAGTAGTGGACTCAGATTCACTTGGTGCTACCGCCGGTTGTTCAGAACTATCTTCGACCACAGTAGTGGATTCAGACTCCCCGGTCTCTACTACCGCTTCTTCCGATATCTCCTCAACCACAGTAGTGGACTCAGATTCACTTGGTGCTACCACAGGTTCCTCTGATGTAATCTCCAGTTCCTCTAGCGGTTCAGGTGAGGGGCTAGGGGTGACAGGAGAACGTCCGAAGAAACTGCCAAAGCGACTCCAAATGTTTAATTTTGGCTTTTCTGAGGGTTCAGCTAGAGGGCTTACTGATTGAGCTGCAGTAGTTGCTTCCTCAACTGGTGCTGGGGTTTCACTGGCAGGAACCAGCTCTTCTGCTTCCAAAGTTGTTTCCAGCTCAGGTAGGTTGGGCTCAACCTCAGGAGTTGCTTCCTCCAGAGTTATTGGTAGTTCACTGGGTGTTACAGATTCCTCTAGTTCTGGTATTTGCTCTGTTTCAGTAGGGGCTAATTCTCCTGGTGATGTAGTGTCTTCTTCTGTAGTTTCTTGTTCTAGGGAAGTCGGTTCAGAGGTGAGAGGTTCTTCAACTATAGGAACAACCGACGGTATTGGTGTTGGCTCTACTGTAGGCGAAGTAGTCAGTGATGGACTCGGAGCTGGTGTCTCTTCTGGTACAGGTATTGGGGTTGGCGGTGGCTGATAGTTGGGGTCTACAATACCACCAGCTTCCTCAGCCGAGAGTTGACCCAGTACTAGCTGGGAAAGGGTGTCTTCACCATTAGGCTGGTAGTTAATCACCTGTACTGTGTTGTTGAAAACATTCTTGACTGGGTTGCCCTGTTCATCGAGAAACTCTAACTCTACCCAGTTTTTGCCCTCTTTAAACCCTGTCAGATAAATCGATTCCCAACGGTCGAGTAGGAAACTTTTACCGTTCACAGTAACCCGAATATGCCAATCAACACTATCATCATCGAGATTGTCTTGATCCACTAGCTGGACAGGGGTATTACTCAAGGGCGTATTCGTCAAATAGAAGTCCAGTAGAATCGGCTCTGCTCCGTAGTCGCCTTTTGGAACGCTGTAAGTTAGCAGTGGCAGGGCTGGATCTGGGTTGTTGTCGTCAGTTTTAGTAAAGATATGAAATGTGGTCTGGGCATAGGCACCTTTATTTTTGAAGCTCTCATCCCAGGGGCGAGAGGCAAATGCCCGCAAGGTATGGGTGCCAGGGGATAAATCCTCTAGGATTAGAGGTTGGTCTAGGTCATAGATGGCTTGGAAAGGTTGGTTGTCCAGGATGACGTTCAGATGAGGACCTATGCCTAGATCGGGATCTTGGAAAATTGGCAAGTCCTGAACCTGAAATTTCACTGATACTGTTGTATCTTCAAGCACCATGTCATCACTAGGTCTGACAATGATGACTTGAGGCTGGTAAGCCTCTAGGCTCTCACTAAGCTCTTGAATAGCTAGGGGTGGCCCTACTTCTGATAACTGATTAACTTGGTTGGTTTGGGAGCTGCCATCGATGCCAAACCGCTTCGATGTCTTGATGCGATCGCTTCCACAGGCCACCAGACCCCAAACTAAAATCGTTGTGATTAGGAAGAAAAAAAGTCTTTTCACCATGATTATCTGGCTGTTCCTACCCAACAAGCCATCTCCTTTGATCACCAGCCTTTAATCTTAACTTACAGGTTGACCTCTAGTCTTGCTGCTTGTCTAATGGTGTTGGTCTATGAGGGTTGGGGTTGCCTATTGGCAGGATTATCAAGTCTGTTCTAACTTTTGCCCTCTTGGTTTCCGTTCCCTTGGTTAGGGGATCTACCCGGGGTCGCACCCCTGTTTCAAGTCTTCCGCTTTTTTATAAATATTCCGCTTCTGTATTAACCATATCCCTAGACGTTCAACCTTTGAGGGTCGTCTGTATAGATTGGGGACACTTTTTTTTAAAATATTTAGCATTTCTTTACGTTTTGTAACATTTTGAAGAAATTATCATTGATTTTTCCTATAGTTACTTTTGATTTGTTGTGATGGCGGCTTAGACACAAACAGTGGTATACCTATTGATACTGCTAATTGAAAATAGTTAACGATTATCCAAAAAATTGTTAACTATTTTTAACTGAATTCAAAAAGCGCCTGAAGCAAGACCTATTATCTTCTAAGGGAGGTATCCGTTTTGACGTAAATTCAGAACAGGTCCTTGCTTCCGTTAGAAAGCAGTGATTAAAAAAATGCTTTCTTATCCATAAAAATAAAACTCCCCTAGGGGTATTAGTCGTTCCTTGTCTAGAGAGGAGATTCCTCATGCCACTCGAGGTCGATAAAGACCCGGTACCAACTTCCTTTGAGAAGTGGGGTAAGCCAGGTCATTTTGATCGAACCCTAGCGAGAGGTCCCAAAACCACCACTTGGATTTGGAACCTTCACGCTAACGCTCATGATTTCGATAGTCATACCAGTGACTTAGAAGACGTTTCTCGCAAAATTTTTAGTGCACACTTCGGTCACCTAGCCGTTGTCTTTGTTTGGTTGAGCGGCATGTACTTCCATGGTGCTCGTTTTTCCAACTACGAGGCATGGCTGAGTGATCCGACTACTATTAAGCCCAGTGCTCAAGTGGTTTGGCCTGTGGTTGGTCAAGGCATTTTGAATGGCGATGTTGGTGGGGGCTTCCACGGCATCCAAATCACCTCTGGTTTCTTCCAGCTGTGGCGTGCTTCCGGTATCACCAATAGCACCCAACTGTACGCAACAGCTATTGGTGGTCTGGTAATGGCAGCCCTGATGCTATTTGCTGGCTGGTTCCACTACCACAAGAAAGCTCCGAAACTGTCATGGTTCCAGAGCGTGGAGTCGATGATGAACCACCACTTAGCCGTGCTGCTGGGCTGCGGCTGCCTGGGTTGGGCAGGTCACCAGATCCATGTGTCTTTGCCCATCAACAAGCTCTTGGATTCTGGGGTGGCTCCTAGTGAGATTCCACTGCCCCATGAGTTCTTATTCGATCAGAGCTTTATGGCAGATCTTTATCCCAGTTTTGCTCAGGGCATAACCCCCTTCTTCACCCTGAACTGGGGCGTCTACTCTGACTTCCTCACCTTCCATGGTGGTCTGAATCCGGTCACCGGTGGATTGTGGTTGTCAGATACCGCTCACCATCACTTAGCTCTAGCAGTCCTGTTCATCATTGCTGGCCACATGTACCGTAATTCCTACGGTATTGGTCATAGCATGAAGGAAATTCTAGAGGCTCATAAGGGTCCGTTCACTGGCGAAGGACACAAAGGTCTTTATGAAATCCTGACTACGTCTTGGCATGCCCAGCTAGCGATTAACCTAGCCATGCTAGGCTCCCTGAGCATCATTGTGGCTCATCATATGTACGCGATGCCTCCGTATCCGTACATCGCAACAGACTATGGTACTCAGCTGTCCCTATTTACCCACCATATGTGGATTGGTGCCTTCTGTATTGTTGGAGGTGCAGCCCATGGTGCTATTTTCATGGTGCGGGACTATGACCCAGCCAAGAATGTGAACAACCTATTAGACAGGGCGATCCGTCACCGGGATGCAATTATCTCTCACCTAAACTGGGTGTGTATCTGGTTGGGTTTCCATTCTTTTGGTCTTTACATTCACAACGACACGATGCGGGCTTTGGGTCGTCCTCAGGATATGTTCTCTGATACGGCGATTCAGCTACAGCCAATCTTTGCCCAGTGGATTCAAAACATCCACAACCTAGCGCCGGGAGGAACTGCTCCCAATGCTTTGGAAACCGTTAGCTATGCCTTTGGCGGAGGCATGGTAGAAGTAGGCGGTAAAGTGGCAATGATGCCGATTGAGCTGGGTACTGCGGACTTTATGGTCCACCATATCCATGCGTTCACCATCCATGTCACTGTACTAATTCTGCTCAAAGGGGTACTGTTTGCCCGTTCGTCACGTCTGATCCCCGATAAAGCTAACTTAGGCTTCCGCTTCCCCTGCGATGGTCCAGGTCGTGGCGGTACCTGCCAGGTATCCGGTTGGGATCATGTGTTCCTAGGCTTGTTCTGGATGTATAACTGCATCTCTGTGGTTATTTTCCACTTCAGCTGGAAGATGCAATCTGATGTCTGGGGAACAGTATTCCCGGATGGAAGTGTGTCTCACATTGCCAATGGCAACTTTGCCCAAAGTGCGATCACCATCAATGGCTGGTTACGGGACTTTTTGTGGGCACAAGCCTCAAATGTAATCACATCTTACGGCTCAGCTCTGTCGGCATACGGCATAATGTTCCTAGCTGGTCACTTCGTCTTTGCCTTTAGCCTGATGTTCCTATTTAGTGGTCGTGGGTACTGGCAAGAACTGATCGAATCCATCGTTTGGGCTCATAATAAATTGAAAGTAGCCCCATCGATTCAGCCTCGTGCTCTGAGCATCACTCAGGGTCGGGCTGTGGGGGTAGCTCACTACCTCCTGGGAGGAATCGTCGTTACCTGGTCATTCTTCCTGGCACGAATGCTGTCAGTGGGATAACCGCTGACCAGGAATCGATGCCAAACCTTGAGTGGGATACCATAACCTGTGTCTCGCCTGTCGATACCCTAAGCAACCTGGAACTTCGGTTCCAGGGAGTTAATTAAGAAAAAACAATGAGCAGCATGATTGCATAAGTCTCATAGGTCAGCGAGGAGAATTTCCTTAAAGCATATGGCAACAAAATTTCCAAAATTTAGCCAGGACCTCGCTCAAGATCCGACAACACGTCGAATCTGGTACGGGATTGCCACAGCCCATGACTTTGAAAGCCATGATGGCATGACCGAGGAGAATCTATATCAAAAGATTTTTGCTTCTCACTTCGGCCATCTTGCAATCATTTTCTTGTGGACTTCTGGCACCCTGTTCCACGTCGCCTGGCAAGGTAACTTTGAAGAGTGGATTAAAGATCCTGAAACTATTAAGCCCATCGCCCACGCGATTTGGGATCCCCAATTTGGCTCAGGGGCAATTGATGCCTTCACCCAAGCTGGTGCTTCTAGCCCCGTAAACATCGCCTATTCCGGTGTTTACCACTGGTTTTACACCATTGGTATGAGAACCAATAACCAACTGCATGGTGGTGCCATGTTCTTGTTATTGTTGTCATCCCTATTACTGTTTGCAGGTTGGTTGCACTTACAGCCTAAATTCCGCCCCAGCTTGAGCTGGTTCAAGAATGCAGAGTCTAGGCTGAATCACCACTTGGGAGGTTTGTTTGGTGTTAGCTCCTTAGCTTGGGCAGGTCACTTGATTCACGTGGCTATCCCCGCATCTCGCGGACAGCACGTTGGTTGGGATAACTTCCTGAGTGTCAAACCCCATGCAGCTGGATTAGGACCTTTCTTTACCGGGAATTGGGGAGTCTATGCCCAGAACCCAGATACCGCTGGACACATCTTTGGTACCTCTGACGGTGCAGGGACAGCGATTCTGACTTTCTTGGGTGGCTTCCATCCCCAGACTGAGTCCTTGTGGCTGACCGATATGGCTCATCACCACTTGGCGATCGCAGTGATCTTCATCATTGCTGGTCATATGTACCGCACCAACTGGGGTATTGGTCACAGCATCAAGGAGATTCATAGTGCCCACAATCCCCCAGCAGGTACTCCCTTTGGGGGCCTCTTAGGTGAGGGTCACAAGGGTCTATATGACACCATCAACAACTCTCTCCACTTCCAGTTGGGCTTAGCCCTGGCTTGTTTGGGTGTGGTCTGTTCCTTGGTAGCCCAACACATGTATGCGATGCCGCCCTATGCTTTCATAGCAAAGGATCACACCACCATGGCAGCACTGTATACTCACCATCAGTACATTGCTGGTTTCTTGATGGTTGGAGCCTTCGCTCATGGTGCTATCTTCTTTGTGCGGGATTATGACCCAGAGGCTAATAAGAATAATGTGTTAGCCCGGATGCTGGAACACAAAGAAGCTCTGATTTCTCACCTGAGTTGGGTAACTCTGTTCTTAGGTTTCCACACCTTAGGACTCTATGTCCACAACGACGTCGTGGTTGCTTTCGGCACCCCCGAGAAGCAAATCCTGGTTGAGCCAGTATTTGCTCAGTTCATCCAAGCGACTCATGGTAAACTGCTATACGGCTTTGACACCCTGCTGTCTAATCCCGATAGCATAGCTTCTGGCACTGGTGCAGCTTACCTTCCTGGCTGGCTAGATGCCATCAACAGCGGAGCTAACTCCCTGTTCCTGACCATTGGTCCTGGCGATTTCTTGGTACACCATGCGATCGCTCTAGGTTTGCACACCACCACCCTGATTCTAGTCAAGGGTGCCCTGGATGCCCGTGGTTCCAAGCTAATGCCCGACAAGAAGGACTTCGGTTATGCCTTCCCTTGTGATGGTCCTGGTCGTGGCGGTACTTGCGACATCTCTGCTTGGGATGCCTTCTACCTCGCCATGTTCTGGATGCTGAACACCTTAGGCTGGTTGACCTTCTACTGGCACTGGAAGCATCTGTGCGTCTGGCAAAATAACGTGGCTCAGTTCAATGAGAACTCTACTTATCTCATGGGCTGGTTCCGGGATTACCTGTGGGCTAACTCTGCTCCGTTGATCAATGGTTACAGCCCGTTTGGAACCAACAACCTGTCTGTCTGGGCTTGGATGTTCCTCTTCGCACACCTAGTTTGGGCAACTGGTTTCATGTTCCTGATCTCGTGGCGTGGTTACTGGCAAGAGCTAATCGAAACTTTGGTCTGGGCACACGAGCGTACTCCTCTGGCTAACTTGGTTAGCTGGAAGGATAAGCCTGTTGCGCTGTCCATCGTTCAAGCTCGTCTGGTTGGTTTAACCCACTTCACGGTTGGTTATATACTTACCTACGCCGCATTCTTGATTGCCTCGACAGCTGGTGCATTTGGCTAATGGTTGCTGAAACTAGCTTTTTAGGTATTTAAATTGTAGGTAATTAATTTAAATCTCCTGCCTTCCGGTGGGGGATTTTTTGTTGTTTACCAAAAGCGGTTGACCGTAGGTCACGCTACGGGAACGGAGATTACGAACAGGTAAACAACCGCTGAAACCTTGATTATTTCGTCAGTTTTACGTCTACTGAATAGAATTCCATGGCTTGGCAGCCGCAAAACTATAGCGCTATATCACACGCCAGTGATTATCAGGGAAAATAGTATTGACAAAAAATCTAAAATGTGGTATTGAAAAGAAAACTAGTGAATCATGTAAATGAACAACTATCTCGCTTAGTTACTGATTCCCCCAGAATCAGGTAACTCTGCTCTACTTCAATCCTGCCATGCCATGTCGATAGTAGTACTGATTACTGAGGGGGTCAGGTCGTCAGGGGGTCGCTGCTACTGTTCATAAATTACAAAAGATTGCCAGATAGATAAATAGTGTAAAACTTCTGTAATTCTCTGATCCATAGTTCGGTGATCCGAAGTTCCCTATTGGCTAAAACCTTGATTCTTGGTTTGAGCTGGATAAGTTCTATTAAGTTATATCAGGATTCACACCTTTTGAACCTTAAAAACTTTTATGAAAGACCTCAAGCCAAATGATTTACTTGATCGGCGTTATCGAGTAATTGATACCTTAGCCCAAGGTGGATTTGGAAAAACTTACATTGCCGAAGATACTCGCCGACCCACTAATCCCCAGTGTGTTATCAAACAACTGAAGCCACCTAGCAACCATCCCAAATCCTTGGAAAATGCCAGACGTTTGTTCCGAACTGAAGCCGAAACTCTAGAGAGACTGGGGAAGAATGACCAAATTCCGATGCTTTTAGCTTACTTTGAGGAAGATGAAGAGTTTTACCTGGTTCAAGAGTTTATTGAAGGAAACACCCTCAGCAGTGAAATCAAACCTGGTCAAAGCTGGTCTGAAAGCCAAGTTCGTCAAATGCTTCAGGAAGTCTTGAGAGCTCTCAGCTTTATCCACCAAAATCGAGTTATCCATCGTGATATCAAGCCCGATAATATCATCCGACGACATCGGGACAATAAGCTGGTTTTAGTTGACTTCGGCACAGTCAAGCAAATTCGCGGACCCAACCATCAAGTCAGTGGCACAATCGCTGTTGGAACCCCTGGTTATATGTCCACAGAACAAGGTAGAGGTAATCCTCGTGCCAACAGTGATATTTATGGTCTTGGCATGATTGCTATCCAGGCAGTAACTGGCTTAACGATTAATCAAATTCAAGAAGACCCTAATACTGGAGAAGTGATTTGGGAACCTTGGGCAAAGATCAGCGATCACTTAAAGTGGATTCTCTCTAAGATGGTGCGCTACCATTTTAGGGAACGTTACCAGTCTGCCATAGAGGTTCTACAGGCTCTTGAGTCATACCCACAAGTCTCATTACCACAACAGCAATCAGTACAACAGCCGACAATAATACAACCGACACTAGTTCCGCAACAGTACTCTCCAGTCCCCTCAACAGCCATTCCATCGATACCACAGTCTGGGCAACCTCAACCCACAGAGATTTCATTACCACCATCTCAACTTTCGGCAACAGCAGCATCATCGGCGCAACCGTTTGCTGGGTCTCAGTCTTCAGGAGTTGGATCTCAAAACCCTCGTCGGTTATTGCTTCCCATCGCTGTTGCCACTACTGTTATTGGCATCCTTATCTATTTAATCTGGTTATTTTTATTTAATAACACTCCCAAGACTACGGAGTCAGCCAACCCATCACCTTTTGCTACGAATGCTCAAATTACTCCAACTTCAACACCTGATCAGCTGGTTGACTGACAAAACTTATTTAGGTGCATATTGGTAAGTCAGTACCTTAAAC
>NZ_MKZS01000001.1:2367682-2389070 GCF_001942495.1 Moorena bouillonii PNG
GGGTCTGTGTGCGGAACCTGCGTCCGCACCTTGTAAGCCCCGTGGAAACCCCCGCGGGTCGGCAAATGGTGCGCTTTCCGTAGGCGAATTTAATTCGCCACGGGTCGCACCTCTGCATCGCTTTCTTATCCCCCACACCCCACACCCCACGCCCCACACCCCACACCTGAGGTCTTTGTTAAAAACCTACCCCTGTGAGGGAGTAGGGAGTCGGGAGTCGGGAGTCGGGAGTTGGGAGGGTGATTCTCCGTTATCCTTGGTGAGCAAGGCAGGCAGGAACATCGCAATGAACCAATGACCAATCACAAATGTATTATTTATTACAGAAAAATTTATTTTTCGTGGTATATGTGTCATGCTGGTGTTAGTCAATTGGAGTGGAAGCCCCAGTAAGGGGCTGGGAAAATGCAAAAAATCGAGGCAATTATCCGAGCCTATAAGCTCGAAGAGGTTAAAATCGCTTTAGTCAATGCTGGTATCGTTGGCATGACCGTGTCTGAAGTTCGGGGATTTGGACGGCAGAGAGGTCAAACTGAACAGTATCGCGGTACAAAGTACAGGGTAGACTTTCTTCCTAAGGTCAAGCTAGAAGTCGTTGTTGAAAATGGCTTAGTTGAGATGGCAGTAGAAAAAATTCTCGCTGCTGCTCAGACCGGTAAAATCGGCGACGGTAAAATTTTCATCAGTCCCATTGAGCAAGTTGTCCGGATTAGGACTGGGGAAAAGAATCTAGAAGCTGTTTAATTCCTAAGTGGTGATGGGTAATGTAAGCATATGCGCTACGCGCATATGCTTACAATCCAGGCACGATTTGCTAAGTGATTAGTAGGAATTAATTTAAATTAGACTCGTAAAACAGTGATTTGCTCCTATCATGCACTGGCCAATCTTCGTTTTCACCACCTATAATTAATTTTTCAATCTCCACATATTCTTTGGCAAGTTGCCGGAAAGAATTAATTAAAATATCAAGAGCGATCGCATCACTCGTTCCTAAATCAAACCAGCAGCGCCCCCAAGTGCCTTCATACTCAAACTCGCCCTGATTATGCATCAAGGCCATTAAACTGTTTTCTGCTACTCTATCATCATATTCCATGTAGCTTATTTCTAGGCCAACCTCTTGCACCGGTAGGTTTTCTGCATCAAATCCTCCCAATTTACCTAATAAAAACCAGGAATTGAACAATTCTTCCACATATTCCTTTTCCCGATAGGAGGGAACAGTGCTAAATTCTATCCAAATCCACAAATCAAATGGGTTAAACTCACGAAATATAATTTGCATATCGTTAGGGAACAGAGAACAGGGAACAGGGAATCGGGAATCGGGAATCGGGAACAGGGAACAGGAAATCGGGAATCGGGAATCGGGAATCGGGAATCGGGAATCGGTTTCAAGCAATTATGTTAACAAAAACTAAGTTTTACTTATCACCATCAATCCCGACTATCCGATAGTAAACTTTTGATTAATCCTGAATTTTTACCAGAAACTATCTTATCACAATTTTCAACTAGTTGTGAAAAATATAGTTATGAAAAATCACCAATGGAGAGAGGCGGTGCGACAAGGTGCGAGGTTTTAACGCCTACGGAAAACGCACCATTACGGTCTTGGAGAACCAGTTGCTGATCAGACTCCCCATCTCCCCATCTCCCCATCTCCCCATCTCCCCATCTCCCCATCTCCTGGTCTTCCTGTGATTCCCTCAAACAGTATAACTAATTGTTGCTAGTACTACCCAATCGAGATCGTGAGTTTCTCCTAAGGCATAGTGAACTGTACACCATTCCCCAGACAGATTGAAGTTAAGATGGTAAGTTTTGGCATTCAGCAGTTGAGTGGCAAACAGGTTTCTCAAATCTAACTCGAACTTGCATTCTATTTGGATTTCCTTTAATCCTTCTCTTTGTTCTGACAATTCTTCTTGAACCTCTTGGTATTCTTCCGTTGATAATTCTCCTTCTTCTTCTAACTTTACTAGTTCTTGTTCTAGCTGTGCTATTGCTTCCTGGTACTCTTCTATCTCGGTTCCGTAATCATCTCGAACTCTAATAAATTCATTGATTTCGCTAATCTCTAAAAATCCCGTAGTATCCAATAATTTTTGAATAACTTGGTGGCGACTAGTGGTGATAACTACCTCGAAACCTCCAAAACTTAATTCTTCCTCTGCTTGGGCTTGATGAGTAATTGGATTAGTGATAGATTGGATTTGCTCAACCAGTGCAGCGGTATTGTCTTGGACAGATTCTATATCCGGAATCATAAATTGTGGTGATGAGTTGCACCGCCAACTTTGTTTGATACCTAATCCAATCCACTCTCCTGGTGTTGATGAACCAATTAGCATGGGAATTCCTAAGGAGCCAAAGACACTTTGTTGAAGGGGAAATCCCTCTTCCAAGTCTTCTGGTAGTGTAGGAAGGCGATAGCCATAGATAGTTAACTCTGACAAATTAGCTTGCAGCAGTGCGATCAGATTTTGGTAATGGTCGCTCACAGCTTGAGATTGGGTTTGGCGAATCTGACTGAGAAACTCTTCCGGAGCAAAGGGCATCAGACCTGTGTTATCCACTAGAAAGCGTTCCACTGAAAAGGGACCTTTATCCTCCACTTCCCAAGGGATAACTATATAAGGAGCGTCACCAACTAGGCTGTAGTATTCATCTTTGGTTAATTCTTGAAGGGTAGTAACAATTTGCTCAGTTTGGGGTTTCATAATTAAAAATTGTTAACGTAGGGTATTAGTAAGCATTCAGCAGTCAGCTATCAGCCGTCAGCTATAGTCTTTTTAGTTCAGATGTGAAACTAGACTTGATGGTGAAAGGGAATAGGGAACAGGGAATAGGGAATAGGGAATAGGGAATAGGGAACAGGCAAACAATCATTGTGTGTACTTCATTAATATGAAAACCGCTGTCTGATCAATCAGAATTTGCTTTCATGAGATAATTTTAAATTATAGCGTTTCTCGCAGTTATGAAGTACAGTATTCTTTGAAGTTGATTCCCTGTGTTGATGCAGGGCATCCCTATTCCCTATTCTCTGTTCCCTGTTCCTTGTTCCCTGTTCCCTGTTCCCTGTTCCCTAAAATCTAGAAATTTTGTCCCTCATAACTATGATAATTGCTATATATATTAGCGCTTGATAGAATTGATCATACTTATGAGGGAGATTCAATTTTATGACTCCCTACTCCCTACTCCCTACTCCATAAAATTCCAAAGCCGAGGTATATCCTTATCGATAACTACCACGAAATATAATCTATTTTATCTGAAGCACTCATGAGTTTTAATGCAGCAAATTATTCTGGTCAAGATTTGAACGAATTTACAGCAGGAAGTTCCAAGATTATTTCCTGTAGTTTTACGGATGTGGAACAGTTTACTGAGTTCTTGACTTATAGCCAAATGGAAATGATTCAGCTTTCTCGTGGTTCGTTCCAGAGTGAGTTTTTGGCTACCCAGATTGGTGATTTATATTTCACACGTATTAGCGCCAATCAATCGGTTCAAGCAATAGGTCCGAAACAGCAGGGATATTTAACTTTTTCGTTGGTTTGGGCCGCCAGTTGAATTAAACAACTAGGGATTAGAGATAGGATGTCAAAGTTTGGTATTGCTTTGGCATCTTATTGCACAAAAAAGAGCAATAACTTGATAGGGTAAACAAGGCACAGAAAAGCTATTAGGTATATTGAATGAATTGGAACCGTATTTGGAAAATAGGGGTAGCAGTTGCGATCGCCCTAGTTTTGGCCATCGTTGCGTACCTGGTGATAGCACAACAGAATCGACCCATCCCGGATATAGGCTCTACAGGCACCAGTAACCCGGAGCCAGAGGTTGTTGACTCAGATACAGAGCCTTTTACTCTACAACTGCTCCATGCTTCAGATTTTGAGGCTGGACTGGCCGCATTGGAAGATGCTCCTCGGTTTTCCGCCGTCCTGAATGCCCTCAAGAAGGACTACCCCAACACCCTTGTCCTGTCTTCTGGAGACAACTACATTCCCAGTCCGTTCCTGTTTGCGGGCAGCGATCCTAGGTTGAACGAGACCCCTGTGGGAGAGGCTAGTATTGGTCACGCCAATATCGAAATCCACAATCAACTCGGTATCCAAGCTTCGACCTTTGGGAATCATGATTTCGATCTGGGCAGCAAGGAAGTGCGGGATATAATTCAACCAGATGGAGCTTACCGTGGGGCGCTGTTTCCCTATCTCAGTGCAAACCTGGATTTTAGCACAGACCCTAACCTATCAAGCCTGATCAGTGCAAACGGTCAAGAAGTCAGCACCATTCCGGCAGGACAGGTTGCGGGGACTGCAGTGATTACCGTCAATGGTGAGCCAATTGGTATTGTCGGAGCAAGCACACCCCTTCTGCCTACCATCTCTTCCTCTGATGGAGTGACGGTGTTCCCGGAAAATCCCACAGACTATGACGCCCTGGCTGCTAAAATCCAAACTGCGGTGGATGAACTGACCGCTACAGGCATCAACAAGATTATTCTCCTGGCTCACATGCAACAGTTGACCATTGAGCGGGATGAGTTAGCCCCTCGTTTGCGGGATGTAGATATAATCGTGGCGGGAGGGTCTCACACCTTGCTGTCTGATGCCACCGATCATCTGCGGCTGGGAGATACCAGTGGCGGTCCTTATCCCATTCTCAAAACTAATAGAGATGGAAATGCGATCGCTGTTGTGAACACAGATGCCACCTATAAGTATGTGGGTCGTCTGGTGGTGGACTTTGATGCAAACGGTATCCTGATTGCCAGCAGTATTGACCCCAACATTAGTGGAGCCTACGCCACAGATGATCAAGGAGTTGCAGCGGTAGGAGGGACCCCAGATCCAGAGGTTGTAGAAATTACCAATACCCTGGATGAAGTGATCAGTACTCAGGATAGCAATATTTTTGGCAATACCAAAGTTTTCCTGCGGGGCGATCGCGCTTTTGTCCGCACCGAAGAAACTAACCTGGGTAACCTAACCGCTGATGCTAACCTGACCTATGCCAAGACTGTCGATGATACAACCGTGTTTTCCTTCAAAAATGGAGGTGGCATCCGTTCCAACATCGGGGTAATTAGCGCTGCTAACGGTGGCATCGACCCCAATGACTTTGAACTGTTGCCCCCAGCAGCCAATCCTGCGGTGGGCAAGGAAGAAGGGGAAGTTTCCCAACTCGACATTACAAACTCCCTCCGTTTTAACAATGGACTTACCCTGTTTACCGTCACGGCAGATCAATTGTTGCAAACCATCGAGGATGCGGTAGCAGCAACAGCTCCAGGTGTGACTCCCGGCCAGTTTCCCCAAGTCGGTCGGCTTAAATTTAGCTTTGATAGCACTCGTCCTGCCAATGATCGGGTTCTGTCTTTGGTTGTCCTGGACGATCAAGACCAAGTTATCGATGTAGTGGCTCAGAATGGTGAATTAGTGGGGGATCCCAGCCGCACGTTTCGTGGTGTTACCATTAGCTACGTGGCTGATGGCGCTCCCTTATCCACCTTCTTGAGTGCCAATCCAGCTTTGTTCAATCGGGTCGATTTCTGGGGTGAGCCGGATAGCAATGGCGATGGGGTTTTAGATCCTGACGAAGACCTCAACAAAAACGGCATCCGAGATGGTGCGATCCCTGAACCTTTCCAGGGTTTTGCCAATTTTGCCTCCTTTGGTTCCGAGCAGGATGCCCTAGCCGAATACCTCCATGAATTCTTCCCCACCGCAGCTAATGCCTTTAATCAGCCTGATACTGACCCGGCATTGGACGAGCGAATTCAAAATCTGGCTTTCCGGGAAGATACAGTAATTCCCGAATAACCAAGCATTGCTAAATCAAGGGATGAAATGATTGGGGTGGGCATCCTGCCCGCCCGAAAATGAAACCAATCAATTAAGCCCACAATTACTGATGGCTAGGTAGCTGATTCTGTCGGCTTCCTAGCTATTTTTGTTGTCACCCCGTGAGTTGAACTTCTGACTTCTAACTTCTGACTTGGGCATAGCGCTATACCAGGTTTTGAGACGATTAATCACGATGCTTAACAAAACGAATCATAGATAAAACTAATCATTGTCCCCTCAAAGACTATTTGATTAGTATGGTTAGTAAAGTTGGAATTTTTGAATGTTCACGGGAACGATTTATGTTTAAGGTTAAAGGAAAGTGACTGTTAAGTTGAATAGCTAGGGATTAGAGATAGGGGGTGGTTGTTTGGTATTCCTTTGGCATCTAGTACCACAAAAAAGGGCAATTAATTGATTCGGTAAACAACCGAAATATTAAGTTTTATCAATCAGTTTGAACGAAATTTAAAGAATGCTGCTCACAGTTGCGTTACCGTAGCGTGGCCAACGGCCAATCGTGGTCATGTTTGTTATGGGTGAAAGCTATATTGTCAAGTTAAGTTAAATCTAAAATCTTTCCTAAAAAAATATACTTTGACTGATAATTCTTGGTAATAGTTATAAAGAATCTGCAAATAACAATTTATTTTTGGAATCTTAACATAAATTTACTTATGCAGATTCGGGAGCAGGTCAAAATTGTATAACATATGAACTATTTACTATTAGAGCGTGCTAAAACACATCAGGGAGCTATAGCTTTAGTACAAATGCTCTGCATAAGTGACATGCTCCGTGCAGATTCCAGCTATCAATTTTTACGGTGTTGCTGATCCTTGGTATGATTGAGCCCCCCTAGCCCCCCAATTTTGGGGGGAACGAAACTCTTAAAGTCCCCCAAAGTTGGGGGATTTAGGGGGCTTGCCCAAAACCAGAAGATCCCGCATTCATACTTCAATTCAGCAACGCCATTTTTAAAAATCTAATCATTAGGAGTCAAAAATGGCCTCTAAATTTTCTGCCCTTTGGAACAAAGATGGTAGTGTCCAACCCAGTGCGCCTCGGTGGGCTGCTTTGCGCTCAGATATGCGGAGTGCCTTCCCAACTTACTATTCCACAGAGACAGATCCCTTTGCGGATATCGTTGGTGAAGCAATTCGTTATCTCAATCAACTCAAGCCAGTGAAACCCTCCCCTGATTCCTCTGCTGGAGAAACTCCAGGCTATCTGGGCGGGGATCCCTCTGGGCCTCATTATGGCAATGTTACCGAAGCAAGACTGGCGGAAAATATGGCTCCAGTAACAGAAGTCCTTAAAGAGGCAGCAGATCTGTTTAAGGGAATGCCCAACTGGAATCATCCCCTGGTGATGCCCAACGTGATTCCACCGGCTAACACGGCTGCGATTATTTCCGCGATGATGACTAATGTCTTCAGCCCGAACATCATTGAAGGGGAGTATTCCTGGGATGTGGAGCGGACTGAAATGGAAACCTCTGCAATCCTGGCAGACCTGATTGGCTGGCCTACCGACGAAGCCGGTGGTCTGTTTACCTTTGGGGGCTCAGGGTGCTATTTTTATGGCATCAAATACGCCATCACCAATTGTTTGGGGATGAGTTCTCGTTGTGATGGCGTTCGCACTGATGCCAAAGTACTGGTGTCTCAACAGGGTCACTACGCTAAACAGAACTCCACAGACTGGACTGGTCTGGGCATGGAAAACTACATCGATATCGATACCGATGAAACCACCAATGTCATGGACTTTGAGCACTTGGAAGAAGTGGTGCGGGAACTTCATAAAGAGGGCACTCCTATCGCCGCCATTGTTTGCACAATGGGCACCACCGATGCCTTTGCTGTGGATCCCATTGACAAAGTGCGCGAACTCGTCGATGAATTGTATCCCCTGGCAGACCATCCCAACGGTGTTGGGCGACCAATGATTTACGCCGATGCCGTAATTGGTTGGTCTTGGCTCACCTTCAAAGGCTATGACTTCACAGCCAATCCTCTGGGATTTGCACCAGAGGTTTTAGCCCAGATCCAGAAGAACTATGATGCCATTAGCAAAGTAGTCTATGCCGATGCCATTGGCTGCGACTTCCACAAAACAGGTTGGTCTACCTACAACTGCAGCGTGGTTATGGTGCGTGATCTGCATCATTTTCAGGAACTGCTGAGTCGGCCTGGTTCCGCTTATCTTCAGGCTCGCACCTGCTACAATCCCGGCCTCTATACCCTAGAAGTTTCCCGTTCCGGCTCTTACTCCATGGCAGCCTGGGCTACCCTCAAGTATATGGGGTATGAAGGATTCCGCTCGATCCTAGGGGGAATTCTGGAAATACAAAACTACCTCCGGAATGAGGTAATTGCCAACGAGCCCACTGTGGTCTCTGTCAACGAGGCAGATTCCGGCTTTGTCACCCTGTTCCGGGTCTACAAGAAGGGAGTGGATGCAAAAGCCCAATACGAAAGGGAATTGAACGATCCCGCTGCTAAGGAAGAACTGGATGCCAATAACCAATTGCAGCAAGATATAGCAGATATGCTCTGGCAGTGGCACCGGGATGGTCAGTTACATGGAGATAGCTACGCCCCTTACATCAGCTACACCAGCGGCTTCCGTCCCACAGACTATGATGATGAAGAACTTGAACCGGGTTTCATCTATGCGGTCAAGGCCTATCCCATGAATGTCAACATTACACCGGATGTAATGGATGATCTGATTCGGTTGGTTTTAACAGCGCGGGATGCGATCGAGGCTGGGACTGTACCTCAACCCAATGATGATGCTGGAAATTGCCCCATGCCTTACTCCGATTTCCACAACATTACGCCCCTGGAATGTGCTTCTGATGAGCCAGGCACAGGGGGTGCCACCTCAGATAACCTTCTGTCTGGCATTGGACGACAGTCTATGAAGGCACTGAAGCGGCTCCGGAAACGCATCCGGAAACGCCTTCATGGCAAGAAGTAGAAGAATCGTAGTGGACTGGCACACTTTAAATGTTGCTTTAGAAAAATACCAGGATCTAGTTTCAAAAAGGGTTTAGCTGAAAAAGCTATTACACTATTTTAGCTGTGTCAGTCCACTACCAATACTTTTTTTCAGATGCGATCGCACTCTAACGCGATCGCATCATTTTTTTCCGAATGGTTTGCCTCGAAGGGCAATTTCCTAGGTATACATATTGTGCCAATTTTGTCAATAACTATCAATGAAATCACCCTCTAGAAGATGTTATAGACTTCAACTCTCATAAACTTGAGATCCTATTTAGCCTAAAAAAATCAATTATCAAAGCTATAAACAGTAGTCGTTTTAGGGGATTATAATTACCATTATAGCCTAACAAGTACCAAAGAGCGAAAATTCTTAATAATTTTTATTATTGTTTATTGCTTAAAATACCATCTTATCAAACTTAGATATAAACCCCCGATTTTTTAACATTTATTAAATGGTTTGGCTAGGGCACGGATTCTAGTATATTTGTTTTACTTTGGAATATTAGTTTTTGTTAACTATTTTATAGTTTTGATAAAACTATAAAATAGTATCTATTGATTTTTGCCGGATTTTACAAAAAACTTGGGTCAACTAAGTGCTTGCTAAATCTGGATTTAGCTTGGTTTAGGCTGATCAAATCTGGTAAATCCTCAAGGTATTTTTAATCACATTCCATCAAAAAAATAATTTTTGTGATCCAAAAACTGTGAGATACTAACCAAGGGGTGCATAAAACTTGTAAACCCAAAGTTGAAACTCCGATACATAGGGAGAGTTATGGAATATTTGAGAGCTAATCGCTCCAAGGGCAGTCAGGAAACTGCCCTTGGAGCGATTATTCAATGCGGTGATGGCCATCGTACTAACGATCACCTTCGCCCTAGTTGGTTTCCTGCCAGGAACTAACCAGGGAATAGCACTTGCCGACACACAAGGCAAGTGCTATTCCCTGGTGATTATGGGGGATGACATCGGCTGGTTTAACCCCAGTATCTACAACCGGGGGATAATGGGCTACGAAACACCCAACATCGACAGTATTGCTGAAGATGGCATAATGTTCACCGACTTCTATGGTGAGAACAACTGTACTGCTGGTAGAGCTGCTTTTATCACTGGTCAGAGTCCTGGACGTACTGGTCTAACCAAGGTGGGCTTACCTGGTGTTGACGTAGGATTACAGGCTAAAGACCCAACCCTGGCTGAGCTGCTCAAGCCCCTGGGCTACGCCACTGGTCAATTCGGTAAAAACCATCTGGGTGACTTAGATAAGTATCTACCCACTAACCACGGCTTCGACGAGTTCTATGGCAACCTCTATCACCTCAACGCTGAAGAGGAACCAGAAAACGAAGACTATCCACCTTTAGGTGAGTATCCAGAATTCGACGATAATTTTAGGCCGCGAGGCGTCATCCATAGCTATGCAGACGGTTCAATACCATGCGAAGAGGGGAGATTAACAAAACCAATAATAGACGTAACAGATCCAGAGAATAGTGAAGGTCAACGAGTCTGCGACACCGGTCCGCTAACTAAAAAGCGAATGGAAACAGTGGACGAAGAGTTCCTAGATGGTGCACTAGATTTCATCTCCAAGGCGCACTATAATGACCAGCCGTTTTTTGTCTGGTTTAACTCCACCCGTATGCACGTCTTTACCCACCTCAAAGACGAATCTGTCGGGGTTACCGGACAGGGAATCGAGGCAGACGGTATGGTGGAACACGATGGTCATGTTGGGATACTTCTCGATAAGCTCAAAGAATTGGGCATTGACAATAACACCATTGTGGTCTACACCACTGACAACGGTGCAGAAGTATTTACCTGGCCCGACGGCGGCATAAGTCCTTTCCATAACGAAAAAGTAACTAACTGGGAAGGTGGTTTCCGCGTGCCCGCTATGATGAAATGGCCTGATCATATCCAACGTGGTGTGATTTCCAACGAAATCATGTCTCTCCAAGACTTGCTGCCCACGCTCATGGCTGCAGCTGGTGTGCCCAATATCAAGCATCAGCTACTTAGAAAGGGTTACGGCACTGATGAGTGCGGTAACCCTATCCTCATTCATCTAGACGGCTATAACTTCTTGCCCTATCTATTGAATCCAGATGAGGAAAAAGCGCCTCGTGAAGAGTTTTACTATTTCACTGATGATGCTTACCCATCAGCACTCCGGTTTAAAGATTGGAAGATAATTTTTGCCGAACAGCGAGCTGAAGGCTTTGATACTTGGCAGGAACCCTATGTAAATTTGAGGGTTCCTATGATCCTTAATCTGCGTCGCGATCCCTTTGAGAAAGCTCCGAGCGAATCTGACTATTACGTAGACTGGCGCTTCCGACGCACTTACTTGCTAGGTCCAGCCGTATCATATATGGCTAAATTCCTGGATACCTTCAGGAAATTTCCACCTAGTCAACGTCCCGCATCTTTTAGCGTCGATCAAGTTGTGCAGGAGCTAATAGAAGACCTCAAGAATATGGCATTGGATTAAGCTACTCAGTAGGGTGTAGCACTAAGTCTTTACTGGCTAAGTGCCACCCATAGCTCGACAATCAAGGCGTCACTTGATGGCAAATCAGAAAAACTGGGAAAAACTGCCCATCAGTGATGCCTGCCAACCAGGGTTGACCATAACTACTTGCCAATAGTTTGTATCAACAAGATCAGTTGGCTCCCTAAAAATAGCCTTAATTGGCTTGAAGCTGCTCAGCAATTACACTAAACAAGTCTTAGATCATGAAAAAAAGAAGGTTTTTAGTTTTCCTATCGATTCTGTTATCAGTCTTTTGCATAGGAGGCTTTGTCGGATGTCCTTCTGGCAATGCCGATTATGACCCCTTACTGTCTTGGAATGAGGGTACGACTAAGGACACGATTGTTAACTTTGTGGAAGACGTTACCAATCCCAGCAGTTATAACTACGTTCCTCCTAGCGATCGCATCGCCACCTTTGATAATGATGGAACCCTGTGGACTGAAAAACCAGAATATATTCAGAGCTCATTTATCAACTATCGGCTAAGGAATGGATTGCAAGCTCTTCAAAAACTTCCTTCTTTAACTGAAAAGGATGTCATGGTAAAAGATCTCATCCTAGAATATACTCTTACGGAGCCATTAACACCGGAAGAGTATAAACAGAAAGCTAGGGACTTTCTGGATACACAAAATCATCCAGACCTTGAAGTTCCATACATCGAGCTGACTTATCAGCCCATGGTTGAACTGGTCAATTATCTCCAAAGTAATGATTTCAAGGTCTATATTTGCTCTGGGGGAGGACTTGATTTTATTCGCTCCTTTGCCGAAGATGCCTACAGTATTCCCCCTGAAAACGTGATTGGTACGACCGTCCAAACAGAATATATTGTCCAAGACGATGGATCTTATCTCTTGGTTAGGAAGCCAGAACTGGTGAAACCGATTAATGATGAAGCAGGTAAACCAGTAGGAATTGAGCGCTACATTGGAAAAAAACCAATTATGGCAGTTGGTAATTCCAGTGGTGATTTACAAATGCTTGATTACACTGATGATCACATTGGTCCAGCTTTCATGATGCTGCTTCACCATGATGATCCGCGCGAATGTCCCTATGCTGTTGATAACCCTGACATTGACTGTCCATACGATAAAAAGTCCGAGGATGATATTAATATTTTTGATCTGGCCAATGAGCGTGGTTGGACAGTTATCAGTATGAAAGACGATTTCGTAACTGTGTATGGAGATATAACTCCATCGATAACTCCATCGATAACTCCATTGGATAATGGATCTGGATCTGAACAAGCATCTGGATATGAGAACACATCTGGAGATCAAACAACATCTTCTAAATACCAACGCTCAGTGCGCTCATCAGTTGCTGGTAGGTATCGTAGGTACTAAAAGCCAAGCCCTAGTATAGCGGTTTTCAATTTGGTCAGGTACAGAGTCCCTGGTTTTAGGGAACAGGGAACAGGGAACAGGGAACAGGGAACAGGGAAGAGTAACCCCCTAAACCATCCCAAGAGGTTAAGAGGGAACAGGTAAAAAAACTGTGTACCTCATTAGGCTATAAACCGCTATACATAGCATCTTTTGAATTTGGCATCTTGAATTTGGCATGCCAAGCAACTCTACTAACCTAAATAAGCATCAAGGCGTCACTGGATGGTAAATTATAAAAATTGTACATCAGTGACGCCTTTTTAAGATTAAGTAAGTTTTAAGCTATCAGCGAACAGCGATTAGCGCTACTTGAGGTGCTACTTGAGGTGCAAAAGGCCTGTGGGCACGCTACGGGAACAGTTTATGCCCATAGCGCACGGTACTTGAGGTACTTTTGAATAAAATAAGCTGACGGCACCTCAAGTAGCGTGGCCAACGGCCAACGGCTGACAGCTGTTCGCGTAGCGTGCGCGTAGCGCATATTTGCTGCCGTAAGCATCCCGCTCACTATTGAAGGATAATAGTGCTAAAAGTTGTAGAAAAAGTAATGGCTGCCAAAGACCTATTCCATGATGCTGTAAAACAAGCACTCCTAAAAGACGATTGGATTATCACAGCAGATCCCCTAAAAATTAAAATTGAGGGAGTTAAGCTTGAAATAGATTTAGCAGCAGATAAAGTTATAGCAGCTCAAAAAGCAGAACGAAAAATAGCAGTTGAAATAAAAAGTTTCCTCAATACTTCGGCAATTACAGATTTTCATGCGGCACTAGGTCAATTTTTAAACTATCGTCTAGCATTACAAATGAGCGAATCAGATAGAATACTTTATCTGGGAGTTCCTGTTGATACATTTGAATCATTCTTCCAATAAAAATTGCCCCAAGAAGCAGTTATAGCGCTACGCGCAAGGCAATAGGCAATAGGCAATAGGCAATAGGCAATAGCTAGTGATAATAGCTTTTGCTGCTTTTATAAATGTCAAACACCTTAATGCGTAGTGCCATAAATTTTATCAAGTAAAATTGCTCATATACAATCCTGTTGAAGAGGTAATAATCGAATGGAAAAATTAGAAAAGTACCGATTAATAATTCGCCAATTATTAACTAATCATGCCAGGTTAGAAGCGAATAATTCAGATTCAGAGATTGAAGGTCAACTTATTTTTGACACAGAACATGACCATTATCAACTTCTAGATATCGGCTGGGATGGACTCAAACGAATTTACAACTGTTTCATCCATTTAGATATCAAAGATGGCAACGTTTGGATTCAGCGAAATATGACAGAAGCTGATTTGGCGCAAGATTTAGTGGAAATGGGTATACCGAAAGAAGACATTATTCTCGGTTTACATCCCAGTTATAAACGTCCTTACACAGGCTACGGAGTGGCTTAGTAGTGGATTGGTTTAAAAAATAAGACCCAACAAAACATCAATCATAATGATACCGACAAGCCAGAAAATTAATCTGACTACTTCCCACCCGATAAACCAGCCGATGTTCCAAATCAATGCGCCGTGACCAAATATCTGCATCCATATACTTTAATGGTTCTGGTTTACCAATGCCCTCAAATGGATTGTTCATTACAGCAGTAACCAAATCCAAAATTTTCGACGCCACTTTAAAATCATGGAACCACCAAGCCAAATCTTCCTTAAACCTAGAGCTAAAACCAGGACTGCGATTTACCACAACTGGCTTTACTTGATCGGATTCAGCCTTTTTCTTCTTCTTCTTGCTCAATTCCCAACTCAGAGTAAAGTTCTTCAATGGTTTGAGGTTTTATTTTTCCAGTCTTAGACTCCTCAATTGCATCCAGCAGGCGAATTGCATTAGTAGAGTTTCTTAAGAGATAAACCGTCTCTACTAAACTCCTCAAATCCGATTCTGTAATCAAAGCAACATTCTCACCATCACGACGATTGATGATATATACCTGATTATTTTGTGAAACTATATCCAACAACTTAAAGAAGTTATTTCTAGCATCAGTTGGAGATGTAATCTCGTAATCAAACATCAGTTTATGTACAGATTTACGTACATAGATTATATCACTTATACCAAATCAAGCAACGTAAGCATTCAGCCATCAGCCGTCAGCCGTCAGCCGTCAGCTTATTGTATTCAAAAGCTGATAGCTGATAGCTGAAGACTTACCTAGCAACAGATGCTTTCCTTGAAACCAAAACCTGATCTGACTTTATGAATTGTAAATTGTTATGAGTAATCATACTGAAAATTTACCTTTAGACAAAGAGTTAACCTTAAGCGACTCCTGCAATCCCTTAAGCATTTCCACAACTTCAGGTGCGACCCGTGGCGAATTTAATTCTTAATGGTAAGAGCGCACCTACCTATCCCTCACCAAACAAAGTGCAACGCTAAGCAATTGCAAATTCAGTATATTGTCTAACATGAGGTGGATGAAATGCCAAAACAATCTCCTCTCGTAGTATTCCTTTCTGTAACAAATCTGTCGCCACCCCATCCTCTGTCCAATCTTCCTCAATCCAAATCTTGTCATCCTTCAAACGGATATGAATCATCACACTCTTAATCCGTTCATCTTTGTGCCAACCCATCAGCACCAAAAGGTACTGATCCTGTACCTCATCAAAAGCTAAAGCACTTTCAATTGTAGAACCAGATTTTTCATTGAGCTGATGATATTCTCTTAAAACTTCCTGAACAATTTCCCGATAACGCTTTAATCTATCCATTGCTCAATTACCTCACTTTCTGAATCAACGACCAACACATTAACCTGATTGCGATTAATAATCATCTGAGTTAACTGACGTTTAAAATAATTTTTGTATAGCGTTTCTAGGACTCATGAGGTACACATTATTTTTTCCCTCTTCCCTCTTCCCTCTTCCCTCTTCCCTCTTCCCTCTTCCCTGCTCCCTGCTCCCTGCTCCCTGCTCCCTAAAAACCCTAAAATGTACCTCACAAGTCGTAGAATTGCTATAAGTTCCTTTTGTGATGGCCAAATACAGTTTAAAATCTAATTCTTTTTCTACTAAAATATCCCTATAAACGATATACTGACCCACAGCTTGTTCTAGGTCATTTACAAAGGAGCGACCCAAGAAACTCTTGACCTCCACAAGAATTTTTCGCCCCTGCTTTTCTGCTGCGATCGATTTTTCTGCGGCAATATCCACGTATAAGCGATCGCCACCATACTCCAAAGTATAATCTTCTGTTAAAATCTTCCAGCCATCTTTGACTAATGCAAATCTAACAGCATTATGGTAAATATCTTTAGCAGGCATTGGCTTTATTGTAGCACAGACCTCTTTGATTCTAACGCGCTCAAGATTTACGGATGAATACCAAAATGCGATCACCTGCGACACCAGCGGAGCTGATCTACTTGCAGCAGCACTTGCGCGATCGCGCAAGTGCTTCGGTAAAAGTGATTTTCATTCATCAATTAATTTTTTAATTGGCTTTTTTCCTGATTTATAAGAGTTTGTCTGAGAAGTCTCATTTGCTACATCCAAGCCCCCTAAATCCCCCAATTTTGGGGGACTTTTAGAATAAAATTGACTCTTTTTCCCCCCAAAGTTGGGGGGCTAGGGGGGCAAAATCCAGTATAAAAAAACTTTTCAGATATCCTCTAAGCTGCTACACAGCTTGATTATATAATAAAAAGTTATAAAAGTACGCAAACTTCGTGCTGTATGCCTGCCAAAAATCATCAACAGCATCCGCTTCGCTAACAGCAATCTCTAGTTGTCGGAAAATTTGTTGGTTTTTAACTTCTTGAGAATAGTCGCAACCTCGTAGAGCTTATTTTGCCGAGACAATAATGAAAACCCATCAGAAAAATCGTATACTTTATCCTTCAACTTGCAGAAGATAAAATCGCTGCCATTCGTTACCATGCCAAAGCTTGGTTGTCGTGGTGCAGCACTCATATAGGCTAAACACTGTGGTAAAGCAATATCCGCCGCAAACTTAGATCGTTTAGCTTCTACAGTCAGTATCCAAACAAGATCGCGAATCACCAATACATCTATCCGACCTCGATAAACTTCATTGTGTTCTTCCACCTCCAGACTGATAGGAACCTCAGATTGTACAAAAAACGGAGGCTCATGAAATTCCAACCGCTCCAGCAGTGGTGCAACAATAGATAAAAGCACCGTTCCTTCAGTTAAGAGACCAGCATTGTAGTAATGATGATATCGCTGCCGGAGACGGTCCAGAAAAGATTTATCATCATCTAATATCTCAATAGAGGATACCTGCCATTCTGAAAAAAACGATTCATCAGTGGCGCGACATAACCCCAAGCGCTCATGTAATGCTTGAAAGCTTGAAATCGTTTTTTCGATTGCCAGTAGTCTACTCATACAGAGCGATTGCTATGGAATTTATTCATTGTAGCTTTTTATATTGTAGCTTTTTATAGCGTTTCTAGGATTTATGAGGTACGGTGATCAACCTCAAAGTCCCCCTTATTAAGGGGGATTTAGGGGGATCCCTTGGTACCTCATGGTATAGATAATTGCTATATATTGAGTCTTGTTCTTCGGCCCCGACCTACTTTTTGAGTAACTTTCTAATATAAACGAACCATCATTAATCTGCCTCATTTTCTTGGATTGCAGTGGCAACTTCCTCAGGATTAATTTGGGCATAGATCCAAGCATTCGCTAAATCAATTGCTGTTAATGTAGGATAGTCATAGAGTAGTTGAGACTCGCTAATGCCTAGATTACGGGCATTTACCAATACCCAAACAGGAATACGAGTTCCAGCAATACAAGCATCACCACCACAAACGTTTCTGGTTTTGGTTATTCCACGCCAGTTTTGGTTCAAACTATGGGCTAAAAGGTGAATTGCTTCTGTTTTATCTGTGGGAGATAGAGCAAGTAATTGGGTTTCTATTTGTTTGATAGTCATAGGTATTACTTATGAGTAGGGTGCATTAGTAACAGTGGGACGCTAAGGGATTGACCGTAGGTCACGCTACTTGAGGAGCAAATTCAGTATATTGTCTAACATGAGGTGGATGAAATGCCAAAACAATCTCCTCTCGTAGTATTCCTTTCTGTAACAAATCTGTCGCCACCCCATCCTCTGTCCAATCTTCCTCAATCCAAATCTTGTCATCCTTCAAACGGATATGAATCATCACACTCTTAATCCGTTCATCTTTGTGCCAACCCATCAGCACCAAAAGGTACTGATCCTGTACCTCATCAAAAGCTAAAGCACTTTCAATTGTAGAACCAGATTTTTCATTGAGCTGATGATATTCTCTTAAAACTTCCTGAACAATTTCCCGATAACGCTTTAATCTATCCATTGCTCAATTACCTCACTTTCTGAATCAACGACCAACACATTAACCTGATTGCGATTAATAATCATCTGAGTTAACTGACAATGAAATGTAACACACCAAAGTGCCATCGCTTTTAGCGGCTCCAAAGGAGCATCGCGTAGCGTACGTAGCCCTTTGGCCTAATCGCTGATCTTGTAGGGTGCGTCCTTCGACAGCGTAACCTACCCCCTCAGAGTTTTCCATCTACTGAGCCTTACAATAGAAAGCAACCTATGGAGCGATCGCCATGACACCAAAACAAGAACTGCTCAAAGAACTGGAAACTGTTCCGTCACCTGTGATTAAAGAAGTGCTTAACTTCCTGGGTTTTCTCAAAGCAAAGCGTCCGCCTGTTGATTTCATGGACTTTGCGGGAATGGCATCTGATACCCCTGAGCTGATAGATGACATTATTGGCAATATTGAAGCAAACCGCGCCATGGACTTAGAGCGTATCCGCGAGCTATGAAACAATGTCTACTGGATACCAATATTCTGTCTTACTTCTTAGGTGGCGATGCCGCTATCGTTGAGAAATTTCGTAGTGAATCCAGATTTTACTATTGCGGATTGAACCATGAACAATCGTACCATATACACGGCGATGATTTTACCAGCCTTCATGGAGCAGCAGAAAATAATTGCGTTCGCCGATCTAACCCACAATAACTTATAACTCTCAAAGAAGTCGATTATTGTATAATGGTTTTGTATCAAGATTTGCATAGATTGCTTATCTGAAGAGGTGATTTTAGAATGGAAAAAATAATCCAGTATCGCCAATACATTAAACAACTTCTGAGTGATTATGCCAGTAAAAGTCCATCTGATCAAGATGTTGAAGCTGCCTTAATATTTGACTCAGACCACGACCATTACCAAGTTGTCTATACCGGCTGGAAGAATCGCCAACCAATGTATGGTTATGTTCTACATTTCAGCATCAAAAATGCCAAAATTTGGATACATCATGATGGAACTGAAATTGGTTTTGCTAACGAACTTGTTAAATTGGGAGTACCAAAGACTGATATTGTACTAGCATTTCAAGAACCTGCTGTACGTCAATATACTGACTTTGCAGTGAATTAGAGTAAAATGGTGTCGCTACAAAGAGGGTAAGCATTCAGCTAATGGGCTACGCGCACGCTACTTGAGGTGCTAATGGGCTACGCGCACGCTGGGATGGAGAAAAGCGTCGAAATATTCCAGGTATTACGCGATCGCGGACCCATGGGACTGTGGGAACATGTTAAGGAACAGTTCAACGACCTGAAACAAACAGTCATCGAAGAAATCAAGAGCATGGTAGTTACCCAGGTGATCACCGCCGGGGTGAAGTGGATTCTGAGCTTGTTAAAAAACAATAAAATAACTAAAGCTAATGCAATAAAAGCTGCCAAGATTACAAATAATAAACATCCTATATTCAGCTCTATCACAGTTATTGATGGGGGAAAAGATTGGGATTATGATTATACAATTCGAAGAAGTAAAAGAGAAGATGGCAAAAAAAAAGCGGAAAGAGATAGAAAACATTCAAATCAGACCTGTGAAGATGAAGTCCTTGAGAGACTCCAAGAGGAAAAAGATGCAATTTGTGGTTCTATACCACTGCCTAAGTGTAAGCCAGCTTTGGATAAGCTAAAAGCAGGGAAAAAACTCAAAGGAAGATCAGTCAAAGGAATGACGAAAAACCATGTTATTAACAGAATTATAATTCTACAAGAATGTATTGATAAAAGACAACAAATACAAGATGAATGCTTTGGTGGAAAACCGGATCAAAGACATGAAGATGCTATCAATCAAATGAAGAATGCACTGGAAAACTGCCAAGAGCTATTAGACAATTATGGAGATTATATATAGAGAACATTTTTAGCTCAAGCCTTGAACGTTACTATTAATCTCAAGTATTGAGTTTACAGTAGTTTAGCATAATGTTATTTGGGTTAATTAAAATGAACAATCAAGATATTTTTGAGATAATTCGAGACCATGATGAGAGTAATCTTGCGAAGATGATTGAACAAGGTCTAGACGTTAATTTTTACATGCCTAATCCCCCTTTCTGGACTCCCTTACAAGAAGCGATAGATGAAGTGGATTATGGAGGAAAAATAGAAATTGTAAAACTTTTGATAAAAGCCGGAGCTGATGTCAATGCTTGGAATCTAGACCGGGATTCTCATCCATTACTCATGGCTATGTGGGGCGGCCACAAAGATATAGTAAGCTTACTATTGAAAGCGGGAGCTAATCCTAATGTCAAGGATAATGAAGGCAATTCTCCTCTGAGATGGAGTGTAGAGGAAGAAAATATAGAAATGGTTCAACTGCTCCTTAATCACGGAGCAAAAGACACAATCAATGAAGCTGGCGGATTTAGTGGAATGAATGCATTAGGGATCGCGGTAAGTAAGCTGAATATTCCTATAATTAAAACGCTTCTCGATCGAGATGCCGATCCCGAAGTAATTGATAACGATTACCGAAAACCAATAGAAAGGCTGCCGAAGAATGCAGACACTGAGATAAAAGAGAAAATCAAAAGATTATTGGTGCGTTACGGCGCAAAAGAGCCAAATGTCTCTTACCTCAAGCAAACAATCCCATGACACACTCTAGACATACCTCATAGTATGGTGGTAGGCGTTCAGCTTAGTGCGATCGCGAAGCGTAGCCCTTTGGGCTAATCGCTGATCTTGCTTTGGTGCGCCCTTCGACAGCGTAACGCACCAAAGCAATCGAATCGATAACGGTACTAACGCCCGCAAAATAGCAAAATGTTCCTTATATTGACCAAACAAGTGCCTGAAGCACCCTACTCATCACTATGGTTTCCCTTTGCTAGCGTAAGCATCCCGCTCACTATTGAAGGATAAATGAAAATTACTCATATATAGCGCTACGCGCAATGGCATTGGCAAGAGGCAAAAGTTGACTACAACAGCTTTTGAGCATGTATCAATGTCCTAAATTTAATGCGTAGTGCTATATAATCCTGTTGAGGAGGTAGTCATCGAATGGAAAAACTAGACAAATACCGATTAATCATCCGCCAGCTATTAACTAATCATGCCACCTTAGAAGCGAATAATCCAAATTCAGAGATTGAGTGTCAACTTATTTTTGACACAGAACATGACCATTATCAACTTCTAGATATCGGCTGGGATGGACTCAAACGA
>NZ_MKZS01000001.1:2389170-2475627 GCF_001942495.1 Moorena bouillonii PNG
TTGAATTATGATGTTGCTGATTTTGAAGCAGACCTTAAAACCCTACAATCGATGAGTTTGCTGTGATTATTATTAGCGATACATCACCCATTACTAATCTAGCAGGCATCAATCAACTTAACCTCTTGCATCGCTTATATGGTTCTGTTATTATTCCCGTTGCTGTCTACAATGAAATGGTTGGTATCGGTAAAATTGTACCTGGAACAGTAGAAGTCCAAACCTTATCTTGGATTAAAACTCAGGCTGTTTCAGATAGGCAGCAAGTTGTCATACTTCAGGAAAGTCAAGAAACCATCGATTTAGGTGAAGCAGAAGCGATCGTATTAGCACTGGAAATGGATGCCGATTTGCTACTGATGGATGAGCGACGGGGACGAACAGTTGCTCAAGAATTGGGGTTAACTATTGTGGGGTTACTGGGCATTCTGGTGCAAGCCAAGAAAAGTAATTTAATTCCGGCGGTTAAACCATTAATGGATCAATTGATTGAAACAATGGACTTTCGTATTAGTTCTCAATTGTACCACGCAATTCTCCAAGCTACCGATGAATAAAGTACATTATAAAATTAAAAGAGGCAGGACTTTATCCTTCTTGGGTTTTAGGGAGTTGGGAGTCGAGAGTCGAGAATAGAGAAGAGCCATGAAATATAGCATTTTAATTCAATGGTCAGAGGAAGATAACTCTTATGTGGCTAGTTTACCCGAATGGGGTAACTATGCTCGTACCCACGGTGACACCTATGAGGAAGCTCTTGAGAATGCTAAGGAAGTTTTAGAGGATTTGGTATACGCCTATAGCCAAGTTAATAAAGAGTTACCAACTCCAAAGATACTAGAGGTAGCCTGAAATTAGCCTAAAAGTAAGTATTCAGGTATTAGCTGAATGCTTACACTCCCTAAAAACTTAGAACTTTATACCTAACTGAATTGCAAACCGCTGTAATTAAACTGTTGTTATTTGTGAATAATTTAATAAAGGTAACTCTTTACCTCTAGCTTGGTAATCTTCTACTAAAAGCTCTAACACTTCTTATAAGGAATCAGCTGACGGCTGACGGCTGACGGCTGACGGCTTATGTTACATCTTCATACAAAGCCTCAAGACTAGTTCTAAAATCCACAGTTTCTAGATGAATCTCACTGCCCGGATAATAAAATTGCAATGTCCAAACTCCCTCGGAATTCCGGCGAAAGCAGTCTAGGCGTTTACGATTTTGGCTAATTAAAACATATTCCACCAAGGTTTCTAACTGTTGATAGTCAGAAAATTTGTCACCCCGGTCAAAGGCTTCAGTCTTGGGAGATAAAACTTCTACAATTAAACAAGGATATTTTTTATAATTAGCCAATTCTCGGTCTCTGGCATCGCAAGTCACCATAACATCAGGATAATAATAACTATTGGATGCTTCAACATAAGTTTTCATATCTGCCATATAAACCCGACAGCCAGTGCCCCTGACATGATTTCTTAAGGCTGAAGCCAGGTTAAGGGCAATAGTAAGATGAGCATCACTCGCGCCAGCCATGGCATAGACTTCTCCATCACTATACTCGTGTTTGATGGCACTATCTTCTTCGTAGGATAGATACTCTTCTTTGGAAATGTAATTGGGGCTTTTATCAGCAATCATGACAGTTTCAAGAGAGTGACTCTATTAGTATAGAATAAAGGGAATCGGCAAGAGGCAAGAGGCAAGAGGCAAGAGGCAAGAGGCAAGAGGCAAGAGGCAAGAGGTAAAAAATCCTGTGTACCTCATAACGGTGATAAACGCTATAAAACTCTCAAATTCCCCCAAGCGAGGGATTGCTCGCTTGGGGAATTTATGGGGCTTTTCCAAAACCATACAATCGCGCATTCATACTTCAATTCAGCAACGAAAACAAATACCAATTGAAGTCTGGTGGGCAAAGTAATCTAATCTAAACGACTCAAAAATAACCAAACTTTCTTTGCCCACCCTACAAGCTCTCTTCCCGATTCCCGACTCCCGATTCCCGATTCCCGATTCCCGATTCCCTAATTAAAAACCACTATAATTAATTAACCGTTTCAATTCATAATCCCAACTAAAATTTCCAGCAACTCGGTTAGCTCTTCTGGGACGATGTAGCGCTTGGGGTCTTGTTGTATAGAACGTTCTTGGCGATTAAAAGTACCGAAACGCCAGTCTTCTCCGGTGGTTACAATGCCATACAAAATTCTCTGGTCAGACTGGAGCCACTGATCAAGGGCAACCAACTCCACCGCCAGTTGAGTGAAGCCCCTTACCAGATCAGATTGTTTGGCTTCGATCACAATCAGGTTATGGTTGGCAATGTAATAATCTAAGGTTCCCCGCAGGTGTTCGCTAACGGCGATGGAATATTCAATGTAAATTCGGTGATTAGTTAGATCGACTACTTCAAACAGAATTGGTGCGATCAGGGCTTCCCGACGGGCAGTTTCGTTGATCAGCTCAATGCGCTTGCGGTTACGCTCGATTTGGTGCAGCAGGGGTTCAATAGCAGCAGTGAAGGGTTGACGAGGTAGATCGATATGCGATCGCACAAGGGTACAGTCAAATTCCGCCAAGATATCTTCGATGGGTTTAGGGAAGGTTAAAATATTGGCTAAAGCTGTAAGGCTGTCCAGTTTTGAGAATGCGGCGACGGTTCATTTGTAGAGTAACTTAACTACTATAATTTTACAGTATTTTTCAATGGGGTAAACTATAAAGTTATGGGTTTTAGGGAATCGGGAGTCGGGAATCGGGAGTAGGGAGTAGGGAGTAGGGAGTAGGGAAGAGATAAGAGTTAATCAACGATAGAGGAATTATGATTAGCCTGACTGGGTGTGGCGTGGATGGGTGTTATAATGCAGTTGAAGTTTCTGATAAAATTAAAGTAACTGTTGATAATCGACTAATTACTTATCAGTGTAGCTATGAGTGTAGTTATCCCTGACGATATTGTCCAAGCTAGCCAAATGACTGAGGGTGAGTTCAAACTTGAAATTGCCCTGATGCTGTATAAGCAAGACAAAATTAGCAGTGGCAAAGTCCGTGCCTGGACGGGGTTAACCGTGATTGAATTTCAGCATGAACTTGCCAAGCGCGGTTTAGATTTGAATTATGATGTTGCTGATTTTGAAGCAGACCTTAAAACCCTACAATCGATGATTTTGCTGTGATTATTATTAGCTGATTAGGTTTTAGGGAATCGACAGTCGAGAATGGAGAAGAGCCATGAAATATAGCATTTTAATTCAATGGTCAGAGGAAGATAACTCTTATGTGGCTAGTTTACCCGAATGGGGTAACTATGCTCGTACCCACGGTGACACCTATGAGGAAGCTCTTGAGAATGCTAAGGAAGTTTTAGAGGATTTGGTGTACGCTTATAGTCAAGTCAATAAAGAGTTACCAACTCCAAAGATACTAGAGGTAGCCTGAAATTAGTCTAATAGTAAGCATTTACTTATTAGCTTAATGCTCGTGCGCTTTCCCTGTTCCCTGTTCCCTATTCCCTGTTCCCTAAAACCCATAAAAGTGTACCTCATGACTATGATAATTGCTATAATTATTTTTGTAGCCCCTTCACAGGAATGATTCCAGCTTCTGCTATTAATTTTTGCCCTTCATCTGTCAAAAGTAAGTTGGCATAAGCTTCTCCAGCTTGCTGATCAAGTCCAGCATCTTCTTTAATAATCACGAACAAACGTCGAGTGATAGGATATTCACTGTTTTGAAAGACTTTATAATTCAGTTTGTTGCGCTGATCAGGGCAATCTTGTATTGGGACAAGTTCTCCTTCGTATGGGGCAACAAATGGACCATCCTCGGTACGAGCAATAGGCACAGGTTTAACGCTGCACTGACCAACTAGATTATAAACTGAAGCCATATAAATACCACCGTCATCACCTTCGTTATTTAAATTCCCCACCTTGTTTATAGCTTCAGTAGGAGTTTTTGTAAAAATCACATTAGGACCAAAATCTTGGCCTGTTTCTAAAAGGTGTTTTTTCAAAATTACAGTACCACCAGCGCCACGAGGTGCAGAATAGGGTGTAATCTTGAGATTTGGTCCACCTACTTGCTGCCAATTAGTTAATTTACCTGTGTAGATGCCTTTGAGTTGCTCTAAAGTCAAATCTTTGATATCAAGCTTAGGATGAACAACCACAGCCATGCCACCGATAGCCACAGGAATTTCCTTGAGCTTAAACCCCCTTTGGTTTGCTATTTGCTGTTCCTCATCTTTAATGGGTCGTGAAGACTGGGAAAAAGAAATTTGACCATCTAAAAGCATCCGAATACCACTGCCAGAACCTGGTGGTCGCCTAATATGCTCAGTATATACAAGATTGAACTGAGGAAATTTTTGTTCAATCTTGTCATCAACTAGACCTCGAATTTTTGCCCAAGTAGTACTCCCACCGTACCGGAATGTTCCTGAAGGTGTATTTACATCAGTTAGTTTTGTTGGTGGATTAACTATTTTTTCTATTAGCGTTATGAGTCCGGCTAATGGCTCTTTGCCTCTGATTATATGGATTATTGTAAAACTAGACAAAATCAAAAAAAAGAACAGAATAAGAATACAGCCTAATCTAATCAATTTTAAGAGAATATTGGGATTGAATGAAGGCTGTTTGAGTAGCCCCGGCCAAGTAAACGGCTTATATAATGCTGATTCTCGGATACATAAGATTGGCAACCAGATCACTCCTGGATATTTTTCATTAAGAGCACCCAGACGGTTGCGTGCTTCGTGTACTGAAGTAAAAAGAGACTTATTAGCAGTAAATTCCTTGAAAAAATATTTTAAAAATGCCACAGCTACCACATCAGGAACTGGTTCTCTCATTACAATACATTGAAGCAAATTCAACTGTGTCAGTTGGTTGGCTAAACCAATCCCGTCACAAGAATTGAAAATAGCTAACTCCAATCCATTGTCTATAGCTTTCTTGAAGGGTTCACTTAATTGCTTAATCGTTACACTGTCTTGATTATTAAGTTCAATCCAACCAATCTTTCCATCTTCTTGAGAACTACTATGACCAGTAAAGATAAAGATCTGGTAGCTTTCAAAAAGCGCTTGATATAACTCCTGAAAAGAAGGCTGAATAAGAGTAATGACCTCTACTCCTTTTTTTTCTAACTCTTGGATTACCTCTAGGTCAGACTCGGTATTAATTCCATCACTCCTACCCACCACTACTAGAATTCTGAGTTTTGAGGAGTTTTGAGGTGGGATGATTGTTTTGCTAGATGGATTTCTAATCCTTAAAATAACTTCTGCGTTTGGGTAGTGATTTTTAAATACATCCCACTCTTGCCAGGGAAAGCGGCTCAAGTTTGTTTCCGGAACATCAAGGAGTACGTGAATTTCTTGACCAGCAGGATTCGATTGGTTTGCTTGTGATTGGTTTGCTATTGAAATCAATTGATCTCGGATAGGTTGCCACTCCCTATCTCCAGAGTTGAGCCATTCATTCAGGTGTGCTTTCACCGCCTGAGCTTCTTCAGGAGCTGAGTAATTAACTACTTTTCCTGCGGTAAGACGTGATGAGAAGCATGATTTCACATCGTCCAAACCACGATAACTTAACTGCCAGTTTGCAAATGATGAATTCAGAGCTGGTGGTGGAGCCGGTAGAAAGCCTTCGATAGGTTCAAATTTCATACCAGTCACCTCCAGATTGGTATGAAATCCTGATTCCTTATCAAATAGTTTCATTTTGACTATCAGCATTGTCGTCTCCTATGAAACTTGAGCAACTTAGACTAAACACTGTTTAGTGATGCTAGTATACCCCAAAGCCAATCTGACACTGAATCTTTCTGTTAATTGCACATCGAAATGAAGCTGTAACCAGTAATCAGCACTTCTGGCTTCCTCTTCCATACAACGGGTTTCTGATTTATTCAGTACAACCACCTGCAAACCTGGTGGGAGATACGTGGAATCGCCAGCTGGATAATAGTGCAATAGAAAAGAGAATCAAGGCTTAATCTGGTCATAATCCTGGCTCTATATCAGATTTTGGCTTAATTTGTCTTGGGCTTACCCTATATTCTCTGTTCCCGACTCCCGATTCCCTACTCCCGATTCCCGATTCCCTACTCCATACCTATAAAAATAATTTTGTCAACCCCTCCCAAGGCGATATACTAAAATTTAACGATGTTTTTATATTTCAAATGAACTATTCAAAACCATCCATCCAATTCTTTGACGGTATTTATGAACAGCTGAGTGATGTCAGCCTCAGAAAAAACCGACGGTCAGGAGCCCGCATCGTCTTGATGACCTTTGAAAAGTTAAAGGCTATTGAACAATTCAACAGTTATAGAAACCGATTTTCTCAATCAATGGTCTTAACAGACGAAGAAGGGGTCATTAATATGACTCCATCCTCAATAAAATTTCGCTTCGGTGGTCCAGAAGGAGATGAGCTAGCAGGAGTGGAGTGTAAAGTTGAAATTGATCAAGACGACCACTGGGAACGCTTCATGCGCTTCATGAATCGGTACGCTGAAGCTAATGGCATGGCTTACGGTGAAAGCAAACCATCTACTGAAGGATAATTACCCATCCTGAACATTTCCCCCGGTCTTTGGGTTCCGTCCCAGGTTAACCTAAGCCATAAGTGTGCTATCAGACACGATATCAAGTATCAAGGATGAAGTATGAAAGTCGCAATTACTGGAGCAACAGGATTTGTCGGTAGCCGCTTAGTCGAGCGTCTACAAGAAGAAGGACATCAACCCTTAATCTTAACCCGTGACTCAGCTAAAGCTAGGAAGCAATTTCCTAATATAGAAACTATTGCCTACACTCCCACGGAATCAGGGGATTGGCAAAATGCGATCGCAGGCTGTGATGGTGTGGTCAATTTAGCTGGAGCCCCCATTGCTGAGGAGCGCTGGACACCAGCCCGTAAGCAGGAAATCCTCAATAGCCGCCAATTAGGGACCCAAAAAATAGTGGAAGCGATCGCTCTTGCTGACCCTAAACCCACGGTATTAGTAAACGCTTCTGCCATTGGTTACTACGGCACTAGTGAAACAGTAACCTTTGATGAAACAAGTCCTGCTGGAGACGACTTTCTGGCAGAGGTTTGTCAAGCCTGGGAAGGGGAAGCCCAGAAAGTCAAAGAAGCTGATGTGCGACTAGTGATTCTGCGCATCGGTATAGTTTTGGGCAATGGCGGTGCCTTAGCCAAAATGATACCCCCCTTTCAAATGTTTGCTGGAGGGCCAATCGGTAGCGGTCGCCAATGGTTTTCTTGGATTCACCGAGATGACTTAGTGAACTTAATCATAGCTGGCCTAACCAGACCAGACATGGAAGGGATTTTCAATGCCACAGCCCCCAATCCTGTCTTGATGTCTGAACTATGTAAAGCCATTGGAGATGTTCTCAATCGTCCCTCCTGGCTACCAGTTCCCAGTGTTGCCCTAGAAGCCTTGCTGGGAGAAGGAGCGGTAGTCGTCTTGGAAGGTCAACAGGTGCTACCCAAACGAACTACTAGTTATGGATGGGAATATCAGTATCCCACAGTAAAACAAGCTCTAATAGACATATTGAAAACTGAAAACTGAAAATTGAAAATTGATCACAATTAACAATTAACAATTAACAATTAACAATTTCTCAATGACTAATAACTAATGACTAATGACTATAACTACTAAGGTGTTGCAGTCATAGCATTAGTGGGAGTCGGAGGAAGTTCCTCTTCTTCTATCTGAGCCGGAACCCGTTCTACTCTAGCACCAAGTTGTCGGAGTTTACCTTCCAAATCGTCATAACCCCGGTCTAAATGACGGAGTCCCTGAATCGTAGTTATTCCTTCTGCCCCTAACCCAGCGACCACAAGTGCAGCAGATGCTCGTAAATCCGTACCCACTACTGGTGCTCCCGACAACATTGGCACACCTCTGATAATCGCATTATTCCCTTTAACCCGGATATCCGCCCCCATGCGATTCAATTCAGCCACATGACGCAGCCGATTTTCAAAAACCGTTTCGCTAACCACACAGTTTCCCTCACTCAGAGCCAGCAACGCCGTAAACTGGGCTTGCATATCCGTAGGAAATCCAGGATAAGGCAAAGTTTCAATATCCGTTGCCGTTAGTTTATGAGGAATAATTCGTAAGCGATTGGGTTCTTCCACCATCACCTCACTACCAATTGCCCGTAGCTTAGCAATCACAGCCGTTAAATGTTCCGGTATTACTGGGTAAAGGCTCAGTTCAGAGTGGGTAATTGCCCCAGCTACCAAGAAAGTACCAGCTTCAATCCGGTCAGGAATAATCGGGTAATCCACCGAATGTAAACTAGAAACCCCAGAGATACTAATAGTTTTAGTACCAGCACCACTAATTTGAGCTCCCATCGCTCGGCAGAAATTCGCCAAATCCACCACTTCTGGCTCTTGAGCCGCATTTTCAATGATGGTTTCCCCTTCTGCCAGAGTCGCTGCCATCAGCAGAGTTTCTGTTGCGCCGACACTGGGGTAATCCAGGTAGATTTTCGCCCCCTTTAGCTTGTTGTTACCTGTTCCTTTCACATAAGCATTGACCATGCCATGCTCAATATGAACCTGAGCGCCCATAGCTTGTAGACCCCTGACATGGAGGTCTACAGGTCTAGCACCAATCGCACAGCCACCAGGTAGTGGTATCCGTGCCACTCCCAATCGCGCTAGCATCGGACCGAGAATAAAAAAGCTAGCTCGCAGCTGGCTAACCAACTCATAGGGAGCTTTTGATTGTCCGATATGGCTGACATCTAGGTCTAAGATGTCACCATTGCGTTTGAGCTTGACTCCCACAGCAGCAAGAATCTGGCTCATCCGCTCGATATCTACTAGGGAGGGCACATTACGCAGTCGGCAATCTTGAGAACACAGTAAAGCCCCTGCCATAATTGCCAAGGCAGAATTTTTAGCTCCACTAATTTTTACCTGTCCCTGGAGAGACGCTCTACCCCAAATCTTGAGAACCGATTCGTTTTCCTGGGACAGAGATTGGGGATTTATCGGGCTTTGAGAGTGACTAATGGGTCTATCCTCCAAAATAATTGTAATTTCTGGCGAAATATTAAATTTGGTTTTGATTTTACCTGAAACTTTATAAATGTCTAGTTTTCCAAGTATCTTGATCGAATGTCAGGTTTTCCACTATACTCAGAAGTTGGCAATCTAAACCGGGAAATTTGCAGGCGTTGCGGCTATCGACAAGAAACTTGTCCACAATAGCAGTAAATGCTGTATACTAAAAAACCGGTGAGCTAATAGAGCAAGCCCACTAGCAATTCCTTTGTGGAATCCTCAACCGTGACAGTTCTGATTCAGAACTGACCACTATCGGAATCACCAAAGATTGCTATAACGCCAACAAAAGCGGAACTGGCGGAATTGGTAGACGCGCTAGATTCAGGTTCTAGTGTTCGCAAGGACTTCCGGGTTCAAGTCCCGGGTTCCGCATAATTAGCCAGACTTGTATGTTGACAAGTACTAAGAATCCCCTAGTCAAGGAAATTCGCAAGCTGCACAGAGTCAAAGGGCGTCGGCAGCAAGACCTATTTCTGTTGGAGGGAACCCACCTGTTGGCAGAAGCCTGTGCCGTAGATTATCCCCTAGTCACCCTCTGCTATACACCAGAATGGCTTGAAGCTCATCCACAACTATCCCAAGATGCTTCCGTTCGGTCTCAAAGAGTGGAAGTAGTAAGTCAGTCTGTACTAAAAGCGATCGCTACCACAGTTGAGCCAGATGGAGTGATAGCCACAGCAACCCGTCTTCCCCTTTCCCCGAAACCCCTCAATTCCCTCTCCCTAGGTCTAGCCCTAGAAACCATACAAGACCCAGGAAATCTTGGAACAATCATTAGAACTGCGGTAGCCGCTGGTGCAGAAGGATTGTGGCTCAGTTCCGATAGTGTAGAGCTAGATAATCCTAAAGTATTGCGAGCCTCAGTCGGTCAGTGGTTCCGTCTGCCCATGGCAGTTACCCCCCATTTGCCCACCCTCGTAGCTCAAGCTCAAGCTCAAGGGATACAAGTAGTGGCCACAGTACCAGATGCTAAGGTCAGTTACTGGGAAATAGATTGGCGCTGTCCTAGCTTAATACTCCTGGGCAATGAAGCAGCTGGACTTAAGGAAGAGTTGGTAAACATCGCAGATCAGCAAGTTAAGATTCCCCTGATGCCAGGAGTAGAATCCTTAAATGTAGCGATTGCTGCTGCCTTGATGTTGTACGAAGCTAAACGGCAACGTTTCTGAATTAATCAGCAACATCTGGCGTTGCTTAATAATGGAATGTTTTTAAGAGTTTTCTGGAATGGGCATCTTGTGTGGAATGGGCATCTTGCGTGGAACTGGCATCTTGCGTAGAACTGGCATCTTGCCAGTTTCATCCTTATTTTCGAGCGGGCAGGATGCCCACTCTACTCTTATTCATTCCTAAATTCAGCAACGCCCTTAATCTAGGTATCCTAAAGCAATGAATTGTGATAATTTTTGATGCCATATTCCCTGTTCCCTATTCCCTGTTCCCTGTTCCCTGTTCCCTATTCCCTTTGCGATCCTTGATACTTCATACTTCACCCTCTCAATCTTAATGGTTGAGCACTTGCAATCCTGGATTGGTCAAGTTGAAAATAATAAAGACAAACAAAGCATACCCAATCTAGACTAGGAGATAGATGTGAGTCAAGACTTTGATTACGATTTAGTGATTATCGGTGCTGGTGTAGGGGGTCATGGTGCTGCCTTACACGCAGTTAGCTGTGGTCTGAAAACCGCTATTATTGAAGCCGCTGACATGGGCGGAACTTGTGTCAACCGGGGCTGCATCCCTTCTAAAGCCCTATTAGCCGCATCAGGTAGAGTGCGAGAGCTCCAGGACGCTCATCATCTCAATGCCCTTGGGATTAAAGTAGCAGGGGTTGAGTTTGACCGAAATGCGATCGCAAATCATGCCAGCAATCTAGTCAGTAAGATTCGTGGTGACCTGACCAACAGCCTAAAACGCTTGGGTGTGGATATTATCAAAGGCTGGGGTAAAGTAGCTGCTTATCAAAAAGTAACCGTTGTTACAGACAATGGCGAAAAAACTATTACCGCCAAAGACATTATGATATCCGCTGGTTCAATTCCCTTTGTACCCCCAGGAATTGAGATTGATGGCAAAACCGTATTTACCAGCGATGATGCCATCAAACTAGAATGGCTGCCAGATTGGGTAGCAATCGTGGGCAGTGGTTACATTGGTCTAGAGTTTGCTGATGTCTACACAGCACTAGGGTCTGAAATCACCATGATCGAAGCCCTAGACGACCTGATGCCAACCTTTGACCCTGATATTGCCAAACTAGCCACACGAATCCTGATCAAACCTCGGGACATTGAAACCCATACTGGGGTGCTAGCGATGAAAGTAACTCCCGGTTCCCCGGTAGTAATTGAACTAGCAGATACCAAAACCAAGGAAGTAGTCGATGTACTCGAAGTCGATGCTTGCCTGGTCGCTACAGGTCGGATTCCCGCCACCAAAGACCTAGGACTAGATGCCGTAGGAGTGGAAACAGACCGGCGCGGTTTTATTCCCGTAGATGACACCATGGCAGTACTTTCAGCAGGGGAACCCGTACCCCATCTTTGGGCAATTGGTGATGCCACTGGGAAAATGATGTTAGCCCATGCCGCATCCGCTCAAGGTATTGTCGCAGTAGAGAATATCTGTGGACGTCAGCGCACCGTAGACTACCGCAGCATACCCGCAGCCGCCTTTACCCATCCAGAAATCAGCTACGTCGGCCTAAGCGAACCACAAGCCAAAAAATTGGCCTCCGAAGAAGGCTTTGAAGTATCCGTTGTAAGATCTTACTTTAAGGGGAATTCTAAAGCGATCGCAGAAGGAGAAGCAGATGGGGTAGCGAAAGTGATCTACCGTAAAGATACCGGGGAAGTCCTAGGAGTCCACATCCTAGGTATCCACGCCTCTGACTTAATTCACGAAGCCTCAAATGCGATCGCAAACAGACAATCCGTCAACTCCCTCGCCTACTTAGTCCATGCTCACCCCACTCTCTCAGAAGTACTCGACGAAGCTTACAAACGAGCTGTAACTCATTAGTCAAAATCCTTTGTTAATTGCTAATTAACAAAGGATTTTGGTACTGACGCACTGAGAAACTGACGCACTGAGGGACTGACGCACTCACGCACTATATAAAACTACTGATGCAAATTCGCCGACGCCCACCTAATCCAGCAGTTAAAATCCAAACCCTGCACTATCAAGTTGCACTACCAGACGATAAACCCCACCATATTCTCGAAGAAATTGTCTGGCACAAAGAGAAAGAAATTGACCAGATGCGGGAAAGTCTGCCCCTAGTGGAGTTGCGCAAGCGAGTACAAACAGCACCACCCCCCCGAGACTTTCTAGCAGCCCTAAAATCAGGAAAGACTAGCCCTGGCCTGATTGCAGAAATCAAAAAAGCATCTCCTAGCAAAGGGGTTATTCGAGAAGATTTTGACCCAGTAGCCATTGCTCAGTCATACAGCCAGGGTGGTGCTAGTGCGATCTCAGTGCTGACAGATCAAACATTCTTTCAGGGTAGTTGGGAAAACCTGGCAAAAGTTCGTGCTGCTGTAGACGTGCCTTTGCTGTGTAAGGAGTTCATCATCTATCCCTACCAAATGTACATGGCTCGTAGTCACGGAGCAGATGCAGTTTTACTGATTGCAGCCATCCTTTCCGATCAAGACCTGCAATACTTTATCAAAATTGCTAAGACTCTGTCGATCACACCCTTGATCGAAGTCCATACCCAATCTGAATTAGATCGAGTATTATCTCTCGATGGCGTTACCCTAGTAGGTATAAACAATCGTAACTTGGAAGATTTTTCCGTCGATTTACAAACAACCTGTCAATTACTAGCAGCAAGGGCTAACCAACTACTCGAACGTGGCATTCTGGTAGTCAGTGAATCAGGGCTTCATACCAACGCTCACCTTGATCAGGTAGCATCTGCCGGAGCCACAGCCGTCCTCATTGGTGAGTCATTGGTAAAACAGCCAGACCCAGCAGTTGCTATTGCCAGTTTGTTTAGCCATCAGTGACCCATAGCCCAAAACAATAGTCAATGGTGATGGCAAACTCCGACTCACCGAGGTACAGGAAATTTCATGGATCCAATTCCCCTTCCATCTTATATTCACTACGAACTGCTGCTCCAACTGCTAGAGCGCCAAACAGCATTTGCTACCAGTCAAAACCCCCAATTGCGAGAGCAGGTTCATCAATTGATCAGTACTCTGCGTAAAGCCCTAGTTCAGCAGAAGCAGTTAGAACAAAGCTGTCAGCGAGCCAACTTGCCAATGGAGTATCGCTGGTCTCTCAACAGCGTCAAATTGGATGCCCATGACTCAAAAAATGGTTTACCGGATTCAGCAGGAAGACTCCCCCATTAAATAGTCAACAAATTGTCAACTTCATAAAAAAAAACTAAGAAATTTAGTCAGAGTATCTCATTTGAGCCAATATATTTTGAGATTGTTACCTACTAATGAGGAGCTTTACTCCCACTGTCGGCATCAATAACACATGCTCGCTATGGCTCCAAACTAAAGAGTGTCCTAACTGCAGGATGTCAATATACAAAGACTTTAAGGCAAGTTTAAATCTAGCGTGGCTGGGTCAGTCTTCGTGTAAGCATGGGTGGGGATAACCGCTCCCATGGTCCGGTGGTGAAACGCCAAAGTAACCGCTAAATTAACCTTGAATTTCCGGTTTTGTCCGGTAACATCCAAGACTTAATCGGTCAGTTCAGAGTAACTAACCAATCATCAGATCACAACAACCCTAGATACCAAGACTAACTACAGATGGAAGACAAGCTCAAACTAATGATTCCTGGCCCGACGCCAGTACCAGAACAAGTATTACTGGCCATGGCCAAACACCCGATCGGACACCGTAGTCCCGAATTTAGCGAAATCATGGCAGAGGTCAATGAAAACCTCAAATGGCTACACCAGACCAAAAATGATGTCTTGACTGTAACCGCTAGCGGTACCGGAGTCATGGAAGCTGGCATTATTAACTTCCTCAGTGCAGGCGATCGCGTTTTAGTTGGTTCTAATGGTAAATTTGGCGACCGTTGGGGCAAAATCAGTACTGCTTTTGGTCTGGAAGTGGACACCATTACCGCTGAGTGGGGTAAGCCCTTAGATCCGGAGCAGTTTCGTGAAAAGCTAGAAGCTGATACCGAAAAGCAAATCAAAGCCGTAATCGTCACCCACTCTGAAACCTCTACTGGGGTTCTCAACGACTTAGAAACCATAAATCGTTACGTCAAAGACCACGGGGAAGCCCTAATTATTGTTGATGCTGTTACCAGCCTTGGAGCAGTCAATGTACCCATTGATGAGTGGGGTCTTGATGTAGTAGGCTCTGGTTCCCAGAAGGGATACATGATTCCCCCAGGACTCGGATTTGTCAGTGTTAGTCCTAAAGCTTGGGAAGCCTACAAAACAGCTACCCTGCCCAAGTTTTACCTAGATTTAGGGACTTACAAGAAATCTACTGCTAAAAACAGCAATCCCTTTACCCCGCCAGTGAACCTAGTCATTGCCCTACAGGCTGCACTGCGCATGATGCAAAGAGAAGGGTTAGAATCAATATTTTCCCGTCACCAGCGTCTGATGGAAGCAACCCGCGCCGCTGTCAAAGCCCTATCATTACCATTGTTTGGTTCTGATGAGTATGCTAGCCCAGCCGCCACTGCAGTGATTCCCACATCAGTAGAGTCGGAACAAATCCGTTCTGTGATGAAAAAACGCTATAACATTGCTCTAGCTGGGGGACAAGATAACTATAAAGGAAAAATATTCCGCATTGGTCACTTAGGTTTTGTCAGTGAGCAAGATATTCTTGGTGTCATTGGTGCTCTCGAAGCCACCCTTCAGGAATTGGGACACCAATCCATGACACCAGGAGCAGGTATTGCAGCTGCTGCTAGTGTCTTTGCCAAGAGCTAATTAACAGTTGAAGGTTGAAGGTTGAAGGTTGAAGGTTGAAGGTTGACGGTTGACGGTTGACGGTTGAAGGTTGACGGTTGAAGGTTGACGGTTGAAGGTTGACGGTTGACGGTTGACTGTGCTCTGCGGTAAATGGTCAACCGTCAACTCCTAATAGTCTTTTTAATTTTTAATGAAACTTCCGCCACCTAAGTTCAGTAAAGATGGCGGAATAATTCCTAATTGAGTTCAACACCACCATCAGATCCCAATTCTCAATTGGAACCCAATCACATACCCAATTCCCAAGTTTTCCTGATCAGTACGAAATCCTGAGGAATTAATTAAAGAAGTTTTGGCTCTGCCATAAGAGATCATCCTAATTGACACTCGCCGTCTTGAAAGAACGGCGATTCCCAGATCGACGAGCTGCCTTAAACCCTACATTCCGCAGGTTGGAGGGGAGAGCTATGGTATTTTTAAACCATGAAACCAATAGCATCTTCAATTAGAGTACAAGATCTTGACCACTGCGGCATAGTGGCTGGAATAATTGACCAGATGGGACTAGTGGAACAAATTAACCAAGAACTCGGAAGCCACCCCCAAGAAATTGTCAGTGCCGGAGTAGCAGTCAAAGCGATGATTCTCAATGGGTTGGGCTTAGTGAGCGCTCCCCTGTACTTGTTTGAAAAATTCTTTGTGGGCAAAGCCACCGAACATCTTCTGGGAGAGGGAATTGAACCACAGCATCTCAACGATGACCGTCTAGGAAGAGTATTGGAACAACTCTATGAAGCGGGACTGACCCCTCTATTTATCAAAGTAGCCCTAAAAGCTGCTTTTAAGTTTGGGGTAAACAGTGACAGTCTGCACCTGGATTCGAGTTCCTTTCACGTTCATGGAGCTTATCTGAGGAAAGACTTACCCCTTTCACAAGAACCAGCAGCGATCGCCATTACTCATGGTTACTCGAGAGATCATAGACCAGACCTCAAGCAATTCATGGTGGATTTGATGTGTAGTGGAGATGGAGATGTGCCACTATATCTACGAGTAGCAAATGGTAATGAATCAGACCAAGCCATTTTCGCCGAACTGATCAGACAATTCCGGGAGCAATGGCAATGTGAAGCTTTGTTTGTGGCTGATGCTGCCCTCTATGGAGAGGAAAACATTCAGTCATTGACCGATCTGCAATGGCTCAGCCGAGTCCCCGCAACTCTCAAAGCAGCTCAACAGTTAATGGAGCAGTTGTCTGAAGAAGCCTTCAATCCGGCTCAATTAACACGATACCATTGGGCTTGTGTCTGTAGCACCTATGGTGAGATCAAACAGCGATGGCTCGTTGTCGAAAGTGAAGCCAGAAAAGAAGCTGACCTGTTGCAGCTCGAACAAAAAATTCAACAGCATCATCAGAAAGCTCTTCATCAGCTCAAGCACTTAGAACACCGAAACTTTGCCTGTGCTCCTGATGCCATGGCAGCAGCAGAAGATTGGAACAAACAACTGCGCTATCATCGCCTCACTCAGATAGAAGTTGTGCCACTCCCTTACTACAATCAGCCTGGACGACCACGAAAAGGTCAAGTTCCTGATGGCTATCACTATCGTCTTCAAGGCAGCTTAACCTTAAATCAGGAAGTGGTTGCCAAAGCTCGTAGAAGGGCTGGACGCTTTGTTCTGGCTACCAATGTTCTAGAGTCTGAGTCCCTGTCTGAAGACAATATACTCTGTGAGTACAAAAAACAACAATGTACTGAAAGAGGTTTCCGTTTTCTCAAAGACCCGATGTTCTTCACCAGCAGTGTTTTCCTCAAGACTCCTGAGCGGGTAGCTGCCTTGGCGATGGTGATGGGACTGTGTTTGTTGGTCTATACTTTGGCACAAAGAGCCTTACGCCAAGCTCTTGCCAGGGCTAAGCAAACCGTTAATAACCAATTAGGTAAGCCCACAGCTACCCCGACAATGCGCTGGGTATTTCAGTGCTTTCAGTCGATTCATTTGGTCATCCTGGGGGAATTAGAGCAAATTGTCAACTTAACCCAGGAGCATCAAAGGATTCTTCAGTTTCTTGGTGCTCCCTGCCAAAAATATTATTTACTGGTCTGACCAACCTGCGGAATGTGGGTTAAACCACTGTGTCCTAATCTTTGACGCCGCCAAAAAGTAAGCAATATCTAAACCAAAGACCCGTCAAGAACAAGAATTCAGTTTAGTTCACAGTAGACCCAGCGGGCAATTCTCGCGATCGCGTTTGGTTACTTGCTAGAAAGTGCGTGATTAAAGTCCGTTGCTTTCTCATTCACCTGGTTCCGGCGTGCCCCGCCGTACCGTTTTTATCTCAAATCGTGTTTTTGCTTGGTTCACACACCAACGGTTAATTGATGACTGGGTTTTTAAGGAGGACTTTCCCTACCCTCCGAGCATTATTATTTTAAGGTCAAGCAGGGGCGGGTCTCTCTCCCGGTTGCGCCAAGGCCAAAGGCCACGCTACGCGAACGGTTTTTCAGCCTGTACTCATACTACTAGTATACTCTGGCTAGACAATTATCAACCCCGGTTGCAAGATTTATTTCTAGGCGACTAAACTCGCTAGCCACTTTCATCTGGGCTCGCTTTGAGGCGGAGTTTTCAGTGCTTGGATTCCTAATAACCTGTCCTTCTCGAGACCATCGCAGATACTGCTGTAATTGATCAACTGGATCAAACCCCTGTTGGTCAATCAAACTATGGGCTAAACACAGAGCCATGGATGTATCATCAGTCCAGTAGCCAGGCTTTAAACCAAAAGGCCCACTACCCACCATATCTTCAATCGGGATAAATGATCCTGGTGCCTTAAACTCTAAAGTAGTACCGACTGCATCCCCAACAGCCAATCCTAAGAGACTACCACGGTAACGGTTAATTAGCTCCATATTAGCTCCATTGGATAATTCCTCTTCTAATCCATAACCTCTGCTAATCTAGTGTCGTGTTCTTTGCATCTTCGCGGTTAATCAAAATCCTGATTAGCCCAACACCCTCACCCGGAGCTTGTTCAACCAATGAAACCGTTACTGAAACTCTGGCCTATAGCCTTGGTAAATAGACTGGTTTCTTTTAAGCAAACCATTAAACGTCAGGGTTGGTGGATTTTGCTATTTGTGATCGGGATGATAATTCCTCTATGCCAGCTTTCCCCATCCTACGCCAGTGGCACCTTTAAAGATGTCCCAGACAATTATTGGGCACAGCCGTGTATCACCAAACTAGCACAACAAAATATTATCAGGGGTTACCCAGATGGTACCTTTAAACCGAATGCTCCGATCACCAGAGCTGAGTTTGCTGCACTGCTTCTGAAGGCTTTCCCTAGTGCTCCTCAAGTGCGCAGTGACCAAAAATTCGTAGATGTACCAACTAATTACTGGGCTAATCAGGCTATTCGTAATGCTGATAAAACGGGATTTTTGGCTGGCTATCCTGGTAGAGTTTTCCGCCCTAAGCAAAATATCCCTCGTGTCCAAGCGTTAGTATCTTTAGCTAGTGGATTGAAGTATAAACCGGTCAAGTCTTCCCTAGAAACTTTAAAGGCAGCGTTTACTGATGCTACAGCAATTCCGAACTATGCCCAAAATGCGATCGCAGCAGCTACGGAAAATCAGATTGTGGTCAATCCCCCTAATGTGAAGCAATTCAAACCTAACCAACAAGCTAGTCGAGCTGAGGTAGCTGCTTTTTTGTGCCAAGCTACCCAAACCACTGGATTGATTCCTAATCAATACATTGCTAAGGTTGAGCCACCAACTCCTGGTTCTACTGAAGCGGAGTTAAGAGGGGTATGGCTGACAAATATTGATAGTGAGGTACTGTTGTCTAATAGAGCAGTAACGGATAGCCTACAAAAACTTAAGGAGCTCAACTTTAACACGGTATATCCTACAGTGTGGAATTGGGGTTATACACTATATCCGTCTCAAGTAGCTAAACGGGTAGTGGGACTGGAAGCACGAATATCGACGGAGTTAGAGAAAGACTTATTTGACCCAAAGAAGGGGGTGCAGGGAGGACGAGATGTTCTCAAAGAGATTGTCGAGGTGGGACATGACAATGGTTTGAGAGTTATTCCCTGGTTTGAATTTGGCTTCAAAGCACCCTCCTATTCTGAATTAGCCAAACGCCACCCAGATTGGCTGACCCAAACCAAAGATGGGGTCAAGACTCAAACTACTAAAGGATTAGAACCAGAGGATGAAAGACTACAAGAGATTGTTTGGCTCAATCCTTTTAAACCAGATGTACAGCAATTTATTCAAGATTTAGTTATTGAAATTGTCAGCAACTATGATGTTGATGGTATCCAATTCGATGACCACTTTGGGTTGCCAGTGACCTTTGGTTACGATGATTTCACAGTAGAATTGTACAAAAAAGAACACCAAGGTAAATCTCCCCCCACTGACCCAAAGGATGAGGAATGGGTACGCTGGCGAGCAAATAAAATTACGGATTTCCTAACCAAGCTGTTTCGAGCAGTTAAAGACAGTGTTAAAGACAGTAACAATGATGTGATTATTTCCCTATCTCCCAATCCCCAACGTTTTTCTTACCAATTCTTTTTAGCTGACTGGGCAAGTTGGGAACAACGGGGTTTAGTAGAAGAACTAATTGTCCAGATTTATCGAGATAATTTCAGCACTTTTATCTCGGAATTAGACCAGACAGAAGTCAAAAGAGCACGGAGTCATATTCCGGTAGGAATTGGTATTTTAAGTGGTCTCAGAACTCGTTTAGTTCCGGTCTCACAAATTCAGCGGCAAGTGGATGCTGTCCGACTGCGGGGATTTGCTGGTGTGTCGTTTTTCTTCTATGAAACCTTGTTGAATATGAGTGATGAACCAGCTTCTGAGCGTGAGAGGGGTTTTGGGATTATGTTTCCTGAATTTGTGAAAGCACCAGATATAGAGGATTGGAAGAAATCGAATTGAGGCGTTGCTGAATTGAAGTATGTTGGTATAAACACTCTTTTCTATTAGTTGACCACAATTTAATTATTTTTCGGAGATATCTAGTAGTCGGAGTATATATCGAACTCAGGTCAATCGATTCTATCCCTCCTACATGCTAAATGGAAACTCTTCGATTTGCCGAAGGTAAACCCGAAGCAACTGGCTGTCTGGGGGCGCGCAAGTAATACCAGAATTAGCAAGTCCCTTAACAGTATTCTCGCAATCCAACTTTGAGGTGAAGGAGGATGCCTCTAAATAGGTTAGCTGGGTTCCGGGAATTTTTTTGGTTAAAAACGGCAAGATGGGACTTAAAACATTTTCTGGGGAACTCAAGATCACATCCCGCATTTTTGATTCCCACTGGGGATAGTCTATTTGCTCGATAGGGTAGCCGAGAGAACGGATGAGATCGACTAGCTCCCCTATCTGCAAACACTGAGGATTGACTAAGTGGAAGCTTTTTCCTAGGGATTCTTTCTGCCTAGATAGATAAACAATGGCTTGACTGACATAGTCTACTGGTGTCAAATCGAATTCAATATTGAGATCGGGAGCAATGCCTTGCTCGACAAAGCTCTTTAGCAGCCTACCTAAGGTTTGCTCGGCATTAGATGCGCCAGTTTTACTGTGCCCGCTAATCGTCCCCGGTCGGTAGATACTAACCGGAATGCCGAGGGAATGTGCGGTTTTAAACAATTTTTCTGCTACCCATTTACTTTGAGCATAACCTCCATAGACTACTTCACAATCCTCCAAAGGGTCTTCTTCTCCAATGGATGGCTTGTTGAAATACCCTGTTGACTTAAAAATAGCGGGTGAAGAGATAAAATGGACGGACTTGAGTTTGATTTGACTGGCTAATCTCAAGATTTCCTGAGTTCCTCCCACGTTGGCTGCTCGCATAGCTGTGTAGGGATACGCTAAATTTAAGAAGGTAGCAGCGTGATAGATAATATCGATTTCCCGTGCTAGCTGCTCGAACTGTTGCTCGTGCAGTCCCAAAAGTGACTGGGACAAATCCCCTATCACTGGAATAATCCGGGAGTTGAAATTTTCATATTCCAGTAAATAGCGATCGAGGTTGTTGGTAATTTTATGCTTGCCTTCATCAGTAGTCTTACAGCCACGAACCAGACAATAAATTCTGGCTTGGGTTTGTCTGAGGAGTTCATCGAGTAAAAAAGCACCGAGGAATCCGGTTGCTCCAGTCAATAAAATAGCATTGGGTTCGGCATAAGACCCAACGGAAGTAAAGTTTGGTTTGATGGTGGGATCTAGAACGGCTTCTGAAAGCAACTCTTCCACAGTCATGCTTTCAATCCCTGCAGCCTCTTCTGAGTTGCTAAATGTCTCGATTGCTTCAGCCATGTTAGCTACTGTGGGTGCTTCTAACAAGGTGCGTAGGGGGAAATCAACTCCAAAAGTGTGTCTTACTTGGAAAAGGAGCCGAATTGCTAGGAGAGAATTTCCTCCTAATTCAAAGAAGTTGTCCCTCAGGCCAATGGGATGGATGTGTAAAACCTGACTCCAGAGTTGGGCTAATTTTGTTTCTAGTGAGGTACGGGGTGGGACAAACTCCTGCTCTAAAATAGGTCGTTCGGGATTAGGTGCAGGGAGCGATCGCCTGTCTAACTTACCATTAGGGGTTAGGGGCAACTCGTCTAAAACCACAAATGCCGAAGGAATCATGTATTCTGGCAGCTTTGCTTGGATAAGTCTTAGCAATTCTGGCACAATTGCTGTCCGAGATTCTTCAGCAAGAGTGCTGACAATATAGGCGACTAATCGCTTGTCACCCGGAATATCTTCCCTAGCAATTACTGCGGCTTGTCTCACCACAGGGTGTTGAGTAAGTACTGCCTCAATTTCCCCTAGTTCAATGCGGAAACCGCGAATTTTTACCTGATGATCCCCACGACCGAGTAACTCAATATTACCATCAGCAAGATAGCGAGCTAAGTCTCCCGTTTTGTATAATTTTGACTTTTGATTGTTGACTTTTGAATTGTCAAAGGGGTTGGTGATGAATTTTTCTGCTGTTAATTCTGGGCGGTTGAGATACCCCCTGACCAGATAGTCTCCGCCTACGTAAAGTTCCCCAGTTTCTTCTCTGGAAACGGGTTGCATTTGGTGGTCTAAAATATAAATTGGCAGCTTAGCAATCGGGCGAGTTATAGAAAAGTTGCGCGGTTCTGGTTCGGGTTGACAGTGCCAGGAGCTAACCACAATGGTTTCAGTAGAGCCATATATTTCAACTGCTTGGCAATTGGGAAGGCTCTCCCAAAAGCGTTGTTTGAGAGCAAAGGGAAATGCTTCCCCACCTACAAAGATTCGTCTGAGATTCCTGCAAGTTTTCAAGCCCGGATCTTCGAGAAAAATCGAGAGCATAGAGGAAACAAAATAAGCAACGGTAATTTGCTCTTGGGCGATTAGCCGAACTATGTAAGCACTATCTTTTTCACCGTCTGGTTTTGCTAAAACAACGCAAGCTCCAGCCATTAGAGGCCAAAATAACTCCCAACGGCTGGACACATCAAAGCTGAGAGAGGCTTTGTGCAAAACGCGATCGCTTTTCTGATAGGGAAAAGTCTCTTGAAGCCAGCGCCAGCTTTGACAAACCGCTCGATGGGGCATCATTGCGCCTTTTGGCTTTCCGGTTGAGCCAGAAGTATAGGTAATGTAAGCTAAGTTTTCTCCTCCAACCCTACCGACTGGGTTAGTATTGCTTTCTACAGCTATTTTCTGCCAATCTGTATCCAAGCAAACTAGATATCCTTGATATTCTGGAATTTCCGGCACCAATTTCTGTTGTGTCAACAGCACTGACACTTGGGTATCATGGAGCATGAACTCCAAACGCTCCCTCGGATAGGATGGATCTAAGGGCACATAAGCCCCCCCTGCTTTAAGAATCCCCAAAAGTCCGACCACTGTATCAACAGAACGCTCAACACAAATCCCCACAAGGGTTTCCGGTTCTACACCCAAGGAGCGCAAATAGCTGGCTAACTGGTTCGCTTTATCATTCAGTTCTCGGTAGGTTAACTGCTGCTTGTCAAATACAACAGCAATCTGATCAGGTGTTCGTTCTACTTGGGCTTCAAATAACTGAGGTATTGTATCCATATACTTTGAGGTTTTAGGTTTTGGGTTTTAGGTTTGAGGTGTTAGGTGTTAGGTGTTATGTTTTAGGTTTGAGGTGTTAGGGATTAGGTGTTATGTTTTAGATAACGACTAAACAAAAAAGGTGATCAGGGTGCTCGAAGTTAAGAGTTATCGAGACTTAAAGGTTTGGAATCGGGCAATGGACTTGGTTGTACTATGCTACAAACTTACTTCTAAGTTACCAAAAACTGAGATTTATGGACTGAGCAGCCAAATTCAACGAGCTGCTGTTTCGATTCCAGCTAATATCGCTGATGGCAAAGGGAGACAGCATTTGGGAGACTATATCCATCATCTATCCATAGCTAATGGATCTCTCAAAGAATTGGAAACACATTTGCTAATTACTGGCAGATTATCTTATCTTAAAAACTCTGAGTTACAGCCCGTTTTAGAGTTAAGCGATGAAATAGGAAGAATGCTCAACAGTCTGATGGAAAAACTAAAGGAGAAGAAGAAAAATTAGGCTATCCGAATAATTAGCGTTTTACCTCAAACCTAAAACCTAACACCTAAAACCTAACACCTAAAACCTAACACCACTTCTCTGATGCACTCTAGCGCACGTATGAGGCTCCATTAATATCAATGTTGGTTCCAGTTGCCGAGGGGACTTGTCCGGATAAGAGGAAAGCTACCATGGCAGCAATTTCCTCTGGCTGGGCGATTCGCTGTAGAGGAATACCGGACAAAATTTGGGATATAGGGTAGTTTTCGGTAAATGTCCTGGTCATTTCTGTATCAACAAAGCCCGGGCAAATAGAATAGGCTAGTATGCCATCAGCAGCAAAGTTACGAGCAATACTTTTAGTTAAGTTACTCAATGCTGCTTTGGAGGCTGCATAGTGCATGTACTCTGGGGTGTCGCCTCGATGAGCTGCACGACTAGAGATGTTAACAAGAATTCCTCCTCCCTTGGACTGAAAGTGTTCTATTGCCCGTCGGGTGATGGAACTAACAGCAATCAAGTTCACCTTAAGAGTTTCGATCCATTTCTCTTCCCAGAGTGAGGGATTATCATCCAAGCTGAGTTCGGTCATGATGGCGGCATTATTCACAACACCATCAAGGGAATATCCCAGATTGAGCACTTCCTCCACTAATTGTTGTCCTGCTTGGGGCTGGGATAAATCTTTTTGAATGACAACACAATCAGTTTTGGCTGCGGAGGCTAGCTTCTGGGCTGGCTCAATGTGGGAATTACAGTGCAGCACAACTCGTGCTTCTGAAGAAATAAGACATTGGGCAATGGAGTAGCCGATTCCAGTTCCCGCTCCTGTTACCAGAAATGTTTTTTCTGCGATCTTGATCATTGCATTAGTTCCATTAGGTTAAGATTCAGGATTTCTGGCTAGGAAAGAAATCTGGTTTCCAATCTGCAGGCACTTCTCCCACTTCATTCTTAAAATCATGAAAGCTGTTTGGCGAAGAAATGGCTATAAAGTGTAGGTCATTGCTTGATTCATTCCTAATTTGATGCAGCGCTCCCGGAGATATTAGTATGCCATCACCCGAATTAAGAACATGTGTTGTGTTCTCAATTACTATAGATGCTTCACCCTCAAGTATAAAGAAAAACTGTTGGGCAACTTCGTGGTAATGTTCCACTCCCCTGCTGTTGGGAGGCATAATTTCCTGTGCAACGGTTAAATTGTCATTGGCTAATAAATGCCATCCTTGACAGCCAGTTCCCCATTGAAAATTTTCGGCAGTAGCTGTATTGATCTTTGCGTGGTTTGACATTGTTTTTTTTCTCTTGAATCGAAAGTTACTTTAGCATGAGCAAAACTTAGGAGTTTACTCATGCTTTCTTGGCACGGATAAAATATAACTGCTGATAGAGATTGGCCTCTTCTTCTATAAAGGGGGAGGGTTCTCCTTCTAGATCTGCTAGTTTTTGATAGCTTTGGACAAACTCTGTGTGATAGTTAGCTAAGGCAACATTAATTCTGTGGACAACAGCCCAATTGGCATCACCCCGCTCTTCCCAGTTAATAGAATAGTCTAAAGGATTGTCACTATCGCTTTGAATTCCTTTTCCCCAGTATTTTTCCATTAACCTATGGGTTAGTCTGGGGCCATTTTTACTGGTGGCGATGAAGAGAATTTCCCCTCCTGGTGCCAGGTAGGAACTACCTTGGGTAATTAAAGTGTCCATTACTAGTCTGCCGCGATCGCCATTGCGGTTCCATTCTTCACCCCGAAATTGGTCAGCAAACTTCAGCCTTGCTTGCAATTTTTCCTCCGTATCAGGTAGTGCTGGCGGGTTGAGATAAATCCGATCAACTTTCCCTTCAATCTCTCGATTCCCTTGAATTGCAGCAAAGCAGTTAGACTCAAAACTTTGGAAATCCTTTGGGTTAAGACCATTCAATTCCCAATTGCTTCCTTGCAGGGTAACGGCATAAGGGTTTAATTCCGTGCCAATTACCTGAGCTGCACCACCTTTTCCGGCGACTATGCCAAACATGCCTAAGCCACCAGCAAAATCCATCACCACCTTGCCCCTACAATCATCAGCAGCTACTAGCTCACACATTGTGAGGGAAAATAGTGAAGAAGGTGTCCAAGCATTAGGATGGGTTTCTAGTAAAATATCTAAGTCATTACTGAGATGATATTTGACAATCGTGCCCACCTCTAAAGACTGATAATCAATGTTACTGTCCGAGTCGTAGGTAATAATTGTTTTTTGTCCACATAAATCTTTGTCTGTTTCTAAATTAAGCTCTGGAGTTTTCATTAATTCTATTTGTACTCGGTAAAGCTACACTAATTGGAAAGTTTCAACTGTTTTTTCTAGGGAATAATATGCTAGGATTTCGCAAAATTCACTGTAATAAAATAGTTCTATTCCCAAATCCTCCATTTGATTAACTTCTTGGTAAGTGGGAGTACGATAATATGTTCTTTTACTAAGATCCTGTTTTCCCTCCCAATAAAAAGGAAAAGAATATCCTTGAGCTAACTCATCGATGTATTCTAAAAAGATTTGGGCACCCTTTTTGTAAATCAAACATAAATTTTTTAGATAGCTGTAGTTTTTATTAAGATCTACAGAGTAAGCTCCTATGATGCTACCTGTATCAATTCCTTCCTCAACAATATGTAAAGTTCCGTAAAGAGATTTTCCTTCAGCCATATCCCACAAGGAACACCACACGCCAGCACGTTCAGGAAGTTTTGATGAGTGAATATTGAAAATCTTCCCCACACCATACTCACTTGCTACTTTAATAATTTCTGAACTGATGATTAGATTGTTCCTTACAGACAAACTAATGTAAGGTTCATGTTCTTGATAAATAGCAATAATTTTCTCCTGTTCTTCTCTGTTTTTAGTACTTTTGATGCGAGACAATTTGCATTCGTACTGTCTCGCCAGTTGATTGAATGTCATCAACTGGCATTTTTTATTGCCTAGATTTTTTTCAATGCAAGGAAAAACTATGTTACGGATATAATCTTTAGTCAAAAAATTAAACTTAGACAATTTTTCGACTTGGCTTTCTGCTTTTCTCGATACTTTTTGTGACAAAAATATATGAACTTTAAAGTTTCTATTGCTCAAAAAAGGAAGCAAAAAATTTAGAGTTATATTAGCGATAATATCTTCGTTACAAAAAATAATCATATTTTTAGGCTGATTATTCTTGTCCCTTTCTTGCCTAAAATTCTGTTCACAATTATTCATATTTTCTTGTCATTACTTGTCTATTAAGAACCTCGATTCTGAGCTTACTCTCTAAGTTTTCTGGATAGTTATCGGGACTAAGGTGAGCAAGTTTAGATAGAATTTATCTTTGTGTTTCCCAGGCCAATTCATCTTGTAAATACCCCTCCAAACTTTGGCTTGTAACCACTTTTTCTAGTTCTTTGTTTCCAGGAAAATAAATTCCCTGGTCGAGGGGATTGGCAGTCTTATTATCGAAAGTCCAACGCAGCACTTTCCTAATCTTGGTTTCGGAGTTAGTAAATCCTTCTCTACCATGAAAAGCGACTAAGTTTGCCAGCACTAAACTTTCCCTAAGTTCTTCTAGCAAAACGCTTGTGTAATTCTCTGGATTTTTATTAAAATTCCAGATCCAATCCATTGCTATTTTCGTCAGGGCGTTTTTACACTTATAGTCAACATCGCCATCGGCGCGATAACCGGTTGTAATGCACCTTTTTTCCTTATGGTAATTAATAATTGGTTTACTAAGATGACCATCCGTTCCTTCCCTAAAAAAGGTAACAGCATCTGCTTCTTTTAAAACAGCTAGATAAGGCAAAGGAATAGCATTTAAAAGATGCTGTCCACTCGCCACACGAGTTTCCCCTCCTGATTGAGCATTTTGTAGGACTGTAAACACCACCCAATTAGGAACGACTTTTAAGAATGTGCTGTCTTGATGGACTTCCTGATGACCGTTGTATTTATTACCCTTAACACGATCAGCTGGATTTGCCATCATCAAAACATCATTTTCTTTAAAATCAACGCCATAGTCAGCTAACACTTTTCTGGCTAAAGAATTCTCATTGGATTCTATTTTGCCAGAATTACTATAGGGTTGTCGCACTTGTTTCCCGAGCAATAAATGCAACTGATTTCGCCATTCCTTAAAACGTCGATTATCTAATAACGCATCATTTTCGTGAGTACGGAGAACAAAAAAACCATATAGATGTGTCAATAGCTGCACGTCCCGGCGAATTCCATCATCTGAAAGCTTTCCCCCAGCAGGAATCTGAATAGTTAAATCTTTTTTTGTTAATTTCCTGGGTTGATATAAAAAATCGTAATTGTTTTTTACAAAATTCCATTTCTTGATGTAATCCTCTAGATCCATTGTTATTCCATTGACATTCCTAACATTAAGTTTTTTATATTTCAAGTTTTCTCTTGATGTTGATAGGCTTTAACTACAGCCTTAGCTTTAACTACAGCAGTATCATCATTTGCCTTTCTTTCAATTATTTCTATTGTAACTTTAACAGATTGGTGTCACCTGTCAACATAAGATTTTATTAACTTTATAAAGTTTTGTTGATTTAAGTAACAAAAACACTTTAGCCCACCGCTACGGGGAGGGTGCATCTAATTTTTGCTGGGGGAGCGACATGAATGGCTAGAAAGCTGACAGAACAAGCGCGGGTTGACTGACAAAACTAATCAACCACGTACTGGTACGTTTGTATTTTGAATTCCAGTCGATAGTCGTTTATCCTGAAGGGGTGACATGGAAGCTAGAATGTAGCCAGAATAAGAGACCTAGCTCTTATACCTCGTAAATAATACTCCAGTTTATTGGGATTTTACTTCATTAACTCCTTCACCAAATCCCAACACGACTCCATAAAACTCACCCAAGTTTGACCATATAAGCTGACGGGGCGACAAGCGCCCCGTCAGGAAAACGGCTGTAAGATTTACTTTATCAAAAGTCTCTCAAACCAGCACTAATAAAGACTCAAAATTCTTCAATTTCTTAGCTTCATTATTATTAGCATATCCATAGACGCGAGGAAGTTGCTTCGTGCTTAAAAGTACTTTTCTGACCTCAGAGTTGGATACATTACTTAGATTCCTGCCAGAAAGAAGGGCAGTAATGGCAGCTATCCCCAATGCCTGACCAACACCAGCATTGAATTCCACAATTCTACCAGCGGATGAAGCAAACCCTTGAAACCCAGAACCAGGACTGACAAGGGCTAAATTAGGGACTGTCTTAATTTGGGCATGCTGGATGCCAATGTTGAAAATTGGCTTACTAAAACTTACACTTTTTATCCCGTTCTGAGAGGCTCTGTTACCAAGACCTTCGATACCACCTCGCACATCAAAATGATAGCCAAAGGTTCCCAAAGCAGACCAATTGGGTGTGCCACCTAAGAGCATTTGGGAGCCATAGAGAGGGTCTACCACACCAGTAATATTGCCTGCATGGCGGATATAAAGCTCAGATGCTGGCTTAACGGCTTTCGCTCCGATACCTTTGAGCCAAGTTTCCACGAAATTCATCTCTTCGAGAATCTTAGCAGAGGGTTTAGCACCTGCTTGAGCTAATTCCTCTGCTTCAGTGCCATTGACCTTACACAGGAGGGCATTCCAGGACAGCCTACCCCCTGGAAGAATTGCCACATTTCCTTTTAATTTTCCAGGTGGGATATTTTCTCCTTAAGCAGACAAACGGTAATCTTAGCCTGATCAGTACTTATTTGCTACAACGAGATAGCTACCATAGATTGACATCAACGGAAAATGCCAACCTAAATACTGGGATACCCTACCTGATCCATATAATTTAACTCCTGAGAATCCATGCATTTGCAATCTCAATCGCAGAACTTCTGGAAAATGCTGAGTTAAATGGCTGACACCGTAAACTGACATTCCAATAATTTTATTTTTTATGTAATTAGGATTGGGAGTGGTAAGCAACAGCCTTCCGCCAATCTTCAACACTCTTTGGAATTCACATAATGTTTTATCTACATCGGCAGGATACAGGTGTTCAAGAAACTCACCAGCAGTAATCACATCAAAAAATCGATCTTCCATAGGTATGTCTGTTGAAAGACCATAGACTTTTTGTGAATAGCACTCAGGCAAAACATCTAATCTTTCTTGTACACAATCAAGACCAAATAATGTCAGGTTCGGGTTCAACTCCTTAAAACGTAATCCACCTCTACCCGTATTGCAACCTACGTCAAGAATCTTTACAGCTCCTTTCTGAAAAAAACTGAAGAATTGTTCGTACCTTTTCAAAGTAAAAGGGTCGTGTTCTGAACGATTTTGTTGAATATTCTGAACTTCGTACTTCTTATGCAGATTGACCATGTTTGCTTCTCCAATTCAACATAGAAATGACTAAACTCCAAGGCGTTACTGAATTACGGGATGAATCAGGGATAGACAGGTATTTGCCTCGGTGGCACCGGCACCTCCCAAAACTTCAGGTAATGCACTAACAGTCCGATCGAATGCTTCAGCATTTCTATTGACTTCGAGTCACACAAAGTCTTGGGATGTAGCCGAGCCAGATAGTGCCTCAATCGAGTGAAATCACCCTAGACTCGGGTCATATACAACGGGTTGACGATATCTGGTCACCATCGATGGATGTAGTTGGGATACACCTTGAAACCATCTGTAACATAGAAGAAACACTCCCACAAACCCTTCGTACGCCCACACCAGTTCAAAGGTCATTGTACTACGCTCTCCGATTCCGTAAGCTAGAATACCAGTCAATAGTCAGTTTCTCGGGTTTCTTTTTCCCAGGTGGTGTTAAAGCCAGTAGCAGGTCGAGTTGTAGTCTAGTTAAGACCTCCACCGCCGCAGAGTGAGGAGCATTTCGCTGTAGAGCTGACGGCTGACGGCTGACGGCTGAATGCTTACGTTGAAATACCTGGTAAACGAATTTAATTAAGGTCTCAGGGAGAAGTGCATATTGGCTAATTTTGGAAGTAGATTGCATAGTGAGACTTAAATTAAATGAGGTACACAAGTTTGGAATAATGGTGCTTTTTCACCATTATTCCAAAATTTCCTCATCTTGTGTAATTATAATTAACTAGCGTTGAAGTTTCCCCCAAGAAGCCTGTAAGTCTCAACCTAACCTACACCCAACGCCTATGGCCAATAACTTAACAACCTTCAACCTTCAACCGTTTAACCTTCAACCTTCAACCGTTCAACCTTTTAAATTAGCCTGAAATTAGCCCCCAATTCCTAGCCTTCCTGCCAAAGCGGAATTAATGGGAATCAGAGTTGCGACCATTAAAAATAATGCCAATAACCCCCACAATGCCCGAGTATCGTCAAGTTCGGTAATTTCATTGAGGCTAGGTCGTTCTAAACTCCGCTGCAAGAACAAAATCAAGATTCCCCAGTACAAAATTATGGGATTGGCTGGATTGATTAAGGCCAGAATCCCCAAAATTACTAGGGTGGCAATGGTAGTAAGTCGAGCGGTTTTGCGTCCGTAGATAGCTTGGACAATTCGCCCACCATCTAGTTGTCCTGCTGGCATTAGGTTCAAGGCTGTTATGGTTAAACCTAGCCAACCGACAATGGTCAGAGGGTGAACATCTACTAAAGGCTCTTGGAGAGCACTACCAAGCACTAACTTTGCCAGCCCTCCGACTAAAATGGACGCTTGGAAGAATTCCGCTGGCACCTGAAAAGCACTGCCTTGATGAGAAAGGACTAATCCCGCCATCAGCATCAGTAGAGACACTACACCACCTACGGCTGGTCCGGCTATAGAAATATCAAATAATACTTTTCGATTGGGTAATAATGATTCGAAGCGAACCATAGCACCAAATGAGCCGATTTGCAAGCTGGGCAGGAAAAAGGGTATGCTGAGGCGAATGTCGTGACTTTTGGCTTGCCACCAGTGACCGAGTTCATGGGTAATCAGAACTATCCAAATTCCGATGGTAATCGGTAAGGCTTCCCGAAACCGTTCGGGTTCACTGAATAAATCAAACTCAAGCAGTAACCCAGATACTTCTAAAGTGGTGAAGAATGTGGCAATTACCAGGACAAGGGCCAAGATTTTCTGGGGAACTGTAGTGGTTCGTGGGTCATTGCTACTGGGTAAGACAATGACAACTGGTTTCCCTTCTGGATTATCGACTAAAAATAGCCGATAGCGATCGCTTAATTTTTCCTCTAGATTAGCTGACAAACGAGAATGTACCAATTCGGCATCGTTTCCCCGCAGATTTCCTGTAAAAATTGCCCCTTCCTGATATTTTATAGTTTCCGTAGCAAAGAACGTATCAATCCCAAAAATCCCTTTAATAATTTGTAGGTCTTCATCAGGAATTGTAGCTACTCCGATCCTGGTGGTATTCGGACCCTCGGATACGGCAGTTAAATTGTTGTAAGCTGCAGTATCTTGCTCCTCAGACTTTTGGGCATCCTTGCTTTGTTGTTGATCCTCGAACAGTTTGGTGGCACGCTCCCGCCAAACTTCATCTTGACCTGCTGCACGTAAGAGCCTGCCCAAGTAGATGTATAGGCCGGTGGAAGCGACTAGCAGAAATAGGATCCCAACGATATTCAGGTAAATTCCGATGCTGACTAAGCCAAAGAATAATAGCCAGGGCACTGTCAAGACTACTGACTGCAACCAGGCTAAAATTCCTAGCTTGCCGTAAGAACGAGCGCGGTTATAGCCCCAACCTAGAACACCAAGGGCTACGAGTATTATGACCAAAGTGACAGTAGTCTGTGATCCGTTAAACATTATCAATTCAATTTTGATGGAGTACTAGTTTGTTTCCAACTTTGGAGAGCGGCCCTGAGATCACTTTGGTTTTGCTCTAGGAAGCTGGCTCCCTCTACCTGGTCTAATCCTGTCCAGTACATTAGTAGCGCTAGTTTTACCTGCCTTCCACTGCGCTCTAGTAAATGAGCGCAGTCTTCTCGGCTGAGGTTGGTCAGGTCTTTGAGGATGCGCAGGGCTCGGTCATGAAGTTTCTTGTTGGTTACTGCCACATCTACCATGCGATTGCCGTAGACTTTGCCAAGCTTTACCATGGCTCCAGTGGAAAGGATGTTCAAGGCCATTTTAGTGACAGTACCGGCTTTGAGGCGAGTAGAGCCAGCTAGGACTTCCGGACCAACTAGCAGCCGAATATCAATATCAGCATCAATACTGACCTGTTCAGGGGGGACACAAGCGATCGCAATCGTGGTTGCGCCCCGCCCTCGTGCCTCTTGGAGTGCGCCGTGGACAAAGGGTGTGGTCCCACCTGCGGTAATGCCTACCACCACATCTAGGTCATGTACCCGGCGATGGGCGATCGCTTTTGCACCATCTTCCTGTCGGTCTTCCAAATCTTCAGAACTCCGCACCAATGCCCCTGCTCCTCCAGCAATGATCCCTTGGACTAGGTCTGGGGGTGTACAAAAGGTGGGGGGACATTCGGCAGCATCGAGGACTCCCAAGCGTCCACTGGTACCAGCTCCCACGTAGAAGAGGCATCCTCCTTGACGCAATGCCTTTGCTGTGCAGTCAATGGCTTGAGCTAGCTGGCTACGAGCTGCTGCGATCGCATCTAGGGTTTTGGTATCTTCTTGATTAAACAGATCCACTAACTCTAGGGATGTCAGCTGGTCAAGGTTCTGACTATTGGGATTAATCTGTTCGGTCAGTAGATGTCCCCGTTGTTCTAAATTTTGCATTATATTATTTAGTCATTGGTACAAGGGTTGAAGGTAAAAGGGTTGTTCGCGTAGCTTGGCCTATGGGCCAGGGTTGACGGCTGTTGGTGGACGGTTCAAATGTATTCCTCAAATTTTTATCAGCTTACAATAAATTTTCCAACTGACGGCGAATGCGCTCTAGATCTGATGATATTTCTGGTTGTTCGGTTTTCTTGATGTCCGGTTGCCAATCAGTATTTTCTAGATTTGTTTCCGGTGGCATGGCCAACATTCCTTCAGTAACCAACTCCGATTCATAACCAGCCGATTGGCAAAACTCTTCAATCTCTTCTAGATCGATAGCTTCTACGGTTGCTGTTGGGAAATCCTGGGCTTCGAGCAATAAAGCAAAGCGGGTAGCATCGTCTTCTTCTTCAAACATCAATACCGTTTGGCGATCGTCAATTTGGATAGTGTGAATTCCCTCGTTTTCTGTCCGGGCATTAAATAACAGGACGTATACTTGCTTAGGTGCCATCATAATTCTTATATAATCTTAGGTAATAGTTATTTTTTAACTGTTTTTATAGGATATCTAATATTATTTGCTTTAATGCTATGGAGAGATAAGCAGGTGCACAAAATTAATTACACATTTTCCAAAACTCAAAGCCTTACGATGTAAGGGTTACAGAGATTGGTAGTAGGAAATTAATTTTGTTTAAATGCTTATGATTCCTCAACAGTGAGAGTTTGCAACTCAAACTGATGAACTAGGGGAGTATTGTTTACCTAGGAATTAGGATTACTATAGTTGTGTGCTGCTAAAGGGCGATAGTATTGTTGACAAAGTACCCAAATTCCTGGATCAGGTGCAACTTAGTATGATCATCAAGTCAATCCCTGTTGAAACTATAACCGCCAAGCAGATGATTGATACTTGTCTTCGCATGAACAGTCTTGGTATCAATCAAGGTACCAGTGGTAATGTCAGTGTCAGGGTTAGAGACAGTATCGGTGAGGCAATAGCAATTACTCCCAGTGGACTAGACTACGAAGACCTAACTCCTGATAAACTCTGCAAAATTTACTTCGGCAAAGACAAACAACCTGTTTTTGCTGAGAATAATCGTTATTTACCCAGCAGTGAATGGCGATTTCACTATGACATACTTTTGAATCGAACTGATGTCAATGCTATTGTCCATACTCATAGCATCCATGCTACAGCATTGGCTTGTATGGGTATAGCTATACCTAGCTTTCATTATATGGTGGCTAGGACAGGTGGGAGCAGTATAAAAGTAGCTGATTATGCTACCTTTGGCACTCAAGAACTTAGCAACAACGCCCTAAAAGCACTGGGAAATTCCCTTGCCTGTTTGTTAAAAAATCATGGTATGATTGCCTGTGGCAAAGATATAAGGCACGCTCTGAAAGTCGCCCAAGAGCTAGAAACCTTGGCTCAAATGTATATCAAAATCCTCAGTGTTAACAAGATTTATGGAGAACCTCAATTATTGAGTGAGGAAGAAATGCAGATAGTTATAGACAAGTTTAAAACCTATGGAGTTCAGCCAAACATTGATAATGGGTGATTAGATAGTAATATTTTATAGAATTTATCAAATAATAAAATAGTTTAGGTACACAAGTTTTGGATTTTAGGAAATAGGGAATAGGGAACAGGGAACAGGTAAAAAAATAAGTGTGTACAACCTCATTAATATTAGAACCCCTATAGATATTACCATAGGGATAATTAGGGATACTATAGTTAAAGTATTAACAAAATTCAGCAAAAAATTAAAATAAGTTAACAATCGTCAATAAAATATTAATAAAATCTATATTTTTAGTTAAATTTTAAGTTTACAATCCACCATTAGAATTGAGGATGTCATAAAAAATCAACTTAACAACAGGAGACTATTATGGTCACCGCCCCTACACCAAAGGCAACACCAAAGCCAACGGTCAAAATCGGTCAAACTCAGCTGCTGATTAACAACGAATGGGTAGACAGCACCTCCGGGAAACGATTCGAGACGATTAACCCTGCTACAGGAGAGGTTATCTGTGATGTGGCTGAGGCTGATGCCCCAGACGTTGATAAAGCAGTAGTGGCGGCTAGGACAGCCTTTACCAGTGGAGACTGGCCGAAAATGTCTGCCACCCAGCGGGGGGAGTTACTCTACAAGCTAGCTGATTTAATCGAAGCAAACAAGGAAGAAATAGCACGGCTGGAAACCCTAGACAATGGAAAGCCCTATAGTGATTCCTTGAATGCAGATTTGTCCCTAGTAATTGCCTGCTATCGGTACTATGCTGGCTGGGCAGATAAGATTCAAGGCAAAACAATTCCGATCAGCGGACCCTACTTCTGCTACACGCGCCATGAACCTGTGGGAGTGGTTGGTCAGATTATTCCTTGGAACTTTCCACTGTTGATGCAAGCTTGGAAGTTAGGCCCAGCATTGGCAGCTGGTAACACCGTGGTGATGAAAACGGCGGAACAGACTCCTTTATCAGCGTTGCGGATCGGTGAACTGATTCTGGAAGCAGGTTTCCCTCCTGGTGTGGTGAATCTTCTCTCAGGCTATGGACCAACCGCTGGGGCTGCGATCTCACATCATATGGATATCGATAAAGTTGCCTTTACCGGTTCCACTGAGGTAGGGCATCTAATTATGGAAGCTGCTGCTAAGAGTAACCTCAAGCGGGTCACTCTAGAACTTGGTGGTAAGAGTCCTAACATTGTCTTTGCTGACGCTGACATGGATAAAACCATTGAGGGCGCTCACTTTGCCCTGTTCTTTAACCAAGGACAGTGCTGTTGTGCTGGTTCCCGGCTGTTTGTGGAAGAGAAGTGCTATGACGAGTTTGTAGACAAGTGTGTGAAACGGGCGCAAAATCGCACAGTTGGTGACCCGTTTGATGCTAACACAGAACAGGGACCCCAAGTGGATCTCGAACAGTTCAATAAGGTGATGAGCTATATTGAGTCTGGTCAGCAGGAAGGAGCTCAGATGTTGTGTGGTGGTGGTCGAGTTGGCGATCGCGGTTACTTCATCGAACCGACAGTGTTTGTTGATGTCCAAGATCAGATGAAGATTGCCCAAGAAGAAATCTTTGGACCAGTGATGAGCATTATTAAGTTCAAAGATATTGATGAAGTGGTTCAGCGGGCAAATAATACTATGTATGGCTTAGCCGCAGCTGTATGGACAAAGGATATTACTAAAGCTCATGCGATCGCAAACAATGTCCGTGCTGGTACTGTCTGGGTGAATTGCTACGATGTTTTTGATGCCGCTGCTCCCTTCGGTGGTTTCAAGCAGTCTGGCATTGGTCGTGAACTTGGGGAGTATGGCTTGCAGCAATACACCGAGGTCAAGACAGTTACGGTTAAATTGTAGCATTGTACCAATCTCAAAGCCTGGTTTTTACTATCAACAAGCCAAAAAGAAGGCTACAGGATAGTTAGTTGGTAATTTAAGACAAGCTAATGGGTAATGGGGAATTGTAAGCCAATTTCCTATTACCCATTACTTTATGCTGTGCTCAAGCTTCAAGTTCAAGTTCAGGTAAGCATTGAGCGTTCAGCGGTCAGCGGTCAGCGGTCAGCCGTCAGCCGTCAGCTAAAGGCTCACGCTGGGCGAACAGCTTTGTGGAACAGGGTTCTAACCTGTGACTTAACTCAGATTAAACCAATGGTTAGCTGTTGTCTTGATGCAAAGCGCGAGTGGGGGAAACCCCCTGTTCCGAAGCTGCATCGCTTATTCAAAAGTACCGATCTAGTAGCACCATCTGTAGCCCATTAGCTGAAAGCTGAAAGCTGATAGCTGATAGCTTACGTTATTTTTTAAGATTTCTTGATCCGGATCAATTTAGAAAACAAAAGTGTTCAGTGTGAGTTTTCGATTTAGCAGCAGTTTATTAAATTTTATTAAGCACCATTGGCTTAAATCCACTAACATAGAAGAGAATTGGAGAAAAGGGCTAATTAGAGAGATTCAGAAGGTTTCATGAAATACGGAATTGATATTGGTCACAACTTGCCCCCTGATACAGGAGCTCAAGGTATCAGAGTAGAAGATGAAATGACTAGAGACGTGGGAACTAGAGTAATTTCCAAATTGAGAGACTTGGGACATCAGGTAGTTGAATGCAAGCCTAAGAGTGCGAGTACTTTGGGCAGCTCGCTGCGGCAACGGTGCAATATTGCCAATGCTAATCGAGTTGATCAGTTTGTTTCAATTCATTTTAATGGGTTTAATGGTCAAGCTAATGGGGTAGAAGTATTTGCGATTAGTGATACTGCCAAAAAAATTGCCCAGCCAGTTTTAGAAAAAATAGTCGAGTTGGGTTACTTCAATAGAAAGGTAAAAAATGGCTCTCATTTATATGTCCTCCGATATACCAATATGCCAGCAATTCTGATAGAAAGCTGCTTTTGTGATTCCCAGAAAGATATGGAACTCTACGATCCAGAAGCATTGGCTAATGCAATTGTTCAAGGATTAACAGGAGAAGAACCACCAACTACTAAATCTTCCTCTGACGATAATGTGCTGGAATTACAAAAATCTCTCAATCGCCTAAAAATCAAAAGTCCTGCTGGTCAGCCATTAGTAGAAGATGGATCTCTTGGTCAGGCGACTATCGCAGCAATAAAAACATTTCAAGCTATTGTAGGAATTAACCAAACTGGAATTGGTGACTCGACGACATGGCAGACTATTAATCAGATTCTTGAGCAACCCATACTTAGACCTAATCATGCTGCAGGTACCACGGTAAAATATCTCCAACGTCGGGTGGGAACTCAGGCAGATGGTATCTTTGGTTCAGGCACCGCAAGTGCTGTGATCAGATTTCAGGAACAAAAGGGTTTAACGGCTGATGGTATTGTTGGACCACAAACTTGGAGTAAATTGATTGACTAACAAGGCTTTGAGCGAAGTTTAGCATTGAACAGGTGCCTCACGTCTCACCCGAGCGATCGATCGGGGAGCGTGAGATTAATGGCGGACAGGAATTATATTATAATAATTAGATTAGCTCAAGGTAATAACTAATATTAATCTTTATTAGTATAGTTTTTCGTTAACAGGATAAGATAGTCTAATGCTCCATATAATCGGGACAATTTATCAATTGTAAAATTTTCGATATTTTGAGTAAAAATGTCCCTTTTTAATCGTCCAAACTGCCATAAATTACCATCAGTAACTATGCCATAAACAGGACGTTGAACATCTTGATTTATTTTTTGGGAAGCTACTAACTCGGCAAGGCATTGCCCCCAACCTTGTTGAAAATCATTTTTCTTAGCTTCAAGAATAATAACTAATGGTTTTTCTAAAACCGTTTTTCCTAATTCCGATTTTGTCGAAAATATGTAGTCAGGAGTACCTGACAGAATTTGATCATAAAATATGCTTTTTTGAATCCAGAAAGCATAGGTTTTATAGTATTTTTTATAGAGTTCTCGCAACAAGGGAGAAATGATAATTTCACTCCGAGACGCTTCCGAGCTGAATACATCTATTGTTTCTTTATAAAACTCTAGGTCTTTCAAGAAAATTTCGGGTAGGTCAGTGTCTTGAGAAACTATAAATGTTCCTTCTTCGTATTTAATTTGGTAGTGTTTCTGTACATCAGCTATAGTTTTAAAGTCACTAAATGCCATAGTTAATCAGTCTCCTGATTGGGTCTAATCATATCTTAGACATCACACTATATCGTTATGATATTGAAACAGATGTACGGCGTAGCCTAAGAGACTGTTGATAAAGTAAATTATAAAGTAGACGGCGATTAGTCGCTGACTGTCATAGCACTTACCAAGTATAAAGAGCGATCGCGAAGCGTGGCCAAAGGCCAATCGCTCTTAACCAGAAGAAATAAGTATAAATACTTGATTACTTACAAAAATCAAGATTTGACTACAATTTAACCAATGCGATCGCTAAACAACATTAAGAGCCAGAATTCCTTATTCTCGGGATTATGATCTATTTGGAGCTCTTAGCTGATGGGGTAAGCATTCAGCACTCAGCACTCAGCACTCAGCACTCAGCTTAATGCTTACGGCCAGGGAGAAGCAGACGTAACAAAGATTAAACTAATGGTTACCGGTTGTCTTGATGCAAAGCGCGAGTGGGGGAAACCACGGCAGTGCGGTCATGGGGGTTCCCCCCATGACCGCACTGCCTCCCCTGTTCCCTTGCTGCATAGCTTATTCAAAAGCACCTCAAGTAGCGTGGCACAGGGTAAGCATTCAGCAGTCAGCCGTCAGCCGTCAGCTTATTTTATTCAAAAGCTGAAAGGTAAGCATTTAGGCGTTGGCCACGCTACGCGAATGGCCACGCTACGCCAACAACTATCAGTCGTCAGCCTTGGCCGTTGGCCACGCTACGCGAATGGCTGATAACTGATAGCTGATAGCTGATAGCTGAATGCTTACGGCACAGGCTTCTACCGTGGCACAGGCTTCGACGCTGGGACAAACACGCATAAGCTGATAACTGATAGCTGATAGCTGAGGGCTGATAGCTGATCAATTAACTTATGAAAAAATCGATATTCAAAGAAAACCGAAAGTATACATTTAGTGACTATTTTGCGATGACCAATCCCACTGAGGAAATTGTTGGTGAGTTGGGTTACTCCTTCGCCATTGAAGCAATTGACCTCCCGAAGTCTAGCAACTATGACCTAGATATCATTCAAAACCTCAACCATACTTACTACACCATTATTCCTAAAATAAGCCTTACGTCGGAAATTGCCAAACGGGAATTTCTGATTGCCCCACTAATCCTGGAAATTGCCAAGCTGCTCCCAGTTAAAGTCAATGTTGAGTATCCCCTAGACATTAACGATCAGCTAGGGGGAGCGCTGGACTACTTATTAAAAAGTAGCCAAAATCTGATTATTATAGAAGCAAAAAAGAAAGATATTGATGGTGGCTTCAACCAGTTAGCAGCAGAACTAATTGCTTTAGATAAGTATGAAGAGAGCGAATCTATTGAAATTCTTTATGGTGCTGTGACTCTAGGGGATATTTGGAAATTTGGAACCCTTGATCGGAAACGGAAGCACATTGGCAAAACTATTCAAAGTCAGACTATTCCTAGGGATACAGAAGAAATATTCTCCATTTTGATTGGAATACTAAGCTTAAAACCAGGGCAGAGTTCAATTAAGCGCTAACCTATAATCTATAACCTTGAACCTATGGTCAATCGGGAGTAACCGATCATGATTCTTGTCATTGACAACTACGACAGCTTTACCTACAACTTAGTCCAGTACCTAGGAGAATTGGGTAGCCAATTACCTGTGGCATCAGAGATTCAGGTCTATCGCAATGATAAAATTGATATACAGAAAATCCGCGAGCTCAACCCAGATGGGGTAGTGATTTCTCCAGGCCCAGGACGTCCTGAAGATGCTGGGATATCAGGTGCTATCTACAGCAATTTGGGGTCAACTCTACCCATTATAGGGGTTTGCTTGGGTCATCAAGCCTTGGGTCAGGTATTTGGCGGGAAAATTGTTTCGGCACCAGTATTGATGCATGGCAAAACCTCAGAGATTCATCATACTGGGGTTGGGGTTTTTCGGGGATTACCCAATCCTTTCACAGCGACTCGATACCATAGCTTAGTTATTGACCGTAGCTGCTGTCCTGATGTCTTGGAAATCACGGCTTGGGTGGATGATGGCACAATTATGGGAGTTAGACATCGGAACTATACACACATAGAAGGCGTCCAATTTCATCCAGAGAGTATTTTGACCTGTTCTGGTAAGCAACTTCTAAAAAACTTCTTAGAATCGCTGCCAGCATCTGCTACTCTCTCTATATCTCCCTGAAAATAAACTTGTTTCCAAGAAACCATGAAACGGCGACAGTTGATGCGCTATGTGAGTGCGGGTGTACTCACAACTCTTTCAACCGGCTTAGCTTCTGGACTCAGTTCTTACCAAGCACAGCCATCACGCAATGTATTGACAGTAAAGTGGCTTGGTCATACCTGCTTTTTATTTACTGGGGGTGGTGTGCGAGTTTTAGTCAACCCATTCCAAACCATTGGGTGTACGGCTAGATACAACTCACCAAAAGTAGAGGCAGATTTAGTCCTAATCAGTAGCCTACTACTAGATGAAGGAGCAGCGGAAGGTATACCGGGGAGTCCCCGGCTCCTATTTGAACCGGGTATTTTTCAAGTAAATGGGCTAAAATTCGAGGGAATTAGTATTCCTCACGACCGAGTCGGTGGACGTCGGTTTGGTAATAACGTGGTTTGGAAATGGACTCAAAATGGTATCAATATCCTACACCTGGGAGGAGCAGCAGCCCCTCTAGATATTGAGCAGAAAATTCTGATCGGGCGTCCTGATTTAGCTTTGATTCCAGTGGGAGGGGGACCAAAAGCCTACACCCCTCAAGAAGCTAAACAGGCATTTGATGTCCTTAAGGCAAAGATCATGATTCCTACTCATTTCCGAACCAAGGCCGCTGATGCCGAACAGTGTGATATTTTGCCAGTGGAGGAGTTCTTAACATTGATGAAGGACACACCCATACGCCGTGCCAAAAACGATACCATTACGATTAGCTCAGGGGATTTATCCCAAGATGGGTCAGTGATTCAACTAATGAGTTACAACTACAACTTTTAAATGCGCTTGCCTAGCCCCTTACCCAGACTGCAACCGCCTTTCTGGATTGGTGGAGTGGCGGTTTTAGGCATGATTTTCTGGATTGAAACCCTACGCCAGTTTGGGTTTATTGTTCCAACTCCCTTTATACTTCTTTTCTTTGCTGTTGCCCTAACTGCCAGTATCGACGGATTACTTGCTGGAGTTACCAGTGCCACAGTATGGGCAATTTACCTGATCTATGCCTCTGCTGTTCACGTTGGTTCACCGAGTTTAACCGGGGGTTCAGTAGAGGTGAGTTTGGGGATTCTAGTTGTGGTCTTACTGGCTGTGCGGCTCGGCTGGATAAAAGACCAGAATCAGAAGCTGATCCAAAAGTTGCGACAAGCCAGCCTTGAGCTAGAACGACGGATTGAACAACGCACCGCTGAACTCTTAACCACCAATTCTAGACTCTCCAAGGAGATTCGCGGACGCATTCTGGCTCAAGAAGCCCTCGGAAAAAACGAATTGGCATTACAGTTAAGCCAAAATCGACTCGAAAGTATTTTGAGTTCCCTTGAGGATGTGGTTTGGTCCGTGCGCCCCCAAACCTCCAGACTGCTTTACCTCAACTCCGCTGTTGATAGTCTTTATGGTTATAGTATATCCGATTTTTTAGGTAACTCAAATCTTTGGCTAGAGGTAATCCACCCAGAAGACCGAGAACGAGTTCAGCAGAAGCGAAATTTTTTTAGCAATAACTCATTGCCCTTGTCACCCCAATCACTTCTGGCCATTGACGGTCAAGACTTAGAATATCGAATCGTGCGCTCTGATGGGCAGGTGCGCTGGATTCGTGATCATGTACAAATTCACACCGATGCCCATGGTATCGCGATACGCATTGATGGTATTGTCACTGACATTACCAAAGCCAAGCAAGTCGAGGAAGCTTTGGCAGAGAGTGAGCGGAAATTTCACGCCATCTTTGACCAGACCAGCCAATTTACATGGCTCCTGCAACCAGATGGTACCTTGCTCGAAGCCAACCAAACTGCCCTTAACTTTAGCGGATTAACTCGCTCACAGATTGTGGGTAAGCCCTTCTGGCAAATCCAATGGTGGACACAGTCTACTCAAACCGAGAATTCTTTAAAAAATGCGATCGCTCAAGCAGCCACCGGTAACTTTGTCCGTTATCAAGGGTCGGTGCTAGGGTTAAACGGTCAAGTGATCACCATGGATTTTTCCGTGAAACCATTGCGGGATGAAAACGGAAATATAGTTTTGTTAATCCCAGAAGGTCGAGATATTAGCGATCGCATCAGAGCAGAAGCAGCAACTCTAGAGGCCCAAAACAAGGACATACTGCTTAAAGAGATTCACCATCGGGTCAAGAACAATTTACAAATTGTCTCAGGACTCCTTTACCTCCAGTCCCGATATATAGATGATGAAAGTATCCTGGATATCCTCTGTGAAAGCCGCAATCGTCTCTAAGTCATGGCCTTAATCCATGAGAAACTTTATGGCTCTAAGAATCTGAGTCAGATTGACTTCCAAGATTATATTCAATCCCTGACTAAGGACTTATTAGGATCTTACGCCTGTACTAATAATCCCCCTACGATTAAGGTTAATTTTGTTCAGACATTTCTCAACATCGACAGGGCCATTACCTGTGGTTTAATTATTAATGAGTTAGTCTCCAATGCCCTCAAACATGCTTTTCCAGAAGAAGATGGCGGTGAAATTATTGTTGACTTTAAGTGCTGTGAGGATAACTATTTTGAACTGATCGTCAGTGACAATGGTCTTGGCATCCGAGAAGGTATAGATTTAGATAACCCCAACACCCTCGGTCTACGCTTAGTCCATACCCTAGCCACTAAGCAACTCAAAGGTGAGGTTGAGTTAGATACAAGTCATGGTGTTATGTTTAAAATTAACTTTTAATAAAGTTTAAACAAGTTTAAACAAGCTTAAAGCATTAGTAAATTTTTAAAGACCCACCTCGAATTGTGATATAGAACTATCAGGTTGTGAGGCAGTTAACTAACCGGCAGCACAGAACCAAGGCAAAAGTTATTAAGTAGGGAGAACAAACTGGCTTGCTTCAAGGTTAAGACAAGGGACAACCCACGGTAACTTGAAAAGCAATTCCATAACTAGGAAATGTCACAAATAAACATCTTAGTGGTTGAAGATGAAGCGATCACAGCTGAAGTTATTGCTGAACAGCTCATACAGTTGGGATACACCGTAACCGATAGCGTCACCTCTGGCACGGGCGCTATCAGCAGCACTGCCAATAACCAGCCTGATTTAGTCCTGATGGATATTACCTTAGATCCAAATGATATAGATGGCATAACTGCTGCTCAGCGCATCCGAGAGCAATTCCAGATTCCAGTAGTCTATTTGACAGCCCACTCTGATGAGACTACCCTAGCCCGAGCTAAGATGACAGCACCGTTCGGGTATCTGATCAAACCATTTAACGAACGGGAATTGCGGGTAGCGATTGAAACAGCCCTCTATCGGCACCAGCTGGAAAAAGAGTTAGTCAAACAGCAGAATTTGCTAGCAACAATACTCAGCTCCACTAATGATGCCGTGATCGCTAGCAATGAAACAGGGGCAATCACCTACATCAACCCAGCAGCTGCAACCCTCACTGGCTGGACAGTAGCAGAAGCTTCTGGGCAAAGCATTACAGATGTGATTCAAATTGTAGACGAACTCACTAATGCCCCACTCCAGAACCCAGTCATGGAAGTGATTCAGGAAGAAAGGGTCATTTTTAGGGATCAGGGCATAGGTTTGATTGCCAAAGACGGTAGCAAGATCCCGGTGGGAAATAGTGCTTCCCCCATTACAGAAGAAGATGGTAGCATCAAGGGTGTAGTTCTTGTGCTGTGGAATATCAGTAAACAGCAAAAACCCGAATTATTGGCAGTAGAAAGAGACAAATTGCTAGCCAAAGCTGGCGCTAGCATACAAGCTGAAGCTCAAGCGGGTCAAATATTGTCTGCAGTACAAGAACTAGGGGCACTGAAATCTGACCTAATCGCTAGGATTTCCCATGAGTTTCGCACTCCCCTATCGATTATTTTAACTGCTGCTGAACTGCTGCAAAAATACGGGTCCAAGTTGTCACCGCACAAACAAGAAAGAAACTTGTATCGGATTCAATCATCAGTGATGCGAATGACTCGAATTATGGAAGATGTTCTGACCTTAAGCAAGGCTGAATCCGGTGAACTCCAGCTCAACTGTGTGCCCGTAGATGTGGTTGAATTCTGCCGCAGTTTAGTGGAAGAGCACCAAATCATGGTGGGAAAGCGCTATACTATCGGTTTGATTCCTCAGGATTCCCCTGGCCTAGTTGAGCTGGATGAACAAATCCTACGGCAAATTTTGAGCAATTTGCTGACCTTAGCAACTCATTACTCCTTGAAGGGTAGTATGATTGCTTTGGAAATGTTTTGTGAAGATAACCAAATTGTGTTCCAGGTAAAAGACCAAGGCAGTGGGATTGTGCCCGAAAGTCAGGGACAATTATTTGAAGCGTTATTCCGAGCTAGTAATATTGGTTCTATGTCTTCTTCAGGAATGGGGTTAGGCATGATCCGCAAGTTTGTGGATTTGCATCGTGGTCAAATTACCTTAACTAGTCAAGTCGGAGTTGGGACAACCTATACGGTAAAATTGCCATTAACCAGTTCTATCTAGGTGGGGTTGGGCTAAAAAGAAATATAGCTAACAACTAACCAATAACTAAGGATGATTCCACAAACCGAATATAAAGAACGTCGTGAACAGTTGATGAGTAAGATTGGCAACGGAACCGCTATCTTTCGGAGCGCCCCGGTTGCCATTATGCATAATACTGTGGAATACAATTTCCGACAGGATAGCGATTTTTTTTACTTGACAGGTTTCAATGAACCAGAGGCCGTAGTTGTACTAGCGCCCCATCACGAAGAACACCGATTTGTTCTGTTTGTGCAACCGAAAGAACCAGAGAAAGAAGTCTGGACAGGCTATCTGACAGGTGTCGAAGCAGCAAAAGAAAAATTTGGAGCCGATCAAACCTATCCGATTACTGAGTTGAATGAGAAGCTACCTCAGTATTTAGAAAAGGCCGATAGAATTTATTACCACTTGGGACGGGATAAACCTTTTAATAATACCATCCTAAAACACTGGCAAAGGTTGATGGCACTTTATCCCAAGAACGGAAGCGGACCGATGGCTCTCGAATCCACTAACTTAATTCTCTATGGGATGCGCCGGGTGAAGAGTGCTACGGAATTGAAGTTGATGCGTCAAGCTATAGAAATCTCTGTGGATGCCCATAACCATGCTAGAGCATTTACTCAACCTGGGCGTTATGAATATGAAGTGCAGGCAGAGCTAGAACATGATTTTCGGCGACGAGGTGCCATCGGACCGGCTTACCCGAGCATAGTAGCGTCTGGGGCTAATAGCTGCGTTCTACACTATACCGAGAACAATCGACAGATGCAAGACGGGGATTTACTACTGATTGATGCTGGTTGTTCTTATGGGTATTATAACGCTGATATTACTCGGACATTTCCAGTGGGTGGTAAGTTTACCCCAGAGCAGAAAATTCTGTATGAGTTGGTCTTGAAAGCACAGTTGAATGCGATCGCACAAGTTAAACCAGGGAATCCCTATAATCAATTTCATGACACCGCTGTGAAAATCCTGGTGGAAGGGTTAATCGATTTGGGACTCCTGGCTGGTGATAGTGAGGAAATTATTAAAGAGGAGAAATATAAACATCTATATATGCACCGCACCGGTCACTGGCTGGGATTGGATGTCCATGACAGTGGAGGCTACAAGCAGGGGGAAAACTGGCAGATTTTTCAGCCCGGTAATGTAGTAACAGTGGAACCAGGACTTTATATTGGTCCTGATACTGAGCCAATAGAAGGTCAGCCAGCTATTGATCAGCGGTGGCGCGGGATTGGGATTCGGATTGAGGATGATGTGTTAGTGACTGAGTCAGGGAATGAAGTCTTGACTGCTGGTGTGCCGAAATCCGTAGAGGAGCTAGAGACTTAAGCTATTGTGCATCTACAGCAAGATATCAGCCAGTGGGTTGCGTTACGGGACGGGTTCAGGGGCTTGCGAGGTGGAAAATCAGAGGCTTTCCGTCCCGGACACACCCTACTCACTTTTTTATTCTCCATTCCCGATTCCCGATTCCCGATTCCCGATTCCCTGTTCCCGATTCCCTGGGTGCAGCGCTATAGCTACCGTTATAGAAAACAATGGACAATGTGAAGGATTCTTTCTCTGGGCAAGGGTCAGAGTTTCAGCAACTACAGCACCAATTACGCGATCGCTGGCAGAGTAGTGATCAATTTGACCAAGACGAACACGATATTCTGGTAGTGCCTTCTGTCAGTGTTGATCAACGGGAACTGCTGAAAGTTGAGGGTTTTTTGCACTACGAAGAACGGTTATTATTTTCCCTAATTCGTCTGCGCAACCCTTACACACGGTTAATTTATGTTACCGCTGTGCCGTTGCCACCGATTGTGATTGATTACTACTTGCAGCTTCTGCCGGGAATTCCGTTTTCCCATGCACGCGATCGCTTACTGCTGTTTTCCACCTATGATGCTTCCCTCAAACCCCTCAGCCAAAAGATTCTAGAACGTCCCCGCTTGATGAAGCGGATTCGTCAAGCTTTGCGTCCAGGAAAGTCTTACATGTCTTGTTACAACTCTACTAATCTCGAGCGCGAGATATCCTTAAAATTGAACTTACCCCTACTTGCCCCAGACCCAGATTTGCTTTATTGGGGTACCAAGAGCGGTAGTCGGCAAATTTTTGCTGACAGTGGTGTCCCCCATCCCGACGGCAGTCAGTTAGTCTGGAGTGTTGATGATTTAGTCGAAGCAACAGCTGAGTTATGGTACAGGCAACCGCAACTTAACAAGATTGTGATTAAACTCAACGAAGGGTTTTCTGGGGAGGGTAATGCTATCTTGGACTTGAAACCACTATCGGAGGTAGGTCCGGGAAATGTTTCCCATGCTCAAACAGTAGCGGCTTTAAAAGAAAAGATCGTCCATTTGAGATTTCAAGCCAGTGGGGAAACGTGGGAGAGTTATAGCAGTCGCATACCGCAGTTAGGGGCAATTGCCGAAGCATTTATTGACGGAGAAAAAAAGCGTTCACCTAGCGTTCAGGCTTATATTACTCCCCATGGCGAGGTCAAGATTCTCTCGACTCACGATCAAATTCTTGGCGGACCAGACGGTCAGATTTATCTAGGTTGTCGATTTCCCGCTGATCCAGGTTATCGCCTACAACTGCAAGATTGGGGACTACGAGTCGGTCAGACCTTAGCGGAAAAAGGAGCAATAGAGCGTTACGGTGTAGATTTTGTTGCCGTTCATCAGCCCGATCGAGATACCTGGGACTTACAAGCCATTGAAATCAACCTGCGCAAAGGCGGTACAACCCATCCCTTTATGACCCTGAAATACATGACCAATGGTCGCTATGACCTCTCCACAGGTCTTTTTTGCAGTCAGGAGGGTCAACCAAAGCACTATATTGCCACGGACAATTTACAAAAAGAGAGTTACAGAGGGTTAATGCCCAATGACTTGATGGATATTATCGCCTACCATCAACTGCATTTTGATAGCAGCACCAAAACTGGCACTGTATTTCACTTGATGGGTACACTCTCTGAATTTGGCAAACTAGGATTAACTAGCATTGGAGATTCTCCCCAACAAGCAGAAGAAATCTATAACCAAGTTGTGAGGGTACTGGATCTAGAAACTAAATCTGACAAAGATGCTAATCTCCCAATTTCCCATCCTAGTCTCCCGATTACTTGGAATAGATAATAAAGGGAATAGTAGAATGTAGAATTAAGAATGGAGAATGGAGAATGGAGAATGGAGAATGGAGAATGGAGAATGGAGAATGGAGAATGGAGAATGGAAAATTTAGGTAAGGATTCAGGTCGTAACAATAGGGATAAGTGAAGGAAAACCCATGTCATGACCAATGTGGGCACGTAATGCTTCAGCAAAAAAGTTGACGACACCGCGTTGCTGATTTCGACTTGTTTGCACAACAGTTAAGAGTCTGGCGGTGTCTCCCAATCTTGGCAAGGAGCGGGAACCGCCGCTAACCTTACGCGCGGGTTTCCGCTAATCGTAGATAACGTTCCGCCAAATTCTTGTCAGGAGGTACTTCTGGATGCTATACGAAAATACCACCACTGGTTAGACTTGCGTTGTAGATTCTTTAAGAGCTTCAAAGCTCTTGCTCCTGCTTGCGGTATCCATTTATTAAAAGCTTTGCTTAATTTCGACTTAAATTTCTTCGCCCATGATCAGTAAGCTTGAGTATCACCCTGAGTTTGCCATAAGTGATAATGCTCAAAAACTTCATCTAGTAGACTAATAAATCCCTGGCCAATCGTCCCATTGTGTAATCCAGGAGCTTTAATTAAACCCTTGAAATGCCGACGCATATGAGCCAAACACTTTTGTTGAGCTGCTGCCGGGTATCCATTGTACACACGCTTTTCGTCGCTGCTGAGAACACCACTATACTGAGCTCCTAGTAGTGACTCCAGTTCTTTTCGTGACCGTGTATCTGCTGCTCTAAACAGACAAAAGTCCTGGTTGGCTACTACCCATAACCATTCCTTTACCCCAATGACCCCCCAAGGGGTTTCATCCACATGGACGTTGGGTTGTTCTGTTTTTACCCAATTTTCCAACTCCAGTACCGGCTCTTCTATGGCTTGGGCTACTCTTTCATTGGTGGCCCCTTTGGTTCCTACTCCAATCTCTAAACCACCCATCTCCTCAATCAATTCCTGGATCTTGACATAGGGCATGTGGGCATAGTTCCCTAGCCAGCCGATTAGCGCTTGAAGTCTCACTCCTAGGTCTTGTCCAGGTACCATCTCCTTACTCCAGCAGGCTCTAGTTACTTCTCCGCACTCTAGGCATTTACTGCTGAGACGATGATACTCCACTACTTCTATTGGTTGGGCTACCAACTGAGCTACTTGCTGCAAATCTATTTTTTCGGCACTGTGATCAAAGTGAGTTCCCCCACAGTGGGCACATACCTCTGGATGAAGTACTTCTATTGTGTCTACTCGGCCCATACCTTTGCGGGTTTTTCCTTTATGACCTGGCTGTCCTCCTGGTTTCCGTTTCTGTTCTCCATCTGAGGTTTCTTGTTCCAGCTTCTTTTTTTCAGATTTCTTTATTATATCGGTTGATGGCGGTTTTGATGATGTTTGGCTGTCCTGTCTTACTATTACACTCAGCCGTGCCACCTCTGTTTGCAGTGCTTTTATGATCTCAACCAATTCTTCTGTAGACAATTGGTTGAGTTCTTGTTCTGTGTGAGTTAGATGCACTTGCTTTTTCATGATGATAATTCTGTGTTATCCTACTCTCCTTTGTCAACCCCCCCCATCTGATCACCTGAATCCTTACAAATTTAGAATGTATAATGAAAAACTTATAATGTAGAGGTCTAGGTGCTAAATTAGCAATTATGACATAAAACTTTAACTATGTTATATTTTAATTCCAAATTATAAATTATAATTTATAAATTCCAAATTCTACATTCTTAATTCTACATTCTTAATTCAAAACGTCTTTGCCGAATGGGTTAGTGGATCAAACTCAAATCGCTTATCGTAGTTGGTTTCTCCGTAAATATTAAAGGTAATTGTTGGTTCATCTCCCATTGCTTCCACACTATGGATCCCATTAGAGGTAAAACTAATAATATCTCCAGGGAATAGGATTTTTTCCCCTACTTGTTCGATGCGATCGCGAAAATCAGGGTCATCAGTACGCCGCCAAAAGGTGTTTTTTTCCTGGCCACTGATCACCGCTACTATTCCCCATGTACCATGGTTGTGAATCGGAGAAACTCCCACAACCAATACTGCTCCTGGTGAGAGTACTACAGAGGAAGGCAATCCTTGTGCTGGTAAAAAAAATCCTTGTGCAAGTAAAAAGAATCCTTGTGCAAGTAAAAAGAATCCTTGTGCCGCTAAATAAGCTTCGTTAATCATCTACACCGATGATCACCGGTACCTAAGATGCTGTGATCATCGGTGGATTTGCCCCTATTGCTGCTAGTGTGATGGCAGCTTGGGATGTCCCTGGGGATACTACCTGGGCATACTACCTGGGCATACTAGCAGATTACTTAATTGCTGCCTCGCTGATCTCTGTGCCAGCAGCCCTTGCCTTGACCTGTAGGATTTCTAAGCCATCTGATCATAATCAGTTTGATCAAAAGTTTGACAGCTTTTAAGATGACAGCTTGTCATATAATTGAACCGTTGACAGTCATGGTTCAATTTTTTTATGAAAAACATAGCATTGAAAAAGCTACTATCACTCCTAGTGGTAACAGTCTGTATCTTAACCTTTACCTATGGTTGCGGCGGCCCAACTACAGCTACTGTTCCTCCAGAAACCACACCTGCCCCAGCTGCTGAAGTTGCCCCAGAGGCGGAAGCCCCAGCGGAAGTCCCTGAGGTGGCTGAAGAAGAACCCGCCCCAGCCGAACCCACCGAGGTCGCTGAAGAAGAACCCGCCCCAGCCGAACCCACCGAGGTGGCTGAAGAAGAAACCGCCCCAGCCGAACCCACTGCGGTGGCTGAAGAAGAACCCACTCCAGCCGAACCCACCGAGGTCGCTGCAGCACCTGAGCCTGCGACCGCAGCTGCTCCAGAAACTTACACTGTAAAAATGGGTACAGACAATGGCCAACTAAAATTTGACCCAAGTGTTCTTACCATCAAACCGGGGGACACCGTCAAGTGGGTGATGAACAAAATTGGTCCTCATAATGTTATTGTTGAGGGCAACGAATCACTGAGTCATAAAAACATGTTGATGTCTGCGGGTTCTTCCTATACATCTACATTTGATGAGCCTGGTAAATACTCCTACTACTGTGCCCCTCACCGTGGTGCTGGCATGGTAGGCAAAATCAATGTTGAAGCTGCATCATAGTAGCACTAGGACTAGGGCTGTTGATCAAGACTTTGAGGAATGTGAAAACTACACAGCTTTCACAAGATTAGCTATTCTAAGACTTACGCGATCGCAAATCGTGGTAGTTTGGTGAATTTAAATCAAGACTTACCCAGCAACTATAACCCTAGGGTATGACGTAAGGGCGCACGGTGTGCGCCCTTACTGCGTTTCAAGTCAGGAAGAAACCAATAAATTTGACAGCTTGTCTTTTGACGGAAAGAAAAACATGATCTGACAATCCTTTATGGACTAGCCCACTTGTTTTTTTTAATCTCATGAGACAAATTGCATTGAAAAAGCTATTATCACTCCTAGTGGTAACGGTCTGTGTCTTGACCTTTACCTATGGTTGCGCTGAGTCAAGTACAGCGACTGTTCCTCCAGAAACCACACCTGCCCCAACTGCTGCAGTTGAAACAGTGGAATCCCCAGCGGAACCCACCGAAGTAGCAGAGGAAGAAACTGCTCCTGCTGAACCTACTGAGGTAGCAGAGGAAGAAACTACTCCCGCTGAACCTACCGAAGTAGCAGAGGAAGAAACTACTCCTGCTGAACCTACTGAGGTAGCAGAGGAAGAAACTGCTCCTGCTGAAACTACTGAGGTAGCTGTAGCACCTGAGACTGCTGCTGAGCCAGAAGCAGTAGCAGAGGAAGAAACAGCTCCTGCTGAAACTACTGAGGTAGCTGTAGCCGTAGATGAAGCAGCCCTAGCTAAATCAGCACAAGTCTTCGCAGGTAACTGTGCCAGTTGTCATGCGGGTGGAAAAAATTTAATCAATGCCCAAAAAACTCTGAAAAAGGATGCCCTTGAGAAGTATGGCATGTACTCTAAGGACAAGATCGTTTACCAAATCACCAATGGTAAGCCCCCCATGCCAGCCTTCAAAGGTCGCCTAAAACCGGATGTGATTACAGCCCTTGCTGATTATGTGTTGTATCAAGCTGACAATGGTTGGCAGTAGATTGATACAATCGGGTTTCTAAACGATTTGTGAAACTCAATCGTAAGGGATCAGCTAATAGCTATCAGTTATCAGCTATCAGCTATCAGCGATCAGCGGTCAGCTATCAGCGATCAGCGATCAGCGATCAGCGATCAGCTAAAGGCTGACTACTAAAGGCTGACGGCTGACGACTGAATTCTTACTCACAACCGATTTATAATTCCTAGATCAGTATTAGTGGTTAGTAGTTAGTTGTTGTCTGAGAAGTCTCATTTGCTACATCCAAGCCCCCTAAATCCCCCAATTTTGGGGGACTTTTAGAAGCAAATTGACTCTTGTTCCCCCCAAAGTTGGGGGGCTAGGGGGGCAAAATTCAGTATAAAAAAACTTTTCAGATATCCTCTTAGTTGTTGGTGGTATTTTCATTACCAACTGGCTGCTGACCACTAATTATTTTTTATAGCGCTGCGCTATAGCTTAGGACTTACGCATTTGCCCCCTAAATCCCCCAATTCTGGGGGACTTTAACTCAATTTCCCCCCAAAATTGGGGGGCTAGGGGGGCGAAATCAAGTTAACCGCGTAAGTCCTGGTAAACAAATTCAGGAGAGGTAAGAGATTCTATGGTTAGTTCTATGGTTAGTTCTATGGTTAGTGAAGCAAAGACCACTACTCCTCACCATGTGGTCATTATTGGTGGTGGATTTGGTGGACTCTATGCTGCTCAGGCTCTGAGAAAGGCACCAGTGAAAGTAACTCTAATCGATAAACGGAACTTTCATTTGTTCCAGCCCCTACTCTACCAAGTTGCTACCGGGGGCTTATCAGCAGGTGATATTTCCTCACCCCTGCGGGCAATCCTGAGTCACCAGAAAAATACTCAAGTGCTGATGGGGAAAGTAATTGGTCTTGACCCGAACCAGAAAACCGTTCAACTACCAGACAAAGAAATATCTTACGACTCCCTGATCGTGGCCACTGGCGTTAGCCACCACTACTTCGGTAATGATCAATGGGCAAAAGACGCTCCTGGTTTGAAAACCATTGAAGATGCCCTAGACATTAGACGTCGGATTTATTCTGCCTTTGAAGCCGCAGAAAAAGAAACTGACCCCGAGAAACGTCGCGCTTGGTTGACCTTTGTGTTGGTAGGAGGCGGACCAACTGGAGTGGAATTAGCAGGGGCCATGGCAGAATTGGCTTACGACACCTTAAAAAATGACTTCCGCGACATTGATACTTCCGAAGCGAGGATTTTGCTGTTGGAAGGGATGGATCGGATTTTGCCTCCTTACCCACCGGAGTTATCAGTAAAAGCCCAAAATTCTCTGGAACGGTTAGGAGTAACAGTACAGACAAAGACTCTAGTTACTAATATTGATAATGATATAGTTACCATGCGTCGAGGGGAGCAGGTAGAGGAAATTAACGCCAAAACTGTTCTGTGGGCAGCAGGGATGAAAGCGTCTGCTATGGGCAAGGCGCTAGCACAAGCTACTGGTGTGGAGTTAGACCGGGCTGGACGGGTGATAGTACAACCGGATATGAGCTTGGCAGGACATCCCGATATTTTTGTGATTGGTGATTTGGCGAATTTCTCTCATCAAACTGGTAAACCCCTACCAGGAGTTGCGCCAGTGGCGATGCAACAAGGCAAGTATGTCTCTACTCTGATTCAGAAGCGCCTCAAGGAGGAGACAGTAGCGGATTTCCATTATCAGGATTATGGCAATTTAGCGGTGATTGGACGCAATGCCGCAGTAGTGGATTTGGGGTTTGTTAAGTTCTCTGGTTTCCCCGCTTGGCTGGCCTGGATTTTTATCCACATCTTCTTCCTGATTGAGTTTGATAACAAGTTGCTGGTAATGATTCAGTGGGCATGGCATTACCTTACCTTTAAGCGCGGGGTTCGTTTAATTACCAACCTTGAGGAAGAACCAGCAGGGAATTTCGAGGAGAGAAGAGATTATCGGACGCCGGTACAGGTGTAGGGCTTTAGGGATTAGGGATTAAGGTAAGCTATCAGCTATCAGCTATCAGCTATCAGCTATCAGCTATCAGCTATCAGCTATCAGCTATCAGCTATCAGCTATCAGCCATCAGCTATCAGCTATCAGCCATCAGCCATTGGCCTACGGCCAAGCTAAACCGAACAGCTTTTGAATAAAATAAGCTGACGACTGACGGCTGACCCCTGAATGCTTATGTATTAAGAACCCTTACACTAAGCATTATGTAGTAAAACCATTACTCTCACCCCTAATCCCTAATACTATTAACCTGATCTATGAGTCAGATTTCCTCTAAAGCATCTACTCCTTCCTCGATTAATCTATTGCAGCAACCAGCGGCTTGGCTGTACAGTTTCTGGAAATTTTCTCGTCCCCATACCATTATTGGGACGAGTTTTAGTGTTTTTGCCCTCTATCTCATTGCTGTGTCCATGACTAACAGTGGTTGGACTTGGCAAGGGTTCGGTCAACTGCTGGGAGCTTGGATTGCTTGTTTGTGCGGTAATGTCTATATCGTAGGACTAAATCAATTGCACGATGTGGAGATTGACCGGATTAATAAACCCCATCTTCCAGTGGCTGCAGGGGAGTTTTCTCTGCAACTAGGTCAGGGGATTGTGGCGGTAACTGGTATCCTAGCGCTACTGTTGGCTTGGTTATTCGGGCCGTGGTTGTTGTTGATGGTCAGTATTAGTTTAGCAATTGGTACATCCTATTCCTTGCCACCGATCCGCCTGAAGCGGTTTCCCTTTTGGGCAGCGCTATGTATTTTTTCAGTACGGGGAGCAATCGTTAATTTAGGTCTGTTTTTACACTTTAGTTGGGCATTGCAACAGGGACAAGTGATGATGCCTACCGCAGCAGTGTGGGCATTGACCTGGTTTATCTTAGTGTTTTCCGTTGCGATCGCAATATTCAAAGATGTCCCAGATATCGATGGGGATAAGCGTTTCAATATCACTACCTTTACCATCCGCCTCGGTAAATTGGCGGTATTTAATATAGCACGGGGAGTAATTACTGCTTGCTATCTCGCCATGGTGCTAGCTAGTGTGTTGCTCCTCGATTCAGTAAATATCCTCTTCTTGGTAGGGACTCATCTGGTCGCATTAGCGGTAATGTGGTGGCGCTCTTACCAGGTAGACTTGGAGGATAAAAATGCGATCGCTAGTTTTTATCAGTTTATCTGGAAACTCTTTTTCCTGGAATATTTAATTTTCCCAGCCGCTTGTCTTTTAAGACTATCCCAGTTCTAAATCAATCGAATCAACAGCGCGTAAGCATTCAGCCGTCAGCCGTCAGCGGTCAGCCGTCAGCCGTCAGCTAATCAAGGGGAAGTAGTAAAAGCTATAGTGTGGCACAGGCTTTGGCCTTTGGCCACGCTGTGCGAACGACGCTGGGAAGTATAAGCTGATAGCTAATAGCTGATAGCTGACCGCTGATAGCTGATAGCTGATAGCTGATAGCTGATAGCTGTTCGCGCAGCGTGCGCGTAGCGCATATACTTACAAAAAAATAGCCGTGGAAATACTATCCACGGCTATTTCAACTCCACAATAAGTCCGTTGAAATTGTTTTAGGTGCGCTGCATCCCTATGTCACTCAGTTACCAAACCTAACCTGATCTGATCCTATTTGAGCAGACCGGAACCTTTCAGTGGGGGGGAAACCCCCCATAAATTTAGCGATGCAGCGCGGTCTTGGGGGTTTCCCCCATGAGCGACTGCATCAAGACAAGGTGTTATGGCAACAGCCAATACTTGTTTAGTGTAGTCATTACTTCGCCTGGGACCTCCGTCGGCTCCAGAGGAGTCCATTCGCAAATCTCTGCATAACCTAGGGCATACATCCTCTGCATACTATAAATTACTGCTTCCCGAGACCCTTTCAGAGTGTGCTGAGCAGGTTGTTTTTTGAAGTTTTGAGTAAATCCTTGTCGCATAACTTAACTATTGAACTCATTGTGGTAAGTTACTGATTATTGTAATGATTATAGTTTAATTTTTCAAGGGTTTAAAAAAAAAAAATTGGGTAATTTTAGGATTACTAAAAAACAGCGATATTCTTATATATACACTACAATAACGCTAATTTTAAATAGTAAATTTAAGGATAATTATGGTAGCCTGATCGCCTAACATGTAAGTAGTAAACTATCATATAAATTTAGATTTACTATAATAACTAATATAGTTACAGCGGTTTGCATAACTATTAGGTATACAGGATTGTATTCCCTATTCCCTATTCCCTATTCCCTACTCCCTGCTCCCTATTCCCTATTCCCTATTCCCTATTCCCTAAAACCCAGAAACTTGTACTTGATGAGTATAATAATTGCTAGAAAATACAAAAACACCCCGACCAGATCTACATTACTAGAATCTCTCGGGGCTTTGATGTTTTAGGTTATTACCTCTCACTCGAAGGCTTACAGATAGCGTAGAGTGGGTAAGAGTTATAACCTATTTAGCGGCGATGCCTTAGATAATCAATTCCTAAGGGTTTGGTTATTTCAGGTAAAAATTAGCTGAAATAATTGATTACCTTGTGTACTGGCTTGCTGTTTTTATTGTACGCAGTGAAAGTCCACTGGTCCGTTTCCTTCCACTAGATAGAAGACACTATACTGAGGCAGGCGCAGGATGTTATCGCCAAATGGGGGTATGAAGGTTGGCTCGCCTGTAGATGCGTCTATTACTACTGCTTCCTCGGGAGATTCGTTGTGTAGTATAGCGGCTTCATACTCATAACCAGGAGCAGCTTCGACTAAGCAAAAGTGCTCTTGGGGATTCTGCAGGTAGGTGACATCTCCTCCGCAGCAATAACCGTCGGCTTGAGCCACACCAGGATTAACAGCGAAGCTGAATAGTACAGTAAGTGCTACTACGGCTAGAGTTAACACTTTGCTTAGGCTAGTTTTGATTGTCTTCATGTTTTTTATTGCTGTTTATTGTTTCTATTTTCTGCAAGTTGAAGTTGGTGGAGTTGTCTGGAAATCTTATTAGACAATAGGGTTCCAACGGACTCTTTTCTTTTCCACAACTTCCCTTTGCGTGACACCAACTTGATCGGTTATTGGATCATAGTTGGGGAAAAGTGACAGGAGGGTGATGGGTGACCATGCTTCAGTTATTCACCTTTCTGCTTCTAGAACGAAAATTTTGATTGTTTGTGACAACTAAATTTTTTTTCCTTAAATGTGCTGTTTTATAGTATAGCAAGGCAAGTATAGATTAGGACATAGTATTTTGGTTTAAAGGGAACAGGGAACAGGGAACAGGGAACAGAAATATGTCTTAACTTTTACTTAAACAAAACCGACTTGCCTCGCGATCGCAAAGGTTGATTGCTGGTAAGTTAACCAATACTCAGAAATTACAGGGTTTGTTAGATAAACCGCTAATAAAACTTTCCTTTTTTACCTCCTTTTTCTGTCTGTCTTGATGCATGACAATGTTAGCTGGTCGTGAAAAAACACACCAGCCAATAATGCTTGGGTTTGCCAAGTTCAATCCCTGTTGATCCCCCCTAACCCCCCTTAGCAAGGGAGGAACAAGAGCCTCTCGATGACGAAAAAAGCAAAGCTTCCTCTGGCTTCCCCCTTATTAAGGGGGACGGGAGGGGGATCTATTCTCTTAATACCCTGGCGGCCCTCTATCCCCTGTATATAATTTCTGGTTGCTGTTTAGCTCTATTTTCTTGGTGAGAGTACTCGACTTCCACAAAAGTCTTGCAACACTAGGAAACTGAGCAAGATCCTGCGATCTTGATACCTCTTGGCTCCGATTCCTTAGGGATGGTGAAGAAATTGCCATTGCTTTAAGCGATCGCGGTTTTACCCAATCCATCGGGCAAGGATTGCTATCGCTGAACTTAGTTGATGGGGGATTGGGAGCTTTTTTAATAGAGATTACCTTTGGTACAACAGATTCTGGCTCTACCAGTGACGTTATTTCCTCTGCCGTTGTCTCTAATTTGATGTCAGGATAATGGTGTTGCTGATTGTGGGTATGATTGAGCCCCCCTAGCCCCCCAATTTTGGGGGGAACAAGACTTTCAAAGTCCCCCAAAGTTGGGGGATTTAGGGGGCTTTCCCAAAACCAGAGGATCGCGCATTCATACTTCAATTCAGCAACGCCGGAATAATTACCGTTACTAACAATCTCCCCATCTCCCGATCTCCCCATTTCCCTTAAAGACTGCTCAGTTGTCTCCAAGTCTTCTTGTTCTATCTCTTTGTCAACGGGAGTGACATGACTTTCTGTGTCTTTTTCTTTTTTACTCTGCTGCTCGGATACTCTCCTAATCTCCTTCAAAAGCGATGCAGCCAGGTAGCGCGGTCTTGGGGGTTCCCCCCATGAGCGACTACCGGTGCGGTCTTGGGGGTTTCCGACCCTCGCTATTGCATCAAGAAGGGCGATATCCCCATAAGCCTTCTGATCCAATCCAGCCAGATACGTCTGCAACAGCTGCTGCAGTTTCTCCCTGGCTCGTTGGATACGTTTACGAACGGTATTGTTGGAAATATCTAATCGTTGAGCTATCTCTTGGTAAGACAACTGCTGCTCAAAGCGCAAGATACATACGTTGCGCTGATTCTCGGGCAAATCCTCTAGGGCACTACGGATTACCTCTAATAGTTCCCTTTTTTCTACAATTTGTCCTGGGGTATCAAATTCAGTAACCAACCCATTCCTTTCTGCCAATGCGATCGCTTCGAGGTTTTCTACTCCTATTGCCCCAGAGTTATTTTCTCGATGGCAGTCTATACAGAAGTTATGGGCAAATTTAGTCAGCCATCCCTTGAGATTGGTAATCTTTGCGGCAAATTTGGGCAATTTTTCCCAAGCCTTGAGCATAATCTCAGAAAGAGCATCTTGAGCTTGAGACCGATTACCCCCCATCCAGCTGCAGAGCGCGATGGTAAAGATAGTCTTGATACTGTTTCCAGAGTGGCCAAAAGGCAGTGCGGTTTCCAGTAGACAGTTTTTCCAGGAGAGACCCCACCCAAGCAGCGGTAGATGCGTTTTCTGCATTTTCCCTCCATTGGCCATGAAAACCTTGGTTTGTTGGCTGCATAAGCGCACCTGTAGAAACACCAAAGTCAATTTTGCTGGATCCCATATTTTGTAAATCGATCACTCAACTAACGAGATAATAGGGGTTTCAGTATTCGAGCCTAGTGTTTTTGCAAAAGCGATGCAGCGCGGTCTTGGGAAGGCAGCGCGGTCTTGGGGGTTCCCCCCATGAGCGACTGCCGTGGTTTCCCCCATGAGCGACTGCATCAAGACAGTCAGATGCACCGAAGACCAGTGTGGCCTATTCAGCCAAGTTAAACAAGTGACCTTAGTCAACTTAAGCCCTCAAGTCCAGTCATCTCTTGAGTTAGGATTTTTGTAAATTTTATTGAAGCCTTGTCTTTATCTTTTTTTAACTTTATCTAAGTAAAAATATTATCATACCACATCAGCTGGTAATAAGGAAAATGTATTGGATCCAAGGCATAAGGCATAAGGTATAAGGCATAAGGTATAAGGTATAAGGCATAAGCCAGAATAGTTTCAGTTTTTTTAGTTAATCAAATATCGTTTAAATGGGCGAAAACTTATTAAACAAATTACACCTAAAAAAAAGTAATACTCTGAAATCTCCGCTATAGCAATTTGTGTAGAAGTTTTTTGGCCTGTTGCCTGTTGCCTGCTACCTGCTCCGAAGCTCCTATCAGGTAAAGGTAGAAAATGTAAAAGTATCAAATAAATCTCATCAGAGAATTAAAGATTTGATATAGATCAGATAAAAGTATTTACAATCCTCTCACGGTAACTTAATTTGGTATCGAATAAAACCTGTTAAAATACTCCAGTTGATCGAATAAACTATCTTAAATTAAAAAAAAATCTAAAATAAGTTAGCAATTATGAAATCTATAGTCTAAGATTTCAGGAGCTCTAAAAGTAACAGGCTCTTTATTCGTGACGTTTGTCAGCTAAGCACAAGCCATCCTAGGGGTCAACCATAAAACTACCTAAAAATAGTAATACTTTCAGGGGTCGATTCTAGTGTCAGCTGTACAACAAAACATCCTAATTTAACTTAACCTCTAGGATTTTTTCCTTACGGTTGGGAACTCTTATAGATAAGCCTTAGGTTTATTGAACTATTTGTTATGACTAATCTCAACAGTGTTCTTCAACGAGACCCATTTGCCGACAGCACATTAGTTGTAAACGATGAAGGGATTACCATTCGCCTGATCGACGGCAGTAGGAATAATTTAGACCAAGTCTCTTTGGGAATCCCTAATACGCCCTTGCTGCGTTTGGGTCCAATTGAGTATGAAGACGGAATCCAGTCACCGGCAGGTATTGCATTTGATGCAGAAGGCAATGCTTTGATCGGTATAGATGGCAATACTGTTACGCGCCAACCGATTCCCATATTTACCCAAGCCGAAGCAGACCGATTAAATGGATTGGGATTGAATGTCATATCCAATACAGAAGGCTTAAGCAATGTCTCTGATGCACCCTTTGTGTTGCTTAACCCACCGGATCGCCCTAGTACCCGAGTGATCAGCAATGCCACCTCTAACTTAGAAGAAGGAGAGTCTGATCCCAATGGCAATGACTTAAGCGCTTTCATTTGGGCTTTTGGTCAGTTCGTCAACCACGACACTGATTTAGCAGCGAATGGGTCAAAAGAAGAAAACCAAAACCGGTTAGAATTGCTCAATTTCCCCATTGACATTCCAGCCGATGACCCGAATTTTCCACCAAACACTCCTCCCACTCAAGAAATTTCTACACAGGCAGATGGTGGGTTAGAGTTTGACTTTGAACGGGATGCGTTTTTCACCGGTACTGGAGTCTCTGGGAGCCCAGGAAAAGCCATTAATATTGTTACCTCTTGGCTTGACCTTTCTGTAGTCTATGGGTCTACTGAAGAAGAATATCAAGCAATTCGTGCTTTTTCAGAAGGTCGCCTCAACGTCTTCTCAGATGAAACAGTTACCACTAATGACGACTTGTTACCCGTTAACATCACAGGTGCTGATGGAGAACTGATCAGTGGTAAAGGCGCTTTTATGGATGTGGGTTTTCTAGCGGGGGATACACGGGTTAACGAGAACGATAGTTTGGCATCCCAGCATACCCTCTGGATGCGTAACCACAACCGCCTTGCCCAAGAACTTTATCGGTTTCATCCTGACTGGACAGATGAACAGATATATCAACGCTCTCGCCAGATTAATATTGCCCAATATCAAGCTATTGTCCTGTACGAGTGGCTCCCCCTGATGGTGGGTAATGTGATCACCGACTACAGTAGCTATAACTCTGATCAAACCCCAGAAATCACTAGTGAATTTGCTGCTGCTGGTCTTCGTGTTGGTCATACCCAAACCAATAACCGTATAGACACTATTGATGCTGATGGTAATCTCACAAGTTTGCAATTATTAAGAACATTTGGTTCACCCAATATTAATGATAGTAGCGATATAGATAATATCTTGCGCGGTGCGAGTCAAACAATTACTGAAGATGTTGATACTAATATAGTCTTTGACCTGCGCAACGCTTTAATACCAGGTGCAATCGGATTTGACCTTTATGCTGCTAATCAGCAACGGGGACGAGATCATGGTTTGGCTGACTATAACCAAGTGCGAACAAGTCTCGGTCTACCACGGGTGACTACTTTTGCCGAAATTACTTCAAATTCAGAGTTGGCAAATACTCTCGAAAACCTCTACCACACTGTAGAAGATATCGACTTATTGATTGGGCTGTTTGCAGAAGATGCTGTTGCTCCATCCAGTGCCGGAGAAACTATTCAAGCAATGCTATGGGAGCAATACGAGCGGATACGGGATGCTGACCGCTTTTGGTTCGAGAGACCGATTGAGGATGGCGGTTTCTTTACCCAAGAGGAAATTGCAGCCATAAAGCAAGTTACGTTTGCTGACATTATCAAGCTCAACACCGAAATTACTACAATTCAAGACAATGCTTTCTTGATCAGCTCCGATAACAATCCCTCCTCTGATGGACTGCTAGATTTAACCGGCTTGTCGGGACAAGCTACAGCAACTGTGACTAGAGAGGCGAAGTATGACAATTTAATTGGCTTTTATGTAATTGCTGATCAACAGGGAACGATAATTGATCCGATCACGGGTCAATCTCTTACTCCTGGCCAAGAGGGTTATGCAGAAGCTGCCATTGATGCCAGCGTGGCTGAATTCAAGGTAGAGGAAAACTTGACCACGGTGAATTTTGATGTTACTCTTCCCAGTGGCTCTATCCTAGCTCCCTACTTGATTACGGATGGGGAATTGGAAGATGTGCAAAATGGTGATGCTGAGGTATTCTTTGCTTTCACAGCTGCTAACAGTGATGGCATGAGCCACATCCTTCAACTTGGAAATAGCAGTGACAACACATTCACATTCGCCTTTGAAGATTTAAGTGGTAATGACAGTGACAAAAGCGATCGCGACTTTAACGATCTAGTGATTGACCTTACCATTTTATAATGGTTCATCAATCAGTAATGATTAGAAAAAAACATACCAATTCCAGTAGGGTGGGCAAAGTAATCTAATCGTGAATACTCAGTAAGCATATGCGCGTAGCGCATATGCTTAGAATACTCACCCATAACCAAAGGGTTTTTGCCCACCCTACAAGCGATCTACTGAGCAGCTAAGCTAAAACTCCTTTGTACAACTGCACCACGTTTACCGAGGGATTTTGGTTGCTGTTGATCCACAGTATACAAAACACCTCCCGCATTCCCTGACCTAACAGTCAGTTTTTGTTTAGCAATCCAGGTTTTCTGATATCCCTTGGGTAAGGTGTCTTCCAACGCGATTTTGCCATCAACTACCACTCGTACCCAAGTTTGCTCTGTAATACTCAAGCGTACTTTAATTAATGGATTAGATGGAGAAGGTTTGGGTTTGGGGGGTGGTAATGGTTCTGGCTTAGGGGCTGGTGCTGGTTGTTCTGGTTTATCTGGGGTTTGCTGCTCCTGAACAACTGATGAGTTTTCGATCTGTCGATTAGTTATATAGGTGAAAACGGTGTTGAGTAGATAAATTAGTCCACCAGCAACACTGACCAAGCTTACGATTATGATGTAACCATAATAGGGTTGTACGCTTTTAGCTACAGTCTTAACAGTCTTGCTTTTGGCTAGAATCCTAGGAATCTGTTGAGCAGAGGTTAGAGTCTGAGATTTCTCTTGTGAGGGGGTATTGCTATACAAGACTAAGGCACCAGGCTGGCTTTCCTCGGTGTTCTTGGTGTTATTGGTTTCCTCGGTGTTCTCGGTGTTCTCGGTGTTCAAGGACAATCCAGAATTAACTGGAAACGTTTTGGCTATCCCTGGACCATCTAGACTGAGAAACTCTGCATAGCGACGAATGAAGCCTTGAATGTAAACTGGCTCGGGCAACCCCTCCGATTGCCCTGCTTCAAGGGCTTGCAATATATGCAATCGAATAAAGGTTTTGTTAGCAACTTCCTCAATAGGTATAGATTTCTCCTGCCTGAGTTGGCTGAGATAGGTCCCTATTTTCTGGAGTTGCTCCTCTTGCTCTAGACTTAAGTGGCTCACCAAATCTCTCCACCCATTAATCCACGTTAACAATTTTTATACATAAACACCGGATAGTAACATCCCTTGGGCATCTCACCATAGAACTTATCAAAAATTAACAAAGATTAACAATATAGCCAATTTGCTGATCAAATAGGAAAACTCTCTCATTTTAGGGTATGGTTCCGATTGGCATCCTCCCCCGGGCGGAACAACTCATAAGGGTAGGTTTTTTACTTTGACCTTAGGTGTGGGGTGTGGGGTGTGGGGTGTGGGGTGTGGGGTGTGGGGGATAAGAAAGCGATGCAGCGCCTTCATGCGGGGGTTTCCCACGTCACTGTGAGTCTTTCCCCTTTCGTCGAGTGGGCTGATCTAATTGTAAGCATTCAGCCGTTGGCGATTCCCATAGCATGGCCATTCCCGTAGCGTGGCCAAAGCCCAAGGCCAACGGCTGACAGCTGACGACTGAATGCTGTTCGCGTAAGCGTGCGCGTAGCGCATATGCTTACGAATTATCAGCTAATTTTTGGCAATAATTTCAGGCATCATTTCGTTTTTTTTTCTTTACCGTATATCCTTTAATAATTTTTATATAGCAAAGGGAACAGCGGATCTGGGAGTAGGGAGTAGGGAGTAGGGAATATCGCATCAAAATTCTCTCAATTCCTACACGGATTGCTATAGGCCAATATTATTATAGGTAAACTTCATTAAATTTTCTGCAATTATCTTCAGTATCCTGAATTTTGATTTCCTAGAGCAACATCAAACTTTTATCGCTTTACTCTACTGCTCAAAGTGTAGCAAATAAAATACATGTTGGGAACAAAATGTCAAGTTTTGACGGTGGTTTTAACTGCCAAGTCGTTTTTGATTCCCCGACTAAAGTAAGAATTAACATAGTGGGGTATTGACAAAAGCGAGACAACCGTATAGGATTGCGATCGTGACCAAAAACCAGCCGAACGAACTAGAACCAGAACGATTCAACCAGTTGCCGAAGGAGGAAGTGGTAGAAATGCTCATTACTGTAGCGAAGGCTATAGCTCAGCAGCAAGCAACAATAGAAGAACTGAAACAAGAAATAGATAAACTGCCTGTAAGTAGCAGAATTAGAACGCAAAATTTAATCAAAACCGCCATCAACAGACCTACTCAAAAAAACGGAAAATCAGAAATAATAAAAACAAGATACAGTATAAAAACCTAAACGTCAACTAGGCAAACAGCAAAGACATCAAGGAAAAAGCTGGAGTGGCTCTCGGCCTAGGGAATAGTTTCAAGATACTGCTAAGTTAGCGTAATTTATCGGCTAATTTATTAAGTTTAGTAAATATTAAGTTTAGTAAAAAAACTGCTCTCCTTAGGGGTGGTCTGTGATAGATTTTGTTGAGCAAGCTCGACCGGCTCAACTTGATAAAACTGCACTTGCTCCTTCTTTGATTCCATAACCAACGTTGCTGAATCCTTACGTAGAATTCAAGGGAGTTTTTATGCTCGCATACGGATTTATAACATTATTGAGTCTAGGTTCTGAGTACTACTTTAAATACGAGATTGATGCTCAGACTGGTTTCCAGATTTATTGGATTACAATTCCTGAGGGACTCGATAAGGAACGCTATAGTAAACAAACAATCTCCGAGTTTCTAGCAGAATCATCAGTTGCACAAATTCTAAAACCTGGAGCACCCATTGATAAGGGAGTTTATCAAGCTAGCCTAATCTTACCCGGATTACCTGCCTCACCTTTCGATGCATTTTATACTATTGAACTCACCTACGACAGCGATTCATTTACGTTAGGAGTTCAATCTACTGACTCTTTTGGATTTAGTCCCGAAGGCTCAACCCATTTCAAAGATTTAAATCTGAGTTTTACCCAGCAACTTAATTCCGAAACCGCTACTGTAAGTGGAACAGTGACGGCGGTTTTCTCTGGTCAAGATATTGTCCTTGAGGCCGGGTTGAGCGATGGCTCTGAACTGATTTTTAATTACAATCCTAATAATCCTCAGGAAATCCCAATTCAACCCTGGGGCAATTTAGAGTTGACGACTTTTACGGTCAAACCTGGGTCAAATCCTCTTCAACCCCAAGTTCTCTATTGGTTTGGAGAAAAGTCGGGAGAATGGGTTTATGATTGCTCCTTGAGGAATAGCGAAGATGCACCAGCCATCGACTTACGGATTCAAACGGAGCCAGAAACAGTGCAGTGGGGATTAGGGTCTATCGCTGTTAAAGATGGCTTGATCGAGAGTGAAAATGCGACCCTAGAAGCGGCAAACCTAAGTTCTGCTAGCAAACTGATCAAGGCATTCCAAGAGACCAACGAAATCACCATTGCAACCTGGATTAAGCCTAGCCAAACGGGTCAAAAATACCCAGCTATAGTCCTGACTATCTCCGAAGATCCTGAAAATCCCTATGTGACTCTGGCTCAAGGGGATTCAGAATGGCTAAAGGGTTATGGAAATCAGTGGTCGGGGGATTGGTACCATCACGACGAGTATAGTGTGCTATTGCGCACCGACACTAATGATAGAAACCGATATTGGCAAATCCTGACCACAAGTCCCGACACAGTAACAACTGAGCTAACCTATGTTGTCTATACTTTCTCACAGAATAACTTGGGGGATGAGAGTGATAATGCCAAGTTGTATCTCAATGGGCAGCTAGACAATTCAAAATGGATTAATAGCGATAATCAGGAGCGTCATTTCTGGAGAAATAGGAATCAGCAGAGTAATCGTTGGAGAAATAGGAATCAGAGGGGTAATCGTTGGGAAAGTCGGGATGATGATGAGGATAATCGTTGGCAAAATCGGGATGATGAGGAGGATTCTCCTTGGAAAAACCGGGATGATGATCACGAACTTAATCCTTGGACAAATCACCCTGCTGTTAAGTTAGCGTTAGCAAATGACGTTTTATTTCTCGATCGCAGGGGCAAATCCCCAAGAAATCAAGATTTCCCTTGGGAAGGGGAACTCTACGAGGTGGCAATTTATGACTCCGCCCTGACACCAGAGGCGATTTACCAGCGCTACTACCCCACCATTGAAATTTTGGGCAACCTGACGCTGACTAATATGCCCAGTCCTTTGAACCAACCCCTAACTGCTCAACTGACTTTGGAGGGTATGCCGGATGTAGAGCATTATTCAGAGTCTAAGCTCAATCTCAAGGTTGACACCTCTGAAATCCGGGAAGTTACCCCTGAGTTTGACTTCACTAATATTGCCCTGGAATGGCAATCAGAACCTGGAACCTCCCCAACCTGGTACTTTAAGTGGGGACAAGTGGATAGCACGTTATGGAAAACGTCAATTCCCTTTACGGCAGTTCAAGGGGATGCGCCAGGGAAACTTGCCCTCAATTCACCGGAATTAGACCTTCCAATCGGATTAGGACAAATTAATACCCTAGAGGGGTTGTGTCTATTCCTGAAATCAGATACCACCGGGGAGATCTGGCAGATGTCTTCCATCACCTCTGTGCCTGAACTAGTACTCCCCCAATTAAGGGATTATCGCCCATTTGATTGGACGGTAGATTTCAAGCTACTCTTTGCTCGTCACAATCAACAAAGGAGTCAATTTGACCCCCTGGGGATTGAAGATGGAAAAGTCGTTCTCAAGGGCAATTGGTTGGGAGAAAACCTTGTACTTCATGGCTGGTGGCGCAATGAGCAGTTTGTCCTGGAAGGGCAAAGAAATTTAACTCTACCGTTTGAAGTTACCTTGGGTCCTATCTTTGAACCAGGTACTTCCCAAAAGATTATCGACCAGGTAGCGATCGCATCAGTGATGAACGCCACTGTAATCCTGGAACTGACTGAGTTAGGCTTTTTGGCAAAAGTCTCTGGAACCTTTGATTGGACAGATCAAGCAGGGACGGTAAACACCTTTACAGTGCCGGAGTTTACCCTAGTCCGCCCACCGCTGACTCCCAATCACATCCTGGAAGCGATTTTGGAAAGGTTAAACTCCCAAGTAGATGTGATCTTTGCACAACAGTTTCGCCATCAAGCGGACTACTACTTTACGGTGGTGCAGGAAAAACCTGTTATTTATTTGGGCAAACCCAACGACTCTGCTGCCATCACCCAAACTACAACATTGCCGCAGTTATTCAACACTGCTGCGGATTCCAATAACATCTCCAGCACCGCAGGCATCTTTACCCTTACAGAAAATGCCGATCAAAGCTGCACCGTGACCATAACTCCTCCGGAAAGCAGTGACAATTGGCTAGATCAACTTAAGACCGATTACGACAACTTTATTACTCAACTAGATACCAACAGTAATCTGATTCCTGGTACCCTCACCTTGGTCAAAACCCGGATTGCTGAACGGATGCCGTTGTTGGTTGAGGAAATTCTCTACTACTACTACGGCTTGGATACTGTTAATGGCTCAGTGGATTTGCAAGCTGGAATGCGGTTACGGGTCGATTACCAAAACTATCAGTTCGTTCATCCAGCCCAATCTACGGCTAATTCAGGGTTTGTGGGCAGTGGCACGTCCTACTATAGCCTCAACAGTTATCGGGATGGCACTAACCTAATGATTAATTTTGATGGGTTTTTGTCCCAAATTCAGCCCTATGTCACCACAGATATTGCTACGGTAGGGGCTGGAAGTAGTCTGGATACCTTTAAAGTTGGCTATCAAAAACCCTACTTGCGGCTAGTTTATCCTAGTTTGGCAGCTCCCTCTGCAGGTTCCCTCGATCCCGGACAGGCTGCAACCATTATGGGAGCCGCAACAGTAACAGACCTGGATAAAAAGACAAACGTTGCCAGCTTTTATTTCCGAGGACGAGCAACAGTGATTCCAGAAATTACGGTGGTGCTACAGGAACAACCGGTATTTGTTCCGGTGGGAACGACTTTACGACAACTGATGGAGCAACGTGTCAGTATTCCGTCAGTATCCCTAGGAGAATCGCTGCTGAACTCTACCGGAAAACCAAGGTTGAGTCGCCTGTTACACGAAGGGGTGTCTAACGAACCTAGCTATCGCTTTATCTACCTGGACGAAGATAGTCCAGTGCTTGATTTGCCTCTGGTCAAAGGCGATCGCATTGTCCTGTAGGGGGTGAGCAGATGACTACCTTTACCCAATCAACAGCACAGGCGCTCTACGTTTTATCTGAATCCGTTAACCCTACCGTGCCCTATAGCATTGGGTTTTGGGTGAATGAAGGATCGATAGGAGATTCCCAAACCCTTTCCCTGGAAGAAACTTGGACAATAAAGACGGGAGTATATCTATTTCTCAAAGCTGTGCCAGAGGGAAATGATGCTATAGACCCTTCGGTATTGAGTGACCGTATTCGTGAATTTCTGATTACACCTTCGGTACGCAATACCCGGTTTTTGTGGATTGACAACCCAGAGGAGTTAGTCTCTCGCTGGCGATTTCATGCCCTAACCCTTTCCCCCACAGATACTGTAGAGCGACTGACCTTTTTTAATTTCCGCAACTATGAATTAGCGATCGCTAATGGTGTAACTTGTCAGTTGAACGCAACCAAAGACGGATTTCTGTTTGCCCTCGATCCGTCTCTACACAACCTCCCTAACACTGGGACTGAATCACTGGACACTGAATCACCGAAAAGTGACCCCTTTTATTTGTCCACAGGTTATGGTGCTCATCAACTCAAAGGGATTGAAGTCAATGAGGCAGGGGAAGCTCTGGCATTACCCTTTAGTGGAGAGTTGGCCGGTTGCCTGACCTTTGCCCTGACCTTGCAAAACCAATCTCCTGGCACAGCCTCCTTTGAGGAACTGGTCTATCTGGATGTGACCCTGCGGATGTTTTTCAAATCCGCAAACTCCTTACTAGACGCCACTGACCCCTTGTCTGGTTTTGCAGGATTGAATAGCGACCAGGAATTCCTGATTTCTAGCCACCGATATCCCTTTCTGGGGGAAGATAGCGATGCTGCCTCCCATTATTCTGAGCAAGGGGATGGTAGCCAAAATCTGACTTTATATAGCGCCCTAGATCCCCTCCAACCGTTGAATGGCGATCGCACTTACTTTGCCTTTGTAGAGCCAGGAAACTCGAACATTTCGGATTTATCCTTGCCTTCTTGTTATCGCACTAATTTGGGATATTCCATCCATGTCACTCCCCATGGTCATGGGGACAGTCGGCTAATCTTTGCAGAGCGTCCAGGGCAGAATTATAGCATCTTTGGTTCACCTTTGTATCTAGTCCCCCAAGGGAAATATACTCTCTCGGTTCCCAATTACGAGAGTACCCCTATCCCCAGTGGTAAGGACTTTTCGATACGAGATGAAGATAACTTCTTGTGTGGATTAGCGGGGATTGAATACATTCAACTGTCGAGTCAACAGGTTAATATTCTGCATCTGGAAGCTGGAAAACCGACCTTTGCGCCGGATTTCGTTCCGGAGCAAATTGTAGAAACCAATGAAGCTGGGCAGCGTCTAGAATCGGAAACAACTACAGCTTGGGGATATATTGAATATGAGCAAGTAACGAATTTACCGGTCTATTTTTCCCAACCCAAGCAGTCCTTGCTGTATCGAGCATCAACGTTTCAGGATGGAAACCAAGACCCAACTGATGACCCCCTCACGTTTTTGGAGGTTCCCGTTACAGGACTGCCCAGGGGAGAGTATTTACCCTTGTTTCCCTATGGAGGCGTAAGTGGAACCCTGGCTCACTATCAGCAAATGGAGGAACAAATCCTCAATCCCCAGCGCCGCAAACAAATTAAAATTATTGCTGAAACAGACACTACTCAACTTAGCGGTGAACCTCAAGGAATACTAGGGGGGATAGGGACATCTAGTCCCCAAGCATTCAGTGCCTTGAGTAGATCAGCTACCCCTGAAGCTCAGGCCATGACAGCTGCTGCTGCTACTACCTCAACAACGGAAACCATCACTGGTACAACTTCCCTGGGATTGTTGGCAACCTATTCCTCTGATTACCAAACCCTCAATAGTCTATTACTGGCGAAGGATACCGACAATGAGGATGTGAGTTTGCAGGACCTAGAACGGGGTTCATCCCTCCGTTCAGCTTTCCAGTCCAGTCAGATGTTCCTGGTGATCACTGACCCGACTTCTCTAAAAACCTTTGATACCAATGAATCTCCTCAAGTTATCAAAGAGCATTTTCAGAATAACCAACTGACCATTCAAGGGTGGACTTTTGATCTCAATCCAGACAATTGGCGACAGGGCACAGGGGATACGGATACGGTCTTACTGTTTAAATTCCTAGATAAGCCCCTGATTGATATTCTCAAGGATACCGCCCTGTGGGAACAACCGGAGGTATTTGTCGGGACGGCAACTGATGCTGATGAACGGGTCAAGGAAATTAAAGCAGTGCGCGATCGCTTAGTGACATTCTTTGAAAATGCGATCGCAACGGCAGAGGACCCCAATGCTGCTGAAAAAGACCGGGATAATGCTGCCCCTCTAGCCCGGGTTGGCAGCAGCACTTTTTGGTCAGGGATGATTGCTTTAAATGTTAAGCTGCCAGCTGGGACAGGACTGCCTCAAGACTTGAAAGCCCTAGAATGTGGCATACAAGACCAGGATAACTTCTACGCTCAGTATGTCGGGAGTAATGGCACCCCGATTTTGCCCCAAAATGGGGAATTGGTAGCGGAACAGTCTTCTTTGTTTGGATTGCTGGACTATCAAGACAACTCCGTGCCAGAAACGGGTCCCTTGGGCTATGCCTTCCAGGTGGCCAACTTACGGGTGCAGTTCCAAAATTCACAAATTACCGCATTTTCCAGTGAGGTCAATCTTACCCTAGATAAACTCTTTGACGAAGCCACCCAATTACTCAATAGTCGTTCAGGACGGAATATCGTCATTCTCCAGGGCTTTACGGAAGAACACAATGGGGTGATTACCTATAGCTTTAGCTTTACCGGCGAGAACTATTTTGCCCTACCCGATAGTCATATTCTCAATAATGTTGACATCGTTAAGGCCACTTTTTCCACAGATCCCCCAGGCAATGATACTACACTCACCATTGGAAGATTTACCCTCTGGGGCCGTCTCAATTTCCGTGACCTAGAGACCTTTGATGGATTATCCTTTGGGTCAGATACTTCCCTGTCAGATGACGTGTTAACTGCCAGCAACCTGGTCAATCGCAGTGCCCGTGCTCTGGAAGACGATTATCAAGTAGGGATTGATACTCTCAATCAAGCATCAGCGGAGTTGCAGCAAAAACTGGATGAGCTAGCCAATAACGAACAATTCCTCCAGTTCTCAAAGCTAACCATTGTGATGAACTGCAAGCATACCAATGGTACCCAGGATATCACCTTTAGTGTCGATGCCAGCCAAATTGCCTTTGATTTGGCTCAGAGTAAAGCCCGCCCCCATAGTCTCTACAGCAAATTTCCCCTTAAGCTGACTAACTTCGTCTATCTCGACCCTGCTCAACCGGATAGCAAGCCTCAAGGGTATCTTACTGTGAAAACTCCCTTGGGCAGTGGTTCTATGCCCGACAGTGGCTTTGGTTTTAATTTCGAGTTTAATTTGGGCAGTTTGGGGGCATTGTCGGGTTCAGCTCAGTTTGTGGTTAATCTCTTGATTATCTGGGAACCGAATCAGGATGGTTCCCAGGAAAAAGCAACAACCTTTGTAGGATTGAGGCTACCGGGAATTGGTGGGGATGTGCTCGGTTTTCCTCTCCAGAGTGTACTGAAGCTGTCTTTCAAGACGGTGGAATTACTGGTTGATTCGACTAGCGCTTCTGGTACAGCTTACTTGTTGAAAATCAAGAACGTTGCTCTTAAGTTTTTTGTCCTCTCATTTCCCCCCAATGGACAAACCGAAATTGTTATCTTTGGCAATCCTGATGCCACGGATAGTAATGATGCCGTTGGCTGGTATGCTGCTTATGCTAAATAACTACAGCTATCTGGTGGCGCGTCCCCCACCAAAGGTTAATGTCCAACTATTAAAAGCAACTATAGCGTTTATTGTATGTATGAAGTACACTTATCAACCTCAAAGTCCCCCTTATTAAGGGGGATTTAGGGGGATCCCTTTGTACCTCAATGGGAAAGAGAATTGCTTTAACCAATAGGTTTAATTTAATTTAGATAAACAGGAGATACGATGGCAGAGCAGAAAATCCCCAATTATCAAGATATTAACGATATCCCAACCTTTATGGAGGAAGTCAAGACTACCTATAGCATTACTGAAGAAGTGCCCATCACCTTATCTGACAATCATCCATTATCTGATATGTGGGCAAAACCAATTACTGTTACGGAAGGTACATCACCGGATCCTTGTTATACGGCTACTGGATCAATTGATGATCAGTTTCCCTTCAATTTTGCCGAGGATTTTCCCTTTGATATTAAAGATTTTAGTTTCCTAACCAACCAAGACGTTGCTCCTGAACTAGCAATGAAGTTGAAGATTGATGTCTTCCAACCTATCCCGGAACCTGAAGATAGGAGGGGGATTAAAGTAACCGTATTTTCGGTACCCCAATCCGATGATTATCCCAATGGTGTGATTGTTAAAAAAGGGTTAACCTTCGTAGACGAAAATGGAAATCCTGTGGCTGATGATAATCTATCAACAACAAAGATTCCAGAAGAATCAGTAGTTCCCCCGGAAGCTGAAGTTAAGCTCGATCAACTATAAACCAATCGAACTTTTATAAGTTATACTTGGTAAGTAATAGTGTTTTAATTTTACTGACATTTTTTGATTTTATTAGATTGAACAAGGAGCGAAAAAATGGCAGATACTAAAGTATTTTTTGGTGTTTCTCTAGAACTGGCTGGAAAGACAATTTCCTTAGAACCTAAAAATGCTATTAATGAAATTAAAGAAAAGGGAATTGAAGTTGAACTTCCGGCAGGGGAGAGAGTCTATTTAGGGACAGTAGGTACCTCTCTTGGTAGTATTATCGGGACTCTAGGTGTCGAGGCTGATTTTATAGTGACCGCAGACGAGGCTGCCCAATCAGGTGGCACACTGAAAGAAGGAGCGATCGATCCGGATGTCTTGCCCGATATAACTGTCTTACAGAATGCTGCTAATCTCCTTCTAGAAGCAGGTTTATATGTGGATGAATTTCATGTCAGAATACCCGGTGCTGCCACAAATGGAACAGTAGCCAAAGACAAGACAGCTTACACTGTTGGACTATCAGCAGAATGGCAAGATGATGCCGGTAAATTAATTGATGGATTAGACCTCAAATTAAGGGGGATCTATTTCAAAGTTAGTAATGAAGAATAGCGATCAGCTTATGCGCTACGCGCACGCTACGCGAACAGTTATCAGCTATCAGCGGTCAGCTATCAGCTTTTGAATATTTCATCTGAATTATAGCAATTATATATCCCATAAGGTACAAATTGATCCCCCTAAATCCCCCTTAATAAGGGGGACTTTGAGGTTTATAAGCTTACCTCATAACTGCGAAAAATGCTATAAATTCTCCCAAAGTTTATTTTAAGCTGATAGCTGAATGCTGACGGCTGAATGCTGACCACTGACCACTGACTTTCGACAATTCCATTTTTGCCTAGTAATCTTTTCTGAATCGAGCCATGACTGCAATAGTGCAAAGAACAACCAGTGTTAGCTTTGGTATGATCTCCGAGCTAACCGTTGCTGGTGAAACTGTCAATTTGATCCTGGAGAAAATTGAAGACCGCAACGTAACGGTTTATCGGGGCGGTATGATTGCTGGACAGCGACTTTATGTCGTGGCGCTTTTGGAAGAACTGATTCCAGAATTAGATGCACCAGACTCGATTCAGAACTTAGCCATTACCAAAATGGCGGTGGAATTGCGACCGGATAAAGGGGCATTTTCTTTTGAGGCTGCCATTGAAAATCCCTGGTCGATTACCCTCGATTCGGGACCAACCTTATCGATCGAACAGCTTGCGCTGTCAGTGTCGTCGGTCAAATCTTCTGGTTCAACAAATGGCACTCAACAGAATACGGCAGAATCCCTCTCCCAGCAGCGAAAACTCTCATTTGAGGGGCTGTTTGAGTTATTTGGGGGCGAATTTGCGGTTAAGGTCGCCCATCAATTTTCGTCACAGGTTACCAATTCTGGGGGGAGCCAGATTGTCAGTCAGTGGGGATTTTCTGCCACTGCTCAAAATATCAGCATTACCGAAGTTATCAAAGCTTTTGGGTTTTCCCAGGATAAACTCGATGAGTATGGGTTGCGGGATTTAGTAGTTTCCTTGGCATTTGCGCTACAACAAACCCGCTATCAAGAGAATAGTACCCAAATCGTCGAATCCCGCTATACCTTCACCGGATCCATGGATTGGGATACTGGCATTGCTTTAGTGCCAGGGGAAGAAACCCTGCAAATCCAAGCGGCGATTCAAATTACTAAAAGGTCGAGTAATAAACCAGGGGGAACCTCTACGACCCTAAAAGGAGCGATCGCAGGAACGGTCAAAGCCTCTATTCCCTTTTTCGATACCTTACAACTCTCGGTTATCTATACCTTTAGCCAAACCAGTAGCACATCAGGCTCTGGTCGTTCACCCCAAGCCCTGGCTAATCGTACCGGTGAGTTAATTTTCCAACTCCAAATCAGTACCCTGTTGTTGAGCGCAGTTTACACCAATATCAATAATCGTAAACTGTTGCGGTTTAGCGTTAGTTTGATCAATGGCAACAATAATCCCACTATTGGTGACCTGATTGCCTATATTGTCAGTGTATATGACTCCAGCATTACTGACTTTGAACTCGACCCACCCTGGGATGAATTTGCTAAACAAGAGATAGCGCTAGATAAGTTTAGTCTGGAGATAGACCTAACTAATAAATCCATCACCATTTCCTACAAGGCTACCTTGAATGTCTTGATTGCTAAGGTATCCAATGTGGGACTGTCTTACCAGTTTGGGACTAAGTCATCTCAGGTCAGTACCCAACAAAATAATGCTAGAACAGCATCCAATAAAAAAATAGCGATCGCAGTAGACTTAAGTATTCCTGGACAACCCAAAAAGCGAGTTCAGTGGGACCCAGTCAATGAAAATCCCCCAGAAGTGCCCAGCACTAAAGCCCCGATCTTCGAGCTGAAGTTCCTGGCTTTGGGACAACGGGTTGCCTTCGCACCAGAAATTGTGCAACAAGCTCGTACTATTGAGCAATTCACCACGGTGATGCGCCAAACCTTGGTACCCCTTCCTCCCATTAAACGGCGGCAAAATCCCCTCACAGCTCTGCAACAGTCGTTACCTTCGGCAGTAAGTTCTGACCCCACTCAACCGATTCAATTTTCAGGTCAGCCCATTCAGTTTAGTGCAGAGAGTGGGTGGTTAATTGGTGCCCAATTTGTGATTTTGGGTGCCATTGAGATCAGTGTAATTTTCAACGATCCCTTTATCTACGGGCTGCGCATTAGCTTGTCGGGACCCCCAGTACAGAGTTTTGCTGGATTTGAATTTGAAATCCTCTATCGCCGCATTAGTGACACTGTCGGGGTCTATCGCAGTGAGCTGGTTTTACCGGACACCATGCGGTATATCGACTTTGGCGCTGTTCATATTACCCTGCCAGTGGTTGCCATTGAAATCTATACCAATGGAGACTTTGGTATCGATGTGGGCTTCCCTTGGGGTGGTGACTTTTCCAGATCCATTGCCGTTAATGTGGGCATCTTTTTAGGATTAGGGGGCTTCTATTTCAATAAACTGAGTGCAGAAACAGCTACCAGTGTTCCCGACATTGTTAGTGGCACCTTTGACCCGGTATTAGAATTTGGCATTGGCTTACAGGTCGGGTTGGGGAAAATTATCAAGAAAGGTCCTCTGCGCGCGGAATTCAGCATTACCATCCATGGCCTTTTGCAAGGGGTGTTTGCTACCTATAATCCCACCGATACTAATCAGAAAAAGGCCACCTATTACCGGATTCAGGGTGGTGTAGCCATTGTTGGTCGGATCTATGGTGTCGTGGACTTTAAAGTGATTCAGGTTGATATAGAAGTCCTGGTTAAAGTTGCGGTGCTGTTTGTGGTGGAGGTATACAAAGCTATTCAGGTGGCTCTGGTGGCTAAGGTTTCTGTCAGAGCATCGATCAAGATTGCCTTTGTCCGGATCAGATTTAAGTTTAACTTGACCGTGCGGGAGCAATTTGTCCTCGGTTCAGATAGCACACCACCCTGGCAACTCGCTGCTGGATCTGGAGGAGCCATGGCAGCCACTGTTCCGGTATTTACTGCCCGTGCTCAAACCGTGCGTCCCCCTCGAATCAAAAAAAATGGTAGGGCTAATCGCTTTGCTTTTGCTAAAGCCCAGACCATTAGTAGCACAGGAACAGTTACAAATGTAACTACTACAAATACTACTACTACAAATGGCACTACCCAAACATCTGGTGGACGGTCATTGCGATGGGATGATGGCACAACGGGAATTCAGCTAGCACTCCCCGGAGACGTGCGCACGGAAACTGTAAAAGACGACAAGCTTCGCCTCGATATTTATTTTCAACCGTCCTTTACTAAGACCGAAACAGATACTAAGACCGAAACAGAAGTAAGTGGTATCGGGTTATTGTTTATGGAAAACTCGATTCCTCTAGATGATAACTCTACCAATGATAATGATACGGACTTTGATGAGTTAGTTAAAGCCCTATTTAAATGGGTGATTTATGCCTATTTATCAGATAGTGAGCGTAATGCTTTAAATATCAACACAAGTTCTGTCAATGTTGATGCTCAAGTCTTAACCTTGGAATTGTTAGAAGATGTTTATACCCTATTCGTTAACTACTTAGAGGAAGAACCTGCGGATGAGTTTTGGGAACCGCTAATTCGATTCTTGTCTAGGAATTTTATATTTGATATCACCGACCGCCCCATCGATAATACGGAAATTAGTGGTACCATTTTCCCGATGTTTCCTCAACTTCAGATGGAACTAAAGGATGGTGCTGATGAGAATGATCCCAATAAGCAGCCCAATATCGTTGATTTTGATAGTACGAAATATTCTCCCGCTCAAATCAAGGCGATTCAAAATTATTTTCAATCCTCCAACTATAACCATAACCAGAGCACAGAAGAAGTGCTGGGACAAATACCGACCAACGATGCATCCGCAGATTTAGCGATCGCTGAACTCCTATTTATTGACTACTTCACCTTAATTATTCGTTCTGCGGTGCAGCTTGGCATCGATCATGTTAGGGATAAAAAAGATGGGGTTGATGCCAATGGCACGATTACTCTGATTGACTTACTCAATCATTTCAATGGTGGTGAGTCGTTCCAATCCTTAGCGGGAATGACCTCACGATTCTTGTTGCATGGATTGCGAATACCCACCTTTACAGATAACACTACAACCGTTAATGGAGAACAACAAGCTGCTTATATTGCTACAGGACAACAACAAGCTGCTTATATTGCTACAGGACAACAATTTACTGTCACAGTCACGCGCACTCCTCCCGCAACAGACGGGGATAGTGAGACGGTAACGATTACCCCCAATGAAATTCGGTTATTTAAACCGGTTCCGGTTATGTTGACTTGGATTCGACTAATTGATTATCAAAGTCAGACCAGTGATAGTGAAACTAGTCAGACCAGTGATAGTGAAACGTTAACCTCTGAACTCAATTACCCTTTCCCGGATAGTGATCCTCCCTACAACACCATTACGCTTATTAAGCAGCTTGATGAGGCAGAAACCAGTGGAATTTTACCCACAACTCCTCCAACACTGCTGGAGTTTTACAATCCCACTAAGCAGCAATACACTATTCGCCAAAAAACCTACTGGAATGAATCTATCAATGGCGCTAATAATCTGCTGTGGGAACTTCCTTCCGGTTTATGTGATTATCTCAAGTCTAAGTCTGACCAGACAAGCTTAACCCTTCTCTACAATCAGCAGCCAGTTCAAGATGGGGAAACTTTAAATACTGCGGAGATTGACCCAGGATATACTTGGGCAACTAAATTAACATTGGAAATCCGCCAAGTCTCGACCTCAGATGGGAGCGGATTTTTGCCCACCGTATACGCTATTGAACGGATTGAAACCGCTAGTCGGCAATTGCTGCAAGATATTCTGACAGCAAACGTAACTCCTACAACCTTGACCTTGTTGTATTTGGATGACAGTGGTGACTCGAAAGTTCTGACCCGTAATGGAACTGCTGAAGTCTTGATGCTGAAGACGAATTTATCCCTAGATTCTGGGGATAACCGTACTGTGACACTAGACTTGTCTACGACTTTCCTACCATTCCTAAGACTGGTACAGGAAAGCACTGTTGTAAATAGTGAAGGCTATTACCTCAACTATAGCTATACAGAAAATGATGAACAAAAGGGCTTACCAGATTCTCTGTTTGCTGATGGGGACACGACTCAGGTCACTCTGTTAATGACCTTTAGCAACACTGCCGCTAGCTATCACAACTGCCTTAATATTCCATCTGGTCATCCCCAGATTAGTACACTCAATGGTGTCAGCGAAATTTTTGCCACCAGTAGTGAAACCATTGATGTGTTAAGGATTCCGGCGGGAAATCTTGGTTTTAGACTGACCCGTGACTCCATTGAACCTGTAGACAATAATACTGCTACCGATGAGATTCAAAACCTCTATCAGCTTTTAAGTTATCAGCTGCCCAGTACAATTGAAGCTGACTTTGAAACCGGGCAAGACCGTCTACCGATCGGACCTATTGAAGAAGATGAGGATAATACAAAATGGGTCTATGAAAAAGTCTTGCCGGTTTATGCTTTAACTACCGCCGCCGACACAGAATCCCAAGCATTACCGGAAATTCTCAAGGATACCCTCAATCCCTATTACGGCATTGGAGATACCTTTAAGTTGGATTTTCGCTGGCAAGATATCTATGGCAATCGTTTAGGAAGCGATGGGAACTTTGCGGAAGGTATTAGCCAAAAATTAGGTTATTTTGACCCGATTTTCGGCATCAATCAATGGCCCTCGGTGGGTGAAAGCTATCAGATCACCAGCAAGGATGATAAGACTGCTAATTTGATTCTGGAGTTGGTGTTAGACCAATCTAAATATATTCCCACTCCTGGGAATCTTTTCACTGAGACACTGGATCAGATTAAAACTGACCGCGCTACTTATCAACAAATTTACTATCAGGTTCATGACTCGAACTTAACCTTTACGGTGAGTACATCGGTGATTCCCAGCAGTGACCAGGAGTTGACTGATGCCCAGCGTGCCGCCTTCACGGACTTTGTGGATAATGTCTATAAGTATTTGGTCACGTTGGAATATCTGCAGCAATTTACCTATACAGTGGCTGCTAACAGTGAAAACCTGGAATCCGTTGCTAATCAATATGGATGTGATATTGGAGATTTAGGAGATAGTAATAGTGCAGTTAGTGGTATTTTCTGTCCTCAAAATATTCAGATTCCTGTAGGTATTCGGGTTGAGCCAACCAACAGCTTAAATGCGATCGCAACCAAGCTCAACAAAGATTACGGCACTGAAAGTGCCAAAGTTGAGGAAATTGTCACTAAATATGCAAAAACGGCGGATTTATTAGCGGTTGGTGGGATTATTTCTTACACGGATAGCGCTAATCATTTCGTAAGCTATACCGTTCAAGATGGGGATACCTTCGAGTCAATTGCGATCGCACAACTCGCCCTAGAGGAAGACCACCTGATCGAAATCCTGCTACAAACCATTGCTCAAGGGTTAGATACGACCCAAACCTTAACCAATGGTGTCCTGATCAAGGGTCTAGAAGCACCCCACGTCAACAATTACGTTACCCTAAATGCCACCCTAGAGGAAATTGCCTATGGGGTATTGCAGCTGGAAAATGCTGACCTGGATCTGGAGTTTGACCAGATCCTGACTGACCGTATCAATGAGATTATTGCAGAGAATGAATCGACGGTATTGCTGGCAGGGGTTACGGTTTCAGCCTTGGATAGCACAACCCAGGATGGCGAAACTTTGGGCAATCTTCGAGACCGTCTGTTAGCAGCATCCCAGGATGTGGTTGAGGCCATTCGTGATCTGGAAATTTTCCCCACGGACACAACATTAACGGTCACGGTGACCAAGAAAGATGAAGCTTCACCAACTCCGTTTAATGTAGACATCAAGATTATTACTGACAAGACCTGGAGTGCGATCGCTACGGCATTCCCCAATACCTCTAGGATAGAAACTGTTGAAACGGTGATTCTTGCCAATGCCCAACGCCAGGATTTACTGGCAGGTTCCACAATCACAATACCTGATATTAGCCTTGATTACACCATCCAGGCTCAGGATAGTCTATATCACATTGCCCTTAACCAGTTTGTCGCCACTACTGATGCTCGCTCCCTCGATGTGCTGAAATCGGGCATTGTTGCTGAAGTGGGTGCCCTGGAGTATACCATTGCTGAGGCAATTCTGCCCGAACAGAACACCCTTGCTTACCTAACTCAGCAACTTCATCTACAAACCAACCGTCATCGCACGGTGTTGGAAACGGTACAAGGGGTGGGCAATATCAGTGACATTCTGACTGAGTCTGCGATCGCTAGTCAATTAGCTGTGGTTGCTGGTGCTGTCAGCGATATGACTGGGTTATTTGGTACGGAGGATGTAATCCTGGCTGACGTGCTGTTTAACTACACTGTCACCAGTGGGGATAGCTTTGACCAAATGATTGCTATTGCTGCTGCCCATGATAGTCAAATTATTACCGATCAAACCACAGCAGGGGATATTGCCCTTCAAAATCCCACTTTAGCGTTACAGTCCGGGGCAACCCTCTACATTCCGGATCGCTTTACCCTGGATACCTCTTCTGCACAGAACGCTGACTCTCTAGCAGTGGTACAATCCACAGCTCAAACAACATCCCTGAGTACGTTAACCAGTACCATGGGAACGGAAATTACTGCAGCAGCAGTAGCGATCGCTAACCAAACCCTGGCAGGACTGTTGAGTGGCAATACTGCTATCGATGTCCGTCCGGTTTTGGCATCCCTGACTAAGATTAGTTACAACAGTGACGATACGGTAAATAGCGACTTAGAACGGTTAGCGGCTTTCATCGATAGTCAAACTATCCAGACCGGAACCGATGAAACCTTCTACACCCTCACCTCTCGATGGGCGCTAACCCTGGTTAATTTCAAAAATACTATTGATGCCGAAGCCAGTCAAGCCCAGCAAAGCATTGGGGCGGTGAATGCTATTTATGAGCAACTGGACAACTTAGAAGGGGCAAATCGCATTGCGTTACGGGCCTTACTTGATCCCAATGATAGTGAATCTTCCTTGAGTATCTTGAAAGCAACACTGCTGGATGCTGAAGGAAACCTTAAATCCCAATTCGAGCCATCAACGGTTTATACTCAACCTGAAACCTTGGATGTGCCGGATGCGATCGCTGACATTGAAGAGAACCGTAATAATGATCAGCTATTGAGCGAAACCTTACAGACATCATTGGAGATTATTCATCGCATGTATGACCTCAGTTGTCTGAAAACAGCGGTGGATCTGTTAGAAAAGCGTTCGCAACGCCCCCTGACTGTAGCAGAAGTAGGACAAGCGCTCCAAAATGAATCGGGTCTAATTGAGCCCTTACAGAATTGGATTGTTCCCCCAGCAGTAGCTAGCACAACGGTTGATCTCACTATCCGGGATAACAATAATAGTCTTCTGTATCCCACGGAGTTACTATTCTCGGTCACCGTACAGCTGGAAATGCGACGCAACAACGATTTGATGCATCCAGGCTTTGTGCCTGAAGCTGAGGTAGTATCAGCCTATTTTGCTCCCAAAACCGTTGTGCTGACCAGCTCCTCCGATGATGAAAATGCTGAGTTTAGCCAACGCCTGGCCTCCCTTGACCCCTTTGCCAAGGCTTTTGAGCAAGCACTACCTAACTTAAAGCTAGCAGTGGGGCGGAATGCTGGGAATATTGATAATGCTAATCCTCAAAACAGCGATACCCTGTGGGCAGTTCATCTGGGGGATACGGGGATTAGTTACGATATCAAAGAGGATTTCCCCTACTTCTTTTCTGCTGCGCCTTTGAGCAATACCTTAATGTCAGGGGAAGTAAGCCTTTACAGCTACACCCAAGATGGTGGACTTGACCAAACCTCAACAGAAACTGTGCGAGTGGATGCGGTAGACCTGAATGGTTTAGCCCGTAAGTATTTACGTGCTATTGAAGATATCCTGAAACCGGAAACAGCTATTCCTGCAGTGAATGATACCACCTTAAAGGGTGAGCTTGGGCGGATTTTAGATGTCAAAGCAAGTTTGGCAGATTCGATTAGTAACAATGTGACCCATGTATTGGATACTTCTGTGGATACAAATTCCTCAGAGTATACTACTCGCCAAACCTTAGCAGTGGCAGCACTCCAAAAGGAATTGCTGACAAATTTAGCGGATGCTTACGACATTGAAACCATTGTTCAATATAACGTGGATGTAGCGATCGCTAATGGCTATCAATGGTCTGGTCAAGATATTCCTCGTTTATCTGGGCAACCAGTGATGAGCGGGGCTTATTACACCAATCTTGAAAGTACACCCAACTCCACTAGTTCTGACGCAGAAAAGCAAACTCTGCTTCAATCGATAGATTTCACCTTATCTCCAGCTAAAATTTCCCTGAGCGATGCCAACAATGGTAAGTCTACGCTGACCTTTTTCTTCAATACCCAAACGCCTCAGCGTTACGAAGATATTGCAGTTAATCTGAACTATCAGGTTAATGAGTTGGAATACAATATTAATACTACTAATTCCACCTCCTCTTGGCTCAATTTTATTCAACCTCTCAACGATGATCCTAATCAAATTGGAGATGTTCAAATTCCCATTCCTTTGCGAGATTTTCCCCTTCCTCCTTCTCTGATTTCCCATACAGCAATTCCTGACCCCGACAGTTTTGCTGGTGATATTCTCAGTGCTGAGGATATTCGAGACTGGAATTATGTTTTCCTCTATGAACATCCCGATGTGGCTCAAGATACCATTGAATGCCGGATTGAATACAATGGTTCCTCTAAATTAACGATTAATGATGTCTCTTTGAAGGAAGGCGGAAAAGCAGTTTTCACTATTACCTTATCTCCTCCCTCTGAACAGACTGTTACTGTTTATTATCAAACCCAGGATGGCACTGCGAAAGCACCGGGAGATTACACGGCAATTCCCAAAACTCTGCTGGAATTTGATCCAGGTGAAACCAGCAAAGAAATTGAGGTTACAGTCAACAGCGATGATGTTGTTGAAAATAATGAAACCTTTACCCTTGTGCTGAGTAATGCAGTTAATGCAGAGATTGCGGACCCAGTGGGTGTTGGCACAATTATTGATACGACTAATACTATTGATCCACTGTTAGATACCCTGGTGCGCTTTAACAATCTATATCCAACCCTAGCCAGTGATCTGAAAGCTTTGGAAACCGGGTTAACCGATGACAACCAGACTACGGTTACCTCTGCCCTCAGTGCCTTTGCGACTCTAGCAGAAGACGTGGCTAGGTCATGGCAAATTTGGCAACCGATTGCGATCGCACAGGCATCTCGCCAGACAGTTCACTACAATATTGATGAAAACCTATCCGCTGACCAAGAAACCAAAACAGTTATCATCACTCCCACTAACAATCTTCCCGTTGCTGATCAACAAGTCTTAGACATTGAGTTACCAGGGTATGAGTTAAATGATACCAGGCAAAACGATGTCACCACTAACTCCCCCACAGTACCTTATACAACAATTGAGTATGATTTCACCAAATTGCTTGATGCAACTGGGGTAGAAACCTTTGGGGAGTCAGCATTACCGGATCGTAAGGTGACTGTAACTAATTTGGATGTGTTGGACTATCAAAATGCCTGGGGTGCTATCCGTCTCGCCCGCAATAAGAATTTGATTGATGGCAGGGAAACCAATGCTGCTTTCATCTTCCAGACTCCTGAAGTAAGGTTTAAGAATCGGATTACTCCTCTAATTGTTAATGATAAGCGTTGGGATATTGCAGACCTGGGCGATTCCAGAAGTAAAACTTTGACACAGCATCTCGAAGAGTTATTCAAAGTCTTGCTGCCAGCTATCATTAACCGTCCTTATGATATTCGGATTAGCTGTCAGTATGCCTTTGCTTTAGCTAGCAACACTAATGACGAAGAATTGTTAGCTTCCTTACCTGTTTTACTAACTCCTCGATTTACGGTTCAAAAGTCTGGGGATTCCACCGATATGTTAGCAGTGACTCAACAACTGCGAACAAATATTGTCGGAGAAATTGACAATTGGCAGGATCAGAAAAACCCCAATCAAACCAGGGGACGATATCTGTTTAGTTTTAGTTTCTTTTCCAATCCAGAAAATGTGAGTAGTACGGAGAATCCTAATTTGCCTCTGTTAACGGTGGAAAACTTGAATCTTTTGCTGACAGATATTATTGAGGGATAGTTATAGCAATTATTATAGTGATGAGGACAAAGCGATCCCCCTAAATCCCCCTTAAAAAGGGGGACTTTGAGGTTAAAAAGCGTACCTCATAACTCCAAGAAACGCTATAGTTATAGCAATTCTCAGGAGGAGTGAGCGATATTGCTGGGTGCCTCTCAGTGTCTTGATGCAGTCGCTCATGGGGGGAACCACGGCAGTCGCTCATGGGGGAGACCACGGCAGTCGCTCATGGGGGAAACCCCCAAGACCGCGCTGCCTCCCCAAGACCGCGCTGC
>NZ_MKZS01000001.1:2475727-2499176 GCF_001942495.1 Moorena bouillonii PNG
TTCTGCTGTATCGCTCACTACATAAGACTCTCATGCCTCCTTGTCCCCCTGTTAGCTCAAGGTTAAGCGATGCAGCGCGGTCTTGGGGGTTCCCCCCATGAGCGACTGCATCAAGACAGGTTAATTGTTAACACTAGCTGTATAGTAAAGACACAACCCCTCACTAAGTAGGTAGAAAATAAACGTAATAGGCTGACGTTTAACTGTTGATTGTAAACAGTTAAACTTAAGTAAAGTTACTAAACAAAACGTTATAATTAACGCTAATAAACTACCTATTAATTTTATTAAAATTCCTAATAATTAAGGGAGAATAAATCAGCTTAATTCTTTAGCATTAACCAAAAAATAGGCATTTTGCTAAGGGTTGTAAGTACATAATTATTGCTATAAAACTTTAAATAAGTTGATAGCTAATAACTGATATAGGTACTCGCCATCTACTACCTAGGAGAAATTTGTGGCAGATATATTAGAGAAAATTGGCAGCTTTTCTAGTGAGATTGGGGCTGAAATTACCGCCTACGACCCCATATCTCAAGAGTTATTTGTAGTATCTGGTGACACTGAGGTGCAAGTGATAGACCTCAGTGATCCGAGCAATCCAACTCAGGCAATACCACCAATTGATATTGCTTCTTTAATACCTGACATTGACGGAGCAAATAGCATAGCCTATAGTAATGGTTTACTGGCGCTAGCGTTAGAAGCTAGCACCTCTACTGATCCGGGGAAGGTAGCAATTATAGATATTGCTGCGTTTCGGAACAATCCGGCTGACCCCAATGCCCTGAAGGTAGTGCAAGCGGGACCCCTACCCGATATGCTCACCTTTACCCCTGATGGCACCAAAATACTGGTTGCTAATGAAGGCGTAGCGGATGATGGCATTGATCCTGAAGGATCGATCAGTATTATTGATGTGTCGAGTGGGATAGCAACTCTAACCCAAGACAATGTCGCCACAGCAGACTTCAGCGCCTTCAATGGTCGTGAAGCGGAATTCCGGGCAAAGGGTGTACGTATTTTCCCAGACAAGACTGTTGCTGAGGATGTGGAACCAGAGTTCATTGCTGTCTCAAGCGATGGTACTACAGCCTTTGTCAACCTCCAGGAAAACAATGCCTTTGGGGTGGTAGACCTGGAGTCCGCTACAGTGGTGGATATCCTGCCTCTGGGTGTGAAAGACCACAGCCAAGGTCAGCCGACCCTAGAGCTATTTGAGTTTAATGACTTGCCTGTACTTGGTACTACCGAAGGGGGTCAGGAGATTAAACTGGGCGGACTGTCTGGCTTATTCTACGAAGGGACAGATCCAGCAACTGGCAACTTGAAGTTTGTCACGGTTCCAGACCGGGGACCTCATGGCGAACCTACTGATGTGGATGGGGATGGGAGTAAAGAACGACCCTTTGCCTTACCAGATTACCAAGCTCGCGTGATCCGCTTTGAGTTAAATCCCAGCTCTGGGGAGATCGGCATTACCGAAACCATTTTCTTGACCCGTCAAGATAGCACCACACCAATCACAGGACTACCCAATATTGCCGGGGTGGATGAAGAACCAGTAGACTTATCTGGCAATTTGCTGCCCTTAGATGAGTTTGGTGCTGACCTGGAAGGGGTAGTAATCGCTGCTGATGGCACCTTCTGGATGGTGGATGAGTACCGTCCAGCTATCTACCACTTTGATACCAATGGTGTCTTGATTGACCGCTTTGTTGCCCAAGGAACAGCTGCCTTGGCTGGTGCAGCAGCGGGAACCTTTGGCACTGAGTCCTTACCTGAGGAGTACGCCAATCGCCGCCGTAACCGTGGCTTTGAGGCCGTAGCTCTGGATCCAGATCAGAATATCCTCTACGCCTTTATTCAAACTCCTTTACAGAATCCAGACCCTGCTACCTCTAATAGCTCGGATGTGATTCGCATTCTCGGAATTGATACTACCACAGGTAATGCTGTTGCCGAATATGTTTACTTGCTCGAAGACCCTGCTTTACGTAGTGGAGGACGAGTAGATAAGATTGGTGATGCGGTATACGCTGAGGATGGAAAATTATTTGTCATTGAGCGAGATTCCGGAGTTGGTGATACAGCGAAGAAGTTTATCTTCCAAATAGACCTTACAAAAGCCACTAATTTGCTTGCTCCCGATGCGCCTACACTACCTACTGGCTCTACTCTGGAGCAACTGAGTGCAGATGACCTAGATGCTCTTGGAATTCAGGCGGTCAATAAGATTAAAGTAACAAACCTGCCTTCCATTGGGTATCTCGCTGGTGATAAACCAGAAGGTCTAGCGCTACTGGATGATGGCAAACTGGCTGTACTCAATGACAATGACTTTGGAGTACTCGATCAGCAGATTCCGGTGGATGGCTCGGTTCCTCTGAACCCCAATCCAACTCCTGTGGTCTTAGGTCTGATCGACCTGGGTCAGAACAATGCCCTGGATGCCAGTAATAAAGATGATGCCATCAACATCCAAAATTGGCCGGTTTTCGGTCTATACCAACCAGATGCGATCGCATCCTTTGAGGCAAACGGTCAAACCTACTACGTCACTGCCAATGAAGGGGATATCAGGGATGAAGAGGAACGGATTGCAGACTTGACCCTCGACCCAGAGGCTTTTCCAGATGCTGAAACCCTACAACAAGAGTCTCAACTAGGTCGTTTGAGAGTATCTACCATTGATGGGGATTTGGATAATGATGGTGATTACGACCAGCTATTCTCCTACGGTGGGCGCTCCTTATCAATTTGGGATCAGTTTGGCAACCTAGTGTTTGATAGTGGTGATGACTTTGAACGAATTACAGCTCAGCAAGTTCCTGAACTATTTAATTCTAGCGGCACTCCTGATACTTTTGACGACCGCAGTGACAATCAAGGACCAGAACCGGAAGGAATTGTCACCGGGGTCATTAATGATCGCACTTACACTTTTATCGGCCTCGAACGAATAGGTGGCGTGATTGTCTACGATGTCACCAATCCCACGGCTCCTGAATTTGTCCAATATCTGCCCAATAATGGTGGCAATCCAGATAATCCAGCTGACCGGGCTCCTGAGGGACTAACGTTTATTCCTGTAGAAGACAGCCCCAATGGTGAACCCCTGTTGATAGTGGCTCAAGAAGTCAGTCAAACCATTACTGTCTTTTCAGTCAACCCCGGTCCGGGAACCCCATTAGATGATGAACTAGTTGGCACCGAAGCTGATGAAACAATTATTGCTGGAGCTGGAAATGATCTAGTTGCTGGTGGTAATGGTAACGATACTATCTTTGGGGGTAATGGAGATGATATATTACGAGGTGACTTCAACAGCCGTTCCTCTAACAATACCCTTGGAGGGGATGATGTAATTTACGGGGGTGCTGGAAGCGATCGCATTGGTGGAAAAGCCGGGAATGATTCCCTGTTTGGTCAGAACGGTGATGACCAAATCTGGGGTGATGCTGGGGATGACCTACTGCGGGGCGGTCTTGGCAATGATACCCTATTTGGTGATAATGGCTCTGGTGGTGATGGTAGTGATACCTTCATCTTAGCCGCTGGTGAAGGAACTGATAAAATTGGGGATTTCCAAGTCAGTGAAGACTTCATCGGTTTAGTAGACGGGTTAACCTTTGGTCAGTTATCTGTTACTCAGGAAGGCAACAATGCTGTGATTAGCTTCGGTGATGAAACCTTGGCAATCCTGAATCATGTCCAGGCTGAAACCCTGATCGATAATGCTGCTACGACTTTTGTATTGGTTGCTTAAGGTAGAGCAGTTTAAAGTTGTTCGCGTAGCGTGGCCTTTTGGCCAAGGTTAACGGTTAACGGTTGAAGGTTGAAGGTTGAAGGTTAACGGTTGACGGTTGAAGGTTGAAGGTTAACGGTTGACGGTTGTTCGCCCTTGGCGTTTGGTGTAGGGTAGGTTGTCTGTCAGAATGCAGAATGTAGAATTCAAAATTCTTAATTCTTAATTCTACATTCTTAATTCAAAAGGGACTCTAATGGTTGACTACCCATGATTGATTTCACAGTTGCTATCTGTACCTATAACGGCGAAACTCGTCTACCTAAGGTTTTAAAGCGATTACTGTATCAAATTAAAACCGACCATTTTGCTTTGGAAATTCTGATTATTGATAATAATAGTACTGATAAGACCAGCAAAATTGTTGAGGAATATCAATCCTATCCAGGAGCTTATCCTATTCGATATTACTTTGAACCAAAACAGGGGATAGCATTTGCTCGACGCCGTGCTATCCAGGAGTCTAAAGGTGACTATGTCGGGTTTTTAGATGATGATAATCTCCCTACTCCTGATTGGGTTAGTGCTGCCTATAATTTTGGTCATTCCCATCCCCAAGCTGGGGCTTATGGTAGTAAAATTTATGGAAACTATGAAGTTACACCACCGGAAAATTTTCAGCGAATTGCTTGTTTTCTCGCTATCATAGAACGAGGTCAAGAGCCATTTTGTTATCAGCCTCGTCAAGGGGTATTTCCTGTCGGTGCCGGGTTAGTGATTCGTAAGCAAGCCTGGTTAAATAATGTTCCTGAACAGCCTTGGCTCAAGGGAGTGTGTGCGACATCCCTATCTGCTAAAGGAGAAGATATAGAAACCTTGTCCTATATTCAAAAAGCGGGTTGGGAAATTTGGCATAACCCTCAAATGTGTATTGAACATCAAATCCCAAAATGGCGTTTGGAAAAAGACTATTTATTGAAATTATTCCGAGGCGTGGGGTTAAGTCGGTATCCCACTCGCATGTTGCGCTTTCAACATTGGCAAAAGCCTTTCATGATTCTAGTTTACCTAATCAATGATTTGCGCAAGACTATGCTTCATCTGATTAGATATCGCCAACACCTCAAGACAGATTTAGTAGCAGCTTGCGAACTGGAACTTTTTGTGAATAGCTTGTTTAGTCCATTTTATCATTGGATTTTTGGGAATCAGTAATTAATGAATAATAAGGCAAAATGCTGGCATCTATGAAAAGGGAAAAGGGAAAAGGGAAAAGGGAACAGGAAACAGAGTGTGGGGAGAGGGGTTAGTGTGGGTACTGTGGCGAGAGCGAAGAAGTAGTTTTCGATAATTGGGTATAATTACAAACATTTTTTTACTCCCTACTCCCTACTCCCTACTCCCTACTCCCTACTCCCTACTCCCTACTCCCTACTCCCTACTCCCTACTCCCTATTCCCTTTGCTATCTAACTAATTTAGTTTGCCTCTAAAAATTCCTGTTTCAATTGGTAAAACTTTATTTTAGCATAAATATTTTTCAAGTGCTTCTTAACCGTATTAAGAGTAATGCGCAATTCATCAGCAATCTCCTGATAGCTGTAATCAGCACGACGCAGTAACCAAACGTCTGCCTCACGAGGAGTCAGGTCATATTTATTAACCTCTGCGATCGCAAAACTCTCAGCATATTGATCGTGATTTTCTAGTGTTACTAAAATGCAGGGATTTTCAAAGGAGTCTAAGGTGAGCTTAACGGCTCGAATCCGAAAAGATGTTGAGGGATCAGTAATAATTTCAGACTCGATAATTATTGACTGATTTGGATATAACTCACAGCTCTCGAGCACAGCTTGGCAAACACGCCTGATTTCTTTGGGAACAAGGTTAGATTTTGACTTATCCACTGCTAGTTGAGCACAAAGAAGGCGACCATAGCAATTGCTATGAACTAACTCTCCCTGAGCGTTCAAAATCAAGACACCATCCATTAATCCTTCTACTACCCCTTGTAAGAGAACACCGTTAAACTGTCTTGCCTGAGTATTCATCCTCGAGACCTATGTGAACGTTACGAATCGGCTGGCAGCAGGTACCTACTACAGGTACCTACTACAATCCATAGGTGCAGAGGCTTTGAGCTTATGCAGTTAGCTATCGAGTTCTGGTATCATTTGTTCACAAGAGTGAGTCAGTGTTTAGTTGTAACCATTCAAAGGTTAGCGGTGAGCTAAAAGCTCACGGGTGCGCGTTCAGCGGTCAGTAGTCAGGGGTCAGCGGTCAGCTTATTTTATTCAAAAGCTGTTCGGTGTAGCTTGCCCATAGCCCATAAGCTGATAGCTCAATGCTGATAGCTCAATGCTGATAGCTCAACACTAGTATCATTCATTGAAAATCTACAAATTGAGTTAGAAAAGGGAGTATAAAAAGACTCAGAAGGATAATAACAATCATGAGTAACTTTACGGTCAATCTATCGTATTGATAAAATTCATTACCTGTCCATTTAAAGATGTGTTGAACATTCGAATTATCTAAGGGCTTCTTCCACCATGGTCTCTTTTGTCTGTCTCCTGGACGTTTTTCTGTATGATTCATTGGTAATTTGCTATTAGTATTGGTAATTCGTGAGATTATCTTAGTCTTGTCATCGATATTATTCAAAACCACCTCCTACCTTAAATAATGTTTTTGGAGAGCGAAACTATAGTAAACCCAAACTAGTATTGACGGTAAAAACCAAGGAATCAATAGTAATGCAGAGATATAAACCTGCAAGACAACTAATCCGTATAGTCCTGTTATACTACCTAATAGTAATACCTGTTGATGTCGCTGTTTAACCGGTTGTTTGTGCAAAATAATAGTAGTCGATTTTCCTAGGAATGCGGCTAGGAAAATTAGCCACTGATCAGGAATCAAAACTACCCGATGCTGCCGGATTATATGGTGAACCATATAAGCAAATACTTCTCCTCTAGTTAATACTTCGAGGCACTTCTGTAGATCCTGTTTTACAGGTTGATAGTAATGGCACCAATATTCAACAACTGACGGAAAGTAAAAGTCATCTTCGGTGTCATTGTATTCACCATTGGTGATGATAACAACTTGCTGCATTACATGCTGTTGGAGTTCTGGATTAGGCACAGGAAAATTGAGAAGTTCCTTAGCTGTGATAGATTTGTAGACTTGTCTAGGAGGAATAGAAAAGTCTATAATAGAAGCTAGTCCAAAGGGGGGAGCAGATTGATTGAAAGCAATCTGCCCTTTATTGTCAGTCTTTCTTTGCTTTAGATAATCACTGACTTGGGACTGAAAATCTACTGTACTGTTTAATGTTGGCTGGGGTAAACTATCTGCAGATGACTGGTGATTGAGCAGATAAGCTACTGCTAGCTGATAAGCAAACGGACATGACTCGATACAGGTGGGATTTAGAGGCTGTTCAATAGTCCAAGGATCAAAGTCTATGTACCCTTCTAAACTCCATTTGCGACTAGCGACTTTATCTTGTTCATCTGCTGCTAGCACAAACCAAGTGTTATGCTTTTCCACCGCAGAGCGAATCGCTTGATCTAGCTTTTCGTATCTAGGTTGGTAGATATGCCGATTGTAGTAAATGCCGATTACTTGAGCATTCAAGGCGTATAGGTGTCTTACCAACTTGGCTAAGTATTCGGAATCAATCAACTTACCTTGTGTGCTTTCTATTGCTTCATCAGCTTGATCTAGGGATTCTTGATCGATAGCAACTAACAAAACAGGCGCTAAGGTATTCTCTGGTACTTGATTCGTAAAATTACGATAGACAGCTTGAACAAACGCTCGGATGTCGAACAATAATTCGACTTGAATAGCTGGGATGACGCTCAGCAGTAAAACTGTTCCCAATGCGATCGCTTCTGGTCTTGTTGGTAACCACTGGAGCAGCATTTTCTTCCAATCAAAGCGCTCAATGCGATAGGGAATTAAACCGGGAGGATTAAATAAAGAGGGCAGCAGATAGGCAGAGGGATAGGCAAATTTCTCTACGGATTGAAGATGTTGACAGGCTTCGAGTAGTGCATCGTAAACATCTCTATGGTCAGCTAGGGGCTTACAGAACTGCTGGAGAAAACTCTGAGCCACATCATTGCGAATTGGTTCCCGCATCACTATTACCTGTAACCCAAGTTTAATCAGAGAGTTAGCGATGCTCAGACCACTGCAGGAGTTGAAAATGGCCAGCTGCAATCTATGTTCCCTAGCTTGAGTTAATTGTTCTTCCAGTTCACTAATTGACAGGGATATATTCGGAGCGATCGCAAGTCTTCCTCCTGTGGTTGTGGTTTCATCGCTATGTCCAGCAAAGAACAGCACATCCCAGCCTTGTTGATCACAGATGGCATTAGCAATTTTGGTTTTGATATCGACATGGTTTTCATGAGGTTGCCAGGTTACTCGCTCGACCTCAGCAATAGATTTAAGCGATCGCACAGCTTTCCAATCTTCCTGCAACGGTAGTCTGGGATCATCTCCAAAGATAGCTAGAATACGGGTTTTTCTACGGTGTGCGTTCCCTAGCGCTTTGAAAAAGCGCGGGGTCGCACCGCAAGCTGTCAGGGGGTTAGTACCAGCAATGCCATAGGGGTTATCCATAGCGCTTCTGAAAATGCGAACCTTGCCAACGGGTGTGCCTTCAGCAGCAAGCTCCCAAGTTTCCCATGGTAACCGTTCGATTTCTATAGAGTCACAAGCTAGGAAAATATCAACACTGGGGTGAGTACCAATCCCCTTGCCATCTTTCGATATCAGTTGAGCCACACGAGTCAATTCGTCTCGAATCCGCTGTTGAATCTTACGAACCTCCCCTTCTCCTAACCAACGCTGGAAAGCATTGACAAACTCTCTTTCTGCCTCCATCAAATCATAACAGGGGTCCCCTGAACCAGGATTAATTCTGCCACTATCTCCTATAGGTTTCACTGACGGTAATTCGTAAAACCTAGTGTAGCGCTGTCGCCACCGTTGATAATATCTTTGTATTTCCTTGGAATAGTTCATGCTGGCAGATAGCTGCCTTCTTCTGTCATCCCATAGCAGCAAAAAGAAACAAGACTTATCATCTTTTTTATACCAAATTTTAATTTCAAATACAGTAGTCATTACCCAAAAGAATACTCCGATATTTTCATTAAATTTCCCTGTTTCCTTTTTAATCAATAACTTAAATGCTGTTTAACTAGGCTCGAATGCATAAGGATATAAGGTCTGTGGTGAGCTATCCGGTGGGATAATGGTCACAACAAATTTTTCATCTGAGCCTCCTTCCACACGGGCAAACAAAAATGGATCATCAAGCCCTGATACAGGCTCATGTATAATAGACCTTATATTGCTAACTTGTAGCTTAAATCCATCAGGTAAAGCAGTCCCAAACTGGGTTCCTAAAATTAGTAGCAATGACCATTTTGGGGGAGGAAGTGGAGAGTCAATCGGCCAGGTTACGGCACATAGTCTTAAAGCAATTTCACCTAAGTCAATGTCCTGATAGGAGCGACCTGGTTCGGGAGGAATCTCCATTCCTTGATATCTAAGCTCGTTAATCACATTATCGAATTTATCAATTGACCGAAATACCGATGAATTCGCAGTCATGGTTTCAGGCATTAAAAATCCTAAACCTTGGGCAAATTCGTCTAATTTTCCCTCCAACCATTGCTGTGTATTGATAGCCTTTTGAGTTAGGATGGTGAATACTTCTGTAATCCGAATAGAAAGGGAGGTTGTTCTCTGTGGAGTTAGTTGCCATTGATATAATAAATCCAGTAACTCAGGACTTTGGAGTATAGTCAGCCCTTGCTCCCAGGTTAAGGTTTGCCAAAGAGTTTGCTCAGGATATTGTAGGCGATCTAATAATGTTTCTAATGTTTCCAAGTCAAGTTGATTAACAGATATAGGAATTGAAGTAGGGGAAGTTACTGGTAGCTTAATGGCAGCGGAATCCAAGTAACGTAAATAAAATAGTAGGTGATTTGGCTCAGGATTAAACAATGACAGAGGTAAACTATAGTTCCAATCAACTTCAGGATGTAACTTAAAAAATTGTCGATAATTAACCAGTTCGTCGTAACGGATAAAGCCTCGAATAATAGCAGTTTCGATCTCTTCTTGCACTTCGATAACAACATAGAAATGAGCAGCAAAATCTGGTAAATCAATGGCTGCTATCGGTACAGTTACTACTTCATCAAGTAAACTTTCATTGGTAATTAAACAAAGCTTAAATTCGCCTACTATAAGATTACATACCGCTTCAATCACATTAGCGTATTTAGGTTGTCGTAAAGAACAACAATTATCAGAAATCAAGATATTAGCTAACTTTTCCTCTAACCATTGTGTAAAACTAAGTAATGCTAGTCCATTCAGATAGGTTTGCCATTGGCGTGCTTCTGAGATGACTTGGTTACTCATTTGTACTGCTTGCTCAAACTGTTCGGATTCTAACCAAATACATTCTGGTTGCACAAGCCTGAGGTCGGTGGAATTAACAGAATAACTAGTCATGATTTTCCTGCTTCAGTGTCTCAAGGTAGCGGCATAGTCGCTGGGTATATAGGCTATTAGTAGAACGGTTTTTCCCTGTCATGATTTCTGCAGCTGCTTCTTGGAAGACTTCAGCATCCACGAAAGCTTCTAGGTGTTCCATCAGGTTTCTAAAATAGTCTGGATCCCTAGACATATTTGCCAGATTAAACTGATGTGCTGCATGGGAGATAATGTGGAAAAGTTTGTCTATTGTCCAAAACCGCACCCGATTGAGCAGATCCTTTGGATTTAGCACCCTGCTCACTTGGGACTGATTGGTCATTCCTAAAATAGAGGCAATCTCGGCTTGAGATTTACCATGACAGTAGATCAGTTCAAGACCTGATATAACCTTGGACGCAAAACGGGCGTAACTTCGACTGTGCTGTAGCTTGGTAATGCGGTCAGTTAGCCCTTGCTCTATCCCCAAATCCAAACAGGCTATGAGTTGCTGACCACAGAATTGCTGTAATTCTTGTCGTGCGATCGCATCTAAAGTGTTGGTGAAATTTTGGTCTGGTAACTCTCGGTCGCGTCCAGTATCCGAATCCGACACCTCTAGGGATTCCGATGGCGGAAATCCGCTGCGAATCCATATGTCATATCGCCTTAGCACTCTGGCCAGATGTTTGAGTTCATCCCTCAGCTGTGCTAGAGAGTTGACAATTACCGATTTTTCCTGCAAGAGGTGTCTCATTTCTTCAAGTTGAGACTGGGTGGGATCTGGACAACGTCTAGCTTTTTTTGTTGGCTGTTGGCGTCTGTCCCTACGGTAGACTGCATGAAAGGCTTCTAGGATTTTGCGATCGCGTGGCAAGAGTTGTTCCAATTGTGTCGGTCTAGCTCGATTGAGCAGCGCCCAGTCACTGAGAAAACAAAGTCCCCGCTCCGATAAAAACTCTTTAAGTTTGGGATGTTGTTTGGTTTGATAGTAGACCCAATCATCTAACCTAGACTTGGATGGGGAATTTAGGTTATATTTTCGTAATACTTCAACCGTAAAAAATTGGTAATCGGTTTTTTTGGTTTCCCTATCCCCATTTAGGATAAGTTGAGTTGTACCATCCTGATCTAAGATGATGAGTACTTTTCCATCATCATCAAGCACAAATGGCAGCAAATCCCGATAGGTGAAGTGATGGCTAGCGCTATATAAACTAGCGAGTTTCTTGCAAGCTTTCAGGATTGGGTAAGAGACATAGCAACGAAGACAAAGTCCTGCTCTAGCACGACTTATGGGTGACCCAGACGCCTCAGGGTGAAACCAGGCGTATAGGGAGGTTTGAATGTCCCGATGCTGCTCCACCGACAAATGCGTTCGCGAAGCGGTTCGATGTTCCGTTCGCGTTTCTGGAGCATCTAATTCTAGACACTTCTGTTGAAAAAACTCCCATGCCAGCGGTAGTAACAGTTTTTTGTAACCACACCCAACACTAGCAGGATCAAGTCTTAAAATTTCCCAATATCTCGATAGAGGCACCATCCTTACACTTTTGCTTAGCTGTGCCATATTGTCTCATACAGATTCTTAGGTTCGCAGTACCCAAACGGGTAATTTTTTCCAAAAGATGATATGGTATAATTCAGCTTTTTTTATCACAAGATAAATGCCAAGTTGAGATCAAGTTCCATTAATCACTTATCAAATAGTCCCTGGATTTTTGGGTCAGGGTAATCCGTAATGCCTAATCATCAACTACTAATTACCCATTACCTTTTACCCAATTACCAATTCCCTTATAAGGGATATATTAATTAGTTAACCAAATTGGAGATTGATTTGATATTACTTCTTTATCCAGGATTCAATGACCGATAAATTACCCCCAATTTACTTCTACATTCCTCAGGGTTTCTGGCCAGACACCATGCCCAGAAGTGCCGATGAGAACTGGAAAGGCTTTGGTATTGGTATCTATGCCTGGACTTTACAAACCTATCTGCGCCTGAAAGCCGATGGTTTCCCTTGCGAACTAGTAGCAGAATTGCCCAGAGAAGGGATTGTCCTGATCCACCGCAATTGCTTACGAGCTCACAAAGACCAGCTCAAGCCAGGACCAAAGTTATTGCTGATTTGTATTAAAGCTGAACAAAGACCCTATCCCTATGCTCAACTCCATGTGGTACAAAATCCTCTGGAAACAATGCATCTGCGCAATAGTTACTATTTACCCCACTGGACTCAGCCAGGGTTAATTCAGCGCCATCCAGCACGATGCGATCGCTTTGAAAGCATCGCCTTCTTTGGTCATGAAGCTAACCTAGCGCTAGAATTAAAGCATCCCTCCTGGCAACAACAACTCCAGGCACTGGGGTTATCTTGGCAACCAGTAATCAATCGCAATCATTGGCATGACTATAGCAACCTAGACAATCGCTGGCATGACTACAGTCAGATTGATGCTATTGTCGCTGTGCGTAGCTTTGAGGGTCACACAGCCTGCCTCCACCGCAATTACCTGAGCAAACCAGCTACCAAACTCTACAATGCTTGGCTAGCAGGGGTTCCTGCTATTCTCGGATCTGAAGTTGCTTATCAAGCAGAACGCTATAGCCCACTAGACTATCTGGAAGTGGCTACCCCTAGCGGGTTAATTTCAGCCCTTAAGCGGTTGAAAGAAGAGCCATATTTACGTAGCGCTATGGTTAAAAATGGTCGAATTCGTGCCAAAGCGATCACCCCTTCAAGTACTACGAAGAAGTGGCGTTATTTCTTAGAAACTATTGCATTACCTGCCTATGATAATTGGTGCAATCAATCTCATTTGTCTCAACAGATTACCTTGGGACAGGGTTATATTGGCTTTCATGGAAATCGAGTTAAAGATAAACTAACAAAAGTTTTATTAGCTAGCAACTATTCCAGATCAAAGTCGATGGAAAATGGATTTTTTTCAATGGATTTGGTATCATTATGATATAGAATTTATCAATTTGTTGAGGTACTTACACCGGTGGTTTTTAGGGAGTAGGGAGTAGCGATTAGGGAGCAGGGAGTAGGGATGCATCGCTTTTTTAACAACAAATAGTTTCACCTATCATTGTAAAACGCTATACTTAAACTAGATACTAACCCAATAGTACTTATTAACCAGTCCCAACTATGCTTCAAGCAGTATCCAAACTATTAACCTTTGACGAATTCTTAGAACAGTATCCAGAGGATGGAGGAAACTATGAACTTCGCCAGGGTAGAATTGTAGCTATGCGTCCCACCGGTTTACACGAACAAGTAGCAGCTCTGATTGCCAGAAAAATTGATGTCGAAATAGAGAGACTTTCACTACCCTACTTTATTCCTCGAACTTGTCTTGTCAAACCCTATCAACAGGGAGAAGGCTATTTACCAGATATCATTGTTTTGGATAAACAAACTGTTGCGGAAGATCCATACTGGAAACAAAAATCAAGTATCTCAATCGGTAAATCAGCTAAGTTAATCGTGGAAGTCGTTAGTACCAACTGGCAAGATGACTATCTAACCAAACTAGCTGAATACGAAAAATTTGGGATTCCAGAATACTGGATTGTTGACTATAAAGCCCTGGGAGGAACCCGATACATTGGGTCTCCTAAAATTCCTACAGTTTGGATATACGAGTTAGCTGAGGATGAATATAAAGAAGGCAAAACCTTTACGGGATGTGATTCTATTGAATCACCAACTTTCCCAGAATTAAAACTGACTGTTGACCAGCTGGTCAAGGCCGGAACATTATAATTTTGTAAGCATATGCGCTACGCGCAGGCTACGCCAACAGCCGTCAGCCGTCAGCTAAAAGCTCACGCTACTTGAGGTGCCGTCAGCCGTCAGCTAAAAGCTCACGCTATGGAACCGTCAGCTGATGTAACAGAGATTAAACCAATGCTTACTTGTTTGATTCAAAAGCACCTCAAGTAGCGCATTAGCTGATACGCGACACGCTGATAGCTGTTGGCGTAGCCTGCGCGTAGCGCATATGCTTACATAATTTTTCCCTCAGTAATGGATATAATTTTTATCTCAAGGATGGATATAATTTACTTAATCTTTATCAAAAAGAACTAATTTTTTCAGTTTATTTATAAAAAATTACCAGTTTTTTTGCTAAAGTAATCCTGATATGTATTGCAGCCAAAGAAAAGCGCGATTATGCTTGAGTCACTCCCAAGCTCTACCAAGGCGCAGAAAAATGTTCTGACAGATGGGCAATTAACTTGTACCTACCAAGAACTTCCAGAGGTCTTTGAAGCTCTCCAGCAGTATTTTGACCAACGGGGAATTAGCATTACCGATTGCTTTGCCCTCGAATGTGATAATACTGTATCCAGTGCCCTAGTCCTGTTATATCTACTGGAGGGAGGTTACCGTTTTCTACTGTTACCCCAGGAAGTCAACCCACCCCAAGTGCTTGGCTCTAAGCAATCTCTGCCACGATTCTGCCGATACAGGATTAGGACTGGAAGCTTTACCGACAAGCCAAAAGCCCCTAATTTTAGATATCCTGAGCAGTTTGTGGATATTGTTGAAAACGAAGATTGGATTGGCGATGGTCCTTCGGCCACTGCCGAATGCGATCGCATTGGGATAAATCCCATTCAGGAAAATAATCCTAGTCGAAAACTATATATAAGGACATCGGGAAGTACAGGAAAACCCAAAATAGCAGTCCATTCCCATGATAAGCTACTCAGGAACGCACTCAACTGCTTGCAACGACTGGGTCTTAAACAGGATGACCGCATAGCGATTCCGGTACCAATTTATCATATGTATGGTTTGGGGGCGGCGTTTCTGCCAGGTGTGATGGCGGGAGCATCTATCGACTTACAGAAGAATTCCAACTTGCTCAAGTATGTGCAGCGGGAACGAGACTTTAATCCCAATGTTGCCTTCATGACACCGATGTTTTGTGAAACATTGCTCAAGGGACGTAAGACTTCTAGGAAATACAACCTTACCGTAGTGGCAGGCGATCGCATCCGGGAAGACACATTTGTCAGATTTGAATCCCGTTTTGGTTCGTTGGTGAGCTTGTACGGTAGTACAGAAATGGGTGCGATGGCAGCGTCTAGTCCGGATCAGCCTCAGGAGGTGCGGCTTAAAACCGTAGGAAAACCGATGTCAGGAGTAAAAATTACTTTAGCAAAGGATAACACCGATGGTGTTAGCGAACTCTGGTGTCACCATGACTATGGTTTTGAAGGATATGTTGATCAAGACGGGAAACCCATTAGCCAGGGTATTCAGACTCAGACTGATTGGTTTGGCACCAAGGACTTGGGTCGAATTTGGTCCGATGGTCACCTAGAAGTCATTGGCAGATGTGACTATAGCGTCAACCGAAATGGTCTTCTGGTGTTGTTGGCGGATGTGGAGAGAGGGATTGAAACCATTGAAGGAATAGATTCTGTGGTGGTGGTCTCTCAAGGAGAAAGTCAACGAGGTAAAGGAATTGTGGCTTATTGTGTTCTTGCTAAAGACAGCAATATTCCTGAAGCAGATATCCGAGCTGCTTGTTTCGATATTTTGCCAAGGCATGGGATTCCGGATCGGATTTTTCTGGTAAATTCTTTTCCGAAGCTGCCCAATGGTAAGGTTGATCGACTCAAACTTATTGGTATGCATGACCAGGGCAAGGGTAAGCATATGCGCTACGCGCACGCTGCGCGAACAGCCGTCAGCGGTCAGCCGTGAGCTAAAAGCTCACGCGTGCGCGTTCAGCTTGACGTAACTCAGCATTATTCGAATGGTTACCTGTTTTATTCAAAAGCTGATAGCTGATACGCGACACGCTGATAGCTGATACGCGACACGCTGATAGCTGACGGGCAAGGATTGATTAAGAGTGAAATCAACCGAGTTTAAACATCAGGTTAAACAAAATATAGCGTTTCTCATAGCTATGAGGTACACAGGATTTTTTCCCTCTTCCCACTTCCCTTCCCCTCCTGGGAGGGGTTAGGGGTGGGTTCCTATTACCTGCTCCCTGCTCCCTGCCCCCCTTATTAAGGGGGGTTAGGGGGGATTCCTGCTCCCTAAAACCCAATAATTTGTACTTCATCCAAATAATAATTTCTATAAATAATATGCCCAATTCAGTCCAAGTTGTCATGGGAGTTACCGGTGTAGGAAAGTCTACTTATATTAAATCAATGATTACCAGAAAAATCGGGAAAGATTCAAGACTCATACAAATTAAAGATGAGTATTTAGATGTAGATAAAATTAGTATCGACGGAAAAAATAAAAAATATATTGTTCACTATAGTCTGTTAATAGAGCATTTTTTTTACCTTAAAAGGGATATCAATAATGGCAGTAAATTTGATTTTTCATTAATCCATTTATTGCGGAGGCATGAACAGCTAAATACTTATTTTCTAGTTGCTCCTTATTCTGAAATTAAAAAGCGAGTGTTACTGCGGGATAATATAGAGCCTTTAACTGGCCAGAAATTCGACAATAATTTCAAGCATAAACTGTTGGCGACTCTTGGCAGCCTCGATTTACCTAAAGTGTATTCAAAGTATTTCGATTTATGGGAAAAACGTAAAATTAACTACAGCATAGTTAATACAACAAATTACAGCTATGAGCTAGTATCAACAAAGGAAGAAGCCATACAAATTATTAAATAAACCGCCGATACTTTGTTATAGCGGTTATCATCTGAATCAGAAACACCTATTTTGTAACTGTTAACTGTTCCCTATTTCCTGTTTGCGAAAATACAAAATGTACCTTACCTATGTGATAAATGTTATAGTGTTGTTATTTTTTTATAATAGTATGTCTCTAATACTATTAAGTTCATAATTGTAGTGTCAGTAAATTATAATTTTATTTGTAGCAAGATTAAACTATGTCTGAAACTGTAGCCAATCAACTCAAAGAACTTATTGTCCAAGAACTAGATGTCAACCTTAAACTAGAAAAAATTGATGATAATGCACCCCTATTTGAAGATGGATTAGGAATTGATTCCCTCGCCATTGTGGAACTAATTACATTAATTGAAGAACACTTCAAGTTTGAGTTTGCTGACTCTGATCTCAGGGCTGAGACTTTCGTAAGTCTTAATAGTTTAGCTAATTTAGTGGTTAGCAAGATTAAGCCGGACAATACGTTAGTAGTGTAGCCAGGGTAGCCAGTTAAATAGCCAGATTACACTGGCTATTTAAAATGGCATAAGTAGTTTATTACCAAAAAAAATAATAACAAATAAATTACTGATCAGTGAGGTAACTTAATGTCTGAAACTTTAGTCAATCATGACTTTGAAGCTCACAATCTTCAAGATCTGGAAAATTCAGTTCGATTTCTACAAATAGAGCCAACGACTCATTGCAACTTTACCTGTAAGTTTTGCTGTGGTCGCCATATGACTCAAAGCAATCTTTCTTTTGAAACCTTTGTCCAAACCCTTGACCAATTTCCTGACCTAGAGCATATTGAACTTCAAGGGGAAGGAGAACCACTCCTTCATCCCCAATTCTTTGAGATGGCTAAGCTGGCTCAGAATCGGGGAATCAAGGTATCGATAATTACCAATGGGAGTATGTTTTCTCCTCAACGCATTCAGAAAATTCTGGACTGTGGCATTGAAGCCATTCGAGTCTCGATCGAGTCACCAGATCCCCAAGAGTTTAGAGAAATTCGCGGTGGAAGATTAGAAAACATTATTGAAGGAATTCAGGCTCTGCTAAAATCACGCAATGAGCTTGGCAGGGAAAATCCAACGGTAGGATTTGCTGTCACAGTACTTCAACAAACTCAGAAGCAGTTGCCAGCCATCGCCCGATTGTACGATCAGCTAGAAATGGATGGGGGAATCCAGTTTCACCTACTAAGTTCTATGGATAGCTATACTCAAATCTATGATCAGACGATGTCTAATCAGTTTCTTTCTAAAATAGAGACAACTTTAGTCTGGTCTCAGTATGTGAAAATTATCCAATCTCCGCAGCATCATAGAAGTAAGATCAAACACTTCTACGACGAACTTGGTGAGCTTTCTCCATACCCGAAACGTGACCACACAGATAAAAATAAATTTTTGCTCAGAGTTTTCCGAAGCTGTCCTTCATTAGATAGTTCCCTCTATGTGAATCGTTACGGAATTGCTACAGGATGCAGCAAGATCAAGGATACCGAGCAATTTGCTCTTGGAAAAATTGATTTCAATAGTATTGAAGAAATCATTAACGCTCGCAATCAGATCAGACAACAAGTTCGCAGTGGTATTGTTCCAGCAGCTTGTCGCCACTGTTTTATTGCCGAGTCAATTTCAACACGGTTGTCGAATCTGCTCCAGAAAAAACCAAAACCATTGACAGGGAGTTCTTTAACTTCTACCAAAAAGCCTACCAATGGTTCTAAGCATATAAATCCTCAAGTCATTGGCTACATTCCCTATGAAGAATCAATTTTTGAGGCAATTTTACCATTTTGCGATGGCGAAACAACTTGTGATGAGATTCTTCAGCAGGTATGCCAGAAGTGCGGATTAGACATCAAGGAAGGAAAAATGAAGGTTCTGCCAGCAATAGACGAACTAGTTCGTCGAAACGTAATCGTTATTTAGTTTTAAGTAAATTGGCAAGCAACAGAAATAGGACTTATGAAAAATCCATCGATTATGTAATTGACAAGTAAAATGAGAATTGCCATCTGCTCCCTATCCCAATTGACCTATGTTGCTGAATTTATTGATGTGGCTCAACGTTTAAATGAGAAACATGAGGTTTGTTATTTTCTAGGATTTCATTGCTCGAGTGCGATCAATCTCTTACAAAAGAAACACCTCCCTTATCAAGTGTTGAACAAGGGTCTGGAAACGGCATCGATTTTAACAACTCCAGCCACAGCCAAATCTACTTACGATCTCTTTAAAAGCTATTTCTTCAAATATGCAGAACTTGTCCTGCCCGATTTACTTAAAGCCTTTAAGCACTGGAAGCCAGATTTAATTTTGTCTTATTTGAGAGATTATACAGGCATCACCGCAGCAGAAATTATCAACAAACCGGTCGTATCCTTTGGGAGCTTTACTTCGCCATTGAGACTAGAAAGCATCGATCCACCATTTGGCTCAAGAGGGAGCAGAGATACACCCAAGAGACTGTTGAAAATATGGTGGGAACTTCATAATAAGTTCAATGATAAAGTAGATAGGATCTATAATCATACAATTAGGCAACCCTATGGACTTTCCCATGTATATAATACTAGCACACTTCACTCCGATCGACTGGTTTTACTTTCCCTAATTTCAGCTTTAAGCAATAAACATTATCAGGAGCCACCCCACATTAAATACCTTGGTTCACTCTTATCCAGAAAGCTTGACGCAGCTCCAGCCAAAGAGATAGATTTAATAGCACGTATCTCCTCAATGCCAAAACCCAGGGTATTTGTATCTCTTGGTACAACCTATGTTACCAAACTATTGCTTGAAAAATGTCTCAAAGCACTAATACCCTTTCCCGGTACTGTGATTGTTAGTCTAGGGGGAAAAACCGACTTAAATCTTCGTTCACTGCTCGACCTTCCTCATATCATTTGGAATTCCTTTTTCTTCGATGTGGATAGGGTATTAAAACTATCTGATGTGATTGTTACTGTGGGTGGAGGAAAAAGTGTAATGGATTCACTCTCTGTCGGTAAGCCCCTAATCTGTTTGCCACAGCAAGGGGAGCAATGGGAAATCGCCCTGGCACTGCAATCTCTTGGTGCAGCAGAAATTCCTTGTCCGAGGAAGTGGGATGGGCAAACATTTACTGAAGTAACAGAGCAGGTTGCCACAGAGGCTAAGTACACAGAAGCAGCAGCTCTTTTGCAGTCAAAAGTGGAACAAAGTGGAGGCGTGGAGGAAGCGGTGAAAGCGATCGAGGCATTGTAGAAGTGTGTAGATGTCAATCAAACTTTGAACAGTATGATCAGTTATTGTCTTGAACAACTAAAGGATAATTATGTATAATAAATTATGGATGCTTGATTTTTTTTTAAATAGTCGTGAAATTGTTAAAGCCATAAAGGATGGCATAGCTTTACCTCCATTGTTGTTAAAAAATGGTTTCACTATTTTTCATGACCATGAAGAATTTAATTGCAACGAGTTAGCCGATATTATTAGAGTAATAAACCAATTACATCTTGGAATATTTGAAAGTATTTTTTGCGATCAAATCTATACAAAAAATACTTTTTATAAGCCAGGTAATAATCATGTAATCCTTGATATAGGTGCACACATTGGATTATTTTATTTCTACTGTAATATGCAGGATAAAAGCACTAAAATTAATTGTTTTGAACCAGCAAAAGCAACAGTTAACTATCTCAAGAAAAATGTCATACAAAATGGGTTACAGGATGCAATTAGGATTTATCCCTATGCTATTTTGGATAAAACAACTACTATGACTCTTAGGTCATCACAAGCAACGGAAGCTCGTTCCTTATTTAAGGAAAAAAAAATTACCACCAATAATACCAATAATTTTTTGAGCTCTCCAGAGTTCATGAAAGTTATCAAAACAAATGATTCGACAGAACGTGTTCAATGCATATCTCTTGAACAAGCCTTGCAGTTAGCCAATACTGAGCGAGTTGATTTTTTAAAAATTCATGTTCAAGGAGCTGAAGTTGAGATAGTGACTGGCGCTTCAGAAGCAGTTTGGCAGAAAATTAATAAGGTTGCCTTAATATATCATGAGTACATCCGCCCTGGTTGCTCTGATCTTTTAGTAAAAGTTCTCACCAGTCACGGCTTTTCTACTATTATGGTTGAACCAGATTCACAAACTTCAGGAGGAGTGGGTGTAATCCGAGCATCTAAATGAAGATTAGTTAAGGAATTTAATTCGATAAAAATAGAGATAAAAATAGATGTAAAAACAGATTATGAAACCGTCAAAAAAGTTAGAGTCAGAGAATCAAAAAGCTACGATTAGGACTCAAGCAGGAGTGCTCCAAGAAGATGCGATCGCTCCTATGTCTAAAAAACCGCCAAAAAGCCGGAACCAGTCAGACTATCCCCAGATTGTACGTTGGAGTAATATCAGAACTGAGTTCAGAATGCGGCGACAAGCCAATCCTTTGTTTTCCCCCTATATCAATACTCGAAAGGGAGAAGTTAAAAATGTGGTACTGGGCATTGGTGGTGGGATGGGTCATGACGGTAACGTGGCACTGATTGTTGATGGTAAACTCATCGCTGCTAGCCAAGAGGAAAGGTTTACTGGATACAAGCACGACGGCTGTTTTCCTTTTTCAGCCATTAAGGACTGTCTGGAAATCGCAGAATTGAAGCCATGGGATGTTGATGTTTGTGTTTTTGCAGAAAAACCCGTTCAGAGGTTTTTAGCTCAGCAAATCCAACGACCAAGCAGTTGGTTGAGTCGGCTGGTTGGGTATTTAATGCCGAAATCATGGCAAAGCCAGTATACAGTAGCTGCCCAACGGATGCTGCCCAACGCTAAATTCTTCTACGCCTGGCATCACCTCTGCCATACTGCAGCTGCTTTCTACACTTCCCCTTTCGAGAGTGCGACTTTCCTTTGCGTAGATGGAAGTGGAGAGGATGTCAGTGCTTCCCTAGGGCGGATTAGCCACAACACCCTTGAGGTGTATTATGAACAACCCTATGAAAATGGCTTGGGCATGCTCTACACCCTATTGACGACATACCTCGGCTTCGATTTGGGCTCTGAATATAAGGTAATGGGTCTGGCTCCCTATGGAAAACCCTTGTATGTTGACCATTTGCGATCGCTACTGACTGAGGGTGCCCATGGCGGGATTCGGTTTACAGACAAGCTCACAAGTCATGAAAGCCTGAAGACAGCACAGAAGCTTGTAGCCAATGCTACTGGAATTCCCCCACGAGTAGCTGGAGAGCCTCTTTCCTCAGAACAGGTAGATATTGCTGCTTCTTTACAGGTAGTGTTTGAGGAAGAAGTGATCAAAATGGCTAAGTTTGCCCGCGAGAGTGTCGATGAAGAAAACCTCTTGTTCTGTGGCGGGTGCGCCCAAAATTGTGTTGTGGCTGGGAAACTTCGAGATTCATCCCTTTTCCAGAATGTCTTCAACTCTCCCGTAGGTGGGGATATGGCAAATGGACTGGGGGCTGCTCTGTTGTATGAAAGACAGCGGTTGGGCAAAGGTCAAAAGGTTCAAATTGAAACCCATGGGTTTTATCTAGGGTCAGAGCCAGGAAGTATACCAGACGAAGCACAATCTTACCGCTTGGAGTTTGAAGGTTCTCTCCACGAATTTGCCGCTCGGTTGCTTTCAGAGGGCAAAATTCTTGGCTGGGTACGAGGTCGTATGGAACTCGGGGCTCGTGCTCTCGGCGCTCGCTCGATTTTAGCTGACCCACGCCAACCTGATATGCAGTCGGTTCTCAACTTAAAAATCAAATTTCGGGAGTCATTCCGCCCCTTTGCTCCAGCGGTTCTTGCCGAAGAGGCTTCTAAGTGGTTTGATGTCTACCAGCCTTCCGATTACATGCAATACACAGCCTACCTCAAACCAGAGCATCGGTATCCCCAGCCTGAAACCTTTGCTTCCATGCGCGATCGCTTAAACTATGTCAAGTCTGTTGTTCCTAGCATTGTCCATGTGGATTACTCAGCACGCTTGCAAACTGTTGATGCCAAAGTCCACCCCGACTTCCATAAACTAATTAGTGCCTTTTTCAAAATAACTGGAATTCCGCTGATTATTAACACAAGTTTTAACGTCAGTGGGCAGCCCATCGTTAGAACAGCCCAGGAGGCATGGAAATGCTTCATTCACACTGATCTAGACTTTCTCGTCATTAATGATTCTATTTTCCGAAATCCATTTAATAAATCACAGGAGGAAAAAATCCAATGGAGAAAACAATTCGACAACCACTCACGGTAATTCTTATAAAGATAATTAAAATCCTTACGCCCCCAGCAAAACCTGGTTGGCAGCGAAGCCGCCGCTCCTGCGATTTAAAGGGAAGGTAATATCAAGTCTGGTTGAATACCCATAATTAATGGAGAGTGTGGGAAGGGTGGGGAGGGTGGGAAGTGTGGGGAGATGGGGAGATGGGGAGATGGGGAGATGGGGAGATGGGGAGATGGGGAGATGGGGAGATGGGGAGATGGG
>NZ_MKZS01000001.1:2499276-2539652 GCF_001942495.1 Moorena bouillonii PNG
CCTGTTTATTGTGGAGCCTTTATAGTTAGCAGGTTATGCAGAAAAGGGTTAAATACTTTTGAATAGCGATGCAGCGCGGTCTTGGGGGTTTCCCCCATGAGCGACTGCATCAAGACAAGGCTCCACTATCTTACGGTAACTATCGCCTTTGGCGACGCTTGGCCGTAGGCCACGCCAAAGGCGAACGCGAACAAACCATGAGCGACTGCCGTGGTTTCCCCCACTCGCGCTTTGCATCAAGACAGGGTAATTATCCTGACATGATATAAGTCATGTTTCGTGTAAGCATATGCGCTACGCGCATTGGCTGATAGCTGTTCGGTGTAGCGTGCGCGTAGGCCGTAGGCCTTTAGCTGAATGCTTACAGTTGGTTTTGACCCCCTAACCCAATTTTGGGGATTAATGATGTCAAAGTACCTCATAATTTTGGGACATACAGGGGCAATGGGTAAGTTCTGTCCTATTTATTTGAATCAGTTTGAAGCTATTGAGATATAGCGTTTCGTGTAGGAGATGTAAACCTGTATGGTCTTTTTTTCTTGTCCAATAAAACTCCGGCCCCTCCTGGGAGAGGTTAGGGGTGTGTTCCTCTTGCCTTTTGCCTTTTGCCTCTTGCCTTTTTCAGCAATTCGTGTGTTTACAACCCAGATACAAACGCTATAGTTAAGCGATCGCGTTTTCCCCCCTGAGTCCTGACCTGACATTAATTAAAAATGGCATCCTCCACTCCCAAAGAATCCAGTGTTAATCCTTCGAGCCAAACCGAGTCTGAAAGTTTGGTTTCAGATTTCTGGAAATCTGTTAAAACTAACATCAAATTAAAGCATCAGGCTCCTCCAATTAAGCCTGTCCAACGTAACGGAAATCTACCCCTTTCCTTTGCCCAGGAGCGGCTGTGGTATCTCGACCAGTTGCAGCCTGGTAACTCTTTCCATAATATGCGTATGGCCCTTCGCCTCCAGGGTGTACTCAACATAGACGCACTGGAGCAAAGTCTGAGGGAAATTCTGTGCCGCCACGAAATCCTACGCACCACATTTACCGCTGTGGATGGCAAACCTGTGCAAGTCATCTGCCCAAATATCTCCCCAAATATCTCCCCAAATATCTCCCCAAATATCTCCCCAAATACAGTATTGGAGTTGCCAGTAGTAGACCTCCAGAAACTCCCTAAAACTGAGCGGGAAACTGAAACTCACCGACTAGCCACTGAAGAGGCTGAAAAGCCTTTCGACCTGGCACAAGGACCATTGTGGCGCTGCAAACTCTTGCGCCTGAGCGAAGAGGAACATGTACTGATCTCGACAATACACCACATCATTTTTGACGGTTGGTCTAATGCTGTTTTCTGGCGAGAAATGGTTGCGCTCTACGAAGCCTTTGTCACCGGGAAGCCGTCGCCACTTCCTAAACTCCTGATTCAGTATGCTGATTTTGCTCAATCACAACGACAATGGCTGCAAGGTCAAGTGCTGGAGTCTCAGCTTGACTACTGGAAGCAGCAATTACGTGGTCATGTTCCCCAGTTAGAATTGCCCATTGACTACCCAAAACCCACTGTCCCAACTCACCAAGGTAGACTTCAATATCTAGCACTATCTAAACACCTCACCAAAGCCCTCAAGACCCTGAGTCATCAGGAGGGTGTGTCTCTGTTTGTGACATTACTGGCGGCATTTAAAACCTTACTTTATCGATACACAGGTCAGGAAGACATGATTGTGTGTTCTCCTGTGGCCGGTCGCAATCGAGTGCAAACCAAAAAGTTAATTGGATACTTTAACAATATTGTTGTAGTGCGCACTGGACTGGGGGGAAACCCAAGTTTTCGGGAAGTAATCGGTCGTGTCAGCCAAGTCACCTTAGGAGCCACTCAACACCAAGACTTGCCCTTCCAGAAGCTGGCAGATCTGGTTCCCATTCCTCTGTCGAGAGGGATGTTTGCTCTGCAAAATACCCCAAGTCAACCCGAACAGATGGCAGGCATCACGGTTAGTCTTCTGCCTTCAGATCGGCAGACGGCAGATTTTGATTTGTTCCTGTCTATGCAGGAGACGGGAGGACAACTCAACGGGAGGCTACAGTACAAAACTGATTTGTTTGAGGCAGCTACAATTACCCAGATGCTAGAGAATTTCCAGGCTTTACTGGAAAGTGTCATTGCTAATCCGGATCGGCATCTGGAGGAGTTGCCCTCTTTTGGAAAGGCAAACCCGATTGACGCAGTGGGGTCATCGTCCGCGATCGCTATTGAACCCGGAAAAATAGAAACAGTCCTAGCACAACATCCCGATGTCGAAGAAAGTCTGGTCACTATTCAGGAAGACCCACCGGGGGAAAAGTGCCTGATCGTCTATGTAGTCCCAAATCAGAAACAGGTTCCCAGCCTAAAGGAACTGCGCCGTTTCCTGAAGCAGAAGCTACCCAACTATAGGGTACCTTCAAGGTTTGTTCCCCTAGAGGCAATGCCCCTCACAACTGACGGTAACGTAGACTATACTGCTCTACCAGCTCCCAACTTGATCAGGCAAACCCCAGAACAAGCCTATGTAGCACCTCGCACCCCCATTGAGCAAAAGCTAGCAGAAATTTGGGCGAAAGTCCTTTGGCGAGACCAAGATGTAGGCATCCATGACAACTTCTTTGACCTGGGAGGACATTCCTTACTGTCGATGCGCCTAGTGGCAGAAATTGAGGAAGCCTTCCAGAAAACACTCCCTTTAGCATCCCTATCCCAGTTAGCTACCATTGCTGAACTGGCTAGCTTTTTGGAGCAGGCAGCCGAATCAACACCAACACCCTCAGTCTTACCACCAATATCCCCACCATCATCACCCTTCCCTGAGCTGTCACCAGAAATCTATCGCAAACTATTGGCCTACAATGCTGGACGCAAAGGTCAACGAGCCGCCCCCAACTCCTTAATAGTAGGCATGAACACCTCTGGAACAAAGCAGCCCCTGTTCTGGTGTTCAGGACGGTTTCAACTCGTAGTTCAACTAGCTGAGTATCTAGGTCAAGACCAGCCCACCTATGCCATACACTCAGGGCAGTCTGCTATAAAATACACCAACGATAATATCAAAGCCTTAGCAGCATATTACGTCAGGGAAATTCTCACCATCCAGCCATCTGGGTCTTATTTACTGGGAGGAGGCTGCCATGCTGGAACGATTGCCTTTGAAATTGCCCAGCAACTACTCAGTCAAGGCAAAACCATCACCCTGCTATGCCTACTCGAAAAATTCATCCCCCAACTCTATCCAGGCCGGGTGGCACTTTTCTTCGGTCGAGACAGTGAGTTCAACCCTTACAACTCTTTCCAGAACCTGGAGTTAGGCTGGCGTAAATTTTATCAGGGAGGATTTAGTATAGACCTGGTGTCTGGAGCCCACGGACAGTTCTGGTATCAACCCCACATCCACGTATTCATCCCAAAATTACAGGCTGCCATCGAGAACGCTCAGAAGGAGGAAACATTACAAACTGCCATCGAGAATACTCAGACAGAGGAAACCGGACAGATTTTCTCTGAGAAAGCCTATCGAGCTGAGCTTGTTGCCCGACCATCCTTGGTAGCTTCGGCGGGAGAAACCATCTCGATTCCGATCACAGTCAAGAATATTTCTTCTGTGACCTGGCTATCGACCCATAAAAGTGCGATCCGACTAGGAAATCACTGGTTAGATCAGACCACAGAAGTGATACAGTGGTCTGATGGTAGAGTAGACCTGCCATCGGATTTGCCACCAGGGGAAGACATTGAATTGTCCTTGGAGGTGACCACGCCAGTCGAATCTGGTCACTACTTGTTAGAACTGGATCTGGTGGAAGAGGGGATAACTTGGTTCAAAGATTTTGGTTCCCAAACCACCACCGTTGAGGTGAGTGTCAATCCTGAGCAGGAGACGATTACCTTAGAGCAAGACAATCCTGAAGTTTATCGCTGCCGAGGTCACTGGGAATTTGAGAAAGGGGATGTAGACAGAGCCATCATCAACTACCAAAAAGCCCTTCAACTCGATCCAAGTGGGCCAGTTGAAGTCTATCAAAACCTAGGAGACGCTCTGAGTCAGCAAAAGCAGTTTCCATTAGCCATAACTGCCTACACCAAAGCTCTTCAGTTACAGCCAGACAATGGACATGTTTATTTTAGGCTCGGCAATGCTCAGCTGGAGGAAAAGGAGCTAGATAGTGCCATTGCCAGCTACCAAAAAGCGATTGAGCTGGCTCCTGCATCGGCTTGGATACACCAAAACCTAGGCAAAGCTTTGCATAAGCAAGGACAGTTAGAGTCCGCCATCGCTAATTACACCAAAGCCATCAAATTACAGCCCGATATGCCGGAGCTTTATGTTCAATTAAGTTCTGTTCAGCTCAGACTTGGACAAATCGAGTCACCCATAGCCAACTACACAGAAGCGATTAGGTTGTTATATCCAAACAATCTGAAGGTTTATTGTCAATTGGGCAACGCTTACCTAAGAAACGGGGATAGAAAAGCAGCGATCACCTGTTATCAAAAAGTGATCGAGGTCAATCCATCTTATGCTGACGCCTACCGACACTGGGGGAATGCTCTGACTCACTTCGGGGAGCTAGAGTCGGCCATAGCCTATTATCAAAAAGCAATTGAATTGCAGCCAGACAATCCCAATTTTTATTATATGTTAGGCAATGCTCAGCTTAAGCAAGGGGATATAGGAAATGCGATCGCTTCTTATCAAAAAGTGATTGAGTTGAATCCCAAACAGTTTAGAGCGTACACAAATCTGGGATACCTTTTCAACAAGCTTGGGCAACTAGATCAAGCCTACGCTGCTTACACTAAAGCCATACAGTTACAACCCAAAAGTCGAGTTGTGGCTCGCAGCTTGGAAAACCTCAGGCGAAAAAAGGGGGGGATATAGAAAAAGGGCTGTTGGAGCGAGAGCCAGATAAAATGCGATCGCGTCTTTGAGTGTAAAAGTTATAGAACAAGAATTCACGAATCACTTAAGTTAATGAGTAAATCAAAAATTAAAAACCAAAACCCAATCTTGACTTGGGTAGCTAAAGGTAATGCCCTCATAGAACTGGGAAAATTTGAGGAAGCTGAAGCAGTATTCCAGGAACTTTCCCAGAAATACCCTGAAAAAAAACAAGGCTATGGAGGTTTGGCTCGTGTAGCGATACATTGCCAACAGTGGGAGCTGGTTGTTGAAAGACTTGATTTAGCAATTAGCCTTTTTCCAGGTGATTGGAAGTTTCTGTTGCAGAAAATCAATGCCCTATTGAATATTCCCTTATTTGAGGAAGCCAAACAGCTAATTCACGCTGGACAATCACGGTTTACCCAAAACATACAATTCACTATCGCTGAAGCGAATTTCTTCCAAAAACAATATAATTACCGAGAAGCCCAAAAAATCATGAAAACAGCCAATCTAAGATATCCGGAAAATTTGACTATTCAACTTGAGATGGCTTACAACCATTTACAACTTGGCGAAATTCAAGACGCCAGAAGCCTACTAGATAAACTTAAACAGAACAGCTGGTGTAAAAAAATGCATCGATTTATAGAACTTTACTTAAAAGTTTTGAGCTATGACTATGATAATAATCTAGGTGAACTTAAGCAATATATTCAGGAAATTATATCAAGCCCAACGTTTAATAGCCAATGGTTTAATAACGGGCTGCTCATCCAGTATGCCCAAGTATTAGTTAGTCAAGGTCATTATCAAGAAGCCTATGAATTATATAATCAGTTAACCAGACAGGCTCCTGGTAACTCAATGGTTTATAAAAAACAACTTCTTGGCCTATTTGAATTAGAAAAAATTACTAATATTGAAAAATTCAGCAATTTTGAGCAAACCCCTCAATTAGGGATTTTAGTAGAAGAAACTAGTCAGTCCCTACAGGCTCGACTCACCTCTTATCTAGGCACTCATTCAGACTTTACAGAAATTAATAGTTTTTTGGGGAAAGTTATTAAAAAAAATCAACAACTATCAAGCAGCTATAAAACCGTTTTATTGAATACTTATATTTCTCCATTTGAGGTCTATAAAATCGCTTTTATTATCCTAGATAATATCCTAAATAAAATCCCGTTTTCCTTGGTTAGATTAGGGGATGGAGAAGGGCATTTTTTAGACTACCAAGAAACATTTCAGGATTTACAAAATCAGGATCGTGAAGAAACACAAATACTTTTTTGGGGTAATGTACAGATAACTAGACATGACTTTAAAAAACTTATTCCTGACTATGTTTCAGCTATCAAAAATGCTGATATAATCGGAATTCCAGAACTCTATAGATTTTGTAAATCATTAAATTCTCAATTAATAAAAAACAATTATGGACGAGAAATGCGAGGGTTACTTTCTATAATTAATACCCTAACTGATTCAAAATTTAATCAGGAACACTCTAGGGATAAACTTATCAATCAAACCCTGACATCCTGTAACATTCATCACGATCTTGAGACCTGGGGACTTTATCGATTAATTTTCAATCACTTAAAGGAATGTTCAGTGATTTCATGTCACGATAATATTAGTCAAGTTCTCAGAGAAAAATACGGAGTTGCGGTTAACCGGTTATATAAAATACCGTCAGAATATAAATTTTCGCAACTGTTTAATTATGAAGACCAGCAAGCTCAACCTCATTATCCTTACTATTTTCATCAAATCTGTTCCGAAATTACTGTCTCCTATAGAGGAGAGGTATTTCTGGTGGCTGCAGGTTTCTTAGGCAAGATCTACTGTAATATTATCAAAAATCGCGGGGGTATTGCCCTTGATATTGGCAGTATTGCTGACTATTGGCTAAATTACAAGACAAGATGGAGTCTTCAGGGGATTCCTAATCCTAATTACTATGGGAAGTTTGCGAAACTAATTAATAGGGATCTAAGGGGGGCTCAAGGAGCTTCATTGTCTTTACAAAAGTTAAATCAAAAAAATTATAAGTCAACTTATTACTGTGATAGAAATATATATAGCGCAAGCGACCTGTTTTCAGAATGGGGATCGGTTAAAGAAAAACTCTTTCTTATCACTGGTCATCCCAGATGTGGTTCCGGATTTATGAGTAACCTATTCAGACAATTGGGATTTGATATTGGTCATGAAAAACTCTGTCAAGATGGTATATCAAGCTGGTTAATGGCTGTCAAAGACCTTAAGGCTCCTTGGGGAGATCAAAGTGCCTCTTACTACGTTAAGTTTAACTATTTAATTCTCTATGTCAGAAATCCTCAAGATGCTCTGCAATCAATCCTGTTAGAAAATGAAGTTGAACGTTCGTTTAATTTCAGAAGAAACCATATCCTGAGACAACTTGATTTTGATATCAATCAATTTACTCATCCTTTGGATAAGGCTATTGCCTCTTTCCTAGGGTGGAATAAAATTATTGAGCTTCAAAAACCTGATCAAGTCGTCAAAGTAGAAGATTGTCTTGAAGATATTAAAAGGTTTATCACTCAAAAATCCCTGGCTAAGTTATTACCTGATGTTGTAGAAAATGTTTTGAACAACACCAAGATCAATAACAGCTATCAAAAATTTGCTAAAACCAAGCCTAACTTGACAGCAGAAGATTTTATTAAAATTGATAAAACTCTCAAACAAAATCTGATAAAATTCTGCAAAGCTTATGGTTATGATCATAATTTTATTGGCGGATAAATTAAGGTTATAATTGGAAAAATCAGCTAAATTAATTCATATTAAATAATCACTTTTTAGGTAAGTTCATGAGTAAGTCAGACCCTAAGCAGAGTAATGTACAGGACGCTATTGACTATTATCGTAAAGTAATTCAACTTGATTCCAATCAACCTCCAGGACTGTACCAGAGATTGGGAAATCAATTACTTAGGACAAATCATGTACAGGAAGCTGAAGCAGTTTTCCAAGAACTCTCACAAAGGTACCCTGAAAAGCTGCAAGGATATGAAGGTTTAGCTCGTGTGGCACAACAAACTCAGCAGTGGGAGTTGGCACAACAAAGGTGGGAGAAAGTGCTGGAGTTGTCCCCGAACCATATCCGGGCTTTGGTTAGTAAGGGGAATACACTGATAGAGTTACGAAAATATCAGGCAGCGGAGGCAGTTTTCGAGGAACTGTCACACCAGCATCCTGATCAGCCCCAAGGCTATGAAGGTTTGGCGCGTGTGGCACAACAAACTAAGCAGTGGGAGTTAGCCCTGGAGCGTTGGAATATCGCAATCAGTAAGACAAAGGCGAAGTCGAGCTATATCGGAAAATGCAGATTATTAGTTCGTTTTGTTGAGGATGAAAAAGCATTTAATGTCATCGATACTCTTATTGCTGAAAAAGGAGATGATCTAGAAATATTACTAGCCAAAGCTGATTTACTCATGTCAGCCTTAAGATTTGACGAGGCAGTTAAACTCCTTATAGGATTAAGGAATGACCATCCAGAAAATTTGAAAATTAAGCTCTTACTCTCTCAAGCTCTCATCGGAGCGAAACACTTTGATGAAGCCAGTCGCCTAATCGAAGAACTGCCCAACTATCAGAATTTCTCTCAAGGAATCATTAAACTCCTAAAAACCTGGCAAAAAAACTACCAGAGTGGAATTAGCTTTGAGCAGCCAAAAATTTTTGGCATAGGGTTAAGTAAAACGGGAACAACTTCTCTTGATAAAGCGTTTATTATTCTCGGCTATGCTTCACTTCATTTTGAAAATCCTATCACTAAAAAAGTTATCGATTTAGAAGATATTTTGTATTATGATGCCTTCTCAGATGCCTCGATATGCTTCAGATTTGAAGAATTATTTTTTGCTTTTCCAAATGCTAAATTTATCTACACAGAACGAAATTTAAAAGATTGGATTAACTCCATATCTAATTTGTTTATTTACCGTGGCTTCAGTACCCCTACAGGAGTGAAAGCATGGCTTAATAAACGTGAATTTAGTATGATTGAAAAAGTTCGGTTTAATTTAATTCATCGTTATGCCTTTGAGAGTTTATATGCTAACCATTCGACTTGGGAGGAGGTATATACATCTTTTGAGAGACGAGTCAATAATTTTTTTCAAGACAAACCACCAGAAAAATTATTGAAACTAAATATATGCAGTGGTGAGGGCTGGGAAAAGCTCTGCAAATTTCTAGAGGTTCCAGTTCCTTCCCAACCATTCCCTCATCTGAATAAAGGTCCTGGCAACCAAAGTCATCTTTCCTTAGTTCTGTAACTGGTAGGACTTAGGAAGTTTATTTGATTTTGCCCTCCCTAACCCCCCAATACTGCCGGGAATTAGCGGATACTTCGCTTTTTTACAGATGGGGATTTCAGAGTGCCTTGCGTAATTCCTGACTGGAAATGTAGCAGAATACCAGCAATTACTAGTTATCATAAAATAAGTACCTGGACATAAATTATGTTAACTCTGTTCAGGGCTCTCTAGGAATTATGGGTACTGGGTAAGGATTCAGCCTACCGCTATCAGCTATCAGCTAAAATGGACCGAAACCTTGATCTGGCAACCATTAGTCCTCTTAAAAGGACTTGATTTACTCGCTGTGGCCGTTTAATCCCTGATGGATTATTGGGATTGGAGCAAGATCTCAATGTAGGCATTCAGCCGTCAGCTGTCAGCCGTCAGCTTAAAATAAACTTCGTTCGCATAGCCTGCGCATCACGCAAACGGGAGCATTTAATCATGCTTACCTGTTTTATTCAAAAGCACCTCAAGTAAGGTGCGCTATGGGCATAAGCTGATAGCTGTTCGCTTAGGGTGGCCAAAGGCCTTTAGCTGATAGCACCTCAAGTAGCGTGCGCTTAGCGCATAGGCTGATAGCTGATAGCTGAATGCTTACATCTCAATAAAGGATTTATGCGATCGCTTATTTCAGTATGCTGCCCTCAGGGATGGATATATTTTTTTTTCAGGGATGGATATATTTTACTGAATCTTTATCAAAAAACACTATTTTTACTCAGTTTATTTATTAGTTCTTTATAATAAATAACCAGTTTTTTCATAAACTAATATTGATCTATACTGCAGCCAAAAAAAAGCGCGATTAGGCTTGAGTCAGTCTCAAGCTCTACAAAGACACGGAAAAATGTCCTGACCGATGGGCTATTAACCTGCATCTACCAAGAACTTCCAGAGGTCTTTAAAGCTCTCCAGCAGTATTTTGACTAACGGCACCTTGCCATTAAGGATATATAGCGTTTCTCTCAGTTATGAGGTACAGTCTTCTTTGACGTTGATTCCCTGTTAGGTGCGCTCTTACTTGGCGAATTTAATTCGCCACGGGTCGCACCTCTTGATGCAGCGCATCGCTATTCCCTATTCCCTATTCCCTATTCCCTGTTCCCGTCTTGATGCAGTCGCTCATGGGGTTTCCCCCATGAGCGACTGCATCAAGACAACAGGTAAGCATTCGTTTAATAGTCACGAAATTCACAGGCTTCTAGCCTGTGCCACAAAGCTGATTAGCTTTTACCCAGACTTTGATTCTCATTAATCTCGAACTATTAAATTCGACCGTTTGCGTATCGGCGCACCCTACGCTGGGTTTATTTTAAGCTGTTCGCGTAGCGTGAGCTTTAGCTCACGGCTGACCGCTGACGGCACCTCAAGCAGCGTGCGCGTAGCGCATATGCTTAGTAATTAACTCATTCATTGTTGGACTTATAATTGGTTAATTTAAGGTATGTTAAACTCAGAAACTGTAGTCAAGCAACTCAAAGAAATTATTGCCACAGAAGTAGATGCCAATCTTGAGCTAGAAGATATTGATGAAAATGCCTCTCTATTTGAGGATGGCTTAGGACTTGATTCTCTGGCAATTATGCAACTAATTACGTCAATTGAAAGACACTTTTGGTTGCGATTTACTGACGATGATATCAGTCCAGATAATTTTGAAGACCTCACTATTTTATCGGAGTTAATTGCCAGTAAATTAACTCTTCACAGACAGCCTTAAGGTAGCCATAACATCACTGACTGCTTTGCCATGGGTAAGCTGTTAGAAAATAGGCTGACGAATTTGAAGGTATTCCTGCTCATTGCCTGGAGGTTATTTATAATGGTGTGCTTCGTTTTTTCGGCGGTTTGCATAACTATCAGGTACACATTGTTTCTCCTCTTCCCTCTTCCCTCTTCCCTCTTCCCTGCTCCCTGCTCCCTACAAACCCAAAACTTTGTACCTAACTGAAGTGCAAACCGCTGTTGATAGTCTATTATACCAATCCTAAATGAATTGTGAGAATTTTTTTTCCCTTTTCCCTACTCCCTGTTCCCTGTTCCCTGTTCCCTGTTCCCTGTTCCCTTTGGTATATTAGGTGCATAACTACTAATTGTTTGTTTATGAAATAATTTAAAGGGGTGCTTGCTACAACTTAATTAAATAATTTACTAAGAGTAAACTAACAAATAGATAGTTCTGAATATCTAGCTATTTAATTTGAGGAGTGGGCTTCGATGGTCCTGTTGATCTCAGTCTCTCCCCACACCACTTTTATCAAGTTTTATTTCAATGAGAGTAAAGTGAGTAACGGGGATATTTTGTGTCTATTTTCTCTTAGTAAAGCTAAACATTTAGCTAGGTTAAACTTAACTCATGCATAATTGCACTCAATTAACAGAAAAAAAAAGACGTGAACGCAATCGGAAACGTTCTAAACGAAGAGCTATTTTCTGTCCAATTCATCGTTGCTACCTGGATAGCGTTAGTCAAAAATATCGCTTGTTTGCTGATCGAGCAGGACAACTAATGCAGCGTGGTCTTAAACGAAAATATGCCTTGATGCTGATATCGAGTCAAACCGCAGTACCTCTTGAAGGAGAGTGGCTAGAGGCTTTTTGGTGTAGTCAGTGCCAGGAAACCCAGTGGTATCACGTGTGCAAGACAGGCGATCGCACCTATAACCTATCTTTGGCTCCAGATCAGTTATGGCAGCAGGTAACAGGAGTGATAGATCCTCAAGGAAATCCCTCAGTCGGAGAGTTTACCCGTCGGCAGTCTAGAAGGATTGGTTTTCAGGGTGTTAAGGATTTTGGGGCAATTTAGCTTTTTATTTTATGATCTATGAGTAGTCAAAGAATAGCTGCTAAACCGAAACTAGTCATTGAAGTAGAGCGCAGGGAAAAGCAGTACTGGAAAAACTTGTGGCGCTACCGTGAGTTGTTCTATAAAGATTGGTTCAAGCACATTTTCGATTCAGAATCCGTAGAGGTTGAAATTGAAGATCAATGTCTTCGTGATTACGGCAATAGCCAATATCGGTTTACTGTCTTTATCTATAAGTAATTTAGATAAATATTAACCCCTTATTAAAATATAAATTACAAAAATATTACTATTGTTAAAAACTACCTTAAAAGACTTTATATATAGACGTTTTTTATGGGATTATAATAATATGAATAAACCAGATAAAGCAATTGATAAGTCTCAAAAAGCTATTGATATTAATGGTGAGCAGCCAGGTTGGATATACCTAGCTTTAGGTTATGTACATTATAACAACAATCAATTAAATGATGCAATTTATAATTACAAAAAAATTATTGAAATCAACTCTAATCAACCCAGTTTTATCTATAAAAGACTGGGTAATGCTTTAGAAAGTCAAGAAAGATTATCAGAAGCCATTTCAATTTACCAACAAGGAATCAGAACTAATCCAGATCATCCTGAGCTTTATATTTGTTTAGGGGATAGTTACGCAAATTTAGAGCATGTCGAAAAAGCTATAACAACCTATTATAAAGCTATAAGCCTGCGATATAAAAATCCTCAACTCTCTGGTTTTTTAGACGTTGAAGCAATTTTATCATCTTATTCAAAAGCAATAGAATCAACGTGTATAGAGAATTTTTATTACCATATAGGTAAAGCATTGAGTTATAGGCAAAATCTAAATCAAGCTGCCAAATTTTATAGGAAGGCTATTCAGATTAATCCGGAAATGTCGGCGGTTTACCAAAACTTAGGTGGTGTTGCTGCACAGCAAGGTAATTGTGAAGAGGCGATCGCCTTTTACATTAAGGCTATTAAGTCTGATCCAGGGAATGAGGAGTTCCATAATGAACTGTGGTGGCACTTATTATCTATCCCTATCGCACTACAAAAATTGGAAAAAATCGATAACCTTGCTACAAACATAGTGCAAGTAGCAAATGAGACCAAAACCATGAACCAGTCTAATATAGCGCCTTTAGAATCTGATCATGGTGATTCTCTCAAAAATAGCCCACTCTTCTCAAACTTAATGGCTAATTATGAAAGAACTATCCAGTTGGCAACTCGCTCAAGTGAGACTATTTCAGCTAAAGACATGGTAGTGGTTCTTGCTAAAAAAAATAAAGCGATACATTTAAGGCTTTGGCAGCAATTTAAATTTATAAATTCTCTACTTAGGGAGCATGATATCAATTATTGGGCTATTGGTGGCACCCTAATTGGTGCTATTCGACATCAAGGTTTCATCCCTTGGGATAACGATATTGATATTGAGATGAAAGAATCAGATCTAAATCGACTTTTCTCTTTAGAAGATCTACTCAATCAACATGGATTTTATTTGAAAAAAATTTCTAAAAGTTATTATCAAATTGCCGACAATTTTGACCTTTTTATATATGAACAAAGAAAATTGCCATCTCAAGGTGGCGAGCAACTATTTCCAGATGATCATGAAATATTCCCTTTGCAAAAATTGAAATTCTGTGACTTTGAGATTTATGCTCCCCATAAAGCAGAGGAATATCTGAAAAGGGCTTACGGAAATGATTGTCTGCAAAGATGCCGAATTTGGAATACTCATTTAAACAATTATTTTAAACCTGGCCATGATCCAGAAAGGTATGTCTTGAGCATTGATGATGTTAAGAATATATTTAAAATATGACTATAGCTTTTTAGTTTTATAAAAATGGCAATCAATAGTAATAATTTCAGAGCAATTATCTTAGCGGCTAATTATGGAAGGCAGATGCGGCCCTTGACTAACCATACTCATAAAACATTATTATAGTACGGTGAAAAGACAGTTTGGCAACGGATCATAGATGCTCTGTTGTATGCTCATATTGATTGTATAACCATCGTTACAGGTTATCCCAAATTGCGGATAAAACTAGAAGATATTTACTTGAATTACTGGCACTTGAGCAACCAATCATCATTCTGACTCCAACCATAACAACTATATTAACAACTAGATTGCAGACGGGAGCTGAGTATGCTAAGCAACGCTTTTTATTTCATTCATAAGATGGCGATTAATATAGGATTTATACCATCAGAGTGGTTCTGTTTCTCTGAATATGACCCACGGAAGTTCTATGTATTCGCGGATCGAAGGCTAGTTTTTATAGAAGTTCCCAAAGTGGCCAGTTCCTCCATTTTGTACGCAATTGGCAAGGCTTATCAAGTCGAGTTCCAGCATTTCATACATAATGATCCGTTTTGGTATATTGAACGAGACAGGTTAAACCCGCAACAGCAAGAGTTTTACAAATTTGCCTTTGTGCGAAATCCTTTTGATAGATTAGTCTCTTGTTATAAGAATAAACTAATTCAGGTGCGCCACCAGACTAAGTGCAATCCTATTAGATATTTATTCGAGGGGTATATTCCTTTGGATGCTACTTTTGATGAATTTGTCAAAATCATCACCAAAATTCCTGACTATCTTGCTGAGAAACATTTTAAATCTCAGTACGCCATTTTGTCCCATGGGGGAAAGTTATTGCCTGATTGGATAGGGCGTTTTGAAACCTTAGCCGATTCCTGGGCAGAAATCGCTCAGAAATATGCTTTTGAACAGGACTTACCAAAATTAACATCAACTGAGCACCTCAAGAATACACCACCAGATTACCGAGCATACTACACAAAAGAATTGGCCGAGATGGTTTCCAGACGGTATAGAAAAGATCTGGTGTTATTTGGATACACCAAGGCTTACCAAGAACTCTTGGACTTTTTAGACAACAAGTAACAGATAAATCACTAGAGATGGAAGAAATCACTTACCTCATTGCCAACTATAACAACGGTAAGTATATCACAGATTGCCTCAACTCCCTCCACCAACAAAGCTCTCCTAATTGGCGTGCTATCATCGTTGATGATAAAAGCACGGATAATTCGATACAGATAATAAATTCGCAACTTACTGAAAAAATTAAATTCTTAAAAAACGAGCAAAATATTGGTTATACACCCACGCTCATCCGCTTAATTGAACAGGCTACCACCGATATCGTGGGCATTTTAGATCCCGATGATGCACTGTACCCAGAGGCAACAGAACTCGTTTTGCAAGCTTATTGTGAGTATCCTGAGGCGGGTTTTGTCTACACCAACCACGATTATTACAATGAAGAGTTAACAGCCAAAATCGGGTCATATCTTTCATCTGCCATCCCATCAGGCCGCACGAGTTTGATGCATGGAGTGGGTGCCATGAGGACCTTTCGACGCTCGCTCGGCATATGCCAAAACTACAGGACTTGATCCAAGCATCTTGTATGCCGAAGATCGGGATTTAGTCTACAAAATGGAGGAGGTGACACCCTTTGTTTTTGTTGATCTAGCACTATATAAATATCGTTATGTGCCAAATTCACAAAGCCATAACCCACAAAAACGCAGACTCGGAGACAAAAATCATCGTCGTGCGTATCGTAACGCCCTAGCTCGCCGCCAAATTACTGGGCGGCGTAAAATTGGCCATTTGCTGTGGCTATACAGCCACCAGTTGTTACGTGGACAATTCCCAGGGAGACTCAAAGGGATTGTCAGTTGCTGCTTGCCCTATATAAACCGAATTGCATTCTGTCTAGCAGCGAGGTAATCAGAATGTATTAGGACTTACGCAAATACCTCAATTTAACGCTACCTGTAGGGTTGGCAAAACCTTGATCACCCTACCCATGGAGTCTGTGCGTAAGTCCTGTGTATAAAAAAATGAGTTTTATCGCTTTGGAAAACCCTTATGGCGAGGCGCATTGGCACCAACCACTCAAAGACAGAGGAAAAATCCAATTTATGACGGGTTTAAGGATTAGGGTCAAGCAAACTAGATTTGAAGGAGGAAGATCAGATGACGTTAGTTCGCATTATTGCAAACTGGGATTGGCCCCATTGGAGATCGGCCACTCCAAATCATAGTGGCATCTGGGAAGGAATAAAGTTTACCTTAGAACCTGTCGAAGAGTGCGATTATGTCATCGTCTTAAATGGAGCTAGTAAAACCACCACCATCACCTGCCCACCAGAACATATCTGGTCGATGCTTCTTGAACCACCCACTGAATTTAGAAAGCCTTGGCATGTCAATCCGTCTTACTCTTTTCGCATGTTCACCACCGATGTGGACCTAACAGGCTCACAGTATATCCATAGCCAACCCGCTTTTACTTGGCATATCAATCAAGATTATGATTTTCTGGCTTCTTTTAAAGCACCTGAGAAAACCCAGCAACTATCTTGGATTACCAGTGGACAAAGAGTATTGAAAGGGCATCGTGTCCGGATGGATTTTTTAGAGCAAATTCAAGGAAAATTGGATTTCGATCTGTGGGGACGGGACTTTAATCCGATAGATGATAAATGGGATGGTTTGGTTTCTTATCGCTATTCTTTAGCCATTGAAAACTATAGCAACCCTTTGTACTGGAGTGAAAAGCTAGCCGATTGCTATTTAGCATGGTGTATGCCCATTTATTATGGCTGCACGGGGATTACCGATTATTTCCCCCCCCGAGAGCTTAATCCAAATCGACATTAACCAGCCAGATGCTGCGGTGGAGAAAATTAAGGAGGCTATAGCCAGCAACGCTTGGCAGCAGAATCTGGACGCCATTGCATACGCACGGGAACTCATCCTCAAGCGATACCAGTTCTTCCCTTTTATGGTGTGCCAGATTCGTCACTTTCAAGCCACCTATGGCTCCTTTTTCCAAAAGCAGCCAGTAACGATTGCGCCCCGGAAAATCAAAGACAGGCTTTGGCCAAGAGGGGTGCGAAACAGCAAAAATTATAGCACTACGCATTAAGCTGTTTGACATTGATACAACCTGAAAAGCTTTTGTAGTAAACTTTTGCCTTTTGCCTCTTGCCAATGCCATTGCGCGTAGCGCTATAACTTGTTCATTTACCATGTCTGGGAGGAAAACCTTGATCTCCGTCATTATTTGTACCTATAACCGAGCCGATTTGCTCACGGATGCTTTACACACCGTTTGCCAGCAGACCCTTGAGCACTCCGAATACGAAGTTATTGTGGTCGATAACAACTCAACTGATCAGACGGCTACCGTAAGCCAGTCATTTGTGGCACGCTACCCCCATGTAAGTTACTGCTTCGAGCCGCAACAAGGGCTTTCTCATGCCCGTAATCGGGGCTGGCATGAGGCAAAGGGCGAGTATGTGGCTTATATTGATGATGATTGTAAGGTACCAGAAGGGTGGTTAGCGGTTGCTAAAGAGGTGATTGAGGGCGTATCACCCACAGTGTTTGGTGGACCTTATTTTGCTTTCTACAACACGCCCAAGCCAGCTTGGTACAAGGATATCTATGGCTCTAATTTTCCTTATGGCCAAGCACAGCACCTAGAAAGAGCAGAAGTCCTCTATGGCTCAAATCTTTTTTTGCGGCGCAACTTGTTTGAATGCGTTGGAGACTTCGATCCAAAATTAGGCATGAGCGGCCAAAAGATTGGTTATGGGGAAGAAACGGAGTTACTCCACCGTATCTGTGCCACCATGCCACAGGCCGTGATTTATTATGAGCCAAGGTTGTGGCTCTACCACTTGGTGCGCTCCGAAAAGATGAGCTGGCACTGGATTATTTCCGCCCGTTTTGCCCAAGGGCGTAACTGTTATTTCGTTTATCCGCCTTCCAACTCAAAGCTGATATTTATTATAGTACAAGTGGTCAAGTACAGTTTACTTTTACTCTTTAGCGTGCCCTTTGGCTTGCTGTTTCGGTCTCGAAAGCAATACCATTATTTCGATAATTTTTTATATGAAGTCATCTGTAATGATATTGAAACATTGGGTAAGCTTTATGAGCAATCTCGACAACTCATTCTGTGCCAAGGGTGAAGCGGTGTAAGCATTCATCTCATGTCCGGTTGAATACTTACACTCTAGCCGAATCGAAGGCAGAAGGCAGCTATGCTGAAGGCAGAAGTAAAGGAGTAAGGTTTAATCGGAGATGGTTTTTTATCACTAATTATCCGAACATGATATTAGTATCTGTACTCTCATTTAATGTGGATGGGATAGGCAATCACGGCTCAACTTATCCAGAAAGCTAGGATGGCATTGTTTGCCCCAAGTTGGTATGGCATTATCAACCTACAACGAAATGAACATCCTCGCTGCAAGCAGCGGAGTATCACTTCACGATTGCTCACACCCTAAGCGGTTTGCTATTGTTCCACAGTACCCTGCGAGGGTTGTTGTTCACAGACACAGCAAGCTGCGGGGAATCAGACCCAAAGAGCTTGAAGAAGGACTTCAAATGGAAAATCGATATAAAGTTGGATTATTAATAATTTGCACCGGAAAATACCATCGCTTTATGGAGGGATTATATGAAAGTGCTTCTAAGTTTTTTATGAATAATCATGATGTGACCTACTTTTTTTTTAGTGATCAAGATGATATGAAGCAATATCAAAATATGAAAATTATAAAAATCCCACATCTACCTTGGCCACTGATAGCCCTAATGCGCTATCACTTTTTTGATCAGTACCGAGCAGTGTTGAGCGACATGGATTTTCTCTTTTGCTGTGATGTAGATATGCGTTTCGTTTCCCTGTGTGGCGACGAGATTCTGCCCAACACGTCATCGGGCTTGGTAGGAGTAGATCATCCCGGCTATTGTTTGATGCCGCGCCTGAAATCAAAATTTGATCGTCTATTAGAAAATCATCTATTAAAAAAAATTGGCATAACTCCTCGAATTACAAACAAACGCCTACGGGGCACCTATGAAACGAACCCTATCTCTACTGCTTATATAGCTCCCGATCAGGGCGAGGTTTATTACGCTGGTGCATTCAATGGTGGACGCACGGATGCATTTTTGACCATGTGCGATCATATCAAACAGAATGTAAATCAGGATCTTAGCAAGAATTATATTGCCGTTTGGCACGACGAAAGTCATCTTAATCGCTATTTTATCAATCATCCACCGAAAACTTTGTCACCGAGCTACTGTTACCCGGAATCATGGAATTTGCCATTCCCAAAAATTCTTTTGGCTTTGGATAAAAATCATCACGAAATTCGTCGATAAGTACCTACTCCATCTGTTGAGAGAAAGTAGTGGCATAGGTTCCAATGAAAGGTAAGTGCATGGGCGTTGTTATCGTGAGATTGAGTGGTGGATTGGGCAATCAGATGTTTCAATATGCAATCGGACGTAAAATAGCCCTCGTTAATAATGTTCAATTGAAGCTAGATATTTCATCGTTTGAACATGATCTACTTCGCATGTACAACTTGTATTGGTTTCAGATTAAACAAGCTTTTGCTAGCTCGGAAGAATTGGCAGCACTCAAGTCATTAAGACAAACAAAAGAGTCGAATCCAGTTATTATTCGGTTAAGACAAGTAATGAAGCGGTTTGCAAGCTGGAAGGTTTTCAGGGAAGAGCAGTTGATGCCATTTAACCCAAATATCATGACTAGCTCTGACAAGATTTATTTAGACGGCTACTGGCAAAGCGAGAAGTATTTTTTGGATATTGAAGATGTTATTCGGCGTGAGTATACATGTAAATATGAGCCAAATGCTCAGAGTAAAAAAATAGCCGAAATGATAGCAAATAGTCACTCCGTTAGCATTCATGTTAGAAGAGGTGATTATGTCTCGAATCCAGCGAATAACCAATTACACGGTACCTGTAGTTTGACTTATTACCAGCAATGCGTCGAGCAGATTGCTAAAGAAGTGCTTCATCCGCATTTCTTTGTTTTCTCTGATCACCCTATTTGGGTAAAAGAAAATCTATGTTTGGACTACCCTATGACATTTGTCACCCATAATAACCATCTTAGAGATTATGAAGATTTGTGGCTGATGTCTCATTGCCAGCATCACATTATTGCCAATAGCAGCTTTAGCTGGTGGGCAGCTTGGCTCAATCCAAATTTGAATAAGAAAGTGTTTGCCCCGAAGAAGTGGTTTAACGACCCTCGTTTAGATACACGAGATTTACTCCCTGACAATTGGATCAAAGTATGAGTCAAATAACCGAGACGCCACTGGTTAGCGTCCTAATGCCAGTTTACAACGGTACCTTATATTTACGTGAGGCCGTTGATAGCATATTGAGTCAAACCCTCAGCAATTTTGAATTTATCATTGTTGATGATGGCTCAACAGACGAAACTCCTAGGATTTTGGATAATTACAATGATCCACGCATTGTTAGAGTTACCAATCAAAGCAATCTGGGAATCGTCGATTCGCTAAATCGTGGGTTGAAGATGGTGCGGGGGAAATATGTGGCTCGGATGGATGCAGACGATATTAGCTTGCCAGAGCGCTTAAGGCAACAGGTCCAATTTTTGGAAGAACATCCAGAGATAGGAATTTTGGGGACTGCCATTACCATCTTGTTTGACGAAACAAATAGGTCCGAGAGTACAGACTGCTATTACCCTAGCCAGCCCGGTATTGTTCGTTGGAACCTCTTTTTTAAGAATTCTCAAACCGTTGCCCATCCAACAATGATGGTTCGGCGAATAATTTACGAACAATTAAAAGGGTATGACACTACTTTTGTCCATGCGGAGGATTATGATTTCTTGTTGAGGGCTTGTTTTCACACAGAGATCACGAATTTGCCAAATATTCTGTTGCATTATCGAAGACATGGTCGAAATGTTAGCTATATCCATCGTCAAGCACAAGCCAAAAACGCGATCCTTGCCCAGCGGAAAACACTTTGCGCTTTCTTATCTCAAGAACTCTCCTTTGAAACCACTCATGCTTTGCATGTTCATCAATGGAAGGCAATCAACCTGGCAGAAACCCTTAACGTGGCTAAGTTACTCTCCCAACTTTATCGAACTTGTATAAGTTCATTCAGGTTGACTCAAAGTGAAAGAGAGAAAATCCAGCATGATGTACTGCAAGGGCTAAAGAAGTTGGCATTAACACGGAAGGTAGGAGAAAAGCAAATGCTTTCAATAAAACTATGGTGGATATGGCTCATGATCTACTTTTATAAAGATAACGGTCAGGGTAATTGCATCTCAATCGAGCTCCAAAATGCTGTAACACTTCCTAAAACTTGATCATCTTCTGAGCTCACAAAAGCACACCAATTGATTGGTCTTGCACCGGTTCGGCGTTTATGATCTAGGGCTTTACTGAGAAGAGGGGCGTCCATTACCTCCTCCAACTCACCTGCTCAGTCCCGATCAACTACGACTAACACCTGAGTCACCCTCCCCACACTCCCCTTAATTATGGGTATTGAACCAGACTTGATATTACACGCACCTGGCTTGTCGCCTTCCATCATTATGGAAACAGTTGTCATAGGATCATCAAGATGTCGTTAAAAGTGTGTTTGCTGGTGATTTATAATCACAAATTTACTAAAAATGTTCCCAAAATTGAGAAGCTGTATGGCCACAGATTTGAACATATTTACCATCTGATGCCTTTTTATCAGGGAAACGCGAACAATATTATCCCTGTATTTGAATCATCGGCTTGTTTTCAGGGCTATATTGCTCAAGCCCAATCTCGTCTTCCCGCGAGTGATTATTATGTATTCATTGGGGATGATGTACTCCTACATCCCGACTTAAACGCTCAAAATTTGATTGAAACATTGGGGTTAAATCCAGATTCAGGATATATCAAGTTCCTGATACCTCTGGAAAAAGTCTCTTTTGCTTGGTCTCACAAGCTAGACGTGATACGCAAATACATAGCCAATTCTCCGTGGGTGACCTATCGAGATGAAATTCCATCCTTGGCGATGGCTATTGCTATCCTGCAAGCCAAGCAAATAGAAATAACTGGTCGCTTATCTGTGGGAAATTTGCTAGCCCATAGCTTCTTTCCTATGATTCGACGTGAATACCGAGAGTACTACTATGAACCTTGGCGATTTCTGGAGGCTTTACTATTTTTATTGAAAAATCGGTCAAACCTTAAAATGCCATATCCGCTCCTCAATGGATATTCTGATTTGATTGTGGTTCCAGCCAGTGTCTTCGAGAAGTTTTATCATTATTGCGGGGTCTTTGGGGCGATGGATTTGTTTGTGGAGGTGGCGATTCCCACCGCGTTGGCCTTGAGTTGTCCGAAGGTCGTGACCGAAGCGGATACGGCTTGGCATGGTTATGAGATGTGGAATGTACAAGAAAAGGCTGCCTTTACAGATAAAGCCCAATCTTACAACTACGAGATTTCTAGGTTGTTCGAGTCATATTTCACACCAGATTTGCTGTATGTCCATCCCGTTAAACTATCCCAGTGGAAGGTATAGAAGTTCTTATGACGAAAAAGTATATTATTGTTACCACAATTAATGATAAAACAGAAGGTATTAGTCATTTTGAACAATTTCAAGATTGGCATATTGTCTTAGTAGGTGACTGCAAGACACCTGCCATCGACTCATCAGCAAATCTGACTTTTCTATCGGTTAGCGAACAAGAAAAGTTAGGATATGAGTTGGTTAAGCACTGCCCATATAATCACTACGCTCGTAAGAATATCGGTTATTTGTATGGGATTCAAGCAGGGGCAGAGGTGATTTATGACACCGATGATGACAACTGGCCTACCCAGAGTTGGGGAATCTACGATTTTTATGGCGACAGGCAATATGTGACCGAACAAAAATTTGTAAACATCTATCGTTATTTCACAGAAAAGCTAATTTGGCCGCGAGGGTACCCTTTAGATGAAATCCAGCATCAGACCGAGCATCAGCTTCTTAATACCGAGCCTGTCTCGATTGGGGTTTGGCAGGGGTTGGTCGATTTAGACCCTGATGTGGATGCTATTTACCGCTTGATCATCGGTGAAAACATTACCTTTGCCAAGAATAGCTCTGTGTTTTTGGGAAAGGAGCAATATTGTCCCTTCAATTCACAAAACACATTTTGGCATAGAGATGCCTTTCCCTACCTTTATCTGCCTTCAACTACAAGCTTCCGGTTTACCGATATATTGCGTGGATATATTGCCCAAAAACTAATGTGGAACCAAGGTATATATCTCGGATTTCAGCCTGCTGACGTTTACCAAAAGCGCAATCCACACGACCTGATGACAGATTTCAAGCAAGAAGTAGAATGTTACCTTGGGGTCAAAGCAATTGTGGCTTTGCTGGACACAGTGGAATTGGGAGAAAACCCCCTTGAAAATTTGCAAGTAGTCTACACATCTTTGGCAGAGGCTGGATTTGTTAGTGCGCTTGAGGTCTCGATTTGCCAAGCGTGGTTAAATGATTTGACCCGCATTCTTGAAAACAAGCACAACTATTACATCAAAGAGGGGGCTGCTTGAAACCGATCAAAATTCTTCTAGTACAGTGCGAAATCGACAATTGGCGAGTGGCACGGCCATGGTCATATAATGTCCATGTTGGTTGGGAAGTGGGATTCCATGCCAACAACGTCCAGTTCTTGACAATCTTGACCTAAGACCCTGAGGGCGCAAGCCCCTGGATTCCATCCATGGGGTTAGCCCGAACAGGAATTTATTCCCTAAACCTCTTTCTGGTTTTGAACGTACCGTTTGATTGTCTCTAATGGAGCGCCTCCAACTGTGGACAAGAAGTAGGAATTAGTCCACAAAGTAGGCAGTCGGCTTTTTAGGTGAGGAAACTGTTCCCTGAGGTACCTACTGGTTGCTCCTTTGAATCGTTTTACCACTCTGTGAATACCAAACTGTGGATCACATTCACAGAGTAAATGAACATGATCAGGCATTATCTCTAATTCGATGATTTCAACTTGGATCTCTTCTGCTATTTGGTGGAGGAGTTCTTTTAATCTTGCTTCCACCTCTTCCACTAATACTGGCCTGCGGTACTTGGGACACCACACGACATGGTATTTGCATGAGTAGACAATGTTTTTGTTGTATTTATACTTATTTTTCATTTCGTCCTGGACATTATCTAGTTGGCGTGTATATACTATAAAAGTACACGAAAGATAACGTCAAGGAGGTAATTTTAGTGCTAGCAATGGAGTTCAAAGCCGTCCTCACTAAAAACCAACAGAAAGCTGTAGACGAAGCTATTCGTACATCTAAATTTGTGCGAAATAAAGTCTTGCGCTACTGGATGGACAATAAGGGAATTGGCAAGAAAGAACTCTATCGCTATAACACTCTATTACGAGATGAGTTTAAATTTGTAAAAGACCTCAACAGTCATGCTTGTCAGGTTTCCGTTGAAAACGTAGAAAGAGCCATTAAGCGCTTCTTTGACAACTGCAAGAAGAAAGCCCCAGGAAAGAAGGGTTACCCAAAATTCAAGAAGCATTGTCGTTCTGTTGAGTACAAGCAATCTGGTTGGAAGTTATCACCAGACAAGAAGTCTATCAAGTTTACAGACAAAAAGGGTATTGGTAAAGTCAAGCTCAAAGGAACCTGGGACTTGTGGTGGTTTGATCAAAAACTGATTAAACGGGTTCGGATTGTCAAAAAAGCCGACGGCTACTACGTCCAGTTTTGTGTCAAAGTAAATAGGACTGAAGAACTGGATAAAACTGGATGCGCTGTTGGGTTAGATGTAGGTTTAAAAGAATTTTACACCGATTCTGATGGCTACTCTGAGCCTAATCCTAGGTTCTATAGAAAAAGTGAAAAACGTGTAAAATTTTGTCAACGTAGGCTTTCCCGAAAAAAGAAAGGCTCAGCCAACCGACGAAAAGCCAGAAACAGACTAGGTAGGGCACACCTCAAAATAAGTAGGCAACGTAGAGAACATGCCTTGAGACTGGCGCGTTGCGTAATCCAATCTAACGATTTGGTCGCTTACGAAGATTTGAAGGTCAAAAACTTAGTTAAAAATCATTGCCTTGCTAAGTCTATTAATGATGCTGGTTGGCGTCAATTTCGGGGATGGTTAGAGCATTTTGGCCAAAGGTTCAACAAGATTACTGTTGCAGTAAATCCTGCCTATACCAGCCAAAACTGCTCCGAGTGCGGTGAGGTAGTCAAAAAGTCTCTATCAACTAGAACTCATGCCTGTAAATGTGGTTGCAACCTAGATCGTGATCACAATGCCGCCAAAAACATACTTAACAGAGCCTTGAGTACGGTGGGGCACACCGAAACTTTTAAAAACGCTTGGGGAGATCTGTCCTCTACTAAACCTGATTCCGGTCTGGTTAAGCAAGACAGTTCGTTGAACCAAGAATCCCCTGCCTTCTAGGCATGGGGAGTGTCAATCAATTGTCAAGGCATCGCAAACTACCAAAAAGCCATTGAGCTGTAAGCATTCAGCCGTCAGCCGTCAGCCGTGAGCACCTCAAGTAGCGTGGCCAACGGCCAAGGCTCACGCTGCTTGAGGTGCTTTCCATAACTCAGATTAAACTTTTGCTTACTTGTTTTCTTGATGCAATAGCGAGTGGGGTTTCCCCCACTCGCTATTGCATCAAGACAGGTAAAAGAGTTTTAGGTTTTTTTAATAAAAGGTCGTTTAAATGCGGGACAGCTTAGTCCTCTTGAAAAGACTTGATTTACTCCCTGTGGGAGTTTAATCCCTGGTGGATTATTGAGATTAGTGCAAGATTTCAATAAAGGATTAATGCGATCGCGTTTTTCAGTGTGCTACCCTCAGGGATGGATATATTTTTTCTCTCAGGGATGGATATATTTTACTGAAAATTTATCAAAAAACACTAGTTTTACTCAGTTTATTTATAAGTTCTTTATAAGAACTTTCCAGTTTTTTCATAAACTAATAGTGATGTATACTGCAGCCAAAAAAAAGCGCGATTAGGCTTGAGTCAGTCTCAAGCTCTACGAAGACAGGGAAAAATGTCCTGACGGATGGGTCCTTAACCTGCATCTACCAAGAGCTTCCAGAGGTCTTTAAAGCTCTCCAGCAGTATTTTAACTAACGGCAGCTTGCCATTAAGGATATAAGCTTGATAGACAGAGACTTATCTGCCTGAATGCTAAAGATAAAAATTACTCAACACTAAAATCAACTGAATTTCAACATGAAAATAGCTTGTGCTGCCTCTTATTTCAACTTTTTCGACAACGAAGAAAGATATGAATGTTACCTTAAGTTTCGTAAACATATTGAGAAATGCCGATTATTTCTCTTAACCGTTGAAATTCAGTTATCTGACAAGCCATTCCATTTGAGTCACCTGGATAATGTAATTTGTCTCAAAACTAATCACGTTAAATTTCATAAAAACAATGCTTTAAATATAGCCACACAGAAACTAATCGAACTTGGTTATGACCTGATCATTAGATGTGATGCCGACATCGAATTTACTGACCTTAATTGGTCAGAACAATTAGCAGCAGCTCTTAGAGAAAACCAAATTATTCATTGCTGCAGTTTGCTTAAGCAAGAATATAGTGAAAACAAGTGGCGTACTCGCAAGTCAATTGTTAAAGCATATCTTGATGGTAAGCATCAAAATTATTCAGATGGTGGTGCTTGGGCATTTAGAAAAGATTTTTTTGAACTTGTTGGTTATTGGGATGATGTCCTTAATGTTACCAATGTCACCCCTTTTTTTTATCTCCTACCACAGGTGATCCAAGACAGATATTTAATGTTAATTGATGAGTCTAATAGATATCAAGAATATCTGATAAAAATCCAGAATTATGTCAAAAATATATCTTTTATGAACCAAACAGTTGTCATGTACAATCACGCCAAAACTCTGTCTCGTCGAAAGCTAGATATAGACAGGGTTGATCAGCTAAATGACATTAAATTTGATTTCAAAAAGGATACCTATTATGATGAATTTGGGGTGGTTCAATTTAACCCAAACAATCAACAAGCTATCTTAGCCATTAAGGAGTTTATCAAACTCAGAGAATTGCCCGATGTAACTTACTCAATCAACCACCAGGATGGCTTCGATATGATCAAGGCAAGATTATCACTAAACCCGAAAAAATAACTGATAATTAACTTATTTATAGCGGTTTGCAATTGGGTGAGGTACAAATTTTTTGGTTTTAGGGAACAGGGAACAGGGAACAGGGAACAGGGAACAGGGAAGATAGAATATAGAAGAGGGCACAGGGAACAGGGAACAGGGAACAGGGAACAGGGAAAAAATTATGTGTACCTCATTAGGCTAGACACCGCTATATTTATTGTTGGCTTTATAATTGGTTGATTTAGGGTATGTTCAACTCGGAAACTGTAGTCAATCAACTCAAATAAATTATTGCCACAGAAGTATATGCCAATCTTGAGGTAGAATATATTGATAAAAATTACTTTCTATTTGAGAAGACTTTAGGACTTGATTAGGGTAAATTTATACAACAAATAAAGTTTATTTGCAATATATTTTTTGCTTAAAAGTTATGACTAAAATATCAGAAAATATATTTTTATAATATCACTATTTTATCGAAGTTAATTGCTAATACATAAAAAAAAATTACAGACAGCATTAACGTAGCCATTGCAATATATAGCGGTTTTTATTATAATGAGGTACACATAATTTTTACCCTCCCTCTTAGCTCTTACGTCTTCTGAATTCACTGCTCCCTACTCCCTACTCCCTGCTCCCTACTCCCTAAAAATATGTACCTCACCTAATTTAAAACCGCTATAGCTATTCAAATTGACAGAGTAACTAACCATGCCCAAACCCTTGACTATTGTTCATATAATTCCAGAACTAAATCTAAAGGGTGGAGGAGTTAACACCTTCCTTAAAACCCTGATTTACTGTCTTGTTGATAAGCAAAATAAAAAAATTATTAAAAATATTATTGTTACGAATCAGTCAGACGAGTCAGATAGAAAAGATTTTCAAGCTCTGGGAACTCCTGTATTCAGTAGGTTAATGGCTTCTCAATTAGATCAAGGTAAGCCACTCGAAATCATCCAATGGATGACTCAGATACTCAAGCAACTTCAGCCTGATCTCGTTAATACCCATTTATTTTGGGCAGATACCCTTGGTAGACAAGCTGCTGTCAGTGCTGGTGTTCCGGTAATTATTACTAGGGAGTGCAACGTAAACCTTAATGAAACTGCAAAGCATAGGAAGATTAAGCGTGATCTCGCTAACATCACTGACTGCATAGTTTGCAATGCGGAAGCTGTTAGAAAATATGCTGACGAAGTTGAAGGAATTCCTCCTCATTGCCTGGAGGTTATTCATAATGGTGTGCTTCTTGAAAAATATGAATGTGACTGTAGTTATGACCACCAAAAAACAGTGGAATTTGTTTATGTTGGTAGACTAGAGCCACAGAAGAATCCTCTACTTCTCATCAATGCATTTGCTGCCATCATTGTTGATTACCCTGATTGTCGCTTATCAATTATTGGGGATGGCAGCTTAAAGGAAGAATGCCTCAATCAGGTAAAAACCCTGGGATTGTCTGAATCTGTTAGGTTTTTAGGCTACAATAAAAAGCCGTGGGATTGGGTGAATCCAGGAAGCGTCTCCATTCTTACCTCGAGTTTTGAAGGTTTGCCCAATGCAGTTTTAGAAGCTATGGCTGCAGGAATTATTTGCATTGTGCCTAACCTGGCAGTAATGAAAGAAATCGCTAAGGCCGGTTCAGAATTAATAATCTATGAAGTTGGTAATCAAAACAAGCTAATAGAGGCAATGAAATTATTGCTGGAGATGACGCCAGAGGAAAAGTTGCTGATGATTCGAACAGCACGAACCAGAGTAGAACAAGATTTTGATGCCCATAAAATGGCAGATAAATATCTCAATTTATATCAGACTATTTATGGCAAAAAAGTATTAACTAAGCATACAGCCGATCAGGTACCCGGAAGCAGCGGCTATTAAATCCTATTGATTGGAACCTATTGAGAGAGTTAAGTGAGATAGTTAAGCGATCGCGTTTTCCACCCTGAGTTTTTACCTGACATTAATTAAAAATGGCATCCTCCAATCCCAAACAATCCGGTGTTAATCCTTCGAGCCAAACCCAGTCTGAAACAAAACTTTCAGATTTCCCGAAAGCTGCTGGGACTAAGGCCAAATTAAAAGATCAGGCTCCTCCGGTTAACCCTGTCCAACATAACGAAAACCTACCCCTTTCCTGTGCCCAAGAACGGGTGAGGCTAACCCTGCCTCAACTTTCACCAGAAATTTATCATCAACTGCGACTCTACACTCTTGCATGGAAAGGTAAACGGGTCAGACCCAAATCCTTGATCGTGGGCATGAACACCAATGGGTCTAAACAGCCCTTATTCTGGTGCTTGCAGGGGTTTAGAGAACTCAGTCAACTGGCGAAGTATCTAGGTTTTGACCAGCCTATCTACGGCATGCGCTCGGGGCACCTGATCATGAAATATACCCAAAAGAACATTCAAGCCTTAGCAGCTCACTACCTCGGGGAAATCCTAGCCGTGGAGCCAGATGGTCCTTACCTATTGGGAGGAAATTGTCAAAGTGCATCGATCATCTTTGAAATTGCCCAACAACTTATTTCTCAAGGCAAAACCGTGACTTTACTTTGTCTGGTCGAAAGATTCATCCCCCGACCCTATCCTGGTCCGATTGCCCTGTTGTTTGGTCGTCAGAGTAAGTTTAACCCCTACAAATTCTTCCGCAACCCAGAACTAGGCTGGAGCAAATTCTATCCAGGAGAACTATATGTTGACCTAGTTCCTGGTCGTCATGGGGAGTTCTTCAATGAACCCAAGATTCAGGTTAATAAACCCAAGATTCAGGTTTTGGTGGAAAAAGTGCAGTATTACATTGAGAAAACTCAGTCACAGCCAACTCCACCCCAGTTGCCCCTCAATCAGACCAAATATCCCTTACTACCCAACCATGCCTATCGCGCCCAGCTGACGGCTCCCACATCTCTCGTCGCTCTCCCTGGTCAGACTCTGGTAATTGAGGTCAAAGTCAAGAATCTCTCCTCCCTGACTTGGCTTGAGACCGCTAAGAGTGGCATCCGAGTCGGGAATCACTGGTTAGATCACAATGGCAAAGTCCGACAGTGGTCTGATGGCCGAGTAGACTTGGGTTCGGATTTGCCCCCCGACTCAGAAATTGAACTGTTCTTGGAGGTGACCACACCCATGGCTGAGGGTCACTACTGTTTAGAACTGGATCTGGTGGAAGAGGGGATAACTTGGTTCAAACACAAAGGTTCCAAGACCACAACAGTTCAGGTGAGTGTCAATCCTGACCCAGACGAGATCACCAAAGAGGAAGCCAATTCTGAGGTCTATCGCCGCCGAGGTGACTCAGCCTTTGAGAAAGGGGATTTCGAAACCGCCATCCTCAACTACCAAAACGCCCTTCAACTCTCACCGTCTGGACCAGTTGAAGTTTATAAAAACCTAGGAGATGCTCTGAGCCAGAAACAGAAGTTCTCCGAAGCCATAACTGCCTATACCGAAGCTCTTAAGTTACAGCCAGATCATGAACAGGTCTATTTTAGGCTGGGTTCGGCTCAGTTGATGCAACAGGATCTAAACGGAGCAATTGCCAGTTACCAAAAAGGGATTGAGCTGTCTGTCGAACAGGCTTGGATGTACCGAATGCTTGGGCAAGCTTTCCAGTACCAAGGAAACTTAGAGTCGGCGATCGCTACCTATACTAAAGCGATCGCATTACAACCAGACCATGCCATCACCTACATCCTATTGGGGAATGCCCACCTTTTAGCTGACCATCTCGAGCTCGCCATGGCTAACTATAACAAAGCGATTCAGTTACAGCCAGACCAACCAGGGGCTTATCACTGCTTGGGGAATGCTCAGCTCCAAGCTAAAGATGTAGAAAACGCGATCGCTTCTTATCACAAAGCCATTGCTTTGAATCCCGAATATTTTCCAGCCTACAAAAGCCTGGGAGACCTGTTCAAGGAGCTTAAGAAATTAGACGAAGCGATCGCGGCTTACGACAAAGCCCTGAAATTACAGCCGAACAATCGGGATGTGGCTTCCAGTAAAGATAGGCTGATGTGGCGCAAAAAACTCCAGAGTGGTGGTTAACCCAGGGAGCAATTGGATCTAGCTATAACCTGAGGGGGTGACAATAAGGGTAAAAAGGAAACCGGGTGTAGGGTGTAACGCAACAGTGATTGACTGCTGATGAAGTTGTTTCAGTAGTGCTAAGTCATCAATAATATTAATGCGATCGCTAAACTGTTCTGGGACAACTTTCTTTAAATCCCGTCTCCAAAACTTATATGACTGACTCCTGAGCATTTTTCAGCATTCCATCTCGCTCAAAACCCGTAATTTATGGCATCCGATTTTGCTCCTGAGTAGGCTTTAGTTCAATTCTCAAATCACCCTCCAGTTCTTCCGGTAACACCATCATCCACTCACTTAGCCGGAATAACTGAATAATCTCATTTTTACTATAACCCCGATCGTATCTGTATCCAGTGATTCATAGCTCTGTGACCAGTTAATGTTACCATGAGCTTGGGGGAAAAACCATGCCATAAATGGCTCAAAGTAATTATCTCATGAAAATGCTATAGATAAATAAAATAAGGCAAGCATTGATTCACCTAATCAATGAAAGGGGATAACAGTAATGAAACTCTTCTACTACCAATACTCACCCAAACGATTCCCTGGTGGTCTCAATAACTTTGGCGATGACCTAAACCCTTGGTTATGGCAACAGTTAATCCCTAACTTACTAGATGACGATGAAAGCACCGCCTTTGTTGGAATCGGTACCCTCCTAAATAATTTACTCCCCAAGCGTTTACCCAATGCTAGCCGAATCATCATTTTTAGTACTGGAGTCGGTTATGAAAAGTTACCAAAACTCCAAGATTCCTGGACAATTTACTGTGTAAGAGGACCCCTCTCCGCCAAAGCCTTAGGCATTTCCCCTCAATTAGCCGTTACCGATGGAGCAGTGTTAGTCAGACGACTCTTCCATCCAACCAGTCAAAAAATCCATCAATTTGCCGTTATGCCCCATGCTAAATCTGCCAGATATGGCGGTCAAGCCTGGCATCAAATCTGTGAACAAATCGGCTTTAAGTATATTGACCCTCGTTTGCCTGTCGAGCAAGTATTATCTGCTATCAGCCAAACCAACATCTTACTAACGGAAGCTATGCATGGCGCAATTGTAGCCGATGCGCTACGAATTCCTTGGATTCCCATCTGCACTAATCCAAATATCTTGGCATTTAAATGGCAGGATTGGTGCTTATCTGTTGGTTTGAAATACCAACCCCAATATATCATTCCTCTGTGGGATTTATATCCTAGAACAGCACGAGGAATTCGTTCCTCAATCCGTTATGCTCACTTTTGCTTCAATTGGCTCAAACAAGATCAGTTGCATTCAGTCAAGACACTTTGGGGTGAAAAACAACAATTAATCGCCACTCAACTATTCAGAATCGCTCAAACTACCTCTCCCTACTTAAGTAATGATCATCGGATCGAACAACTTACTACTGAATTGGAAGAAAGGTTATATAAATTGAAATCAAGGATGAATTATCAAGGATGAATATAACTTTTTGGGTTGCATAACTAAGGCATGTAATAGTATAAAGTTATCTTGTATCAGTGATAAATTCCCGATTCCCGATTCCCGATTCCCGATTCCCCATTATTACCGATTTTCCACACTCCGATAACGGAGCCATTCAGCTATAAAAGCAACTGCACCTGATACCAGGATTAGCAAAACACTAAGAGCATTTATATCTGGTTTAACACCAGTGCGGATGCGGCTAAAGATTTCCATAGGTAAGGTAGTTGCACCAGTCCCAGCTGTAAAACTAGAAATCAGAAAATCATCCATACTTAGGACAAAAGACAATAAACAACCGGCAATAATCCCTGGCATCAATTCCGGTAGTAAGATTTTTATAAAAGCTTGTAGGGGCGTTGCTCCTAAATCAAGGGCTGCTTCTTCTAGGTGAGGGTCAAGCTGGGTGATACGGGAGGAAACAACAATGGCAATATAAGCCAAACAGAAAACTATATGAGCTGCTATGATAGTCCACAGACTCAGAGGAATAGCCATAACTGCCAAAAAGATTAGAGTTGCGACTGCGATCGCAATATCTGGGATAATCAGGGGTAAGTAGGATATCCCTCGATACAAGCGTTTACCTGGAAACTGGTAACGGGCTAAACCGACTGCCATCATGGTACCCAATACCGCAGAAATTCCTACTGCCACTAGGGCTACCGTGAGACTATTGAATAGTGCGTTCCTTACACTCTCGTCCTGCCATAGTTTTAGGTACCACTTAAACGTGAATCCCTGCCACTGGGCGCTGTATTTAGAGTCATTGAAGCTATAAAACGTCAGTACCAGCAGGGGTAAGTACATATAAAAGAACATCACCAGGGAGAAAATACCTTCCCAAGAAATCCGGAGTTTTGGTTGAGAGTTTACCATTTCTAGGGGAAGCTCCTCCTGCTGATGGTAGAGTTGCTCATTAGTCATTTGTTAATTGTTAATTGTTAATTGTTAATTGTTAATTTTACTTGTTAATTTTACTTGTTACTTGTTACTTATTAATTTTACTTGTTACTTGTTACTTAATTTAAAGTTTATAGTTGAAATTTTCAATTTTTATGAATGCAACCCTTTTCTTGTTATAGGTATCCGTGTAGGAATTGTGAGAATTGTTGATCCGAATTTCCCTACTCCCTACTCCCTACTCCCTACTCCCTACTCCCTACTCCCTACTCCCTTTTCTATAGTGCTAGGGCTGTGCTTTGGGATCACCATACTTAATCAAAAGTGCGATCGCTATACTCACCACCAAAATTAACATCATACTCAAAGCTGACCCAAATCCCCAGTTTTGAGTAGCTCCTAAAAACTGGTTATAAATCAATCTTGCTCCAGTCATACTCGATGCTCCCCCTAACAATTCCGGATTAACAAAATCCCCTAATCCAGAGATAAATACCAGCAAAGAACCTGCAGCAATTCCTGGTAGAGTTTGGGGNTCTCCGTACTCCCTACTCCCTACTCCCTACTCCCTACTCCCTACTCCCTACTCCCTACTCCCTTTTCTATAGTGCTAGGGCTGTGCTTTGGGATCACCATACTTAATCAAAAGTGCGATCGCTATACTCACCACCAAAATTAACATCATACTCAAAGCTGACCCAAATCCCCAGTTTTGAGTAGCTCCTAAAAACTGGTTATAAATCAATCTTGCTCCAGTCATACTCGATGCTCCCCCTAACAATTCCGGATTAACAAAATCCCCTAATCCAGAGATAAATACCAGCAAAGAACCTGCAGCAATTCCTGGTAGAGTTTGGGGTACAGTTACTGTCCAAAAGGTTTGAAAAGGATTTGCCCCTAAATCCGCCGCCGCTTCTAACAACCGTTTGTCTAACTTTTCTATAGACGCATAGAGAATCAAGACCATATATGGCAGAAAGCTGTAAGCCATGGCAATCAATACAGCAGCACTACGATTGAGCAAATCCAACCCTGGTAGTCCAATACTAGTCAGTACTGTATTGAGAACCCCAGTCGGTCGCAGAATGGTAATCCAGGCATAAGAACGTAGTAGAGAGGATGTCCACAACGGTAATATAAAACCCAGCAGGAGTAAATTTTGCCACCGCTTGGGTGCTAGCTGAGCAATCCAATAAGCCACAGGAAATCCTAGCACAAGACAAATCACAGTGGTTCCCATGGCCAAAAAAAGCGATCGCCCCATCACTTGCAAGATTACTGGATCAAATATCCGCAAATAATTATCAATACCAGAGGGATTGACCACATCTCCTGGTCTAATGTTGGGTACCAAACTTAGTTCAAAAATCACTAGGGTTGGCAGCACCAACAACAAAGCTAACCATATACCTGCTGGACTGAGCAATCCTAGGGGTTCTAACCACTGCCATCGTAAGTGTCTCTTATCTTGCATAACTGGGGATTCAGCAATGTTCTCAGTAACGCTTTCAGTGTTATTTATCATTAGTTCTTAGTCATTAGTTCTTAGTCATTAGTCCAAGACTTATACCATTTTTTTTTCAAATGCTAGATTATTATGATATCTAGATTGAAAAATATTAACTATTAAAAATCTGATTTAGTCTTTATTATTTTATCACTATCATTATTGGGATGTAATTTATAATCTCTAGCATTTATCAGTAGCATTTCGCGATTTTTTATAGGTATTTTTAAGGGTATGTTTATTTCTGCGCTTCCGTAGTATTTTCCTAAACTTTATGGTGTTGAAAAGTCCTAATTCCTAACTCCTAAACACTGGTCAACTGAGTCCAGTAGCGGTCATAAACTTCGCTAACCTCGTCAACAGGTGCAAGACCTTCACAACGTTCTAACGCTGATTGTTCTGGAAACAAACTTTGATCCTCTTGGATGTCACGGGACAATAGCTTAAAGGCTTTCTGGTTTGGTGTGGCGAAGCTCAACCGTTCACAAATTTGAGCAGCAACATCTGCTTCTAACATAAAGTTAATCCAAGCGTAGGCACCCTCAAGATTGGGAGCTGTTTTAGGAATTGCCAAGGTATCGATCCACAAGGAAGAACCACTTTTCGGTAGGACGTACTGCAAATCTGGGTTTTCTGCCATGATTTCAACAGCATCAGAGGAGTAACACATCGCAAGCCATAAATCCCCACTTAGGATTTGCGATCGCCAAGCATCAGAAGAAAATGAAGCAATACTTGGTTTTAACTCCACCAACATTTCATAGGCCTTTTTGATCTCCTGGGGATTGGTAGAGTTGTACGAGTAACCCAACATTTTCAAAGTGGCACCCATCACTTCTCGCACATCGTTGAGCAAAGTCATCCGTCTCGATAATTTGTCTTTATATTGCCAAAGATAGCTCCAATCCTCCGGTACCTTAGATAGTTTTTTGGAGTTGTAAATCAAACCCGTTGTTCCCCAGCTCAGAGGAATACTGTGCAAATTGTTGGGGTCATATATGGGATTGAGGAACTTAGAAAACAGTCGATTTATTCCGATGATGCGTTCAAAATCCAGTTTCACCAACAGATCCAACTCAACCATCTTTCGCACCATGTAGTCAGACGGGTAGATAATGCTATAGGCTCCGCCCCCAGAAGCCTGAAGTCGAGCAAGCATAGCTTCGTTGGAATCAAAGACATCGACTACAGCTTTGATTCCAGTTATTTCGGTAAAGCGGTCTAGTAGCTCATCATCGGTATAGTTAGTCCAAGTGTAGATAAATAGTTTATTTCTGTCACCTGGTGAAGTAGTTGTTGGTCTCACTTCACCTAGAGTCCAGCCACATCCAGAGAGGGTTAGACCTGATAGGGCAGCAACCGTGGCTACCTGTAAAAAGTTGCGCCTTGTAGGGCGTTTTAGGAATTGTTGTCGATCCAGTGAAAGCACAATTGAAAAGGTTGAAGGTTGAGGTTGGTTTTTGCCCAGGCGTCCGAAATAGGGTAGGTTTAATAAAGTTATTCAAAACCGATTACCGATTACCAATTACCCCAAAATAGATAGGATAATTAATCTACCATAATTGATTTAGTAAACAACTAAAAATCTCTTGATTTAGTGAGCACTAGTTTGCAAGCAAACTAGGCTCAAAAACTACCGAAATCCTCAAATTATTCCTCCAACACTCGACAATCCGTGGGTGCCCAACGAGCATAAATTGTGGTGTTAGGGTCTGGTAACTTGTTATTGGTGTTGGCCAGTATGACTCTGAGACAGTCGCCACTGAGTAACTCGACCACACATTGAATATGAGTACCCAGGTACATCGCGTGTTTGAGACGTCCTTCAAAGCAATTCATTGTATTAGTAGTTGGGGGGGAAAGACTAAGGCGAATTTTCTCTGGTCGTACACCTACTACAATATCCTGAGCATTAGAATTATCCAGGACTTCTTTAACGGATGGAGACTCAACCACAATCTTGATACCAGTCTTGGTGGTAATTTCGAGTGAGTCGGCATCGGACCGTTGCAGACGACCTTTAAATAAATTGGTATCACCGATAAAGTCCGCCACAAAGGTTGTCCGAGGATTTTCATAGATTTCTCTGGGGGAACCAACTTGCTCAATTTTACCTGCACGCATCACAGCGATACGGTCAGAAAGACTCATAGCTTCTTCTTGGTCGTGGGTCACCATCACAAAGGTTAACCCCAGGTCTTGATGGAGATTTGACAGTTCCACCTGCATCTGTTTGCGCAGCTTGAAATCTAGCGCTCCCAAAGGTTCATCCAACAACAGCACCGCTGGTCGATTAACTAATGCTCGGGCTAATGCCACTCGTTGCTGTTGACCCCCAGACAATTGAGGGGGATACCGATTCGCCAATCCCTCCAGTTTCACTTGTTTGAGGGCTGCTTTGACTCGTTCCTCAACCTCCAATGAGGGTAGCTTTTTTAGCCGTAGACCGAAGGCAATATTTTCCGATACACTCAGGTGATTGAATAGAGCATAACTTTGAAATACTGTATTGACAGGTCGGCGGTGTGGTGGAATATGATTCATCGAGCGTCCCTGAATCATTACCTCCCCAGCTGAAGGCATCTCAAATCCCGCTACTAAACGCAAGGTTGTAGTCTTGCCACAGCCAGACGGACCAAGAATGCTAAAAAATTCTCCTTGACGGATAGTTAAGTCAACACCACGGACAACAGTCTCGGTGTCGAACACTTTAAAAACCTTCCGGAGTTCAACATCAACTTTAGCTGTAGTCGTGGTAGTCGGACGTGGTTCTTTAACAGTCGTTTGAAACATGGTGGTTATTTCAGCAGTAGTGATGCCCCCAGAGTCATGCCTCGTCTGTCTGCATCTGTGCAACACGGTTTATCTCCTTGGGTTTATTTTATCCTCCAACCTAAAAATACTCCTGCAGTAGCTAAACAGATCTGCACTGATCCAGTAGCTGAACTGGAGAAGTAAATTGCTGGGTATTAGCCGTGACTAGGTATTAAGCTAATGGTAAGAGCTATTAGAACAGGGGCAAATCAGAGCCTCCTTAATCAAGGCTTTGGGGCAGATCTAGGTGAATTAGTGTGGGCAATCCCAAGGGCATGTTCCAATTCTGCTCACTACACCCGGTCACCCTCAACCCCATACCCAGTTTTAACCGACAAGCTTGGGGCGTGAGTCCTGTTGTTTTGTTGTCAATTGTCAATCCTTAATTCTTAATTGAAAAGGGAGACTTATTCGGAATCAAAGCCAATAGGTTACTGGGATTGATCACAGACTATTCGCCTTAATTGCCCAATTCCGTGTTCTCCAAGTGCGATTCCCCATTCTCAGACCTCTGACGATGACATTAATTCAGCCTTCCTTATCTCCATTTGCAGTACATCGATCTAATTCCCGCACTGTCGGACGCAAATACCAATCCGTAGTGATTATGGTACTGATTAGCGTATTCTTGCTGGGGGGAATTGCTTCCCGTTTAGCGTATTTACAGCTAGTTCAAGGGGAACGCAACCAACAGCTGGCAGAAAATAACCGGATTCGTCTGATTCCCAAGCCCCCTATACGGGGCAATATTTTTGACCGTAAGGGAAGAGTATTAGCTAGCTATCGGTTGTCTCACTCGGTATTTGTGTGGCCGATGGTTCTTAGGCAGGAGCAATGGCCCCAAACTCGCAAACGCCTGTCCCAAATTTTGAAGATACCAGACGCTGAGATTCAAAAGCGTCTGGAACAAGCGGGCTATAACTCTCCTTATCTACTTCGGATTGCCCGTGGTGTTACTCCCGCTCAAGTTACTGCCTTGGCTGAGTACAGCAATGAATTACAGGGGATAGAGGTGGATATTGATGCCTTGCGGTACTATCCCCATGGACAGCTATCGGCTCACGTTCTAGGTTACACTGGAGAGCTGGACTATGAAGAGCTGCAACGGCGTAAACCTGACGGCTACCGCCTCGGTGATGTGGTTGGCAAAATGGGGGTGGAGAAGTCCTATGAGCATCTGCTACGGGGAGAATGGGGCGGTCAGCAAGTAGAAGTTGATGGTGCTGGACGAGTCGTCAGGGTTCTGGGTCAGAAACAGGCACAAGCGGGTAAACCTATCCATATAACCATCGATATAGATGTGCAGAAGGCAGCCGAGGCAGCATTAGGCGATCGCAAAGGGGCAGTCGTGGCTATGGACCCCAACACCGGTGCTGTCCTCGCAATGGTTTCTCGTCCAACCTTTGACCCGAATATTTTCTCGACTCGCATCACCTCAGAAACCTGGCGAAAGCTACAAGGCAGAGGGAATCCGTTTATCAACCGGGCAATGCGAGGGTTTCCTCCAGCCAGTACATTTAAAGTAGTCACAGCTTCGGCGGGTATGGAATCTGGTCGGTATTCTCCCAAAACTGTTTTACAGACTTATCCTTACCTGTATGTGGGTGGTCATGCCTTTGGGGAGTGGAACCGAGCCGGATTTGGTCCAATGGGATTTGTGGGTGCTATGGCTTGGAGCAGTAACACCTTCTTTGGTCAAATCGGTCGAGGGGTTGGGGGGAAAACCCTGATTGAATGGGCTCGTAAATATGGCTTTGGTGAAAAAACTGGTATTGAGTTATCCGGCGAATCCCGTGGTTTGATAGTGGATGATGCCTGGAAGCGGAAAAACTACAATTGGGGATGGACCGTTGGCGATACCATAAATATGTCTATTGGTCAAGGATTTACCCTTGGAACACCCTTACAAACCTCAGTCATGTTTTCTGTAGTTGCCAATGGCGGCTACCGGGTTAAACCCCACTTGCTCAAGAACAATCAGGATGCTATCAAAGGGCGAGTGTCCATGAATATGAAGCCATCAACGATTCAAACCCTACGCCGAGGACTGCGAGCTGTGGTGACTGGGGGAACAGGAGCTGCATTGAGGGTGCCAGAGTTACCTCCTGGCGCTGGTAAGAGTGGAACAGCAGAGGCTCCTCCTGGCAAGGCTCATGCTTGGTTTGGTGGTTTTGCCCCCTATGATAAACCCGAGATTGCAGTTGTTGCTTTTGTGGAACATTCCGGCGGCGGTGGAGGTTCAGTGGCAGGACCAATTGTGCGCCAGGTAATGGAGGCTTATTTTAAGCATAAATAGGGTTTGCTGAAAAAGTCTTTTGGTATTGGATTGAGTCAGCGAGTGTGGAGTCAGCGAGTGTGGAGAAATGGGAATTATATAGGAGGTAGTCGGAAGACTTGCCCCTTGATTTTTCT
>NZ_MKZS01000001.1:2539752-2587623 GCF_001942495.1 Moorena bouillonii PNG
TGAGAGCTATGAAGCTTATACAGTCTACTTTTTAGCTCTCATGTCGCCCCCCCAGCCCCAAAATACTTCGCCGCCGCCAATGCTACAGTGACGAAGATTTCGGTGAGTCCGAAGCTGTACAATTTGTCCAAGATCCGCCCCCTACGGTCATCGTTGAGGTGTTCTGGTCTGATCCCAACTCCCTTGTAGATGTTCTGTGGCTTTGCCCACAAAGAACCTTTCAAATAGATACAACGGCGCACTGACAAAGCCCAAACCATTCAGAATCATGGCTTTGACTACTTGCCCTGGGGTGATAATTGACTGGGGATGATTGCCGTATAGTTTGTCTATTTGTTCGACTAGTCCGATTTCATCACAAATTCCAGCCACTATTCCACAGTGGTCAAGATCCTGTACTCTGATATTAGACGCTTCAATTTTACTCATCTTTTAAAAATACCGGATTTTGGAATCACACCTGCGGAATGTGGGTTCAGGTATTCCGTGGCGTGATAAGCCTGAGAGGTTTGGGGATTTTCGGTCTGTGCACAAGCGTCATAGCCTAGGGTCTGAAAGTGGTGTGATAGAACGTGTATTACTGACACTGTCATTAGATGCAGACAACGAATACGCTGCGCTCGACGAACACGATTGTACGTGCCCATCAACACAGTGCTGGCGCAAAAAAAAACAGCAGACGATACACCATTAACACAAGCAATTGGGCGGTTGTAAGGGTGGTTTGACGACCATTATTCATGCTACTACCTGTGACGCACGCTGGTAATCCAACGGGGTTTCATTTGACTCCAGGTCTTGCACACGATTTACAGGGAGCTGATGTGTTACGCGGGTGGTATTCATGAGATTGGTGCATTGCTTGCAGACAAGGCAAAAGATGCTACGGAGCGAGTGCTCAAACGTTTTTTAGAGGCCGACTGCCAAGCTGTCATCCCTCCTAAAGTCAATCGCACTCAACTTTGAAAATATGACTTGCACATGTATAAGTGGCGTCATCTCATCGAAAACTTTTTTCAAAAACTTAAGCAATACAGGGCAATAGCAACTCGCGCTTGATAAGACAGCTCGCAATTTTCATCGGAGCCATTCATCTCGCCGCTTCCGTGATCTGGCTTAACTGACGACATGCCCTAGTATGTATCTTTTTGTAACATATCGGCTGAAAGTATTACCCAATAAGGATTTTAGCTTGCATGTCACCCCCTCAGATTTTGGGGTAGAAATGAGCAGCGACTAACCTAGATTCGAGTTCCCTGCACGTAGATGGAAATTACGCCTGTTCCGGTGATGAACCGGATCAGCCAGGTACAATTCACATTACCTATGGTTATTCGAGAGACCACCGCCCCGACTTAAAGCAATTCATGGTAGACCTGATGTGCACCGGCGATGGAGATATCCCCAAGTACGCTGAGAGTGGGGGATGGGAATGAAACAGATTCAGCAGTATTTGCTCAACTGATCCAGGAATTTAGACAGCAATGGAATGTAGATGCACTTTTTGTCGCCGATGCTGCTCTCTACACCAAGGACAATCTGCAACTCCTGACACAATTCCAATGGGTATCGAGAGTCCCAGCCACCCTCAAAGCGGCTAAAGAATTGTTACAACAGATTCACCCAGAGGCATTCGTAGACAGTTCTCTAACTGGGTTATGAGATGCCCCTGTGGGTAACAGTTATGGGGATATTCGACAACGATGGTTAGTAGTGGAAAGTCAGGCGCGGTTAGAATCTGACTCGAAACAACTAGAAAAACCTATTGCCAGACAGTTAACACTCGCGACTAGAGCACTGCATCAGGCACGAGAATCAACGGTTTGCTTGTCAACCTGATGCTCTGTGTGCGGCTGACAAGTTGTCCGCACAGTTACCCTACCATCAACTGCATGACCTGCAAGTGGTAGAAATTCTTCAACACCAAGGACGCGGTAGACCCCGCTTGGATGCCGTCCCTGACAAACACTATTCATACTCTGCCACACTTGTATCCATTGAGTCAGTCATAGCTGCTGAACGTCAACGAGCTGGCAAGTTCGTGTTGGCTACCAATGTCTTGGATGAGCAGGTGTTGAGTCATGACCAAATCCTTCGTGAGTACAAGGCACAACAATCGACGGAGCGAGGAAATCGCTTCCTCAAGACCCATTATTCTTCACTTCGAGCGTTTTTCTCCATACCCCTGAGCGAGTGGCGGCTTTGGCCATGATCATGGGGAAGGTGCTTGCTGGTTTATAGTTTGGGTCAACGCTCTGTGCGTCAGGCAATAGATACAGCGTGGGCAGAAGATTGATAATCAGGTCGGTAAGCCTACGGCTCAACCCACTCAATTCTGGATCTTTCAATGTTTCATGTCAATTCATTTACTGACGGTTGATGGTGTCAAGCACATTACCAATCTCACATCTGAACGATTGTGGATTCTTCAGTTCTTGGGTGCTCCTTGCCGTAAATATTACCTCTTGGCTTGATTTCGTGCTCAAAGGGGGTAGGAAAATTATCTGCATGTGATCCCTACCTGCGGAAAGTGGGCTGAACGGTATCGGTACAGTACGGCTTCAACAAATAGGCGGTTATCCAATGCATTTCCACCAACAAGCGCCCTCCTGGCCAGGTAGCATATCCTTGATTCGCTCCCACTGATCCAAGACGCAAAGCATACCGGCGCATTACTCCCCCCAAAATTTATTTTTACTGACTTCCCTCAGTTCTATAGCTGCGCTGACTGGTTGTCAATTCTCTAACTGACGACACGCCCTAGTTTGGCCTGACCTTGGACGTAGTTATAAGGGTTTTAGCTTCTAGAACATCATTCCTAGGGTCAATTGCCCAGTTTAGTTTATCTTTGCTAAGATAAACTGGCATCAAAGCATTATCTAGTAAGCTTTTAAGGGCTCATGTCACCCCCTCAGAAAAAAGTCAGTTTACATAGTTATAAAGCCAGGTTGTTGTGATATTGATTTATCAAAGTTTTCAGGCTTCCTTTCTCACACAATCTGTATCAAGTGCTAATTTTTGCACTCCGATCTCCGCTTATCCGGACTGGACGGCTTTATCGCGATAGGAATTGGTGATATCCAGATAGCTTAGACTGAATTACCCTAAACTTAGTACAACAATTAAGATGCTAACAGAACAAGACATTGATCAATGTTTGAAGATGCTGGATGGCATCTATACTTTATCCGAACCCGAAAGATTGGAGAGGATTGAAAAATTTGTTAAGTCTACCCTGTCTATTACTCCAGATATCTACAGTCCAAAAAACTTAAAATACTTATTTTCCTATCCTGACCCCATCGGTGTTTTTGCCGATTTCGTATCTAACTACATTAATTCTAATATTCATACTGAAGAATGTTCGCCAATTTTTACTCGGTGTGAAGTAGAAATGGTAGAAACTCTGTTACCACTAGTCGGTTATCCTGAAGGGGATGGTATCTTTTATCCGGGTGGTACGTTATCTAATTTGGCATCTGTATTCTTAGCGGTACAACGAGCAAAAGTTAATTTAGGACAATCAGTCATTCTGATCTCTGATCATTCTCATTACTCTGTTGAAAAAGCCGCCATAATTTGTGGAATTAAAAATATTATCAAAGTTAAAACAACCACAAAAGGAGTCGTAGATCTAGAACATTTAAGAGAATTAGTCAGCCAAATAAAAGCTGATAATCTCAATCTAATTTACTTTTGCTGTGTGATGGGTTCGACTACTTTGGGAACTTTCGACCCCGTAGAAAAAATATTGGAAATATTCCAAGAATTCGCCATTAAACCTTGGATTCATTTTGATGCAGCTTGGGGAGGCGGGGTTTACTTTAGTGAAGATGCAGCGTTTTACAGAAAGCTGAGTAGTTTGTCAGATTCGATTGTATTAGACTTTCATAAATTTCTTTCAGCCCCTCTATTATGCTCAGTCTTACTGGTGAAAGACAAATCTGTTTTAGTGGATGAAGTAACAGCACTTAATGGTAATTATCTATTTACCAGCAACCAGAATATAAAATATAGCTAACGGGGGGACAGAGCGGGTATAGCCATTGTGTAGCAAGGGATACAGCAGATGAAGGAAAAAAAAGATAGGTCAAATATAGTCATGCTGACCTATCTAGCAAAAATGATAGCTAAACCATACCAGAAAATCCTACAAAATAAGCTGCATCACACCAGGTATTTGTTACTAATCTTAGTCGTTGCCAGCCTACAATTGCTCAGACAGGTCAAACTAGAAGTGTTAGCTGAAGCGCTGCCGTTACCTATTTTATTTGAAAGTCGTCGAAAGAAATTACGTCGGTTTTTGCGCATCAAACAGTTCAATATTGAAACAATCTGGTTTCCCTGCGTAAGTGCTCTGGTAGAAGAGATGTTTAACCCGAACGATAGGATATATTTAGCGATAGACCGTACCAGTTGGGGGGTGATTAATATCTTGATGGTTAGCGTGATCTATGATCATCGTGCCTGGCCGATTTACTGGGAGTTGTTGGATAAAAAAGGCAGCAGTAACTTTGATGAGCAAACGGCTGTTTTGGCTAAAAGTCTTGGGTTACTCTCCAACTATAGCGTAGTGGTGTTAGGAGACCGGGAATTTTGTTCACCCAAACTGGGCAACTGGCTGAGCTTCGAGGGTGCATACTTTTGTTTGAGACAGAAAAATAATACCCTTGTTTGGCAGGATACTGAGGTGGCTCGGGAGTTGAAAGACTATGGAGTTAAACCAGGAGTAAAACTATTTATTAATGACTGCCATGTGACGAAACAAAAAGGATTTGGGACGTTTAATATAGCCTGTAAGTGGAAGCGGACTTACCAGGGATTTAAGACGAAAGAACCCTGGTATATTTTGACTAACTTTGATGATGTTGAACCGGCTATTGTAGCTTACCAAAGACGATTCTCAATAGAGGAAATGTTTCGAGATTTCAAGTCGGGAGGCTATAGTCTTGAAGGGTCTAAACTGAGTGGTGAGTATCTATCAAAACTGATGATTATTGTGGCGATTGCCTATACCAGTGCGATTCTCCAAGGGCGACACATTAAGCGAATGGGAATTCAAAAATATGTGGTCAGACCAGAAACCCAATCAAGTGGACAACGGCAACATAGCGCTTTTTATGTTGGCCTACATCAGCATTCGTGGCTTTTCTTAAGGGGATTATGCCAAAAAATAGTGGACGAACTTTTGGAAATTAACCGTCGTTGGCTCAATTATTACAAGAAGGGTGAGCGGGCTATAGAGTTTGCACTGTGTACGTTATAAGCTTTATGTCCCCCTGTCAGAAAATATAGTCTCAGCCTCAAGTCTTTACAATGTTCCCGAGAAGCCTATGCCTTTAAGCTCTGGCTAATGTTCAAACATCATGGTCTTGAACACTTTCAAAATTTAATTCAAAAATACTATGAAAATCAGGAAGAATTAATAAACAAACTTTCGGAGCGAGTTTTATATGTTGTCGAACCCCAGTATTTTAACGTGGGTTTATGGTTTATTCCTAAAGAAATGGAAGTGAAGGAAACTATCACAGATTACACGGCTGCAGAAATTGAGAAAATCGATCAACTTAATCTCGCTATCTATGATCAGATAGTTAAGGATGGCTTTATGAAAGTCAATTCATATCATTTTAATAATCTTCCTCTATTTATTCGGATTATTGTACATCATGGAAATCTGACAACAGACATCATTTCTGAAATTGTTGCTTATTTATATAAAATCTATGAATCTGTTGGATCAAGCCCTTGTAAAAGTCTAATCTAGAAGTCCAAAATTACAATAATTTACAGGAGGAATAGAAAATGGGCAGAGTCAGAAAGCCTGAATCCTACACTAACTCAATTATAACACCGATTTATCAAAATACAGCTTACTATTATGACGATCATAAAACTTATGTCAAAGCCTTACATGAAGGATCGATCACAAAAGGCCGCTATGGCAGGTATCATAATCCAAATTGGGAAGAAGTAGAAGGAAGATTAGCCCAACTTGATGAGGCTGAAGATTGTTTACTATTTCCCAGTGGGATGAGTGCTATTTACAGTACTTTAATGGCGTTCGCAAAATCTCAAAGCTGTTTCGCAACAACTTGCTATCTATATAAAAACACAAGACGTGTTTTTGATAATCTTGAGAAACTTGGGTTCAAAACTTTTATTTTGGATAATTCGGATTTATCTGAGTTGATGATATCACTTGATCAAGTCAGTCAAGATATTAATCTTCTCTTCTTGGAAATACCCTCTAACCCTCATCTTTACCTAGCAGATATTGAAAAAATAAAAAAGTTGTTAGAACCTGATACGCTTCTCGTTGTCGATAGTACCTTTGCCAGCCCTTATAATTTTAAACCCTGTTTATGGGGGGCAGATTTAGTAATTCATAGTTGTACTAAATATCTCAATGGCCATGCTGATGTAGTACTGGGAAGTGTTGCTGGGAAAAAGGAAGCGATCGATAAAATTAGAAATTTTAGAAATATCAATGGAGTCATTCCTAGTCCTCGCGATGTGTTTACATTGGGTCAACACTTGAAAACGTTTAAGTTGAGAATGGAGTCTCTCAATGCTTCAGGTCAAAAACTGACTGAGTTTTTAAATACACATCCTTTAGTTTCAAAGGTATATTATTTGGGGTTAGATTCTCATCCTCATCGAGAACTCTCTAAGAAATATTTTACTAATGGATATGGCGGTGTTGTGACCTTTGAACTCAAACTTTCAAAACGTGAGACATCAGAATTGATTGACAATCTGAAAATCCCATATATTGCTTCTAACTTTGGTTCAGCAGAAACCTATATCGAACAGCTTGCTCCCTTTACCTACTACTATTTATCCGAGGAGGATAGAAAATCATTAAATATTACAGATAGTCTGATTCGACTTTCCATCGGCTTTAATGATCCAGTCGATAGTATTATTGATGATATCGATTGTAGTCTTGCTCGATATATGGCTACGGCAATACATTAGAGTATCTTGTTTTTGTACTCTATTTACTTGGTCAGCTTGTCTCTAAACTAGATTCGTAATTTGTATTTCCTTGTTTGGTATATATTTAGTCCGATCTAGCCAATCGATTACTAAACAATCCTGATCAGGAAACTACAATTTTGGAAAGGATATGAATTCCCGTAACCTTTTTTTTACTAATATAAAATATCTCGTCAGAATTGAAAATAATAAAGAAGATATCTTTACCGTATCTGAAGCATTTTTTTTAAGAAAATAATATTAATATATATGGTTCTTACAATCATCAAAATCACCACAGATAACCATAAAATATGATTATCTTGATGAAACCAAGCTAAAATACTGAAAGGAATAAATCCAAAAAATAAACCGATTAGAGCAGAATTGCGAATAACGGCTGTATTGTTCAAACCAATAAAGTATCCATCAAACATAAAAGCAATAGCATTAAATATAAGAAGTGGAAGTAACCAAAAAACATATATTTTAATTTCGTAAATAATTTCCAGATGATTAGTTAAAATTATAAATACAGTATGAGGAAACCCGATGGAAATACCAGCAAAAATTAGTGCGAATAAAACTCCCGTTCCTACTGTAACTCCAACTAAAGAAGGTAAGCGATCGCGTTTTCCACGACCTACAAAATTTCCTGTTAGGGTTTCTGCGGCTAATCCAAAACCCTCAATAAAAGAGATCGTAAACAAAAACACTTCGATCATTAAGGCATTTGCTGCTAAAATCTGCGTTCCCATTGCCGCACTGATATTGGTAAAAATAACAAGGCTGGCTCGATTGCTTAAAATCTTAATAAAAGTATCTCGATTAACAGCAAAAACGGTTTGAAATCCTGAACGCTGCCAAATGCAATGACTTAACTGATGAATTTCTTGGAATCGAACATCCTGACTGACAAATAAGATTCCCACCAATAAGGTTAAGTATTGACTCAAACAAGCAGAAAAACCGGCTCCCATACTGCCCCAATGCCATTTAAAAATGGCAAAATAATCAAAAATTATTTTGCCTAAATTGCCAATGATTGTTATCACTAGCACCTTACCACTCATTTCTTTTCCTAATAACCAACCGATCACGACTAAGTTAAGTGCCACTGCGGGAGCACCCCAAATACGGGCATTAAAATAAGCAATACCAGAAGATTTAACTTCATCAGGAGCATCGAGTATAAGAAACCAAATTTTCTCGATAGGATATTGTAAAATAACAATTAATATACCCAGTACCAACCCTATCAATCCATTACGTAAACCCACTAATAACATGGCTTCGCGGTCATCTTTGCCTACAGCTTGAGCCGTCGCTCCCGTTGTTCCCATCCGCAAGAAGTGTAAAAGTCGGTAAAGATAGGTAAACAAAACCGTTGCAACTGCGACTCCTGCTAAGTGACGAATTTCTGTCAGATGTCCCAGGAAAGCCACGCTGACTAAGCCCGATAAGGGAATCATGATATTGGAGAGAGTATTAATGACCGCAAGCCTGTAGAAGCGGGGGAGAAGACTGTCTGAGTTTAAGCGGGCAAGTTTCATCGGCTCAACTATCAACTTTATTGGTATTTTTAATAGTAAATATTAACAAAAATTCAGCTGAATTTAAAAAAAAAATTATGGGATTTAAAAAATTCCACTTTCTATGAAACACAGGATAGAAAGACAACTCAGATCAAGAACAATTCTGATAGCTGGTCAGCTACCTAAGAGCTGATTTATAAAGTAAATATTAAGAAGCTTGAAAGCTTTGCTATGATTGTCTTTTGGGTATTAAATAGTTCAATTGTTCTAGTTTAGCCCAAGCCTTATCCTACAAGGATTACAGCGAGTTTACAAATCAGCTCTTACAAACGGCTCGATTATCTCAAAGGGATCAGAGCTGCTTCCCTGATCCAGTGTACTTTATAGGCGACTTGTCTCCCTCTGAGCAAGTAAGAAATAACCAGTAAAACAAGTCACAAGTTACAAGTCACAAGTAACGATTTATATAGTTTACCAGAGATGTCTCCACCAAGGAATAGGCTTAACATCAGGAAAATCGATTTTATTGCGGATTTCATCAATATCCCATCCAGTCAACTCAGCTAAGGTTTTAGCTTCCTGTTGCAATCGTCGATTTAACGATTGTTGATAGTCAACTCCTGCGCTACAGCTCATCTTTCCAGTAAACGGATGACGAAGGATATATCGTCCCTGAAACAATTCACGATTGGACGTTTCCTGGAACATCAAATCTTCTGGGAAGGTATCACGGGTATAGCGAACATGGAGGCGAGTGATATAAACATTATTATTGGGTCTTCTATTGGCTCTTCCCGAGTTTAGCCAAAAGACACCTGATTTCCGGAGTTCTTCCGGATTGAGAGGGTTAGCTGAACATGGGTCACAACTAGCCATATTCCAAGCATATTCAACAAAAGCTACTTTTTTCCCTTCACTCTCGTAAGCAGTTTGGAACATAGCAGTGTAGAAATCACCAAACTCTGTTTTGACAAATACCGGAATTTCAGTATTAGAAGGAATCTTCACCGTGCGGTAGTTTGTAATTTCAGTCTGACCTCGGGGTGATAAGACATAGACAATGAGGTCTTGCTCACCGGTAGCATTCATCATCCCTAAGCGAATGGGCAGCATAAATCGGGGAGACTCGTAAGCCATCTGGAGGGGTCGCAACCGTTGGTAGGCAGTTTTGTCAAATTCCTCCAGATTGACTTTGGCAACGAAAAATTTCATATTCTGGCGGATGTAGGGTCGCAATAGCCGATTTGCTCCCTGTGGAATTTTATAACCGTTGCGTCTGAGCCAGGTTTCTAAACCTCTAGAGTCCTTAGCACTGAGGATAAGAATGTTATATTCTCCAACTGAGAAGCGCTCTTCTACCGTGACACCTAAAGCACGATCATCAGTATTCCTTGCCCTTGTGCCACTTCTTGGACCACCTAGCCGTGGTGCTGCAGTTTCGGGATACTTTCGGTTATCGGCACAGGGGTCTGGGTCAAAATATTCCACTAGTCGAGGTGCACTAAACTGATCGAGGCGTTCAATAATCTTAGGGTCACCTACATTCACCTGTTCTCGCTGAAGCACCACAGGAACTGGCACAACCATGGCAAAGTCTTTAACATCCCCTTGATAGTCATTTGCCATGGTTAAAACAGTGCGATCGCCATCCCGAGCAATTATCACTTGAGACGTCTGGTTATATAGTTTACTATCAGCTTTGGCGACATAAAACCCACAAAAACCCCAGGCTTTTTGAGCCAAGCCTAAACTCAATAAAACCGTTATCAAAATAGTACTTATAACCCGAATAATTTTCATTATTATTTATTTGTTTGTCTTTAACTTAAGTTAATAAACGTCATTCAACAGAGTCACTATCATGCCAGGAAAATCTCGTAGATGACCAGATAAAATCCAAAATTACGCTCAAAGGGGATAGGGCAAACAACGCCCAGAAAATAGCAGTAGGCATGAATAATTGATTGCGCAATATAAAAGTGAGTAAAGCAATACACACCGCCCAGAGCAATCGACTAATCGGTGCATTGGGGATTGAGCGAGGGTCGGTTAGCATAAATAGGGCAAACAGTAACAAAGACCCACTCATCAACCGATGGCAAAATACATCCCAACTCCAGCCAAGCCAGAGATTTCTAATTCCTTCTAAAACGGCATAAGCACCCAAAAACGCTGCTGTTGTATCCCATCGTCCTACCCGTTTTAACACCATACTGCCAGTGCCAGCAAATAATAGACCATACCAACCATCATCCCCCCACTGTCCGGGAGAAACCCAAGCATCATTGGTTAAGATAAGAACAGCAATAATGCCGAAATTGGCTGGATTAAAAAAATGCTTGCCCTCAACTCGGAAAATAAATTTACTCAAAATTCCTAGGGAGCCAGCTAAAACCATAGTACTATAGTTATCAGCTCGCAGTAGCAGGCTCAAGCTTAAGGCTGTAATCATAGCACTTTTTAGGGAAGGGGATTGGGGAGAACTCGAAAAACTAGCATCATTATGCTGGGATAAATTTGGTGGTTTTCTCAGCAGATTAAGACTTATTTCTAAGGTTTGAATTTTGCACCATTCAAGGGTAGATTCAAGGGTAGTTTTAAAATCGGGTTTGGGATTAAAGCCCAAAGGAAGGCCAAGGAAAGGAAGGCCAAGGTACCCAGAGTTTTTGATTGCGGATCTGTGTTTGGGGTTTGACCAAAGAAATGCTGCTAACCACTGAGTTAGTAGGCAGCTTATGATTACGACTAGAATCAAGTCTGGTCTTAGTGTCCAGTCCCGAGTGCTGATGCCCAAGACTAGAAAGATCGAGAGAAACAGAATTTGATTGTTTCGGGGGTCTTGTTGCCACATTATCTACGCATTCTGATCCGACTGTTAAAGTAATTAGGGCGCTCTGTATGGATCAGGTTTAACACAAAAAAAGACGCTAACTCTACCAAGACTAATGCAACAGCGGTCAACAAATGTTTACCAGCTACCAACACCAGGATAAGAGAGCGATCGCACCATACTTTCCAAAGCCCTTTACAAATACCTTGACAAATGCTAGCTACTGTTTTTGATTGGTTAATTCAGTATGATCTCAAGTATAGTCGGGTCAGTTATCAGTGGTCAGTTACCGATTACTCATTACCGATTACCCACTTCACTCAATTATTCCATTAATAATCAATGGAGAATTCTAAGGGTTATACATTAAGCAAATGTCCGGTATATGGCCAGAACATTGCCCATTGTAATTAACTGTAATTAGCCAAAATTTGACGAATTTGATCATCAATAGTCTCTGGTTTCTCCACCATCGCCATATGTCCACATTCAGCAATTTCAATCACATTGTCCCCACAGGATTGAAAGAGACTGTGAAAACTAGCCAGATGACGCACATATTTCGGTTCCATTACCTTATCCTGACTACCAGCAATGAAATAAACAGGTTGTTTTAGTCGGGAAACAACCTGAGGTAAGCGATGCACCTCAGCTTCTGTGGTAGAATCTAGTAACGTCCTCAGTGCAGCTTCCGCGTTAGCAGTAACAAAATCAATAACCCGTTGACGTCCCCATTTCCGGGAAATAGGATGCGCTACCTGAGCCCGGGTAAACAGTAAATCGAGTAAAGGGACATAACACAACCAACGGGGACGGCGTTTTACCAACTGCTCACCAGCCAGCCGAAAGCGCTCAAATTCTTCTTTAAGATAAATTCCACCACCAGCATTAAGACAGATTACCCCTTGAATCCTCTGAGGCAGCAAATAGGCACCCCATAGAGCAATGCTACCCCCTAGGGAATGACCAACTAACCAAGCTTGTTCGATTCCCAGTTTTTCTAACAGGATGCCCAAGTCCTCAGCATAGGCAGCTAAGCTATAGCGGTCAGTGGATGAAACAGCAGTCTCAGGAAATGGTGATTCCGAGTCCCGGTTAGATGTTGAGCTTTGAGTGTTATGAATTTGGGACTGGGATTCACCGAATCCCCGCAGGTCATAGATCAGACACTGATACTGCTGTGACAACCTATAAATTAGAGGTTGCCAATAGCTACGGCTTAACAGCCAGCCGTGGATGAAAACCAGAACAGGGCAGGATGATTGGGTAGGAGGTGTTAATTCGTAAGTATGGGATATTCCTAGAATGTTAATGCTTGCCATACCTTGATCTTATCGAAGAATTAACAGGATAGGAAATTCGTCAGTGATTTTAATCACAACGGGTCGCACCTGTGCTTGTCACCTTTTTATGACTAAAACACTTGACCTAGTAATCGCCTCCGAATGCTTTCAGCAATTTTTTGACCTAAATAATCGGGAATCAAGTTTCCGTTAGGGCCTAGTAGGTAAAGAATCAGCCTGGTTCGTCCCCGCCACACCAGCAAGTTGGCATTGACCACCAGTAAATCCTCTTGCCAGATGGCATACATAACTTTGTAAAATAATCCAGGTTGGTTATTTGCCTCAATTAACAGCGCTGGTAGATGAAACACTGGGTCTACATAAAATTCTGTTTCTACCTGCTTCAAGCCAGCATCGAGATTAAATTCCACTGCCAGCATTTGTTCCACCTCAAAGCGCCCTGCCAAAGCCTCTCTCAGGGCACGGCAGACATTTTCTGAGGTTTTGTGGGTCAGCGCTTTCCGGTTACGAGACACCACTAGTTTCATAAACACCAGCATTGGTGGACTAATTTGACCATAAAGACTGAGACTGTGGATAGTCAGTCCATAGGCAGTCAGAACGCCAAAAATGTCACTGAGCAGAAAAGACTCATTCCGGTAAGCAAAGTGCAGGACACTTTTTGAGCCTTCCGGTTTGATCTCAATTACAGCATGTTGGGTTTTATAGAGTCGGTAAGCAAGTCTGAGGTTGTGCAGTTGGATCTCACTACTAACAAACTGCTCATAGAACTTAGGAAACGCTCGGTTGAAGCGTTTCAGGATTTCTTGTTGGGATGATTTCCAACCCACAGTCATCGATAGGGGTAGGTGGCTATTCTTGTTTATCAAAAGGTGCGCGCCCGTTCGCGCCCCGCGTCGGGCTTTGCCTCAAGGTGCTACCCAAGGTCGGGTAACCCGGCCTTGGAGGGGCGCACCGCCACGGGAATTTAATTGTTAATGGTAAGAGCGCACCTAAGCTTTTTGAGTTAACACAACCCGGTAAGCTTGTAGAGGGACTTACAAAAATACTGATAAAAGAGCCTTAAATCTATATATAGATAGAGTTTAACATTGATTTGCTTGATTTATTGATATATCTGGGTTTGAGCCCTTTTTGGCTATTTGGTGTATTTCCAAGGGTTTCCTCTGGGTTTGAGGCTTTTGTCTTGCTCAAAACTCTCTAAGTCCCCCGAGGCAACAACAAGCGCGGATCTGATTCATTTCTCACCAATTCTGCTGATTAGCCTAGTCTAACTAATCTTCCCCAACTTCCCCACCTTCGGTAGCTTGCCGACTTTCCTTGTTAGGTGCGCTCTTACCATTAAGAATTAAATTCTCGTGACGGTGCGCGCCTGTTGATGCAAAGCGCGAGTGGGGAGGGGCTGTGTGCGGAACACCACCATTCTCCTTTGGAGACACTACGTGAACGCACCGCTGTTTGCCCCGTGGAAACCCCCGTCACGCCACTGCATCGGTTGTTGATTTAGATTCGCGCAAGGGCAGCAAACAGCTGTGCCCCCTCCGACGCGAGCATCTTACCCAAGCGACTTCAAAGAGCGCGACCGATGGGAATGCTAGGATAATAATTTATATAGGAGGCTTAATAGGAGGCTTAATTGTGGTATTATCATTTGCACAAAGAATTAGTTTCAGATCAAGGTAGGTCGGGTATGATAGTTTTCCTGGTGGAATAAAACCAATAGATCAAAGATCACTTTCTGTTTTTTGAAACAAACATTTAAGTCTGGCTCTGGTTGACCGAGACCCAGAACGTCTGAGCCGTCAGGGAAAGAAGACCATTACCAGTTCAAGTAGCTCACAATTATGATAACGCCACTGTCACACCTGCATGGGTTTTTGGAAAAGCTTCTTTAGCAGTTCTGACACTGCTTTGCCTCAAACACGACCTGAAGGAGATACCGTAGAAGGTGTAAAATATCGCACTGACGGTACCTCACGGGTATTTTTCAGTACAACACGAGAAATTGACCTGTACGAATTGGAAGAACTTTGTGATGCTGTTGGTTGGTCTCGGCGTCCTCTGCGCAAAGTTAAGAAAGCTATTCAGCATAGCTTTTTGGTTACTTCTATGTGGTACCAGCGAGGTAACACCAGGCGCTTAATTGGCTTTGCCCGTGCCACTTCTGATCATGCTTTCAATGCGACAATCTGGGATGTAGTGGTTCATCCAGATTTCCAAACCAAGGGACTGGGCAAAGCTTTGATGAGATATATGATCAAAAAATTGCGCAGCCAGGATATTAGCAATATCACCTTATTTGCCGATCCTCAAGTGGTAAGTTTTTACCGTAAAATGGGATTTATGCCTGACCCAGAAGGTATTAAAGGCATGTTCTGGTATCCAGATTAATCTCGAGTACACACAAAGCGCCAAAAGTGAGTTATACTGGTTATACTACATTAGAGGTAGCACCCGGGATGTAGCGCAGCTTGGTAGCGCGCCTGCTTTGGGAGCAGGATGTCGCAGGTTCAAATCCTGTCATCCCGATTTTAAATTCATAAGTCAATCAGTCCATAAGTAAATCCGTAAATCAGTCAAGACACTAGGGTAAACTCAGTGGAACTTGATACAGTCAGGTAAAGTCAAACTTGATACAGTCAAACTTGATACAGTCAAACTTGATAAGAGTTAGCTACAGGGGGATTAAACGCCACTGATCAGCTAAGTTAACAAGCCAGGTCAAGCTATGATCGATCAAGTTTGATTTGAATCTCTGCCTCTACTAGAGGTTAGTGAGGTGCGTTCAGATCTCTCAGTGAGCAGGGTATTCTAGTTGTAACAGGCTCTTCTTCGTTAAAATTCGAGGTAATTTCTATGAAATCATTGTTCCGTTGGGGCACAACATTAAGTTTAGTAGCGAGTGCCTTACTAGGCTCAGTGAGTGTGGAAAATTTAGCGGCACTGGCTCTGACCGAAGAGCAGGTAAGAGAAAAGTTGAAAGCTGTACCTGTATTTGCAGTTACTGATAGTAAAGGTTCGCCACTAGTAGCCTCAATTCCAGATCAGCAAGATCAAAAGAAGACTACCTCAGTGGCAGGTGTGTTTATTAGCCAAGAAGATGCTAATGCGTTTGTACAGCGTTTAAAGCAGGAGAATCCTGAGCTAGGTAAGAAGGTACAAGTAGTTCCTGTATCTTTGGGGGAAGTTCATGAGCAAAATCAAAAGAATCGCACTGTTCCCAATGGTTTAAATTTTGCCTACATACCAAACCAACAGCAGGTAAAGCAGGCACAAGCGATCTGGAACCAAAATGGTCAAGAAAAAAAGCCATTTCAGGGCGTACCGCTGTTTGTTGCCAAAGAAGCTAGCAACAGCGGATACCTCACTATTCAACAAAATGGGGTCTCATCAATTCCGTTCTTTTTTAACAAAGAGCAATTGCAGAGTATAGTGAATCGCTATAAGCAGCAAGACCCTAACTCCCAGGTTAAGATAGAGGTAGTGCCTCTAGAGGGCGTTATTAAAACCTTACAGGAGAGGAACGATCAGCAACTAGAGAAAATCGTACTAGTGCCATCCCAGGAATCCCTGAAATTTTTGCAAGGTCTGTCCCAAAATCAACTCCAACGTCCAAATCAATGATTATGGATCAGCGGTGGATGGTCTCGGGAAAAGAACTCTGGCAGTGGCGTCAAGATGCTTGCAAGTCTGCAGCTGAGGCAGGTGTCTCTACAGCTGAAGTGGACTGGTTGCTAAAGGAGGTAGCTGAGCTTGACCCATTAGTGCTACGCTTGGAGTCATGGCAACAGTGTGCATTATCAGGGAAAGTCGCTGAAAACTCAACTATTCAACTTTCCCAACCTCTACCTGTACTTACCCAACTGTGGCAAAGGCGTATCCATCAGCGATGCCCAGTTCAATACCTAGCTGAGGTTGCTCCTTGGCGTCATTTCTCCTTGAGAGTTTCCCCAGCTGTCCTAATTCCCCGTCCAGAAACTGAATTCCTGATTGATCTGGCGGTCAATGCTGTAGCTATGAGCTCTAAACCTGACTTATCATCAGGACACTGGGCGGATTTGGGGACTGGTAGTGGAGCGATCGCTTGTGGACTGGCAGAGGTATTTCCCCATGGGACAATTCATGCCGTTGATTGCACTGAAGAAGCCCTTGCCATTGCTCAACTTAATGCTCAACAGTTGGGCATGGCAGAAAAAATAAAGTTCTACCATGGTTCTTGGTATTCACCTCTAGAAGCCTTAAAAGGTCAGTTCAGTGGTATCGTGGCAAACCCACCTTATATACCTAGTAACTCCCTCAAACAGCTACAACCAGAAATCTACTACCATGAACCCCATATTGCCCTCGACGGCGGCAGGGATGGTCTAGACTGTATCCGACAGCTGATTGAAATATCTGGGGATTATCTGCGCCCCGGCGGTGTTTGGTTAATTGAAATGATGGCAGGACAAGCTGAGAAGGTTGTTCAACTACTGCAAAACCAGGGCAGTTACTCACAGATCCAGATATTTCCGGATTTAGCAGGTATGGACCGCTTTGCTCTAGCTTATAGAAAGTATGAAGTATAAACAAGGTATGCATCGATGCCAATAGGTAAAAAGCTTTGGATAATTTCAGCCAACGTTTACCTTTGAGGTTATCGCTTCTACTTTTTAGTGTGCTGGTGAGCAATGACCCAAGTTTCTATGGCTACCCTGATTTCTGGGGCTCTCTCAGGTAAGCTGGTAAGTTTTCCAACAGATACAGTCCCAGCACTAGCAGTGCTACCGCACAAGTCAGAGTTGGTGTTTGAGGCAAAGCGCCGTCCTCAAGACAAACCTTTGATTTTGATGGGGGCATCCCCTAAGTCTCTTTGGCCATATGTTCAAGGTACTTCCGCACAGAGGTCGATTTGGGAACAGATGGCTCAGAAGTATTGGCCAGGAGCATTAACATTGGTGTTACCCGCTTCAGATAAAGTACCTACCGTTATGAATCCTTCTGACCCGACTACTATTGGGGTGCGTGTGCCAGCTTCTAAGGTAGCGATCGCAATTTTGTCCAAGACTGGTCCGTTGGCAACTACCAGTGCTAATTACTCAGGCGAGCCACCTTTACAAACAATGGCAGCGGTTGAGGTGCAGTTTCCCGAGGTATTGACGCTCCAGCCAGCTGAGTTAGAAGCGATCAAACCAGACAAGATTGGCGTCCCGTCTACTGTTGCTAAATGGACAAGCAGTGGCTGGGAAATTTTGCGTGCTGGAGGGATTCAATTAGACGATTCAGGGTTTTAATAGTTCTACTCACCTTTGAAAAAAACTAGCTATCCTTAAAAAGATCTGACAAAAAAGTATGAAGTTTGAATTGTGAAGTATGAAGTTTGAATTGTGAAGGAATCCTGAATTGTGAAGGAATCCTGAATTGTGAAGGAATCCTGAAAACCTTCTATCGATTGGTTACTTGGCAACAGGTATTTTTTTTAGCCTGGTTGTCTACCCAACTCTATCCTTGTCGATTTCCAGCAGTATAAGCTTCAACCTTCATTCTTTATCCTTCAATTTTGTTAGGTGCGCTTTCCGTTGCGAATTAAATTCGCGCTTTGGTGGGCGCCTCCTAGGCCGCAAGCAATCCCTCGCGGCCTAGGGTCGCACCAACGGGCTCGCACCTGTTGACGTTTTTAGTGTGGCAAGACTTAATAAGCATGGGTGAGACGGATCTGATCTATTTGCTAGTAGGCATTGGGTTAGGAGTTATCGGGAGTCGCTTCAGGAAATTTTTAAAGGTGCGCTTTCCAATGGCCGGGGCACCCGGCCTTGGGTCGCACCTCCATGAAAGCACAGACTCAAAGACCTCTGTATGCCATCAAACTGATACTGATGCTGAAGAAATCCAGCGTCTGAAACAGGAATTCAAGCAAAATCAATTGGCTTACCAAATGGCAATGGAAATGAGCCAGTTTAAAGCCGGATTTTTGGCACGAACTTCCCACGAGTTGCGATCGCCTCTGAGTCGGTTGATTGGTTTACATCAGTTGATTTTGTCTGATCTGTGTGAGTCTCCAGAAGAAGAGAGAGAATTTGTGAACCAGGCTAACGCCTCTGCCCATACTATGGTTAAACTGCTTGATGAGGTGACTGCTGTAGCTAAAACTGAACACGGTACTAACGTTTTGGAGATTTGCTCAGTCTCTTTGAAGCAGCTGTTTGAAGACCTCTATCGTCTGACCCATTTGCAAGCTGCCAATCGCAATCTCCAGCTGGAAATAGTTCCACCTGACCCCCAAATTCACGTTTTAGTCGATCCACGGCGTTTTCGACAGGCATTAGTAATGATTGTGGATACTGCAATTACTCAGATAAGTAGTGGTCAAATTAAAGTTTGGACTGCACTCTCCTCTAAATCTGAAACTGTTTCCATCTGGATTGATATGCCCTGTGCCATCAGCTGTTGGGCTGAAGCTGTTGATTTATTGCAATTACCTCCAGATCAATCAAAACAGCCCAGTGAAATGGTATCCACTTCATCTGGACTGACGTTGTTGATGATTCAAACTCTCCTGGAAGTGATGCAGGGGCGTATAGAAGTATTAACGGTTCCCAGTGAAGAAGCTGACAATGATACCTCTGTTGAGAATCTTACCCGGTTTCAAGTTTCTATACCCCAGGGGATTCCTGAGATTGTAGAGCCTTACTAGGCACTGGAGTAACTAGAGGCTGATTGTACAATACCATTGTGGTACTGGAGTTTAGCTCAAAACCAATGCGTTCGTAAAAACTTTGTTGATGGGTGGTCATCAGATAAACTCTCTCTACTCGGCTCATCCTCAGATGAGAGAGTACCGTTTCCACTAGCTTACGCCCTAGCCCAGCCCCTCGATAGTCTGGGTGGATAACGACATCCCAAATGGTTGCCCGATAAATTCCATCAGAGGTAGCTCTGGCTAATCCAATCAGCTTCTGGTTATCCCAGACACTGATGACAGGATCACTGTTAGCGATCGCAACTTGCCAATCCTCGATTTTTCGGTCTTTTGCCCAAAAAGCACCTAGGTTAAACAATTGCTGTAGCTGGTAATAGTCGATTTGAGATTTGCGATCGCAAAACTGAATATGGCGGTAGTCCATAGTTGCAAAAGTTCCTTCTGATTTTGTTAAACGTGCCTTTAAATTGACTTACTTTCCTGATGTTAGTCTGGAGTTTTAATGAAAAAATTTTAATTTAAAATAGGGTTCAGAGCCTGTCCTATTGACTACTTTTCAGTAATAGAAACCAGAAAATTTTTCCTGATTAATTAACAATTTAAAATTGACAATTAATCAGGATTAAACGGGTTTGCAGATAGCTGTTAAAGATATCTCTATCGATAGGTTATCTCTGGCTTGACAAACCCAGGGAGCTGAATATTACAAAATGTTAAGATTATAACCTATTGTAATTATCTCGGTCAAATCCAATAACTGATCCCATGGGTGATAGTATGGGCTATTGTTGTTCCATCACGACACCTGTGCACAACCACCTCTCACCCACCCCATCCAAACCCCATCCCCAATTGCCTAATCAGCGTTGGGAAATTGCCCCCCTCAAAACTGAACAAGCTAACCAACTCGCCCAAGCTAGAGGCATTTCCCCCCTAATCGCTCAACTCCTTATTAATCGGGGTATTGAAACCTCTGAACAAGCGCAGGTTTTCCTCAATCCCCTATCTCAGGTGATGCCTGCACCAATTGATGAATTTCCCGATTTGGCAATTAGTGTCGAGATGCTCACTGAAGCGATCGCAAATCAAGAAAAAATCGCTATCTGTGGAGACTACGATGCTGATGGCATGACCAGCACGGCTTTGTTACTCAGAGCATTACGCTGGTTGGGGGCGGATGTAGACTACGCCATCCCGAGCCGGATGACAGAGGGTTATGGCATCAATACACGGATTGTGGAAGAATTTGCGGAGGAAGGGGTGGGTGTGATTTTAACGGTTGATAATGGTATTGCTGCCCATGAACCTATCGCTAGAGCTGTAGAACTGGGAATAACGGTTATTGTAACTGACCACCATGACCTACCTCCAGAACTTCCAGACGCTGATGCCATTCTCAATCCTAAGCAATTGCCGGAAGAGTCACCCTATCGAAGTTTAGCGGGTGTAGGGATAGCTTACATTTTAGCTATCTGTCTAGCACAAGAACTGGGTCAACTCAAAGGCTTGACGCAACAACTGTTAGAACTATTTACTCTGGGAACTATTGCGGATTTAGCCCCTTTAACCGGTATCAACCGACGTTGGTTAAAGCGAGGCTTAGGGTTATTGCCTCAATCTCAATTAGCAGGAGTTCAAGCATTAATCGAGATAACTGGGGTTAAAGATGACCAAAAATCCCTCAAGCCCGAGGATATTGGATTTAGACTAGGCCCTAGAATTAACGCTATTGGTCGCTTATCGGATCCCCAAATTGTAATTGAACTGCTGACGACCACTGCACCCGAAGTAGCACTTGAGAGGGCAATGCAGTGTGAAGAAGTGAACCAACGGCGTCAGCAATTGTGTGCTGATATTGAACAAGATGCGATCGCATTTATTGAGGATACTGGACTAGATTGGGAACAGAAGCGGGTATTAGTGATTGTCCAACCGAATTGGCATCATGGAGTCATTGGCATTGTTGCCTCCCGATTAGTAGAGCGCTATGGTGTCCCAGTCTTTATTGGAACGTATGAAGACAAGGACCAACAACACATTCGCGGTTCAGCACGAGGCATAACTGAATTCAATATTTTTGAAGCCTTAGAGTTCTGCAAAGACTTACTGGGTAAATATGGAGGACACAAAGCAGCTGGCGGATTTTCCCTACCTGCTGAAAACTTAAGCACCTTTGAACAATCCCTGAGCCGTTTTGGCCATCAATGTCTAAAACCTGAACACCTCAAACCCCTAGTTGAAATCGACGCTAGCCTAGATTTCTCTCAAATTAGCTCTAAGCTCTACCAGCAATTAGATCTGCTTCACCCCTGTGGCATTGGCAATCGGGATCCTGTCTTTTGGAGTGCTAATGTCCAAATCCTTGAGCAACGAGTTGTTGGTAAGGGACACATTAAGCTTACCTTGAATCAGGACAATCAACCAGTCACGATTCAAGCTATTGCTTGGCGTTGGGGGGAATACTTCCCTTTACCTAAACGAGTAGATATTGCCTACAAGTTGCGAGAGCATCATTGGGAGGGCAACACGACCATTGAGTTAGAGTTAGTGGGTGTCCGTCTACCCGTAGTTACTAGTACCTCAAGCCCCAAAAAAGCAGAATTTTATTACAATCAGCGCCGCTACACCTGTAGCCTTTGGGAATCTTTAAATGAACTAAGGATTAGAAACCCGGAAGGGAAAGTCCTAGCGATTCAGAAAGGACAACGCATTGGACTTTTGGGTACTAAACGGGAAGATGCTAAAGAAGTTAATGTCACTAAACCTCCTTACTACCCCTTGATCAAAGCAGCAACTCGTGCGTTGGGACTCAGCTAAGGAGTTGAAAGTTGACAAGTTACAGGTTGCTGACAAGTTGAAAGTTAACAAGTTATAGGTTGCTGGCGAGTTGAAAGTTAACCAGTTACAGGTTGCAGGTTTTCTACTGAACCTTGGCCAAAAGGCCACGCGTGCGCGTTCAACCTTCAACCTTCAACCTTCAACCCCGTCACCTTCAACCCTCTATTAAAGGTCGCCTCTAAGAGCATATAGGGCGAAAATGACCACTGGACCAGCAATCACAACAGCTGCCAGCATAGTCAACTGAGCAATCAATACCCAATCGATGTTACCTATAAAATCTAAAAAAGCTAAATACATGTGTTCTCCAGAATTAACCCAACAAAGCCGATGGTGACTAATCACAATCCATCCCTTAGATATTACTGGGTAATGATCTGTTTTTTTTAAGTAAGTTTACAAAAATATACAAAACTCAACGGCAAGCCTGACCACACCTATCACGGGTGAAAACTCGCTAAGCTAGATCTACTTTAAGTTTGTAGCTCTTTTTTCAAAGTCATGGCCACTTGGCGTTGTGTAAAGCAATGTGGCGCTTGCTGTCATCTTGACCCAGCTGAGCGTCCAGGATTAGAGGAGTATCTGCTACCAGAAGAGCTAGCGCTATATTTGAGTATGGTAGGTGAGGGGGGATGGTGTATAAATTTCGACCACACCACCCGTGAATGTCGTATTTATCCCCATCGACCTCGTTTCTGTCGGGTGGAACCTGAGGTATTTCAGGATATGTATGGGGTGGAGGAAGCAGATTTAAATGATTTTGCCATTGACTGCTGTTTGGAGCACATTGAAGCACTTTATGGAGATTGCTCTCTGGAAATGCTGCGCTTTGAGCGGGAAATATGGAGGGAATAGGGAAAATCGAAATTAATGAGTAACGAGTAACGACTAACAAGTAACGACTAACAAGTAACAAGTAACAATGCGTGTAAAAATTTGTGGCATTACGAAACCGGAGCAAGGAAATGCGATCGCAAAATTGGGAGCAACAGCATTAGGCTTTATTTGTGTACCAGGCTCTCCTCGTTACGTTACACCCCAGCAAATTCAAGTCGTGGTCAACCACTTGTCCGTATCAGTTGACCGCATTGGTGTGTTTGCTAATACCTCTACGGAAGAAATCACTCAAATTGTCGCTGATTCAGGGATAAATGCCGTTCAGCTGCATAGTAATGAATCCCCAGAATTTTGCCAAAAGCTGCGCCAAGCTTTACCAGAGATTGAAATTATTAAAGCCTTAAGGATAAGAACTCCAGAATGTTTAAATCAGGCAGATAGTTATTTAAGTTGTGTAGATACACTATTGCTAGATGCTTACCATCGAAAAATGTTGGGCGGCACTGGTAAAACCTTAGACTGGCAAAGGCTACAAAAATTTCGTCCCAGTATCCCTTGGTTACTGGCTGGTGGCTTGACACCGGATAATGTCTTAGATGCCTTAACGCTGCTAGAACCTAGTGGGATTGATTTATCCAGCGGTGTAGAGCGCACACCAGGTGATAAAGATTTAAAAAAAGTTACTCGGTTGTTCGAGAAATTAGGATCAAGAGTTTAAGGTTGAAGGTTAAAATTTAAATGTTTAATGTTAAGTGTTAAATGTTAAATGTTGAAGGTTGAAGGTTGAAGGTTGTTGGCCTTTGGCGTTCGGTGTAGGGTAGGTTTAAGATTAAAGATCAATAGTCAACAGTCAACAAGGTTTGGGATGATTCTAATGGAATGGTAAAGTGGAATTGACTACCTTGATTTTTCCCCTCAGACTTAGCCCAAATTTTTCCACCCATACCTTTAATAATCTGACGACAAATAGCTAGACCAAGACCTGTGCCACCAACAGTGCGTCGGAGTGAATCTTCCTCTTGATAAAAACTTTCAAATATTGCGTCTAGCTGACTGGGTTCAATACCCCTACCTGTATCCGCTACAATTACTTCTAGCATAGGATTACGGTGGCGATTCTTGGTTATCAATCCCACCGAATCAGGTTGAGTTTCATTAATTTGGGCTTGGATAGTGATTTTACCCCCTGGCTCAGTAAACTTACAGGCATTATCTAGGAGTTTGGTTAAGACTTCTACCAATCCTTCACCATCTGCTAGGACTGTAGGTAACACAGAGGGTAGTTTAACGTTGATTTCTGGTAGTGTATCTGGTGACCAAATTGATCTCAGAGCAGAAAGAGCCAAGTCTAGGACTTCGATAATCTGGATGGATTCAGGGTAACGGGATGTCTGACCACTTTCTAACTTAGACAGAGTGAGGAAATCTTGAATCAGTTTACGCATGCGCTCGGCATCGGTTAACGCCGTATCAAGCATAGTTTGCCGAAACTCCGTTGGCATTTCTGGTTCACTCTCTAAACTTTCTAGGCAAACTCGAATAGTTGATAAGGGAGTTCGTAATTCATGACCAACGATAGCAATCAGATTATTGCGGGTTCGTTCTAGGGCTTCTAGTTGGTTATGGAGTTGAGTTAAGTCAGTATAAGCTTGGGCTTGATTCAACGCTACCCCAGCTTGAGTTGCGATCGCTTCTACTAAATCAATCTCGTCTTCGAGCCATCTATAGGCTTCCGAACCGCCATGGTGAAGTTCGAGCATCCCCAGCAGTGTTCCTTGATAGTGTATTGGTACCAGTAACCAAGATCGAATCTGCCAACGCTCAATAGTTGTCCTCAGAGCTGGGTTATTGTGTAAGTTGGGAGCTCCAGTAACATCAGCAATGGCAATGGCTCGTTCCTGAGCTAGAGCGACTTGAATTAGAGGATTATCTGCTAACGACCACATCTGTCCAGTGAGGGACGGTAAACCAGAAGCAACCGATTCATACTCAATTTTTGCTTGCTGGTCACTAGGACTACAGCGGTAAAGCAGGCAACGGCAAGAATTAAAGGTGTTTCCTAACTCTTTTACTGTCGCTGCTAAAACATCTTGGGGATTGAGGGAGCGACGGATGGTGGCGGTGATGGCATTAATCAGACGCTCCTTGCCTTCTTTGGTGCTGAGGACTCGATAAGCTTTCAGGAGCTTATATTGACTCGCTTGCAAATAAGTTACCAGCCGCTGAGCAAAAATACTAATATCAATCCCTGCACTGGTCAGCAACAATGTTTGCTCTGGGACTTCTGTAGTCAAACCATAGCGCTGCCATACCTGCTCAACTTTTGGGGCTAGTTCTGGTCGATAACTAGCAATCCGTCCGAGTAACAATCGAGCAGCATGAATGGTAACCCGGCGGTCAAAGGACCAAAAGCCCTCAAACCTGCGAGCCTGCTCCATGGAAGTTGCTGGTGTTAGTTGTTCTCGACAAATTAGGCAAGCTGTATACTTCTGCGCCAAAATCACCAGGTGCCACTCTTGGGCAAGACCATCATTTGGGTCTAAGGGGATAATTTCTAAGGATTGTTCAACCACAGCAAAGCCAGACTCGGATTCTGGTGCCGCCAGCACATAAACTTGGTTTGTACGTTGGGCAATTCGCTGATAGCGGTGGACTTCCTGACGATAAAACTTTTCATGCTGGAAATTGGCAATCACCAAGGGAGAGTCATCCACTGCTAGCACGAGGTCTTCCATGGCATGAGAAAGAGCTGTCAAGGAAGATTTGAAGTACATTTGGCAGCGCAGATCTGGTAACTCTTGCCGTAAATCTCCCAGTAACGAATTCGGATTATTCACCTAGAAATCCCTCCCTAATTAGTCCCACTCCACCTATGAGGGGGATAGTTTTACCTCAACAAACTCTCTTGATCAAACCAACCCTTTTGATCAAACCAACCCTTTTGATCAAGGGATTATTTATTAGTTGTTAGCTGTTAGCTTTTGGAATTTTGAATATTCACTAGTCAGTTGATCTGGTACCGTTGCCCCAGAAAGCTCAGCCTGACCCAAATCTACATTTGAGAGAGTAACCCGTCTCAAATCTACCTGACTCAAAATTGCTCCACTCAAGTTTGCTTGAGAAAGGTCAGCATCACACAGATTTGCCCTAGTCAAGTCTGCCTGGTGCAGACAAGCACCAGTCAAGTTAGCCCCTCTTAAGTCAGCGTAGCGTAGGTCTGCCCTGGTTAAATTGGCTCCTCGCAAATCGGTATTCTGAAGAACGGTTAATCTTAAATCGGCTCGGGTTAGAATAGCTTGGCGCAGGTTTACTCTAGTCAGATTCGCCCGAATCATAAATGCCTGACTCAAGTTAGCCTGCACCAGAGAGGTTTTTTTCAAATTAGTTCGCCATAGTTTCGCTCCTGTCAGATTTGCCTGATTAAGGTTGACTTCCTGTAAAACCGCGAGACTCAGGTTGGCATCAGCTAGGTTGACTCGTCTGAAAATTACTCCAGTCAGATTGACTTCACTCAGGTTGATTTGCTGGAGATCTACTCCACGAAAATCCCTCTCACCTGCTGAATAACGCTCTAGAAGCTCATTAGTATCCATTTGGGGTATCCATAGCTGGCAGCTGCGCCAACATGACATAGTGTTACTTTTAATGTAACATAATGTTAAGAATACTTTTTGGATGTAAAGGATTATGTTATATTTAGAGGTTTTATCCAGGGATAAGCTATTCTTATCGGTGCCTGCAATCGATTGGTGATATAATATGAAGCTTACCCGAACAGGTAAGTGTCGGCTTCAAGCTAACCCTAGCTATTCCTTGTGCTTTTAAGCTGGCGTAAAGTCTTTGCTGACTTGGTGTTGGATGCCACAATAGAGATCCAACTGAAGATCTAAGAGCAGTTTTCACCATTGATAGCCCAATAGCTGATTTGGGGGTAAGCTCAGAATAAGCTGTTGCTGTAACCAACGCTATGGTCTATTGATTTGAAAACTGCGTTGACCAGATCGAATGTTGCTTTGATGATTATCATCAATCTGTTGTGATTAGCCGTTCTGATAAGGGAAAATTGCCGTGGAAGCTGGGAATCAGCAAAGGATTTTAGGCTATTTCATTGAAGAAGCGAAAGAACACCTGGAAACCATTGAACAGGGACTGTTAAATCTGGGCTCAGTGGTCAATGAACCAGAGACGGTTAATGAATTGTTTCGCGCTGCTCATTCTGTCAAAGGCGGGGCGGCGATGTTGGGGTTTACAAGTATTCAAAAGACTGCCCATCGTTTAGAGGATTCTTTCAAAGTACTTCAAGAGAATAAGATTCAGGTTGATCAACAGCTGGAGACTCTGTTTTTAAAGAGTTATGATACCCTCAAAGCTTTGATTGATCTGTTGGAAGGACCGTTTGGGTTTGAGCAAAGTGAAGCAGAAAAAATTATAAAAGCAGCTCAGCCAGGCTTTGAACAATTGCAGAGTTATCTCAAAACTTTGGTCAGTGGTGAGAGTCAATCACCAGCCGCAATGGCTTATAGCTCTGCTGCTGCTGAAAAAGCAATTCGTTCTGATCAAGTTTCGACTAGCAAAGGGTCTTCTTCAGCAAAAGGGAAATTTCCCCCAGACTTTGGGCCGAAGGTGATTAGCGTACTTAAAGATATGCTAGAGCTGTTTAAACAATCTTCGACGCCAACCAATCGCCAACAACTTCAAAAGCTTTGTAAGCGTCTGGCTCAACTGGGGGCTGGGATTGGTAGTTGGCATAAATTAGTGGGAGTTTGCCATAAAGCGATCGCAAATCCTAAAAACTCCTATATCCAGTTAGCACCATTAGTGATCAAAGAACTCAAGGAAGCTAGTGACCAGTTGCATGCAGCACAGGGTAATCTAGAGGAGTTGCGAAAGGCAGCGGCTGCGATCGCTCCTAGTTCAGCACTGCAAAAACTAGCAGCTGTAGGATCTACTGGGCAAAACCGAACCACTAAGGGTAACGAAATTACGATTGCGCTAGAACCAAAAGCCGCCGCCAAGGTACTCATCCAAGCCTTTGATAAACGCCAGCTGTCAAAACTGATTAAGTTACTGATTCCAGCAACTCGTGCTTCTTCCTAGCCCGACAAGCTGGTTTTTTTGATTAACGTCCTAAGTGCCGTGATGCCAGCTGGATGGCATCATAAATATCTACATCCCCATCCCCATCAGCATCTAGAAAGCCACTGAGTACAGAATTAGAACCAAGGGGATTCTGAATATTGGTGCCAGTCTTGAGGAAATTCAATACCACGGGGACTAGGGTTGGTAGCATAGCTTGGATGATACCAGCATTAATGCCTGTCTTGCTAGTAATTTCTCCAACAAGCTCCTGGATCTGAGGCGCACTAAAGAGCATATTGACCACTTGAGAACTAGCACCAATGCCACCGAATTGATTAACTAGTGCTTGTACCTGCTCATCTCCTTCATTTCTGCGCTTTTCTTGGAGCGCTGAACGCACATACTTACCTACAATTGAGGTGGCAGATTGCACGGCTGAGGGCTGTGTTTGATAGGCACCACTCAACTGCTGTACCGTGTTCAGAATATCCCCTAGCTGACTAGAACTAGCTTGTTGTGTAGGACTATTAATGGCACTGATAATAGTATTGAATAAGCTCATTGTTTTTTAAAAGATTTAAACAGTCAGTTTGAAACAGTTCTTTGCCAAATCAATTATAAATTGCTGATAGCTTAGTATAGCGAAAGGCAAGAGGCAAGAGCGATGCAGCGCGGTCTTGGGGAGCCAGTGCGGTCTTGGGGGTTCCCCCCATGAGCAACTGGCGTGGTTTCCCCCACTCGCGCTTTGCATCAAGACGGCAAGAGGCAAGAGGGGAAAGATATCCGGAGTTTTATTGCACAGCCTCTCGGGTTCCTGGAGATCGGGGAATTATTCCCTGATCTAGCTAAGATTAATAATTAAAAGCTATCCTATCTTCCATGCCCCTGCCACGCCTACTAACCCTAATTATTGGTCTCATTATTATTCTGGGGCTAATGCTTTGGTTGATTAATGGTCTGTACCAACTATATATCCAAATTTCCTTTACTGCTCCGGTACTGGCTAATTTAGTGCTGCTGTTGCTGATTACCTTGCTAGGGCTACTAATATGGGCCTTAATCTACACCATGGGGTTATTTGGTAAATCCCGGAAACGGCCAGGTAAGGGTCGTCTGGAACCTAAAGCCCCCGAGGTGAAAACCGAAGCAGCAGAAGAAACCCTTAAAGCAGTAAGGCAACAGGTCAAACAGATTCAGGATGAAGTGTCACGGCAAGCGATGCTGCGCCGCTCTGAGGAAATTGAAGCTATCCTCTCCCGTGGGGAACTGTTAGTGGTAGTGTTTGGTACTGGTTCAGCGGGGAAAACTTCTCTAGTGAATGCTTTGATTGGTCGGATGGTGGGTGAAGTCGGTGCCCCCATGGGAACGACGGAAGTTGGGGAAACCTACAAACTAAAGCTGAAGGGATTAGAACGCCCGATTCTGATTACTGATACACCAGGAATTTTAGAATCTGGTGTGGTTGGCACTCAGCGAGAGCAATGGGCACGACATCTAGCAACGGAAGCGGATTTGTTGTTGTTCGTGGTGGATAACGATTTACGACATTCAGAGTATGATCCATTCCAAAAATTGGCACAGATTGGAAAGCGATCGCTTCTGGTGTTCAATAAAATTGACTTGTACACGGAACAAGACTCAGAAAGGATTCTAGCACGATTGCGCCAGCGAGTAAGGGGCTTTATTGCTGCTTCAGATGTAGTTGCGATCGCAGCCAATCCCCAGCCTGTTACCCTAGACAATGGTCAACTTTGCCAACCTGAACCGGAAATTTTGCCCTTAATCCGTCGCTTAGCTGCTGTATTAAGAGCAGAGGGAGAAGAGTTGATTGCTGATAACATACTGCTACAATCCCAACGCTTAGGCCAAGAAACTCGACACATCCTCGACAAGCAGCGCAGGCGAGAAGCAGATAAGGTGGTGGAACGCTTCCAGTGGATTGGGGCGAGTGTAATTTCTCTGACTCCCTTACCCGTGGTGGATTTGTTAGCAACTGCAGCAGTCAATGCCCAAATGGTGGTGGAAATTGGCAAAATCTACGGCTGTGAACTGAATATGGAAAGGGGTCGGGAATTAGCCCTATCCTTGGGAAAAACCTTAGCTAGTTTGGGCATTGTCAAGGGAGCGATTCAAATCCTTAGCACTACACTAAGACTGAATCTTGCCACCTATATTGTCGGCAAAGCAATTCAGGGGGTAACCGCTGCTTATCTGATCCGAATTGCTGGGAAAAGCTTTATTGAATACTTCCGCAATGACCAAGACTGGGGAGATGGAGGGATGAGTGAAGTGGTGCAGAAGCAGTTTCAGTTAAACCAGCGGGATGAGTTTATTAAAGCCTTTGTCAGTGAAGCGATCGCAAAAGTAGTCAAACCTCTGACAGGGAAACCAGAAGCCCAATCACCAATGGATGAACGGGACTAAACTAAGGACAAAGGAAGCAAATCCTAAATCTCCGCCAGAATGCCTATCAAATCGACTCACATTCCTGTTTAATTAAATAGAGTAGATTCAATGTTTTCTCCAGCCCCCCATGCCCCTCACATCAATGGGGGTTTCTTTTTATCTATTGTTTTCTATATCGTTTTCTCCAGGAGACTCATCCACTACCTATAGTCAAAGCACTAGGTAGCAAGCTTCACCCTGCCCCGATTTACAGCGTGGAGCAATCTGTCGATGGAGTCTCTCTCTTCGGAGGTGAGTGAATCCTCCAATAGTGCTGCCATCAATCCATATCGATCAGCAAGAGTAATTTTTCCAGAGCTGCTAACTTTAGCAAATAGTTCTGGTATAGCACCGGGAATAAGACGAACTGGAGCCAACATTATACTATAGGGTAATGGCTGTTGTTTATATTTTTAACCTTTTTCCGGAGCTTGGGGATGTGGGGCTATACCCCCTGTGATATTAATTCTGGTTGGGTACCCATAATCTTAGGGAGGGTGGGGAGAAACGGAGGTGTGGGGAGATGGGAAGATGGGGGAGATTTTTATTAAAGGTAATTATTCTGAGATGATATCAGAAGTCAGGATTCAGGAATCATAATCATTGATTTTAAAGTAATTTTTCGATAAATTGGGAAAAAATAAGCAAATATATCTTTATACTACTGCTATGCTGGCTTAATTATTCTGCTAAATTCTTCTAAGGAGACCCTACTTCTGAGCTAACAGTGCTTTAGCCTTTTGCCAGAGAGCATCCAACTCATCCAAGGTGTAATCAGACAGTGGGCGCTCAGCCAATGCTTCCACTTGCGCTAACCTTTCAATAAAGCGTGCTTGGGTTCCCTGCAAAGCAGCTGAAGGGTCAAGGTCATACCAACGCGCTATATTAATCATAGTAAACAGTACGTCTCCCAATTCTGCTTCCTGGTGGGCTTTATCGTCCTGTTCAAGTGCTTGTTGAAACTCAGCCAATTCTTCGTGAAACTTATCCCAAACTCCCTCAACATTATCCCACTCAAACCCACCACTAGCGGCCTTTTTCGATATCTTCATCCCAGCCATTAGGGGGGGAAGGGTTTTACTATAGCGACTGAGTTTATGACTCAATAATTGCTTATCCGCAACGGTTTCTCCTTTCTCTGCTGCCTTAATGTCCTCCCAGTTTTGACGCACCTCCTCGACATTATCAACCTCGACATCACCGAACACATGGGGATGACGGCGGATTAGTTTTTGAGTAATCCCCTGAGCTACCTCGGTCAAGCTAAACTGACCTTGCTCACTACTAATTTGAGCTTGCAGAACTACCTGCAATAACAAATCCCCCAACTCCTCTGCGATCGCATTTTGATTGTTACTGCGAATCGCATCCACTACTTCATAAGCTTCTTCAATCACATAAGGAATTAGGGACTGAGGGGTCTGAGCCAAATCCCAAGGACAACCACCCTCAGGCGATCGCAATCTGGCTACCACATCAATCAACTCTTGCAAAGCGGCCAACATCGAAACCTGATCAACTGGCTGAGCTTGTTCCGGGGAAGTAGACATAAAACCGAAAAGCGAAACGCCACTTAATTAGTCTTAACGAAATCTACCACTAATGCCAAATTTTAGGTAAGCATTCAGCTATCAGCTATCAGCTATCAGCTATCAGCTATTAGCTATCAGCTTATGCCCATGCTACTTGAAGTGCTATCAGCTTTCAGGCGCTTTAACTGTACGGGGTCGGATCAGTAAAGCGAGCAGGGATTTTCAACCAGCCGTACCAGCACCCCCCACCTTGTTTACTACCTCCCGTTGATTAGCTGACGGCTGACAGCTGATAGCTGTTGGCGTAGCCTGCGCGTAGCGCATATGCTTACCTTTTGCCTTTGCGTGCTTTGGGTCTTTGTGGTTTACTCTTACCGGCACCCCTGCCCTTGCTCCTCCCTTGCTTGCCAGACCATAACCCCGTGATCCCCCTTTTTTTAAACTCCTTATAAGCGGAACTTCCCCAATCACTGACAAAATGCGCGATCGCACCCAACTCCAATCCCACCACACAGGCCATCAACCAGGTACGATATTCCCACACCCTACTGCCCAGCCCTTGAATCAGCTCTAGCCAACGATCTGGTTCATCCTGGAATAGCTGAAACACCAGCAATCCCACACCCCCAAACAAGACGAGCCAATTGGCTAGATAAAGCAGTCGCAAAATTGTCCCAATCACTGGTCCATGAGAAAAAATAGAACGGTGAGGCACCATCCTCTGATAAGGAATCCAAATCCAGCGCAACCAGCCCCAACGCTTAAAGGGTCGAGAGTATAGATCTAAATCAGGGCTAAACATCAAGCCACCGAACAGGAAGCCTCCAGCTACAATCAAGGTCAAATCACTACTCCGGGTTACTACCAAGCTCAAAACCGTGACTACTGGCAAACTCCACAAGGTTATGCGATCATGTATATAGCCAGAGGACATATTTTTTATAGTTGTTGTCGTCTTTGGAAAAATATGCTATAGTAAGTAAGTATTGCATACGGGCGGTTAGCTCAGCGGTAGAGCGCCTGCCTTACAAGCAGGACGTCACTGGTTCGAATCCAGTACTGCCCATGTCCGTTTAATTCCAAAGTTAAACTCCAAGGTTAAACAAAGAACTAACTCTCGCTTGTTAGTTCTTTGTTTACTACCTCCCGTTGATTAGCATCATAGCTAAGGCTGATAGCTGACGGCTGACGGCTGTTCGCCTAGCGTGAGCTTTTAGCTGACGGCTGACGGCTGACGGCTGAACACTAAATTATCATAGCCACACTGGGAGAGCCATTTTCCTTCAGCTGTTTGTAGTCTTGAAGTTGCTTTTCTAGCTCAACATGCAGGTGATCAATCTCCTCTTTTTCCAGGATTTCTAATAGGGCTAGATTCAAGGTTTGCTGGGCAGCAAAGTAAAGGTTGGGATCAATCACAAATACCCTAACTATAATCACACGAGCATTCTCTTCAATGTGGGAAAATAAAACTAACAGTTTATGCTTGTGCAAGCCATCGATAGACGGAATTTTTTCTTCAATAGCCTGACAAATTCGGCTAGTTTGCTCAGCCGAAATCCCATCAACTTTTAGAGTTAAATTTATGCCCCACTCAAAGGTATCGCCAGTCTTCTGGGACCAATTTTCCACAACGCCAGCAATCATTTTAGAATTGGGAACTTTTTTGATAGAACCCCACTCAGTCAGACGAAGCTGTGTACTTCTCAGACCAATACTGACTATCTGAACAAAACCATTGACTCCGTCAACTCCTACCCAGTCACCGGGTTTATAGAGACCATCAGCGTAGATAATCACGGTACAAAACCAGTCATAGATAATATCTTTCAATAACAAACCTAAGGCGACACCTGCGCCACCGACTAGACCGATCAGTGCACCGGCAGATGCCCCCAACAAAATCTCACTGGCTTTAATCACAGCAATCAGGATTGCTGCTGTCTGAAAAAGCCTTGGGAAGTAGGGGACGAACAAATCGTCCAGTTCAGTTTCAGTGTGTGCCGCCAATCCGGCTAGCACCTCCCCCAGTAGTGGAGCAGCACGGTAAAGAATATAGGTAACAATGAACAGAGCGCTGACAAAGAGAATCTCCGGGATTTTCTGATTCTGTTCAGGACTAAGATGGGTGGCCACAACACTATGTACTAGCCATAGTCCAGCCAGCCAAATTAGCCAGCCTAATGGTGCCCTCAGAATCTTAATAAACTCATCGTCTAGGGTGCTTTCTGTAGCACTAGTCAGACGCTCGATTCTGTGAATGATTATTGAAGTGAACAAACCTCGACATATTTGGGTGAGCAGGAGGATGATCACCATAATAACTATCGTGGAAAGAGGGATGTTGCCGAGCTGGAAGTCGGAATCAAATATCCTTTCTTTGATTAGGTTGATAAGGTTTTCCATAGTTTTGACTAAAATAGAACAGCAGAGAGCTCCATCTGCCTAGTTGCACTGGTTCTTAAACTTAGATATTGCACTAGGACAAAACTAGTTAATAATAGGTAAAGTTGGCTCGAATAGCAGGTGAGTTAAAGACTAGGGATTAGTTACTGTATTTAGCTAATAACTATTCGAGGTTTTATCAATGTAGATAATAATTTGTGTTCCATGAATCCTAACTAAGAAGTTATTAGCTTTTATTTAAAGGGAAGACATCTCAGTATAATCTAAAAAACTCAACACCAACTATAGTAATAATACTGATCATAAATGTATTATCAATTAACGTAGTAATTGCTTAAGTAAGAGGACTTATAAACTAGGATTAAAGAAATCAAGAATCGATCTATAGCAAAGGGAACAGGGAACAGGGAACAGGTAGCAGGGAGTAGGTAGTAGGGAATAGGTAGTAGGGAGTAGGCAATAAAAATTATCACAATTTGTACACGGATTGCTAGACTGAAATAAGTAATGATTTACCTCTTAACTATTCAAAATATAACACCATCAAATAACCAATCGAATTGTCATAGTTTTAACCTGAAATTAAGTAATTAATATCTCAGTTAACTCTTAGGAATTCGTTCTTAATTATTGTCTCGACTATCAGTTTATATCTAACTCAGCTAAAATTTATAATTTTTACGGCAAACTAACTAAAACTTTAACTATATCAAGCTTGGATAAAAAAAAATATGATGATATAAAAATCGATAGTTTATCCCTTTCCCCAAAAGGGAACAGGGAACAGGGAATAGGGAATAGGGAAAGAAAGGTTGTTGTGGGAGATATGGGAGGTATGGGAGGTGTATAAAAATAGGAAAAAGTGCCCTTGTGGAGGCTACCACAAGGACCAAGATAGCGTTATGGAAATTCCTAAACTATGGCGCTTTAAACAGGAATCAATTCTACAGACCCAGAAGGTAAGAACCAGCAGCAGCACCTAACCAACCTGCCACCTTAAGGATGATAGGCTTGGCTTTGTCCCAGATGTTTTTACCCGCATCAACCGTCTTACTCGCTGTTTCGAGAGTTTCTGCTACACTCTCTAGGTTGGCGAGTGCTGTTTCCTTCTTCGGTTCTTCTTTTTCCGTCGCTTTTTTGGCAGCACCAAGATACATGGTTGCCTCTTCTTTGGTATCTTCTGGCAGTTCTGCTCCTCGAACCAGCTTGTCGAGTTTTGCTAACAACTCAATAACCTGCTCTTTGGTTAGCTGTTCTTCGTTTGATCCAGCACCTTGACCTTGGATTATTTGAGTGTTATTGTCACCTTGCAGATTGTTGTCACCTTGTTGGTTGTGGATATCACCACCGACAGAACCACTTACAGAAAATCCACCGGGATTGTTAGTCATAGTACCTACCTCTTTAACATTTGTGTGTGTATAAAAACTCGGACGCTGTAGCGCTGTTTCTACTTGTCTAATTAAAAGATTAATTAAATTATCTTTTTCTTGAATCAAACGTAGCAAAGCATCTTGAGATAAAGATTTAAGTTCTTGTTTCGGTTGAAGGTTTTGCTTTTGCTTCCAGGTGCTACTCAGAGATTGCTCCCTCAACTTTGACTGCTCACTCCATGGAAGCGATTGGATAGTTTGCTTGATAGTTCTAAAGAATTCGACAATGGCTTCTTCTCTTTGATAGGTTGAACTTCCAGAATACTCAAAACTTCTGGGAATTGAATAGGGAATAGTATGATCTCTGAGAAACTGTTCAAAGCTAGCAAAAGCAATGAGATGTTGTTCGTAGGAAAGACTTTTCCTTTTTTCTAAAAAGCGATCGCATAACTCAATTATTGCCTTATACACTTTGTCTGGTAAATTTTGGACAAAGTACCTTCTAAATTCTTCGTCTGTCATAGCTTCCCTCTGATCAGTTCAGCAACTTGTTTTTAAGATGTTCAATAGTTTAATATTTTCGAGATTTTTTCATATATTTTTATTATTTTTTGAATCTAAAATTACGTAAAAAGTGAACGTTTATAATTGTTTGCTATTTAAGCCTTATGGCGGTACAAATGCTTTATAGATAAGGATCGGGTTTTGATGAAAAAGAGCCAAGCAAGCTCCTAAATCGAGTATAGCTTGGAATTGTTGAGATGATTCTTCTAATGAAGGTAGACAAATAATCGCACTATAAAAAGAGTTAATTTTATCAATTATCGTATTAACTGTTTCTAAGCTATTAGACTGACTGCGCTCTATCTTATCTAAGTTACCTATCTCGGCATCTCGTTCGTATAAAACCTTAAATATAGTCCCAATTTGCTCAATAAATTTTCACTGTAATAGGATAAAAATATTTTCTTAGGTCTATTATTGTTAGGAATTGGTAGCATACCCATGTTTAACAAAAAACTAACTAAAACTTTAACTAGATAAAGCTTGGATAAAAAAAATATGATGAGAGAAAATTTGATAGTTTATCCCTTTATCCACAATGGATATCATCTATAGCATTTACAAGGGAACAGGGAACAGGGAACAGGGAACAGTAGGAAAGAGCTCGGAGGATTTTTTGGTGTTATTAAAAAGCGATGCAGAGGTGCGACCCGTGGCGAATTTAATTCGCCTACGGAAAACGCACCTAAGCGGTCTTGACCACACTGCATCGCTACTCCCTACTCCCTACTCCCTACTCCCTACTCCCTACTCCCTAAAACCTAGGACAAGGTACTCAAGCCTTAACCCTTCTAGGCATAAACTTTTTGATAGTAAGCTTGATACTCTTGGGATAGCAATGGTTGCCACCAATCCCGGTTGCTGAGATACCACTCAATAGTTTTACGTAGTCCACCTGCTAGGGTTTCTGTTGGTACCCAACCCAGTTCAGTTTTAATTTTAGTGGCATCAATAGCATAGCGACGGTCATGGCCTGGGCGGTCTTTGACAAAGGTAATTAACTGTTGTGCTGGAGCGACGGGTAGATCAGGGGCTAATTCATTCATCAGCTCGCAAATCTGATGAACTAGGTCAAGGTTTTTGACTTCGTTATTGCCACCAATGTTATAGGTTTCTCCTGGTTGACCTTTGTGAATCACCACATCTAAAGCACGACAATGATCACCCACATAGAGCCAATCTCGAATATTTTGTCCATCCCCGTAGACTGGTAGAGATTTGCCCAACAGGATGTTGATGCACATCAGGGGAATTAATTTTTCGGGAAAATGATAGGGTCCGTAGTTATTGGAGCAATTGGTGATAATAGTCGGGACCCCATAGGTATGGTAATAAGCCCGGGCAAGATGGTCACTGCCAGCTTTGGAAGCAGAATAGGGACTGTTGGGGGCATAGGGTGTGGTTTCACAGAAGGCTGGGTCATCAGCACTTAGACTGCCATACACTTCATCGGTGGAAACATGGAGGAAGCGATAATCCCTTGGTTGTCCTTGATTTTGCCATTTTTGCCGGAAGGACTCTAGTAGGGTAAAGGAACCGACTACATTGGTGCGGATAAAGGCATCGGGTCCTAAAATGGAGCGGTCAACGTGGGATTCAGCAGCAAAGTGGGCGACGGTGTCGATGTTTTCTTCCTGTAGCAGGCGGTCTACTAGAGTGCGATCGCATATGTCTCCCTGGACAAACCGCAAATTGGCTTTCTCTTCCAGACCAGCCAGATTCTGCCGGTTGCCAGCATAGGTCAGAGCATCTAGTACCACCACGCGATCGCCTGGGTACTGTTCACACCAGTGATGAACAAAATTCGAGCCAATAAATCCTGCACCACCTGTTACTAGTAATTGGCGAGGTTGTCTAGTAGTCAGGGATTTTTGTTCAGAAGAATTCATGATTAGTTTGAGTGGGTTAGTGATTAAGTGGGTTAGTATAAAAGTAAGCATTCAGCTATCAGCTATCAGCTATCAGCTATCAGCCATCAGCTATCAGCTTAAGCGCTACGCGCACGCTACTTGAGGTGCTATCAGCTATCAGCCCTTGGCCTCTTGCCACACTACTTGAGGTGCTTTTGAATACAAGAGGTAAGCTTTGGCCAAGGGCTTTTACCCAGACCTTCAATTCTGATTAATATCGAATTATTAAATTCGATCGTTTGCGCGATGCGCACGCTACGCGAACAAGGTTTATTTTCAGCTGACCGCTGACCGCTGACCGCTGACCGCTGACGGCTGACCGCTAAATGCTTCCCTTAAGTTAGTTCAACTTGTGAGTCATCACCAATCATGAATCGTAATGCTTTTGGATGTTGGGGTGCAGCTTTAACTTTAGCTCTTTCTCCAATTAAACTATCAACAATTCGTTGATGAATACCCGTTAATTTAGCACCTTTTAGAATCACGCTATGCTCAATGTCAGCATCTACCAGAGTAGCTTGGTCAGCAATGCTAGTATATGGACCAATGAAGCAGTTTTCCAGATGGCAGTTTTCACCAATGGTAACTGGACCACGAATGGTACAATTAGTAATATAAGACCCCTTACCAATCTGTACCCGTCCGCTAATTCGACTTTCGGAGTCAATTTCACCATCAACAGCAGATTCTAGGCAAGTATCTAGAATAATCTGGTTAGCAGCTAGCAAGTCATCTTTTTTCCCAGTATCGAGCCACCAACCTTTGATTTGAAAAGCTTCTACATTTTTTTGCTGATCAATCAAGTATTGAATCGCATCGGTAATTTCCAGTTCCCCTCTAGCAGAAGGCTGGATGTTAGCAATTGCTTGATGGATAACAGGAGAAAATAGGTAAACACCCACCAGTGCTAGATTAGAAGGAGGAACTTTGGGTTTTTCTACTAGCTGCAACACTCGGCCAAATTCATCGACTTTGGCAACACCAAAGGCAGTAGGATTTTCTACTTCTCTTAGCAGAGTCAGAGCATCCAGATTTTTGTTCTGGAAATTCTCTACAAATAAGTTCAGCTCACTTTGAACCAAGTTGTCTCCCAAGTACATTACAAAAGGAGAATCTCCCAGAAAGGGTTGGGCGACTTTAACGGCGTGGGCAAGTCCTAAGGGTTGGTCTTGGAGGATATAGGTAATCTTGGCTCCGAAGCGATCGCCATTTCCTGTTTTAGCCTTAACTTCTTCCCCAGTTTCAGGACTGATAATAATACCGATATCAGTAATACCAGCAGCGATAATCGCTTCAAGCCCATACCACAAAATTGGTTTATTTGCAACAGGTACTAACTGTTTGGCACCAGTATAAGTTAGGGGACGTAAACGAGTGCCTTTTCCCCCAGAAAGAATCAGTGCTTTCATAAGCTATATGAAATCCTCACTATAAAGTCTGAAATATGAAATATGAATTATGAAATATGAAGGTTGGCAGGTTAGCAGGTTGAAGGTTGAAGGTTGTTTGGTTGAAGGTTGTTTGGTTGAAGGTTGTTTGGTTGAAGGTTGAAGGTTGTTCGCGTAGCGTGGCCAAAGGCCAAGGTTAGCAGGTTGTTCGCGTAGCGTGGCCAAAGGCCAAGGTTAGCAGGTTGAACGCGATGGACGAAGTCCCGCTTTCAGCGATCGCGTGGCCGAAAGGCCAAGGTTTAAGGTTTAAGGGTGAACTTGAACTATAGCGGTTTTCATAGTAATCAGGTACACAGGATTTTTTTCCAATTCCCGATTCCCGATTCCCGATTCCCGATTCCCGACTCCCGACTCCCGACTCCCGATTCCCGATTCCCGACTCCCGATTCCCGATTCCCTAGAAGAACAAGCCCAACAACTCTATGAAACAGGGCAATATCAACAGGCGATACCGTTGTTGGAGCAAGTTATTACTAACTACAGCTACAGTGGCGACTTTATTGGTGAGATTAACTCTTTAGTTAATCTGGCTTTAGTTTATCAACGTTTGGGAAACTTCGAACAAGCTCAAGAAACACTATCCCAGAGTTATAGCAAATTATCACAACTCCATAATACCAAAGAACGTCAAGAATTACAAGCCCAAATCCTGTCAGTGGAAGGACAAGTATACTTATCTCTAGGTGATGCCAGAAAAGCCTTATCAAATTGGGAGCAAACTAGTGCTATTTACCAAGACCTAGGAGACCTAAATCGATTTACAGAAAGTCAGATTTACCAAGTGCAAGCCCTACGATCATTAGGGTTATATAACCAAGCCACTAAAACCTTAACTCAAATCAAGGAAACGCTTCAAGAGCAACCGGATAGCAAACTCAAAAGTACCGCCCTCCAATACCTAGGTAATATCCTGCGCCGAGTGGGTAAATTCCAAGACTCTCAAGAAATTTTACAACAAAGTTTAGCTATAGCCGAAACATTAGCAGATCAAACCTTGATTGCTGAAAGTCTACTCAGTTTGGGGGATACAGCTAGATTACAAGCTGAAAGTCTACCCAGTTTGAGGGATAGAGCTAGATCACAACAGAAAAGAAAAGACGCAATGGCTTTCTATAAACGGGTTGTGGAGGAATCTCCCTTACCGGATCTTAAGATTCAGGGACAGTTAAATCAACTGAGTATACTGATAGCTAACCAAGAGTGGTCACAAGCCAGAGCATTATTGTCAGCGATAGAGTATACTTTAACGACATTATCTCCAAATCAAACAGCAATAAGTGCTAGAATTAATCTAGCCCAAACCCTTTCAAAAAGTAAAAACTCAAATCTCAAATCTCCCAACTCCCTGGCTACTTATCTCGCCGATGCCCTTAAGCTGGCTAGGGATTTAGGAGATCAAAGAGCGGAAGCTGAAGCCATTGGTAACTTGGGGAGGTTATACGAACAGCAATCACGTCTTGATGACGCCCAAAAATTGACCGAAAAAGCCTTACTCATTGCTCAACAAATCAAGGCTCCAGATTTAGGGTATCAATGGCAATGGCAACTGGGAAGAATCCTCAACCAAAAAGACGATAAAAAAAACGCGATTGACCGAAGGTCACGCTCCGCGATCGCTGCCTATTCCCAATCCGTGCAAACCCTCAAATCTATCCGTAGCGATTTAGTCGCAATTAGTAGCGATATTCAGTTTGAGTTTCGAGAGAGTGTCGAACCAGTCTACCGAGAATTAGTAGGACTACTCCTAGAACCGAATGCATCTCAAGAAAACCTCAAACAAGCACGAGATGTGATTGAATCCCTGCAACTAGCGGAACTAGACAACTTTTTTCGCGATGCCTGTCTAGATGCCAAACCAGCTAATATCGACGAAATAGACCCCAACGCTGCTATCGTCTATACCATTATCTTGCCAGACCGCCTGGAAGTAATTGTCACCTTACCCGGACAACCTCTGCGCCAGATCACCACTAACTTACCCAAAACAGAAATAGAACAACAACTCGCTTCGGTAAAGACAAATATTACTAGGCCTTGGCGAGATCTTCAAAAGAAAAACTTACAAACAATACACGATTGGTTAATCAGCCCGATTCAAACCGAACTAACCAAGAGTAACATCCGCACCCTAGTATTTATCCCAGACGGAGCCCTGCGCAATCTTCCCATGTCTGTGCTTTATGACGGGGAAAACTATTTGGTCGAGAAATATAGTATTGCGGTAGCACCTAGCTTACAATTAATCGACCCTAAAGCAAATGTCAGACAAAACGTTTCTGCTCTGAGTGCTGGAGTGACGGAAACTCGTCCCCATCGTCCCAATTTAGCACCACTTCCTGGGGTGAAGGTGGAATTAGAGAATATCAAGGCTCAAATTCCTTCATCGATTCTACTCAATGAATCCTTTACTGAATCCAACTTCAATACCGAAGTTAATACCTCTGGTTACGAAATCGTTCATCTGGCCACTCATGGTGAATTTAGTTCAGTAGCTGAAAAAACCTTTCTGCTGACCTGGGATGACGTGATCAATCTCAATGAGTTAAATAGTCTAATCAGAGCCGATCAAAAGCAAAAAAATCCCATTGAATTACTCGTCCTCAGTGCTTGTCAGACAGCCGCAGGAGACTCCCGAGCGGCGTTGGGATTGGCTGGAGTAGCAGTGCGATCTGGTGCACGCAGTACCCTTGCTAGTCTCTGGTCTGTGGACGATGTAGCCACTACAGAGTTAATGACTCGCTTCTATCAGAGGTTAGCTAAGGGCAAGGTTACCAAGGCTGAAGCTCTGCGACAAGCTCAACAGGAGTTGTTGCAGAGGCAGGAATTTAATCACCCCTATTACTGGTCGGCTTTTATTTTGCTGGGAAATTGGTTGTGAAAATTAGGGATTAGGGTGTGGGGTGTGGGGTGTGGGGAGGGGAGATAGGGAGATAGGGAGATAGGGAGTCGGGAATCGGGAGTCGGGAATCGGGAGTCGGGAGTCGGGAACCTTAACCTTTACTTCGACTGCTTAAGGAACTGGAGCTGATAACAGTAACTAGAAATATAGTAGTTGTATTTGGTGCGTTCGCGTAGCGTGGCCTACGGCCAATCGCTTTTTTGTGCTGCTGACGAAGTTAGTGCGTCAGTGCAATAGTTTTTATTACCCCTTTTTCCACCTTTAACATTCTTACAACTTTTACAACACTTATCACCCTTTACACGCAGATTGTGTTAATGCAACAGTTTTTATGACCCCCTTAACTCTTTCCTCTGTTACCACCTTTACCTCCCTTTAGCTAGAAATAGCGTCAATGCAACAGTTTTTATGACCCCCTTAACTCTTTACTCTCTTACAATCCTTACCACTCTCTAGCTAGAGATAGTGTCAATGCAATAGTTTTTCTAACCCCTTGCATCTTCTGAGAACTTGTGTTAAAATAACAGTATCGTTAAAGCAATGGTTTTTCCGCCATGATGATTTCTACCGCCCAAGCCGCTGAATTACTAGGTGTTTCTGCCACTCGCGTCCGTTTCCTTCTGGGCAAGGGCAGAGTGAAGGGGGCTTATAAGGTGGGTAGAACTTGGGTGATTCCTCTATTTGACGGTATGCCGGTGGTCACCCCTGGTACTCGCGGACCGAAGCGGAATTGGTCAAAGCGCACGGAGTACACTAAGGCTGTGATCCATGTTAATCAGAAGGTAATTCGCGAAAATCTCAAGAGCGGGGAGCGCAACCCTGTGATTACGGTCAAACGGGGTTCTAAAAATACTTATGGTCATACAGTAGAAGTCAATGGCCCCTGTCGGGTGATGTATCGTCCAGATGATCCATTACATTGTGGGGCTAGGGTCTGGATTGAGACGATTTCTGATTTTAAGGTCAGCTGATTTGGCTACTTGAAGGACGACTTTCAGCATCGGATTTATGAACAAAACACCAGACTTTGATGATGAGATGCTACCTGAGTACCAGTTTGACTATCGCAAGGCAAAGCCGAATCGTTTTGCTCAGCAGCAACCAACTAATGCGATTGGCCTCTGGCCACGCTGCGCGATCGCAACCAAGTTCCAAAGACAACTTAGTGCAATTCGCTCTCAACTTCAAAAATTAGGTTTGTTGTAAGTGAGTTGTTAAACCCTACAATAACAAGTTACTCCTTATCAATTGTAGAAAAGTATGCTCCAATTTAAAGGAGTGTGAGAGAATTGAACAAGTTAAGCATTTCTCTATTTCCTATGACAGTAGTGGAGTTATTTCCTACTCTGAAAGGTTTAAACCGTGCAGACAAACTGAAAGTCATTCAGTTTTTGGTAGCAGAGCTAGCTAGGAAAGAGGAACCTACCTTAGAACCAGGAGCTACCTATCCAGTTTGGTCGCCCCTTAACTCTCATCAAGCCGCTAATCAACTCGCTCAACTGTTGGAATCGGAGTAATGTTATGCGATTGGCCTCTGGCCACGCTTCGCGATCGCATCAAACTAGACAAAACCAGTAGCAGCTTTCCTAGTGCTAGGGTAGTTAATTATGGATTCAGTCTTTTAAGAATAAAGGATATGAGTTTAGAGTCTAATGCAAAAGTGGCTATCATTCGCACAGAAAGGGGATTAACGATTTCAGGTACGCGCATCACACTCTATGATGTAATGGATTACCTAACTGCCCAATATCCTCCTAAGTTTATTCGTGGTCTGTTCAATCTAACCGAGGAACAAATAAATGCTGCTCTTGCCTACATTAAGGCCAATCGTGCTGAAGTCGAAGCTGAGTATCAAATTGTAGTTAAAGAAGCTGAAGAATTGCGACAGTATTACGAACAGCGCAATCGTGACCTGATTGCCAGACTTGCCAAAAAGCCACCATTACCAGGTAGGGAGGCGGCTTGGGAAAAGCTGCAAGCACAGAAAGCAAAACATCAAGCTCAATTTGAGTCCCAGCGTCACCGGTCAGCTTATTTTATTCAAAAGCACCGATTGCGCTACTTGAGGTGCTGCGCGAACAGTAGCCTTGACTACCGCCAATGGCTGATAGCTGATAGCTGATAGCTGATAGCTGATAGCTGAATAACTAATATAAAAACCAATCGAAATTTCGGCTAATCAACAATTCTGTCTTCTTGGCATGGTGAGTGTTTTTCATCGCAATAGGTTGTATAGCAAATTCATAGCGACTTGCTAGATCCCTTGTTTCTTCTGTATTGTCATAGCTCATCAGAAAATCGCCTTCTAATTTGCTAGCAAGTTTAAATAGAGCTTCATGATCAACTGCTGAATATCGATAGAGCCTGCGCCCAGCTTTTAAATAAGGTGGATCAATAAAATAAATAGCATCGTTGCGGTGATAATTTTGCTCACAAACCTCAAACCCATCCCCAGCAATAAATTTAATTTTTGTCTTGATTTCAGCAATAGAAAGTATGCGCTTTTTCAGGGTTTGAGGATACCAGCGTGACGTGATTCCTTTGCCATTTTCCCCATTTTTCATAAAACTAGCACCATCAGCCAGAATTCCACCACGATTAACGCGATTTTTAACTACTGTTGCGAAAGCGAGAGATTCAAGAGATTCATTTGCAGAATCAATAGCTTGCTTAGCACTCTTTGCAGTTAGATGAAAATTGACAATAGTTTCGGCTAGCCATTCGGCACCACCACCTAAAATGACCTGCCACACAGCAGCAACCCCTTCATCTTTTTCTACCATAGTCACTCTACCTACTAAATTATCGAAAGCAGCAGTAAGACTGACTATACCTCCACCAGCAAAAGGTTCAAAAAGTTCCTTATCTGTACCACCTTTATTATACAACCATTGGCGAATTTGGGGTATTAGCCAAGTTTTACCACCAGCATAGCGAAATGGGCTACGTTGCGGCACACTAGCTACATTTATGACTTTTTTATGACTGGTGAGAGAGGCAGTATTAAATAGCTCAAGTTGAGTCATTGGCTTATAGCAATTCTACGACTTGTTAGGTACAAATTTCTGGTTTTTAGGGAGCAGGGAGCAGGGAGCAGGGAGCATATAATAGGAAAGAGGGAAGAGGGAAGAGGGAAAAAATAATGTGTACCTCATAGCTACGATAAACGGCTTATCCTTTATTGTAAAGGAAGATCTACTATGGTTTGAGTATCTGGAGGATTATCTAGTTTATCATCAAGTTTCTGTTGAAGCACTTCAAGGAAATCTTCTACGTTACCAGCTTTCGGTGTTGAAATAGCGTTAATTGCTGCCCAGTATTCTGTATAAATTACATCGTGTAACGTCAAATTGAACTTATTTTTTTCCTGTTCTAGGGTGTAAAGATGCCAGGCAACTTCCGATTTATCCCATTCAACCTGTGGCAATTGTGGCAGAGTATCAAAGAAACTCTTTTGTAAAACGATTACCTGTTTCTTATTCCACTCACGAAAAATTGACCCCTTATACAAAAGCTGAGGGAGGAGGCGTTTGCGTGAGGATGATAGATAATCTGGACTAGGATAATAAGTTGTCAATTTTGCCCAATCTATAGTTTTCCAGTCTTCAGGATTACTAATATACCTTTCAAAGGGTTTTCTAACGTTACCAGAAATATAAACAGCTTGCACTTCTACAGAGCCAAAATCTAAAACTTTTCCTCGATCATCATAAGAAACTAAGACTAGATCAATATTTCCAGCGGACTGACCATTGGCATCTTTCAAGCGAACCTCTGTCAGGGAAGTCCAATTAGTTTCCTCTCCAAAGAAATAATTAGCGGCATTTTCAGCAATTAGCCAATCCTGTCGGAAGCGAACTGGACAAGTAATGACCGATTCATCCCTGTGATAGATACTACATACACCTAGAGGATTGTTTGCCTTATCTTTGGTGCAATTCGGCACCTTATTGTTATAAGGACACAGTTTGTAGCGACGATACCGCTTTGCCTGTTCTGTGAAGTTGTTAGTTGGGAATCCGAAGACCTCTGCAAGAGGATTGTTGGACATATCAATTTAGTATAGTACTTATGTAAATCTAAGACTACCGTAAGAAGGTCAAGATATTGATTAAAGTTGTACCGCGAAGGGTGAAGCTAGATGATTGCTTACGGATGAACAGCTAAGGTGGCAATTTATACTCAGCAGCAATCCATTGATGCGAACGCGAAGCGTGACCGTTCGCGTAGCGTGGCCTTTTGGCCAAGGTCAATCGCAACCAAGTTCCAGCAAACTTCCTAGTGCAATTCGCTACTTGCCCGATTGTCACGTTTCTTCGGACTGCCCTATAAAATAGATACAGCTCAACCTTACCATTAGGCTCAAAATCAGGAGACTTAAGTGGCATATAGTGACTTTACTCTCAAGAAAGTAAAGCTTGACTTCAATATCCAGACTGTGGAGGATCAGTCACTATTTTCCAATACTGAAGAAATTCAAATAAGTGATTATCTGGCACAGACCTTAAAAAGAAATGTCCCTTTAGCCTTAGCGATTAATACGGAAAAAGCTAGGTCAGAACTAATCATTATTAATATCTTACTGGAAGTCAAAGAAAAAGCATCTGAAAAAATTAGTCTATTCTCAGGCATTGATTTTAATGTAGATAAGGAAAAAGGCTTAACTGGATTTTGCGATTATATCATTAGCGGATCAGAAGAGCAGTTATATTTAGAGTTACCGGTAATTACAATAGTTGAAGCTAAGAATGAAAATATTATATCTGGCTTAGGTCAATGTATTGCAGAAATGTATGCGGCTCAACTCTTTAATCAAGAAGCAAGTTATGAGTTACCCTGTGTATATGGTGCAGTAACAACAGGGGATGAATGGAGGTTTATTAAACTTGAAAAAAATGTCGCTTATATAGATAATGATAGCTATTATATTAGCGATATTAATAAAATTATTGGGATTCTAGTGAACATGGTTAAAGGAGAAGCCTAATACTATTAGGAAAGGGAGCAGGGAGCAGGGAGCAGGGAGCAGGGAGCAGGTAACACGTAAAAGGTAACAGGGAAGAAGGTAAAAATTATGTGTACCTCATTAGGGTAAAATATACTACTTTAGCAAAGGGAACAGGGAAAATAGAAAAAATTCGTCTACCTCATTCTCCCGATTCCCGATTCCCGATTCCCGATTCCCGATTCCCGATTCCCGACTCCCGATTCCCG
>NZ_MKZS01000001.1:2587723-2600048 GCF_001942495.1 Moorena bouillonii PNG
TCCCGATTCCCGATTCCCGATTCCCTACTCCCTACTCCCTACTCCCTACTCCCTACTCCCTATGCTTATAGCAATTACCCAAGCTTTTGATAAAGTTCTGCTAACATTTGCCTCAAAGATTGACGCCAATGGGGCGGATAGGTTCCCAAGGTTTGGGATATTTTCTGGTTTGAGAGAACTGAGTAAGCTGGACGCTGGGCGGGGGTGGGGTATTCTGGGGTAGTAATTGGAACAACTCGCTGCAATTTTAAGGGGAAGCCAAGGAGTTTGGCTTCTTCAAAGATGGCAACGGCAAAGTCATACCAACTAGTGACACCACTGTTGGTGAAGTGATAGATTCCCCCTACCACTGGATTAGAATCCATTGCTTGCAAAAGTTGAGTAATGGTTACTGCTATATCCTTAGCCCAGGTAGGAGTACCCACTTGATCCGCTACCACCCGAAGCTCTTCTCGCTCAGCCCCTAGTCGTAGCATGGTTTTGACAAAGTTGCCATGACCACGAGTACCGTAAACCCAAGCAGTCCTAAGGATGAGAATGCGATCGCATTTTTGCTGTACCCCTTCTTCCCCTTGCAGTTTGGACTTACCATAGGAACCGATGGGGTTAGGAGTGTCTTGCTCGGTGTAAGGAGTATTTTTTTTGCCATCAAACACATAGTCAGTGGAAATATGGAGCAGGATCGCCCCTAAATTCTGAGCTTCCTCTGCCATGATGGTCGGAGCAACAGCATTAATCGATTTAGCCAGTGCCAGTTCTGTCTCTGCTTTATCCACAGCCGTGTAAGCCGCTGCATTGACAATCACGTCAGGCTTAATATGATGGATTACCTGACGAATACTCTCTGGCTCAGCTAAGTCCATATCCGAGCGCCCCACACCGATTACTTGGCCTAGGGGACTCAGAGTATGTTGTAACTCTTGACCCACTTGTCCAGTGATGCCAGTGAGTAAGATTTTTTTCATGAAAAAACCTCGGCTGTTTTGAAAGACTTACCCGCTTGATCTTTAGCCGACAGAGTAGGAGAGTCGGTCAGAGGCCAATGAATGGCTAGGTCAGGGTCATTCCACAAAATAGTCCGCTCGTGATCAGGAGCGTAGAAGTCGGTAGTCTTATATAAAACTTCAGCGAATTCAGAGACCACCAGGAATCCGTGAGCGAATCCAGCCGGAATCCAGATTTGTTGTTTATTTTCTGCACTCAGCAAACAACTAACCCACTGTCCAAAGGTCGGGGAGCTTTTTCTGATATCCACTGCCACATCAAATACAGTCCCCAGTAAAACCCGCACCAATTTACCTTGGGGCTGTTGAATCTGGTAGTGTAATCCTCGAAGCACTCCTTGGGCTGAACGGGAATAGTTATCCTGGACAAACTCAGCGGTGATCCCAGCTTTATCTGCTAGAACTCGTTTGTTGTAGCTTTCAAAGAAAAAACCACGGTCATCACCAAAGACGCGGGGTTCAAGAATTAAGACTTCCGGTATTTTGGTTTCAATAACGTTCATAGAGTTATCTGTAAACTTTTTGTGAAATATTTCAGCTTGACACTTGACACCCCTGTGGTCTGTTAATTGAAAGCAATATCGCTAGGTAAAATAGGAATTAATTATAGTAGTCTGCACTCAAGTAGAACACATAGTATGTATCTAGGCTTAATCTGACAAACAAACTTTTGCATTCTTCTGAGTTTCAAATTGCTATCAGGATTTCGGACAGGCGGATGCTGGAAATTATCGAAAAAATTAAATTAACTAAAATCAATTAGCTAAAAGTCCTTCAGATTACCGATTAGCCATTAGTTGAATAACAAAATTACGAAATAGCACTACTACCTCTGGGATGATTTGATGTCCCATGTCAAATTCTTCATACTTGACCTGTATCCCTAAACCAGTTAAAGTATCTCTAGCATTGTGAGCAGCCATTAACGGTACAACCTCGTCTTGTCTGCCATGAACTATCAAAATGGGTGGTAATGACGAGCCTGTAGGAGGTTGGGGTTCCCTATGTAAATAGCCACTCATGGATACTAAGCCTGCTATTGGCAAGGTTAACCCTACATCTAATGTCATGGCTCCGCCTTGGGAAAATCCACTCAGAATGGTGCGGGATAGAGGCACGCCAGTGCTGCCTTCGAGGGATTTGAGCCAATCAATTAGCAGCTGTCTGCTTTCGGTTAAGCCTTGATACTCGGAGCCATTCAAATCATACCACATTTTACCCCCAGGTACAGCAGGATGGTCAAAGGGAGCTTCAGCAAATAGAAACTGATAGTCTGGTAAGTTTAGCTCCTTAGCCAAAGATACCAAATCTTGGGAGTTGGCTCCAAAGCCATGTAAGCAGACAATTAATCCAGTTGGTGGTTGATTGTTGGTAGGGGCAACGTTAATATATTTCAGTGGCAAAGATTTATCTCCAGAATTAGAGTAGGTGATCTCTTGAGAATTGTAAGCTTTTCGGCAACCAGTTGATAACAGCGTTATTCCCAGAGCTGCCAAACTTTGAGATATAAATTTTCGTCGGCTCAATCGATTGAGTTTCACCCTGCTTCCCCATTACCGATTACCTTAAATCGTTCCAGTATTGACCAACGTCTTGCCTATTGCTGTTCCTTGAGAAAACTGCATAGGTTAAATAGCCTGACATCTATATACTACTAGAGTGCTGTCTTAATCAGTTATGGATGCATCTAGATACTCGACAATTCGGGTATTTGACCCAGGCAATAACGAAGAAGGCTACAAAGTCTGCCATCACAACAAAGCACAGGAGTTTTTTCAACAAACACTCCTGGGATTATATCCAAAGCAAAGATTATCAGCTCAGTGGGAGCGAGATATCCAGGATTTACTGCTATCTTGGTTTCGCGCTGAGCCATCTACTGTTGACACTACATCCCAGGCGTTAGCTGGACTTTGTCTTCGGTGCTATGTTTCTTCCTCAATCTTAAAGGCTTGTAAAACACTAGCGAGTCAGTTTTGCCTTGACTATCGCTTAACTTACCGTGAGCTGCTATCCTATGTACTCAATGATGATGGCAAAACTCCGATTATTCTCGATAGTGATGGCAAAACTCAACTGGTTCTGAATCAGCAAGGTCAAATTAAACGTGGACTTGGTCAGTTTTTTACGATTGATGTCTTAGCAAGCTATCGTCTGAACTCATCAGATCGCCTCAGTTTGGACAATTGGGCATATCTTAAAACCAAACAACATCCTGACATCAAAGGTTGCTTAGCTGAACAGGGATTGCCATTGTCCAGTAACTGGTCACTGTTGGGACGAGTTAAACTCAGACACCTTGAACAACTCTATCCACGCGATCGCAAACTAGTAGAAACCTTCCATACTGTCTATTCTCAAGACAGACAACAGCAGCGGCGCAATAGAGTTAACCATAGATTTAACCATAGAGTCAACCAATGCCTTGAGCCTAGGGATGACCAACTCCAAGACATGCTCCACCTGTTGCCAGAACGTGGTGTTATCATCAATTCCACCAAAGAGCTTCACAAAGAACTAACCAGGATAGCCAAGGGTCTGCAAGAAGAGGAGATTTGGAGCCGCAGAGGAAGTCCGATCTGGGAACCTCTAGAAGCACGGGTGCCAGAAACTGGGGAGTATGTCCCGAAAGAATTACCTGATCTAAACTCTATTAATACTATAGATCATTTAGGACAATCTGAATTGCAGGATTTTCTTGAACAGGGACTGATTGAGGTTTTAGATCACGCTATAGGGCAAGCGTTGGTTGAGCACATTGCCTCTTTAGAGCAAAGCCGCCGTTACGCTTGTTTTGCTTCAAAGGTTATCCCAGGTTTCCGATTCTTTTACTGTGAGGGGAAGTCTCTTAAAGAGATAGCAACCCTTTTGAATATGACCAATCATTCCCAAGCCAGCCGAGTTTTGGCACCAGGGAAACTGCTGAATCATGTTCAGTATCTGAGTGTAGAAAATTTTTTCCAGCTGATCTCAACAACGACTAAGGGATTAGGTCTCGAAGAAAATGCTACAAAGCTCGATTATTTGAGTAACGTGATGCAGGAAGTTGAGGCTTTCTTAAATACACAAGTTTTTCAAGCAGCGGTAGCCGAACTGAGTACGTCTAAAAGCCGTTCAATGAATAGTTTATATGCTCAGCGACTGTGCCGATATCTAGATGAATACAACAAAAAAAAACAAGGAGCAAACAATGAATAAGGCCAGTATAGAGTCAATGGATACAACCCTTCCAATACTAGAATACTTTTGGCTCGAAACAGAAGACTTTGAGCAAGCCATAAAGATTAGCAAACAAGTGAATAATGAAGTAAATCAGGAGGAAATTTATCTAAATAGTTTAGCATTATTTGGTTTTAAAAGATGGTTAGAAGAGCGGGTTTATCAGCTACCAATTATTACGGATAAATGTTCGGTGTATCAACCAGACTATGCTAATCTGATTGATACAGTATGTAATTTGAAAGTTGGGGAGTTTAATCTGTGTATAATTGTCACGGATAACTCCAATGAGCAATTGGTTACTGTACCAATAGCTGCGGTTGAATTACCAGAACTTGCGGCTCATTTCTATATCCTAATTGAGGTTAAAGAAACCCAAGAACAGGGTATTATTCGAGGTGTTTTACGTCACGACGAGTTGGTTAACTATAGCGAATCAACTAACTTACCACAAGGTAACCGTAACTATAATTTACCTCTGTCTTTATTTGATCAGCAACCAAATCATTTACTGCACTACTTGCGTTGGTTAGATTCCCAAGAGATCACAATTCCAGTTGCTGATACTAAGCGTTCTGTTCAGGAAATCCTACCATTCTTTGCTGAAACAGCCATTAATACAGCAGAGTGGCTGCGAGGAGAAATGGATGAGTTAGCAAGCTGTTTATCTTGGCAACTGCTTCCTGACTATACCTTTTCTAAGCCATCGATGCGTCGGATTAGTCCAGTATCGGATGAACCAGACAGATATCGAGCGATCGCTAAAGAGTTGAGACGACAAAAAGGATTAATTGTTCCGTCTCATGCTCGTGGTTCTTACCAAACTGTTAATTTAAATGGCATTCTGTTCAAACTATGTGCTGTTACCTGGTTCATTTACCAGAAAGCACCAGAAGATACTCGTGAATGGGCATTGCTATTGCTAATCGAAGACTGTCTTGGTAATACACTTCCCCCTGGTATGAAGTTACGAATCAGTGAATTCACTGGTGTTGTCTCTGAAGCGGTATTGGTAAATGAACGTTATCTCCATGTTGCAGTAGCAGGTAGCTGGAACCAAAAATTTGTAGTAACCATTTCTTTAAGTAACGGAGCATCATTAACTCTACTTCCCTTTGCTTTTGAGCCTGATAAATGTTTATGATATTTTAATAGGGAGTAGGGAGTAGGGAGTAGGGAGTAGGGAGTAGGGAGTAGAGAGTAGGGAGTAGGGAGTAGGGAGTAGGGGGAATAAAAAAGTAACAAATTACCATTTTTGAATTGGAGCAAAATGATGTTTTAAGCCCCCGAATCCATTTGTGGTAATTTTTTTAATTTTTAATTGATAATTTTGAATTGGAGCGAAGCGATTGACAACTAATCATCAAAAGAGTTTTAGACTAAATGTTTGGCAAGCTGATTCATCTTGTCTGTTTTATTTACGGGGTAATCACGGACAGGAAGTATCCGCTAAGTTGGACTATCCAGCTAAAGTAATAGACTGTTATGAGGAATGGCGATACCTTTACCTCCAGTTTTACCCGAAATTGCGAGCAAGAGAATTATCTAGTGGTGCTATCACACCAGTAGTCGATGACTTGGGACATGAATTAGAAGAAGCAAAAGAGATATTTCTGGATGTTTTTCAACGGTGGTTAGGTCAATTACAGACTATTCGAGAAACAATTCAACATCAAATTTTAACTATTGCTAGAAAGGAATCACAGTCAAAGAAGACAGCAGAAGCCTATCGAGAAGTAGCTATTTTTATAGCCTGCGATTCTGTGGAATTGGCACGGCTTCCTTGGGAAGCATGGCAGTTGGTTCCAGAGGATATCCCCAGTGGAACCATTCGGATTACCAGGATTCCGATGACTACTCAGGCAGAAACAATAGCGCTAGATAATAAACTGCGCCATGGGAAACCTCGGATTTTAGCAATTTTGGGGGATAATACAGATCTGAATTTAGAGAAAGATAAGCAGGCTATTAAGTTGCTTAAAGGCGTTGCTCAAGTAGAGTTCTTTGACTGGCAACAGCAAGAGGATGGGGTGAATCTTAAAGCAGCACTGGCCGCAGAAATAACGGATGAAAGGGGGTGGGATGCTCTATTTTTTATGGGTCATAGTGATGAAACAAAAGTTACTGATGGAAAATTAGCGATCGCGCCAGAGCAGTTGGTATCTATCAGTGAAATTAAGGAATACCTAACTACTGCTAAAAATCAGGGGCTTCAGTTGTGCGTCTTTAACTCCTGTCGTGGTCTAAAAATTGCCAATCGGTTGGCTGATTTAGGATTGCAAGTGGTGATCATGCGGGAGGAAGTTCATGATAATGTGGCTCATGTATTTCTCAAAGAATTTTGCAGCAGCTTAGCTCAGTATCAGGATGTCCAGGAAGCAATGCTGGCAGCTTGTCGCAATTTACAGGTAGGTGAAAAGTTTGTTTATCCATCAGCTTACCTGATTCCTTCGTTTTTTAGTCCCTATGGTGCCAAGCCATTTCGGATTGAGCCTTGGGGTTACCAGAAACTACTTCAGCAGTGGCTACCTAAACCAAAAGAAGCGATCGCATTAGCTAGTGTGCTTTTAGTTAGCGCTATGGTTCCTGTACAAGACATGTTGCAAGATGGGCGAACCTTTGTTCAAGCTGTCTATCGTGATAGCACAAACCAGTTTCCTCGGGAGGGTTTATCCTCCCAGAAGCCACGCTCTGTACTGTTAATTGCTATTGATCAAGACTCAATCAATCAGGCGCAACTGGAAATTAAAGGCTTTAAAACCCAGCCGATGGAACGGGAATACCTTGGCAAATTAGTCAGACAACTCTCGAACTCAGGCGCTAAGGTAATTGGAATTGATTATCTGCTGCATACCCAAGAACCGAGAGAGGAAAAACTGGCTAGTGCGATTCAATCCGCTGTTAGTCAACAGGATACCTGGTTTGTCTTTGGGGTCAATCAGGATAAAAATCGCAAGGTGTTTCCCAAAATTGCTAGCCCTAAATGGAGTCTACAAGGGGATATTACCTTTTTCCGTTGGGATATGGAACTCCCCCAGGATGCCACCTGCAACAAGTCATGTCCTTTTGCCTATCTACTGGCTCTATCACACCAGTTGCACCAACAGCCAAACCACGGGATAGGATTAAATCCTAATGTTGAAAGTACCACCAACTTTCAGCAGCAAGTTAGTCAGTATCTTCAGCAAGTCAGTAGCCAGGATAATGCGATTGGCCGTAGGCCACGCTACGCGAACGCATCCCTCAAACCAAAGAATCTACCTTTTGCGATTGGCCGTAGGCCACGCTACGCGAACGCATCCCTCAAACCAAAGAATCTACCGTTAGGGATGCGCTATATTATTGACTTTTCTATTCCTCCAGAACAGGCTTATGAGCACAAGCCTGCTTGGGAATTCCTCAAAAGTGACTTTCCTAACATTGAGCAGCAAGTCGTTATCATTGCCTCTGGGGGATATGATGAAGCCGAGGATAATTTTTCCCTACCTCTAGCTATTGAATATTGGTGTGATCCACTGAATCGAACTAGAAAGCCAGCAGATACTTGTCCCAAGGTATTTACCGGAGGTGAAGCCCATGCTTACATGGTTCATCATTTTTTATCGAAGCATACAATAAAATTAATTCCCGACAGCTGGATGATTCTATTAGCAGCATTGTTAGGAAAAGGAACAATGCTGCTACTGCTCCAGCAAAAGCCTCAAAAACGACAGCAATCAATATTGATATTAGTTGGTGCTACAGCTGTCTATGGAATAATTGGACTACAGGCTTATATCTCAGCTTCTATTTTAATTCCTATAGCTTTACCATCAATTATAATCTGGTTTTATCTTATTTAGTTAATTATTAATTTGTAATTATTAATTCCCGGCAAGCCTGTGGCATTTAAATCCTATGTATCGATTAATTAGAGTCTTTTATCTACTGCTAATTACTGGAACGATGAGTATTAATTTTCCGACCTCATCAGTATCAGTTGGATCTTCGTTTACAAGTCAAGGGAATCAAGTAGCGAAAGCAGTGAGTCAAACCAAACAGGAAACACAATCTGTATGGGCTAAGATCCGAGATATTTTTCGTAGGAAGAAGGATGAAGCAGGTACCCATGGAGAGTTTTGTTCAATTTCCCCTAATATTGCTGCCTATCGCACCTGGAGTGACCAACCTCTATTTGCTTGGGAAGGAAGTGTTAACATCATTCAAGTTCGTTCCTCTCGCTATGAAAAAGCCTTATGGTCTTATCAGGTAAACGATAATCAGACTAGTGTTATTTACAATGCTGATGGTAAAGGTCAGCCACTTCAACGAGGTAAAGAATATTATTACTGGGTAGAGTATAACACAACTGATAATAATGGACAACTAATTACAGATACCGAAACTATTCCCTTTCAAGTTATGGGTGGTGAAGCGTATCGGATTATCCAAGCTGAATTGCCAGCTGAGCATAAAACTGCTCAGCTGGCGAGTTACTTTGCTGATCACGATCTTTTCCTAGATGTGGTACGAGTGATTTCGGTGTTTGGGGACTTAGATAATTGGAAAACTAATACTGAGGAATTATATCAAAAGTTTTGTGAGTAGTCAAGGACGAATTTATCTTAAAAATTACTGTAAAATAAATTAGTCTGACTCCTGACTCGAAGCTCCTCAATCAGAGGATAGTTTGTTATGTCGAAATCAGGTATTATCAGTCTTCACAATTCATAATTTTTAGTTTTCATAGTCTAACGAGACTAGTCTTAACTACAGGAATTACACAGCAAATATACCTGTAGTGTTCTACTACCTATAGTTTTTTTTGACTAGTTTTGCCTAAGTCCTAAACTAGTTTCATATTTCCTTAAAACTCTCTTCACAACTCCCTTGATTATATTGATAATAACTTGATACAAGTTGTCCGGAGCATTTGATAAGATCATTATAATCAACGTCACTTGATTGTTTTTACAGAAACCTGGAACGGCATAGGAAGCTATAGTTATCAACATTCATTGAGGGGTTTGAGGGAGCTCCTGAATTATATTAGCGCTGTTAGTTATAACCTCTCGTTGCTAGGGAATTTATCAACTACCAATCTAATCAGCCATTAAAGTGAATTTTTGTTTGAACAGTCAGTAGTAACCAAATGTAGTCGAGATAATCTAAAAATGAAAAAAAAACTTGCCAAAATTGTTAATACTGCACTCACCAGTGTTGCTCTGTGTATTGCGATCGCATCTTACGTTTATAAAGCAGAGGCTGCTCCTGTGTTTCTAAATCTTTCCTGGGAAGGAATTAATGGGTTGAGAGTTGAATTGATGTTCAGGTTCGACCAGCAGTTTGTACTGGGATTTTAAGATAAGCTGTTGTGCATTTAAATTGCACAACAGCAAGGCAGAAGGCAGAAGGCAGAAGACAGAAGCGATGCACTTGGGTTTCAGTCATTTTGGTAGCGCCGACGTATTTCCCTAGCTCTGGTTGGCTTTCAGGGGATTTCGAGTCTAGAGCCTTTGAAAGTGCCACTAGGAGCAATCGTTACCGAGAATAAAGTATAGCGCTGTGCCCAGGGAATAGGAAATAGTTAAAGAAACTGACCCCGGCGTGGGGAGATGGCTATCTCCCCATCTACATCTTAGCGTGCTACTTTTATGAATTGGTATTATGAATTGATATTATTTCGGTGGTGCCTTCCAGGGTAAAATAAAATCTACTAATGAGTCAAACAAAATGGTCTAACTTCTACAAATTAGAAGACTGGTGGTCTGTATGGATTGGTCTGCTGTTATTGGGGACAGTGTTTAGTGGCATCATAACTGTTGTGCCAAAGATGCCCAAATGGAAAGGGATAGATCTATTATCGGCACTCCCCTGGGAATTGCTTCCTAAACTGGCATTGCTCGCCATTGGTTTATGTGCTCTGTTTACCCTTGGCAACCTGGTAATGAAGGGAAAAGAAGGCAGAAACATGATACCAGGCTTTTTGGTTATCTTTCTCTTGGCAGTTTTATCCTATATACTGGGGAATTCACAGACTGCTAAAGCAATTAACCTCGGCTATGCTTTCTGGGCATTGTTGATTGGACTAATCATCAGCAATACGATTGGTACACCAAGGTGGATGATGCCAGCGGTGCGTACTGAATATTACATCAAGACTGGCTTAGTGATTCTCGGTGCAGAAATTCTCTTTAACCGAATTGTGGAATTCGGACCCTATGGTTTAGCGATCGCTTGGCTAGTTACGCCGATTGTGATCATATTTATGTATCTGTTTGGTACTCGCTTTCTGAACATGCAGCAGAAATCACTGGTGATGGTAGTCGCAACATCAACATCAGTGTGTGGTGTATCAGCCGCTATTGCAGCAGCAGCAGCCTGTAAGGCTAAGAAAAATGAGTTGACTTTAGCTGTAGGGATGACTCTCATTTTTACTGTTGCCATGATGGTGATTATGCCCTTGTTTGTCAAAGCTGTGGCTATGAATGAATTAGTCAGTGGGGCATGGCTGGGGGGAACCATTGATTCTACTGGCGCAGTTGTCGCTGCTGGTGAAACAGTAGGGGAAATCGCTGGTCAAGCTGCTGCTTTAGTTAAAATGATTCAAAATATGCTGATCGGAGTGATAGCTTTTGCGATCGCTTTATTTTGGGTCTTTTTTATAGAGCGCGAGCCAAATGCTCCTAAACCACAAATGAGGGAATTATGGGTACGTTTGCCCAAGTTTATCTTAGGGTTTATAGCTGCTTCTCTGTTAGTGTCCTTTGTTTGTATTCCCTTGATGGGGATGGATACAGTTAAAGGGATTCTTAGTCAAACCAAGACCTATCGCGGCTGGCTATTTTGTATCGCATTTTTGTCCATTGGTCTAGACTCGAACTTTCGGGATTTAGGGACACAACTTCAGGGTGGTAAACCCATGATTCTTTACTTGGTAGGACAGAGTTTTAACATTGTGCTTACTTTGGCTATAGCGTGGCTAATGTTAAGCGGAATTATTTTTCCTATACCGGAGTTAGCACAGTGATAAACACTATCCGAAAATCCCTAATCTTTTTGATCAGTATTTGCGCACTTCCGCTACTACTGTGGTTATTGAATAGCTTGATAGTAGGTGGTTATTTGGGGTCGAGCGTACAGGATATCTACGAAAACGAGAGTGATGCTTCAGGAATTTTCTGGACAGATGTAGAGATACTATCTCACGATTAGCCTATTCAACTATAGCACTTATCAATTGGGTTGGTAACTGCTATAAGCGCGTTTGTATCTGGGTTGTAAACACATGTATTGCGGCAAGAGGCAAAAGGCAAGAGGCAAAAGGCAAGAGGCAAAAGGCAAGAGGCAAAAGATATCTGGAGTTTTATTGGACAATAGAAAAAGACCTTATAGGTTTACATCTTCTACAATAAACGCTATAAATATCAGATGATTTCTGATAAATCTAAAGTAAATCCAGGCAAAACATCTTCTCCTGATAAGGTTTTCGGAGATTGGATAATTTCTACATCTTGATTGGGACGATAGATTTCCACAACCTTATTTTGGGTATCAATTAACCATCCTAATCTAGCGCCATTTTCCATATATTCTCGGACTTTAGCTTGCACCATTTTCAGGGAATCACTCGGAGAACGCAATTCCAACACAAAATCAGGACATAAAGGAACAAATTTATCCTGTTCTTCTGGTGTTAACCCTTCCCAACGCTCTCGTTTAACCCAAGACGCATCAGGAGAACGATTTGCTCCATTAGGCAGTTTAAATCCTGTATTAGAGTCAAATGCAACACCAAGTTTCATTTGACTACTCCACAATTCTAGTTGAGTCGATAGTTTAATATTTCGTCTACCTGTATTTCCTCCCGTAGGTGACATGATGATTAAATCTCCTTCAGAGGTGCGCTCAAATCTTAAATCCCTGTTATTTTGACAAAGCTGGAAAAATTGTTCGTCACTTAAATTAATAGTTAATTCGAGGGTATCAGGTAAATATACCATGTTAGTTACCTCCAAAATTATACAATAATTTCCTAAATTAAAAATGATAATTTAAACAATACCGCAGGGAACAGGGAACAGGGAACAGGGAACAGGGAACAGGGAACAGGGAACAGGGAA
>NZ_MKZS01000001.1:2600148-2629861 GCF_001942495.1 Moorena bouillonii PNG
CCCATCTCCCCATCTCCCCATCTCCCCATCTCCCCATCTCCCCATCTCCCCATCTCCCCACACTCTTCTTAATTATGGGTATTCAACCAGACTTGATATTACTTTTTAAGCATCAATTTTCAAAACCTCCACCATCGCGTGATAAGCAGCTTTAGGACGATAGGATTGATCGAAAGGTAGAGGGGAATCTGGTTTACCAAAGAAATCCGGAATCCAGGAATGATGATCGGCAAATTCCCAAGTTAAGAACGCTGTGCAATTGGGAGCCTCTAGACAAACTTGCAGGATATCTCGATATACCTGTGTCTGAGCAGCCACCCGTTCTTCTTGTGTGCCACTACCATCATGGATTTTTACGTCCATCTCCGTGACCTGAACCTGCAATCCCAACTCACCCAGACGTTTCATGTTTGCTGCTATGTCTTCTGGCTTAGGAGGATTTTGGATACTAACGTGCATCTGAAAGCCAATGCCGTGAATTGGGACATCCCGTTGCCGCAATTCTTTGACCATGGCATAAATTGCATCTGACTTTGCCCCAAGTCCTTCTCCAGCGTAGTCGTTATAAAACAAGGGAACTGTGGGGTCAGCTTCATGAGCCCAGCGAAATGCCAACTCAACGTATTCTGGTCCAATGCCGCGCAACCAAATTGTATCTCGTTTCTTTTGTCCTGCTGAGTCTTGGTCTGCTACCGCTTCATTGACCACATCCCAAGCTGCTAATTGTCCCCGATAGTGACCAACAACAGTATGAATATGTTGTCGCAGGATATGGATTAACTCTTCTTTTGTCCATTGTCCGTGGGTTAGCCACCAAGGCACACTATGATGCCAAACCAGATTATGACCGCGCACCTGCATCTGATTGGCTTTCGCAATGGCCACAAAGTTATCAGCAGCTTCAAAATTATAGTGATGGCGTTGGGGCTGTAGCGCCTCAAACTTCATGATATAAGTTGGTGTGACAATATTATATTCGCGCATCAACACCTCCCGATAACTAGAATCGTCCCGCAACGGTTCCATGGACACTCCCGTTCCAATCGCCAATTTGCGCTTTTGTGCCAACGAACGTAAATTACTGTTATTTGTATTCATGCTTCATATTTCAGTGATTAATCTTCGATATCGCATCCCTGGTGACTGAGACACTAATCCCATTAGTTCCAACTGTAACAAGGCACTGGATACTGAGCCTGCTTCTAAAGCTGCTTGCTGGACAATAATATCGAATGGGGTTGGTTCAAATGCGATCGCATGCAACACTTTTGCCAATTCTGGCTCTAAGGTCGGTACAGGTAAAGCGGGTAAAGGTTTTTCTAGAGCCGAGTGGGGGTCAAGTTCTGGAATAGCTCCGAGCATTTCCAACAAGTGACCTTCACTTAAAATTACATGGGCACCCCGATTTAACAGTCCCAAACAACCGATAGAATTGGGATTATCTAAGGAACCTGGTAGTGCATAGACATCCCGACAGAACTCATTGGCTAACCTAGCAGTAATTAGCGCTCCGGACTTGTTAGGCGCTTCCATCACCAAAACTGCACGGCTTAAACCCGCAATAATCCGATTCCGTTGGGGAAAGTTGGAGCGTGCGGGTTTCGTACTGGCTGGATACTCACTAAGTATCAATCCCCGCTCCTGAATTTGTTTATAAAGATAACTATTGCTCAAGGGATATACCACATCAAGGCCAGTTCCCAAAACTGCTATTGTCCTACCACCCGCTTCCAGACACCCGCGATGGGCTTGTGTATCAATTCCCACTGCCATACCGGACACCACTGTAAAACCATGCTTAGCAAGGGTAGCACTGATTTTACGAGTCCAACGTTTACCGTATTCGGTGGGATTGCGAGTACCCACAATACCGACTATCGGCTTGCTACCGTAATTTTCTCGTAGATCGACTAGTCCGCTATAGTATAGCGTTGCGGGAGGACTAGGAATTTCTAGTAACAAGCGGGGATACTCCCCATCCGCTGGTGTCCAGAAACAAGGATTTTTGACCAAGTGTTGCTTGAGTAGCTGTTCCGGATTAGTTTGCCCACGCATTTTCACTACTCTTTCGATCAGCCGCACCCCGAACCCCTCAACTGCTCCTAACTCTGAAGCTGAAGCTTTCCAAGCCTTTGCTAGAGTCCCAAACTGTTGCTGTAGCCGTTGGAGCAATACTGATCCGATACCGGGAACTTCGGACCATGCCAGCCAGTACACACGTTCTTCTTGCTTGGTCAATCGCTTCGCTCCAATTATAAATTATCAATTCAAAATTCAAAAATACCCCATCAATCCAATTATAAATTATCAATAATTCAAAATTCAAAAATACCCCATCAATTCAATTAGAAAAAACCTATAATTTTCTTCATTCTTAATTCTTCATTCTTAATTCTTCATTCTTAATTCTTCATTCTTAATTCTTAAACTGGATGCTGTCCATAAAACGGCAGTACTTCTGACCAGTTGGGGCGCTTTCCCTGTTGCCAATCGAGATAAGCAAGTTCCAAGACACCCTTAGCATAACTCCCCAAATTTGCTGGAGCCTTTAGCAATCGTATTGGTGTTTCCAAGGTATCTAAAACTTGTTTCCATTGATCTGAAGTCATTACAGCATCTGGTAATATCTTCCTCAGCCCCAGACCAGCTATTGATGGCTGATAGATGGCGGTATACAGCTGGCCTCGTTGGGCAGGCATTTGAATGGCAATCTGAGTGCTGTTCGCGTAGCGTGCGCGTAGCGCATGTGCTGAGTATTGAGTGCTAATTGCTGAGTGCTGAGTGCTGAGTGCTGAGCCCGAGTTGTCTTGATACATAGCTCCCTCTTCCCCCTCTTTCCCCTCTTGCCCTAACCACGCGATCGCTGCCAGTGTAGAAATGCCAAACAGGGGAATATGTAACTGTTGTGCTAGGGTACGAGCAGTAACTATACCGATACGGGTACTCGTAAAGCTACCCGGTCCGATAGCTACCGCAATGAATTCTAAGTTTTCCCAAGTTTGGGAATTCAGAAATTCAGTCAAGTGCTGATGCAATTGACCAGACAACTCTCGCCCTAAGTCCCAAGTTTGGCAGCGGGTATCCCTGGCAAAGTTACTGATCACTAGCCCCAATTGAGGACTAGTGGTGTGAAGGGCAAGAGCATATTTATTTGGTTCGAGAATCGGCATTTTTGGTATGATTTTCGATTGGAGAACTCTTGATCAAGTACCCTCAAAGCCAAAAGGTTATCACTATCCATGGATCCTACCCTGACTCAAATTGGGACTCAGATGTCCGAACTTACTGGTGTCCGAGCGATTATGAAAGATATTATCGAAACGCTACGAGCTGGTCAGGGACAAGATTGGATTAATCTCAGTGCAGGGAACCCAGTGATTTTGCCAGAAGTCGAGCAACTCTGGCGCGATTGCACGGCACAACTATTGGCTAGCTCAGAGTATGGTGAGGTGATTTGCCGCTACGGGTCATCTCAAGGATATCAACCTCTGATCGATGCGATCGCAAAGGATTTCAATCAACGCTACGGTCTTTCCCTAAGCGATCGCCATATCCTGATTACTCCCGGTTCTCAATCCATTTACTTCTACGCCGCTAACGCTTTTGGTGGTTACACCAGCAGCGGCCAGCTCAAACAAGTTGTCTTGCCCCTTTCTCCAGAATACACTGGCTATGGAGGAGTAAGCTTGACTCCAGAAGCAGTATATGCATACAAACCTACTCTAGAAATTAATCACGAGCAACACCGTTTTAAGTATCGCCCTGATTTCAGCCAATTGAAGATTAGCGAAGAGACTGGCTGTGTAATTGTTTCCCGTCCCTGTAATCCCACTGGCAATGTCCTCACCGATGAAGAAGTAATCAAAATTGCCGAAATAGCCACACCATTCAATGTGCCAGTGTTGATTGACGCAGCTTATGCTCCACCGTTTCCAGCACTGAACTTTACCGAAATGACACCAGTCTTTCGAGACAATATCATCCACTGTCTGAGTTTATCAAAAGCTGGACTACCTGGGGAACGGGTTGGTGTAGCCATTGGACATCCCGAGCTAATTAGCATTTTGGAATCCTTCCAGACCAATCTTTGTATTCATTCGTCCCGCTATGGACAAGCTATTGCAGCAAAAGCGATCGCATCTGGAGCACTCCCTGAGATTGCCACTAATGTGATTCGCCCCCACTACCAGCAAAAGTTTGTGACCCTTGAACTGACATTAGACAAATCCATGCCCAAAGACTTGCCTTGGTTCTTGCATCGGGGTGAAGGAGCTATCTTTGCTTGGTTGTGGTTACAGGATTTGCCAATTACCGACTGGGAACTGTATCAAAAGTTGAAGCAGGTGGGTGTGATTGTAGTGCCTGGCAGTACATTTTTCCCCGGCTTACGAGAAGACTGGTCTCACCAGCAACAGTGCATTCGCATCAGCCTTACCGCTACTGAAGAAGAAATTGAAATCGCCATGCAGCGTTTGGCAACATTGGTCGAGGAAGTCTATCGGATGGGGTCAAGTTAGTGTTTCCTAGCAGGTGTTGTGATAATCTAACACCGTTCCAGAGTAATTGTTCGATGAGTACTAATTAAATAATATTCCCATTATAACAGATGGAACAGCAGCAGCTAGCACAAGTGTTGGAAACTGGCGATATAGGGGAGTTGCTAGGCATTATTAACCAGCCTAACTTGCTCACAACCCTTGACTCTACACAGATGTGTAGGATTATCAAGGGACTTGGGCAAGTAGTGGAACAACAAACTGCTCAGTTAAATCAGGTTAATCAGCAATTACAACCGGAAATTACCAACTGTAAGCAGGCTCACGAGAAATGGAAACAGGGTGATCAGCAATTGGAATACCAATTTCAAAAACAGACAACGGAATTGTCCGAAGCTAATCATCAGCTGCGACAAGCAAAAGAGCAACTAGAGGCAGTTTTGGATGCTGTACCGGGAGCGGTGTCTTGGATTAGTGCTGATGGTCGATATCTTGGGGTTAACCGACATCTGGCTCAGAGCCTGCAATTACCTCCAGAGACTTTTGTCGGTCAAGAGTTGGGTTTTCTGGAGAGCAGCCCTCAGTTTGTCGGCTTTATGACTCAGTTTCTCGCCTGTCGGGACTCAGGATCTTCCCAGGTGGTTGAGCTCAAAGTGAAAAATTCTTCGAGATATTATCTAATTGCCGCTCAGAAGTACCAGCAAGGTGCTGCAGCCGTGTGTGTAGGGATTGATATCACCCAGCATAAACAGGCAGAATTAGCTCTACAACAGCTCAACCAGGAACTAGAACTGAGAGTCGAACAACGGACTTCTGACCTACGGGAAGTCAATGAACAACTTCGCAAAAGTGAGGAACAATTTCGCCTGATTTTTGAACTCTCTCCCATGGGTATGGCAATTACCAGCACTGATAACTCCGTGCTAAAGGTTAATCAAGCCTTTTGTGACACGGTTGGTTACACAGCCGAGGAACTGAGGCAGAAAAAGGCTACAGATATTATCTACCCCGATGATTTCACAATTAACCTTACCCCGAATCAAGAGTTGTGGCCAGGAAGAACATCCCACTTTCAGATGGAAAATCGCTTACTGTCGAAAGATGGTAGAGTTATCCATGTTTTGACCAAGAAAGCAGTTTTAGTCAGGGATGCTCAAGGTAAGCCCCGAAAATTTCTGTATCAAATTGTAGATATCACCGAACGCAAGCAAGCGGAAAATCAAGTTAGAGCCTCTCTAACCGAAAAAGAGGTTTTGCTCAAAGAAATTCATCACCGGGTCAAAAATAACCTGCAAATTATTTCTAGCCTACTCCGCCTACAGTCGAGGCAACTTGAAGATCCACAAGCATTAAGTTTGTTCAAAGATTCCCAGCATCGGGTTCAATCTATGGCTCTGATTCACCAGCAGCTGTATCAATCCCCAAATTTAGCCCAGATTAATTTCGGAAAATACATTCAAACCTTAACCAATAACTTGTTCCGTTCCTACGGGATTAACCGACAGACAATCGCCCTCAATATTGAAGTTACCACAGCTCCCTTAACCATTGATGTAGCTATTACCTGTGGGCTAATCATCAATGAATTGGTGTCTAATTCACTCAAATATGCCTTTCATGAACATAAAGAGGGTAAGATTGAAATCAGTCTAAGTTCAGATCAACAGGGTCAGCTAATCCTTACGGTAAGTGATAATGGTATTGGTTTACCGGACAATTTAGACTTTCAATCCACTAAATCCCTTGGTTTGAGTATTGTTCGTAACTTGACTGCACAACTGGGGGGTAACATCATCCTTGACTGTAGCCAAGGCACTAGATTAAAAATAAACTTTCCCCATTCACTGGATCTCTAGGGCAAGTCGAGCATGACCAAGAAAAAAATCCTAGTTGTTGAAGATGAAACACTTGTGGCTATGGATATCAAGAATAGCCTCAAACTTTTAGGGTACATGGTTCCTGCTGTGGCTGTATCTGGAGAAGAAGCAGTTAGAAAAGCTGAGGAAATCCAACCGGATTTAATCCTGATGGATATTCGTCTGAAAGGGGAAATAGATGGAGTGACTGCTGCAAGGCTGATTAGGACAAAATGGAATATCCCAGTGGTCTATTTGACTGCCTATAGCGATGAGCTCACCCTAGAAAGAGCTAAGATAACCCAACCCTTTGGTTACCTTCTGAAACCATTTGAGGAAGAAGAACTGCGAGTTACCATTGAAATTGCCCTTTCTCGCTTTCAAGCAGAAGCAAAAATCCGTCAAGCACTAGTAATAGAACAGGAGCTTAGAGAGCAAAAATCTAGCTTTGTCTCTATTGTTTCCCACGAATGTCGTACACCTTTGAGTAAAGTTATCCTAGCTACTGAATTGTTAGAACGCTATAGCAAACATTTGGTCAAAGATAAACATCGCAAGTATTTTGAACAAATTAAAGGATCTATCCAAGATATGAGACAACTCTTGGATGAAATTATATTTATTGAAAAAGCAGAAGGAAACAAGCTAACTTTTAACCCAACTCCAATTAACCTAGTAGAATTCTGCTCTGATTTGATAGAGCAGATGCAGTTGGCTACCGGGGGGAGCCATAGGATTATTTTTACTCCTCAAGGTAATATTCCTGATGCCTATATGGATACCCAACTCCTTCGATATATTTTCAATAACTTGCTATCCAATGGGATTAAGTATTCTCCTGAAGGGGGAACGGTAGAGTTTCAGTTAACCGTGGAAGGTAACTGGGCAATTTTTAAAATAACAGACTCGGGAATTGGTATTCCCGAACAAGAGCTTTCTCACCTGTTTGAACCTTTCCAGCGAGCTAGCAATGTTGGGGATATTCCTGGTACAGGTCTAGGATTATCGATTGTTAACAAGAGTGTAGAGCAGCACCGTGGTCAAATTTTGGTAGATAGCCAGGTTGGTGTAGGGACTTTGTTTACGGTTAGACTACCCCTGTCTAGTCACTGGGAGTAATATCAAGTTCGGTTGAATTTCCATCATCAAGACGATTGATGGAGAGATCACGCACCGAACCCTGGCCCAGGGAGATTTTTATTCGGCAGGAAGTCAGGGGACTTGGAGTAACTGCATAATGCAGTTTTTACATTTAAATTATGTTAATTTTTAATTAAAATTATTATTTAGTAACAAAATATACAAAATATTAGCATTACTTTAAATTAATTTATCGACATCAAGAGTAGTGACATCAGAGGCTCTGGACAAAACTTCTGGCAATTGAGCAAAAGGCAACGAGGGAACAGCTGTCAATAACCCCACCCTAAGAGGATGGGGCTTGGTAGACAACCAACTACCGTGATTGACGCTTACCATTGAGCCGAATCCTGGTAAGAACTTCCAGATGCTTCCCCAGTCTGGATCTCTTTAAAACTGTGTTGTCAGTTGCTGCTTTGGGCAGGACATCTTGGATTCGGTGGTCAAGGGGACAGGGTAACCTAAATACTTTTCTCGTGAGGTTTATCACCATGTTACGAGTTCCAGTAATTTCACCTGATGGCAAACCATTAATGCCGACAAAAGCTTCTCGCGCTCGCCGCTGGCTGCTATGCGGTCTTGCCGTTGTTTATCCAAACGATCTAAATGTTTTTGCTGTTCAGCTAGTTAATCAACCATCTGGAAATCAAACCCAGGATATTGCCATTGGTATTGACCCCGGAAAGATGTTTTCTGGTATGGCTGTTCAGTCAAGTAAAATCACTCTTTGGACAGGACATCTGATCTTGCCTTACAAGAAAGTTCGAGAACGCATGGATACTCGACGAATGATGCGAAAAACTCGTAGAAGTCGTCGAATAGATCGCAAGGTTGCTTACTCACAAAGGTCTCATCGGCAAAAACGATTCTCAAACCGTAGAGTAAAAAGGGTTCCCCCTTCAATTAGGGCAAACCGTCAACTAGAAAATCGGGTAACAAAAGAGCTTTGTTTTTTGTATCCAGTAAATGTCATCGTCTATGAAGTGGTCAAGGCAACAGGGCGCAAAGGGTTTTCTCCTGTGATGGTAGGCCAGTATTGGGCAATCTCTCAGTTGGAGCAAATAGCCCCAGTAATTCAAAAACAAGGCTGGGAGACCGCTTTAAAAAGAGAGGCATTAGGACTAATAAAAGACAAAACTGACAAAAGTCAGCAAACAGTTAATACCCATGCAGTAGATGGAATAGCCCTAGCTGCTACTCATTTTTTTCGACGCAAAAATTATTATCACCGCAACGGAAAACTGAGTGTTCCAAAAAACTGTGATGTAACTAATGCTGTGTTTTCAGTCATTAGACGTGCCCCCATAAGTCGTCGCCAGTTGCATCTATTGCAGTTTTCTAAGGGTGGGAAACGACGTAAATACGGTGGGACAACCACTAGCCATGGTTTTCGCAAAGGAGACTATGTTGAGGCGGTTAAGGCTGGGAAACAAGCACGAGGTTGGGTGAGCGGTGAGACAGTAAGGCAAGTTTCTGTTAGCGATGTTAACTGGAAAAGAATTGGACAATTTACTGCCCGAAAAGTCCGACTTCTAAAACGTTCAACGGGATTAATTGTAAACCACTAATTGGAGGCGCGGCTTTCCTCCCCACCAAAAGAGAAGGATGGGGTATCCAGCCGCGAAGATTTGATGACCAGCGCAGCTAAGCCAGCCGCAAAATTGAACAAATTTGAGAAATTCAAGGCAAAGAAAGATGGTCTTGCCATTAAGGAACAAATAGAAGAGTTTGCCAGAATTGGCTGGGAAGCAATAGATCCAGATGACCTACAGCATCGGCTTAAGTGGATGGGTGTCTTTTATAGACCTGTCACTCCAGGCAAGTTCATGCTAAGGATGCGGACACCCAACGGGATTCTCAACAGCACTCAGATGCAGGTACTAGCTGAGATAGTCCAGCGCTATGGTGAAGATGGTAGTGCTGATATCACAACCCGCCAAAACACTCAGTTGCGAGGTATCCGCATTGAAGACATGCCTGATATTTTCCGCAGGTTCGAGCAAGTTGGCTTAACTAGTGTCCAATCGGGTATGGACAATGTCCGCAATATTACTGGTTCTCCCATGGCGGGGATAGATGGCGATGAATTAATTGACACTCGGGATCTTGTCCAAAAAGTACAGGACATGATCACTAATAACAGCCAAGGGAATTATGAGTTTACTAACTTGCCCCGTAAATTTAATATTGCCATTGAAGGGGGTCGGGATAACTCAGTCCATGCTGAAATTAATGATATTGCCTTCGTGCCTGCCTACAAAGATGGAGAACTAGGCTTTAATGTAGTCGTAGGTGGCTTTTTCTCAGCCAGTCGTTGTGAAGCTGCTGTTCCCCTCAATGCTTGGGTACTGCCTAATGATGATGTAGTTGACTTGTGTCGTGCTATCCTAGAAGTATATCGGGATAAAGGCTCCCGGGCGAATCGGCAAAAATCCCGGATGATGTGGTTGATTGATGAGTTGGGGATTGACAAGTTCCGGGAGGAAGTCAGCAATCAGTTTGGTAGAGAACTCCCTACCGCTGCTCCTGACGATGAAATAGATTGGGAAAAGCGAGACCATATCGGTGTCTTTGCCCAAAAGCAACCAGGTCTGAATTATGTGGGTTTACACGTTCCCGTTGGTAGGCTTTATGCTCAGCAGATGTTTGATCTGGCACGGATGGCTGAGGCTTATGGCAGTGGCGAAATCCGCCTTACGGTTGAGCAGAATGTGATTATTCCGAATATTGCGGATGCTAATCTCGACGCTTTCTTAGCTGAACCCCTCTTGCAGAAATTTACCATTGAGCCCAAACCCCTAGAACGGCTTCTAGTATCTTGCACAGGAGCCCAGTTCTGCAAGTTTGCTCTGATAGAAACCAAAAATCGTGCCTTGGGAATAGTTCGGGAACTCGAAGAAAAGTTAGATATACCAAACCCGGTGCGGATTCATTGGACAGGTTGTCCCAACTCTTGTGGTCAACCCCAAGTAGCTGATATTGGTTTGATGGGAACCAAGGTGCGTAAAGACGGTAAGTCTGTTGAAGCAGTCAATATTTACATGGGTGGCAAAGTTGGCAAAGATGCTAAACTGGGCGAGTGTGTGCTCAAAAGTGTGGCTTGTGATGACTTACCAGAGGTCTTGGGCAATATACTGATCGAGAATTTTGGAGCAAAATCCCACTAGGTTAGTGCTTAGTTGGACCTCATCGCTAATTCCTCATAACTGTTGTCAAAGATTAATGGTTAATGGTTAGGTAATGGTGAAAACTTAGTTTTCCATTTTCCATTGTCCATTAATCGGAAACGACAATATGGAGCGCCGCAAGTTTCTCAAATACATCGGCTGTGCCACGGTAGGATGTGGCTTTAGTGCCTGTAGCTCAAATAATCTATTCGATTTCCCAAAACGCGATCGCTCCTCTGAGCCCACTCAACGACCTCCGGCTAACTTTGGTAAGTTAGAAAAAACTAACCTGACCATTGGCTTTGTTCCTGTAACTGACTCTGCTCCTTTAATCATTGCCAAAGAAAAGGGCTTCTTTCAGCGTTATGGTTTGAATGTGGCTCTTAAGAAATATCCTGACTGGTCAGCGGTTCACAAAGACTTACTATCATGGGGTATAGATGCCTGCGTTGCCTTGTTTGGATTGCCAATGCTCACCAATTTTGGTTCAGCCAAGGCACCAGTGATATCTCTAATGATGCTCAATCGCAATGGCGCTGGAATCACCTTTTCCAAAAAAGCTTGGCAAGGTGCTATTCGTCCTTCAACGGAGTACTATAATTTCCCAGATTTTGCCAACTCCTACAGGAAATACATTAGACGATTAACCGAGCCCCTAAAAGTAGGGATAGACTTGACCAACTCCATGGCAAACTATACCCTTCTCTACTGGCTATCAGCTATGGAGATTAATCCGGAGAAACAGATTAAGCTAATCGAGTTTCCACCATCTCAAATGGTATACAAACTCCAAGCTGGGATAGTAGATGGCTACTGTTTAGATGAGCCCTGGAACCAAAGAGCAGTTGTAGACCAGGCTGGATTTACGGTTTATGTAAGTCGGGATATTTGGAAAGGTCATCCAGGAAAAATACTAGCAACCATGGGACCTTGGGCAGAAAAACATCCCACAACCGCCCGAGCCTTAGTAGCGGCTGTTTTGGAAGCTTGTCAGTATTGTGACCAACTAGAAAATCGCCAGTCAATTGCTCAGATTATATCTAGGAGCAAATACATCGACACTAAAGTAAGCTATCTGGAAGCTTCTTTACTGGGCAACTATAATTATGGTGGCTTTGACCAGAAAGACCGATTTGAAGCAATCCCTGATTTTAATTTATTTCACTTCCAAGATACAGACTATCTGAAAAAGCCCAATCATGCTAATTATCCTTGGCGCTCCCATGGTGTTTGGCTGCTAACCCAAATGATTCGCTGGCGTCATATTAACCGACGTCAATATCCCAAGGATGCGGATAAAATTATCGACCGGGTTTATCCAGTGAAAATTTATGAAGAGGTTGCCAAGGCGTTGAAAATCGATCTACCTAGTGAGCGTATGAGGATTGAACCTGCTGATGTGTTTGTGGATCAAAGAGCATTTGACCCTAGTCAGCCAGTTAATTACCTCAATGGTTTCGATATCCGAGCTGATCGTTCTCAGTTAATCGGCTTGGCTTAACTTAGGAATAAACCTCAATTCATTCGAAAATTAAGCAACACCCCAATTTTCTGGCTCTGATGTAACCATTGAATATAAATTATGCATTTAATTCATCACCAGAAATAATTTGTAACAAATCATACGAAACTTATGTTTCAGGGGTGTCACTATTAGTACCTGAACAATAGTATTAAGTTAACCTCAGAAAAGTAGTATCTATGGGCGAGTACTTTAGCAATCAATTCCGAAAGAATTACCCTAAACCAATAAGCTATAGTATTCAAACTAATAGGTAACTTTAATCAGTCAGCAAGTTGATGGCAACCGATCAGCTGGATTGTTTTGAAAGGGATTCTTTGGAGTAGTTTTTGGAGGAGACTAAATCCACCCAAACGTTCAGCTTTTATCACTAATGCTGTTGGTGCGTTAATCTTCTGTTTTCGTAGTTTGAGTAGAGGAAAGGTATATAGATGCTCGCAGAAATGTGGTCGTTTCGTGGTAGGTATAAAATCCTCCACATGACCTGGTTTGCTTTCTTCCTATCGTTTGTAGTCTGGTTCAACTTAGCGCCCCTAGCAACACAGGTGAAATCAGACTTCGGTCTCGAAGTAGGTCAAATCCGAACCATCGCAATTTGTAACGTTGCCCTGACAGTTCCTGCCCGTATCATCATCGGGATGCTGTTAGATAAATACGGACCAAGAATCACCTACTCCCTGTTGCTGATGTATGCAGCAATACCTTGTATTGCTTTTGCCTCGGCACAGAACTTTAGTCAACTGGTGATTAGCCGCTTGGCACTGAGTATTGTAGGTGCAGGTTTTGTGATTGGCATCCGGATGACCGCAGAATGGTTCCCTCCCAAAGAGATTGGTTTAGCCGAAGGGATTTACGGGGGCTGGGGTAACTTTGGTTCTGCAGCAGCAGCCTTTACCCTACCTACCATTGCAGCATTTTTAGCCTTTGGCAGTCCTGGTCTGAACTGGCGCTTTTCCATTGCTGGTACTGGGATTATCGCTGCTCTCTATGGTGTCCTCTATTATTTTAACGTCCAAGATACTCCCCCAGGCAAAGTTTATCAGAAGCCCAAAAGCGCCAGAGGAATGGAAGTCACCACTAAGAAAGACTTCTGGTTTCTGATGGTGATGAATGCTCCTCTATCTATCATTCTTGGTGTTCTGGCTTGGCGCTTGAATAAAGTAGGCTTTTTCGAGCAAAATGTTCTATATATCGTCTGGGCTGGTCTACTTGGGTTGTATCTGTTCCAAGCTTACAACTGCTGGGTGGTTAACAAAGATTTGTTAGCAGGTCGTAAGCGCTATCCTCCTGAAGACCGCTTTAATTTTTCTCAAGTTGCCATTCTAGAGTTGACCTACGTTGTTAACTTCGGTTCTGAATTAGCTGTAGTTTCTATGCTCCCTGCCTTCTTTGAAGGCACCTTCGGACTGAGTAAACAAGCAGCGGGGATGATTGCTGCTAGTTACGCCTTCATGAACTTGATGTCCCGTCCTGGTGGTGGTTTAATCTCTGATAAACTGGGTAGCCGCAAGATGACCATGGCAGTTCTAACATTCTGTATGGGTATTGGCTATCTGATCTTCAGTACGATGAACGGAGGCTGGTGGCTTCCTGGTGCGGTACTGCTGACCATGGCTTGTTCCTTCTTTGTCCAAGCTGGAGAAGGCTCTACCTTTGCCATCGTACCTCTGGTCAAGCGACGGATCACCGGTCAGGTGGCTGGTAACGTGGGTGCTTACGGAAACGTGGGTGCTGTTGCTTACCTGACTATCTTCAGTTTATTACCAGCAGGGGATGTGGGTAACCGCATATTCTTCCAGGTGTTGGGTGTTTCAGCTTTGGTTGTTGCCTTCCTGTGCTTCCTAGTCTTGAAAGAACCTAAGGGTTCCTTTGCTGAACTCCATGAAGGGGAAGAAGAATACGCTACTGCTGCTAGCCCTGCTGCCGCTATGGAAACTGGAGACTTAATGAACTAGTTCCTTTGTAGGTCTAGTTGAAAGCACTCGCTTACTAGATGGCTCAAAAATATGTAGATAGAAGTGGGGCAATCTTAATTAAGATTGCCCCAAAACTCACGAAATAATCGCTTCTTAAACAAGGAAAAAAATGGCTCTTCCGTACTTGTTATGCTAAATTAGCACTTTGCCAAAGGGAGCAGGGAGCAGGGAGCAGGGAGCAGCAGGAAGAGGCAGCTATATTGGAAAAATTTATTGTTAAATAGCCTCATAACCCTTACACAGTAAGCTTTTTGGTTTTTTTTAACTATAAATTTAGCATAGTAGGTACTGAAGAATCAAAAAAAATAGTCAACCTTTAGCAGTCAACCTTCAGCTATCAGCTCTTCAAGACTTAACCTGATTTTGAATTAACAAAAATTTTCCCAAAATCCTATCGAAAGATATAATTGCTCTTGAAAAATCCTTAAAACGGGAAATAATGTAGCGAAGTAGCTAACTAATTTATGATTAATTTTAAATTAACATTTATTATAAATAACTGATAGTTGATATAAGAAATATTAATCATAAATTAATAAAAAAAACTATTTAATATAGTTACAAACTATAAAAATAGTAAAAAAAAAAAAATTGGGGGAAAACATCATGACTGACTCAGCTAAGACACTCTGTCCCTACTGTGGGGTTGGCTGTGGTCTGGAAGTATTGCCTCCAGCTGGTTCTGGTCGTGCTACCTATCGAGATAGTCAAGGGAATCCGATTTGGAAAGTCAGAGGCGATCGCTCTCATCCCTCAAACCAGGGTATGGTTTGTATCAAAGGTGCCAGTGTAACTGAGTCTCTGGATAAAGACCGCCTCAAGTATCCCATGATGCGGGATTCCCTAGATCAACCATTTCAGCCAGTGAGTTGGGATGAAGCCCTAGAGCGAGTAGTGAACCAGATTCAGACAGTCCGCTTCACCCAAGGACCAGAGGCAATTTGTATGTACGGTTCCGGTCAGTTCCAAACCGAAGACTACTATATTGCCCAGAAATTGCTCAAAGGTTGCCTCGGTACCAATAACTTTGATGCTAATTCGCGCCTGTGTATGTCTTCAGCTGTAGCTGGATACATCCAAAGTTTTGGTTCCGATGGACCTCCGTGCTGCTATGACGATTTAGAATTAACAGACTGTGCCTTTTTGATTGGGACTAATACAGCAGACTGTCACCCCATAGTATTTAACCGTCTGCGTAAGCATCACAAAAAGCATCGTCATGTTAAAATGATAGTGGTAGATCCTCGCCGCACGTCTACCGCTAAGCTGGCTGATTTACATCTAGCGATTAAACCGGGTACTGACATTGATTTACTCAATGGCATTGCTCACTTACTATTGCGCTGGGGTAAACTAGACACGGAATTTATTGAGGAGTGTACCAGCGACTTCTCTGCATACGCTCAGATAATTATCAACTACCCACCGGAAATAGTTGCGGAAAGATGTGGTATAGCGGTGCATGAACTTGAGGAAGCCGCTCGCTACTGGGCAAAATCGAAGCGTGTCCTGTCTTTGTGGTCCATGGGAGTCAACCAATCATCAGAAGGTACTGCTAAAGTTCGCACCATCATCAATCTGCACCTGATGACAGGGAACATTGGTAAACCAGGAGCAGGACCATTTTCTCTAACTGGTCAACCTAATGCGATGGGAGGACGAGAAGCTGGGGGACTTGCTCACATCTTACCGGGTTATCGGGTAGTAAAGAATCCCCAACATCGTAGTGAGGTGGAACAGTTATGGAAACTCAATCCAGGGACAATTTCTCCTAATCCTGGTCTTGATGCTTGGAGCATGATCAAAGGTCTAGAAACTGGAGAGGTAGGTTTCTTGTGGATTGCTGCTACTAACCCAGCTGTGAGTATGCCGGATATTGAACGAACTAAGGCAGCCCTAAGAAAATCCTCCTTTACTGTCTATCAAGATGCCTACTACCCCACTGAAACCGCTGCCTATGCTCATGTCTTGCTGCCAGCAGCCCAGTGGAGTGAAAAGACTGGCGCTATGACTAACTCTGAGCGAGTTGTTACCCTTTGCCCCCAATTCCGTAATCCACCAGGGGAAGCCAGACCGGATTGGGAAATCTTTGCGGAAGTAGGGCGTCGCCTAGGCTTTACTAAAGAATTTGACTTTACTGACTCTGCCGCTGTCTATCGGGAATTTGTGCAACTGACCCGTGGACGACTTTGTGACATGACCGGACTTAGTCACGAACGCTTACGGAAAGACGGTCCGATTCAATGGCCCTGCCCTGAGGAGCTCCAAAATCAAGAGTCTTCTGAGTCAATCAGCAATACTGGCAAACGGCTTTATACTGACTTCCGATTCAATACGCCAGATAGCAAGGCAAAATTTGCCGCTTTCCATTCTAAAGGACTGGCAGAACCCCCGTCGGAGGATTACCCTTTGGTGCTGACCAGTGGCAGACTCTATGGTCACTGGCACACCCAAACCCGCACCGGACGGATTGAGAAAATCACCAAAATGTACCCCAATCCGTTACTAGAAATTCATCCCCGTGATGCCCAGAAGCTGGGGATTCAAGATGGGGGTTGGGTAGAAGTGCGATCGCGTCGCGGAACTTGCCGCTTCCAAGCTAAAGTCACTAAAGCTATTACTCCTGGTACAGTGTTTGCTCCCATGCACTGGGGAGCTTTGTGGGCAAATCAGGCAGAAGCTAATGCTCTGACCCATCCCGAATCTTGTCCCATTTCCCTGGAACCAGAATTAAAAGCCTGTGCTGTCAACTTGGTGCCCATCAGTGAAACTGAGAGTATGCGATCGCAAAATCCCAACCAAGAGCCATTAGGAACACCGATTTTACAAAAGCTCAAAGTGTTTAGTTGATTTTTAAAAGTTTAAAGTTAAAAGTTTAAACCTTTCCTTCTTATCTTAATTGCGCTCCCCAAGAGTTTCCCAAACACCTGCCTCACCAAGGGTGATTGGAGTCTCGCTTTGTGTCTGGGCAAAATTGGAAATAGACATAAACGGCACTAAGCCCATCACAAAGGAGCACAAAACGATCAGGAAAGTCATCCTGACCGGATGCTGCCAGTGTTTACTTACAACATGGGAGTGGGTTGTGCTACTAAGATCTTGCATGCTCATGACTAAAACCTCAGAATAGATGTGTACGAATAAAGGGATAGTTCACTGTTGTCTTTGAGGATGCAGTGCATTGTTCCTATTCATGCCAAGTTGCAGGGACAGTCTGCAACTTGGTATTTTTTTATGCACTAAAATCCTTTACATTTTGAATCATACAAAAATTTTTGGAAAAAGTAGCTATATTTACCAAATAAAAACACAAAAAGTAACATTAGTTACTGAATTTAATTAATTTTTGTGAAATACAGTAAGTTATGAGGTTTTTAGGCATAGACCTTGGCTGGACTTCTGGAGCAACTGGTCTTTGTTGCTTAGATTGGTTTGACGGAACCCTAAACTTACTAGATTTAGACCGGAAACAGTCAATCACAGATATCCTGAACTGGATAGACCATTGGTCACCATCTCCAGAACCCGCCATGGTAGCAGTAGACGCTCCTACCCTGATTCCCAACCCTACAGGAATGCGCCTACCGGATAGACTGACCCACAAATACTTTGGTCGCTATCATGCTGGGTGCTATCCCGCCAACCTTCAACGCCCCTTCGCCCAGCGCACTGTAGAATTTGGTCTGAGCCTAGAACAAAGGCAATTTATCCATGCCCCAACCATCACTCCCCAAAAACTAGGGCGCTACCAAATCGAAGTCTTCCCCCATCCCGCTATCGTCCAGCTATTCAACCTCAATCGCATCCTCAAATACAAAAAAGGCAAACTAAGCGAAAGACATGCTGAACTAACCAAACTTCGTCAATATATTCTCGATACCCTACCCACCCTCACCCCTGCTCTAAACTCCCTCTCATCCTCACCCCTTACTTCCAGTCTTTGCGCTTCATTTCTGCCCCAAATCCCCACTACAGGTAAAGCGCTCAAAGCGGCTGAAGACCAGTTAGATAGCATCATCTGCGCCTATGTAGGAGCCCACTGGTGGTATTGGGGAACTGAATTTAATTTGGTGTTAGGAGATCTAACAACTGGGTATATTATTATTCCTGGTTCCAACCAAGAGTAGATGAGGTGAGAGTGTGGGGAGATGGGGAGATAGGGAGATAGGGAGATGGGGGAGATGGGGAGATAGGGAGATGGGGAGATGGGGAGATGGGGAGATGGGGAGATGGGGAGATAGGACAGATGATATTAAAAGCAAAAGGGAAAAGACTGATCAACTCTCAAGGCGCGCACTATGGCAAAATGGTAATCGTCGAGAAAAATCAACCATAACAATTAAGTAATCCCAGTGAGTCCTACTGCCCAAGCGCCCAAGACTACTCGCCGCCTAGTGTTTCCTTTCACTGCCATTGTCGGTCAGGAAGAAATGAAACTGGCATTGCTCCTAAATGTGATCGATCCCAAAATTGGGGGAGTAATGATCATGGGCGATCGCGGCACAGGCAAATCTACTACTATTCGTGCCTTAGCTGATTTATTACCAGAAATCGATGTAGTTGCTGAAGACCCCTTCAACAGTGACCCTAAGGATCCTGACTGGATGGGCAATGGTAACGGAACAGCTGCATCCAGGACTTCGGTCAAGAAAAAAGTTCCCATGATAGATTTACCCTTAGGGGCAACCGAAGACCGGGTTTGTGGAACCATCGATATAGAAAAAGCATTATCTGAAGGGGTTAAAGCGTTTGAACCAGGACTTCTGGCTAAAGCTAATCGAGGCATCCTCTATGTCGATGAGGTTAATCTGCTTGATGACCACCTAGTGGATGTACTCCTAGACTCTGCTGCTAGTGGTTGGAATACTGTAGAACGGGAAGGTATATCTATTCGCCACCCTGCTCGCTTTGTGTTAGTAGGTTCTGGTAACCCGGAAGAAGGAGAATTACGACCCCAGTTACTAGACCGCTTTGGGATGCACGCGGAAATCCGTACGGTCAAAGAACCAGTGCTACGAGTCAAAATTGTGGAAGAACGGGGAGAGTTTGACCAAAATCCTCACCAATATATTGAACAGCACCAATCTGAGCAAGAAGCGTTACAGAAACAGATAGTAATGGCTCAAGAGCGACTTGCTGAAGTAGAAATGGACTACGACTTTCGGGTGAATATTTCAGAAGTTTGCTCAGAACTGGATGTGGATGGACTCAGGGGTGATATTGTCACTAATCGTGCGGCTAAGGCTCTGGCTGCATTTGAAGGACGAACTGAAGTGACAGTGGATGATATCCGCCGGGTAATTACCTTATGTTTACGGCACCGTTTGCGTAAAGACCCCCTGGAGTCGATTGATTCAGGATATAAGGTGCAGAAATCCTTTAACCGTGTTTTTGGGGTTGAAGCAGCTGAAGAAGGTTGAGTTACTGTAGCGCTACCCTTTTTAAAATAATTTTTCTTTCTCGCATAAATAGTTAACTCAAGGCTGATAACTAATAGAGAGCAATCCTAATTAGCAATCCTAATTCCCATTAAATAGGATTGCAGTTACCTATTGCTGTCACAAATATTGACTATTGCGACAGCTAGATTTTTTAGCCATCTGCTGTCAATTGTGCTCATTGTGATCGTAAGTATTCAGCGTTTAGCGTTTAGCTTTCAGCTACTCCTAGTCAGGATAATCCTAAATACTTACGTTTGCTTTTATCCGTGAGGTAACTATGAAAGGAATAGCGAGTAGCTTTAGCTGGTTGCTAGCGACACTACACTTCACCGGAACTATCAGTGCTGTTTCGGTGCAAGCACAAGTCAGTAGACCAATTTATAACCACACTGGCTCCAATGCTCTTACTCAAACTATTGCTCAATCACCAACTGTTAATCCCCCCAACTTTGGACAAGCCCTGGACAATAACCAAGTAGTAGAAGCAGTACCTTTAATTGAACAAACTTGGGAAAAACAATATCAGAATCACCTAGACATCAATTTTCCTGACCAATCAATCACTGTAAAAGAAATTGCTGATACTCTCGGCAAAATCACCAATCAAACTGGTCAAAAGCCTGGTCTTATCTACATGCTTCCGCGATCGCACCAACTAGAACTGGTATTAATTACACCAGAAGGTAAGCCCATTCACAAGCGTGTCTCCGCAGCCAATAAGGAAGCTCTTTTGAGCCTAGTGCAAGAGTTTATCCAAACTATTACTCATCCTATGCGTAGACACACTAAAGATTATCTACCAGTAGCTCAGCAACTCTATCAGTGGATGATTGAGCCAGTGGAACCATACCTTAAAAATCAAGGTATCGATAATCTAATTTTTTGCCTAGGTGGAGGGTTACGCCACTTACCCTTTGCTGCTTTACATGATGGCCAAGAGTTTCTGGTTCAGAAGTATAGCTTAGCACTTATTCCGGCCTTCAAATTAACAGATACTGTCTATAGTGATCTGAAAAATTCCCAAGTTTTGGCTATGGGTGCTTCAGAATTTAATGAACACAATTCCTTGCCTGCTGTGCCGATAGAGTTATCTGTTATCACCCAATATCCTTGGCAAGGAAAATCTTTCTTGAATCGTAAATTTACCATAAATAATCTAAAGTGGCAACAGCGATATAATAAGAATTATAAAATCCTGCACTTGGCAACTCATTCAGACTTCAAGGCGGGAAAACCAAACCAGTCTTATATTCAGTTTTGGGATAGTAAACTGACTTTAGAGGAATTCACTGAATTGCGTTGGCACTCACCAACAATAGAATTATTGGTGCTGAGTTCTTGTCGCACTGCTATCGGGGATAAAGAAGCTGAGTTAGGCTTTGCCGGATTAGCAGTTCGCGCCAATGTCAAGTCAGCAGTAGCTAGTTTGTGGTATGTCAGTGATGGGGGAACCTTAGTGCTGATGAGTGAATTTTATCGGTCTCTTAAAACTGTACCAATTAAGGCTGAAGCGTTGCGACAAGCTCAGATTGGGATGTTGAAACAAACGGTAAGTTTGGCTAGTGTTACTGATCGACCAAATGTATCGTTACCTCCAGAACTAGCATCTCTGAACTATGAAGATTTATCCCATCCCTATTATTGGGCGGCTTTTACTGTAGTTGGTAATCCTTGGTAATAGCTTGCTGTTAGATCAGCTATCAGCTATCAGCTATCAGCTATCAGCTATCAGCTATCAGCTATCAGCTATCAGTTATCAGCTATCAGCTATCAGCTATCAGCTATCAGTTATCAGCCATCAGCCTATGCGCTACGCGCACGCTACGCGAACAGCTATCAGCTATCAGCTGACCACTGACTGCTGACTGCTGATAGCTGATGGCTATTACAACCAATTCCCTACCATGATATAAGCAGCCCAGTAATAAGGGTGTTCATAGTTTGGGTCTTGTAAAATTGATTTTTGGGCGCGATTGAGGGCTTCAGCTTTTGAGATTGATGTGTCAGTAAGTTCCTGGTAAAACCGATTCATTAACACAGCTGTGGCTTCATCATTAACTGCCCAAATAGTAGCTAGGGTACTACGTGCTCCTGCTTCTATCGCTACACCAGCTATACCCAGAGCCGCTCTCTTGTCCCCAGTTGCTGTTTGGCATGCACTCAGCACGAGTAATTCGATCGGAGTGGGTTGGCGTAGGTCTGTTGTTTGTAATAAATCCTTCAACTCAGTAACATTTATCTTACTATCCCAGGTCAGAATGAACGTCTTCTCAGCTTTAGAGCTAAATTCACCATGGGAGGCAATGTGTACTACTGGGAAAGGAGCTGCTTCAACAGAATTTTCAAAGTTGGTTTCAGTAAAGTCCTGATTGAGGAGGATTTCACTAGGAACTTGAGCCTTAATTTTCTCTAGCTCTACTTCTACAAATGGCAAAGGATTATATCCCTGACGGGATTCAGATAACCCAGCCGTTAGCACTCTGATATCTTCCCTTGCTAAGCGCTGGGGATTCATTAAATCTAGTCCAGGGGTTAGCGCTATACTATACTTTTCGACTAAATACTGCTCACCGTCGTGAAGTGCTGCCATGGGAATATTGCGCAAAGCTCCATCAAGCACAAATACTAGGGTGTCTACTTGAGAGTTAGCTAAATCCTCTTCAATCGGTCGGATTATCCAATTGTATACCTGCTGCGACATTGGTAAAAATTTCCGTCGATGAAGCTGGGGTAGGAAGTGATGCAGTTCTTCCAGAGTAGATTCAATTTGGTCTTGGGGAAGCGCTGTTCTATAGTGACGCAGTTTTTGTTGGGGTAAGCGGATAATAATATCCACGCTTTCTGGCAGTATGATAGGATAAATTAATGCTGCTTTCGTATCAGCTTGATCGATGACTTGATCAATGACTACAGGAGTAGCATTTAAGCAGGCTGAGCGAAAATAGTTATCTAGTTCAGCTAACTGTAGTGACTCAATGATCTCACGCGCTTTTTCCAAGTTCTCGGGATTAGAATTTCTGCTGTCTGATTGCAGCAGTAATTGCACGAATTCTCGATAGACTGGCTCTACACTCTCTCGAAAGGTAAACCTGACCTCTTGGTTAACAGCTACTAGGTCACTACGTATAGACTTGAGAGTATTAACTGCTTCGGTGTAAGCTGCGATCGCATTTTCCTCTTCCCCAAGTCGTTTCGAAATACGTCCCAGTTGCCATTGCCAGCGATAGCTAATATCCGGAGCATTGATTTCCTGAGCTAACTTTAACGCTTGTTGAGTCAGGTCTTGAGATTCTGGCAATTGCTGATTATGCTCATACAGTTGACCTAGACTACCAATAGCATAAGCTTCAGCTCGCTTATCTCCCAATGTTTTAGCCTGTTGTGCCGCAGTAGCTAGGATTTTAGCAATTTCATAAGAAGGCTGAACGGCAATTTTAACCGAAGCCTGAAGTCTCTTGGCTAAAGTCTGAACATATCCTTCATCCTTGATACTTCTAACTTCATCCTTCATTAGGCTTTGAGCAAAATTAATCCTCACATAGATACTGCGGCGGCTCAGAGGTAAGGATTCCAGTTGGGGCAGGATTTGAGGGATTAGTGCTTGTGCTTGCTTTATCCTTTTAGTATCAATCAATAAGCTAAGTTGATTTAATTGGGCTTCAAGCTTAGTGATTGGATCTAATGACTCATCGAATGCTTGTTGATAGTAGTCAAATGCTTGTTGATAGTAGTCAATAGCCTCGTCTAATTCTTGCTGAGCCCGCGCTGTATCCCCTGAGCTAAGCTGAGCCTGCCCTGTATCCCCTGAGCTAAGCTGAGCCCGGGCTGTATTCCCTAGACTAAATAGTGTAGCGCTAATCTCTTGAGACGATGATAAGTTTCGGGCAATCTGTAAGCTTTTTTCTAAGGTTTTCCGGGATTGGCTCAGCTGTCCTACTAATTGACGCATATTCCCAAGCGATCGCAACAAGACCGCTTTATTCAAAGAGTCAGGTTGAGCAATTAACGATTCCTCGACCTGATTGAGTAGATTCAACGCCCGCTTATACAGTCCTAAGTCTTGTAGGGCTTGGGCTATATTAATCCGACTGCGAATCTGACCAGCTTCATCCCCTAATTCACTATAAGTTACTGCAGCTTGCTCCCAACTTTCCATTGCTGCTTGTGCTTCTGATGAACCAAGCTCAATACTTCCTTTGATCATTAGGGATTGCGCCAGCACTTGTAAGTATGCTGTAGACTTATCACTCGGTTTTATAGAGCGCAATAGTTTTTCACTATTAGCGATCGCATTCTTGGCTTGAGTCCATAATCCCAGTTGCTGATAAGCCAACGAGAGATTACTCAACACCATCGCTTCTGATAGCTGATCTCCCTGATTTTGATTACTCTCAAGAGCTTGTTCTAAAACATCTACTGCTTCGGCGAATCTACCTGAATCGTAGAGACCTTGCCCCTGTGCAAGTAACGTGGAAAGTTTAAGGTTATCAGGTTTAAGGTTAGCAGGTTTAAGGTTAGCAGGTTTAAGAGCAATATCCCCTTCAACCTTCAACCCTTCAACCTTCAACCCTTCAACCTTCAACCTTCCAACCTTCAACCTTCCAACATTAGACCCTTCAACTTTCAACGTTTGTGGGACTTTCGCTAAAACCGGAGGGGCTAAATTGCACAATAATGCTGTTAACAGAGCGATCAGAGGCAATCTTATCCACCTCTTTACCCTCAACCCTAAATATTTTAGATTTGCTCTAGCTATGTCACTATAATAATATGTTGTTAGTTCAGCTATCAACCTAAGAGGTCTTTTTAGATTGTCCCACAAAACTCCAGATATCTTTCCCCTCCTGGGAGGGGTTAGGGGTGGGTTCCTCTTGCCTTTTGCCTCTTGCCTTTTGCCTCTTGCCAAAATAAGTGTATTTACAACCGAGAGCAAAACGGTATATATCCTTTTTTTGACCATTGTCTTTTTTTCCGATTACTGCATCTGATAACTATGATCATAAGCGCTATATTAATAGCAATTTTTAATTGTTAATTTTTAATTGTTAATTTTTATTTCTTTGATCAAAATGGTCTAAAAATCACCGAAAAATAGAAGCCATCTTCCTGTAAGGTTCTATCCCTAGTGTCAACAGGCACTAACTGCAAGCCCCAGCCGACATTAGCCTCTAGGAAATTTCCTTGCTGCCATCGCAAACCGAGACCAAGGGATGCGATCGTATTATCATCAATATCATTTTCATCTTCTTTATTCCAGCCAGTACCAAAATCAAGAAAAGGAGTCAACTGCACCAGAGTTCCGCTATCATTCTGAATAATTGGCAGACGCAGCTCTGCAGAAATAAAGGCACCATTGTCCGATAGAATCAGATCCTGGCGATAGCCCCGCACACTCTCTAAACCGCCAATCCCTATCTGTTCTAATGGTACCAAGCTTCGGTCTGCTAGTTGCACATCCCCTCGGATTAATAAGATAGTGTTTGGTGCCAGTAGCCTTACCCATTGGCCTTGACCACGCCAAGCGAAGAAATTGCTATCTGGTTCACCCCTACCGCTATTAATAGTAGTATCTCCTGAACTAATCCCGATACTGAACTGGGAACGAGCTGCTAAAACTTGTTGCTCACTGCGCTTAGTCCACTCTTGGAATAACCGGATGGCATTAATCCGGGTACGGCCTTCATCATCAGCTCCTGCTGATAAAGGAAAGGGGGTATCTAAGATGGATGTTTCGCTTTCCTGGCGTGAGCCTATTATACCAATAGCTACTTCTTCAGTAGGAGTTTGGAATACAGGCTGGCGCAGGGTTATTTCATAAAAGCGTGATTCTGAGTCAATATCTATATCATCAAAAGGAGGCTCAATTACTTCACTAGAGGTTGTCCCATAGGCGAGGCGCAGGGTACCATTACGGGGATTAATCGGTAAGGTATAGCTAACATCAAAGGTATCACTACCATCAGTGTTGGTGTAGTTGAATTCTAAGGCATCTCCCAATCCCAGTAAATTGCCTTCTCGAATTTTGGGACGACGCCGAAAGCTGCCTACACTGGGAGAGCGTCCATTATCTAATGTTATTTGGGTGCTAAAGGTATCCGCTTCAGTTACTGTTACTTCTAGCAAACTCTCCCCAGGATCAAGACCCGCCGACAGTTCAGCTGAGATGTTGGCAATTAAAGGGTCAAGTCGCAGCATTTGTAAGGCTTGTAGTAAGTGCCTTACATTCAGAGGCTTCTTGGTAGCGATCGCAAGACGGCTTTTGATGTAATTAGAATTAAGCCGACTCAGACCCTTGACAATAATATCTTCTAATTCCCCTTCGATAATCTCAATTCTAACTATCCCATCTTCAAGTTGCTGAGGTGGGATATAAGCTCCAGAGTTAACGTATCCTTCATCATCATATAACTTGGTAATCTCAGACCTGATTTTAAATAATGTTGGGAAGGAGATGGGTTGATTGAGGAAACGATCGGTAATTTCCGCTAATTTTTCCTGGCTGAATACCGTTGAGCCAATAATATTAAACCGTTTAATGAAAATTTGTTTTGGAATGTCCTCAAGAATTTCATCCGGTAGATCAGGGCTAGGAGCAGATGGGTCAAGAAGTTCGTCCACAGGAGGAAGTTTCTGGGGAGGTTGGGGTTCTGGCGCTGGTTCCAGAGAGGGAGGTTTAGGAGCCCGAGGTGTAGGATCTGGAAAGGGATTTCGCCGCTGCTCCTCCGGCAGCTCTATACCCGGAGGTAGGTTTGGAGGTAGGGCTTGACTAATTTTTGCTGGGGCTGGAGGACTGAGGAGTGGGTTAATCCCCATGGTGTTGAAATTTCTTACAGTGTCGCTCCCTAAAACCTGATTATCCCCTTTGTTCAAGTTCTCTGGAATTAGCACTGGCTCCTGTGGTAATGAATCCTTTACGAAAATTAGACTCTGATCATTAACAGCAGCTCCAGCTTCTAACGGTTTTAAAATTAGGCTACTGACAACTGCTAATGCACCCAAGGTTAACAAAGATGAACTCCTGACTACCGCAACAAATCTAAACATTACTTACCATATCGTAAATGTTTTTAGTAGGTAATAACTATGATTAGCTTTCCTGGTGCTAGAGTGACAAATAAAACGAACAGTAGTCAAGAGTAAGAGAAGAAATTGACAATTAATGTAATATATCTGTAGATCTATCAGTATATCTAGGGATAACTTTTGCGTCCGCTGAATTTAACAAGTAAGTATATCTACGAATCATCTAGGGATAACTTTTGCGTCCGCTACTCTGAGTGAAGCATTTCTACTGTTTGATTTGAACAGTTTGCCAACAACATTAAACCAACTATACCAATGCTAAATGAATTGTGAGAATTTTTGTTCCCTTTTCCCTACTCCCTACTCCCTACTCCCTGTTCCCTTTGGTATACAGTAAACTTGACCGCAGTTGTCTACTTGCCAAATTTAAACCTACCCGTTCCTGTAGCCTGGCCTAAAGACCAAGAGAACGCCGAAGGCCAACACATATGAAGCTCCACCACCTGGCAAGCCGTTCGCGTAGCGTCGGGCTTCGCCCGAGGTGGTGGTGTCTTATGCTAACCTTGAACTACCGCTAGTCCACAGGTCACACAAGCAAGCCCAGCTTCTAGGCGGTCGTCCAGATCTTTTGCGCTTTACGACCCTCGTTGCTATTTCTACGAACGAGTTTAAAAACACCTCTAGCACCGATATTGTAAGCTCCATTTAGATTGGCCGTAGGCCACGCTACGCGAACAGCATTAAAGCACTTACCTGAGGCGAAGGTCGCTAGAGAGTATTTTTTTGAGTTTCTCTTTACTGTGCCAGAACCATCATAAGCAAGTTTCGAGGTATAAGCCGCTACGATTTCTACTACCTTGCCTCCTAATTCCGACCATTTCATTTCGGTGAAATTACGAATCTTAGCTTTTAGCCATCCATGGAATTTTTGTCGAAGGTTAGACCGTTTCTTTCCGCCTTTTGGCTTCCAGTCTTTAAGATTCTCAAACACGATGGCTAAGGCCGTAGGCCACGCTACGCGAACAGAGTTGAACTGCTTAGCAACCTCAACAATTCGCTTAGAGACAATGTGGCCTATTTGATGATTGATTCTTCGGCATTTTTCATAGGTTTTAGAACAGAATCCTTTGTGAAGTTTTCCGCCTTTACCCATGGTTTTGGACGCCCGCGTAGATACGGATTTCAGTCTTTTGTCTCGGCGGTCTATGTCTCTTCCGGGGTGAACGAATTCACGTTCGCGTAGCGTCGGCTTTGCCGAATGGATTACAGTGCCGCTATGAGTTACAACTGCTATCGTGGCTGTTGTGTTGATTCCCAAATCAACTGCTGTAACATTGGCCTCCGGTTTTCTTTTTTCTGGCTTGCAGGCAAATGGAACTGACAGGTAACACCCCCTGTTGTTAATCACTAGTGAAGGAGACATCATTTTATTGGACGTTACCAAGTGACGCTCTCTTAACCCAGTAATTTTAACGTCAGTCCAAACCCAATCAGAGCCGTTAAAGACCTTTATTTCTACCTTGTTAAATTCATGTAGTTTATAGCATTGCCCCTTGTAAAGAGAGGGATAACAACCGGTATTTGCATTTAATCTTGGAGGCTTAGCATCTTTCCTTTTTCTGCTTCCTGATTGCCAATCGTAATAACGAGTAACAAAACGGCTAACCTGACCAGCGGAGAATGCGATTCGGCGTAGCCGACGCTTCGCGAACGCAGCACGACGTAGATAGCTAGGAAATTTATAAAAGGCTTTATTGAATTGAGGGTATTTGATACTAGGACGTTTAGCTGTTTGATGCATTAACTTTTCGACAGCCGGAGTTAGTTGATCTGCCGTCAGTTCTCCCAGTTTAGACCAGTGAGTGTAAATAATACCAACTAAAAACTGACAAGCGTGGCGATATACCTTAACCGTTTTCCCTAGCAGCTCCTTTTGATCTGGGGTTGGGTTGAGTCGCCACTTATCAGTTCTTATAATTTTATTTTGCGTTTTCACTGGCTCAACAAAATCTTTTATAGTTAATATCTTAGCTTACAAAATACAAGACGACAATCGCTTATTAGTGTCCATTTTTTTGCAATTGTTATTGTCGCTCCTTAACCCCCACCTCGTTCAGGTGGGGGAATGCGTCGCGTTTTTGTTCAAGCAGCTTCCATCTGGGATGCCACAAGCTCATACCGATACTGCAATTAACTAAACACTTTAGTGAGAATTTCGACAGAAGGGTCAACTTCTAGCCACACCGTAGCTCCACAATCCTTGGGAGAATTGGGTTGATAGACTAACCGAGATGGACCCTTGATTTCTACATAATGACCGTAGGTGTTGCGGTTGCCTTGTTTGACAGTGAGCACAGGATTGTAGGTGTCGTACTTTTTATTTTGTTTAATGACGTTCTGGTTGACGTGGATGTAACTCGCCACCTTCTGGAAACCTCTTCTCCAGGTTCCCTTGGGTCCACGGCGACCAGGACTGACCCTAGGCAAGCCGTTAAATAGGGGAATTTGCCAAAATCTGCCTACTTTTTGAGCGCCCTTAATTCTGCCATTTTTCAAAAGTTGCCGAACTCGTTGGACACAAATCCCTAGAAGAAAAGCTGCTTGGGTAGTTCCGACGATCTTGGCTTGTTGGTTCATTTGTTGGTTCATCTTTTGTTCCCCTTTACTATCGCGCTAACCTTATATTTAAGGTAACACATTAATTTCAGGTTGTGTTAGTTTTTTGCAAAACTTTACAATTTATCTAGCGCTAGTTTTTATCCATGCTAAGGGTTGTTTGGGTTGATTAAGTGATGAGCTTAAAATAGCGCTATACTTTAGCCAAATTTATCTAGCGCTAATTTTTTATGAGCTTTAAGGGATGTTTGGGTTGATTAAGTGATGAGCTTAAAATAGCGCTATACTTTAGCCAAATTTATCTAGCGCTAATTTTTTATGAGCTTTAAGGGATGTTTGGGTTGATTAAGTGATGAGCTTAAAATAGCGCTATACTTTAGCCAAATTTATCTAGCGCTAATTTTTTATGAGCTTTAAGGGATGTTTGGGTTGATTAAGTGATGAGCTTAAAATAGCGCTATACTTTAGCCAAATTT
>NZ_MKZS01000001.1:2629961-2632619 GCF_001942495.1 Moorena bouillonii PNG
CGCAAGCATCTCAAAGCTAGTGATAGAATTGCTTTGCAATTCCTGGAGATGTCTATTAACGGGTTTTCATCTAACTCTAAGGCGTTGACTTTTGTCCCGTGTTTGGCATCGTGGCAATGAAGGTGTAGTAATTCCAGATTTTCATCTTTGTTAGTTCCACCATTAGCGCGTGGTAAGATGTGATGCATTTCCAATTTGTCTCCATCCCTAAAGGTAAGACCACAGTGGGAGCATTTCCCTTTTTGCCTTTTCAAAAGTTTTGCCTTCTGAATGGTATTTTCGGGATGTTTACCCATTCTGAGACTCCAGTAGATTAAATCGCCATCGTAGGGACTTCTGGTTTCTTTGACTTTTCTGTGCCGAACAATAGGTGTTTTGGCATGTTTGGGCAAGTAATTATCTTTCCCGGTCATGAACATCCAGTTGTCTTTCCCGATGGTTCCCCAATATTTCTTGATTACCCAGGATTTCGATTTCTTGGGATGCCTCCTATATCCCCATCTTCGGAGTTTTTTCCATAGCATATGCCCTAATGTATTGAAGGTTTCCTTACTACAGACTGAACTATAGTAATTACACCATCCTCTTATAATGGGTTTTAGTCGGCTGATTAGAGCCGTCTGCGGGGCAGCTCTGTATTGGTCGATAACTTTGGCGAGCTGCCTGTAATGCTCTAGAACTTTTTCCAATGATGGTTTGATGATGGTCTTAAAACCTTGTTTTGACTGGTTTTTACCAACCTGATATTGACGGATATTGAATCCGAGGAAGTCAAATCCTTCAAATGTATGGGTAATCCTGGTCTTACTTGATTTTAATTCCAAACCCATGTCATTCAACCATATATTGATGATTCTTTGACATTCTTTTACCACGTAATGGTCTTTATGCATTATGACAAAGTCATCTGCATATCGGACTAAATTTAATGCATTCCTATTCTTGGATTTACTTCCCTTCATAGTTTCTGCGAATTGTTTAATCCTTTTTTCCATGCCGTGAAGAGCTATATTTGCCAGAAGGGGAGATATGACTCCGCCTTGTGGAGTGCCCTCTTCTGTAGGTGAGAATGTCCCATTATCCATCACACCAGCTTTTAACCAAGACTTGATTAATCGTCTTAAGGATGGATAAGTATTCAATTTTGTCAGAAGTGCATTATCTCACATCTTGCACCAAGAAATGTTGATATCAATTCCCTGTGCAAGGAGCAGAGGTTGCAATCGGAGGATATCAGTTAATAGTATGCAGACAACAAGCTGAGGGAGGATAGAGTGGAGAGCTTTTTCAGCTACTTGCCCCCAATCGGGCAAGGTGGTTGAATCAGTAGAAAGATAAGCCCAGTGTGCCAATAGGTAGGCTATCATTGATAAAATTAGCCAACGGTACATCCCTAGTTTGGTTTGCTGAGCAAAGCGATGCAGTCGCTTAACGATGCTTAGCAGCTCTTTTACCAGCCCTCAATAGGCCACCTGCGCTTGCCCCACCAGTTGATAGTGCTGGCTTTCATAGGTAATGTAGAGAGGACAAAGCGCTTCTTCCATTTGCCGTCACGCTTGAGATAGAACCAAGAAATGGAAACAACTTTGGGTTTGCCCTCAAGCCGAACTTGTTGCCCTCGCTTGTAGAGACTAGATAGTTGGCGTCCATCAACCAGTTTACGGTCACGGCGGACTCCAACCACAGCGTGATATCTGAGCTTGCGGATGCCTCGCCAAAATTCTACACTACAGAAAGCGGTATCTGCTAATACCATCACCAGCAAAGCGATGAGTTAAGGTTTTAGGCAATAGTCGTACCAACCGCAAACCTAGTTGTGCTTGTGTTGTTGTGCCATAACCGCCGAAAGACTCGGAAATTCCAAGGCCACCGCCGATACCACCACCAGGTACAGCACGACCAGGTGCAATCGAAGTTTGCGATTGAAAACACTGATCACGGACTCATTTGCTTTGAACTTTCCTCGTAACTCTTAGCTAGTCAAGTCAATAATTACCTGCAAACATGGTCTTCGTCATGCAAGGTTTGTAGGATAGCAGTTCGGCTATAACTCCTTGTCGCACCTGTCGAATCATTTCACGGGTTGACCAATGGTATTCATTGAGAAATCGACAATTGGCGCTAGCAGAAATGACCTTGACAATATTCTGGCAGTGGATGTCCTATAGCTTGTAAAAACAATCCTAGTAACGGGCTGTTTGCTATCCCGTTGGTAGGCACTCGGCATCAATCCGAGTAGGGTATACACGCTCGCTTTGGGCGTGGGCAAGAATTGAAACCAAAGTTCAAGCTATCTATTGTTTCTATTGTTTGCACGCCCTTTTCTCTCATCTGTGCCTACTGCTTGGCAAGTGGTTCATTTGTACTAGTGCAAGAGGTGAGTTATGGTTGATTTTATCGAAACATTTGGCAATGTCGGCATCTAGTACCCATTTAGGTTTTTGGTTGATGCCTGTGAATATTGCTTCAATCGCATCGTGACAGGAGCGTCCTGGTCTGAATCCGTATGAATTGGGTTCAAAGCGTGCTTCCCATTCAGGTTAAACATGCCTGTTTAGTTAAGCACCTAAACAAAATTAATTACATATTATTTTCCAAAATTGTCAAGCACTTTTTTGAGATATTTAAGAAAGCTTTTCCAGTTTTCGTAAGCATCAA
>NZ_MKZS01000001.1:2632719-2639413 GCF_001942495.1 Moorena bouillonii PNG
GACCGCGCTGCCTCCCCAAGACCGCACTGCCTCCCCAAGACCGCGCTGCATCGCTGCTAAATTTACTCCCGATTCATCTATTAAAATCAAATATTATGCCGGGATATCTCGGATATCTGACCAAAACTTTAGTCGTTTTATTTGGACTATTTCTGACTCTTTTTCCGCTGCATATAATGTTTTTTTTTAAGTATAATCGAGTTGTTTGATTAGTCTTGCCATCGTGGCTCGACTTACGCGAATTTGGATCTTTATTTCTAGTAAATCACAAAGTTCAACTAACGTAGCATCATTATTTGTTTCAATTATTTCTCCCAAATCTATTAATTGCTCGACCCTAAGTTTGCGTGGCGGACTTACCCCTTGACGTTGCTGTGCGACCCCGGTCGGGAAACCCGACCTAGGGAATGCGCACCAAGAGAGGGGTTTAATATCTCCGGTTTCTCGATGTTGTTTTAGTAATTTTTGAATAAAGCTTTTGGCTACACCAAAACGTTGAGCTAAGTTTCGGATTGATAAATTTTATTTTTTATGGATTTCTAGAATTTTTTGCCGAAAGTCAAGAGAGTAAGGTTTCATCCGAAATTTGTATCACTAACTATCTAATCTATTTATTAGTGTACCTCATAGCTATGAGAAACGCTATAGCACTAAGAGGATATCTGAAAAGTTTTTTTATACTGAATTTTGCCCCCCTAGCCCCCCAACTTTGGGGGGAATAAGAGTCAATTTGCTTCTAAAAGTCCCCCAAAATTGGGGGATTTAGGGGGCTTGGATGTAGCAAATGAGACTTCTCAGACAACCTCTAAGATGGCAGATTAGGAAAGATTAGGACGTATAGATTTTCTTTGTGTTCTTTGTGGCTTTGTAGTGAGTTCTCCTCGTGTCCTAACACCTAATACCTAATTCACCAACTGAGCAAGAGTTGCTTCCATAACAGCCCTTGTTTGACCTAAGACTGTGAACACCAATGCCTCACGATATACTCGCTGTGCGCCATGATGTCGGTAATTAGCGGCACCACTAGAAACAGTAACTGCTGCTGCAGTACAACGTTGCGCTAAATTAATTGCCCAAGCGCGGAGTTGTAGCCGTTCTTCGCAAGACTGAGAATCAGGTGTTAGTGCCGCCATCATTGCTGATTGACAACGTTTGAGTTCTTCGTTGAAGGCATCAAATGCTTGCTTGATGAAGGGAAGTTGTTTAGTCTGGTAAACAGCCTCTATGATATCGAGACCTGCTCTAGTATTGCCCAAGCAGTCAAACCCGTGATTCAGAACATTCTTTCGATCGTTCTCATGAATTGCACCAGTGGGTTTAATGAAGACAACACGCTCTTCAGGTAAGAACCAATGAGTAAGCTCTGCCGTAACGGTATTGGTTGAGGACATTGCCCCTAATTCCATTGGCTTACTAAAAGTAATTGCTCCCCCAGTCTCTTGCATGGTTTCAATAAACGGCAACATACCATAAACTGCCCGACCATCGGGAAGTGTTGCACCCAAAATAAAATCTTGAAAGAAACCAAAACCCGTTACCCAAGGTACTTTTCCTTCTATCTGATACCCACCTGCTACAGGAATAGCTTTAACCATTGACTTGCCTTGGCGTCGCAGATGGGAAAAGCCAATGCCAAGCAACACCTGTCCTTGGCTCATATAAGGCAGATATTGCCACTTTAAAGATTCATTGTCAGTGTTGGTGAGGAATTCTCCTGCACTTTGGTGTTGGGTGTGCAGAAATGCCAACGCACCAGAGTAACGGGGAATGAGCTGCTGGAAGTGGCGAAAGGTTAGCTCACTAACTCCAGTACCTCCCCAAACCTTAGGAATCTGCAGTGCCAATAAAGAGCGAGCACCCATTCCCTGAAGTGCCGCTCTTAATACTTCTGGATTATCATCAATTTCTGACGCTACTGGTGCAACAAACTCCCGGAGATAAGACTCAGCAATTTCTAACAGCGCTTGTTGCTCATCTCGATTACTCTCTGTGTTCTCTGTGACTCTGTGGTGAGTTCTACTCATGTCCTAACGTATTCCCATAGTGGTTAAAAACACCGAACTCGGGATGCTTTAGGAGCATCCCGAAGGGTATGCACATCCTACAATCAGTAAATCACCTAAGTAGTAGAAGTGTTAATCAATGCCTGCTGTAGGCGGATTTTGTCCCTACCGTGCTGATGGAAAATCACCCAAGATTCAATGAGATCGGGACCGTGAACATCTCCAGTGAGTGCAGCACGGAGCGATCGCACGAGGGATCCTTTTTTCACTTTCTGCTCTTTAGTGACCTTTTTAATAATCTGCCCAGCCTAATCTGCACTCAGCTGTGACAGATCACTAATAGCATGAAGGATGGCTTGCAGTACCTGTGAAGCACCTTCAGCTTGTAGGCGTTGAGCTGCTTCTTCACTAAATTCGACTCACTCAGTCAAGAACATCCTACTCATATCTACTGCTTCTGGCAAGCGAGTCAGACTCAGCCCAATCAAGTATCCTCTTAAATGTGCCATCTGAATAAACCATTACTTCAGAAGGTAACTCTTTTCCTGGGAAACCTGAAGCCATTACTATTCCATAAGCCCCTGTATTTCTAATTGCCAGGATATCTCCTTCTTGTACTTGAGGTAGTTTTCTCTCTTTGCCTAAAAAGTCTGATTGCAATACAGTATTGCCTCTTATGTCATAAGTTTCTGTCTCTCCTGTTTTACCAACAGCCTCAATTTCGTGGTATGCTCCATATATTCTTGGTCTTGGAAATTCTCCGAACCCTGCATTGATTGATATCTGCTTTTTACCAGTCAATTGTTTAACATTTGTTACTTTGGCATAAAGTGTTCCTGCCGTTGCTACAACCGATCTACCAGGCTCTATTTTTAATTTTACATCCCTTCCAAGATGGTCTGATAATTCTTTTGTTAATCTTGAATAGTATTCTCCTATTCCAGCAAAATCAAATTTTGATTCAGTTTTTCTTCCAGGTACGCCAAAACCACTTCCAAAATTTACATATTCTAAATCTGGAAATTGCTTTGCACATTCCATCAAATAATTTGAAGAGTGTATTAAAGGTTCTGAATCTAAAATATTAGATGCGAGATATCCGTGTATTTCATTGATTCTACATCCATAATCTTGAGCAATTTGTTTTACTCTTGAAAAATAGTCTTGAGGTATACCTACATCTGAATCTTTTGGGGAATTAGTATAACCTTCAGGAAGTTCGATATCTTCTTTCATTTTAATTCTAATTCCAAAATTACCCCCTGCATTCAATTTACAATATTTCTCAACCTCTTCAACTGAATCCAAATTTACTTGCACTCCTTCTTGAACTAATCTCTCTAAACTTTCACTATCCAAACCAGTTGAAGTAAAAGAAATATCCCCATTACTGAATCCCACTTTCTTAACTAAATCAAGTTCGTGTATAGAATTTATTTGAACAAAGCCTCCTAATTGTCTGATTTTCCTTAATACCTCGCTATTACTATTACACATAACGGCATAATGTACCTGTTTATTTTCATAAGGTATTGAATCTATGATTAGTTCAAAGTTTCTTTTAATCTCATTTTCTTCATAAACATAAAGAGGTGTTCCATTCTCATTAATTATATCTAAAATATTTTGATTATTCAATTCATATTTACCACTCCATTCTAATTTGACTGATTTCATTCTTCCAAGTAATTCATCTGATAATCTCTCAATTGGGAAATTTTCAGAAACAAAATTAACTCCGACTCTACTTATTCCTCCTTTTGTACAAACATCATCTATTACTCTAAATCCAAATTCTTTTAACAAATCAGCAGTCTGATATAATGCATCAAAAATTATTTCTCTACCTTTCTCTTCATTTATTCCTTTTTTTGTAATTGATGTCAGATATCCTCTGATAAATTCAGAGATTATTGCAGGAGAACAACTTGCCAGATGCGTATATTCATCAAGATGTTCTTCAGGGACACAATAGACATTAGCAATTTGTGACAAATCTAAATAAACTCTTTCTGATTCTTGAGATTTATCTGCTACAAAAAGAATTGTGCCTTTTCTTTTGTTTGTTATACTTGGGATTATTCTAACTAATTTTATTTTGCCTAAATTTTCATAGTAATAATTTCTTTCTATAGATGCGACAGAAGTTACCAGAGTTTTTTCATTCAACTTTCCGTTTAAGTCTTGATATACATCAGGCAAATCCTGTGGTTTCACACACAGGTAAATATAATCAGAATTAGAAATAACTTCTTGATTTGTCCCTTTATTTATTCCTGTATATATGACTATTCTTTTTAATCTTTCAGTACTTCTATTTGATGCATAGATTTGATCGGGATCGGCTACTCCGCTATCTACAAATCTATTAATTAGCATTTCACCAATTATTCCTGTTCCTATAAATCCATAATTTATCTTTTTCATTATTTGTTATTGTCTAGTAGTCAACAGAATAAGTATAACTCAGATCTTGCACCTGATTTTGAAAACGTAAGAATTCAGGTCATCGGAATCAGGGAAGGATAAGAAACCGTTGGGGAAACGGTAGCCTCAAGAGCTTGTCGGAAAAACTCCATAGCCGAAGGATCCTGGACACGGTAGGTTTGGATGACACTGAGTAAATCGGCTGTTTCCCGAAACCGTTCTATGGAACGGGAACCGCCACAGACCTTACGTTTGGTCACTGCTGGACGCAATGCTCTTTCCGCTCGATTACTCGATTATTATCGGGTGGAACTTCTGGGTGGCCCTTGGAAATACCGGTCTTCAGTATTTAGTATGCTATTTTAACGTAAACCTTAAATAAAATCAAAAAAAATTTATCAAAGTATAGCCCGAAATGCCAGGGTAAACGCATCTTGTTGGGTAAGCGGGGGTAGTTCTCAATAAACCTGGCCTTATTGTGCTTATTGACAATGGCTTTTCAACATATAGTGTTTATTTAATTTTAAAAACACTATATATAGGATAAAAAAATTAGATGCGTTTACCCTGCCCGAAATGCCGCTTTAGTTGACTTCTAAGGATGAGCTATTGTTCACTAGAACTATCAGGGAAGTAATTTGAGGATATATAGCGTTGGGAGCATGTCAAATTCGCAGAACAAATGTACTAAAATAACTGATAACTGCTACTGAAGCCCCGAAAACACTTTAGTTCAAGCGTTTGTAGTTCAAGTTTTCTTACAAAATTGACCTGCTCCCTATATAGCGTTTCTTATAGATTTTTTACCTATTCCCTCTTCCATCTTACCTGCTTCCTGCTCCCTGCTCCCTGCTCCCTAAAGCCGAGAATTTTGTACCTCATGACTATGATAAGTGCTATAGTTACCCTTGTCAGCAAATTTTAATCACAAGGAGGATTAGAGCAATTCATGAAGTACGGTAAGTACTTTCTACACCTGGCAGCCTTTCTACTAGCACTAACTATATTAGTCTTGCCTCTGCCAGCCCAAGCCCAAAGCGCTGCCACCATTAACGCTGACTATGAAAACAAGGATCTAACCGCTCAAGATTTCTCCGATAAAGACCTTAGTTACAAGGTTTTTAGCAATGTCAATTTACAGTCAGCCAACTTGAGCAACTTTAAGTTTATAGGTGCCAACATTACCAAAGTTGATTTCACGAATGCTAATCTACATGGAGCCAATTTTAGCGATGCATTCATTAATGTATGTAGCTTTAAGGGAGCAGATTTAACCGATGCAGTGTTTGAATATGCAATGATATTGAAATCTAAATTTGATGGTGCAGATATTACTGGCGCTGACTTCACCTTTGCAATTTTGGATTATAACCAAGACCGGGAGCTATGCGAAAATGCTTCTGGTACTAATACTATAACTGGTGTTGATACTCGCGATTCTTTATTCTGTTATTGAAATTAATCTAAGTATTCAGCGGTCAGCTGTCAGCTGTCAGCCGTCAGTGGTCAGTGGTCAGTGGTCAGCCGTTGGCCTTTGCCTGTTCCCGTAGCGTGGGCGTAGCGCATAAGTTAAAAGTAAGCATTCAGCGTGTCGCGTATCAGCTATCAGCCAATGGCCAAGGCCAAAGGCCACGCTACGCGAATGGCCACGCTACTTGAGGAGCAAACCGTTTTGAATAAAAGAGGTAAGGATTTGTTTAATCTCTTTTACGTTAGAGGCTAGAAGCCTGTGCCACAAAGCTGACGGCTGACCACTGACGGCTGAATGCTTACAGTTAAAAGCTGTTCCCGTAGCGTGGGCGTAGCGCTAATCGCTGATAGTTGATAGCTGAATGCTTACCATAAAAATCCTGCTACTACCTGATTTCAAGGATGAAATCAAGTCAGATAAGTTATTGTTGGAAGAAAAATTTACTATCAATTGAACATGATATGCTTCACCCTTGAATGCCTCTAGCTTCCATTTATGTATTGTCACTCTATCTGCCTGTTTTATTATAGCGTTTCTAGGACTCATGAGGTACACATTATTTTTTACCTCTTCCCACTTCCGACTTCCCTGCTCCCTGCTCCCTGCTCCCTGCTCCCTGCTCCCTGCTCCCTGCTTCCTGCTCCCTGCTCCCTGCTCCCTAAAAACCAGAAATTTGTACCTCACAAGTCGTAGAATTGCTATATCCAAAACTCAGGTCACATTAAGTTTCAAAAGATAATTGATCACCAAAGACTTGTTGCCAATCAGTGTTAAATTGTTCAACTGCCAAAGG
>NZ_MKZS01000001.1:2639482-2656874 GCF_001942495.1 Moorena bouillonii PNG
GCGCCCCGCGTGGCCCACGGCCTCAGTCCCTGCTCCCTAAAAACCAGAAATTTGTACCTCACAAGTCGTAGAATTGCTATATCCAAAACTCAGGTCACATTAAGTTTCAAAAGATAATTGATCACCAAAGACTTGTTGCCAATCAGTGTTAAATTGTTCAACTGCCAAAGGTATAGCCGGATGTGAAACCATTTGTCCCATTATACCTACAGGCAAAGTAATCGCACCAACCCCTGCTTGTAATACCTCTAAAACTTGACGGGAATTTTTAAAACTAGCAGGTAATAAACAACAACTTAGCTGTTGTTGTTGGACAAGTTGTTGAAGTTGCTCCACAACTGTGACACCATTTCCCCCAAAAACATCAATTCGATTTACATAAGGAGCTAAATAATCTGCACCTGCTAGTGCAGCTAAAAAACCTTGTTGAACTGTATAAATTGCCGTAGCTAATATAGGTATCTGCTTCTGATATAACTGTTTTATTGCCACTAGACCTATTTCCGTGGCCGGAATTTTAACCACAATATCATAGGGTAAAGCTGTTATTTTCTCAGCTTCAACGATAATTTCATCGACAGATTGACTAATAACTTGAATGTGGAAACGTGCCTCATTTCCTAGTATAGTATTTACTTCTTTAAGTAGTTGATTAACACCTATGTTGGCTTGAGCCAGAATACTGGGGTTGGTTGTTATTCCTTTAATCGGTAAGCAAGAGTGAAAACGTGCTATTTGTTCAACATCGGCACTGTCTAAATATAGTTCTAACATTATTAACTCCTGATTAAACCTTCCCTGAATAAAAATGCTCCGCAGCACAGTTATGTGAGCGTTAGGGTAAACTTGTTGATATTGAACACCAGATTATGCCAAAACCATATAGTTATTTGATAATAAAAGTCATTTTGGGCAACAAATTGCGTCCGCTCGTGCTGAGCCAACCTCCAAGCAACTCATATAATTAGCCATAGCGCAAGTCCCCAGAAAGGAATAAATCGAAACCAGCCAATCCTGCTGTTAACTGCCCCCAAAAGTAAAGCCTGAACAATGAAAAAAAGTACTAAATCTACACAGAAAGCTAATGTAAGTCGGTTCGTTATCAATTGCTCCCCAAAATAGTTCATTCTCTCGACCAAATCTCCAAACTCTGGTCGTCCCATCACCCCCCAAACTAATGCAATTACCCCCACTATCATTCCTGTCCAACCAAATACACGAGCTAATAGTCCCTTGTTCGTTTCCTCCTTTACTGGAGGAATTGGTGTATTATAGCGCAGTGCCATATAAGGGGTAAGAACAGCATTCGTTCCGAACATGGCCAGACTCCAAATCAGAATCTTGGGGAAATGAGTTGTCCTTCTATCGACGAGGAGTAGAGGTAAAAACATAAAAATCCAAGCTTCTGCAAAGTTGAAGAGTGCTTCTAAGGTAGGATGAACCACTGGTGCTTCTAAATAATTAATGCCTACTAGGTTCAAAAGGGGTAAAATAAAGAAAAAATTCAGAGATTCATTTACTATTTCCTCTATAGTTTCTGGTTGAATGGCCCAAGCGGGTTGCCCTGGAATAAGTTGCCCTGGTGGAGATAAAAACAGAATGTAAATATAAGCGATCGCTATTAACCCAAATACTAGAGGAAGAAAGCGTTGAGTTTTTGGAATCCCTTGGCCTAAGGGAGAGATTTCCCTAGTACTTTCATCTTGCCGATTTTTCAGCAGTGTCCGTATCAGCGGAGATACTAGTCGGATGATAAAGAATGCCGCCTTCCCTGGTTTTATGGGGGGTTCAACCAGATCACGGGCTAAAACTAACTTGCCAGTTACCTCAGAACAACGATAAAAGCTAACACCTCGTCCGTTGGGAAAGGGAATGCCGTCTAATTCAACGTGCCATAGTATTCCTACTGCCAGGGGATCGCCTGTGGTGATATCATCAATTACAAATTTTAACTCATCCGGGATACCTTGACAGGATTCTTCCAGAAGTTGTCTGACAGCTTCCTTTCCTTTGAATGGTTGGGAAAAGTTGAGATCCTCGTAAATACACTGGTCGTCTATCCACTCCATCGCAGCGTTAACATCCCTACGATTGATGGCTTCATAGATGGACTGGATGAGATTATGGGCAGGTGTGGTCATGAGATTTGAAATTTTAGATTTTAGGTAAGCATTTAGTGGTAAACCTGCATGGCAGGGATTAACAGAAGCACCTTTCCAAGAATTAAGTGATCAGCAATTATATGATCGCTCTCCGCAGACATACAAAGTATTGCCCTCGTTGTCGGCAATCTCTAGTGTTGATAGATAAACTCAAAGATTATTGTCTAAATTTTACCGCAGTCTTGGCAATATTAGTCTTGTTACTAATACTAATTAATCTGAATATAAGACTAGTTTTGGTACCAGCTATGTTGGGAATATTGAGTTTAATTTTCTCCTATAAACTAGGCTGAATTCGGTAAAGATTTATCAGCAGCATTCCCAAAAAAGGTTTACCCGTGGTTGACTTATATGAAAATTAACATCATCACAACATAAACATCATCACATAACAGAAGAGGCGTTGAATGGAACGCCTCTTCTGTTATGTGTGTCACAACAACTTATCCGGTGTAATTGGTAAATCACGGATACGTTTACCTGTAGCATGGTAAATAGCATTAGCGATCGCAGCCGATACTCCTGTAATCCCAATTTCACCCAAACCCCGCACCCCTGCGGGATTAAATTTATAGTCGGGTTCCCCTACAAATGTCACCTGAATCCGGGGAATATCTGCATGACTGGGATAATGATAGGTAGCCAGGTCGTAAACCACAGGATAGCCAATATTGGGGTCAAAATCACAGGCTTCCATCAAGGCGTGCCCAATACCCATAATTACACCACCCCGTATCTGAGACGCTGCAGTTTTGGCATTCATTACTCGCCCAATATTCATCACAGACACCCAACGGTTGACGCGCAAGCGGGCAATGTCTTCATCTACGCTGACTTCACAAAAATGTGCCCCCCAGGATTGGAATGCCCATTTCTTCCCCTCTTCACCGGCTGCAGAAGAGGCTGTCGCTTCAAACGCAGCTTGTCCCGACTGATGCAGGGTGGCAAAGGCTTCTTGGGCTGTTGCGGCAAGAGCCGTCTTCAGAACTGCCTCACAAGCCGCCATCACTGCTGGTACAAGGGTTGCTGTCATTTGGGAACCACCCGCCATCCCACCATTTGGCAGTAAGGAGTCTCCCATCTCCACCCGTACCTGTTCTACAGCTAGCCCCAATACCTCGGCTGCTGTACCTGCAACAATGGTATATGCACCAGTACCCATGTCATTAGCACTAGTGAGGATATGGGCAGTACCATCCGCTAACAACCGCACTGTGACTGTGGCTGCACTCCGTAAAGCGGGGAAGGTTGATGCCGCCATGCCCCAACCAACCAGCTTACCATCACGGGTGAGAGAGCGCACCTGTTTTGGTCTATCTTGCCACCCAAATTGTTGCGCACCCAGCCGCAAACATTCTGCGAAATGCTTGGCAGAGAAAGGTAAACCCCGGCGCTGGTGTTCCTTAGTTTCATTTTTTAACCGCAGTTCCACTGGGTCGATTTTTAACTCCCACGCCAATTCATCCATGGCTGATTCTAGTGCCCATAACCCCGGATTTTCCCCTGGGGCACGCATGAATGCGGGTGTCCCAACGTTCATCACCGCCAATTCCTGACGGGTTCGCAGATTGGGTGCAGCGTACATAACTGGTGTGATGCCTGTACAAGGTTCAGTAAAAATATCAACTGGTGAGGTACAGGATTTAACCCCATGGTCTATGGCCATCAAGCTACCATCAGCATTTGCCCCTAAACGAATCGTTTGTTCCGTTTCAGACCGGTGTCCGGTGTTGGCGGTCATTTGCCGACGGCTGAGAACAACTTTCAGGGGACGTTGCAGTTGACGGGCGGCTGCTGCACCAAGAATGGCATGGGGCCAAGGAAAGCCTTTAGAACCAAAGGCTCCACCAATAAAAGGTGTGATAATACGGACTTTTTCTGGGGGAAGTCCAAACAGGTCTGCATAGGTACGCTGACTACCGATTACCCACTGGGATGGTTCGTAGACAGTCAGGGTGTCTGGATCTTGCCAGTGAGCAATGATAGCATGGGGTTCCATCGCTGCGTGTAGTTCAGTGGAAGTTGTGTATGTTGCTGTAATCCCGGCTCCTACACCTGCCATGGCACTGGCAAAGTCCCCACCAGCAACATTCCCCTTCTCAAAGGTCATCTGTTGCCCAAACATGGGTGGAGCTTCGTTAAAGGTAGCTTTACTGGTTTCTACAATTGGTTCTTGGGTGACGTATTCTACCTTAACTAAATGGGCAGCGTGACGTGCCCGTTCAAAGGTATCTGCGACTACTAAGCCAATAATCTGTCCTGCATAGTAAATTTGGTCATCTGATAACGGTAGTCGTGCCTCGTAGATTTTCGAGGTGATAAAATCGTTAGCTGGTTTAGATACGGTCGGGGCGTTTTTATGAGTGAAAACCGCAATTACCCCTGGTGCTGTTGCTGCCCCTTGGGTATCAATACTTTTAATCTGCCCATGAGCAATGTTAGCAGTCACCAGATAACCATGAACTAAACCGGGAATTTGATGTTCAGCAGCGTAGGTTGCTGTCCCTGTAACCTTTGCTCGTCCATCCTTGCGGTTAATACTAGTACTAGTTACTTGATTCATGCTACCCCTCCTCCTTGAGCAGAAACCATGAGGGCGCGACGAATCGCCCGTTTTGCCAGTTCGACTTTATAACCGTTGTGAGTTAAAGGTTTGGCTAAGTCCAAGGCAATTTCTGCAGCCTCGGTAAATGTTGCTACATCCGCCGACTTACCAATCAAAAACTCTTCTGCTGCTGTTGCTCGCCAAGGCTTGTGTGCTACCCCACCCATTGCCAAGCGTGCAGCTTGGATTTGCTCCCCTTGCAAGTTTACCGCCGCCGCCACAGAAATTAAAGCAAAGGAATAGGAAGCGCGATCGCGTATTTTCAAATAAACCCCAGATTTCCCAAAGGATAAGGTCGGCAGAATCACAGCGGTAATTAACTCCCCTGGTTCTAAATTGGTGTCTTGCTCGGGTCTATTTCCTGGTAGACGGTGGAAATCTGTAAACGGTATCTCCCTTTGCCCTTGGGGACTTGCTACTTCCACCACCGCATCCAATGCAGCTAGGGCAACACACATATCTGACGGGTGTACTGCTACACACTGCTCGCTGGCCCCAAGGATGGCATGAGTACGGTTAATTCCCGTGATTGCGGGGCAGCCTGTCCCTGGTTGCCGTTTATTACAAGGAAAGGCGGTATCGTAATAATAGGGACAACGGGTACGTTGCAGCAGGTTTCCCCCCACTGTAGCCATGTTGCGAATTTGCTGAGATGCGCCAGATATAATTGCCCTAGCTAACATGGGATAGTTGCGGCGAATATCACTATTGTCTGCCACTGCGGTATTACTAACTAGCGCTCCCAGACGCAGACTACCATCAGCCATCGGTTCAATGTTATGCATCTGTAACCGAGAGATATCAATCAGTTGCGATGGCTGATCTAAGAATACTTTCAGACGGTCAACTAAATTCGTTCCACCAGCAATAAACATGGAGTGTTGGTCAGCAACTGCCTGGTTCACGGCATCTGACAAGGAAGTGGCACGGGTATAGGTGAAGTTATTCATGATCCTTTGTTATTTCCATATTCACTGACCATCACCGCTGCCACAGGAGAAGGTGGTTTTTGTCCAATTACCTGCTGTACGGCTGCCACAATACCATTGTAAGCACTGCATCGGCAGAGATTCCCACTCAGTCGTTCCTTGATTTCCGCCTCGGAGAGTTCAGCTAGTTGTGGAGGACTATGCAAATCTGGTGTCACCGCGCTAACACAACCCCGTTTAACTTCCTCCACAAGAGCCACAGAAGCGCAAATTTGCCCTGGGGTACAATAGCCGCATTGGAAGCCATCATTGTCAATAAATGCCTCCTGCACCGGATGGAGAGTATCCCCTGTTGCCAAACCTTCAACGGTAACAATTTCCTTACCTTCTTGCATGACTGCCAAAGTGAGACAGGAATAAACTCGCTGACCATCAATTAAAACAGTACAGGCTCCACATTGTCCATGATCGCACCCCTTTTTACTCCCGACTAATCCCAAATATTCACGCAGAGCATCTAGGAGTGTTACACGGGGTTCAATGGTGAGGGTGTGCTGTTTACCATTTACGGTAAGAGTCACATTCATTTTGGCTTGGCTTCCTTGTACAGTAGTCTGACAGAGTCCCTACAGGAACGCAATTATATTATCATTACTTCCCAAATCTTACAGAAAAATCCCATAGGGGGACTTAAACAGAAATCAAGATAGAAATCCAGTATAATATCGCTACCTTTGGGCATTTTGGCGCGAATTTATTCATAATTTCGAAAGGGATACAGCAATAGAACAGGGGGTTTTCTCCCCTCGCGCTTTTCATAAAAACAGTGAGATGCACCCGGTTTGTTGGGAGCATCTCATTTTGGCAAATATATCGTTTTATTTCGGCGGTAGAATCACCATGATACAGCTATTTGGGGTATGTTTCTTCCAAAGTGGGATGCTCCTGTTTTGGGGCATTCTTTTTGTTTAACTCCCGCTAATCGGAAACAGCAAGTACTCAGTACTTGGTAACACCAAGAATAGCTTGAGGATTGGTGTTAGCTAACTGTGGCGCTGTGAAGGTACCAGAGTATAGAGGTGATTCCTCTTGAACAATCACTGGTAAGGATTGGCGCATTTGAGCAGCAACCGCTACAGTTTTCACATCATAGGTTTGAGTGACTAGCTTCGGATAAAGACCGATGCCAATAATAGGGATTAACAGACAAGCCGTAATGAAAATTTCGCGAGGCTTGGCATCCCCTAGGTATTTCTCAATAATTATTCCATAGTTATTGTTACCGAAAAATACCTGTCTGAGCAGTGAAAGCAGATAAATCGGAGTTAGGATTAATCCCACTGCGGCTAAGAAAACGATGACGACTTTGAAAGATGAGCTGTAGACACTGCTAGTAGTGACTCCAAGAAAGACTGACAACTCACCAACAAAACCACTCATTCCTGGTAAGGCTAGGGATGCCATGGAACCAGCAGTGAAGAGGGCAAATGCTTTGGGCATTTCTTTCGCCATTCCTCCCATTTTTGCCATCGCTAGGGTATGAGTACGTTCGTAGGTGACACCAGATAGGAAGAATAAGGCAGCAGCGATTAACCCATGGGAAAGCATCTGTAAGATAGCTCCATTCATTCCTAATTCAGTGAACGAAGCAATGCCAATCAACACAAAACCCATGTGGGAAATTGATGAGTAAGCTAGTCGTCGTTTGAGATTGTCTTGGCTAAAAGCAAGCAAAGCACCGTAGATAATATTGACCACACCTAATACTGCTAGCACTGGTGCGAAGTAAGTATGGGCATGAGGAAGCATTTCTAGATTCATGCGCATCAGTCCATACCCACCCATTTTCAATAAGACCCCAGCTAATATCATCGAGACTGGAGCAGAAGCTTGGCTGTGTGCATCTGGTAACCAAGTATGTAGCGGAAAAATCGGCAACTTGACACCATAGGCAATTAAGAAACCCGCATAAGCTACTAGTTCCAAAGCTATCGGGTAATTCCGATTCCCTAGGGTTTGCATGTCAAAGGTGACTGTATCTCCAGCAAACGCCATCATTAGCGCGGCGACCAGGATAAAAACTGAACCTGCTGCTGTGTAAAGAATAAATTTGGTTGCGGCGTAGAAGCGTTGTTTTCCTCCCCATATAGAAATGAGCAAGTACACTGGCAGCAACTCTAATTCCCACATTAGGAAAAACAACACTAAATCTTGAGCTGCAAACACCCCGATCTGGGCGCTATACATGAACAGCATCAAGCAGTAAAACAAACGCGGTTTATGGTTAATCTTCCAAGCCGCAACAATAGCTAAGGTAGTGACTAAGCCACTTAACACAATCAGAGGCATCGATAAGCCATCGACTGCTACAGACCAACTAATGCCAAGCTGGGGTATCCACGTATAACTTTCCCTGAGCTGAAATTCGGAGTTTCGGAAATCGTAATGATGCCAAAACCCATAGATCATTAGGACAAAATCCAGAAGGGCTACACCTAGGGCATACCAACGAATCATCCTCAGCCACTTGCTGGGAATGAGCGGAATCAGCAGAGATGCCACTAGGGGCAGCAGAATAATCGTCGTTATCCAAGGAAAATTTACGGAGACCATAGCTAAGAATAAATACCTATTGGCTTCTAGTTTCAGTATATTAACTAAAGTTAAGAATTGCAAAGGGTATTTGCCAAAAAAACACAAAAAAAATTTTTTGGTAACAATTGCTACCAAAAAAGTAAAGAATTATTAAAAATTTAGGTTAAGGTGGGTCAAACCCAGAAGCATTATGCTATATTTTATATTTTTGGTAATCAGAAGCAATTACCAACTATAACCAGCAGGGGGTCATACTATCGGATGTGGTATTAGCTAATCAATTCCAGAGCAATCTTGGTGCCGTGGGAATCTAGAGAAAGCGATCGCACTTGAGCCTGAATCCCGGCATCGGTCCAAGCTACCGCCATTGCCTCCTGAACCGCTGGTGCTTTTGACTCACTCACCAAGGCCAACAAAGTAGGACCTGCCCCACTAATCACCATGCCATAGGCTCCAGCATCCAAAGCTGCCGCCTCCACAGCGTCATAACCAGGAATCAGCTTTTGGCGATAAGGCTGATGTATCCGGTCTTGCAAACCGACCCGTATCCAATCCCCCTTACCAGACTGCAAACCTCGCAACAACAACCCCAAACTGGCCACATTCAAAACTGCATCAGCACGGCTGTAGCTATCAGGTAACACCTGCCGTGCCTCCTGTGTTGAAAGCTCGAAATCTGGAATTGCCACCACCGGAACCAGATCAGAAGACCAACGAACATCACAAACTACCCAATCCTGTTCTTTTGCTTGGGGTCCTTGGGGCTTTTGGGGTTTGATAACCAAACCTCGACCGGTCAAACGACATCCCCCCAAAAGCGCTGGAACCACATTATCAGGATGCCCCTCAATTGCGATCGCTAACTCCATTACCTCCTGCTGAGAAAGAGGTTTACCCGCTAACTGATTTGCAGCAATCAATCCTCCAACAATCGCTGTTGCCGAACTGCCCAATCCTCGTGCCAAAGGCACCCCCAAATCAATCTCTAGGTGTACCGGAGGCGGAGTTTTTCCCAGACGCTCATATAAGGTCACAAACGCTCGATAGACAAGATTACTCTCATCTCTACTGACCTTGTTGGCTTCCACACCAGTAACATCAATCTTAAGCTTGACTGATCCAGAATTTAGCGACTCCAGGCGAGTGACTTTAAACTGGTTATATACAGTTAACGCTGCGCCTATGCAATCGAAACCTGGTCCTAGATTAGCGGTAGTACCGGGCACAATAACCCTGACGGTAGAAACAACAGACATTTGACAATATTCTGAACTAAATAATCTTGCCCTAAAAATTGCTCTCCTGTCTACCTGGTTTGGTACATTTATTTACAGTTGGCTGCACGTCTAGTGATTTGAAATTGAATAAACGACACCCAGACAGAAGTGAGAACGATTAATGATCTATGGTAATCTTGAATCAGTGTATTCTCAGCCTGTGAAAAATTCGATAAGTCCTGAGTGCAGAGCGTGCTGATAGAGCATGTTTAAAATCATCAAAAGCCGATCAGCTGCTAGGGGAGTTCTATATTAATAAAACCTGTTACTCCAAAGCCAAACTATTAAACACCTATAAAATTACAAAATTTTATAGGATACCAAGTTTTGTTAATCACTAAGCAAAATAGCTGAGCGCTTTTTGAGAATTGGTAATAGGTAATAATAAATTACCTAATTAAATATCAAAAAATATAATAGCGTTTTGCGTGGTTGACTATTAATTCTTAATTTTTATGAAAAATTGTTAACAGTTGTACTTACAGCATAGTTCCAAAAATAAAAGGTCGTCCAGATCTATTATTTTGTTGCAATCACAAAAAATTGAGTGGAAGCAGTAGGCTGATCGCTCCTGCAAATAAATACCTTCTAAGGCTTGATCAAATTTCTCTCTAATTTCCGATAGGTTTTGACTTGCCGCAGACGCTCTAATGGTGGATAGAGAATTATCGTAACCGTTCAGGGGGGTTGTAATCATCAAAAAAACACACCCGGCAGGAGTAATAATGAAATAAAATTATTGAGCTGCGATCACTAGCTCTTGCTCATGCTCGTGATCAGAAATAGCTACCTATGGCAGTAACGAAGGGGCAGGTTTACCTGCGCGTGCAGCGTTGATTGCATTTGTCAAAAACTCCAAGACATTACGCTGCTGGGACTTCAATGTTGTCACAACAGTTAACATACGAGCAACAAAAGCACTCCCTGCTTGAGTCTGAGAACCAAAACTGGTACGCCGCCAGATTACTGCTGGACGGATGGCTCTTTCTGCTGCATTATTTGTTGGTTCCACACCCTCAACACTCACAAACAACCATAAAGCTGGTTCAACTTTGAGTAGTTGGCGACAAGTGCGGACAGTTTTAGCAAGGGGTGTTTTCTCCTGTGACCCAATCGAGTAAGAATCTGCTTGTTTTAAAGTCAACTTGACCCCTTCACGTATCTCCTCGACTAGCAATTGAAACTGACAACGTTTCAAAGTACCATATAGTACTCGATGCCACAATTCAAACAGCTTCTCCTGTTGTTTAACCAATGCAGTCCCTAATTCTTTAGATACCCCAGGACGTTCCGAGATTTTAATGAATTCCCGTCGCAGATGTGCCCAACACAATTGCCGACGTTCCAAGTCTACCCAGTTATACGCACCATGACGGTCTGAGTTTAAAATACCACCAAAATTTTGACCCAGTAGGTTTTGAGAAGCAGAGGTACAACGAGTTAGGGCAATCTCAAAAAATGTCACTAGTGGCGTGACTGCCACCCACAACCACGCTTTTCGTTGTTTGGGGTTTTTCCCATCTAGATTTCCTTGATTAAAGCTCGTTTCGTCTGCTCCTACCACCTTTGAGTGTTGGACATAAAGTTTGGCATCCTCAACACTGCTTGCCACTGCATCGCTTGCTTCTTGCCGGAGTTTGTTTACCGTTCCTAATGACATGGAAATCTCAAACAAGTCAGCTAGAGCACTTTGCACCTGGCGTTGACTATTGCGGTAAACTCCACTCAGTAGTGCCACCATTGCTACTACTCGTACTCCGTATCCACTCCTGTTGACCTCCTCTGGCAATTTAGCCCTGGTTGATCTCTGACATTGCCCACACTTCAACGAGTGTAAACGATGCTCGATCACGATCGGTTCAATCGGTGGAATCTCTACTATTTGGTGGCGATAGGGGTTTTGATCTTCTCCACTTAGTCTTTTCCCACAACAGGAGCATTTGCTTGGATGATGGTCAATGATCTGGTTACACCGCTCGATTGGATACAAGTCTCGACTATGCCCATCATGACCTGGTTGACCTCCTCGTTTTCTCTTACTTTTGTTTTTCTGTGGTTTTTTTTCCAGCCCTGGTGGGTCAAAGGAAGGAGGCGATGATGAGTTCTTTGATGTCCGTCGGGTTTTTTCTAATAGCTGTTGCTGAACTGCCGATATATCTGTGAGTTGTTTTTTTAAATTTTCAATTTGCTGCGCCATTCCCTCTACCAGTTTTTTGACACTGGCTGGAGTTTCTTCCCAATCTGACCAGGGGACTTGCTCTATATAGTTTGGGCGCTGCTGTTCCATGTTCCTTACCTTAGCATATTCTCGCTACCATTTTTGGCGAGGGCTCTTCTACCCCCTGAACGCTTACGAATTATCACAGCTAAGGGAACTGCTGTCACTAAAATGGCTATCATTACCAACACATTTAAAAATCCCAGCTTTAAACCGATACCTAAACTAATGCCCAAGGCTACCGATAACACAGGCACTCCTAGGGCTAAGATTTTACTAAACCCACGCTTTCGGCAGCTTTGAGCGACTCCTTCCCCTTCAAAGGCTGCCATAAACACTACCGCATCCACTGCTGCAAAGGTAGCAATTGCGCTATCGGTAGCGCGAAACTTGGCACCAAATCCAGCTACCAACAGGGCTGCTACTCCAGCAAAAAACACTGCTGCTACGGTATCCATAGCCTTTAACGGAATACTAAACCTGGCTCTGAGTCTTGCTACCAGTTTCGATATCATCCCAGATGTCACAGCCGCAGTCAATCCCAGCATTGCCACTAAGACTGAGACAAAAGTAGCGATCGCAATCCCGATTGTCCCACTGTTACTCACAATTCCCTCCCAAGCCGTAGTTTCTACCCACGTAGCTGTAGTAGCTAAGCCAATCAATAGCGCTAGGGATAGATAGGGAAGTTTTTTCGTGGCAATTGGTACCGGAGCAGTATGGATTTTCAGGGGTAAGACCTGAGTTGACTGTTCAGCATTAGTGTGAATTAATACCTCTCGCTCATAGGTTTGGTCTGCCATCAGCTTACTGGTATCTATAGTAATTTGGCACAACCCTTGATTACCATTAACATCAGCTGTGTCCAATCGAATCCAGTCATGGAAATAGGGAGTGTGGGGTGGGTCACTGACATGGGGAGCAATTTGCCAGCGGCTTTCTAAGGCTGTGTCTGGAACTGTATTACAAATGGTGATAGTTTTTGTCAGTTTTTCCCCTAATTTTTTAGCCCTCAACTCTAGATACGGTTGGGATAGTTTTGCCTCTGGAATCCGGATAACGTAGATTGGCTTAAGAGCTTCTAAAGCCGTTTCAGCATCAGGAAAACGATCTTTAGGTTTAAGCTCTACCATCCTTTGCAACCACTCCAGCCAACCCAAACTTACTTGAGGTAGACGATGCTGAAAATTGAGACAATAGTCTTCATCAATTAAAGTATTAATCGTAGTCGATCGAGTACCAGTGAGTAAACAAATCAAGGTCGCTCCTAACCCATATAAGTCTGACGCTTTACTTAGGGCTTTATCAAATAACTGTTCCGGAGCCATAAACCCGATAGTGCCTTTGGCTACACTACTCACCGCTAGTTCACTATCACCAATCCGAGCCAAGCCGAAGTCTACCAAAAAAACATTGATCGTCTCATCTACTAAGATATTTTCGGGTTTGATATCTCGATGGATGATCGGAGGAATCCGATGTTGTAGGTAAACCAGAATGTTGAGTAACCCAACCGCGATTTGCTTAATCTCCTCCGGGTCAAAACTACGAAGTACAGCCAGGGAAGGAGCATGTTTGTATTCCTGTACCAAACAACAGCCCCTAGTGGTTTGAAATGACCCTAAGTAACGGGGGATACCGGGATGATTCAGTCCCCGCAACACTTGAATTTCCCCTTCTATGCTCTCATAGTCTGACCAGTTACTGTTGCGTTGAGCAAACTGAAACTGCTTGATCACTACCAATTGGTGATTGACCTGGTTTCGGGCTAGGTAGGTCACTCTCCCACCAGCGCGATTATGACCCAATTCCCTGATCACTTTGAAATCGTGACTTGATAAGTCTGGAAAATTGCTCATTAATCTATCGGCTACATCAGAGTCAAGCTACGCAGCAATGGGCAAGTTTTAATCCTTTCGGTTAGGCTGGGCTTACCGTGCTTTTATTTACGATAGCTTGCTAATTGGGGAAGGGGAGCGACTAGATAATTTTTTTAATATGGTGGTAATGACAGGCGTTTCTACTTCTACCTGGGTTTTCCCTGATCTCCTATGAAACTGATCAAACGCACTACGCTCCATTATCAAGCTGATAACTCAGATAAAATCTACGAAGTCGATCTGTGTGATCTCGGTAACGAGCAGTATATCGTTAACTTCCGCTATGGACGCCGTGGCAAGACCTTGAAAGAAAGTTCAAAAACTGCTCAGCCGGTAGCTTTAGCTAAAGCACAACAAGTGTTTGATCAGTTAGTTGGCTCAAAACTCAAGAAAGGCTATCAAGATGTAACTGAAGCATCAAGTAGTCGAACTCAAGAAGAGGTTAATGACTTAAATACCAGTAACTTAACTACTAGTAACGTAGTTACCAAAGACCCACGCCATCAAGCCATTCTCAACGCGATCGCTTTTGGCACGGCAGAGCCGAACGCAAATCCACATAGTAGTAAAGGCTCTAGTAAATGGTCCCAAACCCGAGCGATCTGGCGGGCTGGAGAATTGAAAATTCGTGAAGCTACCCCCTTAATTATCCCTCTGATTGGCACTGAGCAACCCTTAAAAGACTACTGCATTGCTTGGGCTTTGGGATGGTGTGGTGATGAGCATGTAATTCCTCACCTCCAACGCTTGTATGAAACCCCTTCAACTCCAGACTTTGTCAAGGGGATTGCTTGGGAAGCCTGGATGAAACTCTGTGATCCATCAACTCAAGAACGGTTGCGCTCTCAACAGATAGAGCAATTGCCTGCCGAATTGCAATCCCATATCGAAACCGATAATCCTGCTGAGTTCTCTAATGCCCTACTTACCTATCTAGACAGTAACGACTATACTCGTTTTGGTGTCCTCGATACCCTATATCAAATTAATAATGCTCAAGTGCGTCCAGCACTACTAAACATCTTACGCACTGCTCCCCTACGCCCCAACTACTTCAAAGCCATTCGCCACATATTCAAGATTGCCGAATATCGACAAGATGCTGAAGTATTTGGCATTATCGCCTACCGCCTAGACACCGAGGGACCAATGTTTCGTCAGTCTTATTGGCATAAATATTACTGGGACAGAAATAGCCGCAAATATATTCCCCGTTCCCATTACCTCGGTAGTCCTGATGCTAAACGGGCTTACAGCAACGTTACTCGTGACTATCTACGGCGGCGGGTATGGAGGACTCTCAGGAAATTGGGTGAAGAATGCGATGGCAATTATGTAAATCTAGCCCTAGAGATACTACTCCAATATTCTGATTCTGATGGGGTGCCCGCCAGAACATCAACTTTATATCGCTGGAATTACTCTAACTGGAGTCGCACCAGCTACACTCGCAACTGGGACAGCTATGCCGGTTACTTAACCTTTAACCATATTCTCTATACCAATAGTCCCCGTTACCAATTAATGCCCAACAGCCAGGCATGGCGTTGTCGAGACAACTACAAACCCGGTGATCCAGAACCAGATGTGCGAGAAGAAGCCTTTCCTAAACTTTGGGAGCAACATCCAGAGGCACTGCTACAGTTACTATTAGAAAGCCACTGTCATCAAGTTCATCAGTTTGCGGCCAAAGCCTTGAAGGTATGTCAGTCATTCTGTCATCAAATCGATACAGAGACTGTAATCAGACTAGTTAACAAACCCTACCAAGTAACCGCTCAACTAGGCTTTGAACTAGGAACACAAAAATATAATTCCGATAATCCTGACAATCCTAACCTAGACTTATTACTTGCCTTAGCCAACTGCCAGTTTCCAGCAGCTCGTACTCAAGCCCATCAGTGGATACAAGCAATACCAACTCACTTGATCACCACCAGCCAGCTGATCATCCCTTTAGTGATCAGTCAACATTCCGATACCCGTACTTTTGCCCGTCAGTTACTGACTCAATCAATAGTAAGTGAAGCAACAGCCAAAGTATTAATCGGGCAAGTTATTGTAGCAGTACTCGCACTAGAACCAACTCAAACCGATATCGCCAAAGACACTGCTCAAACCCTGCTTCTAGGTTTTACCCCCCAACTCAGGACATTGGGTATGGGAGTAGTACTAGATCTGCTCCAACACCCCATGCCAGAAATCCAGGAATTGGGAGCAAGAATCCTATTCAATCACGAAACTCCTGCCGCTGACTTACCACCCAAATTAATTGAATCACTCCTCAACGCTTCCCATCAGTCAGTGCAAGGGATTGGGGTTCAGATTTTCGGTCAACTTCCCGATCAACGGTTGCTACAAGACTACGACTTAGTATTAGCGATCGCAACCAATCAACAAGCACACTTGCGTCAAGGTATTCGTCCAGTAATTCAGCGCTTAGGACAATTATATCCAGAATTTGTAACTCAGCTAGCCACAGAAATTATTACCCTATTGCAGCTACCAGAAAGACATCAAGGTGTTCACCAAGATTTAGTCCAACTGCTACGAGAAGACTTACCCAGCTGGATGACTAGGATTACCAAAGACAACGCGATGGAACTTCTCCAAGCCAAATCATCAGCCGCTCAAGAATTAGCAGGATTAGTATTCCAAGCTAACTATACCACTTGGGGATTAGAATTAGAAATTACTGACATTGTTAAACTAGCCAATCATGAAATCCTATCTGTCCGTCAAGCCGCTTGGGCAATGATTGAGCAAAGGCTCAACCGTATCCGTAGCAATTCTCAAGACATGTTAGCCGCAGTGCGATTACTAGAAGCAAAATGGCAGGATTCCCGAGAATTTGCTACTCAACTGTTTAGCCAACAAATTACCGAACAAGAATGGACACCTGAAGTCATGGTCAGTATTTGTGACAGTACTCGGGATGATGTTCGTCAATTTGGGCGGGATTTAGTCCTACGTACCTTTCAGCAGAGTTATGGTCAAGATTATCTCCTCAAATTTAGTGAACATCCCAGTCAAGACATGCAGCTATTTGCCACTAACTATCTAGAACAGTATGCCCTAGATAATCCCGACCGTTTGCAAGACTTAATTCCATACTTTATCAGTATTTTGTCTCGGGTTAATCGCGGACGAATTGCTAAACAGCGCGTGTTTGCATTTCTAGAAGCTGAAGCCCAAAAAAGCCAAGCAGCTGCTAAAATAGTAGCAGAAATATTAACACGACAATCCATCACAATGGCTATTGGTGATAAAGCCCGTTCAATTCAGATTATGCTTCAAATTCACCAAAACTATCCTACTATTCCTCTTCCTATTAACGTTAAACCAGTCTCCGAAGTAAGAGGAGTTTAGGGATTTATCAGTTGTGTATTGTAGGGAGTAGGGAGTAGGGAGTAGGGAGTAGGGAGTAGGGAGTAGGGAGTAGGGAATAGGGAGTAGGGAGTAGGGAGTAGGGAGTAGGGAGTAGGGAGTAGGGAGTAGGGAGTAGCGATAGTACGAGAAACCCTATACCATTTTCAAATATATCCTGATAGCTCATGAAACAAAATACTGATTCAGTATAACACCAAAAAATATTATTATCTATTTCCATTATCTATTTCAGAATTTTACCGATTCCCAATTCCCGATTTCCGATTCCCGATTCCCAATTCCCGATTCCCGATTCCCGATTCCCGATTCCCAATTCCCGATTCCCGATTCCCGATT
>NZ_MKZS01000001.1:2656974-2666264 GCF_001942495.1 Moorena bouillonii PNG
AATTCTAGCAAACAACGTCATTGCAAGCTTTGAGCCACTTGTGTCAGGCAGCCAGCTGTCAGACTCCGAAAAATGGGGGTCAAACCCTAATTCTCTCGTTAGGTGTCGTTGGCTGTAATGATGGAATTTCGTCATAATTTCGGAAAGTGACAGAAGAGGGATAAGTTTTCACCTAGACATGATATAGCAATCCTAAATAGATTGTAACTCACATCTTGCACCATCTAAATAGAATTGCTATAAAGGTTTAAGATTCTTTTTCATAGCGCTTTTCATTTGGATGGACACAATTATTCAGTCTGATAGGAGTATAAGCGAAACAGATTAGAGCTACCCATTTGAAAACCGCTATCAGAGAGGTCTAATAATCTTGGCTCTTCCGTACTTGTTATCCTAAATCAACACTTTGGCAAAGGGAGCTGAGGCCGTGGGCCACGCTACGCGAACGGAGCAGGGGGAAGAGGCAGTATTCAGAAAACTTTATTATTTAAATAGCCTCATAACCCTTACACAGTAAGCTGTCTGAGTTTTGTTAACTGGAAATTTAGCATAGCAGGTACTGAAGAACCATAATCTTTAAAGGAACAAATTTCCATTATGGCTGTTCAAGAACCATCTCAAGTTTCAGGAGATAATCAAATTAGTCAAAGTAACACTCTAAATATTGATTCATCCCCTGGTACTTCAAGTCAGAGTATACTTGAACATAACGATCCGAAATCTCGCATCAAAATCAGTCTTTTACTTCTAGGATTTCTGCTGATTGGTCTATATGAGTCTAGTATCAGTGTCTTAATTCTAAATCTACAAATTTATTATCAGGTTGACAAAGCAACCGTCGCCTTCCTCCTTCTAGGAGGAACACTCGGTCATTTCATTGCGGCATTAACTATTGGCTTCATTGAAAATTGGCTTGGACGCTTATCACTTTTACTTATTGGTATCAATTCATTTGTTATTGCCACATTAGCTTGTAGCTTATGCCCACCATTTAAAATTTTTATTCTATTACCTATCCTCATTGGTTTTGGTTTGGCAATTATAGAAACTTGGTTTAATGCTTACCTGGTCATGCAGCCAAACAGTAAGATTTGGCTTAATTATTTACATGCACTCTGGGGAGTTGGAGCCTTGTTAGGTCCAATAATTGCCGCTAGCATCATTGCCAGCAATCAGGGTTGGTATAATATTTATCGATTATGGGCATTACTGGGGTTTCTGTTGGCGATCGCATTATATTTGGCATTTTCAGATCAAGCTGATACAACGTTAAACTATGATGACTCGCAAGGGTCACAACCCAGTGTTTTGCAGGCTGCTCTAACGTCCCCTATTATCTGGTTCACCAGTGGATTTGTTATTTTCTGTGTTGGAACAGAACATAGCTTAGGGGATTGGGCTTACAGTTTTCTGTGTAGTATTCAGCATGAATCTCACTTCATGGCTAGCTTAAGCATCAGTACTTATTGGTTAGGCATGACTCTTGCCCGTTTAGGCATTAGTATTTTATTTCGCTGGTTTGAGATTAATCAATTACTCTATCTTTGCATGTTCAGCATCTTGATTAATATGATGCTGATCTGGTTTTGGCCATCGGTCATCATGTCTACAGTCGGCCTAGGGATTGCTGGTCTAAGCTTGGGACCGTTGTATCCCACAATACTCGCTGTTGTAGCAAAACAAATACAACCAAGGCTTGTTATAAGTGCGATCGCAATCATAAGTGGGCTTGGTAAGTTAGGAACTTCAATTGTGCCGTGGCTAATGGGGCTGATTGCCCAAAAATTCAGTCTATGGTCGCTATTCCCTTACATCATGCTGTTAGCAATGATTATGGTTATACTTTGGACAGCGATGAAGTTTCTGTATTATCGGCCTGAACAAATTTCGATTAATGGCTAAGGTTGTAGTACCAGAAGTAAAGACTAATCAGTGCACTAATTGCGACTAAAACCCCATTCCATCACCTCCGTTGTTTAGGGATAACACTATGCACATCAGCCCAGAACTCATAGACCTAAAGCAAATTAAGCCAACCTTTGGATGTTTGAAAGACAAAGTCGTAGTCGTTACCGGGTCAACCCAGGGTTTAGGTGCTGCGATCGCCCGTCAAGTGGCTTGTTCGGGTGCAGCAGGAGTAGTTATTTGTGGCCGCCAACAGGATTGCGGCAAAGCAGTTGCTGATGATATTCAAAACGAATTTAATGTGAAAACCTGTTTCCAGCGAACGGATTTAAGGCAAGTTGAGGACTGTCAAAACTTAGTTGCTACCTCCTGCAAAACCTTTGGACGCATTGATGCCTTAGTCAATGCTGCGGGGCTGAGTACACGTGGTTCTATTGAAAACACTAGTCCTGAGCTATTTGATGAGTTAATTTCAGTTAATTTACGCGCACCATTCTTCACAATTCAAGCTGCTGTACTTGCAATGCAAAAGCAAAACTCAGCTGGGAGTATTGTTAATATCATTTCAATTTCTAGTTATGGCGGACAATCATATTTAGCTCCCTATGTTGCAGCAAAAGCAGGACTTATAGCATTAACTCGCAACGTCGCTTATAGTCAGCGTTGGCGACAAATTCGATGCAATGCTCTCAATATAGGATGGACAGAAACTCCTAATGAGCATAAAGTGCAACTAGCCATGGGAAAGTCCGAAAATTGGCTTGAACAGGTACAGCAATCCTTGCCAGCTAAAAGCTTACTCCAGCCGCACCAAATTGCTAAAGCGACTACCTTCTTGCTCTCAAATGATTCTGCACCGATTACAGGTTCTATTATTGATTGGGACCAGCAGCCAGTAGGTTGCTGGGATTAACACTCTTGAGTGCTTATTGACAGGCTTATTGAGCATAAGATTGATACAGATTGAAGAGGATTCGCGATCGTCTTGAGTTGAGGAAAATTTTTTATTCTTAGGGGCTATGAATGCATTGATTTTATTTGTCCCCAACCGAATCAAAATGATGATTATTATTAATAGTGTACCTCCTTCTGACTTCTGACTTCTGACTTCTGACTTCTGACTTGATCGTAGCACTATACCATCCTTTAAATACCTAGTCATTTCTCTCTTCTTAAACTAGCTAAGTAGCTCCACTTAATTAGAGGCTGTTTGAAAAGGGGTAGGGGTGTAGCTTTTTTAGGCTAAGCGTCGAACCATAAGACGAATCATGGCGATGTAAATCATGGTCTCAGAGTTTTGAGGCAAATACTCGTAGTCTTGACAAAGAGCGTCGATACCAGTTCCACTTTCCCTAGGTACGCTCAACAACCCAACGCTTTTTGAGGAGGACAAAGCCAATGGATTCTTCAGGACGCAGCACAACTTGCACAATCCATCCAAAGGTATCCATCACAAAACGTAGAAAAGGCTCACCCCTATATCCACCATCGACCCAAACCAAGTAGAGACGGTGAACCTATTGTCCCAATTGTTGTAAACGGGCGCTTGACTTGCTTGCCTCCTTCCCTTTCGGGTACACTAGCTGCTGTGACCAGTACGCACATCAATAATCCCAAAGTATCTACTACGGCGTGGCGAAAACGTCCCTTGGTGGCTTTGTGGGTGTCATAACCCACCGCTTTGTTCACCATTGTACTAGTGGGAACACTCTGACTATCAACAATCACTTCTGAGGGGCTTTCTTCTCGTCCCAACATGAGTCGGTTTAGACTTCGTAAATGTTGATGAATCTTTTCCCAAGTGCCATCAGTGCGCCAGTTTCGGAAATAGGTGTACACTGTCTGCCAGGCTGGAAAGTCTCCCGGCAAATCTCGCCAAAAACATCCTTGAACCACTACATACAATAGGCGCTTTATGACTGAGAACAGGCAGACACTGCGAGGGCGACCCCTTTTCTTTGCTGGAGGGAGCACCGCTTTAATCAATTCAAACTGGTCTTGGGTGAGATTACTCGTATATGCTTTACTCATTGCTCTCACGGTTCTGTGTGTTTTTTTCGTAAATCACAGTTTACTCCGTGTGAGCTTTTTTACTCCCTCTCCTACTTTTCAAACAGCCTCTTAAACATCAAACGTTCCACAGTATAATTTCCCTGTTGACCCCGATTTTCGATGCCCTCAATAATCGCTCTTGCTAAATCGTACTCATCTTCAAAAACATAACCACCTAATTCCTGTCGTTTGAGATGTAGCCATTGGTCTTCAATGCGATTCATCTCAGGAGAATAAGGAGGAAGAAAAAAGATGCGTGGGTCCTTGTTTGGACCAAATTTGATGACGTGTTTTAACTAGCTTGGCACGATGGATTGAAGCATTATCGTGAATAATTATTGTGGGCTTTCCTGTCTCAAATAATCGTTTCATCGCTCGTTGTGCTTGCCAGTCCATGAAACGAAGATAACTTTTGGTGTTGTAGGTTCCCACTTTCAAGGTATATTCAAATCTTTGGTCTTGTTCCCAAACTCCCATGATATTGACCCGTCTTCCTTTTCTACTTCTTTGAGAAATAGATTTTTGTTCACCAATGGGACTATAGCCATAGCACAGAGTCCTCTGTGGAGAACATCCGGACTCATCTAAATAGAGTAAGGTGATTAAATCTTCTTGTGCCCATAGTTTTAGGGTTTGCAAATCTCTCTTTTTGGCTGCTTTCAACTCTGGATTTTTGGGTACGGGAGGTTTTTTCCTAAATCTTTTCCAACGCCACTTTTTTTTTTAGTATGCGACGAACTTGTTCTGGTCCTAGAAACACTTGTCTGTCTCTGGCTAATCTTTGACTTAATTGTCGAGAGCTGATGCTACGAGGTTCTTTTAACCATTTTGCCAAAGCTTCCCAATCTTCGTTGTTCCATGACGGCTTTCTCCCTCTACCTTGAGCTTCCCATAAACCAGCTAATCCATTTTGATTCCATCGATGAATTGTTTTTCTCACTGTGGATTGTGCCCATCCTAAGTAGTTGGCGATCGCTTTGACTTTCCATCCTGCTGCGTTCAGACGAAGTGCGGTTGCTCTTTGCTTTGTTCTTCGAGGCACACACTCTGCCACTTCTAGCTCTTTTAATGTTTGATTTTCTTCGTTCGTTAGAATTATTTTTAACGCTGCTGGCATTCCTCAATTACTAAGGTAGATTTTTCGGTTTCTATTTTACGTTTTTTTAGGTGGAGCTACTTAAGAATAGATTTTTTTATTACTATAATCAAGGATGACGAATAAACATCAATAAATAGTGCTATAAACAAATGTCAACTGATAACTGATTATCAATATTTACTTTGCTAAATCTTTGTTAAAACTTAATTGTTTATTAGTTTTTAGTTAATTATTAGTTAACCTAAACCCATAATTATCTAATGGCTAAGGTATTTTGGATGAGATTAAATTCAGAGATTAGAAGTAGATAACTCTAGTTTTGGTTTTACATTAACCAAGACATATGACTCTACAACTATCACTGTTTTTACTCTTTTTGCTGATAGCTATAACATCGATACATAACTGCGATCTACTGTTATGGAAACTAACAATCCAGAGGTAGTTGATACCTCAAATGAAGTAACTCTGATCGGATTTGCTTCGTTACCTGCTGATACCTTTGCCGATGGACCGGAATCAGGCAAAGATGTAGATAGCACTCGCACTGGACCATTCCCTGGTCAACCCGTAGGTGGATGGAGTGGAGTACAGTTTGCCGATAATGATAGTTATTGGTTTATAGTAGATAGCCTATTTGGTAGCAATTCTGATACTCTGGCCAGGATCTACAAAGTCGATCCCAATTTTGCTGGTACGGAAGGGGGTGACGGCAGTGTTGAGGTTGAAGAATTTATTATTCTTAGGGATCCTAACAAGCTAATACCCTTTGAGATTCGTAACCAAAACGATATCCAAAGACTTTTAACTGGTACAGATTTTGATACCGAACCCTTAGTCATTGACAAAAATGGCGATTTGTGGGTAGGAGATGAGTATGGTCCCTATCTATTACACTTCGATAGCAATGGCGTCTTACTAGAAGCTCCCATGCCCACCCCTAATATCCCTCAACTTAATACTCTTAACGGACAAGACCCGATCATTATTGGTCATCGTGGTGCCAGTGGTCTTCTACCGGAGCATACCTTAGAAGGTTTCCGTTTGGCTCTCGAACAGGGTGCGGATTTCATTGAAACCGACTATGTAATGACCAAAGATGGAGTACCCTTAGTTCGTCACGAGCCATTACTAAATAACACCACCAATATTCTTGACCACTCCGAATTTAGTGGACGGGAAACCACTAAAATTATTGATGGAGTTGAAATTACTGGCTTCTTCGCTGAAGACTTTACCTTAGAGGAAATCAAAACCCTACGTGCTAGGCAACCTCGCCCTGAGCGCAGTGATGAGTTTGACGATTTGTATGAAATTCCTACCATGGCTGAAGTAATTCAGCTAGTTAAGGATTTTCAAGCCGAAACCGGTAAACAAGTTGGTATTGTTCACGAACTTAAGCATAATAGCTACTTCGATAGCATTGGTTTAAATGTAGAAGAAGCTACGGTGCGGGTTTTGCTGGAAGAAGACTTTACTAATCCAGAACAAAACATTATTCAAACCTTTGAAATCGCGCCTTTAATTCGGTTAGATAAGGAAATTATGCCCGAAGCGGGAATTGATGTTCCTTTGCATCAACTCACTGGCGCAGCTACAGAAAACTTTAATCCTGGTTTTTCTTTCCCCTACGATGTTGTTGCTAACTTCAGCAACCCCCATTTTACCGCAGAAGACGCTCGTGCAGTTTACGGCGACTTAGTAGATATTATCGATCTAAATGCTGAAACTGGATACGGGGACTTGTTGGCACTTCCTGAATTTTATCAATTCATGATTACCTACGCCGAAGGGGTTAATCCCTGGAACAATAGCATTTTACTCCGGGAAGGTTTAGATGAACCTTTTGATGGTGACGGGGATGGTAACGCAGAAATCAGAACTCAGTTAACAGGAGAAGTTTTCCCTTTAATTAAGTTCGCCCATGATGCAGGATTACTGGTTAATGTCTACACTTTACGGAATGAAGAACGCTACCTGACCTTAAACCCAGATAGCTCAGTACAAACTCCCCAACAAGAAGCAGAAGACTTAATCCGTTTGGGTGCAGATGGCTTAATTGGGGACTTCCCTGAAACTATCAATATAGTGCGGGATCGGATTGTGGCTGATCAAGTCCGCTCTCCCCAAAATCCTGATGTAGAAGCGATTGATTTGAGTGATGGATCTCTAGACGAAGGGGATGTCGCATTTGAAGCTGTAACCACACTTTTGAATGTAGCAGGTCGTCCCTTTAATAGTGGTGCAACTGATCCTGAAGGCATTGCCTTAAGGAAAGATGGTACTTTGTTTATTTCCTCCGAAGGTGATGCTAACAACTTACAGCGGTTGCTGTAATGCTAATGCTCCTGAAGGTACCCCTGATGAGGTAGATCGTACTAACAGTTTGGCCGAATTATTAGCGATAATGCCGGAACCTTCTTAGCCTTAGAAAGGTATTTTGACGACACTGGCTTAAACCAAAACAAGCTCTATTTAGTATCGGCTCAAAATGCTACCGATGTCAGTAACTTGCCAAGCTTGAAAGGTCGAGATATTGTTGTAGCCGAAAAACAACTGCTGGTAGATTTTAATGATCTTGGGACTAATCTCGATGATTTTGAAGGTTTAGCCTTAGGTCCAGTTTTACCCGATGGTCGTCAATCCTTAATTGTTGTTAGTGATAACGACTTTGACCCGGCAACTCCTGCTACTCAGCTCTTTGCTTTTGCTTTAGATATTGCTCCTGCCAGTGAGACTAAAGAACAAATTTTTGGTACGTTAGAAGCAGATGCTCTAGAACTAACTGGTAGCAATAATTTAGTTTTTGCTGGGGAAGGTAACGATATCATTGATGCCTCTTTGGCTGATGGAAATAATCGTATCTATGCTGGTAACGGTGACGATACTGTTATTTTAGGAACAAGCGATGCTCCTTTGGAGCCGCTGCGCGATTGGCCGTAGGCCACGCTAAAAGCGATTGACCGTAGGTCACGCTAAAAGCGAACGCGTTTTTGGTGCAGAAGGTGCAGATCGTTTCTTTGTGACCTCTGGTGGTAACAATATCATGACTGGGGGCGCAGGTGCAGACCAATTCTGGATTGCTTCTGCTGAAATTCCCGATAGCGCTAACATCATTACTGACTTTTTCAGTGGCGAAGATGTGATTGGTATTGCTGGTTTGGGTATTGGTTTTGATGATCTCACCATTACCGATGGGGATTTGGGAGCAGTAATTTCTGCCAATGGCAGTGACTTAGCTATTGTTACTAATCTCTCGGCTGATCTTGTTGCTAATCAAGATTATTTCGTTTTTGTCTAAATCCTAAATTTATCATATCTGGATAAGCCAAAGGTGGGGCAAACCCCACCTTTTTTTTATATTTCATTGAAAATTAATATTAGTTTAATTTTTTTTATAAAATTCATAATACTTTCTTAAATAAACCAGGCAACTATAGTCAAATCAAAATGTTTTTTTACTATTTTTTTTAGAAAAGTCAATGACTGAGAAGAAAGCTATTGTCATCGGTATTGATGGAGCGCAGTTATAAAAACTAGACGAAACTCCTACACCATATCTTGACAGTTTAAATATTATAGAGTCTTTCACAGGAGGGATTCAAGGAACAGAAACAGAACAACAAACCTTTAGTGGTCCAGGTTGGGGCAGTTTATTAACAGGTGTTTGGGCAAACAAGCACGGTATTGTTTCCAATGACGATACATTAAGAGCTAAGCCAGACTATCCTAGCATTTTTGAATACGTTCATAATGACGATCCCGATAACTATATTGCTTCTGTGGTTAACTGGGGTCTAATCAATGCTTATTTTGAGGAAGATATTCTGGGGGGGTGACGAAAATAGTTATAAAGCAGACAGGGCAAGCGATCTAGCTCTCATTCCTCGTAAATAATACTTCTGTTGTCTTGATGCAGTCGCTCATGGGGGAAACCCCCAAGACCGCGCTGCATCGCTTATTACGATTAAGTTTCATTAATTTTTGTACTAAATCAATAAGTTCATAACTAAACTTGACCCAAGTTTGAGCATATAAGCCTATATAAAAACTACTGTGTCGTCTTTGTAAACGACCAGATTCTTTTACTCTACCAACATATTTCTGAATTCCTTTACCTTTAATTTTTTGTCCGTGAAGAGTAGCAGAAGTATAAGCTATTGTTATCAATAAAATTAGGGAAATTAACCGATTATCTGAAACATTAGTGTCTTCTAAGTTATAGCCACCTGTT
>NZ_MKZS01000001.1:2666364-2667921 GCF_001942495.1 Moorena bouillonii PNG
ATCGTTACACTCTTGACGTATCAATCGTTTCAATCGCTATCGTCGCCCCCCCAGGAAGATATTAATTCAATTGTTGATTTTGAATTGACCGCACCAGAACCCACTGATGATCAACTGGCTCAAGATAATATTATTGCGCAAACTGTAGCCGATTTCATCTTAAAATAAGGGCCAGCTTATACCTTCGTTCATCTCGATAACGTTGATGTTGTGGCTCACAATTTTGGTTTTTCTACCGAATATTTAGAAGCAATTACTATGGCTGATGGTCATGTGGGTACAATTCTTGATGCGGTAGAAGAAAGAGAAGCAGCATATCCCGATGAAGATTGGTTAGTGATTGTAACTACAGATCATGGTCGCGAACCATCAGAAGGCTTTGATCACGGTGGACAAACTGACTCGGAAAGAAGGACTTTTATTGCATCTAATAAAGAACTAGATGATTCTTCCGTTGCACCTGCAACTGATGTTGTACCCACTGTTCTTGATCATTTGGATATTGAAGGCGGTGAATTTGATGGAACATCTCTTCTTGAGTCTCAACCCGAGGGAGCATGTCACTTATGCAGAACATTTGTACTCAAGCTATAGCCCCGTAATGTGTTTTAGCTTGCTGTGATAGTATATAGTTCATCTGTTATACAATTTTGACCTGCTCCCCTTTCGTACCAACAGTTTTTGGGGCGCGTTCGCTGGCTGCAACAGAATCATTGATTTTCAAGGTCTTTTTTGGCTCTAATTTCTTGAATGTCTTGCCAAAAATCAGATCTTGTCACATTTTTTAGAGACTGTTGACGTTCTTGAGTATAATCACCAAAACCCCATCCTACATCTTGTAAAAAACGAATTGCATCAACTTGCCCTAATTCCTTAACTAAGGCATAATACCCTTTTTGTCTTAATTCAATTGGTGTCATTGTTGTTATTTTATTTTAATACAAAAGTGTTCATTAACCAAGTGACAGGATTATCTAATTTTACTTTTAAGAGATGGCTATACTTAATTGCTTTCTTGAGCAATCTATCATCCGTTGTCAATAAGACATCTACCTTAGCCGTTTCAGCGCAAGCAATATGAAAAGAATCATACAAACCAAAGCCTAACTTTTCTATTTCTTGAGAACGTTTATCTATTTCCTCGGTTAAAATTCTTTTATTTTCAGCAACCTGTAATAATTTTCTAATCCTGTCTAGTTTGTCAAGATTAACCATTCGGTTTAATTCTGCTTCTATAGCTTCACTACTTACCAGCTTCCATTCTTCTGAAGAAAACCGCTTAAAAATATCTAGAATTGTTTGTCCTTCTAATCGAATTCTATCTTGTCGCCAATCATCAAAAGGACGATTTAAGCAACAAACATCAAGATAAATTAAGTAAGATTCAGCCATTACTACCCCTTGGTTTAATCATACCTCGAAGGGAATTGCAATCAATAGCTTAAGTTTAGCATTCGATCCCCATTTCATCGATGTCGAGTCATTCCCTTCAAAGTTGAAAGAAGCGATGCTCCTTTGGAGCCGCTGCGCGATTGGCCGTAGGCCACGCTAAAAGCG
>NZ_MKZS01000001.1:2668021-2686259 GCF_001942495.1 Moorena bouillonii PNG
TTACGAAACCCGACGATTTGGATGAATGGATGCGTTCACTATCTGTTGCTGATAGCAAATCCGACTCGTAAGTTTAGCTTTGGGTGCGATTGGCCTACGGCCACGCTACGCTCCGGAAGCGTTTCGGCAAAGCCGACGCTACGCGAACGCAAAGCGTGGCCAAAGGCCTCAGCTTCCGCTAAAAGCGATCAGCCCTACAGAAATAGCTACGTTTAGCACACTACTTCTCAACCAAGATCAACTAAGTTAGCGTACGCTTCTTTTTCATGCTGCTCCCGCTAAGTGTTGATGGAAATAATATTAGCTAAAGCCCGCAGTGCATCATTAACTGATTTTTCATCTGGAAACATTTCAGCAACATCGTCATCCAACTTAACAATGTTGCTACTTTCCCTATATCTCTGAGCATATTTACCACGTATGCCTTTGCTGAAATCGTATTGATCTAGCAGATCCTGATCCTGTTGATTATTAATAGTCATTGTTCTCCTCGTATGTCCTTTTCTCTGGTGATGTAACCAAACGAGCACGCTTTAAGCCTGATCGATTACTATTTACTTAAAGTCCGGTTTGCCGGATTATGGTTATTTGGAATTATGGAAGTCATCAAGCTAGGAAAAAAAGGTTAACTCTCTATTCCCAAAGCAATTCTCAAGCGTCTAGGGTTGGAGGGTGAAACTATGCTACTGGTAGAGACTACTGCTGATGGTGGAATTCTACTGCGTCCTGCGGGAGTGTATCCGATTGAGATGTATACAGAGGAACGGATTGAGGAGTTTTTATCAGGCGATCGCTGGCTACAACAGAATCATTGATTTTCAAGGTCTTTTTTGGCTCTAATTTCTTGAATGTCTTGCCAAAAATCAGATCTTGTCACATTTTTTAGAGACTGTTGACGTTCTTGAGTATAATCACCAAAACCCCATCCTAAATCTTGTAAAAAACGAATTGCATCAACTTGCCCTAATTCCTTAACTAAGGCATAATAGGCTTTTTGTTTTAATTCAATTGGTGTCATTTTTGTTATTTCCCGCAATAGCTTAAGTTTAGCGCTCAATCCGCGTTTCATCCATGTCGAGTAATTCCCTTCAAAATTGAAAGAGGCGATCGCTATTGTATACCAATAGTTTTCATAAAGCGATTGACCTTTGGTCACGCTACGCGAACGCATTTATGTACCAACAGTTTTGAGAAAGCGATTGACCTTTGGTCACGCTACGCGAACGCAAATTCTTAGACAATTAGAAAGATGAGCCAATTGCAAAAAACCTAATCGTGGGTTAGTGAGGCTGAAGTGGCTACCAAAACTTTTAACTTTTGTAACTACTTGTTAACATTGTCGCAGAGATGGCGATCGCTTTCCTCAATATTGGGGTTATTCTCCAAATAGTCACGCACCCAATTGCAACCCCGCACCATCAGATCATCGAATGATTCAATCTTCCATAACCTCACTATTTGATCGTTGTCAACCATAGCCAGTTGCTTACCATCGCGGCTAAAATTGAGATCCAAGACCCGATATTTTTCCTGTGCGTTGAATTCTGCCACCTGCTCCTTGGTCTCTACATCCCATAACTTAGCGATACGATCTAATCCAGCAGTTGCAAGTAATTTGCCATCAGGACTAAAACGGACATCCATTGCCCCGTTTGCATATCCTTTGAATTTGGCTAACTCATTGTAATCTGAGTCCCACAAACAGACGTTGCCATCTGTGGCAGAAGTAGCCACCAACTTTCTATTAGGGCTAGAAATTACCTGATCGATTATACGAGAGTGACATCCCGAGAATAAAGTAGTGTCTAAGCTGTCTAAACTAACTTCATCACTCGAGTAGGATACTTTAGGAGTATCACTCGGATCAGTAACTTCATTAGCTTTAAAGTCCCAAATACGGATGATGCCATCTCTACCTGCGGTAATCAACTGCTGACCATCAGGGCTGAAAACCGCTATTTCTATCCAAGTGTGATTGGTTTCGATTGTAATATCAGAAGGCTCAGACGGGTTATCTAAAACTAATGTGTTTTTATAAGAAGAAGGAAACCTTTTATGTTCTGGAAAAGTGGCGGTCTTACCATCACTGCTATAAATTTTATCTAGCATCGAGAATTGCGGTTCTCCTTTAAATTGGTTTTCGGATATTTGTTCACCCAATAAGTTCCACCAGCTAACACGATCAGAGCCGTCCTTACTAGCCAGTTGCTCGCCATCCTTGCTAAAGCTAACCTCCCACGCCCAGCCTCTAAGACCTTGGTTTAGCTCAACCTGCTGTTGAGTTTCTAAGTCCCATAAACCCAAGGTAACAATGCTATCTGCTCCCATACCTCCATCAGAATCCACACTGGCAGTAATGGTAGCCAGTGAACTGACATCAGGGTTAAAACTGACACTTAGAACCCAGCCTTCAGGCCCTTGGAAACAATCATGATTCAGAAGTTTGCCTGACCTGTCCCACAAGCAGATCAATCCTGTAGTGTCAACGCTAGCGATTCTGCTGTGATCGGGGCTAATACCAAGACCGATGACTGTGCCTTGATGTTTTTCCAGGCGATTCCGTTCTCTTACTCCATAAGCCACCTTGTGCAGTGTTTTTGTAACTTGTATTTTTAGCTTAGGGTCTGGCTTGAATAAAGATAAGTATCCCGGCCAATCTTTAAGAGATTTCGCTGCCCGTAAACTGGCAAGCGAAGCTTCTAAATGTGGTAAGTTTCCTTCAGCGGCTTGCCGATCAGCCTTAATTTGACCGATCAGGGCATCTCTCTGACCAATTAAGGAGAATACTAAACCTGTACCTAATCCCAGCATAACTGCGATCGCAACACCCCAATTCCGACGAGTATTAAAGTTTTTTCGCTTGACGCTACGCTCTACAAACTCAGCTTCTACTTGGTTCAGCCAGTTGTCCTCAGAATTGAGTACCTTTTTCAACAAATCAAGACGAGGGTTAGCATGCCAAAGAAACTTTGCCTGTTGCTGGCTTTTCCACTCCTGGGCTGCAGGAGTCAACCGCCGTTGTAGAAGTAAATTTTCCTCCTCTAAANTCAGAATTGAGTACCTTTTTCAACAAATCAAGACGAGGGTTAGCATGCCAAAGAAACTTTGCCTGTTGCTGGCTGTTCCACTCCACCGCCGCAGGAGTCAACCGCCGTTGTAGAAGTAAATTTTCCTCCTCTTTTTGTTTCCACTCCAGCAGCTTTTGCCAACCCCGTACTAAAGCATCATGGGCTGGTTCTACATAAAGATTCCGTACAGTATCTTCTCCTTTCACCAATAACCTTGCATTGGTAAAGCGCTCAATTACTTCCTTCACTAAACCATTTTTCTCTCCCGGATATTCTAGTTCCGATAAAAGTACGCGCCTACGGGCTAACTCACCCCCAGTCAGGGCGACCATCCGCAGCATTACATGACGGATCACTTGGTCATAAGCAGGGTTTTCATTAACTAGCGCCTGATATTCAAGATCTGCTCTTTGAGTTAGCGATCGCATTACTCCCCCCAATTCAATATAATCGGCTTGAGTCAAGGCCCGGTCAATAGTGATTCCTCTATATTGTGCCTCCCGTTGTCGTTTTAAATACTTCAGATAAAGTTCGCTCAAGGCAAAAGAAAGCAGGGGCAATGCTCCGGGCATATCCGCCACTTCATTAATCAATTCTTCTACAAGTTCGTGGGGTTGAAAATACATTACCCGTATTTCTGCGGGTTTCTCAATCGCTTCCTTGAGTTCCCCTCGTGTCATCCCTGGTACAATAAATCGTCTGCTGTGCCAACCCTTTTGAAGCACAGTTTGTCCCACATTATAGTCTGTGGGAACAAACTTTAAGCCAGCATCCCTGACTTGGGCTTCAAAGTCAGAACGTAGGGTTAATACTACCCGTAATTTATCCCGATGGCCATTTATGGCTGTGAGTATCTGTTGGAAAAATTCCTTACGCTCATCTAAGTTTTGACAGAGTGTAATAATTTCTTCGCTTTGGTCAATAAACAGTAATAACTTAGAATTGGGGTTATCTTTCGCCCAAACATTAATGCTATCAGCCAGGTTCTGCTCGGGGTTTTGGGCTGCTACCTCTGGTAATTGGGTATTTTTTAAAGCATTATTTAAAGCTGGCAAGGGCGTCTCACCAGGACGGATGGGTGGCAAAATACACCATTTCTCGGTATTATCTTGCCGTAGTTTGGGAATTAATCCGGCCTTGACCAAGCTAGATTTACCGGAACCGGAAGCACCCAACACCACTGTTAGGGGATTAGCTTTGACAAAATCTTCTAACTTTTCTACTAGTAATGTTCTACCGAAAAACAGTGAACTGTGTTTCTCGTCAAAGGACTTTAAACCCCGATAGGGATTTTGTGACTCATCCAATGGTGGTGCTGGTGGTAAATTAAGTTCATGTCCCGGAGAAAGAAAGATATATTCTCCCTTATCGTGCTTATTTAAACACCAAATACCAGGGGTTTGTCGTATCCGGCATTTTTCTGTGGGTATTTCGACTCGATCCCGTAAATACAAATATAATTCGGTGGCTGTAATTACCCCATCTCCAGCGGGTTTGCCATTCGTAGCTGGAGGATAGATATCTGCTGCACCTTCGAGGGCTTCTAATAATGCCGCCGCAAAAGGGGAATGATTGCCGACTTGACCGCGTTCGCTATCTAAATAAAAGTTATCGAGGGCTTTTTGGTCCGAGGCTGAGGAAGTAATAATTTGCCAGGCTGGGTCAGTAATAAAACGGTCATAACGCTCTTGGTGAATAACTTCTGGCGAGGTTAATAAATCCCTCGTATTCGACCATTTAAAAGCACCAGCAAAACAGCAGTCGAGGATACCCAAGAAATGACGACAGGGTAATTGACTTAAAGCATCGTGTAACTTGGTCATGGGCAGATAACTATTAGTATCCCCCAGTAAAGCATCTTGAGGAATTAAGTAACCCGCCGGGCCATCATCCCCATTGAGAGCGACTCCATGACCAGCAAAGTAAAATAATAAGCGGTCATTTTTAGTGACTTGTTCTGGTAAAGTATGAAATAAAAATTTGTGGAAGTTAGACAGAGTTGCTACTTCGTCTAGGCATACCCAGACTTGGTAATCATGCTTGGTGCGGAGAATTTCTACTAGTTTTTTGGGTTTACGGCGGTATTCAGGGGGGAAATGCCGTTTGTGTAGTTATTGATGCCAATGATCAAGGCGAGATTGCGGGAGAACATATAGCAGTTGGCGATTTTATTAAGTGCCAAATTATAGGTTTTTATTCAACAGGAATAACCCCTTATTAAGGGGCAAATATGTTTCAAAATTTGTAAGCATTTAGCTAAGGCACTACCTGCTAAATGCTGAGGGCTAATAGCCGATTTTTAAGTATCTATACACTTATCTGGCTAACCACCAAGAATTATGCAGCAAATTTTCAATACCAGACCAGGTGGCTCTCCCACAGGACTTACCCACGAACACTCTTAAGTCCCCATCTTCCCGCTATCGCCACACTCTTGCCCCTGTTCCCTAGGCAACATTTCTGCCAATTACCAATTACCAGGCTTCATTGATAAATTGAACAAAATTGTTGGCTTCTCTAGGGCTAATACTAACAAAAATAACTAGATAAATAATTAGCATTAGGCTTAATGTGTTGAACTCTTTCATTTCTATTTTCCTCAGATTAGTTAGTAATTAACTTAGTGATTGACTTAGTGATTGAAGGGATCCTCGTAAGGATTAGTAAGTATTCAGCTATCAACAGCTGATAGCTGGCAAGGGTAGCTTTTCAACTAGCCCGTTAGACTTAGGCTCAATCCTGACATTGCTGTCGTTGATAAATCTCCAATTAACAAGCTTGAATCAACTTCCTCTAGTTTCGTCCCTTTTTCAGGTTTTGACGGTACCCTTGTGGGTACTCTTCATGCTGGAACGATTAGCTTTTGGACTGTAATTACTTAAAATCCCCATTTCTACCCAAAGCTGAATAATCAGGTACACTGGATTTTTTACCGATTCCCGATTCCCAATTCCCGATTCCCAATTCCCGATTCCCGAACCCAATTGAGAACTGTTATATTGGGTGGCATGGGTCCTTACAGCATTGAACTTGCTATCTGTCTAGCTTATAACTCCCTTGGATTGTGCGGTCGTTTTCTTTTCTTTGTTATTCTTATTACTTTTTTCTCTGTTCACCGAGAAAAGGGGGTTCGGGGGATGAGAAGCTCTTGCCTTTAGGTATAGGAAGGGATAATCCCCCAGAGCCAACCGTTCGCGCAGCGTGACCTTTGGTCAAGGGTTCAATACCCTTGAGGTTGGCGGCGAGATCTTCGGGAATATCCAGAATCTTGGTGTAGAATAAAATATATAGTCACCTTTGAAGTGATGGAGATGGTAAACACAGTATTAACAATAGTTTGCAAGATTCAACCGACCCCTGAACAAGCCGATAAAATTGAGGCGACACTCGAAGGGTTTGCGGATGCTTGTACCTATACCAATAATGCTGTTAAGCCGTCCATAACCAGTAAAAACGCCATACAAGCTCAGGTTTATCAATACATTAGAGAAACCTATGACTTAAGCGCCAATTTAGCAGTAAGAGTTTGTGGACGTGTGGCTGCAAACAGAAAAACTGCTAAACACAAAAACAAGCCTGTATCAAAATTCAGTCCCACTAGTGCTGATTATGATTCAAGGATTTTTAGCTACAGGGAAAAAGAGCAAACTGTTAGCTTAACTTTAGTGGGTGGTAGAGAGAGATTCCTTTTGGAGATTGGGAATTATCAAATTGGCAAACTCAAAGGGAGAAAACCTACATCGGCTCAGTTATGCAAGCATCGTGATGGTCAATATTACATCCATATTCAAATAAAAAATAAGGCTCCTAAACCCCAAAAAACGAAAAAAGTAATTGGGGTAGACTTAGGTCGCACAGATATTGCTGTTACCAGCGAAAACCACAGTTTTTCTGGTAAGCAGGTAAACGAGATTAGAGACAAATTTGCTAGGGTCAGGAAACAAATTCAGCACAAAGCCTCGAAGGGCACAAGAAGTAGTAGGCGCAAATGTCGCCAACTTCAGAAACGGCTATCAGGTAAAGAAAGACGTTTTCAGACTTGGGTCAACCACAATGTAAGTAAGGCCATCGTAGAATCGGCAAAATCTCAAGGGGCAGTGATTGCCTTGGAGGATTTGACAGGTATCAGGGAAAGAACAAACCTCCAGCCAAGATCTAAAACTGAAAAAAGAAGATCCAACAATTGGGCATTCTATCAACTTCGCGAATTTATACAATATAAGGCTTTAGAGGCTGGAGTAAAAGTTATCTTTGTTAATCCTCGTTATACTTCCCAGACATGCCATCAATGCCTACACATCCATCCAATTAAGGGTAAATCTTACAGGTCTCGAAAGCGCTACAAATGTGGTGCCTGTGGATGGAATGGGGATGCTGACTTTAACGGTTCTATGATGATTAAATTATTGGGGCAGAGCGTAACCCTGCCCGGAGGTTCGTACTTATCCTGTTCTCTAACAGATATTGTACAGGGCTACTAAAAGCCCCTGGCATAAGTGCCGTGGGGATTGGTTACTCTACCCTGATAGTATGTCGTATTGGTCGTTAATTGTAATAGAGGTTATTACCTCTATTGTTATTCACGTGTTATTCAGAGCTGATTGACTGACAAAACTCCTACAAACTATGGTGTCGCTGCTATCCCGCTAGGGATAAAGGGTTGGAGTCGGTTGAAACCGACCTTAGCTATGAGCTGTGGACTTAAATCTATGGCGGGTTTGATAGCAAAGCCCAAGATTTTTCAGTAAACCAGTATTCAAAGACAGACTACGCCAGACTCAAACCTCATCTTTATATGCCCAAAAGCCGGGATTTTGGGGATTGGTCAATAACATCTAAATCGGTAGCTCCTGAGTAGTTTGTAGCTACCTACTAATTGAAGTAGCAATGGATAAGCCAATGGGAATTTTTAAGCCACGTCAGCAGCCAAAAGAAACCAATGCTCAAAGTGCTAATTTTTACTACTTTAGAGGAATTAGCCATGTACTGGTGGGCAGATTTCAAGCAGCCATTCTGGAATTGAATGAAGCGATTGAGATTGACCCCAACCATGCTGCTGCCTATGACAACCGTGGGATGTGCCTTCGAGAATTAGGTAAGCATCAAGAAGCCCTAGCAAATTTTCAAAAATCAGCAGAAATTTATCAAAAAAAGGGTAAAACGGAAGATTATCACAAGATAATAGCCAAAATTCACGACCTTCACTTACGGTGATCAACTCAAGCCTGTGTAGTAGACCTCTTGCAAAAGTATTTTTCTGATAGTGTTTACGTAAATTCTTGTCCACTGTTCCCTGTTCCCTGTTCCCTGTTCCCGACTTCTGCAAGAAGTCTAGTGAATGGTATAGGGCTAGGGGCAATGGCATTGGCAAGAGGCAAGAGGCAAAAGTTAACTACAGGTGCGCTTTCCGGTTCAGGACTGACACAAAACTGGGCACTAAACGCTACAAGTAGTAGGTTACTTTAATAACGCACCATACAGATAGGGTCACTACAGAATTACTGAATTGTTACTCTTGCCTTTTTCATAAATTTTTACAAAGCGCCTGATTAAGTAATGGGTTGTTCAAAGACTATGCAGGATTGGCGAGGCTAGCCAAGGGCATCTATTGATTAACTCATTTAACAATCATTTGTCAAATGTTATTGGTCTTTTTTGATTTTTCCAAAGTTAATTGGAAATTGAATAATGACCAATGTTCGATTATTAATTGATACAAAAGCACCCAGTCATGCAACTTGGTAAAATTCTAGTCCGTAAACGACTTATTTCTCATATTCAACTCAATACAGCCCTTGAAATTCAGTCTTTAACTGGTATCAAATTAGGAGAAATTTTGGTAACTAAAGAATTGATTGAATCTCAGGATTTGGAGCAAGCACTGTTGGAACAATATTGGCGTAAAAAGGGTTTTTGGGTGATTGATTAGTCCCCCTGGGCATAATTAAAAATTAAAAATTAAAAATTCTTCTGGTTTTTGATAGCTTGGAATGGGATATTGGGATTGGGTGCATCTCAATGTATGAAATTAGGCAGAAATTCTAATAAAACTCCCAAACTCCTCACACTAGCTACACTCTCTTAATTGCCTTTCCCCCAACTGGTCCTGATGGTAGCGATATCATTGCCAAAGCTCAACAGGGAAAAGGTGGTGAAATCACCATTGATGCCGAAGATGTCCGTCTGATTGAGGAGCGTCAAGCGGTGGACAAAAATCGCACTAATGATATCGATGCTAGTTCTGAGTCTGGTCCAGGAATAGTTACCATCAAAACGGGCAATCTTGACCCCTCTCGGGGATTAGATCAACTACCAATTAATTTAACTGACCCATCATCACTCATTGTTGCTAGCTGTCCGAGAAGTGGGAAAATCTCAGTCGATGAACTTGGTGAATTTATTGTTACTGGACGCGGTGGCATTCCGCCCAGTCCCCTCGACCCGATTATCGGTCGAACCATTATTGCTGATTGGGTGACTCTAGATAATGAAACCGTTACTGAAATTGATAACAATGACAGTAACCCTCCCTCCACCGAACAGAATTCTGTGCCACAGAAGTCTCAGCGCAAAAGGATTGTAGAAGCTCAAGGCTGGATGACCGGTCCCGATGGTACGATCATTCTCACCTCTTTCCCTACCGATACCACTAGCCCACCCAAGCCTTGGTATCACTATTTCTCTTGCCGGGATTTATAGGGAACGGGAATCGGGAATCGGGAATCGGGAATCGGGAATAAGCAAGAACTGATAGAATTACCCTAACGCGATGCGACCTAGGAGCCGCTAAAAGCGAACGCAAAAAATAACTTGAACTGAATATGGGTGCAGGAAAGCGATTGCTCACCCTGACCGGAGGCTGGGCTACAGCAATGTCGCTCACTCTGGGTGGGGTAACTGTAGGTATTTCGGGAAACTGTCTTTTGGCCGACTATGCCTTGGCTGACATAGTTCCGGATCAGACATTGGGTGCAGAAGGGTCTGTGGTGATACCTAATACCACTGTCCGAGGAGAAATAGCCGATAAGATCGAAGGTGGCGCAACACGAGGGGCTAACCTATTTCACAGTTTCCAGGAATTTAATGTTGGGGAACTGCAACGGGTTTATTTTGCTAATCCTTCTGGGATCGAAAATATTCTAACACGGGTAACCGGTGGGAATCTATCCAATATTCTAGGCACTTTGGGAGTAGATGGTGCAGCAAATCTGTTTTTGCTCAATCCCAATGGTATGGTATTTGGACCGAACGCCAGATTAGATGTAGCTGGTTCGTTTTTTGCGTCTACTGCCAATAGTCTGGTATTTGGTGATGGGGTCGAGTTTAGTGCCACATCTCCACAAGCCCCACCACTGTTAACGATTAATATTACTCCAGGATTGCAGTATGGGAAATATGACCCGAGGACAACAATTACAAATGCTGGGAATTTAGCTGCTGGAAAAGACTTGACCCTAGCCGCTGGCAATCTGGATTTACAGGGTCAACTGGATGCTGGTCGGAATTTGACTCTGTTGGCAGAAGATACAGTCAACATCACCGATAGTGTAGCGCAACCCTTTGTGGCCAATGCCGGTGGTTTGCTGGTAATCCAGGGTAATCAGTCAATTACTATTGCAGCAAAGAACCATGTCCTAAGTGGTTTATTTGCTGGTTCCGATTTACGGTTGCGATCGCATAATCCGATCACAGGAGATACTAACTATACCGTTGGCGGAAATATCACCATTGAGCAGTTGGATGGTAACCCAGGGAATTTCATCAGTCCCAATGATCCGATAATTCTGGCCAATGGGGATGTCAGTTTAGGAAACTATACCGGAGCATCACTGCATATTTTGGCAGGAGGGAGTGTTAGAGTTGGTGACATCGAAATTAACTCTACCGATACCGGAGATAATACGATTAGCCCTGATAACTCCAATCCGTTCTTAGCGAGTCTGGCTAATGTGACCTTGTCGGACGAAGCAGCAACGTCTGTAGTAATAGATGGCAGTAACCAACCTACCTTAGATATCCGGGCTGGTATAGATTGGACATTACTCGGCGGTTTTCCAGGAAATACCGATAGTGGTAACCTTGTCCCTAATTTTGGCAGTGCTGCTACTAGTGCAAATATCGAAATTGGCAAGATTGAGATTAAAGCACCGAATGGACTGGTATTGTTAACCAATCAGTATCAAGCTAACCCATCGTTAGTAAGTGACACCCTGAAAATTAGTAAGCTTCTGACTGGTGACGGTACCGTAGCCAAAGTAGTCAATAATAAGCTTGAGGTAGATCAGAGTAACAAGAGGTTTTCAGGGAATGGTGGCTCGGTCTATATTGATTATCGCGGGGGGATTGATATAAGCGATCGCATTGATGCTTCTTCCGCTTCTGGGCAAGCAGGGGATATTACCTTAATTACAAATGGTCAAATATCCCTTGACAAAAGTTTCATTATTAGCAACACCTTTGGCAACAAAAAGGGTGGGGATATTACTATCGATACTGGCTCCCTCTATGCCAAAAATGGTGCTCAGATCGAAACGAGTACGTTTGGTCAAGCAGATGCCGGGAAAATTACCATTGTTGCTGATGAGACAGTGACCTTTGAGCGATTCGTAAACAAATCACCAAATAATAAGAATATATCTAATCGAGCAACCGGTCCAGTCAATATTATCAGAGAAGGGGCTAGGGGTAACAGTGGTGGTATTTTTATTACCACAGGTTCCTTGTTTCTAATTGATGGCGCTCAACTGCAAGTCAGAGTTGGAGATCGACAGACTAAGGGGCAGAAGTCAGTGGGTAACTCGGGGGATATTAAAATTGTTGCCCGTGATCAAGTTTCCTTTCGCACCAAGAATGAAGATAGTAGTGGTACTGCTATAACTAGTATCGAGAACAAAGGTGAAGGTAAAGCTGGCAACATCAGGATCGAGGCTAGGTCGGTTTCGTTAACTAATGGTTCGCTCCAATCCAACACTCAAGGGCAAGGGAATGCCGGTTCGGTAACGATTATTGCTACAGAAACAGTCACCTTCGACAGAGGCCCTAACTCTATCCTAAGTAGGGTTAACAAAGAGGGAAATGGCAATGGCGGCAAGGTCTTGATAGAAACTGGGTCACTTTTCCTGACCAATGGTGGTGCCATTATGTCTCAGACAGAAGGGAAAGGAGATGGGGGTAACGTCAAAATTATTGCGGATCAGGTCATCTTTGATGAGGTAAGGATGAAAGATGGCAAGCTTTGCAAGGTTCCTATATGTCCTAGTGGTGTATTTAGTCGTGTGTTAGAAACAGGAATGGGCAACGGTGGTGAGATTAAAATTAACGCTAACTCCATGGCTGTGACTAATGGTGCGAAGCTAGATGCTAGCACGAACGGCAATGGTAAGGGTGGACCTATAGAGTTAACCACTAATACACTAACTGTTAATGATGGAGTCATTTCCAGCGCTGCAGGAGATCAAGCAACTGGTCAAGCCGGTAGGATCACAATCGATACTATTGATTCCTTGAAGGTTGAGGATGGAGGGATAATAACAGTCAGAAGTGAGGAAGGGCTAGCAGGCAATCTGAAAATTAAAGCTAATTCCTTGTTGCTTAACAAGGGAAAACTTTTAGCTCAAACTAAACTTAGTAGAAGCGAAGATGGAGCGAATATCACACTAAACATATCAGACCTAATACAGATCAAAAATGAAAGTCTGATCTCCGCACAGGCTTCCGGTGTAAAAGCTACCGGAGGTAACATCACGATTAATAATAATCCATTCTTGATTGCTTTTCCCGCAACTAGTCCTAATGGTAGCGATATCATTGCTAAAGCTCCCATGGGTCAAGGGGGTAATATAATTATCAATGCCTTCAGCATCTTTGGTGATATTCAAGAGCGCCCAGCTTTACCAGATAATGGCACCAATGATATAGATGCGACTGGTAGCACAGACGGTGATGTAAGTCTCAACACTACCAATGACTTCCTGGAGCGCGAACCAAACAGCTTACCCACTGAACCAGGCAATGATCAACTTTACCAGCGCTGTCAACCGGGTAATAGCACTGGCAGTAGGTTGATCAATACTGGACGTGGAGGATTACCCCCTCGCCCAGGTGAAATCAGCAGCAATAGCCCTTGGGAAGACCTACGCCGCCCCTCTGCCCGTGGACGGTATCGCTCCCGTACGGCATTTGTGAATCCCCCCATTAAGCCCCCCACTACCCCTAAGCGAAAACGGATTATAGAAGCTCAAGGCATCATGATTGATGCTGAAGGCAATATCTTTCTGACCGCTAATCCAACAACTACCGTGACACCGGATGGGTCTTGGCGGCTCTCTGGAAAGTGTGGGCAAAGGTAGTGGGGAGATGGGGAGATGGGGAGATCGGGGGCGTTGCTGATTCTGGGTATGGTTTCGCCCCCCTAGCCCCCCAATTTTGGGGGGAACAAAACTCTTAAAGTCCCCCAGAATTGGGTGATTTAGGGGGCTTTAATCAAACCAGATTATCGCGCATTCATTCCTTAATTCAGCAATGCCAGATGGTGAGAATTTAGGTAAATTTTAAATTCAATGTTCACAAATCCGATTCCCGATTCCCGACTCCCGATCCCTAATAATAATAAGGATTTTCCGGTTCAGGAATTTTCTTAATCCCACTAGCTTCAATCACCAGCTGGCGTTTATCATCCAGGGTTTCAGTAATCATGTTACCTTCAACCTCTATCCAAGTATCAGACGGATAATCATTACGGTTTTCAGTTAGCTTTACGGGCAAACCTAAAGGATAAGCGTCAGCAGCACAACAGGTAATCACAAACCGGGAAATTAAGAGATGGTCTGGAGGGAGATTAGGAGGAATGACTACAAAACCATCGACTTTTACCTTTTGACCGGTATAGGCATCGGGTTCAGGATAAACATTCAAAAGCTTGATCCATTCAATTAGGGTGCGCTTCTCAGGATTGCTAGCACTGCGAAAGGATTGCGGTTGCGATCGCGTTATGGTGGGGGAGTCGGCTATACCCCGGTGTAGGGCGGTTTGGCTAGTAAATGCTTTGGGTGTCACGATTAAACCAACCATTGCCGTAGCGATTAGGAAGCCACTACTCCAACTAGGGGGAAATAAGGTTGTATGTTGAACAGCTGGCCTAGTTACTCCCTTACCTAATCGGTGTTGACGCTCTAACTTCAGCAGTTGGGATAACCTCAACCCGGATATTAACAATAAAATTATACCAGTGATAACTACCAAGCTAAAGTAATTGGGATGAATTAACAAACTTAACTCACCAGTTAGCCAGGATTTCAACAATAAAACTCCCCATAACGCTAAAGCAATTACTTCTAAAAGAGGGATTGACCAGTTTCTTCTGTAAGAACTTTTTCTGGACAAACGTCCTGAATGGTTAGATGGATTCATCATTAACAAGCTAATGGATTTTAGGAAGATTTAAAATTTCCTCTAGGGAGTCGGAAATTTATAATTAATAATTTATAATTAATAATTTATAATTAATAATTTAGAGTCGGGAGTCGGGATTCGGGAGTCGGGATTCGGGAGTCGGGAGTCGGGGTTAAGAGTTTGAGGCGGGGGCGGGGGAATACATTTTGGGAAACGTTTATTACTGGATTCAACACTTCTTTTAAAATAAAATTACTCGTCACCATTAATCCTTAATAATTCATCCTTAATAATTAACATTTGCTAATCAGGTACACAGGATTTTTCCCGATTCCCGATTCCCGATTCCCGATTCCCGATTCCCGATTCCCGATTCCCGATTCCCGATTCCCGATTCCCGATTCCCGATTCCCGATTCCCGATTCCCGATTCACGATTCCCGATTCCCGATTCCCGATTCCCGATTCCCGATTCCCGATTCCCGATTCCCGATTCCCGATTCCCGATTCCCGATTCCCGATTCCCGATTCCCGATTCCCGATTCCCGATTCCCGATTCCCGATTCCCGATTCCCGATTCCCGATTCCCGATTCCCGATTCCCGATTCCCGATTCCCGATTCCCGATTCCCGATTCCCGATTCCCGATTCCCGATTCCCGATTCCCGATTCCCGATTCCCGATTCCCGATNAATTTATAATTAATAATTTAGAGTCGGGAGTCGGGATTCGGGAGTCGGGATTCGGGAGTCGGGAGTCGGGGTTAAGAGTTTGAGGCGGGGGCGGGGGAATACATTTTGGGAAACGTTTATTACTGGATTCAACACTTCTTTTAAAATAAAATTACTCGTCACCATTAATCCTTAATAATTCATCCTTAATAATTAACATTTGCTAATCAGGTACACAGGATTTTTCCCGATTCCCGATTCCCGATTCCCGATTCCCGATTCCCGATTCCCGATTCCCGATTCCCGATTCCCGATTCCCGATTCCCAATTCCCTACTCCCTACTCCCAATTCCCTACTCCCTACTCCCTACTCCCTAACTAACATACAAATTAATAAACAAAGTTAATAAAAATGTTAATTGCCCTGCTATTAGAAATAGGTAAATGATTGACTTGGTTTTAAATACAGATAACAGTAAACCGATGGCTTTGATGTCAATCATTGGTCCGAAGATTAGAAATGCTAACAACGAGCCACTGGTGAAGGTTGAGGCAAAGGCGAGGGCAAAAAATGCATCGACGGTGGAACAGATGGATACTACAGCGGCCAATAGCATCATGGCCAAAATAGACATCACTGGTCCTTGACCGAGGCTAATGATAATATCACGGGGGATAACGACTTGAATGATGGCTGCGATCGCACTACCTAAAACTAGGATTGAGCCTAGCTCCCGAAACTCTTGTATAGCATTTTCGACAAAGAGCTGTAGTCGATCAGATAAGGGTTTAGTATTTATGTTCTGGCTAACGGGTGTGTTTAAGACATTAGCGTCTAAGGGCAAAGGTGTACCAGATTGACCGAGTAAATATGAGCCTGATTGTAGTAATGCTGGCTTATCCTCAGCAAATTTCCTTGGTCTAGAGCGAAACACTGCTCGTTGCAGTAGGGGGCCTAAGTCTTTCTGAGTACTGAAGACACAGCCGATAAAGATGGAAATACTTAAGGAAAATAAAATTCGCAATACCCAGATTTCCGGCTGGTCTCGAAAGGCTACCCAAGTTGACCAAATTACTACAGGATTGATGGTTGGGGCTGCGAGCAAAAACCCAATTGCTACTGGTGCTGGTGCTCCCTGGCTCAGCAACCGCCTAGCCACTGGCACATTACCACACTCACACACTGGGAACAAAAAGCCGACACAACTACCAAAGACTGCTCCTAGAAAGGGGTGGCGAGGCATACTAGCAATTAGCTTGCGCTCATCCACAAAAAACAGCAATAAGCTGGAGAGAATCACCCCCAGTAGCAAAAAAGGTGTTGCTTCAACCAACAAACTCAAGAATAGGGTGAAGGCGTTGTTGAGCTGATTCATGCATTTTCCTGTTTATGCTTGAGCAACCTAATATGCAAGACAAAAATCAAAGGTCAAAAGTCAAACACTAGTCTGAGCTAAGGCTTTTGGATACCAGCGATAGGTAATTTAATCGGGAATACCTTACCTGATACCAGATGATTCTTTTCTTTTCTAGCATAGAGGCTAGCTGTTTCCCCGTAGGATGGCGCATAGCTACACTTCGTGAGAACTTTTGGAATAGTTAAGAGTTTTACTATCTGTATACCAACCTTTAGAATGGTAAGCCAATGTCTGACCTAAATAAAATAGTATACCCTAATCTTGACCTATTCCTCTACGATCTACGGGAAGGTCTAGGGCAAGACCCGGAAATTATTGATCACAACCGTGAACGATTCTGGCAAAGAATCTATGGTCATCCCGAGGGTGATGAATCAGACCTGATCCTAGAGCCCACCTTACTGGCTAAGCTCAAACAGGCAGAGCGCTCAGAATCTAGGTTGGTGGAACTATTGGGTGCTGATGTGGTCAAGCATTTCGAGCGTCCTTTGGAAGGTTACTACTACCCTATCCAAATTGGTAACACTTACGCCCTTCAGGTCAACTGTTCCGGAGTTTATGCTGATGGTATCAGACAATCCAACCATTCACCCCAACCCATTACAAATATTAAGAACATCCAAGGGGAAATTCTTGCCCACATCAATCACCAACCTGGAGCAATTGGTCAAACTTGGATCATGTGGGGTCAACTGTGTGACCGTGATCAAGACCCGACACAAATTGCCCTAGAATGCTACAAACAACTGGTGTCTCAACCCGACTGGTCAAGAGACTTTCAAGCCCAAGGCAAATTGCTAGGGGGGACTTTATTTGAATTTTGGCGTCCTCCCGCCGATTGGTCAGAGCCAGAAGCGATCAAAAACAACCATCATTTGTTAATCTGGTTGTTTCCGAAAAAGCCATCTATTGATTCTGTCATCGACACCATTACTGGTATTTACCTAGACTTAATTTACCTATTGTATTATCGTAACAAAATTCTTTGGGCTTATGGTGAAATTAACAAACCTCTAGCAGAACTGAAAGCTGATCTAGTCTCAGTTAAAACTAGTATTGCCCAAATCAGTATGTTACCCCAAAATACAGTAAAGTTACGGGAAATACTCAGCAATAATCTCAACCTATTGTCTCGTTATGCTACTAATTTAGGCATTCTCGATTCCCAAGCCCAAACCATTAAAACCAATATCGAAGATTACCAACAACGATTAACTAAATTAAAACAGGTTTATCAACGGGGTGATTGGCACATTCTGGGAGAGTTTAGGGATTTAGCAGCTAGCCAATATCTCCAACAAGTGGAGATGGAGCATGGCAGATTTAAGTCTGGTTTAACCTTACTCGAAAATCTGATTCGGACAGTAGATGGCATGACCCAAACTTACCAAACCCAGAGCAATCGCAGCTTACACCAAAGCATTGCTCTAGCTGGCGTGGGAGTAGCAACTAGTAGCATTACCGCTACTGTCCTAGTTAAACAACAACCCCCTGATAATAATACTATCTTTGTCTTGACACCAGCTTTCGCCTGGAGTATTCTCACTGGTGCGATCGCTACTCTGGTAATGTGGATAATTTTACGCTTATTTCGTCGTTGAGGGAACAGGGAACAGGGAACAGGGAACAGGGAGAGAGGGAAGTGTGGGGAGATGGGGAGATGGGGAGATGGGGAGATGGGGAGATGGGGAG
>NZ_MKZS01000001.1:2686359-2706398 GCF_001942495.1 Moorena bouillonii PNG
CACAGAACATGACCATTATCAACTTCTAGATATCGGCTGGGATGGACTCAAACGAGTTTATAACTGTTTCATCCATTTAGATATCAAAGATGGTAGAATTTGGATTCAGCGAAATATGACAGAAGCTGATTTGGCACAAGATTTGGTGGAAATGGGTATACCAAAAGACGATATTATTCTCGGTTTACATCCCAGTTATAAACGTCCTTACACAGGCTATGGAGTGGCTTAGTGATATTCAGCTTATGGGCTATGGGCACGGTACTTGAGGTGCCATTGGTCTTTGGGCAACGCCTGATAGCTGAACGGATCGCTGACCGCTAAATGCCTACGTACTAATAGCTTTTCTGACTCAACAATTAACACTCCTTGGTTAAAATCACTTCTATTCAAACTTTTCCTCAGTTTCCTGACAGTATGCCTAGTCCTTGGCACTGCCACACAAGTCAAGGCATCTCCCACGGTAAATAGCTGCCCTCAAGGTATGACCTTCATTCCTGGGGGCACTTTCAAGATGGGTTCCGACGTTTACTATCCTTCCGAGCGCTCTGCCGAAGATGTCACCGTTGAGAGCTTCTGCATCGATAAATACGAAGTCACTAACGCCGAATTTGCCAAATTTGTCAAGGAAACGGGTTATATTACAGTAGCAGAGCGTCCCCTCTCCTCCGAACAGTTTCCGGACTTAACAGAGGAGCAACGGGCACCTTCCTAGTCTTTCAGATGCCGGACAATGGGGTTAGACCAGTGGGTTACCTGAGCTGGTGGAAGTGGACTCCTGGGGCTGACTGGCGACATCCCTTTGGTCCAAAGAGCGACATTAAGGGTAAAAAGAACTATCCCGTCGTCCATGTTGCCTATGAAGACGTTCAAGCCTATGCTAAGTGGGCAGGGAAGTCAGTACCCACAGAAGCCCAATGGGAATATGCTGCTCACGGTGGACTGGATGATGCCACCTACAGCTGGGGTGAGCAATACTCGGCCCAGAAGGCGAATACCTGGCAAGGATTCTTCCCCTTTTTCAACACCAAAGCTGATGGTCACACCGGCACTGCACCTGTAGGTTCCTTTGAACCAAATGGTTATGGTTTGTATGACATAACTGGTAATGTCTGGGAGTGGACTTCAGATTGGTATAGCATCGGTCACAATGGCAAAGCCCACAGCCTTAATCCTACAGGACCTAATCAAAAAGAAAGCTTCGACCCGAGAGAACCGGGTGTTGCTAAACATGTAATTAAAGGCGGGTCTTACCTGTGTGCTCCTAATTATTGTAGTCGCTATCGTCCTGCTGCTCGGGAGTCTCAATCACCGGATACAGGAACGACTCACATTGGATTTAGGTTAGTCAAGCCTGATAATTTTTCCTAAATCTGAAAAAATTATATAGCATTTATTCAAAGTCCCCCTTTTTAAGGGGGATTTAGGGGGATCCCTTTGTACCTCATGGGAAAGACAATTGCTATAGAATTGATTATTTGCTTGGTTACTCTCCTGATTGAAATGAGATAGAACATTATTGGTTTCCGATTAAAAACCAACGGAGAAAGTCACGTGGTACGATTGAATATTTACGAGAGGGAGTAGACATGGCTGTTCCGCTAACCTCCTAATCTATAATTCGACTGCTATAACCCTGTTCTAGGAAACATTTTTGTGTCTTGGAACAGGGTTAACTAATGGGAAAAGATTATATTGACAAGATTGGTTTAGTCGGTAAAAATAGCCTTGTTTGCCTTGAAGCGGATCAGCAATTACACCCGATAAATCTTAGGTCATGAAAAAAAGAACGTTTTTAGTTTTCCTGTCGATTCTCTTATCAGTGTTTTACCTAGGAGGCTTTGTCCGATGTGCCCCTGCTGCTGCGGACTATGACCCCTTACTGTCTTGGAATCAGGGTGCGGCTAAGCAAACGATTGTTAACTTTGTACAAGAGGTTACCAATCCCAACAGTGATAACTACGTTCGTCCTAGCGGACGCATCGCGGTCTTTGATAATGATGGAACCCTGTGGACTGAAAAACCCAAAAATATTTACGGGTTATTTATCAAAGATATGCTATGGAATGCCTTTTCAACTAAAAGGAATGCCATTTTTGAAGACCTCAAACTGCAGGGATTAACACCGGAAGACTATAAACAGAAGGCGAGGTTCTTTTTGGATAATTCCAAGCATCCAGACTTTGGTATTCCATACATACAGGTGACTTACCAGCCCATAGTTGAACTGGTCAATTATCTCAGGAGTAATGATTTCAAGGTCTATATTTGTTCTGGGGCGGGACTTGATTTCATTCGCTCCTATGCCGAAGATGCCTACGGTGTTCCCCCTGAAAATATTATTGGTACTACCGTCCAAACCAAGTTTATTACCAAAGACGATGGCTCTCATGTCTTGGTTAAGACACCAATACTGGTCAAACCGATTAATAATAACGAAGGTAAAGTAGTGGACATTGACCGCTACATTGGTAAAAAACCAATTATTACAGTTGGTAATTCCGATGGTGATTTAGAAATGCTTCAGTACACTGACGAGCAAGACGGTCCAGCTTTGATGATGCTGGTTCACCACGATGATCCCCGGGAATATGTCTACGATACAGGTGCCGAGAATGCTCTGCAGGAGGCCCAAGGTCGTGGTTGGACAGTTATCAGTATGAAAGAGGATTTCGTAACAGTGTTTGGAAACGAAATTGATATAGCAAAGGGAACAGGGAACAGGGAACAGGGAACAGGGAGTAGGAAGTAGGGAGTAGGGAATATGGCATCAAAATTCTCTCAATTCCTACACGGATTGCTATAAATCCCAGAAAGAATTTCAATCCGAGAACCCATCTGGATATGAAACAACATCTAAATACGAACGATTAATGCGCTCAGTAGTTTCTGATCCGTATCCTAGACCGTGACAGTAAATGCCAAGCCCTAGGATCCATGGCTTCACTCCGTAATTGCTAATTTCAGGCTTTGGCAAAAGTCTCCAATGGCTGACAAGCCTTCTGATGGAGTGCCATCTGCCAAACGCTTTACGATAGCGCTACCGACAATCACGGCATCTGCTCCCCAATCTTTGACCTGCTTAGCTTGTTCTGGCTGGGAGATACCAAAGCCAACCCCAATTGGCTTATCAGTGAGAGCACGCATCTGATTGAGTAAGTCTTTTACCCGTGATTGCAGCTGAGTTCTCATGCCGGTGACACCGGTAACACTGACTAGGTAAATAAAGCCCTGAGACTGTTTAGCGATCGCTTCAATCCGTTCTGTTGGTGAAGTTGGTGCCACTAACAATATCACTTCAATCCCGAGCTCTGCTGCGGGTTTCAGCAAGATTTCAGCTTCTTCCAGGGGTAAGTCAGGCACCACTAAGCCTTTCGCCCCCACTTGAGCAATCTGCTCTAAGAAGGAATTAATCCCTCGGTTGAGAATGGGATTGTAGTAGGTAAATAGGACAATTGGCGCTTGTATCTCTGGGCTAATGTCCTTTACCATTGCCAGAACATCATCCAACTGCACACCTTTTTGTAATGCTCTAGTAGCTGCAGCATGGATAGTTGGGCCATCGGCCAAGGGGTCAGAATAGGGTACTCCCAGTTCAATGATGTCAGCACCGGATTGGTCGAGTACCCGCAAGGCTTTAGCTGTGGTTTCTAAATCGGGATCCCCAGCGGTAATAAAAGGAATCAGAGCACACTGGGACTTAGATCTCAGGGATCCGAAGCAATCGGAAATTTTTGTCATTGGTGATTCGTAATCTAGTGTTGCCTCTGCCCCTCCTGCTTAAGGGGGGATATGGAGGAATCGTCCTGTGCCTTGGTCAAACGCTTTTCCTGTTCCACCTCTGCTTGGAGTTGGGCAAGTTCTTCTGGTGTCATTTCTTCGAGTCGCTTTTGCAGGACAGCATCTTTATACTCTTTCACCTGCTGGTTATAGGTCATGGTTTGGGTGAAGGCTCGAAACAAGTAGGTTAGCACCCACCCAAATAACCCCCCAACCAAGAGGACTTGACTCCAAATCCCGGCTTGGATGTGATCGTACCCAGCCAGCTGAAAGATTAAGTAGGCTATGCCGCCAGCAGCAAAGATACCAAGGGCAATTCCAATCGCGTCAATTCGTCGCATGAATTACTAATGATCGCTTATGTGACTGACTTACCCTTGTGGCTGACGCCGCTTGGGGCGGAGGTTTAAGATTGGACTGAAGAGTAATAAACCTGGAAAGAATAAGAAGACCAGGAAGTACATGAAGCCCCGCTCGAAGGAGCTACAAACGTACCACCGTTTCTGTAGGTAGAGATAGATGGCCAGAGGGAATACCAATAAGTAGGCTCCTGCCAAAGACAGGTACAGTATCGCAGTAATCATAAAATTTTGGTTTCGGACACAGAAGACAAAAATGCGTTCGCGTAGCGTGACCATTCGCTTAGCGTGGCCCAAAGGCCAAGGTCAATCGCTCAACCCTACTATACTACCTTAGGTCGAACATGCTGCCCTGTGTTCCCCCAGAGGCAGACTTTGCCCCCTCTTAAAAATTTCAAAAATTTCAATACTATACTTGCATAGTAGCCCCAGTTCATGGTTAAATAGAAAACAGTGAAATCACAGTGGTTGATGGGTAAACAAAAACCCACAGCTATCTGATATTAACCAGGGGGCGTGGCGGAATGGTAGACGCTACGGACTTAAGGAAATTGAGCACTGATAGAGAAATCTGTCATGTGAATGCTCTCAAATTCAGGGAAACCTAAGTCTGGTAACAGATAAGGCAATCCTGAGCCAAGCCGGGAAAACCTCTCGGAAGGTGCAGAGACTCGACGGGAGCTACCCTAACGTAAAGCCGAGGGTAAAGGGAGAGTCCAATTCTCAAGAGCCAGCTATGGCAGTAGCGAAAGCTACGGGAGAATGAAAATCCGTTGACCTTAAACGGTCGTGTGGGTTCAAGTCCCACCGCCCCCATTTATACGTACGAAAGAGATATTTTCAGAGCAGGGAAACAGGGTTTGGTGATTAATTAGATGAATCAGCCGAACTAGAGGAAATTAATGATTAACCCAGCAGCGGACTATGATTCCCCCTGGAAAGACACCCTGGAATGGTACTTTGAGCCCTTCATTGCCCTGTGCTTTGCCCACATTCATAGTCAAATCAACTGGTCTCGTCCCAGTGAGTTCCTCGACAAAGAACTGCAAAAGGTGGTGCGCGACGCGGAAGTAGGACGTCGATGGGCTGACAAACTGGTTAAGGTCTGGCTCAACAATGGTCAAGAAACCTGGATTTTAATTCATGTGGAAGTCCAAGGGGAAAAACAGAAGGAGTTTGCTAAACGGATGTACACCTACCACCATCGGATTAGCGGACGCTACAATCGACCAGTGGCCAGTTTAGCGGTCCTGAGTGATACCAACCCCCAGTGGCGACCAACCCAATACAGTACCGAAATCTTCGGCTGTAAAATCCAGTTCAATTTTTTGATGGTGAAACTGTTAGACTACAAACAGCAGTGGCCAGAATTAGAACAAAGTGCCAATCCCTTTGCCACGGTGATCATGGCTCACCTGAAAGCAGTTGATACTCGTAGTGATGGCCAGCAACGGAAAATCTGGAAAATGGCTCTGACCAGACGATTGTACCAGCAAGGGTATCAGCGACAAGACATTTTAAACTTATATCACTTCATCGACTGGGTAATGCACTTACCCTCAGCACTAGAACAAACCTTTCGTGAAGAACTTAACCAGTACGAACAGGAGGTCAACATGAAGTATGTCACGAGTATCGAAAGGTTGGGCATTAAGCAAGGTCGTCAAGAAGGTCGTCAGGAAGAAGCTGAGCGACTGCTACTACGATTGCTTCACAGGCGCTTTGGAGAGTTATCCCCTGAGATTCAAGCTCGTGTGAAGGGGTTGAGTGTCGAAAAGTTAGAACAGTTAATGGATGTGGCCATTGATGTAGAATCTGTTGAGCAATTAGTAGACCATTTGCCAGCACCCGAAGCCGCTAATTAAAACGCTGATTAAAACCAGGACTGATATGTCCTGTATCTATTCTGAAGGGTTAATCACAATTAATCCTTCACTATTTTTTGACCAGGGAAACAGGGTTTGGTGATTAATTAGATGAATCAGCCGAACTAGAGGAAATTAATGATTAACCCAGCAGCGGACTATGATTCCCCCTGGAAAGACACCCTGGAATGGTACTTTGAGCCCTTCATTGCCCTGTGCTTTGCCCACATTCATAGTCAAATCAACTGGTCTCGTCCCAGTGAGTTCCTCGACAAAGAACTGCAAAAGGTGGTGCGCGACGCGGAAGTAGGACGTCGATGGGCTGACAAACTGGTTAAGGTCTGGCTCAACAATGGTCAAGAAACCTGGATTTTAATTCATGTGGAAGTCCAAGGGGAAAAACAGAAGGAGTTTGCTAAACGGATGTACACCTACCACCATCGGATTAGCGGACGCTACAATCGACCAGTGGCCAGTTTAGCGGTCCTGAGTGATACCAACCCCCAGTGGCGACCAACCCAATACAGTACCGAAATCTTCGGCTGTAAAATCCAGTTCAATTTTTTGATGGTGAAACTGTTAGACTACAAACAGCAGTGGCCAGAATTAGAACAAAGTGCCAATCCCTTTGCCACGGTGATCATGGCTCACCTGAAAGCAGTTGATACTCGCAGTGATGGCCAGCAACGGAAAATCTGGAAAATGGCTCTGACCAGACGATTGTACGAGCAAGGGTATCAGCGACAAGACATCCTAAACTTATATCACTTCATTGACTGGGTAATGCACTTACCCTCAGCACTAGAAGAAGCATTTAGTGAAGAACTTAACCACTACGAACAGGAGGTCAACATGAAGTATGTCACGAGTATCGAAAGGTTAGGAATTAAGCAAGGTCGTCAAGAAGGTATTTTAGAAGGTCGTCAAGAAGGTCGTCAGGAAGAAGCTGAGCGACTGCTGCTACGATTGCTTCAAAGGCGCTTTGGAGAGTTATCCCCTGAGATTCAAGCTCGTGTGAAGGGTTTGAGTGTCGAAAAATTAGAACAGTTAATGGATGTGGCCATTGATGTAGAATCTATTGAGCAATTAGTAGACCATTTGCCAGCACCCGAAGCCGCTAATTAAAACCAGGACTGATATATAAATCCAAGTTCTGTTTCATACCCCAGACCCCACACCCTATAGCCTAGATTTAGTGTAACCATTGACTATAGGGATGCTGAACTAAATTGGAGTTGAAGTATCTCGGATCATTAGATACTTCAATTCCAATCCATTCTGGTAGTTCAATGTCCTGATTTTCATCAGTTAGTTCAACTTCTGCCAAAATTAATCCTTGATTATCCCCAGCAAACTCATCCACTTCCCAAATCAAGCCAGCGTGTTCAATTTTATAACGAGTTTTCTCAATTAAGGGACCCTGGCACAAAGTATCGAGCATTTCTTGAGCATCCGATCCTGGGATAGGATACTCATACTCTTTTCTAGAAAAACCCACCTTTGGACTTTTGATAGTAAGATATCCTTGATTTCCCACCAGGCGCACCCGGACAGTAGTGCGGTTGGTTGTACGAATGTAACCTTGGCGATAAACACTACCAGTGCCTAGTTTCCGCCACTCTTCGCCTTTAACTAGAAATTTCCGTTCAATTTCAGTTGCCATGGGTACAAAGTATAGTGTAAATGGATATTTTTAGTCATTGGTTATTTGAAAATTAACCATTTTTCATTGACTATTCTTGATTGTGAATTTTAAAATTAGATAAAGTCCTAACTATTAGGCTTATTGCTATAGTAATCAAAAACTTTACAATCTTGCCTATTTAGTTAGCGATCGCTTCATATTAAACTACTAGAGTTAATCCGGATTCCTTTATTTTGGCAAGAAATCTAAAAATAGAGAGCCAATTGCGTAGAGTTACTCATAAAGGAACTCATCGTTGCGGCTAATGCCAATAGCTAATCTAAGTAAAATTATCAGGATAAACATCGATGTCCCAAGATTCAAACACCCAAAATAGTGGAGCAGCAGCATTAATTGATGAAATGAAAAAATTTGCTAAATTAGCTGAAGAGTTACAAAAGCAAACTAAAAACTCTAGGGAACAAGGCTATTCAGGCAAAGGCCATAATATCTGGTGAACGAGTATAGTTAGGATAAAATAAATATACTCACACTCTTATCGATAGGCTAAACTAATGTAGGGTAAACGAGTGTAGGGTGAACCAGTCAGTGAAAGATTTTCAGGTTTAGCAATCGGGATGACTACGAGCAAGATGGTCACCCGATTACCACACTCGGTCACTCCACACCTTCTTATCCTAGAGCCGTCACGCCTTCAATCTCCTGATCGGCGAGGTCATACAACTCCCGTAACTTCTGTAAGGTTTCCTGATTCGGTTCCCAGAATCCTCGCCCATTTGCCTCTAACATCCGGCCTACAATATTACGAAATGCCTCAGGATTTGCCTGTCGCAACCTCTTGGCCATTTCTTCATCCAAGGCATAAGTATCTGCTGCTTGGTCATACACCCAGTTATCTTGAAAATCAGCAGTACCCCCCCAACCAATCAATGCTGTCATCCGTTGGGAAATCTCATAAGCTCCCCCAGACCCCTGATTGGCCATCGCTTCAGCCCACTTGGGATTGAGTAACTTTGTCCGATACTCCAATCGCAACAAATCCTCTAGCTTCCGGGGTGTAGTATCCTTTGAGAAACTTTCCACAAAACTGGCATTAACGGTCTTACCCCCTTGCTTTTCGGCTGCTCGCTTCAAGCCTCCAGTATTAGCATAGTATTCTTGAATATCCGTCAGCCCATATTCCACCGAATCAATTTCCTGGACTATACGACTGGTACTTTGTAGCAGCTGCTCCATCACTTCCGGACGGGCTTGACCTTTATCTTGCCGTCCATAACTAAATACATTGCGGCTTTGCCATGTATTCGCTAATTCATCTCCCGATTCCCAATTACCATCGACTACTTGGTCATTGACCAGAGAACCATAATCCCCGGCTGGATTAGAAAACAACCGAGCAGAAACATTGTCTACCCCTTGCGATCGCAAAGCTAACCCATGCTTGCGGATAAAATTCTCTTCTTCCGGTTCATCTGCCTCAGTCGCCCTAAGAAACAAATCATCGAGCAGCTCAACAATATTGACAAAACTATCCCGAAAAATCCCTGACAGATTTGCCAACACATCAATTCTAGGATGACCTACCTCAGCCAAGGGCATCAAATCATACCGTACAATCCGTCCCGTTCCCTCTTTAACAGGTGCTGCACCTACTAACTCCAATAAAATCCCCAAGGATTCCCCACGAGTCTTGATCGCATCCAATCCCCATAGCATTACCGCAACAGTTTCCGGATACTCGTGATGTTCCTCAAGATGCTGGGCAATAATTTTCCTGGCCACCTCCCTGCCCCGTTCATAAGCTGCCGGAGATGGCATCCGATAAGGATCCAAAGCGTGAATATTCCGTCCTGTTGGCAAAACCCCAGGACCATCCCGCAACAAATCCCCCCCAGGAGCTGGAGGAATATACTCGCCATTCAACCCCCGCAACAAATTCGTCAACTCTTCCCCAGTCTGCATCAACAACTCACCAATCCGTAACGCCTCCTCAAGCTTCTCATCCTCGACCTGTTCACGTGCTTCTGGTGTTTGGGATTCAAATTCTCCATCGACAATGGCTTTAACCATTGCTTCCGAGACATCTTCCCCAAAATAAGCCCGCAGATAAGACTCTAACTGTTCCGAATCAGGCACTTGACCTAGAGTGTGCAGCCCAGAAGAAAACAATCGTTGTTCCAGCACTAGCAGGTAATCGTACAGCTTGACAAGATAGCGATTAAAGGAATCAGCACTAAACATCTGGGCATTCTCTGGACTGAAAGCAATTCCCAAACCTTTAGCATCCTCAAAGGGACAATCGGTATCCAAGCCACTATCGATAATCTTTTTACAAATTGCTTCTTTCAAGACATAGTTCTTTTCAGGGTCCTCCCGATACTCCGAGATTAAATCCCGTAGCACGACCAACTCCTTATACAAACCAGCCCGACCATAAGGGGGTACATTATGGGAAACCAACACCCCATAACCGCGACGCTTGGCCAACATAGACTCTGAAGGATTATTGGCGGCATAGATATATAGATTCGGGATATTTCCTAGCAAAATATCCGACCAAGAATACCCCGTATTCCCCAGGGGCGAACCAGGCAACCATTCCACGGTGCCATGCATGCCAAAATGCACCACCGCATGGGCATCAAAATCATTCTGTAACCACTTATAAAAGGCCGTGTACTGGGGATGTGGGGTCAAGTCTCGCTCAAACATCAGTCGCATCGGGTCTCCAGAAATACCCAGGGGTGGTTGTACCCCAATCCAGACATTTCCTAACTCAATCCCACCAATCTCGAACTCATCCCCATTGGTTTTGATTCCTGTACCAGTCAAGGATTGCCATTGTTTTTCAATACGGGTAGTTAGCAAGTAGCCTAACCATTCTTGTAGGGTTTTAACGTTAACTGTGGTCGAAGGTTGAATGTTGGTGGTTGCTGGTTGAATGTTGGTGGTTGCTGGTTGAATGTTGCTGGTTGAATGTTGCTGGTTAGAACATTCACCATTCAAGCTGTCACCATTCAAGCTGTCACCATTCAAGCCTTCGTCTGCTGCTTTCACCCAGCGGATTAGTTCTTCCCCATCTTCTGGTAATTCCCCAACAGTGTAACCTTGTTCTTTTAAAGCGTGGAGGAATTTAAGAAGCGATCGCGGTACATTCAATAAGGCTGCTGTTCCTGTTGCTCCATACCCAGGAGGGAAACCATAGAGAATAATCGCAATTCGTCTTTGGTCTGGTGGGGTTTGCCTGAGTTGAATCCAACGCTTTACCCGTCCAGTCAGTCGCTTAACTCGTTCGGGAATCAGATAAATATTTTCTCCGACTAAACCACCTAGGGGTACAGTATCAATTGCTCCATCCAATTCCGGCAATGCATATAAAACGACACTTTGCAACCCCCCAATGCCTTGTCTTGTCCAAGAGTAAATATCTTGAATCAGTAGGGGTGCAGCAATACAATAAGGGACATTCTTAGCAGTGAGAATACGTTTAGCTACAGCCACCTGTCTTCCTGCCTCCATAGAACCAGCTGGACCCCCTACCAACGGGAAACCGATGGTAGACACAATGGCATCAACTTCTACAGCGTCTTTAGACAGGGAAGGAGTTTCTACGTTATCCAGTTGTCGCTGTTGGGTTTCATAAGCAGATGTCATCCAATCCCGCACAGCTACATGACCTTCTACACCATTGATAAAGATGGGTAAAGGAGTTAATCCAGCTTCCTCAAAGTAGCGAATTAACTGGGGAATATAAGGTTGTTTTGTAACTACATGTTTACGATAAAGCAGAATACCAACAACAGGGTTTTCTCTAGGGTTAGTGGGTTGTTCGCGTAGCGTGGCCTTTTGGCCAAGGTTGGCAGGTTGAAGGTTGGCAGGTTGAAGGTTGACAGGTTGAAGGTTGGTGGGTTGAAGGTTGGTGGGTTGAAGGTTGGTGGGTTGAAGGTTGGTGGGTTGAAGGTTAGTTGGTTGAGAGCGTAGCGTGGCCTTTTGGCCAAGGTTGTGTTGAGAAGCTAGCGGGCTGGTAGGGCTTTTCCCAATAACGTTTAATTGTTTAACTTTTAAGCTTTTGTACCATTCTAGGTATTGTCGTGGAGATTCAAAATACCCGTCGTAGTCCGGATGGAGTAGCCCCATGTTTGGAGTTTCCACTGGTGGCGGAATTTCTCCGACTTTCAGCTCTAAGTATTTCTCTGCCAAGGTCCAGAACATAGATGCCACATTGTCTGAGCCACCAGCATTCCAGTAACCGTAGATAATTAGCCAATTCCGCAAGTCTTGGACTTTTCTAGCAGGAATATATTTCAGCAGCTTCGGACCAATTTTCAAAAAACTGATATAACCGGCTAAGCGGTCTTCTTCCCGACCGTTGCTGAATTTGTCCAAGATGAATTTTACTGGCTTGGGCATCCCCTTGGGTTTATCCCCAATTTTGAACTGACCAATTTGAGTCAGGCTGATCAGTTCTAGAGCTGACTCGAATACCAAGCGGATGGGAATGTGTTGGATGCGATCGCGTAACCATAAAACTTGGTCATAATCGAATAGTAGACTACCGAAGAAGACTTGGGCATCTTGGAGGGCAGCGTCTACAGTATCAGGGTTGGCAGTGATTTCGCGATCGCTAAATACTCTAATATCCAGTTCCGGACAGCGTATGGTGGCTAACTCAGCAGCTTTGCGATACAAGTCAGCGTTGAAGGATTCAAATCCTGCTATCAGTACAATGCGTTTCATGGAACCAGCTCGAAATAATTCTTTACACTTCGATCATATTTGATCATAATCGTACTGATCGGCTAACACTCCTAGTGCCCTTGGGTAAGTCGTGCCATGATTGAGAAGAATTATTAATTATAATTTGGTGCAGTTGTCAGCAACTTCGGACAATAGAACTTTGGACAAGGGAAAAATAATTGACGAAAACAGTATCAAAAAGCGCTACCTTGCTGAGCCGAAGTTGCCTATTTTTATTAGTTTGATTTCTAGATCTCAACTAACAATGCTGTAGTTGACGATTCCTCATAAGCCATTACCAAAAATACCAGGACTATTTGGTAACTGATGTAAGCATTCAGCTATCAGCTAATGCGCTACGCGCACGCGTGCGCGTTCAGCTATCAGCCAAAAGCGCTGTAGCCACGCTACCGGAACAGTTTATGCCCATAGCCAACGCTACACCGAACAGCTTTTCAATAAAATAAGCTGACGGCTGAACGCGCACGCGTGAGCCTTTGGCTGACGGCTGACGGCTGAATACTTACTAACTGATTAACCGGACTTACTATCAATCATCTTGGCAGTATCATGGAAAACTCGCGAATTTTTCTACAGTTGTCAAAAAATTGGTCATAATCAAAGATAAAACTCAGGTAATCATTCAGAGGTGCTGAAGATGAGGATTTTACTAGTAGAAGATGATGAGCGGATTACCGACGCCCTTGCTGAAGACCTCACCGACCAGCATTATGTCGTGGATGTTGCCAATGATGGTCAAGTGGGTAGGGAACTAGTAGAGAGCTTCAGCTATGATTTAATTTTGTTAGATGTCATGCTGCCAAAGATTGATGGTATTACCCTTTGCCGAAAGTTGCGCTCCCAAGGCGACCTTACTCCCATTCTAATGCTGACGGCTCGGGATACCATCAATGATAAAATTTTAGGACTTGATGCTGGTGCAGATGATTATCTAGTCAAACCCTTTGATTTAGGAGAGTTGTCCGCTAGGATTCGGGCCTTACTGCGCCGGGGAAATACTACTTTACCACCTGTACTGGAATGGGATTCTCTCCGCCTTGATCCCAGTACCTGTGAAGTCTTCTATGAAGACCGCCTCTTGTCCCTAAGTCCAAAAGAGTATGCTCTGCTAGAATTTTTCCTGCGCCATCCTCGCCGTGTGTTTAGCCGTGCTCAAATCCTGGAAAACCTCTGGTCCTTTGAACGACTACCAGAAGAAGCAACCGTTAAAGCTCATATCCGAGGTTTACGACAGAAACTCGATGCAGCAGGAGCTCCCTCTGATTTGATTGAGACAGTCTATGGTTTGGGTTATCGTCTGAAAGAAAATCCCTAATATCATGTCCTGATAATTATTGATAACAAACCTTCTGAGATTAAACCTTACTCCTTTCCTTCAGCATAGCTGCCTTCTGCCCTCTGCCTTCGATTCAGCGCAAGGGTGTCAGTATTCAACCGGACATGATATTACCGATTCGTAACCTCAGGTAAAGCTTCAGCAGAAACTCCCCCCTTAACGAGATTGGGGGGAGTAATTTTTCTCTCACGGGGTGACAACCCCGTGAAAACCCAACCAGATTGAGATTTTCAGGAATTGATGGTAGAAAAAGATCGGTCTTGAACTTGTGAGCCAGACCGATCAAAAAATGATATTACCTGAACTATATCTTACTCACCTATCAAAATACTTCAGTGAGGCTCAATTAATCACTTTAGAAATCTTGGTGTGGCTACTGCAAATCCATAAACAGATTAAGATTGAAAGGTTAGCAGCTCATTTTCCTTTACCAATTAAGTACGAAAGTCGCCGTCGTCATCTTCAAAGGTTTTTAAAGTTACATTTTTTCTCAGTATCTCTGATTTGGTTACCAATTATTAAAACAATAATCTCTAATAAATATCAAAAAAAAGAGAGGTTATATTTAGTGTTGGATAGAACTCAATGGCAAGATAAAAACTTGTTTATGGTGGGGGTAATTATTGGAAAACGGGCACTCCCAATTTACTGGCATTTCCTCCATAAAAGAGGTGCCAGTAATTGTGATGAGCAAAAAGCAATACTAACACCAGTATTAAAGTTATTGAAAGATTACGAACTCGTGATCTTGGGAGACAGAGAATTTCACAGCGTCATCCTAGCTAAATGGCTGAGGCAAATGAAAGTCTACTTTGTCCTTAGACAAAAAAAGGACACAAATGTGAAAATCAATGGGCAAGATTATCAATCTTTAAGTGCTTTAAAAGAATCTCCAGGACAACGACGATTTTTGACGACCATAAAAGTCACAAAAGAATGGGAATATTCTCAAGTTTACATGGGAATTTATTGGCAGAGGAAATATCGAGGTATGGGAGAAGATGAGCCTTGGTACCTTTTAACTAACTTACCCAGTTTGGAGTCAGCAATCAAAAGTTATAAAAAACGGGTAGGGATAGAAGCGATGTTCCGTGATTGTAAGACAGGTGGTTACAAATTAGAGGGATCTAAAGCGAAGATTGAACGTTTAAACAGTCTAGTTTTGTTGATCGCAATTTCCTACACTATTGCCACGTTCAAAGGATATTCTATTAAACTTAAAGGTCACCAAAAGTATATTGGTCGCTGTAGGAAGTTTAAGCAAACTTTTACAAAAAATAGTAATTTTTGGATAGGTTTATATGGGACAAGTTGGATAGTTTATCACGAGTTTATGAAAGAGTGTGTGGATAAATTAATGAGATTAAGTCCTAATAAGCTCCCTTTTTATCTCCAGGGTCAACGGGCTATGACTATTATACAGCAATCTTTTTAGCTCTCTTGTCACCCCGTGAGAATTTTTCTACAGTAATGATCCAGTGCATTGATGAGCTATGTGTGGACTGGAGTTAAATTGACCGTGATCTCTATTGCACCATTGGTGACAAGTTAAGGAAAATAAGCCCTTGTCAAGGGGGTTTTAGCATTCCCTGAAGTGACAAGTAGCTCTACCATTGAGTAACTCTAAGTCAATTTGGTCATTAGCCAACACCTTTGAGCTCTCTATCTAGATAGTGCTAGTCTTTTTAAGAAACACTAAGGAGCCATGTAAAAATAAGTTGTACAAATTTTATCTGAAATAACTTGTGAGATATAGCTTCCAGAACAAAAAATGTTCAGGTTATTTTTACGCGAGTCCTAATGGTCTTGCAGCGATATTCCGTAGTAAGGCGTTGCTCATTCTGGCTATGATTCCGCCCCCTGACCCCCAATCCTGGGGGAGAAAAGTAAGTTAAAGTCTCCCCCGGTGCGCTTTCCGTAGGCGAATTAAATTCGCCACGGGTCGCACCGCAAAGTTGGGGGATAATGGTGGTATTACCAAAACCAGACGATGCAAATTAATACTTTAATGGTGATGGCGATGTTTTCGGTGCGGGCATATACGGAACCAACCCTTCCAGGGCAGGAATAACTTGAAACATTTCCGCTTTGGTCGCCATCCATAACCACGGTGACCACGGTGACCACCGTTGATTAGGTCCATCGCTACATCTGTATGGTTGAGCTCAGTCAAAAAGCTCTCTGATTCGTGAATATCATTAATTGTTATAAGTGCCATAGAGGCAAATCTCCTGACGAATAGGTTTAGTTTGGAACGAGAATTTGCACACTCAACCCACTAGAACCCTGTCTTTTTTAGTTATTAACTCTATAGGCTCCTAGTTGGAGTTACCCATACCTATCATCGAGTTTTGGGATAACCCAAGACCCTAGGGAGTGTTAAGCACCGTATTTATCGTGGTAACCACAAACTTGGTAAGTAAGGGCACCTTGAATAACGCCAAGACAGCTATCTTACCGATGGGGGCACAATTAAAGTTGCCACCCATTTATTTTTTTCGTTCTCTGAAGAGAATAATAATTTATTGACTGGAGAAAATCAAGTCCTAGGGCGGCTAAATTCTTTAAGAATTATGAATGATGAAGGCTGAATTAAGTAGAAAGTATGAATGCATAAAGGTGAATTAAGTAAGTGGGTTTAATTAATCCGTAAAATGGCGATTGACATTCAAAATGCTTAAAACCCCTTGAATACAGGCTTCCCGCTTCATTTTTGGAGTCTGAGTTTTAAGGTTTATTTATGCCCACCTCACCTACTTATTAAGAAGGATTAAGGAGGAATTAATTATTATTTAAAATCAAGAAGTTTTATTAATAATCAAGAAGTATTATTAAGGATGAAAGATTGATCAGTAGACCTCTTGTAAAAGTATTGTCTTGATGTAGCCCCTCCCCACTCGCGCTTTGCATCAAGACAATGTGTTTAAGTATAGCGTTTTTATTTGAGATGTAAACATAGCATTAATAGGAAAAGGGAAAAGGGAACAGGGAACAGGGAACAGCAGGAAAGAGCTCCGAAGAGTTTTTGATGTTATGAGAAATCAGCAAGATTGTTCATGACCTATTTGTAAATGCGTAAGCTATCAGCGTGTCGCGTATCAGCTATCAGCTATGGGCCTGTGGCCAGGCTACTGATTGGTGCTTTTGAATAAAATAAGCTGACCACTGACGGCACCTCAAGTAGCGTGGCCTACGGCCAACGGCTGTTCGGGAGCAGGTCTTGCGTTGCTGAAACATTAGTACTAGGTCGCATGAGCGCAAGCAATTACCCATTAGGGGGCTATAGATAATGTAAAAATATTATGCATAAGTGAGATGCTGCCCCTATTACCTATTACCTTCCCCTCCTGGGAGGGGTTAGGGGTGGGTTCCTATTACCTTCCCCTCCTGGGAGGGGTTAGGGGTGGGTTCCTATTACCCAAATAAGCGTACAAATGTTCTGCATAAGTGACATGCTCCCGGCTGTTCGCGCAGCGTGGGCGTAGCGCATATGCTTACCGAAAAAATTGGGTTTAAAGCCCCGTCCTTATAGGACGGCTTTCGTTTTCAGCTAAAACTTGACAGTTTTCACAGAGTGTGTTAAATTCAGATTATAAACGATAAACTAAAAAGCTAGATAAATACTATCTAAAAATAAGTAGGCAACGTAAAAAATATGTATCAGATGCATATTGCGTAATTTGGTCTAGCGATGCAGCGCGGTCTTGGGGGTTTCCCCCACTCGCTATTGCATCAAGACAACGAAAGTATTATCAACGAGGTCTAAGGGCTAGATTACTTATATAGTCTGCGTTTTAGATTATTTCGTCGCCCCCTCAGCGATAATACCTGCAAGTTCTGACCTGCAGCAGTCTGTAATTTATCAAGACATTAAGGATGAAGGCCGTCATTTTGGGACAATCGAACGAATTGGCGTCATTTCAGCCTAGGAAAAATCAGGGTTTGACCCCAGTTTGACAGAAAAGACTTCTATCTAAAACTATTAGAAACTTAGCATTAGGCACCAGCTGTTTCAGGGTCTGGGAATAACCTTTGGCATCAGAATAGTTGCGGAACCGAGCGAAAACGACTGGTGGCATCGGTGGTAATAGCCTAATCATGACCCATGTCTTACACCTTAATGTAATGTGTAGTGCTTTATTTGAGGCTGATTCCCTGTCTTGATGCAGCGCAAAGTAGCCGATAATCTATCCAAGATTTCGGCTGTAATGGTAGTATATTTGGTTGGTAGGTACCCGATAAGGCGTTCGCGTAGCGTGGCCTTTAGGCCATGGCTTGAGTACCTACTTCATTTTTCTGTGGACAGGCATGTGATTATTTCGAGTCTGGGGCTAACTGTTGCGCTACTGTTTTGGGGTCTTTATCTATTTCCTCTGTATCTGGATTGAGGTCGATGTCAGGATAGAGTTTTTGCGCTTTTTTAAATTTTTTAACAGCATTTTTTATATTTGGCTCTTCTTGTGATAAAAAAGCCCTACCTTGTCTCACCAGAAACTCTGCTTTGGTTTTATCTTCCCAACTGGCATGCTTAAGACAAGCTTCTCCTGCTTTATTATTTTTAGGCGCAACGAGGTCAGGATGAAATTGTAGCTGATCACATCCCTCTTTTAACCAATCTTTCCAATTTCCAGCCCGCCACAACCGCACTGTTTTGTCCCTACTGCCACTGAGAATCTGTTTGCCATCTGGGCTGAAGGCTATATCAGTGACATAATGTGTATGACCTTCCAAGGTATGGAGAAGTTGACCCGATTCGGTATCCCACAAGCGCACTGTGTTATCCTGACTACCACTGAGAATCTGTTTGCCATCTCGACTAAAGGCGATATCAGTGACAGGACTTGTATGACCTTCCAAGGTATGAAGACGTTGACCGGATTCGGTGTCCCACAAACACACTGTGTTGTCGGAACTGCCACTGAGAATCTGTGTGCCATCTGGACTAAAGGCGATATCTGAGATACTACGTGTATGACCTTGATAGGTATGGAGAAGTTGACCGGATTCGGTGTCCCACAACCGCACTGTTTTGTCACTGCCACTGAGAATCTGTTTGCCATCTGGACTAAAAGCGATATCATTGACCCCACTTGTATGACCTTCTAATGTATGGATGAGTTGACCGGTTTCTGTGTCCCACAAACGCACTGTTTCGTCGCCACTGCCACTGAGAATCTGTTTGCCATCTGGGCTAAAAGCGATCGCATCGACAATATCTCTATGACCTTCTAATGTATGGAGAGGTTGACCGGTTTCGGTGTCCCATAACCGCACTGTGTTGTCAATACTGCCACTGAGAATCTGTTTGCCATCTGGGCTAAAAGCGATATCATAGACAATATCTGTATGACCTTCCAATGTATGGATTAATTGACGGGATTCTGTGTCCCACAACCGCACTGTTTGGTCCCAACTGCCACTGAGAATCTGTTTGCCATCTCGACTAAAAGCGATATCAGTGACCCTACTTGTATGACCTTCTAATGTATGAATTAGTGTACCGGAATCTGTGTCCCACAAACGCACTGTTTGGTCCCAACTGCCACTGAGAATCTGTTTGCCATCTGGACTAAAAGCGATATCAGTGACCCTACTTGTATGACCTTCTAATGTATGAATTAGTGTACCGTAATCTGTGTCCCACAAACGCACTGTTCCCTCGCCATCGCCACTGAGAATCTGTTTGCCATCTGGACTAAAAGCGATATACCATACAGTATTTGTATGACCTTCTAATGTATGGATTAGTTGACCGGTTTCTGTGTCCCATAAACGCACTGTTCCCTCGCCATCGCCACTGATAATCTGTTTGCCATCTGGACTAAAAGCGATATCAGTGACACTACTTGTATGACCTTCTAATGTATGGATTAGTTGACCGGTTTCTGTGTCCCACAAACGCACTGTTCTGTCCTTACTGCCACTGATAATCTGTTTGCCATCTGGACTAAAAGCGATATCATTGACCCAACTTGTATGACCTTGTAATGTATGGATTAGTTGACCGGTTTTTGTCTCCCACAAACGCACTGTGTTGTCCTCACTGTTACTGAGAATCTGTTTGCCATCTGGGCTAAAAGCGATAGTATCAGTGACACTACTTGTATGACCTTCTAATGTATGGATTAGTTGACCGGTTTCTGTGTCCCACAAACGCACTGTGTTGTCCCTACTGCCACTGAGAATCTGTTTGCCATCTGGGCTAAAAGCGATCCCATTGACCAAACTTGTATGACCTTCTAATGTATGGATTAGTTGACCGGTTTCTGTGTCCCCCAAACGCACTGTGTTGTCCC
>NZ_MKZS01000001.1:2706462-2739216 GCF_001942495.1 Moorena bouillonii PNG
GATGGATTAGTTGACCGGTTTCTGTGTCCCACAAACGCACTGTGTTGTCCCTACTGCCACTGATAATCTGTTTACCATCTGGGCTAAAAGCGATATCAGTGACACTACTTGTATGACCTTCTAATGTATGGATTAGTTGACCGGTTTCTGTGTCCCACAAACGCACTGTGTTGTCCCAACTGCCACTGATAATCTGTTTGCCATCTGGGCTAAAAGCGATCCCATTGACCAAACTTGTATGACCTTCTAATGTATGGATTAGTTGACCGGTTTCTGTGTCCCACAAACGCACTGTTCTGTCCTTACTGCCACTGAGAATCTGTTTGCCATCTGGACTAAAAGCGATATCAGTGACAAAACTTGTATGACCTTGTAAAAGATTCCTTTCTCTAACCTTATCTAAAGCTGCCAATAAGCTAGAATTAACTTCATTGATCACTCTTGGTTGCAAGGATTTTTGGTGATCTTGAGTTTTAGCGGTTGATTCAATAGCTTGGAGCAATTCTTCTGTAGTAGGTTTTAATGATAGATAATACTTGATATTAGCAGCTTGTGCAAGTAAGTCTGAGTTAATTGCCCGTTTACGAGATTGTAAGCCAAAATAAGTCGATAACACTAAACCTGTACCTAACCCCAGCATAACTGCGATCGCAACACCCCAATTTCGACGAGTATTGATGCTTTTTTGCCTGACGCTACGCTGCACAAACTCAGCTTCTACTTGGTTCAGCCAGTTATCATCAGAATTGAGTACCTTTTTCAACAAATCAAGACGAGGGTTAGCATGCCAAAGAAACTTTGCCTGTTGCTGGCTTTTCCACTCCTGGGCTGCAGGAGTCAACCGCCGTTGTAGAAGTAAATTTTCCTCCTCTAAATGTTTCCACTCCAGCAACCTTTGCCAACCCCGCACCAAAGCATCATGGGCTGGTTCTACATCAGGATTCCCCTCACTATCAAGTCCTTTTACTAATAACCGTGCTGTGCTAAAACGCTCAATTACTTCCTTGACTAAACTATTTTTCTCGGGGGGATATTCCAATTCTGATAACGGTACGCGCCTACGGGCTAACTCACCCCCACCTAGTGCCACCATCCGCAGCATCACATGACGGATTACTTGGTCATAAGCGGGATTTTCTTGAACTAGCAAATCATACTCTTTATCTGCCCTTTGAGTTAGCGATCGCATTACTCCCCCCAATTCCATATAATCGGCTTGAGTCAAGGCCCGGTCAATAGTAATACCCCTGTATTGTGCCTCCCGTTGCCGCCTTAAATACTTGAGGAATAATTCACTCAAGGCAAAAGACAGTAGGGGTAATGCTCCCGGCATATCCGCCACTTCATCAATTAATTTTTCTACTAATTCGTGGGGTTGAAAATACATTACCCGTGCTTGAGCCGGTTTTTCTATCGCTTCCCTTAGTTCCCCTCGTGTCATGGCTGGTACAATAAATCTTCCACTTTGCCAAAGATTTATCAGTACCGTAGTTCCCAATTGATTTAGTACTTCCGGTGCCAACTTTAAGCCCACATCACAGATTTGGGGTTCAAAGTCAGACCGTAGGGATAGTACTACCCGTAATTTATCCCCATGGGCATTTATGGCTGTGAGTATCTGTTGGAAAAACTCCTGACGCTCATCTAAGTTTTGACAGAGTGTAATAATTTCTTCGCTTTGGTCAATAAACAGTAATAACTTAGAGTTGGGGTTATTCTTCGCCCAAACATCAATGCTCATTGCCAGGTTATGCTGGGGGTTTTGTGGCTCAACCCTTGGTAACTTAGCTTCAGTCAGCACATTATTTAATGGTTCCAAGGGAGTCTCACCAGGACGGATGGGTAGCAAAATACACCATTTCTCAGTCTGAGATTGCCGTAGTTTGGGAATTAATCCTGCCTTGACCAAGCTAGATTTACCGGAACCGGAAGCACCCAACACCACTGTTAAGGGATTAGCTTTGACAAAATCTTCTAACTTTTCTACTAGTAATGTTCTACCGAAAAACAGTGAACTGTGTTTCTCGTCAAAGGACTTTAAACCCCGATAGGGATTTTGTGACTCATCCAATGGTGGTGCTGGTGGTAAATTAAGTTCATGTCCCGGAGAAAGAAAGATATATTCTCCCTTATCGTGCTTATTTAAACACCAAATACCAGGGGTTTGGCGTATCCGGCATTTTTCTGTGGGAATTTCGACTCGATCCCGTAAATGTAAATATAATTCGGTGGCTGTAATTACCCCATCTCCAGGCGGTTTACCATTTTTGGCGGGAGGATAGATATCTGCTGCCCCTTCCAGTGCTTCTAATAATGCCGCTGCAAAAGGGGAATGATTGCCGACTTGACCGCGTACGCTATCTAAATTAAAGTTATCTAAAGCCTTTTGGTCAGAAGCTGAAGAAGTAATGATTTGCCAGGCTGGGTCAGTAATAAAACGGTCGTATCGTTCTTGGTGAATTACTTCTGGCGATGTGAGTAAATCCCTAGTATTCGACCATTTAAAAGCACCAGCAAAACAGCAGTCGAGGATACCCAAGAAATGACGACAGGGTAATTGACTTAAAGCATCGTGTAACTTGGTCATGGGCAGATAACTATTAGTATCCCCCAGTAAAGCATCTTGAGGAATTAAGTAACCCGCCGGGCCATCATCCCCATTGAGAGCGACTCCATGACCAGCAAAGTAAAATAATAAGCGGTCATTTTCAGTGACTTGTTCTGGTAAGGTATGGGATAAAAATTTGTGGAAGTTAGACAGAGTTGCCACTTCGTCTAGGCATTCCCAGACTTCGTAATCATGCTTCTCGCGGAGAATTTCTGCTAGTTTTTTGGCATCGTTTACGGCAGTGTTGAGGGGAGAAATGCCGTTGGTGTAGTTATTGATACCGGTGATAAATGCGAGATTGCGAGAAAACATGTTATGCTAAAAGCACTTATAAAGATAACTTTAATACTATTGATTGGGAGCATCAAATTTGGGATGCTCCCTATTTATTCCCCAGGATAATCTGTTAACTTTACGCAGAAATTATTAGTTTCGTAATAAATCTTTACAGATTGTCATTTTGAATTAATAATTTTGAATTTTGAATGGTCGGCTTTGCCTATAGCTTGACCTACGGTCAAGGGACTTGACCAATAGCTGCTACGGCGTTAAAAACTTTTATCTTTTGCAACTACTTCTTTACTTTGTCGCACAATTGCCTATCGCTCTCGCTGACATTAGGATTATTCTCCAAATAATGGCGCACCCAATCGCAAGTCTTCGCCATTAAAGAGTCTAAGTTTAAGTCTAGATTCCGGAAGAGTTTGATCCTGAAGAGTTTGATCGTGTTGTCAAGACTGCCAGAAGCCAAGGTCTGGCCATCCCGGCTGAAACTGACGCTATTGACAGCGCCATCATGCTCGATCAGGGTGTGGATTTCGGTTCCTGTCTGTAGATTCCAGTGTTTGATGGTGTTGTCATCACTGCCAGAAGCCAAGGTCTGGCCATCCCGGCTGAAACTAACGCTATTGACAATGTTAGTATGCCCGATCAGGGTGCGGATTTCGGTTCCTGTCTCTAGATTCCAGAGTTTGATGGTGTTGTCATCACTGCCAGAAGCCAAGATCTGGCCATCCCGGCTGAAACTAACGCTATTGACAGCGCCATCATGCCCGATCAGGGTGCGGATTACCTTGCCTGTCTCTAGATTCCAGAGTTTGATGGTGTTGTCATCACTGCCAGAAGCCAAGGTCTGGCCATCCCGGCTGAAACTAACGCTATTGACAGCGCCATCATGCCCGATCAGGGTGTGGATTACCTTGCCTGTCTCTAGATTCCAGTGTTTGATGGTGTTGTCATCACTGCCAGAAGCCAAGGTCTGGCCATCCCGGCTGAAACTAACGCTATTGACAGCGCCATCATGCCCGATCAGGGTGTGGATTACCTTGCCTGTCTCTAGATTCCAGTGTTTGATGGTGTTGTCATCACTGCCAGAAGCCAAGGTCTGGCCATCCCGGCTGAAACTAACGCTATTGACAGCGCCATCATGCCCGATCAGGGTGCGGATTACCTTGCCTGTCTCTAGATTCCAGAGTTTGATGGTGTTGCCATCACTGCCAGAAGCCAAGGTCTGGCCATCCCGGCTGAAACTAACGCTATTGACAGCGCCATCATGCCCGATCAGGGTGCGGATTACCTTGCCTGTCTCTAGATTCCAGAGTTTGATGGTGTTGTCATCACTGCCAGAAGCCAAGGTCTGGCCATCCCGGCTCAAACTAACGCTATTGACAGCGCCATCATGCCCGATCAGGGTTCGGATTACCTTGCCTGTCTCTAGATTCCAGAGTTTGATGGTCTTGTCAAAACTGCCAGAAGCCAAGGTCTGGCCATCCCGGCTGAAACTGAATCTCGTGACTCTGTTAGTATGCCCGATCAGGGTCTGGAGGGTCTGGAGGGTGAGGATTTTCCTTCTCGTCTCTACATTCCAGTGTTTGATGGTGTTGTCATCACTGCCAGAAGCCAAGGTCTGGCCATCGGGGCTGAAACTGACGCTAAAGACCAAGTCAGTATGCCCGATCAGGGTTCGGATTACCTTGCCCGTCTCTAGATTCCAGAGTTTGATGGTGTTGTCCTCACTGCCAGAAGCCAAGGTCTGGCCATCCCGGCTGAAACTGACCCTCCTGACAGCTTCAGTATGCCCGATCAGGGTGCGGATTACCTTGCCTGTCTCTAGATTCCAGAGTTTGATGGTGTTGTCATCACTGCCAGAAGCCAAGGTCTGGCCATCCCGGCTGAAACTGACCCTCCTGACAGCTTCAGTATGCCCGATCAGGGTGCGGATTACCTTGCCTGTCTGTAGATCCCAGAGTTTGATGGTCTTGTCACGACTGCCAGAAGCCAAGGTCTGGCCATCCCGGCTGAAACTGACGCTCTTGACATCGGAATTATGCCCGATCAGGGTGCGGATTACCTTGCCTGTTTGTAGATCCCAGAGTTTGATGGTCTTGTCCTCACTACCAGAAGCTAAGGTCTGCCCATCGGGGCTGAAACTGACGCTCTCGACATCGGAATTATGCCCGATCAGGGTGCGGATTTCGGTTCCTGTCTCTAGATCCCAGAGTTTGATGGTCTTGTCAAAACTGCCAGAAGCCAAAGTCTGGCCATCCCGGCTGAAACTGACGCTCCTGACAGCTTCAGTATGCCCGATCAGGGTTCGGATTACCTTGCCTGTCTCTAGATTCCAGAGTTTGATGGTCTTGTCACGACTACCAGAAGCCAAAGTCTGGCCATCCCGGCTGAAACTGAATCTCGTGATTCTGTTAGTATGCCCCTGCAAGCGGTTGCCTTTGCTGGCTTCATCAAGAACTTTCTGCAGGGCACTAATCACCTGTTGGTCCGATGCCTTGTGTTTTTGTAGGATTTTTCCTGCCTTAATCACCTCCACCAAAGCCTCCATGTCTTTATATTTAGCAAACAGAGACAAAGAAGAGCGAGCGATAGAATTGGCTTGAGTAATTTGAGAGTTTCTCCATTGCATCCAAACGGCAGCATAGAAAATCATTGCCACCAGAACTGAGCCAGCGATGCTCCAACCCACAATTGTGTTACTGCGTTTTTTTCTAACACTACGCCGCACAAACTCAACTTCTACCTGGTTTAACCAGTTGTCCTCAGAATTGAGTTTTTTATTCAATACATCGAGATAAGGATTGGCATTCCAAAGAAATTGTCCGGTTTTATCTCTCGAACCTTTTTGTATATCCGGTGTCCGTTGCCACAATCGAGCCAACTGAGTATTTTCGAGGGTGTTTATTTTGTTAAGAAAGTTTTCAGCAAGGTCAAGTCTCCCATCCAACCAATTAATTACAGCTTCAGCCAATGCTTCAAAACCGGATGATTGTTTTTTGCTTTTAACACTTTTCCACTCCACCGCCGCAGGAGTCAACCGCCGTTGTAGAAGTAAATTTTCCTCCTCTAAATGTTTCCACTCCAGCAACCTTTGCCAACCCCGCACCAAAGCATCATGGGCAGGTTCCACATAGGGATTCCCCTCAGCATCTTGTCCTTTCACCAATAACCGTGCTGTGCTAAAACGCTCAATTACTTCCTTAACTAAATCATTTTTCCCTGGTGGATATTCCAATTCTGATAAAGGTACCCGCCTACGGGCTAACTCACCCCCACCTAGTGCCACCATCCGCAGCATCACATGACGGATTACTTGGTCATAAGCGGGATTTTCTTGAACTAGCAAATCATACTCTTTATCTGCCCTTTGAGTTAGCGATCGCATTACTCCCCCCAATTCCATATAATCGGCTTGAGTCAAGGCCCGGTCAATAGTGATTCCTCTATATTGTGCCTCCCGTTGTCGCTGTAAATACTTTAGATAAAGTTCGCTCAAGGCAAAAGAAAGCAAGGGCAATGCTCCCGGCATATCCACCACTTCATCAATCAATTGTTCTACTAATTCGTCGGGCTGAAAATACATCACCCGTGCTTCTGCGGGTTTCTCGATTGCTTCGTTGAGTTCCCCTCGTGTCATCCCTGGTACAATAAATCGTCCCCAGTTAAGTTTTTCGCCGACAAACTTTAAGCCAGCATCCCTGACTTGGGCTTCAAAGTCAGAACGTAAGGTTAATACTACCCGTAATTTATCCCCATGGCCATTTATGGCTGTGAGTATCTGTTGGAAAAACTCCTTACGCTGATCATAGTTTTGACAGAGTGTAATAATTTCTTCGCTTTGGTCAATAAACAGTAATAACTTAGAATTGGGGTTATTGTTCGCCCAAACATCAATGCTCATTGCCAGGTTCTGCTGGGGGTTTTGGGCTGCTACCTCTGGTAATTGGCTATTTTTTAAAGCATTATTTAACTGTTGCAAGGGCGTCTCACCAGGACGGATGGGTGACAAAATACACCATTTCTCGGTATTATCTTGCCGTAGTTTGGGAATTAATCCTGCCTTCACCAAGCTAGACTTACCCGAACCGGAAGCACCCAACACCACTGTTAAGGGATTAGCTTTGACAAAATCTTCTAACTTTTCTACTACTAATGTTCTACCGAAAAACAGGGCACTGTGTTTCTCGTCAAAGGACTTTAAACCGCGATAGGGATTTTGTGACTCATCTAATGGTGGTGCGGGCGGTAAGTTAAGTTGATGTCCCGGAGAAAGAAAGATATACTCGCCTTTATCGTGCTTGTTTAAACACCAAATACCAGGGGTTTGTCGCAGACGGCATTTTTCTGTGGGTATTTCTACTCGATCCCGTAAATGTAAATATAATTCTGTGGCTGTAATTACCCCATCTCCAGCCGGTTTACCATTCGTGGCACGAGGATAGATATCTGCTGCACCTTCTAGGGCTTCTAATAATGCTGCCGCAAAAGGGGAATGATTGCCGAATTGACCGCGTTCGCTATTTAAATTAAAGTTATCTAAGGCTTTTTGGTCACAGGCTGAGGACGTAATGATTTGCCAGGCTGGGTCACTAATAAAACGGTCGTATCGTTCTTGGTGAATTACTTCTGGCGAGGTTAATAAATCCCTAGTATTCGACCATTTAAAAGCACCAGCAAAACAGCAGTCAAGGATACCCAAAAAATGACGACAAGGTAATTTAATTAAAGCATCGTGTAACTTGGTCATGGGCAGATAACTATTAGTGGGACTAAGCGCGATAATTCAAGGCATAAATAGTGCTATGCTATATAGGGTAAGTTTTTTAGGTTGGTTACTTTTTCCCTCCAATCCCATGAAAGAAACTGTTTCCACAGCAATGCCCCCGTGCTTCGATAGATGGTGTCAGCGTTTTGACGATATCTTCCGAACTAAAGCCCAGAGAAAGGAGTTTAGAAACTATCTAGGGGGATTATTGGGAGAAAGTGAAAGAAAAAACCTATCTCAGTTAGCTCAGAACGCTGTAGATGTGTCTTACCACAGTTTAAGGCATTTTGCGGTTCGGGCTAACTGGAGTGAACAAGAGATTAACGAACGCCGGTTACAGGTGATGAATAGCTGTCGTCAGACCAAAATTCCTCATGGGTTCTCGCTAATTGTAGACTTAGCGTGGACATAGAAAAAGCGGGAATTTTACTGAGGGAATAGGAAGGCAATACATTGGAGAAATTGGCAAAACAGATAATGGGATAGTTCTCGTAACCACTCATCTGTATGATGGTCGAAAAAGCCTGCCGTTAGATGTTGAGTTATATCAACACTCAAACTCATTGCCTGTTCGCGTAGCGTGGCCTTTTGGCCAAGGAAAGAAAGACCCAGAATTCCTCAAAAAACCGGAGTTAGCCTTAAACTTAATTGACCGGACATTAAAGAGAGGATATTATCCAAAAATTGTCTTAATTGATGCCGGTTATGGTAACAATAGCTCTTTTCTCTTGGAGCTGGAAAATCGTCAATTAAAGTATTTAGGAGGAATCGCGAAAAATCGAAAAGTTGCGGTCAACATAACGAAGGATTGTCAAGAAATTGTTAGGGTGGATGAGTTAGCGCAAAGTTTACCCAGTGAAGCATTCAGGGAGGTTAAGTTAGAACTGAACAAGCCAAAAACCTTGTGGGTAGCGATCAGAGAAGTCGAAATATCAAGTTTGAGTGGAAAAAGAAGTTTGGCCATCGTCATGAATCAGCCAACCTTTAATGAAGCCACAAATATTGACGATTTTTTGACAAATTTAGAAGCATCAGTTGTGACTCCAGAATGGGTGGTTGAGACTTATGCTCAAAGAAATTGGGTGGAAGTGTTTTATCGAGAAGCCAAGGGTTGGTTAGGGCTATCTGAATATCAAGTTCGGCACAAACGCAGCCTAATGAGACATTTTATATTGGTTATGTGTGCCTATACTTTTATTGTTTGGCATCAACTTACTGGGGGATTACGAAGGCGATGGGCTAACAAACCGTTAAAGACATTTACTGAGACTTTAGAAGCTTTTCGTAGTGCCATGTCTTGCCGTTTTGTCCGTTGGCTCCAGGAAAATCAGGACGTATTTGTCAAGTATAAAGCTAGTTTGGGCTATATTTGGGCTTGAATTTTGCTAAAGTCCCATTAGTATCCCCGAGTATTGCATCTTGAGGAATTAAGTAACCAGCCGGGCCATCATCACCATTGAGAGCGACTCCATGACCAGCAAAGTAAAAGACTAAGCGGTCATTTTCAGTGACTTGTTCGGGTAAGGTATGAAATAAAAATTTGTGAAAGTTAGACAGAGTTGCCACTTCGTCTAGGTATTCCCAGACTTCGTAATCATGCTTGGTGCGGAGAACTTCTGCTAGTTGTTTAGCATCGTTGACGGCGGTGTTTAGGGCTGAAATACCGTTGGTGTAGTTATCGATGCCGATGATAAAGGCAAGATTGCGGGAGAACATGTTATGCTAAAAGCACTTATAAAGATAACTTGATTACTAGGGATTGCTAGCATTCCATTTTGGCAAATATATCTTTTTCTGTGGGCGGTATAATAACGCTCACACAGCTGGGGTATAGTTTTTCAAAACTGGGATGCTCCCTATTTATTCCCCAGGATAATCTGTTGACTTTACGCAGAAATTATTAGTTTCGTAATAAATCTTTACATAGTTCGGAAAGCAGACAACCCCTAGGGTCATTGGGGTATATAGCGTTGTAAGCAGTCAGCATTCAGCGGTCAGCTTATTTTATTCAAAAAGAGATGCAGCCCCTACCCACTCGCGCTTTGAATCAAGAAAAGAGCTAAGCATTCGTTTAATTTGAGTTAGGTTCCAGGGTCGAAGCCTGTGCCACGAAGCTGATAGCCAAAGGCCTGTGGCCAGGCTACGGGAAGAGTTTATGCCCATAGCGCACGCTACACCGAACAGCTTTTGAATAAAATAAGCTGTCAGCCGTCAGCTATCAGCGTGTCGCGTATCAGCTATCAGCCTATGGTTTAGCTTTTGGTGTGATTGGCCTACGGCCACGCTACGCGATCAGCCCTACAGGCATAGCTGCGCTGACCGCACTACTTCTCAACCAAGATTAACGAGAATGCTAAGAGTTTTTAACAGGCGATTGACCTTGGCCTTTAGGCCACGCTACGCGAATGGTCACGCTACGCGAACGCAAATTCTTCAACAATTAGTTAGAAAAATCAGGCAATTGCCAAAAACACAATCGTGGCTACCAAAACTTTTAGATGAAGGTAACTACTTGTTAACATTGTCGCAAAGATGGCGATCGCTTTCCTCAACATTGGGGTTATTCTCCAAATAGTCACGCACCCAATTGCAACCCCGCACCATGAGTTCATCGAAGGATTCAACCCGCCAAAACTTAGCAACGCCGTCGTTTCTGACCATAGCCAGTAGCTTACCATCAGGACTGAAGCTTAGGTCTCTGACCTGACCTCTGTCCTCTGCATTGAACTCTGCTACCTGCAACTTGCTCTCTAAGTCCCACAGCTTAACAATACCGTCTAATCCAGCAGTAGCCAGTAACTTGCCATTAGGGCTAAAACTGATACTAACTACTCCGTATGGATATGCTGTTGTTAATTCCGCCACCTTTTTGCCAGACAAATCCCATAATTGGGCAGTACCACTACCACTAGTAGCAAGTAGGTTACCATCGGGGCTAAAAGTCATACTATATCCAGAAGCTTTAAATTTAGCTAACTGCTTGCCCTCCCAGTTCCACAAATATACAGTACTACCTTCCACTACACCTTGTTCTAAAGTGGCAATTTTGTTGCCATTGGGACTAAGACTGACACTTTTAATAGCACCTTTGATATCTTCAAATTTAGCTAACTGCTTACCCTCCCAATTCCACAAAATATTATCGTCTTTGTATTTGTTGGTTAGCAAGAAACTGCCATCGTGTAGTTGGGACTTTTTGGATTCTGTTTTAACCAATGTTCCGTTTTTTACGTCCCACAAGCGGATAATACTATCCTCTCCAGTAACTGCCAATTGCTGACCATCGGGGCTAAAAATTACCCTCGAAATCCGCCGTTCTAAATTAGGTCCATGGAATTCTGCCAACTTCTTCCCTGACAAGTCCCACAAGCGGGCGTTTCCATCCTGTTCTGTGGTGGCAAATTTGCTGCCATCAGGGCTAAAACTGAAGCCGCCGAACGAGATTTTATGCTGCCCATTGAATTGGGAAAACTCTTTGCCATTTAAGTCCCACAAGCGGACAGTACCGTCGATTCCTGTGGTAACTAATTGCTTGCCATCAGGACTAAAAATCACGCCAGATCCCCCGCCTTGATGTCCTTTGAATTCAGCCAACTCATTGCCCCACCAGTCCCACAAGCGGGGAATCTGATCTTCTCCTGAACCAGCCAGTAATCTGCCGTCGGGGCTAAAAATAACGCCACCAAAAGCTCCTTTTAATTGCCCCACCTGATTGCCCAACAAGTCCCAAAATCTAACAGTACCGTATTCGGCACTGCCATGGCTTCCTGTGGTAGCAAGCCAAGTACCATCTGGACTAAAAATCACCTCATCAACCAATACATTGCCTTTTAATTGTCCTATTTGTTGACCGTTTAAGTCCCATAAGCTAACTTTGATACTTCCTTCATATTGATTACTATCAAAGTTAAAATAACGAGTAGAGTTAACAGCGGCAAGCTTAGTACCATCGGGACTAAAAACTACATGAGTCACCCGACCTTGCCCTCCTTTAAATTCAGGGATCTGCTTCCCATTTGCATCCCATAAGCGGATACCTTCATCTCCAGCGATCGCAATTTTGCTGCCATCGGGGCTAAAGCTGACACTCCAGACATCACCACTACGTCCTTTGAATTCAGCTAATTGCTTTTTGCTCTTTAAGTCCCACAAGCGGAGAGTGAGTGGGCTGTCATGAGATACGCTGCCATTAGGACTAAGCTTGTAACTAGCTATTGTAAGTTTGCTGCCATCAGGGCTGAACGTGATGCTTTTGAGAGAGTGTTGAGGCTCGAGGAACTTACCCATCAGTTCACCTGACTTATCCCATAAACAAACAAGGTTGTCCCAGGAGCAGTCGAAACCATATTGTTCAAGATTTGCTAGTTTGCTACCATCAGTACTAAGACCGCTAATCATCCGTCCTTTATCTTGTTCAAGGCGATTCCGTTCTCTTACTCCATAAGCCACGTTGTGCAGTGTTTTTGTAACTTGTATTTTTAGCTTAGGGTCTGGCTTGAATAAAGATAAGTATCCCGGCCAATCTTTAAGAGATTTCGCTGCCCGTAAACTGGCAAGGGAAGCTTCTAACTCTAGACCTGATTGTAAGTTTCCTTCAGCGGCTTGCCGAGAAGCACTAATTTGACCTATTAGAGCATCTCTCTGTCCAATCAAAGAAAATACTAAACCTGTACCTAACCCCAGCATAACTGCGATCGCAACACCCCAATTCCGACGAGTATTGAAGCTTTTTCGCCGGACGCTACACCGCACAAACTCAGCTTCTACTTGGTTAAGCCAGTTATTATCAGAATTGAGTACCTTTTTCAACAAATCAAGACGAGGGTTAGCATTCCAAAGAAACTTTGCCTGTTGCTGGCTTTTCCACTCCACCGCCGCAGGAGTCAACCGCCGTTGTAGAAGTAAATTTTCCTCCTCTTTTTGTTTCCACTCCAGCAGCTTTTGCCAACCCCGTACTAAAGCATCATGGGCTGGTTCTACATCAGGATTCCCATCAGTATCTTCTCCTTTCACCAATAACCGTGCGTTAGTAAAGCGCTCAATTACTTCCTTAACTAAATCATTTTTCTCTTCCGGATATTCCAATTCCGATAACGGTACGCGCCTACGGGCTAACTCACCCCCAGTCAGGGCAACCATCCGCAGCATCACATGACGGATCACTTGGTCATAAACAGGGTTTTCATGAACTAGCGCCTCATATTCTTCATCTGCTCTTTGGGTTAGTGATCGCATTACTCCCCCTAATTCCATATAATCGGCTTGAGTCAAGGCCCGATCCATAGGGATTCCTCTATATTGTGCCTCCCGTTGTCGTTTTAAATACTTGAGATAAAGTTCGCTCAAGGCAAAAGAAAGCAGAGGCAATGCTCCGGGCATATCCGCCACTTCATTAATCAATTCTTCTACCAGTTCGTGGGGTTGAAAATACATTACCCGTGCTTGAGCCGGTTTATCAATCGCTTCGTTGAGTTCCCCTCGTGTCATCCCTGGTACAATAAATCGTCTGCTGTGCCAACAATTTTTAAACACAGTATTTCCCAGGTTATAGTCTGTAGGAACAAACCTTAAGCCAGCATCCCTGACTTGGGGTTCAAAGTCAGACCGTAGGGATATTACTACCCGTAATTTATCCCCATGGGCATTTATGGCTGTGAGTATCTGTTGGAAAAACGCCTTACGCTGATCATAGTTTTGACAGAGTGTAATAATTTCTTCGCTTTGGTCAATAAACAGTAATAACTTAGAGTTCGGGTGATTTTTTGCCCAAACATCAATGCTCATTGCCAGGTTCTGCTGGGGGTTTTGTGGCTCAACATTAGGTAACTTAGCATCAGTCAGCACATTATTTAATGCTTCCAAGGGCGTCTCACCAGGACGGATGGGTGGCAAAATACACCATTTATCAGTATTATCTTGCCGTAGTTTGGGAATTAATCCGGCTTTTACCAAGCTAGACTTACCCGAACCGGAAGCACCCAACACCACTGTTAAGGGATTAGCTTTGACAAAATCTTCTAACTTTTCTACTAGTAATGTTCTACCGAAAAACAGTGAACTGTGTTTCTCGTCAAAGGACTTTAAACCCCGATAGGGATTTTGTGACTCATCCAATGGTGGTGCTGGTGGTAAATTAAGTTCATGTCCCGGAGAAAGAAAGATATACTCGCCTTTATCGTGCTTATTTAAACACCAAATACCGGGGGTTTGTCGTAGACGGCATTTTTCTGTGGAAATTTCGACTCGATTCCGTAAATGTAAATATAATTCGGTGGCTGTAATTACCCCATCTCCAGCCGGTTTACCATTGGTAGCAGGAGGATAGATATCTGCTCCACCTTCGAGGGCTTCTAATAATGCTGCCGCAAAAGGGGAATGATTGCCGAATTGACCGCGATCGGTATCTAAATTAAAGTTATCGAGGGCTTTTTGGTCAGAAGCTGAAGAAGTAATGATTTGCCATGCCGGATCAGTAATAAAACGGTCGTATCGTTCTTGGTGAATTACTTCTGGTGATGTTAATAATTCCCTGGTACTTGACCATTTAAAAGCACCAGAAAAACAGCAGTCGAGGATACCCAAGAAATGACGACAAGGTAATTTAATTAAAGCATCATGTAACTTGGTCATGGGCAGATAACTATTAGTATCGCCTAGTTTGGCATCTTGAGGAATTAAGTAACCAGCCGGACCATCATCCCCATTGAGGGCGACTCCATGACCAGCAAAGTAAAAGAATAAGCGGTCATTTTCAGTGACTTGTTCGGGTAAAGTATGGAATAAAAATTTGTGGAAGTTAGACAGAGTTGCTACTTCGTCTAAGCATTCCCAGACTTCGTAATCATGCTTTTGGCGGAGAATTTCTGCTAGTTGTTTAGCATCGTTGACGGCGGTGTTCAGGGGGGAAATGCCGTTGGTGTAGTTATCGATGCCGATGATAAAGGCGAGATTGCGGGAAAACATGTTATGCTAAAAGCACTTATAAAGATGACTTTAGTACTAGTGATTTGAAGCATCCAATTTTGGCAAATATATGGCAAATATATATTTTTATGTGGGCGGTATAATCACGCTCACACAGCTGAATGGAGTATAGTTTTTCCAAATTGGAATGCTCTCTATTTATTCATCAAGAGAATCTGTTTACTTTATGAAGAGATTATTAGTTTTGTAATAAATCTTTACATATCGCCTTGGCAGACAACCCCATAGGGTCAAGGGCGTATATATCTTTCCCCTCTTGCATGCATGCCTTTTTATGCAATCAGCGTGTTTACAACCTAGATACAAACCCTATAATGACCAGGCTACTCATTCAAACCCAAACTGTCCCTGTGATGGTCAATCTTCCTGGGATCATCCCCATGACTCTCGCCCAGTTTTCTGAATTCTGTCTAGCCAATCGAGATCTCCGAATTGAGCGCACCGCCAGTGGAGAAGTTGTGATTATGCCCCCAGTCTTTTCCGATACAGGCAATCGGAATCTCAAAATTTCTCAACAATTGGCTAACTGGGCTGATCTCGACGGTACGGGTGAAACCTTTGACTCCAGCACCGGCTTTACCTTGCCCAATGGAGCGATCCGCTCTCCAGATGCCTGTTGGATTAAACTGGAGAGCTGGAATGCCTTAACGGAGGAACAGAAAGCTTCCTTCGCCCCCATTTGCCCCGACTTTGTGATCGAGTTACGTTCGGCGAGCGATACACTCAGTGGCTTGCAAGACAAAATGCAAGAATACCTTGATAATGGCACATCACTGGGTTGGTTAAGCGATGCAGCGCGGTCTTGGGGGTTTCCCCCATGAGCGACTGCATCAAGAGATCGACCGCCAAAACCGGAAAATTTACATTTATCGTCGTGATCAGGAACCAGAGATTTTGGACAATCCTGAAACCGTTAGCGGTGCTCCGGAACTGGCGGGGTTTGTGCTAAAAATGAGCAAGATTTGGTGAAAGCAATTGTCAGCTATCAGCTATCAGTTATCAGCTATCAGCTATCAGCTATCAGCTATCAGTTATCAGCTATCAGCTATCAGCTATCAGCTATCAGCTATCAGTTATCAGTTATCAGCTATCAGTTATCAGCTATCAGCTATCAGTTATCAGCTATCAGCTATCAGTTATCAGCTCTCAGCTATCAGCTATCAGCTCTCACAGGCTAGAAGCCTGTGCCACGATACTTGAGGTGCCATTGGCCGTAGGCCACGCTACGCTAACAGCTTTTGAATAAAATAAGCACCTCAAGCAGCGTGAGCCTTAGGCTCACGGCTGACCGCTGACCACTGACGGCTGACCGCTGACCGCTTACCGCTGACCGCTTACCCATCATTGGCTTAGATTCTGGCTTGGTTGAGATTGATTGCTCGGTTGAGTTTTATTTGATTGCTTTACTATCAACCAACCAATACTAGCTGCTACTAATACCCCAACTACCCCAATAATCCACCATTTCAGTGCTTTGTTCCCTGAAGAATTATTAGTAATATCATTAACCACAGGATTTGCCACAGTAGTAGTTTTTGTAGTAGTTGTAGCTCCGAAGTCAGAGTTATTTTTTAGGGATTGAATCACCGCCTGAGAAAGCGCAGTTAACCCCACTGGTTCAGTAAAGTAAACCAGGTTATCGCAGCCGATTTCCTGGATTTTCGGTTGTGGGTTCCGGTCTGAACCTAGGCTTTTGATACTTTGTACTGTAACAGCGATATCATTTGGTTGCTCAAAGAAAGCCAGGTCTACAGCTTTATCAAATAACTTCTGCATTAGTCGTTGCAAGGGACTAAAAGTTTGATTGGCTTCTGCTTTCAGGGCGGCAGGAATAATCGATGTATTACCAGCAATAATTGAGTAAGGTACTTTGGGGTCGGGACTTGCTGCTAATTGTTGCAAGAACTCTGAACCGGGATGCATCTGGTCTAGGGAAATATCAATAGTTTCAATCTCATCAACAAACCGGTTAATCGCCTTAAGCAACATCCCCATCACTGGTACTGGCCAGGTAAATTCTGACAGCCCATTTAAACCGATACTTAAGGTAGCTAATGCCAAATCTTCAACCGTAGACCAAGGGCAACCAGCATTGGGTGTACCTAGCATAATTAAATGCCCAACTACCTGATTACCTCCTTCTCGTTCAATAAACCAACGAGAAACCAACCCTCCCATGGAGTAGGCGACAATGTGAAAAATTTTACGGTGGTTCTCCCCTAACCCTACAGCTTGTAGTCTCTGCTTCAGCAATTTAGCATTCTCTACAATTGAGGTATTTATATTCTCATAATCATAGCTGAGTACCAGGTCATACAGTTCGGCCAGGGGTTTTTCTGTTCCATCCTCCTCAACCTGGGCGGAGCGAAGGCTGGGCAGCAAGCTCTCGGTATCACCAATAATACCGTGTATGTAAAGGACTATGCGTTGGGCTTCGGCAACCCGCAACTTGACTTGTTCAACCTCTGTTGTATAGTTGACTGTATAGTTGACCACTCCAGAGCCAGTGACATCCGCTGCTGCCAAGATTGGGTAATTAAACTCTAGCCCCAGTTGTTGAGACACTACTTTTTGGAAGAAAATTCGGATCGAACCCCCCAAGCTGCGGCTACCTTCACTAATTGGTTCTGTTAACCGTTCCAGTAAAATTTCCGTTTTGCCCTCCGGGGTAGACCGAGCCCGTCCCAAAGGCAGGAAAAACTCCCCATCGTAGCTAATGGGTAACAGTTGTTCATCACAAGCAAGGGGTCGATCAACAATAACTTTCAGGGGATTTTTGGGTGTAACGGCTGACGGATTTTCCACCTCAGTTAATTCCAGCGCGCTCAAACCTGGATCAGTTCCCCGACTGCTAGTAAACTCAAAGGACTCAATGCCCGGATGGTCCTCCCGCAGTATCGGTGGTAACATATGATTACCTAAATCCCTGGTTGATTGGGTGAGAGTGGTTAGACGTGCCTTAGCTCTCAATTCGGAATGGGCGTATAGGGCGGAACCTACTCCCAGAAAGACATAGTCATCCCCTCTGGGAATAGGAGTAGTGTCTAGAGGACGCACGGTAGTAATGCTAATTTGGCTAGTTAACCAGTCATCATAGATTTGATCGTCTTTTGCTCTGTTGGGGAGGTCACGAGCTGGAATCCTTTGCATTAGGCGGTTGAGGGTACCATTACCGCGACGGGCTGTAGGCACGGCACGTTGAGGTAGGTCAAGTTTTGGTTGTTCGAGCAAAGTGGCATCAAATTCCGTCGAGCAGACAATCAGTTTCAGAATATCTTTAACTTCCGTAATCCCCGCTTGTTGCCATAGTTGTTGGGGCACCGTAGGACAAATAGGATTTCCGCGATTAACCCAGGCTTCATCTCCCTCTTGCCCCCTTGGTTCCAGCCAAATTCCGCCCCCATCTAACAACCCAGCTGAGACGGCGTAAAAGTCGGTTAAAGCCAGCAGAGCGCAATAAAGCGGCTCATTACTGGTGTTTTTCAGCTTAATTTTCAATGTGGGCGATCGCCACCGGCCATTTTCCTGTCGATATTCCAGGCGAATGTCAGTATCTAGCAAAGGTGACCCATCCTGCTGATAAATCAACATTTCCACCGCATCGGGGCGAATGCGGCTGGTAGCTGGGCTGGCAAGTTCAGCGATATTCATCCAACGGGTGATATGTTCTAATCGCTGAATCGCCTGCAAGGCAGTGGCATCGGTGTAACCGGAAATGGCAGCCACTAGAGGACGGTCATCCGCTGGTCGTGTAATTAAATAGTTACCGTCACGAGCCAGTAACTGAAAATCGGCAGCTTCAGGGGTTGCCACTTCCCGAACATACAAGGAAGCCTGATTGTGACCAGTGTTGAGCAGGGTGGTACGGGCTAATTCTACACCAGCTGGTTCTCCTGACAATAAAACCCCTTTCGGTGGCAGGGGCAGACTAGTAACCACTGCTTTCCAGGTCATTTCGGGATCTAAATCCCCAATACCACTAATTTGAACGTTACTCAGCTGGGGCATTACTTCGACAATTTTTGCCTCACCTACTGCCGTTGAGAGTTGGCGAAGTTCCTCTGTGGGGGTGTCAAAGGGAAACAAGGCCAGTATTGTGGTGTCATTCCCAACAGGTTGAGAAATGCCGTGAACTGCTCCACCATCAATCACCCAGTCGTGGTTTTTGTCATAGCAGACAGTAAAGTAGGGTGTACGGTTAGCGATCGCACCGCCGAGAAAAGGTTGGTCTAAATCACTCAACTCCGTAGCTTCGATTTGGGGAGATTGGGCGGTGATCTTACTGCGGACTAGGGCATTGGCACGCTTGAATAAATCCCGATAAGTCAGGCTACCATTGGCTTTCTTCAAGGTATCCAGCAAAAAGTAAGAAAACGCACCTCTTGGTTGCCCATTGCTGTTGTATTCTTTCGCCGTCTCACTATCTCGACAAGCGGCTAGGACGATATGTTTTCCTGTGGGGAAACTCCAACCACTAGGATTTTTTTCCGGGCTGAGGGCAGCTGATAATTTTTCAGTTTCACTCAAGGAGAAAATAAAACTATCCCAGGGTCGCTGACGTTTGTCGGTGGAAGTTTTACGAATTGCTGTTTCTGCTTCTAGTTCGCCACGGGTGGCAGCACCAGAGTGACAGCAGTCTAAAATAATAACAGTGTGGGGGTTGTTCTGGTCTACCTCAGAAATTAGCTTGGCTAACTCCTTATCTGCCAAGTCCCAACCCCCTTCAGTGCGACTGTCATAACAGACTAATGTTTCATCTAATCTGTCTGGCTCTATTGCCCAAAACTCTTGTGGGGCTTGCTCTTGAGAACCATGTCCCGCGTAGTAAAAGAAAGCAACATCTTCACGGCTAGCTTGACACAAATGCTCCCGAAAACCATCAATAACTGCCTGACGGGTAGCATCTTGATTCAAGAGTGTGCGGATGTGAAGTTTATCTCCATCTGCAGCGACCCGCCCTTGCAAATATTCCTGTATTTCTAGGATGTCATTGACACAGCCATTCAAAGAAGGAACAGGACTGGGATATTCATCAATAGCTACCAGCAGCGCATAGATATTATTGGTCATGCCATTCTCTTAATACTTATTGAAGAGTGCCCCTGGCTGAGTGGGAGCATGCCAGTTTTGTTAATTCCTGATTCAGATCCCCCGTTGGTCCCCCTTAATAAGGGGGACTTTTTAATCTAATTTCCTCCTTCATCAGGAGCACTTTTTTATCTAATTCTATCCTTCATCAGGAGTACTTTTTTATCTAATTCTATCCTTCATCAGGAGCACTTTTTAATCTAATTCCGTGCTTAATAAGGGGAATTTTTCATCTAATTCCCCCCTTGCTTAAGGGGGGTTAGGGGGGATCTCTGTACCTAATTACAAAGGTGACATGACCCTAGGTGAGTTGGTCAATTATCAACACAGAATATAAATACTCGATTATAAACCTCTATCGGTTTTTCCTGGAGAACGCTCACTAGTAGTTGGATTAGATTCTGGTGCAGTAATTTCTTTAGTGTCTTGATTTTCTGTTTCGACATTTTCATCACTCGCTCCAGCTTTTACTTCAGCTTCTTCAGGAGTTGTTACTGTTTCCTGAGAGTCGGATCGAGCGTCCCCTAAGGGGTTAGTATCGCCAGATGTATTTTCTACTACTTGCTCTTCAGAATTTTGGTTAGATTCTGTATTTTCCATCGCCACTTTTTTTTACCCCAACTGTATGATACAGGGCAAGGGCAAGACTCAATCAATTATTATTAAAAATAGTGATAACTAAGCGCAGTAGTTATGATAATCAAGGCTTACCATGGTCATAATCCTTTGGTCATAATCCTTGCCGCATATCACATTTTTGCTTAATTTTTCTTGCGCTTACCCGGGCTTTATTAGAATAAGCTCTACTTCTATAATAGCATATTATGAGCTTATTTGTCAAGGAAGCTAGAACCATTGCGGTGCCTTAAGCTATCAGCGATTAGCGCTACGCGCACGCTACGCGAACAGCGATTAGCGCTACGCGCACGCTACTTGAGGTGCTATCAGCCGTGAGCTTTAGGCTGACGGCTGACGGCTGACGGCTGAACGCGCATATGCTACCCTTACTCCTTTTCTACTGCACCTAGAGCTTTTAAGGTGTTTTTCTGAGCTTTTGTTAAACCAATGGCGTTTTTAATATTCATCCCTTCATAGGGTCGATCAATTCTCAGGGTTTTTATACATTCACCACTGTCAAGATTCCAAAGCTTAATGGTTTCATCTTCGCTGCTACTCACTAACACAGGATGATTAGGACTAAAGGCAATTGACCGGACTGCTTTGTGGTGTCCCTGAAATACTTTGACAACAGTACCTGTACTGATATCCCACAGTTGAACAGTCTGGTCATCACTACCACTGGCTAAACTCTTGCCATCTGGACTAAAGGCAATTGTTCTGACTCGAGATCTGTGACCGGATAAGGTTTGTAGACATTGCCCCGTCTCAACATCCCACAGTTTAATCGTCTGGTCTCCACTGGCACTCGCCAGCAGATTGGCACTGGGACTGAACACAACCGATAAAACCCAATCCTCGTGACCTGGTAATGTTTGTAAACAGCTTCCCGTACTGACATCCCAAAGTTTGATCCTGTTGTCATGGCTACCACTGGCTAGGATTTTAGCGCAGGGACTGAAACTAATGGTTTTGACTTGCTGAATATGCCCTTCTAAGGTGTGCAGACATTCTCCTGTATGCCAATCCCAAAGCTTTACCGTTTGGTCACGACTGGCACTGGCTAAAATTTCTCCCTCTGGACTGAAGCTGACCGAATGCACCCAACTATCGTGTCCCCACAGTGTTTGCAAACACTCTCCTGTATTTGCATCCCAAAGTTTGATAGTTGTGTCGTCACTGCTACTGGCCAGAATCTGATGGTCTTTGGGAGCAAAAGTGACTGATGAGACTAGATTAGTATGTCCTGACAACGTTTGTAGACATTGCCCCGTATCAATATCCCACAATCTTACCCGTTGGTCTTCGCTACTACTGGCCAACATTTGACCATCTGGACTAAAAGCAACGGATAAGATCCAATTACTATACCCCTCCACTGTTCTTAAACATTGTCCCGTGTGGATATCCCATAACTTCATGGTTTGGTTTTCACTCACACTCAGCAAGGTTTGACCATCCGGATTAACAGCAACCAACCAAATCCGTGAAGCGTAGCTATTACCTAAAGGGGAATTGCTATACTTGTGCAACGTTTGGAGACATTTCCCGGTTTCCACCTCCCAGATTTTAACCGTTGTATCCTCACTACCGGTCACCAGTGTTTTACCATCTGGGCTGAAAGCAACTGACCACACATAACTGTTGTAGTCTGGTAAGGTTTTGATACACTCACCACTGGCTAAATCCCAAAATTTTACCGTTGTGCCATCACTTCCAGTTACCAATGTTTGTCCATCTGGGCTAAGGGCAATCGATAATACCCAATTGATCGGGATTTCTAGGACTTGCAGGCAAGAACCAGTGTTGACATCCCAGACTCTCACAGTTTGGTCTTCAGCCCCAGTGACCAACCTTTGTCCATTGGGACTGAAGGTAGTAAAAAATACCGGATTGCTATGGCCTGACAAGGTTTGCAGACATTTTCCAGTGTGAACATTCCACAGCTTTACCGTTTGGTCATGGCTACCACTGGCTAACATTTCCCCGTCTGGACTAAACCCTAGGGATTGCACCCAACTGGTATGACCTCGCAATGTTTTCAGACATTGCCCGGTCTGGACATTCCACAACCTGATCGTTTGGTCGTTACTACCACTGGCTAAAATTTCTCCCTCTGGACTAACAGCCAGGGATTGCACCCAAGCCTTGTGACCATTGCAGGTAATAATTTGTTTAATGTTGGCAAGGTCCCACAACCAAATCTCATTATCAACACTGGTTGCCAGGAGTTTCCCATCTGGGCTAAAGGTCGCTGATAAAACCCCCCCTAAGGTGCGAGTCAAAGCCGACTTACTTAAATCGGCATTGGCAAAGTTGACTCCATGCAAATTCATGCCCTGTAGGTAAGCTTGCCAAACCGTTAAGTTAGAAAAATCATAGCCACTCAGGTCAAGATTAAGCTGCCAGAGTAAATTGAGAACATTCCCCCCGGCATATCCTGGTTTTCGAGGGGGAAAAGACTTCAGTTTTGATAAAATTTGATTCAAATAGTTTTGCACATTTTCCGGGAGGCCAAGCAGGTTGAGGAGTTGCTCGGTAATCGGTTTGAGAATCAGTTGAATTTGGGCATTTCTCAGATAATCTTTGGCTTGGGCTTTGATTAAAGCACAGCGCTCGAATAGTGCTATTTCTCCCGTTTGAATTTCGCAGAAAATCTGTTCAATTAAGCGATCGCTGACATACTCCATCACCACCGGTTGTTGAGTAAATTTTCCCGAAGTCTTCTCAATCATTGAGCGCAATTGTAGAGATTCTAATGTTTCTAATAAATGTTTGAATGAAACAGCCGGAATAATGTCCCTTTGTAGCTCCTTAAATGAGACCCATTCTCGATTAATGGTCAGCCAGTACATCACCTGTTGTTCTAAAGTTGACAAGCGATTAAACTGCTGGTCCATTAAATCGGAAATATCACCAAAGACAATAGTGCCTTCTTCTAAAAACTGAGCCACATCGCCGTCAAACAACTCATAAATTGTGGTGGCAACAATCTTCAATGCTAAAGGATTGCCTGCATAAAACTCTACCAGTGCTTGACATTCGTCTTTTGAGACAGAAAAGCCTTTTTCGGCGAGAATTTTCTTCCCTTCTCCCTCGGTTAAGCCAGGTAACCTCAGGGAACGAATCGGAGCGTTTACACCTTCTTTGTTTCTAATTTCTCTGGGTTTCTCCCGACTGGTCAACACCAGACAACTTTGATGGTTAGTCTCGCCCCAGCTTCTGAGCAGCTGCCCATAGCCTTCATATCCTGGGCGATAGGCTCCTGCCCGTTGGTCAGGGGATAGAATTGACTCGACATTATCTAAGATGAACAAACAACTCTCTTCCCGCAGATATTCGATTAAACAGGAGATTTTACCATCTAAGCTTTCTGGTAAAGTAGTTTCTTGCTGATCGGACAAAAACCCCATCAGGTCCGTCAAAAGCTCGTGAATGGGTGGCGCATTACGCAAACTTCGCCAAATCAGGTACTGAAATTCCGATTGTAGACCCTGGGCTAACTTGACAGACAAAGTTGTTTTACCAATTCCACCCATGCCAATTAAGGTAATCAGTCGGCAATGGTCATTAATAATCCATTGTTTGAGTGTGGCTAATTCTTCCTTGCGCCCGTAGAAATTGGTAACATCAATTGCTTCTCCCAAGTCTTGGCGTTTGCTAGAGGTTGTGATCTGTGGCTTTTGATCTACAGTCTGGGATGAGTGATCATCTACAGCCTGCGATAGTACATCATCTACAGCCTGGGATGGCAGGTCAAAATCCAAATTGGCAATGGCTCTCCATTCCAGTGCCAATTTCTGAGAAAGTTCTTCAAAAGTAATATAGTCAACCGGTTTACCGGTCAGGAAGTTGCTGACTGTGGCTAAGGCAAACCCCACATCTTCAGCCAAAGCCCTCTGGCTCGGAAAACCGTTACGCCTGACTGCCAGTTTAACTTTTTCAATGCAGTCCTGACGGACTTTGAGCGACCTGGGCATGGCTCATTTGATCATGACTGTAGGGATTATACCATTGACAAAGGAAAATTCAGTCACAAATTCTTCACAATTTAGTCACAAGTCAGATCATCTCAGGCGGTAAGTCAGTATGCAGTGGGGTTTGATGAATATATAGCAAAGGAATCCCCCCTAACCCCCCGCCCGGAAGGGGGGAAGGCAAAAGGCAATAGCGATGGAGTCGGCCAAAGGGGGTTTCCCCAGTCCCTAAAACCCAGGAGGAAAGTACCTCACCCAATTCAAAACTGCTATATATTCTAGGAATTTTATCCTAAATAAAACCATGAATGTGCTCTATAAAAAACTGTTGGCAAGAACAACGTTATGGCTATTGTTAGAAATTTGGCTCAACTTCCTTGGACTAGATAACCTAGCTGATTACAGCGAATTTATCTTTGAGAATAATTTCAGCCGCGCCAGTGGGGTGCTAAAAATAGAAATAATTTGATCGCTAAATGGAAAACGTAAAACAACCAATTAGTTGATCGATGGCATTTGTAATAAGCCCAAGTAATTTATCATAATCAAGGTTCATCATGACTAATCAACAACTCTTGCCCAAACCCATTTCTATTGATGTAAACCAAGTTTATTCAAGCACATATGAGCTTCATAAACCGGAGAAAAAACTAGATTATGTCAAACACTTTAAACACTATTGTAGTTTACCACAATCAATCAAAGTAGAAGCGACTAAACCCGAAAGCAGTAAGCCAGAGTTAGATTCAGAAGAAGGTTTGCCATTACTGCTCAAAGCAATTCTTGAAGGCTTTGTTGATGGGGTGCTGATTATAACTACTAACCAAGAGTTGTTTCATGCCAATGAGTGTGGACGTCGAATGTGCTCTCAAATCTCTCAAGGTAAGTCACCGATAAATTCTATCCCTCAGGCAATTTGGCGAGTTTGCCAATCATTAATTGATAGTCGTGAGTTGTTTGGCGATCGCAAACTAATTATCGAAACTGAAATTAAAGTGAATAAGTCAGTTAACTTTCGGGTTAGGGTTAGATGGTTAACGTTAGAGTTATCCCGAAATCCTTATCTGTTAGTCACCCTAGAAGATAAACATCAATCTACCCAAAATTCCGCTATTACTGATGCTATTAAATATGGCTTAAGTCACCGGGAGAAGGAAGTATGGTTACTTAAAAAATCCCACTTAACTTACGAAAAAATTGCACAGCAGCTATATATCAGCATCAATACTGTTAAGAAGCACCTGAAAAGCATTTACGCTAAACAAAAAGAAGTGATGCAGTATCAAAATTAATATAGTTTTTTGATCTAGTTTGTAAATACAGTTATTGCTGAAAAAGGCAAGAGGCAAAAGGCAAAAGGCAAAAGGGGCAAGAAATCCAGAGTTTTATTGGACAATAAAAAAAGACCATACAGGTTTACATCTCAAATACAAACGCGCTTATAGCGTTTTTCATAGCTATGAGGTACACAGAATGGTTTCCCGATTCCCGATTCCCTCTTCCCTGTTCCCTCTTCCCTGTTCCCTCTTCCCTGTTCCCTTTCTCGACAGTTAAACCTAATTTTGTACGACTACTTATACTTCACTCAATTTTCTTCAAAAAAATGAAAACAGAAACAAAATTAGACGAGATTAATCTATTAAAAAGTATATCTCTTGGCGATCGCACTGCCTTTTGGCAGTTATGGCTGGTCAATCAAGACTATCTTTACGGTCGGTGCGTAACTTGGATGGGAGGCGATCGCACCAATGCTGAAGAAGCCTTAAGTCTGGCCAGAATCAAGGCGTGGGAGAAACTACCACACTACGCCGAAAAAATTACTAATCCCAAAGCATGGCTAACTAAAATGACTCATAACCTCTGCGTGGATCTCCATCGAAAACGCCACAGAAGTGCAATGGGTATGGAGAGCATTGAAGAAATGGCAGTGGGAGAACACCAAACATTAGCCTCTAGTGAGTACTCTCCTGAGTCAGCTATTCTTCGTCGCGAGTTAAAAATGTACATCTGCCGTGAAATAAAGGCTCTGTCTCCCCAACTGCGAGAGCCTTTTGTGCTGTATTTTTACCAAGATATATCCTACCCAGACATTGCCAAAAAACTTGCTATCTCGGTGGATAGCGTTTACAAACGCATTCAAAAGGGGCGAGCAATTATGGAAAAGCAGTTGAAGCAGTATCTATCAGGAATAGATAATTCTCCCCCCTTTTTAAAAGAGCTTGGAGAGGATGATATTTTTAATAATTTTAAAAATAAAAAATTAGTTATTTTATCTCAAAAACCGACGACAGAGTCCAAGATCGATCAAATTAATAATCATATTAATTATGAGGTAACAGCGATATGTTTAGAAACACTACCCCCTGTTTGGTAACCTTATCCCAGTCTTCAAAGGTTCAGTTAAATGTACAACTGGTATTAGATAAAAAAACTACCAGAAAACAGCAGAAGCTGAATACCTTAACTAACTATGTGCAGCAGTATCCCTCTGGATGGAAGAAACGGTTGGAATTGGCTGATTTACTCTATGAAAGTGGAAACTGGGAGCAGGCTGTTAAGGAGTATGACCAAGTTATTCAGCGGCAATCTCAATTAATTCAGGTAAGGTTGAAACTGGGGAAACTTTTACAGTTGATGGGAGAGGTGGCTAAGGCAATTGAGGTTTATGAGAGTGCTTTGCCATTATCCAGTAATGTTGCTACTGGGCATCATATCCGGGGTTTGATAGAGGTCTGTCGCCGTCAGCCAGAGAAAGCAGTAAAAGCCTTTGAGACAGCCGCATCTTCTGAGCCAGAAAATCCGTCTCACTGGCTGGCATTGGGGCGGGTTGAGATGGAACTGGATCATGCTCACGCTGCTTTGAAAGCTTTTGAGCAAATCTTGTTACTTCAGCCAGATGATATTGTTGCTATGATTCACAGTTATGATGCACTCCTAATACTGGGTGATTTTCAGTCAGCAGAGTTGAGGTTAAGTAGAGCAGAAGAGTTAGCCCCTGGTGATTACTCAGTTTTAAAACGACGCTTGGCCTATCGTTGCCGGATGAAATTAGTATTGGGTAAAGAAGGGAAGCAGACTAAAAAGATAGTTAATGCTGTATTGAAACTGGCTCCCCACTCCGCTGATGCTCACCAGTTGCAGGCTGACTATTATCGGTTGCGAGGAGAGTCGGCAAAAAGCCTGGCTATATTGAAGCAGTTTACTGAGGAGCACCCAAATAATCCTCATGGCTGGTGTTATTATTCCCGGTTTTTGTCTGATAGGGGTGAAAATAAAAGGGCGGTTGAAGTTATTGAGAAAGCTGATCATCTATACCCGAATAATTGGCTATTTTATGGGGCTTTATGTAAGTTGTAGGGTGCGAAGCATGAAATGTAACGCACCGTATTAATTCAAAAGCATTATGATTGGTTTATTATTATTGAACCTGATAGTGGGGAGTATTTTATCGATTAAAATGAAAAGGTAGCACTGGCAAAATACCGTTCTCAACATCCAGGTAAAAAGTGTATTATTATGCGAATTAATGAAACAGGAACTTGTGGAACAATATGATCCAAGGTGAATTTAAAGCGGTTTGCAATTCATTTAGGTACAAAGTTCTGGTTTTTTAGGGAGCAGGGAGCAGGGAGCAGGGAGCAGGGAAGAGGGAAGAGGGAAGAGGGAAGAAGGAAAACAATCCTGTGTACCTGATAGTTATGCAAACCGCCGTAATAGTCGAGGAGAGTTGTTTTTTGAAATTGGCTTGATGTCTGATGATGGAGAGATTTTTGCCGTAATGGCACTGTTAGATACAGGGTTTACTGATGATTTATCATAATACCAAAAACTGCTCGGATATCTTGACTACTGTTCCCTGTTCCCTGTTCCCTGTTCCCTTGAGATATCAATCCTATGTTCACATCTCAAATACAAACGCTATATGAGGGAAAGGTGGTTATTGAGGAAGAGGAGTTTACGGTTGAAGTGTTAGGAGGAGAGGGTGCATCTCATATTTGTAAAAAAGTTGCGTAGGGTGTGTTAGGGGGGCCTCATTTTCCGCTCAAGCGCCAGGGTTTAGACAGCCCGCCCCGTAACGCACCACCTTGTCAAACAACAAAAATGAGATGCACCCGGAGGAGATCAACTGGTGAATAGTCTTTTAGGTGTTTTGTGGTTACGAACAAAGCGTTTAGTTGTGGATTTTCCCATGGGAGTGTTAACCCTAGGATAAGCGATGCTCAGCAAAGAGCTGCTATGGGAAAGTATTACTGATAGTTAAAGAGGTGCGTTACACTTGGTTAACGCACCCGACAAGATCAGGGATTAGCCCAAAGGGCAGTGCTTCGCGATTGACCGTAGGTCACGCTACGGGAACGCACTAATTCGGGATCTTTAGCAAAAGATATTGGTTCTTCAGTACCTTTTATGCTAAACCGACAGTTAAAAAACTCAGAAAGCTTACGGTACAAGGGTTCTTAGGCTATTTAACTAGCAAAATATTCTGAATACGGCCTCTTTCCCCTGCTCCGAACGCGCCCCGCGTGGCCCACGGCCTCAGTCCCTTTGCCAAAGTGTTTATTTAGCATGACCGTAGAGTCAAGATATCATCGATGGCACGATAGGTTTTTTTACTGACAATCCCATCAACAATCAAGTGGTTAGGATCAGATTCGTAGAGGGTTTCGTTGTAGTCGCTTTGGAACTTCATTACTACCTGTTCTGTTTGGGAGCCAAACTGTCCGTCAATAACCAAATAATAGCCCATGTAGCAATTTAAGAACTGCTGGAGAAAGCGGACAGCTTGACCGGCTTTTCCCTTTTTCAAAACTGGTAGGTGGGTGACGTAAGCAGCGTTAGCCTGACTAGTTACTTCAGAACCATTAGCTAGTGCCAAACCATTAGCTAGTGCAGAACCATTAGCTAGTACAGAGTTAGAATTGATAGTGTTAGTTCCCATGATTGATTTCTTTTCCTTGATGATTTGACGTTTACGATGGAATACCTTGTCAGGTTTCGACATTGGACAAAGTTTTTATTTTCTGTCTTTTGTCTCTACACCTTTAAGACGATCTCAAAACCCTATTTTGGAATTTTTCGAGTTAGCACCAATTTTTGTCGATCGACTCACCCCATTAAACCTACTTGACCTCTCAAACCCCTCTTGCCATCTAACTTGTAGCCGTTTCAGTGTCAGGGACAATTGGGTGCATCTCAATGGATGAAATTAGGCAAAAATTCCCACACTTCCCGCGCCCCCGCCCCTTATTTTTTACAAATATGAGATGCACCAGGGACAATTTACCCCTGGTGCAACCGAGGCTATATCCCTGCCCTTGTGTTTGTTACAGAGAGTACAAGATAACGCTAAATTGGATTAATTACTAACAGTAACGAGCTGTATAGACCAAATAGCCGGTCGGGACTTCCTGGGATTCTGTTAGCATCAAAAAACCCCCTTAACGGGGGCTGTTCAGAGGTAAACTTGAGGGAGTTTGGTCGGTAGTTAGATATTATATATTTTGAAATTGTTTAGGTTTAGGACTTGATTTTGGTCAAGAATTTATTGTAGAATTATGACCTGCTCTTCAGATGATACCGCCTTAATTGCCAGGATGCGGCGAGGCATTTTGGGTTGAGTTGGGAGTAATTCAGTGACCAGTCACCAGTGATCAGATGATTGTAACGGGCGGTGAGCAGGGGCTGAGTTCACCGCCCTGTGCTATATCCCTACTAATTCGGGATCTTTAGCAAAACATATTACCGATGGCACGATAGGTTTCTTTCCCGACAATCCCATCTACAATCAAGTAGTCAGGATTAGATTTGCCCTGGTAGTTGTAGTCGCTTTGGAAATTCCTTACTGCCTGTTCTGTTTGGGGGCCAAACTGTCCGTCAAAAACCAAAGAATAGCCCATGTAGCAAATTAATAACTGCTGGAGAAAGCGGACAGCTTCACCGGCTTTTCCCTTTTTCAAAACTGGTAGGTGGGTGACGTAAGCAGCGTTAGCCTGACTAGTTACTTCAGAACCATTAGCTAGTGCAGAACCATTAGCTGGTGCAGAACCATTAGCTAGTGCAGAACCATTAGCTAGTGCAGATTTAGAATTGATAGTGTTAGTTAGCATGATGGATTTCTTTTCCTTAATGATTTGACGTTTACGATGGAATACCTTTTCAGGTTTCGACATTGGACAAAGTTTTTATTCTCTGTCTTTTGTCTCTACACCCTTAAGACGATCTCAAAACCCTATTTTGGAATTTTTCGAGTTAGCACCAATTTTTTGATCTCAACTCACCCCATTCAAACCCATTTCAAAGCCCAAAACCCTTTTAAAACCTAACTTTTAGCCGTTTCAGTGTGTTGGGGGAAAAAGCTCGGAGCCGCTACCCGAACCCATTACTGATAGCAAAAAAGGTGCGTTACACGTTGTTAACGCACCCGACAAGATCAGGCATTAGTCCAAAGAGCGCTTCGCCATTGACCGTCACGCTACCCGAACGCACTAATTCGGGATCTTTAGCAAAACATATTACCGATGGCACGATAGGTTTCTTTCCCGACAATCCCATCAACAATCAAGTAGTCAGGATTAGATTTGTCGAAGTAGTTGTAGTCGCTTTGGAAATCCCTTACTGCCTGTTCTGTTTGGGAGCCAAACTGTCCGTCAATAAGCAAATAATAGCCCGTGTAGCAATTTAAGAACTGCTGGAGAAAGCGGACAGCTTCACCGGCTGTTCCCTTTTTCAAAACTGGTAGGTGGGTGATGTAAGCAGCGTTAGCCTGACTAGTTACTTGAGAACCATTAGCTAGTACAGAGTTAGAATTGATAGTGTTAGTTACCATGATGGATTTCTTTTTATTAATGATTTGAGGTTTACGATGGAATACCTTTTCAGGTTTCGACATTGGACAAAGTTTTTATTTTCTGTCTTTTGTCTCTACACCTTTAAGACGATCTCAAAACCCTATTTTGGAATTTTTCGAGTTAGCACCAATTTTTGTCGATCGACTCACCCCATTAAACCTACTTGACCTCTCAAACCCCTCTTGCCATCTAACTTGTAGCCGTTTCAGTGTCAGGGACAATTGGGTGCATCTCAATGGATGAAATTAGGCAAAAATTCCCACACTTCCCGCGCCCCCGCCCCTTATTTTTTACAAATATGAGATGCACCAGGGACAATTTACCCCTGGTGCAACCGAGGCTATATCCCTGCCCTTGTGTTTGTTACAGAGAGTACAAGATAACGCTAAATTGGATTAATTACTAACAGTAACGAGCTGTATAGACCAAATAGCCGGTCGGGACTTCCTGGGATTCTGTTAGCATCAAAAAACCCCCTTAACGGGGGCTGTTCAGAGGTAAACTTGAGGGAGTTTGGTCGGTAGTTAGATATTATATATTTTGAAATTGTTTAGGTTTAGGACTTGATTTTGGTCAAGAATTTATTGTAGAATTATGACCTGCTCTTCAGATGATACCGCCTTAATTGCCAGGATGCGGCGAGGCATTTTGGGTTGAGTTGGGAGTAATTCAGTGACCAGTCACCAGTGATCAGATGATTGTAACGGGCGGTGAGCAGGGGCTGAGTTCACCGCCCTGTGCTATATCCCTACTAATTCGGGATCTTTAGCAAAACATATTACCGATGGCACGATAGGTTTCTTTCCCGACAATCCCATCTACAATCAAGTAGTCAGGATTAGATTTGCCCTGGTAGTTGTAGTCGCTTTGGAAATTCCTTACTGCCTGTTCTGTTTGGGGGCCAAACTGTCCGTCAAAAACCAAAGAATAGCCCATGTAGCAAATTAATAACTGCTGGAGAAAGCGGACAGCTTCACCGGCTTTTCCCTTTTTCAAAACTGGTAGGTGGGTGACGTAAGCAGCGTTAGCCTGACTAGTTACTTCAGAACCATTAGCTAGTGCAGAACCATTAGCTGGTGCAGAACCATTAGCTAGTGCAGAACCATTAGCTAGTGCAGATTTAGAATTGATAGTGTTAGTTAGCATGATGGATTTCTTTTCCTTAATGATTTGACGTTTACGATGGAATACCTTTTCAGGTTTCGACATTGGACAAAGTTTTTATTCTCTGTCTTTTGTCTCTACACCCTTAAGACGATCTCAAAACCCTATTTTGGAATTTTTCGAGTTAGCACCAATTTTTTGATCTCAACTCACCCCATTCAAACCCATTTCAAAGCCCAAAACCCTTTTAAAACCTAACTTTTAGCCGTTTCAGTGTGTTGGGGGAAAAAGCTCGGAGCCGCTACCCGAACCCATTACTGATAGCAAAAAAGGTGCGTTACACGTTGTTAACGCACCCGACAAGATCAGGCATTAGTCCAAAGAGCGCTTCGCCATTGACCGTCACGCTACCCGAACGCACTAATTCGGGATCTTTAGCAAAACATATTACCGATGGCACGATAGGTTTCTTTC
>NZ_MKZS01000001.1:2739316-2742462 GCF_001942495.1 Moorena bouillonii PNG
TCACCCCACACCCCACACCCCGTAAAGCTTTTAAGGCTGTTTGTCACCCCGTCAGAGGGAACGCGCACCTGAAGTTCACAACCGGCTGATTCAACTAATTATCGAATTTTTTCTCCTCTCTTGGTGCGCGTTCCCTAGGCGTTCGCGGAGCAGGGACCTAGGAGTTGGAAACGTCCCGCCTTGTCGCACCGCTATGTAAACTAGCTTGTCTGGCTTATTTTTATAAATTTGTTCTAGAAACTATTGCCTTTTTTATTCATTCATTTCTCGATAACCGTAAATTTTTTTTATCGGGTATAACCGATTTTTTTAAAGGCTTTACCTATAGTCCTATCACTAATATTTTATGACCATGCTTATGCCATTTGATTCTGATTTGAGCTACCATGAGATGGCACAAATTACCTAAATCTATCTAAATCAGCTATTTTCGTATTATATCCCTTTTGATAACCATAGTTTGGGCTATAATATGTTTAATTTATCTTTTTTTTTCAGAGCTTAATTGTATTTATGATTTTTTTAAATAAACGAATAGCTTGAGTTTTTACCATGCCATCGTCGATAGCACTAATCACTTTTTTTCTTAAATCGTAACTGTAAGGAACTGGCATTTGATTAATTGATTAACAATACTTTACTTTATTAGTATGTACTAAGCTTTCCTTTGACTGCTATAACTATAGGATTAATAGACAAAGATAACAGGGAATAGTAGTCAAGATATCCGAGGAGTTTTTGGTGTTATGATAAAGCGATGCAGCGCTTTTGCAATTAGGCAAAATTCCGGATAAAATTCCCACACTTCCCGCGCCCGGGTTCCACACTTCCCACACTTCCAATCTTTTTTACAAATATTTAGATGCACCTATTGCTATATAGTATAGATGCACCATTATTGTTAACCCAATTACAACAACGTCACATGGTACCTAAATCTCTCAGAAGTCTATGGGCTTTTCTGCTGAGCGCGGTTTTGATAATTCCTGCCGTGATGCTCTTCCCCGCTCCAAGCCAAGCCATGGTTAACGCTGAAAGCGAGAGCATACAAAATGTAGACAAACCCCAAGTAGCACCAATCAATGCCAATGTTCAACTAATTACTACAGCAGCGGGCAATGGAGCAGACACCTTTATCCGAGGTGGTTCCTACTCTAGTAAGAACAATGGAACAAACGGTAAATTAGTCGTCAAGCTTGATAACACCGTCTCTTATAGCCGCAAAACTTACCTCCGATTTGATCTCAGTGAGCTGAATGATGGTATTGATGATGTGAGCCTGAATTTGAGTACGATAAACCTTCCCAACACCAAAGGATCTATTGAGTTTTATGGCTTGAATGATGGAGTAGAGGAAAATTGGTCTGAAACCAAAACCACTTGGAATAACGCGCCGGGTAATGATACTTGCTCTACCAATTTATTTCTCTCAAACCAAACAACTTACTTAGGGAAACTCCCTGCAGCTTCTATAGCGACAGGAGATTCTTTTAGCTTTAACTCACCTGAGTTACTAGATTTCATCAAAGGTGATACTGATCACATAGTGACTATTCTGATTAATCGTGCAGAATATAAAGCCCCAGATGCCTATATCGTTTTTGCGTCTAAAGAAAGCACTGAGTATAGCCCTCCTACACTAATGGCTACTCTGAAACCTGCTGTTCAAAGCAACCCTGAAACTGATACAGCCAATCTTTTTGAGCTTCCCGATTGTGTGAATTCCGATTGTAACTGCTCGGATTTTAAGACTCAGGAAGAGGCACAGGCTGTGTTTAACTACTTTGGGGATGATCGTTTCCGTCTAGATGGGAACAAAGATGGTCTTGCTTGCACAAGTCTGCCCCATGCCAAAGCTCCATAACCTTTATTCCTCCACGACTTACCAATGTTCTAGATCGCTCTTATAGCACTACGCATTCAGGTGTTTGAGATTAATATAAGCAGCAAAAGCTATCGCTGTTAACTTTTGCCTGTTGCCTGTTGCCAATGCCATTGCGCGTAGCGCTATATTGAAACCAATCCCAATTCTCAGCAGGAGGATTGGGTTTAGCCTCACATTCCGCACTTCAAAGTAAGTACCTAGGCACAAGTGAACTACCTACACTGACCCGTTGGGTACAGTGTAGGCTTCCAGCTTGGCCTTTGGCCACGCTACGCGAACACGGAAGAATGCCTTAGCTTAGACGGACGCCCTCGCTTTGGTCTTACTTCTTCTCCACTGGCGTTGACCTCCCCCGTCCCAGAGGAGGATAGCATTCTGATCCCTTCTGCTCTAATATTCTTAGCTGCATTACCATCCCTATCGTGATGAGTGCCACAGCTTGGACAAATCCAAGACCTTACATCTAGCGGCAACTCTTTGATTAGGTAATGGCAATTAGAGCAGGTTTTGGAACTGGGGAACCACCGATCTATCTCGACCAGTACTTTTCCTTCTTTTTCGCATTTATAAGAAAGGAAATTTACAAAGGTTCCCCAACTCAGATCAAATATTGCTTTAGCTAATTTGTGGTTACGTTCGCGAAGCGTGCGCGTAGCGCACAGCATGCCCTTGACGTTTAGGTTTTCGACTACCACTACCTGGTTTTGATCTACAATCTTTCTAGATAGCTTGTGCAGGTAGTCTTGACGGACATTTCCAATACGTTCATATACCTTAGCTACAATCTTACGTGCTTTTATGCGACCATTACTACCCTTCTTTTTTCGGGCTGCAATGCGTTGTTTTTTACCTAGCTTTTTTTCGTATTTAGCTAAGTGCTTGGGATTGCTGAATTTAGAAGTCTTATCGCCATCGTAGGTGATCGCAAAATCCTTGATACCCAAGTCAATGCCAATAACTCTTCCGTCCTTAGAAGGCTTTAATTCCTTGGAATCGTACTCCATCAAAACAGAGGCATAATACTTACCAGAAGGATCTTTGCTAACCGTTACAGTCTTGATTGTTCCATCTAGTGGACGGTGAATTACTGCTTTAACAAATCCTAATTTTCCGGGAAATTTAAGACAGTCACCTACTTGCTTGACTTTCTGGGGGTACTGAATTGATTGGCGATGATGATATGACTTAAATCTAGGATATTTCGCCCTACCTTGGCCTATGGCCACGCTTCGCGAACAAAAAAGTTCTGATATGCACGGCT
>NZ_MKZS01000001.1:2742562-2796426 GCF_001942495.1 Moorena bouillonii PNG
TCTTACCTCTTACCTCTTACCTGCTCCCTGCTCCCTGCTCCCTGCTCCCTAAAAACCCATAAATTTGCACCTAATTGAATTGCAAACCGCTGTATTAGCTTAATCAAGTAAAACGTCAATTTTTGTAATTTTACCAACCAATTTATGTATGGAAATGGAAACAAGATTGGAACTAAATAAAGTTGAACCAGCAGCTTATCTAGCCATGAATTATTTGGAAAAATATGTGAATAAAAGTGGGTTAGATAAAACACTGATAAAGTTGATAAAAATTCGTGCTTCTCAACTGAACAAATGTGCGTTTTGTATCGATCTGCATACAAAAGAAGCCAGAAGTAATGGAGAAACAGAACAACGAATTTATGCCCTAAATGCTTGGAAAGAAGCGCCATTTTTTAGCCCGGAAGAGCGGGCTGTATTAGAGCTAACTGAAGCAGTGACTCTGATTTCAGAGAATCAGGTCTCGAATTCAGTTTATGAAGAGGTAAGTCGCTATTTTTCGGAAACCGACATAGCTAAACTTTTGATGGCTATTGTGACTATCAATGCTTGGAATCGTATTGCTATTACTACAAAAATGATTCCAGGTACTTATTAGAGGGTCGTAAGCTATCAGCTATCAGCTATCAGCTATCAGCTATTAGCTATTAGCAAAAGGCCAAAGAAGTTTATTTTAAGCTGTTCGCGTAGCGTGAGCTTTTAGCTCACCGCTGACTGCTGACCGCTGACTGCTTACAGAGGCTGTTTGTCAATAAAATGTGCTTTCTTGTTATTCAAATCTAACTAAAGAGGTAGCTTAAACCATGACTAATAGTACAGCATTGAAAACATCAGTTTGTATTTTAGGTTCAGGTCCAGCTGGGATTGTAGTTGGTAATATCCTGCTACAAAATGGAATTGATTGTATCATTGCGGATAGATACAACCGCGAAGAAATATATACGAAGGCGCGGGCCGGTGTGCTGGAAAGCACCACAGTTGACCTACTCAAAAAACATGGTCTAGCGGATACAATTCTCCAAAATGGCTATACCCATGATACCTGTGAATTTCGTTACCCTGATTACAGCGTTGTCTTTGATTACGGAAAGTTAGCTGATGGGGATGTCCATTACATTTATCCCCAAAGCGATCTCAATGACGATCTGATTCAAAGATATCTGGATGCAGGTGGTAAGTTATTGTTACGCCATGAAGGGAAAAAAATTACTCAAACCGATGACGGCGTCATTGTTGAGTGTTACGATAAAGATGGTGACACCACCATCACGATTCATGCTGATTTTGTAGCAGGGTGTGATGGCTATCATGGAATCTCGCGCCAATCAATTCCAGACGGAGCGGTAGACATCTACACAAAACAGCATCCCTACGGCTGGCTGGCAGTTTTAGCTTACGCACCACCTTCTGCAACACATGTGATCTATGGCTTGCATCATGATGGCTTTGGAGCTCACATGCCGCGCAATAGCAAGATTTCTCGTTATTACTTACAAGTTCCACTCCATGATGAGGTTAAAAATTGGCCTGATCAACGTATCTGGAGTACCTTGGCAAAGCGTTTAGCCAAAAAGGAATGGACTTTGAAAGAAGGGGAAATCTTTGACAAGCGGATTTTATCCATGCGCAGTTATGTTATGGAACCGTTACAGTACCAACGGTTATTGATAGCTGGTGATGCGGGTCACATTATTACACCTTGCGGCGGTAAAGGTTTAAATCTGGCGGTACAGGATGCGGGTGTTCTTGGAGAAGTCTTGGTCAGTTACTACCAGGAAAAACGGGATATGTCTTACCTAAAACGCTACTCGGAAATTCGTTTGCCCTATATTTGGCGTGCTCAAGAATTCTCTTGTTCGATGTTGCATATGCTCCATAAGTCTGAAGACAAGGATGTAGAGAATGTCCGTTTCTTCAATAAGTTGAGTGAATCGAAATTGAAGCAATTGTCTACATCGGTGACATTTGCTAGAGATTTTGCCAGAAACTATGTTGGTATTATCTAGCAAAGGGAGTAGGGAGTAGGGAGTAGGGAGTCGGGAATAGGGAATAGGGAGTAGGGAATAGGAAGTCGGGAATAAAATTATCACAATTAATTGAGGAGCCCTATCTGAGAGGTATACATAATTTTTTTCCTGTCTTGATGAATTGCCTCACTATTATCTCTTCTCTCTTCCCTGTTCCCTGTTCCCTGTTCCCTACTCTCTAAAAACATGTGCCGGGTGCATCTCATTAAAGTTGTTTGACAAGGTGGTGCGTTACGGGGCGGGCTGTCTAAACCCTGGCGCTTGAGCGGAAAATGATGCCCCCCCTAACACACCCTACGCAACTTTTTTACAAATATGAGATGCACCCCATGTGCCTCACCCAATTAAAAAAACTCTACAGGTTATTAAGGAGACCAATCATGAAGATTATCGAAATGCAAAATTATAAGAGTTTCGACTATTACGCTCAGCTGGAAGAACAACTTAAACCAAGCCGTATGGCTCTGATCAATCACCCCCTTTACCAACAGTTAAATGACTTGGTATCTCTACAGATATTTATGGAGTCTCACGTGTTTGCTGTTTGGGATTTCATGTCTCTCATTAAGACTCTTCAACACCGAGTTACTTGCTTGGATGTACCTTGGGTGCCACCGACAGATATTAATTCTGCCAGGATGGTCAATGAGATTGTTTTAGCTGAAGAGACTGATGAAGTCTCACCAGGAAATTACATCAGTCACTATGATCTCTATATGGTGGCCATGACAGAGATTGGGGCTGATACTAATCCAATTAAAACGTTTATATCTTCTCTTAGAAAAGGTATTCCAGCTGACCAAACTATAGCCTCTATTTCGATACCTGAATTAACCAAAACGTTTGTGAAATTTACCTTGGAAACTACGACTAAGTCAACCCATGAAGTAGCTGCAGCTTTTCTACTTGGTCGAGAAGATATCATTCCTGCTATGTTTAGACAGGTTATTGCTACTTTAGATAGTCTTTATGGATTTACTTGGGATTCTTTGCGTCTCTATCTAGACAGGCATAATTTTCTGGATGAGGATCAGCATGTTCCCATGGGTAAAAAACTCTTAAAAAATCTTTGTGGTGATGATCCTGTGAAGTGGGAGCAAGCTTTCAATTCTGCTGAGAATGCTCTCAAAGCACGCTATGCTCTATGGGATGGTGTAGCTGAGTTGATTCAGATCAACAAAGAGAATGATATAGCGCTGCTTGAGGTGTAATACGGCGGTTTGCAATTTAGTTAGGTACAAAGTTCTGGGTTTTTAGGGAACAGGGAACAGGGAACAGGGAACAGGGAAAACAATCCTGTGTACCTAATAGAAAATTTTCCTAGTGGTGCTTCAGGGGGGCCTTCATTTTTCGCCTCGTAGTCAGGGTTATGTTGCTGACCGTAACGCACCACCGTGTCAAACAGCAAAAATGAGATGCACCCACTTCGGATCAGGGAAAGGGTAATCGAAATTTCGTAGTCTTATAGGGCTCAATCGCTCTTTCATACTGTTCCCTTGTCCGAAGTTTTATGTTACTTGTTTATAGTAATATTTTTTTCAGATTAAATCTTTCGATTATCCATTAGAAAAGCAATAAAAAAAACAAATTAATTGTAAATTTAAATCAATTTAAAACGATACTTTATCTGAGGCTATATAATGCTAATCATCCAAAAGTATGGTGGGACGTCGGTTGGGTCAGTTGAAAGAATTAAAGCAGTTGCCCGGCGGGTGAAGCAAACAGTCCAAAATAATAATACTGTGGTGGTAGTGGTTTCGGCGATGGGTAAAACCACTGATGACTTGCTCAGTTTATCGAAGGCAGTCTCGACTAATCCCAGTGCTCGGGAGATGGATATGCTTCTGTCTACTGGAGAACAAGTATCAATTGCTTTGCTGAGTATGGCATTGCAGGAATTGGGACAACCGGCTATTTCTTTAACTGGGGCACAAGTAGGAATTATTACTGATGCTGAACACGGTCGTGCCAGAATTTGGGAAATTCAGCCAAAGCGAATTAAGCACTATCTTAATCAAGGAACAGTGGTAGTTGTAGCTGGATTTCAGGGTATGAGCAGTGGTGATAACTTTGAAATTACTACTCTAGGACGTGGCGGTTCAGATATATCAGCTGTGGCGTTAGGGGCTGCCTTAAAAGCAAATTTGTGCGAAATTTATACTGATGTTCCAGGCATTTTTACAACTGATCCTCGGATTGTACCAGAGGCACAATTAATCCCAGAAATTACTTGTGATGAAATGCTAGAGTTAGCGAGTTTAGGGGCAAAGGTGCTACATCCTAGGGCGGTAGAGATTGCTCGTAATTATGGGGTACCTTTGGTTGTACGTTCAAGCTGGAACAATGCACCAGGAACTAGGATAATTTCTCCGATGCCTAAACCTCGTTCTCTGAAAGGGTTGGAAATTAACAAGGCAGTATATGGAGTGGAATTGGAGACAAATCAAGTAAAAGTAGCCCGATGGCAAGGGCGGGATCGTTTAGGGGTAGCGGCAGGGTTATTTGATGAAATTGCTCGTGACAATCTCGATGTTAATCTGATGATTCAGTCAATTCAGGAGGACGATGGTAAAGATATTGCGTTGACCGTAGTGAACAGAGGTTTTGAACAAGGTGAGACTTTAGGAGCTGCAGCAAGTGAAACTAAACTCAAAGAGTTGATTACTTCTGCTTTATACAGGGATCCTTGGCAAGGGTCACAAGAGGTAGAAATGATGGTAGAGCAGAATATGGCAACAGTGGCAATTACTGGAACTGGTATGATTGGACGTCCTGGGGTTGCAGCTAAAATGTTTTCTACTCTAGCAGAGGCGGGAGTTAATATTGAGATGATTTCTACCTCTGAGTTGAAGATCACCTGTGTGATTAATGCTGAGGTATGCGATCGCGCTGTTGCTGCTTTGTGTCAGGCTTTTGAAATTGATCGTTCTGTAGTGCTCGGAGCTGATTCAATTCAGGAGTTTTCTACCGGTTCAAGCCCATCCCCAGTATGCGGTGCTGTGGTTGATCTCAACCAAGCTTGTATCACAATTCGCCATGTCAGAGATCAAGCGGGAATGGCAGCAAAAGTCTTTGGACGACTGGCACAAGAAAATATTAGTGTTGATATGATTATTCAGTCTCAACGCTGTCATAGCTTTAATGATATCCCCAGCTGTGATATTGCGTTTACGGTGGCTCAAGCTGATGCTGAAGCAGCATCCATGGCTTTAAAAGCGTTAGCACTAAGTATTGGTTGTGGGGAAATTCTAGTGGATACAGAAATCGCTAAAGTTAGTCTAGTTGGGGGTGGTATGGTGGCACAACCAGGGGTTGTTGCTCAGTTTTTTGAGGCATTAGCACAACAGCAAATAACTATTCAGATGATTACAAGTTCGGACACTAAAATTAGTTGTGTGGTTGCTCAAGAAGAAGGAGTTAAGGCTTTAAATGCGGTGCATAAGGGGAGCATCCCGGTGCTTAAAAACTATGCCCAAACCCCCAAGGGTTTGGCTACACCAGCAAAGCATAGCTACGCAGGCTAATAAGTAAGCTAATAAATCCGGCACAATTAAAGCTGACGGCTAAATACTGACAAAAATTAGGCAAAAATCAGGAGAAGACAATTATGATAAAACTTTATGATTACCAGCTATCTGGCAATTGCTACAAAGTGCGGCTAATGCTTTCACTACTTGGGTTAGAACACGAGACTGTCTGGGTTGATCTGGACAATGGTCAACACAAATCTCCAGAGTTTCTGGAATTGAATTCCTTTGGACAAGTGCCAGTTCTCACCGATGGAGATTTAATCTTTCAGGATGCCCAAGCTATTTTAGTATATCTAGCACGGCGCTATGGTAGCGAAGACTGGCTGCCTTTGGAGCCTGAAGCCATGAGTCGAGTGATGCGCTGGTTATCTACAACTGCAGGAGAGATTCGCCAGGGTCCAGAGTTTGCTAGACTTTATTACAAGTTTAATGTAAAAAGCGTTAACATCGAGGTCGCAACACAAAAGTCGGAAACTATCCTGACACTGCTCGACAACCACCTCAGTGATCGGGAATGGCTGGAACTGGGTCACCCCACAATTGCCGATATTGCTTGCTTCCCCTATGTTAGTCTATCACCAGACGCCAAGATTTCGCTAGATGCTTACCCCAATGTGATGTCTTGGATGGAGCGGATTAAGCAATTATCAGGCTACATTGCGATCGCATAATTTCGGGCATTGCTGAATCTTCGAATTAATATGAGTGGGGTGGGCATCCTGCCCGCCCGAAAATTGAAACGGGCAAGATGCCCGTTCCACCAAGATGCCCGTTCCACCAAGATGCCCATTCCACAAAACTATTAAAATCATTCGATTATTAAGCAACGCATAATTTCCTCCCCACCATCAGCCCGTAACTGAATCACGTCGATGGCGCTAGGGTTATCCTTTTCAGGTAGTATGCTGAGTCTAGCGCCATTAATAGTATTTTCAATTACAATTTAGAACAATCGCGCAACACAATACAGTATCGACGAGGACGACTGATTATCCCTTCTTCCTCAAACTGCTTGATCAGCCTGGTGATGGTTACTCGTGTGGTACCAATCATCTCAGCTAGTTCTTGATGGGTCACTGGTATATCAATAAGTTGCCCACTACAGACGGGACGACCGAACTTCCGGGCTAACCAACTCAAAAACTGTTGCAAACGCTGAGAGACTCTTGGGGTTCTAATGATACACAGCAACTCTTCGGTCTGTCGCAGATGGCAAACAATAGCCTCGGATAAGCGGTAAGACTGAGACAAAGAGAGACATTGCGCTTTAACCCTAGTCAAACACTCGATTTCGTACGTTTGCAAGTTAGACAAAGATTTCCCCACTACATCCCCAACTCCCCAATATCCTAATGTAATTACTGTTCCTTCGTCATTCCAGGTCAAGGTTTTCACCACACCCTGTTGAACTACCCATAGTTGATCGGGTTCTAGAGCAATCAAGTCATGGCGCTTAAAGAGATGAACAGATGGCTTGAACCTAGTGATCACAGGGTTCTGAGTCACTAACGACTGCTCTGATACCTTACCAAATCTGCGAATTGTCATGATTCTTAATAAAAATAGGTTTCATTTTCCTTAACCAGTAGTGTAAGCTATTCCAAGTAGCTATTGAATATATTTTGCAATAAAAGCCTAGGAGGTGTAGTATAGTGGCAAACATTGCGGAGAGTTCCCGATTAGTAGAGGGAGAGTATGGTTGGTGGGCAGGAAACGCTCGCCTGACGGAGTTATCCGGGAAATTATTGGGGGCTCATGTTGCCCATGCTGGTCTAATCGTCTTCTGGGCCGGAGCAATAACCCTGTTTGAACTATCCTGCTTCAATCCTGCCAAACCCATGTACGAACAAGGGTTAATCCTGCTGCCCCACTTAGCAGCTCAAGGCTGGGGCGTTGGTGCTGGGGGAGCTATAGTGGATACTTACCCCTACTTTGTGATTGGTGTTTTGCACCTGATCTCTTCAGCATTTCTCGGCTTTGGTGGTATCTTCCACGCCCTCCGAGGTCCGGAAACTTTGGAAGCCAGGTCTGGCTTCTTTGGGTATAGCTGGGCAGATGGGGACAAAATGACCACTATCATTGGCATTCACCTGATTCTACTGGGATTTGGAGCTTTCCTACTGGTGGCTAAAGCTATGGCGTTTGGGGGGTTGTACGATCCAGCAGTGGAGAATGTGCGAGTCATTAACAACCCTACTCTCAATCCAGCAGTGATTTTCGGTTATCTGTTTGGTACTGTGGGCAAGAACTGGATTGCTGGAGTGAGTAACCTAGAGGATGTAGTTGGTGGTCATATTTGGGTTGGTCTACTGTGTATTGGCGGTGGCTTTTGGCACATCAAGACTCAGCCATCTGAGTGGACGCGGGGTCTTTTTATTTGGTCTGGAGAAGCCTATCTTTCCTACAGCTTGGGCGCTTTGGCGCTGATGGGATTTATCGCCGCGTACTTCTGCGCTGTTAACACCGTAGTCTACCCAGAAGTTTTTTATGGACCTGCCTTATCGGTTAAGTTGGGTGTTTTCCCCTACTTTGCCGATCCTAACTCTAGCTCCCTTTCTTGCCGGAGTTGGTTAGCTAATGCTCACTTCTTCCTTGGGTTTTTCTTCCTCCAAGGGCATATTTGGCATGCTTTGCGAGCAGCTGGCTTTGATTTTCGCCGGGGTAAGGTAGTAGCTTCAGAAGCTACTACCTAAATTCAGCTTAATGCAATTAATTCTAATAAAGTGTGTATATAATAGCACTTTATTGACCAAATCAAAATGCAAATAATTCTCAAAGAGGTACATCAATGACAGCAGTAATTGCTGATAGTCCCAACCAAGGCCAAATCTCAAAAGTCGGCTGGTGGGCTGGTAATGCTCGTTTTATTGAATTATCCGGTAAGTTGCTAGGCGCTCATATTGCCCATGCTGGTTTGATAGTCCTGTGGGCGGGAGCAATGACCCTGTTTGAACTATCTCGCTACAACCCTGACGTGCCGATGTATGACCAGGGATTAATCTTGTTGCCCCACCTGGCTTCGTTAGGTTTAGGTGTTGGGTCTGGTGGTCAAATTATCGACACCTATCCCTATTTTGTGGTTGGGGTCTTGCATTTGATTTCCTCAGCAGTGCTCGGAGCTGGAGGACTTTACCATTCCCTGCTTACCCCAGATAAATTAACCAAAGATGGCACCTTTGTTGGTTTCTTTGGTTATGACTGGGAAGACTCCGACAAGATGACCACCATTATCGGGATTCACCTAATCCTTTTGGGGGTTGGTGCTTGGTTGTTGGTAGCTAAAGCCATGTTTTGGGGTGGACTATTTGACCCCTGGGCGAGTGGCGGTGGCAATGTACGAGTGATTACCGATCCCACCCTTAGCCCTGTCAAAATTTTTGGCTACTTAGTTGGTGCATCCGGTTCAGAAGGCATGGCAGCAGTGAATAATTTACAAGATGTGGTTGGCGGTCACATCTGGATGGGTTTGATCTGCATTGGTGGTGGTTTCTGGCATATCTTGACTAAGCCGTTTAACTGGGCACGTGAGGTTTTGGTTTATTCCGGGGAAGCTTATCTCTCCTATAGCTTAGGAGCGATCGCCTACATGGGAATTTTGGCCGCCTACTTTGTCATGGTCAATGACACAGTTTATCCGGAAGTGTTCTATGGTCCAGTAGGCACTTTAGAATCCAGTGATGGCATCGTATCTGCTCGCGGTTGGTTGGCAGCATTCCACTTTGTCTTTGCCGTGTTGTTTCTGTTCGGTCATATCTGGCATGCTATCCGGGCGCGAGGAGCAGAAGCTGGTTTTGACTTCAAAAAAGGTGAGCTGATTAGCCCTCGGAGTAATCCCCAAGTAGGTGACTTAGCAACCCCAATTAACTCCTCAGATCTCAGCCTTAACTTCCTCAAAAACCTACCTATTTACCGTCCCGGTCTTTCTCCCCTGTCCAGGGGTCTAGAAATTGGCATGGCTCATGGGTATTTTATCTTTGGTCCGTTTGCCAAATTAGGACCGTTGCGGGATTCACAGATGGCAAACTTAGCTGGTGTTACAGCAGCCATTGCTCTGATTGTAATCGCGACCATCGGCCTATCAATCTACGGTACAGTCACCTTTAAGAAAGAGCTGCAAACTGTACCTCGACCCACATTCGTTACTAGGGTACCTGAGGTACCAGAAACTATCCAAACTGCTGACGGATGGAGTCAGTTTGCTGGAGCTTTTCTAGTTGGTGGCGCAGGAGGAGCGATTTTTGCCTATCTGCTGGTCAATAACTTCAGTATGATTCAGGGAATGATGGGTTAAAATAGTTGCTAAGAAGTCTCAACAAATGCTAGAGTAATTAATGGAGCATTCTATACGCTTCTTAAAACAGGAGCTGTCTGGGGCTAGGAAGCCATGTCAACCCTAACCCCATTATCTCTTTTCCCTAGCTTAGATATAACTAACCGTTCATCCGTCCCATAGTGACAGCCAGGTTAAGTGCAACTTTGACCTAAACTATTGGAACAGACAATATGCCCTCCTTTTGGTTTCAGTTTATTGATAAAATTTAGTGATAAACTAGAAACGACCTAGAGGGCGTTCATAAAGATGGATGCCATAACCACGATGGATGTCTCCACTAGCAACTAGCATTTACTGCTATTGCTGCCACTGTCGGCAACAGATGCCAATGCTGGAGGAAAGGATACTGACTGACTCTACCTCGGTAACCACTAAGCACAGCAAGCATACTACTTAGTTTCTCAACCATCTAGTAAGTATATGCGCTACGCGCACGCTGCGCGAACAGCTATCAGCACTCAGCAAGATTTTGAATCAAGTAAAACTTAGGGATTGAGTTAAAAATTACTTTCCCTTTAACTAAAGGCTGGTTAAAAATAGCTGAGCGCTGAGCGAGCAATCCTTACACCAAGGAGCATGTCATCTTTGTAATTCTGTACATAGATCCCCCCTAGCCCCCCTTAAAAAAGGGGGGAATTAGATTAAAAAGCCCCCCTTAATAAGGGGTAATTAGATGAAAAAGTCCCCCTTATTAAGGGGGATTTAGGGGGATCTGAATCAGGAATTAATAAAATTAACATGCTGCTATTACACCATCTAATCAAAATCAATCAGGAGTAAATAAAAATGTCAAAAATAGGTCTTTTCGTCGGCTCTCAAACCGGTAAAACAGAGGCGGCAGCTGAGGAAATTCAAGAAGGACTTGGCGGTGATGGTGTCGTCACTATACATAAAATAGAAGAGGCTGAAAATAGCGATTTTGAAAAGTACGACAATATCATCATCGGCTGTCCTACTTGGGATATTGGGGAATTACAAGCTGACTGGGATGGCTACTTTGAAGAGCTAGATAATATCAACTTTAGTGGTAAGAAAGTTGCCTACTTTGGAACTGGAGACCAGGAGGGCTATCCCGATAACTTTATGGATGCCATTGGTATTCTAGAAACGAAAATTTCCGAATTGGGGGGTAGCACCGTTGGAAACTGGCCGAATGAGGGTTACGAATTTAATGAATCAAAAGCTCTCAAAAATGGTAAGTTTATTGGTCTTGCCCTGGATGACGATAACCAGTCTGAACTGACTGAAAAACGGATAAAAACTTGGGTAGCCCAACTCAAACAAGAGTTTGGAGTTTAGTTTTTACAACCGTTGTAAGCTGGTAAGCATTCAGCCGTGAGCTTTTCGCTCACGCTACGCGAACAGCCGTTGGCCGTAGGCCACGCTACGCGAACAGCCGTGAGCTTTTCGCTCACGCTGCTTGAGGTGCTTATTTTATTCAAAAGCAGCTCAAGTAGTGTGCGCTATTGGCATAAACTGTTACCGTAGCCTGGCCATAGGCCTTTGGCTGAATGCTGAATGCTGAATGCTGAATGCTGAATGCTGAATGCTTACACCTGAAAACCGTCTCTATTTTATAAAGCTAGCTACGTTGACCGTTGACTATTGACCACTGAAAGTTGATCGTTAACGGTCAACATTAATGACTTTCAAACATATAATAAAATGCTTCACCCCTATTGAAGATTTGTGATTAGAAAATTGCTATAGGGATCCGTGTAGGAATTATGATAATTTTTTATCCCTACTCCCGTCTTGATGCAGTCGCTCATGGGGGGAACCCCCAAGACCGCGCTGCATCGCTACTCCCTACTCCCTACTCCCTACTCCCTACTCCCTACTCCCTACTCCCGTCTTGATGCAGTCGCTCATGGGGGGAACCCCCAAGACCGCGCTGCATCGCTACTCCCTACTCCCTACTCCCTACTCCCTACTCCCTACTCCCTTTGCTATATGTCTAATTTGCCTGATATCCTTTGGTTGAATGTTAGTCCAAGTTTTCTACGTTTTGATCAGCCTTTAATTCGTTATTTGTCTAAACAAAAGCGAGTTGGCCAGTGGGAGTATCGCCAAAACCAAGATGAACCAACTTCTCTTGATATCGCCCTGACCTTACTTCATGACTATCTCAAAACCTCAGATCATCCTATCCATCTGGTGGGCCACAGCACTGCCGGTTTGGTAGGACTACTGTATAGCCGTAAATATCCTGAAAAAGTCAAGTCTTTAACTCTATTATCAGTAGGTGTTAATCCCGCAGTTGACTGGCAAGCCCACTACTATGTGCAGCTCCAACTTTTACCCTGCACTCGCCAAGTGTTGCTTAGCCAAATGGTTAAGAGCATCTTTGGTCATCAGAATCACCAGATCACTAAAGGTTTAGTAACCATCCTAGAGCAGGATTTAGCTTATTCTCCTTCTCCTCATTCCCTATATAAACGGGTTACTGTACCACCAACAGCAGTGCAAGTGCCATTAATGGTATGTGGTTGCAAGGATGACATTATTGTTGATTCTAATGCTTTGCAAGGATGGAAATCTTGGTTAAAAGAATGCGATCGCTTATGGGAATATCCCGAAGGGGGTCACTTCTGCCACTATTTCCATCCCCATCGAGTAGGACGGCAAATCGTCCGGTTCTGGGAATCCCTATCATCACCAGTCCCTGAGCCATTAGCGATTAGTAGTTAGGTAAGCTATCAGCTATCAGCTATCAGCCCAAGGCCTTTAGCTGATAGCTGATAGCTGATAGCTGAATACTTAAACTATCTGTAGCATCCATAAATTGAAATCTTATTAGTTAGTAGTTAAGCATGTTCGAGATACTTCTTTTTCAGGTTATTCAACATTTGGCAACGTTTCTGTGCTGCATAGCTGCTTGGACATTAATCGGAATAGCTTTATGGCGGATTAGGGTCACCTTTCAAGATGGTGTCGCTCATTTGAGACAATTACATCAAATTCCCTGTAGTCGCTGCGCTTTTTTTACTGGAGATTATCGCCTCAAGTGTACAGTACATCCGTCAAAGGCGCTAACAGAAGAGGCAATCAATTGTTATGACTATGAGGCAACTCTCAATCCTACTAGGGTTAACTCACGACGGTGTAAGTGTACTCATCAAGCTACTTCTAAAGTTGTGTGACGATAATGCGTTCGGCTCTGCCGCGCCTTTGGCGATTGGCCGTAGGCCACGCTACTTGAGGTGCAAGTTCGGTAAGCTATCAGCTTATGCGCTACGCGCACGCTACGCGAACAGTTATCAGCTATCAGCTATCAGTTATCAGTTATCAGCTAATGCGCTATGCGCAAGCTACTTGAGGTGCTTTTAAATAAGCGATGCAGCGCGGTCTTGGGGGAAACCCCAAGACCGCGCTGCATTAAGACAACAACTAAGCATTGGTTTAATCTTTTTTACGTCAGCACCTCAAGTGCGAATGGCTGACCGCTGACCGCTGTTCGGGTAGCGTGAGCTAAAAGCTCACGGCTGACAACAGCTTCAGTTTTCCAGCAGGTTTCTGGTTCCATAAGAATTGGGCTTTTAATAATAAACTTTATTGATAAATAGCTAAAAAATAAAAATCAGATCACCACCCTAGTGATCTGATTGGCTGTTGGTTTACCATAAGGAGGACTAGCTTCCTGTCTAGAGAAGAAACCCTGGCTCTGTGTCTCGTCTAGATGGCAACTTACATTTTTAGTATACCACTTAATGCTAAAAATTAGCAACTAGTTTTTCAAAGAAATTATGACGAAGGCTCTGTCGTTGGATTGTCTTGGGATTTTGACAGTTTATCTAAGTACTTAATCTGAGTACTCATTAATACACTGCCAGAACGGGCTTGGACAGCATGCCACAAGTGCCCCCCTAAGAACAAGAGTCCCAAGAAAAACTGAACATTTGCTGCTACCAGACGGTTAGAACCGTAAAATTCAGTGGGAAAGACCGTAGTGTTGTTAGCAACAAAAGCAGCAGACACAAAAGCCATAAACGCTAGAGACCCTAAACTGTAGGAGAGGATTGCTTCTCCTTCAATCCGGAGCGCACTCCTAGCCCAGTTAAATGGAGTGGAGACAATATGCCAAATGCCGCCACCAATACACATCATCCCAATCCAAATATGACCACCAATGACATCCTCTAAATTATTGACAGCTGCCATTCCAAGAGGATTCCAAGCCCCATCGACAATGCCAAAGAGATAACCAAAGATAGTCACTGGGTTAAGCGTTGGGCTGGTAATGATACGTACATTGCCGACAGCAGCGTCATAAATGCCACCAAAGACCATTGCCTTGGCTACCAGCAACAAGGCACCCACACCTAGGAAAATCAGATGATGCCCTAAAATAAAGCTGAGCTTTTTGGGGTCAGTCCATTCATAGTGGAATTTAGGGGCGCGTCCAGTGCCATCTTTCAAATTTGCAACACCACTAAAAACATGAAATAGACCACCTGCACCCAAAACAGCCGATGCAGCTAGATGCAAAATGCCAATCACAAAATAGGGATAGGTATCTGTGACCACACCACCGGGTGCGACACCCCAGCCTAAAGTGGCTAAGTGGGGTAACAAGGTTAATCCTTGCTCGGACATGGGCTGACCAGGCACAAGCTGGGAAATTTCCGCTATGGTAGTTGCGCCTGCCCAGAACATAATCAAACCAGCGTGAGCAATATGAGCTCCTAATAATTGACCGGATAAGTCCCTAAGACGGGCATTACCAAGCAACCAATCCGGATTAGTTCGTGATGGAATACTATTTGTTGTCATGAAAACTGAGTATATCTCTATCTAAAACATAAATTTGGTAGAGTGCTACTCAGCAGCCCAGGAAATTTTTGGTTTAGTAGGTGTTAGATTGATTGGACAGCAGCTAACACCTACTATCTAGAGAGGGCTGCTTTTTACTAGCTAATTAATTCAACCCTTCCTCAAATTTCTTAAAGTCAACGCCGATGGAACGCAATGCATGCCATAGGTGACCTTGAAGAAAGAAGAAAGCGAGGAAGAAGTGGGCATTGGCCAACCAGCAGCGAGGAGTGTGGGCACCCAAAGGCAACTCAATAGTGTCAGCAAAATATGGCGAAACACCAAGCTTGACCTCTAAGGCAGGACCATAGAATTCGACGGGATAGGCTAGGGTATTAACTGCGCAGAAGTAAGCTGCTACAAATCCTGCCAGAGCAATACCGCCGAGAGAGTAGGAAAGAACCGCTTCTCCCTCGAAGCTTACGAGATTCTTTGCCCACTTCAGTGGTGGGATGAGGATGTGCCAAATACCACCACCAACGAGTAGCAAGCCAACATAGATGTGACCGCCTACCAAGTCTTCTAAGTTATCCACCGAGGCAAAATGGGTTTGATAGCCATAGATTGCCAATGGATTAAGATTTGGGCTGGTAACGAGCCTGACATCATGAATGGTGGCATCGTATAGTCCGCCAAAGTACATGGCTTTCGCGGCCAATAACAGAGCGCCTACTCCTAGAAAAATGAGATGATGCCCAAGAATAAAGCCTAACTTCTTAGGGTCATTCCATTCAAAGTGGAATTTAGCGGCACGACCACCAGCATCTTTCAATTGCGCTGGGCCTTTAGTGGCATGGAACAGAGCACCCGCTCCCAGAACAGCCGAGGAGATCAGGTGTAGAACGCCAATCACAAAATAGGGGTAAGTATCCACTATCTGACCGCCTGAGCCTACACCCCAGCCCAAAGTAGCTAAGTGGGGCAGCAGAATCAGCCCCTGCTCACCCATTGGCAGGGTGGGATCATACCAAGAAATTTCAAACAGAGTAAATGCTCCAGCCCAAAAAACGATCAGGGCTGCTTGGCCGACATGAGCAGCTATAAATGTGCCAGACAAGTTGGCTAGGCGGGCGTTACCAGCCCACCAGTCATATTTAACCTCGGGATTACCGTATGTTTGCATACTCGATCCTTACTCGATCCTTAATTGCTTCATTGTTTCACCACCTCCTGTTTAGGGTTGAGGTGAAATCACATGAATCGATTGTGCAGCATTAGGGAAGCAATTTAAAGTAACTTGCAATATTTTGTAATATTTATTGCGAATTATTAGCATTTCTAGGATTCAAAAATTATCTAAAACTCTTGTCTATAAAAAGTTACAGGGATTTAAGCTAATCCAAAATTACCCAAAATTGTTGTCAACGCCTATCATCAGTTTTTATTTTATAAATAAGTTTTATCATTAGTTTTTCTAATAGTTGGCTAAAATGCTGTTAAAATAGGAATATATACTGCTGTCAGTCAGTTCAAACTTGACTTATAGATCTGAGCTATTATTGAAATCGTACAATTTAACTATGATTTAGTAAAACTTAGGGCTTAGCCACCTTATACACTACAGATAGTAATTTTTTATCCTGTTTAGCGCTATATTTATGGTTTAGTAACGGACGGAAGTGTCAGTGGTCCTTGATCTAATGGCCTATGGGTCTAACCACCCTTATCGGTTTAATGTCATCACAAATTCTATAATAGACCCTTTGGTAACACTTGACAAATTTTAGCAATACGTATAATGTCTATCCTAGACATCTTCTCTTATGTCTGATTACGAGCCATAATCGCGGCAGAGATTATATTTACTACTCTCTGCCGCGCTTTTTGCTTCTCGTTTACCGGAATAGGCATGATCGTCTTAGGCCAATGGTATTAGGCATCAGTAGGATTAAGGGCAAAAACCATTAACTCAAAACCCAACAGCTAACACTGTGCCACCGTGCCACCGTTCCCTAAACTTCGAAACCAACGGGTATTTCTAAAACCTTTGCTGCTTTGACCAACGCTCTGCGGAACCTATAGCCGACGTCCACAATATCTTTTCGCTGACTAATGTCGAGAGAACTATAGGGTTGAGCTGCAACTTCGCCCTGGGTGAAGTAAGGTTTAAGCTTGCCTTTGGCTGCTTTATAAGCTGCCTTAACCTCTTGATCCACACTGGGGTCTTTGTCTGCCACTTTTGCTGAATAGGGAGCATACTGGCTGAAAATTCCGATCCAGTTATCTGAGAAGATTAACAGGCTCTGATCCGACCAAGTTTCTTCTTCGCCACAAATCTTCTTGGCTACTACTTCTGTCGCCAAAGCAATCATCCCCTCAAAGTTCAAGGTGGAATTGAAGTTCTGCCGCTGATCTAAATCTTTGATTAGGGTTTTGACGCTCTCGACTAACTCTTTAGCAAAAGGAAGCGCTGCTTTCACGTTCCCTTCCCGGTACAAGAGAACTTCGATCCGGTGAAATCCCTTAAATTCTGGGTTATCCTCCCCGCCATCAAAACCAGAGGGGCGAGCATCAATATCCCGGTCAGTTTCTTCAAAGCTGGCTGCGTAGGTTTCAATTTGCTCGTAAGGAGGACGGGCTTTGACATAGGCGTCTTTGGCATTTTCCAAATTGCCACTGCGAATTGCTTTCACTAAGTCTTCGACAAGGGGTAGCTGTACTTGAGCTTGTTGTCGGAAATACCTTAAGCCCTGATCAACCTCTGCAGCATAGGGGTCTCTAGCAGCTGCAATTAACTCCTTGCTTGAACCAGGGCGAATTAGACTAGAAGCGGCTACGGTGCCTAAACCACCTACACCAGCAATTTGTAGTATTGTTCGTCGATTAATTGTCATGGGGTTAAACTTGAGAAAGATTCTTTTTTAGCTTCGATTATTATAGTAGACCTTGATCAACTTGATAAAAATATTTCTCGATAAATTAAATCTTAAAGATGTGATCAAGAGATTGTGAAGAGGTGCTGAAGACACAAGTATCCCATACCACCCAAACAAAATGGCAAAAAAAAATTGGCAAGTCAGACTAGTCTTACTGATCCCAATTCTGCAAACTACGGCTACTCATCTATTTATCTCCCCATCTCCTCATCTATTTATCTCCCCATCTCCCCATCTCCCCATCTCCCCATCTCCTCATCTATTTATCTCCCCATCTATTTATCTCCCCATCTATTTATCTCCCCATCTCCCCATCTCCCCATCTCCCCACCCCTCCCACACTCCCCATTTGGCCCTGAGGTAAACAACCTACCCCTGTGGGCTACTCCTGCTCCCTCAAACCAACACCTATCCTAATCAATCAGACGAAACACTTTCTTCTGCTTTTGAGCAGGTTGTTGTGATTGTTCTTGCTTAATTGTTTCTGGGTTGCTAGAAGGCTTCTGAGACTCTTTTGGCTCAGTTGATTCGCTCACTTTTGGTTTTTTCTCAAATACATTAACTCCTGCACCTTCTAACTCAATTACCCCTTCTGGAGAAACCCTGGCTATCTTTCCACTCAAAGCCGCTACCCAATCAGCAAAGCTATCCATCTTTTCTACTTGCTTTTTGAGGGTCTTGCGATTAAGTTCTGCCTGAACGGTTATGCCATTGTCACCAGTGAGGAGTAAAGTAACTTTCTTGCCTTGCTCCGGTAAATTAGGTCTTTCGGTAAACTTGACGGTGATTTCGGGTTTTCTGCCTTGAATCATGATAACTTCATTGGGTTTAGTGTTAGGGCTTGGTTGAGGTTGATAGTCAGTTTTTTCTTCGGAGTAATGTGAATAGAAATTTGAGTCTTCTAGATTTACGTTAACTGGATGAGCTTCCTCTATGTGGAGTTGCTCCCCTACTCGTCTACAAAAAAATTCCCAGAAATCATCCTTTTCTGCTGGTTCTGGCAAAGACCCCTGGAGACTTAACAAAAAAGGCTGCCATGGATAACTTTTGGCTTTTCCTCTAGGAGGCAGGTGATTGCGTTCTACATAAGCCACGACTGCTTCTGGCTTGACATCGTGAATTAAACCACGAACCCGAAACTGATCGACTCTTTCGTCACTGGGAGAATGACGTAGAGTAGTTTTCCCTTCTAGGGGAATAAATTTCTTGATTTGAATTTGAGCGAGTTTTCCTGCCTTGGTGATGCGGAAATATACTCGCCAGAGATAGACTTTTTTCTCACCAAAAGAGGGGTTGGTACTTAATTTCTTCCACAAGGGTTGGTGCATATAGGCACTGAAGCTGATTCCTTGTTTGAGAACAAGAGTTCCTTTAACTGACCTATTAGGCTCTTGAGATGGGTTTGGGTCAAATCGCCCAAACAGATAGCCCAGAGCCGAAAACTCGGTTGGACGACTAGGAGGGGTAAAGGGGACAACAACTTCCATGGGATTGGGAATGAAGGAGCCATTATATTTTAGACTATCAAATCACGGCAATCAGATGGACTTAACTGCTTGTGTCTTACTTCCGATAAGTTCCTACTGCTGTGGAGGTTGTTGACGAAAAAGAGCTTACTCCCTGTTTTCAGCAGGAAAGGGAAACCCTGGAAAGCAAGGGGTCCGAGTGATTGAATCTGTCTAGGAATGGGGGTGACGAGGGTGTGCGATCGCCTTTTTGGTATTCAACCAGGATAACGTTGGCTCTACCAGCTATGCTAGGTTTATGTATAATTTAATACATTTTTTGCCATGGAAGCAAAACTTACAGCACTTTTCAATAACTATTTCTGGTTTAGTCCTATAGTTGAGTAGATTAAAATTGCTAAACTATAAGATAATAATTAATTATATAGCATTTTTAAACCAAGGGATAAATGCAATAACACAAACAAATATAGCAATTATCATAGCTATGAGGTAAACAATTTCTGGATTTTAGGGAACAGGGAACAGGGAACAGGGAACAGAGAAGAGAGAAGAGGGAATAGGGAATAGGGAATAGGGATGGGTTGCATCAAGACAGGGAATCAACGTCAAAGAAGACTGTACCTCATAACTGTGATAAACGCTATAAAACAGTATCATCACCACCCATGATCATAGGATCAGATTAGGTTTGATTCCAACACTTTTATTACTCCCTTCTCAAGGGAATTAATAAGCGCCCATGTCAAGTTTTATCAAGTCAATCACTGTAGAGAGTCCCTCTTTAGTTTTCAAATTCGTAAACACAAAGGGTTTATCTCCTCGCATCTTTTTAGCATCCCGTTCCATCACCCCTAAATCTGCTCCCACCTGAGGTGCCAGATCAATTTTGTTAATCACCAGCAAGTCAGACTTGGTGATTCCTGGTCCTCCTTTACGAGGAATCTTATCCCCAGCAGCGACATCAATAACGTAGATCGTGAAATCTACTAGTTCTGGACTGAAGGTTGCTGCTAGGTTATCCCCTCCACTTTCTAGGAACACCAAGTCTAAATCAGTAAAGCGATTTTCCAGCTGTTCAATGGCTGCCAAGTTCATGGAGGCATCTTCCCGAATGGCAGTATGGGGACAACCCCCCGTTTCCACACCCAGAATGCGATCGCTTTCTAGGGCCTGACTCCTAACTAAAAACTGGGCATCTTCCTGAGTATATATATCATTGGTGACCACAGCGATTTGATAAGAGTCTCGCAGCGCTTTACACAATGCATCTAATAGAGCAGTTTTACCTGAACCAACTGGACCAGCAATACCAACACGAAAAGTACTCATGTTAACTAACATAGAGTTAATTTTAATAGTGTAGTTGATTTATGATCATTAGCCATAAAAAAATTGTTAATTGCTACAAGTTAACAATTAACAAATGGTAATTGGTAAGTTTAGATTTTTATTATAGCCTTTTCTAGTGACGATTAAGGAGTCAAGGCACCGACTTGCTGTAAATCCAAAAGAAAAATTTTCTGAGTAGATGCTTCGTTTGATATAACAGCTGCATGAGATATCATCTCCAGAACACTGGCCTGACGGTAAGACTTCGGGATAGGTTGCATCATGTCTTGGGGTAACTCCACCAAATTAGGCAGATCATCCACAAAAATTCCCCAAAGTTCGGAGTCCCTAGGACGAATAATCACTAAGAACCTTTGGTTAGGGCTTCGGTGAGGTAAACTACCATCCCCCAACTGCTGATGTAAATCCCAAAGTTTAATGGTATGCTTGCCTAGCTGAACTAATCCCATGGTTTTCATATCCCGGCTGATTTCCGTGGTATAATTAACCACTTTCATAACATCCCTAATCGGGAGACATAGGGAATAATCAGCAATTTTAAAAACCATGAATTTTTCTAGTTTTGAATCGTCCATCGCCTTTATTTTATAGTGATTAGTGTTTAGTGATTAGTGTTTAGTGCTGAGTAGTTATAGGGAGATTTTTAGGATTTTTTAAACTACCAATTCACCAGGAGCAATGATCAATTACTAATTACCAAAGAATTGCAGGATATAGCGTTGATCATACTTATGAGCTACAGCCAATTTTATTCCCCCGACTCCCTACTCCCGACTCCCGTTCCCCTCCTGGGAGGGGTTAGGGGTGGGTTCCGACTCCCGACTCCCGACTCCCGACTCCCTACTCCCTTATTAACGGTTAAATGGGCTCAACAACATCGGTTACTGTTGTCAACAATTTGTGTTCCAAATAGGGCTTAGTGATATAAGCCTTTGCCCCCAACTGTGCAGCAATCAAGCGGTGTTTATCGTTACTGCGGGATGTGAGGATGACTACAGGAATATCTACCAAAGCTGGGTCTTGCTGACAGTGTTTGAGAAACTCAAACCCATTCATGCGAGGCATCTCAATATCACAGATCACTAACTGTATGTCTGTCTGATGCTGTAGTTGCTCAATCCCTTCATAACCATCCTGGGCTTGAAACACTTGATAGCCATTTTTCTGTAAGGTCATGGCTAGAGTTTGGCGCAGGGTGATCGAGTCATCTACCAGGAGTACCTTTGGCTTACGTCTGACCCAGAACGGTTCAACCGTTGAAGGTGGAAGCTGCTTTCGCGAAAGGGTTTCCATCGGTTGGGTGGCTTGGTCATAGCTTTTGCTTTCAACTTTCAATGTGCTAACCTGTAACCTTTGACTGCCATCGGTCTGTTGCTCAGACAGGTACTGGATCAATTCAGTCCCATCCAGCACCAATGTCAACCGACCATCGGCCAGAATACTGCCCCCATTGACATAGGGGGGTGGCACAATCATTGTCCCCAAAGGACGAATCACCAACTCCTGGTCTCCCAACAGTTGGTCTACTTCCAGACCCACAAGCTGATCCTGGTAATGAATTAGAATTATTGGTCTGATCGTCTGTTTAGGAACAACAGGCTGATGGGGATGGGTGACCGAGAATGGAGAAGCCACAGAGGAATAATCTAGGACTTGCCCAAGTTGGTAGACTTTAACCAGTTGCTGATCTCTCCCGGTACCCAAGTAGAGAACTTTGCCATCTTCCCAACTTCGGAGCTGGTGTTCCTCAGGAATAATAATTTGGGAGACTTGATCAGTAATCAAACCATAAACTTGCTTCCCAGCCTGGCACAGAAGTAATTTATCTATGGTTAAACTCAAGGGAATTTGTAGTCTAAATCTGCTGCCTTGGTCCGGAGAAGAATCAACCTGGACGGAACCCCTCAGAGCTTTGACCTGGTTTAGGACAACATCAAGACCAACACCACGTCCAGAGAGGTTATTCACCCCAGAGACAGTGGAAAAGCCTGGTTCAAACAACAAATTCCTCAGCTGAGCCTCACTGAGATTATTACTCTGTTCAAAGTCTATCAGTTCACGTTCTACTGCTAGTTGGCGAATCCGTTCAAAATTCAACCCTGGCCCGTCATCAAAAACTTCAATCACCAAATATCTGCCCCGATGGCAAGCACTGATTTCAATTAATCCCTTTTCTGGTTTGCCCTGTTGTTGCCGTAGACCAGGAGTCTCAATGCCGTGGTCAAAAGCATTACGCACAAGATGCAGCATGGGGTCGTACAACTTCTGGGCAACAACTTTATCCACTAAAACATCATTACCAGAGATTTTTAGCTCTACCAGCTTATGGTGGGAAGCTGACAACTGCTTGAGGACAGGGGGGAAACGACTAAATATTTCCCCTAAAGGCAACATCCGGGCGTCCATCAAGACATCACGATGGTTGGTTAACAACCGACGTTGTTGTTCGAGAGTTTTACTGGATTGGGTGCTGAACAGCTCAATGTCTAGGGCAGCTTCTGTTAATTGAATAGCATCTTCTAGAACTGACTGGATCAGAAGCTCGGGTGCGCTATAACGTTTTAGTTCCAGGTCATCGAAATAGTCGGTATGTTGTTCGCGTAGCGTGGCCTTTTGGCCAAGGTTAGTTGGTTGAAAGTTGCTATGTTGAAAGTTGCTATGTTGAAAGTTGCTATGTTGAAAGTTGGCAGGTTGAGAGCGTAGCGTGGCCTTTTGGCCAAGGTTGGCCGTAGGATTGGGGTTGGTAGCAAAGTGTTCCTTTAAACCTTCAACCTTCAACTTGCTAAGCTGCAACGTTTTTTCTGCCCAAGGGTAGGAAGAAAAAGCAAGATTTCGGTCGGTAGCTTTGTTTTTGTTTAAACCTTCAACATTCAACTTGCTAACTTGCAACCTTTGCCTAATCTGCTTTTGTTGGGTCAAAATAAACAGGCGGTCGTACCAATCTTGGAGTTGCTCTAGAACTTGCTGATGTTGGTCGATACGATCAAGGAGTACTCGCACTGCAGCCAGCAGTTGTTCATTTTCGAGCAACTGGCGGTTTTGGTTGGTTAGTAATTCCCCAATTGTGTAATTCAGGTATTCTAGATGCTCAATATTTATCCGCACAGTACCAGATAGATCCCTAGATGATGGCGTGCTGGGATGTTGGTTGGAGGGAGTTATGGCGAGATGGGAAGAGTTTAGAGGGGCATTTTTGGCATTGCCTATGGGCGGGATGATCTCGTCTGTGATAATTTCGGGATCTTGTCGTTGTTCTTTTTTTTGATTATCTGCATCAATCATCCCCATGTTGTGCAAAACAAAATTTTTTTCTGTGGCGATTTCTTGATCAGGTGAGGCTATCTCTCCATCCAAGACATCTATCTCTGTTTGGTTCGACCTCTGCAAGTGTTTACTTTGATCAGAAGTTTGCTGATCTAGTGTAGTTGATCCTCCCCAGATCATTTCCACAAGCTGGGACCGTTTCCTTGTTTTAGATTCTGGATCAGTAACGGAAGAATTATTAACAACACCTTCTACTTCTTCTAGTCCGGGCTCAACTCGATTAAGGTCTTGTTCTTTTCCGTTGCCGAAGACAGAAGATTGATTTTGAATTGTGAATTGTGAATTTTGACTTGAAGACCTAAGGTCAGCTAGTTGTTGCAGAGCTATAGAAGGTTGACCACCTTGAGTCCTATCCCCTTCTAGCACCGCTGCTTGTGCTGCAACGAAATCACACAAAGCGGTCTTGGCAATGGTGACCACCTGATCGGGATGGTTGTCTAGGGCTGCGATCGCATTTTTGGCAATAGCGGCAAACCCTGGTAAATTAAGGGATTCCCCTAACCCCAAGAAAATGTCTGCTTGGTGGCGAACTGTGATGCTGATTTCACTGGGATTGTCATTATTTAGGGCAGCTTGGATTACGTCTAAGCCTTGGCTAACCCCCACTTCAAAAATGGACTGGGTGACGTCGAAGCCCAATTCTAGTGAGGTGGGCAGATGGGATTCGTGACCAAAACAGTCCCCCAGCTTCTCTTGGAGTTGGGCAACAACAGCAGCAGTTCGATTTTTGATTTCGGTGTCATCGATTTGCCCCCCTGTGAGTTCAGCGGTCAGAGGTAGGCGCAGACACTCATAAGCTTGAAACAGTAAGGCTTCAATTTCTGGATCAATGGACAAGTCGGGGTTAAACAGAGCTTTAAAAACATCCTCCAAGGAGTGAGCTACAGTGGCGATTGTTTCCAACCCAATGCTAGCTGCTGCGCCTTTGAGGGTATGGGTAGTCCGCATCAAGTTGTTGACTTTATTGATGCTATAGTTTTCTGACAAACTCAGCAAATCCTCTTCCAAGACTTGCAGCAGTTCCGGTGCTTCCTGGAGAAAGTAGCGATAGCTTTGCTCACGAATTTTCGGGTCATTAGTCATTAGAGCAGTTGTCAATTGGGTGAGGTATTTTATTCTTAGGGAGTAGGGAGTAGGGAGTAGGGAGTAGGGAATCGGGAATCGGGAATCGGGAATCGGGAATCGGGAATCGGGATAAAATAAAAAAAATTATCTCTAACTGATTATACGAAAAAATGCTCGTATTATTAGTGATTTTTTATTAAAACTAGGAAAATTTTTATTCAATAAAATTTTCCTAGTTTTAATAAAAATTTTGTGCATTGAAAATGTCTATAGCCTGAAATCAAATAAAAAAGATATATCCCAGTCCCCTTTAGCATGCATGCTAAAACGCATTTAAAATGGATTTTAGCAAGGCAAATGACTACTCAACCTTGAACTGGTCAGCACTGGCTTGAAGATTCTGAGCCATGGCTAGGAGTTCTTGGAAAGACGTAGAAATTTCCATGGCATCCTCAGAAGTTTTGTTGGCAATTCCTGCAACTTCAGTCATGGTTTGGGTCACGGATTGGAACTCTTCGGTCTGTACCTGGGTGGCTTGGGTAATACCCTCTACAAGCTGGCTGATTTGGCTGGTGGCTTCAACAATGGCATTGAGAGTGAGACGGGTATCTTGTACCATTGCGGTTCCTTGGGCAACCTGTTGAATACCTTTATCCATGGCTGTAGAAACCTCAGCGGTACTCTTCTGGATCTCCTGCACCAACTGCTCGATCTCAGTGGTGGCTTCCGCTGACTGACGGGCTAGAGAACGTACTTCATCGGCAACAACTACAAAACCCCGTCCATACTCACCAGCCCTTGTAGCTTCAATGGCTGCATTCAACGCTAGCAATTGGGTCTGATTCGTAAAGTTGCTAATCAGGTTTACCACCCTCGAAACCTTCTGGGACGATTCGCTCAGGCGCTTGAGCCGTTTGCTGGTTTCTGCCACTGTCTCCCGGATTTCGAGAATTCCATCTACGGTACGGTTCATGGCGGCATCCCCTGCTTGGAGGGTTTGGTTAGCGGTTTGGACTGCTACTTCTACCTGTTGAGCACTCTCACCTACAGCTTCTGTAGAATTAACCATGGTCTGGATGTTCTCTAAGGCTTGACCGAGAGCCATAAATTGCTGCTGGGCTTGGGCTGTGAGCTTGGCAATGGAGGATTCCCTGTCAACAGACGTTTGGGCAACTTTCCTGGAAGCTTGCTGGACTTGAGTCACAATCCGGCGCAGGCTTTGTAAGGTGTTGTTGTAGGCATCAGCAATGGTACCTACTTCATTGTTGGTTACCGGAGCTCGGACGGTGAGGTCTCCTTCTAGAGCTGGTCGCACTGCTGAGAGCAACTGCATTACCTCCCGCTGTACTGCTTCTTTGTCGGCTTTCTCCCGTTGTGCGGCATCGGTCAGCTGCTGGGACTGGTTTTGGATTTGTGCGAGATACTCAGCCTGTTGCAGGGCTGCCCCTACTTGCACCGCAATCTGAGCCAGGGCGTTGAGTTCAAACTCTTGCCAGTCACGAGGACCAGTATTTTGGTAGGTACCCAGTAAACCCCATAAGGTTCCTTGTATAAAAATCGGTGCCAGCATATAAGCCTTAACCTCATATTGCTCTAAGGTTTCTAGGTAACCGTCAGAATAACCAAAGGTGTAAATGTCATCAACGGCCACGCTTTCACGATTGCGATACCGACCTCCCTGGGTGTCTTGTAGATAAGTATCGGGCCAGAAGGCTTTGATATCTGCTCCCACCCATGCTAACCAACCAGTTGCAACTGCCTCAGCCACAAACTGACCAGTCCAATCAGGATTGAAGTGATAGAGGGCTACGCGATCGCATTTGAGCAGCTGCCGGATTTCTTGGGTTGTGATACGATAGATTGTATTTACATCCCGAGACTGAAACAGCTTACCAACTATTTTGGTTACCCCCTGAGCAATTTGAGCCGCTTTGGTGAGTTGGGTAGATTGGGCTCGTAACTGATCTAGGTAATGGGATCGCTGCAAGGCTAATCCCAGGGAATTACTAATTTGGAGCATGAGGGTGACATCGGTATCTTGCCACTGACGGGGTCCCGTATTTTGGTAAGCCGCCAGCAGCCCCCAGAGCTTGTCACTTTGGAAAATTGGCATAATCAGATATGCCCTGGCTTGGTATTGTTCCAGAGTGTTGATGTAGCAGGGAGCGAAACCCATGGCATAGATGTCATCAACCTTCTTGAAGCGGTCACCTCGGGCGAACTCTCCACCCTGGGTTTCTTGCAAGCAGGTATCAACATTAGACAGAGAATTAACACTCAGGGCTGTAACTTGGCAGCGCTCATAAGCCGTTGTATCCACCTTCAGGCGGTCGTCTCTTTCTTGTTCAGTGATTAGGGAAATCCAGCCAGGGGCAACCGATTCAGCCACAAACTCACCACTCCAGTCGGAGTTGAAGCGATAGATTACTACCCGGTCAGCTCCCAACACTTGCCGCAACTCTTTGGTAATACTCTGGAAGATACTATAAACATCTACAGACTGGGACAAATGGTTGCTAAGGCTTGCTACTACTCGCTCCCGCACAGCAGCTTGGGCAAGCTGGTGAGATTTGGCCTCCACTTGATCCAGGTAGCTCAATTGCTGTAGCGCTACCCCAAAGTGCAGGGCAATCTGCTTGGCAAAATCAATCTCATACTCCTGCCATTGACGGGGCTTACTGCATTGGTGAATGCACAACAATCCCCACAAATCAGGTGCAAGAAGTAGGGGCACAACCAGATTAGCCCGGACTTGGAACTGAGCCAGCAGCTCAATATGGCAATCGCTGAAACCCGCATTGTAGACATCAGCAACTGCTTGCACACGTCCTTCGGTGTAGTGAGGGGCATACTGTTCACCAAAGCAGTGGTCGTTAACTTTGATTCCTAGCATGGCATGGTAGCCTGATGCCACATCCTCAGATACCAATTCCCCATCATCAAAGCCAGAGTTAGGGTAAAACTTAAATACACCCACCCGGTCAACCTGAAGAAGCTTGCGCATTTCGATAGCGGTTGTCTTGAAAATGGTATCTAGGTTTCGAGACTGACGGATCTTGTTGATGATTCCAACTACCGCTCGCTCCATCCCTGCGATTTTAGCGACCTGGGTAGATTTGGCCTCGACTTGGGCTAGGTACTCTGTTTGTTGTAGGGCAACTTCAAAGTGTAGGGCAATCTGCTTGGCAAAATCAATCTCATACTCCTGCCATTGACGGGGCTTACTGCATTGGTGAATGCATAAAAATCCCCACAGTTCAGTTCCTTTACGCAATGGCACCACCAGGTTAGCCCGGACTTGAAACTGAGTTAGCAGCTCAATGTAGCAATCGCCAAGATCCCCATTGTAGATATCAGCAACTGCGTGTACTCGCCCTTCGACATAGTGCTGGGAATACTGTTGACTAAAGCAATGGTCGTGAACCTTCTTACCCAGGATCCCATCGTACCCATTGACCACATCTTCAGACACCAACTCTCCATCGTTATAATCGGAGTCAGGGTCAAAGCGAAACAGACCGACCCGGTCAGCCATCAGGAGCTTACGAATTTCTATGGTTGTGGTCTTGAAAATGGTATCCAGTTTCCGAGATTGCCGGATCTTGTTGATGATTTTGACCGCTGATTTTTCTAGGTCTGCAGCCAATAGGAGTTGCTTGGATTTTGCTCGCAGTTGCTCAACATACTCCGTTTGCTGGAGGCCAACCCCAAATTGTCGGCCCATCTGAGCCAGTATACCCACCTCGATTTTCTGCCAGTGACGAGGGCCATTGTTCTGGTAAGCTGCCAGTAAACCCCACAAGGTTTCCCCTTGCAGAATCGGTACAATCACATAAGCTTTAGCCTGAAATTGCTCCAACAGGTCAATGTGACACTGATCGTAATTAACGTTGTAAATGTCATCAACGGCTAAGGTTTCATTGTGGCGATACCTACCGCCTTGGGTTTCCTCCAAATAGGTATCGCGCCAGACTTTTTTAATACTCGATCCAACTAACGGTATCCAACCATGTGCCACATCCTCAGCCACAAACTCACCACTCCAGTCTCGATTGAAGCGATACACAGCGACGCGATCGCACTTGAGCTGCTGCCGGATTTCTTGAGTAGCGGTCTGGAAAACACTGTTGATGTCAGAACTCTTAAGTATTTTATCAAGCAAGCGACTTGCTATTTTTTCTCCCTGAACAGCAATATCCAGTTGCTCCGATTTCTCCTGTAGCTGGGCTGTAATGTCCAATTGTTTGAGAATACTACTGAGACGGTCACTGAGTAATGACAGCAGCATCACCTCACTATCAAGCCAGCGCCGAGGGCGAGAGTTCTGGTAAACGGCGAATAAACCCCAGAGGTGTTCACCATTAAAGATTGGGGCTATAATATAAGCCTTGGTCTGATATTTTTCTAAGGTTTCAATGTAGCACTGAGAAAAACCAGCGGCATAAATGTCGTCAACTCGCTCTACCTGCTGACCTTTGAAATAGCTGCCTCCTTGTGTCTGCTTTAAATAGGTATCGGTAGTAGGGCTGGCCACGGATCCGATTTGCTTGACGGTACAGCGCTTAGAGGACAATATATCGGCTGATGTCAGGTTAGGATTTTGCTTTTGGTCTTCGAGCAGCCTCACCCAAGCATCTGCAACTGACTCAGCCACAAATTCACCACTCCAGTCTCGATTGAACCGATAAACCACTACCCGATCCGCCTTCAAAAACAGGCGCAGTTCGTGGCAAATGTTGCCCAGGGCAATCTCCGGTACATTTGACGGCGCAATTGTGGCCAAGATTTGAGCCAAAACCTTTTCCTGCTTCACCTGCTCTCGCCGTCGGGTACTAAATTCCACTGGCTGTAGACTTAGCCTCAGTTCATTAACAACTTGGTAGAGCAGACTAATGTCAGCTTCCTGCCATTCCCGAGAACCAGAACATTGCTGCACCACTAGTAAGCCCCACAGTTGCCCATCGAGCAAAATCGGTAGACTTAGGCTGGCTTTGACCTGGAATCGTTCTAGCAGTTGGAGTTGAAACGGACTCAAAGCCCGGTCATTAATATCATTAAGGGCTACAAGTTCCTGTTGCTCGTAGGCTGAGCGATTCAATGCTCCAAAAGCAATCACCGGCAGGTACTCCCCCTGGCTGGGAGTATAGCCACCCACCATCGACTCAACTAGCACCGTACCCCGATTCTCGGACTGGAAGCGAAAAATCAAGGCTCGGTCTACCCGTAAACGCTGACTAACCTCAGTCACGGTGGTTCTCAACAGGGCATCACTAGTTTCTGCTTTGCGCATCTGAGTTGCCAGGTGGAATAACCACTGCCGCTCACCCTTGCAGTGTTGCTCAATATCCACGGCTAGGTGAAACTGAACCCCGGTAGGTGTCCCCTTGCCATTGCCATTACTCGATGATTGATTGAGTTGGGACTTAGAACTGAGTATTTCCTCAGATTTATCAAATTGTGGCATAGTTATAGTTTCCTTTCTTGATGCAGTCGCTCCTGGGGAGGGGCTGCGTGCGGAACCTGCGTCCGCACCTTGAAAGCCCCGTGGAAACCCCCTTTGGCCGACTGCATCGCTTTTTTCAACATCTGATAATGGTAAAATTGCCGACCATGATGGCATCTCAGAGGCAATCGAGTCGGTAGTAACCCTGCCAATAGACTGTTCAATGGGCAGAGTGAGTGACGAGCTTGTCAACCAGTCATAATTGATTTGATGGCATTGATTTGGTTGATCAAAACTCCTGATGATTGCCCTGATCAATTGCCAGATCTCGGAGGAGGCTAAGTCGAAAAACCTCAAGACTCTCCTCCCCAAGAGTCCCCTCGTTGATGTGTCTGCCATAGGGGACATTGAGTAATAGCCATGACATCCAAAACTGCACCGCCATCCCCAGGTAGGTACCCCAGGAGAAAAGGCAATAGCTTAGGAGGAAATAAACCAGGAGTCGGTGGCTGGAGTTGCTCCAATTCATGTAACTCAATATCATTAACATGGGATACCACCAGACCCAAAGACTGGTCATTGACCTGAACTACTATTGCCACAGGAGATACCGAAACTTGCCCAAGCTTCGACAGAGGTGGATAGCCAACCAGCTGGTTTAGGTCTACCAACCAGAGCATTTCTGAACGCCAATTACCAATTCCCAAAATGCAACTGGGCATTTCCGGCACCAGCAGAACCTCCGGCAGATTCACCCTGATAATTTCTGTAATCTGCTCTAGGGGCAACAGAACACTGTCATCTTTGCCAAGAGGAAAACGCAGCAACCGCACTCGGGTTTCTGGGGTTAGTGGATCTAAGTTTAGTAGGTCAAGATTTGTTTGTGTTACCGCTGGGTCAAGGGAGTTCAACATTACCTAATACCTAATACCTAATACCTAATGCCTAATGCCTAATGCCTAACAATTGCTGGATTGTTTGTATTAGTTCTTGCTGGTCTATCGGTTTAGATAAATAGGCATCAGCTCCCAGCATCGAACCCCAGAGTTTGTCGGCATCAGTTCCTTTAGTTGAGCAAATCACCACTGGGATGGTTTCGGTGTTGGAATTAGTCTTGAGTTCCCGGCACAGTTCAAACCCGCTTTGTCCTGGCAAAATCACATCGACAATCACTAAATCTGGTTTCTGGGACTGGAGTTTAATCTGGGCATCCTCACTACTGGTGACACTAACTACGTTGAGACCAGCTTCTCTGAGGTAACAACTTAGAATTTCATTTTCCGTCAAACTATCTTCAACCAAAAGGACTGTAGTCATAATTGTTTTTTTTATAAAAGTTATTGATATTTTTTAGTAATTGTAACTTTCATTTTTGTAACCTATTTATTTTAACTAATAATTAGTTAATTAAATTAATAATTATACACAATGAATTGTGATGATTTTTTATCGTAAATTCCCTACTCCCTACTCCCTACTCCCTACTCCCTACTCCCTCCTTCCTGTTCCCTTTACTAAAGTATTAAAGTAAGTAGTCAACTGGACAGGATATTACGACTAACCCCGAGATGCCTCTGGAGAATTGTCAATACCTTTGACCGAGTAATAGGCTTTGCTAAAAAGTCTGTAGAACCGACCATCTTGGCCCGCACTCGGTCTACAATTCCGTCATTACTGGTGACCATAATCACTGGCGTGTCTTGAAACACCGAAACCCGACGAATTTGTGCACAGACTTCATACCCGTTTAAAACTGGCATCACCAAATCCAAGAAGATCAGCTGTGGTTTATGCTTTAGCAAGGTCGGCAAGGCTTTGATAGGGTCTTGAACATTGATAAATCGATAACCAGCATTGGCAAGAATTTGACTCATGGTCAGCCGATCGATTTGGCTGTCTTCGATATAAACTACCAAGGGACTAGCTGGTAATGTCTGAATTGGCCCTCCTTTCCTTCCGGTAGTTTCTGGCATTGGGTTAGTGGCTTTATTAAAGTGAGTATCACAGCGGAAGTCCCCAACCGACACCAGACCCATGACCTGTAATCTGATATAGGGCATGATTGATTGGGTCAGAGGCAAAAGATTCTGTTTCAACCTCACAGCTAAATCCCTCAAAGTGCGATCGCCATCCACCAAGGTAGTCAGGTTATGGTAGGCCAGTAATGAGGTCTGCTGTCGCAATTTGTCAGCATCCCAGATCACCGGAGCCAAAGAAGGGGAAATATTTACCAAACCAGCCTGTTGCCAAGGCTCCCAAACCTGCCTTGCCTGTTGCCAAATTTGATCAGCTCGAATGACTACCAACCTTGAATCAAAGGTTGAATCAGAGGTTGAATCAGAGGTTGAATCAATAGTGTCTTGAGGAATCTGCCTGTAAGTTAATTGCTCTGATGAAGCACAGCGGAGTTGTTCCTGCCGTTGGATGATATCGAAGAGTATTTCCGTACAGTTGCCAGCAACAACCGACCTCATCTGTTTTAGCGGTACTTTCCCCTGTCTGACTAGTTCTGCTAGAGATGGGTAATCCCAATACACCGGCTGAGCCGACGACCCCTGACACACAGGAAATGCTGATAGTTCTGGGCAGTGTACAGACAACTGCCGACACCAACGACGAATGGGATGCATTTTACTAGCACCCCCAGTCAAACGACCCAAGTGAAAAGAAAGACTCCACTGCTGACCTTGGGGATCTTCAATCTCCAACCAACCAGTAAATTGCGCCTTTGCGCAAGCTTGAATCTGTTGTGCCAGTTTGTCGGTGGTCAATACTTTTTGAGTCGTCATTGGTGTCTCTATGGATATATAGCAATGCCACTAGTAATTAGTAACTATTAACTAACAATTAACAATGAATCTTTAACAAGTAATAATCCTAGTTTTTTAGCGCCTATATTAGCACGTATATTGTTAATATTTTCTGTTTAAATTAATCCCTAATATGTAATATTGTGAATTAGAATATTGTGTATAGTTTTCAGAACTTACCCAGCCACTATATTTGTATAGTGTTTACAAAATATCGGGTTTTTAGCCCAGTTTTTCGTAAGTTATGGTTTTGGTGAAATGCACCAAACTCGTAATGTTAGCAGACAATTCAAGCTAGGGTTGTGGAGATGCACCATGATCGAGTTTCACTAACCATCAGCAAAACTCGGTTAGCCGAACTGAAGGTAAATTAGTACCTGACTTTGCTTAACTTTACCTTAATTAAGAAGGGTGATTTAACTAAAATTACCCGAAAATTAACGAAAGTTTGGCTGCCTTAATTCTAACTCTATATTAGCATTAAAATCCGGCTAATTATTAAAATACGCTAATTGTCGTAGTATATAGGGTTTTTATCTAGGTTGTAAACAGACTTCTTGCAAAAAAAGGCATGCAGGCAAGAGGCAAAAGGCAAAAGGGGCAAGAGATACGGAGTTTTATTGTCTAATAAAAAAAGACCATTAAGGTTTACATCTCAAATACAAACGCTATACTTTTATAACATGCAAATGTGGCATATATCGGTAACATCAGCCAAAAAAAACCAGCTAACTTTATTAATCTTTTAAAAAAGAATTAATAAAGTTAGCTAATGCACTAAGCGCACGCTACTTGAGGTGCCATTGGCCTATGGCCACCCTACACCGAACAGCTTTTGAATAAAATAAGCTGACCACTGACCGCTGAGTGCTGAATGCTTACAAATGATTATTAATTTTAAAAAGAATTAACTACGAAATAATCGTGTGTACTGAGTTTCGTGAGCCATACTTGCCAGGGCTAATCCCCAGCCACAACTACTTAATTTTTCATCCGTCAAAGTTAAAACATCTTGGGTGCTCAGAGTAAGTCTATGGTTGAGTCCTAGTAGTAGCTGTTGACCAACGGTTTGACCAAGGGGAATCAATTTGACGCCAGCACCGATGACATTAGATGCCCAGCTATGTAAGTAACCTAAGACTGTGGCTGTAATGTCAATCTGCCAGTTAGCAGCCCCAATCCCAAACGCGATCGCATAATTACAGGGTTGACCCACAGCTGATGCTACATCTTGTAGAGAAATGACATTTTGTTGAGAAGACCTCTGGCCAAAGTAGTTTTCTGATCCTGTTTGGGTGAATTCTTGTCCACTGTTCCCTGTTCCCAGATCCGCTGTTCCCTCTTCTGAAAGAAGTCTAATGGTTTCACTGGGTGGGTGCAAATCCAGCAGTAACCGCATCAACGAGTTACCCATCTGCCAACTTTGCGATCGCAATTCAGAAGTTTCCTTAGCAGCACTTACCCAAGCATTCCAGTAGTCCAAACCCTCTAAATCCCCTTTGCCATAACTTTCGTAAGCTCGAACCATAACATAAGCCTCTAATCGAATGGCTCCATAGCACAGTTGATGCTCTAGCCACTGGTGCAGAGTAGTCTGGTTGTGAATCACACCAATATCAACTAACGTTTCCAAACCCTCGGAATAGCCGTAAGCACCCACTGGTAGTACGGGACTAGCCAGTTGCAAAAGATTCAACAAAGAATTAGGGACTAGGGGATCTAAATGCATTCTTGCTTGTTGCTCATTGCCATAGTGCACTGTCTGTACATCATATAGTGCTACGGGCAATGGCATTGGCAAGAGGCATGCATGCTAAAGTTGACTACAACAGCTTTTGTTGCTTGTATCAATGTCCTTTGAATCCGTAGTGCTATACCTAATCGGCATCCCACGCTCCTTCAGGATTGGATAAGAGACCGAAGAGGGAGAAGAGGTACCAGTAACAACTTATTAACACGTTTCTCCTGATCGAGATCTGCTCGATCCTGTCATCCATTACATCCGTTAAACCATCTCTTGCCCCTCTGGCAGTTAGGAATTACCCACGCTAAATCTATATATAGTGTTTTTTTTTAGATAAACACGCTATATATATGTTTTTTTGGGGCTATTGACATAAGTCCTAAAAATTTCCAAAAAAAGTTTGCCCAAACCCTTGACACCGTTTGTAGTATTTTTGTAGTATACAAACATAGCGGACAGGAAAGAGTCAAAACGCTCGAATCCCAAAGCTTACACGGAACCTTGACAACTAAATATGTAACATACCTTTTGATTCATGTTTGGATATAACTGTGTTTGCTCATCACGTGGGGATGGACCCTTGGGTTGATTCCCCACAGAGTGAACCCAGAGATTTATCTAAAAGATTGATCTAAACTCCAACGGATAAACTGCTCAAGTCCTGGGGCTGTAGCTCAGACGGTCAGAGCGCCTGTCTGTCGAACAGGAAGTCGCGGGTTCGATTCCCGTCAGCCTCGCTCTTTGCAGTCGCTTTTATCGGTTGCAGGTGCAAATCCTGCTCCAATCAGTGACTCCAATCAGTGACCTAGCAGCGTAGCTCAACGGTAGAGCACCTGGCTCATAACCAGGAGAGTGCGGGTTCGAGTCCCGCCGCTGCGACCACATACGGAGATGGTGTAACTGGCAACATGACGGTCTCCAAAACCGTTGATCTGAGTTCAAATCTCAGTCTCCGCGCTCCCGTGCCGTAGGCAAATTTGGTTAAGCCGCGTGCCTTTCAAGCAGGTGATTGCGGGTTCGATCCCCGTCGGCACGATGAATGCCCTGTAGCTCAGTTGGAAGAGCAGCGAGCTGTTAACTCGATGGTCGCGGGTTCGATCCCTGCCAGGGCAGTCAGGAGGGGTTTCATTTTTATCCTTTGTATCCCCCGGTAGCTCAGTTGGGTAGAGCGCTCGCCTGAAAAGCGAGAGGTCGTCGGTTCGATGCCGACCTTGGGGGACTGTCACTTGCTATTGCAAGTGCTAAATGCCGGATGGACGATTGGCAAGTCGCCGTGACTCTGAATCACGGAGAGCGATAACTTAGTTGAGGATTTGCAGTACAATACGGTACTATAAGTATGTCGTTAACTGTAGTTAAGTGACTAAGTATCTCAAGCTAAGAGTTGCTGCGGATTATCTAGGCGTTAACGTCAGAACGCTAGAAAGATGGGAAAATCAAGACATGTGTATGGACTAATAAAATACGAAACTCAAATCAAGAATGACCCAGACTTATGCGACGAGCATATCAAACAAGATTAAAGCTCAATAACAGACAAAAGACCTTGATGGCTCGACACGCGGGCTATTATAGGTGGGTTTGGAATTGGGCTTTAAATATGTGGAATGAAGCCTATAAAGCCGAACTCAAACCTTCGGCTAATAAGCTGAAAAAATTTTATACCCATCATGTTAAACCTCAATACCCCTGGCAGTCTACCTTAAGCTCTAGGGTTTATCAATTTGCCTTCAGGCACTTATCAGAAGCATTTAAACGCTTTTTTAAAGGCGTGGCTAAACATCCGAAGTTTAAGAAAAAAGGTAGAAATGATAGCTTTACCTTAGATAATTGTGGAAAAGTCATGGAGTTTTCAGGAACTCGATTAAAACTACCTTTTATTGGATGGGTTAGCACTTATGAACCACTGCCAGAAATCCAGACGAAGCGGGTGACAATCAGTCGAGTAGCCGATTCTTGGTATATTTCTGTATCCTACGAGTTTGAACCTAAAGCTACTGTGAAATCTAGAGAACACCTGGGTGTTGATGTTGGAGTTAAAGTTCTGGCTACTTGCTCGGATGGAACTGTGTTTCCTAATCCCAGGGCTTATAAACAAGCCCAGAAAAAACTGGCTAGACTTCAACGAGAACTTTCTAGAAGAAAACTAGGTTCTGCTAACAGAAATAAAACCAAGCTAAAGCTTGCGTTAGCTCATCAAAGCATTGTTAACATCCGCAAAGATACAATCCACAAACTTACCTCTTGGCTTTGCAAAAACCACGCAGTCATTGGATTAGAAGATTTAAATGTTTCCGGTCTGTTGAAAAACCACAAGCTAGCGGGTGCGATCGCTGATTCGGCATTCTATGAGATTCGTCGTCAACTCGAATATAAATCCGAGTGGTACGGGTGCCAACTGGTATTTGCAGATAGGTTCTATCCATCAACTAAAACCTGTTCAAGCTGTGGTCACATTCAAGAAATGCCACTGAAAGAACGAGTTTTTAATTGTGAGGCTTGCGGTTACACCGCTGATCGCGATTTGAATGCAAGTCGTAATTTAGAACGATACGCCGGGGGCTACCTGGTTTGAGCCTGTGTTAGTGGGAAGTGCCGACACCCCACGCAATCCCAGTTATCTGGAAGAAAGCAGGAAGGGAACTTTAATACGGTTTGAGCCGTGTTGTGTAAGTTTTCCGTAGCAGGTTGGTTCGAGTCCAACTCCGGCATTCTATTGTTGAAAGTTAACCGGTTGTTCGCCTTTGGCGTTCCCGTAGGGTAGGTTAACCGGTTGAAGGTTAACCGGTTGTTCGCCTTTGGCGTTCCCGTAGGGTAGGTTAACCGGTTGAAAGTTAACTGGTTGTTCGCCTTTGGCGTTCCCGTAGGGTAGGTTAACCGGTTAAAGGTTAATCGGTTGTTCGCCTTTGGCGTTCCCGTAGGGTAGGTTAACCGGTTGTAAGCTTCAACCAAACAACCTAGGCTACTTCGGACGCCAAAGGCGAACAACCTTGGCCAATAGGCCACGCTACGCGAACAACCAAACAACCTTTAACCTTCAACCCAAATGACTTTTGATAGCAACTTGGTATCAAATTATGCTCCTGTAGCCCAATTGGCAGAGGCGACCGTTTTAAAAACGGTCAGTTGTGGGTTCGACTCCCACCAGGAGTACCAACGGGGTGTAGCGCAGTTTGGTAGCGCGCTTGCTTTGGGAGCAAGATGTCGCAGGTTCAAATCCTGTCACCCCGACTTTACCCCTGTGATGGAATTGGTAGACATCACTCCCCCAGAACGAGTGTCTTGCAGGATGAATGCTTCCCCCACCTGCTAAGCGAGGTGTGGGTATCCGTCTTGATTACAAGGGCACTTATCCCTCGCGACAGGCGGCATTCTCGCCGAACAACCAGGACTTTTGCTGGATTGTTCCCCCAAGTCGTTTCCGCTATAGGGCTTATGTTTAGGAACTTTTACCTAGAGTCTGACGTGTATAAACCGACTACAAAGGATTTACAGGCTTGATTTTCCTTTCGTTAAGAGGTCGTGCCTCCAGGTTGCTCAGAATCTTGTTCTGCCCTTTGCCGTACCGCTCAAGATAGATAAATTATATCACAATTTGCCGCTCCTTGAACCCCACCTGCGTTCTCGTGGTGGGGGAATGCGTCGCTCATTTTTGTTCAAATCCTGTCGGGAGTAGCAATTATCCAGATGTGGCGCAGTTTGGTTTAGTCCAGTTGACCAACAGTCAATTGGTCATAAGCGGAAATTCTGCCCCTCGGATCCAAACCCCTGTAGCCCAATTGGCAGAGGCTCTAGGCTTAGAACCTAGGTGTTGCTGGTTCAAATCCAGTCAGGGGTATCGCAGGGATGGAGCAAGAGTAGGCTCGCCAGGTTCATACCCTGGAAATCAGTGAGTGCAACTCTCACCCCTGCCACCAATTTGCAGGCATGATCATATATCATCTCTGCTTGAATACTTATTATTGAAAGGAGTTCGTCAATTTTAAATTGTAAAGTAACAAATTAAAATTAACAATTAATGATTTACATGACTCTAACTATTAGAAGTATATCCTGACTACTATTGCTAGGTTTGAATAATAGTAAAAATCTTCATAACTCTTTCCCACTGTTCCCTGTTCCCTGTTCCCTGTTCCCTTTTTAGATAAATACTATGTTTACCTAATAAGTTAACTAACAGCAGGGTTTACAAGTGATTAGCTAGGAGATACAAATGAAGAGATAAGGAGGGTAAAATGACAACTATGACTGTCACAGATGCTCTAGCAGAGTTAACCTTGCTGCAAAAGCGCATTGACTCAGCCAGAGCAGCTTTGGACAACAACACCTTAATTTCTGTGGTTGAAGTCGGTCAAGTGCCAACAGGCTTCAAATCACGAGAAGATTATGAGATAAAAGCTAAAGCGGCTTTGCAAAAAGTGGATGCCTTGATTGCCAGAAGGCGGACGATCAAGAGAGTAATTGTCTTATCCAATGCTTCTACAATGGTTACGATTGCTGACCAAGAGATGACTGTGGCAGAAGCCATTGAGATGAAGATGTTTATCATGTATTATGAAGCAGTTATCGGTACTATGCAGTCAGCTTATACTAAAACCCTGAATCAGTATAAGATGGCACAAGCACGAGTCAAAGAAAGACTTGATAAACTAGCTTTGGAAGTGTTGGGGCAGAATGCATCGGTTGGTTCACAGAAGTATCAATCCTTGGCAGATAGCTTTCTAGCTAGAGAAGGGGTTGAACTACTCGATCCCACTAACCTGGCTGAAGAGCTTGAAAGACGACAAACCTTTATTGAACAGTTCAAGTCAACAGTTGATCGAGTACTCTCTATTAGCAATGCCAGGACAATGATCGAAATTCCCGATTAAAATAGTGATAGGTGCTGGTCACTCGAAAATCTCTAAATTTATGGTTTTTAAGTAAGATGGATAGCTCATGGTAGGGCACATGATTTTGGTTCATGAAGTGTTGGTTCAAATCCGACTCCATCTTCGGATAAATTTAAAGGTCAAAGGTTAAAATTTAACCCTTAAACCTCAATCATCAAACCTTAGCTTATCAACTTTCAAACCATAAAATTCAACCATCGATAAAATCCAGGGACTATGGTTGTAGGTTCCATAAAACCTTGAGGTTTCCACCTGGCTGAGTGGTCAGCATTCTCACCTTTTTAAACAATGGGTATCAATCGGGAATCGGGAATCGGGAATCGGGAATCGGGAATCGGGAACTAACCCAACTATAGCAATTCTACGACTTGTGAGGTACAAATATCTGGGTTAATGGGAGCAGGGAGCAGGGAGCAGGGAGCAGGTAAGAGAAACCATTCTGTGTACCTCATGAGTCCTAGAAACGCTATATACTTGATATCATTACTTAATTCAGCAACGCAAATTTGCTAGTCTCATTAGTCAGCAACGATTATAGCAATAATAAATCAATTATAAAAAAAATATCGTTTTTTATATTACCCAAAATCTTTCTATACTTGATTAAATCTTGTCTCTTGCCTCTTGCCTCTTGCCTCTTGCCTCTTGCCTCTTGCCTCTTGCCTTTCCTTAAGGGAGTATATTCACAATTGAAATAAAAATACTATATGACAATTTATTTTTACGGTACTCGCCAAAAACCCTATGGTTGTTTTTCCAACTTCTCCCGACATGGCTTTGAGCTAGATGAATTGTGGTGGGCTACTAGTGAGCATTTCTTCCAAGCCCAAAAATTTGTGACTACTGATTCCTCTTGGTATGACAAAATCCGTAACGCAAAAACACCAAAGGAAGCAGCAAAAATGGGACGGGATCGCTCTCATCCTCTTCGTGATGATTGGGAAAAAGTCAAAGATGAGATTATGCAGCGAGGAGTGTTACGAAAATTTGAAACCCATGGTGATCTTCGCCAGTTACTACTTGGTACAGGTGATCAGCTAATTGTTGAGAATTCACCCATAGATTATTACTGGGGTTGTAGTGCTGATGGTAGTGGTAAAAACAAGCTAGGAGAGATTTTAATGACAGTCAGGGCAATATTGCGTGACAAGTAACTTGATGTTAACGATAGCATTTTTATTTGAGTTGTGAACAGAGGATTTATAGAAAAAGGGAGCAGGGAGCAGGGAGCAGGGAGTAGTAGGAAAGAGATCCAAAAAGTTTTGATGTTATGAACAATCTTGCAAAAGTATTTTTATGATACTGTTTGCGTCAATTCTTGTCCACTGTTCCCTATTCCCTGTTCCCTGTTCCCGACTTCTGCAAGAAGTCTAATAATTAGGAATTTGTATTGTTTTAAACAACTTGGTGTCTGAAGCCAAAGTGGTCGCGGCGCTGGTTTGTGGAACCAGTCATAACGGGTTCAAGTCCCGTCAGACACCCTTAGGTGCGACCCGTGATTGCTCGCCATCACGGGTCGCACCTGTTAAAACAGATTCAAAATGTCTTAAACTAATGGCAAATGTATAGTTATAACATCAAAGAAAATTTCTATGCAGCTTGGTCCCGGTTTATTAATAACATTTTTGTACTACTTCACCTGCACAACCCTCATTACCACTGTATTTTCCTCGCAAGTTTTGAGGCTAAGTCTGGTGACAGGGATGCCCTATAGTGTTGGTGTAATTTTTGGCCTAATCGGTGGTTTATTAGGTACCTACTTCAATCGAACCGTTACAGTATCCCTAGAATTCAAGAGTAAGAAAGTTTTTAGCGCTGCTCTCCAGGATGCTCTGACCGAGATGGGGTTTGAGGAAACATCAAAGCTAGAAGATTTTGTAGTTTACCAACGCCCAGCCCTCAGTAATATTTTTTCTGGTAAAGTTTTTGTACAAATTGGTAAAGGGAAAGCTACCATTGCTAGCCGTTCCAGAAATATTAAGCGAATCAGCCGTAAACTATCAAAGAATTAGAGACACTATCCATAATTTTTATAAAACCTATTTTTTAAACAACCTTGCGATAAATAAATATCATGGAAATAGTATGGCTATAGCCAACACACTAGAGAATACACCATAGAACCTAACCGCTTAAATGATTAAGTCTTCGCAAAGCTCCAATGATTACTAACTTACCGTATAATTTAGTTCGGGATCCATAAATTTCTACGTTAATCCTGCTACCATCTTTACACTGACCAGGAAAGGTAAAGTATAGATTTTTACCCTGACCCTGAAGACAATTAGTGATTCGTTCATCGACAAATTTACGCTTGTCTTCTGCCACCACTTGTAGTAATGATTGCCGAGAAATAAGTTCACCAAAGGAATAGCCAAAAATTTCGGCCATTTTGGGATTAACATATAGAAAATTACCTTTACTATAAATTATGTAAATTCCCAGAGAAGAGAAATTATCTGAACTCTCAGTGAGCTTATTTGTTGGGGATAAAACTGGAGATTTCTGAGGAGACTGTTGCCCTAGCTGTTGTTGTTGACTGTGGAGTTGAGCATTCTCTAAGATCAAAGCCATGGACTCAGCAGTCATTTCCATTAAACGGGCAGATTTAGAGCCAAAGTGTCCCGCCTGGGAATGCATTAGGGTGATAATGCCTAATAACCTCTTACCCCTGAGAATAGGTACAGCTAATACTGAGCGTACTTGATAGGGCTGATCAGGTAAGGTAAGCCAGCGGTCATCATCGATAGTGTCCTTTATCAGCCCAACTTCGCGATGGCGGCTAACCCAACCAGCTAAACCTTGGTCTAGAACCTGACCAATGATCTGCTTTTTATATCGTGGGAGGGTTGCACCGCGAGCTAGAATACTCTCAGTGACCACACCATCAGTATTGAGTAAAAACAGGCTACTCTCCTCTGCCTTAGTGAGGCGACCAGCAACGTGGAGTATATCTTGTAACAAAGCTCTAAGCATCAGGGAGCCAGAGGCTGTTTGCATTATGGTGCCATAGGTTTTAAATAGCTGATGTTGAGCACTGAAGACAATTCGTGTAGCTTTAAGTTGATCCACTTGTCGGCGCAGTGCTTTCAATTCCTGAATCAGCTGTTGTTTAGATTTATTCAGATCACTCATAGTTACCTCCATCAATCAGCCTGCGCCAATCCCACATTAGTCTACAGGCTTATAGCAAGTTGCGTTTCTGACGTTTAATTTACCTATGGGATCAGGAGGACTTGGGGGAATTTTCCGCTCTTCCCAATTCCTTTTTGTTTATTCTTTGACTGCAACTTGGTATCAGGTAATTGCGATCGGATAATGGGTATTTTCTCATCAACGGTTAGGTCAAAATAGTAACTGTAACTCGTCTTTCCCTATTTAACCTTGAGTTATCCTCGCTCTTCCCAATCTAAACCAGCTGCTGGTAATCAAACATCCTATGGCACCAACAACCAGCAGAAAAATCTCTTCAACCGCACTCGTGCCAGTTTACAGCAAGCCTTGTCCTGGTACAGCAATTTTCATCGGTCCCAGGGGAATCCTGCTAATGTGGAAATGCAAGCCTTGCTGCAAACTGAATTAGAGGTTTTGCAGTCTAGCCTAGACAAACTTGACCAAGGATTGATTCGCATTGCCGCTTTTGGTTTGGTTAGTCGTGGTAAGTCAGCAGTAATTAATGCATTGCTGGGAGAAAAAATTCTTAAAACTGGTCCGATTCACGGTGTCACTCAATGGCCGAAGTCAGTACAGTGGACACCTAGGTCCGACAGTGAAGTCCTCTTGGAGTTGATTGATACGCCAGGATTGGACGAAATCCATGGGGAAGTCAAGGCGCAGATGGCGCGGGAGGTGGTATCCCAAGCCGATTTAATTTTATTTGTGGTGGCTGGTGATATCACTCGCACTGAATATCAAGCTCTTTGTGAACTGCGGCAAAGCCAAAAGCCTCTAATCTTGGTATTTAACAAAATTGACCTCTATCCAGAACAAGACCGGGAGGCAATTTATCAACAGTTGCAACAACTGGGTACCGGTAGTCCCAAGGATCGGCGTTTACAAAAGATGTTGTCAGCGGATGAGATTGTCCTAGTGGCAGCAGAACCAGCTTCTATGGAAGTACGGGTGGAGTGGCCTGATGGTAGAGTGACCTATGAATGGGAAACTCCACCTCCGAATGTGGATCAGCTTAAACAGAAAATTTTCAGTCTACTTAACCGAGAAGGGCGATCACTTTTAGCCCTCAACGCTCTATTTCAAGCCCGCAATGCTCAGAATACTATTGGCAAAAAAGCCATTGAGTTACACAAAACGGAAGCAGAAGACTTAATCTGGCAGTTTGCCCAGTACAAAGCACTAGCAGTCGCCCTCAATCCGATTGGAATTTTAGATGTTTTAGGGGGTACTGTGACTGACTTGGTGATGATTCGTTCTCTAGCGCGGCTGTATGGTCTACCCATGACTAGCTATGAAGCAGGTAAGCTATGGCAAAAGATTTTGATCAGTTCTGGAGGCTTACTGCTAGGTGAACTGGGTACCAGTGTGCTTTTTGGTGTAGGTAAGAGTGCATCAGTAGTTATCGGTCCGAGTGGCTTGGGTGCCTTTGCTGGGGCAGCAATTACCCAAGCTGGAATTGCGGGTTATGGGGCTTATGCTGTTGGTCAAGCGGCACAGGTTTATCTCGAACAAGGTTGCTCTTTCGGACCACTAGGAGCAAGTACCGTCATTAAAGAAATTCTAGACCGGGTGGAGCCAGACACTATTGTTTTTCGTCTGCGGCAAGAATTGGAAAGACAGCTAGGAGAGTGATAAAACTTAATTCCTTAACCTTTTCCCTAATTTTACCTAAATTTTACACCTGGCAAGTTTTTTACCGGAGTCGTAGATTGGGCATGTGTAGATATTCAACAGAGAAAAATCACTGCCAGCCAATCGGGATTGAGGAGAACACTCATGTTCCAAAGACTAATTCAAGCCGCCATGCTCACTTTATTGCTTCACCTAATTGCAAACCTGACACCACCAGACTCTCAACAGCCTGTCAATTTGTCACCCTCAGACGTGAAACTTGTCTATGTCTTGAGCTAGACCATCGGTCAGTGTTCCAAACCGATTTTTATGGGGGTTATGGGCTGGATAATTATCTATGGTTAATTCTCCATGGTTCATTAGTTTTCATTAGTACTGTTGCAATGAACTATGAACCATGAATCTTAGATTTTACCATAAGAGTAATGGCAGATTTAATGGCAGGTAAACCAAATAATAGGCGGTTTTTCCAGGTCATTCCTATTTGAAAATTTGTAACTAATAATTCTCGATAAAATTTGGTAATATTGCCATATAGATCAACCTACATTTTACCGGTAACAAATTTGATAGTTTTTTGTTTTGTTAATTTTTGGATTTCAAATAAGATTGATATTTGAATTTAATCAATAAAACTCCTAGTTCATAGATATCAATTCTTTGTTCAGTTTGTTATAAAAGTTTTTTTGAAAATAGATTTTATAGTTTTATCCTATACTATAGCCAACCATTTCCTCAAAGTCATCAAAATCTATATCAGTCTTTAGTTCAATCAATGACTATTCTGACACAGCCTGTTGTAGGATGTTTTTGGGTAAGGGAAAATAATTGGTACTTTTCAGGAGAGTTGTTAACGTCGATATCAATGGGATAGCGAAAATTATTAGAGCGATGCCGCAGAATCAGGTAATCACCAGGCTGGATACCTTTTCCTTGTCCTGCCATCTGACCCCTTCGTGATCAATGGAATCAAAGAAATAGTCACGTTGTAAGCATATGCGCGTAGCGCATATGCTTACCAATAATGTGCTGATAGGGAGCCCGGTTAACTTCTTATAAGTCTTGGCTTTTCGTGACTTGAAAGTTGATCATTTTCAATTTTCAATTTTCAATTTTCAATTTTCAAGTCACAGCCATGGGCTCTACAGTATTAGAAGTAATTAACCGGACTTGGGATTAGGTCTTAGAATTTGAATGTAGTTCTCAAAGCACCAATCACGACATCCTCGTTATCACTGTCTCCAAAGGGAGCAGCAATCCAGATTAATCCGGGAGTAATCGAGATATTATCATTTACCTGATACTTGTAGAAGCCTTCAACATGAATGGCGGTATCATCATCACCACCAACATAAGGCTCAGAACCAGCGATTATACCAAGTAAGTTACCTTCTTTGCCAAAGTCTGGTAATGCTAGTCCTAGACCGTAGTACCAAATCTCAGCATCACCATTGCCACCAGAAGCTTGTTCAGCATCGGTGTAGCCACCATAGGCATTAATTACTAAATTGGGAGAGAATCGAAAAGAGGCTTCTACGCCGTAGGAGTTAGTGTTGGCCGTTACATCTCCTCCCTCACCAAAGGGTGCCCTGGCGTTTTCAGTTCCGACACCTGTATCAAAGATAGCGTTGCCATCATCAAAGTCATTGAAGTAGGCACGAACGTAGGTGAAGGCTAACTGGAAGCTGTCGCTAGGGGAAAATGTCAGCTGACCTAAGGCAGAAAACTCACCATTGAATAAACCCTGACCTTCAGAGGGGTCAAAGGAATTGCCACCAAAGTAACCTGCACTCAATACTACCGCATCGGCGAGGCTAAAGTTGATGCCTAGTCCACCACCTGCGCCTAAACCAATTTTATAGATGGGGCTAGATTCAGCATAGCTGGAAAGAACACCACTAGCACCAGTGAAGTCATCCAGGTAGGGGCTGATGGTGGGGACGAAATCTTGCCAAAGGGGAAACGCAGCTGGCAGATAAACATCAATATTATCCCCAATCGGGAAGTAGTAGGCTAGCCAACCAATACCCAGATCGTTGCCGCTGTCAAAGCTGTAAGTAAAGGCACCTTGGTCTGTGCCATCAAAGGTAGCTGCATTACCGGCATCCAGACGGGTGTAGAGCGCATCTTTACCGGTGAAACTGGAGACAAACGCTAAACGTACCCGGTCTTGGAACACGACTTGGTTGTCACTGTCTTCACCAAAGGCGTTGGCAATAGAGAAGACCACTTCCCCTTCTAGCTTGGTGGTGGTAGAAAACTGATGGTCTTCTAAAAATGCCACCCGTCCTTCTAAGTTATCGACTCGTGCACCGAGAGTAGCCAATTCTGATTCAAACTCCTGAATCAGCCGTTGCAGGGTTTCTAAGTCTTCACGAGTGATAAAATCAGCGGTAGACGCAGCAATTAAACGCTCAATTTGGTTCAAGCAAGCATTTAAACCAGCGGCAAATTCATACCGGGTTGTTGCCCGATTCCCACGAAACGTGCGATTGGGGTATCCTGCAATACAACCGTAGCGCTCTACTAAACTCCGTAGCGCTTCATAAGCCCAGTCTCCAGGAGAGACATCACGCAGTTGGGAAACACTGGTGACTTGACCCATAGAAGCTGAGTCTTGTTTACTCTGTTTGATGAGTTTATCAACCGACACCTGCTTTGATTGTGCAGGCATTTGCGACCGGTTTACTGAATCAATGATTTCTGAAACCTCTTGTGCGATCGCTACCTCAGATGCTGCCCATTGGGATACCAACATCAATGGACTCATCAGCAACATCGAGCGTAATTGTTTATTCATTGTTCTCACTCACACCTGTCATCAGTCTAATGGATGAAAGTAACAAAGCTCTGACCAGGTGTTTGTAGTCTTTGATACAAAAGATTACTTATATAGTTGACTGTTGATGGTACGCTGTCAGGACTTAGGTACAACTGCCCAGCAAACCCTATAAGTAATAGGAATTCTTTACTTGTAAGCATATGCGCTACGCGCACGCTGCGCGAACAGCCGTCAGCTATCAGCTAATGGGTTAGGTCAGATTTTATCTGGGCAAACTAATGACAAACTCGGCTCCCTGACCAGGTTCTGAAGCCACCTCAATTTTCCCCCGATGGTGGGTAATAATTTGGTAGCTAATGGCCAGTCCCAAGCCAGTTCCCTTACCTGGGTCTTTGGTAGTGAAAAATGGGTCAAAGATCCGGTCTTTAATTGCTGCGGCAATCCCAGGGCCATTGTCAGCGATTCGGATAACTACCCAGTTTTGGTCAACTAGCTCAGTTTGAATCCGAATGGTGAAGACTGGGGATGGGAAAGATTCGACACTCTTGTGTTCTATAGCATCAAGGGCATTTTCCAAGATACTCATAAATACCTGATTCAGTTGAGCTGGGTAGCAATCCACCAAAGGTAAATCCCCATACTGCTTGATCACCTCAATCCCTGGCTTGAGACGGTTGCTGAGCAGAACGAGGGTATTGTCAATTCCTTCATGGATGTTAACCGGTTTGATCTTGGCTTCATCCAATCGGGAAAAATTCCTCATCGAAAGCACAATTTCACGAATGCGCTCAGCTCCCCCTTTCATGGAAGCGATGATTTTAGGCAAGTCTTGGGCCAAAAATTCCAGATCAATCTCTTCTAGCTGATTTTGAATCTCTGGGTCAGGGTTGGGATAATACTGCTGATAGAGTTCCACCAGAGAGAGTAAATCCTCAATATAATCACTGGCAAAGAACAGATTGCCGTAGATAAAGTTGATCGGATTGTTCATTTCATGGGCAATACCAGCCACCATAGTACCCAAACTGGACATTTTTTCGTTTTGAATCAGCTGGATTTCCGTTTGCTGGAGTTCCTGGGTGTAGTCAGCCATACCGTGAATCAGCTGATTGAGAGAAGTCGCTAAGACACCCACTTCATCTCGGGTCGTGACTGGTGCTTGCAGGGTGAAGTTAGACTCCTGTTTGACCTGTTCGGTGATCTCAGTCAGGCTTTTGATTCGCTGTGCGATCGCATTACTGGTATGAATAGCTAATAGGATTGCGATCGCAACTGAGAGGATCATACTGCTGAAGATGATCCCAAAGCAGCACTGCTCAGCACGGTTGAGGGCACTCAAGGCTTGCTTCTGTTTGACTTGAGCTGCTCTAATCAGCTGGTCTGACTTCTCAAAAAAGCGTTCTAGGGCAGTGGTTAAGTCAGGATTGTTCTGTTCTAACAGTTGCTTTTGGCCAAGTTTAAGCTGATCATCAGCTGCGACCGGTGGCGAATTTAATTCGCCACGGTCAAGGGCACCTAACAACAGGGATTGAATGAGAGTGTTGTAGGAATCAATAATGATCCTGTAGGTCTTCACTAAATCCAGTAACTGATTGGTATTCGTATGAGAACAGGTCTCAAACTCTCTGACAAACCCTTCCCCTTCCAAAAGCAGTTGCTGAGCATGGTCAATTTTCTCTTGAACCAGCTGTAGGTCTTCCATGGGAACAGCAAGCGCACCTAAGTAGGCATAGGAACGTAAGTCTAAAATCGCGATTTGTAAATTTTTCAGGAGATGTTCTTGTTTTTGGGAACGAGTGAGTTCAGCCAGTGCTGCCTTTTGGTAATGCTGGCCAATCCCTAATCCAGTCGTTGTTCCCAAAATGGCCAAACCAATGGAGAGTGCATACCCAACAAAAACTTTCTGCCTAATGCTTGCACTGGCTAGGAATTGATTGATCCAGCTGATTCTGGATGCCCCTGAGTTAGGGTGACATCCAGTGTGAAATCCTTGGAAATTCTCCCCTGACAAAGCTTAAATCTCGCCAAATGTTAGCCGATGAGCCGAAGCGTGTTTATTAATACATCAACCTTATGGTCAATCTGTACACTGAGTTACAAGACAACAGTAAGTTTATAAGTTGAGCAATAAAACATGAATAGATGATGCCTAATGACTTTAACATGCTATTTTTAGGCAAAACTATGCTTTTTTCCAGGTTATTTAACCATAGTAACAGATACTGGCTTCGCTTGCTCTCTCTTGCTTTTGTAAATAAGGTTTTGCTTATCCAGACTGTAAAGAGTTTATTAACAGAATGTGAATAGATAATGCTCACCATGGGTAGATCTGATCCAAAAAAATGTTAAAAAATGTTAAAAAATGTTGATTTTTCATGAACTGATCGAAAGTTTAGGTTTTTTGTATCCTAATTAACAGTTTACTTGCCATTCTAGGTCTAACATCACACCCTAGCTTCGCAATTTTTTCAATGAGGCTACAGCCAAATTTGGTAGAGGATGGTACGAAAGTATGGTAAGTGGATTAGGACGACGTAAATTTCTGCTTTATAGCTCAGCGGCATTGGGAACCAGTCTTCTGTTGAAGGCTTGCGCTGAAGACAGCTCGGGTCCTTCAGAGGCTAGTGCTGGTGGGGAAGATACAATCAAAGTGGGTATTCTCCACTCCCTGACTGGCACCATGGCAATTAGTGAGACCACTGTGGTGGAAGCTGAAAAGCTTGCTATCAAGGAGATTAATGAAGCCGGGGGAGTATTAGGCAAGAAAATTGTGCCTATTGTTGAGGATGGTGCGTCTGACTGGCCAACCTTTGCTGAGAAAGCGGCCAAACTGATTGATAAGGATCAAGTCGTTACTATTTTTGGTTGCTGGACATCCGCTAGCCGTAAGGCTGTGCTACCTGTGTTTGAATCCAAAGACCATATGCTGTGGTATCCTGTGCAGTACGAAGGGCAGGAATGTTCCAAGAATATTTTCTACACAGGTGCTGCACCAAATCAGCAGATTGAGCCAGCGGTAGAGTGGTTGCTGGAAAACAAGGGCAAAAAGTTTTTCTTAGTGGGCTCGGATTATGTTTTCCCTCGCACCGCTAACACAATTATTAAGGAGCAACTCAAAGCTCTGGGTGGAGAGACCGTGGGCGAGGATTACCTTCCCCTTGGTAATACAGAAGTTACCCCGATCATTTCTAAGATTAAAGCCGCACTACCAGATGGTGGCGTCATCTTCAACAGTCTCAACGGGGATAGTAACGTCGCTTTCTTCAAACAACTCAAAGGTGCTGGACTGACTCCAGATAAATATCCCACTATGTCCGTGAGTATTGCGGAAGAGGAAGTCCGGCAGATTGGTCCAGAATTTCTAATTGGTCAGTACGCCGCCTGGAACTATTTCCAATCCGTCGATAGCCTTGATAATAAGCAGTTTGTGGAAGCCTTCAAAGCCGAGTATGGCGAAGACCGGGTAACCAACGACCCCATGGAAGCGGCTTACATTATGGTTTACCTATGGAAGCAGGCGGTAGAGCAAGCTGGAACTACTGACCTAGAGCCTGTGCGCAAAGCTGCTATCGGTCAAAAATTTGGCGCACCAGAAGGACCAGTAGAGATGTATCCGAATCATCACATTTCCAAGACAGTGCGCATTGGTGAAATCCAAGCCGATGGTCAGTTCAAAATTGTCTCATCCACTCCTAAACCCGTTCCTCCCATCCCCTGGAATCAATATGTAGCGGAAACGAAAGGGTATGGGTGTGACTGGACTGATCCCAATAAGGGAGGAAAGTACAAAAAGGAGAAAGCATAAGTTATCAAGGATGAATTATGACCTATGAAGTAAACTACTTAGCATTTAAAATCGAGTTTTGTTAGTTGAGTGTTGAGTGCTTAATGTAAACTTCAAAAACAGAAAAATAAAGTAGTTTTCACCATTCATAATTCATCCTGCATAATTAACCATTCATAATTCATCCTTCATAATTCATAGTTAATTATTAAATTGTGCTGCCACTTTTAGAAGGAATTTTTAACGGGATTAGTATTGGCTCCGTGCTACTGATTGCTGCCCTAGGACTAGCGGTTGTCTTTGGACTGATGGGCGTGATTAATCTTGCTCACGGCGAGTTAATGATGTTGGGCGCTTATACAACTTATGTTGTCCAAAATACCTTTAAAGCCTTTTTGGGCGATTCGTTGTTTAATGTCTATATATTTTTTGCCCTGCCCATAGCTTTTCTGGTGGCAGCGTTGGTAGGACTGGTATTAGAGAGGGGGGTGATTCGTTATCTATATGGGCGACCCTTGGAAACCCTTCTCGCTACTTGGGGAGTAAGTTTGATATTGCGGCAGTTTGTCCGCAGTGTGAATTGGGTATTGGTGATTGGGATTGGGGTATTTTGCCTGCTGTTTTTTGGGTCAAGGTGGGTTCTCAGTCGTCGTTTAGATTGGCAGAGAATTCGCAATTGGGCGATGGCTTTGATGGTATTCTTATCTCTAGGAATTGCCATGGTAACCGGGGTGTTGTTAGGACAAACGGGTCAACGGGGAATTACTCGACCTTGGTTTAGTGCCAGAAATGTAGACGTGACTCCACCAGCATGGCTTCAAGGGGGATTTCCGATTGGTAACTTCCAATTGCCTTATGCCCGGATCTTTATCATTATTTTGACGATTATTTGTCTATTGGGTACCTACTGGTTCTTAAATCGCTCCAGTTGGGGATTACGGATTCGAGCGGTTACCCAAAATCGCAATATGAGTGCTTGCTTAGGTATCCCAACACAAACGGTAGATGCGTTAACATTTGCCCTAGGTTCTGGTTTAGCTGGTGTAGCAGGTTGTGCGATTACATTACTAGGTTCTGTCGGTCCCAATACTGGTCAAAATTATATCGTCGATACCTTTATGGTGGTGGTGGTTGGCGGTGTCGGAAACTTACTGGGAAGCATAATAGCCGCCCTAGCAATTGGTACACTTACCTATCTGCTTGGTTCGGGAAGCATAGCCTTTATGTTGATGCCAGTAGAGTTCCTTAAACCGGTAACGGACTTCTTTACTTTCTTTGCAACTACTAGTATGGCAAAAGTTATGGTCTTTGCTTTAATTATTACCTTTTTACAAGTGAGACCTTCAGGAATATTCCCACAAAAAGGACGCACGGCAGAATTATAGCGTTTATCGTACTTATGAGGTACAGTAAATTGTATTGCCCCGATTCCCGACTCCCGACTCCCGACTCCCGACTCCCGACTCCCGACTCCCGACTCCCGACTCCCGACACCCTACTCCCTTTGCCAACGTACCTCACTAAAATGATAAATGCTATAGTTGTTATTTTCATAAATTATGACGTATGTATCTAGAACACAAGCTATTAAAAAGCAGCGGCGACGAAAGTTAATCATAGAAATAGTAGCAATCGTAGCAATTGCTCTAGTTTTCGCGTTATTAATGCCAGCGATTTTGCCGGATTTTCGCCTCAAGCTGTTGGGGCGTTTTTTGTCATTATCTATTGTCGCGATAGGGATTGACCTGATTTGGGGGTATACCGGACTGCTGAGTCTAGGACATGGTATATTTTTTGCCTTGGGGGGCTATGCCTTTGCTATGCACCTCAAACTGCAATTACCAGAAGGAGAAATACCGGAATTCTTTACCCTCTATGGAGTGAAGGAACTGCCATTCTTCTGGCAGCCATTTTATTCGTTTCCTTTCACCCTAATTGCTATTGTTTTAATTCCCAGTATCGTGGCTGGATTGCTGGGTTATCTCGTATTTCGTAACCGGATTAAAGGGGTTTATTTCTCGATTTTAACCCAAGCCGCACTGCTGGTTTTATTCAATTTTTTCAATGGACAGCAAAAGCTAATTAATGGTACTAATGGGTTGAAAACTGATACAGAAACCCTGTTTGGGATGTTAGTAAGTTCCAAACAAGCTCAGTTAGCTTTCTACGAAATTAGTATCCTGTGTGTGGTTCTGATCTACTTATTGTGCCGTTGGTTAACCAGTGGACGCTTTGGTCGGTTGTTAATTGCTATACGGGATGATGAGAATCGGGTGCGTTTCTCTGGCTACGATCCTACGGGATTCAAAGTCCTGGTATTTGCGGTTTCTGGGGGAATCGCTGGAGTGGCTGGGGCGCTTTATACGGTACAATCAGGGATTGTTACCCCCAGCTATATGGAAGTAGCTTTTTCCATTGAGATGGTGATTTGGGTGGCTGTGGGAGGACGAGGAACTCTAGTCGGAGCAATTCTGGGAACTTTATTAGTCCGACTAGCTCAAACCTTGTTGAGTGAGCAATTTCCTGAAGTTTGGCTATTTTTCCAGGGCGCGCTGTTCCTAATTGTAGTGACAGTACTGCCTAATGGTATTGTCGGCTGGTTGCGAGACGAGGGAATTGAACAAATGCGATCGCTTTTTGGTACCGAAAAACCAGTGATAACAACTTACCCCAGCCTAGAAAAAGACCCAGTAGTCCAACGGGAAAAAGAAGAGGTTGGTCGTTAAACTGGTCTTGATTTACAGCGCTCTTCATTATCGGGAGTCGGGAGTCGGGAGTCGGGAGTCGGGAGTCGGGAGTCGGGAGTCGGGAGGCGGG
>NZ_MKZS01000001.1:2796624-2796912 GCF_001942495.1 Moorena bouillonii PNG
TCTCTATGCCATGAGGTACAAAGGGATCCCCCTAAATCCCCCTTATCAAGGGGGACTTTGAGGTTGAGAAGCGTACCTCATAAATCCTATAAACGCTATATAACTGAACAATATCCCATTTAAATGCACAACAGCTTAGTTATTATTCATTAGTTATTTACCCCATTCGCGACTGCATCAAGACAATGATTTACACATAATTTTTTCCCGATTCCCGATTCCCGATTCCCTACTCCCGATTCCCGATTCCCGATTCCCGATTCCCGATTCCCTACTCCCTACTCCCTA
>NZ_MKZS01000001.1:2797012-2810298 GCF_001942495.1 Moorena bouillonii PNG
CCATGGTTCTCACCGCTCCCTGGCTTTATTACACTATTTTAACATGGTCACTCCACTACTGGACTGACACATCTAAAATGGTGCAATAAGCGTAGGTTGGGTTGAAGAATGAAACCCAACACCAGTAACGCTTTGTTGGGTTTCCCTACCGCTCAACCCAACCTACGTTTTTAGGTGTGCCACGCCACTACGCTGATTTTTTACAAAGATGAGATGCACCCAGTCCTAGAACAATCCCCTTCTAGATCCACGCTTACCTCGACGTGAGCCCATTTCTTGACGAATTTGTTGGCGCTGTTCGTCGGTGAGAATACCCATCATCTCTTCTCGTGCTGACTTTTTAATCTCCCGGATGTCGTCTCGCTGCTCTTGAGAGAGATTCATACTTTCCATTTCTTCTCGTACTGACTTTTTAATTTCGCGGATTTCCTCTCGCTGCTCTTGAGAAAGATTTGTAGCCTCTTTTGCGTCTCGTAGTTGACCGCGTAGTGTTTTTATAGTTTCAAATTGCTCTTGTTGCTGGGGAGTGAGAATATCCTCGATTTCAGAGTATGTATTGTTACGGATGTTTTCAATCTGCTGTTCCTGCTGGTCAGTGAGGTTAAGCTTGGAGAAAGATCGATGCATTTTTTGGGCATTAGCTGCCATGGGAAAACTAGTGAGGGTAATGGCTGCAAGACCTGCAAGTAGAGAAAAGTGCTTGATGTTCATGGTGTTCACCCTTTAGCTATTTCTAAGTGTTTTGATGTAACCTGATTTCTGTTTGATGTCTCTATCCTAAAAACAGGGAGGGTCAAACAACATGAGGCAATAGACCTGAATTGTTCTAGGACTTTAGTCCTGGGCTAGATATGACCAATGGGTCTTGCATTACCTTTGATACATGGATTATAGTGACCAGATAAAAATACTACCGCTGTTGCCTCTCGATACCATTGAGCGAGAATGCGAACGCGCGAGCATTAATGGGATGTCCTCAGTTATAGCGCTACGCCCAAGGCAAGAGGCAAGAGGCAAGAGGCAAAAGTTTACTATAACAGCGTTTCAGGTTTTATCAATGTCAAACACCTTAATGGGTAGTGCTATATTAGTGTTAGACGAAGCTACCGAAGGGATTCAACCGTCGATTATTTTGGAAATTGAAACGGCTCGCGCTTTGCATCAACAGAGACTTGGAAGAAAATTTAGATGTACCTGAGGCTTACTAGCAAAAGCTATATCCGGTTCCCTTGGGTTCAACTCAATACTTTTGTTCCAAGACTGGCTGAATCTTTTGCCACAACCACTCGGGCATCGTATGGTGGTTTTCATAGACTTGAGAATAGTTTTTCTCGATTGCTGAGAAATATTGTTTTACATGCTCTTCTCCTTTTTGTCTCAACGGATTCAGAACTTCTTGCTCAAACAAATCCATTGCCCGACCTTTGACTCCCCTGAGATAGAGCTTGTAAAAATACCACTGGGTTTCCTCGGGAAGCCCTACGCACTCCCAGGCAATGTACCCGTTCAGGCCGAGCAAATCTTCCCAAATAGGTACGTTTTCTTCCATTTCCAACAGATTGTTGCCAAAAGCTTGAATGGTTTTGCTCACATCCCCATAGGCGCAAAAACCGGCAAAGACGTAACAACATTTTTCACATCTGCAACACCAAGGCTTTTGTACATTGCACGAATTTGTCCCATAAGGTAGCTGGTTGTCAAGCCCAAAGAGCAGGTCAAAGATTTTGATATCATGGATGGGTTTGGTCAGGCTTACCATATTAACTCCCTCAAACATCCGTGCTATGAGCTTGGAGATTGTCTGATGAAAGGTAAAACTTTTAGTCCATTGGTGGGCGATCGCTTCCCCTGATTCCGGCTCAATCAGATTGGGTGCATCAGCGCTCTTCTCGTGTCCCAATGCCAAAAGGGAAATACCATGTACGATTTGAACCGGTATCATAGCCATTGTGGTCAGCAGCGTTTCTCCCGCTTCCGAGCGAAAGCGATTGTTCCCGAAATAATCCTTTGCCCTCGCAATGATATTCGTTCTGCTTAACCGATTTTCCAGCCACGGGTAATACTGATCATAAAAGTAAACACCGTGTTTATTTGTAAATTTTAGATGGCTCGTTACCTGCTCGAACAATGTTTCTTGGCCCACATCCTCCCCATAAATATCGTGGAAGTACGTTACAATGTCGTAGTTAATCCCGGCAGCTTCCAAAATCCGGCTGCACAACAGACTGTCTTTACCCGAGCCAGACCCTAAAATAATCTTTGCTTTACCGTCAACCTTGGCAGCGGACCACAGTGGATAACTTGCGTCTTTCCCTAGTTCTGAAGCTGTGACTACAAACTCGGGAAACTTGTAACTCAATTGTCCCACTTGATAGCGATGCTGACTCCAGTGTCCAACCATGACAACCTTGAGGAATTCCAGCAGTTCCTGATCTATGTAGCGACTGTACGTTGTAAAATTTAATCGTCTCGGAAGTAACGGACCAAATCGCACAGAGCAAATCACTGCTAGAACCACTGCAAAACGTTTAGTTTCTTCTGGCGACTTTAAGGCTGGATCGGTAAACTCGACGGAATTGTAACGGATGGAACAGCGAATATTTTCGCCCTCAATGCTATAGATAAACTCGATTGTATCTTTGCCAACCAACACCTCCTCTAAGGCAATTTCTTCTACAAAGAAGTCATTGAATTGGTCACAATCTATCCGACTCTTTTGTGCTAGCATTATTGCTCCATTTTTAGTGTTATCAAATCCCTTTAAGTCTACCGCTCGGTCGCAACCGACCGAGACTTTTGCTATTCGATAGCTAGCTTTATAGGATATTAGACCGCTTACGCCCGATGATGGCTACATACTCTAGGGGACGTCCATCGGTATAAAATCGGTGTCGGTAGGGTTGTATCTGAACCACCTCAAAAATGTTTGTATCTGTTACCCAAGGGTGCTGCTGCTGAAATCCCGTCTCAGTATCATCTTTCCAGAAATACTGAGCTACGTTGAAGGCAATCCATCCATCAGGGGCAATCTGATTATATACTACACTCAAAGCATCCGCCGGAACATGACCATTACTCAGAGCGGAGCAACAAATCAGGCAGTTAAACCCTCGACGACTTAATGCCTCCTTAGTGGTTTCGGTTAAATTAGCCAAATCCCCCACATGGTAATCCTCGTAAACCCCAGGATACTGACGTTGAGCAGCTTCTGCTGCTTGGGGAATAATGTCAATCCCCACAATTGATTTGACCCCCAAGTCAGCTAGAGTTTTGGCAACCAAGCCACTTCCTGCACCCATATCTAGCACCACCATATCTTCAACCGTGCCGCCAGCTTGGGTAAATTGTTCCACGAGTAAAGAAGTCAGCACTGTATGGGATTGGCTGTCCAATTTTTCCATCAGATGCTCGTACAAATAAGGAATTTGGTACACATCAACATAGTCGTGTAACCGGAGCTTGCGTTTCGTTCCATTTTGGATTAACCAAAAGTATTCTTCATGGATTGGTAAATTGCGAGCACTTTCGATCTCTGGTATTTGTATCTCAAAATCCACGTTCTGCATTTCTGTTTCTTCTCTTTCTAGTGTTCTTCTATTTCTAGTGTCTATAGTTGCTTAGGATTGGTTACCCAAAACTTGTTCACTTTCCCATGGAACTTGAATTCGTCGTTCTATCTTGATATAGCACGTCAGCTGGATAATTGTGAAGGGCAAAATTGGTTAAGCTTTGATTAAACCCAACGGTTAGCGATCGCAATTGTATAGCTAAGACATTGCTTTCGGTGAAGATATGGATTCCCTGTAAATTGAGATGGCTGAGGGAGTCAATTGCTGTGTTCGCAAAGCTTTTGCTATTGCCTCATCTACGGCCAACTTGCTAGCGCTCGTGGCAATGGTTTGTATTGTAGTTGCTCAGATAAGATAATTCGCATCATTGCACCTTCATTCTATAATTGCCTTGTCACTTTAACAAGCCGTCAAAATCTTAACATACTCCTAAGAGTATGGGAATGCAAACCCTAAACTTTTGTTAAGACGTTGTTGAGCCGTCAGCGCTGTTTCCTGCGTTTTCAGCATAGTTTTTGATCAAAAACCCTAATCACTGCCAACGTCAAACTAGAGGCTAATGCTTGACTTTCGACTCCTGAAAAGTTATGAGGGGATTGGCACACTATCTATAGTGTTAATCATAGTTATGAGGTACATTCGAGATAGTTACCCCTACTCCCTATGGAGTTTATTAATCACATCAGCATAAGCGATCGCTGCTGTTTCCCACTTGGGCAAATTAGTACTGATCTCGGCTAGTTCTCTTTCAAGCCAGCCATTACCTTCAAAGGCTGCCTCCCTAGGCTGATCAGGGTCAACGGTAATGATGGCAGAACCCCCCCAGCTTTCACACCGGCTTGATTCCTAAAAGAGACCACCAGCAAGCAACCAAATGATTGGGCTTCCGCAATCGGTAGTTGAGATTAATCCTAGGGTGGGCAGTGCCTGCTAACGGGCTTTTTCAGCTGATCTGATTTGTATTAAGCACTGCCCACCCTACATGAACTGATAACTGATAGCTGATAGCTGTTGGCGTAGCCCATAAGCTATCAATTTAGCATTCGGTTTTTTAAAATTTATTCTCAAATTACCTCCCCAAAAAAAAAATTTTAAACCCTTGATCATTAAATGTATAATCATTATAATAATTACTGTAAACAAAATTGATGTTTTTAATCATGTCTACAGACTTTATTCCGAATCACGACAACAATCATGAAGATTCTAACCCAAAGAAAAAACGTATTAAGTACATTAAGGGCTCTCCTGAAGCCGTAATTAATACTATTTACAGCCTTTATGCACTGGGGTATGCAGAGGTTTCCGAGTGGAGCCCTTTGCAGCCCACGGGCATTCCAGGAGAAGTAATTAGTTTTGTAACCAAGTCTTCGACTTGGCGTTAATAGGTTAAATTTCTGGGGGGGTTTCCCCCCCGGTCAAAGGCTCGGGTTTGTTCGGGTAGGATCACATCCGGATTGATTCGGAAACTGATAGACAAGACAATTGCGTTTACAGCAGTGAAATAGCCGTGGATAGTATTTCTACGGCTATTTTTTTTGGTTTTAATTTAATGGAATTGGGAAGTGCGAACGCGCCCCGCGTGACCTACGGTCAATCGCGTAGCGTGGCCAACGGCCAATCGGATCAGATTCCGATTGGGGCTACACCGATGGTGGGCAGTGCCTAGCAACGGACTTTGTCAGCTGATCTGATCTGTATCAAGCACTGCCCACCCTACATTAACTTTTACTGAGATTGATTATTAACAGCTATTCAGCAATGCTAAATCTTTAGCTGCTACTATTTCTAGCGTTTCTCATAGCTATGAGGTACACTTTTGATTGGCACTTATTGCCTTAAGAGCTTCTTGCCTTGCTGCCTTCTGCCTTCTGCCTTCTGCCTTAAAAGGATAAGCAATGTCGCTCATGACTATGAGAATTGCTATATATATTGTGCAACTTATTATTTTAGCACTATTGATAACTACTATCCTGCCCCGGGTCTTTAGACCGGAGAGTGTCAACATAGACTTGTCTTAAATTTGTCAGATGATAGTCGTGTTTTAAGATTGAGCTGTCACGAACGTTGTACTTAATCTCTTCTAGGAAGAGCAGTTCAACCACGGACGGAGCCAATTCGGGGTTGTCCATGGCAGTTTCAAACAGCCACTTGGTGTCGCCGATCAAAAAGAAGTCCAACATAGTAATTTAGTAATCAGTAAGATGCACCTGTGCGATCAGCTGTGCGGGTATACACAGCTGCTAATGGTTTATCTCATATTTGTAAAAAATCAGGAAAGAATGTGCTGATCCGTGGGCTTAGTTTTGCTTAGCGTACGCCCTTGAGTTGGGATGTTGGTTTTTGCTACTGGTGCGATGCGCGTTTAGCGGCTCTTTCGGAGCATCGCAACGGTAGAAATCGGTTTCAGCTACAACCACCTATCCCTGGATGTCTGTCTGAAACATTCTGTGGGTTTATAAACACAACGAGGCGGGGTTTATTAAAAAATATTTCCAGTTTATTGACAATAAGTATTTATTATGAGAAAATGCTATAGCTAAACTTGCCTAGTATACGTGCGATCAGTTTTAGCGATCGCACTAAAATCAATTAAATTGATCGTAATGACCACGTAAGCATTCAGCCGTCAGCCGTGAGCTAAAAGCTCACGCTACTTGAGGTGCCGTCAGCCGTGAGCTTATTTTAGTCAAAAGTACCGATCTAGTAGCACTATCTTTAGGGCATCAAATGTTGGCCTAGCCTGGCCTACGGCTAATAGCTGATATAGCGCTACGCGCAAGGCAAGAGGAATTCCCCCTTATTAAGGTGCATTAGCGTTTGAGATTTTATCAATGTCCTAACTTTAATGGGTAGTGCTATACCAATGTTAAGCTCAGCATTTGTAAGCCATGCATGGGTAATTTGGAGCGATATCCAGGTTGACCGGCTTCGCTTCTACTGCTGTTTCAATAGCTTTGGAATGAATGGGTTGGGAAAAGAAGATGTTTGAAAAAGCCTGATCTATTGGCTACTATTAGTGTTGTGGAATGGGCTAGTGTTGTGGAATGGGCTAGTGTTGTGGAATGGGCTAGTGTTGTGGAATGGGCTAGTGTTGTGGAATGGGCTAGTGTTGTGGAATGGGCATCTTGCCCGTTCGAGATCTTATCCGGCGGGCAAGATGCCCACTCTTCTTATCCGGCGGGCAAGATGCCCACTCTACTGGGGCGGACACTGCCCACTCTACTCCTATTCATTCAAAGATTCAGTAATGCCTAATTTTTAAAGTATCGAGTTATATCAAAGCAGTGGAATACCTTGAAGAGTGTTGATTCCAACAACCCTGAGTTGAATTTGTCAAACATACCTAAACAGATTCTCTAAATTTACTTTTGATCGTGCTGTCATCAACATAAAAATAAGACAGCACCATAAAAAGCACCGATTTGCTAGTGCTGCTAAACAGTTAGCTTGATGGACTGGAATTTATTATAAACCAACTCACCTCAAAAATAATATTAAAAATTGTTAAGAGTTTTCTGAAGTAGTGACATGCTCCCGCTGCACCCTGCACTATAGTTCATTAATCGCATCAGCATAAGCCATTGCTGCTGTTTCCCACTTCGGCAAATTACTACTAATCTCAACTAGTTGTTTTTCTTTCAAACCACCGATTACCTTCTCGGCTGCCTCCCTAGGCTGATCAGGATCAACGGTAATGATGGCAGAACCCCCTGCTTCTAAACCGGCTTGATTCCCTTGAGATACCACCACGAAGCGACCAAATGATGCGGCTTCGGCAATGGGTAGTCCAAATCCCTCCCGGTCAGACAGAAACACTACCGCTGTTGCCTGTCGATACCATTGAGCCAGAATGCGATCGCTTATGTGGCCATGATACTGAACCCAAGGCAAGGTCTCAATTGACTTGAGGAACGCTTCACCGCTAGCTTGGGTGGAAGTATTCATCCCTCCCACTAAATGCAATTCCCAAAGTTCACCACTAAGCTCTCTAAGTTGAGAGGTTAATGCCACAGCTTCCGGTAAACGCTTGGCAGCTGGGTCGATCCGACCTACCGATAACAAGAATGGTCCAGTGGGAGCAGAAATCGAGACGGTCGGTAACTTAGCTAGGGGTGAGTCTACTCCATTCGGAATAGTTTTCAGCTTCTGTTGAAGCCTTGGGTTAGGGCGAAAGTGTAGCAGGTCATTCTCCGTAGCTTTGCTTACCACGATAATCTGCTGGGCAAAACGAATCGAGGCATCCAGGTAAATTAGCGATCGCAAAGCCGTTTTTATGCGATCGCCATACTTATTAGCCGCTTTCCATTCATTGACATCATGAAGCACTGCAATAGTAGGTGGATGCCACGGCAGAACGATCGGGTTAGATAGCCAAACTAGAGCCTCTACTCCTGCTTGAGCACAATACCCACTCAAGCGAGTAGCCACCCAACCATATCGCTTAGCTGGGGAGTAATCCAGCGGTGGTAGGATATTAACACTATCTGCCAACTCCTGTAGGGTAGGGGTATTCTCAAACGCATTCGGAGAAGCCAAGATTTTCACCTTAGTTCCTCGGCTGATCAGTTCCTCAACTAGAGGTGGTAGTAATCGATTCAGATACTGACCAATGCCTAAGCGAGGACCAAGATAATGGGCAATTAAAGCAACAGACATAGTTTATAGCACCGGAAACAGGGAACAGGGAACAGGGAATAGGGAATAGGGAGTCGGGAGTCGGGAGTCGGGAGTCGGGAGTCGGGAGTGGCGTAGGGTGCGTTAGGGACGGGGTCGCCCTAATTTTCCGCTCTACCGCCAGTGTTAGGATAGCCCGTCCCGTAACGCACCACCAGGTCAAGCAGCAAAAATTAGATGCACCCAGTAGGGAACAGGGAGTCGGTAACAAAAATTTTCACAATTAATTCATTTAGTTACCCTATGGATGTTAGCAGAATTCCCAACTTAGCTAGAATACCACTGAATAAACCCATAAAGTAACAAGCATTTATAAAACTTTCAACTCTCTACTCCCTACTCCCTACTCCCTACTCCCTACTCCCTACTCCCTACTTCCAACAATGAAAAAAATAATTGCCTGGTATCGATGGGCGATGCAAACAGGGCAGCTACCATTTGCGATAATTTTAACCCTCACCATCTACCAACCCTTTGAAGACTTTGTTCTCAACTGGCTGCCCTTACCCTCACCGTTAATCGCATTAATACGTTTTGTTCCCGAAATTATCCTTTACATCCTAATGGTAAGGGTAATTTACCTGCGGCTCTCCTCTGGTAAAGGTATACGAAAAACCCCCCTTGATATCCTGATTATTGCCTTTTTCCTCGGTACCATGATTTCCATTGTTGTTAACCATGCTGGAATTGCAGGTAGCATTAAAAACTTACGCACTAATTTTCGGTATATCTCCGTTTACTATACTGTTGTTAATATTGACATTTCTATCGAACAGCTTTCTCTATTATTAAAAAGTATTAGACTAGCCAGTTTAATCCAGGCAGGTATAGCCTCAATCCAATACTTTTTACCCGCCAGCATCAGTCAGAAACTATTCACCAGGCAAGTCATCCACTCCGGCACAATGGCTGCAAAAAATGCTAGCATTGGCACCTTTGGCGACAGTGCCATCCTTTCAGGATTCCTGATGTTAGCCATTTCAGTATTTATTAGCCATGTCTACACCCACTCTAGTCATCTTATTCCCACCTTCAAAGACTCCGCTAGTATTTTAGTGCTATATTTCGCCAACTTTGCTTCCAAAAAGCGAGCTGGACTGATGATATCTCTACTAATTCCTATTCTAGTATTAGTTCATCTCAAACGTAAAAGAGATACTGCTCTCATCCTCTGGTTTTCTACAGCAATTTTGATAACTGTAGTATTAATTTCCCCATTATTGAATCTTCAAAAATCAGCCGCTTCAGTCTCTGAAAATGGTGAAATTACTGATTTAACTTCCTATTTCTTCTCGATTTTTTCTCCAGATTACTGGCAACACAACTTAGAAGCTCAGCGGGGTTGGGCAGCCAAGACTATTGTTAATGGTTTGATGAATTCAGGAGGCTGGTTTGGCTTTGGTCCAGAGCCTGGTGCCTTACAAAGAGGAATAGAAAATTCCGTGATTCTCTCCCCAGATGAACAACGGCATTTATCCTGGCATGTGGAACTCCTGGAAGATGCCTACTGGTTTGCCTTCCTGGGATATTTTGGAATTGTTGGTTTGGGAATTTTTTTGCTAATCTTGCTACGGCTTTACCAAACCTCTCAATCTCTGATTAAATCTTCTTCATCCATTGAATACAAATCCCTTGGGGTGATGCTTTGTACTATAATTATTGTTTCTTTCTTTTACACCTTTGTGGAAAGGACATTTAAACTTCGACCCTTTAGTTTTTATTTTTGGTTACTGGCTGGATTGGTAGTTAATTCCTGGTCTGTTCAACAAAGGAGTAGGGAGTAGGGAGTAGGGAGTAGGGAGTAGGGAATAGGGAGTAGGGAACAGGGAACAGGGAATAGGGAATAGGGAATAGGGAATAGGGAACAGTATAAAAGAAAGACAAGCATTTTTTTGTTATGCTTAATCCTTACTGCTGATATACTACTTATCATACTGTTACCAATTACCTGATCACCTTATCACCCCATTAGCCCATCATGATTGATCATCAACCAAGAGTAGAACAAATATTTGTAGTGGAAAACTCCCGTAGTGGAACTACTCTGATGGGTCTAATCTTGGGATTAAATTCAGAGGTTTTCACCTTTGAGGAACTCCATTTTTTTGAGCAGTTATGGTCCGAGGAACATCGAGCCTCTTACCTGACTCAGGCAGAAGCAGAACAGCTAGCCGCTCGCCTCCTATCAATTCAGCATAGTGATGTTCTGCGTCCAGGGGATCCCAGTGACTTTAGTGAAGAAGCCAAAGCAATTATTTCCCAGTTTCCGGAGCAAAAGCTCACCTCTGGGGATGTCTTTAAGGTATTTTTGGGATACAAAGCTGGCAAAAACGGTAAGAAGATTCCTTGTGAGCAAACTCCGCGCAATGTTTTATACATAGCTGAAATCCTAGAGCTTTATCCCGAAAGCCGGATTATTAATATGGTTCGTGACCCCCGAGACGTACTGCTTTCACAAAAATATAAGTGGCGAATCAAATTCCTGGGTGCCAAGAATATTCCCTATCGAGAAGCCTTCCGGTCTTGGTGCAATTATCATCCCTTTACCATCTCAAAACTTTGGAATGCCTCGATTAACGCTGCTGAAAAGTTTGCCAATCATCCCCGATGTCGTACGGTGAGATTTGAAGATTTGGTAACAAATCCAGAGCAGACGGTGGAACAAATTTGCCAGTTTCTAGGTCTGGAGTTCCAACCTCAAATGTTGGACGTTCCTCAAAATGAGGGCGGTGTCTCATCCCATAAGCAAATCACACCAAAACGTCGGGGGATTGACCCCAATACCACTGGAAAATGGCGGCGTGGGGGACTTTCTGTGACAGAGATTCATATTTGCCAGCAAGTAACCTATACTAACATGCTCAAGCATGGTTACTCCTATGCTTCGATGAAGCCCAACCCCTTGATGTTAGCATTAAGCTGGGCATTTTTACCTGTAAAATTGACCCTAGCTTTGTTAATGAATCTTGACCGAACCCGAAACATTGTAGAAGCGATTCGCAGACGCTTGTAGATGGTAACCCTGCTATTAAGGTCTTGGGTTTTAGGGAGCAGGGAGCAGGGAGCAGGGAGCAGGGAGCAGGAGTGTCAAACAGCTTTTAGGAGATGCACCCAACCGGATTTGGTCATGGTGATACCTATAGGAGATGTTTAATACCTTTAATAAAGACTTGAAAACTGTGGGATGTATTGTCAGTTAAAGATAAATGGGGTGCAATTTCTTTAGAATGACTTCCTGGATAGTATTCCTTAACTAAACGTGTAAGCTCTTGTTTGGCAGAATTAAGCTGATCGGGGTTACGGTATTTCTGTTTAAGTTGTTTTTCACTGAGCTTATTAGGTTTCATGTTATAGGCTTTTTCGACTGCGGCTAAGTCTCCTAAGAACCAGGATTCTAATTCATGGCAGACGATCCGAATCATCACATTATTGTATTTCCCGGCAGTTTGACAAATTTCTAATAGTTTGGATTTGAGTTTTTTGCAATCATGGGAGTCTTGGTCATGGACGATAATGAATCTAGTGTCAGGACTATATTGAAAGGCTTCAATTTTCTTGGGAATAGATTCCCATAAGTCCTGTTTGCCTTGGTGGGGGATACAAAGATAGGTGATTTGTTCGGGGATAATTTTCGGTAGGAGTTGCTCTAAAACATTTTTCATGGAGCGTTCTTCTAGCATAAAAATCAGGTCATAACTCATTAGGGGCAACTCCTTTAAACAAGTCTTGATTCCAGAGATAACCGGGTAAGTCTCCAGCTTTGACTAGATTGACAAGGTCTTGGTCATCTTTAGCCCTTGAGCATTTGGTGATACCATTTTCTTTGGTGAGCCAAAAGATGCTCTCCAGGGGAACGGCATTTAAAAAGTCAGGGGAGTGGGTAGAGACAAAGACCTGGCCACCACGATGGGCATAACTGGCAAATTCTTCGGCGAGTTTATGTAAAAGGCTGGGGTAAAGTTGGTTTTCGGGTTCTTCGACACAGAGTAGAGGGTGAGGCTTAGGATCGAAGAGCAATATTAAATAGGCAAACATTTTCATGGTGCCATCGGAAACATAGCGATCGATAAAGGGGTCTTTAAAGGCTTGATCTTGAAATTTTAGGATTAGTCTGCCGTCTTCGGTGTTTTTTGCTTCTACTTTGGAAATGCCGGGGACTCGCTTTTGCATTCGATTGAGAATTTTATCGAATGTTTCGGGATGTTCTTGATAGATGTATTGGGCTACTAATGCCATATTGTCCCCTGTGGGGGAGAGGTGTTCAGCATAGAGTGCGTCTTTGCTGCCTCTAGCTTCATTGATATGAAAGTCGGAAACATGCCAGTTTTCGATCAGGGAACGAAAGGCACTGGCGGCTTTGAAGCGTTGGAATTGTCCTAAGCCTTTTATGGCTAAAATGTCGCTGGATTCAAGTTCTTGTTCTTCCCGTTGCAGGTCTTTGTCAGCTTGTTCAAAGTTTTCTTCGTTGATGATAGCGTATCCTTTTCCTTCTCGAAAGTCTAGAAAATGAAAAGGTTTACCGTGTGCGCCACGTTTATAACGCAGAATTTCTCGTTTTATTAACGGTCGTCTCTTGTCTTGTCCAATGCTCAGACTATAGGTAACGAGGCGCTCAGTTCCTAGAATTTTCATACGGAACTGCAGTTCTATTTTGATATCTTCTTGCTCTTTACCTCGGGTGATAACTTCATTGAAACCGCCACGAACTTGGAGAGCTTGACGAATATTATTTTTGAGAGCATCGTGGATAAAACCAAATATGTCAAACAGGGTTGATTTACCGGTACCATTTGCACCAACGATGACAAAAAAGGCGGGAATATTTTTTATTTCCAGGTTTTCAAAGACACGATAGTTTTTGATTTTTATAGAAAGGAGTTTCATAGTCTATGATTTACCTAAACAAACATTTAAGGAGCATCCATCCCGGGAGCATGTCAAATTTGTAATTAGGTACATAGATCCCCCCTAACCCCCCTTAAAAACTATCCATTAGGCAAAAGTAGTCGAAACGGTGATAGAGACTAGGATGTAGAAGCA
>NZ_MKZS01000001.1:2810398-2816121 GCF_001942495.1 Moorena bouillonii PNG
TTGCCTAAATCCTAGTCTCTATCACCGTTTCGACTACTTTTGCCTAATGGATAGCTTAAAAAAGGGGGGAATTAGATTGAAAAGTCCCCCTTATTAAGGGGGATAATGGGGGATCTGAATCAGGGATTAACAAAACTGACATGCACCGATCCATCCCTAACTAATCACAAAATCCCCTCGATCGTGGCATCAATTTCTACCAAATTGCGATCCACTTGCTTCAACTCCGCCGCCACCACCCCTAGATTAATCTCCGCTGACTGTTCCCAAGTCTAGCATACAGCCATTACAGCCCAATCAGGTTATCAAGGCTAGCTCTGTTTTTCGTGAGTACTAACCTACCGTTGGATATGTCTATCACGACTTACGCAAAGCCCCCTAAATCACCCAATTATGGGGGACTTTGACATCATTACCCCCCAAAATTGGGGGGCAGGGGGGCAAAACCAACTAACTTCGTAAGTCCTATCTATGGTGCTTCAGAATCGTCTATCCTGTGATCGGAGGGGATCAATTTACCTAATTACAAGGGTAACATGCTCCCTACTAAGACGCCTAAGTCTGTTAAAATGTTACTAATTATCAGCTGAATTAATCAGGGAAAAAAAATCATGAATATCCTGATTTATGCTTATGGCTGTTCCCCAGTAAGAGGGTCTGAATATGGTATAGGTTGGAATGTCGTAAAACAAATAGCTAAGAACCATAGCCATAAGTGTTGGGTGCTCACTAACATAACTGATCAATCTCAGATTGAACAGGAATTGTCTCATTCACCTTTAGACAATGTCACCTTTATCTTTGTAGCAATGTCTGAAGGGTCTCGTAATTCAGGATTGTCCCATTATTTGTACTATATCGCCTGGCAGATTAGAGCATTTTTTGTGGCCAAAAAACTCCAGGACGAAATTGGGTTTGATTTGGTTCATCATGTTACCTATCAAAATTCCTGGTTGCCGACATGGATAGGCTGGCTAGGTGTGCCCTTGATTTGGAATGGTGGCGCTAAAGATAAAATTCCTTCGGTACTCTTGAAGACATTATCCCTAAAATCGGCCATGATGGAAAGGATTCGGATGGTGTCGATGAATGTCCTAGGTCGCTTTACCCAGTGGTGTGTGGCTTCTCGCGCCCAATTAATTCTATCTCGGGAAGCGAGCCAATGGTCAGATAATTTACCAGTTAAGGCTTTTCCTCCCTTTGGTCTTAATCAAAAGGATATTGAGAGATTAGCTCAACTGCCCCAGCGCCAGGAAGAACCATTTCGAGTGGTCAGTATCGGGAGATTTTTGGGTTGGAAAGGGTTTGCATTGGGCATCCGTGCCTTTGCCCAGTTCCATCGTGAACACCCCACTAGTGAATACTGGCTGATTGGTGATGGTCCTGAAAAGGAGGGACTACAGAAATTAGCTAAAGACCTTGGATGCGGTGATGCTGTACGTTTTTGGGGGAAGCTTTCCCGTGATCAGGTCTTACAACGGATGGCAGAGGTGGACGTGTTAATGCATCCGAGCTTCCATGATCATTGGCCGACGGTGGTGTTGGAAGCAATGGCATCTGGTAGACCTGTGGTTTGTCTCGATATTGGTGGACCCTCGTTGATGGTTCAACAAGACTGGGGAATTAAAGTGCCTGTGGATAACCTATCCCAAGTGATCAATGATTTAGATCAAGCACTGTTGCAGTTAGCAACTAATGGGGAAAAGCGCATATCTATGGGACTTAAAGGACGAGTGATAGTCTCAGAGAATTGGTCATGGGAGATAATCGGTGAACAAATGTTGAATCTATATCAGGAAGTTATCAATTCTTAAGCATTCAGCTATCAGCTATCAGCTATCAGCTGTCAGCTATCAGCTATCAGCTATTTGCCTTGGCCAATGGCCACGTGAAGTCACAGGCTAGAAGCCTGTGCCACAAAGCTGACGGCTGACAGCTGACGGCTGAATGCTTAGGTTGAAATTAACAATTAACTAATAATTACCTGCTCTATACAAGCCGTAATTTTTTCAGCTAGTAGCTCTACATGGGGGTCTTTGAGAAAACTCCCTGGTTGGTCATCTAAGTGCTTACCAGAGATTTCCTGGATTTTCAGCTCTCCAGTAACTAACTCTATCCAGCCTTTTTGGAGTTCTGGAGATTGGGCAATCCGCTCACTGGTCAAGAACATTGTTACTGGGTTTGGATAGTAGCGTTTTGCCACATAATTTTTTGACGCGAAGGTGTTAGCTTCTTGGACTTTGATGATTTGGAGAGATTGCGGTAAGGAAATCCCAAAGGACTGATATAATTTAGAAACAACCTTTAGGAATTGCTGCTTGAGTACGTCTTGAAAACCTCTATGAATCAATCGCTCAAACAGTCCCTTTAATCGGTCACTATAGCTACGTTGATAGGGACGTTGGTTTTCATTTGTGGAGAAGTTAACAGGGCTAGGTTCCAGCAGAGCTAACAGAGCGACTGTCTCACCGTCTAAGCGGAGCAGCTGAGCAATCTCCAGAGCAATCTTACCTCCAAAGCAGTATCCTGACAGAAAATAGGGACCCTTGGGCTGAATAGTACGTATTTCCTTGAGGTAGCAGCGAGCCATATCCTCAACTGTGCTCAGGGGAGTCTGTTTGCCATCGAGACCCAATGATTGGAGTCCATAAAACGGTTGCTCCGAACCCAAATAACGTGCCAAATCTCGAAAGCTGAGAATGTTACCACCGGCTCCATGAATACAGAATAGAGGCGGTTTGGAACCATTGGGCTGAATTGGTACTACTGAGGACCAAGGTGCTGCTCCTTGGTCTTGGCGCAGCTGGTTGACTAATTGGGCTACAGTTGGAGCCATCAGCAGAGAAGCTAAGGGCAGTTTTTTATGGAAAATCTTCTCAATCTCAGCAAACAGGCGCACCGCTAGGAGAGAGTCTCCTCCTAGGTCATAGAAGTTATCTGTAACACTTATAGATTTGATTCCTAAGACGTTTTCCCAAATCTTGGTCAGTTGACGTTCTAAGTCATCTCGGGGAGCAACAAAGGTTTTGGATGACTCTGGCTGAGGTTGGTCAGGGGCTAGCAGAGTACTGTTGTCTTTTTGGGCATCATCTTCTTGGCCCTTGTGCCTTGGGATGTCTTGCTGGTCAGGTGTTTGACCATGGCATCCATTCTTGATGCAGTCGCTCATGGGGGAAACCCCCAAGACCGCGCTGCATCGCTCCCAATCTACTGGTACACCTGCTGCTCTGAGCTGTTCTACGGTAGTGAGCAAGAAGCTTAGATCCGATTGCTCCTGTCGTGGATGACGTACCGACGTTAGCACCAGCTGCTCAACGGCTTTCTGAGAATGTCGTTTAGTTAATGTGCTCAAGGTTCGCCCAGGCCCTACTTCTAGCAGGATGGTCTCTGGTTGTTTCAACAACTGTTGCACACCTTGAGAAAATCGCACAGTTTGCCGCAGATGCTGAGCCCAATAGCGTGGATTGACTGCTTCCTCGGCTGTAATCCAAGTGCCAGTAACATTAGATAGGTAGGGAATTTGTGGAGGCTTGAGACTAACCTGTTTTACCTGGTTGGTGAAGGAGTCCAAGATCGGTTCCATCATCTTGGAATGAAAGGCATGGGAGGTATGTAGCCTGCGGTATTCTAGCCCTTTTTGATCCAATTGGTTTTGTAATAATGCGATCGCATCAGTAGGACCAGAAATCACCGATTGGGATGGCCCGTTAATCACTGCTAAGGATAGTTCCTGACCTAGCAGGGATTCCACCTCTTGTTCTGGTAAAGGAACAGCAAGCATGGAGCCAGCAGGAAGTTGTTGCATCATCTGCCCTCGAAGGGCAACCAGAGATAATGCATCCTCTAAGGAAAAGACTCCAGCTACACAGGCTGCCACATATTCACCGATACTGTGACCGATCATGGCTTGGGGACGGACTCCCCACGACATCCATAACTGAGCTAGGGCGTACTCGATCACAAACAGGGCTGGCTGGGTAATACTAGTCTGTTTCAGTTGCTCTGTGGCCTGATTAGTCTGTTCCTGCTTTGGGTAGAGTACATGGCGCAGGTCAATGCCCAGATGGGGTTTGAGGAGTTCTGAGCATCGATCAATCAGATCACGAAATGTTGATATTTCATGGGTTAGTTCCAGCCCCATATTGACATATTGTGCTCCCTGTCCTGGAAACATAAATGCCACCGGCTGAAGCTTGGGCTGTTGGCCGTTTATCAATAATTGTTTCGGTAGTTGTTGGGGTTGGCGAGTACTCGGTTCTAACACATCCCTGATTTCCCAGTTGCTGATTAGGTTACTTGCGGGAGCCATGATTGCTCAGATGTAACAGCAAACCTTAACTAATATAGCAAACCTTACTTATTCAAGTACTACAGTATAGCTTTTTTTTGGGATTTATTCAATACTTATCCTGAAAACAGCGATGCAGCGCCGACCTGCGGGGGTTTCCACGGGGCAAACAGCGGTGCGGACGCAGGTTCCGCACACAGACCCATGCGCCACTCGCGCTTTGCATGGCTGACAGGGTAAAACGATTTACTGTAAGCCAACTCAGCGCGCTGTTTTAGATTTTTTTTTAGATTTTTTTGATCAATCAGGACTTACCCATTGCCCCGGTTGCTCCACCAAACTTAGTATATTTTTTGATTACTACCCACCATATTTGGTGGGTTAGCAGGCCAAAACCAACTAAAATTCGTAACTTCTATAAATCCTGGAACTTTAATCATCAAATCTACGTCTCTAGATAGTTGATTAATTTAAAATAGCTAATTATTTACCCTACTCGATAGATGAGTTCACAAGTTTTTCACAAAGTCTGATTAACCTGTTAGCCAAGTCTGATTACTAAAGTCTGATCACTAATCAGATGTTGCTTCAGCTCAATTTAATTGTTGGAGGTTTGTCAATGAACTCGCTCAGTTCCACGTCGAGCATCGTTGAGTTGATTGAATGGGATATACTACAAGATGTAGCAGTTGATTGACAATTGATTGACCGCTGTTGACAACATTAACTTTTTTTAAAATCTTGAATTTTTACAGGGATTTTAATATATTGTGTGAAGGGCTGATTAAATAGCCAAGCCATCGTTAAACCGTTTGCAAAACTAATGGTGATTCTTGCATCTATGTTCAAGTTATTCGTCATCAAAAATCCTGAATGTATAACAGATTATTATGGCACTTTTGACAAGTTAGCACAACCGCTTCAACGACCGGCTAAAGTTCAGAGACTATTTATCACACAAATCCTAAATGTGTAGGGGACACAGCGTGAAGCGAGTCACATCCCCTCTGCTCGGTGGTAGTGCGTTCCAGCAGTATTACAATTAAATCAAGTCTGACATTAACAACTGCGCTGGAACGTATTATAATTAATGGTTTTAAGGGTTTGTTGATAAATACCATTCTTGATGCAAAGCGCGAGTGGGGGAAACCACGGCAGTCGCTCATGGGGGGGACCCCCTTTGGCGGCGCTGCCTCCCCAAGACCGCGCTGCATCGCTCTCAGTGATGGCAGGTGATAGTCCATTGTCAAACTGCGCCAAAATAACAGAGTTTTGACAAATCATGGCCTAGCCTTATCCTAGAAATCTACTTGATTGATAAAGCAGCTCAAGGTAGAAAAAAAAATAATTATCGGGTTTATCTACCTGTCAGCCATGCAAAGCGCGAGTGGGGGAAACCACGGCAGTCGCTCATGGGGGGAACCCCCCCAGGTCG
>NZ_MKZS01000001.1:2816221-2819153 GCF_001942495.1 Moorena bouillonii PNG
GGTGTTGGTAAGAAGCCCGCGTTGTCCCGTTAGGGCAACGTCGGGAGTACGTCACTATCACTTAATAGTTATTTGCCGATTTGGCAGTGACCAAACTAATTCAGTATTCTTCCGTTCTTGATGCAGTCGCTCATGGGGGAAACCCCCAAGACCGCGCTGCATCGCTTAAGTATTCGCGCATTGCATCAACCATCACGGAATGCGCGAAATAATTATCAATTCTTGATGCAGTCGCTCATGGGGGAAACCACGGCAGTTGCTCATGGGGGGAACCCCCACATGAAGGCACTGCCTCCCCAAGACCGCGCTGCATCGCTTTTTATGTTCCAATTCTATAGTTGACGCAATTGTTCTTAGTCACATTCCCATTATTTCGTAACCAGCGTCTACATATAAAACCTGACCAGTGATGCCACTGGCTAAATCACTACACAAGAAAGCAGCTGCTTTACCCACTTCTTCCTGAGTAACAGTGCGGCGCAGTGGTGCTACTTTCTCTACATGATGAATCATATCCATGATACCCCCAACTGCTGAAGAGGCTAAGGTCCGGATTGGTCCTGCGGAGATAGCATTGACCCGAATCGTTTGAGGTCCTAGTTCTGCGGCCAGGTAACGAACACTCATTTCCAGTGCTGCTTTAGCAACACCCATCACATTATAATTGGGAATTACTTTAACCCCCCCAAGATAGCTGAGGGTGACAATGCTACCCCCATCAGTCATCAAGTGTTTCCAAGCTGCGGTTAATCGATTGAGGGAGTAACTGCTAATGTCTAAGGCTAGGGAAAACCCCTCACGGGATGTCTGACTAAACTCTCCCGATAGATCCTCTTTATTGGCAAAGGCTAAACAGTGAATCAGGATGTCCAGTTTGCCCCATTGTTTTGCGATCGCATCCCCAATCGCTTCAATTTGGGCATCGTTTCGGACATCACAGGGCATGATAATGCTAGGCTCGAGGGGCTCTACCAGGTCTCGAACTTTTTTCTCATAGCGACCTTTTTCGTCAGGCAAAAAGTTCACACCTAAATTTGCCCCCGCGTTGTGCAACTGTTGGGCGATCCCCCAAGCAATGGAGCGGTTGTTGGCGATGCCAGTGACAAAAGCATTTTTTCCGTTGAGATCGAGCATGGTTTTTAGGTTGAGTCGCTCTATGAGTCAGGGTTTAAGGTTAGTTAGCCGTGTATGACAGCCCAGTTATTATATCCCTTCTTGATGCAGTCGCTCATGGCGCATGGGTCTGTGTGCTGAACTTGCTTCCGCACCTTGTAAGCCCCGTGGAAACCACGGCAGTCGCTCATGGGGGGAACCCCCGCAGGTCGGCGCTGCCTCCCCAAGACCGCGCTGCATCGCTTTGATAGCCGTTTATTATCGGCTGTTGGGTGTGCATTTTCGTTCAGCAACTCAGTTAGTCTAAGTAACTCGTGAATTGGGAAGGCAAATGTTTGCCATTGTATACTGTTAGACTGGGGCATCTAAAATGTTGAAACTATCAATTCTTGGTATCCGTGGCATTCCCGCCCAATATGGTGGATTTGAAACTTTCGCGGAACGGCTGTCAAAATATCTTGTATCTCAGGGATGGGAAGTCACAGTATATTGTCAGGAAGAGCACAAAAATCAGATGTTTGAAGAATACTGGAATGGTATTCGTCTGGTTCATATACCGGTACCGTATGGCAACGCAATGGGATCGATAATTTTTGACTGGAAATCTACATTACATGCGGTCAAACAAAAGGGTATCGTGCTTACCCTTGGCTATAACACAGCCATCTTCAGTATTTGGTATCGCCTCAAAGGAATTACCAATTTTATGAATATGGATGGTCTGGAATGGAAACGCAGTAAATGGAGGCTTCCTGAAAAAATTTGGTTATATCTCAATGAATGGGCTGGGTGTTGGTTAGCTAACAGTTTAATTGCTGATCACCCAGCAATCAAGAGTCATTTATTGACCCGAAAAGTAGCTTCTGAGAAAATTACGGTGATTCCTTATGGAACCGAGAAAGTTGTTGATGGCGACTCACAACTTTTAACCGCGTATAATCTGGCTCCGAAGGAGTATGCTTTGGTAATTGCCAGACCTGAACCAGAAAACTCGATTCTAGAGATTGTTTCTGGCTTTTCCAGGCGACCTCGGGGTCTTAAATTGGTGGTGCTTGGTCGCTATTTACCTGATCAGGTACCCTATCACAAACAAGTTCTAGAAGCAGCCAGTGATGAGGTGATATTTCCTGGTGCTATCTATAATAAGTCAGTGGTTAATGCCTTGAGATTCCACGCACGACTCTATATTCATGGACATCAAGTTGGTGGTACTAATCCTTCTTTAGTAGAAGCCCTCAGCGCTGGTCAGCCGGTTCTGGCAAACAATAATCGCTTCAATCGTTGGGTTGCAGGAACTGGTGCTCACTATTTCAAAAATGAAGCAGAATTGGAGGAGAAACTGGAGATACTGCTAAATGATGGTGATGAACTGCAAAAAATGAAACTAGCCAGCAAAGAGCGCTACTATGAGGAATTTGCTAAGGATAAGGATATTAAAGCCTACGAAAGCTTGTTCCTATCTAAAGCCAAGCAGCTACATAAAGTAGGTTTGTTCAGTTCTCCAATCCCTGACATAAAGTGATAGCCTCCATAAGTTGGGCTACTTGCTGATCAGGGAAAAATTGGGGTTAGAGGGTAACGAGTAATGGGTAAAGGGTAATGTTAGAAACCTTTATCCATTACTTTATTTATTGTGAGCGGTCAGCGGTCAGCAGTCAGCGGTCAGCGGTCAGCGAACAGCGGTCAGCGGTCAGCCGTCACCTTAAAATAAACCTCTTTAGAGAGAATTTAATAGTTCAAGATTAATGAGAATTGAAAGTCTGGGTAATATCAAATCCGGGTGTAGACTTATTGTATAGAGTGAGTCGGGAAAGATCTA
>NZ_MKZS01000001.1:2819253-2823115 GCF_001942495.1 Moorena bouillonii PNG
TCACTGGTGGCAGGATGCCAAGGCTTAACAGTAACTATTTAGCCGGATTTCATATAAAAGCCCTTGGCCATTCCCGTAGCGTGGCCACGCTACTTTTATTCAAAAGCTGACAGCTGACAGCTAATAGCTGATAGCACCTCAAGTAGCGTGCGCTTCGCGCTAATCGCTGTTCGCTGATAGCTGAATACTTACAATCAACAAGCCTGAATTACCTCTTGCAAGGTGGTAGTGAAGTTTGGATAGGAGATGGCAGCCGCTTCAGCACCGTGAATGGTAGTTGTACCTTGGGAATTTAGGGCTGCGATCGCTAAACTCATGGCAATGCGGTGGTCAGTATGACTATCCACTTCTGTACCAGTTAAGGGAGTACCACCGATAATCTCTAGACCATCGGGCAATTCAGTGACCTTAGCTCCCATCTGGTTCAACTGGGATGCCATCACCGCTAAGCGATCGCTTTCCTTGACTCGCAGTTCTGCTGCATCCCGAATGATAGTAGTTCCTTGGGCAAAGACTGCTGCTACTGCTAGAATCGGCACTTCATCAATCAGGCGGGGAATCAAGTCACCCGCAATGGTGCATCCTTTTAGGTTACTGTGACGTACCCGCAAATCTGCCACCGGCTCCCCAGCCACTACTCGCTCATTTAACCGCTCAATATCAGCCCCCATCATGGATAGGGCTTCTAAAATACCTGTACGGGTAGGGTTGACACCGACATTTTCCACAATCAGTTCTGAACCCGGTACAATAGCTCCGGCTACTAACCAAAAGGCAGCTGAGCTAATATCACCAGGAACAATTACGGTTTGCCCTTGCAACTGAGCCGGTCCTGTGACGGTAACACTATTGGTTTTTGGGTCAGTAATAATTTGAGCGCCAAAGGCTTTGAGCATGCGTTCGCTGTGGTCACGGGAGAGGGCTGGTTCAGTGACAGTTGTTTGTCCTTCGGTCATTAAACCAGCCAGGAGAATACAGGATTTTACTTGAGCTGAGGCGATGGGAGAGTGGTAGTGAATTGGTTTAAGAACAGAGCCTTTAATGGCCAGGGGAGCTAGGGAAGCACCTTCACGCCCCCAGATGCTTGCTCCCATTTGTTGTAGGGGTTTCACCACACGGGACATCGGACGCGATCGCAAAGACTTGTCACCGGTTACAGTAAAAAATCGGTCAGCAGCAGAGGCGAGTAGTCCCAGCATCAGTCGTAGGGTAGTACCCGAGTTGCCTGCATTTAAGACATCAACGGGTTCTTGCAGTTTCCCTAGTCCTATACCCTTAACAATCACTTGTTCAGTATTAAGTTCCGAGATATCTGCGCCCAAAGCACGAAAGCAGCTAGCAGTGCTTTGGGGGTCTTCTCCCAAAAGCAACCCTTGAATGGTAGTTTCTCCTGACGCGATCGCCCCCAACATTAAGGATCGATGGGAAATCGATTTATCCCCTGGTATCCTGATCATTCCCTGCAAAGACAGACCAGATTTTGGGGGATTTATGCTTAAAGTCTGTTGATTTTCCGTCGTAGTTAGGGTGACTAGATTGGCTGGCAAGGGCATAGACTTAGGTTACATTACCGTGCTGAATGATCACCGATTTTATCAAAATTATAGGTATTACTGAGATCTGGCACCCTTGTGGTTAATCCTAGGATGGGCAGTGCCTAGCAACGTGCAAAGCCCAGCTTGTGAATCTGTCTGATCCACTGCCCACCCTACATGAACTGAGATCTGGCACCGTTGTGGTTAATCCTACGGTGGGCAGTGCCTAGCAACGTGCAAAGCCCAGCTTGTGAATCTGTCTGATCCACTGCCCACCCTACATGAACTGAGATCTGGCACCGTTGTGGTTAATCCTACGGTGGGCAGTGCCTAGCAACGTGCAAAGCCCAGCTTGTGGATCTGTGTGATCCACTGCCCACCCTACATGAAGTTGCTGCCCAGAAGCAATCACCGTTGCTCAAGCCAAGGTTTCTGGACAATATCCCAACCCCATGGTAAATTGCTCGCAAAAAGCTTCTATGTCGCTCTGGTTTGGACTACCATGAGAAACCACAGCAACTTGGTAGCGACGCATGACCTCTACCGGTGACTGTCCGGTTTCCAGACTCCACAGAGCCATTTGCACACGAATGTCTGGGCTGTAGGGAATCCCCAACTCGTTCATATAAGCCCGAAAGTCTCCATGTTGTTGAGCGGTTAAGGGTGTGTCCATCTTAACCTTAACCACCCAGCCATCAATCCGATGAATCACCGTGGCAAATTTGATAGGTAGCTGGGGCGAGTCTTTTAGATACTCAACGACTCGCAGAGTTAGACTGGCATTAGCTAAAAAGTAAAGGTAATCCATAGAGAGGAGTTAGTTAGTAACCAACTGAGGCTTGATATCCTATGCTATATCTTTATTTTCGCAAGCCAGGATTGCTCACGGACAGGGGATATTCCCCCGATCTTAGATAGGGGATATTCCCCAATTTACGAATAACAGCATGACAGGGATTGACAAACAGACATCCAAGCACCAAATCGACCAATTAGTCTCGAGCTATGACTATGAACTACCCGAAGAGCAAATTGCCCAAACACCCTTGAGCGAGAGGGATGGTTCACGACTGTTGGTGGTAGATTCACCAACTCACCATAGCCACCATATCTTTAGGGAATTACCTGAGCTATTGCAACCGGGTGACCTATTGATCCTCAATAACACCAGGGTTATCCCCGCTCGACTCTATGGGCGTAAATCCACTGGTGTGCCTGTGGAGATTTTGTTGTTAGAAGAGCGACAACAGCAGGGACAACAGCAGGGACAACACCAGAGTTGGCTAGCTTTAGTGAAACCAGGTAGGCGTCTCAAGCCAGGAGCAGAGATTTGGTTTACTCCCTCATCGGACCTTGGGCTCAAGGATAGTACCCTCTCAAAACACCTAACTACCCCTTTACCTCCTCTTAAAGCAACTGTTCTGGCAACAGATGAAGGGACCAGTGGGCGGATATTGCAGTTTGATTTCCCAGAGGGAGTATCCTGGGAAACCCTCTTGGAGTGGTATGGTCAGGTTCCTCTACCCCCCTATATCCAAGACTCTCAAGCTACCCCAGACCAGTATCAGACTATTTATGCTCAAAAGAATGGTGCTGTTGCTGCTCCCACCGCTGGACTCCATTTCACCAATCAGCTGATGGAAAACTGCCGCCAACGGGGAATTCGGCTAGGGTATATCACCCTACACGTGGGGGTTGGTACATTTCGACCTGTAGAAGTGGAGGATATTACCGAGCACGACATGCACGGAGAGTGGCTAGAAGTCCCCCAATCAACTGTGGAGCAAATTCAGGAAACTAGAGCAACCGGAGGTCGAGTGATTGCTGTAGGCACAACGGTAGTCCGTGCTTTAGAGGGAGCCGTTGTGGATGGGGAATTACAACCCTATTGTGGTAAGACTAACTTATTTATCTACCCAGGCTATCAGTGGCAGGTAGTGGAGGGATTGATTACCAATTTCCACTTACCTCGGTCGAGTTTATTAATGTTAGTTAGCGCCATGGTAGGCAGAGAGCGGTTACTGACCTTGTACCAGGATGCGATCGCTCTTAGTTATCGCTTTTATTCCTTTGGTGATGCGATGTTAATTTTGCCAGAAGCTAAAGCAACTCCTTTACCAGATTTTTAGCCAAAAAGATAGATCCAAGCGCTAGGTTTTTTCCCGAGTTTCGACGATACCGTAGCTGTGGGCGTTAAATTTGAGTAGGTAATGCGATCGCTATGTCTAAAACCATGACCTCTGCTGTTGTGCCTAATACTCCTTATCTGCCAAGTGACGTACTCCCGACGTTGCCCTAACGGGACAACGCGGGCTTCTTGCCAACAC
>NZ_MKZS01000001.1:2823215-2832956 GCF_001942495.1 Moorena bouillonii PNG
AATCGCTTAAAAGTCAGATCAACTCTTTTAACGCAGTCTTGTAATACGTGAGCATGAATGTCACTGTACCAAGGTCTGTCTTTCTTGAGTTGAGGCAGGGTTCTCTTCTGAGAAAAGTAGTCAGGATTATTCCTTAGATCTGGTAAGTGACAAACAAGAGGACAAGATTTGATAGAACAGCGATTTTGGTCAAACCAATTGAACCTGTCTGCCAATAAATAGTTGTACTGATAACGCAACATGTCCAACCATTTTTCCGCTTTTGATATTTGCGACTTTGTTAATCTTAATCGGTATTGATATGCGGATTTCATTCTTGTCCTCTTGTTTATCGACCTATCAATAATCTAGCATATGGGTACCTGTTTGATAACCCAAAACATAAAGAAAAATGAAAGATCAAAAACTGATAGTTAGAGTAACTGAATTTGAAAAACAACAATTAAAACAAGAAGCCGACAGGAGAGGGATGACCCCTTCAGAATTAATCAGAAGCTTGATAGCTTGTTTCCCTATTCCTCAAAACTTTTAATTGGTGACTCCGTTTCACTCCATCACCAGGCTATCCTTCCCGACGCTGACCCTATCGGGTACAGCGCGGGGCTGCCGCCTTGAAGCTCAGTATGACCTTCCCTGTGATGACGGTATTCCGATGGAAACTGAACGACATAAACTCCAGATGCAATTGCTGATTGATCCGTTATTGCCTTGGTTGGCCCAGCGGGAGGATGGCTATGTGGGCGGTAATATGTTTCTTCATCTTTCTACCTCCTTGGAGACTCCCGTTATACCCGCAGGGTTAACGGTGAGAGGAAAAGGAGGACAGAATCTAGTTTGTATAAGCATAACCATCCTTTCTGTGAATAAATCGACAATATTTGTGACTAATCCCTTGCACTAGTCCTGATTTCGTTGAGATATTGAAAGACCCTGATTTTCTGGTTGCGACCCGTCCTACATAAGTACCAATATTCTTCCCCTTAGTTACCACGGCGCGGACAATATCTCCTGTCTGAAAGCCTTTGTGAAATTTAATTCTGGAGCAATGACGAATGGGGAACCCATACTTATTAGTCCTACAGAGCTGACGAGTGCCGTGTCCTTTGGCTGTTATTGCCAAAGGTAGGGTTACTTCAATAATCAGAGTTTCAACTTTTCCAACATTGGCCGCATCTAACCAATGAGTTTTAGGAAGATTTTGGCGGCACCTGTTGAATTTTGTTAATCCGCCGCTACCCACTTCAACAGGCAATCCTATTGATTTCAGTTCGTAGTACAACTTCCAGCGAGTTGAGTTAACAGAAGCCGCATCAGCCAGGGGGCGTAATGATTGACTCAGTATTCGTTTCAAGATACTAGGCTTTTTCGACAAAAAAAGCTCAATATCTTGATTGGATTTAGCCTGGTTACATGGATGACACGCAATAGTTAAATTAGAAACCCGATTGGAACCACCTTTAGATTTAGGCTTGATATGCTCGATTTCTAACTGAGTACCTGTTGCCCCACAATAAGCACACTTGCGATTCCATTTTTCAAGTAAATATTCCCGAAGTTCATAGCCGTAAAGTGTACCCTGTTGGTACTCGATACCAGATATTTCAGGATTTTGCAGCTTTTGAGTGTCGAACCTAACCAATTCTTGGGATATGCCGGTGATAGGACAGAATCGAATCAACTTTTTAACCCAAGTTAAAATATTTTGAACCCTAGACGTCAAACTAGGCGCTAACCAACCTTTCGGTCTAGTTCTGTTAAGAAATCTGGGCTTGCGGTATCGAGTTTTGCGATTACGTCTACTGCGCCTCAATTGTCTACGAGAACTCAAAGCTTCTCGTATTTGGAAACCTCTATGAGTAAGTTCGGCTCCCCAGATTAACCGTGTTCCTTGAACAATAGCTAGACCGCTTGTTTTTGCTCCAGGGTCTATTTTTAATTGGTGCTCGTGAGTTACTGGATCCTTTATCTCCTCCGTCAAGATTATGGTAAATGGGTAACGACGATAGACCTTTGCTTTTCCTGTCGAAAGTAGAATCCTAGCTCTCGCAGGTTTACATGGATCTAAAGGTTGTCGATTTTTGTTGAGTACAAAGACACGCATAATTGTGTTTTCTCCTATTGCTAGGGTTAAGTTCGCTTCGCCAATGTTTTTTGAGTTTGTCTTGTTAACAGCACTGTCTTAACCCATTTATGACTGTTTAACTGTCAACCACAGAGCAGAAGACTAGCGACGCATCTAAAGGTGTGATAGCTCAAAAAACGTAGACTCAAAAGTCTGAGGCTGGTCACGTCGTGAGCTTATTCAAGCCCCCGTTATACCGCGTTAGCGGTTAACGGTGGGTTCGTGACTTCAGTGAAGCACAACTTAAAAATCAAGACTTCCGGGGTCCAGATGTCTTTGTAGTGCTTGGGGTTCCCAAAGGCGAACGACTCAGTTGGGTAGTTTGGGAAGAAGGGAAAGCACCTGATGTGATCATTGAACTAATTTCTGAGAGTACAGCCAAGACCGATAAAACTACCAAAAAGCTAGTTTATCAAGACCAAGTCAGAGTACCGGAATATTTTTGGTACGACCCGTTTAATCCAGAAGATTGGGCGGGATTTAGCTTAGACAATGGAGTCTATCAACCTTTAAGTGAAGATGAACAGGAGCGACTAATTAGCGAAAGATTAGGGTTAGCCTTAGTGCGTTGGTCAGGCTTGTATAAGGAGGTTGACGCCACTTGGCTGCGTTGGGCTACCTTGGACGGAATTGTGCTACCTACTCCTGAAGAAAATGCAGCGATCGCTCAAGAACAAGCGGCGATCGCTCAAGAACAAGCAGCGATCGCTCAAGAACAAGCGGCGATCGCTCAAGAACGGGCTGAAAAACTGGCTGCTCGCTTACGAGCAATGGGAGTGAATCCAGATCAAGTTTGAAGAATCACAAGAGGCAAAGGGCAAGAGTCGTCACCTAGTCGAGTTGATTAATAATAGTAGTTATGAGCAATTACTATGATCATCGATTTTGGCAAAATTAGGAATTATTTAAAGTCTTTGAGCTGTGACATTTTCAACACCTAAAAAACTATAACTAAAACCAACTTTTGCCTCTTGCCTGTTGCCTGTTGCCTGTTGCCTCTTGCCTCCTGCCTATCTCTTATTGGGCGTCAACTGTAAATACAAACAAGGAATCACCAGCAACGCACTCAAGGTTGAGGCACATAAACCGAAGATAATTGCCATACACAAAGGAAACCAAATGGGATCACTTAGTGCTAAAGGAATCAAACCAACCATGGTGGTAATACTGGTGGTGAGTACCGGGCGCAGTCGGTCAGAAGCACCATGAGCTGCAGCTTGTCGCACTTTCATTCCACTTGAGCGATGGTTGTTCATGGTTTCTACGATCACGATGGAATCATTAACTACAATTCCCACTAGAGAAATAATCCCAATTATGGCAGGAAACGAAAGGGGTATCCCGAGCAAAGAGAAACCACTAAAGGTGCCAATCAAAGCAAAGGGGATAGAGAGCATAATAATGAAAGGCTGGGTGAAAGAGCCAAATTGCAGCACCAGTACCGAAAAAACTAAGAAAAGTGATACATAGGACATGTTAACTGCGGAACCAAAGGTCTCACTTTGAGTTGCAGCCTCTCCGCCAAATTTGTAATCATAACCTGGAGACCATGTTTTCTTCATTTGCTCTAATTTTGGCTGTAACTCTGCCAAAATCTCTCCAGACGTGCGACCTTTAGCTTTAGAATAAACAGTAACTGTGCGTTCGGTATCTGTATGGGTAATCGATAGGGGAGCCATGCTCTGCTCAATATCCAATATCGCCTCTCCCGATATTGCTCCGTGGTCTGATGAAAACAGTTGAATCATTCTCAACTCATCACGACGAGTCGGACCACCTACAGCTCCGTTGCGGGAGGGCCACGCAGTACTCAGGCGAATTTCTAAGTCGTCTTTTCCTGCTCTAATGGCAGAGTCTGTAATCTCGTTATCGGTCATAATGTAGCGTCCCTGCAGGGCTAGGTCATTTTCAGTGATGCCATAAAAATCCATAGCTTCCCGTTTGGGTCGAAGTTTGATATCGTTGCGCAAATCTCCCAAGCCATCACGGACATCTTCAGTCCCATCAATCTGGCGCAGTGCTAATTGGACTTCACCGGAAATCTGCCGCAGTGTGTTCATGTCATTGCCTTTTAGCTCAATGGCAATGGGGTCTCCGCCTTCACCAGTACCAGGAACATTTATGACTAGGGATGCTCCAGGATAATTACGGATCGCCTGATTCAGTTCTGTTCGCAAGTCATCTATATAGTCATAGGAGAACTGGTCGCGCTCGTTTTTTTTGGTAAATAGTGCTGAGAAACCTAGTAAATAGTTATCCTGTGTGGGCTTAAGACCACTCTCTGCCACTAAAGCACTTTTTTGACCAACTAATTTGGTGACACTTTCAAAATAATCCTTGGAACGCAAAATTTCTCCTAAATCATCTGCCACTTGTTGAGACTTTGCCAAGGTGGCTGTGGGGGGTAATTCCACATTGATACTGATAGGCCGGGTGTCAGCATCAGGAAAAAGCGTTCCTGGTAATTGCGCAACCGCAACCAAAGAGGTCATAAAAAGAACTACAGTGCCGACAATCCAAGCACCAGCTATTGCTCGGTTACGTACTGTAAACTTGAGACTCCAGTTTTTAAACCATTCAGAGGCGGATTCGGTTAATTTATCAATGCGGGTTTTTTGAATCTGGCCTTTGACATTACCTAACACAAAGCGAGACAAGGGTATATCGATTAATAAAGCGATCGCATAACTTAGCAACAGACAGATAATTGCTGTGATCGGCATCAAGCGTATAAACTTGCCCATCGTGCCACTAATTACCAGCAGGGGTGCCATAGCTAGAATAGTTGTCATCTGACCGGAAAAGGCTGGTGCTGCATAGGTTCTCACAGTCTTAAGGGCTGCCTGATTAAAGGTTAACCCTTCCACAAACAGTCCATCATGCATCCCCTCCATCATTAAGATGAATACATCCACCAGCAATCCTAGTGCTATGACCATCCCATATAAGATCATATTGTTGAGGGTGTACCCACCAAGCCAGAGCAGAAATATAGCTCCGAGAAAGGTTAAAGGAATCGATAACCCAGCAATTATGGCTTCTCGCCAGGTCAGGGCAATGAACAAGATGATAAAAACACCAACCACTGCCTGAATCACATTACTGATCAGGTTATTCTGCTCATCGTGAATCTGTTCGTCCTGCCTGTAGGTAATCCGATAATCCATCCCAAAAGGCCAGACATTGAGGTCTTGCTTGAGAGACTCCAGTTCTTCTAAGGTTTTTTCGATGACGTTAATTGAGTCAGACCCTGGTACTTTCACTACATCCATGCTGACGGTGGGTTCAAACTCAGAACCCCGCCAACTAATGAAAGCACGAGTCTTTTCCCTTTCCAAATCCCGACGTACTAAGGCAACTTCATCTAGGCGCACTACCCTACCATAACTACCACCCAAACGAGTGATAGGCAAGCTACGTAAATCTTCCAAGGTACGAAACCTACCGTACAATCGCACCTGGGCTCCAATCTGTTCATTTTCAATCTGGTCCCAGGGCATATCCTGGTTAGCAACTCTGAGGCGGTCACTTACTGTGGTTGGGGAAATCCCCAAAGTAATCATGCGGCTGGGGATAAGTTGGACATTGATAACTTCTTTCCGTTGTCCTGCTACATTAACCTCCCGTACACCCGAGACTTTTTCGAGTCTTTCTTGAATATCTTCCGCCGCCCGACTGAACACCGCCGGATCGAGATTACCATATAAAGCAATCGAGAAAATTGGGACATCTTGGGCAGAGATTTGCTCTATATTTGGTTGATTAGCCTCTGAATTAATCTCTGGTTCAGCATCATCGACTTTTTGCCGCAGCAGTGCCATCGACTCCTGAACATTGGCATTCGCTTGAAATTCCACTGATATCTGGGAGAAACCGTTGAAAGAAGCACTCTCAACTTTCTTCAATCCCTTTAGGGATTTGAGTTCTTTTTCAATTTTATCTGTGACTTGAGTTTCTATGGTTTCTGGGTCAGCCCCTGGCCAACTAGTAGTCACTATCGCCATGGGAATTTCCACATCTGGATCGGCTTCTTTGACCATCGACTGATAACCCATCAATCCACCCAAGGTTAGCAAAACGATCAAGAGAATACCAAATACTGTTTTCAGGAAAAAGAATTTAGCTAAACCTGAGGCTCGGTTAACATCAGGCACATCATGGCCATTATGCCCATTATGATGTATTTTATCCTGTAAACCCTCAGGTTTAGGGTTGGATGAAACCAGCTTACTACTCATCAATTACCTACCAAAGGAAAACGTCATCTGACCAATTACAAACTTTCCAAATTGCTAGTCAATCACTTCAACTGGTGTGCCATCAACTAAGCGATTTAGTCCTTCTGTGACCACTAAGTCGCCAACTTCAACACCACTTGAAATTTCTTGCATAGAAATCCCCCTAATCCCCGCTGTTACCGGACGCAGTTTGACGACTTTTTCTTGTTGATTTACAACAAATACATAGGGTTTCTGGTCTCGGTAGACAATTGCATTAAGAGGAACACTTAGGGCTGTGGGGTTTTCTGCCACAGCGATCCAAAGAGAAACTCGCTCCCCATCCAGTACATTCTTACTTCCTTGGTACAGGCGGATGGTCACGTTTACAGAACGCTCACCAGGGTTAACCGAAGGACTGACTGAAAAAATTGTGCCTCGGGCTTTAGCAAGGCGAAACAATTCCTGTTGGGTCATGCCTCTACTAGAGGCAGTACTCATGTCTTGATCTAACACCACATAAGCTGATTGACCCGGTTGCACCAATGGGCCATAAAAAGTGGGTAGTTCGACAATAACTTCATAAGCGCTAGGGTCATTGACAATGATAGGCACTGAATCGACTACACTCTGATAATCACCAGTGTTTAAACTGTTTAAAATTTGGGTTGTCCAGAAGTCTCCCTCTCGGATATTAAGGTGGGCTACAATGCCATCAAAGGGTGCTACAATCTCCGTATCTTCTAAACTAATGGTAGAGCGAGTTTGCCCAGCCTTGGCTGAAGAAATCTGGGCTTGAGTAGCAGTTAATTGTGACTGGGCAGATGCTAACTGACTTTCAGCGGCTTTGACATTGCTCAAGGCAGCATTAACTTCAGCTTGTGCTGCTCTGACTTGGGATTGAGCATCCTCGGCTCTATTTCTGTAGACATCAACATCACTCTCTGAGATTACACCGGCATCGAAAAGTTCTAGACGGCGTTTGAATTCAGATATCGCTAAATCAAAATCATTTTTTGCTGCTTCAAACTGGGCTTGGGCGCTGATTACTTGTGATTTGGTTTGTTCTACATTTGCTTGAGCTTGAGACAAGTTGGCTTGTGCTGTTACCCGTTGGGTTTGAGCTTCAGCAGTTTGGGCTTGAGCTTGTGCCAGATCTGCTCGCAGTCTGCGGTCATCTAATTTTGCTAGTAATTCACCCTTTTTGACAAAATCTCCCTCTCGCAGATCCCGTCCATTAACTTTTTTGAGATAGGTGATAGTTCCTGAGGTTTGGAAGGTCAGGTGTTTGCCTCGCACTGCTGAAACGAAGCCATTGCCAAAAACTAACTGTTGCAGTGGATAAATTTTGACTGGGGTGGCTCGTACAGGTAACCGGTTAGGTTCAGCTGGGGCTGCTGTGATGGTGTTTTGTGATACCTCAGGATTAGGTTGGAACTGTTTGAAAGCGATCGCACCCAATGCTATAATACCGATACCGAGCAGAAGAAAAGGCCACATCGGTCGCTTTTTGCGGGAGGGATGGGCGGGGGTATTGGTTGCTTCCCTGGCAGCTTCCGTTTCTAGTTCGGGTAATGAGTCTTGTGGTTGCTGTTCAACTCCTTGATCAATATCTTCCTGAATTGGTTGAGGTGAGGACAAGTGCTTTTGAGGCAAAGGATTTGATTTCATTGTTTATTTCCTGTAGCGTCAAGTGTTAAGTACTTTTGGGTAGCCTAGTATAGGGATATCGCCTGTCACCAAGGAGTTTGTTTCTAGAGAAATGCCACAGGCGCACATCATAACAAGCAGATATCTAATATATCAGTTGGAGCAAACCGGCAATAAACCCCTGGAATAGCATTCTCTGAAGTTTTGTCAAGTATACAGCCTCAAAACCTCTATTGAAATCAGGATAAGTACTAAAACCGAGGGATAATTGTATTAAAGTAGGGAGTAGGGAATCGGGAATCGGGAATCGGGAATCGGGAATCGGAAATCGGAAGGGCTTAGCCCTCTATAATAATCTTAAATCATTGTCTTGATCCAAAGCGCGAGTGGGGGAAACCCCCTGTTCCCTTGCTGCATCCCTTTCTTATCCCCCACACCCCACACCCCACACCCCACACCCCACACCCTAGGTGCCTTCTGCCAAATGCCTTAAAGCATACCATTTTTTTCACGAATCAGATCGGATTGCTATATAGGCTTTCACCTATACCCTAGACGGGATAAATTAATGGCTACATTGTAATTTTGGTTAATTTGTAAATAAATCATAAATCATAAATTATAAATTAACCCCACCAGTGTCTTAAACCAGTGGGGTTTTTTGAGAATTAATTCAAACTAATTACAAGAATTTATTTTGTGCGCTGACCGCACCTCAAGTAGCGTGCGGGTAGCGCATATGCTTAAGCAGTCTTTTTTTTGAAAGCTGTACCTGTTCCCAAAGCACCTAATGCTAGTAAGCCCAAAATTGAAGCAGGTTCCGGGACGGATGTGAGCTCAACATTGTCAATCAGCAGTCCAGAGCTAAAAGCAGTATCATCCTCGTCGAAGACTCCAATTCCTAAACTAAAGCTTCCGGAGGTCTCAAAGGTATAAGAAAAACTCTGAAAGCCAGTCTCTTGAAAAAAACGTGTCAAAGATGTTATGAATAGTGGGGAGTTGGTGTCAGCTAGCCCATCTACCATTTTAGCTATGCTCACGAAGGAAAAATCGTTAAAAGTTTCTGGAGTAAACGATGATGTCGATTCATTGGTGAGAAAGTTCCAATCAAAAGTCAAAACATCTCCGGCATGGGCGGTGAAGGTTTGTTGAATTGCAGAACCCTCTCTGGGAGTGCCTACATTGGGAAGATTAGGGATAGTAGCTAAGCTTCCAGCTGTTAATCCTAGAAATGTTTCTAGATCCGAGACAGGAACTGAGCCAAAATCAGTGGTTAGTAGAGCTTGGAAGTCTCCATCTGTTGGACCACTGCCAAACGCTGCTGTCTCAATACTAGTGTTGCCTATGGTTGCCCATTCGGTGAAATCACCAGTTTCAAAACTGCCATTGACAATTGCCAGAGCTGGGTTAGCACTTAAAAGAGTTGCGGCACTAACTAAACTTACTGTACCTGAGCATAGGATTAAGACATTGAACAATTGACGAGTAGACATAAAATTGATTACTCCTTTGTTAGGTAAAATGCTATGTTTTTAGCCACTACACTATTGGCTGTAACTATGTCTTGATGCAGGGCGGCCAAAGGGGCTTTATCCCATGAGGTACTGCATCGGTTTGAAGAGTATTGGAAAATTCATTAATATAGCAATTCTCTCTTCCATCAGGTACAAAGCGATCCCCCTAAATCCCCCTTAAAAAGCTATGCTTTATAAACATATTTCTTTACAAAAAACTTGACAAAAGTAACTTGAT
>NZ_MKZS01000001.1:2833056-2839782 GCF_001942495.1 Moorena bouillonii PNG
TCTTGGGAAGGCAGCGCGGTCTTGGGGGTCCCCCCCATGAGCGACTGCCGTGGTTCCCCCCACTCGCTATTGCATCAAGACAGTGTCCATATAATTTGCCTATTGTCTATGCAGCGCGATGTAACAAGCTTTTTCATTACCTGTTCCCTGTTCCCTGTTCCGAAGCGTGCAGCGCAATAAAATTAGATTACCATAAACGGCATGGCAAATTTCTCTCATCGACCGTTAGCCGTTGATTTATTTGCTGGTGCTGGTGGTTTCTCCCTAGGGATTGAGCAGGCGGGGTTTGATGTTGCCGTTGCCGTTGAACAAGACCCAATTCATGGGGCAGTGTATGCCTTCAATTCCCCCCAAACCAAGGTTTTATGTACCGACGTTGCTACCCTGTCTGGTCAGGAAATTCAGAAAGCCCTGAGGGAGTGGGCAAGTCAAAGGGGGCAAAACCAAGACTGTAGAGAGGTTTCATCGCAGGTTTCTACCATTGATCTAGTGATTGATCTAGTCATTGGTGGACCCCCTTGTCAGGGATTCTCCTTGATCGGTAAGCGTCAAGTAGATGATGCACGCAATAATTTAGTGTTTGAGTTTTGCCGTTTGGTCAAAGAACTCCAACCACGCTATTTTGTGATGGAGAATGTTCCAGGCTTAGCTCAGAACAAATACCAAGACCTGTTCGAGCAGCTCATCAGTGAGTTTAAAGCAGCTGGCTACAGGATAACTGAGCCAGTCAAGGTATTGAATGCAGCAGATTTTGGCGTGCCTCAAAAACGGCGGCGGTTGTTTTTACTGGGTTCTAGGCTTGGGGAAACACCAGTGGTTTATCCTGACTCAGAACTAGGCTCTCACCAATGGGTAACTGTTAAGGATGCGATCGCAGACTTGCCTAACTTAGATGATTTTCCCGAACTCCAGAAAAGCGATTGTGTTGAACTAACACCAGAACAGCTAGACCTGCTCCAAGCCTTAGCCATGCCCTATGTCGAAAAGTTACGGGATTTAATCACCGATCCTGGTAACTTTGCTTATCCCCGCCAGTGGAATCCTCAACTATTGACCAGTTCCCTGCAAACCCAGCACACGGAAACCTCCATTGAGCGGTTTAGAAACACACCCATGGGGGAGGTAGAAAGTACCAGTCGCTTACGACGCTTACACTGGGATAAACCATGCCATACCCTCAGAGCAGGTACTGGTTATAAAAACGGTCGCTATACCTCTCCTCGCCCCATTCATCCTGATTACCCAAGGGTGATCTCCGTGCGAGAGGCCGCTAGACTGCACTCATTTCCAGATTGGTTTCGCTTCCACCACACCAAATGGCATGGATTTCGACAGGTCGGTAATGCTGTACCACCACGATTAGGACGGGTTTTGGGTAAACAAATTATGACAGCCTTGGCCCAGGAACCATCAGTGCCAACCACAATTATAAAGCTCTCAGATACCAAACTGTTAACCTTTAAACAGTTTCAGGCATCCAAATATTGGACTATATTAGTATTTATTCCTTTTCTAATTTGCTGCTTCCTTCCTCCTGTCGTTCTCTTGTCCTAGAATCAACATGCTGTATATCACGACCGTCAACGCTGATCGGCTACTAGTTTGCCATCGTTGTAACTCAGATCACAGCTTAACCGCGATCCCATCACAACACATCGTGAGCTCGAATCACTACTAGCTAGGACTCTCTCTCACAGAAGATCTCTTCAAAATTGCCGATAGTTAAAATTACAGAGATTATGTGGAGCCCATGAAACCTTCTCAAGTGATCTTCCCCAAATTCCCGGTTAAGCAAATAGCTCAGCGTATTATTCATATGCGCCAAATTACCCGCATTGACCAACAGCTCTTTATGTCAGCTTTACGAGGCAAGGCATCACTTTCACTAGAAGAGCAAACCCTAGTCCAAGAGATTCATGACCGTTTGAACCGTGGATTGATTCGAGTAGTGGAATAAACTATATCACTTCTGGTCATGATGGTCAAACCAATCAAATCTAGGGGCGCTTCCCTTGCGCCCGAATCCTGTGCGCTCTTTAACCTGTGGTTGGCAGCAAGTGATATAGCGCTACGCTTAGGGTCAGAAGTTATAAGTCAGAAGTCAAAAGTAAGCTAGGACTAAGTTTCGGAGTTTAGGCAGAAACCAGCTATGCTGAAGTAAAGGAGTAAGGTTTAATCCCAGAAGGTTTTTGATCACTTCTTGATGCAAAGCGCGAGTGGGGGAAACCCCCAAGACCGCGCTGGCTCCCCAAGACCGCGCTGCATCGCTAATTATGCGGACATGATTATATCAAACAACCCCCAACCTGGAATTATATCATCTCGGCATAATTACCCTTAATACAAATTTTGACCAGCACCTGAGCACCCCATCTTCTGCTACGCTATCACTACCGAGATCGAAAATAGATCAGCGTTTATCTGAGTTTTTGTTATTATTAGATTTTGTGAGTTGATAGTTGCATTGAACTCTGGCTGATCGTTTCTTGTCAGCCAGGTGCAACTTTTCTTGTTCCCAAGGCAGGTTACTGGCGAGATGCCAGTTCTACCTAGGGTTTGCTGAAAAAGTCTTTTGGTAAGGGATTGAGTCAGGAGTCAGGAGTCAGGAGTCAGGAGTTAGGAGAATTATATAGAAGGTAGTCCGAAGAATTCTCCCTTGATTTTTCTGCCCTTGTCTGCCCAAAATCCTAACTTTTTGAGCTTTTTGGACCGATTTGCTTGCACTTTTTTCGACCCAAAAAGGCGAAAACCTTTATCTGTCAATGCGCATGAGAGTTAATCAGCAAGCCCTACCGATTCCCGATTCCCGATTCCCGATTCCCGATTCCCGATTCCCTACTCCCTACTCCCTACTCCCTCCTCCCGAATGGCAATCAAGATGGGGCAATATCTGATCAACAGGAGTACCCCTAAACGGATGGGCCGTCAGAATAATCGTACCATCCTTTGCTGTTACCCAGCCAAGGGCTTCGATAATCACTTTTTTTTCTTGGGGAGGTTGAGGCTGTGTTACTGAACGCGATTCGTGGCCAAAGGCCAATGGTGGCTGCTGTAATGGTTTTCTGCTGCTGGCTAAGCCAGGACGAGTTCGCCACCCCACTGTTCTGTGGGCATTAATCACCGGATCTTCTGGAGTCGGTGGTAAACCCCCTTTTCCGGTAATGAAAAAGGAACTGCCGCCAGCAATCCGATTATTCTCAAAGCCACAAAGGTCATTAGCCAGGATAGCTTCTGCATCTACCGGGCTTGCTGGCAATTCGGTTAAGCCTGAGGTGGGGTCTAGCTGTGAGATGTTGATTTCCACATCACCGCTGAAGGATGGGCCACGTTTGGAGGTGGCGGTGATGTCATTGTCTGGAGTTGGACGGTCTCGAAACTCTAAGCCAAAGATGCCTTGGGCTTTAATGGTCACACTACCTCCTTGCCCTTTGTCAGCATTGGCGTTGATGTCGCTATTTCCGAGACCGACTAAGGTGTCTGTATCAATAACTATATTGCCGCCAGTTGTGGTATTCCTAGCTTCAGTTATAATCAAGCTTCGGTTGAGGAGTCGGATGTCACGGGAATATAGAATAATATTGCTGTCGTCTCCTGCTGCTGTTTCTGCTGTGATTCTGCCATCGTTGTTAAGGAAGATGGAGTTGGCATTAATCTCTACCGTGCCTGCTGAACTATCCTGTTCAAAGCTTTTAGTACTAACTCGTGCTCCATCAGAGACCATTAACTGCCCAGTGGTAATATTCAAATTTCCTGCATTTCCTGTTGCTCCCCGATTAACTTGAGCAAACAAGCCGCTGGGAGACTGATCATCGGCTGATCTACCAATAAGTTGAACAGTAGAGGAGGCATCGACAGTCAAATTTCCCCCGTTCCCAATACCAAAAGTGTCAGTTGAAACTTGTGCTCCATCAGAAACCATTAACTCCCCAGTGGTAATCTTCAAATTTCCCGCTTTTCCTGTCCCTTCAGTTTGAGTAGTCAAGAGGCTGCTAAACTCACCATTGGCTGAGGTACCAATCACTTGAACAGTAGAGGAGGCATCGACAGTCAAATTTCCCCCGTTCCCAATACCAAAAGTGGCAGCTGAAACATCTGCTCCATCAGAGACCATTAACTTGCCAGTGTTAATACTCAACTCTCCCGCATTTCCTGTCCCTTCAGTTACAGTAAACAAGCCGCTGACAATCCGACCCGAGGCTGAGGTACCAATCACTTGAACCCTAGAGTCGGCATCCACTGTCAAATTTCCCGAATTTCCTTCACCAAAAGTGCCAGCTCCAACTTGTGCTCCATCAGAGACGATTAACTCCCCAGTGGTAATATTCAACTCTCCTCCATTTCCTGTCCCAAAAGTAGTAGTAAACAAGCCGCTGGGAAACTGACCATCAGATTTCGTACCAATCACTTGAACAGTAGAGTCCGCATCCACAGTCAAATTTCCGGCATTTCCTTCACCAAAAGTTAAAGCTGAAACAACTGCTCCATCACAGACGATTAACTGCCCAGTGGTAATACTCAAATTTCCGGCATTTCCTTTTGAACCTCGATCAGCTTGAGCAAACAAGCGGCTGGCAAACTGACCATCGGCTGAGGTACCTATCACTTGAACCGTAGAGTCGGCATCCACAGTCAAATTTCCCCCGTTCCCTTCACCAAAAGTGCTAGCTGAAACTCTTGCTCCATCAGAGACCATTAACTTCCCAGTAGTAATACTCAACTCTCCCGCATCTCCTGTTCCAACAGTTTCAGCAAACAAGCGGCTGGCAAACTAACCATCGGCTGAGGTACCTATCACTTGAACCGTAGAGTCGGCATCCACTGTCAAATTTCCCCCATCCCCTTCACCAACAGTGGCAGCTGAAACTTGTGCTCCACCAGAGACGATTAACTCCCCAGTGCTAATCCTCACATTTCCCGCTTTTCCTGTACCTTGAGTTTGAGTAGTCAAGAGGCTGGCAAACTGACCATCGGCTGATCTACCAATAAGTTGAACCGTAGAGTCGGCATCCACTGTCAAATCTCCCCCGTCCCCTTCACCAAAAGTGCTAGCTGAAACAACTGCTCCATCAGAGACCATTAACTGCCCAGTGGTAATACTTACATCTCCCCCCTGTCCTGAGCCAAATACATTCGCAAATATCCTAGAACCACCCTCAAGGCTGAGCTGAGAAGCCTCAACCACTATCCCACCCCCACTTCCACTCCCGTTAGTATCTGCAAATACATCAGAGCGATCGCGTAAACTCACATTAGCTCCTTGCACCTGGATACTCCCACCACTTTCGCTACTGGTAGTGACAAGAGCACCCTCGGACAAACTAATATCCTGAAACTGTTGAACTGCTGAATAATCCAACACAAAACTTGTATCGGTTGGGGTCAGCTTCACCATACCATTAGAACCAACACTCCCCAGCTCAATCCGTCCATCCAATGCACCTAGAGCACCACCAGGAATAGTAACCTCACCACCAATCAGCCCTAAGGTTTGACCATTTGGTACCTGAAACAGACTAGACTGATTAGTAATAGTCCCTGGAGTTGAACCATATTGCAACCCAGAGGGAATATTAATCGTCAACAACGGTTTCCCATTCGGATTTTTAGCACTGAATACTGTGCCATCTTCAAACAACACACTATCAGCCGTACTCCCAAAAAATGAGCCTCTGATATCTAGTCTGCTATTGGGACCGAAGAAAATACCGTTGGGATTGATCAAAAATAAATTAGCATTACCCAATACCCCTATAGTGCCCAAAATATTGGAAACATTTGTTCCAGTTACCCGACTCAGGATGTTGGCAACTCCAGCAGGATTTGCCAAATAAACTCGCCCAAACTCAGCCACATTGAAATCTGAAAAGCTGTGGAATAGATTGCTTTCTCTAATCGCACCACCTTCTATCAAATCGGCTAGGGCACCCTTAACATCGACATTGGGCGTTACTACAGACCTTTCATTTCCCAGGCTATTATCTGGAGTGATTTGTCCTAATGCCGTAGTTGCAGCGAGTAGAGAATAGAGAACAAAATAACTTGCTTGCAGAAATCGGTAAACCAAAGCTTTCATGTTTATCAATCAAAATGCTCCCGATGCCTGGGATTATTCCATAAAATACCTGTTGATTCTGTTAAGTTTTATAGCGCTATGGGCAAGGCAAGAGGCAAGAGGCAAGAGGCAAGCAAGGCAAGAGGCAAGAGGCAAGAGGCAAGAGGCAAGAGGCAAGCAAGGCAAGAGGCAAAAGTGGAATGGGCATCATCGTGGAATGGGCATCTTGCCCGTTTCATTTTCCGGCGGGCTATCTCAACACTGGCGACCGAGAAGTGGTAACAACCAATGCATCAGCCATGGGTATAGGTGTTGACTATGGGAAATAATATTAAGTTATCTCCTGTAAAGGGGACCAAGAGCCAGCCTTCCAGCCTGACGAAAACTCTAAGGCTGGCTCTCCCCGTGGATTTTATTTTGTCCACAATTTTAGTTTACCACAAAAAATATATAATTATAGCATATTTTGAAAATTTTTGTAACAAATTTTTTTTGAGGGAGTCGGGAGCAGGCGGTGTAGGGTTTGTGATAGTGATTTTGTCTTGGGATTTAGCTGGGGGAAAGCGCGTTCGCTTTTAGCGGAAGCTTTGCTTCATCGCCTTTGGCGGAAGCTGAGGCCGTAGGCCACGCTTTGCGTTCGCGTAGCGTCGGCTTTGCCGAAACGCTTCATCGCG
>NZ_MKZS01000001.1:2839882-2863355 GCF_001942495.1 Moorena bouillonii PNG
GCTCCCGACTCCCGACTCCCGACTCCCGACTCCCGACTCCCGACTCCCGACTCCCCAACAGAAACATGGAACCACTCTTACAAATCCGTCCCCATTATCGCGTTGAAATTATTCAACCCAATCATGTTTATCTATTGGCCGAAAACGCCACTCACGCTTTAACGGGGGAATTTTACTGTCATCTGATGCCGCTGCTGGATGGTCAGTATACCTATGAGCAAATTTGTGAACGACTCACCGACCACGCTGACCGAGACCAGGTGGCTTATGTGATTGAAAATTTGTATGACAAAGGGTACATCGCTGCAAAGGTGCCTGAATTGTCAGAGGCTGCTGCTGCTTTCTGGAGTTTGCTGGGAGTAGAACCCCAAACTGCTTATGATTGTTTGCGGCAAGTAGTAGTTTATGTCACTGCTGTGGGCAATGTTTCAACTCAACCCTTGACCGATAAACTTACAACCGTTGGCATTCAAACCCAACCCTGGACAGGTAAACCCCCAGTCACCGATTTACCCACCCTGTTAGTAGTGCTTACCGATGACTATCTACAACCGGAACTAGCTCAGATTAATCAAGTTGCCCTAGATACTAACCAACCCTGGCTGTTGGCGAAACCAATAGGAGGACTGTTGTGGTTTGGTCCGATCTTTGAACCAGGAATAACTGGCTGTTGGCAATGTTTGGCCCATCGTCTGCGGGGCAACCGGGAGGTAGAAGCGTCGGTGCTGAAGCAGAAGGGAAAGGCGGGAAGTGTTGCAGAAGAAGGGAATCGGGAGTCGGGAGTCGGGAGTCGGGAGTCGGGAATCGGGAATCGGGAGTCGGGAATCGGGAATCGGGTGTGATGACAACAGAATTTGATAACGCTTTTCCCGATGCTAGGAAACATGTTAATGCGATTGTAATTAGAAATGATAGTTTTTTCATAGTAATTAATTAAGGGAACAGGGAATCGGGAATCGGGAGTAGGGAATCGGGAATCGGGAATAGTAATAATAGTTGATTAACTCTTGCCTCTTGCCTCTTGCCTCTTGCCTTTCTTTCAGAGAGTATGTTCACTACTTTTACAAAAATGCTATGTTACTCTCCCCGACTCCCGACTCCCGACTCCCGACTCCCGACTCCCTATTCCCTCTTCCCTCTTCCTGAATGACAATCAAGATTGGGCAATATCTGCTCAACAGGAGTTCCCTTAAAGGGATGAGCCGTCAGAATAATGGTGCCATCCTTTGCTGTTACCCAGCCTTGGGCTTCGATAATCACTTTTTTTTCTGGGACAGGTTGAGGGCGTCTGACATTAGCTTGCTGCTGTAATTGTTGTCTTCTGGTGCTGGCTATGCCAGGACGAGTTCTCCAGCCCACTGTTCTGTCAGTATTAATCACCGGATCTAATCGAGTCGGTGGTAAACCCCCTTTTCCGGTAATGGTAAAGGAACTCCCGCCAGCAATGCGATTATTCTCAAAGCCACAAAGGTCATTGGCCAGGATGGCTTCTGCATCGACCAGGCTTGCTGGTAACTCGATTAACCCTGAGGTCGGGTCTACTGAGGTGTTGAGGGTTACTGGACCGTTGAAGGATGAGCCACGTTCAGAGGTGGAGGTGATGTCATTTCCTGGAGTTGGACGGTCTCGAAACTCCAAGCCAAAGATGCCTTGGGCATTAATCGTAACACGACCTCCTCGGCCTTGTTTAGCATTGGCGGTGATATCGCTATCTCCTAGACCGAGTAAGATATCAGTATCAATGGTGATATTGCCTCCAGTTGTTGTATTACTAGCATCAGTTCTAATCTTGCTTTCGTCGAGGAGTCGGATGTCACGGGCATCTAGATTAATATTGCTTTTGTCTCCTCCTGCTGTTTCTGCTGAGATGATTACTTCGTTGTTAAGGAAGATGGAGTTGGCATTAATCTCTACCTCGCCTGCTGAACTATCCTTTTTAAAGCTTCTAGTACTAACTCGTGCTCCATCTTCGACAATTAACTCCCCAGTGGTAATAGTCAAATTTCCGGCATTTCCTTTTGCTATCGAATTAGCTTCAGTCAACAAGGCGCTGGGAAACTGACCCGAGGCTGAGGTACCAATCACTTGAACTGTAGAGTCGGCATTCACAGTCAAATTTCCCCCGTGCCCTTCACCTCTTGTGGCAGTTGAAACAAGTGCTCCATCAGAGATAATTAGCTGCCCAGTGGTAATATTCAACTCTCCCGCATTTCCTGTCCCTTCAGTTTCAGTAAACAAGCGGCTGGGAAACTGACCCGAGGCTGTCGTACCAATCACTTGAACAGTAGAGTCAGCATCCACACTCAAGGTTCCCCCGTTGCCTTCACCCCTTGTGCCAGCTGAAACAACGGCTCCATCAGAGATAATTAGCTGCCCAGTGGTAATATTCAACTCTCCCGCATTTCCTGTCCCTTGAGTTTGAGTAGTCAAGCCGCTGACAAACAGACCATCGGCTGAGGTACCAATCAGTTGAACACTAGAGGAAGCATCCACTGTCAAATTTCCGCCATCCCCTTCACCCAAAGTGGCAGCTGAAACAAGTGCTGCATCAGAGATAATTAGCTGCCCAGTGGTAATACTCAACTCTCCCCCGTTCCCTTGACCAACAGTGCTAGTTGAAACTTGTGCTTGATCAGATACAATTAACTGCCCAGTGGTAATACTGACATCTCCCGCTTTTCCTTTTGAGCCTCGATTAGCTTGAGCAAACAAGCCGCTGGCAGACTGACCATCGGCTGAGGTACCAATCAGTTGAACACTAGAGGAAGCATCCACAGTCAAATTTCCCCCGTCCCCTTCACCCAATGTGTCAGCTGAAACTCTTGCTCCATCAGAGACAATTAACTGCCCAGTGGTAATATTCAACTCTCCCCCATTTCCTGTCCCTTCAGTTTGACTAAACAAGCCGCTGACAATCCGACCATCGGCTGAGGTACCAATCAGTTGAACCTTTTCGTCGGCATCCACAGTCAAAATTCCCCCGTCCCCTTCACCAAAAGTGCTAGCTGAAACAACTGCTCCATCAGAGACAATTAACTGCCCAGTGCTAATCCTCACATTTCCCGCTTTTCCTGTCCCTTCAGTTTGACTAAACAAGCCGCTGCGAATCTGACCATCGGCATAGGTACCAATCAGTTGAACAGTCTCCTCGGCATTCACAGTCAAATCTCCCCCGTCCCCTTCACCAAAAGTGCTAGCTGCAACTTGTGCTTCATCAGAGACAATGAACTGCCCAGTGGTAATACTGACATCTCCCCCATTTCCTGTTGCTCCTCGAAGAACTGCGGCTCCCAAAGCGCTGAAAATACCATTTACTCGAACAAATTCAGAGGCATTCACAGTCAAATCTCCCCCCTGTCCTGAGCCAGTTACATCCGCAGTTATCCTAGAACTACCCTCAAGGCTGAGCTGAGAAGCCTTAACAACTATGCCACCGCCACTTCCACTGCCGTTGGTTCTCGCAAAAACAAAAGAGCGATCGCGTAAACTCACATTAGCTCCCTGCACCTGGATACTGCCACCATTTTCGCCACTGGTAGTGACAAAAGCAAAGTCGGACAAACTAATATCCTGAAACGCTTGAACTCCTGAATAATCCAATACAAAACTAGTATTAGTTGGGGTTAACTTCACCAGACCATTAGAGCCAACACTCCCTAACTCAATTCGTCCATCCAATGCACCTAGAACAGCACCAGGAATAGTAACCTCACCGCCAATTAGCCCTAAGGTTTGACCATTTGGTACCCGAAACAGACTAGACTGATTGGTAATACTCCCTGGATTGGAACCATATTGCAACCCAGATGGTATATTAATAGTTAATAACGGTTTTTCATTCGGATTTTTAGCGCTGAATACTGTGCCATCTTCAAACAAGACACTATCAGCAGTACTCCCAAAAAATGACCCTCCTAGATCTAGTCTGCTATTGGGACCAAAGACAATACCGTTTGGATTTATCAGAAACAAGTTAGCATTTCCCAATACTCCCAGAGTTCCCAAAATATTGGAAACATTTGTTCCAGTTACCCGACTCAGGATGTTCTCAATTCCAGCAGGATTCGCAAAATAAACCCGTCCCATCTCACCCACATTAAAATCTGAAAAGCTGTGGAAGAGATTGCTTTCTCTAATCGCACCACCTTCTATCAAATCCGCTAGGTTTCCCTTAACATTGACATTGGGCGTTACTACAGAACTTTCATTACCGAGGGTATTATCTGGAGTGATTTGTCCTAATGCCGTAGTTGCAGCCAGTAGAGAACACAATACAACGCTACTTGTTTGCACAAGTCCGTAAATCCAAGGTTTCATGTTAATCAATAGAGCGATGGATTTCTTTAAATATTTAACAGCCCACCCAGAGCTATAAGAGAGCCGAATTTTGCTCCTTCTTAATAGTATTGGGTAATGCCTAGTTTAGCGATAATTTTTTACAGCTCCCTCTTAGCTTTAAGCAGGGCAAAGTAAAGTCCATAATTAGTTTTTTTCATAGGCGATTCAATCTATACTATTTGCTAAGCATTCAGCTAATGCACTACCTGCTGAATGGTGAGTGCTGATAGCCGATTTTTCAGTATCTATAGACTTATCGGGCTAACCACCAACAATTATCCAGGAAACTTTCAATTGCAGTTAAAAAAGAAGTAAGCATATGCGCTACGCCCACGCTGCTTGAGGTGCTTATTTTATTCAAAAGCAGCTCAAGTAGGGATGCAGCAAAGGAACATCGGGTTTCCCCGACTCGCGCTTTGCATCCGTGGCCATAGGCCAAGGCTTTTGGCTGAAAGCTGATAGCTGATAGATGATAGCTGAATGCTTACAAACCAATGCTTACTTGTTGTCTTGGTGCAGTAACTTAGCTGAGAGTTGTTCGCGTAGCGTGGGTGGCACAGGCTTTGGCCTTGGCCTTTGGCCACGCTACGCGAATGGCCACGCTGTGCGAACGACGCGCTTGAGGTAGCGCATAAGCTGAATGCTCACCAAAATCCTAGCGCTCACCGGTTAATGAACACTAAAAAATAGACTTGGTCTTGAGTTAGATTACACCCTTAACTAGAACGAGTAGTTGCCGACCATTCGCTCAACTTTAAGTTGAGTTTACCAAATTTTTATCTATTTGTGGGAAGTTTCGGAAAAATCTGAGTGGAAACCATGCCAGTCCTTTTTCTTTCTGTTTCCTTCACTCCTGTTCTGCCTACTTCTGGCTTCTTTCCCCTCACCCTACCCAAACCTCCCACACTCCCGACTCCCGACTCCCTCGGTGCGCTTTCCGTAGGCGAATTAAATTCGCCACGGGTCGCACCGCTCCCGACTCCCGATTCCCTATCTCCCAATTACCGATTACCAATAGTTTCTTTAAAAGCTGGACGTTCAGACAAACGCATCAGATAATCAGCAACAGCTGGATACTCTTTAAAATCCAAATTTACCAGTATTTGGGCATAAAATAAATAAGACCCTACTGCAATATCCGCCACACTGAAATTATCCCCTAATAAAAACGGTTTATTGGTTAATCTTTCATTTAGTGGCTTCAACAAACTGGGCGCTTCTTTCTCCCGTCTATCTTCCAAAAATAATCCTGGACCTAAGGTAGCATTTGCAAACAACACCCACTGCACAATCTCCGACTGTTCTTCTAGAGAAATAGGGTTTTATCCATACTTATTAGCTAAGTAAACCAAAATCGCTCCCGACTCCCAAAGTTTAAAGTCTCCATCCACAATTGCTGGCACTTTCCCCATGGGATTAATCGACAGGTATTCCGGCTGTTTATGCTCTCCAGCTTTCATATCCAGCAAGATATACTCATAGGGCACTCCCAACTCCTCAAGATACCACTGCACAATGGTAGCTCGGCTCCGAAGACCACTATAAAGTTTTAGTTGTGGAGACGATTGACTGACTTGAAAATTTTCTTGACTACTGAATTCTGACTCTTGACTAGGATAAGACATTGTTCTAGATCTAGATTCGTTTACCTTAGGAGTATTACAGCTGTTTTCAGATGAATCGACTTCACTACCTTTAGCTGCAAGCCCCCTAAATCCCCCAATTATGGGGGACTTTAACTCAATTTCCCCCCAAAGTTGGGGGGCTAGGGCGTGTTTTCAAACTCGGATATCCCCCGTTGGTCCCCCTTAAAAAAGGGGGACTTTGAGTATGGCTCCCCCCTTTTTTAAGGGGGGCTGGGGGGGATCATAATCTTGCGGAAAACTTTGAAAACACGCCCTAGGGGGGCGAAAATTGCTGTAAATCACTGATAACTTTGTACACTTGGAAAAGTGGATTATTATTTGATAAGCTCAAACCGCACTGGTTGCGGTTTTTTATCATAAAAACTCCTTTAAAGGAGGTAAGTATGCGCGATTTATCAGGTTACCAAGTTACTGAAAAACTCCATGAGAGCACCAACTCCCTAGTCTATCGGGGACATCGGCGAGCAGATGACCAACCTGTTATCCTTAAAATGCTCAAACAGGCTTATCCTTCCCCTGAAAGCATTGCTTGGTTCAAGCGAGAGTATGAAACAACCCAAAACATTAACCTACCTGGTGTAATCGATGTTTACAGCTGGGAAAACCTAGAAACTAACTGGGTAATGGTGTTAGAAGATTTTGGGGGCGAATCTCTCAATCGGATCATTCCGAAGCAGGAATTCACAATTGCTGAGTTTCTCCACCTGGCCATTGAGATTGTTGACATTCTCGGTCAGGTTCACCAGCAGCATATTATTCACAAAGATATTAACCCATCAAATATTATCTTAAATCAGAAGACAGGTAAGCTTAAGCTAATTGATTTTGGTATTTCAACCACACTGTCGCGAGAAATATCCACCTTTCGTAACCCGAATGTATTAGAAGGAACCCTAGCTTATATTTCCCCAGAACAAACGGGTCGCATGAATCGAGCCATCGATTACCGCACTGATTTTTACTCTCTGGGGGTGACCTTTTATGAATTGCTGACGGGACAGTTACCCTTCCCCAGCAATGATGTTTTGGAATTAGTCCATTGTCATATTGCTAAACAACCGACACCACCACAGGAACTCAAACCAGACATTCCAGCAATTCTTTCGGCGCTCCTGTTAAAATTGATGGCAAAAAATGCTGAAGAACGCTATCTATCAGCCTATCGGATCAAGGCAGATTTAGAAGAATGTCTCAGACAGTGGCAAACCAAAGGGCAAATTGATGCTTTCGTGATCGATCAGCACAATGTTTCCGATCAATTTCAAATACCACAAAAACTGTATGGGCGAGAACAGGAGATTTCTACCCTATTAGCTGCCTTTGAACGAGTCAGCCAAGGAGCCAGTGAAATGATGCTGGTTTCGGGGTATTCTGGTATTGGCAAGTCCGTATTAATACAGGAAGTATATAAGCCACTGACTCGCCAACATGGCTATTGTATTTCTGGTAAGTTTGACCAGTTTCAACGAGATATTCCCTACGCTTCCTTAATTCAGGCATTTCGGTCATTAGTACAACAGTTACTGACAGAAAGTGAGCAAGAGATTAACAATTGGCGAGAAAAGCTGCAAAGGGAATTAGGGAAAAATGGACAGGTAATCATTGAAGTTATTCCTGAAGTAGAACTGATTATTGGTCCACAACCACCTGTCCTAGAGCTTCCGCCAACAGAACTACAAAATCGCTTTAATTTGGTTTTTAAAAAATTTATTAAGATCTTCACTCAACCGGAACATCCGTTAGTCATTTTCTTAGACGACTTACAGTGGGCAGATAGAGCTTCGTTGGAATTAATTCAACTGCTGATGACAGCAGCAGATAATAAATATCTGTTTCTAATTGGGGCATATCGGGATAATGAAGTAAACGACCTACATCCTTTGAATCAAAGCTTGGAACAGCTTGAAAAAGCCAGGGTAACAATTAATATAATACTACTTCCCCCCTTAACCTTAACCGATGTTACACAACTTATCGTTGATACGTTTTTCGTAGATTCAATAACTGCTAAACCCCTTGCAAAATTAATACAGGAAAAAACTTGCGGAAATCCGTTTTTCATCAATGAGTTTATAAAATCTCTGTATTCTGAAGGTTGGTTGTATTTTAACTACATCTTTGAGGAATGGCAGTGGGATATAGAGCAAATAAAAGCGCAACCCCTTACAGATAATGTGGTGGAGTTGATGACTAAAAAAGTTAAAGACTTACCCACAAAAACTCAAGCCTTATTAAAATTAGCAGCTTGCATAGGGAACCAGTTTGACCTGAAAACACTGGCAGTGATATATGAAAAATCTATACAGGAAACTGCAACGGATTTACGGTCAGCACTCCAATCCGGTCTAATTTTACCCCTTAGCTATGCCTACCAGTTAGTGGAACTGGATGTAGAAGGGTTGTCAAATCAGTTAGTTGCAGAATACAAATTTGCCCACGACCGTATCCAACAAGCAGTTTACTCACTCATTCCCAAAGCAGATACCCAAGCAGTACACCTGCGCATTGGCAAGTTGTTACTGCAAAATAAATCGTCTGAAGAATCTGAACAGAAGCTGTTTGAGATTGTTAACCAGTTGAACAAAGGTCGGGAACTAATTGAGCCACAAACAGAGCGAGATGAGTTAGCTCGATTAAATCTGCGGGCAGGCAAAAAAGCCAAATCTTCAGCTGCTCATCAACTTGGTTTCAATTATCTCCAGACCGGCTTAAGTTTGTTAGGTAACCAGAGTTGGTCGCAGCAGTATAACCTCAGCTTAGATTTGTATGTGGAGGCAGCAGAAGCAGCTTATACAATTGCCAACTACGATGAAATGGAGCCCTTGACTGAGATAGTCTTGCAAAAAGCCCAAACACTGCTAGACAAAGTCAAAGTCTATGAAGTCAAAATGCAAGCCTATTGTGCTCAAACAAAATTTATAGAAGCAATCAAAACTGGGCTAGAAGTTCTGAAGTTACTTGGGGTCGAATTACCTGAACAACCCAACCAATCTGATCTGACGGGAGAGATAGAGCAGATAAAGTCTGCTTTAGGGGGGAGGCAACCCCAAGCGCTAATCGACTTACCCCAAATGACCGATCCCCATAAACTAGCAGCTATGCGGGTTATGAACTACTTGTTGAGCTCTGCCTACATAGCAATGAATCAACTCAGCTTGGTAAATTGGTGCCGACAGGTGAATTTATCGATTCAGTTTGGTAATTCCCCTGATTCCCCTTTTCCCTATGCCGGTTACGGGCATATCCTCTGCTTAAGAGGAGAGCTTGAGGCTGGCTATCAGTTTGGTCAACTTGCTTTGAAGTTACTAGAACGATTCAAAGATAGAACATTCAAAGCAAAAACTTATGCAGCGTATAAGCTATATCTCAAGCATTGGAAGGAACCGCTCAGGGACACATCATCTTTGTCCATGGAAGCTTATCAAAGTGCTATAGAAACTGGCGATCTTGAATATGCTGCTAGTGTCATGGTTACCTATGCCTACGCTTTTTACCTAAGTGGCGTGGAACTGATCGATGCTAAAAAAGAGATGGCGAAAGCAATTGCAGCTACTATTCAAACTCAGCAGGAAGCTTACCTTCATTGGACTCAAACCTATATGCAGGCTATCCTTAACTTGATGGGAGAAGCAGAAAATCCCTGCCGTTTGATTGGTGAAGCGTACGATGAAGAAAAGATGATAGCAGTCCATCTAGCCAGTGGAGATCGCACGGCACTGATGCATGCTTATTCCCATAAACTCGCTCTGTGTTATCTTTTCGAGGAATTTCAGCAAGCAGTTGAAAATGCCGACCGGTTTGAAGACTATGCTGCTAATGCTGGCTCATCATTCATCCTTACCACTGCCTACTTCTATGATGCCCTGGCTCGGCTAGCATTTTATCCTGATGCTTCAGAGACTGAAAGAGCAGAAATTTTGACCAAGGTTGCTGCTAAACAAGAAAAAATGGAACTCTGGGCAAAGCAAGCTCCGATGAATTTTCTACACAAATTTTATCTAGTCGAAGCTGAACGATCCCGAGTTTTAGGCAAAGATAGCGAAGCTAGAGACTATTACGACCGCGCTATTACCTTAGCCCATAAAAACGACTATCTCAACGACGAAGCCCTAGCTTATGAACTAGCAGGCAAATTCTATTTAGCTAGAAACCAAAACCACGTTGCTCGCCACTACCTACAAGATGCCCACTATACTTATCAAGGCTGGGGAGCTGTGGCTAAGGTAAAGGATTTGGAAGCTCGATACCCACAATTTTTAGCTACAGTTTCAACAAATAGTATTAAAACTAGCTTAAATCCGTCAATTACCGACTCAGGTAAAACTACATCCGGTGTCTTGGATATCAATAGCATTCTCAAAGCATCGCAAACTATTTCTGGGGAAATCATCCCAGACAAGTTGCTGGAAAAGTTAATGAAAATTCTGATTGAGAATGCTGGGGCTCAAAAAGGTTTTCTGATACTGGATAAAGAAGGTGACTGGGTAATTGAAGCTGAAGGAACAGTGGATTCTGATCAGCTGACTACACTGCAATCCCTGCCAGTAGACTCTGCGGATGCTGCTAGTCAAACCCCGGTCTTGTCAGTCTCTATCGTCAATTATGTAGCTCGCACCCAGGAAAATGTAGTTTTAAGTGATGCTGCTAATCAAGGACAATTTACTCGTGACCCCTACATTGTTGCCACTCAACCCAAATCGATTATCTGTAGTCCTTTGTTAAATCAAGGCAAACTAAGCGGTATTTTATATTTAGAAAATAATTTAACCACAGACGCATTTACCAGCGATCGCATTGAAGTTTTAAGAATGCTTTCTGCTCAAGCTGCTATCTCTATTGAAAATGCTCGTCTCTATGGACAGTTAGAAGACTATAACCGCAATCTAGAGCTTAAAGTAGAAGAGCGCACTCAAGAACTATCTCAAACTTTGGACGTTCTCAAAGCTACTCAAGCGGAACTAATATTTGAAAACGAGTTACTCAAGAGTGACGAACAAGCGTCGAATTTTGATTATCAAGTGGGGGGAAGTTTACCGATGGATGCTCCCACTTATGTGGTGCGTTCTGCTGACAGAAATCTCTACAAAGCTTTAAAGCAAGGGGAGTTTTGTTACATTCTCAATCCCCGCCAGATGGGTAAGTCAAGCCTGATGGTACGTATGATTAACCACTTGAACCATGAGGGGATTAGCTGCGGGGCGATCGACCTGACTCGGATTGGCAGCGAAAATGTTACCCCTGACCAATGGTATAAGGGATTGGCAGTAGAGCTATGGCGAAGTTTTGGTTTACTAAGAAAGGTGAATTTAAAAAAGTGGTGGAATGAACGAGGAGATATTTCTACGGTTCAGCGGTTGAGTCAATTTATTGAAGAAGTCTTACTGGGTGAGGTTGATCAACCAGATAACAGTTTACCGAATAAACGGGTAGTTTTTATCGATGAAGTTGATAGCGTCTTGGGCTTGAATTTTCCAGTTAATGACTTTTTTGCTCTGATTCGCTCCTGCTATAATCAGCGTACTATCAATCGAGACTATGGCAATTTAACGTTTGCTCTGTTTGGGGTTGCTACTCCCTCTGGCTTAATTACTGACCACCAAAGAACCCCTTTTAATATTGGTCAGGCGATTCAACTGGAGGGTTTTAAAGAGCATGAAGCCCAACCTTTGCTTCAAGGATTAGCAGAGAAAGTGACCAATCCTCAAACACTGCTCAAAGAAGTGTTAGCATGGACGAGTGGTCAGCCTTTTTTGACCCAAAAGATCTGTCAATTCATCCGCAGTACTTCATCTGCTATCCCTACCAACGACGAAGCTGAATGGATTGAAAATTTGGTGCGAACCAAGGTGATAGAAAATTGGGAATCACAGGATGAACCGGAGCATTTGAGAACTATACGCGATCGCATCCTGGAGAGTAAGCAATCTGTTGGGCTACTGGAGATATATCGACAAATTGTGGAGCAGGGAGAAGTGGTGGCTGTTGACAGTCCAGAGGAAAAGGAATTGCTGTTGTCTGGGTTAGTGGTCAAGCAACAGGGATGTCTGAGAGTCAATAACCGGATTTATGAATCCATCTTTGACCGCAGTTGGGTTGAGCAGCATGTCTAAGTGGGATGTTGGAGCTTCAATTAAAATAGTAAAGGGAACAGGGAACAGGGAGTAGGGAGTAGGGAGTAGGGAGTAGGGAGTAGGGAGTAGGAAACAGGCAATAGGCAATAGGCAGAAGGCAAAAGGGGACTGGGATCTATCTTTTTTATTTGATTTCACGAATAAGCTGTTCAGCATTTAGATTGGGATTAGAATTGAATCTACCGACAAAAGCTCTCTGTTAAGCCAATGACAACTTCCCTTGAAGAAGCCCTCAACACGGTTAGTCAACTGCCTCCTGAACAGCAGGCTATGCTGGTTGAAATCATCCAAAACCGTCTGATCGAATCCCGTCGTCAAGAAATTGCTGAGGATGCCAACTATACGGGCAAGGGGTCTCCCGTTATAATCTCCGATTTAACGGGAGACCCCTTGCCCGACAGCGTCTGGAAGTTCTCAACAGATTGACATGCAGGTCACGCTGCGCGATTGTAAGTGGTATAATAGCACAGTGATATTAACGTACTGCTACAAAATCAAACCAAGTCCCGAACAGATAGCCATCATGGAAAGGTGGCTTGAATTGTTGCGTCGTCACTGGAACTATGCTCTAGGACAACGGCTTGATTGGCTCAATCGGACTCGCTCACCGATTGATAGATGTAATTTGATTAGTGAGCCGATAGGTGTTATTCCAGAAGCGGTCAACTATTACACTCAGCAGGCAGCCCTCAAAGAAACCAAACAGCTATTCCCTGAGTACAAACAAATCTACGCAGAAACTCAGCAAGTTAACCTACAACGACTCAAAAAAGCATGGGATAGGTGGCGGAAGCCTGTCAAGCATGGGTTACGCGGGGGAAGACCTCGGTTCAAGAAACAAGGTCAATTAAGGTCATTCGTGTTTCCACGTGTGAACAACCCCCGTGCCGGGGCGCATCTAAAAGATGGCTTTCTATTGCTCAGTCGCATTGGTGAAATACCTGTGGTCATGCATAGACCAATACCAGATGGATTTACACTTAAACAGTGTACTGTCGTCAAAAAGGCTGATGGTTGGTATTGTTGCATTTCAATGAAAGATGATACCGTACCTGAGCTGTTACCTGTGGATTCGGTTAGATCTGCTGTCGGTATCGACGTTGGCTTAGAAAAATTTTTAACCACCTCAGACGGTGAAGCTATCCCTATTCCTCAGTTTTATCGTAAGGCTCAAAACAAATTGGCTTTAGCTCAACAAGTAATGTCGCGCCGTGTCAAGGGGTCTAAAAACTGGGAAAAAGCCAAAAAGAAAGTGGCTTTATTGCATCTTCATTTAACCCGTTGCCGAAAAGAATTTCATTATCAAGTTGCTCATTGGTTATGCAGTAAATACGACCTAATTGCTCACGAAAATTTAAATATCAAAGGACTCGCAAGAACTAAACTAGCGAAATCAATACATGATGCAGCCTGGGGCGCATTCCTGGAGATATTACAAGCAGTAGCGGTAAGACGCGGTTTGTTAGTCCAGTTCGTCAATCCACGGGGAACAAGTATTGAGTGTTCTAATTGTGGTTCTAGGGTTGAAAAAAGTTTAAGTAATCGCGTTCATCACTGTTCGAGTTGTAACGTCAAAATTGACAGGGACTGGAACAGTGGCATCAACATTTTAAATCGTGGATTATTGGCGGTTGGACTGCCGCTCAATGGCTGTGGTAAATCGGCACAAGATGCCGTGGAGCAGCAAGTCTCATTTGTAAATCTGAGAAGCCCACATCATAATCTTTGATTTGATGTGGGAGTAGTCACAGAATCGATTGCTACATTTCAACAGGGCAAGTTACGACCTCAGTCAGCAGAGACTGTAATTTCTCAATTGCAAAAGGCTCTTGAAGAAAACCCATGAGGTCTAGAAAATTGTAAGATTGAAAGAAGGCAACAGTACCATGGAGTAAAACGTGATGTTGAATGTCAGTCTGGATCAAGAGGCAGAACAGTATTTAGTTGAAATTTTAAGTCAGGAAAAAACAACTAGCAGTGAGTTGATCAAAAAATTGCTGCGGGATTATCGCCAAAATTTTCAATCCCAAAAATCGGTTTTAGAACGAATGGGAGGAATGCCTAAACATTTGCTATCGGTGGGTAATCTATCTGATCGGGATACTCGTAGAGCAAAGGGAACAGGGAACAGGGAACAGGGAATAGGGAGTAGGGAGTAGCGATGCAGCGCGGTCTTGGGGGTTTCCCCCATGAGCGACTGCATCAAGACGGGAGTAGGAAACAGGGGACAAAAATTATCACAATTGATTTAGGATTGCTATAAAATAGGAATTATCCATCAAAAGTAATTAAGCTGATGAAAGCTGCCATTGTACGTATTAGAGATTCCCAAGGAATTAGAATTCCTAAAGCAATTCTTGAAGAATGTGGTTTAGCCAATGTAGTTGAAATAACACTAGAAGATGGTAAGGTAATCATTTCGCCAGTATCCCACTCTCGTCAAGGATGGGAAGAAGCTTTTAAAGAAATGGCAGAAAATGGTGATGATGAATTATTAATTGATGATCGGATTGAAAATTATTGGGATGAAGAGGATTGGCAATGGTAGCGATTCCCAAGCCAAAAGATAGTGGTGGGTTTCGTTGCTTCAACCCAACCGAGAAAAGAATGCGATTGCACTTCCTCTCCCTGTTCCCTATTCCCTATTCCCTGCTCCCTGCTCCCTGCTCCCTGCTCCCTAAAACCCAAGACTTTTTACCTCACCCAATTAACTGCTATAGTTCAATCAACTCTCCATCAAAATCAACCTCAAAGCATCTAACTGCACATACCATGGCTGAGGCCAAGCTTTAATCTGATGCCATTTTTCCTTGAAAACTTCAGCTTGGAGGTGATACTGTTGAGGATTGTAGGACTTACCAAGTTTAGTTGGTTTTGCCCCCCTAACCCCCCAATTTTGGGGGGGAATCATGTCAAAGTCCCCCGCCCCCCTAACCCCCCAACTTTGGGGGGGAATGATGTCAAAGTCCCCCAGAATTGGGGGATTTAGGGGGCAATCCATAAGTCCTGTATTCCTAGAAGCAGTATATAAACTCAGATAGAGTGTAACTCGGTGCTGGGTTTCACTCATCGTCACCAGCCAACAGGGAAAAGTATTGTCGTGATTTGGCTCTTTTAGAAATCTCAGATGATGGGCACGGATGCCAACATAAGCCAACGATTTCCTGATCGGTTCCACAACTAAGAGACTACAGTTCCAGTCCAGGGCTTTAATTTTTTTGTGGTCAATAATTTCAACCCGAGAAAAGTTTTTACACTCGGTTAATTGTGCTACCCTAAAGCTAGGAGGATGCTCAAAAATAGCTTCTTTAGAGCCAGAAGCAATAACCTTTCCTTCGGAAAGTACTAACAGATTACCACAGACCCGGTAAGCTTCCTCTAATTTATGGGTGACGAAAAGAGTCGCTCCTTGATAAGTAGAGAAAATTTCCGTTAGTAGCCTTTCGATCTGATTCCGGAGATAGGTATCAAGGGCAGAAAGGGGCTCATCTAACAGTAACGCTTCTGGTGCGATCGCCATTGCTCTTGCCAACGCTACCCGCTGCTGCTGTCCCCCAGAAAGTTCGTGAGGATAGCGCTTTTCCAGTCCTTGTAAATGCATCAGTTCAATGTATTTCCATACCCGTTCATTCCTTTGGGCTTTCGGCAATTCCTGCAAGCCAAAGCCGATGTTTTGAGCGACATTCATGTGGGGAAACAGGGCGTAGTTTTGAAATACAAAACCAACGCGACGTTGGTGAGGAGGAAGGTTAATACCCTGTTTAGAATCAAACAAAACTCTTCCGTTCAAGACAATGCGGCCTTGAGTGGGTGTAGCCAAACCAGCAATACACCGTAGCGTCATACTTTTACCAGAACCAGAAGCCCCTAAGATTCCTAACGGCTTACCATTAGCAGTAAATTTAGCATCTAGGGTAAAGCTAGAGCTTAGCTCTTTTCGTAACTCTACTAAAAGTCCTTGACTTGGTTCTATGTTAGATTTTTTCCCTACTCCCTGTTCTTTTCTCCCCTTAATAAGGGAAGCTCTAGTCCCCCCCTTATTAAGGGGGGTTAGGGGGGATCCCTTCCTTACTTCTATGTTAGATTTTTTCTCTATTCCCTGCTCTTTTCCCCCCTTATTAAGGGGGGTTAGGGGGGATCCCTTCCTTACTTCTATGTTAGAGAAGGGAATGTTGGTTTTGCGCAAAGGGAGTAACCAGTGACTAATTATTGAGCAGCAACGATTGATTAATCTATAGCATTTATCATACTGATTAGGTGCAAATAATTTTGTCCCTGCTCCCTGCTCCCTGCTCCCTTCTCCCTGTTCATAGTTAATGATGGTGATTGCCACGAGAGCGATCGCAACCATGATCAACACCCATAGTAGTGCTTCCCCCATCCTCCCGGCTTGGGCTGCAAAAAAGATAGCGATCGCAATGGTTTGGGTTTTGCCAGGAATATTCCCAGCTAGCATTAAGGTAGCGCCAAACTCTCCCAAGGCTCTCGCAAACGCCAAAACTGTCCCCGCCATCACCCCTGGCCAAGCCAAAGGTAGCAACACTTGCCAAAATACCCTACATTCAGAAGCTCCCAAGGTACGGGCACAGTTAATCAAATCCTGATTGACTTGTTTGAAAGCTCCCAATACAGTTTTATACATCAAAGGAAAAGCAACTACAGTAGCAGCAATCACAGTAGCAGGCCAAGACAAGATTACAGATACTCCCAATTGCCTCAATAGCTGTCCCACTGGGCTATTTCTACCTAGTAACAACAGTAATAAGAAGCCAACTACTGTAGGTGGTAGCACTATCGGAAGGGTTAAGATACTATCAATAATTCCTTTACCTTTCCCTTGATAGCTAAACATCCAGCCCGCTACCGTAATTCCCAGAAAGAAAGCCAAGATAGTAGCCAAGCCAGCAGTTTTTAGGGAAATCCATAAAGGAGATAAATCTTCCATTACATTATAATAGTTATCAAGTGGGTGAGTTACAAAGTATTGGGTTTTAGGGAGCAGGGAGCAGGGAGCAGGGAGTAGCCACTGCATCGCTTTTATTCTAATTCGTGCTCTGTTGACAACAACGATATAGCAGTTTTTATATTAATCAGATACACAATATTTTTTCTATGTTCCCTGTTCCCTGTTCCCTGTTCCCTATTCCCTACTCCCTACTCCCTACTCCCTACTCCCTTATCCGCCATAGTAAACCCATACCTCAAAAATACAGTTTTAGCTGACTCACCACTCAGAAACTGTACAAACTGGTTAGCATGATCAGGGTTTTTAGACTCCTTTAATACTGCTACTGGGTAGATAATCCGGGAGTAAGACTCTGGCGGAGCAGTAGCAACTCGTTTAACTTGGTTTGATACATTAGCATCTGTTGCATACACCAATCCAGCATCCACATTACCTGTTTCCACATAGAATAGAACTTGGCGAACATCTTTAGCAAAAACTAACTTCGGTTTGAGCTGGTCAAACAAGTTAAGAGTAGATAGAACTTCCTTAGCATAGTGTCCAGCTGGTACACTTTCCGGGTCTCCCATTGCTATTTTACTGATTTTATCAGACCTTAAGTCCTTAAAATTAGAGATACCAGTCTCGTCTTTCGGAGTAATTAAAACTACCTGATTATTAATAATACTTTGCCTTGTCCCTTCTAGTAAAAGCCCCTTAGATTCCAGAGCATTCATTTGTTTCGGAGCTGCTGAAATAAAAACATCCACTGGCGCGCCCTGTTCGATTTGTTGCTGCAACGAACCAGAGGAAGCAAAGTTATAAATAATAGTAACATCTGGTGTTTCCTTAGTGTAGAGTACTTTGATAGCTTTCATCGCATCTTGTAAGCTAGCAGCAACTGAGACAGTTAGACTGACCACTTCTGGCTGTTGATTGTTAAAGGTAAGAACATTGCAAGCTACCAAAACTAAGGATAGACTTAAGCACAGAAACCATGATTTAATTAGGGATTTAACCATATCTAATTTTTAGTTTAGATGTGAAACTATGATTGATCAAAAAAGGGAACAGGGAACAGGGAACAGGGAAGAGTAGTAAAGAGCTCTGAATAGTTTTTGATGTTATGATAAATCACCAAGATTGTTCATGATATATTTTTAAATTATATAGCGCTTCCTATTCAGCGTGATATACATTTAAATTTTATTCCCTACTCCCTACTCCCTACTCCCTACTCCCGATTCCCGATTCCCGATTCCCGATTCCCGATTCCCCCCAGAAATAAAATGAAATTACCCAATTTTTTAATTATAGGTGTGCAGAAGGCAGGAACAACTTCTATTTATAACTACTTAACGCAACACCCTCAAGTTTATATGAGTCCGGTTAAGGAAACCAATTTTTTGGAGAAAGATTGGGAAACGTTACCGCCAGACCTAATAACTCCTAACAAAAATCGAATTGATACCTTTGAAAAATATTGTCAACTTTTCCAAGACGTGAAGGATGAAATAGCGATTGGAGAAGCATCCCCTAACTATTTGTTTCATTATCAATCATCGTCTGAGCTAATATTGCGTTATTTGCCCGATGTTAAACTAATTGCTATTCTCCGAAATCCCATAGACCGAGCTTATTCGGATTATTTAATGCACGTTCGGGAAGCGACGGATGTAGCGGGTAAGGTTCAACCGTTATCGGAACAGCTTAAGTTTCGCTCTAAGGGGTCGTTTACCCTAAAAAAAGGACTGTACACTGCTCAATTAAGACATTTTTTGGAAACCTTTAATCGAGATAAAATCAAAGTTTATCTGTACGATGATTTATGTAAAAATCCCGTGGCTTTGCTCCAGGATATGTATCGATTCATTGGAGTAGATGAAAAGTTTATCCCAGATGTATCCAAAAAAGCTCAAGTGGCTCAAGTTCCTAAAGTAAAATTGTTTAATGATCTGTTGCGTAAACAAAATCCCTTCAGAACTATGGTGGCTTCTGGACTAAAGTACATTCTACCAGTGGAGGTGAGGCAAACTGTTCGTTCAGCGCTAATCAAAATAAACTCAACTGATAAGAGACAAGCTGCTCTTTCTAAAGAGGAACGGCAACAGTTGCTGGAATTTTATCGTGATGATATCCTCAAACTCCAAGATTTGATTCAACGAGACCTTTCGGTTTGGTTGACTGTTTGAGTGTAAGTACTCAGCTTAAGCGCTACGCGCACGCTACGCGAACAGCTATTGAAGAAAACAGGTCAGAATTCATTTAATCTGAGTTATGTCGCAGCGTTGAAGCCTGCGCCACAAACTAGCTAGAAGTCAGATAGGACTTACGCAAATCCCTCAATTTAACGCTACCTGTAGGGTGGGCAAGGTTTTGCCCACCCTACCCATGCATTCTGTGCGGGTGGAACAGGCTTCTAGCCTGTGATAAGTGCGCATATGCTTACCCATGGGCGATACTGGGTTCGAACCAGTGACCTCTTCCGTGTGAAGGAAGCGCGCTACCACTGTGCTAATCGCCCATACTTTTTTAGTCACTAGCTTTACAGTATACCACAAATTACGGTCACGTGACAACTAATGTTTGCGTGAAAAGCTGACTTTTCTGATATCCCTTGATGGTGAATCAGTCAGCTGTGGATCAAGCTAGATATCAATCTAGATATAAAATCTTAAAACTACACTATAGCATTTTTATACCACCAATTTAGGAGTTGACAAACACAAGTAAGTAATGTTACATTAGCATCGCAAGAGTTTTAATGGTTAGACCCCTATAAACAGTGGTTTGCATAACTATCAGGTAGACAGGATTTTTTTCACTCTTTCCTCTTCCCTTTTCCCTGCTCCCTGCTCCCTAAAAACCCAGAACTTTGTACTTAATTGAATTGCAAACCGCTGTATCGATGAGTCAGTCACTAGTCTTAAAACTGGGAAATGGGAATTGTCAGGAAGGTTTTCCTACTGTTATCGCTCAACTTTGGGAAACAGATCATCGTAATCCGATTCAGTTTACTGGATGTTTGCCTGCTGCACCGGAACTGCCCTTACTCTACAAACGCTGGCAATTAATGTATGCAGCACTCTACCGAGGCTTCAGGTGCGATCTCCGTCTGGAAATTCATGACGTTAGTATCACTAATGTTTCAGAAGCTGAGTTTAGGAATCTGTCTCAACAGTTAGAAGAGCAAATTAATACCTGGCTCAATGCTGAAGAATTTCACAAGATTGAACGGCGAGTGCGAACTAAACTAATGCCGTCTGAGGAAATTAGAGTGATTATCGAGGCGGAAGATGACCAAGTGCGACGATTGCCTTGGCATTTGTGGCGTTTATTTGAAGATTACCCGCTGACAGAAGTGGCGTTGAGTAGCCAAGAGTATGAGCGAGTCAGAACGCCAGCTCGAGAGTCAACGGGTCAGGTTAGGGTATTAGGAATTTTAGGAAATAGTGAAGGGATTGAGGTTGAAAAAGACCGCGCTTTACTTGAGCAGTTACCAGAGGCGGAAACTGTTTTTGTGGTGCAGCCACAACGCCAAGAGCTTAACCACCAGCTTTGGGATAAACAGGGATGGGATATCCTGTTTTTTGCGGGACATAGCGGGAGTGGGGCGGATGCTAAAACCGGTTACATAAGTATTAATCAAACTGATAGCTTAACGATTTCCCAGTTAAAGCATGCTCTGAGAACAGCTATTACCTGTGGTTTGAGACTGGCAATTTTCAACTCTTGCGATGGCTTGGGATTGGCACGGGAATTGGCTGATTTACATATTCCTCAGTTGATTGTGATGCGGGAGCCGGTTCCCGATCGAGTGGCACAGGAGTTTTTGAAGTCCTTTTTAACGGCATTTGCTGGTGGAAAATCCTTATATTTGGCAGTGCGGGAAGCTAGGGAACGGTTGCAAGGGTGGGAAGATAACTATCCTGGTGCTAGCTGGTTGCCAGTGATTTGCCAAAATCCGGCTGTTGTTCCGCCGACTTGGCAACAGTTGCGCGATCGCAATCAATTCCCTTCTGTTTCAGGTAGCTCCAGTCAGGCTCATGGGTCACAAACCTCTTCAGAGGGTCAACACATGATGCGATCGGCTGTAACAAAGGGTCAAACTTCATTGCCCAGTACCTCCCCTACTCCTTCAGACCAAACTAGCTCCGACAAACCATCCCATTCGTTTCCGATTCGTTTACTATGGTGCGATCGCGTTTTGTTACTCAAGGCTAGTGTATTCGCCATGGCTTTGGTGATGGGATTGCGGTGGTTGGGACTATTGGAAGGGCTTGAACTAAAAGCTTTTGACAAACTGATGCGACAACGACCCTATGAAATGCGGGACGAGCGTCTGTTGATTGTTAAGGCTACCCCAGAGGATATTAAAAATCAGGAACAGCAACCCAAGCATGGGGCATCGTTATCAGACCATACTCTTACTCGGCTATTTGAGAAACTCCAGGAGTATGAACCAGTCACGATTGGCTTAGATATCTATCGTGATTTTCCGGTGGATCCAGCTTACCCTAAACTAGCAACTTACCTGGGACAAAAGAATTTATTTGGTATCTGTAAAGTTAAAGATGCTAAGGCTGGGGACACCGAAGGGATTTCTCCACCCCTGGAAATTCGGCCCGATCGGATTAGTTTTAGTGATGCTTTACCTGACAAGGGGGGAATCCTCCGTCGCCATCTGTTATCTCTGAACTCACCAGACCTGACTGATAAGTGTACTGCTAAGAATAACCTTAGCCTGCTACTAGCCCTATACTATCTAGATGCTAAGGGTATCCAATGGGGCTACACATCAAATCAGCAATTGTGGATTGATGCGCCAGATTTGGATAACGGTAAAACTGTTGTGCTGAAGGAATTAAATTCTGATACCGGTGGCTACCACAGAGTGGATGCAGCAGGTAGACAAATCTTGCTAAATTACCGTTCCCGTCGTTCTCCTGAAGATATTGCACTAACAGTCAATGTTGGCGATATTCTCAATGATAAGATTCCGCCCCAGCGCAGGTCCCAACTGAAGGGTCGGATTATTCTTGTTGGTATAGCCGGTCCAATTAATACCAGTAGTGATTACTGGCTCACCCCTTACAGTGCCAGTCAGTCCCTGAGCGAGAAGCGAACACCAGGAGTGGTGATTCAAGGACATATGGTAAGTCAAATCCTGAGTGCGGTTCTGGATAATCGACCTTTGTTGTGGGTTTGGTCAGAATGGGGAGAAGTGCTGTGGATTTGGGGTTGGTCTGTGGTAGGAAGTGTAATTGGTTTGGTAATGGGATTCCGCTCAGGCCAGGCTAGGGGTATGCATTTCCTAAGTGGCTTGGTAATCTCGACGGGAGTGGCACTTGGTGCTTTGTATGGCATTTGTTATCTGTTTATTTTGCAAGGGGGTTGGATACCGCTGGTGCCATCAGCAATGGTATTGGTGCTTACTTCGGTGGGTATGGTTTTGGTAGTACGTTGTACACCATGTTCCAATCAGATGCGACAGTAGGATTGATGGCAAAAGGGAACTTCTCAGACCCAGCCAGCATCTTCCTTGGCAAAAGCATCGGAGTTGACAATGGTTAAAATTAAACTGCTTTATGGGATTGCGTTTGCTGTGGCGACTCTCACCAGCTACCCAGCACCGGCGCAATGGATGGAATCTACTGGCAATCCGTCTGAATCTATAGCAGTAGAGTTTAAACAGCCAGATTATTCAGGTGATGCCCCAAGCGGACGTAGGCGAGGTACAGGTAGTCGTGGAGATTGTCCTTTGGCTGTTTCTGAAACGGGAGGAAACCTAAGCGTGACACCTGTGATCGATAAAGATAGTAGGGGATTGACAGTTAATGAGTCTCCGACTATCTGGGTTAATGTTTCCTATCAATCTGAACCTGTTGAGAGGGGGCTTTCTGGGGAATTTTCCTTGCAGGATTCAAAAACTAACACCAAGCTTGCTCCAAAATATTTACCTGTTACTTTGCCAAGTCGGTCTGGTGTGTTTAGCATACCTCTTCCGTACTCCTTAGAGGTTGGTAAATGGTATCGCTGGCATTTGATCCTTGATTGTAATTCCCCAGATTCGTTTTACGATGACTCGGTTTTGTTTATTAGAGGACTCTTGAAACGGGTTGAATTGCCAAAGTTTAAGTATCCATTAGATACAACAAACTCACAGCAGAAGCTAATGGAACTTTATGCTGAAAATGGCATTTGGTATGATTCTTTGAATGAAGCAGCTAAACTTCGTTGTAGTAATCCACAAAATGCTACGTTTGCTGAGGCTTGGTCCCGATTGTTGAAAGCGGTTGAATTGGAAAAAATTGCCCAGGCAAGCTTGATCTGTCGGGAGTAGTTTGGTTTAACTACAAGGGAGTCGGGAGTCGGGAGTCGGGAGTCGGGAGTCGGGAGTCGGGAGTCGGGAG
>NZ_MKZS01000001.1:2863455-2873564 GCF_001942495.1 Moorena bouillonii PNG
GGAGCAGGGAGCAGGGAGCAGGGAGCAGGGAGCAGGGAGCAGGGAGCAGGGAGCAGGGAGCAGGGAGCAGGGAGCAGGGAGCAGGGAGCAGGGAGCAGGGAGCAGGGAGCTGACATCCGACCGCTGACCGCTGACCGCTGACCGCTGACCGCTGAATGCTTACCCTAATCTAAAACAAACTTTTCACAAACCCCCCATCAACTTGAATACAGGTTCCAGTGATATAACTTGCTTTTTCCGAAGCCAGAAATACTGCTAAATTAGCCACTTCTTCAGCAGTTGCTGGGCGACGGAGGGGAACACTTTTCATCCATTGCTGGATCACTTGTTCCCGAGAACTACCTTGTCTTTTTGCCACTTCATCAGCCACTTCATAAAACTTATCTGTAACTGCAAAAGAAGGGCAGATACTATTAACCAGAATGTTATGCTGCCCCAATTCATTAGCAAGGGTTTTAGCATAAGCGACAACACTTGCTCGTTGGGAATGGGCGATTAGCATCCCTGGCTGTTTGGCGGCTACTGAAGTCACAAAAATAATCCTACCCCAAGACTGTTTTTTCATCAAAGGCAGCAACGCTTCAGCTATAGTCACCTGACTCATAAAGGTGAGATCGAATGATTGCTGCCAATCTTCTTGGTTTAGTTCATAGTGGCGCTTGTAGGGCATCCCACCTGCGTTATTGACGACAATATCAATGGTGGAAAATTGATTGGTAATGCCCGTTAGCAATTGGGAGATACTATCTTGTTGCTCAAGCTCCACTGGGATAGGTGTAATGACTTGTCCAGTCTTGGCTTCTATTTGTTGGGCAGCTTTGAGTAAGTTATCCTTATCTCTACCGCAAATAATCACTTGACACCCTTCAGCGGCCAAGCCCTCTGCGATCGCTCTACCCATGCCTCGACTCGATGCCGTCACTAAAGCAATTTTGCCTTGTAGTCCTAAATCCATAACTCAACTAAACCAGCATATAGCACTACGCAGCCCCCTAAATCCCCCAATTTTGCGGTGCGACCCAAGGGCGATTTACTCGCCCATTGGAAAGCGCACCGGAAGGGACTTTTAGAAGCAAATGGATTCTTGTTCCCCCCAGAATTGGGGGGCTAGGGCGTGTCTTCAAACTTGGAGATCCCCCTAAATCCCCCTTAAAAAAAGGGGGACGAGCGAGTATGGCTCCCCCCTTATTAAGGGGGGCTGGGGGGGATCTAAATCTTGCGGAAAACTTTGAAAACACGCCCTAGCCCCCCAAGCGAGCAATCCCTCGCTCGGGGGATTTAGGGGGCTTGACCAAAACCAAACGATCGCGCATTCATACTTCAATTTAGCAACGCCAGTTTTTGGATGTCTAGTTCCTGAATTTCTTCTATAGATTGATGAATCTTGTATTGTTGTGGAGGTGTTGTCATGATGGCAATGACAGTTTCTAAGGGAGGGCAATCTGGTTCATGGCATTGTAATTGACTAACAGAAATAGGTATTTCCGGATCTATTGCCAAGTGCTGTTGAACCCAGTTTTTGATTTCCCTAATTTTAGCTGAATTAGTTTTAGACTTAGAGGTTTGAAATAAGTTCATTGTTATTAACCAAATCCCCGACTGGAACTGGAAATAGAATTTTGCCAAATTATTACTTCACCATTTTGCCCTCCGGCAGCTAAATAGTCTCCAGTAGGGTTCCAAGCTAAACAAGAAAATTTTATTTTTCCGCTAAGTATTTTGGTAAGCTTTTTAGCCCTTGACCATAGTTGAATACCACCATCATTACTAGCGGAAACTAGTAGGGATGAATTGGGGGCAAAGGTGATGGCTTGTATAGCTTGATCATGTTGTAACACAAGATTTTGCCAGTTGTTGATTTCGTTGTTAAACTGCCACACAATTACCGCATCTTGACAAGACCCAGCTAAAACTGGATCAGAAGTATTGGACCAAACAACTTTACTGACTTTGCCGGGAAATCCCTGGATTAACCAGTGGGAACGATTACCCCAGTCAAGTAAAGAAATAGTGCGGTCTAGATTGCCTGAAGCAAGATAGTCACCATGGGATGACCAAGCACAGTCTAGACTAGATCCAGGGAGTTCAAGGGTTTCTGGTGGGTCTGACCAGTTTTCAATGTTCCAGACTTTAACACTACCATGGCCACTAGCAGCAAGGAATTTACCCTGGGGATGCCAAGCTATATTGAAAACTGATGAGTCTGCAAAGTTTAACTCTGCCATTACTTGCCCTTGGTTAACATCCCAAACCTGAACCTGGCGATTGACGGCAAAAGCTAATAGATTTTTTTGGGGATGCCAAGCTAGGGAGTCAATCCAAGCGTTGCCCTGATCCAGGGTTGTAATGGGCGTAAACTTGGGGGAATTGACCCCCAATTGCCAGATACTAACCTTGCCTTCCTGTCCAGCAGTGGCTAGATAATGGCCATCTTGGGAAAAGCCCACACAGTCTAGGGAATAGTCATGGCTGGCTGTCAAAATTTCCAGATTACCCTGTTGCCATAAAGCTAGTTCTCCTGCAGCAGTAACAATAGCTAGATAATTACCTTGGTTTGACCAGACTAAGGCTGTGATGTACTCAGACAATTGCCGTTTATGTGACATACTCCTACACTGACCTTTTCAGGTTCAGTGTAGGCTTCTTACCAACACCACCCAACGGTTCGGTTACTCGGTAAGCTTTACTGCTGACGGAATGCCCCACCGCCAAATTTAATACATTAATTGCCGCATTTACATCTCTGTCAGCTACATAACCACAATGAGGACAAGAATGAGTGCGGTCTTTTAGTTTTTTCGGCACTTTTTTGCCGCAGTTAGAACAGTTCTGGCTAGTATTTCGGGGATTCACTGCTTTCGTTACCAGTCCAGCATTCTCGGCTTTGACTGATAGAATTGAGAGGAATTGACCCCACCCAGCATCTAAAACTGATTTTGCCATTTTGGTCTTGGCTAGACTTTTGATATTGAGTTTCTCATGAGCTACCAGATCGTGAACATCTAGTAAACCTTTTGCGGTTTTAAAGTGAAAATCCTTCCTGGTATCAGCTACTTTTTTGTGAGCCTTCCCTAATTTAGTGACAGCTTTCCTTCTGTTATTACTCCCATTCTTGGATCTGCTGACAGCTTTCTGGATTTTCTTTAGTCGTTTGTGAGCCTTTCGATAATACTGAGGAATTGGTACCTCTGAGCCATCAGACTTAACCAGAAAAGACTTGAGACCCATGTCTATTCCAATAGGGTTTTTAACGCTATCTACTGGAATAACATTTGGCACAGTATCATCTTGGATTGACAGCGTAACATAATAGCCATCAGCCTTTCGAGTGATAGTGGCTGTCTTAATCTTAAAACCTTCTGGGATAGGTCTATGGTAAATCATTTTAACTTTTCCAAATTTTGGGAGAGTTAAAATGTTGCCATTTATTGGGATTTTTGATAGAGAGGGAAAAGTAAATGACTTATATCTATTTTTACTTTTAAAGCGAGGTCTCCCGCTCTTTTTCCCATTGCTATCCCCTTTGAGAAACCGTTTAAAAGCTAGATCGACTCTTTTGACACAGTCTTGGAGGACTTGGGATTGAACTACACTGTACCAAGGTCTGTCCCTCTTCAACTGGGGGAGAGTCTTTTTTTGAGAAAAATAGTCTGGATTATTCCTTAAATCTGGTAGATAACAAACAAGAGGACAAGCGTTAATAGAACAGCGATTTTGTTCGTACCAGTTGAATCTATCAGCCAATAGATAGTTGTATTGGTGCCGCAGCATATCAAGCCATCTTTCTATTTCTGCTTCCTGTGACTTGGTTAGTCTTAACCGATACTGGTACGCTGATCTCATTGTTGCCGTATCCTGTTTTTCGACCTATTATTAGGATAGCAAACGTATCCACAAATGTCAAGGCGTAATAAAAGATAAAAACTTAATGATCAGATTGACTAGTTTTGAGAAAAAGCAACTCAAGCAAGAAGCTGACCGGAGAGGAATGACTTGCTCGGAATTACTTAGAAGCTTGATAGCTCGCTTCCCTATACCGAAAGACTCTGTGTAAAATTCATCCCACGCCGACTTTCAGTTCGGACGTGGGGCTTCTTTTACCGGACAGCTAACTGTTTTAATGTGTTCTTGGTTTTGGATTTAGTTGACACTTATCCCCTGGTATAGCACTACACATTAAGATTAGTAGCGTAGTGGCGTGGCACAGCTAAAATAGTGCAATAGAAATAAGATAACTGAGGCGGAAAGTATGGGAAGAGGAAAACGAGACAAGGTGATAATGAAGTCGAGAACACAGAAAAAGGCTGGAAGTCATAAGCAACAATGGATACGCCCCAGCCAAAAAAATACTTCATGCTCAAATACTGTTGATGTCAGACGAAGGAGGGGCAAGCTTAGCGGAAATGGACAGATAACGAAATTGCATTAGCACTCAATCTCCATCGCTTTTGCAGTGGGTCGAGTGCGAAAAAAATTCTTAGAAAAAGGAGTAGTGCCAGCTAAGGAGAGAAAACTCAGCAAGGTTACCACCAGTAGAGCCGATTGTCGATGGAGAAACAGAAGCTCAAATTATTGCCCTTTGTTGCAGTGAGCCACCCCAAGGGAGAGGGAATTGGAGTAATAGACTCTTAACTACAGAACTCAAGCGACGCACAATCGTCACGGAAATTTCTAGGGAAACAGTGAGACGAACCCTAAAAAAAACAAATTGCGTCACAGGATTACTCAGAGATTCTGTATTCCAGAACGAGATAGCCCTTGATTTGTAGCCGAAATGGAAGTAGTTAATGACCACTATACCTGTCGAGGAAAATCCAGAAATCCCCTTAATCTGCATGGATGAAGCCAGCAAGGAGTTACATGGTCACCCTAAGCGAACCGATTCCGATGCAGCATCGAGTAAATGCCAAAGAAGACTATCACTACACCCGTGAAGGAGTCCAAGCCCTATTTATGTTTTTTGACCCCAGCCGAGGTTGGCATGGGTGTCAGTTGTCGCGACAACCGCACCAGCGAGGACCCGGCTATGGAAGTCAAGCAATTACTCGATATTGACTATCCTGATGATCACATTGTGCGCTTGCTGTGCGACAACCTCAATATCCATAACATCTCCTCTTTTTACAAGACTTTTCCCGCCTCTTTTGCCCACAGTTTGGCACGGCGACGGTCGATGATTCACACGCCACGCAATGGTAGTTGGCAAAATGAACGCGGAAACTGAGCTATCAGTACTGTCTGCTGCAATGTCTTGACCGTCGGATTGCCACGGTTGAGGAACTAAAGAATGAACTTGATGCATGGCAACAAGAGCGCAACAGTAGAGAGCGCCAAGGTCGTTTGGCGATTTACGTTCCGATGATGCACGAGTCAAACTTAAACACCTATATCCTGTATTTGAACGTCGATGTTGACCTAGAATCTAATGCACCAAATTAGCTGTGCCACGCCAGTAGGGTGCGTTAGGGGCGGGCTCCCCTTGATTTTCCCTCTCTTGACATCGGTTGAGAGAGCCCGGCCCGTAACGCACCACCGGGTCAAACACCATGCATTGAAATGCACCTGGATAGCTTACCTTTTACCCCGACAGAATCAATTATCCTAAGCTACCACTTTTTGTACGGTAGAAATTTACCACACATAATGATTTGTACGCGATCGCCTTTCGGGTCTTCCACTTTCTCTACTTCTATGGAAAAATCAATAGCACTCATAATCCCATCCCCAAACTTCTCATGGACCACCGCTTTGATCGGCATACCATACACTTGCATAATTTCGTAAAAGCGGTAAATTAGGGGATCGGTAGGAATTTGAGGGTCTAGGGAACCCTTGAGAGGTGGCACAGTTAATTCTTCAGCTACGGATTCTGGTAAACCCAAAGCGGTGACTAGTTTGGTGGCTTCCTCCATATCTGCGCTAGCTTGACGATAGATTACAGAAGCCACCCAAGTTTCATCCCTACCTACAACTTTTTCCAAATCTTCAAAGGTAAGTCCTTTTTCTTTTTTTGCGGCTAACAACTGTTTTGTAATTTCTGCAATTGCCATAATTGATGTCTCCTGATTTTTGATCGTTGGTATTTTACACTGTAAGCATTCAGCATTCAGCGATCAGCTATCAGTTTATGGGCGATGGACAGGCTACTTGAGGTGCTTATGGGCTATGAGCAAGCTACACTAACAGCTTTTGAATAAAACAGGTAATCATTAGTTTAATCTGAGTTATGGAAAGCACCTCAAGCAGCGTGAGCATTTAGCTGACGGCTGACCGCTGACGGCTGAATGCTTACTTTACACTAACGGAGGATTTTTAGTTAGTGAATTCTTGCTTCTTCTACCGCTCTAGTTTCCCGATATAGATGGTTTTCCATTTCCTGTTTCAGTTCCATATAGGCAGGATGATGCTCAACCGTAGTGCGATCGCGTGGACGGGGGAAAGGCACTTCAAGCACCTCATCAATGCGCGCCGCAGGGCCTTTGGTCATCATGACAATCCGGTCGGATAACAACAGGGCTTCATCAATGCTATGGGTAATCATAATGGCAGTTTTACGCTGCTGCTCCCAAATGCGCTCGATTTCATCCTGTAAAAAGCCCCTAGTCAGAGCATCTAACGCACCAAACGGTTCATCCATTAACAAAATTTGGGGATTAATAGCTAAAGCTCTCGCAATACCTACTCGTTGTCGCATACCCCCAGATAGTTCGTGAGGATGTTTGTTCTCTGCTCCGGTTAAACCCACTAGTTGGATATTTTCCTTAATAACCCGTTTTTGCTCCCTCGCAGAAATTTTAGGATAGACAGTTTCCACCGCAAACCTAATATTACCTTCCACAGTCATCCAAGGCATAAGGGCATAGTTTTGAAAAACCATACCCCGGTCAGGTCCTGGTTGAGTCACAAGTTGCCCATTGATAATCACTTCGCCACTAGTGGCGGAACTCAAACCCGCGATAATATTCAGCAAGGTGGACTTACCACAACCCGACGGGCCAATAATCGACACAAACATGTTGTGCTCAATATCTAAATTGATATCTTCGATAGCAACAAAGTCCGCAGAAGATTGGCCAGTGATTTTATCAAACCAACCCTGTTTACCAAAGAAAGTTTTTGAAATATGACGTAATGAAATTTGAGCGTCACTGTCATTGTCCATAATGACCTTACGGCCCTTGGAAGAAAAAGAAGTACTCATAATGATTGTTTATGAGGATTTTTTACCGAAAGAAACCATTTTTTCAAAATAGGCAAATATTTGATCAAGGACAATACCCACAATCCCAATAATAAAAATTGCCACCAGAATATTGGGTATGTAAAGGTTATTCCACTCATTCCAAATGAAGTAACCTAAACCCGTACCCAATAGCATTTCTGCTGCCACAATCACCAACCAAGAAATCCCCATACTAATTCTCAAACCAGATATGATGTTAGGTAGGGCAGCGGGAATAATCACCTTAAAAATCGTGCGCCATTTAGAAGCGCCCAGAATTTTAGAAACATCCAGGTAATCTGGGTTAACATTGGCCACACCAAACGCTGTGTTGGTTAGGGTTGGCCAAATACTAGCAATGGTAATAATGAAAATCCCTGTCATCTCTGAGTTCCGGAATATATACAGCCCCAAAGGTAACCAAGCCAGGGGAGAAACCGGTTTAAGAAGCTGGAAGTAGGGGTTAAAGGCTTTAAAGGCAATTTTGGAAATACCTACCAATATTCCCAAAGGCACAGCAATGATTGACGCTAACGTGTAGCCAATGGCTACTCTCCGCAGGCTAATTAGCAAATTCCAACCAATACCCAAATCATTAGGTCCATTGTCATAAAATGGATGGGTTACCCAATACCATAATTCCTTAATGGTTAGGGAGGCAGTGGGCATACCCTTAGCAAAAATCTTCATCTTTGCGCCTAATTCCCAAAACAGTAAAAATATGCCTAGGGAAACGATAAATAGCAACAGAGCTCTGAAGTTTTCATTTTCAAAGATTGTGAGTTGTTGTTTTTTGTTAGTTACGTTTTTGGGTATTGATGTCATGTTGTAATTGCTTTTATCTGCAAAGAGCTTGGTTTCGTAAGCTTAAGCGCTACGCGCATATGCTTACCTTTAGAGGATATCTGAAAAGTTTTTTTCTACTGACTTTTGCCCCCCTAACCCCCCAACTTTGGGGGAAGAGTCATTTTGCTTGTAAAAGTCCCCCAGAATTGGGGGACCAACGGGGGCTTGGATGTAGCAAATGAGACTTCTCAGACAACCTCTTAGAAACCATATTTTTTAATTTGTTCATCCACATACTCTTGGGGTTTAGCTGGATCAAAGGTGTCAAATTCCAAGGTTTCTGTACGGTAAATTTCTGTAGGTGGAGTTTGTCCCACTTCCTGAGCCAATTCCCTAGCTAAATCTGTCAGAAAAATTTCTTTACCCACTTCATCATACTTTTCCGAGGTGATTGCTGATTTTACTTTTCCATCTCCTTGCAAATCCCAACGCACTAACTGAGAAGAAATCCAATTCGCAAAGCTCTGCCAAGGATAGGGATCAAAATCAATTCTGTCTGGTACAGCTTTGGTGTTACCTTGACCATCGTCAAAGTTACCTGTTAGTACAGCTTCCACCACTTCCACAGGCTGGTTCAAAAAGGCTCTTTCGGAGATGGCTTTGGCAATTTCTGGACGATTGGCTGGGTTACGGGCATAACCTGCAGCTTCGATAATTGCTTTGTTGAGGGAGCGGAAAGTGTTGGGGTTTTCCTCAATCCAAGCATCACTTGCGGCAAAGGCACAACAAGGGTGTCCTTCCCATAACTCCTTGGTAAGTTTGTGGATAAATCCAGCCTCTTCATAGACAGCCCTTTGGTTAAAGGGATCGGGCATCAAGTAAGCATCAATGTCCCCTGCCACCAACTGAGCAATACTATCTGGTGGAGGAACAGGGCGAATTTTCACATCTTTATCGGGATCAACTCCGCCAGTGGCCAGGTAGTAACGCATTAAGAGGTTGTGCATGGAGTAAGGAAAAGGTACACCGATGGTGAAGCCTTTGAAATCGGCGGGACCATTAATTTTACCTTTGTATTTATTAGCTACAGTAATGGCTTGACCGTTAATGTTCTCGATGCTGGCTAGTTTAACTCCAAAGGTGGCGGAACCTAAACCCAACGTCATGGCAATAGGCATGGGGGCTAGCATATGATAAGCATCCAGTTCTCCTGCGATCGCGGAATCCCTAACCGCACCCCAGCTAGGCATTTTTACTACTTTGGCATTAAAACCATACTTGGAGTAGAACCCTAAAGGTTCAGACATAATAATAGGAGTGGCACATGTGATCGGGATAAACCCAATTTTTAGGTCTGTTTTTTCCAGACTGTCTACATTTGGTGGTGGTTGATTCTCCCCTGTCTTTAAATCCTGAGTTTGCTGTTTAGAGGTACAGTTGGCTAGAGTAACTAATGCAGCACCTACTGCTAAATTTTTCAAGAAGCGGCGGCGGCTGAAACTATTGTAATGCCTTACATCCCCGAAAAATTCTCCAGCTTTAGGACCAAAGGCAGCGGCAAAAGCATTTTCGATACCACCAGCTTGTTTAGCTAACTCTAAAACTAATTGCTCCCTCTTCGGGTCCCCTTTACCAGCGACTTTTAGTAGCAGTGCCTTTCTAATATCAGCAGCATTAACCGCATCTGCCATCTTAAACGTATCGGGTTTATAAATTCCCATTTTTGTGAGGTCTTCGATCATATCCACTGGATCTTTAGGCATATCTTCTGCCATAAATTTCCAGTGGTCAGCGGTCATGTGGAAGTCACCACAAATCATACACCATAGATCTAATTCACTCAGATTACCTCTTTGGGAATCGAGGTTACCCCATTTTCCCGTTGCCTCTGTAACTGATGAAATTACCATAACTACATATATATGTTGATGTAGTTAGGTTAGGGCTGATGCTTCCAAGTCTTTTGTAGCTAAAAGTACATTAAGTTTAGATTTTTTTTGCATCTACCGAAAATCCTGTGCTATTTTAGAGCCTTCTTTTCCCGATTCCCGATTCCCGATTCCCGACTCCCGATTCCCGATTCCCGATTCCCGATTCCCGA
>NZ_MKZS01000001.1:2873664-3026616 GCF_001942495.1 Moorena bouillonii PNG
CCTGCTCCCTGCTCCCGTCTTGATGCAGTCGCTCATGGGGGAAACCCCCAAGACCGCGCTGCATCGCTGCTCCCTGCTCCCTACTCCCTAGGAATTTATACCTCACCCAATTGAAAACTGCTATATGGTTTTTATGTAAGCATTGAGCTTAGAAAAAAAATGCGATCGCTAATCTAACTAGCGATCGCTGACAGTTTTGGGTAAGAACGTTTTAAGTAAGAACTAATCGGAACAGTCTTGGGATTAAACTAATGTGTTACACAAATACATCAAGTGCCTGCTCAGCAGCGTCGAGATTGCCGAATACAGTCAGATTATCCTCGCCGCCAAGGATGGCTACTACGGCTTCTTGACCACTAACTGTTTCGCGACCGAAACTAATATTACCCAAGAACTCATCAGCGAAATCAAAGGCATCACCGGCCTCAAAGTCAGTGATTTGGTCAAAGTCCTGGAGACCGTCTTGGAAGATTTCACTGCCGAAGGCGAAGATGTCTGCACCTGAATTGCCAGTTAACAAGTCATTGCCAACGCCTCCGTTCAACACATCATTAGCGCTACCACCAATCAGAGTATCATTGCCCTCATTACCGAAAACAGTACCGTTAACAGTGCCTGCGATACCATCATAGGTATCATTACCAGCACTGAGTAGAACATCGCCGTTGATAGTACCTTGGTTAACAATAGTTACGTCACCCTCAGCACCCTGAACATCAATACCGACCTGAGGGCTGCCTGCAACAACACCACCGTTGATAGTGCCCCTGTTAATGATGTCGCCGTTGAGTTCGACTCCGTCCTCAATCAGTACTGCCGCATCAGTTTCTGAGGTTAAGGTGCCTTCATTGACAATATCACCATTGAAGACTGAGAGGTCAGTATTAGTACCTTGTCTGAGGCGAACAGCAGTTGCTCGGTTGTTACCCACCGGCACACCACGTCCGATCACCGTACCTCGATTAATCACGCTACCTGTGACATCAGCACCGAGTTGTAGAGAAATGGCATCTCCATCATTGCCTTCACCGACATCGATCAGACCACTACTTTCGTTGACAATCGAGTAGGAAAGCGCACTCTGGTCAGTGTAAACGACACCATCCCGGGGACTGGCAGAGGTGAGAATCTCACCGAAGTTTTGAAGGCTAATATCTTGACCACCGATATTTACGGCACGACTAGCACTAGTGATAGTACCAAAATTCTGCAGCGCCCCAGAAGAGGTACCGCCATTGGCAAAGCTAACGCCGTTGAAAGCACCATCAATCGTACCGTTATTAACGATTGTACCGTTGAGTTCGACTCCCGACTCAATCAGGACACCACTGTCAGTTTCTGAGATCAACGTGCCTTCATTGACAATATCACCATTGAAGACTGAGACATCCGCTCCTCCGATGTCAGTACCCTGTCTGAGGCGAATCGCAGTAGCTTGGTTATTACCCACCGGCACACCACGTCCGATCACCGTACCTTGATTAACCACACTGCCTGTGACATCAGCACCGAGTTGTAGAGAAATGGCATCTCCATCATTGCCCTCACCGACATCAATAACAGCATCAGGACCGTTGAAAATATCATAGGATGTAGCAGTCTGGTCAGCGTAAACGACACCATCCCGAGGACTTGCAGAGGAGATAATCTCGGCTAAGTTATCAACTCTGATGTTCTGACCACCGATGTTGACGGGACGACTATCACTAGTAATCAAGCCTTGGTTGGTTAATGTACCAGAAGAAACACCACCATTAACGAAGTTGACACCGTTGAAGCTACCATCAATTGTCCCTGTTTCTGCGTTAAAGATGCTAGCATTAGTGCCGGTGATATCAACAGCACTACCATCAACATCCAATGTACCGAATACGGTTAAAGAATCCCCTACTCCGGGTAGTACTACGGGCTCGGTTAGAGTTTCTCCAGTGGGAATAAAAGTGTTTGACATCAAAGTTCCTCCGAATGCAAGTGAATTATGTTGAGACTGGAAGTAAACACTGGTCTACCGGCAATAGACCAGTGTAGTGTGTGTAACCTCAGGCAAACATTGACCCTTAGGCAAAAACCATCGGTTTTAACAGGGCATTAGCGCTGTTGTCTAGTCGCTAAGGTGTCTATATTTCTACAATGGCATTCGGATCAGAGCCTAATGTCTCAGTTTTTGTCTCAGTTTTTTAGCTCAGTTATTTTAACTAGGCTTAGTTGTATAATTTTTTTCATACTTAGCCCAGGGTGAGCTTAGATTTTTCTCAGACTAATCTCAGGTTGAACCATCAACCGATGAAATTAATTCTATTGAGAGGCGCTATATAGCATAAGTTGGCATAATAGTTGTCTCAGTTTTTGTCTCAGTTGTCTCAGTTTTGCTTTTTTTCTCAGTTTGGCTTCAGTTTTGTTTCATTGATACAGATTTTTTGAAGTCGGGAGTCGGGAGTCGGGAGTCGGGAGTCGGGAGTCGGGAGATGGGGAGATGAAATTGATGTTTAGCGGTGTGAGCGCTAAGCATTGGTATGACACAGGACTTACCCACTCAGATATATAAAATGTCTGTAACCCTCTGTTCCCTGTTCCCTGTTCCCTGTTCCCTGTTCCCTGTTCCCTGTTCCCTATAGCTAAAACCCTTGATTGTTGGTTTAACTGCCTAAAATGTCAATCATTTAACCTATCTACTTTAGTGATAGTGCTTAATTTTCGGCTGTTATCCCGGATCGGGTAATCAGTTAACGAAGGTGTGATCTGGTTTATAGGGTTTATAAATCAGATGTAAACATAGGAGGTCTTTTTTTATTCTCCAATAAAACTCCGGATATCTTGCCCCTCTTGCCTTTTGCCTCTTAGCTTTTGCTTTTTCCGGCAATAATTTTGTTTACAAACCAGATATAAACGCGCTTATCAGTTGTTAAACAATTTGTAAGCATATGCGCTACGCGCAGGCTACGCCAACAGCCGTCAGCTTATTTTATTCAAAAGCTGTTCAGTGTAGCTTGGCCACAGGCCTTGGCCAAAGGCCACGCTACGCGAATGGCTGAGAGCTCAGAGCTGAGAGCTGAATGCTGAGAGCTGAGAGCTGAATGCTGAGAGCTCTCAGCTGATAGCTGATAGCTGAGAGCTGATAGCTAATAACTGATAGCTTAATGCTTACGGTTAGTTAGCTAAACACCGCTCCACTCACAGCTAGGGAGAGTTGGTTTGGTGAAGACCAAGCTTTTATTGTGCTGCATTGCAACCACAACGTTTTCTGATGGCTGCTTCTACTTAATCGGTGATCAAGGTCAGCAATTGGAATTCAGTGATGAGGATAGCTCAAAGTTATGTCTATTTTTATGATCGGCACCCAACGCTCAGGCTCTAATTTATTGCGCCTGATGTTGAATCAGATCGGTGATCTCGCTGCTCCCCACTCCCCTCACATATTGCAGCGGATGATGCCATTACTACCTACCTATGGGGATTTGAGTCAAACGGACACCTTTACCCTATTAGTCAATGATGTGTGTCGTTTAGTGGAACTCAATCCCGTCCCTTGGGAGGGTGTGCATTTAGATACAAAGGACGTTATTTCCCTTTGCCGAGAGCGGTCTTTGGTGGCGATATTTGCCTCTGTTTACGATATTATGGCACAAACTTGGGGAGCACAGCAATGGTGTTGCAAAAGTTTAGCCAACGTTTACTACCTGCCAGAGATTACCGCCTACTTGGAAAACGCTAAATTTATCTATTTGTACCGGGATGGTCGAGATGTAGCGCTTTCTTTTAAGAAGGCAGTGGTTGGGGAAAAGCACTTCTACCATATTGCTCAAGAATGGGCAAAAGCCCAGCGTTTAGCACTCCAGATGCGCTCTCGCCTAAGTCCGGAGAGGTTTTTCAGTATCAGTTATGAAACCCTAATCAGCTCTCCTGAGACGACTCTGCAGGATCTGTGTAATTTCCTAGGGGTGCAGTATACTCCTGAGATGCTAGATTTCCATCAATCCCAGGAAGCCTCGAATGCTGCAACGTCTAGCTCCCTATGGAGTAATGTCACCCAACCTGTAATTAAACAAAACACTAAGAAGTTTCTCCAGGAAGCTACGGATGAGGAAATCCTGATTTTTGAATTGGTGGCCGGAGATGTACTTGATGCTCTTGGTTACGAACGGGTTGGGATTCTTAAAGGTAAAGAAATCAAATTCAGCAGCACTGCGATCGCTAAATTTAATGCGATTAACCAAAGCTTAAAAGCAGAGGCACGCCAAAAAATGGATCCTGAGGACTTAAAGCGACGAGATCGCCAAGCCACTCTGCTCAAAGAGATTAAAGCACGTCAGACCGTAGTGGCTTAAAGAACTGACTATGTTAAAAAAACTGCATGTAAACTCGGAAAATTCCGAGTCGGTATCCCTTTGGTTTCTCTTCTGGAACTTTTTCAAGATCGGTAGTACAGCCTTTGGCGGTTTCATGGCTCTGATTTCCGTGGTGGAGAATCGGATGGTGCGGCGGCACAAGCTCCTCACCCATGAAGATATGCTAGACGGCATTTCCTTAGCCACTGTTTTACCTGGTCCAGTTGCTGCTAACGTAGTAGCCTATGTGGGCTATCGCTTGGGGAGGACTAATGGCGCTGTAGTCAGTGCCATTGGTGTGTTGCTCCCTTCTTTTATCCTGGTAATTGGTTTAACGATTGCTTATCTCCAGGCCGGGGAAATTCCAGCACTTCAAAAAGCCTTTGCGGGATTTATTCCTGCAGTGGCGGCAATTATCTTGAGTGCCGCCAGACGCATGAGCAAAAAAGCGATCAAAGGCTGGCGGGAACTAGTGATTGCTTTAATAGCGGCAGTCCTACTCAAGGTAGTAGGAGGATTCTACATTACTGTGCTAGTCGTGGTGGGTTCTGGATTGCTAGGATGGCTTTGGTTAGGTGACACTAAGCACTCGGGACAGGAGAATTCCCAAGCTCAACCGATTCAGGAGTCAATTCAGGGGATTTCCTGGCTGAAGCTGTCAGTCACCTTGCTCATCCTGCTGAGTTTTCCCTTGCTTTCTATGATTCCCCTACCCTTTTTGGGGGAAACCAGCCTCGCGAAACTATTCGTGACATTTTCCGGCATGAGCCTAATGCTATTTGGTGGAGGCTACGTGTTCATTCCTCTGATTCAAGAAGTGGTGGTGAATACTTACGGTTGGGTGACTCAGACAGAATTTGCTAATGCGATCGCAATCGGACAAATTACTCCTGGACCAATTCTGATCAGCGCTGCCTTCATCGGTTATGTGGTGAAAGGAATTTCCGGAGCAATAGTAGCAACAGTAGGCATTTTCTTACCACCAGGACTGCTGATGGTAACCTGTTCCCACTTATTGAAACATATCAAAGAATCTACAGTGATTCAGGCGGCGCTCAAAGGAATTCGTCCTGCCGTCATTGGCATGATCATTACCGCTGCTATTGTAGTAGCTAGGAGTGCTGAATTTCATCTTGGCAGCCTGGTGATCTTTGCCGCAGCCTTAGTTGCCCTGTGGCGGTTCCGGGTGAAGGTGCTGTTGATTATCCCGATTGCCGGAATTTTAGGCTTAGTACTTTACTCAATCTAGAATGGGTTGCTATAGCAAAGGGAACAGGGAGCAGGGAGCAGGGACTTCGGAGCAGGGAGTAGGGAGTAGGGAGTAGGGAACAGGGAACAAACATTCTCTCAATTGATTTAGGATTGCTATAATATAGAGTTTTAAAACAAGTTGTAAAGTTATAGATTGTCGAAAAAGGCAAGAGGCAAGAGGGGCAAGAGCTCCAGAGTTTTATAGGAAAATAAAAAAAAGACCTTCTCGGTTTACATCTCAAATACAAATGCTATAGCAATCCGTGTAGGAATGGTGAGAATTTTTGTTCCCTACTCCCTACTCCCTACTCCCTGTTGCCTGTTGCCTGTTCCCAGAATTCCTAAACGGATCCCTATTAGCATCCCAACTTTTTAGCCTCAAGGTTTCAATCAGTTTATCCAGGGAGCCATAATCCTCTGCCGGTAAAAATTTTTCTATCTTAGCTGCTGCCAGGGCTGGATGATTTGCTGGGATATTCAGAAGCGCGTCGGTCACTGCTGCGACTAATTGGGGGTCAGTAGCCTTAACCGCAGCAATCGGCCACTCGGGATAGAGCTCGGTGGTATGAGTATAGAAGAATTCGTCCTTAACCGACTCTAGGATTCTTAGCTGTTCCAGGTTTTCCAGCAAGCCTTGGTTGAGCATCTTTTCTAATTGACCTGTACGGATAAACCCAACATCAATTTTGCCGTTGACTACGTCAAGCACAATCTTGTCTTGTGATTTGTTTTCCACAAAACTGCTGAAGTCCAGGAACGGGTCAATACCATTTTGAAGCAGATGATAGATTTGAAAAGTGCAGCCAGCCGCCGCCGTTTGAAAAGCCACGCAGGCTGCCTTCTTACCCTGCAGATCCTTCAGCTTGTAGATATTGCTATCGCTTCTGACGATGATCAGACCACCAAATTTTGTACCCACCTGAGGTCGAGAGTGGGTAAGTAGAAATTCCGTATCGTAGAGCCGACGGATTTGCACAGCTGCCAGAGGATTGTTGGTGGTAAAGTGCAAATTACCTTGGGCTACTTCAATGAATTGACTTTCTTGGGTAACAGGTACTAAGGAGAAAGGGCGATTAATCACTCCAGAGAGGTAGTTTAGGAGTGGCTGATACCGTTGTTTGACAGAATCCACGCTATCAATGGTAAGCACACCCACCCGGACAGTATTGTCCGAAACTGGTTGATGGGAAGTATAAACGGGTATCACTGATGGGTTTGCAGACTGTTTCTTCTCGCAGGCGGTAAGCCCTAGGATAAGAGCAATCGATACACCAGTCAACAAATGAACTATTAGATGAATTATTTTTTGTTGATAACTTATTGAGTTGACTAGATTTTTAACCATCAAAACCAATTAAAATCTTCAAAAATAATAATCATAAAAATAATTGAAACTAGATCTTATTTTTTCTTTGGCAAGAGTTATTTCAATTGATGGATACTTTGATAAAGTTTCGATGAAGTTTTCGATGAAGTTTTAGACATACCCTAGCCAGCCTTAGTGTTTACTGTGAACAGTTACGAGTATACACAAGACTCCCGAAAAACTATACCTGTAGAGTTAGCCATGACTAGATCACTACTACCCCTAGCATATATTCAGTAAATTGGCGTAACTCTTAAGGCCCAAAATTCAGTTAATTTACTGAGATAACTTCCTAGATAAATATGGTTAGATTAAAAACTGGAGTCAATCTCAAAATTATAAATAGGTTGTGAATGATTACGTGGCCAAGATTCTTGGAATTCCAATAGTTTTGGGTTTCTGGATGTTCACAAATCGTTTATAAACGCTATAGCTATCGTTCTAGGAAAAATAGTCACGGTCATATGCATTTTTCAAAAGACTTACCTTGGGAATTACCTGTTACACCTCAAGAGATAACCCAATATCGACAACGGCAATCCAGTGAACTCACCGATCGCAACAATTCCCAACCACAAAAAAGTAATGATCTGCGCACTCAATTATTGAAGACCATTCTCCCAGCGGTTTTAACCCCTCTAGGTCTGGCTGGACTATTAAGCTATAGTGCTATTTCCCGCAGCTCTCAACAACAAGCTGAGCAACTATTAGAGGGTGACACCCTAGTTGCTGGCAGAGTTTTCTATATATTTTTGGAAGAAGCAAAAAGAATACCTGCTACATTGGCTGCTAGCCCTCTAGTAGTTGAAGCAGCTAGCACTGCCGCCAAAGTTTCTCAAGTTAAAAACCTTTCCAAATTACCCTACTATGAGGTTGAAGATTCTTTCTCCGCTACCCGGTTGCTCCAGCCGAATCAAGCTCTCAATTATTACTTACGTAAAACTACAGCAATTCATGAGTTTACAGAGATATCTTTCACCGAAAAGCATGGGTTTAACGTAGCTTACAACACTCCTACTCCTGACTTTGTTCAACGGGATGAATCCTGGTGGCAAGTGGCCAAAAAATATCCCAGTCAGCAGGTGATTAAGACGAAATTTGATGACACTGACAATAGGTTCGTGATTGAGTTCAGCAAAGCGATCACAGACCCAGCAACTGATGAATTCCTAGGGGTTGTTAGAGGAGTTTTGCCTGCCTCGGTTTTCAGCACCATATTTAAAAACCTGCTGAAGGATTTGGAAATTGGGGATTCTCAATCTATGCAGCTACTAGCCCTGAATAAAGACGACACTGTGGCTGTTGTTGATACCATCTACCAAGGGAAGAGTAAAGACCAGCCACAGAAACTGCTCGGGGCAAAGGATCAAGTAGTTGTACAGAACGTAAAAATTTTGCTCGAAGCTGTTAAAACTGGGCAAACAGTGCAGCAGAAGGGACTGACCATAAAGTCAGCTAATTCAGAACTTTTCCCAAACTTAAAGCTGGCCACCTTTGATCATAATAGCAGGCACTATATATTGGTTGCAGTTCCTGATAGCAATTGGACTGTGGCCGTCTCGATCAAACTTAGTGAACTCAGAGCAGCGGGTAGAAAAGCGGCAATAGGCTTTGCTAGTGTGTTCGTGCTACTGGGCATTATTATTACCTTGGTAGTGAGAGCTTTATCCGATCAGTTAGCAAAACCCTTGGGTCAGTTGGCTAATACTGCTAAGGCGGTGATTGCAGGCAACCTGAACGTTCAGGCGGAGCTTGTTGGTGCTACCGAGACGCAGCTATTGGCTCAAGTCTTTAATAACCTGGTGACACGGGTCAAAGGTCGATTACAGGAGCAAGAACAAGAAACTGAACAGGCGCGGACACTAGCGCTAGTCAGCAACCAGCTTCAGCAATCCTTAAACTTCGACAATATCCTACAAACTTCCGTTTATGGGGTACACCTTGCCCTCAAGACAGACCGTGTGTTTATCTATCGCTTTAATCCTGACTTCAAAAGCGGGATAATTGCAGCGGAGGTCGTAGATTCTGGTATGGTTGAAGCCCTAGGGCAAACTATTTATGAACCAATCACGACCGGGGAAATTAGACAGTTTAAGTTGGAGAAGCTTGTGAGTGTCGAGAACCTTCAACAAGCTACTCTAACTGGTGCTCCTGGCCAGTTCCTTGAACGCCTTGGTGTCGTAGCCAGCCTAGTTGCCCCAATTATAGTTGGGGGTGAACTTTTCGGCTTGTTGTATGCGAATGATTGCTCAAAACCCCACCCTTGGCAGGAGTCAGAACGTCAGTTAATGCAGCAGTTAACTAGACAAATCGGTGATGCCCTCACCCAAGCCCTGCTCCTGGAACAGCAGCAAGCCACGGTGGACATTTCCCAAACGTTAAATGAGATTACCGCTAGCATGCTTAAATCCCTAGAACGGGAAAAGATTTTCCCAGCTACGGTGGTGGGAATTAAAAGAGCGCTCTCGTGCGATCGCACAATCATTTACCTCCTCGAACAGAATCATAAAGGCTCAATGGTTGGCCTTTCAGTAACTCTGGATGGCTCTGTTACCCCAGAAACACAGAAGGAAGAGTTGGATTTTGCCCTAGAGGATCTTGATCACTACCAGTCACGTCAGGTTCTAGCCATTGATAATCTTGAGGGTGAGTTGACCCACTACCAGCAGTCCCAAGTCGAGAGGCTTGGCCAAACCTCTCTATTGCGTGGAGCTAAAGCCAGTTTAGTAGCACCGATTTTGGTGGCAGGTAACTTGATTGGCTTTCTGGCTGCCCATCAATGTTCACAGCCAAGAGCTTGGCAGGAAACGGAGATTAACCTTTTGACTCAGGTGGCGATTCAATTCAGCTTTGCTCTAAAGCAGGCTAATCTGCTCGAAAAGACGGAAAGAATTTCTCAAGAGCAAAGACAGGAAAAAGAAGCACTCCAGAAGCAACTGCTGGTACTGCTTGAAAATTTGCAAGGGGCAGCACAAGGAGATCTGACAGTGCGCTCTGACGTGACTTTGGATGAAATTGGGAAAGTTGCTGATGGTTTTAACACCATTATTGAGAGTTTGCAAACTATCGTAACCCAGGTCAACAACTCAGCGGTTGAAGTCAATACCTTACTGGAAAACAAGGAGGTGGTAGTCGGTCAACTAGCAGAAGATGCTCTTAAGCAAGCTTCAGAAACCACTCGCACCCTGCATTCAGTGGAGCAAATCACCGATTCGATTCAAGCAGTGGCTGAGCATGCTGATCAGGCGGCGAGGGTAGTTGATGGAGTTACAACCACTGTTGAAGCTAGCAGCACTGCTATTAACCTAACTCAGGAGAGTATCCTGGAATTGCGAGACACGATTGGGGAAACCACGTCAAGAGTGAAGCAGCTAGGTAAATTTTCCGAAAAGATTGCTAAGGTGGTTGCCTTGAGCAACATGCTCAAAGTCCAAACCAATGTTTTGACTATTAACACTGAGATTGAGGCTGCGCGGTCTGGTGGGATTCAGGGTTTTGTCGTGATTGCCAAAGAAGTGAATCAGCTTACCAACCAATTGATCAAAGCTACCCAGGAAATTCACAAGATAGTAGATGATATCGAGCTAGAAACGTCTCAATTAGTCAAGGTAATGGAACAGAGCACTGCTGTGGTGGAGAAGGGGACAAGTCGAGTTGAGGAAGCTAAGCAGAATATGAAACAGCTGAGGTCGGCTTCGTGCCAGATCGAGCAGCTAGTGACAGCCATTTCCCAAGGGAGTCTTTCCCAAACCGAAACCACTCAGAGCGTCGCTATGTTGATCAAAGAGATGGCCCAATTCTCCGAACGTACCGTTGATTCCTCTAGACAAATTTCAAGTTCCTTAACCTCAACTGTAGCCGTAGCTCAGGAATTGCAGGAGTCAGTTAGTGGTTTTAAATATTTTTCATAACACCAGCTGTCAGCCGTCAGCTGTCAGCCGTCAGCTGTCAGCGGTTGGCCGTAGGCCACGCTACTGATCGTGCCGTGAGCTTCTTTTACTCACAAGCACGATGAGTAGCCTAAGCTATGGGCATAAACTATTCCCTTAGCGTGGCCTCAGACCTTGAGCACTTCAAGTAGCGTGGGCGTAGCTTGTTAGCTGATAGCTGATAACTGATAGCTGACGGCTGAATGCTTACACGCAAACAGCTTTGTGGCACAGCCTTTGACGCTGTGACTTAACTCAAATTAAACTAATACTTACCTCTTTTATTATTAACGCTTTCCTCCTTAACCGTGCCCATAAGCTGATAGCTGATAGCTGATAGCTGAATAGTCAAATTAAATTATATTAACTGTGTTCAAAAAACTTAAAGTTCTTCAAACCCTTGCTATTCAATGATCCGAAGTTACCTGTGCCCTTGTTTAAGGTTATTATGTCAATTGTCTCAGATTGACTTCATGGTACTCTCAGATTTTGGCATAACAATTGGCGTGGATAGTGAGCAGAACCAGATTTCGCTATGAAGAATTCAGTGCGAGCTTCTGAATTAGGACTAAAATTGGTTGACCGGGCTAGACGCCTGAAAAGATGGAACAAAACCGCAGAAGCTTGGTGTAGCAGTGCCTTAACCTCTAGGGCAACCTTAAACCGATTTTGGGCAAGACAACCGATTCGCTCTGACACCTTTATCGCCATTTGTGATGCTGTAGGGGTTGATTGGGAAAAGGTTGTTGAGCCAGATAAGATTAAGGCAGATCAAATCAATAACGGCAAGAGTCCCACTGTGGCTCAAATTAAACGTGTTGATTGGGGACAAGCACCAAAGCTAAGAGATTTCTACGGTCGTACTGAGGAACTGAACACCCTACAGCAATGGATTCTTAAGGACAAGTGCCGCCTGGTGACACTTCTAGGGATGGGGGGAATTGGTAAAACCTCTGTGGCTGTGACTTTAGCCCATCTTCTGGAAGATAAATTTGAGTTTGTGATTTGGCGCACTCTACGCAATGCCCCTCCCCTAGAAGAACTCCTGGCAGACCTGATTCAATTTCTGTCTGGACAGCAGGAAACCAATTTACCCTGCTCTGTGGATGGCAAAATTCTGCGATTGATTCGCTATTTACAAGGGGGGCGTTGCTTGCTAGTTCTAGATAATGTGGAGTCGATTCTGCAAAGTGGCGATCGCACCGGTAGTTATCGAGAAGGATATGCTGAATACGGTGAGCTGCTCAGAAGTATTGGTGAAACCGCCCACCACAGCTGTCTATTACTGACCTCTCGGGAGCCACCCCAGGAATTGACTATCCTGGAGGGGGAAAACTTACCGATTCGCTGCTTCTCACTCAAAGGGTTATCAGACACCGATGGGCAGGAAATCCTGAAGGAAAAAGGAAATTTTGCTGGGGATGACACCCAGTGGCTGACCGTGATTGAGCACTATGCTGGAAATCCTCTAGCCTTAAAAATGGTGGCTTGTCTGGTCAGAGACTTTTTTTATGGCAATATTGCTCAGTTCCTGAATTTTTTAAAGCAAGGCTCATTCATTTTTGATGATATTCGGGATTTGCTAGACCGGCAGTTTCAGCGCCTGAGTGCTACACAACAAGAGCTGATGTACTGGCTAGCTATTAATCGCGAACCGGTTTTTTTTAAAGAGTTGGAACAGGACGTTTTCTGCCACCGATGCGCTCCTGACATTTTACAGTCTCTAGGGTCTCTACAACGGCGCTCATTGATTGAGAAAACCTCGGCTGGGTTTACCCAACAACCTGTAGTGATGGAATACATGGTTAATCGATTAATTGAGCAGATTCCTGAGGAAGTTACTAGTAAAAATTTTGCTCTGTTGCGCAGTCACGCATTAGTCAAAGCCACTGCCCCTGAGTATATTCGGGATAGTCAAGTCTCTCTGATTCTCGAACCGATTATTGAAAGATTACTCGCTCGTTTTGGTTGCACAAAACAGCTCAGCAATCACTTGCTGGAAATTATATCAATGCTGCGCTCCCCAACTCCCACGGTTAAAAAAATAACTCAAGATACGGCATATATCTGTGGTAATATAATTAATATACTGCGCCAATTACAGGTAGATTTAAGCAGCTATGACTTTTCTAATCTAACAGTTTGGCAAGCTAACCTAGAGGGGATTAAATTACACAATGTCAATTTCGCTGATGCTGACTTAACCAGCTCAGTATTTACGGAAACCTTAGGAAATATTTTATCAGCAGCATTCAGCCCAGATGGTAAACTATTAGCAACCTGTGATACAGATTGGAAGGTTCGCCTGTGGGAAGTACCAAGCGGTAAACTAGTTTTGCTCTGTGAGGGTCATACCAATTTGGTACGGGACCTTGCTTTTAGCCATGATGGTAAAATCTTAGCCAGTTGCAGTGCGGATCACACCGTTAAGTTTTGGGATGTCAGTGATGGTAAGTGCTTAAGGACTTGTACCGGACATAGTAATGAGGTCTGTTCAGTCGCTTTTAGTCCAGATGGTCAGACCCTAGTTACTAGCAGTGGCGACCACACCTTGAAAGTCTGGGATATCAAAACTGCAGAATGTCTCAAAACTTGCACCGGACATAGCAGTTGGGTTAGATCCGTTGCCTTTAGTCCAGATGGTAAGACTATAGCCAGTAGCAGTGACGACCACACGGTGAAATTCTGGGATAGTGGCACTGGTGAATGCCTGAACACTGGCACCGGTCATAGGGATTGCGTGGGGTCAGTGGCATTCAGCTGTGACGGGAAAATCTTAGCCAGTGGCAGTGGTGACCACACTGTAAAGTTTTGGGAGGTAAGCACAGGTCGCTGCTTAAGAACTTACACTGGACATAGTAGTGGTGTCTACTCAGTGGCCTTTAGTCCAGATGGGAAAACCCTGGCTAGTGGCGGTGGCGACCACATCGTTAGGCTGTGGGATACTAGCACCAATGAATGTTTGAAAACCTTGCATGGACACAGCAATCAAGTATTTTCAGTAGCCTTTAGTCCTTATGGAAACACCCTGGTTTGTGTGAGTTTAGACCAAAAGGTGAAGCTATGGGATTATCAAACCGGTCAATGCTTGAAAACTTGGTATGGACATACGGATTGGGCAATGCCGATCGCGTTTAGTAGTGACGGTCACACCCTGGCTAGTGGCAGTAACGACTACACAGTGAGAGTATGGGATTATGGTACTGGTAGCTGCATCAGAACCTTGCCCGGACATACTGACTTTGTCTATTCAGTGGCATTCAGTAGTGACAGGAAAACCTTAGCCAGTGGCAGTACAGACAATACGATTAGGCTGTGGGATGTCAGCACAGGTCGCTGCATGAGAACACTCCATGGCCATACTGATTGGGTATTTTCAGTGGCATTCAGTAGTGACGGGAAAACCTTAGCCAGTGGCAGTGCCGACCACACGGTGAAGCTGTGGGATGTCAGCACAGGTCACTGCATCAGAACGTTTCAAGAACATACTGATAGACTGTGTTCAGTGGCATTCAGTAATGACGGGAAAACCTTAGCCAGTGGCAGTGCCGACCACACGGTAAGGTTATGGAATTGTGAGACCGGAAGCTGTGTAGGAATTTTGCGCGGACATAGTAATCGAGTCCACTCCGTCGCCTTTAGTCCCAATGGTCAGCTTTTGGCTAGTGGGAGTACAGACCACACAGTGAAGCTGTGGGATATTCGTGAGAGTAAGTGCTGCAAAACCTTGATGGGACATACCAATTGGGTATTGTCAGTTGCTTTCAGTCCCGATGGGAAAACCCTAAGCAGTGGCAGTGCTGACAAAACGGTCAGACTTTGGGATGTTTCCACAGGGGAGTGCCGTGACATTTGCACTGGACATAGCCATCTGGTCTCTTCAGTCGCCTTCAGTGTGGATGGTCAAATTATGGCGAGTGGGTCTCAAGACCAAACGGTAAGACTAAAGGATGTAGAAACGGGGGAGTGTTTGAAAATCCTGAGAACTCCTAGACTCTATGAAGCCATGAATATTACTGGAGTTAGAGGGTTAACTGAGGCACAGAAAGCAACTCTGAAAACCTTGGGAGCGATAGGATGAATTTAGAATGTAGAATTTAGAATGTAGAATTTAGAATTGGATTTTTTTTCATTCTTAATTCTTAATTCTTAATTCTTAATTCTTAATTTATTCCATGAATAATGACCAATCAACGTGCAGACTACGATAATCCATGGAAAGAGGCAATTTCCTTATATTTCCAACCCTTTATGGCATTTTTATTCCCCGAAATTGAGGAAAATATTGACTGGGATAAAGGCTATGAATTTCTGGACAAGGAATTCCAACAAATAGCGCGGGATGGGGAAATTAGCACTAGAGAAGCAGACAAATTAGTTAAGGTTTGGCGCAGGGATGGCCAGGAAACCTGGGTATTAATTCATGTGGAAGTCCAAAGTCAATACGAATCCGTGTTTGCTGAGAGGATTTATGTGTACAACTACCGCATTTTTGACAAATATCGGCGTCAAGTAGTCAGTGTATTGATGCAGTCGCTCATGGGGGAAACCCCCAAGACCGCGCTGCATCGCTTTAGCTGTTTTAGCTGATGAAAGCAAATCCTGGCGACCGAATAAATACAGTTACACGATTTGGGGGTGTGAGGTGTTGTTGCGCTTCCCGATTGTTAAACTGCTGGATTATTCGTCCCAGGTGTTGGAGGAAAGTAACAATCCTTTCGCGGTAATTGTGGCAGCTCATCGGGCTAATCAGCAAACTAAACAAGATGTTCAGCAACGATATCAGATTAAATTACAAGTTGCAAAACGTTTGTATCAACGGGGCTATGGCAGGCAAGATATCCTAGAGTTATTCCGGTTAATTGATTGGCTAATTAGTTTACCCGATAGCTGGCAAACCGGCTTTACAGAAGAAATTAGACGTTACGAAGAGGAGAGTAGTATGCGTTACGTTACTAGTTTTGAACGCCTTGCTCGTCAAGAGGGGATTGAAATCGGCCTTTTGGAAAAGGGTCGAGAATGGCTCCTGGAAGTACTTCGGATTCGTTTTGAAGATGTGCCTAGGGAGTTGGTGGAAACAATCAACCAAATTAAGGAGGACTCGATGTTGACAATGTTGCACAGACAGGCAATTACCATTGCTTCTGTAGAGGAGTTTATGGTTGTGGTTAATCAGCAGCTAGCTTCTGGTGAACAAAGTTCTGAGGAAAGTGGGACATGAAAATTTCCTAAATTATTGGGATGGTGAATGAAGAATGAAGAATTAATAATTTAGAATTTAGAATTGGATTTTTTTTCATTTTTCATTTTTCATTCTTCATTCTTCATTCTTCATTCTTCATTCTTCATTCTTCATTCTTCATTCTTTGTAAGCAATCAGATTAAGAAATTTTCTGTAATACTGATATCATTCCAAACCAACTTAATGCTAAAATATTCTCCTGCTTCGCCACTCACTTGCAACTTAAGATTTTCTGTCTCTCTGGCTTGGACTTGAATCACCACAATTCCTTCTTCATCTAGCACCATAATTTGTAAACCTTTGGGGAGAAGGTCTTGACCACCAGCGGGATACAGGTCAATGGATAGATTCATTTTGGGTGATTCTGTCCGATGTAGCTCCACTAATAAAGCTACTTGCTGATCACCCCAGCCGATCTCAGTACCGAGTAGCTTACCTCTTTTAACTCCTGCTGTAGTATGGAATTTGGTACTAGCTTCTTGATGCAGTCGCTCATGGGGGTTTCCCCCAAGACCGCGCTGCATCGCTTGGTGAAAGGAGTCACTTCTAAAACTGAAATTTCGCTCTGGGTATTGCTCTAAGATAGTCTCCACGTTGTCCCAACCCGGATCAAAACAATCCTCTAACCACCGCTTTAGTTGTACCACTCTTTCACTAGATGTTTCACTCGGTTTTAGTCGCTGTGGTGGGCTGGGGTCTAATTTAAAACTGTCTAATCTAAAACTATCCTTAGGAAATAGGGAAGGAGAAATGGGAAATGGGGAATGGGGCGCAGTATACCCTGCATCCCCTTGCCTTCCGGAACCTCTGCGAATAACGGGAACTGCTTGGTGGGTTTGTCCTGCTGGAATAATGGTGTGTAACATTAATAAGTTACTCCAATACACTCTGCAATTGTCATCATAATGGCCAGACAATCGCAAAATATCTCAGTTTTTGTCTCAGTTGTCTCAGTTTTGAATTATAGAAATTCTACGACTTTTGAGGTACAAATGTCTGGGTTTTAGGGAGCAGGGAGCAGGGAGCAGGGAGCAGGGAGCAGATAAGAGTCAATAGGCAATAGGCATGCTAGCAATAGGTGAAAAATATTGTGTACCTGATAGCTATGAGAAACGCTATAAGAATGTAGAATTGGGAATTCTGCTTTAACCCTTAACCATTCTTCATTCTAAATTCTTCATTCTAAATTCTTCATTCTAAATTCTTCATTCTTCATTCTTCATTCTAAATTCTTAATTTTGCTGGTAATCTCTCTAATTGCTGCTAAATCGGGATAGGATAATACACTATCCATGGCTAGCCAAAGTAAGTACTCGATATTTCCGGCGGGGCCAGTAATGGGGGAGGATATTAATCCTTTGTACTGCCAACCTAGCTGTTTGGCGGATTCTAGAACGTTTGCGATCGCATCCGCACGGTGATTGGGGTCCCTGACTACTCCCTTTTTCCCGACACGGTCACGACCAACTTCAAACTGAGGCTTGACTAGCAACACTACCTCACGGGGAGGGGATAGCAGTTGCCACAGAGCAGGAATAATTTTGGTTAAGGAAATAAAGGAGACATCCACTACGCCTAAATCAGCATAGACTTGATTCTGATTCGGGACTGGTGAAACACCGTACAAGTCGGCTGGCTGAAGATAGCGTAAGTTGGTACGTTCTTTCAACACCACTCGCTGGTCATTGCGCAGACTCCAGGCAACTTGTCCATATCCCACATCAACACCATAAACCTGTTTTGCTCCAGCTTTTAGCAAGCAGTCGGTGAACCCACCGGTGGAAATGCCACCATCTAGGCAAATGCGTCCGTTTACTGAAATCCTAAATACCTCCAAGGCTTTGGCAAGTTTTTGCCCTCCTCTGGATACAAAAGGGGGTTTCTCTTTGACCTGAATCTGAGCGGTGGTCTTAATTTCAGTTCCTGGCTTATCTAATATTTGTCCATCTACCATGACTTCACCGGCACGAATCAGCACCTGAGCTCGCTGTCGGGATTCACACAGGTTAAGGTCTACTAATAATTTGTCGAGTCGTTGTTTAACCAATGGGATTGGAAGGTTAGAAGGTTTAAGGTTTAAGGTTGAAGGTTGAAGGTTTGAAGGTTGAAGGTTAGGAGGTTAGGAGGTTAGGAGGTTAGGAGGTTGAAGGTTGTTCGCGTAGCGTGGCCAAAGGCCAAGGTTAGTGCGTAGGGTGCGTTAGGGAGGGGCTCGTCCTGATTTTCCACCTCGTAGTCAGTGTTGAGATAGCCCGTCCCGTAACGCACCGCCAGTTTTGGAATAGTCCGCCTCGTAACGCACCACCCAAGGGCTCGCCCTGATTTTCCAGCTCTTTCTCAGTGTTGAGACAGCCCGTCCCGTAACGCACCACCGGGTCAAACAGCACAAATGAGATGCACCCGAAGGTTGTTTGCTTAGAAGGTTGTTTGGTGGTTTGGTTTAAGGTTGTTTGGTGGTTTGGTTTAAGGTTGTTTGGTGGTTTGGTTTAAGGTTGTTTGGTGGTTTGGTTTAAGGTTGAAGGTTGTTTGGTTGTTTGCTTAGAAGGTTGTTTGGTGGTTTGGTTTAAGGTTTAACTTAGATATTGCACCAGTACAAAAAAACTTAATAACGGAAAGCGCACCTTTAAATTCTCTCATTTGCGTATCGGCGCACGCAACGGAAGGTTTATGTTAAGCTGACAGCTGACCGCTGACGGCTGAAGGCTTACTTAGCAAGGGCTGGGGTTGTGATGATTTTGGGATGAGATGGGCTACTGCTTGCTTGACAAAACCTTGCATGAATGCTGCCCGTTGATTTTGCTGGAATACCTGTTTGAGTTTCTGGGTGAGTTGCTCGGGATTGAACTGTTGCGGGTTAGGACTAGTTTCGGTTTGCTCTTGTTCTTGGAAATACTCAATCAAACTTAGTCCTGCTAATCGGGTTAGATAAGCAGCACTCACGCCCTGTACTGCTCCACCAGCGACATAGGTCAAGGCATGGCTTTTGAGCATATTGCCAATGGCTTGAGTGGAAAGCTCTACTAAGCCTAGTTTTACCATTAAACTACCTAGGGTTTTAGCGGCTTCCTGAGCTTGAGAGAGAGAGAATTTTTGCTGATAAATGTCCCCGAGTTCTGTGACTAATTGGGCGCTAATGGCTGCTGTTGCCAGTAAATCAAGGGCTGGCACTGGGTTAGCAAAAGCGGCAGCTGCTGCAATCCACTGATACTGTTCAATAATTGGTAAAGCGCGATCGCGTCTGAGGTGATTCAATTCTTGCTTGGCTTGAGCTTGTACCCTGGTCATGGCTCTGATGGTACTTGCCCACACTAGCTGTTGCTGTTCTTGGGTCAGGATTTGAGTTAAGCGGTCATTGAGCAAGGTCAGGTCAGGGGTTTGGGGTTCCAACCACTCTTTGACCGAAGCATCTGGCTGATGTTGACGCACTTTCACCGGAGCTGGGTTAGATGCGATCGCTACTACATCTTCTGGGTCTAATCGTCCTACCACTCGCTGCCGTAAGGTTTGCAAAACCGTAGCCCGTTGTGTAGATAAATACTGGTCTTGCTTATTGAGTACTAGGATGGAGCGCTGGTGGGGAGCACTCAATTGCTGCAAGGCTTGTAACTCGCTGTCGGTCAAATCACCAGCGGTGACAAATAAGACTAAATCGGAGCCCAGGGCGATGTCCATAGCGGTGGTTTCTGCTTCCATACCACTATCCTTGACGGTAAACAAGCCTGGTGTTTCTTCGAACTGCACAGACAGGTCAGGCCATGGTTGAGAGTTACTATAGATGGTTTCGAGAGCTTTAATCAAAGCGGTTTTCCCAACACCCTTATCCCCAGTCACTGCTATTGTAATCTCCTTGCGGTCTAGCTCAGTCTTGAGCTGGGCAACTTGCTCTCGCAGTCTAGCACTGGCATCCTGTGCCTCGGGTTCTTGATCGAGCTGAGTAATGATAGTTTCGGTGAATGCGATGGTGTTTTCCACGGCTGCCAGGTCTACTGGGGTTGATGGGGGCAAAGATTCCTGGTTTTGTGACCTCCGCTGCTGCAGAAACCAGAATCCAGTCCCAAATGCGATCGCTCCCCAAAAGGTATACTCACCCAGTTCCATCACTGAGTCGTAGGCACTCTGGGCTAGCCATAAACCAAAAGATAGAACGATTCCCCCAACTAAGATCGGTCGCCGCAACTTAACCACTATTTAATCCTCCACTATCGGAATTTTGCCCATAATTATTGCTATGTATCTACCATATCAAGTTGGTCTTGGGTCATTAGCTAAATTACTCATCTTTAACCCCCTCTAAACGAAGAAAATGCAATCTTCCTGATGCTTCCCCTGCTACAATTGTCACTCCATCAGGTGTAACAGCACAGCAGAGCAAAACACTTTCGCCTATGAAATCAGCAATAACTGCCCCACTTTCCAAATCCCAAACCTTGAGAGTATTATCATTAGAAACAGAGACAGCACGCCGTCCATCTGGAGTTAGTGCTACTGCATTAATCCACTCCCTATGACCAATTAGAGTTTTAAGCTCTTTGCCAGTAGCTAAATCCCACAGCTTAAGTTTGGCATCTTCTCCTCCAGATAATGCCCTTTGCCCATCGGGAGTTACTGCTACTGCCAAAACTCTATCAATATGGCCCTGCTGACTATAAACTTGGTAATTTTTACTTAAATCCCACAGTTTCAGCGAACCGTCTTCACAACCTAAGAAAGACCATTGCCCATCCTTGGTTATGGCAACTGTTTGCACTGAATTAGTCTGAATACTCAGAGCAGGTTGTAAGGTTCCCTGCTCCAAATTCCAAACTTTCAGGATAGACTCAGAAACAGAAACAGAAACAACTTTTTGTCCCCTTTCTGCCACAGCTATCGCTGTTACCGTACTGGTATGACCACTTAAACTAAAACTTACAGTGCGGTCGGTCAAATCCCATAATTTGAGCGTACCATCTCCAAATCCTGAGATAGCCCACTGCCCATCTGCTGTAATTGCTACGGCAGTTACCTCACTGGTATTGCCTGTTAAGGTATGTTCTAAATTACCACTAGCTAAGTCCCACAGTTTGAGGTTAAAGTCTTGGGAGCCGGAAATAACAAAACTTCCATTGGTTGTCACAGCGACGGAATTAACTTGCTTGGTATGACCAGTAAGAGTATTTTGTTCATCACCCTTACTCAAGTCCCACATCTTAATAGTGCCATCTAAGGAACCAGAGATGGCCATCCTGCCACTGGGAAGAGTTGCGATCGCTGTTACCCAATTTGTGCGAGTGTTTATAGTCTTAACTTCTGTAGCACTTTCTAAATCCCATACCTTCAGAGTGCCATCTGCTGAACCAGAGATTGCTTCCTTACCATCTGCGGTTACAGCTACAGCATTAACCCAACTTTGATGACCAGTCAAGGTAAGCAATTCTGCGCCACTTCTTAAATCCCATAATTTGAGAGTGCCATCTGCTGAGCCGGAAATTGCTTCCTTGCCATTTGCGGTTACAGCTACAGCGTTAACCCAACCTTGATGACCTGTTAGAGTATTTAGTTCTTCACCACTTTTTAAGTCCCATAATTTGAGAGTGCCATCTGCTGAGCCAGAGATTGCCTTCTTGCCATCTGGTGTTACTGCCACTGCCTTGACCATATTTTTATGACCAATCAGGGTCAGTAGTTCTATACCAATTTCTAAATCCCATAATTTGAGAGTGCCATCTGCTGAGCCAGAAATGGCACGTTTCCAATCTGGTATTACTGCTACAGCGTTAACTTGCTTACTATGACCATTTAATGTAACTAGTTCAGTACCTCTTCTTAAGTCCCATAATTCGAGCGTACTACCCCGCGAACCAAAGACAGCATATTGCCCATCTGGAGTTACCGCTATGGTATTGACCCAACCTTGATGACTAGTCAGGGTCAGTAGTTCTATACCACTTCCTAAGTCCCATAACTTGACCGTACCATCACTTGAACCACAGAGAGCATGTCGCCCATCTGGAGTTACTGCTATTGCCCAAATTTCGTCTTGATGACCACTTAGAGTCCGCACTAACGAGCCACCTGGTGGTGTTAGGCTAGGTGTTAAGGGTCGCAGCCAAGAAGTAGTATCCTGAGATTTAGCCTGCTTGAGCATTGACTGAATATCTGGTTGAGGGAAGGTCAATAAACGTCCCAATAACTGCCCGGATAGTTGACTTTTGTATTTCTCTAGTACATGTGCTGATAAACGAATTGCGCTTTGAATTAATTTGAGACTTTCAACTTGCGACTCAGGAAGCGATAGGTTTTTATATAGGGCAATATCGTAATCTTTTATCAGTTGCTCTGGTGCTAAATAAAAAATTTTGGCTTCCATGAAATCAAAGTTGGTGAGCAAAAAGTGCAATTTTTCTGCCCTAGCTGCCTTAGCCAGATGAGTTGGTAGACTTCCTAAAGTAGCTCGCCTCTGGTCAGCAGGCATTTCTGCTAATCTTGTGGCTAGATTCCTCATTTATAAACAGCCTCCCCTCTTGCTATCCTAACTTCATCTTTACTGTTAAGAAAATCTCTGAAGCTATTGTGATATATGGTGTAGCATTGTTGCTTGTTGAAGTGCTGTTTCTGTAAAAACTGCTTCCATTCTTTAATAATTTCTAGGACTATCCACACATCCACAGCAGCTAATTGAGCTATTAAGCTGCATGAAACTGGCTGGTTAACACTGGCTAAGATACTGACAATTTGTATTTTGTCTTGTGGTTGTGGCTTGGCATTCAGTCCCATAAGCTCCCAGTGTTTTTCATAGTAATCTTCTAAGCCTTGAGGTAAGCTTTCTAAGCTAAAGTCCTGTCGGTCTCTCTGCTCAATATCCCTTAATACATAACATAAATACATAAAGTTATATTCGCTTTTGAAAGATAACTGCTCAATAAATTCTTCTACTGTTAGCTCCTGAGCAGTAATCCAGTTCCTTATCAGTTTACTTTCAGCAACCCGATTATTAATATAAGTTTTCACATCTTTCAAACTCTGGTCGCGGTATGCCATTAAATCAAAAGACTGCCAAGGAGTCATTGGGTCAAGCTCCAACAGCAGTTTCACCTTACGCCGCCCCAGGATGAAAAAGACTTTTTCAGGCAAATGCTTTGGCAAGTAAAGGATATTATCTCCACTAGCTTGGCTACTTATATCCACTTCGTCTAAAGCATCAACAGCAATAACAACCGGTTCAGAATTTACAGAACGATCACTAGCTTGCTGTAGAAGTGATCTGAGGAAATAATTATTTTGAGTCGCATTGGGGGGCAAACTTTGATTCAGTTCGTAGCGTTGAATCAATTCCAGGCAAATATTTTCTAAGAATTCCTTGGCTTTGTTAACACCACCAGAGCGCAAATTGAAATAGGCAATACATCCGGTATTTTGGGCATACTTAGCGATAATGGCACTCTTCCCAACACCAGGATCTGCTTCAATCGTAAAATATCCCTTGGAATTGTTGGCTAAAAATTCATTAATTGCATAAAAAACATATTCCCTTCCAACAAATCCTTTAGTTTTATCCGTAATTACAGAACCAAAGTACCGTGTCAATTTGAGTGCCTGCTTGCCTTCTTGTTGTTTAGTTTCACCTGATGAAACTAGAGGGAAATTTCCTAGATGGTTTTTTTTTGCAAATTAATCTCATAGTAAGCCTCTCGACTTCTAGAATTTTTTTTATGCCAGACATACCAACCTGTCCAAGCTCCTCCGTCCTTACGTAAACATCGCGTGTGGACTCGGATTTTACTATGGTCTGGCTTTACTTCTAAAAGGTTATAGAAACGAGGTTTTGATTCAGGACGGGCTTTGGTTCGAGCACCAAAGGAACCTGCTCCAGCCACATATATTTTTCGAGTTGGATGTAAATAGCCAATAATGTCTGTGCGCTCTTCATGGATATGTCCGTGGAGGCACAATTGAAAATCAGCTTTTTGCAAACGTTCCAGAAAAGCATCCTTGGCTATTTTTTCGTTTCCAGTTATGGGATGATGCCAAACTGCAATGCGCAAAATGCTGCCTGCTTCCTTAGAAAAATGTTCTTCTCGTTTTGCTTGTTGTATCTGTCGATTAGCTACTTTTAACCCTTGCGTCAATGCTTCTTGGCGAATGTTTGATCGCTCTCGAAAGTATTCATCAATTTCGGAGCAAGAGTTCATGGCTAAGAATTGAATTCTTGTGTCAGGAAACAGAAATGGGAGGCACTGCTGCTTAAATTCCAGGGGATATTCTTTACCTAGAAGTGGTTGATAAAAGCATTCCGAAAAATTCTTAAAACGTTGGGGATATCGCTCTTCAACTCGGAGCAAGAAACCATCGCCTTGCTCCACATAAGTTCCTTCTTGTAATTTGTTTGGCTCGACCAAACGCTTTTTCTTCCATTCATATACCTCTTCATCCCAGCTTAAATCGTGATTACCAGGAACAATAATGCAACGCTCTGCTGTTAAATCAAACCGTTCCATTAAGCCGGAGATTAACTGTCTCGCCTGCTCAAATTCTTGAGGCGTAGCTCGGTTAGTCAAGTCTCCAGAAACAACTAGATAGTCTAGCTGCTCTAACCCCAAACCATCTTCCGAGTCAAGGATATCGGTAATAAGCGGCTCTCTCATTGACTCTGGGTCAGAATCAGACCGCATATGCAAGTCACTCAAATGAAGAATACACACATTTGAATCATTCATCCCCAAACAAACCCTCCCACAGGTGATCGGCAATCATACGATTAATATCCTCAATATCTACGCTAGCCGCTTGCACAATATCTTTACGATGGAGAAAATCCTGGAAACTGGCATGATAAATACTGTAGCAAGTTTGTTTATCTATAGGCTGTTCGTGCAAAAACTGCTCCCATTCATCAATCACATCCTGCACCGTCAATTGCTCCTCGTTAGCATATTCAGAGATAAGGCGGAGGGAAACAGGCTGATGCGTTTCGCCCAGGACGTAAACAATTTTCAGTTTAGTACGAGGTAAAGGCTTAGCAGTCATTCCCATACGTACCCAGTGGTTTTCGTAGTAACCTTGTAAACCTGTAGGCAAACTCTCAAGACTCAAGTCATGGTATAACCCCTTTTCAATTTGTGGCAAGACGTAGCGCAGGTACATGAAATTGTTTTCACTTTTGGCTAGTAGCTGCTCAGTAAATTCCTCAGTTGTTAGCTCTCGTTCCTTAATCCAAAGCAGCAACTTTTTCCGCCTAGTAGCCCTGCGAATATATTCCTCTACATCTTGCAGACTTTCGTCAAAATACTCCATCAGATTAAACAACTTCTGGGGAGTATGAACCACAAAAGGTAAAGTTACTCGTCGCCGCGTTAGAAGGAAATAAACTCCATCAGGTAGATAGGGAGGGAGATAGAGGATATTAGCACCAGCATCTTGACTAGCTAAATCTACTTCATCCAAAGCATCAACAGCAATTACCACTTTCTCCTCTCCCTCAAGCGTACTACTAACTTCGTTGAGCAAATGTCCTAGAAAATTGCCATCTCGTGTCGCATCCGGTGGCAAAGATTTGTAGGAGAGATTGTAGCGTTCAATAAGCTGGGTGCAAATATTTTCCAGGAATTGGGAAGTGCGATTCTTACTTAGGGATCGCACGTTGAAATGGACTAGGCAATCGTTTTGTTGAACATACTTGGCTAAAATAGCACTTTTCCCTACTCCAGGGTCAGCTTCAATCGTGAAATAACCATTAGACTCAGTGGAAAAGAAGTTATCAATAGCCTCAAAAACAAATTCCCTTCCTACAAAATCTTTAACTTTGTCATTAATTATGCTCTGAGTATTGCTCTGGAAAGGATTCAGATTAGTTTTTTTTTGAGTGTCTTCTGTTTTCTCCCACCTACTTAACCACAAGGATAAACCTTGACGAAACCTATTGCGAAAATCTATAGGCTTTTTGTAATCATGAGTCAGCGCCTTACTTTGAACTTTTTTCTTAAAAGCTAGTACCTTCATTCGCTGTTCCAGTTCCGACTCGCTGTTGAGGCTAGCTGCTGCCTCTCGAAAATAAAACCAGATATCAGGCTTACCATCTTGCTCAAAAGCTGCAACTGCTCGTTCGTATTCTTCGACAGTTCCAGACTCGGCACGGGGTGTGGGAGTGCCCAAACGATTCCACATAATGCCCACAAATAGCTCATACCCTTCCATATTGCCAATCTGAGAGTTAAGAGCAGCTTGCCCAGCCTGACCAAAACTCGGATAAGCATTCTTTTCCGAACGTACTACTTCTAACCTAACACCTTTACTCAGAGCAGTAGTACGGTTAATTTCCTCAACTACTTCTTCTAAATACTTCCGCTCCCTACTCACATCGCTAGGGGAAGCGAGGAAGATTTTTAGTAGTTCTACTTGGGGCATTGTTTATTAGTTTAGGGATATAAATACTATGGTAATCGAGCCAGTAGTGAGTAAGATTAGATGGCTAAGCTGGAATGGGCATCTTGCCAGTTAAAATTCCCGGGCGGGCAGGATGCCCACTCTACTGGTATTGATCCGGCAGGCAGGATGCCCACTCTACTGCTATTCATTCTTTTCCCGATTCCCTAAAATCACAAAACCCTGCAAAGACATAACCTTGCAGGGCTTCATGATATTCTATTTGGTGGCGGGAGGCGGATTTGAACCACCGACCTTCGGGTTATGCGTACCAACTACAACTTTCGTTGCCTGGATCTTCCAGTTTGTGGTCTGGACTGTCCCTTCACCCTCGCCTTATACGTTAGGGTGCCTGCCTAACCAGTCTCTACACCTTCTCCTTTTGGGAGCTTGGCTCGGGATTACCTCGCTACAGGCTTCCCCGAATTTGACAGGTAAACACACGGAGATTTATCTTCGTGCCGCCCATGCTCAAGCTCGCTATTAAGCGTCTAGCTAACTTGATTGTTGAGCCCGACGAGCTACCAGGCTGCTCTATCCCGCGTCGTCTTTTTTACTATAACACCTATTTTCGAAAAGTGGCAAGGGGAAATGGGAAATTTCTGAAATTAATTCTATCAGCGCTCTGGGAGTAGGGTGTGGGGTGTGGGGTGTGGGGTGTAGGGAGTCGGGAGTCGGGAATCGGGAATCGGGAATCGGGAATTGGGAATCGGGAATCGGGAGTAGGGTGTGGGGTGTAGGGTGTGGAGTGATTGGAAAACTTTTTTGGAACTAAGGCAATCATTTCTGGATGTATGTATATAGCTACTCCATACTCCCAGTGCCCGAGCTCCACACTCCCTGACAGGGGAATGATAATTTTCAAGGGCAATAATGGTACATGTTCTAATACCCCACACCCCATACCCCACACCCTACACCCTATTCCTATACCCCACACCCTACACCCTATTCCCCACACCCTATTCCCAACTAAGGCATAGATAATTCCCCAACCACTTCTAAACGCTTGTATTTACTGAGGTTAATAAACATCGACTCCAAGGTGTCTGCCACGGAAGGAGTAATCCAAGCCATTTGCTTAAGTAGGGCAATGGCTGCAGCATACTTAGGTGATTTGCCTCCATCGAGGACTTTAATGGCTAGACCCATATTCTGCCCAACGCGACCGATACATTGAACCCCTTGTGCTCCCGATTTACTGACCAGTTCCCCTTCGGATAATCGCATCAGTTCTGTATCAAATCCCCCATCCCCGGACACCATCTGGGGATGACTGATCATGGCGCGGACAATACGCTCCATGGCCAGATTATTACCAGAAGAGAGCAGAGCGTACAATAATGCCATTTGCCGTAGTTGCAAAAAATAAGTCGGAGCGCCACAGTCGTCGTGAGCAAGAATTAACTCTTGCTTCGGCATCTGTAGCAGCTCCGCTACTTGGCTTAAGATTAACATTTGCACGGGATGATTATACTCCAAATAGCTCTTGATTAGCCACTGCCTTTGTTGACAAACAGCCAACATTCCAGCATGTTTACCGGAACAGTTATGTTGCAGTGAACTTTCCTTGCCTGGGGGAATGGGACACTGTAGTGCTGATGGGTCAACATCACAGCGCCAAAGAATATTAAAGACCTGCCTTACCTGCTCCATCGTGCTGTGATGGGAACCACACATAATAGCCAAGTCTCGGTCGGTGAGATTGTAACGCTCAATGGAACCTGTGGTAGTCACCGCTAACGCTTGGAAAGGTTTGAGTGCAGAGCGAATGAATGTTGAGGTTTCTGGGTTACCTGCAACATATAACATCCGCCCCCGGTCATCACACACAACCGCTTGAGCTGAATGAACTGATTCGATAATGCCTTCCCGTAGTAAACGGACTTCTAAGGCTCGTGTTTTAGTACGTTTTCCCCTGGTCATGGATTAGACTTAAAGCTACCCTATAGCTTAGTTGGAGCAATCGAGCTAGGTGGCTGATAACACACGCCAAATGATGTTGCCACCAATCACGACTATAATCAAAAATCCGAACGTCCAGTGTAAACGTCGCAAAATTGGTTGGAGTTCATAAGAAACAATTAAGCGATCGCGAGCCAAAATTTCTGGAGTTTTTGTCCAGGTTTGACCGTCATACCAGCCTGACTCCTCGTAGACTATGGTTTCTCTGATCAAGCGATCGCGTACATAGAACCAACCTAGGTATAGCCGCAGCAAACTTAAAATCAAGAAGATACTTGCTCCTGCCCCGCCACAGAGCAGAAACTTGATTATCGCTTTTTGCGGTGGAAAACTGACTGCTGCTATCGGCCCTGAAACCAGCCAGCTCAACCCCCAAACCCAAGTCAGCTTGATCACATAATTTGGTAGTTTCAGCCTTACCCAGTTAAAAAACCAAGATTCTTTTAGTTCTTGGTATTCATTTATGGGTTGCTGCTCTTCTGGAACAGGACATACATAAACGGGAGATTTCATGATTATTCTTTTGTGAGTGCTGCAATTAGGATGCCTGAAACTCAATCTGCTCCGCATGGCCCCAGAATGCTTCGAGATTATAGAATTTCCGTTCTTCAGGCAGCAAGATATGGACAATCACGTCACCGTAATCTTGAAGTATCCAGATTCCCTCTGCTTTTCCTGCTGTTCGCACAGGTAAACGGTTCCATGCCTCTTCTACTTGCTGTTCAATCGACTGAGAGATTGCCCTGACCTGTACCCTAGAAAACCCGGTTACAATTACAAAGTAATCTGTGATGTACGATACCTCTGAGACCGACAAAATCACAATATCTGCACCCTTGCGGTCATCTGCTGCTTGAGCAACGGTTAATGCTAACCCATAGCTAGCATCCTGGTGTTCGGTATCAGGGGTTACTAAGGTGGAGGGCTTATTATTTTGATCTCTCATTAAGCGTTTAATTCCTCGCTTTACAAAACAATCTGTTCTAATAGTAATTAAGTTTTCTTGTGCTTAATCACTTGCTGTACAATTCTTTTCATTTCTTTTCTTTGCTTCTTCATTTGACACTCACACTGCTGTTGACGAAACATTCCTGAAAGATAGGAACGGGGGACTTTAGGCATTTACACAATCTGTCTTACTCTCTCTTTTAGCTGTTGTCTTCCTGGACATCTGTTGAGCCCAGTTTCGAGTCAATATCATACGTTGGTGAATGGGACGAGGACTCTCTAGCAGGAATTTTAAAGAGTAGTCACAGGCTAACCAAACAGTTTTGTATAGATCTTGCTTAGAGAGATTTCGTAAGGCAAGTAAATCCGGTGTATCACCACGACCTGGCTCAATAGTATCAGCAATAAACACCACACAACTGAGGGGGGTCATACCCTCACGCCCTAACGTATGGAGAGCGATCGCTTCCAATACTGCTTCATCTTTGACTCCAAACTGCTCTTGGGCAACAATAGCACTGACATCTGCATGCAATAAGTGAGGCGCGGCTTCACAGACTGGATCGACTTCTATGCCGTTATCTCTAGCCATTTGCAACAAGCGCTCAGGCTTAAAGCATTTGGCTAGGTCGTGCAACAACCCTGCTTGACCTGCCTGCTGAGCATTGAGATGATGAAGCTCAGCGAGTTCAACAGACATCTGTTCAACCCGCAATATATGCTGTAGCCGAGAAGACGGTACATTATCTGCTAACCAGGTCAACACCTGATCACGCATCACCTTAAAAAGCTCCTAAGACATGTAATTGGTAACACTCGCTAATTCTTTTTTTAAGAAAATCTTAACATTTTTGCTTGATATAGCGGATAATACCTGATATGTCTATTAAAACATTTTCTCAAGACTTTAGCAAGAAAAAGTTATGGCAAAGGGAGTCGGGAGTCGGGAGTCGGGAGTCGGGAGTCGGGAATCGGGAGTCGGGAACTTTAGAAGAAAAATTCTCACAATTCCTGCAGGTATTACTATATAGGGGAATGAGTTACACAGGATTTTTTCCCTGTTTCCTGTTATCCGTTATCCGTTATCTGTTATCCGTTATCCGTTATCTGTTATCTGTTATCTGTTCCCTGTTCCCTGTTCCCTATTCCCTGTTCCCTAAAACCCAATTTGTAGGTTACTTAATTGAAAATTGCTATAGCAATCATTTAGGATTGCTATAGAAAAAAAACCTTAGCCATCAGCTAAATCGGGAAACACTTCTCGGACTGCTGGATGAACCAACTGGTGATTCTGGACATTAACGCCCTTGGCTAAAGCGGGATTATTTTCCAGAGCGCTCAACCCCTGATTGGCCAGACTGAGTACGTAGGGGAAAGTACTATTGTTTAGAGCCACAGCTGATGTGCAGGGAACAGCTCCAGGCATATTAGGCACCCCATAGTGAACCACACCCTCCTCGATATAAATGGGATTGGTATGGGATGTAGGTCGTAATGTTTCAATACAGCCTCCCTGATCCACAGCAACATCTACAATCACTGAGCCATTAACCATTTTTTTGACTAGAGAGCGGGGTACTAAAATGGGAGCACGACGACCAGGAACTAACACTGCCCCAATCAACAGGTCAGCATCAGTAACAGCCGCTTCAATATCTGCTGAATTGCTGTAGAGGAGTTCCACTCTTGACCCAAAGATGGTTTCTAAATGAATCAAGCGTTGAACATTAATATCAAAAATCTGTACTCTCGCTCCCATCCCCACAGCTATTTTCGCCGCTTCTGTACCGACAACTCCGCCACCAAGAATTACCACCTTACCTGGTCTGACTCCGGGAATACCCCCCAACAGCACCCCTCTTCCCCCCTGCTGACGCTCCAGAAATCTGGCTCCAAATTGTACGGAAAGACGACCAGCAATGATGCTCATTGGGGTTAGCAGCGGTAGGCTGTGGTCTGGGAGTTCTACGGTTTCATATGCGATCGCATTCACCCCCGATTGCAGCAACTGCTCGGTTAAAGCACGGTCAGCAGCTAAGTGTAGATAAGTAAACAACAGCTGTCCTTTTTGAAGCAAGGTATACTCTGGCGCTAGGGGTTCTTTGACTTTGACTACCAGTTCCCGATTCCAAGCCTCAGCCGCGTCTAAGACAATTTTGGCTCCCTGACGCTGATAGTCCTCATCGGTAAAGCCAGCACCAGTGCCAGCATTAGTTTCAACGAAAACTGTATGACCCGCTTCTTGTAAAACCCTGACACTACTGGGGGTTAATCCCACACGAAATTCTTGATCTTTCGTTTCTTTGGGAACACCGATTTCCATGCTTTTACCTCTTTGGCTTACTGGTGCTGTATCTAAATGTGATCTAAATGTTAAAATTAGTGAAGTTAAGTAACTCCACTATAGCTTGGCAACTTTTCTCACTATGACGCAACCCCAACCCTCTAAAGTCCCTCAACTCCAGTCACCTAAGTTTGGGTTTAATGATTACGCAGAACGCTTGAATGGTAGAGCTGCCATGATTGGTTTTATTTTGACTCTGGCAATTGAATACTTTACTGGTCAAGACTTATTAACCTGGTTAGGCTTACAGTAGAACTAGTCCCAGAGTCGGTCAGTGGGAGAGTCGGTCAGTAGGAGAGTCGCTTAAGCTACTGACCTGCTCCTGTAAGCCCTTTCAAGAATAAGCGTTGCCATAGTTCCCAGGATTGGCAAAATTGATCTTGAACTTCCCGGTTGCTCTGGGGATGTCGAAGAATTATATATATCAGATATATCTCAGTAACAGTGAAGTCTCCCAACTAAGTGAGTGCTCTAGTTGGGCACTTTTGACCTATTCTGTTACAAAAGAAGTAAGTGAAATAGAGTAAGTAGTAAGCCGTGATAAATGCTTTATGGCATCGAGTCTTGAAGTCAGCTTACCGTAAAGAGCCAATCTCAGGCTTCATCGTGATTATCGGAGCGGTGGATGCTGTCATTGGTGGTGTCGGCGGACGCTGGTCATTATTCAGTTTTGGACTGATGATGGTAGCAATAGCAGTAGCAGTCCGTTGGTGGCAAAGCCAAAGTCAGCAAACTGAACTGGCTGAGCAACCTGTGGAGCGGTATCTTCCCCCCAGTTCTTCCCGTCCACCATTACCGATGTTGAGTGCTGTCAAGCGTCAACAACCTCGACGTCAACCACCTCGATAGGTTCAGGCTGTTCTAATATCAAACTGTTCATCCCTAAGGCAATAGGGGAAACAGAGGGGAGAGGATAGTTATTAGTGGTAAGTTACCAATTACCAATTACCAATGATCTTGTCACCAATTCATCAGAGGAATGGCTCAAAATTGGTCAGGTAGCTACTCATAGCGGGTTGCCCGTGAAGACCATTCGCTATTACGAAGAAATTGGTCTGCTTGTGCCAGTCACAACCCGCTCCCCTTCTGGCTATCGCCTGTTTACGAGGCAGGTGTTGAATCGACTGGCTTTTATAAAACGTGCCCAATCCCTAGGACTTAGCCTTAGTGAGATTCAAGACATCCTCAAAATTCATGATTTTGGTGAGTTACCTTGTGCAGCGGTGAAGCAGCATCTACTGCTCAAAATTGAGGCAATTACCGAACAAATAGAAGCATTGGAACTACTGAAGTCCGAGTTGTTGGGTATAATTTCCGGTTGGCAAGAACATCCCCCTGACGCGGTGAAAAGTAAGACGATTTGCCCTAACCTTGGCCAAAAGGCCACGCTACGCGAACAAGCAGAATGAGAAAAACACCGTTGGCGATATTGGGAACTGTGGTCGGGATCATGACAGTGGTCACCAGTAGCACCTATGCTAGGGAACCAAGACTGGGGCTAATGGTTGCAGCTATGCCGGAAATGGCTTCATACCAGGCTCAATCTTGGAGAACTCCTCAATTGGTGCGTACCATTGAAGCCCATTCTACCGCTGTGGATGCTCTGTCATTTAGTCCTAGTGGGCGAGTGCTACTCAGTGGGGGAAGCAGGAGTGATGCCCATCTAAAATTATGGTGGCTGAAAAACGGTCGTGAAATTGATAGCCTGCGAGTACACCAAACCTCAGTGGCAGACCTGGCGTTTAGTGCTGATGGGAAAATTCTGGCTAGTGTCGGGGAGGATGGTGGGGTCAATTTGTGGCGATGGAATCAGGAAGACTACACAGGAGACTATACCCGTACTTTTCTAGGGCATAGAAGCAATTTGCTTTCCCTAGCTATCACCTCAGATAGTAAAGTGTTAGTGACTGGGGGATTGGATGGTATTCGGGTGTGGGACCTCAGAAACCAACGTCCCCTTTACACTCTGGCAAATTTTGATCATCCAACCTATTCCCTAGCACTTCATCCCAAGGCCGAAACCTTGGTCAGTGGACTCAAAAATGGCACGATTAAAATTTGGAATCTGAACACCGGACAACCGCTTTACGTTATTCGAGCTCATCAAGGTATCACTAGTGCTCTAGCTTTTACCCCTAATGGTAGAACCCTAGTCAGCAGTGGTTATGACGGTAAGATTAAGGTCTGGGATACCCGGACTTGGCAGCTTAAGTATACCTTGGCCAAACATACTGGAAAGATTCGTGCGATCGCAATTAATCCAGTTAATGGCACAATCCTCGCTAGTGCTAGTCGTGATGGGGTTCGGTTGTGGAACTTGAACACTGGTCAGCAGATTGCTTGGTTGACTGGACATCAAGATTGGGTACAATCCGTTGCCTTTAGTCGGGATGGACGTTTTCTGGCTACTGGGGGATTTGATCGGACGATAAACATTTGGCAGGCTAATACAACAGAGGTAGCATTTACTCAGTAAGGGACTTGCTTGTAAAAAAAATACCAATTACAGTAGGGTGGGCAAACTTCCATTATCTAGAATACTCAAAATAACTAAACTAGTTTTGCCCACCTTACAAGCTAAACAATATCATGACAGATAAATCGAATAATCTTGCTATTATTCATTTCGATGGTGTCAGCAAAAAACGCACTAATCAATCGGCATGTGCTGCTATAATTCAGTATCAGGGTGAAGTTTATCCAGTCTCTCAATACTTAGGATTTACTACTCAGAACCAAAGTGAGTATATGGGAATAATCCTTGGACTACAGAAGACTCTAAAGCTGGGAGCCAAACAAGCCAAAATCTATGGGGATTGCGAACTAGTAATTAACCAGCTCCATGGGGATTATATGATTAAAAACAACAATTTAGTTACCTTTAACACCCGAGCCAAAACCCTTCTTGATAAACTGGATTTCTACGAATTAATCTGGATTAACAAAACCCAAAACCTTGAAGCTGACCAGTTAGCTAATGACTGTATCGATTTAGAAAAGTCCCAGAAGTAAAGAATGCGTGGGGTTTGCAGTAATATCAATAGGAAAGGGAATAGGGAATAGGGAATAGGGAATAGGGAGTAGGGAGTAGGGAGTAGGGAGTAGGGAGTAGGGAGTAGGCAAGAGGAATCCCCCCTCTCCCCACACTCTTGGCTCTTGCCTTTCCCTGGGAAATGGAATATCAGTTGTCTTTTGATGCCTGCTCCTCTTGCAACAGTTGCTCTTTGGAATCTCCCCAGTAGGCAGCGTAAGTCCAAACTTCCTCGTTATCGTTTTCTTTGGATTCTACTGACCATCGATAAATAGCTGATTTCGGCTCAACCCCAATTTCTATAAGCTTGGCCCCCATATAGTACTCCATCTGGTTTTTGGTCATGTACTTGACCCCAGTAGGCTCATTCTTCTTTACGGTTTTGGACATGAAAGCCTTAGTATGTTTTGCCATTTTGTTTCTGTTTTGGACTTGAATATATAGAATTGCTGATGTCTTGCATCCGTTCTTGACTAATCTCTAGCAAGACTTAGACACAATTCTTAATATTCTAATGCTTGAAGGGAAAACACAGTTAGGTAAAGTACCCCACTTCCGGTATCTTCTGCCTGAGCAACGGCTGAGCATCTAGTGATGGGTAGGGCATGATCGTTGCCAGACTTTGCTGCTGCTGCACCATGCGAACGCGCCCCGCGTGACCATTCGCGTAGCGTGGCCTTTTGGCCAAGGTCAATCGCAAATGGGATCGCATTAGTATCAAAAAAATGATGAAGGTCAGCAGTTGTATCCAAACCAGTCTACCAAAGGTACTGCCAACGGCAATTGTGGCTTATCATCCAGTGGCCATATCCCTCAGTGTTTAGGAACTAATCAACTGCAATTCTGATCACGAGTGAGGTGCACAGGATTTTTTTTCACTCCCCGCTCCTCGTGCGGTGAAACCAATATTACTAAAACTCTTCCTCCTACTCCCTACTCCCTACTCCCGCACAAGCCTGGAATTTTTAGGTCACCCAATTGATAACTGTGATAATCTAATGTATCTGGGAAAGTTGAACTTTTTCGGCAATATTACCTTTCCCAGAATTAAGGTATATGGTTTAAATACTAAACAGCTTAAACCTACCAAATCATTAACAACTGCCTTTGTTCCCAGAGAAGAAAAATACCACTAAAAATTACAAAAGCAATTACTAGATTACGGAATAATTGGGGACTCATTTTTTCTAAAACTAAATTCCCTATAAAATTACCAGGAAAAGCAGCTATTCCAATTATTATTCCATATCCCAGATAATTCAAAGTTAAAGTACCAAAAATTGCATAAGCGATCAATTTAACAATATGAACCACCATCCGGTTAACTGCTTGAGTCGCCAATAATTCCTCTTTTTGCAAACCATAATTAAGGTAAAAAGGTGCAAGTAATGGTCCCATACTGCCAATAATACCTGACAAAAAGGAATAAACAAAACCTGCTGGTAGAAAATACCATGCACGAACACTAAACGATTGATTTTTATTTTTAAAAATTAAATTTATCCCAGAGATAACTAGAAATAATCCTACTAAAAAACTCAGCCATCTCACGGGAATTTGCGTTAACAAAAAAGCCCCTAAGCAAGCGCCAATGATAGCACCAGGTAGCTCCCAACAAATTACTGTCCAGTTAATTTTTTGTCGATAAGCAACAGCACGTTGGGCATTACCAATAATTGCTCCAGTTGTAATAGTTGGTGGGATCGCTAAAGTTCCTAAAAAGAAACCAACTATTGGCATTAAAAGAAATGAACTACCTCCACCCGCTAGGGTACTGACAAACCATCCGATAATACTTGCTAATGTTAACCACAAATAGGACATATTTTTTTAATTAAAAATTAACAATCAATAATAGCTTTATTAGATTAAGTTTGTGCTATGATCATCTGTTTAACTTCGCGATTGGCCGTAGGCCACGCTAAAAGCGATTGCAACTTTGATCTCACCTGTAACCAACTAACTATATTTGTACCCATTTCACGTTATAGTTTACCATTTTGAATCATTCATAAGGTCTTTGAGTGTTAACTGAAAAAAATCTGATAACTGTTAACTTTTTTATAATTATAAGCTCCAGTTTCCCTCTTCCACATTTTATGCCTTCACTAAATGATCTCATTTTGTACAGGTAATTAGGGTAACTTATAGTTTTCTAATGCTTAGTTTTTGATTTTAGATTTATCACTCTCAACTAAATACTCCCAACTAAATAAATTTCTCTAGAACCTTAAGGAAATGTAAATTTTAGTAGGTTCTAGAGAAATAATTACCAACAATAATTAATCAACAGTACTTATAACAGTACTTAGATTTTTGTGGCTATTTCAATCACTAACTATTCATAATATAGCCCTTCTATTGGCACCCCGTCTTCATGTTTGTTTGCCTTTGATTTTCCTGGTAGAGATTCACCCTCAACACCAATACGATTAACTGGTAGTTTATCTTTTTCTGCGCCTACTCTCAACAAGACTAGAGGTTCATCTCCACAACTTTGAAACTTGTAAAAAGTACCCCTGGGAAGTAATATACCTTGATTCCTGCTGAAAGTTCCAACTTCACCATCTTTTCCAAAAAACTTAGCTTGTCCTGCTAAAACGATAAAAGTATGATCCTCTCCGGGATGACTGTGTAAAACATTTTCACCCCCTTGAGCATAACATTTAATTCTGACGCTCATTAAATCAGTTTTGGCGAGGGTATAGTCACTCCGTCCTTTGCTCAAAAGTTTAGTTTTGAGTTGAAACACTTGAGGTTCTGGAGTTTGATTAGAAGATTTTTCTGTCAAGTCTTGATTGGCAACAACCATAGAGATTTTTTTGCAGACTAAACTACTCTAAATTAATTCTAGGGGTGACATGAGCACTGAAAAGCTTACTCTGTGAAGTTTTGATGCCAATGACCTCAGGCAAGATACACTCGGAAATTGACCCTCGATTCATGTTCTGGAAGTTCAAACCCTGATAACTACATTCAATGTCAGCCGAAAACACCATATATATTTTTGTGACTGATCGGCTGAAATTATTACTTAGTAAGGATTTTAGCTTCCATGCCGCCCCCTAATAGAATAAATATTATCATAAAGTTATCTAGGGTGTGTCATCAATTAAGCCAGATGATGGCAGCAGCGAGGTGGATCGCACCTAAGAAATTGCGAGCTGTTTTATCGTACCGTGTCGCAATTGCCCTGTATTGCTTGAGTTTTTGGAAGAGATTTTCGTGATTGTTGCCGCCACTTGTACATGTCTTTATCGTATTCCCGTGCGTTGAGTGCGGTTGCTTTTGGGAGGAATGACAGCCTTGCAATTGGCCTCTTTGAGGCGCTAAGCGCACACGTTGTTCTGCATCATAGGCTTTATCAGCAAGTAGCGCACCAATCTCATCAATGGAATCCAACAAGACGTCAGCGCCTTGTAAATCGTGGGCAAGGCCTGGAGTTAGATGAAATCCTGTGGGATTGCCCAAGGCATCGCTTGTAGCATGAATCTTGGTTGATAGTGCCCCAATGCTTAGGCCTATGGCTTGGGTAATGCAGGTATCATCAGGTTTTTTTTTCGCACCAGCGCACTCGTTGATGGGCACGCACAATGGTTGCATCAATGGCGGCATATTCGTTGTCAGCCTCTTCGGCTAAAACATCGAAAACCTTCTTCCAAACGCCTTTTTCAGACCAACGGGTATGCCGGGTATGAATGACGCGAAAATCCCCAAAACGCTCCGGTAAATCCCGCCAGGGAATTCCGGCACGATAGCGATATAAAACGGCTTCAACAAATAATCGATTGTCAATGGCCGTAGCACCAGGGTCGCCCTCTTTACCAGGTAAGAGGTGCTCGAGCCTTTCCCACTGGTCATCTCGCCAGCCATAACGTTTCATAATCATTTATGCCCACCTATTGTGATTGCAGGATTTACACGAATATCCTATCAAGCTACTTCTGTCAAACATATTGATTGATGACACGCCCTAATATTAGATAAAAAAAAAATTAAGTTTAGTTAAAAAAAAGTATTAAAGCAACAATAAAATATAATAGTTAATCCACCAGGGTAAGGGGAATTATTCCCCTTACCCTGGATACAGAACACGGATTGTATTGAGAGATACCGAATAGGAAAGATATCATGGCGGCTAAGAGGATGTCTGAAAAGTGATTGACTACGCTAAACGTCTAAGCATAATCCGAATCATGGCAACTCGAATCATGGTTTCAGAAGTTGCTGGTAGAACTTCATAATCTTTGCGCTCGACGACGACACCAGTTGAACCATCCGAAAGTCCGTTCCACAACCCAACGTCTTGGTAAGACCTCAAAACCTTTGACAGTATCTGAGCGCATAACAGTTTCTAAAATCCAACCATAGACATCCATAACCCACCTCATCAAGCTTTCACCTCGATAACCACCATCAACCCAAATTTTAATTAAACGGTGAAATCGCTCTGGTGCTGCATTGAGTTGGTCGAACAATAATTTGGCTCCTTCTCGCTCTGGTAAAGAAGCTGCGGTGACGGCTACAACCATTAATAGCCCCAGGGTATCCACCACAATATGACGCTTACGACCTTTAACCTGTTTAGCGCCATCATAGCCTACTTCCAGATGAATCATCGTTGCTGTTTCTACTGATTGGCTATCTAAAACTGCTGCACTCGGACGCTTGTTGGTGGTCTTCGATTGGCCGTAGGCCACGCTTCGCGAACACCCGTACCCATTTTCGCAACTGTTCGTGAATTCGTTCCCAATCACCATTGATACGCCATTGCCGAAAGTAATGATAAACTGTCTGACCTTTGGGAAAATCGTGAGGTAACAATGACCAAGCACATCCTGCTACCAAGACATAAAAGATGGCATTCACTACCGAGCGCATATCTACGCTTCTTGGACGACCTCCTGGTTTCGCTGGTGGAATTAGTTTTTCGAGCAATTGCCATTGTTCATCGGTTAAATCAGTACGATATGATTGATTCATTAACTTTACTCTCGTTATCTGTCGAAAATCGCTATTGACAGCTTATCTTGACGAGAGTTTTTTCTTTTAGCAGTCTGTGAAGCCTCAAACTTTGGCGATATAGCTTTGCCCGTGGGAGGAGGCGATCGCTATTATTTTGACTTTTCAGACATCCTCTAAGGGAATGATAAAAAATAAAATTTAACTATTTAGGAGGAGTAGCCAAAAATTTAAAAGTATAAAGTTATCAATGACTCCGATAAAACAGGAGGGTAAGCTCATCTATTTTGGTATACATCGTAACTAAAAAAACTAGGTAAACCAAATTATAGCAATTCTCATACCTATAAGAATGGCTAGATCTGTAGTTTTTAATGGCATGATCGTTGCCAGACTTTGCTACTGCTGCACCATGGGTTCGCGTAGCGTGACCATTCGCGTAGCGTGGCCTTTTGGCCAAGGTCAATCGCATTTCCCTATCGCTACGCCTAAGGTCGCTGATTCACTGGTCATCTACTGAGAGGTAGTTGTCTAGCCCTGTCCACTATCTAGCGGATACCATTAGTATGAAAAAAGGACTTACCTACTGAGATAGATAAAATCTCTGTTCCCTATTCCCTATTCCCTATTGTCTGTTCCCTGTTGAGGAAGTAATCAACTAATCCAATGTATCTGGGAAAATTGAACCTTAAGCCTGTCTACTGGCTCTTAGGGCTAATCTTGGCAGTCATCCTCCTCTGGGCACTACCCAAGCCTTGGCACGCTGCCAGTTTATCCACTGACCCGAAAGTATTGCATGTCCTCAATCGCGTTAGTTTTGGCCCTCGCCCTGGGGACATCGAACGGGTGAAATCCATGGGAGTTGATGCTTATATTCAGTCCCAGCTTTCCCCAAAATCTATTCCTGAACCGCCACAACTGAGGAAACAACTCAAGAATTTGGATACCCTGGAACTTAATCCAGTGGAGCTATGGAAAGGCTATGCACCACCACAAGGTAAAAAGAAACGGCAGCTGACTCAGCAACAACGGAAGCAGGCTCAAAAGCGATCGCAAATACCTAGGCAGCAGGGATTAGAAGCCCGTTTAATCAGAGCGATCGCTAGCCCTCAACAGCTTCAGGAAGTAATGGTAGACTTCTGGTTCAACCACTTCAATGTTTTTGATAGCAAGGGATTGAATCGGATCTGGGTTAGTTCCTTTGAACAAGATGCCATTAGACCCCATGCCCTTGGTCGTTTTCGGGATTTGTTAGGTGCTACAGCTCACCATCCCGCCATGCTCGTCTATTTAGACAACCACCAAAACACTGCACCAGGAAGTCCAGGAGCTCGTGGTCGATACAAAGGTCTGAATGAAAACTATGCTCGGGAACTGATGGAACTCCACACCCTAGGAGTAGATGGTGGCTACACCCAAGAGGATGTAATTACCTTAGCGCGGATCTTGACTGGCTGGACTACTGACCGTGAAGGTAAGTACGGTGACGGTCAGGGATTTTATTTCCACCCTAAGCGCCATGATTACAGTGATAAAGTTTTCCTGGGTCAATCGATTCCAGGTAGCGGCAGCCTAGAGGGAGAGCAAGCCCTAGACCTCCTAGCTCGTCATCCCTCCACCGCCCATTACATTAGCTATAAATTAGCCCAGTACTTTGTAGCTGATCAGCCACCAGCAAAGCTAGTAGACACTCTAGCCCAACGCTTTTTGAATACCGATGGGGATATTCGTAAGGTTCTCGAAACCCTATTTCAAAGCCCTGAATTTTGGGACACTCAGTATTACAACCGTAAATTTAAATCCCCCTATCACTACATCATCTCAGCAGTGCGAGCTACAGGCAGTAAAAAGCCCAAATGGAAAACCCTCTCTGGTATTATCCGTCAGCTAGGAATGCCCATCTACGGCTGTCCAACTCCCAATGGTTACAAAAACACTGAGAAGGCTTGGCTCAGTCCAGATGGGATGATTCGCCGGGTCAGCTTTGCCACCGCATTAGCCAATGGTAATTTCGAGCAGCGTCAACCTAAAGAAAAGCGTAAACCTGTGGATGCTGTCCAACTCAGGAAAACCCTAGCCGATCACTTTTCTGACCAAACCAAAGAAGTGATCGACCGTAGTCCAGCTAAGCTACAATCCGCCTTGATTTTGGGGAGTCCAGAAATGATGTATCGGTAGTATCTTAGGGAACAGGGAACAGGGAACAGGGAACAGGGAGTAGGGAGTAGGGAGTAGGGAGTAGGGAGTAGGCAAAAGGCAAAAGGCAAAAGGCAAAAGGCAAAAGGCAAAAGGCAAAAGAAACAATATAGCGGTTTTTAGTCTAATCAGGTACAAAAAAATTTTACCTCTTCCCTATTATGACTTTAATGTTAAATTACTGCTCAATACTCCCTAAAAATTGTACCTTACTAGCTACAAAAACGATATACACCTCATAAGTCTGAGAAACGCTATCCTTTTTGAAGGATGACTGATAAATTATGACTGATAAATTATGATTTTTTAGTTGTAAATTGCCATTTAAAAATTTTAATTTTAAATCAATTTTTAATTCAAAATTGGCGATTGTTATAAAATAAATTTATAGCGGTTTTCATAGCTATGATAACCACAGTATTTTTATCCTATTACCTGCTCCCTATTCCCTGTTCTCTATTCCCTGTTCCCAGATCCGCTGTTCCCTATTCCCTATTCCCTGTTCCCTACTCCCTGCTCCCTGTTCCCTATGCTATAAACACAACAAATGAAAAGACGGAAATTATTACAACAAGCTAGCCTTCTAACTGCTGGGGGACTTATCTCTATGGGCAGTTGGGTAGCCAGAGGATTAGCAAATACAGCAACTACTAATCACCGTAAGCGACTGATTGTTATTTTCCTGCGGGGTGGGATAGATGGACTGAATGTAGTTGTGCCATACCAAGAGGCTGATTACTACCAAGCGCGACCGAGAATTGCGATTCCTCGCACCGGGGAAAAAGGGGGAGTCTTGGATTTAGATGGTTACTTTGGCTTACATCCAGCTCTAGCTGATCTGATGCCTCTTTGGAAACAGAAAAGTTTAGCCTTTGTTCACGCCAGTGGTTCACCAGACTCCACTCGCTCCCATTTCGATGCTCAGGATTACATGGAAAGTGGCACCCCAGGCATTAAGAGTACAGATGATGGCTGGATGAATCGACTATTAGGGACGATTCCCAAGGAAATACCAACTCAAGCGGTGAATATGGGCACAACAACCCCACGGATTCTATCCGGTCAGATGCCAGTGGCTAATTTACCGATGGGGAGAAATTATAATCACAAGCTGCCTGTAGACCGTCCCCAAATTGATGCTGCGTTTGATCAACTCTATCGTGGTAATGATGCGATTAATCGGGCTTATCAGGAAGGAAGTGAGGCACGGAAGATACTGCTGGCTGAGCTAAAGGAAGAAATGATGGCAGCTAACCGGGGAGCACCACCTTCCTCTAAATTTGTTGGTGATAGCCGCAAATTAGCCAAGCTGATGGTGGGGGATGCTAAGACCCAACTGGCATTTTTGGCCTTAGGTGGCTGGGATACCCATGTTAACCAGGGCGGTAGTCAAGGACAGCTGGCTCGAAAACTTAAGCCTATTGGACAAGGGTTGGCTACTCTAGTCAAAGCCTTAGAACCGATTTATGCGGATACTGTGATTGTGGTGATGTCAGAATTTGGTCGTACCCTGGCAGAGAATGGTAACAAGGGTACTGACCATGGACACGGCAATGTGATGTGGGTCTTGGGTGGAGGCGTTCGCGGTGGTAAGGTCTATGGAGAATGGCCCGGTTTAGCGGAATCCCAGTTGTATGAAAAACGGGACTTAGCAGTTACTACGGATTTTCGTGAGGTGCTGATGCCTGTGCTCAGGGAACATATGGAGATTGGAGACTCGAATTTAGCCCAAATCTTTCCTGGTTTTAGGTCTAATCAGAGTTTGGGGCTTTTGTAGGGAAATAGAAGTGTCGGGGGAGGGGAGTGCGATCACGTTTGGCCAAAAGGCCAAACGCGATCGCATTTTCTCGACCATGAGGCTCAGAGGTTCGTTCACGAGGCTCAGAGGTTCGTTCACGAGGCTCAGAGGTTCGTTCACGAGGCTCAGAGGTTCGTTCACGAGGCTCAGAGGTTCGTTCACGAGGCTCAGAGGTTCGTTCACGAGGTTCAGAGGTTCGTCCACGAGGCTCAGAGGTTTATGCGATCGCTTTTTAGGATTAATCACACTGGTACCAGTGCGTTCGCGAAGCGTGACCATTCGCGTAGCGTGGCCTTTTGGCCAAGGTCAATCGCTTTTTAGTTGATGCCTTCACAAAGAGTGCGATCGCGTTCACTGACATTCCGGTTATACCTTAGATAATCCCCAGCCCAATCGCAACCACGTCGCAGTAGCTCATCTAGACTACTTAGAGCTAGATCGATATTCCACAAGATTACAGTTTTATCCTGACTAGCAGTAGCAAGAGTCTTGCCGTCAGGGCTGAAGCTAACACTGTTGATGGCAGCACCACTACTCTGGAGGGTTTGGAGTAGTTTACCGTCTCTATACCAGAGTTTAACTGTTCCGTCACTACTACCACTGGCAAGTATGGTGATACTGTTGGGTTTGAAACTGACGCTATTGACTGGACCACTATGTCCCTTGAGAGTTGCCAGTTCATGACCTTGCAAATTCCAGAGTTTAATAGTTTTGTCCAGACTGGCAGTGGCAAGGGTCTGACCGTCAGAGCTAAAGCTGAGGCTAATCACCGCAGCACTATGCCCCTTGATAGTTTTAGGTTTTTCACCTCTCAAATTCCAGAGTTGTACGGTTCCATCCTTACTAGCAGTAGCGAGGATTTTGCCATTAGGGCTGAACTTGACACTGTAAACATCATCTTCATGCCCCTGGAGAGTGCGCATTTCTTCTCCCGTCTCTAAATTCCAGAGTTTTACGGTTCCATCCTTACTAGCAGCAGCAAGAGTTTTTCCATCAGGGCTAAAACTAAAACTATTAAACCACTCCTTACCACTTCGCAAGCTTACTATTAGTTGACCCGTTACCAAATCCCAGAGCCGAACATTTCCATCCAAACCAGCACTGGCAAGTGATTTCCCATTAGGGCTGAAACTAAGACTTGTGACTGCACCTTGATGTCCTACCAAGGTCATGAGTAGTCTACCGTCTCGTCTCCAAAGCTTAACAGTTCCATCGAAGCTAGCAGTGGCAATTGTGCGACCATCGGGACTAAAGCTGACGCTATCAACCGCAGCCTTATGCCCAAATAGGGTTTGGGTTTTGAGATCATACTCCTCAACGCTCCAGAGTCTGACGGTCAAGTCTCTGCTGGCGGTGGCTAAAATTTTGCCATCGGGACTAAAGCTCATAATTGCAATCCCTCTCTTATGACCCCGCAAGATTTGGAGTTCCTGACCGTCCCGACTCCATATTTCAACAGTTCCGTCTAAACTGCCAGTGGCAATTGTCTGACCATCAAGACTGAAGCTAACGCTGTTGATTGTGGCACCAGAACTCTGGAAAGTAAGAATTTCCTTTCCTTGAAGATTCCAAAGTCTAACAGCTCCATCCAGACTAGCAGTGGCAAGGGTCTGACCATCAGGGCTAAAACTGATACTTGTAACATCAGCTTTATGCCCCTTAAAGGTTTGCCCAATTCGGTTGCCTTGTTTGTCCCACAATCTTACTATTCCGTTGCTACTACCACTGGCAATCACCTTACCGTCAGGACTGAAACTGAGACTCGTAATACTAGCGTTCTGTATTGCAAAGGGTTGCCCAATTCGGTTGCCTTGTTTGTCCCACAATCTTACTATTCCGCCGCGACTACCACTGACAATCACCTGACCGTCCCGGCTGAAACCGATACTTGTAACCTCAGTTTCATGCCCCTGGAGGGTGTGTCGTAATTGACCGTCTATACTCCAAAGTTTGACGGTGCCATCAGCACTGCCAGTGGCAAGGATTTCACCATCAGGACTAACACTGACGCTATTGACTGTATCTGTATGCCCTGGGAGAACGGTTAGTATTTCATCATCTCCCCTCCAAAGTTTGACCGTACTATCAGCAATGCTAGTGGCAAGGATTTCACCATCAGGACTGAAAGTGATGCTATTAACCCAACTGTCATAACCTTCCAAACGATTGCGCTCTCTGACTCCATAAAGGGCTTGCTGTAATGCAGCTAAAGTCTGAGTGCGGGTATTGGTTCCTACTGCGATTGCTGACTTAAGTTGTGTTCCTGCCTTTAAAGCTAATATGAGTGGATCAAGTGACTCCCTATGTCTGTTAAATAGGGCTTCTGAGGATTGAGCAAGAGCAAGAGTCTTTAGTATTTTAACTTGTCTCGCAAATAGTAGTCCGGTCAATAGTATTAATACTACCATACTAATCATTTTTTTGACAACTGATGCTCTAAATCGGCTTTTTAAAAACGCCTCTTCTAGTCTTAATTTACTTCGTTCCGCATCTTTTCTTGCTAGTCTCTCCTGTTCCAATTCAGTGATTATTAAAGCTCCTGTCGATTGACGAATAATAGGAACAAGATAGTCGTGTACTAATTGATAGTGCGCAGTCGAAAATTCTGGCAAAAGTAAAACCAATCCTGAGTTTACGAAGATCTCTAATATTAAATCTAGGTTTTCTGTCTCTCCTACTCCTAGATCCAATAAACCCGATCCTAACTCTGCCCTAGACTTGAGTGGTCGAGTGTTATTTTTATCTGTTAGGAGGTATAAAACTAGTCTGGCGTCACTTTCATTCCAATAACCACAGTCTTTAACAACTCCAGCTAAAAATCGCTCCAATAGCTTCTGTTTAGAACCGATTTTTTCATACTCAACCAGTTTATAAATTTTATCTTCTTGCAATTGTAATCCCACAATCTGTAACTCAATGGGACGAACTTCACCCAGCTCTACCGCTAAATCATTAACAAGTTTATTAATCAAAGCAGTTTCTAAATAAAACTGAGGTTTATTTGTTAGTTTTTTTATAAAGTTAACACTATCTTTTATAGAAAAATTTTCTAAATAATAAAGAATATCTTGGCTTAATATGTAATTGATAGTATCTATTTTGTGTGAACGTTGAAATTTTCATAGATAGTGTAGATAGTCTTCCCTTAATGACAAAAGAACTTGAGTATAAGGAATATCGTCAATTGCTGTTTTTAATAATCTCAATAAAAGATTACGTTCGACTCTATCTGGGAGATCCGAAAATAATTCTTCAAACTGATCAAAAATTAAAACTGTTAGTAAGTTTCGGTCACCATTTTCTTGCAACTGTTGCAAGATGCTAGTTACTGAATCTGCTTCAACAGAAAGACTAAGCCCTCTTGCTTTTAGTGAATTAACCAATAACTCGCCCAACTGCCTAACCCAGTCAGTATAGACTCCTATGGCAATTGGCAATACATCTCGTTGACCAATAGCTCTTTGCTTGAGAATTGGAACTAATCCTGCATAGATTAAGGAACTTTTACCAACTCCAGATGGTCCATGAATAACAGTTAATTTACAATTAGTATTGCCAATTCTTTCCACCAAATTATTGATATCTCGTTGTCTGCCAGAAGCGATGATTTCGTCTGCAACCATTTCAGGCTGCTCAAGGTCTGGAAGTTGAGACTTAGTTCTCCTTCGTTTTGGCTCTAATCTCCCTGTACCAATAAAGGCTCGCAAGCCAAACTGTTGCTCAATGGATATTCGTTCTTGTTTAACTCTAAAAGCAGCTATATAGTCACCCTTTTCAAGGTATAATTCTCGCCAGCTTGCCAAAATCCTAATATAAAGCTCTGGAGCATAATGGGGTTTAGTTGCTGCTTTAGCTCTTTCGAAATACTTGATACTGTCTTGATACTTACAAAGACCTTTCTCTGCTATTGCTAATAAGAGCAAATACCAAGCTTTATCAAAAGATTGCATCCGATCTAATTTTGCTTTCTGCTCCGATGAAGTGACTGTTGATTCAGCCGACAAACTAGTTTTCAGGATGGAGAGTGCTTGGTCTGCTAATGCCTTAGCTTCAGTCCAAGCTAATTTATCTAAAGCGACCTCGGCTAGAAAACCATAATCTTTCGCTAACTCAATTGACTTACCATTGGCACTATGGAGTGTTAGAGACCTTTGGGCTAAGGTTTCCAAGTCTTGCCATCGTTGTAAGCGTTGCAAGACTCTGGCAAATTGAGTAATAAATCGGTTAGCTAAATCCTGATCAGATATCTGAGCTAAACTATCAATACATTGCTCAAATAATTTTTTTCCTTCAGTTGTTCCATCATAAGCACACAAGCCGATATGAAATAAAACCATCCCTTGCCAATCCCAGTAGGTTAGTTTTTGCCATATACCTAAGCTTTTATGAAAGTAACGTAAGGATTGTTCAAACTGTTTTTTAGCATAGTAATTGCGACCTATCATGAAGTAAAAACTAGCGTCTAACTCTGGCTCTATTTCCTGGTTATGATGGTGTAAATCTTGCCAAGCTGACTCAAATTCTGATAGATCATCTATCCCCCGATTCAGCTCATACAAAAATTTGTCAGGATCAGAGTCTGGAAAGGTAGCCAAGATATCCTTAGCTTTTTGAGAGAGAGTATAGATTAATTCATAAGATAAGGAATCAGGAGGGGTTTGAAACTCCCTAGTTGTGCCCCAACTCTCCAAATCAGGAGCAACCCGAACCAATTTGGTTTGAACCTGATCATTAATCCACAGCACTAGGGGGAAATGGAAATTTTTCCGAAACTCTTCCCGCACTTGGTTAGTAGCAGCCAGCAAGCTATCAATATCATCAACAGCCTCTAAGCCAAAGACCATCACAGCCCCTGGCTGCTGATTTCCTAATTCCTGCCGAATCTTTCTATACAGTCTGCTATCAGACTTTTTCAGCACAACCTCGCGGATTTGAACAGGACAGGTTTCTCGGAGCCCCTCAGTCATTTGCTGCTGTACATAGGTATAGTTACAGTGTGCAAAAATCAGTGAAAATTGCCCCTGAGAAGCTTCAATTGCCCAAGCCAATCTTTGCAACGCACGCTCGTTGTAGGCAGCAACCTCTTTGGCTCGATCGGAGATACTCATATATAGCAAAGGGAACAGCGGATCTGGGAACAGGTGCGTAGGGTGCGTTAGGGGCGGGCTTGCTATCATGTTCAACCTCAAGACCCTGGTTGAGACAGCCCGCCCCGTAACGCACCACCCAAGGGCGAGCCCTTATTTTTCGCTTCGTAGCCAGCGTTGGGATAGTCCGTCCGAAAATTGTAACAGGCAAGATGCCCGTTCCACCCACCGGTTCAAACAGCAAAAATGAGATGCACCGGATTAGTTTGCCCACCGGACTTTAATTGGTATTTTTTTTACACGCAAGTCCCTAACATCAAACTAGTTCTTTCGCTTCTGCCAAAATCGGATTAACATCAAACCAAGGTTCATCTTGATCATAATACTCATAAACAAAGCGACTGCGGATTAAAATTTGATATCCATCATCTCTAGTCACTTTCTTGTCCTTAGCTACTTTACCCAGTAAGTCCCACTCATCATCAGTGATCGCTAACACAAGTTTATGACGCTGAGCCTTAATCATACGTTCTAGAACATGGCGGGAAAGGGGTAGTTTTCCTTCCTCCATGATCCATTCACGGAGAAACCGAAGCAAATTCCGCACATGACCGCCACTAGCACCACATAAACGGTCTAAGGTTTCAGGACTGTCAAAAATTGCTGTAATTTTAGTCAGACGCTGGTTTGGCTCTAAATCTGGGAATGCTCTTGCTAGCACCATCTGTCGCAGCAGTGCCATTCCTTCTTCATGTTTACTACCGTTGCGTAAATGCACAGGTACCATTGGCAGGACTTTGGGGTCCGTCATAAACCGTTCAGTCACCATCCCAAAGTCATTGGAAAACCGCAGTGACAGTGGAATAGTGTAAACCACGTGACAGCCCAGTCCCCGCAACTGTGCCCCTCGATCCGCAAACAAATATTCTGGCTGAAGACGACCAAAAGGCTTTTGAATAGAATCTACTCGGTCAAGATTATCAACAATAACTACTAGTCCCTTTTTGCCGGTCTGTTTCAATTTCTTGATAGCAGGCTCCAGCACTTCTTGATTAATTGCCTCAATAAGTCCATTTGTTCGAGGCTCTAGATATCCTCTCAACTTATCCCGCTGCTTAGGGCTAGCTTTCCCTTGACTGGTAATGGTGGCAATGCATACAGAGAATTTTACATCCGATAGCTCTATCGGTGTTGTTAAGATATCTTTGACTTCACCGAATAACCTCTGAAAGTACCCTGGTTGAAGGCTAATGCCAGCACTTTCCAGACTTTCACTGACTCGACGGGCGATCGCCAGTAAAATATCGCTAATATCAACATCGCTCATTTCCAAGTCTTGATCGGACTCGAAGTAAACCACATGAAATCCTGACCGTTCTAAATCCAGCTTTAACCTGAGCAACTCCGTAGACTTGCCGCAGCCAATATGCCCAGTAAACAGTTCACAAGTAGGCTGATTAGGTGAAAAGATAGCAATTTTTTTTCTAAGTTTTTCAATAATCTGACCACCGCGTACTGAAGAGAAATCAATGTAATACTTGCGATCCTCTTCATTGTCCACCGCTAAGGTTTTACTGGGGTTGGTAGCTCGGTAAAACGTTTGTAAATCGGTCATTTTTATATTGGTAGAGTTTTTTACCTATTCTGTACCAAGCTGCGGTTGGAACATAGAACGGTTCATCCGAGCTGGCTTTATGCACCCACTCTATTTTAGATCATTTTCGGTTGAACATTTATAAATACTAGATCATAGGGAACAGGGAACAGGGAATAGGGAAGAGTAGGAAAGAAATCCGATGAGTTTTTGGGATGATGCTAAATAAGTATTAATTTTAAGGGTCAGTTTTTAAAAACTGAATACAGTTTTTTTGAGTAAAAAAATAACTAATTATCAGCTATAATAATTATGAGTTACAGATAATTTTCTCCTACTCCCTACTCCCTACTCCCTACTCCCTACTCCCTATTCCCTATTCCCTACTCCCTACTCCCTACTCCCTTTCCTATAGTCTTTAGAGTGCTCCATGACCAGAAACGTCCATGACCAATTTGCCAAACAATGTCTTAAAGAACTCCTCGACCCCCTGGGGAAAGTAGAAACCAGCTGGAAAGTGCCTGGGGAAGTTCAAGAAATTGATGTTTACTTTTTGCCATCTCAGCCACTAACCACCAATGGACAAAGCCTGGGATTACTCGGAAAACTGGCCACAACTCCTGCCATATTTGAACCGTTCCGCAACCCAGTCAGTAAATTTGAAGTGCTCACTTGTATCGGTAAACTGATTCAGGTTCATGGTCAAGTTTTCCGTCAGGCTAAGCGAACTAATGCCCAAGTTAGGGTGATAGAACTGCCTCGTTTATGGATTCTCTCCCCAACCGCTTCCGAAGAGTTTTTAGAAAGCTTCAATTTCCAAGCAGATCTAGTTAATTATCCCAGGGGGATGTACTTTCTGGGGAAATCCTTGTATACGGCCATTGTGGCGATTCACCAACTACCAGTGACCCCGGAAACCTTATGGTTGAGAATTCTTGGTAGAGGTAGAGTGCAACAGCAAGCGATTGAAGAGTTGAAATCCCTACCGAACGGGAGTCAGCACAAAGACAATATCCTAGAATTAGTATATGACATGCTCGCCATCTTAGAGGCACGTATCAAACAAAATCAAAACCTTGAGGAAGATGACCGGGAGTTAATCATGCAATTATCTCAGATATATCAACAACGACTGGAATTGGCTACCGAGCTTGGCAGACAAGAGGGAATAGTGCAAGGTAAACAAGAAGGAATAGTGCAAGGTAAACAAGAAGGACTAGTCGAGGGCAAACAAGAAGGACTAGTCGAGGGCAAACAAGAAGGACTAGTCCAAGGTAGGCAAAACGAACGTCGTAGTATGGTCACCTACTTATTGCGTAGCCGTTTTGGTGAACTAGACCAGGAACTGCTGGCAATCATTGAGCCATTGATGGCACTCTCTCCAGAAGAATTTACCCCCCTACTATTACAATTGTCTCGACTAGAATTATTGACTCGATTTGGAGAGCAAACATAGTCGCGCTTGGGTCTTGGCAAGAGGCAAGAGGCAAGAGGCAAGAGGCAAGAAAATAGATAGGAATTTTGGCTAATGGCAATAACGGTCACCCTTGTCTTGAGTCAGCGCGGCACTGCATCGCTTTTTCTAATTCATTCGGAAATGCTATTTTAATTTTAAAACGTCATGTCAACAAAGTATCGCAGCGTAGTTTATGCTTGGAAGGGAAGAGGCTGGACTCAAGAAATTAAATGGCTTCGTATAGAAGGTGAAGAACGTCCTGAATGGAAGGACCAACTGTGGGTAAATTTCTTAACCCACATGGCTCAAGAGAAATGGGAACTTGTTTCAACAGCACCCCTAGGAGGTGGTGAAGGTTCAGTTTATGGAATTGTTGCCTACTTTCGGCAGTAAAATTGGGTTGAACAGACTAAAAAATCCCAGTTTAACTAAAAACTATAGCCGTTTAAGTTGAGAGTTAATCTAGAAGCGCTATAGCTTTAATAACTTGTAGTAATTTAATCGATGACTCCGATTCCATCAGGTTTAATACTGGCATCAACTGATAAATCGGAGGATTGCCAGCTTGGATATAAATAAACTGATAAATGTATCCGTTAGTCGATAGTCCCCAAACTGAGTCTTGATGGTCTAAACTCTTATAGGCATAGGTCAGTAATTGAGGTAACCCAACGGATACGTCAGCACTACTGTTTTTAGTTTCGATAACTAAGACCCAAAACGATACTTTATCTACTGTCTGTTGAGCTTTGTTAATTGCTAGAATATCTAGTCTACCAGTAATTTTGGTATCCTGGTCTTGAATATCAATATCAGAAATCCCTTCTTCCAAGGAAATCTTTATTGGAGAGCGATAGAAGCCAGCTAATCGCAGTAAGGGAAAAACAGTTAGGGCTTTTACCAGTCCTTCAGATACTTTACCCGCGATCAAGTAATTATCAAAATCAGTCCGAATTTGTTCCAACTCCCGTTGCTCAAATTCAGTGATAGTGTCTAGGGATAACCGGGAAGTTAATGAACTATTGTATTGCCGTTGAAAGCCAAAGGTATGATGCACATCTTCTAGAGATAGGTGACTAGCTTGTAGAATTATCATAGGTTTATAGGATTATGATAGGTTGATAGGGATCCGTGTAGGAATTCTAAAAATTCTTGATCCCATATTCCCAGGGCGTGCCCTTGACCCGTAATTCAATTCGCCACGGGTCGCACCGCTCCCTACTCCCTACTCCCTACTCCCTACTCCCTTTCCTATAGTTATATCAGTTACCAATGCTAACGGCGTTGCCACCACACCAACCCAGCTGTGGTAAACCCAACTAAGGGCATAAGTAACAGGGCAGTCCAACCCAGTAACTCAGCCTGGATTGCTGTTAGGTTAATCCGTCGATTGTTTTGTTCTTTAGGGCGGATAGATAGGACTTGATCATCTTGCTTGCTTAACCAGCTAATGGTGTTGAGAAAAACATCACCATTTAATTGCTGATCAAACCAACCATTGGTAGCAAAATTAGAGTTACCATAGACTACCAAACGAGCTGACGAGGTCTTTTTATTACCATCCTCTTTAGGAGTAGCTTGATCAATCCCTTCGGCTTTGCGGCTTAATGCTACACCTAAGATTAACGGACCAGGGCGATCGCGTTCTGGATTCAATTCCAGTGGCTGCTGTTTAGGATTGCTCTCAGCCCAAGTTCTGTCATTGGTAATCAGCAGAGGAGTCTCCTGGATACCATCTACTGGGGTAATTAAGAGCGATCGCGCCCAAGGATAAAAGGAAAATCCGTCGGCAAATTCCCTGGTAATGGGATGATTCCCGTAGCTGGTCACCATGGGAGTTGCTGCACCAAGCACTAAGGAACGTTCTGGAGCAGACGGGTCAATCACTAACCTACTGTCTAGCTTAATTCCCCAGTCTTTGAGAAAGCTATCCAATTTAGGATTAGTATCAGGGTCGAGCATCAATAGTAAGCTACCACCCTTGGATAGATAGTTACGTAACCCTTTGACTTCTTTTTCTAATAATGGTCGCATCGGACCTGCACTAACTACGATTGATGCATCGGCTGGAACCTCTGAGCGTTCAGCTAGGTTAAGGGGTTGAACCGTAAAATTTTTATCCTCTAGAACACGTACTGCCTCAGATAATCCCCCTTCTACTTCTGCTAAGGATTTTTCTCCGTGACCTTGCAGGAAGTAAACCCTAAGCGAAATTTCCCGAGTCAAGGTTTCGATACCACTAGTAAGACTAGCTTCTGACAGAGGTTGGGTATCATTAACAGCTTGCAATAATTGTTGCTTGTCTTTATATTGTAGATAAACCTCTCCGATAGACTGAACACCAAATTTCTGAGCTAGTGCTGGTTTTAGCTGAGGGTCAACAAACTGAAATTCAAAGTTTGACCCATACCGACGAAAGTTCTCTAACAACTCTCGGTCATCTGGATTAGGTTGTGGGTTAAAGATCCAAACCTTAAGGGGCTGTCGTAAATTTTGCACCACTTGCTGGGACTGGGGTGACAGAGTATATAACTGATTTTCTGTTAAATCGATGCGTTGGGTATAGCGCACCCCTATAAAGTTAATCAGCCCCAAAATCACTAACATAGCTACCGTAGAAATAATAGCATTGGTTCCGACTTGGGTAGAACGGCTTTGCCAAAATTTCGGGGCCAACCGGGCTAAAAATACTAGCCCCACAAGACTAATGACAATACCAGCAATCAGTAATCCTAATGCGTCTGGAGACCATTTTTCAGTCATAATCCTGACAGTGATTCCCGCCATGGTCAGTAGTGGCCCGAGCCAGAAAAGGTAAAGGAGATACTTCTTGGTTTTGCTTGTCTTCATCTCAAACCTCACGGCAGCTGCAACTATCATTACTGATTGTAAGCATTCAGCTTAACCTGCTAGGTATTACCCATTAGGCTTAGGCGTTAGGCTAATGGGGGTTTGACAGGGTAATCCTGGGTTCCCGTAGCGGCTCTTTGAGAGCATCCCTTTGAGAGCATCCCATCGAACTTCACCGGCTAATCCTGGGTTCCCGTAGCGGCTCTTTAAGAGCATCCCATGGAAATTAAGACGGTAGTAATGTGATCCCGTAGCGGCTCTTTGAGAGCATCCCATGGAACTTAAGAGGGTAATCATAGAACATCTATAGAGTGGAAAAATAAAATAACTAATTTTCATCAGTCATAATTATTTAGCTATCAAATAATTATTTAGCTATCAGGTATCAGCACTCAGCACTCAGTAATCAGCACTCAGTATCGGGAGCCCTGTAGGAATTGTGATAATTTTTGATGCCATATTCCTTACTCCCTGTTCCCTATTCCCTATTCCCTTTGCTATAGTCATTCCACACATCCAGCCACATAGTTGGGTGAATAAATTTGTGAATAAATTGGTGGATAAGTTTACACTATTTTTATCCATAAAAAGATTATCCTTCATAGTTTTTTTGTAAACTTTGTATAAAGGCTTTGGTTGAATATAAAGTTTGTATAAACTTCCTGGGGGCCACAAGTGATCCACAATACTTACCAGCTCTAGCTTTCAGGTCACTATCAACCCAAACTCTACATAGACTTGGGCTTTCAATTACTTAAAACTCAATCCGTTATTCTTTTGTTGAAGTTGGAGTAATATAAAGCGTATACATTTTGTAACTGATGCACAAACCTACATTCGATGAGTGAATTTCCTGATTTTTATAACTATGGCTACCAAGTCAAAAAACAATTAGGTCACAACTATCACAGTGGTCGAGTAACTTATCAAGCCATCCATCTTAAAACTAAGCAAAAAGTTGTAATCAAGCTGTTTCAATTTGCTCAATATAACAGTAGCTGGCATGGTTACCAATCCATTGAAAGTGAGATTAAGGTACTAAAACAGTTACACCATCCTAGGATTCCTCGCTATCTTGACTCCTTTGCTCCTGAGGGTGGTGTTTGTTTGGTACAGGAGTACAAAAACGCTCAACCTTTGTCTGCATACCCAAGCTTTACACCAGAGCAAATCCAGCAAATTGCCGTTCAAATGCTCGAAATTTTGGATTATATACAACATTTTTATAATCCGATAATTCACCGAGACATTAAACCCGAAAATGTTTTGTTAGATTACAAAATGCGGGTTTACTTAATTGATTTTGGGTTAGCAAAACTTGCCTATGGTTCAATTAATGGAAGTACTACGATGGCTGGGACAGCTGGATTTATGCCACCAGAACAATTATATAATCACACCCTCAATAAAGCATCAGATATTTATAGTTTAGGAGTGACACTTGTTTGTTTGGTTACCGGAATTAAAACGGCAGAAATTAGTAATTTAATTGATTTAAGCAATCATCGTATAAAATTCAAGCATTTAGCTTCAGGTTATAGCAAAGAATTTCTTAACTACCTAGACAAAATGGTAGAACCGGACCCTAAAAAGCGTCTTACCAATCTAGAACGTATTTTTAAATCGGTTCCATCACCAGAGCCAATTCAAAGAAAACTACTAGCAGAGTTTAGCAATAAACTCAAAGTAAATAACCTGAATAAACGACTAAAGTATGCTATAGTTACTGTAATCAGTTTAGGATTAGGTGTTACCTATGGATTAAACCAAGTTGAGCAACTATTAGTAAGTAAAATCCAACAGCACTTGAGCGATGGAGACTATGAAAAATGTATTAACTTAGCTCAAGATGTTCCAGATTTTTTGAGCATCAATGAAAAATCGATATGCCTCTTAAATGACTGTTCTGTCGCACAACTAAATAAAGCAACTAAACTAGTAGACAATCCCCAACTTATCTATAAAGCAATTACTGAAGCTAAAAAAATACCGACTGAGAGTAATAGTTACCAAGAAGCACAAACGTTAATTACTCAATGGAAAAAATGGCAAAGTGATCAAAATTTAATTCAAAAAGCTCAACAAGACCTAAAGAAACATAAATGGCAACAAGCCAAAGCAATGGCAGCACAGGTTAACGCTGAACGTTTCCAGCAGCAAGCAATCCAAATTATTAATGCTGCTGAAACCAAACTAAAAGCTGCTGAATTAGAAAGACTAGCTGCTGAATTAGAAATACAAGGAGAAAACCTGATCCTCAAGGCAAATCACTATGCTAATCAGCGACAGTATAGTCAAGCAATATCCATCGCCAAACGGATTCATAACGCTACGCCATCTTATCAAGAAGCACAACGATTAATTGCTGAATGGAAAAGCCAAATTCCTCAAGTTTTTAGAAATTATTGGTCATCCCCACAAGTTAATGGCGCTCGCTTCGTCGTCGATAAAATAGAAAAGTGGAAAAATGGCCAATTAAAAATTTATTTTAAAGCTTATAATTACACTAATAAAGATAGCCGATTTTCCGATTTTATCGCCGTTGATAATTTAGGAAATAATTATAGAGGTTATTCAGGCTCTAGTTGGGATGGAACAGTGATGCCTTCTAGGATACCAACTAAAGGTTCTATCACCTTAAAACAACCACTAGATCCTAATGCCTCAGTGATTACACTTAGTTTTCGACGTGTTTATACTTATAATCCACTAATTAGACTAATCACTCTCAAAACAAAAGGAATAAGAGTTAAGTAGTAAGACTCTCCTTCTTAACAGCAGGATTAGCGGGAGAATACTCTCCAAAGCGCCAGCGTATAGGGCTAGCATTAGTTGTCTCTAAGACCTGGTCAATATGAAACTCCACTAACCGTTGTGCTCCTGGAACGGTAGTGAATCGTGACTGATCCCAAATCACCTCAGCTATTCCTGTTAGTTGTAAGGTATTACCTCGCTCAAAATCGATGAACAGCAGACCAGCATGGGGATTCACTGTCAGGTTACCTAGGGTTTGAAACATATTATTGCCAGCATAATCAGGAAACACTAGCTGATTATCACTGATCACCTGGATAAATCCTGGATATCCACCCCGATGAGAGGCATCTGCCCCAGTTTCTGGATTAAAACTGGCAATGAAAAAGGTATCAGATTGGGTAATCCAGTCTTGCTCGGTTGTGGTCAAAGCCTCAAAGCTGCGAATTTCAGGCTCCCTTGACTCAGGGGTATCAGTCTCTAGATGACGCAGCTGGATGTATTTGGGACAGTTGAAAAATACCTCAGTGGTCTGCATCACAATCTGCCCTTTGCCTTCTACTCTAGCCAAGCCATTCATCCGCAAGCGTTTACGGGTAGTCAGGTCAATCACCAGAAGTCCCAGTACTCCATTTTGCACCAAGTTTTCGTACAAGGGATCCCCATCGATAGGGATACAGTTAATCTCGACAGTTTGATTATCGAAAACTTGGACAAAACCAGGTTGACCAGTCAGCAATGATGCCCAAACTAAGCCATTGGTATCCACACTACTAGCGATCGCTAATTGTTGAGTTGTCAGGAGCATCTGAGCAGCAGGTTTGATCACGGGAGTAATCATCGAGCTGAGTTTCTCAGCTTCTTCGGTTACCCCAGCCCGAGTTTGAACAGCAATCTCTCCAGTGTGAAAGCTCATAATCTACTCCTTTGGGGATAGTGACACAGAACACAGCAGTTTTCTTATACACAGAATTTCTGTATATGTCTGTATCTAATCTGTCTGTCTCTAAACTAGAAAACTGTCCAGATTTGGGCTAAAGAAGACTATCACCCAGCACCGGACAGGATACAACCAGTCAGGGGTGTTAGGTCAATAGCTACATATCCCTGAACTTTCTCTAATCTCAGACTACTGGGAAGACAAGAGCAAAATGTCTCAGTTTTTGTCTCAGTTTTGTCTGGTGTTGTTTAACTGACAATCACTCACCTCAGTTCGATGTCAGAAATTGCTTTAAGAAATTGCCAGGTTTTGAGGAAAGCATTCAGCTATCAGTTATCAGCTATCAGCCATTAGCCATTGGCCTGTGGCCACGTTACTTGAGGTGCTTATCGGCTATGGGCACGCTACTGTTCGCGCAGCACCTCAAGTAGCGCAATCCGTGCTTTTAGGTGCGACCCGTGGCGAATTTAATAATTAGATCTCGAAAGCGCACCTTTGAATGAAATAAGCTGACCGCTGACCGCTGACCGCTGACCGCTGACCGCTGACGGTTTACCTAAGAACGCTGAAATCTCAATGCATCAATAGACTGAGCAGTTAGAAAAATACCGATAAAGATATAACTCAAAAACAGAATTATACTACTAGTATCCAAAACACCCTGAATCAGATTTTTATAATTTTCCAACAACGATAAATGACCTAAGGCTTCTCCAAGGGGTCCACTAACATTTTTAGCAATCAAATCAATCACCCAAAGTCCCAAAACCACAGCAAAGGTGAGGATTGCTGACAAAATTGAGCTATCAGTTAGGGAAGAAATGAACATCCCCAGAGAAAGCACCGATGCTGCCAGTAAAATTAATCCGGCGTGGGCGAGTAACGGTAGGACAGGTTGAACCGGGGGATCTGTAGCACTAAATGCGATCGCTTCATAGGCAAGTAAGGGTAGCACCATAAAGCTATAAAATGTCACCACTCCCAAGAGTTTACCCACGGCTACAGCCCAATTCGTTAGTGGAGAAGTTGCCAAAAGCTCCAAAGTCCTGCGTTTGCGTTCCTCAGCATAGAGTCCCATGGACAGAATTGGCAACACAAATAACGACAGTGAACCCATCACTTCCAAGAATTGACGCAAAAATACATAAGCAACATCCACTGGCGGTATCGGTAAACCCAATTGTTCTGCCGTTGCTACTTGGTTAATAATACCCTCTTGATCCAAAAGAATTTCTACAAAAAAGGAGCCAGACAGCCACCAAAATACACCGGCGATCACATAAGCGAATGGTGAAGCAAAATATCCCTGTAATTCTTTCCTAAAAATTGCTAATATATTGCCAATAATTATCATTATTCGTTTAATTATAGAGGGTATTTTTTGGGATTGAAGGTTGAAAGTTATTTAGTTTAAGGTTGAAAGTTATTTAGTTTAAGGTGGAAAGTTAGTTAGGTAATGATTAGTTATTTTAAGGTTACTTAGTTAAGCATGTAAACAAAATTGATTACACATTATTTCACAAACCTCAAAGTATGACAATCGTAAGCTATCAGCTATCAGCTATCAGCTATCAGCTATCAGCTATCAGCTATCAGCTTTTGAATAAAACAGGTAACCATTTGTTTAATAGTCACGAAAGTCCCAGGGTCGTTCGCACAGCGTGGCCATTCGCGTAGCGTGGCCATTCGCTTAGCGTGGCCATTCGCGTAGCGTGGCCATTCGCGTAGCGTGGCCATTCGCGTAGCGTGGCCATTCGCGTAGCGTGGCCATTCGCGTAGCGTGGCCATTCGCGTAGCGTGGCCATTCGCGTAGCGTGGCCATTCGCGTAGCGTGGCCATTCGCGTAGCGTGGCCATTCGCGTAGCGTGGCCATTCGCGTAGCGTGGCCAAAGCCTGTGCCACAAAGCTGACCGCTGACCGCTGACCACTGACCGCTGACCGCTGACGGCTGATGGCTGAATGCTTACTGACAATCTAAGGGTTACCAAACTTGGTAGTAGGTAATTCATTCTGTGTAGGTGATTAAAGGTTTTCAAAATAACTTTCATCCTTGATGCTTAATCCTTAATCGTTAATCCTTCATCAGATTCCTCAGACTCGTCTAAATCAGACTCCTGTAAATCAGGATCGGGTTGAGGCAGTGGTTTTTCGGTGGTAGTCAGTTTCAAAAAGACATCTTCCAGGGTAGCGCGAGTCCGTCGCATTTCGTATATCCCTACACCAGCTCCCACGGTCACAGCTGCAATATCCCGTGCGGGTTCTGCTCCCGGTGCTGATACGATGTGGAATAAAGATCGTCCGCCAGGTAAATTGTGATCATTAACCAGTTCCACCAGGCAAACTCCTGGTATTACTTGTAATAATTTCTGTAACTCCTGTGCATCACCATCTATTTCTAACTCATAACCTGATCCCCCGGTTAACTCCGCCAGTAACTTGTCTGGACTATCTGTTGCTACAATTTTGCCTTCATTGATAATGGCTACCCGGCTACAGGTCATACTCACTTCTGGTAGAATGTGGGTAGATAGGATAATAGTATGGTCACCAGCAAGGCTCTTAATTAAGTTACGGACATCAATAATTTGCCGAGGATCAAGACCGACTGTCGGTTCATCTAGAATGATGGCCGGTGGGTCATGTACAATCGCCTGAGCGATACCCACCCGTTGACGGAAGCCCTTAGAAAGCTTGCGGATCAGTAGCTTGGCCTTGCTCGTTATGTTACAGCGCTCCATGGCAGTTTTGACCTTAGTAGTGCGATCGCCTGCAGCAACACCTTTAATACGGGCAACAAAGTGCAAAAATCCTTCAACGGTCATGTCCGGATACAGTGGCGGAAATTCCGGTAAATAACCAATTCGGCGTCGTACTGCCATAGAATTTTCATGAACATCATAATTAGCAATTCGGGCAGTACCATGGGTTGCTGGTAAATAGCCTGCCAAAATTCGCATGGTAGTGGTTTTCCCTGCACCATTCGGTCCAAGGAAGCCTAGGATTTCTCCTGGTTCAACCCTGAAAGTAACATTCTCTATCGCTGGGGTGGTGCCATAGATTTTGCTTAGATGCTCTACTTCTATCATAGTCTTAAGTATTACGTGTTAAGTATTAGGTATTAAATATTACCTGTTAAGTATCACTTGTTATAGATAAAGTTTTAAGTGTTAATTATTAAATATTAAGTAGTAATTATTAATTACTAGGTGTTAAAAATTACCTGTTAATTACCATTTACTGACTAATATGGTTAAATCTATTATTCACGTTAACCCAGTCACTGGTAAGGATAGCGATACTGGTGATACTGTTCCATTTAAAACGTTGACGCTTCGCACTTTCTATTGCCACTGCTTGAACTACCATTCACTTAGCACCTGGCACCTATAATGCGGCTAGTGGAGAACAAGTCAGTGAAAGAATCTTCTGACATTTCTGGCATTTATGAAGATTGGAAGGATATTCCTGGTTATGCGACCGTTGCAGTTGCGATTGACATGCAGGTCACGCGGGGCGCGAACGCATTTATCTATCAGGCCTTGGTTAAGGCAGGACGTGTCACTGAGTTCAACTCACCGTATAGTGTTTTCATGAGTCCTAAGTCCTGATTTCAGTGACTAACCAACTCACTACCAAAACTAGTTGCAAGTTCCAGGTTGCAGGTTGCAGGTTACAGGTTGCAGGTTGCAGGTTACAGGTTGCAGGTTGCAGGTTGCAGCTTGTAGGTTACAGGTTGCAGGTTGCAGGTTGCAGGTTGCAGGTTGCAGGATATAGGTTATATTCCCAAGCGACTTTGCCCGAAGCCGCTGTGTGTCGATAATTTGTCACCTTTTTACCTTTCCACCTGGAATCGTACCACCTTCCCACCTTGAACCCTTTTACCCATGACCAATGACTCAGATTTAGCCATTGCCTATGCCCTTGCCTTGCTCAGTCACTATGGGTTTGAGCTCAGGGGTTACACTGTAGAAGAATTAGTCAATCTATGGATTGAGCACTATCCTGCCAATTGGGTGCGTCTAGCGGTGATTGAGGCTCTTTATCAAGGGCGTTACAAAGCGATATCTGTAGAGCAAATTTTGGCAGTCTGGTTACGACGAGGACAACCTATATATCGCTTTAATCATGAGTTTGAGCGGATGGTTTGTCGTAAATTTCCCCAAAATTTAACCGCTCCAGTCGATAGTACATCCACAACCGAGAGCTTAGAACTAAGTTTACAGTGGTTCGACAATATTGCTGAAACCTCTGTAGGTACTAGTTCTTATGAAACTACACCAGAGCAAGAGATGCTTGAGTCAAAGACACTCCAAGCACCACCAACAGGGCAACAGGACACTTCCCCTGAAGCCAAGACCATACCATCCAAAATACCTGAAAAATCAGTCAAGCCCAGAGAAAGCTTCCCAAAGCCTCTGAGCAAAGCCCGTGCTAGTCCTATCTACAATGTAGATTGGTCAAGTTATGAGCTTAACAAGAAGCCAATTAACCAATTTCATCCACCACCAGACTCTTCAGATGTCTACCTTAAGCTGAAGGCAGTTGTCCAGCACCAAGACTCTGGTACAGTCACAGCTACGGTAGTCAATCAGCAGGTCAGCGATTCAGGGGAAGATCAGGACGTCGAAAGTAGGTCAGAGGCAGAGAGTCTTTCTCAGGCCACTGTTAACTTGGATAAAAGTTAACCATCCCAGGATTAATCCCCGTGGGATGATTGGCCGTAGGCCACGCTACGCGATTGAAATGCAGGTCACGCGGGGCGCGAACGAAGCTAATCATACCAAATTCTCCCTGATACCCCTATGGTATACCTCATTGTGATTAAATTATTTTTTATAAACTTTCATAAAATTATCCAGTAATTTACATTAAAATTTCATATATTATATAAATTTATAGCGATTAATTGATAGATATAACTCCAGTCTAAAGTCCTTTAGCCAAGTCTAGGATCAGGATGCAGGAAAAAAGTTTTTATTTTCCCCTATTTTCTGGTTTAATAGCCGGACTTATTTTTGGGATACAGCTGACCTTATTTGTCCAAATAATTCTTGAAAACTACTCTGCCCGAGCCTGTGCCAAGATTCCCGATGGCAAATTTGCTGTTTTTGTACCAACAAGTTATTTATTGAATAAAATAAATCTTAAACGAGTCGTTATATCTAACAAATGGGCTTACAATTACAATTGTAAGCTGTTTAAATCAAAACATGATTATATTAAAAATTCTCAAGTCCTTAAGTCGGATTCATTTATAAAAGATAACTATGCCCCAGCCGGTTATATACAGGTGCCATCAGAGAGATATATGCTCAGGAAAGTGTGGCGAGGTACCCTGATTGGCTATTTTTCTGAATATGAGGCAAATTTAGTCAGGAACAAAGTCCTGGAAAGTGCTTACAGTAAAGAACCAAAACCTATCGATAAGCCTTTTGTAGTAAATAACATAAATACTAATAATTGAGACTATAAGCATTGAGCGGTCAGCTGTCAGCTGTCAGCCGTCAGCTAAAAGCTAACGCTAGTTGAGGTGCCTTAGCCGTTGAGCGATTCGCGTAGCTTGGCCAACAGCCAAGGCTCACGCTACTGTTCGCGAAGCACCGATCTAGTAGCGCAATCGGTGCTTATTTTATTCAAAAGTATCTCAAGTAGCCTGGCCACAGGCTCAAAGCTGTTGGCGTAGCCTGCGCGTAGCGCATTAGCATCTCACAAGTAGCATCTCAAGTAGAGCATTAGCTGATAGCTGATAACTGATAACTGATAGCTTACTTAATGCTTAACTTTCACGTAACACCAAGACGAATTTCTGTGGCCAGAGAAGCCATGGTTAATTGCCCCCCCTGCTGGAGAACGTTAGTGCGTAAGCGAAAGTTAGGGCTAGCAAACCAAAAACGTTCTTCAGCATATAGAGTTTTCCCCTCTGTAATCATTGTTAAAACATCATCCTGGCCGATACTGTAACGACATTTTAGCGATGCAGCGAGGTAGCGCGGTCTTGGGGGTCCCCCCCATGAGCGACTACCGGTGCGGTCTTGGGGAGGCAGCGCGGTCTTGGGGGTTCCCCCCATGAGCGACTGCCGTGGTCTCCCCCACTCGCGGTCTGCCGTGGTTTCCCCCATGAGCGACTGCATCAAGACAATGGTTAGGATGTATGCTAGAGCCTTAAAAGGGAAAAGAGCCAGAGGTAAAAAACCACTGAAAAGAGCCTGAGGCAAAAATATCTCCGTAATAGGTGCTTTATCTTTATAAAAAGTCGTGGCATCTAGTAATATATCTGGAGGAGTTAATCGAGTAACTTTTGAAGCAGTTATTGCTAAAAATTTAGTTACTAATTTATTTCTGTAAAAATGCCTGTATAATAATGGATAATGCTAAAATCCATGAAGGATAAATGGTTAGAGAATTAATTGAACAAGCGGGAGCAAAACTGATTTATTTACCCCCCTATTCTCCCGAGTTTTCACCAAGCGATGCAGCGCGGTCTTGGGGGTTTCCCCGGAGACGAAACCTTAGAGAGTGGAGCCTTTAATGTCAGCAGGTTATGCAGAAAAGAGGTGCGACCCGTGGCGAATTTAATTCGCCTACGGAAAGCGCACCTTTGGTTAAATATTTTTTAATAAGGCGACCCTCTCGAAACGGTAACTTCGGCGTAGCCGACGCTTGGCCGTAGGCCACGCCAAAGGCGAACGCGAACAAACCACTCGCTATTGCATCAAGACATCGAAAATTTTTGGTCAAAAGTCAAAGCAATCTTGAAAAAGATTAAAGCCAGAACTTACAAAGATTTAATAGAGGGGATTGCCGATGCCATCTTAAAAGTCACTAAGGAAGATATTCGGAATTGGTTTACTCACTGCTGTTACTGTACCTCATGAATATGAGAATTGCTATAGCGCAATTTTCTCATAACCAAACTCTAGAAACTCGCTCTGGCATGGTGTATAACCCAATGTTTGATAGGCTTGAATATAGGCAGATAATGTTTCTTCTTTCGGTACGCATTCAACCCAATAAAACTGATATTCTGGCGTAGGTTGCCACCATCTTTCGCGATCGCCAGCCACCCAAGCAAAACAGTTATATTCTTGGGATTTTGGACTGGTAACAGTATATTGAGTCCGCGCTAAATTAGGAAAACGTAACTCTAAGTGTATAGCTTCTCCCATGAAAAACTCAAGCAATATAACCCTTTTGTCTTCCCCAATTTAACCATGCTTGAGCCATTAGTTTGATTTTTCCCCGTTGTTCTGGCAGAACTGGGTTTTCTTAGGTAATCTGACCTAAAGCAGGCAACCAATAGAGCGGGTTTTGCTGCAAATCTTCCAATAAAAAAGGAATTACCCCTTCTCCCATCTTGATGATTTCTTGATAAGCGGGATGTTTTGACATTTCGACAGTCGAGGATAACGCCTCTACTTCTTGACGACCTTGGGAAGCAAGAGCGGTAAATTTTTGGCGTATTTCTTCGGGATTTTCTTCAGTCGGTTTTCTAGAGGCTGCATCTAAGGTTGGTTTTTTCATAGTTGCTTTGTGAGTTGCTTTGTGAATTGGCAATACTGACTAGGAAGTCATTACTCCAAAGTGCGTTCGCGTAGCGTGGCCCAAAGGCCAAGGCCAAGGTCAATCGCCCATCTTGTAGGGTGCGTTAACAAAGTGTAACGCACCGAAAACTCACCCGTCCACCCGACAATATCGTAGGAAATCATCTGGGGCTCTTGGAATTGCGATCGCCTACGGCACTAGCGGAGCTGATCCCATCAAGTAAGGGAATTACTAATATAGTGAAGAAAAATACAGCAATTTATAGCCTAATGAGGTACACAGGATTTTTTCCCTCTTGCCTCTTGCCCGCCCCCCTTACTAAGGGGGGTTAGGGGGGATTCCTCTTGCCTCTTCTCTGTTCCCTGTTCCCAGATCCGCTGTTCCCTAAAACCCAGGACTGAAGTACCTCACTCAATTAAAAACCACTATACAAGGTGTGAGCTATGACAGATAATAAACTGGTATTTGAACGCATTACCTGTCTTGATGCAAAGCGCGAGTGGGGGAAACCACGGCAGTCGCTCATGGGGGGAACCCCCAAGACCGCGCTGCCTCCCCTGTTCCCTTGCTGCATCGCTTTGATCCCCAAATAATGGGAGGACGTGCTTGTATTCGAGGCATGAGGATTACAGTATCTCTAGTACTGAGTTTGGTAGCCGACGGTATGGATGTCAACGAAATTATTGAAGCTTATCCCTATCTAGAAGCAGAAGATATTAAAGCTAGTCTTCTGTATGCAGCATTTTTAGCTAGTGAGCAAGTTCGTCCCTTCAGTGGAAGTGCAGCATGAAGTTTTTAGCAGATATGGGTGTCTCTCCTTTAACTGTTCAATTAGTGCGTCAACAGGGACCAGTCCAAACTTGTCGTTTTCAACAACGGTCGGTGATGGATTTCTTTGACCTTTGGTCACGCTACGCGAACGAGCAAGCTCTCATGGCTCAATCGGGTCATTTAACGGAACCTCCTTCCCTCATCCCTTCTTTCGAGACCTGAATCCTTACTAATTTACTGTTCAAAATCATTAATTTTTTTCATGTATTTTTTTGATAATTCTTCAGATAAGAGAAGTCTTTGTTCTTTTTTAAGGCGGAAATATTCATTATAATTTTCCTGACTTTCTTTCTGTTCAAGTAAATAATCATAAGGACCTTTGCCAGACAAAAGTTTAACTAATATAGGTGAGATTTCAATAGTGACGAATAAGGCAGTTATTAGCCAATTAATATTACGAATATTCGGATCGTCTTTAGATAGTTCTTCTAAAGCAACAAGACGGGCTAAGAAGCCATCTGATTCTTTGTCAATTTGTTCTTTCAGTTGTTCTAAGTTACTGTCTGGTGACTGCAAAATCAGGTTACGTTCTTGCCTAAGCTTATCTATTGTTTCCTCTTTATCCTTAACTTTCTTATCTAATTCAATAAATTTTTGTTTTATTTCATCTGCATAATTTCGTTTGTCTTGATAAACAATTCCTTTTCCAAATTGGCCTGTTCCCTGTGTACCTTCTGCTTCTGCATTAGCTGCATTTTCGGCGTCCTTCCATTCATTTTTATACTTGTCCTTTTCTTGATTTAATGCTTTAATTTCTTGCTCCAATTCTTTTATTGGTTCGTTAATTTTTTCTTCTCTTATCTCATTTTTATTTTGTTTTATTTTCTGGTTAATTTCTTTTTCAAAAAGCCTCAATTCAAGGGGCTTAGCAACCACAAAACTTAATAATAATGCTATTATTAATCGAAGAATTGTTGCTGCAATAAATGGCAACTTTGAATCCGATTGTTTTCTCTTAGAGCTTAAAATTAAAAAACGATCTAAGTTAAAAACTATAAAACTCCAAAAAGTTCCTCCTACACAAGAAGCTGCTACAGAACCGAATACTGTAAAAAGAGCATAACCACCGGAAAAAATAGCCGTTGTTGATGTTAGCAAAACCGTGGTACCAATTGCTGTATATTTATATCGTTCTGTCAAACATTCTTTTTGTGCCAAAATATCATGATCTGCACCAGCAGACCATAGCAAGAATTTTTCTAGTGAATTTAAATTATCTTTAATTGTTGGAGCCTGTATTAGGTGTTGAAGTTCAGCTGGTAAGCCAATTTCGTTGATAAAAGTACCAACCGCTTCAACACCATAAGCATTAAGAGCACTTTTGATATGTTCTGTAGCTCGTTCCTGGATTTGATCCCGTTGTTGTAAGAAGTCTAAGACATTATATTCTTGAGCGGAATTACGGAAGTAATTATCAACCATCGGTTCTAATACCCTATTCACAAGGTTTTTAATGGAGCTATATTTAACCGCACCATTAGACAAGCAGCTAAGAACTCCTCCTTGTTCCTCAACTTGCTTATAACTATTAGCATTTGGTGAACCCACACGAGATATCATTTTAGGGGAATTTTTGGGATAAATATTAATAACCTGTGTGACTTCAAGATTCAAAATAAAGCCATCTTTTGAGCGAAGCTTTAAGGTTTCCAAATTAGAATCGTAGTTGGTTGCTGGTTTATTTTTATCTGTCCTCCAGTCCAAAGTTATTTCATGGACAGGAACTATTACTATACTTTTCACTCTTGTATTGATAGGATGTGTTCCAGCTTCTATTGGTATGTTCTGAATCCCTTTATACCCGATATTAAACTGAGAACCATAAGTAGTTTGCTCTTGATTTGCTTGGCTATTCTTACCAACATTTGAGATTAAAACTCCAACTGTTCCAGTTTTAATATTAGTTAAAGGAACTTGTTCAACTTCCACAAACCAAGGATTTAAACTCCAAAAACCTTCTTCGATAAATTCTTCTTGTAAACCTCGATAGCCACCTTTATCAATAAACTCCTGTGGCTCCTGAAACTTATTATGTCCCTCAATAACTGCTCCCGCAATGTCTCCTCCTGGTAAGGGCTTACCATCAAAAGTGGTAACAATACCAATTTTACCTGATTCAACTCTGTAAACTTTTAATTGTTCTGGATTCAGTCCATATTGCTTGGCATTGTCAGTAGTAACTACTGTAAATAGTTCAGTGTTTATTCTATAGTAACCTTCAGTAATAATTGCTCGCTGTTTACCTTGTTGACCACCGTTTTTGACAAAGGCTTCAGCATTCTGAAAATTCTCGCAATCTACAGCTTTACCTAGTATTTGTCCTGGTGGTAGTTCAGCACCATCTTGAGCAATAACTAGCCCTATCTCCCCTGAGCGAATATTAATTACTGGTACATTGCGAACTTTAAACAACTCTGTATTAATGTAGTGAATTCCAGGAGGAATAATTGCTAATTGGTTCCCTTGTTGACCGCCGTTTTTGATAAATGCTTCAGCGTCCTGAAAAGTGCCACATTCAACAACTTTACCAAAGTTCTGACCAAGTGGAAGTGGCTCACCATCCCTTGCTTCTACTAACCCTACTTCATTAACTCCAATTTTGATAAGTTCAACTCTCTTAATTTTGAAAAGTTCTGTATTAATTGCGTATTTGCCAGTAGTAATAATCTTTAACTGTTGGCTCCTATATCCTCCATTATTAATAAATGCTTGAGCATCCTCAAAATTGTTGCATTCAACAGCATCACCAAAGGTTTTTCCAATCGGAAGTGGCTTGCCATCTTTCGCTTCTACTAAGCCAATTTCATAGTCATTAATATGAGTAATTGGCCTTATTTCAACAGAAAAAAGTTGAGGATTAATCCGATAAATACCATTTCTTAAAATACCTAACTGCCTACCCCGTTGACCACCATTGTTGATAAAAGCACGACCATCTTGAAAGTCATCACATTCTTCGACAACTTTACCAAACATTTTACCTGTGGGAAGAGAAGCACCATCGTTGGCTGTTACTAATCCAATTTCATCTTTATCAATCTGTATAGCCTTTTGTTTGAAAACTTTATAGGTCAACCTAGAGCGGAAATGTCGTCCAGGACCAAGAGTATCAACCTGCCAACCCATTTCTCCATTAAGAGCAATTTGACGATTAGATGGTAAAGGACTACCAAACTTTTTATAGACAATTCCAACCTCATCTTGAGAGATTACATAAACGCCAGGTACCCGATCAATTGCCATAACAACAAATTTAGTTAATTAGTTAACTAATGAATTGAAAAAAAAATACTCTTTCGCTACCTTAATCGTTATTATTGTAACGTGAGTTGGACGAACTGCACAAAGGTGAAAGAAAGGCGCTCGACTAGATTTGAAGCCATTGAGTCTCAGCCAGCTATAACCAATATTGTATCGCGTTTGGATATCACCCGTATGTTCTGTGAAGTAGACGACTTTTGTCAGTTGTTTGAGTGTTACTGGCAGCAACAGTCCCAATTACCTTCCATTGCAGGGGAACGATCCTGTCGTTCTCGAATGAGTCGAGGGTGAGATGATGACCATCGTGATCCCCTTGTTTACGATTCCTTTGGAAAGGATAGAAATTAAATAGTATACAATTTAGAGAGTTTGTCAAGTACCCTTTAAAACGCCTCGAATTTTGTATCAAAAGTTACAGCTAAAAGGTAAACCATAGTAATCCTTGTTTACGATTCATTTGGAAAGGATAGAAATTAAATAGTTTACAAATTAAGGATTCTGTCAAGTACCTTTAGATGGTTTTACCCTAGCAAAAATTAAGTGTAACGTTTTGTTAAACACATGATATTTGTTGAAAATTAGTTGATATAGTTGCATAGGTTGGATTTGAAAAAGCCTGTTTCAAAAGGTGCTCAGGCAAGGTTGAGAGGCAAAAGTAAAGCCGAACAACCGCAAAATTAGCCAACCATCGTAGGATCAACCTCAGGGATAACCAGTGCCAATTGCTGTTGACACTCATACCCAGAGCCAAGGCCGTCCGACGCCATCGCGGGGTTTTGGTGCGGGGAAGTACTCAACGCAATTTTATAGCTCCTATCAACAGGCATTGCTAGGAGTATGGTGCCCGGTGGGATTCTCAGTAAATGGCAAAAAAAAGAGTTGAGCCTAGGCATCAATAGCATGATTTATTGGCTGGGCTAAAACTTGTATGTAAAACCGGCTTTTTTTGCTTGTCAAGTCATTTTTAATACTGTCTTGTTGAGGGTTGCTCAGGGTAAGCTATTAGCTATCAGCTAATGGGCGTAGCGTATATCCTTACATTGTAGTAAATAGTAAATGTCCCTACAAGGAATTTTATTACCTATTTGATTGTAGTGCTTTACTACAAGAAATAAATAAGTAAGTCGCCCAAAATTTTTGGGAGCAATCAGAGCTAATTCGTAAAGTAAATCTTAATAAGTCTGAAAGCCTTGCTATGATTGTATTTTAGCTATTAAATAGTTCAATTGTTCTATTTTTACGCAAGCCTTATCCTACAAGGTTTAGTGCAATTTTACGAATCAGCTCTCAAAGTTTTAAAAAAAAAGTAAAAAAAAAATCAAGGATTTTTTTTTTACTTTGCTCTATATTAATTACTATAGATTTTTCGCTTAAAAAGGTAAAAATACCTATGAAATTGGTAAAAACCTGTCTGAAATTAATCGGAACAATTGTTCTTGTCTGTGTACTTTCTTTGACCTTATCTCAGTCAAAAGCCTTTGCTTTCCAAGAGTATCAATTTGCAAACAATTCAACGCCCATACTTCTAGCTTGGGCCCCGCGAACTCTTACACTAAAAGGTTCGGTTTACATTGTTGACGATGAAGTATTTGGGGATGAAGTGTGTAATGTCCCTGTTAATGGCAAAATTACTCTAGCACCAGGCAAATCCGGAAACCTGATTAATTTTAAAGAATGTTGTGGAGATGAAGTTCGTGCCGAACTCTATTTGGATGCTTCAAATAGTTATGACCACTTTGAGGTTGATGGTTCCGCGAAGCTATATGAAGGGACGAGTTGTAAAACCGACGATCTAGAAGATGATCAAGTAGTCAATTTAGGGGTTGATAAAAATGACTCCGAAACTTTAAAAATTAATTTGGAGAATACAGGTATCGGTGGTGGCGATACCGCTGACTTTGACTTGAGATTCACCAATACCTAGTTAGGGGTAATCCCGAATTCGGTTATCATCGACCTTAGTTTAGCGGAATAGGGCTCTGCCACCCCTAGGCAATCCCCTGAAATTTTGCAGGGACATTATCAGAAGTGTTGAAGGTTTTAAATCTTCAACACTTCTGCTTTTCATTATAGGGGTTGGCCAGTTTATTGAGTACATCTTTATGGATTTTTAGGGAACAGGATAAAAATTTGTGTCCCTCATTATATAAACTGCTATACAATCCCTATTACCTATTCCCTTTTTTTAAAACAAGCTTCCATTTCATTACCGTACGATTTATTTCAATTACCCCTCAAAAAAAAATTTCTAAAAACCCTTGACACTTAATCCTATAATCGTTATGATTATAGTGTAAATTTCAAAACCAATTTTGAACTATGCCTGACAACTTTCGCCCGAATCAAGAAAACAATCCTGAGGATATCACTCCTAGTAATACTCCTCAGGAACCTTTCCGAAAAAAATACCCCGTTCAGCACATTCTGAAGGGCTCCCGCCGGGCAATAAGCAACACCATGTATACCCTTTCTGCACTGCGTTATGCCCAAATTTCCGACTGGAGCCCCCTTCAGCCGACTGGAATTCCTGGCGAATTCATCACGACTATGACGAAGTACATAATTCTAGATTAGACTAACTTATTAGGGGGGGTTCCCCCCCTAGCCCAAAAATCAAATCTGTTTTCCTAGGGTGACCTTTGGTCTATCAGATTGGATTATTTCTGGGTGGTGTACAAAGTTCAGGCATAGTAAAATTTCCTAGCCGTGGAAGGTATTTCTGCGGCTATTTTTTTTTGGAGTTGTTCGCCTTTGGCGTTCCCGTAGGGTAGATTAGAAGGTTGGGATGTTGAAGGTTGGGATGTTGAAGGTTGGGATGTTGAAGGTTGGGATGTTGAAGGTTGGGATGTTGAAGGTTAGAAGGTTGAAGGTTGAAGGCAGAATGTAGAATGTAGAATGTAGAATGTAGAAGAATGTAGAAGAATGTAGAAGGCAGAAGGTAGAATTCTTAATTCTTAATTCTTAATTCTTAATTCTTAAATGTTGAAGGTTATGATGCACCACCAAGGGCGGGGTACCTCAGCAACTTAAAAACTGCTATAATAACAAAAATAGGAAATAAAAAAAATGGAAAAACTGACGGTTAATGCTGCCCAAAAAGAGTTAATTAACCTAGTTGAATCAGTTACAGAAGAAAACAAAGTTTATGAAATAGAGATTTCTAATGGCTCTGCTGTTTTAATTTCTCGAAAAAACTATGAAAGCTTACAAGAAACCTTAGAATTACTTTCAATACCTGGAATGAGGGAAAGCCTACAAAGATCCCTTGAACAAATAACCAATAATGAAACCTACTCCCTAGATGAAGTCTTGGGAGATATTGATTGATGGTTTACGAAGTTCGTTTTACTAAAGAGGCTAAAAAGGATGTTGCCAAACTTACGCCCAAATTAAAGCAAAAACTCAAAACAATGATTCAGGACACGATCAGTATAAATCCTTATGCTGGTAAAAAGCTGGTGGGGGATCTTGCTGGTTTCTTTTCTATGCGTTTAAGTTATAAAGATAGAATTATTTACACAATTGACAATGAGCAGAACCTGATCTATATTCACCGCGCCAAAACTCATTATGGAGAATAAAATAATGGTATTGCATAGTGCGTTCGCGTAGCGTGACCTTTCGGGCAAAGCCCGACGCTGTGCGAACGGTAAATCCCGTAGCGTGGCCAAACGCGCCCCGCGTGGCCCAAAGGCCAAAGCCAATCGCCCATCTTGTAGGGTGCGTTAACAAAGTGGATGCTGTTGGGCGATAAGTCATGACTATAGTATTTTTATAGTATTTATCAAATAGGTGAGGCGTGAAAGTCCTGGGTTTTAGGGAGTAGGGAGCAGGGAGCAGGGAGTAGGGAGATGGGGAGATGGGGAAATAGGGAGATAGGAAACATTTTTATAGCGTTTATCATACTGACGAGGTACAGTAAATTTTCGTCTTACCCCGACTCCCGACTCCCGATTCCCGACTCCCGATTCCCTATTCCCTATTCCCTATTCCCGATTCCCGATTCCCTTTTGTAACTGATTAACCGGACTTGATCTGACTCGCCTACCTCTACCGATCTTTTTTTGAAAACCTGGGAACTTTCAGGTCATCTGTGCGTCTGGGGATGGTGTTTGGGAGGCTCTCAACTCTAATAACCAAGGAGTTGAGCTATCTGGAAGAGTTATCTAATCAGGAGAGTTGTGTTCTATGTCTAGTGCGTCTACTTGGAATGCCACAAGCACTGCTATGTTGCTGTTGGGAATAGTGACTGGTGTGACTGCGCCGATGGTAATTGCGGTACCAAACCAAACTAGCTTTATTGATATTCAAGGTCATTGGGCAAAACCGTTCATTGAAGGGTTGGCAGCAGAAAACCTGGTAAATGGATATGCCAATGGCACCTTTAAACCTGATCAAGCTGTTACTTACGCTCAGTTCTCTGGGATGGTGAGCCAAGCGTTCAGCGAAAATAATTTAGCTTTGCCCAAAACATTTGATCGTGAAGCGGCTGAGTATTGGGCAAGTCGTGACCTGACTGAGCAGGATAAATCCAATAGCCAACTACGTCCATCTTCGCCACTTTCTCGGGGACAAGTATTGGTGTCATTAACCAATGGTTTGGGTCTATACTCTAGCACTTCAGTCAAGAACACTCTCTCTTCCTATGAAGACCTATCCCGAATCCCTGACTATGCCAAAGTTAGCGTTGCGGCTGCTACCGAAAAAGCTATGGTGGTTAACTACCCCGATGTAACCTATCTTGATTTTGGTAAACCTGCCACCCGTGCTGATGTAGCAGCCTTTATTCATCAAGCTTTGGTGAATCAACAGGTATTAGCTCCCCTGTCTAGTCAACATCCAGCCTCTCAATATATTGCTCAGCTGACGGAAGAGACTAAACCTGTGGGTGACGAAAGCCTGATGGAGGAAACTGAGGCAACTGAAAAAACTGAGGGGACTGAGTCCACTGAGTCAATGACTACTAAGGATGACTCCTTTGAAACTAAGGAATATCAAGTTTCCAAAGGCACAGTGATTAATGTAGCCTACACAGTATCAGACAAGATGGCTGTGGAGCGTGGTGAAACCATTGATATGACGCTGTTAGTGGCTGAGGACATCAAAAATGATCAAGGAATAATCTTAATTCCAAAAGACAGCGAGATTGAGGGTCAATTAGTACCCCGTTATAGTGGTTCTGAGTTTCTTGGTACTCAGTTTGTGGCTCAAAAACTTAAAATTGGTGAATTATCCTATAACACCATCAATGCCACCTCGAAACTGGTTACTGATGCTAAGCCTGATGATACGGAGACACAAACATTAGAAGGTGCTGCGGTTAATATTTTGACTGGTGTTTTAACTGGTGGTGATTCTAATCAACAACCGGAGCAGCAAAATCCTATGATCATTGATCCGGAAAATGACTTACCACTAACACTGGGTTCTGATTTATATCTGCAAGTCGCTACTAAAACGCCAGAAATGCCAGAAACCCCAGAAGCCCCAGAAGCTATGGACACTGAAGAAACCCCAGAAGCTATGGAAACTGAAGAAATCCCAGCAACACCAGAAGCCCCAGCAGTTCTAGAAGCACCAAAACTTGAGCTTCCGCAAGTGCCACAGTTGAAGGTTCCAACTCGTTAACCGACCGACAAGGGTACCTAGTTAAGGATTGAGAAGAGACATGCGATCGCCTTTGGCGCGGCTTCGCCGATCGCATGTCTCTTCACTTGTATCGATGCAAACGCTTAACAGTCGGACAGACTACCGATACTGAGGGGAAGCATCTCTCCGTTGATCGTAAGTCCTAATAACATGGGCTCTTGGGGTTCTATATACTTGCCAGTCAGTACACAACGCTCTTTGCGCTCAGCGATCGCTTGAATGGTGGCTCTGATATCAGACTTACAAAATTGAGGTCGATAGTCACCGGACTTGTGCTGGACATAGTTCCAGAGAATATCTCGAATCAGAGCTTGATAGCCCTGAGAGCCAGAAAGTTCTTTGAGTTTATCTTTCAACTGTCGCTCCAGACGGATGCTGGTAACTTCCATATCAGTGGTTGAGTTTTGACGGGTGAGTGTAGGCATTAATTTTTTCCTCCAAATATCTGGACATTCCCGTAATACAAGTGTAGTATTTAAAAAGCGGCTTGAAAATCGTTTTTCACAAATTTCGCCTTCAAACATTTCATCTTCTATGAGTCATCATTTAACCTCCTCCACCAATTGCTCAGATATCAACTGCTTCGGCGGTTCTGGATTCGGGGCAATATGGGTGGAGCTTTTGTTTAGGGGCAAATATGACTCGATCGCACAGAGAACAGTCGAGTATAGAAGGCATGATTCACAACCAGTCAATTGTCGGCCAGAGATCAATCTGAAACTAAATAGACACAGCGGGAGGTATAGGCGAACGCTAGCACTACTGACATAGCAATCAGCCTACCCTAAAAAATCTTAAACGCCCCCGCTCCTGACAAACAGAAGCGGGGGTTTGGTTTATGAGGAGTCAATCCGTGACAAGCACAACTGAGGTGTTAAAGCAATCGGTAGTGGTTTTTTCCAAAAACTACTTACCTATTAATCGAGTCAATATCAAACGAGCGATTGCTCTGTTGGTTACCGGCAAAGCTGAACCAATCGATTTCTTTGGTGGTAAGGGCTACAAAGTCCGTTCCCCTAGTGTAGTGATCTTGGTACCAAGCCATATCCGCTTGATACTTACCGAAACCGAACCAACTTGGCGAGTTCCTCCAGTAAATCGGCGGGAGGTCTTAAGACGGGACAAGCATCGGTGCCAATACTGTGGCAGCACCAAAAAGCTAACCCTTGACCATGTCATTCCTCGGTCAAAAGGCGGAAAACACAGTTGGGACAACGTCGTTACGGCATGTGAGAGTTGTAATAGCCTTAAAGGCAACCGCACTCCCCACCAAGCGGGAATGAAATTACCCAGGCAGCCCAAAGCACCCATGCATCCAGCTGTTGCTTTTGCGGAACAGTTTTGGCGTCAACAGCAAATCAATCGGTTAGAGGAGGAGGTTACAGGTAATGCTGAAACTGATTTATACCGAAAATAGCTTTTATCTAGAGCGTTTGGCTCAATCCCTAGAAGAATGGGTAACCACACGAACCCTTGTCTCGCTCCGTGCGGGTGCAAGTTTCTATATCGAACCCAGCACTGCGTCATTTTTGCTACCAGCTGACTTGCCCCACCTCAGGCAATTAGAGGTGTTTGTGCGGCAAGACAAAACAGATGCGATCGCATTATCGATTTGTGATGCGGAATATGTTGAAGTAAGCCTACAAGGCACCTGGCTAACCTCAGATCCAGAGGATGAAGAGGGAATTTTTGTAACAGCAATGAACTATGCTGTTGAGTTTTTTCTCTATCAGCTGTGGCAAGAGGCTAACCATCGGGCTTCTGTTCCGAAGGATTGATTAAGAGGCACACTGAAGTGTGCCTCTTTTTAAGAGTTATCTTAAACCTTCTCAATGTCCATAGGCACCGATTTCTGGTTGAAACGGTACCACTTCCTGGTGTACCTCTACCCCCAACTGCTCTAACATGGCCTGCAAAACCGGGTCAGGAGATAATCTTAAATAGCTAGCCGTTACTTCTAAAGGCACATGGCGATTACCCAAATGATAAGCAGCTCGCAGCAAATTCACCGGTTTTTGGGAGGTGACAGTGAGTACCGGTTCTGGTTTAGCAGCAATTCGGATCATCACCTTTGTATCTTCCGCTTCCAGTAAATCCCCATCCTGCAAGACACTGCCCCTAGGCAAGCGCAAATACAAATTTTCACCATCCGGTGTTTCAAAGCGGTGGCGCGTTCGGGTACGCTCCTCGGCTGTCAAGGAGAGGGTAAAGCCGACTTTAGTATTTTGATTAGCTGTGAGGCGTTTGGTAAAGGTGAGCATGGGCAATTAACCATTGCTGAATTCAGACTTCTGTGTCAAAAAAATACCAATTAAAGTAGGGTGGGCAAAGTAATCTGATCGTGAATACTGATTTGAAGCAAACTATTTTGGCGTTGCTGAATTAATGAATGAATGCGCGATCATCTGGTTTTGTTGAAGCCCCCTAAATCCCCCAACTTTGGGGGACTTTTAGAGTTTTTTCCCCCCAGAATTGGGGGGTTAGGGGGGCGAAACCATACCCAGAATCAGCAACGCCACTATTTTTGCCCACCCTACAAGCTTGCGTGTCAAAAAAATAGCAATTAAAGGACGGTGGGCAAAGTAATCTGATCGTGAATACTGATTTGAACCAAACTTTTTTTGCCCACCCTACAAGCTACAAGCTTGACATCTTGTCAATTTTGTTGTAAGCGAACTAGTTCATTGTGGATTCGCCGTTGTAACTTCTGATCGGATTGAGCGCTAACCGTAATTGAATTAAATCGAGATATGGTCAAGTCATGACTTTCAGCAATGGTTTTCGAGCGCTTACAGTAGTTTACAGCCAGATCTCGGATATTTCGACGTAGAGCTGCTATGGTTTTTACTTGGGTGCAGTTAATCTCAGGAACTATCTTGTCCTTATCTTTAGTGAATTCCTGAATATCCTCGTAGACACCTTGACGATTTTGATCGATCGCCAGAACAGCTTTGGCGTAATTCTTCAATTCCTGACTCTTCACTTCAGATGAGGCTACTGTGGGGATAGCTGCCGTGGGGTCAGGGTCTGGACTGGAAGAACATCCAACCAAAACCACTATCATTCCGGCAAGCCATCCCAAGGGATAGATAAATTTGGTCATTAGTTTTTTGGGAGATAAGCGACCTGCACTGGCTAGCCTGTTCGCGCAGCGTCGGCTTTGCCGAAAGCTGGATTAGTCTATTTTTTACTATTGCTAGTGGCTAGCTATTATGGTTCTTTTTCTGATAACTATACCATTTCTCAAATCGGTCAGGTAAACAAGTTGTGGATTTTAGGGAATCGGGAATCGGGAATCGGAAATGGGGAATCGGGAATCGGGAATCGGGAATCGGGAACTTCGGATCAGGGAATAGCGATGCATGGAATCTTCGGTCACTGTTAGCAACAATTGTTAATTTAAATCCACTACAACCCTTATTTGGTAAAGCTTTAAAATTTCAAAAATTTAGTTTTTAGGCTAAATACTATCTCAAGTTTATGACAAATTAACATACTCAGTACGGAAGACCCCTTTTTTGGAACTATAGCGTTTTACACACTTATGAGGTACACAGGATTGTTTCCCACTTCCGACTTCCCTCTTCTGACATCATGTCAGGATAATTACCCTTAATCAAAATCTCCCCCATCTCCCCATCTCCCGATCTCCCCATCTCCCGATCTCCCCACACCCCACACCCCACACCCCACACCCCACACCCCACGCTTTTCCTAAAAACATATAATTATGGTTGAAGTATGGTTGACGTTATGCTTCAAGGGAATAAGTTGCTGATTCTTAGAGCTATATCTAGCTAAAAGCTAGCGTCAAATTTTGCTTGTTGAATACGCACTAATTCACTTTGAATCTGTTCCCGTAAATTTTCATTATCTTGCATCTCAATAGTAATTTCGTTGAAGCGTTTATTTCCTCCTTCGGGAAAATACTTAGAGACAATTCCCTCTGACTGTTGGCAGTAATCTTTAGCAATCTCTTGGGCGGTCGAGGGGAGCTTACTGATGCTTTCGGAGTCATCGCAGAAAATTTCTGGTTGCTCTCCTAGGATTGTGGTGATTTTTTCATAGGCAGATGCGCGAATAGGCTCTATTTGTAATAGAACTTCAGCATATTGAGTGACGTCATTAGGACTAATGTCAGAGGTGACATCTTGAGCATAGGCTGAAGTTGTAATAACAAGGGTATAAGAGTCTTCAGAAAGCTCAGGGATAAATCCAGATAGCAAACTAATAGCAGTAAGTCCTCCGACAAGGAGAGATTGGGAGAAAAGTTGGGTCAAGCTAAGTTTTAGAGAGTTAGCAGTGAGCATGATGATAGATTAGGAGCAAAACAAACAATAACCAAAACCACTAAGGGCTAGTTTAATGTGAATTAATTTATGGGTGGTAAGTTCCTCATAAGGCAAGATATTCTGGGGATTGGGAAGTGCAGACAGGATAAATATCAAGCATGAGTATAAAAAAAATTTAACCTTCAATCGTTTAAGCTAGCCTGGGTGAAGCCACTGACTGGTCTAAACTCTTGAACTGTTAAAGATTTCACAAAGTTGTATAACCTTAGTTTGTAATGTAGAAAGGGGGTCTGCTCCGGTTTTGAGGTTGAGGTCTAACTCCAGCAACACCCGCAGAGTGGAGATGAGTTGCTTGGGGGAAAGGAACTCCACGTCTTGTTTGAGGAAGTAAACTCGTTTGGGGTTATTGATATTGGCGGTGTTAGCGATCGCATTTGGATCGGTCTGGCCCTCACTCACCAGCAACTTCACCCACAACCAGGTACGAAACTGAGTAATTAAGGTAGCGACAATCTTTAAAGGAGGTTCATTGTGGTTGATCAAGGCAGCTAACAACTCTAAGGCTTTTGCCCGATCCCCTGCCCGAATCGCCTCTGCCAGTTGCAAGGTATTTTGAGTATTAGCCACTACCAGGGTGGCAACGGTGCTCTCTTGTAAGGGTTGGTTGTCATACAGCGCGTAGAGTCGTAATTTTTCCAGTTCGTTGAATAACTGCCGGGTGTCATTGCTAACGGATTCGGCTAAGAGAACAGCCGCACTATTGGTTAGTTTGATCCCAAATTCAACGGAGTAGGACTTGACCCGATGCACTAGCTGCTGGGTCTTCCAGGGGGGAATCAGAGCAAACTCCCGAATCTCGGCGTACTGTTGCAGTAGTTTCGTGGACTTGAGTCGTGGATCTGGTCGATGGGGGGTAGTTAGTAACAAAACGGAGTGTTTAGGAATGACTGGTATAGTACGCTCTAATTCTGCCAGTAAATTGTCCGAACATTGCTGGCACAGGGTTGTATCGACTAACCACACTAGACGTCCACCCATGCCAAACGGAGGAGTCATTACTTGATTCAAGGCTTGAATTACGGCATCTGGTTGGTCTGGGGAAATTTTGTCATAGTTAAAACTAGCCCAGTTGGGGTCAACTAGGGATTGACGCAGCTTGTCGAGGGCTTGAGCCATGGCAAAGTCATCCTTTCCCCAATAGAGGTAAATTCCCATATCAGAACACGTAAGGGGGCAAAATTGGACGATACATATCAAAGTTATCTAAATCGGGTCACACGGCTGACCCTAACCGCAACCTATCAATCGCAGTTACTCAATATCCAAGAGTCACCCAAGTTTAAACGTCTCCCTAATGGCAGCAGAGAGCCTGCCCCTTTTCCTGGTTACACTGTAATCACACCACCTTGGGAGGAAGAGACGAATAATTCAGCATTCTATAATAACATGCAGCAGCTCCAAAAAGAGCTTCTTATGCAACTAGACCCGGGTTTAATGGTACCGATACCCCCGGATAGTTTTCATTTAACCTTGGCTGACTTGATTTGGGAAAATGCCTACCGAGATGCCACGGCTGAAAATCCACAGTTTGAAACTCAACTGCTTAAGTCGATACAGGCAAGTTTTGACAAGTCTGTCAGTATCAGCCAGGAAACCTCTTTAGCAAATGGTGGTAATCCTATTAGCTGGCAGCTATTGGGCTTAATGGTGATGCCCAGGGCGATTGGTGTATGTCTAGCACCCCAGGATGAACAGGCATACAATCGCATTTCCCAGCTGCGCCGGTGTATTTATCAAAATTCTGATTTAATGGCTCTAGGTATTGAACAGCAATACCATTTTACGGCTCACATCACTCTAGGATATTTCGGAGATATTCCCCAGGAGTTGGATAGCGATCGCATTAGCAATATCCTATTCGAGTTAAGTGGCCAAGCCTTAGAAGCGGAAGGGAGTGTACTATCGATTAGGGAGGCTCAATTAAGGAAGTTTGACGATATGATGCGCTTCTTGCGGGAACCGGAATGGCCAGTTTTGGAGTTTTGAGTGCTTTCGCGTGCTTAGTGTTTGAGTTGGAGCAGAGTATGGCTTGGGGTATAGGATGAAAGCATTGTCAATGCATCCGATTATGGAGCAAAGTTTTGCAATTATTGACCAACAGATTGGGGAGCATCAGTTTAATCGAGCTGAGTATGCTATTGTGCGCAGGGTAATCCATAGTACAGCTGATTTTGAATTTGCCCAGCTGCTTCGGTTTAGTGAAAATGCGATCGCATCTGGTATTTCTGCACTGCGGCAGGGAATACCAATTGTTACAGATGTAGGAATGGTCAAACAGGGGATAGCTAGTATGGTGGCAAAAACCTTTGGTAATCCCCTGATCGCAGCAGTAGACCAGGCACCAGTAGCTCTGCCAGGAAAGACGCGCACGGAAACTGGTTTACTCCGATGTTTCGAGCAGTTTCCGGGGGCTATTTTTGTAATTGGTAATGCCCCTACGGCATTGTTGGCTTTATGTGAGCAGTTGTCCCACTCTCAGGTCAAACCAGCTTTGGTCATTGGCGCAACCGTTGGGTTTGTGTCAGTGCTGGAGTCGAAAGCTGCTTTGGCCAAGATATCCATCCCTCAGATTCGGGTTGAGGGAGCTAAAGGAGGGTCTCCAGTGGCTGCAGCTATTTTGAATGGATTGATGGTATTGGCTTGGGAAAGTAATGAATCCCCGAGATAGCAGCAAAACCATGACCTCGATCCATGTAGTGGGGATTGGTTTAGACGGAGCAGCTAGCTTAACTGATCAAATCAAGCAGCTGGTGGAACGAGCGACGCTATTGGTTGGAAGTCAGCGCCATTTGGGGTATTTTCCCAACCACCAAGGGTCACAACTGGTATTGGGTAATTTTACTGACGCTATTGAATTAATTCGTAACCAGCTCGATAGTACTGATGACGATACCCTAATCGTAGTGTTGGTGAGTGGTGATCCATTGTTTTTTGGCTTAGGACGATTGCTGCTAAGCCAACTTCCTCCCTCAACCCTGAGGTTTCATCCCCATGTCAGTGCAATTCAGTTGGCCTTCAGTCGGATTAAGGTGCCTTGGCAAGATGCTAAGGTAATCAGTGCTCATGGCCGTTCTATGGAACAACTAATCCCAGCCTTGAAGCAGGGGGTTGAGAAGATTGCAGTGCTCACGGATGGCACCAATACACCTGAAGCGATCGCTAAATTATTGCTAGCGCTAGATTTACCCAGTTGCTACCAGTTCTGGGTATGTGAAAATTTGGGAGGTATGGATGAACGGGTGCAATGTCTTGATGTAGAAGCAGTATTGAACCAGACCTTTGCGCCCCTGAATGTGGTGGTATTACTACGTCAGGGTGAGTCCGTTGACCAATCCCTAGATCCAGACTCCTTACCGATACTGGGATTACCAGATCAGACATTTACTAGTTTTAGCGATCGCCCTGGTTTAATGACCAAGCGAGAAATCAGGCTGCTGTTACTAGGAGAGTTAGCACTCAAACCAGGGCAAACAGTTTGGGATATTGGTGCAGGAACAGGTTCAGTTTCCATTGAAATTGCTCGTTTATCGAACACCTCTCAGGTGTATGCTATTGAAAAAACAGCAATGGGGAGTACTTTGATTGAGCAAAATTGTCAACGTTTGGGCGTTACTAACGTTACCTCAATTCATGGTTCAGCACCGGATATTTTGAAAGATTTACCAACACCAAATCGAATTTTTATTGGCGGTAGTGGGGGTAATTTACACTCAATTTTGGATTATTGTGATACTCGCTTAGACCTCGATGGTATTTTAGTGTTAGCGTTAGCAACAGTTGAGCGTAGTAATACAGCTTATAGTTGGTTTGAATCTAAACGTTTCCCCCCCTCCGAGCGCGGGATTAGAGCAAATTCCTTCCCCCCTTCCGCGCGGGGGGTTAGGGGGGATCACTGGAATTATCAATGGTTACAGGTGCAGTTATCAAAGTCGGTACCTGTGGGCAAACTAACTCGGTTTAATCCTCTTAATCCGATCACTATTGTGACGGCTTGGAAGTGCTGAGTTTGAGAGTGGTGAGTTCGTAAGTGCTGAATTCTGATACCCTATCTGCCAATCTCCCCATATCCCCACAAGTTGCCGTGTCATTAGCTGATATTATTCCTACTGTTGCCTATTGCCTCTTGGCCTTTGCGACTCTGTTCACAACTCAAATAAAAACGCTATATGTAACTTTTAATACAACTTGAAATGGGTTGACTTTGATATCCTAAGCACAATCACACTTAAAGTAAAGTTAAAAGGGCTTTACCTTAAGGAAACACAAAATATAGACAGAGTTGTCATGGGGTGGAGTTAAAGGATTTGTAGTATCCTATACGGGCAGCTCTTGTTCTGCTTTTAGGTATTGGGTATGTATTAGACCAAACATCTTGAATATCCAGAGTAATCCCATAGAATTTATTTTGTATAGATTGTACTTGACAAAATGCCTATTGAGTTTGGTATATATATTGTACTTGGCAAAATACATGAACAGGAGGCGGGAGCTTTCCAAAATCGGCAGATCAACTGGCTTTTCACAAATGCACAAAAAAGTGGTATTATAGTACTCGCAAAAAATACTACACTGTCAAAACCTACAGTAGTACCTAAAGTGTGGTAGCTTTGGAAAACGATTAGGTGGGAGCAATTAAACTGAACAGGAGCAATACCATTTTGTTAGAGATATCGAATACTTATCGATCATCAAATGCCTGATTAGAGTGTTCTTTTGGGGTTGCTGAATCTTCGAATCAATAGGAGTAGGGTGGCCATCCTGCCGCCCCGGAAATGTTGATAATGGGCAAGATGCTCATTCTACCAAGATTTCCGTTCCACAAAACTCCTTTAATCCTTCTATTATTAAGCAAAGCCAGCTTTGGAAAAAAAGAAACCGCAATAATCTCAGAAAAAAGTGGTATGCTAGTAATCGCAAGGCACTATCAAAACGTAGAGTAGTACCTAAAGTGTGGTAGCTTTGGAAAACGATTAGGTGGGAGCAATTAAACTGAACAGGAGCAATACCATTTTGTTAGAGATATCGAATACTTATCGATCATCAAATGCCTGATTAGAGTGTTCTTTTGGGGTTGCTGAATCTTCGAATCAATAGGAGTAGGGTGGCCATCCTGCCGCCCCGGAAATATTGATAATGGGCAAGATGCCCATTCCACCAAGATTTCCGTTCTACAAAACTCCTTTAATCCTTCTATTATTAAGCAACGCCAGCTTTGGAAACAAAGAAACCGCAATAATCTCAGAAAGTGGGATCTCAGGGTTGTAAAGACAAATCAATTCAAAGAATAAGAATATGTTAACTAATCAAAAAAAAGACTCTTCAGACGTGAATCAGGAAGCTTTAACAACTATTCCGGCTATAGATGAGCAGTTAGCCCAGAAACTAGAAGAGCAATGGAAGCCCCAGGCTCTAACAGATGGGGGGCCATTACCATCTGACCCGGATGCTCCTACTACCCTACCCCAAGTTTTAGAAAGATCAGCAGAGCAAATCGTCGGAGAAAGCATTGTATATCTCCAGGGAGATGGCTCGGAAATAGTCCAATCCTATGCAGAATTATTAGAAGAAGCTAAGAAAATCCTAGCGGGTTTAAGAAAGCAAGGATTAACCCCTCAAGACAAAGTAATTTTACAATTAGAAAAAAGTTGGGACATCATACCGGCTTTCTGGGGATGTATTCTCGGGGGGTTTGTGCCGACAATTATGGAAGCACCTATTACCTACGTAGAATCTAACCCGATCGCTAAGAAGCTGCGTCAGATTTGGGAATTTTTAGACAAACCTTTCATCATTACTAACAAAGAGCTGCCAGAAAAAATCCAGTCCTTTTTATCAGGCTCTGAGCAAAAAGTAAGCTGCATTGAAACGTTAAGGCACAACGCCCCAGATAAATCCTATTACCCCAGTCAGCCAGAGGAAACGGCATTTTTTAATCTCACCTCTGGCAGTACGGGAATCCCCAAATGCGTGAGAATGACCCACCGCAATCTCATCTCTCGCTCCAGGGGAGCCAATATTCTCAATCAGCATCAACCAGAAGATGTAATCCTGAATTGGCTGCCTTTTGACCACATCGGCAGCATCTGCGACTGGCATATCCGTTGTATCGAATTGGGCTGCAAACAAGTTTACGCAGCAAAGGAATATATTTTAGGTCGCCCTCTCAACTGGTTGGATTTAATTGATAAATACAGAGTCAACTATAGCTGGGCACCTAACTTTGCCTATTCTCTGGTTAATGACTTGCTGGAACGAGAACCAAATCAAACCTGGGATTTGTCTTGCGTGCAATTCTTACTCACAGCAGGGGAAGCTGTTTCTTCCCAAGCCGTAGAGGAATTTATGGAGAATATGGCAGCCTATGGTTTGAGTAAAACTGCCATTCGCCCCGCTTTTGGGATGGCAGAGTTGGGTTCGGGGATAACCTATTATCAGCCCACACCAGAGGCTCCTTTAAAGTTCCATCGGGTAGATAAAGACTCTTTACAAGGAACCATTAAACGAGTCGGGGCAGAACATCCCAACAGCAGCATTTTCGCCGATCTAGGGCCAGTTATCCCAGGAGTAACGATTCGGATTGTCGATGAAGAAAAGTCGATTTTGCCCGAAGATACTATAGGTCACTTGCAAGTATGTGGCGATGCCGTTTCTCCAGGTTACGATAAAAATCCTGAAGCGAATCGGGCATCTTTTCTAGAAAATGGTTGGTTTGATACTGGAGATTTAGGTTTCATCACCAACGGACACTTGGTGTTGACCGGTCGAGCCAAAGAGACCATTATTATCAATGGTGCAAATTACTACAGTCAGGAAATTGAAACTGTAGTCGAAGAAGTAGAAGGGGTCGAAGTTTCCTATACCGCAGCTTGTGCGGTTCGAGATGGAGGTGGCTCAACAGAAAAACTAGCGATTTTCTTCCATTTGACGACTCAAAAAGATGAAGAAATACTGCCGCTGTTGCAGACGATTCGAAAGCAGGTGATTTCCAAAATCGGGGTCAATCCAGATTACTTGATTCCCGTTCCTCGGGAGGTGATTCCGAAAACCGGTATCGGGAAAATCCAACGCTTACAATTGAGTAAGGGTTTTGAAGCCGGAGAATTTACCCAAATTCTGAAACAGTTGGGTGATCAAAATGCCCGATCGAGTAAGGAAAAGATTGCCCCCCGCAACAAATTAGAACATCAACTGGCTTCGATTTGGCAGGATGTGCTCGGAATTCCAACGGTCGGTATTGAAGATAACTTCTTTGAACTGGGGGGGAATTCGATCGTGGCAATGGCCATGGTGAACAAGCTACAAGACGAACTGAACAAAATTCTGCACCCAGTTGCCCTGTTTGACGCGCCAACAATTGCTACATTAGCTGAATATCTTGAAGAAAATTATTCGGAGCTAGCTGAGGAAACAGAAGGTAAAGTTGTCAGTAAGACAAGTAATACATTAGTAGAGAAACTGAACACCAAGCAAATTGGTCAGATGCGGCAATATCTACTGCATCACCTTTGTGGGGAATCTGTTCAATCCGATACATCTGGGAAGAAAAATAAACAAGCTATTTTCATCCTCTGTACCGGACGCTCTGGTTCTACTTTATTAAGGGTGATTATGGCCGGACACCCACAACTTTTCGCACCACCAGAGTTGTATCTGCTTTCGTTTAATACTCTTGCGGAACGCAAAGCTGCTTTTTCTGGGCGCAATAATTTCCTGGGAGAAGGGGTAATTCGCGCTATCATGGAAATCAAAAACTGTGATGGGGAACAAGCACAGCAGATTATGGAGGAGTTAGAGGAACAAAACTTGAGTACCAAGGAGTTTTTCTCTTTGATGCAAGAGTGGCTGCCAGGTCAAATCATAGCTGATAAGACTCCACCTTATGTGTTTAACCCAGAAGTTCTGCAACGTGCGGAGGAAGAGTTTGAAAATCCCCTTTATATCCACCTCCAGCGCCATCCCCTGGCCACAATTCGTTCAATGAAAGAGGCCAGGTTAGATTTGTTGGTGGCCATGGAAGAAAACCAGTTCTCAGTGGAGCAAAAAGGAGAATTGATGTGGTTGATAAGTCACCAAAATATATTAGAGTTCCTCAAGAATATACCCAGTTCCCGTCAGCATCAGCTTAAATATGAAGACTTAGTGCAGCAACCCGAAACTACTGTTGATCAGTTATGTGAATTTATCGGGATAGATTTCCATCCCGATATGCTCCAACCTTATAAGGAAAAGAAGCAGCGCATGACCGATGGGGTTCACGCTGTATCCCGGATGATGGGAGATCCTAAATTCCACACTTACAAAGGGATTAATGCCAAAGTTGCTGAGCGCTGGAAGGAAGAATATAAGGTAGACTTTTTGAGCCCAGAAACTTGGAAGGTAGCAGAGTCTTTGGGTTACGATCGCCCCTCGGAGAATTCGCTCAGCAATTCCTTACCCCTTACCGTCGAACAAGAATACATGTGGTGGCGTGCACATCCAGAGGGACTTTACAACAACACTTGGCGCATTTGGCGCATTGAAGGCCCATTAAACCTCAAGGTCTTGCAGGAAGCGATTAAAGAAATTGCCCGCCGTCACACTCCCCTCCACACCACTTTGGAAAAAGTAGATGGTTCTGTGGTACAGGTGGTACGCCCAGAAATGGAGCCAGCTTTTGAAGTAGTAGACTGCCCCAATATACCAGAAAACGAAGAGTCCCAGGTAATCCGGAACTATCTCGAAGAATGTTCCCTGCGTCAGTTCGACTTAGTCAACGGTCCGATGCTGCGGGTTAATATCCTGCGTTTGAGCGAAACCTCCCATATTCTCATGCCCTGCATCAACCACGCGACCACTGATGCTTCGTCTTGGGGCTTATTCATCCATGAATTAAACGCTCTCTACTCGGCCTTTGCTTCTGGACAGCCCTCACCCTTGCCACCACTGGCCATGACATTTACCGACTATGCCCAGTGGTATCAGCAATGGCTGCAGGCAGGGACCTTGGACAAGTGCCTCAACTACTGGCGAAAAACCCTGGCGGGAGCGGAACTTTTGGAGTTACCGACCGATCGGCCCCTTCCAGCCAACCCCACATTTCGCCAAGGCTCCGAACCGTTAAAGATTAGTGCCGACTTGAAGAGTAGCTTGGAAAACATCAGTAAGAAAGCCGGGGTAGTTTTATACGTTACTTTATTGTCAGCCTACGGAGTAGTTCTTGGCAGTGTTGCTAACCAAGAAGACTTTGCCATTGATTCCATCTTCGTCAATCGCCTGAGGAAAGAAGCTCAATCCTTAATTGGTCCTTTTGGCAATATCCTACCCCTGCGTTTGGATTTAAAAGGCGATCCTACTTTTGCCGAATTACTTGATCGCATACAGCAAACTGTCCGTAATGGTTACGCCCACAATAGTTTGCCTTTTCTTCAACTGGTGGATATCTGGAAAGCCCAAGGCAAGCAATTCAAATATCCTACCTCCGTAGGTTTCAATGTGATTAATGCAACCAACTCCGAACAACTGGAACTACCTGAAATGGAAGTCTCATTTATCGGGATGAAAAAGAAAGCTGTAGTCAGAAACCTACATTTGCGGATGTTGGCTAAAGACGGAGGTTATAGCGCTGACTTCAGGTACATTACCGATATCTTGGACGGCACGACAGTTGCTCGCATCGCCAGAAAATACCACTTTCTTCTGGAAAGTGTAGTAAAGGAGCCCCAAAAGCCCCTTTCTCAATTACGAGTAATGCTTGATCGAGTGGAGTAACTAGATTCCCTCCGATTTTGAACCCCGTTGAAAAAGTCCCCTGAAAACTAGGGGACTTACTCCTACATATTTCACCACTAAAAAACTGAGCCAAATATTCCACAGCGCTTTAGAGAAAGCTGTAGCTATAGCTGCCCCTACTCCACCGATGAGGGGAATAGCGATCGCATTTAACACGATATTGAGAATAGTCGCATAAATAAAAACGGGTAAAGATTTATTTTGATGACCCGTCATCACCATCAAATAGCCTACAGAACCACATAAAGCACTTACTAAATTGCCTAAAACCAAAATTTTGAGTTGCAAACTCGCTGCGATAAATTCTGAGCCAAATATTCCTAAAATGGGTTGACTGAAGACCGTGAGCAATAAGGAAATAGCCATAGAAGGCCAGAAAATCCACAGGGCAACTGCGGAAACCACCTTTTGCAGACCCTCGATATTGTTTTTAGCGTAAAGGGCTGCGAAACTGGAAGCGGCGACTATATTGATAATGCTCAGCACAACACTAACCCATTGAGCCGTATTCACGGCCGCACCGTACATCCCTGCTTCCTTTGCTCCCAATATTGAGCCAACCATAATCGTGTCGATTTTACCAAGAATTTTCAAAAAACTCTGCTGTAATAACAAAATGAAAGCGACACCCAACCACTCTCGAATGGCATAGACCGGCTTGCTGGGTTCAAATTCTTCATTTAACTTAAACAATAACAATCCAAACTGGAATAACAGGGCAGCTAGGAAGGCGATTTCAGCGATCGCGATCGTAGAAATTCCGGTGAGGTCATGACTTGTCTGTATGAACAGAAATGCGCCACAGACTACCAAAACCGGCCAAATTATTTGTGATGGCGCGTAGGCTAAAGTAACATCCTTGGCAGCTCTGGAAGTTTCCAATTGCAAATTTACCAAGGCTTGTAGTGGTATCAGACCGATACCTATTAATAAAGGAGTGGCATAAGCAAAGGGGTGGTAATAATTCAGCAGTAAAATTACACCAGCAGCTAGCAAGCTAAGCAAAAGACTAGCGAGAATAGTAATCAACCAGCTACTGCGCACGATACCTCGCAACAGTCCCCATTCTTCTTTCACCTGGTACTGGGAGACAAAGCGCAAAACGGTATGGGGTAAACCCAATCCTGCGGGAATTGCTAAGAGGATAGACCAAGCAATCACATATTCATAAATGCCATACTCAGTGGTACCCATCCATCGAGCCAGGAAAACCTGCACTACATAAGTCAGAAGAATACCTGCAAATTTTATGATCAGAGCTATTCCAGCTTCTTTAGCCAGAATACCTAAGTTAAGATTTTCGTCGGTAGTGGAAGATACGGTTTGAGTCATAAATTTTATTGAAATCAAAGAAACGGGGTGAAAACCAAGCTACAAGCCTGATGGATTGCCAAAACACAAGACAGTTATATAGCATTTGTAGTTGAAATGTAAACCTGTATCGTCTTTTTTGATGGGACAATAACACTGAGGATCTCTTTCCCCTCTTGCATCCATGCTTTTTTCGGTAATTCGTATGTTTACAACCCAGATACAAAAGCTTTAAGCTAATGGGCTACGCCCATTAGCTGATGACTGAATGCTTAGGATAAAAGTGACAAGATAATGGGCATATTGTCAAGTTTATATCTTAATTTATGATCAGACAAAATTTGGCAGCCTTTTTAAGCTGAGATAACCCACTCTACAAGCTCAGCAATCGAACTAATCAAAGGATATTTCTCCTTTAATGACAACACAATCATGAAGGCATAAATTATTTATTGGTAATAAATAAATAACTTTTTATTCGCCTTGGCTTCAAAATATTCTATTACATCAATCCTCAAAAGCAAAGTTACTTGTTGCTTCAATTTATTGGGATAAGGATTGGGGCGGCTTTTCATATTTCCAAGGTCATATTCTGGTTTCATGGTTTTATCCTCGATAGTGTTTACTTTCATTTTTGGTGGCTTTGCGGGCTGAAATGATTCTGATTACTAATTCCTCCTATCGGTAACAATGAATAATCAGTAAGATTCGCATTTTCGAGCTTATGCCTAGGAGTAAAAATCGGTCTTCTATCTCAGAATGATCTTCGTCCCAAAACTGGATTGCCTTCTCATCATAGAACACCTTAAATATCAATCATTACTGCTAGTGAAATCACTGCTGTCACTACTGCTATAGCAGTGGAAGCAAAGCTTAAGACATCTTTTGCTCCCTGCTCCCTGCTCCCTGCTCCCTTTCAAGCAAAAGACTATGCCCATTACCATGCTTCCCTTGCTATTTAATCACTACTGCTGGAGCTGGTGCTATAGTCACTACTACTTTCACAACAGGTATTATTAGAGTTATTAAATCTCTCAATACCCCACGTAAATGAGAATTAATATGAGAAGGTTTCTAGCACTAGCACTTACAAGCCTCGTAATTGCTGCCTGCACTAGCTCGCTGGTTCCATCCGAAAGTATCACTCCGAAATCAGCAGCCGAACCAAGCCCCAAGGTTGTCTTGAGGTCCGAAGTCAAGTGGGAGCAACTCAACCCCGCTCGCGGTGACAAGAGCCCGCAGGCTGGTACTCTTTGGGGCGATCGTACTGGCCCTGGAGCAGCAGGCTTTCTTCTTAAGCCAGCAGACGGCTTCAAGTCACCACCTCATATTCACAATATCGCCTACCGAGGAGTGGTCATTAGTGGCCTCATTCACAACGGTCATCCTAATGCGGAGGAAATTTATATGCCTGCGAGTTCTTTCTGGACCCAGCCAGCTGGAGGTGTGCATATTACCGCTGCCAAGGGTAATAACAGCCTGGCGTACATAGAGGTTGAGGATGCATTTGGAGTCCTTCCTGCACAGAAGGCGTTTCATAGCGAAGACAAGCCGATCAACGTGGACGCATCGAACATCGTTTGGATCGATCAGCCCGGAATGCCAGCCTCTGCCAATGGAGCAAAGGTAGCCTTTCTTTGGGGCAACCCGCAGGACGATCAGTTGAACGGGACCCTTGTCAAGCTACCGGCTAAATTTACTGGAAAGATACGTAGCCACGGCTCAACCTTCCGCGCTGTAGTAATCCAGGGTCAACCACAGTACCAAGTGCCGAGTGAGACCGAGGTCAAGACCTTGGTGCCGGGCAGTTATTTCAGCTCGAAGGGAGAGTCGGAGCATCAGGTCTCGTCTAAAACGGGAGAGGAGAGCATCATCTATGTACGTACGGATGGCAAGTTCGAGGTAATTTAGGGTGGGCAGTGGTTGATACAAATTCACCAAGCTGGACAAACACCTTGATAAACACTGCCCACCCTAAGATTAATAACAATGATGCAAGATTCCAGCTTTTATTAACTGAAATCTTGCTAGCTCAACTGAATTTTGCCCCCCTAGCCCCCCAACTTTGGGGGAAGAGTCAATTCTCAAAAACCTAACTAATCAAGCAGTAAAATATCTAGCGATGGGGTGGTAAGTTACAATTGCTGTCGTAGATTGCTCTGGATACAATTGCTCACTCTCATCCATGTATAGCTTAATGCGATCGCATTCCAACAAATCCAACTGCTTGTACTGATCCTGGAGATTTGGACAAGCGGGATAGCCAAAACTATACCGTGAACCTTGATAGCGCTGAGCCAACACATCCCGAATGCTATCGGGTTCTCGATCTGCGAACCCTAACTCCCGACGAATCCGAGCATGACTCCATTCTGCCAAGGCTTCAGCCATTTGTACCGCCAATCCGTGGTAATACAAATAATCGGTATATTGATCACCATCAAATAATTTCTTAGCGTACTCTGTGGCAATATCACCTACAGTTACCGCCTGCATTGGGAACACATCGAATTGACCTGCTTCTGCCAACTCCTTCGGTAAAAAGAAATCCGCTATACACAAACGCTTACCAGACCGTTGCCGAGGAAACTCAAATCGTGCCACCTCTTGCAATTCCTTCGAGTCTTTAGCGCCTTCGGAATTCATCCCTTGGGCATCATAAATTATCAAGGAATTCCCCTCAGCTAAACAGGGAAAATATCCATACACCACCTGGGGATGTAACAAGTTCTCAGCAAGAGTTTTTTCCTTCCATTTCGCCAGAATTGGGTCAACCTTTTCCTTCAAAAACTGATTATACTCTTCCCTCGACTGGTCCTTTGGCTTCCGAAACTGCCATTGTCCAGCAATCAACGCCTGCAAATCCAGATACCAAAAGACTTCCTCGAAGGAAATATCTTCTGGCTGGAGTATCTTGGTTCCCCAGAATGGCGGTGTTGGACGCTCAATATCCAAGGTTACCCCTTCCGAACGATTAGTATCTGGAGGAGTTGCCGGTTGTTCGCGTAGCGTGGCCGAAAGGCCAAGGTTGTCTGAAGAACCTTCAACTTTCAACTTGTCAACTTTCAACTCGGAAGACCCTTCAACCGCTACACCATTCTCTACCTCATCGATAAACCCTTTGATATCATCCCAGTTACCAGCTGATTTTGCTGGCATTAACTTATCCATGAAATGGAGGTCAGAAAAGGCATCTTTACCATAAACCACCTGACCGTTGTAGGTATTCTGGCAGTCCTTATGGACAAACTTTGGTGTTAGGGCAGCACCCCCTAGAATAACTGGTACCGTAATTCCCCGCTCATTAAAGGTTGCCAGATTATCCTTCATAAAAGCGGTAGACTTCACCAGTAGCCCACTCATGGCAATACAGTCAGCATTGTGCTTTTCATAAGCATCAATAATATTTTCCACTGGCTGTTTAATCCCCAAGTTAATCACCTCGTAGCCATTGTTGGACAAGATGATATCTACTAAATTCTTGCCAATATCGTGAACATCTCCTTTCACCGTAGCAATTACAAAGGTACCTTTAGCATTCTTCCCTGCTTCAGATTTTTCCATATATGGCTCTAAATAAGCCACTGCTGCCTTCATGGTTTGAGCGGATTGTAATACAAATGGCAGCTGCATTTGCCCAGAACCAAATAGTTCTCCTACCACTTTCATACCGTCCAGCAAAAAGGTATTGATAATCTCCAGGGGAGGATATTTTTCTCGGGCTTTCTCCAGTTGTTCTTCTAAACCAATCCGTTCCCCATCAATAATATGACGCTTGAGCCGCTCTTCTACCGATAGGTTTTCATCCTGGGAGCGATCGCGTTTTGTAGTTTTGCCTTCAAACAGGGTAGTCAGCTCAGCCAAGGGGTCATAGGTACACACATCCCCATCAAACTCTCGCTGATCATAAATCAGTTTTCGACAAACCTCTTGATGCTCTGGCTCAATCTTGGCTAAGGGTAAAATCTTACTAGCACTAACAATGGCTGCATCCATCCCCACTTGCATTGCTTCGTGCAAGAACATGGAATTAAGCACAATTCGTGCTGCTGGGTTTAGTCCGAAGGAAATATTAGAAACCCCAAGCATAACATGACACCCAGGCAATTCTTCCCGAATCCGACGAATGGATTCGATTGTAGCTTTGCCGTTTTCCCGGTCTTCCTCAATCCCTGTGGAAATTGGTAACGCTAGCGTATCAAAGAAGAGTTCATGAGCTGGGATACCATATGCGATCGCATCATTATAAGCACGTTTAGCAATTTCAAACTTCTTATCCGCTGTCCGTGCCATACCATCTTCATCGATAGTACCAATTACCACTCCCGCGCCATAGATTTTAGCTAACTCCAGTACCTTATAGAACCTAGGTTCCCCATCTTCGTAGTTAGTGGAGTTCAGGATACACTTACCCCCAACCACCTTTAAGCCAGCCTCCATCTTTTCCCATTCCGTAGAGTCCAGCATCAGGGGTAAGGTAGAATTTTTTACTAAACGGGAGGCCAATTCGTTCATATCCCGCACTCCATCCCGTCCCACATAGTCCACGTTAACATCTAGGACGTTAGCCCCTTCCCTAATTTGGGATTTAGCCAAAGATACCAATCCATCCCAATCTTCTGCGTTGAGCATGGTGCGGCACTTTTTAGAACCACTAGCATTGAGCCGTTCACCAACAATTAGGAAAGAATTATCTTGGTGATAAGGCTGGGAACTGTAAATCGATGCTGCTGACGGTTCATACTTAGGATGCCGTTCCTTCGGGGTCAGGGTTTTGGCAACCTCCGCTAACTGTTCAATATGAGCTGGCCTAGTACCGCAACAGCCACCAATAACTTGTACTCCCAAATCCTCTACAAAATGCATCAGTGCCATCCGCAGTTCCATGGGAGTAAGCCTGTAGTGAGCGTGCCCTCCGACATTTTCCGGTAATCCAGCATTAGGGATACAAGAAACCACAAATGGGGAACATTCAGACAAGTATTTGATATGTTCCTTCATTTGCTCTGGCCCAGTTGCACAGTTAAGACCAAGGATATCAATCGGGTAAGGCTCTAGAATCGTTAGCGCCGCATTAATTTCTGACCCTACCAGCATAGTACCCATCACTTCCATAGTGATCGATACCATCAGTGGCAGTCTTGCCCCTTTTTTTTCAAATACCTCTTCTACGGCATTCAGCGCTGCCTTAATTTGCAGCACATCCTGACAGGTTTCCACAATCAGCAAATCAGAACCGCCATCATACAACCCTAAGGCTTGTTCCACATAGGCGTTCTTCAAGGTATCAAAATCAATATGTCCCAGGGTAGGGAGTTTAGTACCAGGACCCATGGCCCCGGCCACAAACCTAGGTTTTTCTGGAGTAGAGTATTCCGCTGCCATCCGTTTCCCTAGTTCCGCAGCTGCTTTATTTAGGTAATAGGCTTGGTCAGCTAGATCATATTCTGCCAGTACAATCGAAGTACCCCCAAAGGTATCCGTTTCAATCACATCTGCTCCCACCTCCAGGAAGCCCCGATGGACCTTTTCCACTGCTTCTGGTTTAGTATGGACAAGGTACTCATTACATCCCTCGTACTCAGGTCCACCAAAGTCTTCAGCGGTAAGGTTTTGGGTTTGGAGAGAGGTTCCAGTTGCCCCATCAAATACGATAACCGGGCGCTTTGGGCTATGGAGGTGATTGAGGAAAGGGCTATTCATAGATTCAGTTGCTATTTGTTGACCGTTGACAGTTTACGGAATTGGCTTCATTTATGTCGGCTCTTATAATTAGTTTATCAAAAATCACCCAAATTATTTTATTTTATTTTTGGTATAATTTAAAGATTAGGCAAAATTAGGGGGGTAAAAAACTCAATAATTAATTGTTTATTTTGAAATTTTAAACATAAACTTTCAAGGTTTTATTTAAATTCATTAAAAGGGTAAAACCAACAGTAATTTTCCAACTAAATTCTAAACAAAAAGTAGTATAATTTAAAGATTAGGCAACGTTAATTTTACTAGTTGTGTAAATCCATTAAACCAAATTAATAGCGTTGATCATACTTATAGTGAACAGAACCAGCACGCAATTTATCAGTTTACGTCGGCACGGATCTCTTAGAAAATCCCTTGGGATGGTGAGTCCCTACGGTGCAGAAAAAGTTAGGCAGTGCAGGGATTAAAAACACCGGCTTACTTTGGGTAGCCAATTGTGTCCAATTCCAGAAACTGCTGAAAGACAATCTCCTCTAAAAAATGCTATAATATAGAGTTACTATGTGATGGGAAAGACCATGCAAGTTAAAGACTTGACTATTGAAGAGTTTAAGCTGCTCATCCTGAAGCTGCTTTTGCCCAGTGGGTTGCTATGGCCTGCAAATTAATATTGGTCGGGCAATTACGACTATTTCATGATTCCCCTCGAGAAGAGAGTGTGGGGAGATGGGGACCCACCCCTAACCCCTCCCAGGAGGGGAATGGGGAGATGGGGAGATGAGGAGATTTTTATTGCATTCGCGTAGCGTGGCCTTAGGCCAATCCTGTTCATCTCACCATGGGATCGCCTCAAGGTCAAAATGCGAACGCGCCCCGCGTGACCTTAGGTCAATCGCATTCATCCCATCCTATGATGCCCTCAACTTTTTCCTGTTCCCTATTCTCTTGTTTAGATCTCAACTAAAAATGCTATAGCTATTTCAGCTTCCTGTCTTTTGTTGCCATAAAAGACAGGAAGCTAATTTTTTGATTACCAATAATAACTCGAATTAAGTAAGCCTTCAGCTGAAGGCTGATAGCTGATAGTTTACATTATAAACCAAATATAGCAATTCTCTATGCCATGAGGTACAAAGGGATCCCCCGTTGGTCCCTATTATCAAGGGGGACTTTGACCTCATAAATCCTAGAAAGGGATCCCCCGTTGGTCCCCCTTATCAAGGGGGACTTTGACCTCATAAATCCTAGAAACGCTACAACCCAAAAGCTGATGATAACAACACCAGAAAATTATCAGCTTTGTTTTAATACTATTACCTCTTACTTTTTGCCATAATCTCCACACTTTCCACATTCTACTATTGGCCATATTTCGTAATAAAAAAAAAATCCCAAACCCCTTGACATTTTAATTAATTTATTAAGATATTAATAATGTAACCACTTAAGAGGAAAGATTCTCATGACTGAAAACATTCCCCCCACCCCAGACAACCAAGGTCGCAAACCTAAGAAATTCAAGCTCTTGTTGATCGGTACTCCTAAACAGGTTCGCGATACAATTAATGCCCTGTATTCCCTTAAGTATGCATATCCCTACGAGTGGAGCACTCCCGAGCCCACCGAAAAGCCTGGTGAGGTGATGACCACTTTGGTGCGATATTTTTACCTAGACTAGGATAGGAATTTGCCAGGGCTTTTAGGCCCTGGCCACCATCAAGATTGAAAGTTGTTTTCTGAAGCGGGATGAAGTAGTATGGAATAGGATAAGTCAGAGGTTAGAATGTGGTTGCTTTCGAGCAATTGCTGACTAACTCTGGAGGAATGTTTTTAGTCATTAGAATTGATTTCATTGAGTTGACCTATTGTGTACTCGTTTTTGTGTACACAATAGAATTCGGTCAAGACTTGGGGTTAACCAGAACTTGACCGAGTTTTTTTTTGCTATATATTTAAGCATTCAGTTATCAGCTGTCAGCTGTCAGCTATCAGCTATAAGCATACGGCGGTTTGCATAACTATCAGGTACACAGGATTGTTTTCCCTCTTCCCTCTTCCCTGCTCCCTGCTCCCTGTTCCCTGTTCCCTGTTCCCTGTTCCCTTTGCTATATGCTTACCCCAAATGCATGTAATCTAAATCTAATAATGTTTCTAATTTCCCTATGGGAAGATGGCACAGGAATTCTCGGACACTGGATACTTTCTGGGCGCGCAAAGCAAATAATGTCCCACAGTAGGGAAGATGTTTAACTGCTAAAGCAAAATCTTTCTGTAGAGGGATGTCTTTGTATTGTTCGTAGCTTGTTTCTATTTCTCTAACCAAAGCGTCATAGTTAGCTTTAATTTGATTAAATAATTCCAACCATTTGGGATAGTAAGTTAAAAACTCTTCTCCTTCATTGGTTAAAATAATCTCCAATATACTACGAGTATAAAATCCGCTTTTGGCAGAAGATATTTCTATATATTTCGCCGATTTTACTTTAAGTCGATTAAAGCGATGGTCGCAAACAATATAGCCCTCTGATATCATCGGATCTAAAGCTTCTGTAGCTTTGATAATCAAGGGTAACGTTGTTAAAGGATACGTCTTAACAATTTCCCATCCATATTTTCCTTCCCATTTACTGGGTAATTATTCCTGCAATGTCTGAATATTTCTCGCCCCATGCAGGATGAGTTGTTCTCTATTATGTCGCACTACAATGCGATTATAAGGAGTCATTAACTCAAACATAAAACAGTATGCTGTTTCCTGGGGCAATTGATAACCTGCGGAGTGCCAAACTTTCCAAAAAAGTTCGGCAAATGTCAGGTCAAATCCTTTAACTTCAGCAATTCCATCCGGGGTCCCAGTTGATTGAACTCTCCATTCCCCTTGGTAAAAATAGAGAACCATCAGGGAACCATCTAATTTTTCATAAACACGAGTGTTTTTCCAGTCAAGAGTTGCGGCTTGACTTTCTCCGTAGTTAAAAAATTTATCATAGGGATAAGATATGATCTCCCAATTATTAGCTTCATCTAAAATAATTCCGCGACATTGCTGTACTATTTTCTCGTTTAAGGGAGATTCTGTTTGGGAATATTTTAAGCAGACGAGATCAGGAAACTGCTGATGGCGATTTACTTTAATCTTAAATTGATTACATAAACTCTCTAATCCCTGTGTTCTTAGATAATCCTGTAACTCCATCTCTATATTTCCTAATCTCTATTGTTGCTAAGTTGACCAGAATGATGAACCCTATATGGCATGTAACCTTATGTAACTTAATTGTAACACAATTAAGCTTTCTGGCAAAAACCTCACGGGGTGACAAGCTAATTTAAAATCTTACAGGGGTGTTTGTTAATGGGGTTAGGTGAAGCGCGAACATCGTCATGGCGTAGTAGTTGATTAAAACTATCTATGCAGTTGGATTGGTGAAAATTGCTTCAACTGCTCGGAATTACAACAACACGAGTCGCGCTCATTAAACCCAAAACCTAAAACCTAAAACCTAACACCTGCCTAGGTTTGAGCTTTGTTGTCACCCCTTGAGGTATTTGTTACAGCCCCTGCCAACATTTTCTATCTCAAAAACGCTGTACGAAGTGCCTTGAACACAAGATCCCGGTTTTTGAGGATGATTCTGTTTTTCGGCAACCCTGCTGGGGCATGTAAAACGGTTTTGGCTTTTGAGAAGGTCAAGAACCCTTCATGGCCGTGATAATGCCCCATGCCGGAATGCCCGATCCCACCAAAGGGGGCATCATCGGCCATCACTTGCATGGCGGTATCATTGATGGATACGCCGCCGCTATGGGTGTTTTTCAGGAGGTGCTCGATCAGCGCGTTGTTCGTTGACATGATATATAAGGCCAACGGACGTGGGCGCGCATTGATATAGCCAATGACCTCATCAACATTTTTATAGCTCATCACAGGCAGGATAGAGCCAAAGATTTCCTCCTGCATGACGCTCATATCCTCGCTGACATTGGTCACGACATGGGGATAGATCAGCCGCCCATCGCTTTCCTCATGGTCTTTTACAGGATGGATGTTTGCACCTTTAGCTTTTGCATCGTCTAAAAATCGTTGCAGGCGATCATACTGTCTGTCGGTGATAATATGGGTATGCGTGTTTTTATTGTTACTGCTGATGTGGTATTCGGTGTAACGCTTGATAAACGTCTCAACAAATTCCTGCTCTCTGGCTTCGGGAACAAATACATAATCCGGTGATACGCAGATTTGACCTGAGTTAGTCGATTTACCGATGATCAGCGCATCTACAGCAGCATTCATATTGGCATCTTCGCCAATAATCGTGGGGGATTTACCGCCCATCTCCAAAGTGATGGGAGTAAGGTTATCGGCTGCTGCTTTTGCGACCAGCTTGCCGACAGTGGTTGATCCGGTAAAAATCAGATGATCAAATGGCAAGGCGGAAAATGCTGCGCCCATATCGGCTTCACCTTCGATGATGACGATATGATCAGAGATAGTTTCCACGACCTTGCGAAGCATTTGATTGGCGTTCGGTGTAAACTCGCTCATTTTAATCATTACGCGATTCCCTGCGGCCAGAGCTTGTATGGCTGGGCCAAGGGCAAGGAAGAACGGGAAGTTCCACGGTGTAATCACACCAACCACGCCTAATGGCTGATAATGTACAGTAACGCTGGAAGGGGTAAGCAATAAACCCGCATGGCGTTTGGATGGTTTCATCCATTTTTTGAGGTTCTTTAAAGCGTAATTGATTGCTGCAACGCTTGGCAATACATCGGCAATCAATGAATCAAACTCGCTGCGATAGCCGTAATCCTTTTTCAAAGCGTCATAGATTGCTTGCTCATTCTCGATCAGAGACTTCTTTAGTTTTAATAGCACCTCCTTGCGGTCTTTGTAGCTTGGGGCTGGCGCGTTGTTATACGCTGCCTTCATTGCCTCAAAGTCAGCTTGAAGCTGTGCCTGCGGGTTGGTGTTTTCTGTTTCTACTTTAATGTTTACTACTTTAGTCATGGTCTTTCTCCTTTAGGTGTGTTTAAAATTGGGTAATTCTCTAACTTTTATGGCTAACAACGCTTTCGATGATCACTGTCATATCTTCAAGAAACTGCTCTCTTGATGTTTCTTCCAGCAACAGACCTTTTCCGGCAGAGATAAGAGCAAAGGCCGTTCCTGTTGCTTTTTCACTTGATGCATAGTTATGGCGTTCAAGAAAATCGGCTAGCCGGGCTCTGAACCGCAATGGCCAGTCCTCTTCGGAAGAATGCGTTGCCTGCAAAGCATCGTTCAATATTTCAGTTCCGTGTGAGTTTCTGACAATTTCTACTGCTTCGCCGATCAGGATATCAAAGACATTGATGAGCGTACGTAATGGTGGAAGATCTTCATTGTTCAATGCTGCAAAAATTCGGGCATACATACCAGATAGATAGGTATGGATCGTCCATTCATAACATTTTTCCTTTGAGCCAAATTTTTTATAAATTGACTGTCTGGAAACCCCTGCAGCACGGGCAATATCTTCCATAGATGTTTTGCGAAACCCATATTGAGCGAATGTTGCAAGAATATCTTTGGCATTTTCTTTTTCATTTTCCTTTTTTACTGTATTTAACATCTCTTCAATCCCCTATTTTTAAGCAAATGATATGTCCCGATGACCGGCAGAAACTGAATGCAAAATCGCTTCTACATCTCTGCGTCGCATCACTTTTGGAACGGCATAAGAACGCCATGCCTCGGCCAGCGCATCTTTAGCAATCTTTTGGAAATCCTTTTCCTCAAGCTCTGTCAGGTTGGCTGGAATGCCGACTTGTTCCGCCAATTGATCAACACGCGCACTAAAATGTTCGGCAAGTGTATCTGTATCTGCTGACGCTTCACCGCCCAGCATCACTTCCAGTTTAGCAAAACGCTCTGCGCAGGCCGACTTATTAAAACGTAAAACTCTTGGGAGTATGATGGCATTCGCCAAACCATGTGGTGTATTATAATGGGCGCTTACCTGATGCGAAATCGCATGGACGTAGCCCAAACTTGATTTGGTAAAAGCATAGCCTGCCAGGAAAGATGCTTGCGCCACCATCTCACGGGCCTTCAAATCGCCACCGTCAGCGTAAGCAGCCGGTAGAAAATCAAAGAGCAGTTTGATGGCCATCGCCGCATCACGATCCGTATCGGCAAAATTATTGCGTGATGTGTAGGCTTCAATCGCATGGGTAAGCACATCCATACCAACCGCTGCGGTCATATGTGCCGGCAAGGATTTTAGAAGCTCTGGATCGAGTGCCGCAGCAATCGGGACATATTTAGGATCAACGAAAAATTGTTTCTTATGGGTTTTCGGATCTGAAATCACGGCAGTATTTGTAACCTCTGATCCGCTTCCTGATGTTGTGGGAACGACATAAAACGGTAACGGAGGCTCTTTAACCTTTAAAATACCTGCCAGTTTATCCAGGCTTCGATTGTTTGTGCTGGCTGCTGAGACAACTTTTGCAACATCGATAATTGATCCGCCGCCTATGGCAAAAACACTATCACACTCATTGTCTTTACTGACTTTAAGGGCAGCTTCTACTTGTTCAAAAGTGGGGTTGGGTTTAACGCCATCAAATATAGTCACTTCACAATCATGTACTTTAAGGTGTTCCAGGAACCCATCAAGCATACCTTTTTCCAATAAAAAGTTGTCTGTGATCAGAAGTGGCTTTTTCTGACCTGCGGCAATCATCAGATCCGCCAGTTTTTGCGTAGACCGAGATCCGGAAAAAACCAGAGGTTTTTGTATCGGGTAAAAAGTTGAAAGTGCCCGAAGCGCATATGTGATCGGTGTTGGTAGCATTTTTTTTCTCCTAAATGTAAAGCGTTGCGTTACAACTAACTGTCATAGTTGTAACCCTTACATTTACAACTATGACAGTTAAATTCACTAATGTCAAGTTTAAATTTACATTTTTAAATAAAAATGTAAATTTGCAAGAATTGAGGGGTATTGGAGGGGTGAGTGCTTGGTATGGTGCTTGATCGCCGAAAGCAGCATCACCCCAGCGATACCGATGAGTATCGCCACATAGTCCCCGATACCCAGTGTTTCGCCAAACAACAAGCTACCGAGAATGGCAGTTTAGATGGTTTCTGTTTTACATAGGCTGTGCCTACGGCAAAATTGCGATAACCAAACAGAATTACCACCAGTCTTGATTAAGGGAGTGAGACATCAGTCCTATGGCTTATGCCCCTAAGTCATAGTCTAAAGTTGCAATTATTGTGGGTCGAGAATTTATGATTGTGGTCTCAGAATGTCGATGATTGCGGGTCGAGCGACTTATGATTGCAGGTCGCTACATATACCAACTAGCATTGTCAGTTATCACCAAATCATACTTCCCCTACGATTGGGCAACCACTCAACACAATCTGGGTAATGCCTACTGTCAAAGAATTGCCCACGACAGGGATATTCAGAGCCTGATTGATCAAGGCACCGCTATGATTGAGTGGTATGTTACCAGGGATAAAATTCTTACCTTTGTTGTCACCAGTCACAGTCAGCAGCCCATAGTTGTGCCATCCTCTCCTGAAAAGCTGAAAACCTTGGAAGAGTGGGATAAAGACTATACCAATGCCTACCGCAACCAAAAAAATCAATGGATAACCGATCTATCCTCTCGTCTGGCGGAACTCGCTACAATACTAGATATTGATAACATTATTTCCAAGATTGATGGAATATTTGAGAAAGTTGGGGGTAAATGCGATCGCTTAATTCTAGTGCCCCATCGTTTCCTGCATTTGTTTCCCCTCCACGCTTTACCGTTATCAAAGGGAAATTTACTTATCGACCGCTTTGAAAGAGGGGTAAGTTATGCTCCTAGTAGCCAGTTACCAAATTTTGATATTGTGGCTGACAGATGAAATCACGACATTTCCGAAGTATCTCAGTAAACCAACGCAAGTCAGCATTATCTTCTACCCCTTCAATCCCATTCCGAGTGGCTAGGGATTCAGCAGCATCAGCTAAATCACCATCCCACTCTTCGATTACGTCAAGAGCTTCTAGCGCTTCTGGATTATTGGCCAGTTCGGAACGTAAGCTTGAAATCTGTTCTGATGTAAGTGTAGTCATCAAGTTAGTAGAGTAAACTTGCTGAATTTGACAACAACTTTCAGTTTACAACAATTGTTATCGAAAATAGCGCTTTATATGCCGTTGCTTAATAATGGAATGATTTTAAGCGCACCTGTGGAATGGGGATATTGGTGGAACTGGCATCTTGCCAGTTTCAATCTATTTTCCTGCGGGCAGGATGCCCACTCTATAATGGAATGATTTTAAGCGCACCTGTGGAATGGGGATCTTGGTGGAACTGGCATCTTGCCAGTTTCATGCTTATTTTCCTGGGGGCAGGATGCCCACTCTATAATGGAATGATTTTAAGCGCACCTGTGGAATGGGGATCTTGGTGGAACTGGCATCTTGCCAGTTTCATGCTTATTTTCCTGGGGGCAGGATGCCCACTCTATAATGGAATGATTTTAAGGGAACCTGTGGAATGGAGAGCTTGGTGGAACTGGCATCTTGCCAGTTTCATGCTTATTTTCGTGCGGCCAGGATGCCCACTCTACTCCTATTCATTCAGAGACTGACGCAACGGCCTTTATATTATATTTATAGCAATCGGTGTCGAAATTTTGATAATTTTTCTTCCCTACTCCCTACTCCCTACTCCCTATTCCCTTTACTATATAAGGTACCTTAAATTTTGTTAAACCTACTCGACACTGCCTGCTTTCTTGAAACTCTCTCAGGGCATCCGTGAAATAAATTGTACCAACAGGGGGGCGCTAAACAACAAAGCGATATCAATAACGGTGATAGTGGCGAAGCGAATCTTTTGACTACTCATAATTACTTATTTCCTCATTTATCAAGGTAGCTTAAATTGTTTTAACCCTACTCGACACTGCCTGCTTCCTTCAAACACCTTCAGGGCATCCGAGAAATAAATTGTACTAACAGGGGGGCGCTAAACAACAGAGCGATATCAATAACGGTGATAGTAGCGAAGCGAATTTGTTGAGTAGTCATAATTACTTATTTCCTCCAGCTGTTATCTAAAACTTCTTTAAAGTTGATGTGAATATACTACAGTCCACAATAATTCCAGTTCACGGACTTAGCTCACCCACCTTAGTGATTTTCCAGACCGATTGGTGTGATCTGGATCACAATAGCTACGGGAATCGGGAATCGGGAGTCGGGAATCGGGAGTCGGGAGTCGGGAGTCGGGAGTTGGGAATATGGCATTAAAAATTCTCCCATTTGTATTTGAGTTGTAAACAGAATCCCTGATATAAGAGGCAAGAGGCAAGAGGCAAGAGGCAAGAGCTAATCAACTATATAGAGATTATCGGCAATGGAAACAACTGTAATCTTTGTTTACAATTCATTTGGAAACCCGATCCCAATCCAGTGATTTTCTTTGATGCATATAAAATAAAATTTGTCAAGCCACTTTACTGAACTTTTAGTCTAGGCAAAATGTCCTAGAAGCCTGTGGTAAATTTAACTCAAAGACTGGAGAAGCTTGTCAATCGAAAAGGTTGGTATAGGGAGGATTCCGTTCCCTAGATTCTCATCAGTCAAGGGTGTATCTGAGGGTGTATCTGATTTTTATTTAACCGCTGGTAATGCAACTAGCTCGCTCCGGATTAGGTAGCGCTAGCCCTGTATCAAGAGGTAAACATCCAAAGCGGCAAATTAATTTGTAATCAGAGTTAAACATTCTGCTGATGACACCCTTTTTTCGCAAGGCTTTTGCCCATCTACCCAAAAAAACTCCTAGGTCACACCAATCAGATGGTCACTCTAGCGCTAATCAAGCCTCTACTTCGAGGAGGTTTGATACTAAAGCAGATCATCCTCGGCCTTCGTTCCCTAGATATTCTTTAGTCCTACTATTATTCCTCAGCTGTAGTATTTCCATTGGGTTAACTACAAGGTTAGTGTATGCCCAAACTGATGGCAGTAGCACCGATACTAACAAAACCCTAAGGGAGAGTACCATCGAGGAACTCAAGGAAAAATCTCAACCCACCTTTGCTCTACCTTCCCCACCAACTAAAGCTCCTGAGATCGATGCTCCTGCTGCTGGTCAGTACATCCTAGAATTCAATCGTAGCCCAGTAGTAGGCTCTCGTCTTAGTTTAAGAGGCATCTATGACGAAGCACGGCTAGGGTTTACCCGTCCCCGAGATTGGCAACTCAAATCTGTTAAAGCCTCAATTCGCTTTCGCCATTCTCCAGCGCTCTATGCTACTCGCTCTAATCTTACGGTTCTAATTAATGGTGTTAGCGTTGGCAGTATTCCTCTCAACCGCCAGGAGGGGGAAATTGGGAATGTGCTCTTTAATATTCCGATCGACCAACTCCGTAACTACAACCAAATCACTATTGCGGCGCTACAGAATAACTCTCCTACCTGTACTCAAGACCCCTATGATCCTTCCCTATGGACAGAAATTCTGCCGGATTCAAAAATAGTCTTTGATTTTGAACCCCAACCGGTTTCTCTAGACTTCAATCGCTATCCTTACCCGATCTTTGATGACCTTAGTCTAGAACCAAATCAAATTACTTATTTGTTGCCTAAGAAGATTGATGATAATTGGTTAACTAGCACTGCTCGTTTCCAAGCTTCCTTAGGTAGGCTAGCGGATTATCGTCGCCTGAAGACCTCCTTAGTGAAATCGGTTAAAGAGGCCAGTGGAACGGGGATTAATCGCTTTTCTGGTAATCGATTGGTAATCATAGGCACACCAGAACAACAGCCAGAACTCAAATCCCTGAAATTGCCCCTTCCTGTAGGAAACAATAAGATTCTCGATGCTAAGGACAAAGCCTTACCACCGGATGTCGGGGTCTTAATGTTAACCACCACTCCTGGCAATGAAGCCGCAGTATTGGTAGCAACGGGTAATGGGCCAGAAGGAGTGGCGAAAGCAGTACAGTTTTTAGTGCAATCCCAAGACCGTCAAATTGCTACCAGTCAAGTGATCTTAGTCGAAAAGCTGGAGGAAGTGCCAACCCCTGCACCCCGTGATTGGCCAGACTATTTACCTCTAGAACCCACATTCAAGCTCAGCGACCTCAAAACTCCCTACAATCAACCGATTGAGGATATCACAGTCAGAGGTTCCGATTCTCCACCCATTACGATTGACTTCCGGGCATTGCCCGATGATCAGTTTGAGGGGAATAACTATATGAACCTAATTTATAGCTATAGCCCTCAAATTAATCCCAAAACCTCAGTAGTGGAAGTCAAGCTAGATGGCATTGCCCTGATCGGCAAAAAGCTAAAGTCCATCGATGGTGGCACTAGAGAGTCCCTGAGGGTTGCCCTGCCTACTGACAAAATCAACCCCTATTCTAAAATCGAGGTGGATTTTCGTCTTGATGCTCGGGAACGCCGCTCCTGTAGCAAAGTAACTGACCAACAGCTTTGGGGTACGTTGCACAGTGATACAAATTTTGAACTCCAGCGCACCAGTGTTGCCAAAGTACCAGATTTGGGGTTGCTGAAAACTGGTTTCCCCTTTGCTGCTCCTCAGGATTTATCCAATACCGTTATTGTGCTACCAAAAGACCCCTCAACCAGTGTACTGATGACATTACTAAAGTTCACTAACAGACTGGGACGGTTAAGCAAAGCAGAATCAATCCAGCTATCAGTTTACACCAAAGACTCTTTACCGACTGAGGAACGCAGTGACCATCATCTGGTCGGAATTGGTACTCAAAATAAATTTCCGTTTCCCGAAATTTTCTCCTCTGGTGACTTGAAATTAAAAGATTTCTTGACACGGCAGCGCAGTGATAGTCAGATTCAAACCTGGTCTGATCATGATGGGGTGATCAAAGAAATTATCTCGCCATGGAATAAAGAACGGGTGCTGCTTGCTCTAATTGCTCAAACTGACAAAGGTTTAGATAAAGTCCAAGATTTCTTAAGCCAAGACCCACTATTCTCTCAAATCAAGGGAGACACGGTACTAATTAGTGCTAACTCGGAAAATCCCGATAGTTATGACCAAAATTCTTATAATATGGATTTTTTCCAGCAAGAGCGAAAGCGTCAAATGGAAAAACCTGAGTTGACTCAGCAAATTTTTAACTTCATAATAAGAAGTTGGTTGATGTTAGCTCCAGCTATTATAGCTGCTACCCTGATTAGTTACGGGGTTATTCAGTTTTATCTACAGAAAATGGCTAGGGATAGAAATTAATGACTATTCCATTTTTAAAGATTAGGTCAAAACCGGGTCAAAGAGGCTTGGTGACGACACCCCAACAGCGAGAGAAACTAACAGTCTGGGTAGTGGAAGACTTACCCTATATATTTGGCGAGATTTTACAGTGGCTAAGTCGCCGTCAATTGCTGTTGCTAATTGTATCTTTACTATTACTATTCATTCCTCTAATTACTGCTCGCCCACCAATTTGGCAACAAGGGTTGCTTGGTTTAATTTTGTTACTGGTGGGACGGGTGATTATTCAGATGGAGGAAGATAAACCCAATCGTAAAACCAGTGAATATCTCCACTTATTGTTGGTTTTACTTAGCGTTTTCACTACCCTACGCTATTTTTATTACCGCACTCGATATACCCTTAATTTTGAAGGGTGGCTGAATATCGTTTTTTGCTTCCTGTTGTATGGAGCAGAATTGTATGCGATCGCTACCTTATTTTTGGCTTACTTTCAAACTATAAAAATTAAAGAACGTAAAGCAGTAAGTTTAGAAACTATTCCCCAAGAGGAGTGGTTTAGCGTTGATATTTACATTCCTACCTATAACGAAGATATCGAAATTGTCCGCAAAACAACCTTAGCGGCTGTAGCCATTGACTATCCGGCTGATCAAAAATCAGTTTATGTCCTTGATGATGGCAGAAAGTATCCAGAGCGTAGGGAAAAGTTGCGCCAAATGTGTGAGGATATAGGCTGCGAACTCCTAACTCGGGATAACAATGACCATGCTAAAGCTGGCAATATCAATACGGCTTTTCACAATACCAAAGGAGATTTAGTCCTTATTCTGGATTGTGACCACATTCCCGCTAAAAGCTTATTGAAGGAAACTGTTGGCTTCTTTTTTAACCCTAAGGTTTCCTTTGTCCAGACACCCCACTGGTTCTACAACCCAGACCCCTTTGAGCGTAATCTGCTCACAGAAGGCAGAATACCTGTGGGTAATGAACTGTTTTATAAGGTGCTGCAAAAGGGCAATGATTTCTGGAATGCAGCTTTCTTTTGTGGGTCTGCGGCGGTGATTCGGAAAACCCACGTCATGGAAATCGGAGGGATTGCTACCGAAACAGTTACCGAAGACTGCCATACTGCCTTCCGTCTGCACTCAAAGGGTTACGAGTCGGTCTACTACGACAAGATTATGGTGGCAGGTTTAGCGCCAGAGAAATTTTCGGCCTATATCGGTCAACAGGTACGTTGGGCAAGGGGAATGGCTCAGATTCTGCGCCTGGAAAATCCCTTATTCAACCGGAAGGTGAATTTGAGCCTGGCGCAACGGTTGTGCTACATGAGTGCCACATCCCACTTTTTCTTCGGCTTCCCCCGATTGATGTATGCGATCGCACCCACTCTATTCTTATTATTTGGCATCAATTCGGTTAAGGGTCTCGGTTTTGAAACCTTGTGCTATGCTCTGCCTCACGTTATCTTATCGATGCAGACCAACCACATTCCCTACAAGCACGTCCGTTTTTCCTTCTGGAACGAGATTTTTGAATTTGCCCTGTCATTCCAGGCGGGAATTGTTACCCTCTTAGCTCTGATTAATCCTAAGTTAGGGTCTTTCAATGTTACCGATAAAGGGATGAATGTTACCAAGCGCAGCTTTGATTTTGATTCGGTAAAGTACCTGGTGTTAGTGGCTGCACTGGCTACTGCTGCCTTGTTTACTGTACCCCTGTGGCTATGGTTAAGACCAGAGGATAGCCAAGCGGTGATTGTTAATGTGTTTTGGTCTATCTTTAACTTAATCCTGCTGATTGCTGCTTGTCTAGTTGCTTTCGAGCAACCCCAACTCCGTCGATCCCACCGGATGCCAAGGAAGTTAACGGCTGTGATTCATACTCCACACCACCGTTGGATCGGTAAAACCGTTAATATTAGTGAAAGTGGCGTCCAAATTCTGCTGAATACCCTACCCAACATCCCTGATGAAATTAGAGTGGAAATCGAAGGAGACTACGGACACAAGTGCTTGGTCCGAGGGCGGGTGGTTCGAGAAGTTGCCATGGGGGAGCAGGTGAGGCTATTTGTTGATTTTATTGAGCTCACCCGTACTCAGCACGATGATCTGGTTTTAGTTATTTATTCTGATGTCAATGAGTGGTATTCCCAGAGACGATCTCAGACAGACCATCCTCTGGAATCCCTTAAGTTTATTGCTACGAGTATCAGACGAGTCTTCCGTGAATTCCGACCAGCTAAACAGACGAAGGTACGTCAACAGGTTCAAACGCCGGTGGAATTATACTGGGATTACTGGAAAAACTATTCCGTTAGCGCGACAATCACGGAAATTGGAACTCATGATTTACGGTTGGAATTAGATGGCAGCCAGATTAGCAATCTCGATATCATGCAGCAGACTAAACCCATGATCAGTTTACTGGTAACTCAGGAATCTAATCACTTACAAGATTTGAGCTTTTTGGCTAAGGTCGAAACTATAGAGGAGTTAGTTGATACCGGATCTGTTGATTCGATTGCGATCGAGTTAAGTTTCCCAGAATCAATGAAACAACAGCAACGGCTCAAAATTCCACAGCTTCTCGATCGTTTAGATTGATGGTAAACAGAACAAGGAATAGGGAAAATGAACCCTTTAACTCTTGACCTGCGACCAGTCCTCAGGTTAACCCACCGAGAATTTGAGAAAATTGCAGTAGCTAACCGGGATTTGCGGTTGGAACTGACTGCTGATGGAGAACTGATTGTTATGCCCCCAACAGGAGGAAATACCGGTAGGCGTAATGCTGATATAACCTACCAACTGCAAGCTTGGAATCGTCAGACCCAACTTGAGGTGCGACCCGTGGCGAATTTAATAATTAGATGCGGAAAGCGCACCTAGGGGAAGTTTTCGACTCCTCTACTGTCTTTCAACTCCCCAATGGAGCAGGACGTTCCCCTGATGCAGCTTGGGTTAGCTCAGACCGATGGAACAGCCTTAGTCTTGAGGAACAAGAAAGCTTTCCACCTCTATGTCCTGACTTTGTGATTGAATTGCGCTCCAAAACTGATTCTCTGACATCTCTAGAGAACAAGATGCTGGAGTATATGGATAATGGCAAACAGCTTGAGATATACCGTTCTGGTCAAGCAAAAGAAATTCTACAATCTCCCCAGATTCTTTCTGGTGAGCAGGTATTACCTGATTTCCGATTGGATTTGAAGTTGATTTGGATTTGACATCTCCCCTCTTTGAAAAAAGGGGATTCTAAACCGAATAACTACACTGGATATAGCCCATAATAATTCATGCGATCGCTTATAGCGTTTATCATATTTATGAGGTACACATTGTTTTTTCCCTCTTCCCTTAATTACCCTCCTGGGAGGGTTTAGGGGTGGCTTCCTCTTCCCTCTTCCCTCTTCCCTGCTCCGAAGTCCCTGCTCCCTAAAACCCAGATATTTGTACCTCATGGGTATAAAACTTGCTATATATTATATCATAATAAACTATAATCAAAACCGTATATGAACCTTGAAGACGCTCTGGAATTCGCCAATGCCTTAGTGTTTGCCAAATCGGGGAATCATCTCACTGATTTACAGCAAGCCTTAATTGAGGCATCTTGGTCTTGGAAGCGTCAGAGTTATGATACTATTGCAGATACCTATGGCTATGCCCCGACTTACCTCAAACATGATGTCGGTCCCAAGCTGTGGAAACTTCTCTCAGAGGCTTTGGGGGAAAGAGTCAGTAAAAAGAACTTTCGCTCAGCGCTTGAACGACGGTGGCGCAGTGAACAGGAAACTATCTCCTCGAACCAACCGGTAACTCGACAGGAAACAGATGGGATTGGCCTAAGGCCACGCTACCCGAACGCAAAGCCACGTCACGATTGGTCAGAAGCCGTTGATGTTCGTTTCTTTTATGGACGACAATCAGAACTAGCCCAGTTGCAGCAATGGATTCTGAGCGAACACTGTCGGCTAGTTGCCTTGTTAGGTATGGGCGGCATGGGCAAAAGCTCCCTCTCGATCAAGCTTGCCCAACAACTCCAACACCAGTTTGATTTTGTTATTTGGCGCTCCCTACGTAATGCTCCTGACCTATCAGAGATTTTGACTCAGTTGCTGAGATTTCTATCCAATCAGCAAGACATTGATTTACCAGATACTACAGACGAAAAAATTTCCCGACTGCTGAATGATATACGCTCCCACCGCTGTTTGCTAGTTCTCGACAATATGGAAACAATTTTACAAGGGGGAGCTCAAAGCAATGCTGCTGGAAATTATCTAGCTGGATATGAAGAATACGGTAAACTGTTGAGACGCTGGGGGGAAACCTCCCATCAAAGCTGCTTAGTACTAACCTCTCGGGAGAAGCCTCAAGAAATTGGACTGCTTGAAGCAGAAGTGCTACCTGTTCGCTCCCTACAATTAAGTGGTTTAAAAACTGCTGAAGGACAAGAAATATTTAATATTATTGGTTCGTTTGAAGGTGAAGAAAAGGAATGGACTAGGTTAATTAATGGTTATTCTGGTAATCCCTTAGCTCTAAAAATTGTAGCGACAACAATTCATAAATTATTCGCCGGTAATATTGCAGATTTTTTAAATCAAGATGCGATAATATTTGGGAATATTAAAAATCTTTTAGAGCAGCATTTTGCCCGATTAAGCGCTCCAGAACGAACAGTAATTTTTTGGCTCGCCATCAATCGAGAAGAAGCATCATTTGCTGACTTACGAGATGATATATTTCCCCCCGTATCACCCCAACAACTTATCGACACCCTGGAATCCTTGGAACAGCGATCGCTTGTGGAAAGAAAAGCGTCTTTGTTTTCCTTACAACCGGTGGTGATGGAATACGTAACTGAACGCTTGGTTGAGCAAATCTGTGAAGAAGTTATTGCTGGTGTAACCGCCATTAATAAAACTAATAACAACTGGGAAAATTCCATATTTAGGACTCATGCTCTCCTCAAAGCTCAGACCAAAGATTATCTTAGAAATACTCAAATTCGTCTCATTATTAAACCCATTGTAGAGCGTCTACAGATTGCTTTAACGGGTAAGGATAACCTAAAAACCCATCTAAATCAGATTCTCGACACGCTTCGAGGCAAACCTGCCTTAGCCATTGGCTACGCTGGTGGAAATATTATTAATCTTCTTTGTCAACAGCAAATCTGTTTAAAAGGCTATGATTTTTCAAGAGTTACAATTTGGCAAGCTTATCTACAAGGGGTGGATTTACAAGATGTCAATTTCGCTCACTCCGATTTATCCAAGTCAGTGTTTACTAAAACCTTAGGAGTAGTATTTGGGGTAGCATTTAGTCCTGATGGTAAGCTTTTAGCTACTGGAGATGTGGAAGGTCAGTTGCGTTTATGGCAAGTCGAGAATGGTAAGCCAATTTTAATTTGCAAAGGTCATACTGGTTGGGTTTGGTCTGTTGTCTTTAGTCCTGATGGTAATACCCTAGCCAGTTGCAGTAGTGACAAAACTATTAAACTATGGAATGTCAGCACAGGTCAGTGTATTAAAACTTTAGAAGGCCATACCAGTTCTATTTGGTCAGTAGCATTCAGTAGGGATGGTAAAACCCTAGCCAGTGGTAGTGATGAATCAACAGTAAGGCTTTGGGATGTAAACACTGGTGAATGCCGTCAGGTATGTCAGGGACATACCGGTCAAGTCCTGTCGGTGGCCTTTAGTGCAGATAGTAAAACCTTAGCCAGTGCTAGTGATGACCAGACAGTGAGACTTTGGGATTTTAGTACTGGTGAATGTCGCCAGATCTGTCATGGTCATACTAATCGGATTTGGTCAGTTAATTTTAGTCCCGATGGTGGGATGTTAGCCAGTGCAAGTGCTGACTTTACCATTAGATTGTGGGACCCATGCACAGGTGAATGTCTCAACACCTTAACTAACCATAGCGACAGAATACGGTCAGTAATGTTTAGTGCAGATGGGCAAACCCTAGTCAGTGGCAGTGATGACCAGACGGTGAGGCTGTGGAATGTCAGCAGTGGTGAATGCCTGAACTACCTACAAGGACACACCAATTCTATATTTTCAGTGGCATTTAATCGGGATGGTCGCACCGTAGCTAGTGGCAGCAGTGACCAAACCGTACGTCTATGGAATAGCAACACAGGTAGATGTCTTAAAATTTTACAAGGATATACTAATTCTGTATTTTCAGCAGTATTCAGTCCCAATGGTCAACAATTAGCCAGTGCCAGTACTGACAACATGGTCAGGTTGTGGGATGTCAGTAATGATCACTGTTTAAAGAGACTGGAGGGACACACCGGTTGGGTGACTTCTGTGGCATTTCATCCCAATGGTGAAATTCTCGCTAGCAGCAGCGCTGACCAAACCATACACTTGTGGTCAGTAACTACAGGTCAATGCCTGAAAGTATTGTGTGGTCACTCCTATTGGGTGCAATCCGTTAGCTTTAGTCCTCTTGGTGAGACTCTTGCCAGTAGTGGTGATGACAAAACCATCCGCTTATGGGAGGTCAATACTGGTGAATGTTTTAAGATATTACGAGGTCACACCAGTTGGATTTGGTCTGTTACCTTCAGTCGAGACGGTCAAACCCTAGCCAGTGGTAGTGAAGACGAAACCATACGCTTATGGGATGTCAGGAGTAGTGAATGTCTCAAGGTTTTACAGGGTCACACTAGTCGGGTACAATCGGTAGCATTTAGTCCTGATGGCCAAACTCTAGTTAGCAGCAGTGGAGACCAAACTGTCCGGGTTTGGGATGTTAGGACTGGGGAATGTGTCAGGATTTTACGAGGCCATAGTAAAGGTGTCTGGTCTGTCGCCTTTAGTCCTGATGGTGAATTGATTGCCAGTGGTAGCTTAGATCAAACCGTAAGGCTTTGGCACGCAAGTACGGGTAACTATCTGAGAACCTTACACGGTCACAGGAATTCAGTACGGTCATCGATTGGGTTTAGTCCTGTAAAACATCAAGATCACCAGGGTAGGTCTGATCAAGAACAGGTGAGCAGTTATTGGCTTACTTGTGGCAGTAATGATGGGACTATTAAAGTTTGGGATACTCACACAGGTCAGTGTATTAAAACCTTGATTCCTGATCGACCTTACCAAGGTATGAACATCACAGGGGTTACCGGTTTGACCCTAGCACAGAAGTCAGCACTGGAAGCGTTGGGCGCGCTGAGTTGATGTCAAGAAGATGGGTAAGCTAAAATGCATTTTAAATGGGTTTTAGCAAGGCAAAAGGCAAAAGGCAAAAGGCAAAAAGCAAAAGGTAACTGAAATAATATATTTTTTGATTTTATTTCAATAATATAAACTTAAACTGTACAACAGTTTATTTGATTAGTTTTTTGGATTAAGAAACATGAGTAACAAAGAAATGTTCAAAACTATTGCCTCTGAAGTACAGTTGTTTCAGGATATGGGGCAAAAAGAAAATTTTATCTTTGTCATAGGAGCTTTAGTTTCTAGACTAATTAGTTTACAGAAAGCAGCAGAAATAATGCAAATAGAACCTGAAGTTTTTATAAAAATTTTGGATTTAATGGGAATTGAGTTTTCTTACCTATCTTCTGAAGATATAACCATTGAACAAAACTGGTGATTCCAGATGAAAATTGTTTTTAATTCTTCTCCTTTGATATTTCTAGCACGATTAGATTTGTTGACGCAGTTCATTGAGTCTGAGGATAAATTTTATTTACCGCAAGTTGTCAAAGAAGAAATTAATGCGAAGAATGATGAAGCAAGTGCTTATATTGATAATTTGATTGCCAATAATCAATTAATGGTTAAAGGGGTAAAATTAGTTTCTTTAGCAAATCGTCTTAATGACCGTTTAGGACAGGGAGAGTCAGAAGCTATTGCTTTAGGGATAGAATTACAAACAGATTATATTATTTTGGATGATTTTGCCGCTAGAAAACAGGCAATACGATTAGGTTTAAATGTTAAGGGTACTTTGGCAGTAATTAGAAAGTTACAACTAGAGGATAAAATAATAATAGATAATTGAGAGGAGCTATATAAACGGCTTATAAGCATTAATTTCAGGGTTAAACGTGAGGTTTTTGCGCTATATTATGGTCATAGTGGGCAAGAATTTTTTCAAAATCATGGGAATTGCAAGCCTCAATCCATATATTGGGCGATTTCATCTGCTTGTTATTTACTCAGCATCCTTTTGGTCTTCACTAAGTTATTCGTGAGCAAAAGATGGTCAAAATGATTAATGAATCAATGTTATCCCTATAGTTTTATGTGTCTTGTTCAATAGACATGCCAACTAAGCAGATAGTTCTACAGTCGCTCCTATACTCAATTTTTACCTTTAGTTTACTATGGATAAAGTTATGCGTTCGCGTAGCGTGGCCTACGGCCAATCGCCTTTGGCGGCTCCTAGGTCGCATCGCTTAAAAGTGTTTCCTAATTAGTCAAAGCAATTGCTTCAATGGAAATCAAACAACTCTCACAGGGATTATGGGACATTACCCTGCTGCCAAAGCCTATCCCATTGTTTTCTCCAAATTGGCCATATAAAATGGTAATAATTTTGGCTATACTGCTTTGAGTACTGGTGGCAGTCTGTTTCAATAGAAAACCACAATTGCTTCAGTGCTGGCAAAGTAGTACATTGTTGAATCTGGCAAGCGACAGCATTTTGCCATTGTGATAATTTCCGATAACTGATAAATTGTCCACCTCGATCACGGCGATGGACAAAGATTACATAGTTCCAAAATTCTACCCGCACGATCAGGCGATAGGAAATTTTCAGTAATCTAGCTATCATGTAAACCGTAATCCGGAATTTCTTAGCAGGGTTGAGTCGCCGAAATAAATTGGTCATTGTTACAGGTAGGGATTGTAGAGTTATTCTTTTGTGAATTGAAAATAACAATTCACAATTAACAATTCACAATTAACAATTCACAACCGACCCATATTAATGAGTGAGTTGATCAAGAGGAAAATCCCTATAGTTTTTGCTACCGGGCAAATCAAAGACAAGTTCAAATTGGGTATCAGGGACTCGCTGACGCCATAACTGAGGGTGTGCCTCTGCATCAGAGCGAGTGCAGTAGCGACCGATGATTACCCATTGGGTTGGGGAAGGCGGGTCACTGCCCAAGGCTGGAGGTTTTGTAGATAAGCCATAATGGAGCTATCTCCTTTGAACAATGGAGTATTAGCCAGCGCATGAACTACGAGTGCTCGGCGCGCTGGCTTTCCCTATCCTACCTCATTCCTGGGAAAATAAATTTATAAATTTTGTAAAAAAAATCATTGATGCCAGAATGGAGTAAAGTTGTTTACTGGTAGTAGGACAGTGGCTGAAGAATCAATACGGGTTTATCTATCCAAAGATAAAAAAAAGAACTTTAAAGCAGCTTGTGTTATGCAAGACAGGGACATGAGCGATGTTGTCAATGAATTAATTGACAAGTGGCTTGATCAAAATGGTGTATATATACATGGAGAAAAGGAGACGTGAATAAATCCTGAAACCTTAGCAGGAAAAGGTTTACAGGCTTATGCGATCGCGTAGCGTCGGCGAAAGCCGAATCGCATTTCAGTGTCTGTTGTTGTATCTCATTTTAATGCCTTACTATAATCCTTTTAAGTTTGGCATTAAAACCATGCTAAACCAGCATACTATGACAGAGAAAAACAAAAGGCGCAAACACAGTAGTGATTCACCGTTGGAGGCTCTAAGAATTAAACGCACCAATTTGTCTCAAGACGAATTAGCTTCCTCCGCTCTTATGCCCCACAACGAACATGCGCAGCATGAGTGTTTAAAGTTACCGTAAGGATAGTGGAGCCTTAATCAATGGAGGCGCGCGTTCCTATGGCGAATTAAATTCGCCTAGGGTCGCACCTCAAGTTTTAACCCTTTTACCCATAGCCTGCCAACCATAAAGGCTCCACTAACAATCAGGTTTCGTCTCCAGAGATGAATCGCGGACAGGAACTGTGATCAACAGCCTGAAAAACGTTATACTAAAAATAGTAGGGAAAACAAATTAAGAGCTAACCGCCACCTGCTAAGTAAAAAAAAGAACTTTTTTTTTAATTGTTCCGGTGGGTCGGGGCATCCCGGAGAGGAAACCTTAGAATAGGGTTTGAAGTTACCGTAAGGAGAGGGTCGCCTTAATCAAACAGTTTTAACCCTTTTACGCACAGCCAATCAACCATAAAGGCGACCCTCTGATAAGGTTTCGTCTCTGGCCTTAATCATAAAGTTTTAACCCTTTACCCATAACCGACTAACCATAAAGGCTGCCCTATTCTTGCGGTAACTTCTGACCGTATCGTTAATAAAGCTTACCGAGTAACCTAAGCGATGGCTGGTGTTGGTAAGAAGCCCACACTCAACCTGACAAGGTGAGTGTGGGAGTATGTCACCCATCTACTGTGGTATTCCTCGTGCGAACCAGCGCTAGGTCTCTGGTAGGACTGAGGCTAGACCAACCCTCCGGCAACTGAAATTGCTGTGCCAACGACTAGGGATTGAGCACATTAATCAGCTGCCAGGCGAATTTGGAGCACCTAGTACCGCTGGGGGCAATTAAAAATTCAAAATTCTTCAATGGTTACTATAGCGTTTTCACATTTGATTTGAAAGCGCTATACTTCCTTGTTGATCTCAAAGCTGAAAGCTATAAGCTTTCAGTCATTGACGTACTAACTGACCTAAGTGTTTTAATATTCTCGCAACAGTATATAAATCATTGCCACGATTCAGCACAGAGAACTGATTAGAAAAAGCATATTGCAGTTTATTTTGTCGAATCAGTTTGATAAAAATAAATTCACCACCATTACTCACAAATCCGAAAGCAGGCTTTTCTAGCTCAGGATTAGCCAACATATAAGCTAGAGCTTGTGGTATCCCTACCTTTAAAGAGTATTCTGCTCGTTTCGCTTCAATCACCACTATCCAAAACTGAGGTTGACAAATCAAAATATCAATTCGTCCTCTGACAATCGTTTCCTGATCTTCCGATGAAATTTGTACGTCTTTGTCAGCCAAGCAATAACAATCGGTCCGAAACCTGATTCAACCGTCCCTAGCAACGTAGCCAGCTCCTGATCTTCCCCTACACCCGTCACCCCACACCCCACACCCAGTAAGGCTTTTAAGGCTGTTTGTCACCCCGTCAGAGGCTCTAGTCCAAATTTGTCCTTCAATTGATGCAGAGAAATATCTTGGGCTACGATTGTTTCTATCATTATCCTTTGGGAATTGTTAATTAAGTTAATTAGGAATTTAAATTTTATTCTTAATTGCTAATGCTTTTACCTTATTATAAACATTCGAGTAGCGTGGCCTATGGTCAATCCTAAAAATAATATCGCTCTCAATTTTAAGTAATTACTGCATTACCTGGCTATTTTATCCTCTACAATACTGTTTAATTTAACCCCTAATTCTGATTCTAATTCTACAGGTTTATTGTTGATCACCACCTGATGGAATCCAGGCGCTAACTGGGGATAGTTCTGGCAACTCAACATGTAACCAACCTACACTCTCTTCTCCTCCCACACCTCCCACACCTCCCACACCTCCCACACTCCCTGTTTGACCCTGATGTTAGAAACTTACCCCTGTCAATGATCCCTTTACTGTACAAGATCGAACATTTTGCGATCGCAACCAAGATTAGAATAAAGTAAACAAGTGTAAAGAAATGCTTAGTTTTACTTGATTATTTATCTAAAAGATAAGCATACTGTCCATTGCCGATTGAAAATAACTATGCAGTATCTGTTTCCAAAACGAATTTTAGTATCCTTCGCAGCACTGTTCCTAGCTTGTTCTATGTGGGCGATTGCTCCTGAGGCCAAGGCTTACGACAATCCTGAGTTACTGCCCGAGGTTCAAACACCAGTCATTGATTTAGCGAACTTTATTCCAGAGCTTCAAGAGCAGAGACTAGTCGAAGATTTAGAAAGCTTTGAGGAGGAAACTGGCTGGAAACTCCGAGTTTTGACCCAATATGACCGCACCCCTGGTCGGGCAGTCAAAGAGTTTTGGGGACTTAACGACAAAAGTATGTTACTGATTGCTGACGCCCGAGGAGGGAATATCCTAGGGTTTAACGTGGGTGATGCCCTGTATGAATTCCTTCCTCGTACATTTTGGGTAGAGTTGCAAACCCGATTTGGTAATCTCTACTTTGTACGGGACAATGGCGAAAACCAATCTATTATCGAAGCCCTAAATACGGTCAAGCAATGCCTGCGCCAAGGGGGATGTCGGGTGGTACCTGGACTACCACGGGAACAGTGGATTTTGACCCTAATTACTTCTACTGTCGGAGGAGTGATTTGTGGATTTGCTGCTATTCCCCGCAAACAGGATCAGGTTTTCGCTTGGCAATGGGCTTTAATTTTGTCCCCACTTTGGGGTATTCTGTTTATTGCCTTCGGTATTGGACCTGTAGTGACACGCACCTCTGATTTCTTACCACTATTGCGCAATATTCTTGGTTTCGTTCTCGGTGCGGTTGTGGCTTACTTGTCACCAGTTATTAGTGAATCATCAGCCTCAGAAACTTAAAACCTATTGCAGGAGCCCTATTCTAGGGCAGCAATATAGGGGCGCAAGGCTTGCGCCCTCACGATGATTGACCAATAGCTTGACCGTAGGTCACGCTACGGGAAGGAAATCCAATCTCAAAAGTGAAGCGCGACAATTATTACTCAGCACTCAGCACTTATTTCTGGTAACGCTGTGCCTGTAACAACTCCTTAATACCTTTTTCTCCTAGATCCATCAACTGATTGAGTTGATGGCGAGTATAAGCCCCTGACTCGGCTGTTCCCTGAACCTCAATAATACCCATTTGATCGTTCATCACTACATTAAAATCCACCTCAGCCGCCACATCTTCGAGATAGTTGAGGTCTAAAAACGGCTCACCTTCCAATAAACCAACCGAGACAGCAGCAACTTGGTGAATTAAAGGCGATCGCTCTAGTACTCCCGTTTTAAGCAGTTTATCCACAGCATCCGCAAGAGCAACATATCCCCCAGTAATGGAAGTAGTACGGGTACCTGCATCCGCCTGTAGAACATCCGCATCTACCGTAATGGTCCTCTCGCCCAAGGCTTTGAGATCAACAGCAGCCCGTAAACTACGTCCGATTAGCCGCTGAATTTCCTGAGTTCTACCCGAAAGCTTGAGAAGTTCCCGTCTTTGGCGTTCCGGTGTTGCTCCTGGTAACATCCTATACTCAGCGGTTAGCCAGCCGCTGCCAGTATCCTTGAGAAATCGGGGGACTTCCTCCTGAACCGTCACGGTACAAAGTACTTTGGTCTCACCACAGTGAGCTAGGACGGAACCAAGAGCATAGCGGGTAAATTCTCGCTCAAACAAAATCGGACGTAGTTGATCCGGTTTTCGGTGATCAGGACGCTGCCAAGACATAAGTTATGTAGCAAAGGGAACAGGGAACAGGGAGCGGTGCGACCCGTGGCGAATTTAATTACGGGTCAAGGGCACGCCCTGGGAGTAGGGAATAAGGAACAACAATTATCACAATTGATTTAGTGATATAGGTACCCTATATCAAGTCCAGTTAATCACTTATAAAATGGTATATCGATAATTGGTAATTGGTCATATAGCATTTCTCAATACCAAAATAATAATTGCTCTATTATCCAGCTATTCACTGTTAATAATTGTGTAATTGTTTTCAATAATTTTGTCCGACAATTTAGTAACAGATGTTGGATTGAGGAGAAATGAAGCTGCTCGTTTAGCTGTTTCTTCACTTAACTGGATTTGGGTTAGACTAACTAAGCCTTCGTTCAGAAAATGATCTCTAACTAGAGCTTTCTCTCCACTATTGAAGATAGTCTCATAAAAAACTTTCTTTATGCCAGCTGAAATGATTAACTTCAAGCAGGAGACACAGGGTTCTAGGGTGACATAAATAGTGGCTCCAGCAGTGGCAATACCATGTTTAGCTGCAAACGCGATCGCATTCGCTTCAGCATGAACAGCTCGGGATGGCATGGTACGAGACGCATCGCAGCTACTTAGTCCAGGATAGCAGTATCCCTGAGCTGTGCAATGACTTGAGCCAGATGGGGAACCATTGTAACCTGTTGCTAAAATCTGATTGTTTTTAACAATCACTGCTCCTACAGGAAAGGCTAAACAGGTTGAGCGAGTAGCTGCTAGCTTAGCCATCATTAAAAAGTATTCATCCCAGTTTGGTCTTTCACTAGTCATTGGTAATTTTAAACTTGTCGTCAATGATCAATTTTATATCAATGTCAGTTTAGTTGATGACATAAACTATCATCGTCTTTTTTAAGTGAACAGGGAGCAGGTAAAAGAGAACAGTAAATAGAAACATGTCTTAACCTTTACTGTGGTTGCTATAACTTGTCATTTTACCAAGAACTATTCACCAAACTATCTTTGGTTATTTTTTACACCAAACTCGTTTTTTAGGTTATCTATAGTTGATGCTGATCAATAACTGCTTATCAATAACTTATCCTAGTCATGAAGTACAGTAAATTTTCCCATGGGTCACTCCTTACTCCCTAATTCTTAATACCCATGATTTTGTATATCATAAGTCTTAAAAATGCTATAATTGGTGATAAGTTTTATCTTCTTTTATAGCTATCATAGCTTTTTCTAATTCTATTCCTAAATAGACCGCATGACTAGGTTGTATTGAAGGATTATCACTACAAATTTTTCTAGATAAACTCATGGCATTTTTACCAGAATACGTAGCAATTACTTCCCCGCTACCAGGGGTTGTCTGCTTCACTATAATATTATTATTTTCGGTTTCAATCAAGAAATTACCAATGGGATCAGCATACTGTTTCTGTTCTGAATTGATAATTTGTTGATAGTGATTTTGAATAATCCGATTAGCATAGTCATAACAATCATCATAAATATGAGCACTTTGACTAACGGTAATCAGCGGTCCCATTTTTAATTGAATACCCCCGCGCTTACCAATTTGGTCTGTAATATACTGCTGTAGTGCTCTTAGTCCAAAGGCATTAGCTGCCCACGCGCTAAACATATCATTACTTCTCAATGTGGCCGTTAGGGACAATTCATTATCCACGACTCTCAGCCAGATGTGATTCAGACAAGGACTACCCCCTTTCTCATGGTCTTTGACATCCCATAGGGACATCACTGCACTGGCGGCATCGATTTCACCAATGAGTTTAGTGATTACTTGCTCGATTTGGTCACGTTTGAACCAAGAACGTAGACGCTGACCATAGGTATATTTAACTCCTTCTACTACGGGTGCGTCGTCCAGGATTTGATGAATGTATTCTTGGATAAAGTCGCGATCGCATGGTAAATAATTGGGCTCAGGAAAGTAAAATTCAGGAGGTTCTTCCGTTACTACTGCCATTAAATCGATTAGCTCTTGCCAATATCCGTCATAACCTGTGGGTCGAATTGTGCCGGTAGTTTTAATGCGATGGATTATCTTAACCCAAGTTTCAGCTATCGTTCGCCCTTCAATACGATGTCCATAGCGCGCTCCTGGTTTTAGGGGCGCACAGCCAGATTCCCCGACATCATTTGCCATAGGAAATTCCAATGGTGTTCCCCAGGGCTCTTGAGTTTTGGAGCCATAAGACTTAACCAAACTCACGGCTTGGGTAATCGAATCAGCCTCTGCCACAGAAAGTTCCCTTCTGAGTTGTTCTAGGATGACTAAGGGAATCTCCATGTCAATATACCCTTTTATAGAAGAGCGAATCACCCAGCAGTGACGACCAGTATCACTAGTCCCTTCTTCAACGCCATGGTGGAAAAAGTCCAGCAAGCAAGTCCCACTGCCAGCATTGCGGTCTTCCTTCGTAGCGTTGAGAATGACCAAGTAGCGGACATGGGGATTAGCGAGGAGATTACGAATGAGCAGGCTAATTCCCCGGGTGGGACTGTATAACTGTCCGACTACAGCAAATTCCGAGGGGTTTAACTTTTTTGCGATCGCGTCTTTTATCGTCCATCCCGTAATCACCCCCGTTTGACCTGTACCGTAAATCAGTTGGTTAGGCTTGTGCAGGGGTTTGTACTGGAATTGACTTACTTTGCTGATTGCTGTCATTTTAATGCAGAAGTTGAAGCTTGAATGTTGACTGTTAAATTTTATATTTTAAATGTTAAATGTTTAAGATTGAGGTAATGGTAATCAACACTTATCTTTATCCCCACTACATAATCCCGTTATAATGCCCAGCATTTAACGGATAGAGGAAAGCAGGATTTAATCCTAAGTTAGTTACCTTGACCAACTACGGCGTAGGTTAAAGAAGCCTTCCAGAAAGTTTTTTAAAGTCTGATTACGACTAATTCGTTGGCGCTGCCACTGGATTGCCGTTTTCTTAAAAATCTCTGACAAGGTGGGATAGGGATAATAGACATTTGCCAACACACCCAATTTGATTTTCTGCTGAATCGCTAGGGTAATTTCCCCAATTAATTCTGTTGCTTGTGATCCAACTATGGTTGCTCCTAAAATTGTCCCATTGCGCTGCACTATCAGTTTCATATACCCAGTGGTTTGCCCCAGGAGCTGAGCCTGATCTAACTCTTTGAAATAGTCTCGCATCACCCATAGATTCTTACCATAGCGCTTTCTAGCTTCTACTTCTGTAAGACCTACCCGTGCTAATTGGGGTTCAGTTAAGACTGTCGAGGGAATCCCATGATAGTTCACCTTAAAGCAGGGGAAAAACAATGCATTCTTCAGGGCAATGCTGGCTTGATACTGGGCAATATGGGCACAGGGATAACCACCAGCCATCTTGCCACAGCCATAGATGCGGGGATTAGTCGTTTGTAGCTTCTGATTGAGCTGAAGACCTTGCTGAGTGTACTTTATGCCAACCCCTTCTAGATTTAAGGATTCCACATTGGGTTGCTCACCCGTAGCCAGTAAAATGGCATCAGCTTCAATGGCTTTATTACCAGCCTGAACCCAGGTTTTCCCGTCAATCTCTCTGACCTGATCAACTGGACTATCCGTCAGAACTCGAATTCCCTCAGCTTCCAACTGAGCTTGTATGAGCCTAGATGCTTCTAGGTCTTCCTGGAACAAAATACGGGTAGTACTGGCCACCAACGTTACCTCACAACCAAGTCTAGCTAAGGTCTGAGCTAGTTCTGGAGCAATAGGCTCATCCCCAATCACTACCCAAAAGCTGGGTAGTGAAGGTTGGAGGTTATCCGGTTGAAGGTTATCTGGTTGAAGGTTATCTGGTTGGAGGTTATCCGGTTGAAGGTTATCTGGTTGAAGGTTATCTAGTTGGAGGTTATCTGGTTGAAGGTTATCTGGTTGGAGGTTATCCGGTTGAAGGTTATCTGGTTGAAGGTTATCTGGTTGAAGGTTATAATATTTAACCTTCAACTCCCCTTCAACCTTCAACTGGTTAACCTTCAACTGGTTAACCTTAAACACTTTGTGCCAGATATCGTTTGGTGTGAAATAGTCTATGGTCTGTAACCCTTCGATATCGGGAATAGCTGGGCGAGAGCCAGTAGCGATCAGATAGGCACGAGACCGCAAACGTCGGTTGTTGACTACAAAACCGAGGTGAGGCAGTCTGCAAAATTCCCCCTCACCGGTGATTAGATCAATCCCTAAAGCACCTAAAATAGCTTGAGAATTCTGTTCTGAGCAGTTGGTAACCACCAGATTAGCCCATTCCATCACTGCAGTTAGTTGTAGGGATGAAAACCCGGTCTGTGAAATGTCTGGTTCGGTTGAATCAGCTATTTGAGCATAAATACCCCATTGAGCAGCGTCACGCATCTGCTCAAGCTTACGCCCCATCTCACTTAATACTCTGGTGTAAATAGCCCCCTGTGCTAGCCAGCTAGTTTGTCCTTGCTGAGGGTCTACCAGAGCCACACGAGCCTTTAAACCAGCAGCCGCAACAGCAGCATACACAGCAGCAGGAGTGCCACCAATGATAATTAGGTCATAGTCAACGGTCATTCGTGCAACAGTTACAGGTTTCAGGTTGAAAGTTACAGGTTAGCAGGTTAGAAGGTTTCAGGTTGAAAGTTACAGGTTAGCAGGTTATAGGTTTCAGATTGAAAGTTACAGGTTTCCGGTTGAAAGTTACAGGTTTCAGGCTCTAACCTTGGGCTTTTGGCCACGCTACGGGAACAACCATCTAACTAACCTATCCCACAACAGACGCCTACGGCCAGCAACCTTCAACCTTCAACCTTCAACCTTCAACCTTCTAACCTTCAACCTTCAACCTTCTAACCTTCAACCTTCTAACCTTCAACCTTCTAACCTTCAACCTTCTAACCTTCAACCTTCTAACCTTCAACTTATCAAGATAGCGTCTAAAGCTGTTAGTAAGCGTTGGTTATCTGCCTGTGTAAGTACAGCGACCCGGAAAAAGCGATCGCTTAATTCCGGGAAGCTTAGGCAATCTCTGATCAAAATCCGATGGTGTTGGAGTAGTTGTGCTTGGATCTGTGACGTGGATTTTTCTGAGTGGACTAGCAAGAAGTTAGCTGCACTGGGGTAAGGTTGAAGACCAGGTAACTTAGCCAGTCCCTGAAACAGTTGCTTACGCGCTGGTGCTAGCCAATCCCAGGTTTGCTGTTGAAATGCTCTATCCTGAACCACTGCCGCTGCCGCTGCCGCTGCTAAGGTATTGATTGGCCAAGGGTCCCGCCATTCCTGCCAACGTTGGAGTCGCTCAGGGTGGGCAATGCAATAACCTAGTCTGAGTCCAGGAAGGCTGTAAAACTTGGTAAGCGATCGCAAAATTACCAAGTTTGGATAATCCCCAATTAAAGGAATCAGGCTTTGCTCCTGGTCAGGAGGCAGGAAATCCATAAAAGCTTCATCCACAACCACCAAAGCAAATTGCTTGAGATAAGCCTCAATTGCTTCTGAGGTAAACAATTGACCTGTGGGATTGTGGGGGGTATTCAGCAGCAAACCCTGTCGAGTCCCCTCTTTTTGAAGTGAGGAAGTAAGGGAGTCAGGGAGTAAGGGCATCAAAGAATCAATTTCCCTGCCCATCTCCCCATCTCCCGATCTGACACTAGGTGTCGAGAGTTCCCTCATCAGGGGGCACTCCCTAATTCTTGCTCCAAATGCCTTCAGTCCCCGTTGGTAGTCCCTAAATGCTGGAGTAATGATCAAGGTTTCATCTAGTTCTGATAGCTCGCGACAAGCCCAAGTTAATAATTCGGCTGAGCCATTACCTGGAAGAATCCAGTCTGGGGGCAGGGTTGGATGCAGTTGCGTCAAACACTGCCGCAGCTCAGCATAATTGGGGTCAGGATAAGCTACCAGGTTATTGAGCCCAGACTCAATCGCTGCGATCGCACTTTTAGGGGGACCAAGGGGATTGATGCTGGCAGAAAAATCAAGAATTAAGGAAGGAGGACAGTTAGCCAGTGCTGCTGCCCAGGCTAAATTTCCCCCGTGAGTTGGTCGTTTCAAGGACAAGTTTGTGACTGAATCAGGGATTACTCCTTGGGTGGTGCCACTTTCTCTTTAAAAACCTTACCAGCAGAAAAGGCGGGAACCTTAGTTGCCGGAATTTCCATCTTTTCACCAGTTTTGGGATTGCGACCCTCACGAGCCTTACGCTCCCGGGATTCAAAGGAACCAAAGCCCACTAAGGTGACTTTATCACCCTCGGACACTGCTTCCATAATCGTTTCTATCGTAGCAGTTAGTACTGCATCCGCTTGTTTTTTGGTTACAGTAGCTCTTTCCGCCACTTTATCAACTAATTCACCCTTATTCATTCAAATCTCCTTGTTTTTTAGATCATCCAACCAGGGTTTTCGACAAAAAAATCGCTGCAACACTCGCAGCTTCGATGTTTCACTGCATTATTCTAATGTTTGCAATGCCGATATGGATCGTTGAATGCTTTAATTTATATAGATTTCAGAATTTTGGCCCAAAGTGCTACCCTAAATTTATGCCTTAGGGAGTAGGCAATCTTAATTTTTTATGATCATTCATTGTTAATTATATATAATTCATTATTTTACGGTAAGCCCCCTGCTCTAGGCGTGCTTGGTAGGTCTGCTATGGGATAGCAGAGCTCAGAGCCTTGTTTAGATATTGACACTAACCCTTAAAATCAGGTATAATTATGGGCTTATAAAAATTAAATCAAACCAAGTCAATAAAATTCTCAACCAAAAACAAATAAACACGTAAAAGCTTCAAAACCTAACTATTCCCACCACTAAAGTAGGGGGGAGTAGTCAAATCCATAAGTTAATTACCCCCGAGCGAGCCATCCCTCGCTCGGGGGGATAAGTGTTAATTTACGTTTACCTCACCTTTACCTTAGTTTCCTGGAGACTGAAACCCTCCCCGGTTTAGCATTTGACGGGCATCCCGTCCAGGGGTGTAGCTGTAACCATACCCACCATTGCGGTCTGTGTCATCCAAAATTTGAGGGGTCAGCAGGATAATCACTTCACGGCGTTCATTGGTCTTGCTGGTGCGTCTGAACAGAGCACCAAGCAACGGAATATCACCCAAAACTGGCACCTTTCTTACGGTTGTGCGGTCAGTGTCCTGAATAATGCCAGATAGAATTAACGTCTGATTATCCCGCAGACGAATTAGCCCAGAGTTCAGTTCTCGGCGACTGAGAAATGTGATTGTATTTTCTGCATTATCACTGTTAAACACTTGAGTTCCCGAGGGAGCTGTGATCGACGGAGCTGTAGATAAGGTAATAAAACCATTGTCGTCAATTCTCTCAACATTCACCGTTAGCACTAAACCAGCATCTTGAATAACCGGGGTGATCGTTCTAGTGGTAGCACCACCGTCTGTGTCTATATCTGTCCTCACACTAGTCAGTACCTGCTGGACCAACTCGACACTAGCTTCCTGCCCTTCTTGGATCACTAGAGTTGGGTCGGTAAGAATCTTGGCGTTGTTGCTGGTAATCTGAGCCTGCAAGGTTAATAAAAACTTATCAGGGTACTGGAATAGAGAAGGAAGTGAATACTCAAACTCGATGCCATCATCTTGAACATCCACATCCGTCACACCTGGCTGGAATGGATTATTATTTCGACCAAAGCCGGGACGTGCGAAGAGTGCTGAACGACCAGCGCTTTCATTGAAACCCTCAATCACGTTATCAAAGGGAGCATTTTGTCTATCGAAGAATATATCACCATCTCCGTCTACAGCTCGAAAATCAAATGGCTCAATATTAGGAAACTGACCACTAACCACACTGTCTCTACTGGGGGGATTAAACCTACCGAAATTAACGGCTGCGGCTCCTTCATCACTGACTACAAAGGTATCATTAACCCCAAAGGAGAAACTGGCATTATAAGCATCCGTTCCAGCCAGGTTAACATCGATAATCTTGACATTTACCGCTACTTGACGGCGACGAGCATCTAACTGTTTGAGTAAAGATGTCGCAATTTCAATTTGCCTGGGCTCACCTACCAGAGATATGGAATTAAGTCGGTCATCCGTAGATACTGCTAATCCCTCCAGCAACAGTGCCCCTTGGCTATCTTCTTCCCGATCAGCGGTAACTGGTTGAATTTCTGGGGCTCGTTGGATTTGTCGCACCACTCGTTGGGTTTCAGGATCGATGATTTCTTCCGTCTCGCTTACTACCTGTTGCACTTCTGCTCCCTGAGTGGCTAAGAAAGTAGCAGCCCCTTGGGCACTGGCTTGATTGAGCCGTAGAGTACGACTAATTAGATTACGAGCCGCTTGAGGGAGTTTGGCCCCAACAAAAATTGTGCTTCCCCGACGGTTAGCCTGAAGACCAGACAGCTGGAGAATATAGTTGAAAGCATCTTGGACAGGTTCGTTTTCTAAATCAATAGAGATGGTGAACTGTGCTGCACCGGAGTCTTCATCTGACTCAGCAAAGGCCAGATTGAGTCCAGCAGAACGAGCTAACAGAGACAACACTTCTCGAATCGGTGCTTCTCGTAATACTAAACGGGGCACTAGAGTTGCTGTTCCGAGATCTATAGTGCTTGCAGCAGCATTAATATTAGAAACAGCAATATCCCCTACTGGTGGTGCTACTGCTCTAGGTAAGAAGGGGGGCGCTGGCGCAATTGGTTGCACCGCATTAGCTGGAGCTGCTGGTATTCCATCAATAATAATTTCTGGCTCAGGTACCAGCACATCTGGTTCAGGAGCCACTATTACTGGAGGTTCAGGAGTTTCTGAGGGGTTAGCCTCTGTCTCTGGTTCTGGTTCGGACAGTTCCGCCGGTTTCTCCATCTGTTCCGTTTCAGTATTAGTTTCTGTATTAGGAACTTGAGCCAGCTTCATCACCGATAAGTCTTGGATAGGGAATATCCCCTGATTCTCAGTAGTGGTGTCAATGCCTAAGGTAATTCCCTGAGCGTCCCTTTGGATCAGTGAACTGATTGGGAGTTTGTCAGTGCCTCGAATTGTCACCCTAACCCGGTTGTCATCAAGTTCCTTAACCGCAACCGCACTGATATTGGGTAGAGGGTTAGTTTCACGGAAGTTAGTCCCTTGGGGCAAACTCAGCTGGGTATTAACCAGATCAGCTACCAAGACATTGCCTTGGTTAACAGCAAAAATCTGTGGAGGCTCATTGCCCCCTTTTGTCTCAAGTTTCAGTTCCAGTTCACTCCCCTGCTGGTTGAACCGTATAGCACTAACTTGGCTTGCTGCTACTACAGGCTGTGTTGCCCATAAAGCCACTGCTGTAGCCGCGAACACTCCACCACATACTTGAATCTGTCTCACGGTCACTTCCTCAAATCTCCTGACTGAAATCACAGAAATTATGTCATATTAAGGGCTGTTGACGGTTAAGGGTTGAAGGTTGAAGGTTGAAGGTTGAAGGTTGAAGGTTGAGGGTTGAAGGTTGAGGGTTGAACGCGATCGCGTGGCCGAAAAGCCAAGGTTGTTTGCGTAGCGTGGCCGAAAGGCCAAGATGGAGACGTTAAGGATAAGTTAACACTAAATACTCAACAAGCAACAACAACAACAATAACCAACAATAACCATGTCAGCTCCATAGAAAAGCAGGTTATCCCAATTGCCAACAACTTGCCTACCGATCAATTCCCCCATCTTGCCATCTCCCCATCATTAAATTGGTAGCAAGAATATAGCAAGACTAAAGGAACTTAGGATTATTTCTTCTTACCATCCTTTTCCTCAGCTTTTTCTTCTTCCTCCTTATCCAAATCTCTAGCAGGCATGAGAGCTTCCAGGGTTAAGCTTGTTTTTAACTTAGGTTGAGGACCAGGAACTACTCTACCTTGCTGTAGCACTAGTGTTTGCGGTTCACTGATTTGAGCTTCTAGGTCTTTGATCAGCAACATCGCTTGTAGCCGCTCAAAGCTGCGCATAATTGACTGGACTTGTTGGAAGCTACCCTCAATTTCCACATTGACGGTTCTCCGTTTTAATTTGCCATCAACTAGGGTTCCTAAAGAGCCATCATTAACTATATTGATTCCCTCGGAATCTGGTTCATATTTAAGCAAAGTGCCTCTAGTATTCTTAACAAAGGTATTGAGATCAAGCAATAAGGTATCCAGACTTTTTTCTGTGGAAAACTGACTCAATACCCGGCGGTTTTGCTGCTTTGCTTGCTTTAGTTCCTCCTCTTTCTGTTTAATTTTTTTCTGGAGTACTTCGGGATTTTGGAGGTCATTTTGCTTGCCTGATAAATCATTTCGTAAAGCCTGATACTCCTGCCAAGCCGGTAGCATCAGGTTCATGGCTAGATAGATAGCAGCTGCCAGACCAAGAATACCAAAGGTAATCCCAGAAACTTGGGGAGTAAAGGTAATGCCGAAGGCAGTAGGATACTCAGGCTCTTCCTCCTGACCTTCAACACTCATAAACTCGTCATCAGTAGCATAGGTCATTGTTGAATCACTCCTTGAGATTGAAGGTTTCTAATTCGAGTCACTAATCCTACTGCTCCTTTACGGTCTAACTCTTTTAATATCTCAGAAGCTGGGATATCACTCAGTTGAGTTTTAATAGTATATTCTACCACTTTGGGTAGGGTATATTTTACCTGAGTTACTAATTCTTTTTGACTCTCAGGAATTTCTAATTTGGTGGGATTATTGATTAACTGAGCTTTGATGAGTTGAGTATCATTTTTGTCGAAAAAAGAAGAATTCTGTAGCGTCAGCAAAAAGTAATTCACATCATCAAAGGTTCGAGCTGTACCGGAAATATCCAGCTCGATGCTAGGTCGTGAGTTAGCGTTAGACTCATCCTTAGAAGCGTTTTTGTCAGTGACTTGCTGTTGCTCGATGTCTTTAATTTGGACTCCGGGAGGAGTGCGCTCACGAATGTCCTGTAACATCGCTGACCAAGGCTTAATTTGATTAAAGACACTGGCAAGAGCATTAGTTTCTTCGTTGACCAGCTTGAGTTCTTGGTTTAGCTTACTAATTCGTTGCTTTTGTGCCCCCAAGGCTGCCAGTTTCTGGTCAACATCAGCAATTTCCTCCTTCAATCGGGCGTTTTGATGTTGGAGAACCACCCAAAAACCTCCCACCAATCCAGGTAGGATTAGGCCCACTGCAGCTCCAATCAGTAGAGGGGTCATTTCCCCTAAGGCCATCCCTTGTCTACTGGCTCCATCCTGAACGGACTTGATCTCCTCAGGATTTCGGTCTTTTAAAAAATTAATATCAAGACTATACATAGTGCTATACCTCTCGTAATCCTAATCCAAGCACAGTTCCTAAGCTCGGTCGTTCTACCATCGGAATATCTTTCTCCACTTCTAGGGAAAGAGCCGCCACCGGATCCACCTGAATCGTGGGCAAGCTTAACCGTTGGGTAAAAAATTCATCAAGTTGTCCGATACCACCCCCAGGACCAGCTAGTAGGAGTTGGGCTACTTCTAGATTGTCCATCTGATTGAGGTAAAAATCGATAGAGCGCCGTAGTTCATCAGCAATTTCTCCCAAGACTTGGATCAGAGCTACCATACCTGGATTTACCCCGGTCGAGCCGGTGCGCATGCCATCAACTGGGGTACTGGGAATAGTCATCCCCTGGAGGAGTTCAGTGTTTCTAGAGGCTGGTAAATTCATCGCCCGTGATAGAGCGCTCTGAAGTTGGTAGGTACCAATGGGAACAGTACGGGAAAACTGCGGGACACCATCTACAATAATGGCAATTTCAGTACTATCAAATTCAATATCTACCAGAACGGCTGCCTCTTGGGAAGGAAATTGACGCAGTTGTTCTCGGATGGTCCGAATCAGGGCAAAGCTATTAATTTCGAGTACATCTACTTGTAAACCTACCTGCTCAAAGGTATCGAGATAGCTATCGGTGATTTCTTTGCGAGTAGCCACCAGCAGGACTTGCACCTTTTCGATTCCATCTTCATCCACAAAGAAGCCAAGCTTCTGATAATCCAAATCCACTTCTTCCCGGGGATAGGGCAAATATAAGCCAGCTTCATGGTTTAGTACCATATCCCGAAGCTCGTTATCATCTAGCTCAGCAGGAATCGGAATAATCCGGATTACTGCTTCTCGCATTGGTAAAGCAGTGGCAACCCGCTCCACTTTCACTTGACTCTCCTGTAGGGCTTCTCGAATCAGTTCCGCTAAACCAGGGGAATCAACAATTTGTCCTCCTTCCCAGATCCCTTCTGGAACCTCATGAGAATATAGGGTTGTAGCTTTTAGGCTCTGACCTTGCCGCTGCAATTGAGCAATATGAATTCGTTCTGGGGCTAATTCTATACCAACACCTTGCTTGCGGCGGGAAAATAAATTTTTAAGATGGTTAACCATATCTAGCAAAGGGAGTAGGGAGTAGGGAGTAGGGAGTAGGGAGTAGGAAATATGGGATCAAAAATTATCTTATTTAGATACCAGATCTGAGTTAAGTAGATCGGGGTTTTAACATTAGGTTGCTTTTGATCGTACCCAATTTATCTTATAATCATGACAATTTTTTGATTAATCCTGAAATTGCTAATTTTAGCGATTAGCGATTAGCCATTGCCATTACTGTCAACAAAAGCTTCTGTTCGCAAAAAGTGACCAACTAGGTACAGAGAACCACAAAGGACAGTAATCTTATCTTCAGCTTCGGCTTTGTTAAAGCTAGCACGGAGTCCTGTCACCAACTCTGGATAAGTAGCACAATCGGCTAAGGTAGGACAAATTTGTTGCGCGAGAGTAGCCAAGTAGTCTAGCTCAGCTGAACTATGGTCTGGTACTGGCACTAGGTATAATCGATCCCCTGGTCTGAGCAAGGCATTAAAAATACCAGCATGGTCTTTGGTCGAGAGTATACCCATTACCCAGTTGACCGATTTACCTAGGGTATCAACATATTGTCTCAACGCCTGAGCAGAGGCTTGATTATGGGCTCCATCAATCAGTAACTGGTGATTCTCCCAGCTAGTCCACTGCAAACGTCCCAGCCAAGTGGTTTTGGCCATCCCCGATGCGATCGCATTTTCTGGTATCTCCCAACCCTGCTGTTGCAGAACTTGTACCGTTGCGATCGCAATCGCCGAATTAACCAACTGCACCTCCCCCAACAAGGGCAAACTATAGCTGATCCCCCCATACTCCACCCATCTGAGATCTTGTCGGGTGCTTGGCATCTTCCCCTCTGGCAAATCTACTGCTGAGTCTACCCACACCACTGGACATCCCAACTGATTCACCCTTGATTCAACCACTGCCCTAGCCTCTGGCGGGAGCGGACCAATGACCGCAGGACAGCCAGGCTTTAGGATTCCAGCCTTCTCCTTGGCAATATCAGCCAAGGTCGGTCCGAGGTGCTGCCAATGTTCCCAACTTAGGGATGTGATAATACTAACCAAAACGCGATCGCATACATTCGTTGCATCCAGCCGTCCTCCCAATCCCACTTCTATTACAGCCACATCCACCTGCTGCTGAGCAAAATACAACCAAGCAGCAGCAGTAGTCACTTCAAATAGGGTTGGTGGATCGGAACAGTTTTTTGGAATTGCTGCCTTAACTTGCTCCAAAATTGTGGCTAGGGTATGGGTGGAGATCGGTTCTTGGTTAAGGCAAATCCGTTCTGTCCAATCCACCAGGTGAGGAGAAGTATAACGTCCGACTCGGTAGCCAGCTTGGGTGAGTATAGAAGACAGGTAGGCACAAACTGAGCCTTTACCATTAGTTCCAGCCACGTGAATGATTGGAACATCCTGGTGGGGATTACCTAAGCGCGATAGAAGTTGCTGTATGCGTTCTAAGCCAAGCTGAACACCAAAGTGTTTAAAGGATTGGAGAAGGTCGTCAATATCCATCACTCTGCCTCTAAGGGTACTGCGACCGTAATCTTTGATTCGGTCGTCGGGGAAGAGCGAGGACGGGGTATTTTGGTTTTCGCAGATATATTTCTTCATGTTTCATGATTCGCACCACTAATAAGATACAAAATAACCAATCTTACCGAACACTAATTATTGTATAATTTACATTCACAATCAATATGGCGATTTTTTTTATAATTCCTTGACTGGTTATGATTTTGTTTTTTTTAGCAAAAAAGCTAATATTTTTTCCAAACAAAATTGAGATTAATATAGCCGATAAAATTGGTAATACTAGCCGTTCATTATATAAATATACAATCATATTTTTTTGCATATATATCGACGGAAATCCTCAAGATAATTGATAATTTCACTGTTGATAATTTTTGTTCGGTATTTGGTTACTAGAACTAAATGAATTGAGAGGTCGTCAACTGTACCTCCAATTAACTTGCGTGTTGCCATGACTGTGTGGTACTATTCTCAACAGTCCTACTTTACCAGGCTTATTGTAAAAAGGTCAATGCAGACTGCTTATCGGTTTAAGATACAGCCAGATCGGGAGCAAAAATCAATGTTGTTAGATTGGCAGCAGAAGATCGGCTCTTTATATAACCTGTGTCTTAGAGATAGGATTGATAGTTATCACCACACCAAAATACTGGGCAACTATTGCGATTTGACGACAACTGCTGTTGCTTGCCCACTGACCTGTTCTGTCAATAAATCTGCATCGTTAGGCTATCCCTGGAAAACAGATCATCCAAGTCGTAGACCTCGAGAGAAAAAATTCAATCCGAGACGAACAGCTTACGAGATGCACTCCTCCCTAGCTACGGAGTGGAGACAGACAAAACCCTGGTATTCTACAGTTTGCTCTGATGTACTTCAACAGTCTTTAAGGCATTTAGACAAAGCTTTTACAGGCTTCTTTAAGCAGGGTCGAGGATTCCCAAAGTTCAAGAGTCACCACAATGTCGGCATAGAGTTTAAGCCTAAAACTGTTCGACTGTCTGGAAACAGGATTACCTTCCCGGTTCTGGGACAAATGAAGTTTTTTATTTCTCGTTATATTCCTGAATCCTGGGAGATTAGAACCGTTACTTTGAGTCGAGAAGTCGATGGCTGGTATGCTTCGATTCTCTTAAGAGACGAGACTGTGCCGGATACTCCAATTAAAACCGAACAAGAAATTAAAACCTGTATTGGTGTTGATGTTGGTATCAAAAAACTTGCTTCTCTGAGCAACGGCCAACTGATTGCTAATCCTCGTTTTGATAAGCAGTCATCACGTAGATTAAGAATTAGACAACGACGTTTAAGCCGTAATAAACGGGGTTCAAAGAATAGAAAAAAAGCCGCAAAACGAGTCGCTAGTGTTCATCAGAAAATCCGTCGTCAAAGACAGGATTATCAGTGGAAGATAGCAAAAAAGATTGCTGAGTCTGCTGATATGATTGTGTTTGAGGATTTGAATGTTCGGGGTATGAAAGCTAGGTGTAAGCCGAAGTGGGATGAAGAACAAAAGCGATATATAAGAAATAATCAATCAGCCAAGTCTCAGCTCAATAAGGCAATTTATGATGCTTCTTGGTATAGACTCAAACAGAAAACTAAACATCAAGCCAGGAAGCTAGGAAATTGGGTTAAAGATATTAACCCTATAAGAACGTCTCAGGAATGTTCTAAATGTGGTTATGTCAGCCCAAAAAACCGAGATGGTGAAAAGTTGATATGTGAATCTTGCGGACACCACGAAGATGCTGATATTGATGCAGCTATTGTCATTGGTAATCGTGGAATTAAACAGCTAAATCTTAGTTCAACTAAGCTACTGGTGGTCAGCCAGAAAGTCACGCCCAAACCTGAATCAACAGGTTCTAAAATGAGGAATAAATCACTGCCGTTGGGCGGTGAGTCTGGGAATCCTAAACAAGTCGAATTTGTTCAACTCGAATTATTTGATTTGTTGGAATGGAGCAGTGGGTAACTGCTGTTCAGAATCTAAGACCGTAATTTTTAATTCGGTCTTAGAGGTTCAAGGCATGATTTTTTTGATGAACCGCAAAGACGCGAAGGACACCAAGATCAGGAGAGTGTTAGTTATGAATATGAATACAGTTAATGATAAGGCCATTGTTAAAGACTATTTCAATGCCACTGGGTTTGACCGCTGGCAGCGGATTTATGGTGATGGTGAGGTTAACCGGGTACAGCAAGATATCCGGATTGGTCATCAGCAGACTGTGGATAAAGTGATCAGTTGGCTGGAGGCTGATGGTAATTTGTCAGGTTTGTCGATTTGTGATGCTGGCTGTGGTGTTGGGAGTCTGAGTATTCCTCTGGCCAAAAATAGCGCTATAGTTTTTGCTAGTGATATTTCTCACAAAATGGTAGAAGAAGCTCAAGTAAGGGCTAAGGAGAGTTTAGGGAATACTGAGAATCTCTCGTTTATGGTCAAGGATTTGGAAGGGTTAGGTGGTAGCTACCACACCGTAATTTGTCTAGATGTTTTGATTCATTATCCCCAGGATAAAGCGGCTGAGATGATAACTCATTTAGCTTCTTTGGCAGAGTCTCGTTTAATTCTTAGCTTTGCACCAAAAACCTTGCTTCTTACTGCACTTAAAAAGATTGGTGAGTTTTTTCCAGGACCAAGTAAAACCACTCGCGCCTATCAGCATCGAGAAGCAGATATTGTTACTATTTTAGAAAATAATGGGTTTTCGATTCAGCGACAGGAAATGACTAGCACTCGCTTTTACTATTCTCGCTTATTGGAAGCTATTCGTAACTAACAAAAAGCTGTCAGCGGTCAGCGGTCAGCGGTCAGCTTAAAATAAACCTGATAGCTGATAACTGTTCGCGTAGCGTGCGCGTAGCGTTTAAGCTGATAGCTGATAGCTGATAGCTGATAACTGATAGTTTACACCTAATCGCAATTGTCTGGTCATGCTAACAAATAACGTTTGCTAAAACTTTGGTAAAATGAAACGGTTCAAAAAATTATCTGCTGGTTTAGTGCTTAGCTTGGGTATTCTACTATTGACGGTACCTGTTGTAGTATCAACTCGAAGGGAAGCAACATCACAGGATAAAGTTGATGCCCTGGGAAGTTTGATAGTAGGTATCCCAGCTACCTTCTGGGGAATATGGTTAGCATGGCGAATTTATCGACAAGAGCAAAAAGAAGTTTTCGAACACCTTCAGTCTACATTTTATCGCTTGATCCAAGACGAAAATGGTAGAATTTCAGTATTGAAATTAGCAATTGCAGCCAAACTTCCTATAGCTGTCGCTCAAGACTATTTGGACCACAAAGCTAGAGAATGTGATGCCACGTTTGAGGTTAGTGAAGAAGGTAAAATATTTTATAATTTTACGCTTTAGCAAGGACAAAATTAATGACTCGGATTTTTTTAGCGATCGCATCGATATTAGGGGGATTATCAGTAGCAGCTGGAGCCTTTGCTAGCCATGCTTTGAAAGAAAAACTTACGGAACGAGCATTAGAGATTTTTCAGACTGGTGCTCGCTATCAAATGTACCATGCCCTAGCGCTAATTTTGGTAGCCTTGTTATTGAGCCGCGCAGAAGTAGCACAAACTCCCCTTACCGTAGCTGGCTCAGCTTTTATCGCTGGAATTGCCATTTTTTCTGGTAGTTTGTACGCCCTGAGTTTAACCGGGATCAAGTGGCTAGGAGCGATCGCACCATTAGGTGGTGCGGCGTTGATCTTGGGATGGGGTTGTTTAGCGATCGCAGCTTTCTCTTTCGAGTAATCACTACATATTTTAGGGAACAGGGAACAGGGAACAGGGAACAGGGAACAGGGAACAGGAAATGGGAAATAACCAATTTAAGTGCAAATCAGCTCAGATATTTTCTTGAGAGTTGACTGTCAACCTTCAACCTTCAACCTTCAACCTTCAACCACCAACCTTCAACCTTCAACCTTCAACCTTCCATCTCCCGATTAGCCGCATAAACACCTTGGACGTTGTACCAGTTAAGGAAAATTCGGGCAATTTCTAAAGCTAGCTGGGATTTACCTCGGTCAATTAGCCATTGTAAAAAGGGAGCCATGGTGCGTTCGTTGAGTCGTCCACCTAAAGACAAAATCCCCCAGAGTAGTCGGTGTAGCCAGGTCATCTGAATCATCATCCTGACTTCCCAGGTAGGGTGCTTCCGATAGAACAATACACCCATACGCCCCCGTTGAATTTCCCGGTCAATCATCCGAGGAATTTGGTCGAGGCTAAAGGGAGGATGCCAATGATAACCTACCGCTTCGGGACATTTAATCAGTTTTAAGCCCAGCTGTTTGAGTCGGACACCCAGTTCTAAGTCTTCCCAGCCATAAAGTTGGAAGCGGGTATCAAACAGTCCAGCTTCTAAGAGCCATTTTCGTGCGATCGCAACATTCCCCGTCGCAAAATACGCAGCAGAGAAATCAGTAATTTTATAGGGTTCGCTGGTAGGGTCGTCGAAATTACAGGTATTGATCACCCAACCGTAGGTAAATAAGCGATCGCATCCCAGACGCTGCTGTGCCTTTACCAAAGCATCAGCATGAGACTGTAGGAAATGCTCAGTAACTACTAAATCACTATCAATAAAGATAATTATTTCACCAAGGGCCTGCTTCACCCCTAAATTCCGAGCTGCAGCCGGTCCAGCATGGTTTTGAGCAAATGAGCGTACATGGGGAAAGTGATCCTTGTGTGCTGTCAACCAATCTAAAGTGCCATCCGTTGAGCCATCATCTACTAAAACAACTTCATAATCCAAGATCTCAGGTCTCACCTTTGGCGAATTAAATTCGCCAAGTAAGAGCGCACCTATGCTATCGTGCCTGAATTGCTGATGTTCTAACGCGATTAGGCACTTTTTGAGAATCGGTAAGCGATTGTAAGTGGGAATGACAATGCTTAGCAAACTTGGGAACCTTTTGAATTTGATATTATTGTGAACTTAAACAGCGATCGCATGGAAAACGTTATGCAAATTGACTGGCAAACTGCCAAAACTTACGAAGACATTCTATACCATAAAACCGACGGTATTGCCAAAATTACCATCAATCGTCCCCACAAACGCAACGCCTTTCGTCCCAAAACCGTCTTTGAACTTTATGATGCTTTCTGTGATGCCCGCGAAGATCACAGTATTGGTGTTATTTTATTAACTGGTGCTGGTCCCCACACCGATGGCAAATACGCATTTTGTGCTGGTGGTGACCAAAGTGTACGAGGCAAAGCTGGATATATTGGAGAAGATGGCGTTCCTCGCTTAAACGTATTAGATTTGCAACGCCTAATTCGTTCTATACCCAAAGTAGTGATTGCCCTAGTTGCTGGATATGCTATTGGTGGTGGTCATGTCCTACATGTAATTTGTGACCTAACGATTGCTGCTGATAATGCTATCTTTGGTCAAACTGGACCGAAAGTCGGTAGTTTTGATGGTGGGTTTGGCGCTAGCTATCTTTCCCGAATTGTTGGTCAAAAAAAAGCCCGAGAAATTTGGTTTCTCTGTCGTCAATACACCGCATCTCAAGCCCTAGAAATGGGTTTAGTTAACTGTGTCGTTCCAGTGGAGAAGTTGGAAGCAGAAGGGCTACAGTGGGCAAAGGAAATTTTGGCAAAAAGTCCTATTGCCATTCGTTGCTTGAAAGCTGCTTTTAACGCCGATTGTGACGGTCAAGCTGGTCTACAAGAGCTAGCTGGTAATGCTACTTTACTCTATTACATGACAGAAGAAGGAGCTGAAGGTAAACAAGCTTTCCTAGAAAAGCGTCCACCAGATTTTCGTCAATATCCTTGGTTACCTTAGATTATAGCAGTTCTCAATTTTTGAGGTACTTTCGCTGAAGGGGAGTAGGGAGTAGGGAGATAGGGAAATGGGGAGATGGGGAGATGGGGAGAATTATCCCTGTCAGCCATGCAAAGCAGGAGTGTGGAGGGGCTGCATCAAGACAGAGTCAAATTTTATCACTGATCCGAAGTTCCCCGTTCCCTGTTCCCTACCTTTACAGATTAATTTTAAACAATTTTAAACTTGGTGCAAAATTTGATTATCAACAAAAAACGCACCTTATGTTGAATCAAAGTGCGACGAAAGCTATTTTAATAGCAAATATCAGGTGCCGATTTTTATGAAATTATTTGGCTTTTTAAGCTGACACCTTTAAGCAGGTAACTACTAGAACTAGAAGATTTGGTTTAAACTGATTTTTGTGAAATTTTTTTATTTGAATTATTGATTGTCTTAAGGGTAGAGTTACTAGTAAGTTACTGCTGATATTACTGATAATACGAATAATTTACATCAACAATTTACACCAGCATGATGTCTGTTGACGAATTCTTAGAGGTGATGGTCTCACCTTGAATGGTCTTGTCTGTCCCAGAGGATTTTTCAGAGCACTTTACCGATAGCTCCTCTGTGAGCATCAGTTGTTCATCTTGCCAAATCTCTTCTAGTTTCTCCCAAGAAGAAGAAAAGGTAGGCATAGCAAAAGCACAAGCTTTCCAGGTAGCTCTGACAGGCACCCCAAGTTGTTGACACATACCCCCTCGTCGTCCTTCTGACTGATAATACTGACAAAATCTGCAACTAGATACAGGTAAATTCAATGTTTTCATGATAACTCTTTTTTTGTGAAAAAAATTTTATCTCCTCTTCACATTTAATTCTGCTACCTCCTACCTCAGCTTGTTATAGATAGCAAGCTGTTGACCAGCCTAGGTTATAGCCATATCGTTAGCCCCTAAAGCTTTAATATTTTCTTAATTATTTTGTTACAAATAGCGGAGACGGTGTCTGCCGGGGTGCGGCCTTGAAAGGGGAGCTCGCCGCTTGCCATCTGATGCAGCAGTACACCGAGGGAGTAGATATCCGCGCGTTGGTCCAGGGATTGGCCCCGGGCCTGTTCCGGAGACATGTACGGCACGGTGCCGAGCACCGTACCTGCACGGGTCACCGGCGCGATCCGCGTGCTGTCGGTGCTGTCCAGGGACTCGGCCGTCGAAGGGACACCGGCTTCGAGTTTGGCCAGTCCGAAGTCCAGGACCTTGATCGTGCCGTCGTCGCCGACCATCACGTTGGCCGGCTTGAGATCTCGATGGATCACCCCCTGCTCGTGAGCGGCGGCCAGGGCGGTGGCGATCGGCTCGGCCAGGGCAATCAGGTCGTCCAGGGACATGCCGCCGCCGGGGATGCGTTCGTTGAGCGGCGTGCCCTGCACCAGCTCCATGGTGATGAACCGCAGACGTTCACCGTCAGGGCCGGCGGCCTCTTCGACCGAGAAGATCGTGACGATGTTGGGATGGCTCAGGCGAGCCAGGGTCTTGGCCTCCTGCTCGAGGCGACGCAATTGGTCCGGGTCCTCGGTGACCTCCTGGGGAAGCACCTTGACCGCGACCTCCCGCTCAAGGGTCGTGTCGAGGGCACGCCAGACCACGCCCATGCCGCCGGCGCCGATCCGGTCGAGCAGGCGGTAGTGGCCCAGTTGCTGTCCTGCCTCGAGAGGCATGGGGTCTCCCTTGCGAATCCCGGCGTGTCCCGTGGAGGAGACGATCGGGAAGGAGAGATCATACGGGACCGGGAAGGGTTGTGGGATTACTCGGTCCAAAGGGTGGCCCCGTCGGAGTCAACCCCCTCGAGAAGCTCGGGGTGGCGACGGGAGCGGTGCGCGGCGTGAAGGAGTTGCTCGCGCTGATGGGGCCGCTTTTGGCCGGATCTCCCGCCCTGGACCTCCTCGGGTCGTTCATCGGGTAGCGGCACAGCGGTCTCGGACGGGCCGGTTTCGCGCAGCCCGGGGCGAGCGGGCTTGACGCCGGGACCGGGGCTTTGGCATCCTTCCGCCCTCGGGCGTTCGGTCCACGCCCAACCTCTTCGGCCTTCTCCCGGCGAAGGTCCTCGCGAGGCAAAGGGGGGCACACTCCCGGATCGGTTGTCACGCACCTTCGGGATGCCGTGCCGCACGTTGCCGGGAAACGAGTGTCGCGGTGTGCTCGAAGGAGAACGTGATGCCGACTCAGAAGGACCTCAAACGCATTATTCGCAAACGGATGGAAAAGACCGGGGAGTCGTACACCGCGGCCCGGGCCCGTATCCTGGCCAAGGGGGGGCCGCCTCCCGAGGACTACCCCGAGATCGCCGGGATGAGCAATGCGGCGGTGGCGGCCAAGACCGGCAAGACCTGGCCTCAGTGGGTTCGTGCCCTGAACCGCCACGGCGCCGACAAGATGACCCACACCGAGATCGCGAAGAGCGCGCGGGAGGAGTTCGGCGCTACCCCGTGGTGGGCCCAGAGCGTCGCGGTGGGTTACGGACGGATCCGCGGACTCCGCGAGATCGGCCAGGGATGCGACGGCGACTACAAGGCGAGCAAGAGCAAGACGTTCAAGGTGCCGATCGACCGGTTGTACAAGGCATTCAGCAGCAAGCGTGGCCGTGAGCGATGGCTCGGCGGAACCGCGCTACGGATTCGCACTTCGACGGCCAACCGATCGATGCGCATCACCTGGGAGGACGGGACTTCGGTCAGCGCCTGGTTCACCGACAAGGGGCCCGGCAAGAGCCAGGTGGCGATTCAGCACGAGAAGCTGGCCGACCGGGCCGACATCGAACGGCGCAAGGCGTACTGGGCCGAGCGTTTCGCGGCGCTGGAGGCGTGGCTCTAGAGTGACCGGCGCTGCCGGCCCTCCGCCGGGTCCGGCAGCGCCGACGTGCCGCGGTACAGACAGGTCGAGAATCGCTCGAACAGCGGGATCGGTGTGGCGCCGGGGAAGGGGACGGAGGACCATGGAGTCCGGTGGGACGTCCGGCAGGAGCGGGGCCACCGGGAGGATCCATGCCATGGCGGAAATCGTCCGAAGGGTGCGGAGCGTTCAGGAGCTGGAATCACTCTACGACGCGCCGTCGTCGCGAGCGTTGGCCAAGGAGCTGACCGAACTCTCGCAGCACTACCGGGCCTTCGTCGAGAAGGCGCCGTTCGTGTTGGTCGCGACGTCGGGTGCCGAAGGCCTCGACTGTTCACCCCGCGGCGATGCGCCGGGGTTCGTCCGGGTCGTCGATTCCCGGACCCTGATTCTTCCCGATCGGCGGGGGAACAACCGGCTGGATACCCTGCGCAACCTGGTCGATGACGACCGGGTATCGCTGTTGTTCCTGATTCCGGGAGTCGGGGAAACCCTTCGGGTCAACGGCCGTGCTGCCCTCGAGGCGGACCCGGATGTCTGTGCCGCTCACGCGGTGCAGGGGAAGGTGCCGAGGACGCTCCTGGTGGTGACCATCGACCGGGTCTATTTCCAGTGCCAGAAGGCGCTCGTGCGCAGCCGGCTGTGGGACCCGGATTCCCGGGTGGCGCGGTCGGAACTGCCGACCGCGGGGCAGATGGCCGAACAGGTGACCGGCGGCGAGGTCGACGGAGCCGCCTACGACCGGGACTATCCCGAACACATGAAGCGCACGATCTACTGAGGTCCCGCGGTCGGCCGGGTCAGTTCTGGAACAGCCGCTTGTACCAGGGGACACCCTGGTCCTTGAGGCGCTGCTGCTCCTGGTCCCGCTGGAGCTTGTCCAGGAACGCGGCGCCGTCCTTGGCGTGGCAGTCCTTGTACTTCTTGCTGCTGCCGCAGGGACAGGGGCCGTTGCGTTTGACCTTCATCGTGCGATAGGTCGGGACCGAGTCGGTCATCCGACGCATCTCTTTCGAACCCATCTTCGGACCGGTGCCACCCATGGTGTCCTCTCCGTGGCCGACCCCCGGGGCCGGCTGTTGAGCCTAGAGCCCGGCGACCGGGTCGGCGCTCTCGAATACCGAGGCGGGCAGGCTGTCGTGAACGGCGATCTGCCAGTCGCGGTCCTGCCCGTGGACCGTGGCGATCTGAACCTCTCCGAAGGTCTGCCAGCCGGTCCAGGGCAGGGTGTACCCCGGCTCCTCGTCGGCCGCGTTGGCGAAGAACGACCACTGTTCGACCAGGCCGGTATCCTTGGCGACGAACACGTGGTAGCGGTTTTGCGGGGTGTAGCCGACGCTGTCGAAGGTCAGCTCCAGCACGTCGGAGGCCCGCCCGTCCTCCATCTCCTGTTCGCCGGCGTACTTGAGGGTCACCCCGGGGTCGAGCAGCTTGAAGGGCATGATCAGCCAGTAGGAATCGTTGACCCACATCTGACGCGCGCCGTCGACGGCGGCCTTCAGGGTCTCGGGGTCTGTGACCTCCTCGCCGCCCTGCCAGGCGCGCCCTTCCTGTTCCTGGATGTTGACCAGGAAGAGGAACTCGTTGCCGTCCCGTCCCTGGCCCTCGATGCGCACGTCGCCGGTCCAGCGGTCCCAGTAGTGCTGGCGGCCGCCGAAGAACTTCCAGCTCAGGAAGCGGGTGCGATCCCACGCCTGCCAGCCGCCCATCTTCTCGATGGTCGCCTGGGCGATCTCGATCGCCTTGGGGTCGGATGCGTCGCTGACGTGGACCCGGGTTGACGGGTCGAAGGCGGGCTCGGGGGATTCGTCGGCGGTGGCGCTTTCGGGGGCGCAGGCCAGCCCGGTCGCCGCGACGATGGCCAGGAGCAGGAACGAAATCAGACGGTTCGGGATCTCGATTCGACGGAACATCGGTTACTACCTCCGGGGAAGACCGAGTATTTGAGCACGAAACCGCCGGTCGCGCCTCCGGAGGGGCCGGAGGCCCTTTACATCCCGGGATGGATCGGCGGAAGATAGGGGCTTGGCACGGGGAAGGAGAGCGGATGAAGCTGAAGATTCACGGGGCGGCACGAGAGGTGACCGGCTCGTGTCACGAGATTCAGGCGGGAAAGGCCAGGGTCCTGCTGGACTGCGGGATGATCCAGGGGGGCAAGGAGCGCCACCAGCGAAACCGGGATCGATTCAACTTCCCGCCGTCGGACGTGGATGCGCTGATCCTGAGCCATGCCCACATCGACCACTCGGGCAGGCTGCCGGTCCTGTCCAAGGCCGGATTCGACGGTCCGATCTACTGCACCGAGGCCACGGCGGCACTGGCCAAGATCCTGCTGGAGGATTCCGCGCGGATCCACGAGGAGGACGCCCGGTGGAAGATCAAGCGCCTCAAGCGGATGCACAAGGACCACCACTGGGTCGAGCCGCTGTTCGACAGTGAGGACGCCCAGGCGACCCTTGAGCAGCTGCGGCCGGTACCCTTCGACACGGCGATCGAGGTCGCCAAGGGAGTGCAGGCAAGGTTCGTCAAGGCGGGCCACATTCTCGGGGCCGCGATCACGGTCATCGACCTGCCCGGCGACAAGAACCTGGTGTTCTCCGGGGACCTCGGAGTCGAAGGTGCGCGGCTGTTGAGCGCGCCCCATGCCGTGCCCAGTCCGGACCATCTGTTGATGGAGTCGACCTACGGCGACCGCAGCCGGGACGACGGCGACGGCCGGACCGAGCGGTTGTTCGGCGTGATCGAGCGCGCCGCCGACCGGGGAGGCAAGGTGATCATTCCCTCCTTCGCCGTGGGCCGGACCCAGGAGATCCTGGCGCGGATCAACGACCTGGTGGAATCGGGCAAGCTGAGCGGGGTGCCTGTGTTCGTCGACAGCCCCATGGCCATCGCCGCTACCCGGGTGTTCGGCATGCACCCCGAGTCGTACTCCAAGGAGGCCCGGGAGCTGCTCCACGCCGGAGATGCACCGCTGGAGTTCGACGGGCTCAAGCTGACCCGTTCGGTCGAAGACTCCAAGGCGATCAACGAGGTCGACGGGCCGGCGGTGATCATCTCGGCGTCCGGCATGTGCACCGCCGGCCGGATCAAGCACCACCTCAAGAACAACCTGGGGGATCCCAACAGCACGGTGCTCTTCGTCGGCTACCAGGCGTACGGATCGTTGGGGCGGGTCATCCAGCAGGGGACCAACCCGGTGCGGATCTTCGGCGAGTGGTTGCCGGTCCGGGCGCGGATCGAGACCATCGAGGGTTTCTCCGCCCATGCCGACCGGGAGGAGTTGCTGGCCTGGTTCGAGTCTCTCGGCGGTGTCCCCGGCTGTACCTACCTGGTCCACGGCGAAGTTCGGGCGTCCAAGAGCCTGGCCGAGGACCTGAGGCGGGAGTTCGGGGCCCGGGTGGAGGTCCCCAGGCTGGAGCAGAGTTTCGACCTCTAGGGTGGTCAAACGGGATCCGGCCCCGCCTCCGACGCCCGCCGCCGGGCGAGCCTCGCGCGTTCGAAGGCCAAGCCGGACCCACCTCCGATTTCGATTAGCCTAAATTCTACCGCGTGAACGGGCTGCCGCGGTCCGGAATCCGGGCGGTTTCGTGACCTGAATCACGGAAATGTCCTGCCGGACCCCTCCCCGGAGCGCCGAATCGGCCGAATTGCGCCTGACTTGCTTTCCCCGGGCCACGGCACGAACGTTGCTGTGGAGTGTCAACTGCCGACCCGGGCCCCTGGTAGGTTCCCGGCCGGCCCCCAGGAGAGGGAAAACATGAGCCTGTGGAAAAAGTTCGCCGGTCTGGCCCTTTGCGGTCTGCTGATCGCCGGTTTCGCGGCCTGCGACGTGTTCGATGACGATGACGACGCCTCGACCGGCAACCTGAGCGTGATGATTCACGACGCGCCCTCGGATGATCTCCAGAGCGCCTTCGTGACCTTCTCGGCGCTGGAGCTGCGCCAGGTCGGCGGCGATTGGGTCGGAGCCAGCGGGGCGTTCCCCTTGGAGCTGGACCTGCTGACCCTGGTCAACGGCACCGAGGCGGAGCTGGGCAACGGCTCCCTGCCTGCAGGCCAGTACGACGCCATGCGCGCCACCATCTCCGGCGTCCGCGTGGTCCTGGTCGATACCACCGAGATCGACGTGCCGCTGCCCGGCGGCAGCCTGTCGACCGAGGTCGCCAGCTTCCCGGTGATCACCATCGATGAGAACGGCGCCCTGACGGTGACTCTCGACTTCCCGGTCGACTCGTCGTTCACCGTCAACGGGACGACCATCACTTTCAGTCCCTCGATCATTTTCGAGGGATCCAACTAGTCGCCGAGCCAGTCTCCCCCAGGGTCTGGCAAGAGCCCTGCCCCGAATGGTTCGGGGCAGGGCTCCTTTCTTTTCGGGGATCTCTCTTCGGGGCCCGGCTTCAGCCGGCGGGCACTACTGGCCGGGTCAGCCGCGGGTGCGGACGGTGGAGAGCCCGCCGTCGACGCCGAACACCTGTCCGGTGACCCAGTCCTGGTTCTCGTCGAGGAGCCAGGCGGCAAAGCGGGCGACCTGGTCGGCCTCCCCGAGCTTTCCCAGCGGGTGCATGGCGAGAGACGCCTTCTCACCTGCAGGGCTGCCGGTGATCCGTGCGCTCAACGGCGTTCGCACCAATCCCGGTGCCAGGGCATTGAACCGCAGTCCCCGTGAGGCGTAGCTGGCCGCCGCGGATTGCATCAGGCCGATCACTCCGGCCTTGGCCGCTGCGATCGCCTCGTGGTTGGCGAGCCCGACCCGCGCTGCCGACGAGGACATCAACACCACCGAACCGGCCCCCTTGATGGTTCGGGCCGCGCTGCGCACCGCGTGGAAGGCGGTGGTCAGGTTCAGGCTGAGGGTCTCGGCCCAGTCCTCGTCCCGGGTCAGATGGGCCGGCTTGAGCAGGATCGAGCCGACAGCGTTGACCACCCCGTCGAGGGATCCGTGCTGCTCGACCGCCAGCCGCGCCGCGTTCTCGTAGGCCGCCGGGTCGGTGGCATCCATCGCGACCGGCAGGCCGTCCAGCCGGTCGGCCAGTTCTCGCAGGGGTCCCTCCCGCCGCGCTGCCAGGACCAGCCGGTGGCCGTCCCGGGCGAGCATCTCACAAAGGGCGCTGCCGATACCTCCGCTGGCACCGACGATCAGATAGGTCGCCATGGAATCCTCCTTCGCCCTCACAGCCTAATCACGGCGTCCAATCCAGGGGAACGCCGGCGACGAACCGCAGGGGCCCGGCGCAGGGGCGGCAGCGTCCGGCGCAGGGACGGCAGGATCGCTACCATGCAGAGCCGGGCATCGAGCCCGGGTGGATGTCCTCGAGGGAGCCTAGCGTGCGCAAGATCACCGTCGTAACCACGTCGAGGGCGGACTACAGCCACCTTCGCTGGGTCCTCGAGTCGATCCGGGAGCACCCGGAGCTGGACCTGCGGTTCTGCGCCGTCGGTTCGATGCTCAGTGGAGAGTTCGGTGAAGGCGCCCGGGAAGCGGAGAGCGACGGCTTTCCGGTGGATGACCCGATCGAGTGTCTGATCAGTTCGGACACCGATGTCGGGATGGCCAAGACTATCGGCGTCGCGTCTCTCGGTCTTGCCGATGCGCTGGCACGCCATCGGCCCGACATCTTGCTGTTGATTGCCGATCGCTACGAACTCCTCGCTCCCGCCGCGGTGGCCACGGCGCTACGTATCCCGATCGCCCACATCGAGGGAGGGGAGGTGAGCGAGGGCGCCATCGACGACGCGGTGCGCAACGCGGTGACCAAGCTGAGCCACATCCACTTCACCCCGACCGAGGGGGCGGCGTTGCGGGTGCTGGCCATGGGGGAGGAGCCCTGGCGAGTGTACCGCACCGGTGCGCCCTCGTTGGACCACCTGCGCCGCAGCGAGCTTCCCGATGCCGAGAGCCTGGCCCGGGAACTGGGTTGGAAACCGGAGCGTCCGCCGGTGGTGGTGGCGTATCACCCGGTGACGATCGCCCAGGACACCCTGCGCGAGGCGGACGCGGTCTACGAGGCTCTGTCGCGGATCGACCAGCCGCTGTTGTTCTGCTTCCCCAACGCCGATGCAGGTAGCCGTCAGCTCGTTCGGCGTGCCGAAGCACTCTGCGCCAACCGGGAAGACGCCCGCCTGTTCGTCAACCTCAACCCGGTGGTCTACTGGGCCGCGTTGCGCGACGCGGCGGCCATGGTCGGCAATTCGAGTAGCGGCATCATGGAGAGCCCTTCCCTCGAGTTACCTGCGGTCAACATCGGGATGCGCCAGCAAGGGCGCGAGCGCGCGGGAAACATCATCGACTGCGCGCCGGAGGTGGAGGCGATCCTCGACGCCGTTCGGCGGGCCCTGGATCCCGGTTTCCGCCGGGGCCTGAAGGGGCTGGTGAATCCCTACGGTGACGGCCGCTCCGGGGAGCGGATCGCCCGGGTGCTGGCCGAGGCGCCCCTGGGCGAGTCGCTGCTGCTCAAGCGAGCGTTGCCCCTGGAAGCTCCCGGCGCGGGAGAGGATGGGGCGGACGAGGCCGGGTAGCCGGCACGGGCTGACGGCCTACTGGGATCGCAGGGTCACCTTGCCGCCGGCCGCCACCGCGAGGCGGGGGCCGCCGCGCTTGTGCTGCCAGTGAGTACCCTCGGAGTCCTGGCCGACCTGCTCCAGCTCCAGCCCCTCGGCGGCGAACCCGTTTCCCGCGGTCCGGGTGGTGAGCGCGAAGGAGGCGTAGCGGCCCAGACGAAGCTCCACGTCGCCACGGCGGCTCTCGACCTGCCACGAGCGAGCGTACTTGAGGGTCGACTCCAGCTCGATGTCCCCGCCCGCGCTTTCCACCGCCAGCTGCCCGGGCTCCAGCTGGTAGAGCACGATCGCTCCCTCGCTGCTGCGGGCCTCGACCTGTTCCGCCTTGATGTCCGTGGCCTCGATGGAGCCCTCGCCGGATTGCAGGCTGACGGAGCCGGTCTGCACGTCGGCCAACATCAGGTCGCCGGTTCCGGTCTGAAGCGAGAGCTGCCCGCCGCGCACGGTGCGCACATCCAGGGTTCCCCGGGCCGAGCGGGCGTCGAGGGTGCCGTAGAACTGCTGGACCCGGACCGCTCCGGCGGCGTTGGTCAGCGAGAGGTCTCCCCGGAACCGGGCGCAATCGATGGAGCCCACCGCCTGGCGCAAGGCCGCACGGGAATCCCTGGGCAGCCGGACTCGCAGGTGTACCGCCAGGGCGGGGGCCTTGCGCACGTTGCCCAGTTCGACCATGCGGCCGTCGTACTCGGCGGTGACCGTGTCTTTCTTGAGCAGCGGCGTGACCCATCGCGAGATCAGTCCGCCCCGTTCCGCACGAGGCAGGCGGAAGGTCGTGTGGCGGTCAACCGGGAAGGTCACCTGGACCCGGGTGCCGTCGATGCGGAACGCGATCGACTCCGCGAGGCTGCGGGCCAGTTCCGGGTCCTTGTGTTCGGCGATCACCGTCGCTTCGAGCAGCGCCTCTCCCGCCGGAGCATCTCCCTCGACCTGGATCGAACCGAGGAGGTTCTCGAGCTCCAGGGTGGACCCGGGCGGTAGCGCCACCCGGCCCTCGACGCTGCGTTGGATCGGGTCGCCGGCGTAGAGCGTGGGCCCGCAGAGAAGAACGGCAAGGATGGTCAGCAGCAACGGCAGTCGGCGCATGGGAGAACCTCCTGGCGTCGAACATAGGGTCCTTGCAGGGCAGGGTCACCCGCCGCGGGTTACCGTCTTGAAAGGGGATGACGCTCAGGGGAACAGCAGGCG
>NZ_MKZS01000001.1:3026716-3036989 GCF_001942495.1 Moorena bouillonii PNG
GTTCCCCCCATGAGCGACTGCCGTTGGTTTCCCCCACTCGCTATTGCATCAAGAAAGGAAGTTTCTTCAACATCACCATTAGTTCGCAATAGCTTGCCAATTTCAGGATTTTCTGGGTTGGGAACAGCTACAACAACAGTGGAACCAGTTTGCTTTTTCTGCTCTCCTACTACTGTACCGTCCCAAATCACTTTTAAGCCAAATATAGCCATACCAGGCTCTATTTGGTATTGTTTACAGAGTTTGATTACCTCTGGAGCATCACCAGATAGCATTTCCATTGTGATGTTGGACTTACCATTTTTAATGGGTTGAGAGGTAATATGATTACTAGTACGTTGAGAAAACCATCTGCCAGCGCTCTGTTCAAAAAACTCTTTAATATCCATTGGCTAAGATTGTAAAAATTTGTGGTAGATCGTGGTATATCACTGATGTTGGTAATTTCAATCAAGTGGTTCACTCTTGATTCTATCGCGCTATGATTAGCCCAATTACCAGGATGCTACACTAGCTTGAGGCTTTAGACAAACGCAATAGAGCCATTTGAGCGGCTTCAGATACTTGAGGATGGCTGTCTTTTGCCAAATAGTTTAATGCCGAGATACTTTTGTCCTGACCAAGTTGACCGAGAGCTTCTGCTAAACGTTGACGCACTATCCAATCCTCTGACTGGGCAAAGCGTAGAATATCGTCTATAGCTTCTGTAGCTTTGATTTCCCCCAAAGCCGCAATAGCAGCTTGTTGGACTAGTACTTCCTGACTATCTAACGCCTTGGTCAGCACATCACGAGCACGGGGATCTTGGAGGTTACCTAGGGACACAGCAGCACTAAAACGTACCAACCATTCAGTATCTTCGTAGAACGCCCTAACTAGAGCTTCAAAGGCTTTGGGGTCACCTAGATATCCCAAAGCCCCAGCAGCAGCAGCACGAATGCCATAATCTGGGTCAGTTGCCATAAATTTGACCAAAATTGGGTAGCATTCTTCCGTAGGCTTGACTCCCAGGGCGAATATAGCCATAGAGCGAACTGGTAAATTGGGATCATCAAGTACCTTTTTAATTAGCGGCACCGCATCACTGGCTTGAACATCTCGTAGTGATGCCAGAGCCATCAAGCGATCGCGCATGTTGGGGCTTTCCAGCTGAGCCGAAAGTTGTTCTAAATTAGGGGGCATCATAGTTTATTGGGGTTTGGTTGACAATTAACCTCAGGGGAGTATGAGCATCAGTTGTGATCGCTTAAGAATCTACCCAGCTGTCTGGTAAAGTAATCGCTCTGTAAGCATATGCGCTACTTGAGGTGCGTGGGCGTTCAGCTATCAGCTATAGCGCGATTAGCGCTACGCCCACCCGTGCGCGTTCAACTTAAGCGCTACGCCCACGCTACTTGAGTGGCTATTGGCCTTGGCCTATGGCCACGCTTGGCCTTGGCCTTTGGGCCACGCGGGGCGCGTTTGGCCACCCTGCTTGAGGTGCGAATGGCCACCCTACAGATGGTGCTTATGGGTTACGTCACAGCCTCGAAGCCTGTGCCACGCTACAGATGGTGCTTTTGAATAAAATAAGCTGAGTGCTGAACGCGCACGCACCTCAAGTAGCGCTTGTGCTGACTGCTTAAATCCCTCTGACCTGCTTGCTATAGCAATCTTTATACACAATTGTCGCTCTGAGTCATAGTTTTGGGAATGCTATGGCTGTATCTATGGAAGTTTTTTAGTCAACTAGCTATGGCAAATCAATTCAACTTTCGGCATCTGAGTACAGGTAAGAATAGACAACAGGCTGATGTGATAAATACAACAACCCAAGTCACTTCTGCCACAGTTGCTGATGGTAACTGTTGAATTGAGAGCTGATCGTTCGATTTTGAGACATCAATGATGAGATTAGAGCAGTTCCAGATTCTACGTGAGCTTACAGTCGATGAGGCAGCCTTTGAGCAGCTTCAAGAAATTTTATTAGCTCAGGAAACCAAATACCAAAAGGCACAAGAGCAAAATCACTTTCAGGCTTATTTGTTAGATCACTTACCTAGTGGGGTTATTGCCATAGATATGGACGGAAAAATTATTCATTGGAATAGTTATGCCTGTCAGCTATATCAATGGCAATCCCAAGATGTTATTGGGTCGCAGCTATCGGAGATCTTGTTTCCCCCTAGAAGTCATGCTCCCATCAAAGAAATTTTTGCTCAATTGTCCCAGTTAGAGGTTTGGCAGGGTGAGTTGCTCATTCAACGCCAAGACGGTAGCCAATTGGCTAGCGATTTTAGGATTAGTGTCCTGCAAGATCAGGTAGGGAAACAGATTGGTTTTGTAGCAACTGTCGTTGATGGTAAAGAGGGCAAACAGGCACATATCGCACTGTCTAACCAAGTGGCTCAAGATAAGCTGAGGCAGGCAATGGGTGATTCCCTTCGGGAAAACTTTGCAGCCCGCATTCGTAAGTCTTTAGATGTGGAGACAATTCTAAATACCACAGTTAATGAAGTTCGCCGATTGTTACAAGCAGATCGGGTAGCGGTTTATCGCTTCGAGTCGGATTGGAGAGGTAGATTCACAGTAGAGTCTGTAGAATCACCCTGGCAGCCGATTACAGGTAGGGAAATGTATAATCCCCAGTTCTGGGAAACCCATGCTAATCAGTACCGGTATGGTCCGATCCAAGCGATTGAAGATATCTATTCTGATTCTGGGGGCTTGTCCTCCTATGAAGTTAATTGCCTAGCTCAGTTTCAAGTCGTTGCTAACTTGGTAGTTCCGATCATCTGTCACCCTCAACTAGACCAAAACCAACCATTAGACTCACCTTTGTGGGGACTACTGGTTGCCCATCAGTGTAGTAGACCACGACAGTGGCAGTTTTGGGAAAGAAATTTGTGGAAATCAGTAGCAGACCATGTAGGAATTGCGATTCAGCAGGCTCAAATTTATCAGGAAAACCAACTCAAAGCTCAACGGGAAGCAACGCTCAATCAGTTTACTCAAAAGATTCGTAGCTCTCTTGATTTAGAGCAGATTTTTACCACAGCCACTCAAGGAATTAGTCAGCTGTTGGAGGTTGACCTAGTAGAAATTCAAGAATATCTCCCACAGCAGCAGGTTTGGTTAACCGTATCTCAATGCAGTAAACAAGCTAACTTGAGTAGCCCAATGGGAGCTGAAACTCCCGATGTGGACAATCAGATTAGTCGCAAGATCAAAAATCTCGAAGTGGTGCGTATTAACAATAGCTGCAACTTAAAGCTTCAGGATACTTGCCATGGGTTACTTGTACCACTAAGGTTTCAAAACCGCCTCTGGGGAAAATTGTGCCTGATCAAGATTGATCGTGATTACCAATGGTCTGATGGCGCAGTGACTTTGGTGCAGTCGATGGCTGAGCAACTTGCGATCGCAATTCAGCAAGGCCAGCTTTATCAGCGTTTGGCTAACCTCAACACCGACTTAGAACGGCAAGTACTTGAGCGCACCCAACAACTACGAGAGAGAATCCAGGAACTACAGAAACTAAACATGCTCAAAGATGATTTCTTAAGTACCGTTTCTCATGAACTGCGCACACCTCTATCCAATATGAAAATGGCAATACAGATGCTCAAAATTTCTCCGGAGAGTCAACGACGACAGCGCTATACAGAGATTTTAGAATCTGAGTGTTACAGAGAAATTGAACTAATCAACGATTTACTTGACTTGCAGCGTTTAGAAACCGCCTCTTATCAGGTTTCGAGAACAGTAGTAGACTTGAAAATCTGGTTACACCGAATCGTTGATTCCTTTTGCTCCCGTATCCAGGCACAACAGCAAATCCTGAAGTTGACTTTGTCAGATAATTTGCCATCGGTTTTGATTGACAAGACCAGCTTCGGGCGAATTGTGACAGAACTGTTCAACAATGCTTGTAAATATACTCCAGCCAACAGGCAGATTATTCTTGAGTTTTTTTACCAAAACAATCCGGATCTGATCGCATCAGATACCGTACCCAAGGTAATATTTAAAATCAGCAATCAAGCTGAGATTGCTGATACGGAATTACCCCACATCTTCGATAAGTTCTATCGCATTCCTAATGCTGATCCTTGGAAGCGAGGTGGTACAGGATTAGGTCTAGCTTTGGTCAAGGAGCTAGTCAAACAGCTCGATGGCATCATTCAGGTAGAAAGCTCTCAGAGATGGACTACATTTACCGTTCAAATTCCGGCTCCTCAAGGCTCCGAACTCAATGAACACGACAACAGTTTAACGATCAAGTTTTAATCTACCTTCAATGCTTAAGGGATTGCTTGGTCTGTTGCCCAAGGCTATGTTTTGCCCAAGGATAGGGGTTAACTGATAGTTGAGTTGTTAGTTGAGTTGTGATACCCTAATGACTTTTGACTTTCCCCGTTTGAATGGAAAACTATTATATTAGTCTTCATGTTCTTCAAACTGATCGACTAATTCCGCTGAAGGGGGTCCAAAAGCGGTATAAATCGATATACCAGTGATACCGATTACAAAAACAAGGATAACAATGCTAAGGACTATTGCGGGTTCCATGGCTCAAATCAAATATAAGTGTGTCTGTTGATGCAGTGGCTTGCGGGGGAAACCCCAGTGAGGCTACTGCATCGTTATATGAGTCTGTTTTCTTTTTGACATTCTGCTGTCTAAAATCCAGACGAACCTATACATTTAGATCACTCTGGATCGAGAGCATGGCAAGGTATCACCCTAGCTGTGCTTGAACGATCACGGCCAAGGCGAGCTAAACGATATCTATTGTCAGGAGTAGAACCAGAGTCAATTCTAGCTTTTTTTGATGTTGTGTTAACAAATTTTAGTTTTATTGCTTTTGTTTAAGAATACCACAGAATTTTAACACTGTTAAGATACATTTCCAAAACTATAACTACTATACAAACTTAGACAGTAGTTGACAAAAAACTACATTTTGTCAACTACTGTCTAAGTTTGTAAACAAAAAATCGTCAAAAAGATTAGTTGTTGTGAAGGGCAGGCTTGAAAAATATCAGGTACTGTGTTAACAGTGTGTTAATTGTGTTGGGAAAAGGTGAGTTGCTGTGTGATCACGGGGTATGTAGCCCAACATCCGGAAAATTTGCACGACCTTTACCTTCCTCCGCTCTTATGCCCCACAACGAACATGCGCAGCATGAGTTTTTAAAGTTACCGTAAGGTACTGGTCGCCTTTATGGTTAGTCGGTTATGGGTAAAACGGTTAAAACTTTGCCGATTTTGGCGACCCTATCTATCGGTTTCGTCTCCAGGGATGAATCGCGGAGCTGGAACTCTGATAAACAGGCTGAAAAACGTTATACTAAAAATAGTAGGGAAAACAAATTAAGAGCTAACCGCCACCTACGTGCTTAAAAATAGAACTTATTGTATTGTTCCGGCGCGGAGGGGCATCCCGGAGACGAAACCTTAGAATAGTGGAGCCTTAATCATAAAGTTTTAACCCTTTTATGCATAGCCTGCTAACCATAAAGGCTCCACTCTTCTTGCGGTAACTTCTGACCGTGTCGTTAATAAAGCTTGCCGAGTATCCGAACCGTTGGGTGGAGTTGGCAAGAAGCCTACACGCTCACTCGTTCGCGAAGCGGCTCTGTAAGAGCAGAGTCAGTGTAGGAGTATGTCACGCAATGATCTAACCAAGGTGGGTAGGGGAGCTTTGACACTCCCGCAGTGGTATGATCTGTTTAAATCTCTAAGTAGATCCTATCGGACTTGAAGGGAAGTGGCACGATTTCAACTTGCTACTTCGCCACCTTGTAGAATCCCCCGTGCGAGCAATCCCTCGCACGGGGGAGATGTCAATAACATAAATCTCAATTAACATAAATCTCAATTTACCCATGGCACAAAGAACTCGGCTAGGAGATATTCTCAAACCCCTTAACTCGGAATATGGTAAAGTTGCCCCAGGTTGGGGCACTACCCCTGTAATGGGAGTCTTTATGGGGCTATTTTTCGTCTTTTTGCTGATTATTTTGCAGATTTACAACAAATCAATCATCATTCAAGGTTTCAATGTTGATTGGACAAGCCTAGGGCAGTAGTCTACTCCATGGCTTAACTGCTAATCATTAACATTTCAAATATTTCAGCTCCCTCCCGGCTTGTCCGGGTTTTTTAATGCTGTTGACAGCAATGGATAGGCTAGGAAGTCCCTGGGATTACTACCTAACTTAGTTAAACTGGCTGAGTTCAACTGGCTGAGTTCAACTGGCTGAGTTCAACGGAACAGCGGTCAATTTGGGTCAAATGTGGAATACTAAGAACAGCAAACTAGTAACAGCAAACCAGTAAAAGCAAACCAGCACTTGACAAATCCCAGGAGGTTATATAATGAACGTTTTTGGTATGGGTTTACCGGAAATGGTGTTGATTATGGTCATTGCCCTATTAGTATTTGGCCCTAAGAAGTTGCCAGAAATTGGTCGTAGTTTGGGTAAAGCCATTAGAGGCTTTCAAGATGCTTCCAAGGAGTTTGAAAATCAGTTTAAGCTAGAGGCACAACAAATAGAGCAAGGGCTGAACACCCCTACCCCAAGTGAATCTGAGAAAACTGCCACCAAAGAAGTTGCTACAGCAGAAGTTGCTACAGCAGAATCAAACAATCATGCTACGACGTCTTCTCAACAAAGCTAATCCCAGGGAAGTCGAGCCACTTCAGCAAGAGGCTAGACCAAAGCAGGCATGATCACTAGTACTGCTGCGCGGAATTAAAAATTATGGTATTAACAATTCTTGCATGCTTATTACATAAGCGTTTTGCTATTTTTGAATCGTATCTTTATTTCCGCCGTGCTGTGCTAGACGACTCTTGAACTCTAGTCCGGTAGCTCAGTAGTCGATTGCCTTGGCAACCATTGACCCTCCACGAGCAAGGGGTTTGAGTAGTCGTGGAGTGTCAACAATGAGTTAGCTACTGGATTTACCATTTTTCTCATTCTTCTTACTAGAAGGTGCCTCAAACTTGTAGCCAACACCTCGAACTGTCTGAATTAAGGAAGGGTCACTGGAATTAACCTCAATTTTACGGCGAATTTGACCGATATGGACATCAACTACTCGCTGATCTCCCACATAATCGTACTCCCAGACTTCCTGGATTAACTCAGAACGGCGCAAGACTCGACCTGGATGACAGGCCAGAAAATGGAGTAGATCAAATTCCAGAGCAGTTAGAGGGATAAGTATTTCGTTGATAGTTACCTCCCTGCGCCCTGGATCGATCACTAAATGGTCGAAGACGAGGCGTTCTGCTTCAGTAGCAGTAACAGCCCGCTTCCGTTTCAAAATTGCTCTAACTCGATTTTCCAGCTCTTGTAAATCAAAGGGCTTGGTGATGTAGTCATCAGCACCTTGTTGAAATCCTTGATTTTTGTCAGCAGCATCCGACCGACTGGTGAGCAAGAGGACAAAGACATCAGTGCGGGTCTGCATTTGCTGACACAGGTTGTAGCCAAGGGCGTCAGGCAAATTCACATCTAGAATGACTAAATCTGGATTAAATTGCTCAAATGTGGCAAGAGCCGTCTTGCCATCTTGAGCAGCCTGCATTTGAAAATTCTTTTGACTTAAGAAGCGTAGAATTAAATTTCGGATTGCCGGATCGTCATCTACGACAAGAATCTTGGCGGCGGTCATAACTTTCCACGGAAAACGGGATCACAAATTTAAGACGCAGAGTGTTTTGACACCAACGGTGCTGTTGGGCATTGTAGACAATTATCGTCAGATTATTACGTAATGCCAATAGTTGGTAAATTGCATAGGCAAATCAGTTATTTTCAAAATTCCCCCACAGTAGGACTTCCAGAACCACGGCAAAAAGTCTTTTTTTCTTCTTCTAAAGAGCAAAAAACCCATAGCCTTGATGGGTCTATATGGATTTACTAACGGTTCTAACATTATTCAGGAATTCTCCGGTGATTTGGCAACAAAACTGAGATGCACCGGCATTGTGTTGACTTCACTGCGGCACTGCTGTTTGAAGATCAAGCTACACTAGCACCCAGGGGCATTGACACCACCCTCAACCAAGACGACTCTGTGACCAGTGGTTACCCAGAGCAAGGTTGAGAGTTTCTCGTGCCTAACCTTAACATATACATAACTAGTTTAAAGTTGCTGTCATACTAATGAAAAGAAGGGATGTGAAAACAAGGGATGTCTCGGAGGTCTTGAATGAGTGATAACAATCCCTATGATCAGCTTGGGGTTACGGAAGAAGCGTCCTTTGATGAAATTCAGGATGCCAAAGGTCGCCTGATGCAAAAGCATCGTGGTAACCAAAAGCTTTTAGATACCGTAGAGGCGGCCTACGATGCCATTATCATGGATCGACTTAGGATGCGCCAGGAAGGAAAGATTAAAGTTCCTGATCGTATTCGTTTCCCAGAGAAGGCTTCTCAAGCTCCACCGAGTTTTCCCCAAACACCAGTTAATAACTCTCCTGAGTGGCTGAAACGGTTGTGGGATACTCCGACAAGAGAAGACATCATCTGGCCGAGTGCCGTGTTCTTAATCTTAAGCAGTGCTACGGTGCTTTACACCTCATCGGCAGACTCGATTTTGCCCTTGGTGATGGCTATAGGCTTCGGATTCACGATCTATTTCCTCAATCGGAAAGAACAACAATTTGGTCGTGCAGTATTGCTAACCCTGGCAGGTCTGTTTTTGGGTGTGGGATTAGGGAGTTTGCTGGGGAATTCTCTGGGAAGCCAATTCACCACCCTAGACTTGACAACAGAAAAACTGGCTACATTGGTGACATTTGTATTGCTGTGGCTGATTAGTTGCTTCTTACGTTGAACATGGGGATTGGGGATTGGGGATCAGGATGTGCCTCCAATAGCACGTTCCTTGTCTAGTAGTGGTGCTTTTCCCCTTGATGGGATATATCCCAAACGTCTCTACCCTTGCCTGGGTTTGCCCGGTGGAAACCACGCCAGTCGCTCATGGGGAGCGACTGCATCATGGCCATGAAAAGCAATTTTCATGAAAATTGCTTTTTTAAATAACCACAAGCCTTGTCAGCCAAGACTTTAGCGCGATTTTTTTATAAAAATTATTATTTTAGAAAAATTTATCATAGCCACAGGCTAGAGATCCAATTTTTTTTAACTGTGTTAAGAAACTTAAAGTTTATCAAACCCTTTCTGTTCCCTGATCCGAAGTTCCCTTGTCTGCACAGCTAGTTAGTGATCTAATTACCTGAATTTTGAGACAATCTCACCACCATAGCCATAGCTTTTTTAAAATAAAAAATGACTTGAACTTTTACAGTTAATTTCATCCCACCCTGACCGAAGGTCAGGCGTAGGGCTCGCTCTAGCCGGATTAGCTAAAATCGCCAATTATACGGCTTGTAGTACTGCTGTGTCTAGAACTAAATCTACCGCTTCAGCGAGATTATTGACGGTAAAATCTGGTTCGTAGAGATTGAGCTGAGTGCGATCGCGTATTCCAGATAAAACTCCAATTGCTTTAATACCGTGGGTTTTGGCAGCCACTATATCCGCTTCTGTATCGCCAATCATCCAGACATCAGACGCAGCTGGGAGTTTTTTTAGGGCTTTTGCCATTAGCAAAGGTTTATCCTTAGTGTCACCGGTCTTAACATAGTCGTTACTCAGGCAATACCGTCGGTTAGGGGGAAAAAATTTCTCCAGGTCTAAGCGACTGAAGGCTTCATCAAGCTCTCGCACCCGACGCATGGTCATGACGGCTAAATCTACACCTGCTTCTTGTAATTTTTCCAGGGCATCGATAGCTCCGGGAACCGGTTGATCATGGACTAAGTAGGGCAGAGTGTGTACAGTTTGACGGCGTAGCTGAGCAAATGCTTCAGCTTGGCTGGGATCGAGACCTGAACGAATACCAATAATTATCTCCGGAACACGCCCCCTCTTACACTGCCAAAACTCCGCCTTGGACATGGGCAGGATTGGCTGGTTAGGGCGTTGGATTTCTTTGAGACAAAACTGGTAAACCCGATAGTAACGTTCTGAGACATTCATTATCGGACCGTCAAAGTCTGTAAATACTCTAATCATTATCTAACAAAATGTAATATTTATTTACATTATTATCTCATCCCGTGAGTATTTATCACTAAAATTACGAATTTGTAACATTGCCAATCTCTCAGGACTTACCCATTACTCCTGACAGGGGTAGGTTTTTGAGATTTGGGTCGGGAGTCGGGAGTCGGGAGTCGGGAGTCGGGAGTCGGGAGTCGGGAGTCGGG
>NZ_MKZS01000001.1:3037089-3072552 GCF_001942495.1 Moorena bouillonii PNG
TGATTTCGCCCCCCTAGCCCCCCAATTCTGGGGGGTAAAGATGTCAAAGTCCCCCGAGCGAGGGATTGCTCGCTCGGGGGATTTAGGGGGCAAATGCGTAAGTCCTGTTGGAGTTTTTAGGCAATGAAAGTACGTACTCCCACCAAAGTTAAAAACCTACCCGGGCATCAGCCGTGGAACGGGCATCAGGTGTGGAACCGGCATCTTGCCGGTTATAAATATTCCCAGGCAGGCAGGATGCCCACCCCACTTATTCATATTGATCCGAAGATACTGATCTTGTGGGGCAGGCAGGATGCCCACCCCACTCATTCATATTGATCCGAAGATTCAGCAATGCCGGATTTTTTACCGATTCCCAACTCCCGATTCCCGACTCCCGATTCCCGACTCCCGATTCCCGATTCCTAATTCCCTATTCCCTATTGCCTGACAATTGCCGCGAATTCTACTGTTCAATCACGAGTGCATTCAACCCGTCTAACCTTAAAGCAACTTGATAAGCTTTACCAACTTTCTTCAGTTTAAACGCTCCCAAGGATTGCAAAAATTTTGGGAATGTACCTTTTAAATTTAAGTCTCTCATCAACTGAGTAATGGGTCGAGAGTATTGTTTTTTAAATTCAGTAGCTATATGAGCGATCGGAACATAAGGTTCTTTATAGTTTGTCTTCAAATCCTTGAGTAGTTTAACTAGTATCTCTTCCAAATCTGATTTAGATTCAATTTTAGATAAAGGCTTAACAGTAGGTTTTAACTGAATAGTCTTCAAAGAAGAGGTCTTTTTAATGAAAGAAATTGGCTTGTCAAATAGAGTTATATAAAAATTTGAAGTCCCAGGTATGTGATGAGTCACAAACTCCTTAGGGTAATCACTAAAAATATCGGTTGTTAGTTTTCCAGGCAAGCGCAGAGACACAACTTGATTGAGGGTAAGCTGATACTTAGCCTCAAATAGATAAGATAGTCTAGACAGGTTTATCCAAGCATTGGAAGTGCGTTTTTGTTCAGCTTTGAGGATGTCTTTGAGTTGATTAATAAATTCCTCAAGGGTGGGAATTTCTGGTACAGAAACCAGAGAATGGGCTTGAGTTTCACGAGTCTTGTTATTTAAAACAATGATCTTATCGTTTTGCTTACGCACCAAATAGACTGTTAGTCCATGGGTTTGTAGGGTGGTGCAAAGATGAGTCATTACCCCATCAGAGGAACAGACTAAGACTTCCTTGGCGGTTGGGTAATGGACAAAGATAGAAGACCCAACGCTAGCCATCTTGAAATCAGCGCTGTCCTTTCCTGGTGGGACGTGAATTAGCTCATAGCCACGAGTATGAAGTTCAGTGTCATACTTACCCATAGCACGCCAATTGGCAAAAGCAATCTTGATTTGAACCGGGTAGGAAGAAATTTGAGCTAGGAACTTTTCGGTTTCAGTATTGAGCCGTAAATTTTCGGCATCTAGGAGTAAGATTGCAATTCCTGTCTCTAGCTTTGGCAAAGGGGAAACCCATGTTGGGGTTTTATTATTAGTAGAGACAGCTAAGTTATGGGAATTATTCCCTGGCTTGGGTCCGATAGAGTGACGAAGTTTTTGGGTCAGTTCTCTAAAGCTGGGGGAGTTGAAATAACTAGGAATGAACAGAACTTGCAGTAATTTCCTGACTTTGATAATTCGTCGGGGCCAATCTTGCTCTTGGCTGAGTTCTGATTTCAAATTGGCCAGGAAAGCAGATTGATGACGGGGCTTATCCCAAGCGATTTTTCGGTATTTTTCCTTGAGTAATTCGGACTGCTGCTGCTGAAGCTCAAGGATGGCTTGGTAGAGGTAAAGGCTAATTTCGTTGATCGCGGCAGAGTCATTCACGAATGGTTTCTGGTAGAGAGGGTGAGTAATTTTGGGCAGAATACAAAAGCAGATCTATGAACCCAGTATATGTGAAATAGCAAAGAGAGTAGGGAGTAGGGAGTAGGGAGTAGGGAGTAGGGAGTACGGAACAAAAATTCCCACAATTCCTACACGGATCCCTCAAGGATCAGCAGTGGGTAGTGGAAAAATGCGAGTTCCATAGAACTCAAGTGCTGGTAGATTGAAGGAGCTTCGAGCCAGAAGCCAGGAGTCAGAATCCTTGATAACGGAAATATTTTCCGATCACTTGGTTTGTTGACGGGGTTAAATTTGCTATTATAGCGCTGTCTTGATGCAGTCGCTCATGGGGGAAACCCCCAAGACCGCGCTGCATCGCTTCTGTTGAGTAATCAGGTATACAGAATTTTTCCCCTGTTCCCTGTTCCCTGTTCCCTACTCCCTGCTCCCTGCTCCCTACTCCCTACTCCCTACTCCCTACTCCCAATTAACCCAAGACTAAACTCCCTCAGCCAATTGTGAACTGGTATAGTAAGAGTAACTCAGCTTTACAAATTGTAATCATGGCCAGAGACCTAAGGGGATTTATCCAAGAGCTAGAACAGAAGGGACAATTGCGGCGGATTAAGGCTTTAGTTGACCCAGATTTGGAAATTGCTGAGATATCAAACCGGATGCTACAAGCGGGTGGACCTGGCTTGCTGTTTGAGAATGTAAAAGGGTCATCCTTTCCGGTTGCGATTAATTTAATGGGAACAGAAGAACGGGTTTGCTGGGCGATGAATCGGTCAACCCCGGAAGATTTGGAAACTCTGGGCAAGAAGCTAGGGATGCTGCAACAACCAAAGCCACCTAAGAAGATTTCCCAGGCGGTGGAATTTGGCAAAATTTTGTTTGATGTGGTCAAAGCTAAACCAGGGCGAGACTTTTTCCCTCCTTGTCACCAGGTGGTGATCCAGGAAAATGATTTGGATTTGAATACATTACCCCTGATTCGCCCTTATCCCGGTGATGCTGGCAAGATTATTACCTTAGGATTGGTGATTACCAAAGATTGTGAGACTGGTATTCCTAATGTGGGGGTTTATCGGCTACAACTGCAGTCTAAGACTACGATGACGGTGCATTGGCTCTCGGTCAGGGGTGGAGCACGACATTTGCGCAAGGCGGTGGAGAGAGGAAAGAAATTAGAAATTGCGATCGCACTCGGTGTTGACCCCCTGATTATTCTGGCTGCTGCTACTCCCATACCGGTTGACCTGTCGGAATGGCTCTTTGCTGGACTCTATGGTGGGTCTGGGGTTAACCTAGCTAAATGTAAAACCTTAGATTTAGAAGTACCGGCGGATTCTGAGTTTGTCCTGGAAGGCACCATTACTCCAGGGGAAATGTTGCCAGATGGTCCCTTTGGTGACCACATGGGCTATTACGGTGGAGTGGAGGATTCCCCGTTGATTCGCTTCCACTGTATGACTCACCGCAAGGATCCGATTTATTTAACTACCTTTAGTGGGCGTCCACCCAAAGAAGAAGCCATGATGGCGATCGCACTCAATCGGATTTATACCCCGATCCTGCGGCAACAAGTCTCAGAAATTGTGGATTTCTTCTTGCCCATGGAAGCTCTGAGTTACAAAGCGGCCATTATTTCGATTAAGAAAGCCTATCCAGGACAAGCGCGACGGGCTGCTTTGGCGTTTTGGAGTGCGTTGCCTCAATTTACTTACACCAAGTTTGTGATTGTGGTGGATGAGACTATTAATATTCGGGACCCCCGTCAAGTGGTGTGGGCGATTAGTTCTAAAGTTGACCCGGTGCGGGATGTCTTTATTTTGCCTAATACTCCCTTTGATAGTTTGGATTTTGCCAGCGAAAAGATTGGCTTAGGGGGACGGATGGGTATTGATGCTACTACTAAGATTCCACCGGAAACCGAACATGAATGGGGCGCAACTTTGGAGTCAGATGGGGATGTAGCAGCGATGGTAGATAGACGTTGGGCTGAATATGGGTTAGGGGATTTGGATTTGAAGGATGTTGACCCGAATTTGTTTGGGTATGATATGTAATTTATACATCAGCGGTCAGCGGTCAGTGGTCAGCGGTCAGCTTCAAATAGATGACTAGAAAGCGTTGCTGAATCTTCGGATGAATAGCAGTAGAGTGGGCATCCTGCCCGCGCGAAAATAAGCATGAAAGTAGAGTGGGCATCCTGCCCGCGCGAACATAAGCATGAAAGTAGAGTGGGCATCCTGCCCGCGCGAACATAAGCATGAAAGTAGAGTGGGCATCCTGCCCGCGCGAACATAAGCATGAAAGTAGAGTGGGCATCCTGCCCGCGCGAACATAAGCATGAAAGTAGAGTGGGCATCCTGCCCGCGCGAACATAAGCATGAAAGTAGAGTGGGCATCCTGCCCGCGCGAACATAAGCATGAAAGTAGAGTGGGCATCCTGCCCGCGCAAAAATATATTGAAACTGGCAAGATGCCAGTTCCACCAAGATGCCCATTCTACCTCACTCTTAAAATCATTCAATTATTAAGCAATGCCTACTAAACAGCGATTGGCCGTAGGCCACGCTACGCGATCGCCTTAGGGGTTCTATAGCAACTCATCACCTGCTATCGGTTCTGTATCTGGCACTGATGCTAATATTTGATCAAAACGGTTGTAATCAGCTTTTTCCGCATAACTCTGCAATAGTCGTACAACTTTCTGAGCTTCCATTTTTTCGGTAACAGCACTCACTAACCACTGCTCGATAGAAACTTGATTTTCTTCAGCAAGACGTTGAATTTCCTTCAACAATGTCTCAGGTAATTGTAACGGATAATAACTCATTCGCTAACTTGCTCCTGTAAATTGAGAGAGTGAACCAACTCTCCTGGTCGAATAACTTCAATCCCGAAATATTGGGCAGCTGGCCAAAAATCTTGTACATTAAAAGTGACAATAGCTTGGGCTTGAGCATTAATTGCACATTCCAAAACCATTTCATCATCTGGATCACTTAACTGAGGTCGCCACTTCCAATAAATTTTGATGGGTCTGAATACATCTGCAAGCACACCCAGAATCACGTCAACATCTTCTGATGTCGTCCAAAAATTCTGTAGGTTTTCATCTCGCTTTAAAACTTCAGCATATTCTAGAAACAATGCTTCAGAAACTCCACCTACAATTAATCCTTGACGAATGGCTTTCAAAATTAAAAAGCTAGCACCTCGTCGAGAACGTAATGCAGCGACAAAAATATTAGTATCAAAGACATACATATCTGTTTTTTGACCACTGCATCAACTGTAGATCTGTATTATACACTTTCCCAACTTCTATATTTAATCCAAGTCAGCTTCAGCTGTTGGCTTTTGGCTGATAGCAGTTCCTAAGCATATGCTTAGGAACTGCTATATTGTTAGTTCAATAGAGTTGGCCTCACCTTGACAAGTCTATTTCGCGTTTGATAGCTAAACTCTGTTGCTGGAAATCATTCGCTTTTGAATAGTCGCCCAAGGCACGGTAAGTAATGGCGATATTGTTGAGAGAGTTAGCCTCACCGACGCGATCGCCTATTTCTCGTTTAATAGCCACACTCTGCTCGAAGTGTTCAATGGCCTTTCGGTAGTCTTTGAGGTTTCCGTAAACCATGCCAAGATTGTTCAGAGACCTAGCCTCACCTGAGCGATCGCGTATTTGTCGTGCAATAGCTACACTCTGCTGGAAGTTTTCAAGGGCCTTTCGGTACTGCCCCAGGGAATAGTAAATATTACCGAGATTGTAAACAGAATCAGCCTCACCGCTGCGATCGCGTATTTGTCTATAAATAACCACACTCTGCTGGTAGCTTTTAATTGCTTTTGGGTAGTCCCGCACAATACGGTAAGCATTACCGAGATTGTAAACAGAATTAGCCTCACCAAGGCGATCGCCTATTTCTCGATAAATAATCACACTCTGCTGGAGGTTTTCAATGGCTTTTGGGTAGTTCCGTAGTTTGTTGTAAGCAATACCTAAACCATCGATAGCAGGAAGTTCACCAAGGCGATCGCCTATTGCTTGTGCAATGGTTAAACTCTGCTGGAAGTTTTCAATGGCCTTTTGGTAGTTTCCCAGGAAATAGTAAGAAAAGCCGAGATTGCTCAGAGACTTAGCCTGACTTTTCTGATCGCCTATTTCTCGCTCAATAGCTAAACTCTGCTGGTAGAAATTAATAGCTTTTCGGTAATCCCCCAGATTTTGGTAAGCATTACCGAGATTGCTCAGAGACTTAGCCTGACCACTGCGATCGCCTATTTCTCGCTTAATAGCTAAACTCTGCTGGTGAAAATCAATGGATTTTCGGTAGTCCCCTAGATTTTGGTAAGCAATACCGAGATTGGTCAGAGACTTAGTCTGATTTTTCTGGTCGCCTATTTCGCGGCCAATAGCTAAACTCTGCTGGTGAAAATCAATGGCTTTTCGGTAGTCCCCCAGATTTTCGTAAACAATACCAAGATTGGCCAGGGAGTCAATCTCAACGTAGCGGTATTTGATTGCTCGTGCAATAGCCAAACTTTGCTGGAGGTTTTCAATCGCCTTTGGGTACTTTTTTAGCTTTCTGTAAGCAATACTGATATTGTTCAGAGAGTTAGCCTGACCTTTGAGATCGCCTATTTCGCGGCTAATAGCTAAACTCTGCTGGTGGGAATCAATGCTCTTTTGATAGTCCCCTAGGTCTATGTAAACAAGACCGATATTATTGAGAGATGACGCCTCACTAGGCCTATCGCCTATTGCTCGATAAATAGTCAGTGCCTTCTGCCAAGACTGCAATGCTTCCTGAAATTGCCTTAGTTTAAGCTGCATAAAACCTTGACTAACAAGTTGGTCAGCTTGAGCTTGACGGCTTTGTGACGTTTGAGCTAATGATGCAGAAGCTGGTAATAGGAGTGAATCATTAAATAGTAACGTTGGGGAGAAACTACCTAATAAAGCCAGAAGGATAATTAATCGAAATTTTGGAAATTTCATGGCGATAACACAAAAAATAATAGAATAAGGAATCGGGGGTTTTTCTGTTAAAAATTCACCCGTTACTTCGTTAATTTTTCCCAGTACAATAATCAAGCAAGGGCTGTGAATTAATTTTTTATCAACCCACCTGTTGTCATAAATATGGCCAATTCTGAGGGAGGGTTTTATCCTAGGAATTAGCCAAACCTAGTTGAGCAAGGTTGCTGAGGGCATCAAACCACAACCCTTTGGGCATACTGGAAGTTTGAAGCTCGAAAAAATTTATCTATGTATATAACAGTGTTAGATGGGTAAATTATGAAAACCAGTGGTATTTCTTTTTTCATTTACCCAAAACTAAGCCACTAATCAGTAAACCTTTTTGGAAATTTCATGGCAATCAAACAAGACTTATTTCAGAAATCGGGAATAGCGGATCTCGGAACATGTAACAGTGGAAAATAATTCACGAAAATCGATTGAGCGCTACTCCCGACTCCCTACTACCCAGGAAGAGAGAACTAATTCAATAATTAATCAACTACAAGATAGCTTTTTGTCCAGTTGGGGCGAGGTGGAAGCTTGCCAGTTTGGATATCTTTTTTCCACTCAGAATCTGATTTACGGGATACTTCTGGCATCTCAAATTCATAATGGCTTAGCACTGGTCCAGCAAAGACCATTTTGTCTTTACCATTGTCCACTGCAATCATCAACAAATCGATATTACCCACCCCCTGGTGAAGTACACTGCCTGGATCTCCCACCATTGGCTCAGGTACATCTGTGTGTACATCCGCAACAATGGCATCCCACTTATCAGAATCCTCAGGTTTCTTATAGAAAAGGCTGGGATACCAACCGCTATAAGTCGGACCCCCTGAAGCAAACCGTTGAATCTCAACAACCTTTTCTAGGAAATTGCTTTGGGCTTCGGTAAGTTCCTGTTGTGCTAATTCCTTGAGTGCTATTTCCTTGAGGATAGTTAACTGCTGGCTGAAATTTTTGAAGAATTTAGTTTGTTTTTGCTGAATCTTTCGGAAGCGCTCTGGAAAGGGAGTGTTTTCAATTAGCTGCCCTGCCAGCACTGCCATTTTTTCAAAGCGTTCCCAGAATTCCGGTCTCGGCTCCACAAACCCGGCTGGATAGTAGCATAAGGTTCCACCGGTGTAAGATTGTTTGGCATAAAGGATGGTGTCGTGGCGCAATTGTGTCCATGACGCTAGTTGTGTATTGAGTGTCTTCATCCCCCAGGCACGGGTACGCATGGCTTCCGGGTATTTGGAGTCCGTAGTGGGTTTTGAAAGTTCCCGCAAGGTTGCCAGCCAATTCATGTAAAGGTTTTCTTCCCAGGCAGAAGGATTTAGCTTTTCAACTACATTAAAGGCTGCCGCTAAGTTGTGTTGATAGTTGAGACCATCTCGGAACTCATGCCCATTCTGGTTTGTGATCCGATCAACCAGTTCTGGTACTACTTGAGTGTTTCCTAGGGTGGCGAATGCGACATCTAATCCACTTGGTACACGGCGCTGAACTTTCTCACCATTCCAAATAATATCATCGTAAACTACTTTGCTCAACATCCAGCTATCCAAAATAAACTTTTGACCGATAACTGTAAAGGAGTAAGGTATTATATCTTTAATCTGATCATCGTCTTCCGGACTAAAGTAAACATGACTCCTGATGTTTTGAAAACCTAGGTTGTTAGCTGAAATTTTAGTTTGCAGCTGCTCTAAGGTGGATAAATCTTTAATATCTGTCGGAGATTTAATCTTAGCTTGTTTTAATAGGTCAGCTAGTTGAGCAAACGTCATGGAATCAGTTGGACCGACAAAGGTCTGGAGCATTTGGTCAAACTGTTGCCATTGCTCGAACTTACCAGATTGTTTTAACAGATCATTGAGGATTATGGCTGCACCCAATTCCCGTGAAGAAGCCTCTTCCGGTTTACCTGCAATCCGTAGATCGACTCTACCGCACCACATTACTGCCTGGAAATATTTCTTAAGAGTCTCGGAGTTCTCATAATGCCCACGTACCTTGAATTGAGAAAAATCCATCTCGCGCTTACGCCCAAACAGCTCAAATTGCTGGAGTTGCTCTCCTTCTATGGCTTTGAGGGTTGCTGCCACACGGGCATCCTGATTTAATTTGGTTTTAACTGTTTCTCCTGCCAATAACGAACGAGCGACTGCTAGAAAGTAGTCGGCATCAATTAAACTTAGGTCAAGGACACCATCGCCATATTGATTACTGGCTTCTGGGATTTTATCTGCCATTCCTGTGAGAATTTCATCTAGTGATGTGGCAAGATAACTTTCTTCTAGTTCTTCTAACATGGCGTCATAAGAACGATGCCAAGCATGAAGCAAGGCATCAGCGGAAACAAAAACTGGTAAATCGCTGCTATAGATTTGGTAGAATAATTGAGCGAAACTCTTTCTCCCCATGCGCTCACTGACAACAAAGCCTTGTTTCTTGAATACTGCCAGTTCATCTGAATTGAGGCGAAAGTTGTAGTGGGAATAATTTCCACGATTGGTCTTCTGATTATGCTTTTTCTGAGCAAGATTGAACAAGTTCCAAAATTTAGCCTTGGTCGGATTCCAACTAATTTTTTTTAGATACTTAACCTTGGCATCGTAGCGTTTAGCAAATTCCTGGGGTGAAATCTGTCGGATTTTATCTAATTCCTGATCGAAGGTAGGGTTGTAACCAAAAACATCCGGTGACACTTCTGCTGAAGCTGGGTTGACCAAAAGTTTGGAACTGTCAATGCCATCTTCGAAGAAAGTATGGTTGCTCATCAGAATTGACAATACAATGATCGGAGCAATAATTAGCTTGCTTAATTTATTAAAAAGCTTCATAATTAATCAGGAAACAGCGAATATAAAACAGAAAATAGACAACAGGGTTGGGAGCATGTCAACTTTGTAATTAGGTAAATAGATCCCCCCTAACCCCCCTTAAAAAAGGGGGGAATTAGATGGAAAAGTCCCCCTTATTAAGGGGGATTTAGGGGGATCTGAATCAGGGATTAACAAAATTGACATGCACCCACAGGGGTAAGCATATGCGCTACGCCCACGCTACGCGAACAGCTCTCAGCTTTGGCCTTAACGGCTTACCGCTTACTGCTAAATGCTTAGAAGCTATATAGCTGTTTACACCCAAGATGACAAATTAATAAAGACCTAGGTTGGTTTAGGTCTTTCCAAAAATAGTTCTGTTGCCTGTCTAGAATACTTATCAGTCTTGTTTTGACTATTTATGCAAAACGTTAAAGAAAGTTATCAATAACAGTTCTCCCCTACTCCCTACTCCCTACTCCCTACTCCCTACTCCCTATTCCCGACTCCCGATTCCCGATTCCCGATTCCCCATTCCCTCAAAGCGCCTCCCCAATCAAGGTAAATGCCGCCCAATCTTTCGGATTACCTGACTTCGGAATCATGGTCAACATCGCTTGGCGCAACGCTTGAGCTTTATCCCCTGTGCGGTTAAGATTCCGATAAAACTCGGTCATCAATTCTGTGGTTTTATCATCAGGAATTGACCACAAGGAGACCATCACACTGGGAACACCGGCTGCAACTAAAGACCGAGATAAACCAATAACGCCCTCACTGTTGATGTGACCGACTCCGGTATCGCAGGCACTGACTACTACTAGTTCCGCACTGAGTTTCATGGCAAAGATTTCTTCAGCAGTCAGTAGTCCGTCCTCTCCTGGAGAAGGAGCCAAGGCGATCGCACTCCCAATACCTCCAATACGCTTGGGATCAAATAACCCGTGGGTAGCAAAATGAATATACCTGGCCTTGGGCATCTGGCGTTTAACTATGGCTTCGGTAGCGTCTTGTCCCAATAGAGGTTGAGCCTTTAACTGAGAAGCAATGTATTTAGCTTCCTGTTCAGCACCATCGAGAGAACCTAATTGTTCAGGTTCTTCTCCAGCAGCTGGTGGTACCTTGGGCATGGTAGGATTACCAACTACCAGGGCAGTTTGGGCTGAATTAGCAAGGTTTTTCCGTTTCTGATGGGTTAAGTCCAAGACTTGGATAGAAGGAGCAGTGAGGATAGTGTGTTTCTCTATCAAGTACTTTCCCTCCTGGTCTTGCAGGGCTGGGAAAGGCACAGAAAACAGTTCTCTGTGAGGGATGAAGACTACACGGGCATTTTCATCCTTGGGCAGTAAGTCTGCAATCGGTTCAATCAACAGTTGATGAAGCTGTTGTAAGTGTGGTTTACCAATATTAGGGGAATCGACAATCCTGACAACATCAGTGATTGGGCGCTCGATTGTTACCCCTTCTTCCCACCCTGGTAACTTGAGTCGTAAAGTACCTTCTTGAGCATTAACTTCAACTACTTGCCAGGGGTCTGGGAAATCGTCATCCTTGATTTTGACCCAATCACCCTGGGACGGTTGCCGGGAAGACTGACTACTGCGACATTGACCATGGTCTGCAAGGCAAGCATATCCATTTTTAAGCAGCTGCTGGAGAGAGGTATCTGGAGGCAGTTGAACCGAGCGCCATTCAATTGTGCCTGTAGGCTGGATCACCCAAACATAGATTCCTTCATCGGGAATCATAGAGTATGCTACTAGTGTAGCCTTCTGCTGCTGGGCAATCTGTTTGATTTTCTCCAGGCTAGGCTTAGTTATTGGAGTATCTCGTTTTGGGGATAACCCCTTTGCCAGTAATTCCGCCAAGGCACGAGCACGTCCCCTCTCGGCAATTTCCAATGCAGTATCCGTTTTATTTTGAGCAATTAGAACTTGCTGCAAGTTGCGATAGGTATTAGATTGCTCTTCGGATAGGGTAATTTTCTGGTTATCTGGCAAGCCTGGTCGTAGAGATTCCTTAAGCTCGATTGCTTTGGTGAGGGTGGTTTCAGCTTGTTTAAGATTACCTGATTTAAACAGAGCATATCCTAAGTTATTGAGCAAGTTTCCTTCCCCCTGCCGGTATCCTATTGCTCGTGCAATCGTTAAAGTTTGCTCGAAGAAATCAATAGCTTTTGGGTAGTCCCCCTGGAAAAGGTAAACAAGACCGAGATTGCCCAGAGAGTTAGCCTCACCTGAGCGATCGCCTATTTCTCCTGCAATAGCCAAATGCTGGTGGTGAAAATCAATAGCTTTTGGGTAGTCCCCCAGGGAAAGGTAAGCATTACCGAGATTGCCCATAGAGGTAGCCTCACCTTGGCGATAGCCTATTTCTCCTGCAATCTTTAAACTCTGCTGGAGGTTTTCAATGGCCTTTGGGTAGTCCCCCAGGTTTCTGTAAGCAACACCGAGATTGCCCAGAGAGTTAGCCTCACCTGAGCGATCGCCTATTTCTCGTGCAATGGTTAAACTCTGCTGGTGGTTTTCAATGGCCTTTGGGTAGTCCCCCAGGTTGTGGTAAGCAAGACCGAGATTGTTCAGTGAGTTAGCCACACCTTTGCGATAGCCTATTTCTCGTGCAATGGTTAAACTCTGCTGGAGGTTTTCAATGGCCTTTGGGTAGTCCCCCAGGTTGTTGTAAGTAAGACCGAGATTGCCCAGAGAGTTAGCCACACCTTGGCGATTTCCTATTTCTCGTTTGATAACTAAACTCTGCTGGTGGTTTTCAATGGCCTTTGGGTAGTCCCCCAGGTTGTGGTAAGCAAGACCGAGATTGTTCAGTAAGTTAGCCACACCTTTGCGATTTCCTATTTCTCGTGCAATGGTTAAACTCTGCTGGTGGTTTTCAATGGCCTTTGGGTAGTCCCCCAGGTTGTGGTAAGCAAGACCGAGATTGTTCAGTGAGTTAGCCACACCTTTGCGATTTCCTATTTCTCGTGCAATGGTTAAACTCTGCTGGTGGTTTTCAATGGCCTTTGGGTAGTCCCCCAGGTTGTGGTAAGCAAGGCCGAGACCATTGAGAGATTTCGCCTCACCTTCACGGTCTCCTATTTCTCGTTTGATAACCAAACTCTGCTGGTGGTATTCAATGGCCTTTGGGTAGTCCCCCAGGTTTTGGTAAGTGAGGCCGAGACCATTCAGAGAGTTAGCCTCAGCTCTTCGATTGGCTATTGCTCGTGCAATGGTTAAACTCTGCTGGTAGTTTTCAATGGCCTTTGGGTAGTCCCCCAGGGTCTCGTAAGTGAGGCCGAGATTATTCAGAGAGATAGCCTGACCAAGGCGATTGTCTATTTCTCGATAAATAGTGAGTGCCCTCTGCCAAGACTGCAATGCTTCCCGAAATTGACTCACTTTATACTGCTTACTACCTTGCTTAAAAAATCTGTCAGCTTCAGCTTTACGGCTTTCTATAGTTTGAGCTAGTGCTGAATAAGTTGGGAATAGGGTTGAAACATTACCTAGTAACGGTGGGGAGAAACTACCTAGTATACCGAGGAGTGCAATAATGGCTATTCTAGAAGACTTCATGGTTATTACCCCTATATCAACTTGGAATCAACTCAAAGAACAGAATTCTATTTATTTAACGGTGGTAGAATAGCAAAACCATGCAAGTGCGATCGCAAAAGTCAGAATTTCCATTAATCTCAATCCAAGAAAGTGCGATCGCCTCACGAAAATTTGTTGCCTCAATTAGCTTCACCAATCAACGTAAATGCCGCCCAATCTTTCGGATTACCTGACTTCGGAATCATGGTCAACATCGCTTGGCGCAAGGCTTGCGCTTTATCCCCTGTACTCTTAAGATTTTGATAAAACTCCTTCATCAAATCAGCCGTGGGAGCATCGGGAACTGACCACAAGGAAACAATAATACTGGGAACTCCGGCAGCAACTAATGAGCGAGATAGACCGATAACTCCATCACTGGTAATATCACCTTGTCCAGTTTTACAGGCACTCAGGACAACTAACTCAGCATTTAATTTCATCTGTAACAGTTCACCTGCGGTGAGCAAACCGTCATTGATCTCTCCTGTGCCGGAGGGGGCAAGGGCAATGGCTCCGGGTATACCGAGTCCTTTAAAATCACTTAATAGACCGTGAGTAGCCAGATGAATAATTCGAGCTTGGAGTAGTTTAGGCAAAATAGCAGCTTTAGTGGCGCGATTCCCAGTAAGAGCTTGGGTGTTAAGGAGTTCGGCAATCTTAATTGCTTCTTCCTGAGCATGGGGTAACTCAGGTAATTGTTCGGGTTTTTCTCCTGGTTTAGTGGTGACCCTGGGCATGGTGGGGTTGCCTACGACTACAGCACCTTGGACTGAATTGGGAAGCTGTTTCCGTTTTTTATGGGTTAAACCCAAAACTTCAATGGATGGAGCAGTTAGAATAGTGTGTCTCTGAATTAGGTAGTTGCCATCCTTGTCCTGTAGAGCGGGAAAGGGAACGAGAAATAGTTGTTGATGAGGGATGAAGATCACTCGGTCATTCTCATTTTTTGGTAGTAGGTCGGCGATGGGTTCAATGAGGAGTTCATGGAGTTGTTGTAGACTTTTTCGGTTGAAGGCTTTGACAATCGCTACTACATCAGTAATAGGACGTGGGATAGTAGTATCTTCTTCCCAATTCTCCAGTCTGAGTTTGAGAGTGTCTTGCTGAATATCGACTACTTGCCAGGGTTGGTCAAACTGGTCATCGTTTAATTTTACCCAATCACCCACAGTCGGTAGGGTTTGATTGGCACCGCTGCGACATTCGTCTTGAAGAATACAGAAATATCCGTTGCTTACCAATTTTTCTAGGGACGTTTCTTGAGGGAGGTCAACGGCACGAAACTCAATCTTACCTGTGGGCAGAATGACCCAACTATAGAGTTTAAATTCCTTACTATTGCTGGGAAGAATAGAATATTCAACTAGGGTCGAATTTTGTTCTACAGCAATCTGTCGAATTTGTTTAAGGGATATTGGCTTGAAATCAGCAATTTCTTCTGAGTTAACAGCTAACCGCTTCGCTAGTAATTCCACAAAAGCTCTTGTCCGGCCTCTTTCTGAAACTTCTAGAGCTTCTTCACGTTCATTTTGCTGAATGAGTACATATTGTAGAGCCTTGTAAGGAAATACTTTGTTTTCAAACATTGATATTTTATGGAGATCTTTGTTAGGTCTGATCACAGACTCTATTAAATCAATAGCTTGATAAAGCGTTGCTTTGGCTTTATTTAGCTTACCCATGCTCATAAAAGTACTGCCGATATGAGCAAGAGCATTAGCTTGATCATCAGAAAGTTTTAATTCTTGGAAAATTGCCAACGCCTGTTGATAGAAATGGAGAGCTTCTTGAAACTGTTCCATTCCACTATAAGCTTTGCCAATGTTCAACATAGTCTTCGCTTTCTCACTGTAAAAACCATATTTTTCACAAAAATCCAAAGCTTTACGATATAACTCTAGTGCCTGTTTTTTATCCCCCAGTTCATAATAAATTAAGCCACTGTCATTAAGGCTAACTGCTATTCCTTCGCAATCGCCAATTTTTAAACTAATGTCGAAGACTTGGTTATACAATTTCAGTGCTTTTTGATACTCACCCTGATCGCCGTAAATTGATGCTATATTGGTGAGGCTAAATATTTCTCCTCTTTTATCTCCAATTTTACGATTAATTTCCAAAGCTTGTTGGAAAAGTTCTAGTGCTTTTTTGTTATCTTCTAAAGAGCTTTGAATTGCTTGGATGCTGTTGATACTACGTCCTTGTGTAACACGATTGCCAATTTGTTGGCTGACGTCTGAAGATTTATCGAAAAACTCCAGAGCTTGGGAATACTGAGCCAGTTCTGCATGAATCCTTCCCATATTGCTCAGAATTATAGACTCAATAGTACGATCACCTATTTTTTGAGTAAGAGGTAAAGCTTGCTGATATAACTCTAATGCTTGTTGATATTGCTCTCGATTTGTGTATTCTACTGCCATTGAGTAGAGTATTTTGGCTTCCCATGCTGTATCCTTAAGTTCTCTGGTAAGGGATAATACTTGATCGTAATTGCTCATGGCTTCTTGAAATTGACCTTGATCCAAATACTGCAAAGCTTCTTTCTGTAGCTGTAAAGCTTTGTACCTTGGTTGTTGACCAATACTTGTCTTTACTGACAGAGGTGAGACGAGATAATCCTTTGTCCAATCAGGACGAGGGGGAATATTTTTGTTCTGTATGTCTTGCTTCCACTCAGAATCAGATTTCCGCATAACGCTAGGAACTTCAAATTCATAGTGACTCATAACCGGACCAGCAAAAACCATGCGGTCGTCACCATTTTCTACTGCAATCATCAGCATATCTACATCACCTACACCCTCATGAAGGACAATATCTGGTTCTCGTTCCCCTATACTTGTATGGACATCTGCAACCAAGGCATCCCATTCGACTGAGTCTTCAGGATCACTATAGAATAGACTAGGATACCACCCTTCGTATTTGGGAGAGCCCGATCCTTGTCGAATGATCTCAACAATATCTTTGAGAAATTTGGTTTCTACTTTTGTAAGGGGCTGCTGGGCAAGTTCTTTTGACGCAATCTCTTTGAGAATCCCCAACTTTTGGGCAAATTGTTCAAGAAATTTAACCTGTTTGGTCTGAATTTCTTGGGATTCTAAGGGAGTCTTTTTAAGCTGTTGGGCTGTTAGCCTTACCATTTGCTCAAAACGTTCCCAGAATTCTGGTCTTGGCTCAACGAAACCAGCCGGATATTCGCATGCCAAAAAAATACCATAGCTTTGTTTGGCGTAGAGAATGGTATCGTGACGCAACTGCGTCCATGAAGCTAACTGGGTGTTGAGGGTTTTCATGGCCCAAGGCTGAGTTCGCATAGCTTCAGGATATTTGGAATTTGAGGTAGGTACTGAAAGTTCACGCAACGTTGCCAGCCAATTCATGTAAATGTTGTCTTTCCAAACAGATGGGTCTTGTTGCTCGATTACATTTTTGGCTGCTGCTAAGTTATTTTGGTAGTTAAAACCAACTTTTGGCTGCTGCTTCTCAAGATTGGTAATACGCTCAACGAGATTGGGAGTAACCTGATTGTTATCCAATGCAGCAAAGGCTACATCCAAAGCTGTTGGTCTATTCTGTTTAATGAAAGTACCATCCCAAATTTTTGAAACATCGACTACCTGAGACATTACCCAACTATCCAAAACAAACTTTTGACCTAATATTGTGAATGATCTGGGTAATTGTGGTTTTTCTTCCTTGAATAGTAAGTGGTAATGACCTCGGATATTTTGAACACCAAATTTTCCATCCAAGATAGTATTTTGCAGTTGTTCTAGGCTTGACAGACTGTTGACATTTGCTGGAGATTTAATCTGTGCTTGTACCAAAAGTTCATCCATTTCAGCAAAAGTCATAGAATCTGTCCAACCAACAAAAGTTTGGATAATTTCATCAAATCGCTGCCATAACTCAAAATTCCCTGATTTTTTAAGAAGGTCATGAAAAATAATCGCTGCCCCCAGTTCTCGTGGAGAGGCTTCTTCAGGTTTACCAGCAATACGGAAGTCAATTCTGCCACACCACATCATTGCCTGGAAATACTTCCTAAGTCTTTCAGAATTTTCATAATGACCCCTTGGTTTAAATTGAGAAAAATCTACCCGGCGCTCTCGTCCAAACAACTTAAATCCCTGTAATTGTTGAGCTTTAACAAAGTTGATAGTTTCAGCAACACGCTCATCTTGATTTAAGTAAGTCTTGACGGGTTCATCAGCTAGATCAGATTCTGGAGATGCTTCGTTGTTAGATTTCCCTACAATTATTTGTAGTCTTTTATTTTTCGACTGTTTAGCAGAATTGGGTTTAAGCAAGGAACGAGCTACAGCTAGGAAATAATCAACATCCTTTAAACTTGATTCTAGTTCTCCATTACCATATTCTTTTGCTGCCACAGGGATAGTTTCTGCCATACCCTGAAGTATTTTTTCTAGAGATGGAGCTAAAACCTTTTCTTCTAGTTCTTTGAGCATGGCATCGTAGGACATATGCCAGGCATGGAGAATGGAGTCAGCGGAAACAAAAACAGGTAAGTCGTTACTATAGATGCGATAGAACATCCTACCAAAACTCTTTGTCCCGAGGCGCTCACTGACTACAAATCCATTTTTCTTGAAAACGCTAAGTTCATCTTGGTTCAGTCGAAAATCGTAGTAGAGTTTCTCGTGCTTTTTTGGATCTCGATTGAATAAATCCCAGTATTTAGCTGTGGTTGGATCCCAACTAATTCCTTGAATATAATCAGCATTGGCATCATACCTTTGGGCAAATTTTTCCGTTGACATCTGCCCAATTTTATTCCATTCTTCTTCAAAGGCAGCATTGTAACCGAAAGTATCACTTGTTGTTTGAGCAAAAGCTCTTTTGGCAAAAAAGTCAGAGCCATTAATGGAATTGATCAGGAAGGGCTGATTACTGACAATAATAAACAGTGCCACCAAAAAACTAAGAATCAGCTTTTTTGATTTCTTGAAATGTTTCATCACAAACCTGCTTAAATGCTAGTGAATAGTGAACAAAAAAAATCAGGTTAATAATCAAAACTATTACTCAACTGTGCAACAATCAACTAAAGGCTGTGAGTCAATTTCCTTCAAACCCACCTGCTCTAATAAATCTGCCCAATCCTGAGCCAGGGTTTTATCCTGGGGATTAGCTAAACGCAGTTCAGCTAGACTAGTTAGGGCATCAAACCACAACCCTTGTTTGGCATAAACAACAATACGCTCCCGGGGATTCTTGCCTTCTAACTGCTGCTCCAAATCATCAGTGATAGAGATTCTTTCAACACCACCACTAACGAAATCATTATCTAATGGGTCTGTGGGATTGCAAATCACAGAGAAACGCCAATGATATAAATCTTCCACAACAAGTCCTGAGACCGTTTCCGGTAGAGTTATCTTGACTATTCCGGGTGTATTTTGGAGCGTAAACGTTTCTTTGTAGATCTCCTTAAGTTCCTTATTCCGCAACCGAAATTCTGCTTGGAGTTTCCGGTTATCGGAATAGGGCACATAAAACCAAAAGGTAGGACGTTCACTAGTCGTTAAGCCGAAATTAGTACCAGGTACTAAAGCAATAAATTCCTCAAAGGGACAGTCGTTCCGACTTCCTGCACCTTTACGTTTACCAGGTGCTCCTTTAGGAGGTAGAGTAAGCTCTAATTTAACTGGAACTGGCAATTCAGCTATAGGGGTTAAGGTGTTTTCCCCTTGCTTGAGCAAGTTAGTTAGGGGTTCAATTGCCTCTATAGCTTTAACTATGTGAGATTCGAAACTAAATAACCAACTCAGAGTCAGAGCAATAATTACCTTTTGTAGACGAAATTTATTACGATTCATGATACAAAACATCCCTAATTTACTTAAGAGATTACCTATCTAATCAAGCTCTTAATCAAGATGCCCTGAAACTAAGGAACCAGCCATCTAAACCACCTGCCATTTTGAGGCTGGAAAAAATTAACCTATTTATATAACAGTGTTAGTTTTGAAAATTATGCAAAACACTGGAATTATTTTTTTCAGCGTTGCTGTGACAACTGTAAGCGCACCGGGGATACTTTTAGAGTTTTGTATCCCCCAAAATAGGGAGCTATGGAGGAAAATTATACCCAAAATCAGCAAATACATTTTGTCAATTACCCAAAACCGAGCAACTAACCGATACAGCCCTTTGGTAACCAACAATCATCCCTGTAGCCACAAAAGCCAAACCCGAAGGGATTAATGGTATCCACCAACCTTGAATAAAGACAACAAAGCAAACACCAGATAAAATTACCAGATTGGCGATACCCACTCCCACCCAATGAAAGAGTCGTTTACAGACCAACACCAAGAAACCCCCTAGACTCCCCCAAGCCCAAATCCACAAAAACTCTCCCCACTCGGACCATATCCACAACGGTTGTTGTCCATCTTTCACCGCACTCAGAATCTGACTAACCATCTGAGCATGAATAAATACACCACGCATCTCTATAGTCTGGTTTGAATTCCGAGTAAAAGGAGTGGAAAAATCATCTTGAACGCTAGGGGCAGTAACACCAATCAAAACTACCCGGTCTTTAACCCAACTCGGTTCAAATTGATCCGTTAGAATCTGTTTTAGGGTAACCCTTTGGGCGATATCACCAGGAGTGCGATAATCCAGTAGCATCTGATAGCCAGCATTACTCGTTGCGGAGTAATTACCAGCATAACCAGGCAACGACCTTAACGTGGTTTCCCCTAATTGCACCTCATCTTCTAGTGTGACCTTAGGGTCAATCCCGTCTGCAGCTAAGTAATGTAGTGCTAACTGCAAACTTAGAGACGTCTCAGTCTGACAAGGGGAATCACGGTTAAAGGTAGCATACCAAAGATAACGGCGCAGTACGCCATCGGAGTCAATCACCACATCCGTAAAGCCCAAACGTTCCGGTGGCACTTCTGGGGGTGGGGCAATACCACCATAGTTACGAGTGGGGTTACTAGCTTGACAGACAGCAAAAAAGTTATCCATCCTTGGCAAGCGATCCGCCAAATCCTGATATTCGTCACTGACCGGAAAATCCCGATAGATATCCAAGCCAATGGCACGAGGGTGATGAGCCTGTAATTTATCCAACAGTTGAGCCAAAGCCGCATCAGACAGGGACCACTTACGCTTCATACCCTGGTCATCCTGATACTGAAAATCCTCTTCAGTTATTTCAACCACTAACAGCCTCGGGTCAACCCCTTGGTCGGGTCGCCAGCGCATAAATTGGTCATAAGCCTGTAACTCCCAGGGTTGGATTACCCCCAATGGCCGCACCACCATCAGGGCAAGGGTAACCAGAAAACTGGCAATCACAGCCGTGCGGGGTAACTGCCAAGGAGACTGGTTGATCGGACCATAGCGTAATTCTTTCCAAGTGGGGGGTTGAACGGTAGGGTTTTGGCAAACCACCGGTAACCAACTGGCACAGGGATACTGTTGTTCCCAGCCATGTAATTTTTCCCGTGCTTCTGCCACCGAGCTATACAGAGACTCACCCCGGATGTAAGCTTCCAGAAAATACCGCAAAAACTTGGGTGATACTGGGTCTGGCACTTTCTCTGCCATCACAATCACCTGGGGCAAATACAAATCCTGCTGTGCTGCCAACTGGTAGGCTAAGCCGAGACCATCACAGGAATTAAAAATAGCTAACTGCAAGCCTCGTGCAATCGCATTCTTCAAGGCAAACCGCAGATCATCGATAGTCAACCGTTCCGTCTGATTGAGTTGAATTTCCCCCCGCTGCCCCTCTTGGGAAGTGCCACTGTGACCAGCAAAAAACAGAATATCCCACCCCTGCTGCCATAACTGCTGATTCAACTCCGATGCCTGGGGTTCCTGCCGCCAGGTAATTTGTGCCCCCGCCTTTCCCGCCAACTCCTCCAACGCCTGCTGATCTGCTTGCTGGTCAAGACCGGCACCCTGTCCCAAAATTGCCAGAATTCTGACCTTGCCCTTGGGGGTAGTCTGCCGGTTAAGGGGGTTGGGACAATCGTATTCAAGGGCACTCAGGGCAACGTCTGCCTGGGCTTCCGCCAGTAAATCCCAGCGGTGCCAGGGAAACCGACGCAGCCAGGGATTATTGGTCTGTAACAGAAGTTGAAATTTTTTCCCCGAGCGCAATAACTTATCCCGAATCGAGCGAAACTCTGGGTCAGTATTGAGCCAGTGATTAAGACTCTCTTCCAAAACCTCAGCCCCTTGCCGACAAGCCGCAAAGGCTTCACCCCGCTGGGATGAATTGGTCACCTGTTCGGCATTGGCACTCAGAGCACGAAATAGCATTTCCAAACTCAGATACCGTTGCTGCCAATGGCGATAACAGTTGAGTAAGTCTCGATTCCCCGACAACCGCCCTTTAATCCGAGTTTGGGACGGAGAATGGAGATCCCCTTGCCGAATTTCCAGGGTGGCATCAAACCCCTGCTCAATTTCTCCGTCTAATATTAACGTTAACAGCCTCTTCATTGATCTATTTTTGACAATTTTAAGTGTTTCCAAGAATAGCAGGAGTCCGCAAAGTCCCCCTTATTAAGGGGGATTTAGGGGGATCAAAAGCCTGAACAAAATTCCCAATGGTCGATCCCCCCCAGCCCCCCTTAACAAAGGGGGGAGTCGGAAAAGTGCCCCTTATTAAGGGCAAGGCTGATTTCCTGAAAAACCTCTTGCCTCTTGCCGTCTTGATGCAGTCGCTCATGGGGGAAACCCCCAAGACCGCGCTGCATCGCTTTTGCCTCTTGCCTTTTGCCTTAAAAAGCTCCTCAACCAAATAATAATTGCTATATCTCTCTCGATCAAACCTGAAACCTTTCCGTTACACTAGCTTCACCTAAAGAAACCTGAATTCCGAAGTCATCTCCCTGTTGGGCATTAAACTGATATTGGATGAATTCATCATTACTTCTGGCGGTTACTTCGGTAAAAATATCACCGGTTGCAGTCAGTACCGATAGTTTCAAATTCGGAGGCAAGGTTAGTGCTTCACCGTTGGGATAAACTTGGGCTCGAACGCTGGCAGTTTCCTTATCAATTTTTCCAACAGTAATAATTAAAACGACAGGATTACCCGCTAATTCTAGCCCTAAATCAAATAAATCAATTGGTTTAGCTCGTTGTTGCTGGTCTTCGGTATTTCTAAATGCTGGTCTAAGTTGTGGAGACAGCAAATCGGTAACCGACTGCCAATCTACTTGAAAATTACCCTTAAACCATTCCAGTAAGTTCACCACATTTGACTCCGGCTCTGGTAATTGCTCTGGTAATTGGTTAATTAACTGCTCAAGAGACTGGATTTTACTAATCTCCAAGCTTCCTCCCAGTGCAGTTTTGGCAAATCCTAGCAGTTTAGCTTGATTACTTGCTTGATTAATTTCTACCACCACATAACCGACTCGGTCTTGGCGACTTTCTGGTGGGATGTGACAAACTTGGTCACCAGGTAAAACAGGACGACATTCCAATTTCCCCCAACCTTTAACTATCAAGTCGGATACATTCATCAGCGATCGCAGGGCTGGATTGCTGCTATCACTTGCTGGTAAATCAGTTTCTACTTCCAGACACTGTAAGTAGAAATTTACCGCATAAACTGCTAATGTATTTAGGTAAACGTCTTGAGCTTTGTCTGGTTCGTGCTGTTCCCGACTAAAGGTTTCTGCTAGTTGATACCAATCTCTGGTAATAGGCACAGAAAAGGCTAATTTTTCCGTTAAGTTATTCATTATTACTCTCTCGATACATTGAATCTTGTTTGTCAGTTATTCCTGTAAGTATTCCTTAAACGTGTCAGAAAAATACTTGCAACAGCGCCAGTAGAAACTTTGCACCGTTGACGCTTGCTTTGGCTTTAACCCAACTGCTACAGCAGTCTGTTGCCAACTCTTCCGGTCTAGATATAAAAGAGCTATAGTTCTGAAGTTGGCTTTAGGATGTCCTTTAACGTGTTTGCTGGCAAACAGCCCATCAGAGTCTTCTTCAATACACTGACGTATAAGCTGTGAAGGTAACGGAGTGTCTTCTGGTTGCGGAATAGTATCTAAATAAGTCATACCTGATTGATTGACTTTACCCCCATCGGAAGAGTTTATTGGTGCATCTAGTGAGTACTCCCGTCCCTGTTTGGTATGTCGTTTCTTGGCATCAATCAACCGCCACTTAAGAACACTATTAATCCAGTTAATCACCGGAGCTGTCGGTTTATAAGTGTCAATTTTTTTAAACACATACAACCAAGTCTCTTGAAGTGCTTCATCGTAAACCTCTTGGGGAGTGTCATATCTCCTGCGAGATAATCTGCCGGATGTTTGAATCATGTGAATCAGCCGAGTCAGGGCTAGACGACGGCCACGGGTTTGTGGGGAATGCTGTTGAGCCTCCAAAGCTAGCTGTTGCAGTCGTTCGTCCAGTTCGTCCATAGGTTAACTCCATCTCAATCCATCTCCTGGATGCACCTTTCTAAATAACTAACGGTGGCTAACCCTGGATTCTATGCAAAGTCGGAAAAAATTTTTTAAATGGGCTCTCTAGGGGGATTTGGCATGGAATGGCTATTTGGAGAGAGTTAACAAAAACAGATGAGGCTGTTGTTTTTTATCCCTGCCCATGTACAATCGTAAAACCATCAAGCGTTGGCTCGTCGGACTTATTGCTATTCCTTTAATTTGGTCAGCCTACTCCGAGTATCAAGGTAAACCCTTTACCCAAGCCAGGGATGTGATCAATTCCCTGGTGCAAGTCACGGTATTAGTGGATGCCCTTCTCAAGCAAGAAGACTCAGACAATAACTAATTGTGGGCTTTGGGCTGGTTTTGGATGCGATCGCTAAACTGGCATCTTAGTAGAACTGGCATCTTGGTAGAACTGGCATCTTGGTAGAACTGGCATCTTGGTAGAACTGGCATCTTGCCAGTGTCAATGTGCGTAGAACTGGCATCTTGCCAGTTTCATTAGAGTCAACTAACTATAGATGAAAAGCTGTGTAATCGGAATAGATGGCGGTGCCAGTAAAACCCTTTGTGTAGTCCTCAACCACCAAGGTCAAGTCCTAGGTCGAGGAGAAGCCGACGCCTCCAATTATCACACCGTTGGTATCAATACCGCTTTCGCCTCCATAGAATCAGCGATTCGCCTCGCCACCCAACAAGCTTCCGCTAAACTGTCCATGGAATCGGTCACAGTGGAAGCCATTTGTTTGGGATTAGCCGGTGTTGGTCGTCCACGAGATAGAGAAGTGGTGCAAGGCTTCGTCGAACAGTTGTTGTCAAGTCAGACAATTCCGGTCACTTGGGCATTACTCCCCTCTACTGTTGTTATTTGTGATGATGCTTTGATTGCCTTAGTGGGGGGAGTCGGTAAGCCTGTGGGAGTTGTTGCGATCGCAGGCACCGGCTCAATCGTTTTTGGACGCAATGCCCAGGGAAACACCAAGCGAGTGGGTGGCTGGGGACATATCCTAGGAGATGTTGGCAGTGCCTATCACATTGCCGTCTCTGGATTACGAGCCGCTATCAACGCCTATGATGGCTTTGCAGTAACTAGTCTAAGAGCAACTAGTCTTCAGGAGCGCTTCACCACCCATTTTAACTTATCAAACTTAAATTATATCACAGATATTATTTATCAGCCAGGGTGGGGTGTCAAAGAAATTGCTTCTTTAGCACCAATTGTGGATCAAGCAGCCGCTGAAGGGGATCAGGTAGCCATTAGCATTATCGAAGATACCGTTAATCAACTAGCAAAAGCTACCCAAGTTGTAATTGAAAGCGTATTTACCCCTGACTCAGAATGTGAGGTAGTAACCACCGGAAGTGTATGGCATGGTCTTTCCTCAATCCGTCAGCAATTTGAATCATCCCTTGTCATGCTTAGCCCTAATGCTAAAGTGATTTGGCCTCGCCATGAGCCTGCTTATGGTGCCGGTTTGTTAGGGTTGCGGAGTCTAGGCAAGAGGCAAGAGTAACCCACCCCACGGTCGAAGTGGGGTGTGGTCTTATTTAATTAATTGGGCAAATGTTGAATAAACTCATCTAGGGAGTTAACCGTTAATGCTGTAGCCATCAACTCTTCTAATTGTTCGAGAGTTAACGATTGAATTCTGATTGATATCTCTGAAGGAATCTCGGAAAATCGCAGTTTAAGGATGCGCTCCAAACTGCCTCGACGTTCTTGTTGGATGCCTTGTTCAATGCCTTGTTCAATGCCTTGTTCAATCCCTTGAGCAACCCCTTGTTGGATGCCTTGTTCAATGCCTTGTTCAATGCCTTGTTCAATCCCTTGTTGGATGCCTTGTTCAATCCCTTGAGCAAGACCCTCTTGTAAAATCTCTTGATACCAGGGTGATTCCCGTAATACTGTCATATCCCACCTCATGATTTGTTGAATTAATGGTATCTCTAGCACAAAGCTAGCAAAGAAAGCTAACAACGGTTCTAGTTGATTTAAGGTTTGATCCCCTCGTAAAGCCTGCACCGCTGAGCGCAATTTTGATTCACTACCACCTCCAAATAAGATCGGGACAAAGGGAAATAGGGGAGGCAAAGGTTGTCCTAATACTAATTCAGACTCTACTTCCCAGAGATTAATTACCCGATAATCTTGACGCGCCTTTAATCCCATGAATTCACTGTCGTAACAGTCAACGATGGTGACTGTGGATGGGGGCGGCAAGATGTTAATTAATACAGGATAAGCGGATAGGTTGTATTTTTCCTCAGCTAAGGCCACATAATTGCGCATTCTCTGAGGCATCTTCTGGTCATAGCGTAGTTGTAATTCATTGAGAATCAGAAATTCTTGATGTTGAGGACTCTTTGCTTTAACAATGACATCGCTTTCGCGACTAATCCATTGAAACTCAGCATCCAGTAACTGAGATGCCCGCACTTGGGAATTACCGGTTACCCATTGCACCCAAGCATTAGGAGCTAGACTGATTAGGCGTTTGCTACCAATATCTACAGGTTTTGCCATAGAATTGATCCAATGAAGACTAATTATTGAATTACGCCCACCCCACGGTCGAGGTGGGGTGTGGCCTTATTTAATTAATTGGGCAAATGTTGAGTAAACTCATCTAGGGAGTTAACGGTTAATGCTGTGGCCATCAACTCTTCTAATTGTTCAAGAGTTAAGGATTGAATTCTGACGGATATCTCTGAAGGAATCTCGGAAAATCGCAGTTTAAGGATGCGCTCCAAACTGCCTCGACGTTCTTGTTGGATGCCTTGTTCAATGCCTTGTTCAATGCCTTGTTCAATCCCTTGAGCAACCCCTTGTTGGATGCCTTGTTCAATGCCTTGTTCAATCCCTTGAGCAACACCCTCTTGTAAAATCTCTTGATACCAGGGTGATTCACGTAATACTGTCATATCCCACCTCATGATTTGTTGAATTAAAGGTATCTCTAACACGAAGCTAGCAAAAAAAGCTAACAACGGTTCTAGTTGATTTAAGGTTTGATCCGCTCGTAAAGCCTGCACTGCTGAGCGCAATTTCGATTCACTACCACCTCCAAATAAGATCGGGACAAATGGAAATAAGGGAGGCAAAGGTTGTTCTAATACTAATTCAGCCTCTACTTCCCACAGATTAATTACCCGATAATCTTGACGAGCCTTTAATCCCATGAATTCCCTGTCGTAACAGTCAACGATTGTGACTGTAGCTGGAGGTGGCAAGATATTAATTAATACTGGATAAGCGGATAGGTTGTATTTTTCCTCAGCTAAAGCCACATAATTGCGCATTCTCTGAGGCATCTTCTGGTCATACCGTAGTTGTAATTCATTGAGAATCAGAAATTCGGAGTGTTGAGGACTCTTTGCTTTTACAATGACATCGCTTTCTCGACTAATCCATTGAAACTCAGCATCCAGTAACTGAGATGCCCGCACTTGGGAATTACCGGTTACCCATTGCACCCAAGCATTAGGAGCGAGACTGATTAGGCGTTTGCTACCAATATCTACAGGTTTTGCCATACAATTGATCCAATTAAGACTAATTATTGACTTACGCCCACCCCACGGTCGAGGTGGGGTGTGGCCTTATTTAATTAATTGGGCAAATGCTGACTAAACTCATCTAGGGAGTTAACGGTTAATGCTGTTGCCATCAACTCTTCTAATTGTTCGAGAGTTAAGGCTTGAATTCTGATGGATATCTCGACAGGAATCTCGGAAAATCGCAGTTTAAGGATGCGCTCTAAACTGCCTCGACGTTCTTGTTGGATGCCTTGTTCAATCCCTTGTTCAATCCCTTGTTCAATCCCTTGTTGGATGCCTTGAGCAAGACCCTCTTGTAAAATCTCTTGATACCAGGGTGATTCCCGTAATACTGTCATATCCCACCTCATGATTTGTTGAATTAACGGTATTTCTAATACAAAGCTAGCGAAGAAAGCTAACAATGGCTCTAGTTGATTCAAGGTTTGATCCGCTCGTAAAGCCAGCACGGCTGAGCGCAATTTTGATTCACTACCACCTCCAAATAAGATCGGGACAAATGGAAATAAGGGAGGCAAAGGTTGTTCTAATACTAATTCAGCCTCTACTTCCCACAGATTAATTACCCGATAATCTTGACGAGCCTTTAATCCCATGAATTCACTGTCGTAACAGTCAGCAATTGTGACTGTGGATGGGGGCGGCAAGATGTTAATTAATACCGGATAAGCGGATAGGTTGTATTTCTCCTCAGCTAAGGCAACATAATTGCGCATTCGCTGAGGCATCTTCTGGTCATAGCGTAGTTGTAATTCATTGAGAATCAGAAATTCTTGATGTTGAGGACTCTTTGCTTTAACAATGACATCGCTTTCGCGACTAATCCATTGAAACTCAGCATCCAGTAACTGAGATGCCCGCACTTGGGAATTACCGGTTACCCATTGCACCCAAGCATTAGGAGCTAGACTGATTAGGCGTTTGCTACCAATATCTACAGGTTTTGCCATACAATACAATTGATCGAATCAAGACGAATTATTGACTTACACAAACCCCACTTTGCAGAGCTGTTTCTGGGGTTCAACTAAAATTTGATTAGTGAAGAGTTGGGCTTTTCAGACTTCCCAAACTTCCTGCTTCTTAAGATTCTTCGACTATAGACTCGCCCTCTATAGAATCGCCGTCTATAGGGTCTCCTAAATCGAAGATAATAATAAATTTTTCATCGGGCATCAGTCGTTTAAGGGTCTGCAAGTGACCCTCCGCGTCAGAGCGGTTCCGAAAACGACGAACAACCACCCGCTGCATGTTCGGCAATAGCCGAATGAGCGCCCATGGATATAGGCGTTGAGAGTAGGACATAGAATATTAGGTATCTCCTTAACTGGGGCTCCAGAGCCAGCCTGTAGCCGGGAGAAACTGTCGGCTGGCTCTTACCGTGGAACGTTTTAGCGCCCACGGTAATTTTATTATAACACAAAAAAATACTATATTATAACATTTTTTGAAAACTTTTGTAACAAATTTGGGAGTAGGGAATCGGGAATAGGGAATAGGGAATCGGGAATCGGGACTCACTCGTGATCAGAATTGCTATGGGTAGTGGGATTAATACAAAAGGGAACAGGGAGGGAGTAGTGGAGTGGGGAAAAATCCTGTGTTTTCAGGTATTAATTAATTAATACTTTTATAGCTATGTGCGATGGGAGCTTGGAGCCGCTACGGGATTGGCCGTAGGCCTCAGCTTCCGCGCTTATGCGATCGCATTCCCGATTCCCAATTCCCGATTCCCGACTCCCGATTCCCGAAAATAAATGCTCCGTGTAAGATTGTGTATCAGCCGGATAATCCACTAGATTGTGGCGCTCGTTTGTGGATTGAAACCTTTAGTGATATTCACTTTATTTCTTGATGCAATAGCGAGTGGTTTTGGGTCTGTGTGCGGAACCTGCATCAAGACAACAGGTAAGCATTGGAATAATGCTGAGTTAGCTCCCAGCGTCCTTCGCACAGCGTGGCCAAACGCGCCCCGCGCGGCCTTTTGGCCAAGGCCAAAGCCTGTGCCACGTCGGCTGACGGCTGACTGCTGTTCGCGTAGCGTGCGCGTAGCGCATTAGCTGAATGGTTAGGTCGGTCAAGGGTTTTTATCGAATTCTTTTTGACAAGATTCTATATGATGATGCTTATTGTTATAAGCATATTGTAGAGCATACTTGCTAGAGGTAGAGATTTTATCCCAACTTATTCGATACCACTTCGATAAATTTATTGGGTCAACACTTTCGACCTGTGGTATAAAATCAAGGCCATAAGAAATTCCAGTTACATCTTCCAGTATATTACGCCGTATAATTCCTTGAAAACAAAGGATATCATCACTTTGAAACGTATATCTTGTCCCTAAGATACTATTTCCTTGCTTTTGAAAAATAATATATCTACTATAGTCTTTGTTGTGTTGATAAAAATAGATGCCATCAGTAAAGCCTTCTACTCCAACTAATTGTCTCCACTTTTTTTCCCACTTAAGGATCGCATCTTGAGCTTTATTATGGACAGACGTTGATGAAGGAATTTGTTTGGCCAAGTTAATTGCTAATTTATAATTTTCATCAACTGGTTTCAACTCCTGAGTTTTTACCACTTTCTCTGCTTGAGCCAACTGTCCTTGAGCACACTGATTTAGAAAAGCTCGTGCATTATACGATTGGTGAGAAGTTTCAGGAATTTCTAGAGCTTTGTTCATACACTCGACAAAGTCTTGATTGATGATCAGGTCTTCCATAGTTTCCACAAATAGTTGCTCTTGACGAGATAGCCATTGCTGATAGCCAAAAATGACTCCCTCACCAGTAATGAAAAGTGTGGCAATACCGATTCCCATCCATAAAAAATTCTTAACTAAAGATCTAGGTGGATTCTGCGGGTTTACTAGCTTCTGATCTTGTTTGTAATTTTGCATATGATGACTTTAGTATTCATATGTCTAAAGATTCTAACCACTCCTCAAGTGATTGAAAAGGATCTGATCCCTTAAAGGCCATTCCTTACAACTTTAGATTTCCCTGCTCTTAGTACGGAAGAGCCATAATGTGGATGCCATCGGGTTTGTTTTCAGGACTTACGCAAAATTAGGGCTTATACGCTATAAATAGCTTAGGGTGCGTTGCAACGCACCCTACAGGTAGATTTTCTGCTGAAATTAATAAAGATATTGTTTCCAATGAGACTTAAAGCTTATCGAAGCTGATTAAAATCAGATTCTTTATCAGGGGTGATAGGGTTACTTGACAGCAGAATAATACGGTGGTATCTATGATTGGGTAGTGATGTAGGGCGGTGCATAAGCTGGGGTTTTGACGGATTAACACCTGGACTCAGCGACGCAAGGAAAGCAACTCTTACTTTGATTGGTTGGCGCTGATAAGCCCTAAGCAAGTATTCAAAGAAGATGTATCCCCAATCTTATTTCCATCAGAAATCCTGGTAATTTGATAACTGTTATAAGAGGAAGTAGGAGCACATATCAGATCAGAACTTACACTATTCAATAGTTTTTTACAAGTTTCCAAAGAAGATGTACCCCCAATCTTCTGCCCATCAGAAAGCCTGGTAATTTGATAACTGTTATAAGAGGAAGTAGGAGCACAAATAAAATTATTCTTAATTGAAGGTGTACCTGGATTACTCGTATGCTTACAAATTGAGTTATTGAGAATAGCCTGAGTATTAACTTTTTCTAAGCTACCATCCAAGCAGATTACATTGAAGCTATTATTGGCATTTTGGTGCATATACCTAACGTTTTGAATACCCGCAAAAACAGGTGTGGGCATAAGCAAAGTATAAACAAATGAACACAAAAGAGTTAATTTTTTCATATTTTATCTGCTCGATTAGGTGCATTGTCATTATTCTTGACTACTGTTCCCGTTCTTTGTTCCTGACAACTGCTGCGAATTTTAATTTTGCAGGTTTTAGTGTGTAAAGCACTAAAGAGGTTAGGGATAAAATAATCGTTACAATATATGCTCTGTATACTTTTCAGCTGATAAACAAGTGCGTTGGAACGACTTAAGCCGCATCTCTATTAGCAATTTCCTCTCGACGATTGCGCCAACTCCTAGAGAAGGGTCGGGTCAGGGGTGCCTATAAAACCGGGAAATTCTGGATTACTCCTCTGTTCAACCATTTGCTAAGTCTGTCAAGGGATTTGCTCGACGAAGTCTTTTCGACAAGATTCTATATTATGATGCCTATAATAATAGGCATATTGTAGAGCCTCATTGCTAGACTTAGAAGCTTTATCCCAACTTATTCGATACCACTTAGATAAATCTATTGGGTCAATATCTTTGATCTCTGGCCTAAAATCAATACCAGAAAAAATTCCAATTACTTCTTCAACTAGATTACGCCGTATAACTCCTCTAAAACAAAGGATATCATCACTTTGAAAAGTATATCTTGTCCCTAAGATAGTATTGCCTTGCTTTTCTAAAATAATATATCTATCAAATTCTTTCTCATTATGGTACAAATAGATGCCATCACTAAAGCCTTCTACTCCAACTACTTGTTTTAACTTTTCGTTCCACTTAAGGATAGCCTCTTGAGCTTGATTATAGACAGACGTTGATGAAGGAATTTGTTTTGCCAATTTAATGGCTAATTTATAATTCTCATCAACTGGTTTAAACTCCTGATTTTTTACCACTTTATTGGCTTGCTCTAACTGTCCTTGAGCACACTGATTCAAAAAAGCTTGCGCATTAGAATAGTTGTGAGAAGTTTCAGGAATTTCTAGAGCTTTGTTCATACACTCGACAAAGTCTTTATTTATCATCAGGTCTTCCATAGTTTCCACAAATACTCGCTCTTCATGATGAGATAGCCATTGCTGATAGCCAAAAATGGCTGCCTTACCAGTAATTAAAAGTGTAGCAATACCGATTCCCACCCATAAAAAATTCTTAACTAAAGATCTAGGTTGCTTTGGTTGGTTCTGATCTTGCTTTTGATCTTGTTTGTAATTTGGCATCTGATGACTCTAGTATTTATATGTCTAAATAATCTAGCTATTCTTAAAGTGATTGAGAAGGATCTGATCCCTTAAAGGCAATTCCTTTCCTCCTTTATGTCTTATTTAACATAGACTTTGCAGTACCCCTGAGGGTACCTTTTGTACTAATAAAGTACTTTTTTAAAAAATTGTGTAAAAGTAAGACTACCAAGCTTATTAGCTAACATCGGTTACTTTGCCTAACCAATCTGATTCAACGGTTCCTACCAACGTGGTTTAGCTCCTCTATTTTTCCCTATACCCCCACACCCCACACCCAGTAAAGCAACAATTTGGACTACTGCGATCGCATCGACCGTCCGTAACTATATGCCATAGTCCTTGCTGCTATAGGATTGACCTTGGCCAAAAGGCCAAGCTACGCCATTGGCCGTAGGTCACGCTACGCGAACGCATTTTCCTACCACACCTAAACGTAAGCATTCAGCTATCAGCTATCAGCTCTAGCTATCAGCTATCAGCTCTCAGGGCTGACGGCTGACGGCTGACTGCTGAGTGCTGAATGGTTACACCTAAACTCTTCCGTTTCTTCCCGATTCCCGATTCCCGATTCCCGATTCCCGATTCCCGATTCCCGGAAATTGTCAATTTCTCTTTTATCAATTAAAATAGTATTATCGGAAGAGTTAAAGGAAGTCCACTGATGAACAAGTGCGTTGGAACTACTGAAGCGGCATCTCTATTAGGAATTTCTTCTCGACGATTGCGCCAACTCCTAGAGAAGGGTCGGGTGCGGGGTGCCTATAAAACTGGGAAATTCTGGATTATTCCTCTGTTCAACCATTTGCCACAAATTACTAAAGGTAATCGTGGACCCAAGGGCAAATGGCGCACTAGTCGTCCGCCAGCTTTAGCGAAGATTAATGTCAATCGCAATCACATTGGCTCGAATATCAAGAAAAGCCCCAAAGACCGGAAGCCAGTGATTTCAGTAAAACGAAAGGGCACTAATCTCTACGGTAATGAAGTGGAAATCCTCGGTCCGTGTAAGATTGTGTATCAGCCGGATCATCCACTCGATTGTGGCGCTCGTTTGTGGATTGAAACCTTTAGTGATATTCACTTTGTTTCTTGATGCAAAGCGCTCATGGGGAGGGGCTGCCTGCGGAACCTGCGTCTGCAGCTGTCAGCCATGCAAAGCGCTAGTGGGGGAAACCCCCGCGTGAAGGTAATGGTGCGCTTTCCGTAGGCGAATTAAATTCGCCACGGGTCGCACTTCTGCATCGCTGGTGGTAGTTTTCCGGCAAATAGGTGAGTCGGTCAAGGGATTTGCGACTATTTCGAGTATACGCTACAGGTTTTGTGAATACCTAATTTCGTTTATATGCCAAGGGATTCTGTATAAAATCACCTATCCAGACAAAACCTATATTAGCGATCGCAAAGGAGCCACATTCATTTGCACTATTCGTTCACTATATGACAGTCTCCTATGGCAGGAGGCACTTCAATTACCAGAATTTCCAAAGGAGATTTACCTTCAATGGCTTGGTGCTTAACTCCTGGTTCGATTTTAATCAAGTCGCCTTTTTTTATCGGCTGTATCTCGTCATCAAGGGAAATATGTCCTGAGCCATCAAGTACATAATAATACTCTGTGGTTTTTTTGTGATAATGCTTTTCGGCCTTATCTACACAAAGATGTATAAATCTAGCCGGTTCTTGAGATATGAGTTTTTTAATCGTGCCACAGTGTCCTCTTTGTTGGGGAATGCTATCGCTAGAAACTATCATTATATATAGACCTTCTTTCTAATTTAAACCGCTCGTTATTGTGGTATTGTTGTTTTTTTTTTATACCATAAATTTAAAAAAATTACAATGTCCATAGCTACTTTTGCCGAACAAGGATTATCTCGTTTGTCCTGAAAATATTCTATAGCCTTTTTCAAAGATTTACTCATTGTATAGCAACCGCCAAGGCGGTTAGGACGCCAAGTGCCAGACATACTCCATCGCATCACGTAGACAATCAAACTGGTTGAGTTGCTTGCGAATTCGACATATGATCCAAGACCAGCATCGCTCAATCTTAAGCATTTAAACAAAATTAATTTCCTACTACCAATCTCTGTAACCCTTACATCGTAAGGCTTTGAGTTTTGGAAAATGTGTAATTAATTTTGTGCACCTGCTTATTGAAGTCTGGTGAATAAGCAGGTAAGTAGAGCAATTGACAGCCAGCTTCCTCAATGAGTTGCTCAATCTTCCCCCCTTTATGAAAGGTGGCATTATCCATAACCACTACCTGCCCCGGCGAAAGCAGAGGAATCAGGCAGGTTTCCAACCAAATCTCAAATACACTCCGATTGCAGGAACCTTCCACAGTAATCGGAGCCATCAGTTGTCCTTGACATTGGGCTGCCATCATATTCACTCGCCCCTGTCGTCGTCCTGACTTCTTCGCATGAAAGCGTTGTCAAATTTCATTTATGCCATAACCGTAGTCCTCCCGATTGTCCATGCCGGCTTCATCCACATAAACAATCGTTTCATCCGCCCACTTAGCCAACTGCTCTATGAAGCTTTGCCGTTTCGACTCGTCCCGTTCTTGGTAGCCGTAGGTCTTTTTTTTCGCGTAAACCCAATTTTCTTTAATGCTCGTGAGATTGTGCGTTCGCGAAGCGTCGGGCTTTGCCCGAATCGCTGATATCCCCTTCCCACAGTTGAGCCATCTCCACCTGAGTTTTATCGCCATGAGCCTTGGCAAACCCTCGAAACTGCTCCCAGTCTGTGATTTTCTGGTTGTTGCCTGGGGGGCGATTGGGCAATGCCCGAACATCACCCGTTTCAGCAAAGCGCTTCAACCACAGGTTGATCGTATTGCGGCTGATATTGAACAGTTCACTGGCTTCGTGTTTCTTGAGTCCATCTAATTCGAGCGCTTGGAGCACTTTTTGACGGAAGTCGTAACTGTAGGGTTTGGGCATGGCAGAGTACACGCTAAGCTAATTACGATCACATCTTTAGTCTACGTCCTAACCGCCCTGGCGGTTGCTATATCATCAACAATAGGGGAGATAATTGTTTTGACAATACCATTTTTGAACGCACCCCAGCTAAATTAAAAATTCTAGCTGGGGATTCTTATGCTAGGTT
>NZ_MKZS01000001.1:3072610-3074644 GCF_001942495.1 Moorena bouillonii PNG
ATGGGGGGGACCCCCAAGACCGCGCTGCCTTCCCAAGACCGCGCTGCATCGCTAGGCGAATTAAATTCGCCACGGGTCGCACCTCAGAAATTTGTACCTCACAAGTCGTAGAATTGCTATAAATAATGTGCTAGTAAATACCCCACTCATCAATAATTTTTTCTCTTTCAGAAACCCTCAATTGAGATAGATTTTTACCAAGAGCATATTCCATTTCAGGGGAGAGAATTATGTGCTGATTTTGGTCAATAGTTATGTGCTTATCTACTTGCTCTTGGGTAAGAATACCCTGGCATACATAAGTTGAGAGTATTTCGAGAACAACCTGAAATGCATTGTAAGGAATAGAAGTTAATTTAAACCCAGGAATATGAATATATTTACCCCCATTTTTATGGTGATATAGATAACGAATAGGATTATCATCCCGTTTGGCAGCATCTACCTCATCGGTAGTTTTTCTACCAGGATAAACTTGAACCGCTTTTTTGAGCTTAATATTTTCCAATCCCTTAGCCCAAGGAATCCAGCGAGAAATATCCTGCTTAATTGTGCTCAACATTTCTGCTTCCGTTCTACCAGTTATTTTTTCAAAATTATCCAACCATTCCCTAGGAATATTTTTCGGAGTTTCAGCCAAGGGGAAGTCTAATTCTGCCTGGTTATATTCTCGACCAGAAAAAATTGCCAGATGATCGTATCCGACTTTAATTATTCCACCATATTGACCTCGAATGAGCATAGTACTATAAAAACTTTTGTCGATTTCTGGAAACTGTTTTTTCAAGTCTGAGGGAATCTTGTATAGTCCATAAACTTTTAGCTTTACTAGATTTCCTTCGATATATTGCTCAAATTTTAGTTCTGGAATCGGAATGCCCAAACCCTTGGCATAACCAGCATTAACTATCGTATCGAAATAAAGTTGATTATTGTGGTTTATCTTTAACTCGAAGTTTTGACTATTGATGGCAATATTACTTACTTCATTATTGTAGTGAATGTCAACAAAATTTTCTCTAACAATAAAATTAAACAGATTGATCATGTGACAAACATATTCGGCAATATTTAAGACAAATTGCCTAACTTTGACTGCACCAGCGATGTCCTGTTTGCCCGCATCGAAATTTCCAAGTAAGGGTTTGATGGCTTCTTGAGCTAGTATCTTTACTAAGTCTTCTGGCTTACCAAAAATAGTTTCATTATGATAGTTTTTTAAATGTTGCTGATAAATCTCAACCAAAGAAGCAGCAACATCTTTATAAGTTATCCCTTCTTGATTAATAGCAGTGTTTCCTATTTCATTAGGTACTAAATAATTAACATGGCTATCTACAAAAACATACTCAGGCATTAATTTTTTAAATAAAATACTTTGTTTGAATAAATGTTCCAGTGTCTTTTTATGTGCACCATAAACAAAATGATGCAAAATACCTGTATTATTGAGAGAAGCTCCATTTTTATTAAAAATTTTTGATTCAGCTTCAAAAACCGATACTTTAGCGATACCTAATCTAGCTAAGATACATGCTGTTGATACTCCCATAGCACCGGCTCCAATAATGGCTATATTTTGTCTTTGCTGAAGTGGTAGATTAAATACAGTTTCTAGCATGTTTATCTAGGGCAATCCCATCTAAATTAGGTTAAAATAGAAGCAAACGTGATTGGACTTCTTTTCCATGAGACTTCTCATTTTTGCTTGCTTCAAGGAGCATAGCAACGGAGTCGGAACGTTGATTTTATTTAAAGGGGCTACTTTTAGTATTTATGGTTACTTCAATTGTTCTCTATGGCTGGTATCACAGTGTAGGGTGCCGAATGTGGGTTAAAAGTCACTAACTCCGATTGTAATTATTGGTTTACTGACTGCTGTTACTTTACCTCATAAGTCTTATAATTGCTATATACTTTTTAACTATTGCCTCTATTCCTCTCCTGGGAGGGGTTAGGGTGTGTTTTTAAAGTTTTCCGCAAGATTATGATCCCCCCCAGCCCCCCTTAAAAAAGGGGGGAGCCATACTCAAA
>NZ_MKZS01000001.1:3074756-3081735 GCF_001942495.1 Moorena bouillonii PNG
GGGGGGAGCCATATTCAAAGTCCCCCTTTTTTAAGGGGGATTTAGGGGGATCTCCGAGGCAAGAAAACACGACCTAGGGGTGGGTTCCTCTTGCCTATTGCCTATTGCCTCTTGCCTCTTCTCCCTGTTCCCGATTCCCGATTCCCGATTCCCGATTCCCGATTCCCTAAAATCCAAAAATTATGTACCTCATCCCATTAACAATTGCTATCTATGGAAACTCAATCTGATTCAAACCTAACTGATTCAAACCTAACTGAAATACCTTCTGGAGAAACCTGGAACTATGAAGCGACGGTGGCTAAAGTTGAAACTATTATTAGGCAAATAGAAACAGGAGAACTAGAACTAGCAGAGGTGTTTGATCAGTTCTCCGCTGCTGTCGAATATCTCCATCAATGTGAAGATTTTCTGGATCAGCGACAGCAACAGATGGATTTGTTGATTGAGACGCTGACCAATGATTCTGATTTTTAATAGTAATTAGCCCGTCAGCTATCAGCCGTCAGGTTTTGAATAAAAGAGGTAAGCATTAGTTTAATAGTCACAGGCTAGAAGCCTGTTCCACAAACTAGAAGCCTGTGCCACAAAGCTGACCGCTGACATCAGCCCATCCCTTGAATACCAACATGTCCAGCAAAGGCATACCAATCTTCACTAAAGCCCTTGAATTCTAGATCTTTGAGGGTAAATTTTATGTGATTCTCTTCCACAGTAAACTTAACCGTATTATTAACATCAGGTTGATCTGTCACAATCACCAAATCAGTGCCTGCTGGAATTTCCTGCTTTGATGCTTCATTCAACATATTAGATTGAATAGGAGCTCGCTTAATTACCGTATCTTGATTAAAGAAAAGGTTAAGTAAAACGGGTTGATTGACTAAGGTATTCTGATAAATAGGAATGTTGAAAACAGTCTGATCCTCTTGTTTAGAGACTACATTACTAACCGTTTCTACCGGTTGAATACTCTCCATCATAATTGCTACATGGTCTTCAAAGGCATACCAATCACCACTGAACCCCTTAAACGCAATATCTTTTAAACCCAGTTTAAGGTGATTGCCAGATTCCTGACCATAATAGCGAAGTACTAATATAGTACCTGCTGGTATCATCTGACGTTTATTATCAGGCAATTGCGACGATTGAATCGGCTCTTGCTTGAGATAGCTATCTTGCTTAAACAGAATTCTTAATACATTTGCCATGACACTAGAACAGTTTTTAATTATTGGTTAAGGTACTTTCGTTTTAGGTTTTAGGGAGCAGGGAGCAGGGAGCAGGGAGCAGGGAATAGGGAATAGGGAACAGCGGATCTGGGAACAGCGGATCTGGGAACAGCGGATCTGGGAAAAAAACCTTGGCCAAAAGGCCACGCTACGCGAACAACCTGCAACCAACTCACCTTAAACCTTGGCCAAAAGGCCACGCTACGCGAACAAGCTTAAACCTCCAACCTCCAACCTCCAACCTTCAACCTCAAACCTTCAACCTTAAACCTTCAACCCTTAAACCTTCAACCCTTAAGTCAACTAATACTACCCCGTTTACGAGCTTCCTTATAGGATATTCCCACATTCTTGACACCTGCCCGAATCATTTGTTGTTCAAGCAAAGCAAAGAAGCGATTCCGGTCACCGGCCTTAATCACGGCCTGATTATGAGCTTCAGACACAGCAATGGGATAACCATATCCTTTATAGACCTGCCCCAGCATTAAACTCAAGGCTTGATTGAGCAATGCTGAATTCTGGGCTACCCATTCTGGCATCTCGATCCGAGCAATTTCTGTACCCACATGGACATAACAGAAATAGATCCGGTGATGGTCGTATAATTCCAGAATCCGTGCGGAACTCTGAAATAGAGGGCTACGCTGTCCTGGTTGCAAGAAACTTGCCCAGAGTGTGGTATCCCGCAAGGGGTCTATCACCTGACAAGGCAACTTGTCCGTGAGATTACCACATTGGGTGATACATTTCGGTGTTTCATAGGGACAAGCTGGTAATCTGAGGAAATTAACCATTTCTACACTACGAGAAGCGCTCAGGTAGCCAATCAGGGGTACATTAACAGCACGCAACTGCTCCCAAGCTGTTAGAATCGGAGGCAAGATGCGATCGCGTGCTTCCCCTGGCATCCCATCAAGAAACCAGTAAATCAGGGAACCATCTACTATCGCTAAATTGGGAGTATCCCTGTGGGGAGCTGGTGGATTTACCCAACGGCAAGCCATTTCTGCTAACATCGATACCTCGGAAATGGTGCGCCGATGTCCCATCCACTCCTCCGTGCGAATCCCCCACTGACGAGAAATATATAAGTCTTCTGGTCGGTAGAATACTTCCGGCACACTATCCAACAGAGGGTAAAGACTTTGTCCATAGTGCAACATTATCCGACCCACATTAATCACATAACAGTAGAGGATTTCGTGGTGAGAGGGGGAAATTTGAGACCCATCGGTGGCGAAAACACTATGGCTTTCTGGGGGACTACTGATATCAACACAAGTATCCAGAGATTCTACCGGTGTTGCCGCCGTGAAGATCATGCGATCGCGCCATTCTTGATGAGACTTGACCAAACTCTCTTGTTGTGTTTTAGCCTTTGCCAGTAATTGTTCAGCCCGTTCTAGGCGTTGGCGAGACGCCACTGCCTCTAGTCTCAGGTGGTTACTAATACCAGGGATTTGTCCTGCCAGTTTTGCCAGATCAAGCATGGAGAGCTCATCAGTAGATTTACTGTAGATTTACTAATTTTAAAGTAGTGATCTGTAACACAGGTTTCTTGTGATCCTAAACGACTCATAAAGTGATCATAAACAACTGATGAAGTGATCCTAAACAAACAGGCATAAATAAACACAATTTTATATCCAATAACAAACCCGATCCTATACACCAGCCTCAGATCACAAACACGATTGCATACATTACCTTTTCATACTGACAGTATTCATGTCAGTAATTTCTACGAGGTAAAATTTTATGAAGAATCGCCAATTAATGATGTCCTTGTCCCTGGCATCTGCAGCAGTAATTGGTGGTAACGCCCCAGCTCAAGCCATAGACTTCGACTTCAGCTATCAACCAGGGACTTCCCTCAAACAAATGCTCGGGTTTGAAATGGCTGGTCAGATTTGGTCTTACTATTTAACCGATGATATCACCGTCAAAATTCACGTTGAGATGACCGACGCCTTGCCCTCAAACATCCTGGGTGGGGCACTCCCTGGTCTGCAACAGAATAAAAACTACGGCACCTATCGGCAAAAGCTCTATTCCGATAGAACATCGGTAGATGATTATACTGCTTATAATAATCTGCAAGCCCATCAGTATAGTGATGGCAATACTCGCTATCATTCCGTGTTTGAAAGCGGACAAGGGTGGTACAACAAAAACATTTCTCTGACCAATGCCAATGCCAAAGCCATAAATTACCACAGCAATAACTTCGTGCTTGATGGCTATATCGTCATGAATAGCGACTTCATTTGGAGCTATAATTACGAGCGTAGCGCCCCAACCCTATTAGACACAATCATCCGCTTTCTGAGTGTTGACTTTCTGAGTGTGGCCGTCCATGAAATTGGTCATATCTTGGGCTTCGTCAGTGGTGTCGATTCGACCATACTCGCGGATTATGATGCTAGTTATCAGATGTCTGTTGCGTACTACTGCCCTGGATATGTACCGCTATAGTGACTGGAGCGAAGATAATGACTTCCTTGAATTAGCCTATGGTGCCAATGCCTTCTTTTCCATTGATGGGGGTGATACAGCTCTGGCATACTTTTCTGAAGGCAAGGATGTCGATTTAGGATTCGGAGGTGATGGCTATCAAGCCAGCCACTGGGACGGTCTGGGCGATAATTTGGGCATGATGAAACCAGCCCTAGGTTGGGGAGAGAGAGCCGATATGTCAGCACTGGATTTACAAGCCTTTGATGTGATTGGTTGGGATCTAAACTCCACTGTGTTCGGCTCAGATGGACGCCCTAGTGACTCGAATATGACCCTAAATCTGAATAACTTGCTCAACAACGCCAAGAATACCTTAGCCGACAAAATTGGGGACTACTTGAATGATTCTAGCGTGAATGCCTCATCCATCGACTGGTATATCGCCAATGGCTATAACGACATAGCAGGCTCCTGGCTAACTCAAGACCGCATCCAGGATGTGATGGACATGTACGAATGGGGCTATGGTGGCGGTGGCGGTGGCGGTAGCAGTGGCGGTGGTGGCGGCAGTGGCGTTGGTGGCGGCAGTGGCAGTGGTGGCAGTGGCAGTGGGCAAGTATTAGGCCACGTGCTAGAACAAGGTTTTTTCTCGGATTTCAATTGGTCAACCTTTAATCCTGACCAGGGAGTGGCTCAGGTGCCAGAGTCTGGGGCTAGCAGTGGCTTAATTGGGTTCGGTCTGTTGGGCATTGGTGGTGTGTTAAAGGGTCGTCGCCGGTAGTGCAGCCATCTGGCCTGATCAAAAAAGGGAACAGGGAACAGCGGATCTGGGAACAGCGGATCTGGGAACAGGGGAAAAATATTGTGTACCTTATTAGGCTAGAAACCGTTATACAATGCCTGTGAGGTACTCACGCTATAGCGGTAGGTTTGGTGTGGGTACCTCACACGGATTGCTGTGGATCCTCTGGGGGAGGATGTAACCCCCCTTTGACCCAAAGTTGTCGAGATTTCACGATGAATTTTTCACTGCGACGCTCGTCGTTGAGATCTAGTCGAGCGCAGGTTGCTCGTCCTGTTGGGCTGGTGCCTATAATGCTCAGACCATCGGCTGTCCAGATGAAATGATCAGACCATGACTGTAAACGAGGGTTGAACAAGGGAACTTCGTTTCCGGTATCGGGATCAATTCCGGTTGTGAAGTTGTAGCGCCTTTCGTTGCAGCGACGGCAGGCTAAGGCAAGATTATCTAGACGATCAGTTCCCCCCAATGATTTTGGCCAAAGATGATCGACCGAAAGGGGTGCGTTGCTGAGGATTTCGGGATAGTGACAATATTCACATTGAAATACTGCCCGTTTTCTGAGCTGCTGGTAGAGCTGTTTAGGAATGGGCATTGGCAGCTTCAGCCATGATAACTGCATTGATATAGCTGAAAATATCATCCAGTTCGCCAATGGCTTCTAGCTCCAGTGTTTCGTCTGGAGTGAGTTGATCGTCTTTTTTCTTATCGAGCAGGGTTTGCATCCGCTCCCCAAGCTCATCGGTGAATTTGAACAGGGTTAAGTTATTAGTTCGCTCAAGGCGAAGTCCTTGATGCAAAAAGGTGGATGGTTTGATCCCGATAGCAGTCATAGTTGTTTTTATGAGGAATCTTATTGATTTTAGCAATTCCGCTCACTAGCGTTACTTGGTCTAGAGGTTTGGGAATTCTAGAGGATAGTTATTGCCCACGACATGGTTCAGTCTCTAGGAAAGCCTCATGGTCACCACAGATTTATTGACATTGCTATCTAGGTCGGATCAAAACCAACCCTTCAACAAACCCTTAAACCAACTCCTGACTTTGCCCATTGCCTGTTACCTAGTGGCTCAGATGCCCTTGGTCTGCTCAGCTCAAATTGTTCCAGATAATACTCTATCCAACAATTCCATTGTTACAGCAACGATCAGTGTCAGTAACTTCCAAAGCAATGACCGCCTAGATCCAGGACTTGGGGAAGCTGGGGATATTGAGATTGTGGCAAACTCCATCGAGCTTTCCAACAGCGGAGCGGACACTCCCAATGGTGGTGGTATTACCGCATCCAATTTCTCAGCTGGAGGAGGCAATATTACTATTTCCGCTAATCAAATTAAAACTGATCGAAGCACAATCACTGCCACTTCTGAGCTTAGCGGCGGCGGTGATATTGACATTACCAGTGACTTACTATTCCTTTCAAACCAGAGCGCCATTAGTACCAGCGTTAATGACAGTACTGGTGGTGGGGGTGATATTAAGATTAATAGTGATTTTGTAGTGGTTGTAGAAAACAGTAACATCACCGCCAACGCCATATTTGGTCCTGGAGGTAATATTCTTATCACTACTCAAGGTCTGTTTCTGTCTCCAGATAGCCAGATTACTGCCAGTTCTGAATTTGGTGTCGATGGTGTAGTCAACATTAGCAACCCAGACCCAACTCAAAACCTAGGATTAGTCCCATTACCAGCAACTATAGTCGATACTGGTCTACTGATTGCCACAGGTTGTAGCACCGATGATCAGCAGAATTCATTTGCTCTGACTGGACGAGGGGGCTTACCCACTGACCCCACTGACCCCCTCAAAGGTGAAACCATTTGGATCGATTGGCGAGATTTCTCGGCCACCAGGCGTCAATTGTATCGGGCTGCTCGCAATCGCGGCAAAAAACCCGATCAACAACCCCAAGCGACCGCGAAAAAGCCACCAATTATTGAAGCTCAAGGATGGATCATCAATCAGGATGGAATTGTGGAGTTAGTGCCTTATCCCACTGGTCCTGAGCTCAAACCAGTATTGAATACTGCCATCAACTGTCATAATCTCAGGTAACTATAACCTGATCATCAACAAAGGTCATCAATAAACCCTTACGCATACATTAGAGTCATAAAACCAATACGATTGACATGCAGTCACGCTACGCGATCGCATACATCAGCCTGGCATACTCAAAGCATAGATTTACCATAATAAAGTTAAAATTATCCTTAATTTTCGGTTACCAATGTCATTTTATCCAGCCACCGTAGTCTATAGAATTTACCAATAGATTATGAAAACCAGCCCTCTATAATTTTCTATGATTTTTGAATATTTTGATGACATAACTAGTTTAGTTATATAGGAAAGGGCACAGGGAGTCGGGAGTCGGGAGTCGGGAGTCGGGAGTCGGGAGTCGGGAGTCGGGAGTCGGGAGTCGGGAGTCGGGAGTCGGGAGTCGGGAGTCGGGAGTCGGGAGTCGGGAGTCGGGAGT
>NZ_MKZS01000001.1:3081835-3092179 GCF_001942495.1 Moorena bouillonii PNG
CCTAGCCCCCCAATTCTGGGGGGAACAAGAATCTATTTGCTGGTAAAAGTCCCCCGAGCGAGGGATTGCTCGCTCGGGGGATTTAGGGGGCTTAGGTGTAGCAAATTAGACTTCTCAGACAACCTCTTAGTACAAATGTTCTGGATAAGTGACATGCTCCCCTTACACAGTCTCCTATGGTAGAACTTATTGAGTTTTTGATAGTGACAAAATTGTTTCAGTTTTAGCATCAATAAACTGGATAAAAAGTAGAAAATTTAAATTGATATAAGTAGGATAAAAAGCAGGAATCAAACATGGCTAATTGATTTCTAATCAACCACAACCGTTTATTGGAGTAAAGTTAAAATGGCAAAGATCAAAGTTAAGGACATCAAACCCACTGGCGCTGACTTGTTCAACGATTCTGAAAGTTTTATGAACGAACTGAGTAATGATGAGCTTGAGCAAGCGATGGGAGGACGTATTTTGCCTACAGTACAGTCAATACGACACAGCTGTAATTGCTGTTTCACTACTACATTCACGACTAAAACGAGCATTTTCACCGGCCCATATAGCCCTGTAATCCTGTAAACTCTTTTGAGCAAATACCTTCACTGCTGAATAGTAACTTTAGGAGTGAAGGTTTGAGCAATCAAATGAGTATAACTATTACCTAACGTTCTGATCAGGGAGTCAGTCGATGTCTAAGTATACCCTTCCCCCTCTCCAGGAAGATTCTACAGTCACCTCAGTTTTAGAACCAGAGTTATCCCAGGGGAAATTTCAGGATAAAAAACCACAACAGCCTTCAGTGCTTCGTCCCAAATTAGCCTGTAAGGTTAACTACTATCAAGATCAGCTGATTTTTTCTCAGGATGGTCGAGATTTCGCATTTCAGGTTAACAGTCAATCAGGAAAAATCTTAAAGAAGTTCATCTCTCTGATGGATGGGACTAAGAGTCTGACTGAACTCCAACAAATGTTCTCGGCTAATAACTCTGAGTTGTTCAATACTATTGTGCGTCACCTGGACGAACATAACTTGCTGGATGACGTTGCTCAGGTTAGGGTTAATTCAGGCATCGACACGTTGCTGGAATTGGAAGATTTGACCACTGAATTGCTCAATCAGCAGGTTGATGAAAATCTCTTCCTGAAATCCATCAAGTCAGAGACATCCCAACTGCCAATCAACGTTGTTTATGGTTTTCTAATAGAGCATTACCACTTTATTACTCAACAGTGCTGTTTTGATTCTCCTGGACTTAGCTTCCAAAGCTCTACAAAAGTTAGACAATTGCTCAACGAACGCTACACTCAAGAATACCGCCAAGACCAGGAACTGGTAATGGCAGCACTTAATGCTATTGGCATTAGCCGTGAGCAACTCGCGGATACCATGCCACTCCCAGAAACCATGGGGATGTGCAATGCTTTGACCTATTGGGCAAACTTTGAGCCACTGTTTTTCTTGAGTACCCTGGGATTTTTGGCAGGTCAGACCCGTAATAATTTTGAATTTTATAGTAAAGCTTGTGAGCGTGTTGAACTAGATTCTGGCTTTATCAACCCGATTAGACAACTGGCAAACAGCAAGCTAAAACTCGAACCAGAAAACTTAAGCCGTCGCATCTTTCAAGAAATACCTCACATTGATCGCCAAACAAAGCAGCGATTTAGAGGACAAACTTACCTGTTTGTTGAAATCTACAACAATTTCTACACAGCGATCTGGAATCATTACTCGTCTGCCAGTCATTTACTGCGGCGAGTTTCAGCAATTTAACTCCCTACTCCCTACTCCCTACTCCCTACTCCCTACTCCCTACTCCCTATTCCCTATTCCCTATTCCCTGTTCCCTATTTTTTCCCTACTCCCTACTCCCTACTCCCTATTCCCTACTCCCTATTCCCTTTACTATATGTCATTAACAAAGGTTTTATTCCAACAACCACTGTTCAAAAATCGGGTATTTTTTGAATTCAAGGACACAGAAGTTGAAATTCATTATGGCGATCAAGGATGTGCGATCGCGGTTGAGCCGGAATACGAGAAGGAAACTGTCCAACTGCTAAGACTTTTGCAAGCGGGGGGTATGTCCCCAGAGCAATTGGGTCTGGCCTGTCCAGGAATTCAAGAGGATATTCCCGAACTCCTCGCTGAGCTGGATCGCCGGGGTCTACTGATAGAAACCTATCAAGAAGTGGAATCTCGTGGGGTGAGTGGGCAGCAGTTCTATCGAGAGTTGTGCCGATTTCTTAACCGCATGAAGGGGCAATTTCCCCTTTCTCCTTTCTCAGAAAAGATGGCTGATGAGACCATTACCAGAAATCAGTTGATTGGTTATGCTTTGGAATCCTATCACGTTACCCATCTGTGTCCTAGACTGTTAGCGCCATCCTTAGCTAATTATGAATCCCCTCAGACACAAAAACTTCTCCAGGAATTTTTTGTGTCTGAGTTGCACCATGACCGTTTGATTGAGAATTCCTTGAAAAGTGTGGGCATCGAAGGTGATCAACTGCAACGGATGCAGCCCCTACCCATGACTTTCGCAGTCTGTTCGACCCTGGCCGTTTTTGCCAAGCAACATCCCCTGAGCTTTAAGGCTGCACTGTTGTTGTTTGAGGAAGATGACAAGGTATTCCACCAGTTGTTTAAGCAGCAGTGCCAAGCCTTGGAGTTACCACCTGAATTTTATAAACCCATCCTGCTCCATGCCGGTATCAATGAAGAAGGGGCACATGACCAAATCACTTCGATTCTGCTGGCAGAAGTGGCTTATGTGTCACCACAAGAACAAGTAGTGGTTAAGAAGAATCTGGCCATTCTACTGGAGTGTATGGTTCGGCGGACTCACGAAATTCTGGATTACTATGGTAACTCTAATAATATCATTCCTCGTTGTTTTACTTGAAGGGGCAATTTTCTCTTGAATGGGAAGTATGAAGATAGTTATAAGTGTTGAGATATAAGTAGTTGAGCCTCACGCCTAAAATAATTCAATCATTTTAGTCTTTTAGTCCAAGATTAATCTTGGGCTTTTTTTTAGCGATCAGGTACACAGGATTTTTTCCCTGTTCCCGATTCCCGATTACCGATTCCCGATTCCCGATTCCCGATTCCCGATTCCCGATTCCATTTTTATATAAGTTAAAAAAAAATAGCCGTAGACATACTATCTACGGCTATTTCAATTTTTTATGTCACAAAATTAGCAAACCTAACCTGCTCTGATCTGATTGGCCAAAGGCCGCGCTACAAAACCAGACCAAAACCAAGGCCGGGGGGGAAACCCCCCCAAAGATTTAAGGTGTTATGGCAACAACCAATACTTGGTTATTGTAGTGATAACTTCTCCTGGAACATCAGTGGGTTCCAGAGGAGTCCATTCAGCAATTTCTGCATAGCCTAGGGAGTAAAGCATCTGCATACTATAGATGACTGATTCACGAGAACCTTTGAGAGTGTGATGAGCAGGTTGTTTCTTGAAGTTTTGACTGAATTTTGTTGACATAAATAAGAATTGAATTTCGGTCTAAAATGATAATTTTAATGATTATAGTTTTAATTGTCAAGGGTTTTTAAAAAGTTTTTTTTGGGGAGTTTTAGGGGTAATAAAAAACTAGAGCAAGTCTTATACCCATGAGGTACAAATTTCTGGTTTTTAGGGAGCAGGGAGCAGGGAGCAGGAAAGAGCAAAGAGAGAATAGGGAAGAGGGAAAAAATAATCTGTACCTCATGAGTCCTATAAACGCTATAATCGCTTTTTTTTAACTAGTAATTTTAACCATAGGGCTGGGCGCACTCGCCCCTAAAATAGTATTCATTTATCCGTCAGCTTTTTATCGTTTTTTTCAGCTCTACTAGTTTTGTGGACATAACTGTTTTAGTTTATTTCCTAAATTAGAGATCTAGCAATTCTCTTTTCCATCAGGTACAATATGATCCCCCTAAATCCCCCTTAAAAAGGGGGACTTTGAGCTTGACAAGGGTACCTCATATGAGGGACAAAGTGATCCCCCTAAATCCCCCTTAAAAAGGGGGACTTTGAGCTTGACAAGGGTACCTCATATGAGGGACAAAGTGATCCCCCTAAATCTCCCTTAATAAGATACTGTTGGCGAATTTAACATTTAGTAATATCAGCCTGAAGACAGCAGTCTTTATAGCCCCCCAACCCCCAGCGAGGGATTGCTCGCTGGGGGAGCATGAACTTAAAGTTACCCATCTGCTACTCTTGTGTAAAGAAATATTAATTTCGCCAACGGTATCTAATAAGGGGGACTTTTCAATCTAATTCCCCCCTTTTTTAAGGGGGGTTAGGGGGGATCTATCTACCTAATTACAAAGTTGACATGCTCCCTACTCCCTACTCCCTACTCCCTGCTCCCTGCTCCCTAAAACCTACGACTTTTCACCTAAGCTAATTTGCTATAACTACCTATAACTTTATGACAAAAAAGGTTTACTTATGACATCAATAAATTTTAAAAAAACTAAACACACTCAAGTAATCCACGTATAATTAAACAGAAATATAACGTTTATCTCAGTTATGAGGTACAGTATTTTTTGAGGTTGATTCCCTGTCTTGATGCAGCGCATCCCTATTCCTTCTTTTCTCTTCCCTGTTCCCTACTCCCTACTCCCTACTCCCTGCTCCAATGCCTTGGAAGCGATCGCAAACTACTCTGGAATTCTGGATGCTGGGTTTGAGGTAATCCCCGTCGAACCTGGCGAACTGGATACGGTCGGAGCCGAGGCAGTTCCTTTGTTAATTTAGTGACAAGAGGGGAAATGTTGACTGTATCAACCTAGGACGAAAATGCCTTAGCCAATTACTGGTAGAAACTAATCTTAGTCTCTTAGTCCAAGAGTAATCTTGGGCTTTTTTTTATGGTTTTTCTCAGCTCCACTAGTTTTGTGGACATAACTGTTTTAGTTGATTCGGTAAATTAGAGAGACGTTAACTATAAGAGTACTGGTATAGGTTAATTGTGAGCTATCACTAGGTTTATCAGCAGAGAAATACATATAACTTTATGACAAAAAAGTTTTTCTTTGGACATCAATAAATCAGAAACAAACTAAACAAACTCAATTAATCAAAGTATGATTACAACAGAGTCAACAACAGACATTCATTAGGGTCGGTTCAACAAGACGCTAACAAGATTTCAGTATCTTTATTCAAGTAATCAAAAATTAAACCTTTTTTAAAAAAACTTTATAACTAACTTACCACGTCGAGAGATTAGTAGCATGCCAGTAATAGGGTCACAAATATCACCAATCGCGACTATAGCGATTAACGCCACGTTTTTATCAGAGCGGATCAATAACCCTTGTTACCAAAATGTTATTCCCCAAAAAGATAATGATCTGATTGAAGAACGCCTCAACACCTGGTCTAAACTCCTGGGAGGAGAACAACAACTGAAACAGCGCCTTCAGTGGGATGGATTAGACTTAACTACAGTCCGTAACTTACTAGGAACAGCAGAGTTTAGAGAAGATTACACCTTACCAACCTGGGCAGAAACCCTCAAAGAATTAATTGAAACTACCAGCGCTTCATGGCTAACTCTAGAGGGGGAAGATAACTCTCCACTTGACTCCCAAAATCCCTTACCATTTGAAGACTTTTATTTACCCTTTATCCGAGTAGGGCGCAGTAAATTATCCACTGGATTATCGGCAAATAGTCCAGAAGCGTTATTGAGCCGAGAAGCCTACGCAGCCCTAGAAAGGAGCTTGCTGCAACAACTGGTTAATTTAGGCACAGAAACCTTACTATTTGAATTTAACACATTCCGGAAAGCTCACCCCCCTGCTAACCAAACGACTACCCAAGACAGTCGAATTAGTTATAATACTTTTTTTAAAAATCTTCTCAAAGATGGGGGGCTGGCATTTTTCAATCGCTACCCAGTCTTAGCTCGGCTGATAGCAACAACCCTTGATTTATGGGTAGAATCTACTACTGAATTCATCCAACGTCTACAACAAGATTTCTCGCAAATTGAACTTACCTTTTCTTCTGATCAGCCCAGCCTAGGAAAGGTTCAAGCAATTGAGACTTCCCTCTCTAATCCCCACCATGGTAGACGCTCGGTTTTAGCTCTTACCTTTTCTTCCGGGATTAAAGTGGTGTATAAGCCCAAAGACTTGGGCTTAGATGTTGCTTTCAATCAGTTACTAGACTGGTGCAACCACCAGGAAACATCCTTAACCTTCAAATTAACTAAGATTCTCAATCGCCAGGGATATGGATGGGTTGAATTTATTGAGCAGCAACCTTGTGAAAATCAAGCGGCAGTTCAACGGTTCTATCAAAGAGCAGGGATGTTATTATCACTGCTCCATCTATTAGGAGCAAGTAGTTGTGATCATCAAAATGTGGTTGCTAGTGGTGAATATCCTAGTCTGATCGATGCTGACCTGTTGATGCATCCTGTAGAGCACAGCGTGACTGAATCGGAAGACTGGTTTAAGTATTCAGTGCTTCATACAGGCTTTTTACCTGGTTGGGAAGGTGATATTTATTCCGCAAATGCTCAAGATTCCAGCGTCCTAGGTAATATTTGGCCAAAGCAAATAAATTCCTCTCGGGAGTGGAAATTTATTAACACCGATGGGATGCACTTAGCTCCCAACAAGGTGATTATTCCTGCCGGAACTAATGTGGTCATTCTAGACGGTAAAACTGTCTCAGCTAAGAACTATGTTGAGGAAATCGTCACTGGTTTTGAAGAAATCTATCACCTGTTAACTAAAAATCGGGAAATGCTCCTAGGGGAAGAAAGTCCCCTCTGTGCCTTACAATTTTTAAAGTCTCGATTTAGTCTGCGCCCAACCCTCACCTATGGTATGGTCTCGAAACGCAGCCTCAGTCCTCAATATTTGCGTAATGGCGCGGACTATAGCATTCTGATCGATTTTCTCAGCCGTCACTACTTAATGGGTGAAGAAAACTTAGGCTTTAAAGAACTATTAGGAGCAGAAACGACCTCTTTACAACAGCTAGATATTCCCTATTTCACGGTATCTTGTCATAGTACTGCTCTAGAGTTGGCATCAGCTCAACCAATCAAGCACTTCTTTAAAACATCCAGTTACCAACGGTTAATTGCTAAAATCCCAAGTCTTGATGAAGAGGATGTAGCCCGGCAAATTAAATTGATTCGGGCAAGTTTTTATGCCAAGTATGCCCATTTGAACAAGAACAGTGCTGCTTTACAGGGAAGTTTATCCCAATTCTCTTCATTGAATCCTGATGAATTACTAGAAGAAGCTATAGCAATTGGCAATAGTCTTGTCGCCAATAGGATTCAGACTGGTGACGGCTGCAACTGGATTGATTTAGATTATATGTCGGCGAAGCGCTATCAACTCCAGGTATTGGATGATTCTTTATTTACGGGGCGAGCTGGAGTTAGCCTATTCCTAGCAGCTCTAGCAAAAATTACTGGTGAGCAAAAATTTAAAGAGGTAGCTTTGGCGGCTTTATCCCCTTTACGTCAGTCTCTTAAGAAAGCACAAGCCGACCAAAGCTTGTTGCGGTTAAGACTCAATGGAATAAAATTAGGTGGTATCCTCGGTTTAATGGGGCTAGGTGGGATCATTTACAGTTTGGTTAAAATTAGTCAGTTTCTCCAAGAGCCAGCCCTTCTCGAAGATGCCCAGCAAACTGCAAAACTAATTACAGCAGATGTAATCGCTGCCGATCAAACCCTGGATATTATTTTTGGAGTAGCGGGGGCAATTATGGGCTTATTAACTCTCTATCAAGAGACAGGTGAGAAAGTCCTATTAGACATAGCAGTAGCCTGTGGCAATCATCTCCTATCACAGCGAACTGATACCGCCCCTAGGGCATGGAAGACAGTCAGTAAAACCCCATTAACCGGATTTTCTCACGGTGCAGCAGGTAATTCCTTCTCTTTACTACAGCTATATGCTGCTACCGCAGACAAAGTTTATTTGGAAGCGGCGAAAGAAGGAATCGAATATGAAACCAGTGTTTTTGACACCTCAGTCCGAAATTGGCCAGATTTCCTTTCATTGGAACAGACGAATCAAATGGATTTCCGCCATGCTTGGTGTCACGGAAGCGCGGGAATTGGATTAGCCCGTTTGGGCAGTTCAACGATTCTACAGACAGAGGAAATTTACTCTGACATTGAGGTAGCTTTGGAAACCACCAAGCAGTATGCAGTATCTAGTCTAGATGTAGACCATCTCTGCTGCGGGAGTTTGGGCAGAATTGAACTATTTGTCGTCGCGTCCCAAAAACTTGGCAACCAGGAATGGCTAAACACAGCTAGGGAACAGGCTGCATCGGTAGTTAACAGGACAAAAAACAATGGAGCATATGCTTTTTTACCTCATTTTCCTAACTCCGTTTTTAGTCCTAATTTTTTCAAGGGAAGTGCCGGTGTAGGTTATCAATTGTTGCGTTTAGCCTCTCCAGCATCCTTACCTTCTGTGCTGATTTGGGAGTAAAACTCACATCTTGCGCCATTCTCAATAAGCTTGGTTCATGTAGTAGGGTGGGCAGTGCACCAGACAGATAATGAAGCTTGCAAAGCCCGTTGGTAGGCACTGCCCACCCTACGATTAATGACTTTGTCGGTGGGGTTGATGTCACCAGGATCCAACTTCTCCAGACTGTGTTGAGTTTCGCCATTACTCTACCCTACCTAAGCCAAAATTATAATTTCATAAACTGAACGATCTTAATACATAAGTCAGTTTTGTAAATCAGCGCTAGAATCTTCTAGCGCTGATTGTTATTTATTGGTATAATCTCTTGTCCAGTCAACTACTGTAAATGTAATTATTAAGCAAAAGTTACACTACTGAGCAGATTTTTATTATTTCGGTTGGTTTAATCAGTGACATAACTATTTTAGTTATGGCGGAATTAAGGAGGGATTTAAATCCTATTGATTTCCGGATTATATTTTTCATTGCTCTCGGCGTTTGTTTTCTAAATAAAATTTTTATCGAAACAAATAAAATCAGAATAAAGTGTGTTTATTCTGTCATATTTATATACTCTATTTTATAGAAAAATTTAGAAATAAATAATAGTATTAAACTAGAAGTCAAGCATCAATAGCTTGATTTTGACTCAACACAAATCACACAAAATTATTGGAGTTAAAGTAAAATGGCTAATATTAAAGTACACGAACTCTCTTCTCTTAACCTATCTGGTGCTGAGTTGTTTAACGATTCAGAAAGCTTTATGATGGAGCTGAGCGATGAAAGTGAGCAAATGGCTATCCTAGGAGGTCTTGCTGTTGGTCGTAGCCGCTGCGGTCTATGCACCCGAGGAAAAACTATAGTTGTAGACTGCGGTGCAAAAGGTCAAACCTTCATTGTAAATAAGTTGGTGGCCTAGGTTGTCGGCGGTGTAAGATTACCTATCTTCTTCTTTTCTTTCTACCCTACGGGAACGCCTCCGGCGAAAGCGTTTTTCCCGTCTTAGCGGTTGATTCAATCGGTATTATTCGGGCGGAAAGGGAGTAGTTAGTATATTTCCACCTTGCCTTCTGAGTGCTATTAGTTAGTACATCTCTACTGGTCTGTCAACTTTGACATGATGGATAGATTGGGTGCATCTCACTTTTATAATTAAGAAAAAATTATAAGAAAATTCCCACACTCTCCACACTCCCTACACTCTCCACACTTCCCACACTTCTCCTTGTTTTTTAAAAATATGATATCCACCCGTAGGTGGGGTTGATGTCACCAAGACCCAACTTCTCCAGACTGTGTTGGCTTTCGTAATTACTCTACTCTACCTAAGCCGAAATTATAATTTCATCAACTGAACGAGATTGATACATAAGTCAGTTTTGGAAATCAGCGTCAGAATCTTCTGGCGCTGATTTTTATTTATTTGTATAAGCTCGACGTTGTCCAGTCAACTACTGTCAATCAAATGATTAGGCAAAATTTCCATTATTAAGTAGGTAAATGTTACTAGCTTGGTTGGTTTAAGTGACATAATTGTTTTAGTTATGGCGGAATTAAGTAGTGATTTAAATGCTATTTAATCACGAATTATTATTTGAGTTAATATCGACGGTTTTTTGAAATGGCATAAACCAGAAAAAAATGTATTTGTTATGTCATATTTATCTATGATTTTTTTATTAAAAAAATACCAAAAATGGATAGTATTTAACTATAAATTAAGCATCAATAGCTTAATTTATCATCAACACCAATCACACAAATTTATTGGAGTTAAACTCAAATGGCTAATATTAAGGTGCATGAACTATCTTCTCTTAACCTATCTGGTGCTGAGTTGTTTAACGATTCAGAAAGCTTTATGA
>NZ_MKZS01000001.1:3092279-3177294 GCF_001942495.1 Moorena bouillonii PNG
TCCCTGTTCCCTATTCCCTATTCCCTACTCCCTACTCCCTACTCCCTACTCCCTACTCCCTGCGCTATAATTGCTGCTGATTCAGATAGAAATAATGTCCTCGCTTTGCCATTAAGTCTTCGTGAGTACCGCTTTCAATCAAGACCCCTCTATCGAGGACTAAAATCAGGTCAGCTTTGCGTACGGTAGAAAGACGGTGAGCAATCACTAGGGTGGTGCGGTTTTTGAGAATAGTATTGAGATTGGTCTGAATAATCCGCTCGGATTCTGCATCCAGGTGGGAGGTGGCTTCATCGAAAATTAATAGGTGGGGATTTCCCAAGAGGGCGCGAGCAATGGCTAAACGCTGTCGCTGTCCCCCAGACAACATCCCTCCTCCCTCCCCAATCTCGGTTTCATAGCCCATGGGCAATTTTTGGATAAATTCATCAGCACCGGCCAGTTTCGCTGCTGCCATAATTTCGTCTAAGGTGGCTGAGGGATAAGCCAGACTGATGTTTTCTCGAATTGTCCCTCCAAACAGAAAGGTATCTTGATCTACCACACCAATTTGCTGGCGCAAGGAGCCTAAGGAAAGACTGGTGATATCCTGCCCATCAATCAACACCTTCCCATCTGAGGGAAGATACAGCCCCAACATCAGCTTGGAAATCGTGCTTTTCCCGGAACCACTGCGCCCCACTAGGGCGACCATTTGCCCTGGTTTTACCTCAAAACTAAGATTTTCCAGGACATTGGTATCACTTTCTGGGTGATAGCGGAAGGTGACCTTATCAAAACGAATGTGACCGCGCAATTGAGGTAATGATTGCCGTGCTTGATAGTGCAAATCTTCTTCTGGTTGGTAATCCAGCACATCATTGATGCGCTCCATAGCAATCACCACTTCCTGAAATTCATTCCACAGTACCGTGATCCGCTGGAAAGGGGTAATCACATTACCCAGCAACATATTAAAAGCCACCAATTGCCCAATGGTGAGCTGATTTTGAATCACCAACCATGCCCCAAACCAGAGCAGTGCGGTAGTGGCTAACCCCTCGATGGTATTGCTGAAAATCTGGAGTCGATTGCTAATCACTTGCCCAGAAAAGTTAGTTTTAACCTCTTTATTTAATAACTCTTCCCAATGCCAGCGTACGGTTTGCTCAACTGCTGTAGACTTGACAGTGCGGACACCAGAAAGCACTTCAATCAGATAACTGCTTTCTTTTGCGATCGCATTAAATACTTCCCGAGAAATTCGTTTTAAAAAGGGTGTAGAAATCAACGCCAACAGGAAAAAGGGTGGTACAATTACTAAAATTAGCAGCGCCATCTTCCAACTGTACCAAAACATCAATCCCACATAGATAAAAACTGTTACTAAATCTAGCAGGATAGATAACGCTTCACCGGTAAGAAACCGCTCAATTTTACGATTTTCCTGAATCCGGGAGGTAATATCACCCACAAAACGAGACTCAAAGAAACCTAAAGGTAATCGCAAGGTATGGCTGATAAACCCCACAATTAGTGCTAGGTCTACTTTATTTGCGGTGTGGTCAAGCAAATATTGCCGCAACCCGGTAATCGCAACCCGAAACATAGTAAACATCAGCAATCCTAACCCCACAGCGGTTAGGGTGAGGGTGCTCCGTTGCACCACCACTCGGTCTAAAATTATCTGGGTAAATATCGGTGTAATCAGACCAAATATCTGGATCATCAGGGAAGCAAAAAACACCTCCAGCAACACGACACTGTGAGGCTTTACCAACTCAAAAAATTGCCAGAAAGAGGTCTTACTTTCTTTGGTATCCTTCAGGATTGCTGTGGGTTCCAGTAGCAGTACATAACCAGTCCAATCCGCTTTGAATTCCTGGTGGCTCAGACTTTTCTGACCAAGAGCAGGGTCAGCAATTACCACATGCTTGTTGGTGATTTCATAAACAACAATAAAGTGTTTTCCTTCCCAGTGGACAATCGCAGGTAGCTGTTGTTTTGCCAGTCGATCCAGACTAGCTTTCACTGGTCGAGTGGAAAAGCCAATACTTTCGGCAGCCGCTGATAGTCCCCGCAATGAAGCGCCATTACGGTCAGCATTGGAGATATCTCGCAAGCGATTAACACTGAATCGTTTCCCCCAATAGCGACCGATCATCACCAGACAGGCAGCACCGCAGTCAGAACCACTCTGTTGGGCAAAAAACGGATAGCGCCGGATCACTCGCTGCCACAAATGACCAACTTTTTGAGTAGGGCTAGGAAAGTAAGCTTTGCTGATGGTTTGCTTGGGTTTTTCGTCTCCGGAGGTGGGGATGTCTTTCTTCTGTCCCACTCCCGCTACTTCCGCTATTCTCCCTTTCTCCCCCTCTCCCAAAGCACTCTCCGAGGGCATCAGCAGGGAATTTTGCCCTTGGGCCTGACGATAAAAATGTTCGCGGATTTGGGGATGTTTGCTAATCAGGGGAAATAACAGTTCCGGAGTTAGATAACAGAGCTTAGTTTTGAGGGAAGCTCTGGCTGAGTAACACTCAAAAGACTCTTCTGGAAAGAAAGTACACTCCCCAAACGAAGCTCCAGCTTCTAAGTTGGTAATTAACTCCCCGGCACTATTAATCAGTCTGACCTTTCCGGAAATCACAATATAAATGCCAGCTTCAGCATCTGTTGACTGCCAAAATTGACCGACCGTTGGCTCGCGATATTTTATTTGTTTGAGACAGCGTGATACTTCTAATTCTGAAAGAGAATGCCCTAGAGTATTAGCGAGCTGCTCAGGGGAAATCAGTGGATTAGATCTAGGATTAGATGTAGATGTATGTCGAACCATAATCTCATGCCATGTTGCTGGGATTAAATAGCCAAAAACTATTGGACTCGGAGCCATTAGCGGATTTCAGGTCAGAAATAAAGATGCTGTGACCATCGTTTTCCTGTCTGCTAGGGGAGTTAACCTTTCTCCGTGTTGGTATAGTCGATAATCCCATGTCTTTGAGCAATCGTTGCAGGTGGCGATTGCTGAGTTCAATCCCGAATTCTTTGGCCAGATGTTTGTTCAACCAATTCACTGTCCAGCGGCGAAAGGAATACCCATAATCCCGGGGACTCTGGTTAATCAGTTCTTTCAAACGGTCTAAATACTCGTCATTGACTGCCTTGGGGCGACCAATTGGACAATCCTGCCATTGGTGAGCCATCCCACTACGAGCTATATGCATCCAATGTCTTACTGTTGCGGCACAACACCCCAAGGTTTGACAAATTTCCGTTTGAGATTTGCCCTCATCTGCTAATAACATAATTTGAATCCGCTGACGGTAGGATTCATGTAAATCCTCTTCTAGGCTTTTTTGGAGTAGTTTGCGTTGGAAGGCTGTTAAATAATGACTTTGAGTAATTTTGGCTTCTGTATCTTGAGCGTTATTCATATCAATCTGTTTTCTATTTACCACAGTCCTAAATTGGGCATTTTTAACATTCATTGAATGTAAGCTATCAGCGGTCAGCGGTCAGCGGTCAGCCCTCAGCCCTCAGCGGTCAGCCTATGGGTATGGCCACAGGCTAGAAGCCTGTGCCACCCTACTTGAGGTGCCTTCAGCGGTCAGCCCTGAGCCCTCAGCCCTCAGCCCTCAGCCTTTAGCTGATAGCTGATAGCTGATAGCTGTTCGCGTAGCGTGCGCGTAGCGCTTAAGCTGATAGCTGATAGCTTACTAATGAGCTATTTAGAAACCCTATATAGACCCCAAGAGTTAAGCGATTGGCCTACGGCCACGCTACGCGAACGCAATCAACTTACAGTTCTAAAACAGATAGTTTTTACTTCGATGGAAGTAATTGTTAGTTCAAGAATAGTTGAATTAACTCTTGGTAGTAATGGCTGAATTATCTCCCATGAAAGATTATATAAGTAGTCGGCTCAAAATCAACGGTTTAGCATTAAGCAATCCTTAAAAAATGCCCATCATTGCTCCAACCCGATGGACTAAAAATTCACAAGAATTAAGATAATCTTAAAAACGTTGCTCCGAGTACTTATCACTAAACTATTGGTTATCTAAAGGGTATCGCTTTCACGAAAACTAAACTAAACCTTTAACTCTGTAAAGCTTTGATAAAGCTTGCATAAAGCTTTGATCAAAAAACAATGACCAAAAAACAATGATCAGATCAAATTCCATAGTTTATCCCTTTATCCACAATGGATGTAATCTGTAATTATCGGGGGATGGGAATTAGGCACTAGCCAGGATCAATGCACCGATGAAGTGAGCACCACTGAAGGCTGACAAGGCTGCTTGTCACACCTGAACGCTATAGCTAGTTTTTTGATTGGGGTGGAAGCCTGAGTTAATGCATTTCCCTGGGTCAAACTTTAAAGGTGAATGTTATAGTTCACCATTTGCCACATGAGCGGGTTGTTGTGGTAAGCAAACTATTACGATGGCTGCAAACTGCTACATGTATAAGCAATATTGAGTTGGTAGTAACGGCTTCTTTACCTATTATTCCTTTATAATAGGTAATGCTGACAGTACCCTTTTGGGTACTGTTTCACTGCAGTTTCTGTGTTAAGGCAATATGCAGAATATGCATTTAAATTTCAGTCCGAGCCACTATTGATGTGTAGGCGTAATCCGCCAGAATTGGGATGAAAACCTCTCTGGGTAAGGGAAAAAGGTCAATTGCCTGAAAGTGAATACTTAATGATATACGCCTCCAAGGTGAATCGCCCTCCCCATCTAGGTTGATCGGTGATTGGATTGCAAGATTTTGTCAAAGTCCCGCTATCTGGTATTTGATTCATGACTATAACTCATCCTTACTGGTTTAGGACAACCAAGAGCATCAAGCTTTATTGGTCCTCCTCACTATAATTAATCACTCCAAAAATTGAATTTTTATACAATTTTATGTAAAGTTTTGTAACGAATATCATGGTCATCACCCAGGCAATTCAACCTATGAATGCTAAAATAAACCACGATAAGGATTAAAATAAACATCTGTAGCGGGCTTGGGGAGAACTGGTTGAGAAAATTTTGCTTTTGCGATCGCGTAGCGTGACCTATGGTCAATCTCGTAGCGTGACCTATGGTCAATCCCGTAGCGTGACCTATGGTCAATCGCCTTTGGCGGGCTCTTCGAGCCATCCCATAACGTAAGCCATCAGCCATCAGCCATCAGCCATCAGCTAGCAGGCGCTTTAACTGCACTGGGTCGGATCAGTAAAACGAGCAGGGATTTTCAACCAGCCGTACCAGGACCCCCCAGCTTGTTTACTACCAACCGTTGATTAGCATGATAGGTGACAGCTGATACCTCGAGGACTGTAAAACATAACCAGTCGTGTGTGACAATCGTTGTAATCTTCTCGTACAAAGACGGTTAACTCTGATCAGGAGTTTCTGGCAAAAACCCTACCGACTATAAACTAATCAATCGCCATATACCTAATAGGGATGCGTGTAGGAATTGTGATAATTTTTGTTCCCAGATCCGCTGTTCCCAGATCCGCTGTTCCCTGTTCCCAGATCCGCTGTTTCCACGGCTAACTGTTAATACCTGACGGCTTATATTCACTTCTATCATTTATCGACTTGTAGAGATCATCAAGCCTTTTCTTTACCTCTGGAGGTTGGGATGTAAAACGGATATAAAACCCTAGATGTTCTGTTTCAAGTGACGTCACTTTAGCATAGATGTCATCACTATATTCGGCTTGGGATTGATTTAATATATTTAGGCTTATATTACTGAGCTCTACTGGTAAATCCTCTCTTCGTCTCTCATAGGAACGCACTTTCGCTCCCTTAGCTGAAAGCTGAATTAAACTTCCGAGAAAAAGATTTTTGCCGATATGCTTTCCTTCCAAAACTTTATAGGTGAGTGGAATGGCTTTAGGAAGGGAAAAAAAATCCTCATCGTCTTTAGGTAGAAATAGATTGTATTCATCACCAATTCCCACAACTTGATAGATAGTAATTGGCTGTTTAACCCCTTTTGGTTGTACCTGTTTGTACCCGTGAATCATCACGATTGACTTAACCTGTTCAAAGGTAGATTCTGAAATCAGAATTTGACCACCTATGGTATAGGATTCAATGCGATAGGTTAAGTTTACTTGGCTACCTACTACACTGTAATCGGTGCGTTTTTCCGAGCCAATATTGCCCACCACAACATCACCTGTGTTGATACCAATACCCATTTCTAGAGGTGGATAGCCCCAGGCATTCATCGTTTCGTTGACAGGAACCATTGCCAATTGCATCGCCACAGCACAAGCAACTGCCCGTTTTGTATCGTCTTCTCTGGCCGTGGGAGCACCAAATAAAACCAAAATTCCATCACCCATGAACTTATCAATGGTTCCTTGGTATTTAGTAATTACCTCTGACATATATTTCAGATAGAGGTTGAGGATTTGAACCACTTCTTCGGGAAGCAATCGTTCTGATAGGGCTGTAAATCCTCTTAAATCAGAGGTTAGTATGGTGAGAGTTTTGCGCTGGCCTCCCAGTTTCAATTCTTCGGGTTTTTCTAGTAACTTATCTACTACTTCCTTACTCAGGTAACGCCCAAAAATCTGACTAATGATTTGATTCCTTTTTTCTAAATCTTGGTTAGCTTCAGCCAAAGCAGCCGTGCGTTCCCTAACCCGCCTTTTTAATTCCTTTGCTGTTTGACGCAATCTACCGATAACCAAAATTAGCCCTGACAGTGCCAACACAGATAGTCCTCCTAAGGTGATAAATGTACTCCTCAGACTCATTTGTGTATGTACCACAAATTTATCTAGAGGCTGAATGATTTCCAAAACACCTCTGACCTCTCCTACTTTCCAGTCCATCCTGGGACTATCCGGATGGCTGTTATGACAAGCAATGCAGCTAGGCTCCATAATGATGGCTTCTGCATATCGAAATGAGGAACGACCTTGGATCTGCTCTTGGCGAAAAAATGACTGAGTGGGATATTTTCTCAAGAACTTGAGTGCATCCCATTCAAAATCATCTTTCGGACCCCCTTCAGCTTGTCGATGGGGAAAGGGATAATCACTGTAAAGCCTGATTAAAGCTCCCGTATCATTGGCACTGATGCGCGAACCCAGTTCTATCACATAGGTGGCTGGATTAGGAATTGCCCCTTTTTTGGTGGTGTAGTCATGGGTAACGGTAATCCCATGAACAGTTTTAGCACGACTAACCACCTCAGTACTGTAGAGGTTACGTGCCTCATTAATAACTTGAGTGGATAAGGCGGAATACTCTAGTGCGTGGGATTCAATTAGATCCATAGAGAGACGAGACATGCTTGAGAGGGCAATTCCCACTCCCAGGCAAAACATGATCGTTAGAACCAGGATTATTCTCTGAAAAATTAGGTTGAGTAACCAGTTCCAGAGTTTAAAAATTAGGTGTCGCATCCCATAGAAACCCCAACCGAAAAGCGTGTTATTCAAAATCCCTTTCACCCCTGGTTGAGAACACCATCTCAGAGGTGATAGTTATAGAGTTCCCTGAAATGCTGACAAAACCTAAATTTCGCTTGCCATTAGGACTAATACTTAATGCTTAATCTAGCCAATTTGAAAAATCCTGGGAAAATTGTTCAAGAGACAACAACTGAATTCTCGGGTCATTACAAGCAGATTCTTGCTCAGCTTTGGTGTTGTAGCCCCAATCAGCTAGATAGAGTTTCACCGGTTTGAGGTCTTGCTGCTGTTGCACAGATTTAAGGGTCTTGAGCCGATCTTCCACAAACCATAGTGTTACGGCTTCCCCTGGAAAAGTTTCAATTAATTGTCGTAGGGTTTGATGTTTGGGTCGTTTGGACTCCTTGCCAATAATTCTGTCTTGTGGTAATTTAATACCTTGTTGCAGCAATAGTTGTTTGATGAAGCGTCCTTCTTTAGTAGAAACAATATATACCTGTGTGGTATTTGTGGAAAGTATTTGATCCAACCGCTCAATCACACCGGGATAAAATTGGTGTAGACTCAACCAACCATCTAAATCGGTAGTAATCCATTTATCCCGAATAGTGTCTAACTGCTTAGCTATATCGGTTCTGTCTAAGGTCTCGGAATTAACGATAGACTGGGAAACCGTTGACCAATTCTGCAAAATCTCGTCTTCTGAAATACCGAGAATCAGCGCGTGAATCAATATTGGCATTTCCCAGCCGATTTGGATAACAGGTCGTAAGGGGTAGAAGCTAGCTGCTAAATTTTCGGGTGGTGTTTCACTGGCGGGTTTCCAAATTTGACAGTATGTACGCCACGCCGTCTGAAAATATTCTAATAGTCCGTTACACAGAACACCGTCAAAGTCAAGAGCCAGAATTGTGGGTACCATTTAACTTAATTAATACTTATGAATACTACAAATTACTATACTCAAAATTAAGGTAAAAACCTAAAATAGTTTAGCTTTACATTTTTCCCTTAATCTTTACATTTATGCAATAATAGATAGCAAGGTTTTAGTGAATTGGTATAATTTTATAGCACCCTATCAAGTTATAGTTTTTATGGCACTCCAGCAAATTTAAGAAGATTGAGCTTTGCTCACGCTACGCTCCGGAAGCTAAGCTTCCGCGCTTATGGGATTGGCCGTAGGCCACGCTACGGGATCGACAATACCAAATTTTCCTGAATGTGAACCCAGTGTTGGTGTCTGACTTGCCTGTGACCAAAGCGGTAAGCAGCAACTGAAAACTCCACTGGAATAAATGGCTGATTTTGCCAGTTATACCATTGACGACCCTCCTTGAGCACGGTCTCAACTACTTCATAGGCTCACGATCAGGGGCAGAAACTTGTGTAGTACAATCCATTGGTAATGCCAAGGAACTAGAGACTGGGCTTCTTCAAACCGATCATGTTTCTCCTTGATACTCCAGCTTGTCAATCACTGCGTTATGGAACTTGATAAACGGTAGCTGAACCTAAGAGTTTCAGAATTTCATGTTGGTGAGGGACTGCTGGCTTGGGAAATACGCGATGGCTCGAAGAGCCCGCCAAAAGCGATCGCATTGCTCACTTTATTACTCCATAAATCTAGCGCTATATATAAATTAGGAGCTCTCAACGTATATAGCGTTTTCATTTCACGTGAAAATGCTATACTTGTTAAGCAAAACCACTATTCCTCCTCAAGGAACCATAAAAACTAATAGAAGTTACCACCTAACCCAGGGTTTTTGAGATCAAGTTTTTCGATCAGCCCTTGTCCTTTGCTTATCAGGTGCATCTCATATTTGTAAATAAAGAAGGGAAGTGTGGGAAGTGTGGGGCCCGGGCGCGGGAAATGTGCCAATTTTCGCGCGAATTTTTTCGTAATTGTAAAAGCGATGCAGAGGTGCGACCCGTGGCGAATTTAATTACGGGTCAAACGCACCATTACGGTCTTGGGGAGGCAGCGCGGTCTTGGGAAGGCAGCGCCGACCTGGGGGGGTTTCCCCTATGAGCGACTGCTGTTCCACGGGGCAAACAGCGGTGCGGACGCAGGTTCCGCACACAGACCCATGGGCCATGAGCGACTGCCGTGGTTACCCCCATGAGCGCTTTGCATCAAGAAAGGATGAAGTTTTACCAAAGGATAAAGGTAAAGGGAAATTTTTATCGTTCATCCCAGGTTACTGTCACTCTAAATCTTGACTATTGGTCAGATCAATAACTTAAAAAACACGCTTCCTAGTAAGTTATTCCAGCCTCACCGGTGTGGGAATATAAATCACTATAAATTGGCCATAAATTCAATTATTCGTTAACTAAAGTATAACTTATATATAACTCAAAAAACAATTGCAAACTATGGATTTTTTTTAAATTAATTTAAGCATTATAAAATGGCATAAATGAGTAAATACTACCAATCCATGTTTTTTTTAACGAATCAACCATTGGATAAATTCTCAAAAGCTAACCCTAAGAGCATTTGTTCGTTGTAGACTACAAATAATTTGAGCGAATCCATTTTTAATCAATTACCATAAAGAAAATAAGAGCTATAATAAACTTAGAGGTACAAAATGAATACTTGGGTAAAGTCAGAAGCTGCGTACCTAGAAAATCATCGCCCTTGGTACGAGGGACCTCATGGCACTTGCAATCTCCTCAAACCGACTCTAATCCACATGGGAGACGATAAGCCACTTCATTTGATGTTCCCTGTCCATTGGACTGAAGCTATAGATGCCTTACCTCAAGCTAAAACAATGGCACGGCAACTCAATGGGTTCTTAGTACTACTGCTTTATGGACAGGCATCTGACCAAGAAATTCAATCCTTGGTACTAGAATTAGCAGAAGCCCAAGTTCTCCCCTTGTGGCTAGGTTGGCAAAATAGGAAAAGATTCGACCGCATTGTAGCGATGCTTTCGACGAATTCTGAACTGAATTGATGTCAGTGCATATGATGTCAGTCCATAGTAAGGGTGCATTCAAGGCATTTAGCACTGATATTGACAGTGCTTGCATGGTTTGTGACGAGGATTCTTTAGGAGTTAGACCTTGAATTATTGAAGCAATAGAATTATTGAAGCAATCCACATGAACATTATGAACAGACTAGACAGAATCGAGCTGATGTGATTAGGGTTTTTATTAAAACATTACGTGGTAAGATTCCGGTTTGACTGGTAAGAAAAGATAATGACTAACCCTTGATATGACTTAACTATCAATATCTAGGAATTAGCCATTACCAAGTTTTTTTGGTAGCTATCTGATCACGACTACTCGAGTGAGGTTTTCGGTGACCGTCTTTTCATAGCCTTTTTTACAGTGACCATCTGAGACATAAGATGCTGAACTTTAGTGTAGAGTTGGTCAAACTCATCACCATTAAGGGGAGTTGGTTTCTTCTGTGGCTCCTGAGCAGCATTGGGTGGAGCATAGGCTAGAAATGATTGCACCGATGGAAACCTAGCCGTAGCTGCTCGCACGTCCAAGTCGGGTTTAGTGGGGGATTGAGTGGATGGTTCATGATCCACTGTTTGATTGGTAATTATTACAGGTTCAGTTACCGACCCAGTTTCGGCAATCGGATGGTAGTTTTTGGGCAAGGATTCAGAAGTGACTTGCTCAACATTGCTAATGGGCTGGTAGTTGTCGTTCAAAGATAGTGAAGTGTCTTTCTCTGAGGTAAACTCCTTCAGTCCAGAAGCGTCTAACCTAGAGTCTGAGAGCTGAAGTGTCTCTAACAATTCCTCCTTTTTCTTGAGATTTTCCTCAAGACCCGATAACTGTGCCTCTATATCAGACCGGTTGCGGTCAGCGGAGCGCCATCCGGTCATCGCCACTGTAGCAGTTCCTACAGTCAGACTTAGTAGCGCTGCTAAGCCCAAGTAAGGTGGAGCTACGTCCATTAGTTTACCGTCAAACACTGGCTCCTCTTGTACTTGGATATTTAAAGGTCTAGAGCCAAACCAAGCTAGTGGTATGGTTAGGACTGTAAAGAGTGCAGCTGAAAATACAATTGGTTTCAGGACAAATTGCTTAATCGGAGATGTCATAATCAGTAGTTTCCTTCGATAGTTGCCGCATCAGCCATTTAACCTGAGCCGCGTCAGACTTTGCCAAGTTTTGATCAAGTTGTGATCTGTTTAGTCTTTCGCTCACTCCTTATCGGTGGTCAGCGGCAGAAGTTTTTTGTAGCTGCACCCTTTAATACTTTGGCTTTTCTTTAAGTTAATCCGTAGTAATCCCATGTTTCATAAAAGTTTCATGAAACGATTTACTAAGTTTATGAATTTTACATGAATAAGTAGTGAAGGTATATTTAGAGAAATAAGTAGTGAAGGTATATAAACCCCTTCTAGATTGAAACTTGCAGTTCCTAGTGATTACCTGAGAACTTTACAATTAATCAGAAGACTCCCTGAAAAACCGAGGGTTTTGAAGGTGGATGTGGGGGAAACTAAAAAGGGTTATGGAACTAAAACCCATGTTCAATAAGCGTTCGACTGTATGCCCCCCCAAAAGTTGGTAAGTTTTTTAAATACCTGCCCTGACTTAGTCTTTGGAATCTGTCAAAATACTTTGTGACGGTTGTGTGACAACCTCCCAGAAATCCCTAGCTGATTTCGAATCTAGCCTTTACCCATCAAGCATTACATGATTTTTAACCAGGGGAATTGTCGGGTTTCGGTTTTGAGGAGATACACTGACATTAGGGCTAGTTTTGGGTATTGATATTAAGGGATTGTCTATCGTAACCTACCCATTGCCCTATATATAGTATAGTGGCTTAATTTAGTTTTTCGAGTTAGCCAGGGTGACGGAAGCTCAATCTCAAGTTCTTAGGTGCGCTCTTACTTGGCGAATTAAATTCGCCACGGGTCGCACCTCTAGTTGTGACTAACTCTACCTCTTCTCTTGTAGAAACCGATGTCTAGATTTTTCCGGCACATATCCCGAGTTGCCCGCATCCTATCAACTATCCTGCTGACAATCATCAGCCATTTCGGGCAGCCTCGACGGCGCAAGCCTGGGCATAGTAGGCTTCCTAAGTACCAGCGAACCAAATTTACACTTCCTTGGCGAATCATTGGTCTTGGCTTAGCGTTAGTCTTTTTATCCCTGATGGAATTAACCTTGCCTTCTCACCATCCTGTTGATGCAGCCAATGCTGCAAGAACCATGCAGCTACCTCTTTCTACCCAAGGATCACAACTACTTGATTCCCTAGGTCGCCCGATATTACTCAGAGGGGTGAACTGGTTTGGGATTGAGACAGAGTTGCATGCTCCTCATGGGTTGTGGAAACGAGACTACAAGGATATGTTGGCGCAGATCAAAAGCTTGGGCTACAACATGATTCGGCTGCCGTTTTCTATCCAATCCCTAAGAGCCTCAGAGGTCAGTGGGATTGATTTCAACATCGGTAGCAATCGGGAGCTTTACGGTAAATCGCCCTTGGAGGTCATGGATGCCATTATCAAGGAAGCCCAGCAGCAAGGCATATTAATTTTGTTGGACTGTCACCGACTCAATGACCAACGTATTCCTCCATTATGGTACGGGGATGGGTTTACGGAAACTGATTGGATAGAAACCTGGAAAATGCTGGCAACTCGTTACCGCAATCAGCCTAATGTCATTGGTGCAGACCTGAAAAATGAACCCCATGGTCGAGCGAGCTGGGGAACAAACGATCTAGCCACTGACTGGGGACTGGCAGCACAGAGGGCTGGTAATGCCATTCTTGCGGTCAACCCCAAATGGCTGATAGTTGTTGAAGGTGTGGAAAAGAATGTTCCAGGTCAACGACTAGCGACCCATTGGCATGGGGGTAATCTGGAAGGGGTTAGGGAATATCCAGTACGTTTGTCTAATCCGAATAAGCTGGTCTATTCCCCCCATGAATACGGCCCTGGAGTGTTCAATCACTCTTGGTTTTCAGAACCGAGTTTCCCTAACAATTTGGAATACCGCTGGGAAATTGCTTGGAACTATATCGCTAGACAAGGCATTGCGCCGATTTTGATCGGAGAATTCGGTGGAAAGGAGGTAGACCCTAACTCAAAAGAGGGAGTTTGGAAGCGGCGGCTGGTAGATTACATTAATCGAAACAACCTCAGTTTTGCCTACTGGAGTTGGAATCCCAATAGTGGGGATACTGGCGGGATCCTGCAAGATGATTGGCAGAGTGTGGAGGCTCCTAAGCAACAACTGCTTCAGGGACTGCTAATTGCCAACAATTTCGCCCCGAACGTGGGAGTTGCTCCGATTATCCCCTCAATTTCCATACCGCGACCAAGTTTCCCACCAGGCATAACTAAACCAATGCCTACGCCATTGCCGAATTCCCAACCCAGCTCAATCGGGCAAATACCTACACCAACATCAAGTGGGCAGCAATCCAGGAGGGTTGCACCACTACCTCCACCCCTATCTAATTCCACACCCAGGAGCGTGGCACCACTACCCCCGCCTAACCTGCGTACCAACCCTGGTGTAATTCCACCTTTACCTGCACCTTTACCGAGTAGTAACCCTGGTGTAATCCCACCGTTACCTGCACCTAACCTGCGTGTCACACCAACTCAAGTTACACCCCTTCCCCTACCGTCACCCCTTGCCAATCCAGGTTTAAAGGAGCCACTACCTTTACCATCCCCCAGTGCCAAACCTAGCGACAGGGCACCTTTACCTTCATCGCCACCTGATACCAACCAAGCTTTAAGGGAGCCAAGACCAACACCTGAAACTAGCCCTAATCTCCCTAACCCTAATCTCTCTACAAGGTCACAAACTCGAAACCGTGTCTCTTTAAAAGTGCTACCTAACCTGCATTCAGATTGGCAAGAAGGATTTTGCATCGGCATACAGGTTATCAATGAGGGCAGTAGTAAGGTTGAAGACTGGGAATTAACATTCCAAATGAATCAAGCTGCGATTAACAATAGTTGGAATGCTAATTTCCAACCCCGTAACAGGGAAAACTCTCAATCCTCTAAAGACTATGTGGTCACCCCGCTGGATTGGGGAGGATTGATCGAACCTGGTCAAAGCCGTCATTTAGGATTCTGTGCCAACAAGCTAGGGTCTGACTACAAACCCCAGCAAATGTATGCATCAGGCCAGTGAAGGTTGATCTGCGATTGGCCTACGGCCACGCTACGGGAACGCCGAAGCGCTGGCACTACTTCCTCAATCACCCGGTGAGCTTTCAACCTTAAGCCTTAAACCTCCAACCTCCTTAAACCTTAAACCTTAAACCTTCAACCCGATTAAACCTTAAACCTTCAACCCGATTAAACCTTAAACTAGAGTACTTTCAAAAGCTGTTTAATTTTTGTCTCCTGTTTCTGCTTTAACTGATCTGGGAACTTCAACTCAATGGCAACTTGATCGGATAAATCTTCGACATCCACAATTTGAGCCAACAATCGCTGTGGTAACTGGTTAGTCGATTCCTGACTCAATAGCAAGCCAACGAAGGGTTGGTCTTGCTCCATTCTTCGTAAATCTTCTGGTGTGAGCAATGGACTAGTTTGCTCCGTGGTGTCAGAAAATTCAGTGCTGCGGTCTAATTCCACCCGTAAACTCATCACTCCCATTTCAGTTGCCCTGCCACTGTAAAACTTACCTTCCCAATAAAGCTGAGCAGTAGCCCTAATCTGTTTCCGCACCTTAGTACTACTGGTTTGGGTGTTCAACTCTCGGAAGGCACGGAACACACCAGTGGCTAAGAAACCTAAGGAGCCCATGGGTCGGTCTAAGGTCGCACGCTTCTGGGAATACCACTCCCTGACATCGGAATAAATTACTAGGACTAAATCATCTAGCTGAGCTTGAGTGAGGTTGATAAAATTAATCGCAAGGTGAACTTGATGGTCACTAATCGGTGTCTTGCGGATAATTTCTCCAGCAACAAAGGCTCGTCTGCCGTAATCTCCCACAATTTCAAGGTCTACTTGATCAGGTAGGTTGGGCCAGCTATCTAAGGCAATTAAAACTCCGCTTTCTGAGATATTAACCGTTTCCCCTGGCCAACTCTGGTCAGTGGTGTGAATTGTCACCGGAAGGCGTCGTAGCAGGCGGTGTTTGGGGCGTTGTTGGGGTTGTTCAAAGGCAACCAGCAAACCTGCTATCAGCAGAACCGAGTTAAAGACGCACCACATGGCGTTAACCAAGACCGCTTCTGCATCTTCTGGACGCAGCAGCAGCCAAAACGGAACAGCTAGTAAGGCAGCAATCACTATAGCTGTTACTACCAAAAGACCCTGTACTGACTGCCAATCAAAACTCCGCTGACTAACCGATACCCCCTTGTCAGTTACATTAAATGAACCGAGCTTGGGGTTAATCACCGCCATCAGAGTGACATACCCCGTCTGGAATGACATCACAAATTCAAACACCTCGTTCCAGAAGGAAAAGCGAACTTCTTTGTAGGTGATATAGTTAGCATTGAGGCTAATCAGTAGATGGGGCAGGGCATAAAATAAGGTTTCTAGCCCCAAACCCTGAATGGGATTGATGCCAAACAATAGGAATAGAGTGGGAGTGACAGCGTAAATCAGCCGGGGAAAGCCATAGAAGAAGTGGGAGGTGGCTGAAAAATAGCAAATCCGCTGGCCTAAGGTGAGATGTTTTGCCTTCCAGTTCAACAAGGGGAATTCTAGCCGTAGAATCTGAGCCATTCCCCTTGCCCAACGCACTTGCTGACCCACATAGGAGGCAAAGGTTTCAGGGGCTAAGCCAGCAACCATAATCTGGTCATAGTACACTGACTCATAACCTAAGGAATGGAGTCGGAAGGCCGTGTGACAATCTTCTGTAACGGTTTCAACAGCAATTCCCCCAATCTCCAGCGCATGGGTTTTGCGAATTACCGCTGCTGAGCCACAGAAAAAGGAAGCATTCCAGAAGTCATTGCCCTTTTGCAGTACTTTATAAAAGAGTTCATTCATGACTGGAATCTCACCCTTAGTATAGAGATTTCGCTCAAAGGGGTCGGGGTTAAAGAACCAGTGGGGCGTTTGCACAAAGGATACGTTTGGGTTGTAGAAAAACCCGACTGTGCGCATCAGCAATTTTCGCACTGGAATGTGATCGCAGTCCAGAATCAATACCAGATCGCCCTTGGTAGTCTTAAACGCTGTGTTGATATTACCTGCCTTGGCATGATCATTGTTAGGTCTAGTCAACAATTTACAGCCGATTTCTTCGCACATCTGCTTCAACTTTTTGCGACGCTCTGGATACTTTCTGCCATCATCTAAGACATAGACTTGTTTTTTATCCTCCGGATAGTCCATAGCCAGAGCGGCTACTGCTGTATTGCGGACAATTTCCACAGGCTCGTTGTAGGTTGGAATGTAGATATCAACCTTGAACCATTGGTCTTGAGGATAGTTAGCCAGATCAACGATTTCTCGGTCTTTGATTTTGAGAGTTTGAAAATAAGCTAGCACTAGGGTTAGAATTGCATACAATTCCGCCCCCAACAACAGCACACAGAAAAACCCGTTGATCCAAGTATCAAAATTTAGGGTATAGGCAAAGCGATAGTATAGGTAGCGCATGGTGGTCACCAGGCTCAGCCATACTAAAAACAGATGAAAATACTCACTGACTGTTTTATCAGATTGTTTGGCTTCAGTGCGCACTACCACTTGACCAACCAATATTAGTGCGATCGCTACAATCCCCTGCTGCCTGACTGTTAGGGGTGTAGTAATCAGGGGTATGGATAGCAACACCAGCAGCAAAATCAGCCACGACAAGTGATTCGACCCTAGCCGTGCTAGGACTCGGTCAAAAAACCGAGGTAGGCGATCAACGAGTAATGTAATTAAAGGGGAGCGACGAGGGCGATTTTGCCTATTTCTCGATTGTTTGAATAAGGAAAAAGACATAGCAATTTATAGCATTTTGATTTGAGATGTGAAACTAATATTGATGTAAGTATTCAGCCGTCAGCTATCAGCTATCAGCTGATAGCTGACAGTGGAATTTTGATTTAATCCTATTTAATAGACAGACAAAAGTAAATACTAATCAAGAGTAAAGACTAATCACTAATGACTAATTACTAATGACTTTTTTGATCTGTCACACGCTTGAGGTACAACTGGCTAATGCCATAAAGCAGGAAGGTTACGCCCAGAATACCTAAAGCTAGGAACCACCAGTTTTGTTGGAGGAAGAACGATGCTTTACTGAGGGCGGAGGTTTTTTCAATGCGCTTCTTAGAACGGGCTAGTTCAAAGAACTCTAGCTTATAGGCATCGGGGTCATAACCAGCAGGGTCTTGTTGATAACTACTAACTAAAACCGTATCCTTCTGCAACTGGTAGAACCAAGAATCTTTAGTGAGAATCTGCCGCACCCGGTCTAAGCCATTTTCCGTTTGACCACTCAAAGCCAAAAGTACCCGCTGATTGTTATAGGGAGACATGATTTCTTTAATTACCCCTTCACTATCCGGTAGAGTCTGGACACTAGCTTCACCCCACTGACGTCCTAGAGCATTACTCAAACGCAAACCACTTGACTCAAATACCTCTGGAAAGGGAAATTCCTCTCTGGTGCCAATTCCGACCAGATTGCGCTTCCTCGTGATCTGATCAGGCAATTGTTCAATGGTGTAAACATCCAGCTGTACTGAATCTGCCTTACTTAGACGTCCTAAACGTTCACTGACAGCTAGGAGGGTGAGCAGATCGGTATCAGATGGTGTCTCTGACAACACGATCGCTGTATTGGACAAATCTTGAGGAGCTGCAAATGGGTAACCTACTTGCAACAGTTCTAGATTAGGTAGTTGAACTGACGGCTCCCGATTAACTTTGAAGTTGGTCTCAGCATGAACCGTACCGGTTAGTTGTTGATCGGTAATTTTACCACACTCCTCTGGTTCCCTGGGGTTCAGCCGGAAAGCGACTTTGATTTTAGAGGTGGGTTTAATCAGATTGGCAGGAAGATCCACTTTGAGAGTTTCTCGCTGTGAGCCATCCCTCTTAGTCAAGCGTTTACCACCAATTAGTACATCATCTAGTAAGACTTCTACAGCAGAGGTGCGAGGATTGACCTGGGGACCATAACTGTAAACTAAATTCATGGAACTGCCCCGTTTAAACCGATCATCCGGTAAGGCCCGAAAATCAAACTCTACCGGTGGTGCTGAAGTCCCTCGCACCGTGACGTCTTTAAAGGGTTTACCATTGGGCTGAGTAGCGATGTCTTCGAGAGTAAAGGAATTTTCTTCTGGCAAATAACCAGGCCAATTTCGGGGGGATGGTATTGGTACATCCCGAAGCTGATCTACGAAAATTAATTGACCTGTGCCAAGTTTACTGGTATCTGGCTGTACTAAAAACTGGGCAGCCTTTTTCACGCCATCTGGGCCATTGCCAGTCACCACCAAGACCGGGTTACTGCCATCATTGACTGTGGTAAGTGCTAGCACACCGACATCATCGGGTAAGGGAATCTGATTCCCATCTAAAATCTGATTCCCGGAGAAGGTAAAGGGCAGTGCTAAAGACTTCAAAACTGGTTGATCCCCAGGAGTCCCCATCACAACTAAACTATCGCCCCACTCTAATTCGTCGATAGTCTCTACCAAACGGGTGGTAATGGGACGGAAGTCAGCCAACCTGCCTAAGGAAGCCTGTAAGCGAGGGGCAGCAGTCAACCAAGATTCTAAGGACTCCACGGATCGGGTCTGGACATTCCCCTGCGGCAGCATATAAGCAATGCGATTGGCATCTAAGCTGAGTTGATCAAAGAAAGGATAAGGATAGCGACTGAAGTTTAGGGGAATAGGTTCAACTTGGTATTGGAAGATTAATTTGGAATCCGGCAAAACCTCAGTCCACAACGTGGCATCCCCTCCATCCGTACAGCCAGTGGTGTTGTGTTGCTGGGCTACTAGGGAAAGTTCATTGTAGTCCTGGATCAGGGTCGTTGGAATAGCAAACATGACGTTAGCCACCTGAGACTGCTTGCGGTTGAGAGGGACACTGGCCACACTGGTACCATTAATCCGCAAGGTCAGGTTAGAGCGATTTGCAATCAAGGCTGGTGAATGCTGGAAGCGGATTAAGGCTTTGGCGGTTTTTATATTCCAACCCCTCGGACGGGTAAAGCCCAGTCTTGCTTCCGAATAAACCCCCCGCATACGGAGGCGATTGCCTACAATCGGAGAGCGGTTAAATTGCAAGATGTACTCACTTAATGGGATATTCGGCGTAGAAGCAATTGGATTTGGGGTAGATTGGGGCTGTGAACGAGGTTGGGACTGGGAGCGGGGTTTGGTCCGTGGCTGAGGTCGGGCAGCTGGTCGAGGTCTGGTGGGAGCAACCCTTGCTGGCGCAGGATTAGAACGTCTTTGTCGTGGCGCTGCTGGAGCAGCTTTTGGTCTAGGTCGCGCCGCTGGCCGAGGTCGAGGTTTAGGTTTGTAGACTGGAGCCTTAGTGGGGGTTTTGGGTAAGCTGTACTTCTGGATGAACTGGTCTTCCTGTTTTCTGAGGTTACCGTCCCCTTGAGCTCTGGTTAGGGTAGTACCGATGCCGAGGGTTAATACCATGCTTGCACATAGCAGCAACAAGGATAATCTAGGACCTAGAGAAGGACGTCGTTGATGATTAGTCGTACGATCTTGGGCTTGGGAGCGGCGAAACAAGAATTTCATAATCTTAACAATAGAGAATACTAGGAGAATAGTAAGATCACCCTTAATTTATAAAGAAAAGTTGTATTGCTTAGGCTTAACTTTAACGATTGAGACCATTTTTGTCACCTGTATTACCTGATTGATCGGTATAGTTATCGGTATAGTTATTGGTCTGTTTAAACTATTCCCCTCCCTAACTGGGATTTAACAGGTTGCGGTCGATGGCTGTGGTAGGCAATAACCCTAACCAAGCTAAGTTTTGGGTATAGTAGGCCGATTGATCATCCCAAATCCCTTCCTGATATTGTGGTAATAGTTTCTGCTCTATCAATTCTCTAGCCATGGCTGGTTCAATTAAACGTAGGGCAGAATAAAGCATGGCATATTGGGAAGTTGCTTCGTAAGTCACCGTTGGTTTTCCCTGGATGTCAATCCTGGCGGGCAGCTTTGAAGAAGAACGCCACAGGGATTGCAAATGCTGGGTGGCAGTACCGAGATAGGCAAATGCTTCTGGGGTATTGAACCAAGCTGCATCCCAAGCAACCCTCCACCACACTCGGTAGGCATCAAAACTATAAGAACTTTTGAGTGGACTGTCTGGTGGCAATGGCTGGAATTGACCAGTTTGGGTGTCAAGGGCGACCCAATCGCTGGGTAAGCCTACAGCAGAAACCTGGGAAGATTCTTTTAACACCTGGTAGCTACTATCCACCAAACTTAACCAGTCATGGTTGGAATCAACTTGGGCAAAGAGACGAAAGGAGAAAGGAGCAAGATATGAGGGGTTGAGATATAGAGTTGATGGAGAAGGGACAAAGGCTGCTACAGGTCCTGGCAGAAGATAGCGCTTTCCCCTTACCTCTTTGGTGGACAAGTTCCAGAGATCTTCCAGCTTAGTCAAAGCTAAGTCTAGGTATTCCGGACGATTCCAGCGGCGGTAAGCTAAAATTAATGCCGTTGCTGCATCAATATCGGCATCGCTGGCAAAATTTCTGTCAATCGCACCCCAGTTACCGCTCTGATCACGACCCCACTTCCACACCCACAGTTGATCTTCGAGAGTACCATTGGTTCCTGAGCGTTTGAGATTGTTTTGAGACCATTGTAAGGTTAGGGCAAAGGTGGTGGGGTCATCGGCAATGACCGCTCGCAGCATCCCATAGGCTTGCCCTTCAGAGGTTGAGCGATCGCTAGCTTCGTAGTCGATGACTCGCCCGTCTTTTTGAATAAATTTCTCTTTGTATACACTCCAACTTTCTGCTATAATATTACTTTCGTCTATAGGTAAAGTAGTCTGGGGAGGGTCTGGTTCAGGATACTCACGGTAGACTGAAGGCGTTTTGGTTGGTGATGACTGGGGGGGTGTTGGGGTTGGAGATCGTCTTGACAATTGATGGGGAGCACAACCCAATTGACTCAACATAATGGTGACAGTAACGATAGAAACGCTCTTAGTGCGACCCATAAATAAATGTTGACGGCTGTTGTAGGACATCGTAAATTTGCGGCTCTTACATTTACTCCTCAAACATAGTTGGATACAAGCCTCTAGATTGATCCAACCTGGTCTTTTAAGGCAAGAAGTCTGAACATCAGCCTAGCCCAAAAACATCAGAGTTCAGAATTATTGAATGCTGATATCGGCTTTAAAAGTCTGGATTATTGATTTGTGATTATAAAATAGCCAATTTTTAATTGCCAATTTTTAAGTGTTCATTGCCATTTGGGATTTTCTCTTTTCATACCTTAATCCTTTATACTTCATCCTTAATCCTTAATCCTTCATCCTTGACACTTCATCCTTTATACTTCATCTAGACTTCATCCTTCACACTTCACACTTCATCTAGACTTGATCCTTTATCCTTAATCAAAACGTTCCCAAGGCGGTTGGAAACCCCTGCGGAACAGAAATCCTTCTTGGATTTGCTGTCTCTGACGGGACAGAGTAGCAGTACTAGAGCCTCGACTGAATTCCTCCAGTCTTAGCTGTTCCAACTGTTCTAGGGCTTTGACTTTGAAGTCTTCAGTCTGATTTAGTCCAACTAAGGCACGACGTACCCCAAAATCCAGGGGTTGGATCGCAAGACCCCTATAATAGAGTTGCTTGGCCGAGTCAAAGCGCCGTTGTTGGAAACGAACACCACCTAAAGCAGCAATAATCTCCGTGTTACTTGGTTCTGCGGTCAAAATCACCTGATAGGCGCGCTCTGCTATGTCTAACTCATCAATCGCTTCTGCCAATCGCCCCTGCAACAAGTATGTCTGAACGGAGTAGGGAGCCCGATTGACTAATTCAATCACCTGAGCTCTAGCTAATTCTGGACTACGCTGAGCAATAACCTGAATTAAACGGCGGTTTACTGGTATGTTGTCTGGTTCAGATTGCAGGAGCGAAATGTATAGGGGTTCCCGTGTGGGATTGGCAGGTAGAGCACCAACTAGAGCAAAGAGTTCTTGGGGCGGAAGCACATTGGGTTGTGTCTGCAACCAATAGTATACAAATGCCTCAGCTTGGGATTCTGGAATCAGATTCGCTTGATAGGCAATTGTAGCTCGTGCTAGCTGTAGGTTAACATCACTAGGATTGAGCGCCACTAGTTGGTCATAAAGTGCCACAGCTTCCCCTGGTCTATCCTGTAGCAGAAGTATAGATGACAATCCTTGCAATGCACCATTGAGAATATCTCGTTGTGGGTTGCTGGCAATCAAGGCTTGGTAACGCTGACGGCTAGCAATCCAATTACCTTCACGACGTTCAATATCTGCCGCTAGCAACTGTACTGCCCGATCGTCAGCTCCCTGGGGTGTGGCGGTATATGTAGCCAAAGCATTTCTAGCTGAGATCAAGTCATTGGCTTCAATGTAAAGTTGAGCCATCCGAAAGTACAAAAACGGGGCGTTAACCCCAGATGCCAGGATATTTTGGTAAATAGATAGAAATTCTGGCCCCGGCGGCTCGATCGGGATCAAGGCGTCTGCCACCGCTTGCAATTCCCTGGGTTCAGTAGGTAGGGGAATCAGTATGGTCGCTAGACGGTTGCTCAATTGAGCTTGAGAAATTAACCCGGTCTGACGTTCCAGACCCACGATCTTAATCATCAGACTACGGTTATCAGGCTCGAAGGCAAGCTGTTGTTGGTAAAGCTGCAATGCGGTTGCCCGTTCGCTGGGTATGCCTGTGAACACATCAGCTATCTCCCGAATTAAGTTAGGGTCATTAGGATTCTCTGCCAGTGCCTGGCGGTAGAGCATAGAGACTTGGGCTTCCAGGGCTGGATCTTGATTTTTATTGCGAATTTCATTTAGCGATCGCGCTAAGGGCAATGTGGCTTGAGAAAGACCTTGTAAAGGCTCTAATACAGCCAAGGCTTCAGAGATTTGTCCATTATCAGCATAGGATTGGGAGAGGGCGGCTCGGGTTTGGATGCCTAGGTCATCCAGCTGATCGATTAGGGCAAACCCCACTAACTCGTTTTCCAGAACCTGCACCGCCTGAGCCGCATTGCCAGTTTGCCTTAAGGATTGGGCATAAGCCAGGACAGCATAGCCACTAATCACATTCCCTGTCGCGAGGTATTGATTAAAGAGTTCCAGACCCCTTTGAGGGTTACCGTTGTAGGTGTAAACTTCTGCTGCCCCTATTAGCACATCTGGAGTAGGGTCCGTTTGCAGCACAATTTCATAGTCTGCGATCGCTTCACCAAATCGTTGCTGATAACCATACAGCAGAGCTCGCCTGCCACGAGCTTCTGTATCATTGGGATTAATATCGAGCAAGACCGTAAGGGCTTCAATTCCCTGAGCCTGCCATTCTTGTTTATAAGTCCCGAACAGACCTACTGCACTTAGGGCTAACTCATTGGTAGGGTCTTCAGCGATCACCTGTTGATAGGCATCCCAGGCTTGGTCAATCAATCCCTGTCGGCGGTAGGCGATGGCTAGGCCAATCTTCGCATCAATGGATTGGGGATAACGCTGGACAGCTTGCTCAAACTCTTTAATTGCCTCCTCCACTCGTCCTTCCCTGAGCAGATTAAAGGCTTTGATAATCGGCACCGGAATAGTTTGGGCTTGAGCTGCCTCAAGGCAAAAGGCAAGAGGGAAAAGGGAAACAGTTAAGGGTAAGAGGTAAACGGTCAAGGGTAAGAGGTAAATGGGTAAATATTTTACCACACGGCGGCACGGATGGCAAGGTGAATCCAGTCCCTTTGCCTTTTGCCTCTGACCCGAGGATTCTCCGCTCTTTATCGGGGGTAAGCCTTTTCCCTTGTTCCTTTTGCCTTCCTCTAGAATCATCTTTCCGCCTCCCGGTCGTCTCCCGCTATAATCTTTGATTTAGCGGTGAGAGGAAAGGGAGGACAGAGTTTAATGCCTATAAGCATAACCATCTTTCCTGTGAATAAATTGACAATATTTATGACTGATACCCTGCACCAGTCCTGATTTAGTTGAAATATTAAAAGATCCGGATTTCCGGGTCGCAACTCTTCCCACATAAGTACCGATTTTTTTGCCTTTAGTTACAACGGCGCGAACAATATCTCCTGTTTGAAAACCTTTATGAATCTTAGTTCTTGAACAGTAACGGATAGGAAACCCATACTTGTTTGTTCGACAAATTTTACGAGTACCGTGACCTTTAGCGGCAATAAGTAAAGGTTGATAACCCTCAATAATTAAAGTATCAACTTTGCCAACATTTGCGGCATCCAGCCAATGAGTTTTAGGTAGGTTTTGACGACATCGGTTGAATTTAGTCAAACCACCACTCCCGACTTCAACAGGTAATCCGATTGATTTCAGTTCATGGTACAACTTCCAACGAGTTGTGTTAACGGCAGCCGCATCAGTTAAAGGTCTTTTGGCTTGAGACAAAACCCGTTTCAACACGTCAGGTTTTCCAGATAAGAACTGTTCGATTTCTTGAGCAGACTTAGACTGATTGCATGAATGACACGCAATAGCTAAATTAGAGACTCTATTCGAACCACCTTTAGATAATGGCTTAATATGCTCAATCTCTAACTGAGTACCCGTTGTCCCACAATAGGCACATTTTCGATTCCATTTTTCGAGTAGATATTCTCGAAAAATGGAATCGTAGAGCGTACCTTGCTGATACTCAATGCCAGATATTTCGGGATTTTGCAACTTCTGAGTGTCAAATCTAACCAACTCTTGAGAGATTCCTGCAATGGGACATAAACGAGTTAGTTTTTTAACCCAAGTCAAGATGTTATGAACTCTAGACATTAGGCTAGGAGCTAACCAGCCTTCTGGTCTAGACCGGTTAAGAAATCTAGGCTTGCGATACCGAGTTTTGCGGTTACGGCGAGCACACCTTAGTTGCCTACGAGAAGTTAAGGCATCTCGAATTTGAAAACCTCTGTGAGTAAGTTCACCGCCCCAAACTATTCGGTTACCTTGAACAATTGCTAAGCCACTTGTTTTTGCTCCGGGGTCTATTTTGAATTGTGACCCGTGGGTTATTGGTTCTTGTATTTCCTCCGTTAAAATTATAGTAAATGGGTAACGACGATAGACTTTAGCTTTTCCTGTCGAAAGTAGAATTCTAGCTCTCGCCGGTTTGCATGGATCTAAAGGTTGTCGATTTGAGTTAAGTACAAATACACGCATAATTGTGTTTTCTCCTATTACTAGGGTAAAGTTAGCTTAGTCAAAGTTATTTCTCGGTACTTTCCCGATCGCACTGACTTAACTCAACTAGGTCTGTTTAACGACCGGGTTCTAGAGCTGGGGACTAGCTACGCATCTCCAGGTATGAACACTAACTCTCAGAAATAACGTAGTTCTGTAAGAACCTAGACTGGTAAACTATGAGCTTGAAAGCTCCCGCTATAGTCTGTTCGCGCAGCGTCGGCTACGCCGAAAGACTTAGCGGTGAGTTGTTTACTGAGTCAACCTACCTCTAGGAGTTACATCAAAATCAGTTTTCAATCGAAATCCGGCAAAGGTTTCCTTTAAACTATTGCGTTGCTGAAGGCTAAAACCAAGCCGCACATTCGGTAAAAATTGGAAATCGTAGTATAGCTCTAAGACATCTGGTACATCATCCCCATTTTCCTGGCGCAATTCCTCATTGGAGAGATCCCGACCATAGGCTAATCCTACCCGGTCATTCTTAGAAAACAAATCCAAGAAGGTGATTCCGAAACTGAAGGTGTTTCCCTCTTCATCCAAATCCCGGTTGCGGTAAATCCCATAGCGACCAAATATGCCCATATTCAGTTCAGGAATAAACACTTCGCCATTGACACCAAATGCTTCTTCATCATCATTCTTGTTGATGCCAAAGTCATCCCTTCCCCGTTCGATGGAGAAAATTTCCCGGAAGCCACTATTGGCACCACCATCCCTGCCTGAGGCATAGGTTCCTCGCACGATCACATTATCGTAGCGCAGACCAATTTCTCCAGCCAAGCCATTGAGGTCAAATCGCTCCAGACTTTCAGCTGATGAAAACAGAGCAACTTTGCCTTCTATATTGTCTGTCACTGCCCAGTTAACCAATAAACCTGGACGAGATGCGATCGCAGTAGCACTCAAGGCTGGATTAGTTTGAAAAACTGGATTAAAGAAATGGCTTACCCCATCCTTGGCAAAACTATTGCGATCAAAGTAGGAGGTTAAATCCAACTGACCGACAGAAAAGCGCAGAGTGGGTAAGGTGCTAGCAGGAGCAGCCGTAAAGAACAACTGATTGATAGTTGCCCCTTCGTTAGGTGAGTCTACCAATTGGTCATTTTCGCTAGTCAGATCTAGGGTAGCTCCAAACAGGAATTGGGGCGTTAGCACATAGTTTCCGTCCAAGCGAGCTCTGGCTACTGAATTTTCCCCTTGAGTCACGAAACTACCCTGGAAACGCAATGATGCTGGGGTGAGAGCGGTAGTAGGCAGCAAGGGGCGACCGGTGGATTGGGCAGTTGGGGGAGAGGTTGGTCGATTCAGGTTTGAGTTAGGAGCCGGTGGCCAGGGTTGTAGTGCTGGTTGCAAGAAGGGTACTTGACCAAAGCCAGGGGTATTGGGATTTGGCACCACTGGGATGGGAGTGACTTGCCCTGGTACCTGCCCTGGGGGGGTGGCCGGGAAAGGAGACTGACTCAAGCCAGGGATGTTGGGATTTGGCACCACTGGGATCGCCATGACTTGCCCTGGTACCTGCCCTGGAATGGTATTTAAATACTGTAGCTGACCTAAGCCCAAGCCATAACTACTGCCCCCTATCGGAATGGGATTGATCGGGACTACTGACTGGGGGGCTGGGGCAGTTCTCAGATAGGGCAGCTGACCTAAACCCGAATTGTAAGGACTACCCCTCATGGGCATAGGATTCACTGGGGCTGGCAGAGGAGCGGGCATGGGTCTCGGGTAGGGCAACTGACCGAAGCCAGGGTTATAGGTAGTACCCCCCATCGGAATGGGATTGACTCGGGCTGGCAGAGGAGCTGGTGTAGTTCTCAAATAAGGTAGCTGACCCAAGCCAGGGTTATAGCTAGGGTTATAGCTATTTATCCCCTGGGGGGTAGACATGCCGAACCCTGCCGTCGGCATCAATAGTACAGTTTGTGGGAAATATGGCAATTGACCAGGATTAACATTATTCGTACCCATAGTCGTACCCAAGGGCATCGTCCCAGTTACTCCTGGCATCATCGGCATCAAGAGTACCGTTTGTGGCACGTAAGGGAAATAGCCCCAATTTGGGTTAGGAGTATTGCTTCCCAACGGCATCGAGTTAGGAAGTGCTGGCAATGACGCTGGTGTCTTGCTTTGTGGGAAGACAGGCAGTTGTCCTACCGCTTGGTTTTGGTAGTTATTCAGAAATAGGGGTGTGACCGTTCCTTGGCCTAGCTGCTCCGGCAGGCTTGGTGGGGAAGGAGGCAGTTGCTTGAACTTGTTGGGAAGTTTACCAGCATTAGACGGAATTGGGTCTGTTGGTACTGCCAAAGGTTGGGTTTTTGCTTGGGAGGTTGTCTGCTGGTTGGAGCTAGAGTTGGGACTATTCGGAACTAACTTCGGAATTAGGGATGGCAGGAGCTGATTACAGGCTGTGTTTGTTTGACAGTTGCTCCAGTTAGCTGGGAGTACTCCTTCCAAATCTACACTCGAACTGCTGCCATAGGGCAACAGTTGGCTTAGCTTGAACTCCGTGAACGTTAAGTCTATTTGCTCTAGGTTTAGCGTCGATGATGACACTAGAGGCTTTTGATGTGATGGCGTTAACGCTAACTGGTCTACTTTAGTGTCAGCTTTAGTGTCAGCAGATTTCTTCTGGGTGACTAGCTTAGAGTTAGCTGCTTTGCTGTGTTTTAGTTCCGACGACTCTGGGACTGGTGAGCCTAGTTTCGAGGTAGCCTCAGGGTTAGGTCGATGAGAGACTTTAGTAGTTTTATTGAGCCGGGATGACTTTGGTAACCCATCCCTGTGTCCTGGTTTTAGCTCCAGTTTCCCTGGTTTTTGAGGCTGTTGAGATAACTCAGGGATTTCCGAACCCACCTTTTTGCTAGTGGTGAGGTTAGGTTGGCTAGTGGTGATGTTTAGGGAAGCCGACGTTTTGGCTTTTCCAAAGGGTGGCATTGCCCTAGCTCTAGACCTGGCATAGGGTGATCTGAACTTGGGTTTAGTTGATTGTCTTTGCTGGTGGTTACCTGTCGGCTGGGCTAGGGTAGTTCTGTTTTCTCTACCGTTTTCTCTACCGTTACTGCTTAGTAAAGCCGACTTTTTGCCTTTGGGCCGTGCTGGAATAACTTTGGCTATCTGCTCTGGCTGGGCCTTAGCCGTCGGCTGGATTGGAGCAGCTACAGTTTTTTGGACGGTTTTTTGGGAGGCAGTCCTTGAGGTAGCTGAGCTTTGGGTTTTCAGCGGTGCAGAAACAGCTTTAGCTGTAGACTCCCGTTTGGCTAATTTTTGCTGCTGCTGCAACCGAGATAATGGTAACTTCCTCCTGGTAACAGAAGAACTGGGCTGAGCAGATTCCTTGGTTTTCAGCAATGCAGGGAGAGCCTCAGGGGTAGCCCTTGACTGGGGTGAGCCTAACTTACGCTTAGCTGCTGGTTTAGCTGATTGTTCAGTCTGGGGTAAGACGTGCGGCGGCACAGCTGAAGTCAGTTTCCTGGTGGAGTTGCTCCTTAGGGCAGAAGATCTTTGGGTCTTAATTGGCTCAGGGATTGTCTCCTGTTGACTTTCAAGCTTTCCTAGTGCTAAGATTTTGGTTTGGGTTACTTGTTCACTTTCTTCACTAATGGATTGCTCTGAATCCTTGCTCTGATTTGTCCGGAGCTGCTCTAAAAACTTAGTATGTTTAGATAGGGTAGTTGCCTGGGCTGGTTCAATGGCACTGAAGGACAGCATCCACACTACGACGAATGACCCAGTACTAAGCAGTTGCATCCATAGAAGGACATTCTTGACTATCCATCTCAGACATTGACTAGTTGTTTGATGGATTGTCGGGGTTTTTTGCCTAATCAATCCTTTCTGTAAACCCTGTCGCCGCTCTAGGAAAGGGCTTGGTTTTTGGCGACTCATACTACCTCCACTCTCATTGATCTTGCCTGACGACCAGTTATGGTCACAATTTTAGGGCACACCCAGTTCTAGATTATTTTGGCTCAGATTTGTTGAAAACTGAACCAAAATTAGCTCAGATCCCTAGGATTTACTTGGACTGTTAGTGATCTAAGCCAAAACTATCACCAAAATTACCATTACTAGAGTTTAGTGCTTAGCTCGATTTGTCGCCAACTAGATCACGCTTAGGTTACTGATCAGGTTTGCTGATAGTCAATGGTTGTTGGCATCCATGAAGCCATTAAACCATTAACACAGATATTTAATCCCCCCATAGTTGACCAGCAAATCAGTTACCTGACCTACCCTGTTGGGGTAGTGCCGATTTCTTGGTAGGACTTTAACACTTGCCGATCACCTAGCCAATGTTAATGGCAATTACTGGTCAGTTAACTCAATTTAGATGCTTGATGCCCCCGTACCAACCTTGCTGGGTGCTGATTGGGGTTTTGTTCTTGTTCAACACCAACAATAGTCTTAACACAAAGTTGTTTGCAAATCCCAACAACTACGATTTTTACCTTTGGGGATGGGGTTTGGGTATTTAGCTAGTATTGACAAAAATAACTGAGGGGTCAGACCCCTCAGTTATTCTAGTACAGGATTTCACTTATGGCAATTTACATGTAAGTAGTATGCTAAACCGACTACCACAAAAATTCTAAAGGTGCGCTTGACCCATTAAAAATTAAATTCGCTTCAGGCGCGCACCAAAGAGGTGCGCGCCTCCTAGGGCTAGTAAATTGCCCTTGGGTCGCACCTATCGGCTTTCGCCGACGCGGGGCGCGAACGGGCGCACACCTAAAAGATGCCGGTAATTTCTTGATCAAAGGGCTCCAGGAAAGTGCTGATCCCTGGAGGAGGAAGTAACAACACAACTTGATTGTCAATCCTCGCTCCATGAGGAGGAGATAGAGTTCAACGACCAATTCCCAAATACGAGAAACCAGCACGTTCTAGCTGGTTCCGATCTAGGAAGTTGCGGCCATCAATGATCACCGGATGGTTCATCAGCTGGGCCATTTTACCATAGTCCAGCTTCTGGAACTGATCCCAATCTGTAACTAACACTAAAGCATCACAGCTATCAGCCAACCGTTCTGGATCGGTTTCGACAATCACGTTAGATAGACCATGACGCATGCCAGTTTGGGAAATAATTGGGTCATAGGCTTTGACCTTGGCTCCGAGTCGGTTTAGTTCTTCCACCAGATTTAGAGCAGGAGCATCCCGCATATCATCAGTATTGGGCTTAAAGGTCAAACCCAACAGGCCCACTGTTTTACCTTTGAGGATTTTAAGCTCTTTCTGGAGTTTTTCAACCGCAAGTAGACGTTGGCGTTTGTTGACACTGACAGTGGCTTTAAGCAAATCTGCTTCATAACCGTAATCTTCAGCGGTATGGAGTAGTGCTAAGACATCTTTGGGGAAGCAAGAACCACCCCAGCCAATTCCTGCTTGTAAAAACTTGTTGCCAATGCGGGAATCTAAACCAATTCCTTGAGCAACTTGGGTAACATCAGCACCGACGCGATCGCAAATATTGGCAATTTCATTAATAAAGCTAATTTTAGTAGCCAAAAAGGCATTAGCCGCATATTTAATCATTTCAGCTGAGCTGAGGTCTGTAGCTAGTACAGAAACTGGGGGAAGGGATTTGTCTTCGGCAAACTGGCGTTCGACAATTGGTTGATACAGTTCCTTCATCATTGCGATCGCTTGTTCGCTATTGCCTCCTAGGACAATACGGTCTGGATTAAAGGTATCGTAAACTGCTGACCCTTCTCGGAGAAACTCTGGATTACTGACCACATCAAAATCCGCTGTAATGTCTTCTGCTGCTTCAGTTTCAGCTTGCCCTCCTGCAGTTACCAAAGATTTCTGGCGTTCAGCTACCCCATCTAGGACAATCATGCGTACCCAATCTCCAGAACCAATGGGTACCGTTGATTTGTTAACAATTACTTTGTAACCATCCTTGAGATGGGAGCCAATCCCTCTGGCAACCGCTTCCACATAACGAGTGTCACTTTCTCCGGTAGGTAGGGGGGGAGTTCCCACTGCAATGAATAAAATTTCCCCATGCTCTACCCCAGCCGCCAAATCTGTGGTAAACTCAAGTCTACCTGCATTAGCTGACTCCTGCATTATTTCCGACAGTCCCGGTTCATAGATGGGAGACTGTCCAGATTTCATCAGCTTAACTTTTTCTTCGTTGTTGTCTACACAGATTACATGATGACCGATATGGGCTAAGCAAGCGCCAGTTACTAAGCCCACATATCCTGTACCAATCACACAAACGCGCATGGACCTATGCCTCAATTAATATAAACTTCAATGGTTAGTAAAGGTTAGGGAAGTCTCACGGTTGGAGCCAAAGATAGTATTGGCCCCCTGACCCGAGGTTGATTGATTTAATTAAATCTGATTGTTTTACTCTTGAGGAGTTAAACGCTTACGGAAATCGGATACTGTCAAATCTAACCCTTCTGACAAAGGAATAGTAGGTTCCCAACCTAGTAAAGTTTTAGCTTTACTAATGTCTGGTTGACGACGTCGGGGGTCATCCTGAGGTAGAGGCTTAAAGATAATTTCTGTATCAGGATTCACCATTTTCTGAATTGCCTGAGCGAGTTCTAATATAGTGTATTCTCCAGGATTTCCGAGATTAATCGGTCCGGTATGGTCATTATTCATAAGTCGAATTAGTCCTTCTACTAAGTCGGAGACATAGCAGAAACTTCGGGTCTGTGAACCATCCCCATAAACCGTTAAGGGTTCCCCCTTCAGAGCTTGCACCACAAAATTGCTAACGACTCGCCCATCATTTTCCAGCATTCGAGGACCGTAGGTGTTAAAAATGCGAGCTACACGAATGTCTACACCATTTTGTCGATGGTAGTCAAATGCGAGGGTTTCTGCCACTCGCTTCCCTTCATCGTAACAACTGCGGATCCCAATGGGATTGACATTACCCCGATAATCTTCTGACTGGGGATGGACGTCAGGATCCCCATATACCTCAGACGTGGACGCTAATAAGAATCTCGCCTTCACCCGTTTGGCTAACCCTAGCATGTATAGGGTACCCATGACATTGGTTTTGATAGTCTTGACGGGATTGTACTGGTAGTGAACTGGGGATGCTGGACAAGCAAGGTGGTATATTTGATCAACTTCTAACCGAATCGGTTCAGTGATGTCGTGACGGACCAACTCAAAGTAGGGGTGTGACAGCCATTTGAGGATATTCCGTTTGTGGCCAGTATAGAAGTTATCCAGACAAATAACTTCATGACCTTCTGCCATCAAACGATCAATTAGATGGGAGCCGATAAAACCAGCCCCACCAGTAACTAGGATTCTCATGCCACTGAACTTTTATCATGTGAAATCAATCCTAAACTAACCTCTGAGTTTAACTGTGTCCAGTTAGACAATTTTTTTTTTAATTGATGGCAAAAATTCCGGATATATATCTCCCCATATAGTTGTTCACCTACCTTGAAAACCGATTCAGTAATTACCGAAGGTTATCATCAAATTTTCTTGGCTGACTGGTTGAAAATTACGCTAGTTCGTATTACTAGGTTGGTACTAAGCATTACGAGATTAGTACTCGGCTTTCAGCTCTGGACGTTTAATGACTCAATCACCCCTCTAACCTTGGTCAAGACGTAATACTGCCATAAACGCTTCCTGGGGAACATCAACAGTGCCTACAGCCTTCATCCGCTTTTTCCCTTTTGCCTGCTTTTGGAGAAGTTTTTTCTTCCGGGAAATGTCACCACCGTAGCATTTAGCCAATACATCTTTTCTCAAAGCCGGAATATGTTCACTAGCAATGACTCGACTACCAATAGCCGCTTGAAGAGGAATTTTAAATTGGTGGCGGGGAATAAGTTCCTTAAGTTTCTCCACCAAGGTACGACCCACATAGTAAGCTTTGTCTCGGTGAACAATTACGGCCAGCGAGTCCACAGGTTCCGCATTAATCAGTAGATCCAGCTTGACTAAGGGATTATCTCGGTAACCAATGAGCTGGTACTCCATACTGGCATAACCCCGAGAGCGAGACTTCATTTGATCAAAAAAGTCAGTAACCACTTCTGCTAGGGGTAATTCATAAATTAAAGTAGTCCGTCCTTGGGCAAGATAAGTCATATCCTTAAAATCCCCACGGCGGCTTTGACAGAGTTCCATCAGAGTCCCAACATAGGTTTCTGGAGTAATCATTTCTACCCGGACATAGGGTTCGGCAATTTTTTCCCGTTCTTGGGGGGATGGCAGGGTACTCGGATTATCAATTTCAAGGACTTCTCCCTGATTGGTGGTCACTTGATACACCACTGAAGGGGCAGTGGTGATTAGCTCCAAATCATATTCCCTTTCCAGGCGCTCTTGAACAATTTCCATGTGCAGCAAGCCTAAGAAACCACAGCGGAATCCAAATCCCATGGCAGAGGAAGTTTCTGGTTCGTAGTTCAGGGCAGCATCATTGAGCTTGAGCTTATCTAATGCTTCCTTTAAATCCTTATACTGGTCAGCATCCGTGGGAAACAAGCCACAAAAAACCATGGGTTTGGCTTCCGTGTATCCCGGTAAAGGGTCAATAGCTGCTGCTTTTGCTAAAGTAATGGTGTCACCAACACGGGCATCGGCTACCGCCTTAATGGCAGCAGCTAGGTAACCAACTTCACCCGCGTGGAGTTCATCCACTTGGACTTGGTTAGGGGAAAGCACCCCTAGCTCATCAATTTCGTACTCCTTGCCAGATGCCATCAAGCGAATGCGATCGCCTTTTTTTAGAGTGCCATCGACCACTCTAAAATAAACGATTACGCCACGATAAGCATCATAGTAACTGTCAAAAATCAACGCCCTTAGGGGTTGGTCTACAGTATCGATTGGAGGTGGAATTAGATGTACAATAGATTCCAGGATTTCTTGTATGCCTATACCTTCCTTGGCTGATGCTCGAATCGCTTGGCTACAATCAAGACCAATGATATCTTCGATTTCGGTACTTACCCTTTCCGGTTCAGCTCCAGGCAAGTCTATTTTATTTAGAACTGGAATAATTTCTAGATCGTGTTCAAGGGCTAGGTAAACATTTGCTAGAGTTTGAGCCTCTACACCTTGGGATGCATCGACTACCAACAGTGCTCCTTCACAAGCCACTAGTGAGCGCGACACTTCATAGGAGAAATCCACATGACCGGGAGTGTCAATTAAATTGAGAACGTACTCGTGACCATCGCTAGCAGTATAGTTCATCCGAGCCGCTTGCAGCTTAATCGTAATTCCCCGCTCCCGTTCCAAATCCATATTGTCCAGGAACTGTTCTTTCATCTGGCGGTCGCTTACGGTCCCAGTAGCTTGCAGTAGGCGATCAGCTAAGGTCGATTTCCCATGATCAATGTGGGCGATAATCGAAAAATTACGAATATGAGAGACAGGGGCATCAGTCATAAGCTATTGGTATAAACCCAGTCAATAACTGGTCTATTGAGTTCATGCTTCACTTAATGTATTTTAATGTTTTCCGTCAGAGGTAAGGGTACTATCCCTGGAATGGTTATAACTGAGCCAGGCTATTTGTCAGTTATCGTAAAGTTATATTAGTAGTGTTATTAGCCCATCGATTATGAATGATCATGCCTTACATCAAGAGGGTTTGCTTGAAAACCACCTTGACTCTACCAAAGCTACTAACGTAGATTTATCACGTTCAGCTGACAAAGAAGAAATTTCTATTCATTTGGATACGGAACTCTTGGATCAAATCAAACACTTGACTAATGATCCGAGTAAAGTAATAGAAACGGCAATTCGTCAATGGCTCAGGGGTGAAAGGGGAACAGATCAGGAATTAGCCCGTACCTTTGACCGAAATCCGCCCCTGCCCCCCCGAGGTGAGTGGAACGATTGATAGACAAGAGGTAAAGGCATCTACTTTGAGACGTTGCCATTGGCTCGTGCGTTAGGGTTGGGTGGTTGCATTTACATGTTGAAACGGGAACTGAGGCTCCCGGTGTTGCTTGTAGTTTCCAGGTTTCTTTTAATGGCTGCACCTGTGAATTTTCAATGTTTTCAAACTGGATATATAAATAATAGGCAATCCGCTAGTGCACAAGGTGATTCTAACTTTTTGCAGGGTTTAGGGTGTGAGCTGGTGTATACTCAAGAGGCATCGGGTAAATGCCTTTCTTTTTACTGGCAAGCTGCTGAGCAATATGGTCTGAGTTTCACACAAGTGGTGGGACTTCCCCTAGAAGATGCATTCTGCCCGACTGAAGCCGAAGCCTACCAAGAGAGGCTTCAGAGAATTTTGAGCCAGCGAACCCCTGAACGTTGTCTTCAATCGTTTTGTTACCAGGACAAATCCTTTGCCTTTGAGTTGGTCATTAGCCCCATTTTGCCAGCGGATGGCGAAGCAACCACTGTTCTAGTTATGGGGCGCTTTTTGCCGGAATCATCAATATTGGAATGGCGGGAATCTCCTACAAGCCTAAGTGTAGACCCCCATCAAAAATTACTCACCAAAATTGCTCGGCAAATTCGTCGTACCCTCGATCTAGATACCATTTGGCAACAAACTGCCCAAAGTCTAGGGGAGGCACTCCAGGTCAGCCGTTGTCTCGTGTGCTATTACAAACCAGACGCACGGGTAACTAAGGTGCAGGCAGAATATTGCCAACAGCCCTGGCGGTCAATGGCCAAACAACTGTTACCCTTAGATTCTGAGCCTTACCTCCAACAAGCCCTCAGTAGTCAGGAGCCACTGCTGGTAGAACACATTGTTCCTGGTGAATGGGAACAGTTATCTGTGTTGGTGGTTTCAACTTCTTATAAAGATGAACCTAATGGTTTGATTTGTCTACAGCAGTGTGATCATCGCCGTCAATGGAGTGCCGCAGAAATCAAGTTAGTGGGGGAATTGGCTGAACAAGTCGGCACAGCGATCGCTCATGGCACCCTTTACAAGGAGCTAGAAATAGCTAGTGAAAGGGCTGAAGAGGCCTCTCGCCACAAAAGTGATTTTCTGGCTAATACTTCCCATGAGTTACGCACCCCTCTCAATGGCATGATTGGGTTTCTGAAGTTGGTTCTTGATGGCATGGCAGACGATCCACAGGAGCAACGGGATTTTATCCAAGAAGCCTACAATTCTGCATTGCATCTGCTCAATATTATTAATGATATCCTGGATATTGCCAAGATTGAAGCGGGTAAAATGGAGCTAGAACTCGCTCCAGTAGAATTAGAGTCTCTGTTTAGAAAAGTTGAAGACTTTACGATCAATCAAGCCGAGCTAAAAAACCTCAGCCTCAGAATTGAAATGCCTGATGTCTATGATGGCATTGTTATGTATGGTAACTATCAAAGGCTGCTACAGGTCATGTTAAACCTAGTGGGCAATGCCATTAAGTTTACTGATGAAGGTGGGGTGACTGTTAGTGCTGAGGTGATCCGAAAGAAGATAACTTTCAAAGGTACAGAATTCCCAGGATTGGTTAAAGTTCGAGTTGCTGATACTGGCATCGGTGTTTCCCTCGACCAGCAAGACCGGCTGTTTCAAACCTTTACCCAAGTCGATGGTTCCCGAACTCGCCAATATGGCGGCACGGGTTTAGGCCTAGTCATATCCCAAAAGCTGATTGAAACCATGGGGGGTGTGGTCAATTTTTTCAGTATGGGGGAAAATTTAGGGTCAACAGTTACCTTCACAGTACCTCTTTATCAAGTTCCTGTGATGGTTTCCAATCAACCAACTGATATGGATTAACCATCCACTTAAAAGGTTACCCTTACCATCACCGCTCCCAGTGACTTTAGCATGATCAAGGGCTGATAGCTGGCAAGGGATTGATTGGCTTAGGGGGTTAGCTGAAGGCTGGCAAGCTTAAGCGATATCCTCTGCTGGAGAATTCGATCAAATCTGGTTAAATAACCATACTTCCTGCTGACGAGAACAGGGAGAGCAGCTTTCAGAACTATGGAATTAAAATAAAGTCAGCTGATCCTGTTAATGGTTAATAGTTCATTTTTTATAAAACCTAACGGTAAGATTAGCAAACTTTTTGTGCAAAATTTCAACTAAACTTACCTATACTTATTCCAAATCATGATAAATTTGGGAGTAATGGTGAAAATTTAGTTTTAGCTTAAAGTTAGCTGAAACTACCTCACCCAATTTAAAGATTCTATATCAAGCAGTAATGCTATAATAACCAGCGTCAGAGATTAGTGAATGAGTAGTCTTTGGATAAACTATCGGTTGACTTAGCAAGACTATGATCGAAAACGAAACAGCTCGTGAAGTATTCCAGGCGGCTTACGAAAACCGCTACACCTGGGACGACGATTTTCCTGGTTACAAAGCTGACCTGGAAATTAAGCAAGGTGATGAAGTATACACTGGTCAAGTTCGCATTAATGGTGATCACAGTGTTGACGTCAGTGGGTTTGATGATGAAAAGGTCAAAGAAAGTGTCTATAACCAGATGCGGGATATTGTGACCCACCGCAAGCGGTCATCCTTTGAAAAAGCCCATGGTAAAAACCAATTTAGCTTTGGTGACAATGATTCTACTGGTGCAGTGGAAATTTTTGTCAAGGGTGATGCTATGGGCTCTAACTATAAAGTCCGAGGGCAGGAAATTTGTCATGTCAGTCGCGTGATGGGTCCGATGGCTTTTACAATTAATACCAACGATAGCCTAGATACAGGAGAAGGGTATATTTCTTCAGGCTACAATGCCATTTTTCGCAATGCCAAAACTGGTGATTTGATGGCTAAACGAGAGTTTGAAGACAGCTTTGATAAAGTTGGTGATTATTATATTATGACTCGTCAAGTGGTTTATGCCATCGAGGAAAAAGGGCGGACAGCTACTGAATTCAACTTTTCTAATATCAGGTTACTCGAACCAGCTATGGTTTAAGCTTTGGTTGTAAGCTATCAGCTATCAGCTATCAGCTATCAGCCATCAGCCTATGCGCTACGCGCACGCTACGCGAACAGCCATCAGCCTATGCGCTACGCGCACGCTACGCGAACAGCCTTGGCCAAGGGCAAATCCCCAGACTTTCAATTCTGATTAATCTCGAACTATTAAATTCTACCGTTTGCGTAGCGTGGCCATAGACCTGCATAGGTTTATTTTAAGCTTACGGCTGACAACTGACGGCTGACAGCTGACGGTTGAATGCTTACGTTTTATTTAAGGGGGAGAAGAGTTCAAACATAACGATCGCAAAACTCTAATCCCACAGATACATTGCTGGTTTGCTGGGGATAATCCACAACTGGGCGAGTAATGATAACTAGGGAGATGCCTAACTCATTAGCTAGGGTTCGTTTGATATCTTCTCCCCCAGCAACCCCAGATGCCTTGGTGACAACAACAGAGATGTCCCAGTGATGCCAGAGTGCCTTTTCCAACTCAGCTGGTACCGGAGGGCGCAGGGCAATAATTCGATTTGGGCTAAATCCAGACGCGATCGCTACATCGATGGCAGTAACACTCGGCAGAATCCTGGCGTATAGGGTTGACTGGTCTTGCCAGCTACGGAATAAGGGTAAATGTTTGTAACCGATGGTCAGCAATACCCGCTGGTGATGGAGATAGTTACCAGCAATCAGGTCTTGGAAACTATTGAGATAAATTATTGGTGAATTGTCTAGTTCAGAACTTACCTGAGAATTTAGCTGTTGTCGTTCAAAACGTAGGTAAGGTATATGCCGAGCACAAGCGGCTGAAATCGCTATTTGGGAAATTTCTACCGCATAGGGGTGAGAGGCATCTAGGATCGCTACAATACCATGCTTCTCCAAAAACTGCTCTAGCTCATTTGTATCTAAACGTCCGACTCGAACCCTTAAATTTGGGGTTTGGGGATAGAGGGATTTAGCCGCCGTTGTGGTAACGGTTACTGTACAGGGCATACCCCTGGATGCGATCGCATTTGCCAGAGTCACACTTTCCGTGGTTCCACCAATCAGCCAAATACGGCCACTGCTATCTAGCACTCCTATCTGCCCTTCAGGGCTTTAGTAAAGTTTTTGCGATAGGACTTATTGGCAACGATTAAAGCTGGCCACAACAGTGACAAGTATATCCGATTGGTTAAGCTCCGGTTGAAGTCAGTGCGCTCAAACCCCCTCCAGAATTTCCACACGCCGTAGCCATAGACTACCAGTAACCCTAAGACAATTAACTTAGCCATTCATCAAAAATCTTGCCATATTTGGAAACCCCGTCTCAACTCAGATAGGCGTCTCGCCTGACAGGGATTAAAAGCGAGCCCTTGGGGCGGTTTTAACTACCCTTGATGAATCTGGGTAGAAGACATTTGGTTATTGTTACATGCTTTTTCACCTCCGGTGCTTTTTATAAGATAATTTTTATATTAATGATAATTTTACCTTATCAAGCCAGTGTTAGACCATGACCTCAATACCATAAGTGTGTAGGTTAATCAACCGAATTGATTCGGATTACAGCTCCTAGTAGCATTGATCCAGATCCAGTTTCTCTAGTCTTCATTTGTGGTGTCACCCTTAGGAGTTACAGACTAGCCAAACTCAGTAGTGATCATTACCTGAATGAAGAAGCAGCGGGTTAACGCGCGATCTTTCTTCTGAGGTCGGAGGAAACTTGGCGACACCAGTGTCGTTAGTTATAGTTCCGCCAGTCTTTGTCGAAAGCACTCTTTTATGAATCACTATCGACGCTAGCATGCCAAAATCACGGTTTTGAGATCAAGTCACTGTTTGTGGAGGTGAGTAAACAGCTAGAAAAAATGTCCCAGAGTCTACCAAAAACTCTTATTATTTGTGAGAGTTAAATTAGGGTAACACCGACACGGATGATTATGTAACTTAAATTAAAGCCGAAAACCAAGGTAAAAATAGTTGCGCTTAAATCCCGGTGGAACGAACTTTTTTGACATTTTTATGGCGCTCGCGGGATATTCCTGAGAGCTTTGGGAGATACCCCCTGGATGCTATTGCATCTTGCATTGGCGGGCTAAAGTCTACGAGGGTAGATTTTGGTAGCTAAAAAGTATCGGAAAGTACTTCACTAAAAAAAGCCCATAACAAGACAAATGAACGTAGACAAGATGATCAAACCCCTTAACGGGTTAAAAGAGGAGGAATTATGCGAGCAGTGCTGATGGCTGGTGGTTCAGGAACACGGCTGAGACCGTTGACCTGTGATCTGCCCAAGCCCATGGTGCCAATCCTGAATCGACCCATTGCTGAACATATCGTTAATCTACTCAAACGGCACAATATCAATGAGGTCATTGCCACTCTGTACTATCTCCCAGATGTCATGCGGGACTACTTCCAAGACGGCAGTGACTTTGGGGTAAAGATGACCTATGCGGTAGAAGAAGAACAGCCTCTGGGGACTGCAGGTTGTGTTAAAAATATTTCCGAATTACTCAATGAAACCTTTTTAGTCATTAGTGGCGATAGCATCACCGACTTTGATTTGACTGCTGCGATCGAATTTCATAAAGCTAAGAAATCAAAGGCGACATTAATCCTAACTCGCGTTCCCAATCCCGTTGAGTTCGGGGTGGTGATCACCGATAAGGAAATGCGCATCCGCCGATTTTTGGAAAAACCTTCGACCTCAGAAATTTTTTCCGATACTGTTAATACTGGCACTTACATTCTCGAACCATCGGTTCTAGAGTACCTGCCATCAAATGAGGAATGTGACTTTTCCAAAGACCTGTTTCCGAAACTCCTCGCGAAAGATGAGCCAATGTATGGCTATGTGGCTGAGGGATATTGGTGTGATGTCGGTCACCTGGAGGCTTACCGAGAAGCCCAGTATGACGGCTTAATGAATAAGGTCACACTAGACTTTGCTTACCCAGAACAATCCTCAGGACTGTGGGTGGGACAAAATACCTATATCGACCCTACTGCCAAGATTGAAACCCCAGTACTAATTGGTAGCAACTGCCGGATTGGTCCAAACGCCCACATCGAAGCAGGAACAGTAATTGGCGATAATGTTACCATCTCTGCCTACGCTAACCTGAAACGACCGATTATTTGGAATGGAGCGTTGATTGGTGAAGAGGTTAATCTGAGTGCCTGCACCATTTCCAGGGGAACCAGGATAGACCGTCGTGCTCAGGTTTTCGAAGGTGCCGTTGTCGGTTCCCTGTCTAAAGTGGGAGAAGAAGCTCAAATTAGTCCCACTGTAAGGGTTTGGCCAAGTAAAACTATAGAATCAGGTGCAACATTGAATATCAATTTAATTTGGGGCAACACTGCCCAACGGAATCTTTTTGGTCAGCGGGGTGTCCAAGGCTTAGCCAACATCGATATTACTCCGGAATTTGCCGTTAAGTTGGGAGCTGCTTATGGGTCTACCTTAAAACTAGGCTCCCAAGTATCACTCTCCCGTGACCAGCGTAGTATCTGTCGCATGGTGACCCGGTCTTTGATTGGGGGATTGATGTCTGTGGGTGTCGATGTCCAGAACCTAGATGCAACTGCAATTCCTGTGGCTCGAACCGTGATACCAACCCTAGGGGTTGAGGGGGGTATCCATGTGCGAGTGCATCCTGACCGACCAGATCATATCCTGATCGAAGTTATTGATGCCAAGGGAATTAATATCAGCAAGGGTAAAGAGAAAAAAATTGAGGGGGCTTACTTCAAAGAAGACCTAAGACGAGTCCAGATCAATGATATCGGTAATGTTAACTACCCGATCCAGTTAATCGATATCTACGGTACTGCTTTTGAGAAGCATCTCAATGTAGAGGCAATTCGCAACAGTGGTTCTAAGGTAGTTATTGACTATGCTTATGCCGTGTCTGGTGCGGTGTTACCCCGACTGTTAGCGAAATTTGGCGCTGATGCAGTAGTCCTCAATGCCAGTTTGAAACAAACAGCTATCTCCACAGAAGAACGAGAGAGTTTGCTCAATCAGCTGGGTCAGGTGGTCGAAGCCCTAAAAGCCAATTTTGGCGTGCAGGTCTCTGCTAATGGGGAACAGTTTATTTTGGTGGATGAATCGGGAATGTCGATTCGAGGTGAGGTATTGACTGCACTGATGGTCAATATTATGTTAACATCTAATCCCAGGGGAACTGTGGTGGTTCCAGTGCAGACATCAAGTGCGGTGGAACAAATTGCCCGACGCCATGATGGCAAGGTGATCCGCACCAAAGCTAACCCCACAGCACTGATGGAAGCTTCTCAAAGCAACCCCAATGTGGTATTGGGAGGCAGTTGGGATATGGGCTTTATTTTCCCCCAACTACATCCAGGCTTTGATGCCATGTTTGGAATCGCCAAGTTGATCGAGATGCTGACAGTCCAAGAGCGATCGCTTGCTGATATTCGCGCCGAACTCCCCCGCGTATGGTACAAAACCGTTACCCTGCGCTGTCCTTGGACAGTTAAGGGTAGCCTGATGCGTCATCTGGTGGAAACCCATCCCAGTGAGCAGCTCGAACTTGTTGATGGCGTTAAAATTATCAACGCGCAAAATGATAACTGGGTGTTGATTTTACCCGATGCTGGCGAACCCTTAGTTCATATTTTTGCCAACAGCGATGACCGGGATTGGGCCGAGGAAAACCTCAAGCATTATCGCAACCATGTTCAGGAATTCGTTGAACAAGAACAAGGTGTAGAAGCGCAACCTTCAGCCGTGTCATAAATCCGTGTCATAAATCCGATTGATCGGCTGTTAACAGGTAAGCTATCAGCGAACAGCGATTAGCGCTACGCGCACGCTACGCGAACAGCTATCAGCTAATGCGCTACGGGCACGCTGTCTTGATGCAAAGCGCGAGTGGGGGTTTCCCCCAAGACCGCGCCGCATCGCTACTTGAGGTGGTATCAGCTATCAGCCATTCGCGTAGCGTGGCCTTTGGCCAAGGCCTGTGGTCACGCTACGGGAACAGTTTATGCCCATAGCGCAAGCTACACCGAACAGCTTTTGAATAAAATAAGCTGACGGCTGTTCGCGTAGCGTGGCCACAGGCCTTTAGCTGACGGCTGAATGCTTACGTTAACAGGCATAGCGGTGGCTTTCCTCAGAGAGTTTGTAGACTTCAGGAAAGTCACCGCTATGCCGTTGTTGGTAGTTAATTGTTGGTAGGTTAAGTTCAATAAAAGAAAAGCCAAAAGTATTGGTACGCTTGTTCTATAATGAAGAGTCAACACTGAAAGGACAAGGGAGATACGAGATGAACAGCTGCATTTTAATGGCACAAATTATTCAAGATCCAGAACTGCGTTACACCTCAGAGAATCAGACACCGCTGACTCAGATGCTAGTACAATTCTCCGGTCTCAAGGCTGAGGAATCCCCATCAACCTTAAAAGTGGTAGGTTGGGGGGAATATTTGGCTAATGAAATTAAAACAAACTATTCCACAGGCGATCGCGTGGTGATTGAAGGTAGCTTAAGGATGAATGTGATTGAGCGACCAGAAGGATTCAAGGAAAAACGGGCAGAATTGACTGTTTCCCGGATTCACAAATTGGGAACAGATGATCACTTCGAGCCACAAGTCATGGCATCGGATAGAACTTTCCAGCGTACCCCAGAACCATCCTCTCCCCAAACCTATGATAAGGTTGTATCGATGGATCAACATCGGATGTCGTCATCAGTTTCTTATCCCAACAATACCGAACAAGATTTTGCTTATACCAGCACTGAACAAAATACTGAGCAAAGTTTTGAGTCTTCTTTTGGGTCTTCATCTCCTCAAAACCCAACCTCTGGTAGCCCTAGTCATCAACAAGATTTAGATGATATTCCCTTTTAGTTATTCGGAGAAAAGATTATAGCGTTTCTCATAGTTATGAGGTACAAAAAAAATTTACCTCTTCCCTCTTCTCTGCTCCCTGCTCCCTGCTCCCTGCTCCCTGCTCCCTGCTCCCTGCTCCCTGTTCCCTATTCCCTATTCCCTGCTCCCTAAAACCAATAATTTTTCCCAGACCCAATTTCAAACTACTATAATAACCATAATGAAAAATATTCAACGTCCCAATTACTTTACTTCCCAGTTTCTAGTAGAAGAAGATTTTAAGGATGAGCAAGCCTACCATCGTGACATGCGCCTGCGTCACAATCGTTTACTCCATGAATGGGGTGTGGTGGAAGGATTAGAAGTAACTAAAGCCGGGGATAAAAAAATTGCCGTTAGTAAGGGTATGGCCATTGATAAAGATGGTCAAGAAATTATTGTTTTACCAAATTGTACAGTACCGGACACGATTAACACGATTAACTTAGATGGATTACCACTCAAGACAACTATTGAAATTACCGTCATGTATCGGGAAATTAAGGACAAGGGTTACCGAGTAGGTAGCGAGATCAAATACACTCGCACCACTGAACGTCCCAAGTTTGTCATTTACGGGAGTAACACAAGTCAAGACAATCTCCAAGACGGTAATGTAGATTTAAAAAATGCGGATAGTGACCCTAGGGATGATAAAGAGATTCTGTTGGCACGGGTGACCCTAGACAACAACGGTAAGGTTAGTGCAGTGGATAATTCTGTACGCAAGCTTGCTGGTGCTAAGTTATCTACTGCAGATGCTTTTCGAGTCAGATACGACTACAATTTCTTTGGGGCTAATCAAGATGCTTTAGTGATTGAACAAAGAGATCTTAATCACCCTAATCCTGATGGAGGGATTGCTTTTGTTAATACGGGTGACGATGGAGTTGTAGAAACTGCCCTTGTTATTAAAGGAAACAGCAATGTAGGTATTGGGACAAATAATCCTAGTGAAAAATTAGAGGTGGCTGGAACTGTTAAGGCCACCAACTTAAACCTGACAGGAGACTCAACCATCGATGGTTCCCTAACCGTTGCTGGAAACCTGGAAGTACAGGGGGATGTGATTGCCCGTGATACCGAGCATATGCCTGGGAATGTGTCCTTGGGGAATGGTGATAATGATCAAGTGATAATTGCAGGGGTAATTCGCTCAGAGCATTCATCTGGGGCGCTGAGGGTGGATGATGCGTTACATACCACTGGTGCTCTGACAGTGGATGGCAATGTAGGCATTGGCACAACCTCTATTCATAATCCTCAGGATTGGCACAAAGTTTTAGACATCTTAGGTTCACAGCATGCTCGGTTAAATGTCAGGTCTGGTGGTGGGGTAGTAACCAGTGTTTTTAGTCATGATGATTGGAATGGAGCCAGAGGCGTAATTGGAACGGAATCGAACCACCCATTAACCTTTGCTACTAACTATCAACACCGTATGACGATTGACCCCAATGGCAATGTGGGTATTGGGACAACTAATCCACAATCCCTTTTGCAAGTTGGAGATGGATTAGGAGGTGGTAATCGCCCCTGGATGACAACAGGACTACAAGTTGCTTGGGATAGTGACAATGTATTTCTAGGATTGAAAGATGAAGGGGCAGATCGCAAAGATTCTGTACTGGCATGGGGAGATAATACCAATGATGTATTCAGATTCATTTTTGCAGCGACCGGCGGTGCTGCAGATGGTCAAGAAATAATGAGGTTACAGCCAAACGGCAATGTCGGTATTGGCACAAATAATCCTACTGAAAAATTAGAGGTGGCTGGAACTGTTAAGGCCACCAACTTAAACCTGACAGGAGACTCAACCATCGATGGTTCCCTGACAGTGAATGGTTTGCTGGAAGTAAAAGGGAATGTGTCCTTGGGGGATGCGGATAATGATGAAGTCAAAGTTACAGGGGTAATTCGCTCAGGGCATTCATCTGGGGCACTGAGGGTGGATGATGCTTTACATACCACTGGTGCTCTGACAGTGGATGGTAATGTCGGTATTGGGACAACCAATCCTAGTGAAAAATTAGAGGTGGCTGGAACTGTCAAGGCCACTAACTTTGAAGGGGATGGTTCGGCTTTAACTGGTATTAGTGCTGGAAAGTGGTCTGATGGTGGTAGTAACAAGATTTACTATAATGCTGGCAATGTCGGCATTGGGACAAATAATCCTATTGAAAAATTAGAGGTGGATGGAGCTGTTAAGGCAAAGTCGCTGACTATCGAAGACAACCTCACTGTCAATGGCAAGATTACAACCTCTGGCATGATTAGGGGGTCATCAATGCCGCCTAATCTAATCAGAAATTCCTACATGAATATACTCGATGGCAACAAGCCTGCTGGGTACAGAATCGATGGGAATGTTACTTTAGAAGCAGCCCACCCTTTCACGAAAGGGTTTGAAGGACCCTATGTAGGCGAAAAACCACCCAATGCTGCCGATAGTGTAGATGATGCAACCGAAGAAAATCCTTATTGGTTTGGCATATTTAACAAAGGTGCGCGAATAAAAAGAGGTGGTTTAGCTGATGGTTGGGCTAGTTTTCCTGACGGTAAGATTTTGAAAATTACTGGGGATAATTCAGGACAACATACCATGATACTTTTTCCCTTTGAGTCCCGAGGTAATTTTTTAACCAAAAAGTACGTACATCTCAAAGCTTGGCTCAAGATTTCTTCCGGTAAACAAGTGGGATTTGGCGAACTTGCTGGGTGGGGTAACGGAAAGCCTAATAGTGGATTGATAATTACCAAGGAACAAAGTGATAATGCTCCAGATGGTTGGTATCGAGTAGATGGCGTAATTCCCACATCTGAGGTAACGAGGTTGGGTGGTCAGAGTTTTTCTATGGGTATAGCGGGTGACGACGCTGACGGATCTTTTGAAGTATATCTAGCCTTACCATACCTAGCCAATTTAGATAATGATAGCTGGCTTCCTAGTGTTTCTGATATGCTTTCGCGGGATGGGTTAACAGTTCATCCTACTTCTGGTAATGTTGGCATTGGGACAACAAATCCTAGTACAAAATTAGAGGTAGATGGAACTGTCCAAGCCACTAGGTTTGAAGGGGATGGTTCTGGTTTAACTGGTATTAGCGCTGGTGGCACAAAGTGGTCTGATGGTGGTAGTAACAGGATTTACTATAATGCTGGCAATGTCGGCATTGGGACAAATAATCCTAGTCAAAAATTAGAGGTGGCTGGAACTGTTAAGGCCACTAAATTTGAGGGGGTAGGAGACTCAACCATCGATGGTTCCCTAACCATTGCTGGAAACCTGGAAGTACAGGGAGATGTGATTGCCCGTGATACCGAGCATATTGCCGGAAATGTCTCCTTGGGGGATGCTGATAATGATGAAGTGAAAATTACCGGAGTGCTGCGCTCGGGACACTCCTCAGGGGCGCTTAGGATAGATGATGCTTTACATACCACTGGTGCTCTGACAGTGGATGGGAGTCTCAGTGTTAGTAATGCGATCGCTACTGCTCAATTAAGTGTCACAGATCGGGTCACAGGTTCCCTAACCGTAGAGAATAATCTAACTGTGGGTGGTTCCCTTACTACCAGTGAACTAAATGCCACAGGAACTATTCAGGCAAAATATCTATCACTTGCCCAAAGTGGTGCTCGGAATAGCAATATGGCAACCTTTGCGAGTAAGAATCCAGAGCCTCCTTTCGTTAACTGGTATCACAATAAATCAGGGGGTGATACGGTTCGCTACGGGTATATTCAGGCTGGAGATTTTGGTCAACACAAAGAGTTTAGATTTAGGGTAGAAAACCAAGCTAATTTTACATTCCTCAACGGCAATGTCGGCATTGGCACAAATAATCCTAGTCAAAAATTAGAGGTGGCTGGAACTGTTAAGGCCACTAAATTTGAAGGGGATGGTTCTGTAGGTAATGCCGAATTAGCTAATAACTCCGTGACCAATGCCAAAATTGCCAATGATGCGGTCAACGCTGCCAAGATTCAAAACGGTTCTGTCGGTAATGCGAAATTAGCCGATAACTCCGTGACCAATCAAAAAATTGCTGATAACAGTATTAGTATGGATAAATTGGATGATGAGACTAGGAATGCAGTGAATCAAGCTTCTCAGGTCGAACGTCTAGAAGGGCTAATTTTGGGTCTAGAATTTAGAATTTCAGGGTTAGAAAGGGGAAATTTGTAGAAATGCGAGTAGATTTTCCTATCGCTGTTCCTGACTCAGATTTTCCTGATCAAGAAAATTCAAGCTAATACTTTAAAGCTTAAAGACGTTATGATCAAGCAAGGATATTAGCAGTAATACCCAAGAAAAAGGTGAACCATATGGGATATCAACGGGCAAGCCAAACTAAAAACAACCAAACAACCCCAAAGGGAAAAACCGTTCAAGCCAAGCCAACCCCCTTGGGTACCCATAGTCCGGTTCACCCGATGCTGCAACTCCAACGAAAACTGGGAAACCAAGCGGTCAATCGTCTGATCCAGACAAAAATGCAAGTGGGGGAACCAGATGATGTGTACGAGAAGGAGGCAGACAGTGTTGCAGCCCAAGTAATGCGCATGCCAGCACCCTCAGTGCAAAATTCCATGGAGGAAGAGGAGGTTCAAACTAAGCCGATAGCGCTACAGTTACAATCCGAGGAAGAGGAAATTCAAACTAAGCCGATAGGGCTACAGTTACAATCGGACGAAGAAGAAATTCAAACTAAGCCGATAGCGCTACAGTTACAATCCCAGGAAGAGGAAATACAAACTAAGCCCATAGCGCTACAGTTACAATCCCAGGAAGAGGAAATACAAACTAAGCCCATAGCGCTACAGTTACAATCCCAGGAAGAAGAAATACAAACTAAGCCCTATGGGCTACAGTTACAATCCGAGGAAGAGGAAATACAAACTAAAGCAAATCCTGGTCAAACCCCAACAGTATCCCCTAATTTAGAAACCAAAATCCAATCCCGACGGGGAACGGGTCAACCTCTACCGGAGAATACCCGCAGTTTCATGGCATCCCGCTTTGGTAATGATTTTAGCGGAGTAAAAGTCCATACAGACTCGATAGCAGCATCAGCAGCCCAAGAATTAAATGCCCAGGCTTTCACCACCGGTCAAGATATCTTTTTCGGTTCCGGTTACTACGAACCCCATACCACTAAAGGGAAAACCCTCTTAGCCCACGAACTTACCCACACGATTCAGCAACAGCCTAGTGTTGCCGGGAGCTCTATTCAGGGTCGTGAGGGTATGAATGACAGTGAAACCGCAACCATTTCACCCACAGCCCCAGCCCCAGCACCTTCCTCCCCCACATCAGTACCACCCCCAACTACCACAACCCAACCTCCCGAAGTTACTGTTACCGCCACATCCCCAGAAGCAACTGCTGCCCCACCAGCAATAACTGAACAGACCACAGCATCAGTTTCCGCAGAAGCTCCCCCAGAATCAGTAACTCCCCAACCTGCAGGGGAAACAGGAAGTGTTGGTGTGGAATTGCTCATGCCCGAACCTCCTTCGGAACTTTCCCCAGAAGCTCAAAACCGCCTCGCACAAGTTCAAAGCAATGCTGCTACGGCTGCTGCCACAGAATCTGAACTTCCCAGTGCAGAAGCTAACGTTGCCAGTGCCCGTAGTGCAGTAACAGAACCAGAGGAAGAAACCAGTGCCCGTGCAGGGGAAGCTTTGGTGGAAGCCCTCGGCGAACGACCCCAGCCCAGTCCTGAAATTGAAGCTCTGTGTCAGAGAATTTATCAGATAATTCGCAGTAAGCGTCCCCCCGATGAAGAATCCCTCGTGGATGCTGACCCCACAGAAGCTGCCCAGGAAGCAGGGGGTGAACTGAATCAATCCATTCAAAGTAACATAGAGCAAGTCGAAAGTAGTTATGACCAACTAGACCAACAACCAGAAGGCACTGCCCAACAGCAACCCCAAGCACTGGAAGTTCCCCCGGAAACCGTAGAAACCCCAGAAATCAATGCCGAAGCTGCTGTTCCTGACCCCGTAACCCCAGAAGCAGTGTCCCTAGATGCAGATGTTGCTGCCAGTAGCACTCGCATGGAAGAAGCGGGGATGAATACGGAAGCTGCCCAGTTAGTGGAAACAGGTCCCATTGCAGAAGCGAGGGCAGCTCAGGGAGAACTTCAGGAAACAGCCCAGCGAGATCCAGCAGAGGTTCTTGCCGAGCAACAAGAAGCTTTAGCCAATGCCAGTTCTGATATGGCAGCTTTGCAGGAAGCAGCACTTAATGCCCTAGCTACCTCCCGTGCATCCACCGTCGGCGGAGTACATAGCCAACAGACAGAAATGGTGGGTTCCGAAGAGCAAATGCGCACCCAAATAAGTGCCCAAGCTCAAGGAATTTTTGCCCATGCCCAAAACCAAGTTAATACCCTCCTCACGCCCCTATCTCAAACAGCCATGAATCGATGGGAAACCGGAGCAGCAGTTCTTTCTGAGCAGTTCCGGCAAAGTCTATCTCGGGTAAAACGCTGGGTCGATGAGCGTCACGAAAGTACGGTGCTGGCAGTGGTGGATTATTTTACCGGTTTACCTGACTGGGTAACGGAGGAATACGACAAAGCGGAACAGGCTTTTGGTGATGGGGTTTGTAACCTGATCCGGGAAATTTCGGCAGAGGTAAATGGGGTAATTGCTACCTGCGAAGCAATCATAGATCAAGCCCGTCAGGAGATTAATAATCTCTTTACCAATCTGCCAGCAGAACTACAGGAATGGGCAGCATCGGAACAGGAAAGGTTTAATGCTCAACTCGACGGCTTGCATCAGCAAGTAATGTCAACCCGCGATAACTTTAACAGTGACCTGGCTAACCGTGCAGCTCAATCCGTACAAGAGGTGCGCCAAGAAATTCACGAGTTGCGTGAAGCTGCTGGAGGGTTAATTGGGCGCGTTGTTAATGCGGTTAACCAATTCCTGGAAGATCCCGCTAAGTTTATTATTGAGGGATTGTTAGCATTAGTGGGCATTGCAGCCTCTGCTTTCTGGGCAGTGGTAAACCGCATTGGAGATGTGATTGACGATATTGCTGAAAATCCCTTGGGATTTGCCGAGAATTTACTGGCAGCCATTGGTCAGGGATTTGCTCAGTTCTTCGACAAAATTGGTAGCTACCTGCTCGATGGCTTACTAGAATGGCTATTTTCTGGTTTAGGAGCTGTGGGAGTGCAAATTCCCTCTGATTTTTCCCTATCGAGTGTTATTACCTTCTTCTTGGAATTAATGGGTATTACCTGGGAGCGAATTCGGGGCTTACTGGCTCGGCACATTGGGGAGGAAAATATCGCCTTAATTGAACAAGCCTATGAACTCATCGCTGACTTAATTACCATGGGTCCCCAGGGAATTTTTGAGATGATTAAAGAACAGTTAGATCCCCAGAATATCCTGGACATGGTAATGCAATCAGCAATTGATTTCTTGCAGGAAACCTTGATTGCCCAGGTGAGTGTTCGGGTGCTGGCTATGTTTAACCCCGTGGGAGCAATTGTTCAGGCGATAGAAGTAATTTATAAGGTACTTAAGTGGATTTTTGAAAATGCAGCTCGCATCTTTAGCCTGGTGGAAACTGTGGTTAATGGTATGGCGGATATTATTGCTGGTAATGTTAGCGGTATGGCAAATGCGGTTGAGCAGGCACTAGCAAGGTTGGTGGTTCCCGTCATTGATTTCTTTGCCGGTTTAGTTAATTTAGGTAATTTGCCAGATCGTATTGCGGATACGATTCGCGGTTTCCAAGAGTGGGTTGAGGGTATTCTGGAACGGGTGATTGCTTGGTTGGCGGAAAGGGCGAGGGCGTTGTTGAGGAGTTTGGGGATTGGGGGTGAAGAGGATGATCAGGTAGGACCAGATGGACAGCTCAGCGATGTTGTTGTGGGTGAAACTATCAATTTTACAGGTGGCAACGAGAACCATCGTATTTATGTTTCTGTTAGTGGGTCTGAAGTGGAATTGATGGTGGCAAGTAGTAGACCGCTACCTCTCTCTAGTAAGCTAACTGAATGGGAAAGCTCTCTCTCAACGCTTGCATCTCCACAACAGCAACAAGCTAGTGCCCTGATTGCTACAGTTAGAAGCCAGTACAATATTGTTGTAAAAGAGGGAGAAGAGGCTAACCAGGCAATTAGTCAAGCGCAACGAACCCCCAATGAAAACACAACAGCGCAAGCACAGCAACAAGACAATGAGGTAGAAGCAGCGGAAAGAAGTATCACGCCTGAACTAGGTGAATTGTTTGACATCTTTGAAGGTGGCATTCCATTCCAACCGATTGAGGAAACGATTCAACTTGAAGGAGGTACTGATCGACTGTCTATAAGACCAGGCAACCGAGGGAATCTTGATGTATTTGTCAAAAATAGTGAAATTACATCTTTATTTGTCAGTATTATCTCAGGTCCGCTTGGAAATGCCATTCATAATCATGGCACCATTTTAGCCGAATCCATTGCAGATAATATTGATCCTCAACTTGATGAAATAAGATCTGTGCATATTAATGACGGAAGAGTTGCCTCTAGCTCACTCGAATTACTTAATTCCCATGCAAGAACAATTAGTCAGCAATTATCCAGGTTTGGACCTGCCATGAAAGCTCCTTCCCTCTCAAGACTGTTGAGTCTTGAGCCGATTCAGAGGTACCGAGTTGGCTTTAATCAACAAATGGGAAATCACCCAACAATCATTGCTGAATACGATAGACAGCTACACGAACAGGAAATTGGTCTCAATGCCATAACACTGGATCAGTGGATTGTTAACAGGAATGCTTATTCTCTCAATCAAAATCAAATTGAGCAAATTGACAGTGATGAAAGAGAAACTGTTTTAAGAGAACTCCGTGAACGTGCTTTAGCAGCTCAAGAAACCGCAAGAGGACGAAAGCCAAGGTTCCAGCAAGCTGCCGATGAGGTAGAAAGAGCACTTGAAAATCCAGAATACATCCCCAATTTTAATAAGTTAAAGTTAGTAACTAATCGATTTGGTAATGAACGAGCTTGGCGCAGGCAAAATAGAGAAGGAATTGCAGCCCTATTACAACAACTTAGGAGTGAAACAGATGATTGGAAACTTATTTTTAAGAGAGCTGCTGTTCTGCACAATGCTGATCAAATAGCAGGAGGATTTGGCACAATCCCGAATGTAAACATTGTTCCTAGACCTTCAGAAAATGATAGTGATGAGGCTTGGCAGAATTATCTTCAACAGCTCCGAAGATATGTCGGATCATCCCGAATCAATTCTGGAATAGGTTCACTTTGGAGAACCAAAATAGATGCTCTGGAAGATTATATTAGAAGCAACTATCAATCTCAAGGATGGTCTATTTGGAGAATGAATGTGGAACTCAGTAGAGAGTAATTAGGTAGGCAGAAAATATGTCATCAGTTGGAGAAGCTTTCATTCAAGGAATTGGTCGCCCAGACTTACCTGAAGTATCAGGGATAGATTTTTCTAAGCGCATTGCGCAAAAAGTTTGGGAAGAAGTGCAAGAGGAGATTGGCTCTGGATGGTTTATGAATAGGTTTTTATATTTATTTGGAGAAAAGCTAGAATATTTATCTCCTTGTATAGATGCATGGAGCTTCTTGTTGGATTCTGAATTAAACAGAATAGTTATTGGTAAAAACGCTTATGGTTTTCTATTGATAATGGAAGACCCAAAAACTAAGGGAATTAATGCCCCAATTGGTTTGTTTGATCCATGGAATATTAGCTATCGTAAGTATGATGGACTGGGTTTTATAAATCTGATTGGTAATTGGTTGCCTCAAGGAAGAGTACCAGGTTTTCTATATAATATTCTGTATGAAAGCTGGCAAGAAAAAAATAAAAACTATCTCGATTTTTTTGAAATAATTGCCATTAAGCAGCCTTTATCCCTTGGAGGAAAAATAGAAGAGCAAAATTTTCAAATTGAGAATATAGTTGAGTACTATCAAACTACTGGTTCTATATATAATAAAGTCTTAAATTCATAATAATATCAGCCTCTTATCCTGATATTTATGAATCACAATTTTTCAAAAATCCTCTGGTCTAACCCAGAGCGATCGCGTTTCTTCCTCATCCCTAGCAATATACACGGCGATGATTTTCCCAGCCTTCATGGAGCAGCATAAAATGGTTGCGATCGTGCCCCGCGTGACCTACGGTCAATCGCTAACCTAACCCAGAATAACTTATAACTCTCAAAGAAGTCGATTATTGTATAATAGTTTCGTATCAAGATTTGCATAGATTGCTTATCTGAAGAGGTGATTTTAGAATGGAAAAAATAATCCAGTATCGCCAATACATTAAACAACTTCTGAGTGATTATGCCAGTAAAAGTCCATCTGATCAAGATGTTGAAGCTGCCTTAATATTTGACTCAGACCACGACCATTACCAAGTTGTCTATACTGGTTGGAAGAATCGCCAACCAATGTATGGTTGTGTTCTACATATGAGTATCAAGAATAGGAAAATTTGGATACATCATGATGGAACTGAAATTGGTTTTGCCAACGAACTTGTTAAATTGGGAGTACCAAAAACTGATATTGTACTAGCATTTCAAGAACCTGCTGTACGTCAATATACTGACTTTGCAGTGAATTAGAGTAAATTCATCGGCATTTTTTATAATTTTAGAGGTAAATTGACTGTCATAGAACTTATCAGCAAACACTATGCCACCGCATACCCAGTATGTTCACGAATCTCGGGGGGATGAAAAGCAAGAACAATCCTATCCTTCGGTACTCCTGAAGCAACCAATTCATCCGTGATACCATCTTCAATACCGTCGTAGTGAATCCAGATTTTACCATCGCGGATTTGAGCATGAACAATGGTACCATATACACGGCGATGATTTTCCCAGCCTTCATCGAGCAGCATAAAATGATTGCGTTCGCGTAGCGTGACCTACGGTCAATCGCTACTGATAATTACAGAGGTTGTCACATCACCATAGCGGTAAGGAAGATTGGCGTAATACTTTAAAATATTTTCTAGCGATGCAGCGCGGTCTTGGGGGTTTCCCCCATGAGCGACTGCATCAAGACAGGGTTTCACGCCATTGCTCTAAACGTTGATTGGTGGTTTCCATTCGATAATTTCCTCAATATTTACATCGAAAAAAAGTACTGGAACTAAAACCAGGACTGCCATTAACCACAACTGGCTTTACTTTAATTTATCAAAAAAATGAGTAACCATACTGAAAACTTCCCTTTAGACAAAGACTTAACCTTAAGCGACTCCTCCAATCCCTTAACCATTCCCACAACTTCCCTATCCCTCACCAAACAAAACGACAAAATCATCGAATGTCGTCTTACCTTCTGTGTAACCCCCGAACTTTACCACCGCATCGATACCGAAAAACTATTCAACCTCAAACCAGAAGTACGGGCACCCATCAGTGGTGGTAACTTTCTCCCCAGTGGTGACATCCAAATTGAAACCACTCTCCAACCGGATTTACTGCCACAGCTATTAGAAAAGGCTTCCACCGCAGAAGAAGCTGCTAACTACCTGCTTCACCTTTGTCAACAACCCGAAAACCCCTTAACAAACAAACTACTCAACACCGAAAGCTGGCTATGCTTATCGGTAAAACAGCAACAACCCAACGGTGAAGTCGGTTATAACACCTTCTGGAACTACCTTAATCCTTCCACCATTAACCACCCAGAAGCTACCAGCGAAGAACTGTCAGAAGGAATTGTTAACTTTTTCCAAGAATGGACCCAAGCCAATTTAGCTGAAGCTACCCAAAACGCTACCTCTGAATTTCTTGAGGGAATTACCAGCGTTTTCAACGAATTAGTTGATGAAAAATTCTCCGACACAGAAGAAGATCCCACCACAAACCAATCAATCTTTACCGCAATAGTTAACTTTTTTGAATCAGACCAATGGCAATTTGTCAATATACCAGAAACATCAGCCTTGCGTCTTTTATTCCGGGGTGAAAACGGACAATGGACTTGCTACGCCCAAGCCAGAGAAGAACAAAGACAATTCGTTTTTTATTCAATGTGCCCCGTTAAGGCTCCAGAAAACAAGCACCTAGCTATCACAGAATTCATCACCCGCGCCAACTATGGCATGATTATGGGTAACTTTGAATTCGATTTAGACGATGGAGAAATCCGCTACAAAACCAGCATTGATGTAAAAGAGGACAATCTTAGTTTGGCTTTAATTAAACCAATAGTTTATGCTAACGTGATGACAATGGATGAATATTTACCAGGAATTATGGCAGTTATTGAATCAGAGGTGGAGGTGAAAGAAGCGATTTTGCGGATTGAGGGTTAAGACATATAGCAATTCTACGACTTGTGAGGTACAAATTTATGGGTTTTAGGGAGCAGGGAGCAGGGAGCAGGGAGCAGGGAGCAAGGAAGAGGGAAGATGGAAGAGGGAAGAGTCAATTTGAGGTACAATAACGGAGCCATAAAGTTGTGGGAGTAAATGCAGTAAATTTGTTTGATATAGATATTGGATTGGTGAGGTATCAGCAATCACATTAGGCATTTCCTAAATCCTCTGTTAATTCTGCTTCTGTTAATCTGAAAGTGTTGATACCATAGTCCCTCAACTTAGATAAAAAAACTACTCGCTCAATACCAGCTAGTTGAGCAGCAGCACCAGAGGAAAGTTTACCTAATTCATAAAGTTTCATCGCAGCACTTAAACATAATTCTTGTCCTAGTTGTTCTGGTGTTAGGTTTAAAGCCTCTGCGGTTTCTTCTGGAACAGATAGGGTAACTTGATACATAATCAACGGGAAAGCTACTTTGCTATAAATATAGCATTTATCAAATAGGTGAGGTACAGCCCGTAGGGAGCATGTCAGTGCTATAAGGTACACAATTTATAGATTTTAGGGAATAGGGAATAGGGAACAGGGAACAGGTAAGAAGGTAAAAATATTGTGTACCTCATTATGATAAAAAACGCTATATTAACTTTAACAAGGATAACGTCGAGGTGCGCAATGGATCTACACAAATCTAAAACTATACTCTTGACTAGCATACTCTTGGCATACTTGAGTCTCAATGCTTGTAACGAACAAGAGACACCGCCACCGGATACATCCACTTCCTATCCATCTCCTATAATAGAAGTAGAAACATCCCCAACTCCTACCCAAACTCAAACTACTCCTAAGCAAAGAAACGTTAAAGTTTTTTTTCCCAAGCAACCTCAAAGTAATCAGGATTTTAGGTATGTAGAACCTGTAGTCAGAAGCACCACTAGTCGTGCAGTGGCTACTTTTGCCATTGAACAGTTGATTATTGGTCCGACCAAAGCAGAAACTAAAATTGGTTTCACCGAAGCACTACAACTTAAAGGTAGCTCCAACTGTGGTAAAGATTTTACCCTCTCTATTGCAGCAGAAACCGCGACCCTCAAGTTTTGCCGTGCCATTCCTTCCCCTGGAGTAGGCTATGATGCTAGAGCTACCAGTGCTATTGAATCTACCCTCAAACAGTTCTCAACTATCAAATCGGTAGTTATCCTCAACAAAGAGGGCAATTGTTTTGGGGACTTAAGTGGTGAAAACTTCTGCAGGAAGTAGGATAAAAGCAATACATCGTTACTCCTTACTTCCTACTTCCTACTCCCTTGGGTGCAGCGCTAAGATTCTTTACCCATAGGATTATTTCCTACATTGACCAAAGGTCACGCTACGCGAACAAAGATAATCACAAATTGAGCATCAGGCATCAGCCGTTTAAGGGCTTTTAAATGACCTTCCGCATCCGAGCGCTTGCGGAACCGAGCAACAACTACTCGTTGCATTTTAGGCAATAGGCGGACTATCACCCACGGATGAAGGCGTTCAGAATAAGACATAATCAAACTATATCCTTTTCTAGGGGTACTAGAGCCAGCCTTGGACTGTCGAGAACCTGTAGGCTGGCTCTTAACATGGAACGTTTAACCTCCATGTCAATTTTATTATAACAGACAAATAAACTTATATTATAACATAATTTGAGAATTTTTGTAACAAATCCGTTGCAGATTGTTTACAGTTATCTCTCTTCCATCAGATTGGGTATATAGCATTTTTTTTGGAGAGATAAACATAGGATTGAGATCAAAAGGGAACAGCGTATCTGGGAACAGGGAACAGTATAAAAGAGCTCCGAATAATTTTTGATGTTATGAAAAATTAGCAACATTGTTCATGACCTATTGAGAAATGTTATATATTAAAAATAAGCCGATTTTTGATATAAATTGCCATGATTGCTCAACTTGACACTCCCCAAATGTCCCCCCAGGACTATTTAGCTTGGGAAGCAGAGCAACTTGCCCGCTACGGCTATATTGACGGTCAGATCTATGCCATGACTGGGGGCACCATCCCCCATAACCAAGTAGCTGTAAATCTAGTCGCTTTAATCAAACCCCATCTGCGGGGTAAACAATGTAAAACCTTGAGCAGCGATGCCAAAGTTGGGATTACAGAACAAGGTCCTTTTCACTATCCAGACGTATCCGTTACCTGTGATCACAGAGACCGCACTGCCCGGGATTATATTCGTTATCCTTGTCTCATTGTAGAAGTGCTCTCTAGCACCACAGAAGCCTTGGACCGTGGCCAAAAATTTAGACACTATCGCCACATTGAAACATTACGAGAATATGTTTTAATTGATCCCGATCAAATGAGCGTAGAATGCTATCGATTAAACGAAAACCAGAGATGGGAACTGTACCATTATCCTAGTAGCCCTGATCGCCCAGAGGATTGTCAAGTTGAACTTACCAGCATTGAGCTAGCATTTCCCATTAACTTGCTTTACGAAGACATTGACCAACTCGATAACAGCTAAAACGATGAGATTTATCAATCCCAAAACTGACTACGCCTTCAAAAAAATATTTGGTTCCGCTGAAAGTAAAGACATTCTGATTAGTTTTCTCAATGCCTTGATTTATGACGGTAACTCTACCATTGAAGACTTAGAAATCATTAATCCCAACTTACCGCCAAAAGTTGAGGGCTTAAAAGATACTTACCTTGATGTCAAAGCTAAACTGAATGATAGCACCCTGGTCATCATCGAAATGCAAGTTTTAAATGTGCAATCCTTTGGTAAAAGAGTATTGTTCAACGCTGCTAAAACCTACGCCTTTCAACTACAAAAGGGAGAGGGCTACCGCATGCTCAAACCAGTCATTGCTCTAACCCTGACCGATTTTGAAATGTTCGCCAATCGCCATCATTTTACCTCTCGTTTCGTTTATCGAGAAGTATCTGATGGGTCGGTGTATCCCGAAAACGATATCGAACTAGTGTTCGTTGAGTTACCAAAGTTTACCAAAGAACTCCCAGAACTCGAAACCATTACCGATAAATGGATTTACTTTATCAAATCTGCGCGATCGCTTGCCTCCATCCCCGAAAATATGGACAATATTCCGGAATTACAACGAGCCTTTGAAATTGCCAATCAAGCCAATTTAACCCCCACTGAACTTGAAGATTTGGAACGTCGAGAAATGTTTATCTACGATCAGCAGGGAGCAGTTGCTCTTGGTCGGGAAGAAGGTCGGGAAGAAGGTCTTCAAGAAGGTCGTCAAGAAGGTCGTCAAGAAGGTCTTCAAGAAGGTAGGCTGGAAGGGAAAAAAGAAGAACAACGCATGATTGCTCAAAAATTACTCACTGTACTAGATGACGAAGCGATCGCCGCAACAACAGGATTAAGTCTAGAAGTAGTTCGAGAGCTGCGCGAGACAATGAATGAACCATGAATACTAAGTTTTCCCAAACCCTTTGGTCTAATCCAGAGCGAACGCGCCCCGCGTGACCGTAGGTCAATCGCTTTTAGCGTGGCCGTAGGCCAATCGCGTTTTTTCCTCATATCCAAAGATTACCAACTTCGCCAACACCCTCCCATCTTGTGAAGTTAGCCGTGATGAGGCGAAAACTGCGCTCAATTCCCAATACCGATTTCAAGGAAAATGGTATACCCCATGTTCGAAGATCTACTCTCAGCCTTAGAAAGACTAAATAAACTACTAGAGCAAGCAGTAATAAAAGCACAAGCTGTCTACGGTTCTCAAGCAGCTACTGACCCTTATCGAGGTCTTCGTATTGATCGCGATCAGGTCAAGCAACTCCTAGATCGTGAACCAGGGATACCTTTGTTTGCAGTAGATGCAGAAAAAACTGAGTCCGATCAGACTAACAATACACCATTAAACTGGCTGAAACAGACTTTCGGTTTGTCTGGATTTGATTTAGACATAATGCTGATTGCCCTGGCTCCAGAAATTGATTTAAGTTACGAGGGTCTGTATGCCTATCTCCAGGATGATGTGACTCGCAGGCGACCTAGTATTGATTTAGCCTTAAATTTACTATGTCCCTCTGCTGAAGCCAAGCTGTTGCAACGAGTTCATTTTGCTCCTGACGCACCGTTAATCAAACATGGTTTACTTCACTTAATTCCTGACCCTCATCAGGTTAAACCACCAATATTATCCTATTATCTCAAGCTAGATGATCAGGTTATCCATTCTCTGTTAAAACAAAAGAGTCTTGAACCGCGTTTAGAATCTTGGTGTCAATTGATAGATAGTCCTACTGTTGAGGACAAGTTACCGATTAAGGATGACATTAAACACATAGTTCCTAAGCTAGTCAAACACGCTCAACATACTAGTCAGCCTCTACATCTGTATTTCTCTGGTTTATATTCTACTGAAAAACGCCGTGGAGCGATCGCCCTTGCCGCTCAACTCAACAAGCAGTTATTGATTGCGGATTTAGCTCAAGCTTTAGCAATTAAGGAAGAGTTTGACCAACTGCTAAAATTGCTATTTCGTGAAGCATGTTTTCACGATGCTATCCTCTATCTAGAAAGTCTGGAAAGTTTAGATGCACTACAGACCAAAGAGCAGCATCTGTTATATAAAAGCTTACTTGACAGACTAACTGAGGAAAAAAGTGTGGTGATCTTATCTGGAACACAGTCGTTGGTGCCAAAGTTTACCAATCTCCAGGGTGTGATTACTTTACCTTTTGCTACACCGGATTTTTATCAACGGCGCGTTTACTGGCAAGCTACTTTAGAAACTAAAGGAATTGTACTTAGCGATCGCGACTTGGATACCCTAGCCAATCGTTTTACCTTGAGTTCAGCCCAAATAGCAGGAGCAGTAACAACTGCTTGTAATCAGGCTTTGTGGCGTGCTGCTGCCGAATTTGAAGAATTGCCATTAAACAGTACAATTAAGCCAACCCTAAATGACTTATTAGCAGCGGCTCGTGACCAATCTGGTAGTAATTTAACTGAATTAGCTCGCAAACTTAACCCTAAGTATAGTTGGCAAGACATTATCTTACCCCCCGATCAACTCGCTCAGCTCAAAGAAATTTGTAATCAAGCCAAGTATCGTCATATTGTCTATGAGAAATGGGGCTTTCACCGCAAGCTATCCATTGGCAAAGGATTAAATGTACTATTTTCAGGTCCACCAGGCACAGGTAAGACCATGGCGGCGGAAGTGATTGCTAATGAACTACAGCTTGAGCTATACAAAATTGATTTATCCCAAGTTGTCAGTAAGTACATTGGCGAGACTGAGAAAAATCTCAACCGCATTTTTATGGCTGCGGAAACAGCTAACGCTATCCTTCTGTTTGACGAAGCAGATGCTCTGTTTGGCAAACGCTCTGAAGTTCGAGATGCTCATGACCGCTACGCCAATATTGAAGTTGGGTATCTGTTGCAGAAGATGGAGGAATATGAGGGGATATCAATTTTGACCACAAATTTGCGCCAAAATTTAGACGAGGCATTTGTCCGTAGGTTAGCCTTTACAGTACACTTTCCCTCACCAGATGAAGCTAGTCGTCGGCGCATTTGGGAGGGGATTTGGACTGAAGAAATCCCCTTGTCAGCAGATGTAGATTTTGAGTTTTTGGCACGACAGTTCAAATTGAGTGGAGGGAATATCAAGAATATTGCCCTAGCAGCAGCTTTTCTAGCAGCTGAAGCAGGTAGTGGAGTGATGATGGAACATTTGTTACAGGGCACTCGCCGGGAGTATCAGAAGATGGGTAAGGTCTGGAGTGATGGAATGCGATCGCATACATAATCCGGCCATGATCAGTAGTAAGCCAGTTTTATAAGGTGCTATGGATGACTTAAGTAGACGAAAGTACACAGGTGACGGTAAGTGTCGCTACAAACCGCTTCCTGGTGCATGGCAAGAGCCAGAACCTTACATTGCTTCTAAGGCTTTGGCAGATGCAGTTAATACTGCTCTCTACCTGCGTCGTCCTTTATTATTAGAAGGTGACCCAGGCTGCGGGAAAACGCGATTAGCTTATGCGGTTGCCTATGAACTGGGTTATCCCCTCTACAGCTGCTACATCCGCTCTACCAGTCGAGCCCAGGACTTACTTTATGATTATGATGCCATAAGTCGGTTGTATGACATTCAGGAACGTCAAACCGCAGGTAATCCCAGCCAACCTTTGTACCGCAGAAATTATGTTACCCTAGGAGAGTTGGGCGAGGCAATTAAGCAATCACAAAATGACATTCCTTCGGTGCTTCTCATTGATTAAATTGATAAAGCAGATCGGGATTTTCCTAATGACTTGCTCCTAGGATTAGAGCGATTGCAATTCCAAGTTAAAGAAGTAATAAATGTTCGTTTTGATGCTTTAAAAGGTAAAACCAAAGAAGAACGAAGATATTTTTTACCGTTAATTATTATCACTAGTAATAGAGAAAAATAATTGCCAAAACCCTTCCTACGTCGTTGTTTATTTTACTACCTTAAATTTCCAGAAAATGCTACCCTAAAACAGATTATCCAGAGTCATTTTAAAACTGATATTACCCGCGTATCCGAAGCAGCTATCCAAAAATTTGGAGAACTGCGGGGATTGAGAAGTTGGCAAAAAATACCAGGTACTAGTGAATTTTTAGATTGGTTGAGAATTTTGGAACGGGATCAACAAGGGAATCAAAGTACTGCTGAAGCATTAGCGGATACTCCAACCGCCAATCTGCCTCATCTAGAAACTCTAGTCAAAACTCAACAGGATCATGAGGCCCTTAGCAAGACCAGGATACCAGATTAGTTAGTCAGAGTATGCGATTGGCCTTGGCCTTGACCAAAAGGCCACGCTACGGGAATGGGCAACGCTACGGGAATGGCCACGCTACGCGAACGCGCCCGAGAATGACCAATCACTGGCTAAATTCAATTCCCAGACTGACGCCCTAATTCATAAACACCACAACTCATGCAAGCAATAATCCCGATACTGATTGCCCAACTGTGTCCCAGGCTAATTTCCACGAGGTAGTTACAAACTGCACCAATGACTAAAAAAGGCACAATGCTGACAACTGACGCATAGAAAGCGTTTTGAGATTCTCTGACCTTGCGGGTTCGTTCAAATTCCTGAGCCGAGATGTAAAAGAATCCCTCAGCAAAGTTAAACCAGCGGTTCAATTGCTCCATAATCCATTGCCTGAAGGACGAGAGGCTTAAATATAGGGCTAGAGACCACAAAGATGCTCCTGCGATCGCTGTAGTATCCACCTCAAATCGGAAGGGCAAAAATTCAGTCAGCATTGGTTCACGGATAGGGTAGGCTGGGGCAAATTAATCACTAAGTTAACCAACATTTAACTTCTCTATTTGAGTTAATCGCTTTAGTGTTAACGGTTAACGCTAGACATGCGCACAGTAGACACGGGCAGAACGGTTAGTCAAAGGTCAACCCTTAACAAAAAATTCAATCCTTGTCTTGATGCAATAGCGAGTGGGGGAAACCACGGCAGTCGCTCATGGGGGAGACCCCCAAGACCGCGCTGCCTCCCCAAGACCGCGCTGCATCGCTAAATTGTGCAAGTTAAATGTGTATTAGCTTATTGAGGTATCTTAACAAAACTCAAGATTTTGATAAATACCTCAAACACCCCAAACACCCTGCTGATGGCAGGTGATCTGGAGGGATATAAATGGAAAGACCCCTAACTAGCTAAAGCCAGACTAGAACTAATGCGCAGTGGTTATTTATCAAGGCTTCTAATTTTCGCTGGACTGAGTTTAACGAGTTTAATCGGTTTAAGTACCCTTTCGAGTTTGCCCAGCCAGCCAGTAACTGCATCAGAACCTCCCTCAAGCTTGGTAGCCGGAGTAAGAAGTTTTGCCAAAGGGGGTTCCTTTCCCGTAGAAAACTTCCGGGGCTACACCTCTGGCTTCGGTTACCGACCCTCTCCTAGAGGTTCTGGATGGGAATTCCACCGAGGTTTAGACATAGCTGCCCCTGAAGGAAGCTATATCCGTAACTGGTGGAGTGGTAAAGTAATTAAAATTTCTGATGGTACTGCTTGCGGCACCTCAATAACTATTCAATCGGGCAAGTGGCAGCACATCTACTGTCACATGAAAGGATACGCAGTTAAAAATGGAGGTACTCGCTATTTAATTGACAACTCCGGTGGCATTCAGATCAAGGAAGGCCAACTGTTGCCTTCTGGAGCTAGAATCGGTCGAGTAGGGATGACTGGTCGTACCACCGGTCCTCATCTGCACTGGGGATTGAAGTATGGCAAGCAATACGTTGACCCAGCCCAGGTGCTGCGGGCAATGTATAAAACACGAGCTTGATTGGCACCATAGTTAATGGTTAATGGCCATTAACCATTAACCATTAACATGTTTCAAACATGCATGCCGCGTGATCGTTTAACTAGAAACTACGAAACTACCAATTGTTCCTTGTCCATCTGGGTTTGTTCTTCTACAATTTTGCGTAACTGGTCTCCTTCGATAGTTTCTTGATCTATCAACAGGTCTACTAATCGGTCAATTATTACCCGATTTTCCCGGACTAACTGACGAGCATGGCCATGGCAATGCTGCACAATTGTGCGCACTTGGGCATCAATGTGGGCAGCAATTTTCTCTGAGTACTCAGCCCTATTAATCACATTACCCCCTAGAAAGACTTCTCCCCCTGGATCTTCTAAGGACAGAGGACCCAAATCACTCATTCCAAAGCGGGTTACCATCTGCCGTGCTCGCGAGGTAACTTGTCGCAAGTCCCCAACAGCACCAGTAGTCACTTCAGCCTCACCAAAAATTTCTTCTTCTGCCGCTCTACCCCCTAAAGCAGCAGTAATTTGGGCTTTTAGTTGAGCCCGAGTAATCAAACCTTGCTCTTCATCAGGAATATACCAGGTCAAACCACGGGCTTGCCCTCGGGGAATTAGGGTTACTTTCTGTACCGGGTCGTGATCCGGTAAGAGAGTGGAAATTACAGCATGTCCTACTTCATGGTAGGCAATTAATCGCTTATTCTTGCTGTCCACTAGAGGAGTGCCTTCCATCCCAGCTACCACCCGGTCAATAGCATCATTGATCTCGAGCATAGTGATGGCATCTTTGCGGCGGCGGGCAGTCAGGATTGCCGCTTCGTTGAGTAGGTTGGCTAAGTCAGCACCAGTAAACCCAGGGGTACGCTTAGCAACAGTTTCTAGACAAACCTCAGGGTCAATCTTTTTGTTGCGAGCGTGGACTTCCAGAATGTTATTCCTGCCTTTGTAGTCAGGGTAATCCACAATAACTTGTCTGTCAAAGCGTCCAGGACGTAATAGTGCAGCATCCAGGACATCTGGGCGATTAGTGGCAGCAATAATAATAATACCTGTGTTGCCTTCAAACCCATCCATTTCCGTCAGCAATTGGTTAAGGGTTTGCTCCCGTTCATCGTTTCCACCGCCAATCCCTGCTCCCCGTTGCCGTCCTACTGCATCAATTTCATCAATGAAGACCAAGCAAGGGGCATTTTCTTTGGCTTTTCTGAACAAGTCACGGACACGGGAGGCACCAACACCCACAAACATTTCCACGAATTCGGAACCAGAGATGCTAAAGAAGGGAACTCCTGCTTCACCAGCGATCGCTTTGGCTAAGAGAGTTTTACCAGTTCCTGGAGGACCGACTAGCAGCACACCTTTCGGGATGCGTGCTCCAACAGCAGTAAAGCGTTCTGGTTGTTTGAGGAATGTGACAACTTCTTGCAATTCCTCCTTAGCTTCTTGAATACCTGCTACATCATCAAACAGAACCCCGGTTTTGGCTTCCATCTGAAACCGTGCTCGGGATTTGCCAAAGTTTAAGGCTTGACCAGAATTACTCGCAGAGCGTCGCAGGATCATCATCAAGCCTGCTAGTAACAACAGAAGCAAAAATAAGTTGGCAATTAGACCTAAAGCGGCTGAGTTATCCGCAGAGCGCTTAATTTCAGTGGGAACATTCTGTTGACGGAGTTCCTTGAGTAGCAAGGAGTTTTGATCGAACAAAGCAACTCGTTGAGGAGGTTCATTCTCCTTGGCCTCCTTTAGGCTAACTTTAGCAATCTTAGTAGCTTCATCAATTTCTATTTTAGCGACTTCCCGATTTTTAACTTTCTCTAATAGCTCACTATAGGTTAGAGATTTCTCTTGTTTAAGCTGTGCTTGGGCTGGGGTACCCAGTATCACCCCTTGCCAAAGGAGCAAACTGGCAGCAATACGCCAGAATTTGACTAACTTGCGGTTTTCCTGAGGTTGCTGTAATCTAACCTCAGGATTTGCCAGCGGCTGTGGAGAGGTGTTTACCTCTGCATTAGCCATCCATGCTCTCATCCAGAAACGTTTCTTCATGGCTGTTTGCTCTTTGGTCTTGCCTTGACTCAACTCCTGGGTAAACCTAGTTAGGCTTCAATAGAATTCACGCCCTTGAGTTGAAAATTCTTTCACTTTCTAGTCTAGCTCCCTAAAATCCGGCTTTAGCTGTAAGAAACTCATCTTAAGTCCGGTAGCATCGGTAACCTGCTCTTGCCTAGATCGGGTTTCCAAACCTCACGCTGGTTTGTTTCTTAATCCTTCTTCCTGTAGAGACCTTGCGTGGAACATCTCTACAAATGGTAACCATACAACTGGACAGGAGACCACTAGTTGACCTTGTACGTTTGAGAGTCAACCATCAACCGTCAACCATGAACAAACATCTGATCAATTACACCGAAGTGGATGTCTTTATTTCTTCTACCTGATCTGAGGGGGTTGGCGGAACCTGGGGGATTTCCATTGGTACATCTTCCTGTTGGAGATCCTCTAGGGTAGTAACAAAATCTCTAATCCCTTGAAATTTGCCATAGACGGAAGCAAAGCGTACATAAGCCACTTCACTCTCCGAACGTAGGTAGCGCAAGACTAACTCGCCAATTTCGTGACTGATGACTTCCCGACCAAATCGCTGTTGCAATTCTGCTTCAATCTCATCAACCAATGCTTCCAGGCGTTTTTGGAGAATACCGGTTTTTTCACAAGCACGTATAATTCCCCGTAATAACTTGGAACGGTCAAATGATTCCCGCTTGCCATCCCGCTTGATCACAGTTATTGGCACAAATTCGATCCGCTCATATGTCGTGAAGCGATGTTTGCATCCCAAACACTCCCGACGTCGCCTCACACTTTTCCCTGCCTCAGTAGAACGAGACTCAAGAACGCGGCTCTCGGTGTGGTGACAAGAGGGGCATCGCATAAGATAATTTTTTTTCTTGCTGAGTGGACTGATTGGCGGCAGATATTTGGAACGCCCTAAGAGTCGGTACTGTCAAAATAACGATTAGATGGAAGCTGAGCCGATATAAACCTCAAACCTGTTAACTTCCTTATATCCTATAAGGTCATCTACAGGCTATTGCGGCTCAGAGCATCCACAGAACTGTTGAATTTCGATTTGAGTAAATCGAGGTAAACTACTTACCAATCTTAGGCGGTTCCCGAAAAGCAATGGCAAAAAATAGGGTGCCTAGGGCTAAGGTCAAGATTAAGATATAAGCAACTGATTCCATAGCTATAATTGTTGGTTATCTTCTCACTTACCAGTCTACCTTGCTATAACCACAGAAATAGCAAAAAGGCAAAAGAAAATTTCTTTTCTTCTGCCTTTTGCTTTTAAGTCAAACTGTGATAGGAGATAGTTAACCTCTAGATAGGCTCTGTCCTACGGGTACTCTTATCACCAAGCTTCTGGAAGAAGCCCCACTCGACTTGCTCTTCCTCTAGGTCAGGATCGACACCAGCAAACACATCCCGATAGAGGGTGCGTGAGCCGTGCCAGATGTGCCCAAAGAAGAACAACAGTGCAAAGACAGCATGACCAAAGGTGAACCAACCCCGGGTACTAGTGCGGAACACACCATCAGAGTTTAGGGTTTCACGGTCAAATTGGAAGCCCTCACCCAGCTGAGCAGTACGAGCGTATTGCTTCACATCGAATGGGTCAGTAAAGGTTTGACCATCAAGAACTCCACCGTAGAAGCTAGCAGTGACACCAGCTTGCTCGAAACTATACCTAGATTCAGCCCGTCGGAAAGGTATGTCCGCACGAACTACACCATTAGCATCGGTCAAAATGATCGGGAAGGTTTCAAAGAAGTTCGGCATCCGACGAACGGTCAGCTCCCGACCTTCACTGTCTGTGAACACCGCATGACCTAGCCAACCTTCAGCAATGCCATCCCCTTTGTCCATCGGACCTGTACGGAACAAACCACCTTTGGCAGGGGAGTTGCCTATATAGTCATAGAATGCCAGCTTCTCTGGAATCGATGACCAAGCTTCTGACAAGCTAGCACCATCAGCCAATTCAGCTTGTACCCGTTGGTTAATTTCCTGTTGGAAATACCCCTGATCCCACTGATAGCGAGTTGGACCAAACAGTTCAATTGGGGTAGCAGCACTGCCGTACCACATGGTGCCTGCTACTACAAATGCAGCAAAAAACACAGCCGCGATACTGCTGGAGAGTACCGTTTCGATATTCCCCATCCGTAGAGCTTTAAACAAGCGCTCTGGTGGTCGTACTGTTAAGTGGAATAAACCAGCAATAACCCCAACAACACCAGCAGCGATATGGTGAGCGACAATACCTCCAGGGTTATAGGGGTTAAAGCCTGCTGGTCCCCATTCTGGTGCGATCGCTTGAACACTACCAGTGAGACCATAAGCATCAGATACCCACATCCCAGGACCCCAAAGCCCAGTCAAGTGAAAGGCACCAAAGCCAAAGCAGAGTAAACCAGATAAGAACAGGTGAATACCAAAAATTTTTGGCAAATCGAGAGCTGGTTCGCCACTGCGTGGGTCTCTGAACACATCTAAATCCCAGTAAACCCAGTGCCATACGGCAGCCAGGAACAATAAACCAGAAAGGATAATATGAGTTGCAGCGACACCTTCAAAAGACCATAAGCCTGCATTGGTTACAGTTTCACCAGTGATGCTCCAGCCCCCCCAGGAATCAGTAACCCCTAGACGAGCCATAAAGGGCATGACGAACATCCCCTGACGCCACATCGGGTTAAGAATCGGGTCACTCGGATCAAAAATTGCCAATTCGTACAGGGCCATTGAACCAGCCCAGCCTGCCACCAGGGCTGTATGCATCAAGTGCACAGCTAGCAGACGTCCTGGATCATTCAGGACGACCGTGTGTACTCGGTACCAGGGTAGTCCCATTGACTACGCTCCTCCTAATATAGAGTTTTTACTTCGACGCTTCTTTTGATCAGTATGTTAGAAATCGCCTTGAACTTCCCCCCGCTTGAAACACAGGGGATCCTAAGAGTAACGTTGTTCGAGGGGTTAAAAACCTCATCTGACAACGCTTACGGTATGATTTCTTTAATTTGACACTGTTTGGAGAGCTTTCAAGCTCTCCGACCGACCTTGGTTAGGTATGAACCTAACTGTATCGCTACTTTGGTAGCCCCCCTAGATATCGCCATTGGCAACTTAGGTAGGACAAAGTATGTATGAAACTAAAGTTTGTTTAAAGAAGTGTAACTATTGTTAGAGCCGATTGCAAGCGAACGCTCGTGTTCTCAGCTTAGGGTCGGAAGCGCTTAACCAGCTATATTGGGCAAATTTACCTTGTATTTGCCTAAATTAGAGCAATATAGCTTCTAAAACCTAAAAATTGTCAAATTCATTCCGGTAGCCTCTTTACTGATTAGCAATAGTCGGACACAAATCAACATGAAAAATGTATATGGAAAAAGGCACAAGGATAGAACTTATGCCCAGTTGAGTTTAAACGATATTACCTAAAGCACTTAAGAGGGGAGGGGGCAGAGGGTAAAGAGTCCAGAGGTGGTAAAAGCTGGGGCTCAAAGGGCTATTGATATGCAACTCGGTATTAGGGTCCAATCCTATGGGTAGGGTTTTTTGATTAACTGCTAACCCGAGCTATAGCTTTGATCACAAATCGCAATCAAAAGTATTATTTCCTCATATTCCCTATCCTGACCCTCTTCTCCTTCTTCTTCCTTGTCCCCTGGTGCCTTTTCCCATCAGTTAACCTTTGCCCGCTACCATTATTTCAGTATGTGTCATCGCTAAGCGCTCGAGAACTTGCTCAGCAGTGATCAAGCGTTTTAGGACAACTTGACCAATAGTTTTTGCTGACTCAGGTGAGGTGTTAGGCATGGGTTTGACTTCAAGCATAACCACAAGGTCTTCAACCTGATAGAGCCACAATTTTTCTCCTTGCTCTAGGATAGAAAGGTTCATTTGCTTAATTTCTGGCAGCCGTCGCCAAGCGTTTTCGTTCCAAAGACCTCCAAACTCCCAAACGCGCCCGACTATCCAGCCTTCCGATAAAAAGAAATATTTCACGTTGCTCTTCGCTAATCCTGCTCTATATTCCTATTTTCCACTCAAATTGAGTTTTTCAGCTTAAATTGACGATTTAATTCAACTTTTATCGAACAACGGCAATTGGTCAATTTCAGGACTTACGCACCAAAGCTTGTTGGTTAAGACTGGGTGTCAGGTGTAGTGGAGATTTGTAGAATTTGACAAAATGATCAGTATATGATAAACAGCAGTAAGCATTGTTACTTGACCATAGTTTTTTTAGCTATAGCAGTCGCCAGGGCAGGCGCGGACATGACAAAAGTCTCAAACCTAAGTAAGCGCAAGAGTTTGACTTCTGACTTCTGATTTCTGACTTCTGACTTCTGCTATATAGCTGGTTACGGTATCAATTGATGGGTAAACTAATCGATAATTCAGATAAAAAAAGGATAATACAAGCCAATCCAATTCTTAGATAACCTGGCTTTATACAACCTATTGGATTGGCTATATATAGACTTCAAGCTTGATCTGACAAGCATTTACTCCTGTTGAGAGGACTGGATTTACTCGCGCTGGGATTTTCATCCCTGGCGGATTATTGGTAGTAGTGCAAGATGTGATGCGCAAATGGGCTGATCTCAAATTGTCATTGGTCAAATTATCATTGGTAAATTAACAAGTAATAAGGAACAATTAACTAATTCCTAATAACAAATTACTTTTGATTTAACTTTTGATTGTTCTAAATTAGATACTAGTTCAGATAACTCCTGGGGGTCGTCGATCAAAAAATCGGGTTGATATTGAGCTAGAACTTCTTTATAATTAAATCCCCAACTGACAGCAACTACTTTAATATTATTTTGTTTAGCTGCCTCAATATCCCTAGTTTCATCTCCGACATAGATCACATCAGCAGGATTTAAATTATGTTTTTTGAGGAATTTACGAATAACTTTTTCTTTTCCAAATATGGGACTCCCTGAGTCAACAAAATCAAAAAGCTTTACCCAAGAATTAGTTTCCAGGAAAAGGTTAACGTTCTCTGCAGAGTTAGATGTCAATATTCCTAATTGGTAACCTTCAGATTTCAAATCATTTAAAACGTCTATTAGTCCAGGAATAGGAGTTAAACTTTGAATATCTTCGCGTAAGAGTTTTTGGACTTTTTTCAACAAAAACGGGATTCTAAACCTCGAAATACCCGATTGCTTAATAATTTCCCTAGAGCTTAAATGTCTAACTTGCTCCAATTTTTCAGCTGATGTGGGCTGATATCCAAATTCTCCCGCTAAGCTATTACTAATCTTGACAATGGCAGTAAGGGTATCAGCCAGAGTCCCATCAAAATCAAAAAGAATTACTTTTACACTCATTGAGCAATTAACAATTAACAATTCGCAATTCGCAATTCGCCACCCGCCACCGAAGTAATCAATGACTAGTCAGACTAGTCAACCGATTTTTGAGATGCATCAATATTAGCTTGGGCATTGCGCCGTAGCATATTTGGCTTAATACGCCGCAGCGCCGAAGCTGGAAACCGTCGATTCCACTCCTGATCAGATATAGTAGCTAATTCCGTGAGTCGAGGAGCCACATTCTCAGGGTAGGGCTGAAACTCTACCACATCAGTTTCTTTAGCAAAACGTTGGTTCCAGGGGCAAACATCTTGACAGATGTCACAACCAGCAACCCAGCCGTCTAAATGGGGTTTAATCGATTCCGGCAAGTTTGCAGCCCGATTCTCAATGGTATGATAGGCGATGCAGCGGTTGGCATCAACGACAAACGGTTTGGTAATAGCACCCGTTGGGCAGGCTTGAATACAGCGGGTACAGCTACCACAGTGTGAAGTGTGAGGGGTATCTGGGGTCAAGGCTAGGTTAGTCAACACTTCCCCTAAAAATACCCAACTGCCATACTCCCGCGTAATTACATTACCATTTTTAGCAATCCAACCAATACCTGAGCGCTGCGCCCAGACTTTATCTTGTACTGGCCCTGTATCAGCATAGTAACGCACCTGGATTTCTTCTGCTTGTGCTTGTAACCAACAGGTCAATTCCTTCAATTTTTTATGCATGACCTTGTGGTAATCTCTGCCCCAACCGTAACGGGAGATTTTCCCATACTCAGGGTTTTCGGGACGCTGGTGAGGGGTGTAGTAGTTGAGAGCAACACAAATTACCGACTTCACCTCTGGCATACAGCCACGAATACCCAAGCGTCGAGGATTTGCCATCCAAGCCATGTCTGCTTGATACCCTAACGCTAGCCAAGCCTTCAAGTTTTGCTCTGCTGAGTCATGATGATCAACATCCACAGCTGCAATTCCGACCTTATGAAAGCCCAGCGAGCGAGCTTTCTGTTTTACCTCAGTGCTAGTAACTGGTATATCCAAGCTGTATTTACGAAGTAACTCTACCTGTAGGGTGTGTTAATAACGCACCTTCACCCAACACTTTTCACCCAACACCATTCATCCTTTCCCCAATCTCTACAATAACCACAGTAATGTTATCCCTACCGCCTTCTTCTTTAGCTGCTTCAACAAGGATATCCAGAGCCTGCTCAATACTTGAACTATCTTGGAGAGAGGAAGCAATCAATTCATCGGAAAGTTCTTCGGTGAGTCCATCGCTACAAAGCAAAAGGCGATCGCATAATTTAACTTCTATCCGATAGACATTGACTTTAGGTAAGTCCTTTCTGCCTAGACATTGAGACAGAACATGACGCCAGGGATGCATCCGAGCCTGTTTAGCTGTCAGTTCTCCCAACTTAACGGCTCTGGCTACCCAGGTGTGGTCTTCTGTAATCTTCTCTAACTTAGAATTTCGGAACCGATAGAGGCGAGAATCTCCTACATGAGAAAACCAACACTGGTTTTGACGGAACATCACCACTACGGCAGTGGTTCCCATATCTGACCGTTCTGGATGAGTTTGCTGATCGTTGAGGATAGCCTGATTGGCCTGATAGATCGCTTGTTCTAGTAACTCATCAGAAGGAGTTTGAGAGTTCCAATCTTTATTCAAATAAGTCTTAATCGCCTCAGTGGCGATTTTACTTGCCTCTTGTCCACCGGCATGACCACCCATACCGTCGGCAACAATAAAGAAGCGACCGTCCGGGTCTATGTAGTAGTCATCTTGGTTAACTGTACGTAGTAAGCCCGGATCTGTAATACCGGCGAAGCAACTTTTCATCACATCGGTTGTTTACTGGCTTGATGCTTTCTGCTCGTCTTTGAGCTTCAGTTTGATTTTGATGGATAGAAACATGATTATTATCGACCTGATTCAGTTGAATTAAGGAAATGTCCAAAGATGTCCGGATAAATGCCGAAATATCCAACGATTTAGCCTCCTAGTACTTGCTACTACAGTGGATAGATCGTGGGATAAGGAGTTATTACGACTTTACAACAACTACAACATCCGATCAAACCGGTCAAGCCGTCGGAGCAACCTAATTAAGGCAAATCCTAACACAGTTGCCACCAAAACGACTACCAAAGCTAGTAGGACATTACCATTTACAAATAAAATGGTAGCCGAAAGGGTGAAGGCACTGATTAATAAAGTATAGTTGGTTCCCAACTGAATACCACTCAGCCGTCGTAAAACCCGGTCTGATTCAATAGAGCGCACTCGAATGCGCAGGTCTCCTCTTTCTAATTTTTCAATAGTACTTTCAATGCGTTGGGGCAAACCTAATGCAGTACTACTCATCTGTGCGGCTTGGCGTCCCAGTTCATTAATAAAGCTATTGTTGTCGGGAGTGTTGCCGTTGGTCATAATCTCTAGTGCGAAGGGTTTTGCAACTTCCATAAAATTAAATTCGGGGTCTAAGCCTTTACCCACTCCTTCCAGTGTAGAAAAGGCTCGCATCACAAATGTGAACGTTGCTGGGAATCGAAAAGGCTGGCCATAGGCAATTTCGTAGAGGTCATCGCTGATGTTAGTGATCGATTGATCCTCAAAGGGCTTATCCATGAAATTATCCAGCATATACTGAACTGAGCGCCTTACCGGTCCCATATCACTCACTGGTGAGAGCGCACCCAATTCAATTAGGGAAGTCACCACTCGGTCGCCGTCTTTTTGGGCAATGCCAAACAGGGTTTCCATAAGTTGCTCGCGCACATTGGCCTTAATCTGCCCCATCATGCCAAAGTCGTAAAAGATCAGGGAACCCTGATGACTAACCGCAATATTTCCCGGATGGGGGTCAGCATGGAAGAAGCCATCATTTAGCAACTGCTGTAGGTAAGCTTCTGCTCCCAGACGAGCGATTAATTTGCGGTCTAGACCAGCTGCTTCTAGAGCTTCGTAACTACTAATCTTAATCCCTGGTAAAAACTCTAGGGTCAAAACTCGTGATGAGGTATAGCGCCAGTAGACACGGGGTACCTTCACCCAGTCATAGCTGCGGAAGTTGCGCCGAAATGTATCTGCATTTCGGCCTTCATTAAGATAATCAATTTCTTCCCAAAGAATACGACAGCACTCTTCATAAATCCCACTCCAGTCCCGACCACGCCCCCAGTCTGGATGGTTTTGGAAGTAATAGGCGATCCCCTTGAGAATTTTTAAATCAATGGTAAACAGTTTTTTTAAGCCTGGTCTTTGGATCTTAATCGCTACCTCTTCACCACTGCGAAGTTGAGCTTTGTGAACTTGCCCTAAGCTAGCCGCCGCCAGAGGAATTGGGTCAAAAGCACTGAACAGTTCCTTGATGGGCTTGCCTAAATCTTCCTGGATTATCTGCTCAACTTGCTCGTAACTAAAGGCAGGAACCCGGTCTTGTAGTTTGCTCAGTTCTTCTACATACTCACTGGGGAATATATCAGCACGGGTGGAGAATAACTGTCCAACTTTGATAAACGTTGGTCCTAGATCTAAGAATGTATCTCGAATCCAGATAGCTTGTGTTTTGCGTCTATATGCGTGCTTTTGCTCTGTATATCCTCCCCGATAACTCCAAGGTTTACCATCAAGCCACAACCCAGTGATGAGGGTCAAAACAAAACGCCAAATATCAATAAAACGCCTTTGACGGGAGTAATTTTCTTGATTCCACCGATAAGCTTTTTCGCTGTATTGCTTACCTATAGAACTTTGCCTAGACACATTTTGTTCCTGATCTAGTGTAAGGTTAATAGATTTCTGAGAAAGAGCAGACACTCGGATTTATCTGTAAGGTTTTTATCAAAAAAATAGCAGGTTATTAAAAATTATGTCGAAACTACTCACTTCTGTAGATAATCTAGGGTAGTAACGATAAATCTGATCAAGATTGCTTGCGATAGTTTTTTAATTCCGTACGCAAGCTGGCAATTTCTGCTCGCAGCTCATCAATCATGGCTTGCAGATCAGCTGGTTTGGATCCTGTTTTCCCTGTGTTACTAGCTGTGTTACTGCCTGTGTTACTAATAGTAGAATCAGCTGCTCCAGCTTCGCGATTGGCACTTTCAATGACCTGATCGGTAAACTGCCGCAGTCGCTCACGCTGCTCAGCATCAAACTTGCCTAACTCACTCAGGGCATTGGTCAGAGCATCCTCGAGCTGCCGATTAATGGCTTGAGCTGCAGCCCTACCCAGAAAAAAGGCATGAATTACAGAGTTACTCATTGATAAGTTTCTTTAGCTTACGTTACAAATTATAACGTACTTGCCCAAGATTATGAGTGAATTCAAATCTAGTTACTTGCTTCGTATATCCTCAGTTTTTCACATCTACCATGTCCTTTCAATTTAAAAAACGATTATTATATCATCTTATGTATTTAAATCTCACAGGGCTTAGGCAGTAACTTTAACTTTTCCTTCGTAGCCCTACTACTTATTAAGCGCGTTTGGTGGCGAGTTCGGGGTCAGTCCTGTGTAAGTATCAATATTAATAAAGCACCTTGATCAGGTTGAAAGTGTTTCACAGTTGGGGTTCTGACAAAGGCCAATTGCTGCGAGGAGGGAAGGATTGATCGGTGTGGAAGATGGTAGAACCAGGTTCTTTTTGAGAGTTAATTCGCAGTGCGAAACCAAATCCTAATCCGGCTGAGGCGGCAAGGGCACCGGTCATCAGTAGGGCTTTCACTGGGAATCCAGCTTTGGTAGTTTTGAGTTTTGAGGTTTGAGTTTTGAGCTTGGCGTGGACAGTTTTGATAACAGCTAAGGTCTGAGTGCTCAGTTTTGAGGTTTGAGTGCTCAGTTTTGAGGTTTGAGTGCTCAGTTTTGAGGGCTGAGTGCTCAGTTTTGAGGGCTGAGTGCTCAGTTTTGAGGGCTGAGTGCTCAGTTTTGAGGGCTGAGTGCTCAGTTTTGAGGGCTGAGTGCTCAGTTTTGAGGGCTGAGTGCTCAGTTTTGGGGCAATTAATGACTTTTGCTGAGGACTCAGGACTTTCAACTGAGAACTGCTTTGAGCAACTTTCTCCTGAGTTGGCAGCAGCGATAACCAAGCTTCTACAGTTTTAGGACGTTGATTGGTGACCATGTGCAAGCCACGCCAGACTGCTTGTTTAACTACTGGAGTTAGGTTTTGTGGACATGGTGGTAAGTCCGGCAGGAAAAGAATATAGAAACCTTCCTGGGCATGCAATACTTCCCTGACTGGTGCAGGTAAGGGTGGGGTTCCAGTAAGCAAGCAGTAAAAGGTTGCGGTTAAGGAATAAACATCGGTTGCCTGGGAAAGTTGTCCTTTAGAAACGTACTGTTCGGGGGCACTATACCCAGCAGCAATTAAACTGGCGTGGGTTTGCCTGACTCCTAGGGTGAGTTGACTAGTAATACCAAACTCACATAGCACTAGCTTATCGGTATCTTGACGCAGAATAATATTTTCCGGTCTAACATCTAGATGCAGCAAACCCTTTTGATGTAATATGCTCAGGGCATCGCCAATTTGACGAATGTATGCAATAGCTTGGGCTTCTGGAACCAAGTTGGCTTGGATGAGTTCAGCTAACGTCTGCCCTGGAATATATTCCATGACTAGGTAAGGTCGTCCGGCAGCTTCAAAGGATTCGATTACCCTGACTAAATGCTGATGCTGACAGCTGCTCAAGAGCCTACCAAGGGCAAGAAATTGCCGCTTGAACTGCTCACCATGGGGATGGTGGCACAGATTGTCGCTGAGGGTTTTGATCACGACGGTTTGACCAGACTCAGCGTTGATGGCTAGGTAGGTGATGCTAAAGACACCTTTGCCTAGCTGGCTATGAAGAACATATTTGCCGTTGTGCAAGACTGTGCCTGCCTTTAAGTCCATGAAAGTTCAGTTCAACTCCCACCTATGCTAACCTTAAGTGGTGCAGAATGGTTGACACTACCTAGGTTTCGTTCCTCGCTTTCTAACAATCAAGCATCAAGGAAAAACCAGGATAACTATTACCGCAATTATCAGAGTGGGAGAGTTTGAGAGGGAAAATTCATCCCCGTCCTGTTAGGTCGGGGTATTCTTTTCCCTGTCAAATAGTGTTAATATAGAAAGTAAGGGTCTCAAAAAAACTGGGTATTGACCCTACTCAGCTACCCTGGCCTATGGCCACGCTACGCGAACGGTGCGCGGGAAAGTCACGCCCATGGAGATAACAGTCGCGCACGGCTGTGCCTGGGAATCCCCATCCCTGCGACGGGTGGGGAGGTTCAATCAGCTTAATTATTCTGTAGCAGGAGTTGTTAATCAGGATCAAACATTACCAAGGGTTGCCAATTAGGGTAAAAGCGCTCCAATAGTAGGGATGTCGTAACTCCACATCTGGCAACTTGGCTAACCCTGCTGGTAAAGGAAAACTGCCCTGATCCGTTACCAACTTCCCTCTCTCCAGACGGACTGTACCCCTGAGCAAATTTAACTGAGCTTTCCGTATAGCCTCGGCTTTCACTGGGACTTGCTGTAATTTTTCGTAAAACGTTGTCATTAGCCCCAGGGTACCCTCATCGCTGACATACCAGAGACTTCCCAATGCGGACTTGACCCCCGCTAGCACTGCTAGACCGGCAAATCCTAATTCGGCTTGCTCGTCTCCTAAGGCAGTACGACAGGCACTTAAGACCAACAACTCCACCTTAGGCTTACTTAAGCCTAGTTTAGGCAACTGGTTAAGTTGCAGCTTGGTATCCCACAGCTGGATGTAGGAATTACTTGGCTTACCGGCTAAGAATTCACTATGGGTAGCCAAATGAACGATACCAAAGGGTTGTGAGGCACGAGCTTTTATCAAATTTGCTACGGTGAACGCTTCGTTAAGTAATGCCTTTCCTGACCACAGTTGTTCTGTAACCATCGATAACTCTACAGGAACTGCTGGTAATGGGTTTTTGTTCTTAAACTGGGATGCTCCCATGGCCAAGACTTGAAATTTCCTAATGTCTACATAGTTCATGTTGGTTAATGATAGAGTTGGCATCAAACCAAGGCTATATCGTTCTACAAGAAACCCAGTGCCATCATGAAGTGCTGCCATGGGTAAGGAGCGCAAACCAACGTCCATGATAAAGGCAAGATTATTTATTTTTTGGGCTTTTAGCTCCTGCTCTACTGGATCAATCAACCAACGATACAACTGCTGAGCCAAGGGTAGGTAGACATTTGCGCTTTCGAGATTGGTGATACTCCTGTGGAATTCCCGAGCAACAGAGAGAACTTGCGATCGCGTTGCTCCCTGCACCTGTTTTCGAATTACTGCTCCCGAAGCCGTAACGACTAGTAATTCCAGCTGTGTATCGAGATTTTCTTGCCAGTGTGACCTAGTCTTTTGCCGATTTTCCGTTCTCTCTCGTTCCGGTTTGGTTGACGTCAATCCTTTAGAATTGACTAGATTGCCCTTAGTAGTTTCCGGTTTAAATTCTGGTTTAAAGAAGAGGTAAATTAGGGCTGGTTTGAGTCCAGTAATAGTTTCAATCTGGCGCAGGTGGGCTTGGGCTTCTTCCAGGGTGACTATGGGAGTGTTGCTAATGCCTAGATGTTTTTCAAAGGCATAGGTAAAGCCTCCCTCAAGTTGTTTAACATCAGCTTCAGCTTCTAGGGTAGATTTAGAGGATTTACTGGTAACTTGCTGTGGGACTGATTGTGCCAGTGATTGACTAATATTAGTACTATTAGTATTAGTAATCTCTGCTATAGTCTGTGGTGCTGGTTGATTGTAATAAATGTTGATTAAATTCGATTTAGGTGTAAAATTAACAAACTCAAGGTTTTTAAGATTATAATTAGGTTCTAATTTAGTATTTTTATGGTTTATTTGAGTGTATTCTGTTTTGGGAGCAATTGCCTGAGGCTTTGGTTGAGTAAGAATTGGTAAGAATTCAAGGGAATACTGATATAGTTGAGGGCGACTGGGGAATATATTAGCCGGATTTGAATAGGGATTGGTAGCCATTGCTTGACCTTGGCTAGTCGAATTTGAGATCACATCTTCAGCCATTGCTTGACCTTGGCTAGTCGAATTTGAGATCACATCTTCAGCCATTGCTTGACCTTGGCTAGTCGAATTTGAGATCACATCTTCAGCCATTGCTTGACCTTCGCTATTCAAAGAATTACCGAGCAAATTGGTAGTCATTGCTTGACCTTCGCTAGTCGAAGAATTTCCCAACAAATTGGTAGCCATTTCTTGACCTGCGCTAGTCGCATTTGAAGATGGCTCCCCAGTATTAATTTCTATATCACCTAAATCTGACTTGTAGATCGAAAAGTCTCCTGTTGGAAGAATGGCAGAATCACCTGTAGAAATAGCTCCCTCTGTACCATTAGGACTGCTATTTCCCACCTCAAAGGGGGTTTGCCCATTCCCACCATGACTGATGGTGATTTCTCCTCCACCATCTCCCCCAACTGTAGCAATGCTGACTGCTGTTTCTTTGCCCTCGATTAAGGTGTCAAACGTCCCAGTGGCTTTAAAAAAACCTTCTGTGGTAATTTCCACATTACCGCCTTTGCGATCGCTAGCACCTTGGGCATTGATCCAGCTAACATCAATATTACCTCCATTTAGGGTAACATCCCCTCCCTTGCCAACTGTTGTTGATGAGTTAAGCTCTTGGGTGCTCAGAGTCTCAGACGCTGTGATTGTAATCGCTCCCCCATTTGTCTTGATATCACCTAGAGTGACATTAACGCCATCAATGGTGATATCTCCAGAAAAGTTCAGAGACAAGTTAGGGGCGGTAATATCATTACTAGCGTTCAGAACAATGTTGCCCAAAACTTGTTCTAGGGCATTCGCGCCAAGGGTAAAGCCAGATGTCCCCCCATCCCCCGACAAAATTTCCATCACATCAAAACCAAGGGGATTATCTGCTAGCTGCTGACCAGCAATCCCTGTCCCAGGTACAATAGTAATGTTATTGTGGTCAAATGTAATTGTGCCGTTTTCACCAACAGGGGCGGTGACATCAACTTTTTTGCCATCAAAGATTAAAGTCTGTTGGCTAGATATCTCAACTGTCCCACCATCTGGTGTTCTATCACTTCCGGCCTGTGAAGTTTGCTCTTGAGCGCCACGGGCAGTAATCTCCCCGTAGAATGCTGTGGTTTCCTCTGACCAGACAGTAACTCGACCTCCGTCTCTATTTGCAGCTTCTCCATCAGCCTTAATCACGGAATCACGGCTGACAAAGGTGCGATTGGCATTTAGTTTTACATTGTCTGGATTGTCTTGGGGGTGCTTCCCAATCCACACCTGGCCACCATTACCGCCGGAAGAGTCAATGGTGGCATTAATTACAGCAATGCGATCGCCTAATACTGTTACACTGCGTCGCTTAAGTTCTGGGCTGGAAACATCTAGGGTCCCCGAGACAATGGTTGTTCCTGTCTCAGTGGGAACTGTGGTGCCAGAATCTGTCAGCTGCACGGTTCCATTGGAATTGGCACTGAGTTTTGTCTCAACGCCTTGGGCTTGTCCTGTCAGTAGCTCTGGTATATCTAGTGCGGTAATTATTAATGGTTGCCCATCTAGTGTACGAGGGGGGTCAATCTCTAGACTCAACAAATTTCCAGGTTGAGAAATGTTAATCAGACTCTCTCCTGGTACAGCAGCGATAATAATCTTGCCTCCTGGTGCCCTCAGTTCTTCCGCAGTGTTAATCACACTACCCCCGATCAATGCGATAGTTTGATTGTCTTCTACTGCCAGGTTACCAGCGTTAATGATACTTCCAGGTTGGGCTAAATCAAAGGCAAAGCTAGTGGGCTCACCAATTAAGTTCTGGTACTCATTATTGTCCCCAAACGCATCAAACCAATTCCCGTTCTCAAAGCCAATCCCAGTGGCTGTGGTTGCTGTAAAGGAAGCAGGGACATTCAGTTGAGCATCAGCCCCAAAAATAATCCCGGCTGGGTTCATTAAATATAAGTTAGGGTTATAATTACCGCTTGTGATTTGAATTAGACCATTAATAATTGAGGGCTTACCGCCTACGACTCGCCCCAAAATATTGCTAACCTGGGGATTATTAGAGATAAAATTGGCAATCTGACCGGAATCGAGTCCAAATTCCTTAAAACTGTGGAACAGATTCAGTTGATCGCTAGAGAGGCTACCACCAGTGATATCGAAGCTTTGACCATTAGGAGTTACAATTGTCGCACTGCCTTCTGCTGAGGTGATTTCTGCGATTGCTGGTAGCCCAGTTGGGGAGAGCAACATGGCTACCCCCCAGGGCATGACTTGAGCTAGAGATAAGCGGTTGAGGAATGAAGGAGATATTGTTCGGTTAGAGCCTTGAGGAGGGAAAATCTTGCCCTCTAGGCGGCTCCACCGTCCTTGGTACTTAGAATAATTGCTGCGCTTGGGTTTTACTACCGGTTTCCCCATAATCTTCATAGCAACCCCCCCTAAGGTTCTCTGTCTAGTAGTCATGCAGTCTAGTAGTCATGCACCTAATTTGAAACAGCTGTAGCACCAATCCACTAAGGGAAGGCCATGGCCTTCCCTTAGTGATCACTGTTCACAGTAACAGAATAGGTGTAACTTATGGAATGTTCTGTCTAGCTGGCAACAACTAAATGGTTGTCTTGTGGTACATGTTGAGGTACTTCTGCCGGTAATCCTACCAGATCTTGGTACATATTGATATATTCCCTGGCTGACTTCTCCCAACTAAAGTCTTGGCTCATAGCTCGTTGTTGCAAACTCCGCCATTCTTTCTTGTAGCGGAAACCTTCCCAAGCCCGAACCATACAAGTATATAAATCTAAGGGTTCGTAGCGGTCAAAGCAGTAACCCGTGCCAGTTTGATTGATCGGATCGTGGTGGGAAACCGTATCCACCAAACCGCCAGTACGCCGTACAATGGGGATACAGCCGTAACGCATAGCCAGCATTTGGCTAATCCCACAGGGTTCAAAGCGAGAAGGCATCAAGAATACATCACTACCAGCATAAATCCGTCGAGCTAGAGGATCGTTATATAGGATTTGAGCAGACATTCGTCCTGGATAGCGGGATGCGGTTTCCCACAGTTGGGTTTCATAGTAGCGCTCTCCCGTACCTAGGACTAAAAATTGACAATCGGTGTAAGCTAGGAAACCCTGTAAAACTTGAACCAGCAGGTCAATCCCTTTCTGTTCCACTAAACGGGAAACCATACTGATCACACAGGTATCAGGGTTGATAGCTAAGCCGACTTCTTTCTGGAGAGCTACTTTGTTTTTGCTGCGGATGTCGAGAGTATCAGCGGTGAAGTTGTGAGGAATGTAGTTATCGGTTTCGGGATTGTAACTTTCTGTATCAATCCCATTGACAATTCCAACAGTTTTACCACTGATAAATGACAACAAACCTTCTAAGGATTCACCGTATTCAGGAGTTTGGATTTGTTGAGCGTAGGTGGGAGAAACAGTATTTACCCGGTTAGCATACTGTACAGCTGCCGCCATAGTATTATGACCTTGCATATACCAGGGACACCAAGTAATTTCTTCTAAGCGCCAGCGCTGGGGACCTTGATAAGCCAGGTTGTGAATTGTGAAAACTGTGCTGATATCTGATGATTGGTGCATCCACACGGGAATCATGCCTGTGTGCCAATCATGGCAGTGAATAACATCAGGCTTCCAGTAGTTCCAAGCAAACTCAGCTGCACCATTGGCAAATAGGGTGAATCGCCAGTCTTCATCATCTCCAGAATAGATTTGGCGACCAGCAAAGGCAGCATGACCAAATAGGTATAAGGGGACATTAGTCTTTGGTAGTAGGGTTTCAAACACATTGAAGTGTTGAAACATAGCATCACCGGACCACACTGGTTGCTCTGGAATCGCCATTTTCTCGGGCAAAAAGCCGTAGTAAGGCATGAAAATTCGGACATCCTGTCCCAATTGCCTCAAGGTTTTGGGTAATGATCCCACTACATCCGCCATACCGCCAATTTTCGCAATTGGAGCTGCTTCCGCCGCAACGAATAGAATCTTCATCTGTTAGTTGTCAATTATTGGTTGTTAGTGCCTTTGAAATAGCTGCGAGCTTGAAGGATGAAGTGCATTTGATCAAGCCTGAAACATGGAGCAGAACTTTTCAGGAATTGACCTTTAACTCCTCTGTTGACTTGATCGAAGAACCTTCAGCTTTCCGGCTATCCTAGCTTACTCTAGCCGATACTTTTTAGCTACCAAAATCTACCAAAGTAGACTTTAGCCCGCCAATGCAAGCTGATTTTTCAGCCAGGGTGATTAAACTAAGCCAGTGAGTCACCTCACTGACTCGTCTTCAAAACCGTACGTGA
>NZ_MKZS01000001.1:3177394-3189609 GCF_001942495.1 Moorena bouillonii PNG
CTGCCTCCCCAAGACCGTAATGGTGCGTTTGACCCGTAATTAAATTCGCCACGGGTCGCACCTCTGCATCGCTAAAATGGTTGATATTGCAAAGAAAAGTAAAGACCATTATCTTGCAGGGTATTCCCAGAGTCGTCAACACTGATCAAGGGGATACCATAATCTAAACGTAAATTCCAAGGGTTACTAGGCTGCGAAATTAATCCTAACCCCAAACTCGCTATGGTTTGTGGGTCTGGATTTGTACCGCCATTATTCCAAGCAGTGCCAATATCAAAAAATGGCGCGATTTGCAATGTATTGGTGTTTGCTGTCAGAGGAATACGGACTTCTGCTGAAGCTGTGATCCCATTATCTGCTACTAATTGATTTTGCCGATATCCTCTTACTGTATCGACTCCCCCCACACTAAACCTTTCAATAGATAATAAGGAATCTGATGTTAGTTGGGTATTAAGACGTAGTAAGAATAAATTTCGCGATGATAAACGCTGTACCCATTGGAATTGTCCTAACCAAGACAAAAACCGCCCATCGGGAGCTTCATTATTCACTGTGGCATCAAAGGCATCTATGCCCAGATTAAATTGCGATCGCGCTGCGAAAACTCTGGTAGCATTACGGTCCACCCAATCTTGGAAAAAGCGAATCACTGTAACGTTTGATTCACCATTGTCGGGACCTTCGGAGAAAGAAAAGGGAATATCATCAAGGATAAATGTTTGACTGCGACGCAAATCTAGAGCTAAACCAAGGGCAAATTCCGTTGAGGGTTTTCTGTATAACGGTTGACGAATAGTCACGGAAAATGTTTCGGTTTCGCTTCTAATTTTGATATCGCGGAAGTCATCTTCAATAATTCGGCTATCGGTATTGTCATAACGGAAGCTAACGTCACCATTCCGCCGATTGATGGGAATGCTATAGCTAATATCATATAGATTGAGTCCTTCAGTAATGCCGTAAGTACCAGAGAGACTATCACCAAACCCTAACAAATTATCATGACCAATAAACACACTAATTTGTTCGGAACCGACGCTAGGGGATTGGCGGTTATTGCTTGTAATACCTGCGTAAAATGCTGGTGCTTCTTGGACTTGGACTTGGACGATGTTAAAGCCTGGTTTGCTGCCTGCGGTTAACTGAGCGTTTACCCGACTAATTAAGGGGTCGAGTTGTAGTAATTGTAATGCTTCTTCTAAGCGTTTCTGATTTAATGGAGTAGAAGCAGCTAGTTCTAAACGCGATCGCACATACCCTGGTTGCAACCGATCTAAACCCCTCAGTTCAATTTTCTCTAGTTCTCCCTCTACTACTTGAATTTGCACTATTATATTATCTTTGATATATTGATAAGGGAGAAATGCCCCACTGGTGACGTAACCTTTTTCGATATAAAGTTCTGTAATATCCGACCGCAGTTGTAGCAAATCTGCAAAGGTTAGTGTCCTGTTCTCCAGAGGTTGCGTTAATTTGGTAATTTCGTCTTGTAAAACCGTACTTCCCAACACTTCAATTTTTTTCACAAAGAAAGTTTCTGTAGTGGGAAACGTGAGATCAGGTGGCTTTTGGGTCGGTTCTGGAAGGATGGGAGAAGGTGCAGCAGGGATGGGGGGACTAGGTGAGGGTGTTGGTTGAGGAAGGGTTTGGTCTATTATTTCCGGGGTATTCGGAGGAATGTTTACCCCTGGGGGTGGTGGGGATTGGGCAGAGGCAATGCAGGGGAGGAGAATTAACGTGGAGGCGACAATGAAGAAGGCGGAAGTTTTATATATAATTTGCTGAATATGATGGGAATCTTGGTATTGTGGAAAATCCTTTGGACAAATTCGACGCCAAACGCGATATGTAGACATTGATTGCACTCCGATCTTGATCAAAGACACTCTCGACTCATGACCAATTGTCCATTAGCCAGTCGATACACTCCTGTTGGTTCAATAATTGGGTCACCCTTTTTCCAAGACAAGGTGCTAGGTGTAACACCTTGTACAGTTCCGGTGGGATAGGGTGAAACAAATGCATCCCCTGGACGGTTGGGTAAGCCTCCAGAACCTATGATCATAAATGTGCCTTCAACCTTACTACTGCGGGCAATGCAACTATTAGCGATGAGGGCGTTAGTATCAATGGGGTTTTGCTGTAATTCCGTGAGGCTATTTTGGATAGCGCTGTTATCAGGTGTAACGACATTTATATTACCTGCAATACCTAAGTCAGAACTGGCTGTAATATCACTTTTATCAGTTTCCTGTGGACGTGGTTCAATACCAAAGATACCTTGAGAAATAATTTGGACGTTACCACCTCTACCTCTAAAGGCATTGGCTGTAATGTCACTGTTTTCTTGGGGGATAGCGATGAGAAATTTTGAGTTGATGTCGATGTTACCACCATCACCCCCTTTTTGGTCTGTGCCAGCATTTGTCGAGATTTCACTTCCACGACGGAGTAGGAGTAAGTCTCTAATTTGTAGGTTGATATTACCACCATTCCCCGACGCAGATTCGGCAGAGAGACTCCCTTGGTTGTCTAAACTCACTGTAGCTGAATTAATGTTTATATTACCTACCTGTTCCGTACTTTCGGAGCTAGTACGATTAGCAGCACTAATTCCAGCAGCATTATTAACGGAAAGCAATCTTGTAGCGATGCTGATGTCACCAGGGTTTCCTCCGCTTGTCGATTCAGCATTAGTGACAATACCACTACCAAAGTTATTCTGCCTACCATCCAAAGATATGGTGCGAGCCTTGACCATGACATTGCCTCCATTTCCCTGCCCGAAGGTAGCAGCAGCAATTTGAGCGGCATTAGTGATTGAAAGTGAATCTGTAGTGATATTTATGTCACCAGCTTTTCCAACACCTTCCTTTTCCACGTTGCTGAAAATACCACTACCAAAGTTATTCTGCCTACCATCAAAAGATATGGTGCGAGCATTGACCATGACATTGCCTCCATTTCCCTTACCGAAGGTAGCAGCAGCAATTTGAGCGGCATTAGTGATTGAAAGTGAATCTGTAGTGATATTTATGTCACCTGCGTTGCCAATCCCTCCCTTTTCCACGTTGCTGACAATACCACTACCAAAGTTATTCTGCCTACCATCAAAAGATATGGTGCGAGCATTGACAATGACATTGCCTCCATTTCCCTTCCCGAAGGTGGCAGCAGCAATTTGAGCGGCATTAGTGATTGAGAGTGAATCTGTAGTGATATTTATGTCACCTGCGTTACCAATCCCTCCCTGTCCCACATTGCTGAAAATACCACTACTAAAGTTATTCTGGGTACCATCAAAAGATATGGTGCGAGCATTTACAATAACATTGCCTCCATTTCCCTTCCCGAAGGTAGATGCTTGGATGGTAGCTCTGTCATTTAAGAAGATTGAGCCAGCTTTAATGTCAATATTTCCTCCATTGCCTTCTGCTTGTGAGCCAATAATACCGAAAACTCCACTGGAAAAATTATTACCAACTCCTGAAAGAGTGAAATCATCACGAACATTGATATTTGCATTGCCAGCTTTACCTCTTCCAGCAGGAGCAGTAGTAGAGGCTCCACGAATGATAGTTTGAATTTGACTGCCATTAATTAACGAAAGTGACCCAGATGTAATATCTACGTTTCCACCGTTGCCCACTCCTCCAGATTCTACATTACTGAAAATATAGCTGCTGTTGGATAGAGAGATGGAATCATCAGCTTGTGCAAACACACTTCCACCATCTCCCTGCCCGAAAGTGCTGACATTTAACAAACTTCCATCACGAAAAATCAGGGAACCTGTAGTGATATTTATGTCACCAGCGTTGCCAAAAGCTCTTGGTTGCACCACATTTGCAATAAAACTTCTATCGGCCAAAGTAGTTGTTCCTGTGGCATTAATAATAATATCTCCTGCCTTGCTGTTTAGCGTACCCAAGCCTCTATCAATTCCTGCTCGCAGTATGCTTCCTTCCGTCAGGTTCACATTGCGAGCAGACATTTTGATACTACCGCTATCCGTACCCCGGACGTTGATTTCCGCACCATTCCGAAGGGATATATCTGCCCAGGGTAATCGCATCTTAGTAGAGTTCTAAAAGTACAGTAACCTGACCTAAAATTTGACTGTAGAATTGCTGATTATACCCTCAGAAAAGTTAATGGTACTCGTTTGTGTGTACCAGTCCTGTTAGTCAACACTCCTGGAGCCTAACCGGCTTCGGTTAATAGATTCAGTCCATCACCTCCAATGATTGCTCCTCAACAATCTTGCATCACCCTCAAAAAATGCCTCACTTCGCCGCACTGGCGGCCAGGATTTTGATGATAGAGTCATTATCCATCCCCGCCCTATAACGCTTCATCTTGAGACTCTGGCGGGAGGGTTCGCGATCCACGCAGGTTAACACTCAGGCGGCGCAACAGCCCTAGATTTTCGCTTCTCATAGCCCTGGCGAACCCGACTGGCATCTTCATTAAAAGTGACATCCAGGACACTTTGTAGACCATTTTCAACACCCCAATGGGAGCGAATTACCTGGTTGTGTTGCTGGCCATCGGGTTCGAGGGCACTGAGGTAAAACTGAGTTTGTGTCGTGGTTTTGTTCCATAACTGCCGCCTTCGCTTCACCATCACCACGCTGGTTAAACCTTGCCATTGTGTTTGCCGATGCAACGGGGGTAGTTGACTCACAGGCACCGCCCACACCTGACGGGTTTCTAAGCGGTGATGCCCGGCCTCCACCGTTTGGTGGTAACTCAATTCAATCCCTTGCCAGTTCTGGTCTTCGGCCATAGCAAACCACTGTTCCACCTGCTGACTAAGCTTGCCCTGGTTGCCCTTGAGCGCCAGGACATAGTCCCCACCAGCTTCCTTAATTTGTCGGGCAATGTTGGTTTGGGTGCCCATGGCATCGAGAGTCACCACCGCTCCTTTGAGGTTCAGCAACTTGAGCAGCAGTGGCACTGCTGTGATTTCATTTGATTTACTCTCGACTTTTTGTTGGGCCAACACCAGTCCATATTCGCTGCTCCAGGCACTGACGCTGTGAAGCGCTTTGAGGTCGTTGTTACGGTCATAGGAGCCTTTGGCCGTCTTACCATCAATATGAATCAGTTCAATATTCAAGCTCTCGGTGATGCTGCCCACCCAACTCAGGAAGCTGGCTTCGAGTTGCTGGGGATCGAGAAGGCCAAACACCCGACCAAATGTATCGTGAGATGGTATTCCATGAGGTAAGTCTAAAAATGTTTCCAGCCACTGTAGCTTGGCTTTACCGTAGGTTTCGATGGCCACAAACCCATCGGCACCCGCAATCACAGCCAAAATGGCTATGGTAACAATCCCGACAAGATTATGGTCGATTCTGCTACCCACACGGGGATCCTCGAGATGCTCAAAATGATTGAGTACACTCTTTTTCAGGATCTGAGCCTCATGCTCATTGTGAGTGTTAAGAACGGGTCTGCCAAAACCTTTTGCCATGATGAGTGACGAGAAAATACAACCCTTTACACATCCTAGGTTACCCTTGATGAGAGATGAAGGACTTGTTCATGCAACCGTTTTTTTTGTCAAGTACAATTTATCCCAAATTAGATGCGATTACCCTGCCCCCCTGGCCAAGGTTGTGGTCTGGTTTTTTAGCGTGACCTTTGGCCAATCAGATCAGAGCAGGTTAGGTTTGCTAATTTTGTGACATAAGAAATTGAAATAGTCGTGGATAGTATTTCTGCGGCTATTTTTTTTACTTTACTCCCTACTCCCTACGTAAGCATTCAGCATTCAGCTATCAGCTATCAGCTATCAGCTTATGCGCAAGCTACTTGATGTGCTTATGGGCTATTAGGAAGCTACGGAACTTTTGAATAAAACCAAGTAAGTATTCGAATAATGCTGAGTTATGGAAAGCTGACGGCTGACCGCTGACGGCTGAATGCTTACCTCCCTACTCCCTATTACCTAATCTCTACTCCCTAGTATCAAAAACGCTATAATTAAAAAAATAACGTTTAATTCAAAAGCGATGGAAGCTCAAGACTTAAAAACACTGATCAAAGAAAGCATCCGAGAAGTTTTGAGAGAAGAAAGACTCTTACTATGTCAGATGTTAATGCCTTACGTTAGTGATCAAGAACAACAAGACCTTGACACCACCTTTGGGCTACCTCAAGACTATGAGACTGAAGACGTGACTGATCTGACAGATTGGATTAAAAATGACTATTAAATTCCGCAAGAGTGCGATTAAATTCTTATAGTCTGCTGATCAGGAAACTACCACAAATATTCGTAAACAACTCAGGCAGCTTATTGATGCTATTGAAAATAATTAAATTATTCCTTTTAACGACCTATACATCAAGAAGATGAAAGGAAATTGGGAAGGCTTTTATCGATTGCGTATTGGTAAAGTTAGAGTTATTTTTACCGTTGATTTAACCTTAGCAGATATAGAAATTTATACGATTGGCTTTAGAGGAAATGTCTATAAAAATAGATAATCTCTGACCCAATGGCCATTACAATTGAGGAGCAACGATTTGAGGAGGAACGATTGATCACCATTAGGGTAACATAAACAATATCTGGAGGGATGAAGATGGAAGCTGAGTATGATTTTAGTCAAGGTAAGCGTGGCGCGATTGACCCGATGCCATCTGGTAAAACTCGGATCACTATTTGTTTAGATAACGATGTTATCGAGTGGTTTCGTGAGCAGGTACATCTATCTGGTGGAGGCAATTATCAAACCTTGATTAATCAGGTGTTGCGTCAGCACATTCAGCATCAATCGATAGAAGTAGAAGGAGATCAGGAAACTATTCCGATCACAGAAATTATTTAAAGTAAATAAGCTTGGAAAAATAATCGCTCTGGTAACGATCAAGGAATTTCATATAAATATTTAAAGGGTAAGTTATTAGGATAAAACCTTGATTCACTATAGTTTTATAAGACAATTCGTGATCGTGGAAATGTTTATACTCACATCTGGCACCATTGTGATTAATCGTCGGTGGGCAGTGTCTACCTACGCGCTTTGCAAGCTGATCTGATTTGTCTCAAGCACTGCCCACCCTACGCACTAAACTATACTTCCATTGCTATAAATCCTGAACCCTAAAACGTCAGTAGAACAATCAATAGTGGGTGGCACACTACTGTATTACCCCCACTTCTTTTGATCAGGTTTATTGACTATCCCCAATGGAGGTTCAGGAAATGAATCAAAACCTCTTTATCAAGCTAGCAGGGATTTTAGGCACTGTTGTCGGTGTAATGGGAATGGGAGTGGCTTTCCCTAGGTATAGCTGGGGGCAAAGTATCATTGCTCAACAACTGAGTTCACCAGGGAGTGAAAGGGCTGAAGAGTTATCCCTAGCAGAAGCCTCTCAACTAACTCAGCAAGCCATTAAGCTTTATCAGCAAGGAAAGTACTCAGAAGCGATACCCCTAGCCGAGAGAGCATTAGAGATTCGGCAGGAAATCTTGGGAGAAGAACACCCTGATGTAGCAATCAGCCTCAATAATCTGGCTGGATTCTACGAAAGCCAGGGCAGATATGTTGACATACTCACCGTCCTAGAAGAACGGTGATTCTTGACAGATCATCGGGGTGTGCTGCCGTTCGCGTAGCGTGACCTACGGTCTCAACAGTCTTATCGCCCCTCCTTGCCCATTTAGAGTCATGCCGATGCCCCATGCCGACTTTTTCTATGTTTCTAGCAGCGTTTATGTCTCTGTCCTGCTCGGTTCCACAATTAACACAGAGTATTGAGCGTACGGACAAATCGAGTTTCCCCCACTTGAACCCACAATCTGAGCAGATTTGACTAGTGGGTTCCCAACGGCTTATAACCCGAAAATCCCTGCCATATTTATCTGATTTTGCTTGAGCTAGACTCCTAAATTCTGACCAACCTTGCTGGCTAATAGCTCGCGCTAGTTTGCGATTTTTGACCATTCCTGACACGTTAAGGTCTTCTAGGACAATTACTTGGTTCTCGCTGACTATCCTAGTTGAGAACTTATGCAGGAAGTCTTTCCTTTTGTTGGCGATTTTATTATTTAGTCTTGCGATCTTAATGCGAGTTTGCTCCCTCCGGTTAGACCCCTTAGCTTGTCTAGCAAACTTTCGTGTTTGTTTGCGTAATTTTCGATCTAGTTTTGAATAGTCAGGACTCTTGACATGACCCCCATCACTCATTACCGCGAAAGTCTTGATACCTAGATCAATCCCAATGCTTTGGTTCTTGGCATCAACTTGAACAGGCTCAATATCTACTACAAAGCTCAAGAAATAATTGTTAGCACAATCTAAGATAATGGTCACAGAGCTTGGATCAGATGGCAATTCCCTAGACCAGATCGGTTTGACTACCCCAATCTTGGCTAAGTAAACTCCATCACCTTGAATAGAGAAACCTCTGCGAGTTAATCTTGCTGATTGATTATTGGATCGCTTTTTGAATCGTGGAGACCTAACTTTTCGTCCTTTTCGTTTTCCATTGTGCGACTCAAAGAAGTTCTTAAAAGCAACTCCCAAATCAGCTACGGACTGCTGCAAAGGAACGACTGACACTTCAGACAACCATTTTCTTTCTTCGGTCTTTTTAGCCTGAGTTATGACCAGTTTCTGTAAGTCTCCAGATTTTAGAACCTTCTTAGATTTCTTGCAAATAGCCAGAGCATCGTTCCACACGACTCTGACACAGCCAAACAGCCTAGCTAAGTCCTGTTTCTGTTGGTCAGTTGGATAAAAACGATATTTGTATCTTGCTTTCAATTGGCGTTTCTTAGTTGGTCTGTACTCCAATTATAGTGTAATCTACAAGATTTGACAATGGGTTTCCGGAATATTGGCACAGTATTACGCTCCTTGCAAATGCACCTAGTATGCGTAACTAAGTACCGCCAAAAAATATTGACCACTGAGAGTCTCGCGGCCATTTAAAATTCGTTCAAAGAAGTGGCTAATAAAATGAATTTTTAAATTAGAGAACTTAATGGTTTGTTCGCGCAGCGGAGGCCGTAGGCCACAGTTACCGTAAGAATAAAGGAGCCAAAATTTGCCAAGTTTTAACCAAAGGTGCGCTTTCCGTATTAAGAATTAAATTCGCCACGGGTCCCACCTCTTTTACGTATAGCTGAACAACCATAAAGGCTCCTTTATTCTAAGGTTTCTATCCAGCGAAGGACGGGGCTTGAGACCCATTTTTTTGGTCAATATCGAGCTGCCCTCCAGTCCCTAGCCACAGATTCTCCCTTGAGTGATCAACAAGCTCTAGAGATTCTGTGTGCCAGAGATGCACTCCACAATGCCCTCACTCAGGAACCCTTCATACCTGCAGAGCTTCTAGAGTGCATCCATGAGCTAGATGCCCAACTCCAACAACACAAACAACGGATTGACCAAGCTCTGGAACTTTCTAGCTATCGCCACAGTCTACCCGCAAACCCTAAGGGCTGGTGGTGGTATCTGGATCAACAGCGTCCTCCTCATCCGCTAGATCGTTACGACTGGGTGTTTAAGGGTCTGACCTTTGGAGGTTGGAGTGTCAGTCTGGCTCTGCTGGTCAATATTGCCAGTCGTTTCTTAACTGGTGGTCCCGATGTGGTTGGCACTTTCGCGATCATTGTACCAACTCTGATCACTCTGCTGAAAGCCAAAAGTGACTTTACCGAAGAAGAGCAAAAAGATAACGATTTCTCAGAAGCATTGAAAAAAGGTTTTGAGGAATTGCTAACTGGTTTGAAGGTGCCTAAGTTTCTTCATGCTGAAACTAAGTTTCTTTCCACCATGGCTCTACTGTTGGGATTGCTAGGGTTTTGGTATAGTCTACCCAGTATTTCAGCTATCTACAATCAACGTGGCTTAGAGCACTATCGAGCCGGTGAGCTTAGTAGTGCTGAAGCCGACTACCAAAGAGCGATTGCCCTGGAGCCTGATAATGCTAAGGCCCATTACAATCTTGGACGACTGTATGAAGACTGGTTACAGCTCAAGAAATCAAAGCAAGAGTACCAGCTGGCGGTAAGTGCAAAAATTCCTAGAGCATACAACAACTTGGCCAGACTCTACATTCTAGAAAAGGACTATCCTAAAGCGGTAAACCTTTTAGTTGAAGGTCTAAAACTGACCACAGAGCAATCAGTTTATCCAGAGGATAAGTACAACTTATATAAAAATTTAGGGTGGGTAAGATTCAAACAAAACCGGGATGATGAAGCTAAAATTGCCCTGGAAAAAGCTCTCAACATTGCTAAGAATCCAGATGTGGCCAAATATTTGCCCAATCGTGCCTCTGCCTCTTGTATTTTAGCTCAGGTACTTGAACGCCAGGAAAAACCTGAAGCTGCCAAGGAATCTCTCAATGAATGGGAAAATTGTCGCAATTTAATCATCGGAAATCCCATAATTTCAAAACCAAACAAATGGCTGGATCTAGCTAATGATTTAGGAATAGGAAATCGTTTAATTCCAGAAGAAGACACCTGGTTACATCTAGCTAATCAACGTATTCATAAAGCTCAACAACAGAAACAAAGGCCATGATTTGGAAACGTCTATTCTCCATCTCTCTACTTTCCACGGTTCTAATCGCGATCGCGGCTCCAGCAACTATTCCGGCTGAAGGTCTGTACTACATCGCAGCTGTCACAGGAGATGTTCAAGTGAAACGTCGCCTGTGGTTTGGTTATGATCGAGCTCACCAAGGAGATCGTCTCAAGCTAACAGACCAGATCTGGGTCAAAAACCCTCAGTCCTCTGCTACAGTTTCCTGCAGTGATCTCAGTAATTGGCAAGTTCCTGTAGGAACAGCTTTGAAGGTGTCTGAAGTTTGCCCAAATTCAGGAATATTGTTCCGACCGGGAGATAACCTAGCACCTGGACGTGGCATCGAGAATGAAGACTTTCCCTACCTGATCAGTCCGAGGAATACAGCACTACGTCCTAATCAACCCCTGACCCTGCGCTGGCATGGGGTGAAAGAAGCCAGCCACTATGATGTTACTATCAAGGATTTGGCAAGACCAGTGTGGGAAAAACGGGTATCTGAACCCATAGTTGATTATCCTAATAGCTCCCAACTCCGACGTGATTGGGGTTATTTTATTGTGGTAACTGCTAGTACCGGTGTGTCTTCACCTAAAAATCTCAATCAAGAGCCAGCTCCCACCATTACCCTGCTGACGGATGACCAGGAGCAGGAGCTGAAGAAGAACCTAGCTAAGATTGAGACACAAAATCTGGATGCAGATGCCAAAGCTCAGAAAAAAGCTCATCTTTATCACAGCACTTGCCAAGATCGAAATTACCCTAACACTTGTCTCAATCAGGATGCCATTGACCTTTTAGAAACAAGAATCAAAGCTGGTACAGACAATGCTGCTATTTATCAGCTCCAAGCTGAGATGTATCAGCGCATTGGACTAAAGCGACAGGCTCAGCAGCGTTACCGCACAGCCCTGGCACTGGCCAAAAAAGCTAACAATTTGCCATTGCAGGCGGAAATTCAAGAACAGCTTGGTGAGATTGCCCACAACCTAGAAGAGTTTGCTGAAGCAGTTGAATGGCTAGAGGCTGCTGAGGGAATTTATCAAAAGCTTTTTAATTTGGAAGATCCAGAGGCACAAGGGAAGCTAGAGGAGCTAAGGAATGATATTGAGGATTCTCAAGGGAGGATTTGAGGGAAAATTGGGGGTTGCTGAATTGAAGTATCAATGCAGGATCTTTTGGTTTTGGGCAAGCCCCCTAAATCCCCCAACTTTGGGGGACTTTAAGAGTTTTGTTCCCCCCAAAATTGGGGGGCTAGGGCGTGTTTTCTTGCCTCGGAGATCCCCCATTATCCCCCTTAAAAAAGGGGGACTTTGAGTATGGCTCCCCCCTTCCGCGCGGGGGGCTGGGGGGGATCATAATCTTGCGGAAAACTTTGAAGACACGCCCTAGCCCGAACCTAGGATCAAATCCATAGTCAATATGCCAATTACCTTGGTCATCTTGATAGACGTCTTTAACTTTAATAAGTTTCCTTACTCATCCAATAAATTATAAAAATAACTACAAACCTTATAGATAAAATTCCGCACTCCAAAGCAAAAATAGTTTGATAAATACCAGGAAAATATAGCACTAACCATTAAGGGTATGACAACGTCCTAAGTACAGGACAAAAAATGTAAAGATTGCCGAAAGTCGAACTGATGAAGGGAT
>NZ_MKZS01000001.1:3189709-3193738 GCF_001942495.1 Moorena bouillonii PNG
AAAGGGGGACTTTGAGTATGGCTCCCCCCTTTTTTAAGGGGGGCTGGGGGGGATCATAATCTTGCGGAAAACTTTGAAAACACGCCCTAGGGGGGCTCAATCATACCCAGAATCAGCAACACCGAAAATTGAATGGGTAACTAAGTAGTCAGTGGTCAGCTATCAGCTATCAGCCATTGGCCTTTGGCTGACCGCTGACCGCTGACCACTGACTGCTTTAGGTTTGTTATGATCACCTTTTGGACAAATGTTGTTGAATCGGAAACCAGATGAGTGACTTGGATTCAGGGAAGTATCGAGAGCTACTAGTAGAAGTAAAGCAGCGCATTCGCCAGGCTCAATACCAATCCCTCAAAGCAGTCAACAAGGAATTAATTACTCTTTATTGGGATATTGGACGGTTAATTGTTACCCGTCAACAGGGAGAAACCTGGGGGAAATCAGTGGTAGAACAATTAGCAAAAGACTTACAAGCGGAGTTTCCAGGTATCAGTGGCTTTTCGGTTCGTAATATCTGGAGAATGCGAGAATTCTACCTTTCTTACTATGCCAAGGAAAAACTGTCACCATTGGTGGCAGAAATTGCTTGGAGTCATAATTTGGTTATTATGCAAAAGTGTAAAGATGACTTAGAGCGAGAGTTTTATATCCGGATGACGCGGAAATTTGGCTGGACAAAAAATGTTTTGATTCACCAAATAGAGAATCAAACCTACGAGAAAACGTTGCTCAATCAAACAAATTTTGAACAGACAGTTTCCGAGGAGATTCGTAAGCAAGCTAAGTTAGCCGTTAAAGATGAGTACATCTTTGATTTTTTGGAGCTAGCCGATCAGTACAGTGAGCGTCAGTTAGAGCAAGCAATTCTAGCGAAGGTCGAACCATTTTTACGGGAAATGGGAGGAATGTTTGCTTTCATTGGCAGTCAGTATCGCTTAGAAATTAGCAACAAAGAGTATTTTATTGATTTGCTGTTATTTCATCGCCATCTCAAATGTTTGGTAGCCATCGATTTAAAAATCGGGGAGTTTTTGCCGGAATATATAGGCAAGATGCAGTTTTATTTGGCAGCGTTAGATGACAAAGTGAGGCTAGAAGAGGAAAATTATGCCATAGGAATTATTCTTTGTAAGTCTAAGGATAAGACCATTGTGGAATATGCCTTGAAGGAGTCAAACAAACCGATTGGTGTTGCTACTTATCGAATAGTTTCAACGTTACCACAACAGTTGCAGAATCAACTTCCTGCACCTGAACAAGTGGCTCTGTTATTGGAGGGGGTGGAGTAAGCTCATAAGGGTAGGTTTTTTACTTTGACCTCAGGTGTGGGGTGTAGGGGGTGGGGTGTGGGGTGTGGGGCATAAGAAAGCGATGCATCGCTTTGCGTCAATTCTTGTCCACTGTTCCCTGTTCCCGTCTTGATGCAGTCGCTCATGGGGGAAACCCCCAAGACCGCGCTGCATCGCTGTTCCCTGTTCCCGACTTCTGCAAGAAGTCTAGTAAAAAGGTTCAATCCTCCAAAAATCCACTTTCTCTAAAGTAGCAGAGGTAAGTTTTAAATAAATCCTGATTAACCTCCGGTAACTGGATACCACTTTCCCTTAAACCATCAACCACATTGCGACAATCGTACTCAATTAAGTTTGTTATGTTCGACGGTGATTCCGGGAAGTTAGGTAAGTAAGGGTAGAGAGGATTTTCCATATCCTCTATCAACTTAGAACGCCAATGAGTATAGTCAATTTCTTGTAAGCTATAGCCCAGGGAGCGCACCCAGTCAAAAATCTCCCTCAGATGCACCGATTTGGGATTAATTAAATGGAATGCCTTCCCAAATAAACTGTTTTGTTGAGACAGACAAACAATCGCTCGGCTGACATAATCTACTGGGACAAGGTTTTCTGCTAAACCACTCCAGCTAGGAAAACATTTGAGTCGAATACATCCTTTCACCCGTCGCGAGAGTAAGTCATCGAAACTAGACACACCGGTTTGACTGTGACCACTAATCCTCGAAGGTCGATAGATAGTTATGGGCAAACCGCGCTTGGCAGCTTCCCAAACTAACTGCTCTGCTACCCACTTGGTCTGAACATAGCCTACTTTTGGTAAATCATAATAATTGGCAGTGGCTGACTCGAGAATGGGTTGATCAGTTTGGGATGTTGATAACACGCTGATGGTAGAAACGTAATGAACAGGTTTGAGCTTCCCTAGACTGGCCAGTCTCAACACGTCTTGGGTTCCCAAAACATTCGCATCTTTTAAAATAGGGTAAGACCACACATGATTAACATAGGCTCCAGCGTGATAAACAACATCAATTTCTTTGCATAAATTATTATACTCAGTTGCTGAGAGTCCAAAACGACTGCTTCCTAAATCTCCGATGATGGGAATAATTCGAGATGTAAAATTATCACGCCATAATCCAGTTGCTTCTAACTTGCTCAATAGTCTTTCTTTGCCAGCATCTATATGCTCGGCGCGAACCAAGCAATAGACAATAGCATCCGTTGTGGTCAATATTTCAGAAAGTAAATGAATTCCCAAGAAACCTGTGGCACCGGTTAGGAAAATTCGTTCCATTGGACTGACGATTGGCGCGATCGCAGTTGATGGCTGAATATCTGGATCTAAAGCAGCTTCTGCTTCTAAATCCCAAGTCTGGGATTGATAGTCTCCAGTCACTAAAGCTTGGTCGATTGCACTAGCCAAATCAGAAACAGAGGGATAATCAAACAATGCCCTTAGGGATAAATTAATCTCGAAGGCTTCACGAATCCGAAACATCAGTTGAGTGGCCAATAGGGAATGACCACCTAACTCAAAGAAACTATCATCAAGGCTAATGCTCTGAGGGTGCAGGGAGAGAATTTCGGCAAAAAGACTAGCGATCCGAATTTGACTCTCTGTCTTCGGTGCAACGAAGTCACTGCTTGGGTTGAAGGCAGCAGAGGGGGCAGGTAATGCTTTGCGGTTTATTTTACCACTGGGAGACAGGGGTAATGACGTCAGGGGCACCACGACACTGGGAACCATGTAGTCTGGTAACTGTTGTCTGATATACTCTTTCAGGGCGCTGATGTCAAGATCATCATCCCCAACTACATAGGCTACCAGGCGCTTGTTTCCTGGGGTATCTTCCCGGGGGATGACGACGCATTCCTGCACCTGCTGGTAGCGACTGAGTAAAGATTCAATTTCCCCCAGTTCGATACGGAAGCCTCGGATTTTGACTTGATGGTCAATGCGACCGAGGAATTCAATATTGCCATCTGGTAAATACCGAGCTAAGTCCCCAGTTTTGTAGAGTCGAGCCGATGGATTATCACTAAATGGATGCTGAATAAATCGCTCTGCCGTTAGCTCAGGGCGATTAAAATAACCCCGAGCAAGCCCCACCCCGCCAATGTATAGCTCACCGGCAACCCCAATCGGAACTGGCTGGAAAGCTTGGTTTAGCAAATAGATTTGACAATTAGAGATGGGTTTTCCAATCGGGGGCAGGGCTGGCCATTGAGCAAGGTCTTCTGGCAGGGTAAAGGCTGTCACCACATGACTCTCAGAAGGCCCATAGTGGTTATGGAGAGTACATCCTGGCAAACGCTCCATCAAATTGCGAATGGCTGGAGAGATTTGTAACTGTTCTCCTGCGGTAATGATGTCTTGCAAGTGGATGGGCAGTGATGGTGCTGTTTTCGCTACAGTTGCTAACTGTTGTAACCCAACAAAGGGTAAGAATAAACGAGCAATGTTTTCCTGGTTGAGTTTGGACAACAGTGCCATGGGGTCTTGGCGTATGTCCTCTGAGATTAAAACTAAAGTTCCTCCAGCACACAAGGTCGAGAAGATTTCCTGGAACGAAACATCAAAGCTAATCGGGGCAAATTGGAGGGTGCGACCAGTGTTAGATGCTTTAGTTTGCTGAAGTTGCCAAGCAATCAGATTCAGTGACATACTCCCACACGCTCATCAGAGATTACAGTGTGGGCTTCTTGCCAACTCCACCCAACGGTATCGGCTTTC
>NZ_MKZS01000001.1:3193838-3208584 GCF_001942495.1 Moorena bouillonii PNG
GGCATCGTCGGCGGGCTTCTGCCGTCCGCGGGTCTCCGGATGTCCGTTGACCGTCACATCGGCGATGTAGGTCAACAGTCGCGTCGCGCGGTCCTGGCGCCGCACCTGTTCGAACAGTTCCGGCGTGTTGTCGATAAACTTGGTGGTGTAGGAATTGTCGCGGAAACGGTCGTGGCCGATGATCGCTTCCAGGAAGGTCAGGTTGGTTGCCACGCCACGGATGCGGAACTCACGCAGCGCCCGGTCCATGCGGTTGATGGCCTCCTCCGGGGTTGGCGCCCACGCCGTGACCTTTTCAAGCAGCGGATCGTAGTACCGGGTGATCACCGCCCCCGAATAGGCCGTTCCGCCGTCAAGCCGAATGCCGAAACCGGTGGCGCCGCGATAGGCGGTGATGCGGCCATAATCGGGAATGAAGTTCTGTTCCGGATCTTCCGTCGTGATGCGACATTGGAGGGCGTGGCCATTCAGGCGGATGTCATCCTGTTTCGGCACGCCAGACTCAGGGGTGCCGATGGCGAAGCCGTCGAGCACGTGGATCTGTGCCTTGACGATGTCGATCCCCGTTACCTCCTCGGTGACGGTGTGCTCGACCTGGATGCGCGGATTGACCTCGATGAAATAGAAGGCGCCGGTATCGGAATCCATCAGGAATTCCACCGTACCCGCACCAAGGTAGTCGGTCGCCTGGCCGATTTTCAAAGCGTAGCCGGAGAGTTCCTGCCGCTGGTTGTCGCTGAGATAGGGTGCTGGCGCGCGCTCGACGACCTTCTGATTGCGCCGCTGGATTGAACAGTCGCGCTCGAAAAGGTGAACCACATTGCCGTGCGTATCGCCCAGCATCTGCACTTCAACGTGGCGAGCCCGCTCGACCAGCTTTTCAAGATAAACTTCGTCCTTGCCGAACGCCGCCATCGCTTCGCGCTTGGCTTCGGTCACCTCGCGGTCAAGCTCCTCTTCGGAGCGAATGACGCGCATCCCGCGTCCGCCCCCACCCCAGGACGCCTTTAGCATCACCGGAAATCCAACCTCGCGCGCCATACGCGCGACTTCTTCCATGTCCTCAGGAAGAGGCGGCGTCGCGGGAACCACAGGCACCCCGACTTCAACGGCCAGATTGCGGGCAGCGACCTTGTTGCCCAACCGGCGCATGGTCTCCGGCGTCGGGCCGATGAAAACAATACCGTTCTTGGCGCAGGCCTCGGCGAATTCGGGGCTTTCAGACAGCAGGCCATAACCGGGATGAATGGCATCAGCACCTGACAGTTTGGCAACCCGGATCATTTCATCGATCGACAGATAACTTTCAATCGGCCCCAGGTCCTTGGGCAGATGTGGGCCCCGTCCAACCTGGTAGGATTCGTCGGCTTTGAACCGGTGCAGTGCGAGCTTGTCCTCCTCAGCCCATACAGCGACCGTTTTCAAACCAAGCTCATTGGCAGCCCGGAAAACCCGGATGGCAATTTCAGATCGATTGGCAACGAGAATCTTAGTAATCGGCAAGGCAGACGACTCCGTCAGGATGGGCCGTCGGCAAAATGGACGGCCAGTGGGCAGGAATTGCCCTTTCTTTAGAGAGTTTCATCGCCAAAGCAAATGCTGGTGGCAGAGTTTGCGCCGAATCCCGGCGCAGATCAGGAAATCAACCCAAGCCGGAACGCGATTGCAACAGCATGATGCCGGTTTTTGGCTTTCAGTTTGACCTGTATGGCATTCATGTACCAATCCACCGTATGCGCCGATATCTCCAGAATGTCCGCAATTTCATTGGACGTCAGACCATCGGCCAGAAAGGTCAGCGATTCCATCTCGCGGCGCGTCAGCTGCACATCGACTGCGGAGGACAATTCATTTCGGATCAGCGGGTCAGTAAGGTCGAGTAGGCGCCAGAGGATCGTCTTTGCAAGCGCGTCGAACTGGATCATTTCCGCTGGCGACAATTCCACCGGCTTGCCACCGGCGATGAGAATGCCCAACAGGCCACGCCGACCGTGCACCGGAAAAACATAACCGTCTTCCAGACCATGTTGATGAGCATCAATGACCATGCGTTGCATGCGCCGGCGATGCGGGTCGCGCCTGAAAGCCGGAATCGTATCGGACCACTTGAAGCCCTTTTGCGACAGACCAAGAAAGCGAATATTCGGATCAATCAGTACATAGCGTTTGCGCATGTAGCGCGCTGGCCAGCCGTCGGGCCAGTGGCCTGCCAGGATGAGACTGAGTGGATCCTCGGAGGCCTTTGGCTGGCGAATGACACCGTAATATTCGAACCCGTAAATATCGAGAACTTCCTCAAGCGCATCTATGAGTGCGGCCTGGGAGCTGTATTCATCAATCGTTCCGAGAAAATCGATAATAGCGTTGATTTTCACAAAAATACCCCAATCGACTGTAGAACAGTCAAAAATATCGTCACGCACCAAGAATTGGCACGTGCCTATAGTCCGCTAAACCAGACTAAACCCGCTCCAACCGAAACATAAACATTTGATGCTCGGCGGAAAAGACAGAAATCGCGCATAGATTGAAATTTAATACCCTCAACATCACCGAAGGATTGTAACCGATTTTACCGGCTTGTCTGTTTCCCGCTTCTTGATATGATTCCCGATATGCACGTCATATTTCGATTCCTGCCCGTATTCCTGATCCTTTTCGGCCTTGGGCTCACCGGGCCGATGGTTGAAGATGCCGCGTCCAAGCCGACATTCCAGAACTATCTGGATTCGCTCTATCCCGACGCCGCTGCTGCTGGCGTGGAATGGGAAACATTTGAAGCGGCAACGAAGGGTCTTACACCCAATACCAAGCTGGAGAAGTTGACGCGCGCTCAGCCCGAATTCAAGCGGACCATTGGCCAATATGTCGGCAAGGCCGTGAATGATGCACGCATCAAGAATGGCCGTGCCATGGCCAAGAAATACGCGCGCACGTTGAATGCCATTGAAAAGAAATACGGCGTCGACCGCTATGTCATCCTCGCCATCTGGGGCATGGAAACCAATTATGGCGGCTATATCGGCAAGAGCGATATTCTCCGCTCATTGGCCACCCTCGGCTATATGGGCTACCGCGACGATTTCTTTCAGAAGGAATTCATCAACGCCATGCTGGTCATGCAGCAGGAGCGGTTGAGCAAGAAGAATATGCGCGGTTCCTGGGCGGGCGCTGTTGGCCATACGCAATTCATGCCATCAAGCTTCCTGCAATACGCGGTCGATCACAACGGTGATGGAAAACGAGATCTCTGGGGAACGCCATCCGACGCGCTGGCATCGGCGGCCAACTACTTGAAGCGCAAGGGTTGGGTCACCGGCGCGCATTGGGGTTATCAGGTCACATTACCGAAATCGATCGACCTCATGAAGGCTGACGATAGCTATCGCAATTGGGAAAAACGCGGCGTGAAACGGACCGATGGTGGTGAACTGCCCAACAGCGGCAGCGCGACCCTTTTCTTCCCGAGCGGCATTCAAGGGCTGGCTTTTTTGGTCACTGACAATTTCCCGGTCATCAAAACCTATAATTTCTCCGACGCCTATGCGCTGGCCATCGCCCATCTGTCTGATCGCATCGCCGGTCGCAGCACGCCGTTACGCGGTGAATGGAATCTGGAGACACCTCTCAACAAGAAGCAGAGAATTGCCCTTCAGGAGGGAATGAAAAAGCAGGGATACAAGGTGCCGCGAACGGATGGCCGCGTCGGTCTCGAAATGCGCGCAGTCATTCGCACTTACCAGAAGCGCAACGGCATGGCGCCTGACGGTCATGCCGACACCGAAGTCTACAAGTCGGTTATGCGGAAGTAGATCAAAAGCTACTCGACAAAAACGTCGACGCTCGCAGCGCGGCCTGCTGCATCAATCACCATAAGACTAGCCGTTCCCGGACCATCCGGCACCCAGTGCATCTGACGGCGACGCAGCCGTTTCTTTAGAGGCTTGCCATTGGCCAACCACCGAAAGGGCGGTCTGCCGCCCTGCAATTTGACCACAAGTGGAGACAGAACCCGGTCTGCGCCACGGCTCAGCTCTATTCGGGCGCCAGCCGGAGGGTAGGCAATATGCGGTGCTGCATCCCGGACGGTGCCGGACATCTGCAGCGCTTCCTCTTCGGTTCTGTAGCGCCGCATCGCAACGGGCAATTCGCTATGAGCCAGACGAACTGCCCCTGGTGGTGCAGGCGCAAAAGCAACCCGGTCCCGTCCGATCCGTGAGAAGGCCTCGAATAGCAACGGCGCAGCGGCAGATTGCCCGGTCATGCCAGGCACTGCCGTATTGTCTGCACGGCCTATCCAAACACCAATGACATAACGGCCATCATAGCCAACGGACCATGCATCCCGATATCCGTAGCTGGTACCGGTTTTGTAGGCGATGTCGAGCGCTGGAGACCCGGCCGGTTCAGCCACGCCGCGCAATGTGTCAGTGACATGCCAGCGGGCAGCACTTTCCAAAAGCGTCTTTCCGCGGTTTACGGCTTCACTGGCGTCGATCCCATTGGTCAGCAGCGCAACGCGCCCGTTACGAGAGGCCAGAGCCGTGTAAAGCTGAACCAGATCTTTGAGCGTGATGCCGATGCCGCCCAGCCCTACAGACAGGCCTGTGCTACCACCGGGCGGCAATGCGTAATCGATCCGGCTGCGCCGGAAAAGATCGGTCAGGCGGGCCGGACCGACGGCATTGAGAAGACGGATTGCCGGCACATTCAGCGACATCTGCAGCGCTCGGGCCACACTCACATCGCCCTGGAACGTCATATCGAAATTTCTTGGCCGATAACCGCCAAAATCCGCCGGACGGTCGGAAATGAGCGTTTCGGGCAGCACCACGCCTTCCTGAAAGGCCAATCCGTAGATGAAGGGCTTGAGCGTGGAGCCGGGCGATCGTTTGGCGATTGACATGTCGATCCAGCCGGCCCGGCGCCCATCGAAATAGTCCGAGGATCCCACCTGTGCAAGGATCGACCCTGCTCTCAAGCCGACCGGCGTTAATGAGCGATCATATTATTGTACAATTAAAAAAACAACAAATAGTATAATTTTTCCCAATTTTTGGGGTAATTGACGGAATAAAAACTCATGGCAGCTGAACGAATTGTCATCTTATCCAGTAGAGAAATAGCTAAAATGCGTCTTGCTGGACGCTTAGCCACTGCACTGTTAGACCATTTAGAACCCATGGTTAAGCCAGGGGTAAGCACCCTAGAGATTAATGATGAAGCGGAACGCTGGACAAAAGAGCATGGGGCAATCAGTGCTCCCTTAGGTTATCAGGGCTTTCCTAAATCTATCTGTACTAGTATCAATGAAGTTGTCTGTCACGGTATCCCTAACGGTAAGCAAATCCTTAAAGATGGGGACATCATTAATATTGACGTAACACCAAAGCTGGATGGATATCACGGGGATACCTCTAGAACCTTTTTTGTTGGTACCCCCTCACCCCTAGCAAAAAAGCTGGTGGAAGTTACTGAAGAGTGTATGATGCGTGGTATTGCTGAGGTCAAGCCAGGAGCAAGAGTTGGCGATATTGGTGCTGCTATCCAAGAGTATGCCGAGTCCAACGGCTTTTCCGTAGTGCGAGACTTTGTTGGACACGGGATTAGCAAGATTTTCCATACAGCTCCCCAAATTCCTCACTATGGCACTAGAGGGAAAGGAAAACGCCTCCGGGCTGGTATGGTTTTCACTATCGAGCCAATGATTAACGAAGGTACCTACGAAGTGGAAATTCTAGCTGATAAGTGGACAGCTCTCACAAGCGATCGCAAACTTTCTGCCCAATTTGAACACACTGTAGTGGTCACTGCTGACGGCGTAGAGATTCTGACCTTGCCAGAACAGGAAATCCAGAGCAAATCGGCTTAAGTCTCATTAGTCATTAGTCATTGGTGCTTGGTAATTCGTGCTTGGTGCTTTCTACTTGATGCTCGGTAGCTGCCAGGAGACCTGATGTTTGTCAATCTGTTAGTCAATTTGGGAAAAGCACTAATCACCAAGACCAAAGTCAAAGCACTAAGGAGTGACATACTCCCACACTGAATCAGAGATTACAGTGTGGGCTTCTTGCCAACTCCACCCAACGGTATCGGCTTTCGCCGACGCTGCGCGAACGGATACTCGGCAAGCTTTATTGACGACACGGGATGCCCCTCCGCACCGGAACAATACAATAAGTTCTATTTTTTAGGAACGTAGGTGGCTGACAAACCAGCATTTAAGGCCTTTGGCCACGCTTCGCGAACGGCTTTGTTTATCAGTAGATATATTATAGCAATTTTATAATACCCTGTGCAAAATTCATCCCACACCTAATGCGTAGCATTAGGTGTGGGATGAATTTTGCCGGACAGCTAAAGCTTGGTGGGGCATGGCAACCCCTTTCGGTTGCCCAGTTGAGCCAGAAGTATAGATAATATAAGCCAGGTGATCTGGTGTAGTCTGGCCATTGAGGTTGGTGGGTAGATGTTGGGCAATGGTTGGCCAATCCTTATCTAGACAAAGGGTATGCTCTGCCATTAGCTGCACCTGGGATATTAAACACTCTTGGGTGAGTAGAATGGAAACTTGAGCAGTTTTCATCATGTAGGCCAGCCGTTTCTGGGGATAGCCAGGGTCTAGGGGAACATAAGCTCCCCCGGCTTTGAGAATTGCTAGCAGCGCGATCACCATCTCCAAGGAGCGCTCCAGACAAATTCCCACCGGAACATCTCGGCCAACACCCAAGCAAAGCAAGTAATGGGCAAGTTGGTTAGCCTTTTGATTCAACTGGTGATAGGTCAGAGCTTGTTCGGCAAAACGTAATGCTACTGCATCTGGTGTCTTTTGGACTTGAGCTTCAAATAACTGGTGAACGCAGGCATTACGAGGATAATCGGTTTGGGTCTGATTCCACTCCACTAATAATTGCTGTTGTTCAGCAGCACTCAAAATGGGTAATTGAGCAATGGTTTTTTCTGGAAATAGAGTTATCCCCTCTACAAAAATTTGGAAATTTCTGGCCATCCGCTCAATTGTTGCCCGGTCAAACAGGTTGGCATTGTATTCAAAAGCGCCAATCAGTTCTGTATCGATTTGGGTCAGGGATACAGTTAAATCAAAGGTAGCCCCAGCAGTAGGTTTGTCTAAGGGCTTAGGATTGACACTCAGCCCCGACAACTCTAGGGTTTCTTTCGGGACATTTTGCAAGGTAAACATCACCTGAAATAGGGGACTAACCCCTGGCAATCGTTCCGGCTTCAGTTGCTCTACCAGCAGGTCAAAGGGGACATCAGCATGGGCATAAGCGTCTAAAGCCACTTGACGAACCTGGGACAGCAACTCATCGAAGGTATGCTGTTGGTTCGGTCGAGTGCGCAAGACTAAGATATTAGCGAAAAAGCCAATCAACGCCTCTGTTATGGCTGGCTTTCGGTTGGCGATGGCAGTCCCCACCACAATATCGTCTTGATGGCAATAGCGAGACAGAAAAGCGGAAAAGGCCGCAAAAAGGGTAATGAATAAGGTTGTGCCCTTACCCTGGCTTAAGACATTGAGTTTTTGAGTTAAATCCCCATGGAGGAGAAATGGCACCCGGCCAGATTTGAAGGGTTGAGTTTTGCGGGGACGATCCAGGGGGAGGTTAAGCACTGGGGTAGCATCTGCTAATTGCTCTTGCCAGTATTTTATTTGGCTATCTCTAAACTCTCCCGTAAATCGGTGCCGTTGCCAAGCCGCATAATCAACATACTGAATGGGCAGAGCTGGTAAGGATGGCGGTGTCTGGGTTAAACCAGCTTTGTAAAGGGATGAGAGTTCTCTGAGCAAAACTTGTATTGACCAGTCATCACTAATGATGTGGTGCATGGTCAGTAGTAAAATTTGCTTTTCCTGTGAATTGCAAATTAGCGTAAATCGCACCAGAGGGCCAACAGTTAAATCGAAGGGGCGATTTTGTTCAAGGAGAATCACTTCCTCAATCCCATCGAACTTCTCAGTGGGCACGTCTACAATAGACAAGGGTAACCGAATGTGTGGGGCAATCACACCGAAAGGCATTCCCTCGCGAGCAGAAAAGGTGGTTCGTAGGATTTCATGGCGGTCTATGAGGGTTGCGATCGCATTTTCTAAGCTCGTTCTGTCTAATGACCCGGTAATCACAAACGCTCTGACCATGTTATAGGCAGCACGATTGTCTTCCAGTTGAGCCAGAAACCAGAGACCCTGTTGCGTTAAGGATAGAGGAATGTCTGCCTCTGTTTCCCTGGGGGTGGGGACTAATGGATAGTCACCAGTGCTACAAGTGCTAGTATTTACGGATTCTAGGTAATTTGAAAGCAGGCTAATTGTTGGTGCTTCAAAAATCTGCTTCAATGGGATTTCAATGCCTAGTCTATTAGAAATACGAGCCACAACTTGGCTGGCCTGAAGGGAGTGTCCTCCTAATTCAAAGAAATTATTCTCAATGCCAATCGGCTCAATTTTTAGGACTTCCGACCAAATTTTGACTAAGGTTTCTTCTGTCGCCGTACGCGGGGCAATAACGTTTAATTCTAATTGTGATGTTGATAGAATTGATTCCGGTTTTGGTAAAGCTCGTCGGTCAATTTTACCAGTTACAGTTAACGGTAATGACTCTAGCCAAATAAAACAAGCTGGAACCATGTAACTGGGTAATTTGTCTCCCAACGCAGCTTTTAATTCGTTGGCTGTCGGTTTGTTTTGGGAATTTACCGGAGTCAGATAAGCCACTAGCTGTTGATCGCCCACTGCTCCCCCTGCTTCTGTCTGGGCTACTACAACCGCCTCTTTAACAGCGTCTAAGTTCAACAAACTGGCTTCGACTTCAGTGGTTTCAACCCGATAACCTCGGATCTTGACCTGAAAATCTTTACGACCCAGGTGCAGCAAACAACCATCCGGTAATAACCGACCCAAATCTCCTGTTTTGAAATATCGGTGCTCCCCATCGGTGATAAACACTTGCTCGGTGCGCTCAGGCTGTTGCCAATATCCCAAGGCCACTTGGCGAGAACGAACCACAATTTCACCAACCTCTCCCGGGGGAACCTCTTGCCCCGATTCATCCCATAGCAAAACATCCGTGCCCTCAACGCCATAGCCCGCAGGCACCGTGGCCCCCGTGAGCACGGTTTTTTTGGTAATGGGAAATTGTCGCACTGGACTAATCTCTGTACCTCCGAGATTCACCATTAAGGTGCATTGGTCGGAAAAGTTTTCAACGAAAAGTTCGGCATCTTGTCGGTAAACCGTTTCGCTCCCAATTTGGATTAATCGTAACTTCGGAAAATTTTCAAGCCCATCTAATGTTGAAACAAAGTGACGAAACAATGTCGCCACGGCAAACATAACGGTGATATCGTTATCTCGCAACCATCGACCTAACTGATGTAACCCAATTTGCTTTACATCCAAGGGGAATAGGGCTGCTCCATTCAACAGGGCACAGTAAATATCTCGCACTGCACCACCAAAGGCGGCTGAGTACAACAGTGAAAAGCGATCGCTAAAGCTGATAAAACCGCTGTTGGTATAGTTGCGGCATAGATTCAGCACATAGCGATGGTTTTGGAGCACACCTTTCGGGCGTCCTGTAGAACCGGAGGTGTAAAGAATATAGGCTTTATCGTCAGGATGATACTGAATGTCTAAGTTTTCCTCTGAAATTCCTGGTTCGAGGCTGTCAATCCTTAAAACATCTTGGCTCAAAACATCTTGGCTCAAAATCCTCTGCTCAAACCCGGAAGCATCGAGATGGTAGCGTACGCTTAAAATTAATCTAGCCTTTGAGTCCTTAAGAATCAGGCTCAGGCGAGACTCTGGCAACGATATATCTAAAGGAACATAAAATTTCCCGGCTTTGAGTACCCCCAACATCGCCGCGATCATGCTCGGTCCGGTCTCAAATAACAGAGCAACTGGTTCAGACCCAGCCCCAAGCTTGTTTAAAACGGCTCTTGCAATCCGGTTCGCCCATTGATTTAAGGCGTTGTAGGTTAGCTCTTGTCCAGGAACACCGATGGCAAGACGATTCCCATGACGTAAAACCTGTTGTTCAAACTGCTCTACAATTGACCCTTCAACATTTTCTAAGGGGAAAGGCTCAAAGATCTGCTTGGCACTATCGTTGTCGTTTTCAATCAGGGATTGTACAGAGGGATTCATCGTTTTAGCTTAGGTGTTTGAGCTTAGGTGTTTGAGCTTAAGTGTTTGAGCTAATGTGGGTTGGACTGATCTGTTAGAAATCAAACCGGTCTCGTTACAGGCTCAGTTTAATTGCTGCCATCGGCTGAAGGGTTTCAGCAGCACGGTTCAAAGCAAGTTGAACCGGATTAATCACCTCGAGCGCCGACAAAAACTGCTGCACTGCCCCTTTACTTGTTCCTTGCAGCGACTCCAGCAAACAGGGAATTTCGCTACAGCCTGGGATGATACAGTCCGGGTCGGGTTGGGTTTTGAGCAGGTCAACAAAGAAGCGTTCCCCTAATTCACAGGTCAAATCAGGATTAGAGGCTTTTACCCCCTGATAAATGCAGTCCATCAGGGTTAACTGCAAAGCATCACTTGGTTCGATCAGCTCAATGCCATTGGCCTGAAGGGGATCGGCGTAAACCTGTCCCCATCGCGTGGCACTGGTGCATAGGAGTAACGGTCGGTGCCAATTCCCATCTGTGAGATGCTTCACCACAGATTCAATTAACGAAATCCACTGGAGTTTAATGGCAATCTGGGGATGATTGTTCAGCAGCCTCTGCCACGCAAAAGGAAGGAAGTAATGGGCAGCATTACACAGGACAATCACTTGGATTGGAGTATTGCGTGTATAACATTGTGCAACTCCCACTTGAATTGCCATCTCTAGCATCGCCACTAACTCCTCTTCGGCCAAGGTTTTGACCAAGGTTTTGCTGCCAGCTTGCCTTTTTAAGGTCATGACTGCTGTTCGACTTGGCAGCGCACAGGCCTGTAATAACACAATTTCTCTCGTATCATCAAATATTTCACAGGCTTGCTCAAATCCCGATACTCCCGGTATTGGACCCATCCCTCCAATTAAGAGTAAGGGGGGAGCTTTGGTGTCCCGAGGCCGGAGTACCATCACCTCTGTGGGATAGTCTTGATCGGTAATCACTTCTCCCAAGTCCAAGTGAACCTTAGCAATGTCAGCTAATCTTCGTCGATAGGCTGGGATTGCCGTAATCGCCTGTTGAGCTGTTTCAAAACAGTACTGATGCTCTGGGTTAAGACGCGCAGATAAGGGATTCGTTGGCATGAATTTATTGAGTCATCATGTTAGTGAAGTCTACCATCACACTACCTAAACGAGTCAAATATTCTACAAATAAGTTCTGAGCCTGTTGGTAATCAATAGATGTGTTTGTGGCTTGACAATAGGCATTCAAGGCTTTGACCACAACCAAAAAGTGATCCACTTCCGTCTCATCAGCCACATGAGCGTGGATATAGGTCAAAGCTTGCTCTTTTTCTGCAGCAGAAAAGGAGTAATGACGATCAATGAGATCACTAAAAGCCTTTAGGGCAATGCTATACTCACCGTGGTTATAGATCTCAGAAAACATATTGGTGAACAATCCCTTGGGAATATCATTGACCACCATGTTCTGATAAATCCATTGTTTAAACTCTCTGGCTTTCGGTAAGCAATACTGGTCTAATTGCCAGGAAGCGTCATCCAAAAACCCCCCAGCCAAACGGTGATAAAGCTCAGCATGGGTTTGACCGCCATAGTCTAAACCGAGGTCTTCATAACTGGTCTCAGCGTTGAAGGCTCCCGCCATGAATAACTGTTCCCGTACTGAAGAGGAATTTGCGAAAGCCAGCCGTTGTAAGCGACAAGATAGACCATAGATCGCTAACATCTTAAGGTGAGTCGCCTTCCAGGAGTTAAAGAAATGAGCCAGAAATGACTTAGACCAACGATGGGTAGGAACCAGTGCAAAGAAATTATCAATCTTGCTTACTGCCTCCGTTGCTTCACAGAAAGCTTGAGTCAATTACTGCCTCAACTGGGCGTCATCCACCATATTGATTAGAGGATTTACCGTCTCTAACAAGGAAATAGTCATACCAAAAATGCTACCCACAATTGCCTGTTATTTATAATACCTCATTGTGCTCGGGTTTCAACATTTAGTTTTCTTTTTAAACTGATTTTAAGCTGAATTTAAGAAACCAGATTTTGCAATTCAAGTTGTAGTTTTTTTAAAAAAAATGTAGTATGTTGCGATAAATTATTTGGGCAGGATTAGGGCTGGTGGGACGGTTAGGCTTTCCTTCTGAGGCTGTAGTCTGGAATCTACCGGATTCTGTATTAATCGCGCACATTGATCCCAACCCATAAGGGTTATAATTCCCTCAAATGTTAGACAATGCAGCCTTACGGTTTGGTTCCCTTGACTCTCCTAATCCTAGAAATGAGGTCACATCAACCGTTCATAGTTCCAGTCGTTCTCTAAGTCCGTGTTCTCTAGGTTTCCTGATCTTCTTAGTTAACTACCTTAACTAGCAGAACACAGCTTATTCATAGCATAGCTGATTTACCTAAAACTTGACATTATTCAATTATTTCCACCGCTTATATCATAAAATGCCAATTTTTTTTTAACTTGTTATCAAATTTTATATAAGTAATACTTAATCAACTTAATTAATGTATAAGGCTTTATTATAAATATAGTTATTATAGTTATAGCGGTTTTAATAGTAATGAGTTATTAAGAATTTTTTCCCATTGTTCCTCTAGGAAATAGGTCAGCAGTCAGCAGTCAGCAGTCAGCTTGAAATAAATGTCAGCTTAATGAGCGATCGCAAACTGCTGCAGCAATACGGACTCCTGCAATTGCCCAATTGGACAGCATATCTCCAAAAAACTCAGTACGTGCAGGAGTTAAGTGCCAACGCCTCTTCTCAATCCAAGCTTTTGATTCAGCCAGCCTATTCTCAGTATTTAGATCAGATCACCGATGATGGCTGGCTAGCTGTTGGTGATGCAGCTTGTACCCTAGATCCCCTATCGTCGGCTGGTATTCACAAGGCGTTGCAATCGGCAATTAAAGCAGCTGATGCGATCGCAAATTATGTTAAAGGTAAATCTCAAGCTTTGATCACCTACGAATCTCAAGCACTTCACCAGTTTGAACTGTATTTATAAGACCGGCGCAAATACTATTCTTATTCAAGGACAGATTGGGTTTGAACTACTTGTCTCAGGCAGTCAGGACTGTATCTTGGAGCTGACTAGGTGTTCAGCAATCACCTTGTGATAGATCTTGATCATCTGATCTACCTTAACTTCCCAATCAAAATGTTGCATAACTTTCTTTTGGCCCATTCTTCCCATATCAAGGCGTTTTTGGGGTGAGTGGGCCAGGGTCAGCATTGCATTGGCAAGACTATCAATAAACTCCTCTCGAGAGGAGGGTTCTACAAGAATTCCACAAGAAGTATCGAGATAATCTGCTGGGCCTCCCCAATTACTGGCAATCACTGGAAGTCCCTTTGCCATTGCCTCAAGCACCACTGCACCACCACACTCTAAAAGACTCGGTAAAACAAATACATCAGACTGCTGTAATTGCTCTGAACACTTTTCCTGAGAAAGCCAACCAGCAAAAAATACTTTACCAGTATTGTGGATAGTTGTGGATAAAATATTGAGTTCTTGTGCTTGTTTCTCTAATTGATACCGCTCTGTACCATCACCAATAATAGTTAAGCTAATCGGAAAGTTTAGGGATGCTTTTTTAAATGAAAGCAGCAATAAATCAACGCCTTTCCAGTCCACAAGCCTACCGATAAAAACATAAAATGTTTTTATCGGTAGGCTTGTGGACGCAGATTTCCGAGGTTTAAAGATAGATAAATCTACACCGTTTTCTACTATTTCAATTACTTGTTTACAGGCGACTTGAGGTAGTGCTTTTCGGGTTCGCTCATTTGCCACTATGAGTAATGCTGCCTGTTTCTTTCCAGGTATCAATTGGTTCATAATATTCGAAAACTTCCGTCCCAAAAATATGGTAAAGTTGACAGTTTTATTTGGGAGTTTCTGAAAACCTGGAGGATAGTCCATACCACCATTCATAGGACCAATAATTATCGGTACACCCATTCCAAACAGCATAGATGGTTCTTTGGGGGATACTGGAATCGGTTGATGAATTATATTGATCTGCTCCTGCTTAACAATACGGCGAATGATTTGTCGCTGGGTCAGCTGGGTCAAAAGACGCATAACCAGCCCTAGCGTAAAGTAGGATAAACGGGTAGGCAGCAGATGACCTAACTGCCACAACATACGATGCCAAATGGTGTCAGGAACATAAGCAATATGTTGATCTTGGGGAAATAATGCCTCTAATTCTGCACGAGTGCGTTCGTGTACGACTAACCAGGTAGGAATCCCTCGTTGGCGCAAAATTCGATAGTAATGTAATGGAAGAGCTGCTTCACCACCAAACTTTGCAGATGCATGTTCCGCTGCAATCAATACTCGAAGGTTCATATTATATACCCTATGTTCTGTGAGCTGTTTATGCACTAGCACCCGGGATTGACCTTTGGTCACGCTACGCGATGCGACCTAGGAGCCGCTAAAAGCGATCGACTACGCTTACTTTGTCACTCTAATTACCTAATACAGGGTAAATGTATATTGTCAATAAAATCTGGGGGGGCGACGAAATAAGTTAAAACGCAGACTCTATAAGCGACCTAGCCCTT
>NZ_MKZS01000001.1:3208684-3218269 GCF_001942495.1 Moorena bouillonii PNG
AATGGTACTACCTTTACATACCAACCATTTCAGCTTGTTTCGTCACCCCTTCAGAATAAAATACTAATAGTTCTTAATAAACCCGGCCTGATTGTGCTTGTTGACAATGGATTTTCCACATATAGCAGTCCTATATGATTCGTGAAATATATTGGTTCAAGCGTTCGCGATAGCGTCGGCTGTCGCCGTAGGCCACGCTGCGCGAACGCCAAATCGCTATAACCCTTGCCTAGCAACGATTACAGATTTTGCTGATTTTACAAATGATTTAGGATTGCTATAGGGGTAATTTTGATTAATAAAACCTCTCCCTATTACCTCACCTCCCTTTCACGGGATTGAATTGACAATTTATTGATGAGAATGAAACAGCCCTGCCTAATCGCTACTCCCTATTCTATATTCCCTGTTCCCTATTCCCTATTCCCTATTCCCTATTCCCTATTCCCTATTCCCTATTCCCTACTCCCTACTCCCTACTCCCTACTCCCTATTCCCTGTTCCCTTTTTACTTTTATAAAACCACCTTTAATACCACGGTTTGGATCGCGAAGTTTGATATTATCTTCTAGTTCAAATGCACAAGGTAGTTTAGCAGACCAGCATAGCTCATGCTCTTCTGGAGAGATATCTTGTGGAGAAAAATAATTAATACCATTGACTTGTTTTTTGACTAAATCTGACCTCATCATCTGGGGAGGGAGAATCAGTCGATAGTGAGTTTTTTGATTCAGAACAATAACTAAGGTGATAACAGCCAAAGCTAAATAACTAGTCCTACTAAATATAGGAAGATTTTTCCATATCTTTGATACCGGTATTTTTTTTGTGATCAGGAAATTAAAATTGCCAATTTTTTTATTAAAAAATATAGTAATATATAAACTAGGTATAATAATTAGATATCCTACTCCAAGTCTGATTACAGGAGCATAGAGCATCATAAATATGGTTCCTGAAATAGCTAAGCCTAATACCCAAATCAAACCCCAAAGGCGATGATTGATTGATGTTCGGAGAATAGAGATGGCTAATAAAATTGAAATTAAAATTATTCCAGTAGCGATTTGATTTAGAGTACTAGCAATCAACCAAAGCACAAATTTCCAAAGCCAGGGAGGAATATTTGGTGGAGGTGAGTCAAACCAGATTCCCCAAACGCGAGTGTTTTCAGCAACTGCTTTAGCTTCTGCTGCTGTCCAAGACCAGGGTAAATCCAGACAGAAGAATGATGAGGGAAAAAGTGGGCAACCAGAGGTGATGATATTGACAGCGAACATCGGTGATAAGAGTAAAGTAGTGATGACACCACCTATCACCAGTCGTTTCACACAAAACCTACTGAAAACAGTATAAAAAATAACTGATATTAATAATAGAGGTAGAGAAGTAAGCTTTATGCTTACAGCTCCAGCTGCTAAAATTAGTGGGATAAATTGATCGTAAAATTTATTTTTAAAACTAGAATTTTCATCCTGAGTTACGGATGATGAGCGATGGTGAGCAATGATTAACATTGCCCAAGCGATGATTACGGTCAGCAAAATTACTGGGATATCTGGCGATGGAGATACCAGGATATCTGACATGTGACTGGATAGGACTAGGAGAGGGAGTACAATCAATGAGCAGATGACGATAAACCAGTCACTTAGCTGTGCTTTATTGCTGAATAGTTGAGCTAAAGCAATCAGACAGTGTACTATTGCCAGAAGAAAGGCAAAGCCATTGGTGATGGCACTAACTTGAGCATCCAAAATTGGAGGGTTAAACGGAGCAGCGAGAGCAAACCACGATGAGGTAAAACCAAGCTGCTGAAGGAGCAGGGCGATACCTGGCACTGCTCCATACTCGGACAACCATCGGATGGCTCCATAGTGATAGAGACCTGTGTCAAGCCAAGTTACTTGTCGGCTGGTGAATGCTGCGACACCAAATTCTAAGGTCAACAATCCCAAGGCTAGGTTGGGAAACAGCATGAAACATAGATTAGCAATTTCATGGCGGGTAGGTTGTGATGTCAGAGACAATAAACTCAGACTAGCAGCGGTACACCAGCCTACCCAGGAATTGAGGGGAAATACTAGGGAGGTTGCTAGCAGTGCAATGGACAGCACAACGATGCCCAACCACACTGCTGCAATAATGCGATCGCTAACTCGTTTAAAGGAATCCGCTTGGAGTACATTCAGTACAGCAGTTCCGATCAAGTAGCAAGGAATAAGTAGAAAATTCCAAGTCGTGATGAAGTAGAACATGCCTATATAGCATTTGTATCTGGGTTGTAAACACACGAATTGCCGAAAAAGGCAAGAGGCAAGAGGCAAGAGGCAAAAGGGGAAAGAGATCCTCAGTTTTATTGGACAGTAAAAAAAAGACTATACAGGTTTACATCTCAAATACAAACGCTATAGCGTTTATAGGACTCATGAGGTACACATAACTGTTTGACTATTGGCTCTTGCCTTCCCCTCCTGGGAGGGGTTAGGGGTGGGTTCCTGCTCCCTGCTCCCTGCTCCCTGCTCCCTAAAACCCAGATATTTGTACCTCACAAGTCGTATAATTGCTATATAGCCTATACAGGCTGAAAAACTGAGTCCTCTACTGAATCCTGTTTTTGCTTTAACTCTTCTGTGGTAAATTCTTCATAGTAAGACCGTTCAGTATTTACCTGCCACAGATCATGGTTTTCCCCCAATAAGTTCTTAACTGCTAGCATTCCTGTTAACATCGAATGGTCTTGATTGTTGTAGCGATGCATCCCATTACGTCCAATGGTTTGTAGGTTATCAAAGTCTGCTAAAAAATCTTGAATCACTTGTAAATGCTGACGATAATCACGGTCGTAAACTGGGTAAGCTTTAGGTTGGCGCAACACAGTACCATCTTCTACAGCCTTGGCATCAGCTAGACCTAAACTCGCCAATTCACGGGTGGCTAAATCCAGCAATTTGGTCTCAGATAGATTCCAGATTTCATCTCCCTCATTACAGAAGTATTCTAAACCCAGACAGGTCTTGCTAGGATCCGATACCATTTTTGGACTCCAATTCTTAAAGTTTTGGATGCGACCCACTTTCACCTCTGGACTATGGATATAAATCCACTGATCAGGAAATAGATCTTTAGCATCAATAATGAGCGCTACAATAATAAAAGCTCGATAAGATAGGGATTTTGCTGCTTGGATTACCGCTGGTGGGGGAGGTGGATCCAGTTTTTTAACCAGTGCTGTCACTGGCATACTAGAGATGAAATGGTCTCCAGAGATACTGATAGTTTTTTCATCCTGCAAAGCAGTAATACTTTTGATATGATTACCATCTCGTTGAATACTAGTGACTACAGTATTCAGTCTTACCTGACCACCTTGATTATCTACTGCTTGCTGAAATTTTTCCCACATCATCCCTGGTCCAAGTATGGGGTAATCAAATTCCTTAATCAAGCTTTTGCTATTTTGACTTCCGAACAAAGCATTGATAATTGCTTGTTTTAGAGATAATTTTTGAATACGCTGTGCTGCCCATTCTGCTTGAATTTTATCGCAGGGGATGCCCCAAACTTTCTCCGTATACGTTTTAAAAAATAGTCTGTATAAACGACGACCAAAGCGATCGCTTACCCACTCTTCAAAGGTTTCAGGTTCACGCCAAGGTCGCAATTTTGCCTTGATTTTTGCCTTGAAGTAGCTGAGCAAAATAATCAGACTGTTAATGATGCCTAAATTCGATAGGGTGTTAAAGATTGAGAGGGGATAGTCGTAGAATTTACCCTGGTAATAAATGCGTGACATGCGGGGAACTTTGATAAAGTCTTCCCCTAAAACCTCTTGCCAACGTTGATGCGCTGCTTCTACTTTGGTATAGAAGCGATGACCACCAATATCGAAGCGATAGCCTTTGTAGACTTCGGTGCGAGCAATACCACCGACTTTATTGGATTTTTCTAGAACGATAGGTTTAATGCCTTGTTTAACCAGGTCATAGGCAGCAGTAAGACCAGCCGGTCCTGCCCCTGTAATCACTACGGGATAATGTTCCATTGATTAAAAATAGTGCGTCAGTGGTGAGTGCGTTAGTGGTCAGTTATTAGTAGGATAATATCGATTTTTATTCCATAGCGATCGCAATTCTAGGTTAACCCTAAAATTCAACCTTAATTTTAACGTTATTTCAACAGTTATATCAACTCTTATTGTTCATGCTTTTAAATTAAAATTCAGCAATTATCAGGCTTTATTAATGATTAATTCCTGATAATTTAGGCAAGTATATCAGAGGTTTTAGGTACTTTTTAAACCAATGACGAACTATACCAATGGCAAACGCAAGTCCGCTGTAAAAGTAATACAGCCAGTGCCATGGAACGGTTCGTATAGTGAATAGTAGACCACGCTTTTGATAAAAGAATTGGTAGACAGGTCTGTTGAGTACTAGCAGGGCGAGACTAAACACACAGGTAGCAATAGCAATCACAGTACTAGACCACCAATAAGCTGTAACTAAAGCACCTAGTAGAGCATAGACTAACACCACACTAATACGACTAGATAGTTTTAGGTTCAAGTCACTGATAAACTCACGACAGTTTTCTGGACTTGCGTCGCGAACCTTAAGAATTATGGCAGTCCAGGGCAAGGCGCGGTAGAAAAAGTCAGCTCTAAGCAAAGAAATTATGCCCCAGCGCTTGAGATGTTTCACCCGTAGAGTCTTACACAGCTTAATCCTGTAACCTTTTTCCTTGAGTCGATAGCCTAACTCAATGTCTTCAATACAAGGTTGACGATAATTTTCCTCAAAGCCACCCATGGCAAGAAAGATGTCACGACGGATTGCGCCACAGGCACCCCAAAAGGTAGATGCTTGTTCAGATGCAGTTTGGTGAGTGTAGTGGTGGAGTAAATTTTTGTACTGGGAAAGGAAATTAGCAGCACCGGGAGCATCGTCATAAGAACCAATTAAAGCGGTTAAATTAGGTTCATTGTTAAAGATTTTCACCACTTGACCAATAGTATCCGGATAGATTGCTACATCAGCATCTATAAAGAACAGGATATCGCTCTGTGCTGCTTTCGCTCCCAGGTTTCGGGCTTTAGCGGGACCCCCTGCTGTGGGCAATCGAATTACCGTGGCTCCAAAATCTTGGGCTATACGCCATGAGCCATCAGTATCGCCATCAGCTACTACAATCACTTGATCGGGAGGGGGTTGAGCTTGAGATAGTCTGGCAAGACATTGGTGAAAGTCTTTGCCTCCGTTGTATACGGGGATGATGACGGAGATAGTGAGTCTAGCAGAGTCAATCATTCTTTAGAGAATATACCTTCAATTACTGATTGAGATTTTGAGATTAAATCGTTACTCTGCATCTCAATAATACCCTCAAATAGTATAACATTAGCTTAGACAAAAAAATCAGTTTATAATAAATTTAACTAACTCGTTGATTGGCTTTAACAAAACTACCGAATAATCACCAATAGAGATTTTTTTTTCAAAAAGTCCTGAATTGACTGAGTAACTCTGTACTTGTAATAGAGGTTGTGTCTACAGGTTGAGCAGTCAGGCATCCGCTATCAGCAGTCAGCGGAAGTCAGCCCATTTGATATATAGCAATTCTCTATGCCATGAGGTACAAATGGATCCCCCTAAATCCCCCTTATAAAGGGGGACTTTGAGGTTGAAAAGCGTACCTCATAAATCCTAGAAACGCTATAGCTAAATGCTGATAGCTAAATTAAAAACTCAGTTTATCCCTGTGGAAAGTATAGATATAAAATTTAAATCATCAAATGTCGGTTGTTAAAACAGTTGATAGCTTACCACTGGTTTCAGTGATTATTCCTGCCTATAATACAGAGCAGTTTATTGAAATCACATTACAGTCTGTTCTTTCTCAGACCTATAAAAACCTGGAAGTGATAGTGGTAGATGACGGTTCTCAAGACCGCACAGCTGAGATTGTTCAATCTATTGCTAAGCAAGATCAGCGTGTGATTTTACTACAACAACCAAATTTAGGGGTGGCTGCTGCTCGTAATTTAGGGATTAAAAACGCGAAGGGAGATTATATTGCTCCCCTGGATGCTGATGATATTTGGTATCCGCAAAATTTAGAAAAGCAAGTTAAACGCTTCTTGGCAACAGAGCCATCGGTAGGGTTGGTTTATGCTTGGTCGGCGGATATTGATGCCGAAAATTCACTGACTGGAAATTTCCGTGCCTCAACTATAGAAGGAAAGGTTTATAAAACTTTGGTATGTCATAACTTTTTAGGCAATGCTAGTGCATCTGTGATTCGCGCCTGTTGTTTTGAAACCGTCGGTGGCTACAACTGTCAATTAAAAGCACAACAAGCTCAAGGGTGTGAGGATTGGGAGCTCTATCTGCGCATTGCAGAACATTATGAATTTGCTGTTGTGCCGGAATTTATGATTGGCTATCGCAAGATTGTTAGTAGTATGTCTCGCGACTACAGCCAAATGGCTAAGTCTCATGGTTTGATGCTAAGTGATGTTCAACAAAGGCATCCAGAGATTCCAGCAGCACTTTATCAATTGTCAAAGAGTAGTTTTTATATGTATTTGGCACGACAAAGTAGTCAGTGTAGTAGCGATCGCAGTACATTATTTTGGCTATCTCAAGCTTTGAAAGCGGATTTTATTACCCCTATTTTTCGCTATGGGTTGTATATCTTGTTCATTAAAAGCGTATTTAGAATGATCACTAAGCTTAAATCTGATAATTATGTTAATAAACCATCAGTCAGTTATACGGATTTAACGAAACGCCGAGGTAGTCTATATTTCAAGCTCTTGCTTGGAAATTTATTACACCGTTCACTGCTGATGATATAAGAGATTTTTGGTTATGCTTTATCCAATCAAAGTAGTGGACATTGAGTTGAGCCGCCCCCTGACTACTCTTGATGGTTTGGATGGCTATATGGCAGTGCAAGGACTGCTTCGCTTCCATGGTGCGCCAATTGGATATGTTAAAGCACCGATTACTAATGGTCACTGCACAGCTCAAACCTTAAGTAAACGTATTCTGGAAGACCATAGCGAGACGATTATCAATCGTCTTTTGTACAATGGATTATCCTTACCTCTCGGACGGGAAAGCTTGTGCCTTGAGGATTTGTTTGATGTGCCACCACCGGAGTATAAGGGCAAGTTGCCGTTAGTAACGGTTGCGGTTTGTACTCGCGATCGCACTGCTAATCTTGCTGTATGTTTAAACGCTCTCAAGCAAGTCGATTATCCTTACTTAGATATTGTAGTTGTTGATAATGCTCCCACCAATGATAGCACCAAAAAACTGGTAGAAACTTATGCTAATATTCGTTATATTTGTGAACCTCGTCCGGGTTTAGATTGGGCGAGAAACAGAGCTGTTATTGAAGCTAAAGGAGACATTATTGCCTATACTGATGATGATGTAGTGGTTGATTCAGCATGGGCAAAAGCATTAGCCCTAGTGTTTATTAAACATCCTGACGTTATGGCAGTGACTGGGTTAGTTGTGCCTTATGAATTGGAAACCGAAGCACAAGTGCTGTTTGAAATGTATGGCGGCTTCGGGCGAGGTATGAGGCGTAAATGGTATCAGGTTAACCGAGGCAACAAAATGCCTTGGAAACTCCTGGGTACGGGACAATTCGGTACAGGGGCAAACATGGCTTATCGCCGCTCAGTATTTGATGATATTGGTTTGTTTGACCCTGCTTTAGATGTGGGTACTGTCACTAATGGTGGTGGTGATTTAGAAATGTTTTTCCGGGTGATTAAGGAAGGACATACCCTGGTCTATGAGCCTAGTGCCATAGTCCGCCATCGACATCGACGGGATTATACTAAGTTGCGTACGCAAATTACTAATAACAGTATTGGTCTGTTTTCTTACGCTATCCGTAGCCTCTTTGCCTATCCAGAGGAGTGTCTGTCTTTCTTGTGGACTTTGCTCAGAACGATAGTCTATTGGATTTTAAAACGTCTGTGTCTTGGTTTCAAAAACCCCACTCGCTTCCCACAGGATTTAATTCTGGCTGAATTAAAAGGCTGTTTCATTGGTTTAAATCGCTATCACAAAGCTCGCCACACTGCTGCTGAGATTACTAAATCTTTCGGTAACCAAGAACGAGAAACAGAAGTTGATGTAGATAGTGATCCCTACCCAATTTTTTCTGACCCTATCTTTCCTGCTCTGACTAAGGAAGAAATCCCAAGGATTAAAACCAATCCAGGTATAGCCGTGCGGACTGTGGATCTAGGGGAACCTTTACAGGCATTAACTGATGTAAAAGATTACTCATTAGTACGAGTGTTTGTGAAATGGCATGATCAGCTTTTAGGTAGCGTTGATATTGCTAACCCTGATCGAGGAATTAGCAAGAATCGCTTAATTGAGGTTATTGTCAATCAGTTTGGTCAGAAGTTGCTACAATTAGACCTTAATTTTAGTAGCGATTACTGCTATAATCAAGCACTATCTATCTTAAGTAATCACTATAAATCCAAGGATAAAGAGACTGATTTACTAACCTCTTTAGCAAAGACTATACCAGTTTCTATTATCATCGCTACCTATGACCGACCCCAAGATTTGCGGAAGTGTTTGTCGAGCCTAGTTGCCCAAGAGTCTACTCGACAATTGGAAATTATTGTAGTTGATAATCATCCCGCTTCTGGTTGGACTCCACCAGTAGTTGCTGAGTTTCCTGATGTTGTCTTAGTTAGTGAATCCCGTCAGGGACTAGCTTATGCTCGCAATGCTGGCTTTGTTGCTAGTACCGGGGATATTGTGATTGCGACAGATGATGATGTTACTGTGCCACCGGATTGGTTAGAAAAGCTAATTGCTCCTTTTGCTAGACCGGATGTGATGATCGTCACAGGTAATGTTTTGCCCTTACAGTTGGAAACCAAAGCCGAGCAGTCTTTTGAAAATTATGGCGGCTTGGGACGGGGCTTTGATTGGTTGGAGGTTAACGGAGATTGGTTTGAATCCTTTTTCTACAAGCCTGTACCAACTTGGACTTTAGGAGCAACGGCTAATGCTGCTTTTCGTGCCAGTATCTTTCGCAATCCGAAGATTGGCCTGATGAACGAAGTCCTCGGTGCTGGTATGCCTTCAGGAGTTGGTGAAGATACTTACTTATTTTATAAGGTACTTAAAGCTGGCTATACCCTGGTCTATGAGCCAAACGCTTATGTCTGGCATAAGCATCGCAATGAAATGACAGCGCTACATCGTCAGCTTTACAACTACAGTAAAGGTCATGTTGCTTACAATCTCACCACATTGTTAGAAGATGGGGATTGGCGAGGATTGGTGCAAATAGTGCTGGGATTGCCACTTGCTCATTTATGGCGCATCTTTGAACGGCTAAAAGGTTCGAGCAATTATCCGATTGCCCTCATTTGCTTGGAAATTACAGGTAATCTGGCTGGAGTTTGGTCTTTGTGGCAATCTCATTTACGGGTTAAACGTGAAGGTCGTATAGCAATGGAAACAGGGAGTAGGGAGTAGGGAGTAGGGAGTCGGGAGTCGGGAGTCGGGAGTCGGGAGTCGGGAGTCGGGA
>NZ_MKZS01000001.1:3218369-3259969 GCF_001942495.1 Moorena bouillonii PNG
CCAATTCCCGATTCCCGATTCCCGATTCCCGATTCCCGATTCCCGATTCCCGATTTATATCAATTCTAGTTTTACATCTCAAATTAAAATGCTATATTACTCCAATGTCTTCAATAAAAAATCGAAAATCCCAAATTAAACCGTTGTTTAAGTGGCGGTTTTATTATCTTTATGATTTGCTACGAGAGCTAGTTAATCGGGAGATGAAGCTACTCTACAAACGGTCAGCTTTAGGAGTAGCTTGGATGCTGCTTAATCCACTACTTCAGTTAGCTGTGTTTACCTTTGTTTTCAGTTTTGTATTGTCGGTTGATATTCCTCAATATACTTCATTTGCATTTTCTGGTTTGTTGGTATGGACATGGTTTAACAGCTCTCTTTTTCAAGCCACTGGCGTGATTATTCATAATCGCCCCCTGATCCGACAACCGGGTTTTCCAAACGCTATTTTACCGGTGGTGACGGTAACAACAGGTCTGATTCATTTTATTCTAGCCCTGCCAGTATTAGTTATCTTTCTGTTAATCGATGGTGTTCAGCTACAGCCAGTAGTTATACTGTTACCAATCCTACAAGCTCTCCAGTTTGCCGTTACCATTAGTTTAGCCTATCTACTAGCTGGTTTTAATGTAACGTTTCGCGACACGCAGCATACTATCGGTGTACTTTTACAGCTGCTTTTTTATGTGACACCGATTTTTTATGATATTACTAATGTGCCGAAAAATTATCAGTTTTTGTATTACCTTAACCCGATGGTGCATCTGGTTAATGCCTATCGCACTGTACTAATTAAAGGCACAGCACCGGATTGGCTAGCTCTGCTAGTTATGGCTTTGGTCACGTCAGTATGTTTACCTATCGGTCTTCAAATTTTCCGGTGGCAGAGCGATCGCTTTGTGGAGGAATTATAGATGGTTGATGCAATTATTGTTAAAGAACTTGGTAAACGCTTTAACAACTATCATCCTGACCGACCGTTTACTATTATGGAGGCGGCGCTGTCGGGTTTTCGGCATATTATGGCAGCGGAAAGGTTTTGGGCGTTGCAGAATATTACCTTCACCGTTTCCCCAGGCCAGATGCTGGGGATTCTCGGTCACAATGGGGCTGGTAAATCAACCCTGTTGCGCTTGATTGGTGGGGTTGGAAAACCGGATAAAGGGAAGGTTACAGTTAATGGCTCCATTGGAGCGCTGCTGGATTTGGGAGCTGGTTTCCATCCAGATTTGACTGGGCGAGAAAACGCTTTTGTTAGTGGTGTGGTAGCAGGTCTTACTCGTGAAGAGATGGGGCGACGTTTTGATGAAATCGTGACCTTTGCTGAACTTGAGCCGTTTATCGATAATCCAGTGCGCACTTATAGTACAGGGATGCAGATGCGGCTGGCGTTTTCGGTGGCTGTACACACAGACCCAGATGTGATGCTAGTTGATGAGTTTCTGTCCGTTGGGGATTTGAGATTTCAGGCTAAGTGCTTGGAACGAATTGCGCAGTTGAAAGAGTCTGGCTGTGCTATTGTCCTAATTTCTCACAGTAGCGAACAAATTGAGCAACTTTGCGATCGCGCTTTGTGGCTACAACAAGGACAAATCATGGCTTACGGTGAGCCAAAAGTGGTAGTAGCACAGTATGTCAATCAAATGCGATCGCAAACTCAGCCAGGCACTCCCAACGGATCCTCCCAAGTGACTAGGTCTGGTGTGCAACTGCGAATGAATCAAAACCGCTTTGGCTCTCTAGAAGTAGAAATTACCGATGTTTTGCTGTTACCTAGCTTAGAGATTAATAGTGGTGATTCCTTAGCCATTGATATTGAGTACTTTTCACCTCAACCAATTGATGGACTAATTTTTAGTGTCCTCATTAGCACTGAAGATAGTCAAGTTTGTCTTGAGACTAACACAACTACCATGGGAGTATCAGTACCAGGTATTAAAGGTAAAGGAAAAATCAAACTCCATCTATCCCGCTTAGATTTAAACAGTGGTAAGTATTTTGTTGATGTTGGGGTTCATGAACCAAATCGGGCTTATTCCTATGACTACCATTTGCGTGTTTATAACTTTTTAGTGCGTTCAAAATATACTGAAAAAGGTATGATTAGCCCACCGCTTTGTTGGGATGTTGTTGAAGGTTGAATGTTGGTTGAAGGTTGAAGGTTGGTTGAAGGTTGAATGTTGGTTGAAGGTTTAATGTTGGTTGAAGGTTTAATGTTGGTTGAAGGTTGAATGTTGGTTGAAGGTTTAATGTTGGTTGAAGGTTGAATTTTGGTTGAAGGTTTAATGTTGGTTGAAGGTTTAAGGTTGGTTGAAGGTTTAATGTTGGTTGACTGTTGAATTAGGGACAGGTAATAGGCAAGAGGTAACAGATTTAGCTTTACTATTCCCGATTCCCGATTCCCGATTCCCGATTCCCGATTCCCGATTCCCGATTCCAGATTCCCGATTCCCGATTCCCGATTCCCGATTCCCGATTCCCGATTCCCGATTCCCGATTCCCGATTCCCGATTCCCGATTCCCGATTCCCGATTCCCGATTCCCGATTCCCGATTCCCGATTCCCGATTCCCGATTCCCGATTCCCGATTCCCGATTCCCGATTCCCGATTCCCGATTCCCGATTCCCGATTCCCGACTCCCGATTCCCTGTTCCCTTTGATCAAAAATTTCCCAAATATAAAACTAGTGAAAACAACAGTAAATAGCTTACTAAAACTGATTCAATCACTAAGTTTAGCTCTATTAATTCTTAGTGTTTCTGTACTTCCCGTATTTGCTGATGAATCTTTGAGTGTATCTAATCGGTATTTGCCGATGGTATCTACAACCGATGATTCCCAGGTAAAACTAACCAAATTCCAGGATATAGAAGAATTTAGTGACAATTTTTTTGTCAATCAAATGACAGAAAATAATATTCCTGGAGCGGTATTTACCTTAGTCAAAGATGATAAGATTATTTTCTCGAAAGGCTACGGCTATGCCAACCTTGAGGAGAAGATACCGGTTATTCCTAACAAAACTCTGTTTCGTGTAGGGTCTGTATCTAAACTAGTTACCTCTACAGCAGTAATGCAACTAGTCGAGCAAGGTAAGCTTAAGCTAGATGAAGATATTAACCAATATCTTAAGGATGTTCAAATCAAGACTAATAAATTTAAGCCAATCACAGTTGATCATCTCTTAACTCATACTCATGGATTTGATGTAGCTTGGGCGATTGGCGGAGCCACTCTTTGCCAGTCTCAGCTGCCATCCTTAGAAAAATTTCTCACAGAAAATTTACCAGAGCGAGTGCGACCACCAGGTGAATTATATGTTTATAGTGATGTGGGATTAGCATTAGCAGGTTACTTAGTCGAAGTAGTTGGTGGAATTCCTTTCAGTGACTATATTGACCAAGCTATCCTACAACCTTTGAATATGAGTCAAAGTAGTTTTCAGCAACCATTACCGTCTGAGCTGGCTGCTGATTTAGCTGTGGGATATCAGTACAAAAATGGCAATTATATAAACCAACCCTTTACCTGTAATAAAAGTGTTCCTACTACAGCGTTAAGTACTACTGCTGAAGACATGGCTCACTTTATGATTGCTCATTTACAGGGAGGTCGTTATGGTACAGAGCGTATCCTGAATGACACTACAGTAAAGGAGATGCACCGCCAACACTATACTAATTTTCCCAACCTTCCTCAAGTGGCAGGATCTACTTATGGTTTTTTTGAGCGCTTTGTGAATAATCAACGGATAATTGAGCATGGCGGTAGCATGTCAGGGTATACTAATCTGCTATTTTTAATCCCAGAACAAAAGTTAGGTTTCTATATTGCTTATAACCGTAACACTCTTAATGAAAATTTGCGAGACGACTTGGTTGAACAGTTTTTAGATCGTTATTATCCTGTACAGGAAACCATTTCGTCACCTACTGAAACGATTACTAAAGCGATACCTGACGCTAATAGTAACCAGCAGTATCACCAGCAATATGAACAGCAATATAAACAAATAAAGGGCGGTTATCGCTTCATTCGATATCCTCGAAACTCTCTAGTTAAACTAGCCATGGTTTTGCTGGAATGGGGAAAGTTGTTGATTATTCAAACTAATAAAGACCACACGTTAACTATATTTCCAGGAAGAAGTACATGGGAGGAAGTCGAGCCACTCCTATTTCGTGCTACTGACAGCAGTATGTATATAAATTTTCGGCCAGATAGTCAGGGTAAAATTACTGGTATGTCTATGAGTAGTCATGTCCATTTAAGCTATGAAAAGTTACCCTGGTACGAAGCTCCTGTTTTACAGCTTGGACTGGCAGGATTTTCTGTGACCATCTTCCTATGGGGATGTTTAGTTTGGCTAATTAGACCATTAGTTAGCCGCAAAAATAAAACCTTATCTCTAGTTTCACGACATACTCGTTTGGTAGAGTTGAGTATTGGTCTTATTAGTCTGTTGAATTTATGCTTTTTGATGGGCATAGGGATAGCTATTAGTACAATAGATTTCTGGGAATTTTTCTTCGGAATGCCCCCTGTTATAATTGTGTTACTTTATCTACCGATTGTGACCACAGGCTTGACTACTATAGTATCGATTATTGCTTTACTGGCTTGGAGAGACAAAAACTGGTCTTGGATTAGACGAGGGTATTATTTTTTGAGTATGCTAGCGGCATGGCTATTTATCTGGCTCCTAAATTCTTGGAATTTATTAGGATTTAAATTTTAAGTTTTGTGATTAGATAAGGGGCAGCAGATAATGAGGTTTTACCAAAACGAATTAATTCCCAATGGAATAATGACCTTGAAGTTGATTTCAAGGTCTATTTGATCAAGAATCAGAAAGCTCAGATAAATGCGATCGCATTGATTGTATTGTGTGTATTGTGCTCAAGTTGACCTTGTCTATCCTGCCAGGCTTAGCAATCCATCACTACTCAGAGCTAGGAAGTAGCGCCAGCTTTATGGTCTGGGAAATTGGTCAGGTTCAAACTGCTCCTAACACACTACCCATAGCACGAACCATATTCTGGGGCTGAAACGCATCCACAGCCGCCGTCGGCTCATACCCACAATGGACCATACAATCGGAACACTTAGGATTACCACTAGCGCGACCATACTGATCCCAATTCGTTTCCTCCAGCAATTCCTTAAAAGTGGAATAATGCCCTTCATTTAACAAATAGCAAGGCTTTTGCCACCCCAAAACACTGTAACTAGGACTTCCCCAAGGGGTACACTCGTAATCTTTCTCCCCCATCAGGAAATCCAAAAATAAAGGATTATGGTTAAAATTCCAGGTTTTATTCCCAGCCTTCAAAGGCGCTAAAATTTCCCGGAACATCGCCTTAGTCTGTTCCCGCTTCAGGAAATGCTCCTGATCTGGTGCCCATTCATAACTATATCCAGGAGAAACCATCATGCCATCAATACCCAACATGGCTAGGAAATCAAAGAACTCCTGAATTTCCTTAGGATCACTTCCCTCAAACACCGTCGTGTTAGTAGTCACACGAAATCCCCTAGCTTTAGCGGCTCGAATTGCCTGCACTACCTTATCAAATACCCCCTGACGGTCCACACACTGATCATGCCGTTCCCGTAAGCCATCCAAGTGAACGCTGAAAGTCAGGTAAGGGGAAGGTTGGAACTTATCCAGACACTTTTCTAACAACAACCCATTAGTACAGAGATAGACATACTTTCGCCATGCCACCAACCCCTTGACAATTTCGTCAATTTGTGGATGAAGCAAAGGTTCTCCCCCCGGAATAGAAACCACAGGAACACCACACTCTTTCACCGCAGCAAAGCACTCTTCAGGAGTCAGCTGGCTCTTGAGTATTTCCGTAGGATGCTGGATTTTGCCACAACCGGAACAAGCTAGATTACAGCGGAACAGAGGTTCCAACATCAGCACCAGGGGAAAGCGTTTACGACCCAAAAGACGCTGGGTAACAATATACTTTCCGACATCAAGAGCTTGTTGTAATTGAATTGCCATAATTGTCCTCACACCATATAATTAACGCTAATCATGGAGGGTAATCCTGATTACCCTACAGCTTGAACTTTGATCAGCTTCGCTGATAAATTAATAATACTGTTGGTGAATTCCTTAAAATCCTAGACTTCGCCGCAGTTGTCAGTTTCCCTATTTACTGGAGCCAGCGGTAAGTACCTAGAGATAAATAAACGGAAGTGTATTAACTTTTTTAAAGCTGCCAAAAGTCTTTCTGTTCCCTGTTCCGGTGATCCGCTGTTCCCTTCCCCCCTTACTAAGGGGGGTTAGGGGGGATCCGCTGCTCCCTGTTCCCTGTTCCCTGTTCCCTGTTCCCTTAGCTAAACCAATCAACAGCATCCTTGAGGGCTTTCCTAATCGAAGATTGGGGTAACCCTAACTCTCTAACCGCTTTCGAGGCATCGTAATACATCGGGTGTTGTGCCATCCGCACCCCATTGAGCGGAATAGAAGGGGTTTTGCCGAAAGCAGTCAAGACGCACTCATCAATCCAAGCCATACTCAGCGGTAGCCAGACCGGAACAGTTTTTTGAGGCGCACTCAATCCAGTAATTTCCGCAAGTTGCTCCAATAAGGATTTGAAGGATAGATTTTGGTTACCTAAAATATAGCGATCGCCTTTTTTCCCCCGGTCCAACGCCAACAGGTGACCCTGAGCCACATCCCGCACATCAATAAAATTTAATCCCGTATCCAAATAAAATGGCATTTTCTGCTGTAAGAAGCGCACAATGATTTCTCCGGTAGGAGTTGGCTTAATATCCATTGGACCAATGGGAGCGCTAGGATTAACAATCACCACATCTTGACCAGATTGAGCTGCCTTGATCGCTTCCCGTTCAGCAAAAAACTTAGATTTTTTATAGTCACCCACCAATTTCTCGACAGGACTCTGATGGGTTTCATCCACAATTTCCCCAGGTTTACCCACACCAATAGCCGCTACTGAACTGGTGTAAACAGTGCGTTCAATCCCAGCTTTACCAGAACTTTGTAGCACATTACGGGTTCCTTGGACATTGTTACGATAGAGTAAATCTCGATCCGCTTGCCACAGGGAATAATGGGCAGCGACATGAAATAATACCTGACATCCCTGCATCAGTTGGCACAAGCCTGGATCGTTCAAGTCACCGATAACGACTTCTATATCTAGACCCTGGAGGTTATCGAGTTGGCTAGTAGGGCGCACCAGAGCTCGCACGGAGTATCCTGCTTCAAGTAGCGATCGCACAACATGAGCACCGATAAATCCTGTTCCTCCAGTAACGAAAGCTTTGATTGCCATTGGTTTAGCTCCTCTGTTTCCCTGTTCCCGACTTCTGCAAGAAGTCTAATAATCCTAGCCAGCAATCTTCCAGCAGGCTATACAATACTGGTACAACAATCAAACTCAATAACGTAGACGTAAGCAATCCACCAATAATTGCCACAGCCATCGGTTGTCGCAATTCTGCTCCTGCGCCAAATCCCAATGCCAAGGGCAACATTGCCAAAATTGTCGAAGCAGTAGTCATTATAATCGGTCGCAAACGCACCACTCCCGTTTCCAGAATTGCCTCAGTGCGACTTAAACCAGCTCGACGAAGTTGGTTAACATAATCCATTAGCAAAAGGGCATTTTTGTCAAGTAGTCCCAGCAAAAAAATTAGACCAATCAGGGAAATCATGCCAAAATCACTCTGGGTGATCAGAAGTGCCAGCATTGCTCCCACAATAGATAAAGGCAACGACAAGCCCACCACCATCGGTTCTAACAATCGACCAAAAGGCAAAATCAGCACTAACAGCATACAGGTAACAGACAAGGTCAAGGTGCCAGCAAAACTCCCCAGCACATGACTACTAAGAGCCGAATCCCCCCACAGTTGTAACCTCACACCATCCGGTAAAACCATTTTGGCAACCTTTACCACCTCCTCAGTGGCATCTCCCAATCCTTGACCCTGGTTAAGGCTAGCACGAACATAAACCCCTCGCTGACCATTAACATGCTCAATCTCAGTAATCCTATTGCTTCGATTATTCTGACCTGTTGCCTCTACATCCACTAATCCTGGTAATGTCTCAATCCGAGTTTTGAGATCTGCAGCAGTATTGCCTAACACCTCTAAATCATCACCCAATAAAGCAACTTGAACCGGTTTTTGAGTAGGTAGTTCGATAAACTGAATATCTTCAACACTAGTAGTTACACCAGAAATCTTCGGCAAAGCAGCCCGCATTTTTTCCTGAACCTGAGCAGTAGTATATTGGCGATTACGTTTAAGTTTGACCTGAAGGTTACCTTTGTTGGGATCACCCTGTACCCCCACAACCGTATATACCGATTCCACTTCAGGAAAAGCCAACACCGCCTCTTCCAACTGCTTAGCCACCTGCTCAGATTGCTTCAGTACCAATTGCATCCCTTTTTTAATCGGAAATAGACCATTAAACCCTGACTTTGATAGTTTTGCTTTTGATAGTTGTGGTTTTACCTGCTCCCTAAGGTCTGAATTAGTATCTAAATTAGTATCTAAATTAGTATCTGAATTAGTATCTGAATTAGTATCTGAATTAGTATCTGAATTACTTAATGGCTTTGACTCCTCACTATTAGTATCAAACCCTCCTAAATTCAGAATCTGATCAATTAAATCACCAAATTGAGAGGCACTAGGCATCTGAGGCAACGGTGCCGTATAGGTAATCATAAATTCCCCTCGGTCTAGGGTAGGAATAAACCCCTGAGGAATTAGGGGAATCAGAGAAATCCCAGCTATAAAGCTCAATACCGCTAATCCCACTACAAATTTCCGATGCCCCAGGGACCAGCGCAGCAAATCAGGGTACTTAAGATTAGACCTCAACCAAAAGTCAAAAACTACTCTCGATAATTTTTCCGTGTTTACTGTTCCCTGTTTACTGTTCCCTGTTCCCTGTTCCCTTTTCCCCTGCCTAGGTTTAAGCCAATAAACCGCAAGAACTGGGCACAAGGTGCGAGCAACTAGCAAAGAGGTAAGAACTGCTGCCGAAACCGTCAGACCAAAGGGTTTAAAGAACTGTCCTAAGTTACCACCCATTAAACCAACCGGTAGAAATACCGCCACAATGGTCAAAGTAGAAGCAGAAACCGTCAGACCAATTTCATTAGTAGCAGAAAGAGCAGCTTGTCGAGGAGACTCCCCAGCCTCCAGGTGCCGAGAAATGTTCTCGACTTCTACAATGGCATCATCAATGATAATTCCAATTACCAGAGCCAAAGCTAACAGAGTAATGGTTTCCAGATTGAACCCATAGATAGCCATCACGATAGCCGTTCCCAGTAGGGAAATTGGAATTGCCAAGGCAGTAATTAGGGTGGCACGCCAGTTACGCAAGAAAGTAAAAATTACCAACACTGCCAGAACAATTGCCAGTACTAAACCATCAATAGTAGATTGAGTGGCTTCCCGGATATAGTTAGCTTGAGTGACTGCTAAGACTAACTGCACCTCTGGCAAACTGGCTTGTAGCCTTTGCACCGCTTCCTCTACCCGACTAACCACATCTAAGGTGTTAGCATCACCCCCTTTGATCACCTGAAAAGCCAAAGCTTCCTGTCCATTGAAGCGAATCCGAGTCGGGGTAATGGGTATGGGAGATTCGGGATTATCTCGCTGCTGTTCCTCCTTAATAATTTCTGGTGCTTGTTTGGTCAACTCTGAGCCAGAATTGAGAGCCGTAAACGTAGTTTCCCCCCCTCCCAACAAATTGACTTTCAGAACTCCTGGAAGTTGAGCAATCTCTGGTAAAATACTAGTCTTAGCAATCTCAGCTAATTGCTTCAGGTCTTTAGTATCACTCTTGATGGTGTAGCTAACCGCAGAGGATTCGTTCAAATTGAAGGGAATGACCTGAAAGGTTGCACCTTCAGGAAGAGCAATCTGCCACAGTGTCTTTTCAACCTCCCTTGAAGAGGAGTTGAGATCGGTTCCGACATCGAAATAGAGGGTAACTACTGTTCGACCAGGGTAGGTTGAGGAAACCATCTGATCGAGTCCTGCCAAAGGCAAAAGCCTTTCCTCAATCCGTTGAGTCACTTTCTGCTCCGTTTCCACGGCAGTCTCCAATGGCACTTGAGCATTTACCACCACCACCGGAAACGTAATATCGGGGAATAGGGCATACTTAAGGGAACTGAACGCCAAAAGCCCAGCCACAACCATTGCGATCCAAAAACTGATGGTTACTCGGGAATACTTAATGGCTAACCGAGAAATATTGAACCGCTCTCGTAAGACCTTGAGGGAACTCAACTTGACCATTGAAGAGAATTATGTTAATTCACTGCTTCCTTAGGATATACTAGGAGCGATCGGCTATAAGATCGGATTAGATTATCAAGACATGGGATTGACCCAGTAGCGCCACACTTGGCGAACACATTTGTTAGCTGTCCGGTAAAAGAAGCCCCACGTCTCAATCCGCAAGGATGAGCGTTTAAAGTTACCGTAAGGATAGTGGAGCCTTTATGGTTAGTCGGCTATGAGTAAAAGGGTTAAAACTTTGCCGATTTTGGCTCCACTAACAATCAGGTTTCGTCTCCAGGGATGAATTTTACACAGAGTCTTTCGGCTCAGGGAAACGAGCTATTAAGCTCCTGAGTAATTCGGAGCAAGTCATCCCTCTACGATCGGCTTCCTGTTGAAGTTGCCTTTTTTCAAAGCTGGTAAGTCTAATCATTAAGTTTTTATCTTTCATTTTGCATTGACACATGTAAAGACGACTGATATACTAATCATAGGTCGATAAATAGGAGATAGCAATAATGAGAGCAGCGTACCAGTACCGATTAAGGTTGACCAAATCACAGGAAGTAGAAATAGAGAAATGGTTGGACATGCTCCGACACCAATACAATTATTTACTTGCCGACAGATTCAACTGGTACGAGCAAAATCGTTGTTCTATTAACTCCTGTCCTTTAGTTTGTTACTTACCAGACTTAAGAAATAATCCTGATTATTTTTCCCAAAAGAAAACCCTACCTCAGTTAAAGAAGGATAGACCTTGGTACAAGGTGGTTCAATCTCAAGTCCTGCAAGACTGTGTTAAGAGAGTCGATCTAGCTTTTAAGCGGTTCTTGAAAGGAGACAGTAACGGAAAAAAGAGCGGCAGGCCGAGGTTTAAAGGAAAAAACAGGTACAAGTCTTTTACATTCCCTTCTCTTTCTAAAAATCCTATAAATGGCAACATTATGACTCTCCCGAAGTTTGGAAAAGTCAAAATGATTTATCATCGACCTATTCCAGAAGGCTTTAAAGTAAAGACAGCCACTATAACCCGAAAAGCTGATGGGTACTATGTTACGCTATCAATCCAAGATGATTCTGTTCCGGATATTATCCCAGTAGATAGCGCTTCTAACCCTGTTGGGATAGATATGGGTCTCAAGTCGTTCTTAGTCAAGTCCGATGGTTCCGAGGTGCCAATCCCTCAATACTATCGGAAAGCTCAAAAGCGACTAAAGAAAATCCAAAAAGCTGTCAGCAGATCTAAGAAAGGTAGTAACAATAGAAAGAAAGTTGTAACTAAACTGGGTAAAGCTCATAAAAAGGTAGCTGATACCAGGAAAGATTTTCATTTTAAGACAGCTAAAGAGCTTCTAGACAATCACGACCTAGTGGCTCACGAAAAGTTGAACATAAAAGGTTTGGCTAAGACTAAAATGGCCAAATCTGTATTGGATGCTGGTTGGGGTCAATTCCTGTCTATCCTGTCAACCAAAGCCGTTCGCGTAGCGTGGCCTACGGCCATAAATGCTGGGTTACTCACGGTTGCAGTGAATCCTCGAAATACTAGCCAAAACTGTTCTAATTGTGGAACAAAAGTACCCAAGAAGTTGAAAGACCGCATCCATTCTTGTCCTCACTGTGGATATACAGCAGATAGGGATGTAAATGCGGCAATCAATATATTAAAGTTGGCGGTAGGGCATTCCGTCGGTAGTAAAGCTTTCCGAGTATCCGAAGCGTTAGCTGGAGTTGGAAAGAAGCCCACACTCACCTTTTCAGGTTGAGTGTGGGAGTATGTCACCAATGGATACAGCTCTAGACCAAGCGATTGAGTTCTTAACAAGCCCATCGGTTACACCACCGACCTCATCAGCTGTAGTCGAGGCACTACTTCAGGCAGAGACAACTGCTAAACGAACCAAAGTCAGCCATGGCTATTCACAACTGATCGGAACTTGGCGACTAGGGTTTATTACCGGAACAAAGCGATCGCGCCAACGAGCAGGGGTGATTTTGGGTAGCGGACGATTTCTGCCAAAGTGGATCAAGATTCACCTATCCTACTCCCCATCAGAGTCTTCTCAAGACCAAGGAACGGTTCAAAATGCTGTTCAATTTGGACCGATTCAGATAGTTCTCACCGGTCCTACGAAGTTTTATCCTAAGACGAATATCTTAGCTTTCGACTTTAGTCAAATCAGGATATCGTTATCTGGTCTAACACTTTATCAAGGTTACATTAAAGGTGGACAAGACCGGGAAACTAGGTTCTATGAGCAACCCTTGAAAGAACAAGCATTCTTCACCTACTTTCTCGTGGAAAACCGTTGCATTGCTGCTAGAGGTCGGGGAGGAGGTTTAGCTATTTGGAGCAAGTAAGCCCTAGCTAAGTTAGATAGGTTCATCAAAGGAACAGGTTTGTGCTATTGCCTTCTGTAACAGCAGACTATACTCTTGCTCATTTACCGTACAGGCACCAAACCGTTCTAGGTGAGAATTCATCATCTGAGCATCAAACAGCAAAAAGTTGCGATGGCGCAACCGTTCTACCAACTTAACCATCGCCACCTTTGAGCCCTCCGGAATCCGATAAAACATCGATTCACCAATGAACGCTCCACCAATTACAATGCCCAAAATTCCTCCTGCCAGCTGATTTCCCTGCCAAGTTTCAAAACTGTAGGCCCATCCAGCCTTATAAAATTGCCAATAAATCTCTTTTAGTTCTGGAGAAATCCAAGTAGTTTCACGGTCAGCACAACCAGTCATTACCCCTAAAAAGTCTCGGTTAATGCTGACACTAAATCGTTCCTGATTTAGGACACGACGCAGAGATTTAGGATAGCGAAACCGCTCATCCAGAGGAATTATAGCACGTTCGCGGCTTGAGTACCAGCCTAAATTACCAGTATCATCTGCCATCAGGAAATAGCCTTGAGCATACCCTTGAATTAAGTAATCAGTATCGATTTCCATTAACAGAAAGAAGTGTGTAAGGAAGAACTAACTTAGTTAATTAAAATTAAACGTAACATACTAGCGGTTAACACTTCTGTACAAAAAAATTTGCTTTAAATAAATGAGGTTTATTACCTAGATTAAGGGGTCTAACTAAGTTAGTTTTAACAAACCCGGTTTTTTGACAAAGTTCTCCCCCGTCTCCCCAATCTGCCCACTCTTCCCCCTCTTCCCTTTCCACTTTCCCTTTTCCCCTAATCGTGGCAAGCTGTTGATGATTCAAGGTTGATTGGCAACAAGTGCTGTATTGGTTCGGTTCCCCCCTACTGGAGAGATAAAGTCATGGTTACAAATTCTAGTGTCAAACAGTTGCTCAAAATTTTAATCGGTGCCGCCTGGATAGACGGTAAAGTTCAAGCAGAGGAACGGGAATATCTGTATAAAGTCGCCAAGGAATATGGAGTTGCTGACGACCCAGAGATTAAACCGTTACTGTATGAACTCAAAGCTGTGTCAGCAGATGAATGCTACAGTTGGGTGGAAGAGTATTTAGGCGATCGCCCTAGTCCAGAAGACTATCAGCGCTTGGTTGAAGCCCTCAGTGCCTTAATTTATAGCGATGGGCTGGTAGACACAGAAGAAGCCAAACTTCTGAATCGCTTGCAGTTACTCGACCCCAGCAGTCCATCTCAGCAGTCGAGTAGTCAAAAAGTACTCAAAGCAATTCAAAAAATTTACCGCCGCTGGATTAATAAGCAGTTTACTGATTGATTACTGCCTCAGTAGGTCAGTGGGTAACTGTGTTATAGCTTACTTCTGACTTCTGACTTCTGACTTCTTACTTGCCCGTAGCGCTATACCCAGCAATTCTAGCTTTAGGGTCACCCTGAGCACTCTCCTACTAAACTCCACAGGCGGTTAAGCTGTCACCCCACCCCCTTGGGCTAATGTGACAATTTTTGATCTGGCAAGTGGTTGGCAACTCATGGAATGTTACTAGCGTCAAATTACTCAGATTGTGCCGAAATGATTGCTATTAAACAGGCATAATCTGGTTTTTTATGCTTATTTTTAGCAAAAAAAACAATTTTATTGAACCTAGGAACATCTAGCATCTGATTGGTTCTATTTACTTAAGAACACATTAATTTAAGAGAATGCCTTCCATGCTTAACCTAAATCATTTTCAATCAGGAACTGCTGCTGTTTTAGCCCTTGGACTCACCGCCACCACCATGGCTCCCCTAGTGGCACCTGCTCCCTCCTTTGCCCAAAGCACTAACTTTATCGATGTTTCATCCAACTACTGGGCAAGTGAGTTTATTGGGGAATTATCCCAGCGCGGTATTATTGCCGGATTTCCGGATGGCTCCTTCAGACCAAATGCACCAGTGACCCGCGCTCAGTTTGCGGCAATGCTGCGTAAAGCAAATCAAGATTTCAATAAACCCGCCATTCGCGGTGGCAACACTTTCGTGGATGTTGCTTCCAACTACTGGGCAAATCCTGCCATTCAGGAAGCCTACCAAACCGGATTTCTAAGTGGTTATCCTGGTAATATCTTTAGACCTGAACAAAATATTCCCCGTGAACAAGTTTTAGTTGCCCTTTCTAATGGACTGAATTTCTCTTCCACCGGTTCTACCTCAGAGCTGATCAGTTTCTACCGGGACGGCAGCCAAATTTCTAACTTTGCCCGTGCTCCCATCGCTGCTGCTACAGAAAATAGTTTGGTGGTTAATTATCCTAACGTCGCCTTTCTCAATCCGACTCGGAATGCAACTCGTGCAGAAGTTGCAGCTTTTATGTACCAAGCGTTGGTGGCAACAGAACAAGCCCCAGTGATTAGCTCCCAATACATTATCGATCCCAATCCAGCACCTGTAGCCTTCACAATTCCTGCAGGTACTTCTATTCCGGTTAAGTACAAAAAAGATAAAATTCTGCTCGCCCAAGAGGAAACTATTCCCCTAACCCTGACAGTGGATCTAAACATTACCACTGCTGATGAGGGCAAGTTGCTGATTCCTGCTGGTAGTGAAGTGGTTGGCGAACTGCGTGCGACAAAAGAGGGAGCTCAGTTTGTAGCTCAGCGGCTGTTGATCAATGGTGAAACCCTATCCTTTAATGCCACCTCTGAGGAAATTACCACCACTGAAACCATTCGCAAGGGTAGCAATCCAGGAAGTATCCTAAAAGATGCAGCAGTTGGTACCGCTGCCGCCGCTGCTATCTCTGCCGTTACCGGTGACCGTGCGATCGCTACAGAAGAAATCTTGATTGGAGTTAGTTCTGGTATCGCTTTAAATATCGGCAAACGTTTATTCGGTAGCAGCAGTGTTGACTTATTTGTGGTTGAACCAGAAACCGACTTACAGCTTACCATCGACTCTGACTTGGTGATTAGCAGTCAGTAACTAGAGATGTGGATAGTTAACTGTTGAGAGGTTAATAGATTAACCAATCACAGCCAACCTCTCAACGGTCAACAACAACTATCTACTGACCAATTACTAAAGGTCTACTAAGCGTAAGTCAACCAAACGATAAAGGTTGTTCCAATCCTTGAGTTATCTTGACCATGACTAATGGATAATTCCCCATTTTCCTCAGTCGATAGTAGTTTGGCAGGACTCAAGACTTCAATATCACCCTGCATGTATGCCATCAGTTCTTTTGCGATCGCTAATCCTAAACCAGTGCCAGGGATAGGACCATTAGCTTGAACTCCCCGATAATGTCGCTCAAACAGATGGTCTAAGTCTTCTGGAGCAATACCTGGACCAGTATCACTAATTGCGATCGCTATAGCATCACCATGATCAAGCCATTGTCCAACACCAACTTGGATATCAATTTTTCCCCCAGCTGGGGTGTACTTCAAAGCATTGTCAATCAAATTACTCAACACTTCCCGTAAAGCCTTAGGATTCCCTTTCACCAAAGGTAAGTCGGGGGCAATAGAGCAATGCAACTCCAAATTAGCCTCTTGAGTAATAGCGTCAGCAGATATAAGCAAGGGTTCTAAGACATCCTTGACCGCAAACAGTTCCAAAGGAAGAGTTTTGTCCGTGAGTAGGGGAAATTCCCCTGGGGTGGAGTGTGGTTCGGAGTGACTAGTTGGGTAAATCTCCCCAAGATCATCTGATTCTGGGGATGAGGAAGCCTCAGCCGTAGCTACAGGTAACGTTAGGGATGCTGTATCGGTTTGGTTCATGTCCAGGCAAGCATTAAACTGTTGCAGCAACTCCTGTAAGCGATCGCTTTCTCGTATAATGCTCGAAGCCACTGGATAGTTTTTATCTCCTGGTACCAGTCGCTTCAGCAATAGCTTACCAAAGGTACGTAAAGCCATCAGGGGATTACGAAATTGATGCAGCAGATCATCAAGCATATCCCGTTGTTTGGCCTGTAGACGTCTTTGCTGAGTCAACTGCTGCTCAAACCAACCTTGACGCTGTTCTATGACATATGCGATCGCTAAGGTTCTAGCAATGCGTTCCACACTTGCCTGTTCTGTGTGATTCCAAGGTCTATCATCACGAACACTCACCAATAATCCCATCACTATCCCTTCATGGATTAGAGGTAAAACGATTTGGTGCTGCTGCTGCAGAGAATTTTCAGATCCTACAAAAGAGGTTGAACCCAAATCTTGCTCTTGGTTATTTCCCTGAGGGAGTAGCCGAGGTAAGCTGCTGGATAATCGAGGAATCTGATCAATCTCACCTATTTTCTGTGGCAAAACCCAGTCAGGATCACTCATATCCCGCACGGTACTTGTTTCCGGATAAACTACCACAGGAATTAGCTTTGCCTGATTGCCCTCAACGAATTCTTCCGTTAAATATACAGCACCACTAGCTGCTCCCAGTCCTTGGGTTAATAAAGCCACTTGGTTTCGACACAGGGAGACAAATTCTGAACTGACGCGAGTGAACATGAGCAATAGATGAGTGATCTGGGTTAATCCTACTGGAAGTTAAGCCACTATCAGCTTTCCTTCTATAATGTCGAACCCCTTAAACAATTGACTATTATGCTTTAGTGAGCTTTAGTCATCAGTAATCAGTCATTAGACCTCTGGCAAATATCTGTTACATCCATTGCCTGATCATCTGATCACCCCATCACCCCATCACCTGATCAGTGTAATTGTGAGATGAGTTTAAGGCTATTTTTTCTAATTATATTTAAGTTTTATTAAAACTATTAAATTTTTGTATTAATTTTCCGGAGGTAATCAGGAAACGGAAAATCCCCTAACGTATTGCTGTCAAAGGTTTCAGCCGGGTTGTTTAGTTCTATGACAAGAGCTTGATATTTCTAGAAAGAGTCGATATAATTTCGACGGCTTTTGTAACTATCTTTACAATTGCCAGCAAAAAGAGGAGGTAAAAAGGTTGGCAAGAAGACGTAAGCGTAAGAGTCGCCGCCGCCAAGAAGGGCGAAAGATACTTGAGCATGTACCTCAGTACAATCTAGAAAGTGGCGAGTATAAACCGGTTACAGCAGCACGCGCATACATTCGATCACAAGGGATAGTTCCACCTGCCCTACTACTGGTCAAACGTAACGAGCATACCACAGACCGTTATTTCTGGGCAGAAAAAGGGCTCTTCGGTGCCCAATATGTGGAAGAAAATCATTTTCTGTTTCCCAGTTTGCGATTAATCAACTCTCCCTTAAAAAAGGTAGGGGTTGCCGCTCGTAGCCGCTGAAACCTTACTGGTAATATTTATTGAAAGTGCTTTTACTTAGCCCTCCTCAAACTCAAAGGCTTGAGGAGGGCTAAGTATCTTGGTAAAATTACCTATTATGGTTATAGTGTGGGAAGATGTCAAACCCTGCTTGCTTACGACAAGGGTTTTAGTTTGACAGACTGTTGAAGTTGTATTAGTTCATCGCGATGGCCAGTGACTATAACCAAACATTGCTCCGCAGCGGCTTGATCCCCAGGGGCTTGGGTAGACGCTGATTCTAATTTTAGAGATACCTGTTCGAGTCGCTCAGCTTTTTTCCAATAAAAAACCCCTGCAGCGGGAGCTAGTGCCACTAGCCCCAAAAACACCTTAGTCAAAGTCGGAAACAAAATAGATAGCACTAGGGATAAGCAGAGTATACCACAGGCAGCTAGGACGGTTAAAAAGATAGCCATAAACCAACTCGGTCGGACTATCCCCTGGAACGTGACTTGATTAGTGGCAGCATCCACCGCCACCACCTGGTAGGCTCTTTGATAAAAATATTGCTTCAACTGGTTTAGAAGCGATTCTTCTGTTTCTGGGGAAGCTAACTTGACTTGTTGTATTCGGTCTTTCACAGAGGCTCGAATAAAGAAAAACAAACCTACTGCTAATAAAAGAGTTAGCCAAAGTGTAGAAGCAAGAATAGTGGTATTCACTGAATATTAACTATAAAAATACACATCCTTTGCTACTACTTTACAAGTTATTAGACACGCTTTGGTCAGGTCACGCTACTCCGTACCCACTAGCTAGAGGCTGTAAGATACTGGTATGGGTAGATGGCTAGCAGCTAGCACGCCCTGAATTCACCTGAATTCAGATCTGGGCAAGACAATGCATCACCTGACTTCTGTTATGCCACCAGGGTTTTCACGGGAAAGCACCCTGGAAAAAATTGCTACTTCCCTACCTAACTGACTCAACAACAGACTGGTGGCAGGGAGTCCTTGACTGAATTTTCCCCACTGTTTCCTCAGCCATATAGTCATGCCAAAAACTGGCAAGTTCTATAGCTTTCTCCTGCCACTCTGGGCAGATTTGATACATCCTGCGTGGGCGTCCTCTTCCTTCTACTTTTTGCCAGTAGGCTGAAATTGCCTGTTTTTCTTCAAGAAACTTCAGTGCACTGTAGAGGACAGTATCTGAAAGTCGATAGGTGGGGTATTCTTGTTCTAGTTGTTGGATCAGTTGTGTTCCATAAGATTCTCCTTGCAACAACACCGATAGAACATAGCATACGGCTAATTCTTTATTGAGATAGTTGGGTGGAGGATCTTGGAAAAAGCTATAGATATCTTCGAATTTCATCTGCATATGTAGTTGGAATTCCCAGTTCTTCTAGATGGGATTAGAGGGTTTTCTGGCAAATACTGATGGTTGGAGGCACCCTGGGAAATTCACGCGCGTTTTGCAGTGAGTTTTATTTAAACGATTAACCTGGGTAGGTACATCGCTATCACACTTTATAACTTAAAAATCTCTGGCGTAGGGTTTAAATACCTCCCTAATTTGATGAAAGTTTAATGAATTTTCGACTTAACACACCTAAAACGTAAAGATCAACTTTAATAATTGCTCGAAACCCTGATCCTAAACTTCCGACTATCAAGGGGAACATCGGGAAAGAAGACAACGGAGACCAGTAACACCAATTTCATTGATGCGAGCTAGAGAGGATGATCTCGGATGGAAGGATGGGAGGATGGAGGGATTAATATCTAAGCTAATATCCATTTCAATTTCAGATCTTGCCACTTGTGCAAAAGCGAGTCTACCATCTACCCATCCCCAATCTACCCATCCCCCGATAAACCGCCATTCACAATTTAAATCCGTTAAAGCTTAATAATTTTTGTGGGGGTTGGTGTAAGTGGGGATTGGTATAAGTGGGGGTTAGTGTAACACAAAAGTGAACTATTAATGTCGATCATCTCACATACAACCCATTCAGGCAGGTTTTGTAGAAAATTAACGGTTCCCGCAAGAAGTCTCTCAGCCATTTATCTGCGATTTAGCTAGGGATGAATTGCGAGTGTGATCAATCCTTGTCACAATAAAGTTGGTTGCTGACCCCCCCCGACCGACGACAAGGGTGTTTAGCTTCCAGCCCAAGATTAGCCCTACGTCTTTTCGCGTTGCGGAGCGCGTGGTAGGCGGTTCAAAAGTGATTACTCAAGGGACACAGCCCCCATGCGAGAAATATCTGACACTTCCATCCCACCAGCTCGTCAAAAAATTGCCCTAACGCTGCGCAGATTCGGTTGGATTTCCTTCTGGACTCAGTTAATCTTAGGGGTGATTTCTACGCTGATTTTAGTGTTTGCAGGCTTTACCCTTGCCAGCCCTCAACCTGACAATCCAGGGGGTCAAGGAATCGGCTTCGGTCTTTTTTTCGTAGTTTGTGGACTAGTGGCTTTAGGTATAGGCATTTATTTTGCCTACCGTTACACTGGAATCGCTAGTCGGCTGCTAGCTGCCAATGGGTCAGACATACCAAGCAAAGCTCAAACCCTTCAAACGATTAGGCTGGGCTTGATTGTGAGTTTAGTAGGAATGTTATTGACCATCATTGGCTCATTTGCAGTCATAGGCAGCCTTGTAGCCCTAGCTCTAGCTGAGCAACAAAATCCAGTTGGGTTGGCTTGTAATGATGTTCCACCGATAGACCTGTTTGTTGTGCAGGCAAACATCAACACTATTTTTGCTAATTTTGTTGGCATAGCCATTTCCCTGTGGCTATTTAATCGAGTCAGTCGCTAGCCAACATACCTCACACCAGCTCACCAGCTCACCAGCTCACCAGCTCACCAGCTCACCAGCCGACTCCCTACTCCCTACTCCCTACTCCCTACTCCCCTACTCCCGACTCCCGACTCCCGACTCCCGACTCCCAGGAGAAGTTAATTGCCGTTGGCAAGAAAACTGTGGCACATTGGTGAAGTTAGATCCATGTTGCTCAGATGAGTACTGATCATGCGATCGCGCCATTTTAGAAGAGAAAATCTGTGCTTGACCTAAAGCAAATTCGGGAAAATCCACAAAAGGTTCAAGAACTACTAGACCGACGTAGTGTCAATCAATATGACCTACAACCTATTCTGGAACTGAATCAGCGTCAGCGGGAGCTGGAAACATCCCGCACCCAGTTGCAGGCTCGTAGTAATGAAATTGGTAAGCTGATTGGTCAAAAAATCAAATCGGGTAGTCCTCCACAAAGCCCAGAAATTCAGTCGCTCAAGGAAGAGGGTAACCAAATCAAAACTAAGTTGAGCGAACTGGAACCCGAAGAAAAAGACCTAAAAGACCAGCTGAACACCCTCTTGCTATCCCTGCCCAACTTGCCCTGGGAATCCACACCGATTGGCAAGAGTGAAGCAGAAAATGTAGAAGTCCATCGCTGGGGTGATGAGTACATTCCCAAGGATTTCCAAATTCTCCCCCATTGGGAAATTGGCGAAAAACTCGGCATTCTTAACTTTGAGCGAGGGGTGAAAATCGCTCAGAGTCGATTTGTGACATTGATCGGGGCTGGTGCTGCTTTGGAACGAGCACTGATTAACTTCATGCTTGACCAGCAAATTGCTGCTGGCTATACCGAAGTGATGCCACCGGTACTGATCAACAGTGAATCCCTAACCGCTACCGGTCAGTTGCCCAAGTTTGCCGAGGACAGCTTCAAGTGCTCTGATGATGATTTGTGGTTAGCACCCACAGCAGAAGTGCCATTGGTGAATCTCTACCGAGATGAAATCCTCGAAGCATCCCAACTTCCCATTAATCTCTGTGCCTTCACCCCGTGTTTTCGCCGGGAAGCGGGTAGCTATGGACGGGATACCCGGGGTCTAATTCGACTACACCAGTTTAATAAAGTTGAGCTAGTGAAAATTGTTGAGCCGAGTACTTCCTCCGAAGAGCATCAGAAGCTGCTTAAGAATGCTGAGGCGATCTTGGAAACCTTGAAATTACCCTACCGGACTGTAGAACTGTGTACAGGGGATATAGGTTTCTCAGCTGCTACAACCTATGACCTAGAAGTTTGGCTGCCTTCGCAAAGGACATATCGGGAGATTTCCAGTTGCTCCAATTGCTTTGATTTCCAGGCACGGCGGGGTAGGATTCGTTTCAAAGAGTCCGGCAAAAAAGGCACTAACTTTGTTCATACTCTCAATGGCTCAGGATTGGCAGTGGGGCGTACTATGTCAGCCATTCTGGAAAATTATCAACAACCCGATGGAACGGTTAAGATACCAGAGGCTCTACAGCCTTATATGGGGCGAGATCTGTTGTAATACCATGAGCCTAGAGCCTAGAGCCTAATTGCAATGCCTATACAATAGAAAAATGAAGTTAACATTACATTAAATAAATTCTTCACTTATATGTCAATTTTGGCGGCGATTGCAGTTTTGGCAGTCTTGATTCTTGTTCACGAGCTGGGTCATTTTATGGCAGCTCGTCTGCAAGGAATCTATGCCAATCGCTTTTCTCTTGGCTTTGGTCCAATTCTATGGAAATATCAGGGTCCAGAAACTGAGTATGCAGTGCGAGCGATTCCCCTAGGGGGGTTTGTGGGTTTTCCTGATGATGACCCCGATAGCGATATTCCCCCCAATGACCCCAATTTGCTCCGCAACCGACCGATTCTAGACCGGGCAATTGTGATCAGTGCTGGTGTCATTGCTAACTTAGTCTTTGCTTACTTCCTGCTTGTGGCTCAGGTAGGAATGGTTGGCATCTCCCAATTCAACTACCAACCGGGTGTGGTAGTGCCTAAACTTGCCCCAGAAAGCAGTTTAGTGGCTACAGAAGCAGGTATCAAACCAAGAGACATAATTCTCGCCGTAGATGGTCAAGGGTTGGAAGCAAACCCGGAAGGGATTACTTTCCTGATGAAAGCGATTCAAAATCATCCCAACCAGCCCCTTCAAATGCGGATTCAGCGTCAAAAACAAACGCTACTGTTGAAGGTGATTCCGGAACTAGGGATAGATGGTAAAGGAAAAATTGGTGTACAACTCTCTCCCAATGGAGAGGAAGTGCGTAAACGTGCTGGTAGTTTGCTGGAGGTATTCAGTCGTGGTGCCGAAGAATATCAACGCATTACAGTCTTAACCCTGCAAGGCTTTGGTCAGCTATTGAGTAATTTTGGCGAAACGGCGGAACAAGTGTCAGGTCCAGTGGCAATTGTGGCGATTGGAGCCGATATTGCTCGTTCCAATGCTGTCAATCTTTTACAGTTTGCAGCTCTGATTAGTATAAATCTAGCGATTATTAATATTTTGCCCCTACCAGCCCTTGATGGTGGTCAGCTGGCTTTCTTACTGATTGAAGGACTTCGAGGTAAGCCCTTGCCCATGGAAGTACAGCAGAATATTATGCAAACTGGGCTAGTGCTGCTTCTGGGTTTAGGTGTTTTCTTGATTATTCGAGATACAGCTAACCTGGGTTGGGTACAAAACTTATTCCAGTAACCCGTGTTTGGTTGTTAAAGGTTACAGGTTAAAGGTTAAAGGTTGCAGGTTGCAGGTTACAGGTTAGAGGTTAGAGGTTACAGGTTAGAGGTTACAGGTTGCAGGTTACAGGTTACAGGTTAGAGGTTGCAGGTTAGAGGTTACAGGTTAGAGGTTACAGGTTGTAGGTTACAGGTTACAGGTTAGAGGTTGCAGGTTAGAGGTTCAAAGATTTATTGACCTAGGTTAGTTGATCCTGTGGGTTTTACTGGTATAGCTTCAGAAGAGATTTACCCTCGATCTTCTCAACATTGGCCTTGCGGCCACGCGTGCGCGTTCAACCTTCCAACCTTCTAACCTTTAACTGGCGCTTATCTAGCCAACGTTCAACCTTCCAACCTTCCAACCTTTAAACCTTCCAACCTTCCAACCTTCCAACCTTCCAACCTTCCAACCTTCTAACCTTCCAACCCATGAGTATTACCCGTAAATGGTCTGCCAAGCAGCAAAGATCCCTAGAGATTCTAATTCGCCTTAAGCGACTCTATCCGGACGCCACCTGCACACTGAATTACGAAACGCCAGTACAGTTAATGGTGGCAACCATTCTTTCAGCTCAATGCACCGATGAACGTGTGAATCAGGTAACACCAGGGTTGTTTCGCCAGTTTCCTGATGCTGTTGCGATCGCTAGTGCTGATATAGAAGTCTTGGAAACTTTAGTGCGCTCTACTGGCTTTTATCGTAATAAGGCGAAAAATATTCAAGGTGCCTGCCGCATGATTGTTAAGGAATACGGTGGTCAGGTACCGAAACAAATGGACAAACTCCTCAAGTTGCCTGGAGTGGCTCGTAAAACCGCCAATGTAGTACTTGCCCATGCCTATGGTATTAACCAGGGAGTCACGGTAGACACTCACGTCAAGCGCCTCAGTCAGCGTTTAGGATTGACAGAACACACCGATCCGATCAGGATTGAGCGAGATTTAATGGGGCTTTTGCCCCAGGAGGATTGGGAAAACTGGTCGATTCGGCTGATTTATCATGGTAGGGCAATTTGTAAAGCCCGAAAACCTGATTGTGATGCTTGTGTTTTGGCGGACTTATGTACCAGTGCCGATCTGGCTGAGGCAACGACTACTACAAACGACTACTACAACAGATAGCTGGAAAACTAACGCTACTGTAACAGCCTCTGATTAAGCTCATCGGATAAGATAAAAAGACAGTGTCTTGTTTTTAGATAGAATTTCAAGAATTAATGGCTAAAAAATCAATGATTGAGCGCGAAAAAAAGCGCAAAAAAATGGTAGAAAAGTACGCAGCTAAGCGGGAGGCGCTCAAGGAAGAGTTTCAAAATGCTGCGACTCAACGAGAAAAGTTAGAGATTCACCGGAAAATACAACAGCTCCCCCGCAACAGCGCCCCCTGCCGTGTGCGGAACCGTTGTTGGGTTACAGGGCGTCCTCGAGGTTACTACCGAGACTTTGGACTATCTCGCCATGTCTTGCGGGAATGGGCACACCAAGGTCTATTGCCAGGTGTGGTTAAATCAAGCTGGTAGGTTAACTGGTTGCAGGTTAACTGGTTGCAGGTTACAGGTTGCAGGTTAACTGGTTGCAGGTTAACTGGTTGAAGGTTTTAGGTTGTCTGACATACCCGAGTCTACCCTTAGGGTTTTCCTACTTAAGAGGAGCATAGCCACTCTGCCTTGAGCTTCAACGGGCTCTTGCATGACGCTCTGGGAACTTTCAACCTTAAAACCTTGGCCAATAGGCCACGCGTGCGCGTTCAACCTGAAACCTTTACTGCCCACAACAGCGGTCAATGCCAAGACTTTGTAAGAGTAGGTCACTGACAGCGTTAGCGATCGCAAATTCCCCGTAAAAACTTTCTCGAAAGTCAAACGACTGCATTTCTGTAACAATAGCAATCACAAGTGAACCCAAATCATTTTCTCCTTCCATCCGTTGACGGACGAAAATCTGGGCGGCGCGTTGTGCAATCGTTTGATTAATTGCTTCTGGGAGAAACTCTTGATCTAGCCATTGCGCAAGAGTTTCTCGTAACCATTCACCTTCCTGCTGAGGATTTGCAGCCGGTGGCAGAGTAATAGCTGGAATTGGTTTCGGTTTAGCCATAAATAAGGTTTGGTGACGGCTAAGCTAAATAGTTTTCTGTTGACATTTCATTCCATGATACTGTCAAGTCGCTATCGGCGTTCGCCTTTGGCGTGGCCTACGGCCAAGCCGACGCTGCTTAACGCGCTCCAATTCAAAATTAAAAATTATTAATTCAAAATGACAATCAGTGGGGGCTTGTACCCGCCACTGATTGAATAAGCCCAGAATAAAATTCAGTGGGGGCTTGTACCCAGAATTAATTAATTCAAAATTTATTCTTTTCTTTATTTTGAAGTTTGAATTTTGAATTTTGAATTACCACTAGGGGTCAATACTCTACACTCAACACTTAACACTCAACAAACTGATCCTGCTACTTGCTATTAAAGAGCAAATAGCCTCTTGACTCGCTTGCGAACCCAAACTAGAAGATTTCTGTCATCTTCTGCTGCATCCAACAACCCCATTTTCCGCATCTGTTTTTGTCGCTCAGCTAATTCTTCCTGATGCTTGCCTAATTCCTGGACAATGATCTCAGATAGATCTGGATACTCCTGCAATAGTTGTTTAAAACCTTTATTGTTAATTACAAATAATAGTGACTCTTCTAATGCTCTAACTGATGCTGTTCTTGGTACGCCTAACATTAACGAAAGTTCGCCAAAAAATTGACCTGCCTGAAGATTATTGAGAGTTTTGTTAATCCTCTCTACAAAGACTTCGACAGAACCAGCTAGGATAATATAAAAAGCATCTCCAGGGTCGCCTTCATGAAATAACATCTCTGAGGGACGTAAGCGCTTTCGGTATCCAATTTCAATTAATTGCCTTAGTTCTAATTCAGTAAAATTTTTAAAATAATCGACCTGCCGCAGTAAGTCACGTAAAGCTAAAGGTCTAGGTGTTTTAACTTTGAAGGACTGCTGAGTTGATTGTTCAATAGTTTCTTCAATAGTTTCAAGATTTTGGCGGTTAATCTCTCTCCCCATCAGGGCTTCAGGGTTGCGCAGCCAAAAATCCCTTTGAGGGAAAGGAATTGAGATTCCCTGCTGACGTAAATTATATTCAATAATAAAATTCAAAGAACTTCTTATCAAAGGTTCTTGATCAATTCGATTGACCCATACCCGAAGTTCAAAGTTTAAAGCACTATCACCAAACCCTTTAAAAAGAACTCTTGGTGTCGGATCAGATAAGACAGATGGTTCTAAATAAGCAGATTTTAACAGGACTTCTGTCACTAATACTGGATCACTATCGTAAGCGACTCCTACAGGTATGTGTATACGGGCTTTATAGCTGTCAAAAGTCCAGTTAAGCATTCGTTTTTCTACCAAATGAGAGTTAGGAACTACTACATCTCCCCCCTCCCTTGTGCGGATGATTGTAGACCGCATCGAGACTTCTTTAACATATCCGGATAACCCATCAAATTCAATAAAATCACCAACTCGTATTGTTCGTTCTAATAGTAATGTCACACCACTGATAAAGTTTTTAGTTATATCCTGTAGTCCAAAACCAATTCCAACCCCTAAGCCACCAGCAATGACCGCTAATGACCCCAATTCAAAGTTATTATTCAGAACAATTACAATGCCTAATATCCCAAATGCGTAACTTATGATTGTAGCGATGACTGCTTGATTAGCTTCATCAATCCCCATTTGGGGAAGTAGCTGTTGTTTGAGAAAGTTTTTTAGGGTACTAGCCAGAAAAATTACTATCATTAAAGATAGTACTAGTTTTATTAGAGATTTAATAGATACTTCAGTACTACCTACTTTAAAAATGGTTAAATTAATTAGGTTTAAACCACCTATATCTATATAATAGATAATATATACCAGTACAAGGAAAGTTATATAACTAATTAACTTAGAAATAAACTCTCTTTTATTTGGATCATTAACTAGCTTATTAAGGAGTTTATAATTCAGGATTTTTTTGAAATCTTGAATTATAAATTTAGTAATTAGAAATAAAAAGATTAATTGAAGTATAGTGAGAAGAGAGACAGGCATCTCTCCCAGTTTGAAGAGGGGTTCTTTTAAGAATTTTGGAACTAATTGATCAAGAGGCATAAATAACTGCTTTTCAGCTATGAATCTATATTTATACCACTTAATCTTAGTATTATTTTAGGATTCAGATCTCAGAGTTGCTATTTACCACTTTTCCATCTGGCAACTCCTAGACCAGTTAAATTCCTTGCAAGACCAAGGATGAAGCGCTTTGAGCAACACAACTATTTTTTTTTAGTCAGGCACAAGTAACAAACCTGACAACAAACCTGACAACAAAGCCTAAAAAGCCCTTGCCACACTTACGCAACCACTAATCAGTAAGCAAATCAGTACTCAGTAATAGCTTCAAGTTAGCTTCAGAGATTATTACATACTATACCATGTTTGACAATGATGTGACGGTCTCTGTCAAATGTAATCATACCACGGTTATGGAGTTCTCCTAGAGTTTTAGTCACTGTGACCCGAGAGGTGCCGATGGCATTGGCTAAATTCTGATGGGTCATGCGCACACTCAAGCGAGTTCCCTCAGCAACTGGCTCCCCCATTTCCTGTTTCAACAAGAATAATAACTGCTGCAAGCGGTCTTCAACTCGGCGCAGTCCAGCGATCGCTAAAAGTGCTTCTGTCTGTTGTATCCTGTGACCTAGTTGATTGAATAGGGTGTGAGATAGATGAGGGGACGCTTCCAATTCAATCATCGAAAACCATTGAAGATGCACTTCGGATAAAGCTTGAGCCTGATAGGTGTCTAGAGCAGCCAACCCAATCCGGAAAGAGGTATCCGGCAATGCCCAACCTAGTAGCACTTCCTCTCCATCAAGGTTAATTTTACTCAGTTGAACAATACCTTGACAGACTTGCCAGATCCCAGGTGCAACCAAAGGAATGATTTCCCCCTTTGAATACCAACGCAGCCGCTGTCGCTGTTTTTGTCCGTCTTGGGATATTCCGTGAAAGGCCTTTTGGGTTAGAGGCATTGTTTATAAGTTCTGTAGCTTCTAAAGCTCTATTAAACGCTCTTGATAATGGGTAGGCAAAATAGTTTTGGTTTACCGTTGACTGTTTACCGTCCAGGGTTGACTTTAACATTTACTTAGTAAACAGTCAACAGCCAGCATCCTAACTTGATTTCTGCCTACTTAGCTTATATTTCTTCTTAACTGACATCAAAAACCTATACCAGGCTTGTGCTGGTTGGTCGTAAAATGTGAAGATATCCCCATAAGCAACTGTGGCATCCTGATGGTGAAGCCAATGCTTTTCTGGAGTAGTAATGCACAAGAAGTTGCAAAGGCGCTCTAGGGTCTGGGGAGTTTTCCACTCCATCACAGAAACATGCCTCCAGATCACATGAAACTCACCCAACACCAGTCCCAAGATAGTTCCTAGAGGAGAAATTTGCCAGAACCAAGGCACAAACATCAAGTAAGGAAAGGCACCTGCGAAACCATCAAGGATTACCAGGGGGTTCTTAGTTAATACAGCATAGTGAATAAAGCTACGATTATTACTATGGTGTACTATGGCATGGAATTTACCAAAAATGTGCTCAGGGACATGGTACACAAAAGTAGACAGAAAATCCCCAAGTAGTAGCTGCACTAAAGCAACCAATAATATCTTAATGATGAACACATCTAACTCCTCTTCGTATGCGCTAATCTTAGTCAACAAACGTTAAGGTTTGTCAAAGAAGAGGTTAAACTTAAATTTATTATTTATTGAAGGTATGCTACTCTAGCATTTCTAAATCATTCTTGTACAAGAATCGTTATCTTATCTAATAGTTTCAATTAAGCCAATGTTTTCAACTTATGACTTATGACTTCTAGTTTTTAAACTTCATCTAAGTTGTACAACTACTGAACGACGCGCTACGCTATATAATTTGAATTGCTGAATTAATTGATCTCCTTTTCCGGTTAATCATTAATTGTAAATTTTACCTTCACAATTAACGAACTTCAATTATCATTAATCAAACCAACCGGATATAAATCTGTCTATATATGAGCTATAATTGACCATTTGTGAAGTCAAAATGCATAAGGCAAAATGCAAAATTCAAACAGGTATAGCCTTCTAATTTTGAATTGTTGACACCGGATACAAGCCCCTGAATTCATTTATGGAAAAAGACTATTGGCGTTGCATCAAAGTTTCAAGCCCCCGAATTTATTCGTGGGGTATTTTTGAATTTTTAATTTATAATTTTGAATTGGAGCGCGTTAAGCAGCGTCGGCTTGGCCGTAGGCCACTGACGCAGTAACGTTACTTTTAGTCCCGTGGCCAGCTTAAAATGGTCTAATAGAGAGTAATAGGAAAAAGGTTAAATGCTAAGAAGAGGATAATAATAATGCATCAAATTAAGCTGGCTAAGCCAGTAGGAAGCGACGCCGTGGGTTCCTACTAAATAAGCGCGTTTAGAGCCTAGTTTTGGGTAAGTTCTATTTTAATGACGAATTACCAATTATCAATTACCAATTACCAATTACCAATTACCAATTACCAATTACCAATTACCAATTACCAATTACCAATTACCAATTACCAATTACCAATTACCAATTACCAATTACCAATTACCAATTACCAATTACCAATTACCAATTACCAATTACCAATTACCAATTACCAATTACCATAAAATTTCCATCTTCCATAGCCATAATCCTAAGTTAATTTCTCCCTACTTAGCTTATATTTCTTCTTAACTGACATCAAAAACCTATACCAGGCTTGTGCTGGTTGGTCGTAAAATGTGAAGATCTCCCCATAAGCAATTGTTGCATCCTGATGATGAAGCCAATGCTTTTCTGGAGTAGTAATGCACAATAAGTTGCAAAGGCGCTCTAGGATATGGGGAGTTTTCCAATCCATCACAAAAACATGCCTCCAAATAAGATGAAGCTCACCCAAGACTAGTCCCAAGATAGTTCCTAGAGGAGAAATCTGCCAGAACCAAGGCACAAACATCAAATAAGGAAAGGTACCTGCGTGCGCGATCAAGCATTACCAGGGGGTTCTTAGTTAATAAAGCATAGTGAATGAAGCTACGATTTTTACTATGGTGTACTATGGCATGGAATTTGCCAAAAACGTGCTCAGGGACATGGTAAACAAAAGTAGACAGGAAATCCCACAGTAGTAGCTGCAGTAAACCAACTAATAATATCTTAATGATGAACACATCTAACTCTTCTTCGTATGCGCTGATCTTAGTCAACTTACCAATTAGTAATTAGCATCAATTACCATAAAAGTTCAATCTTCCATTTCAGTTGACTCAGTTTGATCGGATTGGGTGCTTTCGGCATTTATCAACGTATTATTGAATGAATTGATGTTCCGCTTTCGTTCAGAGGTACGCTTATCCAAAATTGTCTTCAGCCTTGCTGAAGGCATTTCTCCATTAACATGAATCTGAATTTTCGGACCCGAACTAGCTAGACGAATAATCATCCCATCGATAACCGGCATTTGGGTAATCCGCTTGCCATCCATGTAGGTGCCATTGGCACCTAAACTGATAATTTCCCAACCATTAGGATTTCGCCGTAGTTCTACATGGTGACGGGAAACTACAGCGCTATAGAGAATAACATTATTATCGGTTGACCGGCCAATCCGAATCACTGATTCTGTTTCAAAGGGCCAACTTTGAACAGGCACAGACTGGAGAGGATGCAGTAGGGTTAGGGTAATCGCCGGTGTCACATCTTTCAAGGATTTTGTCCTCACGGCCTGATACTGTTAACTATCCCCCACCGACACGACGTGGGATTTCCTTGCTTATACAGCCAAAACGGCTGCCAGAGTTAGTCATATCTGCTTAGATTTACAAGGACTGACATGCACCCCAATTAAGGCACACCTATATTAATATAGAATTTAATGTAAACACTATGACTATAGACGACCTTAGTAGAAGGGGCAATCTAGGAGAGTGCCACCATGGTGAATTGTTAATCTAAGGCTATCACTTAAAAGGAAGGTCTGCAATTGACTATAAGCCCTCTCTTGAAACATCCTTTAGTAAACCGCCCCGATAGTAAACTGCCCTGACCTAGCTAGCTCTTTAGGTCAGGGCTTTGTCCGAGATCAATTTTGCACAACCAGCTGTCACACCTACCTAGCACCGGAAACTCAAGAACTTTGGAACAAAAATGTCACTTTATCACCTTTCCCCAAGCTAATGCGATCGCCTGTTCTTAGTCGATGCCGATTGCCTGGTGCTAGAGACGTGTGGTTGACATAAGTGCCATTGGAGCTGCCTACATCTTCAATATAGTAGGTATCCCCCTCAACTCTGATATCGGCGTGAATGCGAGAGACAATGTCTGAGTCAGGAAAACCAGAGACATCAATATCCGGGGGAATTTTATCATTGGGCTTACCCATATGAATCACTGATATATGCTGCGGTAACTCAATTGTTGTATTGGTTTGCATATGCAACAGTTGAGCTGAGATTACCTGCAACTGAGTTTGGGCACTACCTCTATCCGGTACAGAGGGGGGTGACGGGTTCTCTAAGTCAGCTTCTGGTATTGACGGTGAGGTTACGTTTTGGCTAGATTCTTCTTGAGAAACCCCTAAATTCCCAACAGTAGGCAGCGGCAATGGCAGGGTTTCTAAGTCAAGATTCTGCGGTTGAAATGCTTCTGAGTTGAGGGCTGGATTAACGACCGTAGCTGGCATAGCGGTGGTAGATTCAGCATCATCAGAACTGATAGGATTGGATGCTGGATCGGGGACTTGAGTATTCATAGCCATCGGTATAGGTTCAACAAGTGGTTCTGGGGATACCAAGTCGGGTATCTCTGGGGTAGAGTTTGACCCTGATTTCTCCCCTTTTTCCATATTGGCACCCACATTCAAGTGAAATCCACACTGACCACAGAAGCTTGCGTCAGTCTGAACTGTTGCACCACAGTTAGGACAGCTGGTAGTGGAAGGTAAGGGAGTGTAGCAGGCTTCACATTGGGTAGCCCCTTCCGGATTTTGGTGATTGCAGTTAGGGCAAACAATCATAGAACTTTAATTTATTATTTTTAACAGCTATTATCTAGTTTCAGATAATGTGACGATCATACACTTCCCGATCGGGCAAGTGTAGGCTTAATGCACCTCTTAAGGCTACCAGAACTTCTTTAGCCTTTGGAGACGCTGCGCGAACGAGGTACTATTAGTTATAGAACTATCAATAACTGGATTTCCTCATGGCGCGTTTTCTTGCCAGGAAAACGTACTGCCCCACTTTTAATAGACTTGATTGAAGTTACTGTTTGGTTATTTTTGCTGCTATCTAATCCAGCAACCTTCTCGCTGATTAGACTACAGTAGACTTGGGCTATTTTCGGTTAAAATTGGAATTAATTCCTGTCCCGCATCCAACCACCGCTCCCCTATCTGAGGAGACCTGGGATTGGTGCGGGTTTTAGCTAGAGTGGGAGCATCGAAGGCAAAAGGCTACCAAGCAAAAGGCTACCAGGCAAGTCACCCTAATGAATTATCAAAATCCATAAAAATATAACATATATCCCCTAAAACTATAATAGTTTCTCAGTAACCGGATACAATTGTTTCGCACTTCATCGTTCACACTTGACACTTCCGCCCTTGTCAATGTTTCAAATCTTGACCTGCTGATTCATCTAGAAGCCACCAAAGTTCTCCTTGGGGCTGGATCAACCGAGCTGGATAAGTTTGTGGATCAGCTTCGGGGGCAAATATTTGAGCTAAGGCTGCTCTTTTACCAGCACCAGCAACCAGAAACATAACGCAGTTGGCATGGTTAATCAAGCTCGACGTAAAGGTGATTCGTGCTTGGCCATCTTTGTTGCCAACTGTAACCAGTCGGTCTTTTACTTGCAGAGCCTCTGTATGGGGGAATAGGGAGGCAGTATGGCCATCATCACCAATGCCTAACAAAATTACATCAAAGCCAGGAAACTCTCCTACTGGTATGCCAAAAAACTCATACAGTTGAGCTTGATGTTTATCCGCATCAGCAGCGGGGCTAGAGCCGTCGGTGGGCATCGGGTGAATGTTAGCCTCTGGTATATCGACTTTGTCTAACCAGGCCAGACGAGCCATCCTTTGATTACTATCCGGGTCATCGGGACTAACATAGCGTTCATCACCCCAAAACACATGAATGTTATTCCAGGCAAGGTCAAAGGTAGCGATCGCTTCGTATAAAGGCGCTGGGGTGCTACCGCCAGCAAGGGCAATGGTACAGCGACCGTTAGCCTCGATTGCTCCTTCGATTTTACTGAGGACAACATCAACAGCTCGCCTAATCAAAGCTTCTTTATCCGGTACAACTTCAACCACTTTGTTCATAAAACCTTTCTGCCGAGGAACACTACATCCACAAGACTACCGTTAATCAGCGATTGTGCGTACGCTTTACCTGATTAAGGCAGAATACCAGAAATTATCCTAACACCTTGATTAGTGGTTAATGGTTAATGGCCTGCGGCTCGTAACGCTCACCTAAAAGGTAGAGCGCGGGATTTCCCATCTAAAACGTAACACCAGCAACGGATGTTGGAGTTAGGATTATCGATTGCCATAGGTTAATATGGGCAAAGCGCCATGGTTGGCTCTCCTGCTGTTCTATTTTTCAACTTTACTGAGTACCCCAAAAACTACTCTAAAAACTAGTAAGCCAGTAAGTTTAGGAAGGATTACTCAGTAAATTCCCCAAGTCGATGATTAACTTTTGAGGGGTTCGGGGAGCGATAAGTCCCGCGCTGTATGCGTAGCATCAGCGTCGGGATACATGGACTCCCCTTGAAAGGTCTTATCCCCTCGATGGGGATAAGACCAGCATTTACCATTAGCTCTGGCTTATGGCAAACTAGAGTCATGCTGAGGATGAACTACACCTACCGAATCTATCCAGACTCCACTCAGCAGACTGAACTGCTGGAATGGCTTGAGATATGCAGAGGCATATACAACTATGCATTGCGCGAACTCAAAGACTGGATTGCTTCGCGTAAGTGCATGACAGATAGGTGCTCCCTACAAAAGGAATACATCATTGCGGCTGATCAACCCTTTCCGTCCTATCATCGCCAGCAAAATAACTTGCCCAAGGCCAAGAAACAATTCCCCCACTTGAGCAAGGTGCATTCTCAAGTGCTGCAAACTACGATTCGTAGACTGCACGACACCTGGGATTCATTTCAAAAGCGTGGGTATGGATTCCCACGATTCAAAAAGTTGGGTCAATTCAAGTCCTTTGTGTTTCCTCAATTCAAGAACAATCCTCTCAACGGCTTCACCATCAAGTTGCCGAAGATTGGCTTGGTTCCCATCAACTTGCATCGACCGATTCCTGATCGATTCAAGATCAAGCAAGTTCGGGTCTTGTCTAAAGTGCGAGGCACACAATGGTATGTGGTTGTCACGATCGAATCTGATGTTTCGGTTCCGGATGCTCCGCTTCACGGTCGTGCTATTGGAATTGATCTCGGATTGGAGAGATTCTTGACCGCTTCCGATGGCAGCTTCCAGCAACGTCCTAAGTTTTTTAAGTCCATGCAACGCAAGCTGAAATCGCTGCAACGCAGAGTGGCTAGAAAACAAAAGCGTTCTCAAAATTGGGAGAAGGCGCAAATTCAAGTGGCGAGAATACACCATCGCATTGCCAATCGTCGCAAAGACTTTCACCTGAAAACGGCTCATCAGCTTTGTGAGCAAGCCCAAACCATCTTTGCAGAAGACCTCAACCCTAAAGGCCTCACTAGAGGGATGTTGCGTAAAGATTGCGTTGATGCTGCCTTTGGGCAATTCTTGTCTTTGACTGAATGGGTCTGCTGGAAGCGTGGGGTATACTTTGCCAAAGTCAACCCCAACGGCACTAGCCAGACCTGCCCCAAGTGCCTGGGCACTGTGCCCAAGGGACTGGAAGTTAGAGAGCATCATTGCCCTGATTGTGGATATCGAACCCATCGGGATCATGCTGCGGCAGAAATGGTTTTGCATCATGGATTAGAGCCAATAGTCGCCCAGGGACTCTGGGGAATGGAAACAGCCTGTCAAGTCGGTCTGTCGGGGGTCGATGACCTAGATAAGTGGCGTGGGGCAGGAATATCCAATCGTGAGGTTGGGAAGCCCGGGCTGTAGCCGTAGGGTCAGCGTCGGGAGGATGTCACGTTAATCTAATAATCGCGCTTCATAGCCCATGAATACTAATTCTGTTTATTCCTCGTTTACTGCTCTGACTCTTAAGGTTGTCGGGCTGATAATGATCGTTTCTTCCCTTTTGGATTACATCATTTTGGCAATTCCCCCACAGGGAGCTAACCTGTTAAAGCCAGAGTGGCAGTTGAACTTTGCTACCCAAGTTGTTGACCGAGGTATTATCCCTATGGTCGGCATTGGGTTTTTATTTGCTGGATATTGGATTGCTCAAAGTGCTGCTACCGCTACTACAGAGCCAAAATCTTCGGTTCAAGATCTCCGATTTTGGGTGCTGTGTCTCTCTAGTTTTCTAGGGTTGGTCTTTCTGCTAATGGTACCCCTGCATCTCAATAACCTTCGTTTGCAAAGTTCCCAGGCTCTAGAACAAATTAACCAAAGAGCTAAGAGCGCCGAAGTTCAACTGGAAAACCGCACTCAGCAAGTCACTGAACTTCTCAAAAGTCCTCAAGGTATAGCCCAGGTAGAAAAGAGACTCGCCGATTTAGACGCAGCCATTAAAAGTGGTAGGATTCCAGCACAACAGCTTGAGCAAGCCAAAGCTCAGGCTAACAGAGTTAGACAACAATTGCAGGCAATTAAGGAAAACCCTGATGTCCTCAATCAAGAAGTAGAGCAGAATATTAACCAAATCCGTAGTCAGAAACTTCAACTAGAGAAACGAGCCACCACAGAAGCTTTCAAACTGGGCATTAAAACGGGTTTGAGTAGCTTACTCCTAGCAATTGGCTATATTGCCATTGGCTGGACAGGATTGCGAGGGTTGGGAAGTACACCAGTAACCCGTCGTGGGCAAGCTTAGTAGGGTGGAGACTTTTAACCCTGACCAGATTTTTGATAATGATCCGCTTGACATGTTCTCTATCTATATCCTGACCTACAACGAAGACCTAGATATTGCTGCTTGTATCGAGTCAGCCCTACTCTCCGACGATGTGATTATCGTAGATTCAATCAGTAGCGATCGCACTGTAGAAATTGCTAATCAGTATCCGGTGCGAGTTGTGCAGCACGCCTTTGAAAGTCACGGACGCCAGCGCACCTGGATGCTAAAGGAAGTGCCCACCAAGTACGAATGGGTCTATATCCTTGAAGCTGATGAACGCATGACCCCTGAGTTATTTTCCGAATGCCAGGGAGCAATACAACGACAGGAGCATGTGGCTTATTACGTTGCAGAGCGGGTCATGTTCATGAATCGCTGGATTCGCTACTCTACTCAGTATCCCCGTTACCAACTACGGCTGTTTCGTAAGGAAAAGGTTTGGTTTGATGATTATGGTCATACGGAACGGGAAGTATGTGATGGACCGACTGGTTTCATAAAAGAAACATATCCTCACTACACCAACAGTAAGGGATTTACCCGCTGGATTGATAAACACAATCGCTACTCTACCGACGAAGCCCTCGAAACTTTGCGCCAGTTGGAGCAAGGAACTGTTGAGTGGCGAGACCTATTTTTTGGGCGTTCGGAAGTAGAAAGACGCCGTGCCCTGAAAAATTTGTCCTTACGCTTGCCCTGGCGACCTGTATTGCGTTTTCTATACATGTACTTCCTACTCGGAGGCTTCTTGGATGGTCAAGCCGGGTTTACCTGGTGTACCTTACAAGCATTTTATGAGTATCTGATATTGCTCAAAGTTTGGGAACTTAAGCATCCCATTCCGCCTCCGAGTAGCCATGTCATGCCCTCAACTTCCCCAGTATCAAAAGACTCTGATGCTACCCAGGTCACTTCATCATCATCCTAGTAGTATTTCGGTCAGATTACGGTAGAATCAAATAGATTACTATACCATTGGCTAACTAACTGAATTGGCTAACTAACCGATAAATCAAACATTTCATAGTAAAACTGGGTAGCAGGAAACCCCGCATCTAATGACCAGGGAGGACTTCGACCTAGCAGCAATAACCAGCTTTTGGCGCGAATCTAGGTTAAAATACAGAAGACGCAACAACCATTAAAGGAAAGGTGAAACTCCTGGTAGAGGGAAGTTTTGGTCAAAAGGTAGCTACCATAATTTATTACCAAAAGATTTGGGTAATCGCGCCCCTAGAGACGCGCGCCTTAGAGAGGGGAGCCTTTAAGGTGGGTCGGTCTCGCGCAAAAAGGTTAAAACTTGATAATTAAGGCGACCCTCTCTTACGGTAACTTTAAATCCTTCGTTGGCCTTTGGCCACGCTACGCGAACGACGGCTTTTCCGTCGGATGTGATAGAATAAAAGCATAAGCAATAAACAAGCATGTCAGATAGGTACTATCTAATCATAAGTAGACAACGTAAAAAATATGTATGAGATACGTATTGCGTAATTTGGTCTGACGACTACAACGTCTATGAAAAACTTAGATAAAAAAGTATAAAGGTGCCCTTGACCTATTAAGAATTAAATTCGCCACGGGTCGCACCTCTGTCTATTCATATAAAAAAGGTACGGTGGGGTTAGAAGTTACCGTAAGAAGAGGGTCGCCTTTATAGTTAGTCGGCGCTTGTGTAAAAAGTTTTAACCTTTCTTGATGCAGTCGCTCATGGGGGAAACCCCCTTTGGCCGACTGCATCGCTTTTGATTAAGGCGACCCTGTCTTCATGCAAAGCGCGAGTGGGGGAAACCACGGCAAAGCGCGAGTGGGGGGAACCCCCTTTGGCGGCGCTGCCTCCCCAAGACCGCGCTGCATCGCTCTGATAAGGCGCGCGTTTCCGGCACACCGAAACCTAGATCTAGGATCAATCACGCTTGGGGAGATTTGTCCTCTACTTTTTCTGACTCCGGTTTGAAAGAGCCACGACGAGTCGTAGAGCCAAGAATCCCCGCTCCTTACTGGCAGTGCCAGAGGCTACGCGAACAGGACGGGGAGTGTCAATCCAATCGGTGCCTCTACAAGCAAAAGCCGTTGTTGTGAGGGAATCAAGAACTTCGGGGAAGCCGACGCTACCAAACACAAAATTCTACTCAATGGCATTTTGCCGGACATGGTAGAGGCAATTAGCACCGCCTTGATCACTACCTTGAGGACTACCGAGAAATTGGTAGTTGCCCACCAGTAATGCTATCCATGATTATCTCCTCTAAGCAATCCCCGCGTCTAATCACCGCAGAGTGTCAATTACGATTCTCTATCTTTGTTAATCTATCTCTGGTAATATGTAATCTCTGGTAATATGTAAAGAATAATACCAATTGATCTGGTCAAAGGGAAAAAGCTGGTCTGATCTTAGTTCATGCCAGTAATAACTCTATAGCTAGTGCTCGATAAAATATAGTCATGGGTATAACGCGCCAAAGGCCATCATCTTGTCCAGCATTAACTAGCGCTAGACTTAGGAAGTGGTCTTTTAGATTGAGGCAAACGGGCTACCGTTTTGTGGCAGTATCTAGAAACTAGATTTGGAGTATCTAAAGCCATCTCCCAACTCTAGAATGAAAAGGGAAAACAGGTGTAATTCCACTGTTAAAACTTCCCTTTACAAGGAGAATGTTAGCCATGGGTCGCAATTCCCAAGGTTTGCTATTGGTATCAGTTAATGGGTGCAGCGTAGGTTATTCCTATGATATAGCTTCCCATGGGGTAAAGCAACCACACTTTCCTACCACTCCACCTCCTTTAAAATTAGTGTCTATTGGCGTAGAATAGCTGAGTTCGACATAACCAACTATGCTTCGATTGAGCAGTATAAAGTCAGGAGCTTCGAGTCAGACTAATTGATGGTCAAGGAATTTTTCCCTTGAAATCCTCGTTCAAAACCAACAATCGTTCTTTCTAGTCCCACTAACATAGCTGAATTATTATGATGACAACTGAATTCTGTATCCTGTCTCCTTTTCATAGGCGAGTAAATTGATTAGAACGAACTGAGGTATACTAGTCTATAACGGCTAGATCCACCTTGGCATTTTTTCAACCACTCGAAAAAAAAGTGGCTATAACAAGGTCAGCTATCAGCTATAAGCTAATGCGCTACTTGAGATGCTACTTGAGGTGCTATCAGCCAAAAGGCCTGTAGCAAAGCTACCGGAACAGTTTATGCCCATAGCGCACTCTACACCGAACAGCTTTTGAATAAAATAAGCTGACGGCTGATCAATAAAATAAGCTGACGGCTGTTCGCCCAGCGTGAGCTAAAAGCTCACGGCTGACAGCTGAATGCTTACATAAAAAGTTGGGAGAGTAGTAGGGAATTGAAGTGGCTAGTAAAAAAAAATTTTATTCAGTTATTAAAAGGAGAATCTGTGCTCTGTGTTCGAGGGCTTGAAGCAGGATCTAAAAAATGACCTAATTGCAGGAATTCTAGTGGTAATTCCCCTGGCTACCACAATCTGGTTGACGATTACAATCGCTAACTGGGTGATAAATTTTTTAACTAGAATTCCCAAACAAATTAACCCTTTTGATAATCTCCACCCCATCTTAGTAAATCTGATAAATTTAGCAGTGGGACTGACAGTCCCACTACTATTTATTATGCTGATTGGCTTAATGGCACGCAACATTGTTGGACGGTGGTTGCTCGATTTGGGTGAGAAACTATTGCAGGCGATTCCCTTAGCTGGCTCAGTATACAAAACCCTTAAACAGATTTTGGAAACCCTTTTTCAGGATTCTAAAACTAAGTTTAGCCGGGTGATTTTGGTAGAGTATCCTCGCCAAGGAGTCTGGGCGATCGCGTTCGTAACCGGTGTTGTCAGTACACAACTCCAATCCCACATGAATCACCCGATGTTGAGCGTTTTTATACCTACTACTCCTAATCCCACCAGTGGCTGGTATGCTATGGTTCCTGAACAGGACGTGATTAATCTTTCGATGTCCATCGAAGATGCCTTTAAAGTATTGCTCTCAGGTGGAATTGTTAGCCCAGATAACCCGGGAATCCCAATTAACCTACAGCAGCCTCCTGAAAAGCAACCATTGGAAGAACCATTGCCTGAGATGATACAGCAGGTTTTGCCAACAGAAGACGCTTAATCGTTTTGGGTAAAAGGACAAAATTAACTAAGGACAAACAATGCAACCTCGCAGAATTGCCCGTGAACTGGCTCTTTTGAGCATCTCTCAGATGCCCAACTCACCAGAGCGGTTGGATACACAACAACTGAATAATCTGGTGCTGGCGGCTGTTCGTACCCTGACTGGAGAAATTCAAGAGGCTTTAGAAACGGCGGCGGCTGAACTGAAACGGGGTAGCGATCGCATTCTCGACAGTGAAACTCGTGCTACTGATGTACGTAGTGCTAGAGCAATGGTAAAAGATGCAATTGAGTTAACTGAAAAAGCGATCAATCACTTGGGAAGCGCGGTAGAGATTCCCGAAATTGTCCAGTTGTCTAATACGGTTGAAGTCCGTAGCTATACCCTAGAAATTCTCAAAGCTGTCAGTCGTAGACAGCTTGAGATTGATCAGATGTTGAACCAAGCCCTTAAAGATTGGCAACTGAAGCGCTTACCTCGTATTGACCGGGATATTCTGCGCATGGCTGTGGCGGAAATTTCGTTTTTAGGTATCCCAGACCGAGTCGCAATTAATGAAGCAGTGGAACTGGCTAAACGCTACAGTGATGAAGAGGGACACCGTTTTATTAATGGTGTCTTGCGTCGTGCCAATGAGTTAATTAAAACTCAAGCTCTAACACAATAGCGGAGGGAGTAGGGAGTAGCTCACAGGGGTAGGTTTTTTACATTTGGGTCGGGAGTCGGGAATCGGGAGTCGGGAATCGGGAGTCGGGAATCGGGAAAAGCGGGAAATGGGGAGAATTATCCCGGAAACTAGTGTGTA
>NZ_MKZS01000001.1:3260069-3273177 GCF_001942495.1 Moorena bouillonii PNG
GCTAATCCCCCAAACCTTATTTAGGTATGATTTCTAGCCAACGAATCGCACGTATGTCCCTGTACCAAGGATGAGTCTTCTTGAGATTGGGTAAAGTCTTTTTCTGGGAGTAGTAATCTGGATTGTCCCTTAATTCGGAAAGATGGCAGACAAGAGGACAAGCATTAATTGAACAGCGATTTTCCTCGTACCAACGAAACCGATCGGCCAACAAATAGTTATATTGAGCACACAGCATTGACAGCCAGTGATCTATCTTGGCTTTTTGCTGCTTTGTTGGTTTTAACCGGTACTGGTACGCGATTCTCATTTGACTTGTTCTCTAGCTCATCGACCTACTATTAGTATACTATACAGCTAGTCAAAGCGTCAGTCATATTGAAAACAATAAAAATGACAATTAGACTTATTGATTTCGATAAAAGACAACTGGAGCAAGAAGCAAAACGGAGGGGAATGACTCAGTAATCAATACAATGAAGTTTTATAGCTCGTCTTCGTGCTCCAAAAGACCCTGTGCAAAATTCATCCCACACTCATGCTGCGCATGTTCGTTGTGGGGCTTCTTTTGCCGGACAGCTAAATAAGAACCAGTTTGATCTGCCACAGCTTGGGCAATCAAACCAGCAAAGTCTGGTCGTTCTGCCGTAATGGGATCTCTTAACGTACACTGCTCCCATTGGTAGTCGGCATTGGGATTGATGCTCAGGATATAGTGCTTCTTCATTGGGAAAAACCTTGATTAGGGGTTTACATCAGATCAGCTGACCGTCAACTCGCTATCTTTATTATAGTACAAATATACTATTTTATTACTGGTCAGTAGTTACTCCTATGATGGTTTGCTGGTATTGACAAAAAATAGCGAATTTCCTACATCGAAATGAGTTGTTTATCACCCGTTGATGGTAGAAATCTGTAAACTATCTTAAATAACAGCGGGTTTAATCAGAATTTTGATAAAGCTTCCTCATCTGGTGGCACTTTCTTAGAACACGTTAAACTAATCAAAGCTAAACTAAAAAACGTTAACTAAAACACAAAACCTGATGATTGCAACTGCTAATCGGATTAAACACGAAGTTAAAGACCTATCTCTGGCACCAAAAGGAAAACAGCGGATTGAATGGGCTGGACGGGAGATGCCAGTGCTCAAGCAAATCCGAGACCGCTTTGCCCAAGAAAAGCCTTTAGAAGGAATTCGTTTAGTTGCTTGCTGTCACGTAACCACCGAAACTGCCCATTTAGCGATCGCACTCAAGGCTGCTGGTGCTGATGCTCTGCTGATTGCCAGCAACCCTCTGTCAACCCAAGATGATGTAGCTGCTAGCTTAGTGGTTGATCATGAGATTCCTGTATATGCCATCAAAGGTGAAGATAACGAAACCTATCACCGCCACGTTGAAATTGCCCTGGATCACAAACCCAACATCATAATCGATGATGGTAGCGATGTTACCGCCACTCTGGTAAAAGACCGCCAACACCAGCTCAGTGATATCATTGGCACTACCGAAGAAACCACCACTGGCATTGTCCGTCTCCGGGCTATGTTCAATGACGGTGTCTTGACATTCCCAGCAATGAATGTTAACGATGCTGACACCAAACACTTCTTTGACAATCGCTACGGTACTGGTCAATCTACCCTTGATGGTATTATCCGCGCCACCAACGTGTTGCTAGCTGGTAAAAACGTGGTTGTGGTCGGTTATGGCTGGTGTGGCAAAGGCGCAGCACTTCGAGCCCGGGGACTGGGAGCCAATGTCATTGTTACTGAAATCGACCCCACTAAAGCCATTGAAGCTGTGATGGATGGCTTCCGGGTAATGCCGATGGCAGAAGCTGCTCCCTTAGGTGACTTGTTTATCACAGTTACTGGTAACAAGCACGTGATTCGCCCTGAGCATTTCGAGGTGATGAAAGATGGCGCAATGGTGTGCAACTCCGGTCACTTTGACATTGAAATTGACCTCGAGTCCCTAGGGAAAATGGCAACAGAAGTCAAAGAAGTACGGAACTTTACCCAAGAGTACTGTTTGAAAAATGGTAAATCCGTTGTGGTACTGGGTGAAGGACGCCTGATTAACCTGGCAGCAGCTGAAGGTCATCCCAGTGCGGTGATGGACATGAGCTTTGCTAACCAAGCTTTGGCCTGTGAATACCTAGTCAAGAACAAAGGATCCATTGAACCAGGTTTACACTCCATCCCTGAAGCAGTGGATAAGGACATTGCGCGGTTGAAGTTACAAGCAATGGGCATTAACATTGATAGCCTCACCCCAGACCAAATCGAGTACATCAACTCTTGGACTTCTGGTACCTAAAACTAGGGTAATCCCTTTACGATACTGGTTCAATAATCCTGATATCTCTTTTTGGGTAATCGGTTATGGGTAATTAGGTAATGGGTAATGGGTCATGGGTAATTGGTAGTTGACAATGACCGACTATCGATTGCCCTGACCGGCCTAAACGATTTAAAATGGCACCTCTAAAAACTTTTGTATCCTTGACAAGGAATAAGATATAGTATAGAAAAGGTTTGGAACGGCAAGTTAAGATCAACCACTTAGCTAGAATAAAATAACAAACTTATATTGACTCTTGCATAAATCTCTAAAAAGAGGGTGATAAATACTATAGCCACATGGCAAAAATTGACTTTTGCAAGAGGTCTATTAATGAGTAGGGTTATTGATTATGATCTGGCAACAATCTCCAACCTATCTGGCAGTGCTGACTACAATGCTCTCGGCTGCACTGGTAACTGACTTCACCGCACCCCAGTTACTGGCACAGTCATACCCACACCATGAAGTGGGTGCATACTTCCCACCACCACCAGAGCGAGGATCACCGTCTAGAACCCTTGGGGCTGGGACACATATGATTAAATTTCCACCAGTACCAGAACGAGGAGAACCTAGAAGAACAGCAGGAGGAGGGTCTCGTAGCTATTCCTGTACTGACAGCGATGACATCCCTTTGACTGCTATCGTGCCTGCCAATAATCTGGTCACAACCGTGGCGGCTAATCCGACACTGTTCTGGTATGTTCCCAAAACTACAGCCTCCGAAGCAGAATTTGTGTTAATTGATGACCAGAATCAAGAGGTTTACCTGACCAGCGTGAGCCTGGATAACACGAACGGTATTGTGCAACTGAGCGTACCGACAACCGTACCTCTGACCATGGGTAAGAAATACAAGTGGTTTTTCGTACTCGTTTGCGATCCTCAAGAGCGTAGCCGAGATCATTGGGTTCAAGGAATTCTAGAGCGTACTGAACTTAGTCCAGAATTAGCGCTTAATCTAGAGCAGGAGCAAAATACCTTAGAACAAGCCAAACTATATGCTGATGCTCTGATTTGGCAAGAAACTCTGACTACTATCGCCCAGTTACGGGATTCCCAGCCCCAAGCATGGGTAGATCTGATCAAATCAGTGGGCTTAGAAGCGATCGCTAACAAACCGTTTCTGAATTGCTGTACAGCTAGCAATTAATCTTATCAGTAATGTCAGGGTAAGTGCTAGAAAGATTAGTATAGATTAGTATATTAACTTTTATAACTAATCACTACTAAATGGCTAAACTCTCTGTAGAACTACAGCGCTATTTTTTTGAGGAAGAGCAAGAGCCTCAGGTAAGGCTGGCAGATATTTTGACCCTAGCGGGGGAACGTATCTTTGGGTTTATATTCGTTATCCTATCTCTACCTTCAGCTTTGCCAGTTCCAGCACCGGGTTATTCGATTCCCTTTGGAATTGTGATCTTATTGTTGGCTATTCAGCTCATCGTTGGTGCCAAACGCCCCTGGCTACCAAAGAAGATCATGAATGGGAAAATGAAATTGGAAACCGTGCAGGGTTTTCTGAAAATAGGACTCCCTTGGTTGCGGCGGATTGAGGCAGTTACCCGTCCTCGCCTAACCTATATTTGTACCAGTTTGCCTGGTCGGATATTTATGGGGAGTGCGATCGCATTAATGTCAATTTCGATGATGATTCCGATTCCAGGGACAAATACCGTTCCAGCTATGGGAATTTTTATCACTGGTTTTGGCTTAACTGAAGATGATGGCGCAATTAGCCTAGCCGGTTTAGTGGTGTGCCTGATCGGAGCAAGCCTCTCCATCTCAATTCTGTTTGCTCTATGGTTTGGTGGCACAAGTCTAGTTGACCAGATTAAGATTTTGCTGGGTCGTTGAAGTTCTCCCCGCCCACTCCGCGTCGAAGGTTTTGTTTGGGTTAGGGTAATGGATAATGGGTAACAAACTTCGCCGCAGTTGTCGGTAACGTTGGACAAGGGAACTTTGGATCAGGCCAGAATAATTGACGCAAACAGTATAATAAAACTACTAAGGTTGCTAGGTCTAATCGATAATCGGTAACAAGTCATCGGTAATAAGTAATCGGTAATGGCTAATCACAATTACCATTTACTCATTACCTATTACTCCAAGATTTACAATATCTGAAACTATTGATGCTACCGGAGATGATACTATCTGAAATAGTTAAATTTTACCATGCACGGTTATCCTCCTCTATAGGCTAATCCTCCCCTGGGATCCATCTCGACCTGGGTCTAAAAAGGAAAAAGGGACAATAGATTGTGATAGTATCATCCCTTTAACCTATTCCGTTTAGTCTTTTTCCCAAGTTAATCATTCTGAACATAGTGCCATTCACTGGTGTGTACCTAACGAGCGTAGGTATTAAACCAGAGGACATCTATTATGACTCAGTTGGCTTTGGGGAATCGCTACGCTTTTCACTGGGCCGCTTCTGAGGACGTAAGGGAGTGGAGTTGGTTAAGTTGTCTTCAAGAACCATACGCTGTTCCATCTGACGGAGAAAATAACCAGTCATCATGGCTGACGCCAGCAATCCAGCTAAATTTTCCCGATCAGTGGTGATTTGAACATTAAAGTTTTCTGATGGCAGCATCCCTACTAGCCCCTGAACGTTCTGAGAGATGATTTGTTGGATTTCAGGGCTAGCAGACTTCGCAATCCTTGCTAAAACATCAGAAGGTTGATTCTGGAGGTATTGCAGCAGTTGGTTCGCTTGAGGCTCTGCTCCTGGGGAACTTAGAAAATCGGGGTTGAATACCATTAGGAATTTTAGGTTTGACCTGCTTCATCTCGACTTTTCTATACTCTAAACGATTGTGAGATCAGCTGAATCAGCTTTCGGGGATAAATCTAACTTTTTTCGGTAGAAATTCTGAGTAAAAAAGCTTACTTAAAGGAATCTTGAAGTTTTTGTAACCCTTAGCATAGCTTCTATTGGGGTGGCAATAGCTGCTCAACTTCAAAGTGTTGATGAAATTTTTCGGTAACTTGTAACCAGTAGGAACGCCCCTCAGTTTGTCTACGTTTCTGGACAAAATCGAGTTCGACCAGTTCCTGGATATGTTGATACGCTCCACTGCCGCGAAGGTTGACTAGGTCAGCTTGAGTAATCGGACCTTTAAGAGCGATCGCAGCTAAAGTCCTCAAAGCACCTGTGCCCAATTCAGCGGGAATTAAGTTTTGCAGTAATTCACTAAACGTGGCTCGTAACTGTAAGCTATACCCAGCAGGGGTTTCCACAACTTCTAAAGCACTGTCCCGGTGGGCATAGTCTGCCATCAGTTCAATCAAGCCATCCGCAACTTTTTCGCGATCGCATTGGGCATACTCTGAGATTTCCTCTATAGAGACGGGCTGTCCCTTCAAGTATAGAATCGCTTCAATTTGGGTAGCTAGACGAGGCATTGTTTTAATTCGCTTCTAATCCAATTGGCGTCCTGTCAGTTCAACAAAGATATCTTCCAAGTTGGAGGGACGAACCATGACACCAGTTTTATCGGGTAAACTTTCGAGATAGCCACTCGCTTGTTCCAGAGTCGGGAAAAATTTGTATTCAAAGCGTTCTGAGAGTTGTTTGATCAGTAATCCTTCCCCATGTTGGTGGCGCAACTGTTCAAATGTACCTAATTCGATTAGTTTACCAGAATCCATGATACCGATCCGTCCTGGCTTGCCAGCGCCATAGCGATCGCACAAAAACTCCACTTCTTCCATATAGTGGGTAGTTAGCAATATCGTCATACCTTGGCGATTCAAATCCCGAATAATTTCCCACAGGCGACGGCGGGTTTGGGGGTCTAATCCTACTGTAGGCTCATCCAAAAATAGAATCTTCGGTTGATGTAACAGCGCTCTAGCAATTTGCAACCGACGCTTCATTCCCCCAGACAGAGTTTTCACTAAACTATCCCGTCGGTCTATTAGCTCTACATACTCTAACCACTGATTAATCAGCCGCTTACGCCCAGGATTGGCAATGTGATGCAGCCGTGCGTGGAGTTCCATGTTTTCCCAGACAGTCAGGTCAATATCCACGCTAGTTTGCTGCAAGACCACACCAATATTTTCCTTGACCTGATCTTTTTCTTCCACAACGTCGTAACCCGCTACCTTAATTTGACCCTTGGTCGGTTCAGTTAACGTAGTTAGCATCCGAATTGTCGTGGATTTACCAGCACCATTCGGACCAAGCAAACCAAATATCTCTCCTGATTCAATGGTAAAGGAGAGGTCATTGACTACAGGGACTTTATCGTAGATTTTGTAGATGTTCTGGAGGGAAACAGCTGGGGGCATAGATTCCTTAGTATTTATGATATTGAGTCAATAGGCTTGAGCTAACCTGCTTCTACACCACAGGTTAGAAGGAAATTATATCATGTCGATATATAGCAATTCTCATAGCTATGACGTACAGAATTTCGGGATTTTAGGGAACAGGGAACAGCGGATCTGGGAACAGGGAACAGATAAGAGGAAATAGGAAAGCGCACCTCACAGGGAATCAAAGTCAAAGAATACTGTACCTCATAACTGCGATCAACGCTATTATTCCGTGAATAAAAAGAGCAGTAATCGCAAATTTACCCACAAATACCACTGCTACCGTTGTAGTTATCGATATTAACTATCAGGTCATGAACATATTATTCATTTTACTATTTTATCTTAAATCCTTAAACTTGATTAAGTTAAATTAATTGTTTTTTTATATATAAAATACTTAATAGCTCATAGCTATTTTTTGGCCTTATTACTTATGATATTATTATCTATTGCCTATTGCCTATTGCCTATTGCCTATTGCCTATTCCCTGTTCCCTGTTCCCAGATCCGCTGTTCCCTTTGAGCAATTTAGGTATCCCAATCTAAATGGTTAACAGCTTATTATATATAGACAAATCATCAATCCGTAGGTTAAAACAAATAGGGGCTGTTCCTTTGGTTACTCTATTAGTTATCAGCTACAGTTATTGAATTTAATCTTATAATTTACTATGGCAATATTTCGGATTTCAGGTCGGGTAATCGATTCAAACACCAGTGGCGTCGTTTCAGGACTAAGGATTGAAGCATGGGATAAAGAGCTTATTGTCAACAACTTGGTGGGTAGCGCCATCACTGATCACCATGGCAGCTTTGGGATGGAATTCGATGAATCCTATTTTCAAGAGCTGTTTGCTGACCAAAGACCAGACATTTTTTTCAAAGTATTTTGTGATCAGCAACTGGTCAAAAACACCGATAATTCAGTGCTGTGGAATTTTGACATTGGGGATACTCCAGTCTTGATAAGTTTGGATAATTATAGCAAAGATAACGTTTACCAAAAATCCCTACAAGCTGCTGATCAAGGTGTTGAAGATAATCCCAAACTATTATATCTCGGTATTGATAATTCATCATACAAACAGCAAATTAAAGATTATCCTTCCCGCCTGACTCAGAAACCCGATGGTAAACATCTAGTGTCTGGAATTAAAGCGGATCAGACTTTCAGTCCTTATCCAATTCTGGGGCAACTTCCAGAGATTGATCAGCAAGGGTTAGAGTTTCTCCATCAAGACATCAAAGAAGCATGTGTCTGTGTTGGTAGTTTTGAAGACCAAGAGTTTAAGGTAAAATGGTTGGGACGAAATGCCCTAAGTAATGACGAATTCTGGAGTGGTACTAAGATTATACCCATTATTAATCTCGTGTCTCGCCTTAATAGCAAATCTCCTAAGGACGATCTTGATAAGTGTACAATTCGAGGCACAGACCAAGCTGGAAATCAACGAGATATTCCCGTTTGTGATTTAATCACAGATGTGATCAGTTATGACTACAATACAGCAAGTTCTAATTGCTTAGGGGCAATGTTAAAGCGCTTTGCTCCCCAAATGGACTTAGAAAATTGGCTGAAACAGATTACAGGCAATGATAGCCTGATTTTCCGTGGCCGATATGGGGAAAAACCCTTTATCGAGTACCCCCAGTTGTTTGGTAGCACAACCAAAAGCATAATTCTAACTGCTGACCCTGAACCCCCTCAATGGGAAAGTAATACTATATCGGCTTATGATTTAAATCGGATGATCTCAATGGTGGGTTGGCATAATTACATACCGGAAGCATGCCAGCTACCAGGAGTTAAGTGGGATAGTCTCGAAAGTATCATCAGAGCAATGGGGAATGATCCAGCTCGGTTAATTGATTTAGCTATTAAAGAGTTGGGTTTGTTGAATGTCATTGACTCAACCGTGATTATCTCAAAACTCGGCAACGGAGTTACCAGTATTAGGAACAGAACCGAAGCAGTTTATGTCGCGCTAGTTAAATTAGTTAAGCCTAGTCTTGACGATGCCCTCAAGCCAGCTAAATTGATTACCTTCAGTATGGCGCTACGGGGAGCAAAAGTGCTTGAGCCAAGAGATTGCAATCGTGAAGCGGTGGAACTTGATGCCAGAATAGCAACAGAAGTCACAGAGATTTTGCGCAGAGCGGTGATGGGTGAATTGGTTTGATTAGCCAGTTTGATCAATTTTCACGGTAAGTGTCCGGTTACTGTCTAAAGTCCAAGTAAATGTAAGTAGTTATATCAAGTTCGGTTAATTATCTCCCAAGTAGTCTCTGGATTGTACGCCAGAAGGGATATCATCATTAGTCAACCGGACTTGATATTAGATCGTGGCCAGAAACGTTTTATGCTTGGGTTTTTTAGGGTCGGGTTGAGACAAAAATTTAAAGCCGTGTGGGTACAAAAACCTAAAGAAAAAAAGTATATATTCTCGTCTAACTACTACAAGATTTTCTTGGATATCCAAAGACGATGTGACTTTCAAATTTCTTTTTCAAAGTTTCTTTTGTCCCTTTTCTTTGTTCTGCAATATACTATCCCTATTTTTTTAGCAGCTATCGGAGGGATTACGGCAGGCAATGACTTATTGGTCTCGTTTATTCAAGAATTTGTTTCTGATGAACAAGCCGAAAACATCGTCAAATTTTTTATATTTTGTATTAGTCTATTAGGGACATTATTCGGCACCATAAGTGCCACAACTAACCCTTCGGAAAGCTATGATAATGCAGCAGCGTTTCATAACAAATTTTCTGAGTTTAAGATTAATTTAGCCATAGATATGAGAAATCTTGAACTTACTAATGCTATGGAAGAAGAGTACCTGCAGCTTCTGAAGGAAAAAAATGCTAATCTTTCTGAATTGATTCAGGAATATAATCAAAAACGGTCGATTGATAAGAATCCAGTAGGGGAAGACAATTAAGAGGGGGGAGTGTGGGAAGTGTGGCAGGTCTGGGGAGATGGGGAGATGGGGAGCCGAGGCAGCTTCATCCAGCAGAATTTCTGCATTGTCATGCTTTTGAAGGAAGGTTGCAGGGATTAATTCTGAAATTTCCCCCTCTACTGTTTCCTTGATTATCGGTGCTTTGCCTTCCCCCCAGGCAAGTAAGAGAACCGCTTTGGCCTTCATGATGGTACCCACTCCCATAGTGATAGCTCTTCGGGGTACGTTTTCCTCTGCAAAGAAATCGCTGGCGGCATCCCGAATGGTAATTCTGTCGAGGGCTATCATTCTGGTACGAGAAGTAATGGATGATCCAGGCTCATTGAATCCAATGTGTCCGGTTCTACCAATTCCCAGAACCTGGATGTCCAAGCCTCCTGCTTCATCTATCTTGCGCTCATACTCCTGGCAATAATTGTCTACTTCTTCCAGAGAAAGGGTACCATCAGGAATATGCACATTCTCTCTTTTGATATCTACCCGATCAAAGAGATATTCATTCATAAATCTATGATAGCTCTGGAGCGCATCCGGCTGCATAGGATAATACTCATCCAGGTTAAAACTAATTACATTCTGGAAACTTAAGCCCTCTTCTTCATGCATGCGCACCAATTCATTGTAAACTCCTGTAGGAGTTGAACCAGTAGCTAATCCCAGGATGGCCATTTCTCCTCTTTGGGCCTTATGCCTGATGAGGCTAGCAATTCTACCTGCAACTTCTTTGGATGCGACGGCAGAATTTTCATAAATCCTGGTAGGAATTTTTTCAAATTGATAGGTAGTAGATGGATGAACTGCTAACATGTTCAAATTAAATTTTTGAGAGTAATTATAATGTTTCTATGCCCATACCTTCATAGAGATCCAATCTTTGATCTCCTTGAGGAAGACAACTAATGATCTTATTTAATCTTTGGGTCTCCCCTATTTTATAAGGGTTGACGGTTTCAATTTTTTCCGGTATTAACAGGCTGACAATTTCAGCAGCCGCATGTATCATGGATCTTTTTACAAGAGTTTCTTCCCAGTCTATTTCTGTAATTCCAATTTGATGGTGAATACTTCTGACTCCCAGAAAGCATTGATCGGCATACAAGCCTCTGAAGGTATTGATTGCTTCCTCTCCAACAGTAACCTGGGCTTGTTTCAACACACGTCCACCAGCAAAGATCACTTCTGTCCGAGGGTGCTGCGCCAATTCGCTGGCTATGGGAATACTATTTGTAAAAACTGTTGCTGACAAGCTTTTGGGCAAAGCTTTCACCAATTCAAGGTTGGTAGTTCCACCATCTATAATGATTACCGTATTTTCCTTGATGAGCCGGGCTGCTTTGTTGGCAAGCAGTTTCTTTTGTTCCAGCGCATAAACCTCTCTGTCTCGATAGTCGAAGGGATTTAGGCTAAGAGAAATGGCTCCCCCATGCACTTTCTTCAATTGCCCACGATCTGACAACTCTTTCAGGTCTCGCCGAATCGTATCTTCTGAAACACTCAGCGCATCACTCAATTCGAGGGTCAATACCTTTTGGTTCTTTTGGATGGAATCCAGGATGTAGCTATGTCTTTCTTCTTTCAGCATAAACAGCTCTTCAGCCTTTAATCATGCAAACTCCTGCAAGTATACTGCATTTATTTGAGTTTTTATGCATTTTTATGCGAATTTTATGAAGATTTAATCTTTTCTTAACCTAATTCCCGCCCATTCACCCTGGTATTCCTGCAAAAACCCGCAAAAATCTTTCAAAAAAACCCGGCATTTAGTTATTTGGGGGCATGAAGGTTTCGACTCATTCTTTGATCCTTTACCTGCTCCTGTTACCCTCCCTACTCTTTTCCCAGGAAATCCTATATACTTCTCTCAGTTTGGCCGAACTGGATAAGAAAAAATCTGAAGTAGTCCTCTTAAGAAACCAGGGGGAACTGCTGCCAATTACAAATTTGCAGCAAAAACGTATCCTGCATATTTCTTTTGATGCAAAAGGGAAAGATTTTTTCCAGAACAGCCTGGCACTTTACGCCCCAGTCCTGAATATTCGAATGCGTCTGGCCGATCTTCCGGGAAGAATGAGCCGTATCCGTGAACTGGCAGATGGATCCAATCTGGTTATCCTTAGCCTCCACAATAGCGTTTCCTATAGCGGACTCTCTACTACGGAAAGGCTGGCTATTCGGGATTTTTGGCAAGGCTTATATAAAAGGCCGGATATCATAACGACTTTTTTTGGATCGGAGGAAGAACTTCAGAAACTGGATGTGTTAAGTAATTCGCCTGTTTTACTTTTTTCCCCATCAGAACATCCCATCAATCAGGAATTTTGTGCGCAAATTATATATGGTGCCATTTCCTCTCAGGGAAGATTACGGAAAGATATTGGACAAGCTTTTCACAAAGGCAACGGACTCCGGACCAATGGAGACATTCGTTTGACTTATAATAAGGCCGAAGCAGTAAACTGGGATACTGAAAGACTCAAACGAAGAATTGATTCTCTCATTAAGATGGCTATAGATTCCATGGCTTTTCCGGGTTGCCAGGTCTTGGTAGCCAAAAATAATCAGGTAGTTTTTCACCAGTCCTATGGGTATCACAATTATGATAAGACTCGACCCGTAAAAGTTTTTGATGTTTATGACCTGGCTTCTGTTACCAAAATAAGTGCTGCCCTACCGGCTATCATGTATCTCAAGGATGAGGAAAAACTCAGGATAGACGCTCCTTTATCTAACTATTGGCCGGACTTTATAAAATCCAATAAAAGAGATCTGCAAATCCGGCCTATCCTTGCTCATCAGGCTGGGCTTACTCCTTATATAGTATTCTGGGAAAAGACCCAAAAGAGAAATGGCAAATTCAAAGGAGGGACCTTTAAAAGAGATTCAAGTGAATTGTATTCGGTTAAGGTCTATAAAGACCTATACATGAATTCAAAGTATCGAAAGAAAATGTACAAAGCTGTACGCAAGTCAGCTTTGGATCCGGATCAGGGATATGTTTATTCGGGTCTCAGCTTTCTCATATATCCACAGATCGTAAAAAATCTAAGTGGAATGGATTTCGATAAATTATTGAATGAAAAATTTTTTGACAGACTGGGTGCGGGCAGATTGGATTTCAATCCCTGGAAGAAGATCCCTATCACAGAAATTGTTCCGACTGAGTTTGACAGCTTATTCAGAAAAGAATTGGTTCATGGCTATGTTCATGATGAAGCAGCGGCCATGATGGGAGGTGTATCCGGCAATTCGGGTTTATTCTCTAATGCAAATGACCTGGCCAAATTGATGCAAATGTACCTTAATATGGGAACCTATGGAGGTGAACAGTATATCAGCCGGGAAACCATGAAAGAATTCAGTAGTTATGCATACAAAAAGCAGGGGAATCGCAGAGGATTGGGATTTGACAAACCGGCATTGAACGGAAATGGTAGCTATATAGCCAAAGATGCTTCCTCTTTG
>NZ_MKZS01000001.1:3273277-3284522 GCF_001942495.1 Moorena bouillonii PNG
CTCCCTCTTGTGCCTTAGCATCTTATCTTACCATCTAGAATGAAATAGCCCTGCCATTATCCCCCTTAAAAAAGGGGGACTTTGACTATGGCTCCCCCCTTTTTTAAGGGGGGCTGGGGGGGATCTAAATCTGGCGGAAAACTTTGAAAACACGCCCTAGGGGGGCGAAACCATACCCAGAATCAGCAACGCCGGATCGCTTTTTTGATCAATCCTATGTTTACATCTCCACTAAAAATGCTTCGCAACTTTAATCTTCTTCTTCTTCCTCTTCAATCACTCTGACTTGTTTTGCATACAGCTTCCCATTTCTTTCGTTTACTTCAACTTCAACTAAAGCGCCTTGAGTAAGCTGAGATGCAGAATCGGAACCAATGAAATTCTCATTAAACGTAATGTCTGAACTGCCATCATCAGGTGCAATTCGTCCCGAGCGTGAGTTGTCTGGATTATGCCGGATGTATCGAATTCGACCAATTTTGATTAACCTTACATGAATGCCTTTTGAAATCGCTGTCTGAATTTGGTCACGTAATTGTAGAAACCCTAAATAATTTGGGGCGATTTCCAGTGCTCGATCACAATAGGCTAATGCTTCTTCTCCTTTTTCCAAACTAAATAAAGCATCAATTAGATTACGGATAACAATTTTTAAACCCGGAATATTGGATAAGCTTTCATCAATTTCAAAGCCTTTTGATAATGCCTCAACAGCCTTTTCAAAATATCCGTGATCTATCAATGCCTGGCCCATTGCTGTATGAACCTTCGCGAGATGTGGTTGATCGTTAAGTTCTTCGCACAATTTGATACTTTTGCGAAAGTACATTTGTGAAAGCTTAAAGTTTTCCTCTCCTTCTTGATGAGCTTCTAATTGTCCTAAGCTATTGGCTATAATTGCTTCCCCTAGTTGATTACCAAGGTTGTGTGCTAGGTAAAAACTATCGCTAAGAATTTCGCGAATATCATTTTCTGTATAATATTTTTTTAACTTATGAATATCCATAACCTTTTCCAATTGCTTGTGATTGCTAGTCTTTATAGAAATGTTGATTGCTAAGCGGGTTGCCTGTAATGCTTCTTGATCATTTTGTTGATTATATAAATTGTGAACTAAATTACGAATAGAATAGATTAATGTATTACTTTCAAGATGTTCATGGTAATTTTCTAATAATTTAAAAACTTCCCAAGACTTACTGAATTTTTTAGATTCTTTTAAGAAATCAGCCAACCTAAACAACATGCTTGCATAGTCTTTAGGATTTATATCATCACTTAGATCGATTGCTTCATTTAAAATTTTAAATGCCTCTTTTTCTTTTTCTTTTTCTTGTTCGAATTTATTTTTGAATAAAAATGGCAATCCAATAGCAAGCTGTTTTTGGTCATTGGTATCTTTAGCGATTTGAATTTGTTGTTTAAAGGCTTCCTGTGCTTTCTTCAATAAATTATTTTTTGCTTTCCCTTTTGCTTGCCTACCTTTTTCTTGCAGAATTTTTCCTCGAATATTATAAAGGGTAGCCAGTTTTTTCTGATTTTTTTTATTGTCAGTATTCAAACATATTTGAATTGCTGCATTTATTGCTTCTAATGCTTCTTCAAAACTTTTTTTATTAGATAAACCGTTAGCTAAAATTCTTAGAGTTGAAACTAACCCATCACTATTGAAACTTTCATGAATATCTGCGGCAATTAATAAAATTTGCAAGGCTTCACTGAAATATCCCTGCTTATACAGTTCCCCTCCTAAAGTCATTGCACTAGCTGCAGCTATCCCAAGCTCTCCTGATTCTTTAATAATAAGAATCGCCCGCTTCCATCGCCCCTGAACTTTTTCTATTTCTAGAATGCCTTCTTGTAGATAGAGTTTGTATAAACTTATCAGTCTATTAGCAAGCTGATAGTCCTTGATAGCTTCGGCGATTTTAATTCCTTCTTCAAAAGCCTGCTGTGCTTCCTCTAATTTGCCCTGTTTCTGGAGCACTTCTCCTAAACGGTTCTTTGCAATGATTATTCCTATATCATTACCAATCTCGTTATCAATATTAATTTGTTTATTAAAAGTTTCAATGGCTAATTCCAGCTTACCTTGTTTTTGGTAGACGCCACCCAAGACATTCAGTACCTTAGCTTCGCGCTTCTTACGAGTCTCTAATTTCTCAATCTTTGGTAGATCACTCTGGGCAGATTTCAAGATTTTTTTAGCTTCTTCAAATTCCTTTGCAAAAGACCAGTTGCGAGCCTGATGCATTTTATATTTAACCACTGCGTTCCAATCTCCGACTTGTTGTGCCCAAGATTGAAATCTTTCTGTCAAAGCAATTGCCTTGTTCCAGTAGCCATGCTTTTCAAAGGATCGCTGTAGCTGTAAGACAAATTCGTAGTTTTCCCATTTTATCTGCTCTGTTTCAGCCTCCTGCTTTTGCAACCACTCGGCAGCTAAGAGCATATCATCCAAATCTGCAGCAGCTTCATCTACTACCTTTTCATCTTTTAAATCTTTAGTCTTTAACGATTCCACAAAAAATTTAGCATGGCGTTCTTGTGCTACACTTAGCAAATCCCCTTTTTTTGCTAGGCAGTTGGCATACTCGCGAACCAAGGTATGGAATACGAAGCGATTGTGTTGAGTTTCTGCATAGTTCAACAATGATAGGTCATACAATCTGCCCAAAACTTCCTCTGCTTCCAATTCATCTTCACAACCTGCCGCTGCCATCGCCGTTCTGATAGCAAATCCTTCCTCTGCACAAATGCTCAGGCAAGCCAAAAAATCAATCTCTTCTTGTTCCAACAAATCTTTGCTCAAACTCAAGGAGGCTTCTACATTGAGGTCTTCGTCTCCCTTTATAAGCAATCGAGGTAGGAGCTTCAATTGCTCTTTGCGCTTTTGTAAGGAGTTTGCCTGAGCTTCTAATGAAAGTGGTTTTCCCTGCAACGCTGCACCTACTATTCGGAGTGCTAATGGTAATCTCCCAACAATTTCCGTTATCCGCTGAGCTGCGGCTAATTCGTTATTGATATTGGATTCACCCAGAATTTTTCCTAGTAATTTTAAAGCATCCTCTTCCGGTAGCGATCGCAGCCTAATCGTCTGAGCTTCTGGCACATCTAAAGAAACAGGTAGAGTCTGATTCCGGGTAGTGACAATCACAGCACAACTGTTGCCCCCTGGAAGTAGCTCCTTGATACTTGCTTCTTCCGCATTATCGAAAATCAGTAGCATACGCCTTGGGGCAAACAAGGTTTGCATAATCTGCCAAGGTTGTCTGTAATCCTCATCGTCGATGGGCTGGTTAATCAGCGATGCAAACTCCTTTGCGATGCTATCTAAGTCCTTGTTTACGTACTTCTCACTGTCTTGGTCTTTGTAATTCACTCGAACAGTAACCACTCCCTCGGAAAATTCCTGGTCATGGATGGTGGCAAAGTGATACGCTAAGGTAGATTTACCCATGCCTCCTGTTCCCGTCAATACCACAATCTTGCGTTTGTCATCTTCCTGGGACAGTAGCACCTCTTCTAGCTGCCTTAGCTCCTCTTCACGTCCAATGAATCTTTTGAATCTTTCTATATTGTAGTCCGGTATTCTAGAGCGGGAAGGGGATAAAGCATCAGTTGTTAAGGTTTGAGGCGTTGGTGATGGGTTTTTTTTTTCCGTTCCAAGACCTTCAATATTGCGCAGCAATTTCACCGTTACTGGTTCCGTGCCGTTCTTGTCTTTGGGCAGTCTAAAGCTAGTATCGCAACCAATCTCCAATCCGCCCCCCTGTTTTTTCTCTGCTTTACGGGGGTAGATGCTCAGGGAGGCAGTTTTCCCTTCGATCTTCAATTCGCATAGTGAATAACCATGCACCCGTTCCTGGTTTTTTTCCCCCCAGCCTTCCATACCGAACAAGGAACAGCCTTGCAGTGTGCGTCGAGGATTCGCACCACCTTCAGCCAAGCTTCCTAGGTTGGCCTCGTGCATATGTCCAAACAGATGCAAAGCGAATCGTTCCGGCGGGCTGTGAATCTCGCTCTTTAGCTGCTCTTGAGCTTGGTCGGTTAACCAATCCTGGGGGTGGTGGGTAAGCAGCAAACAGGCATGGTGTTCTTTTGCCCAAGACGGTCCATTTGGATTACAGGCTCTATTGAACTGGCGCATATCTAGAGCCAGCTTACCTTTTCGGTCACCGCCCATCAGTTGCAGAAAGGCGCTATTGAGTCCTAAAATTCCGAGTTTGAACCCGTCTTTCTCAATTGTTGCTGAAAAATCTCCTGGCAGTATGCCCTTTGAATAGATGTCTGGCTTAGGTACGGTTGTGTTTTCCCACCATTCAACATAATTCTCGAAAGCTTTCTTTACAAGCTGTCGGTAAAGAGAGTGGTCGTCATTCCAAAATTCTCCTTGAATATCATGATCATCGTTCCACAGATTCTTCAGACATTTCAATATGGGGTCTTTCTGATTTTTTGGTCGAACCAGGTCGTGATTCCCAGGTACAGCCAGAAACTTCGGCTCAAATCCGATCTGGCGAAACTTGTTCCAGAAATTAGTTAATAGTTTATCTACCTGTTGGAATTCCGATTTACTGCCGCGCTGGGTGATATCCCCAGTAAACATTACCAAATCTAAAGGGCCTACCGTTTCACAAAGGTACTCTAAATCCTCGAAGAAAATTTCCTCAATATTTGGCCAGAGATCCCCCAAGCCCTTCATACCCAAGTGAAGGTCAGTCAGATGTAACCACCTAAGGCTTACATCACTGTTATCTGAGGTTTTATCCAAACTCGTTGAATCAGTCACTGATTAGCTTCCAGTTGCCTAATATAGCATTAACCCTATGTAGATACATGAAACCCAATCTTGATTCAGGATAACACAGTGTCCCAATTGATCATGATCTACTAGTCTGTGATTGCTTTGTTCCAGTTTTACACAAGGTTTCGAGGAATGCGATCGCTTAGCGTGACCTAGGGTTCTTCGCGTAGCGTGACTGTAGGTCAATCGCATTTCCTAGAGATATATTGCGTTCGCGCAGCGTCGGGCTTTGCCCGAATCGCAAAACAACAAACCCAACCACATCCCATACTGTGTGTTAGCTCAGCACTGACCCACTCACCCACTACTGTGCCACACTACCCAATCCCACTTGTTCCAGCAAAGCGATAAAATCTGCTCGAATCGAGGAGTCATTGGGATTAGCAGCTTGAGCCTGGTAAAGGGCATCAAGGGCATCAAACCAAGCCCCTGCTTCGGCATAGATGATTGCTTGTTGATGCAGTAACTCAGAGGTGGAGCTGTTGGTATTTGCACCAACTGCTGCTAGCTTTTGCTCTAATTCTGGGGATTGTGATACCCGCTCAATCCAGCTCCTATAATAGGAAGTCTTAGGCGGGTTTTCGCGATCGCATTCTAGGGTAACAGACCACATATATATGTTCCTGTCTTCTTCCTCCAGTCCTGGTGGGTTTGCCATCAGTTCTGGACTGTTTTCCGGAAGTTCTACGGAGATAATCCCTACCTGACCTGAGTCAATCCTTTTCTCAAATATTGTCTGGTGTCCTACTGTGTCCACCAACGTAAATACTAGTGGTACGTCTACAGGCTCGGACAAATACCAGAAAAATCTAGGATGAGCAGATATAGTCTGTGCAGCTACTTTCTGTGAGGGAATTAACAGCGTCACCAATTCACTTGGTAACTGCTCACACCCGCCTCGTGAACCAGACCCATTACTCTTTCGAGGAGCGCTATCGGTTGGTGGAATAAATCGTAAGCGTGAGCGTTTAGCTGAACTATTTTGGGAACTATTTTGGGTTTCAGATGAGTTATGATTAGAATCTGCAACCTGACCGTTGACAGATTGCAACCCTTGAGAATAGCTTGGTTTAGGGGTGAGTGTGCAAAATAGCAGTACAATCAGGATTGATGTTGTACGTTCCCATGTTGTACGTCCCAATAAATTAATAATGTTAGCGGTAGTTTTCATAAGTTTATTGAATTATTAAACTAGAATAGACAATTACAAGAATTAGCATTAATCCTTAGTAAAGCCTGAGTTTAAGCTTAATTGTTTCAGAGATATAATTTTTTGGGGCCATGGATTTCTAATCTCAAATCCCGCTGACTAGTTTTCCTGTGGCAGGGAAACGATCAAAAGATTATCCCGCAACCAACACAGGGTTTTTCTAGCAGCGATTAACTAGACTTGAAATTAGACCAAATTGCCTGGAACCAGGTAACTTTTTATACCCGAAACCCTTGAGCCAACTCAACGGTGAATAAATTAGACTTCACAGAACTTAGGATCAATTCCTGATTACTGACTGGTATAGAGATTCTAGTTTTGCTGATATCTTTGGAGGGACAGCAGTTAACCGGATGTAAAAACTTCCCGGTTCTGCTGTTTTTTCTAAAACCTTGGCGTAGATGTCCTCACTGGGTTGCTTCACATTATCTGGATCGAGTAAGTTGAGCTTAATATTACTCAGTGGCTCAGGGATAGCAGAGATTTCACTGCTGTTAGCACGAAGCTTAGCTCCCTTACTTGAAATCTCTACTAAACGTCCAGTGTAGACCGAATTACTGATATGCTTTCCATCTAGAAAAGCATAATTAAATTGTAGCTCAATTTTTTGGTTAACCTGGAAAAACGTTTCTTGCTGTTTGGGGAAAAATAGGTTATAATGATGCCGAATTCGACCCACTTCATAGATAGTAATTGGCTGTTTAATTCCCTTGGGTTTTACCTGTATTTGACCGTCAATTCTTAAGCATTCGCCAGTTTCTTCCAAAGTGGAAGAAGAAATCATAACTTGACCACCAGTTGTATAAGATTCGATCCGGTAAGCCAGGTTAACGGCGCTGCCAATGACACTATATTTGGTGCGTTTTTCGGAACCAATATTCCCAAGCACAACCACACCGGTATTGATACCGATGCCCATTTCCAGTTTTGGATAGCCCAACTGCTCGATTTCTTCATTGACACTAGTCATGGCTAACTGCATCGCTAGGGCACAAGCCACTGCTCTGTGGGCATCATCCTCTTGGAGGGTGGGAGCACCAAAAAGCACTAAAATCCCATCCCCCATGAACTCGTCGATAGTTCCTTGATAAGCAGTAATCACTTCCGCCATGTGACCCAAATAGATGTTGAGGATTTTGACTACCTCTTGGGGATGTAACCGTTCTGAGATCCCAGTGAAGCCTCTTAAATCAGAGGTCAAGATCGTGATTTTCCGGTTTTCACCCCCGAGTTTTTGTTTGTCTGGGTTCTCCAGCAAATCCTCCACCACTTGGTCAGTTAGGTAACGTCCAAAAGTGTGACGAATCTCTTTAGCAGTGCTAGCAATGTAAGCTGTGATGGCAATTGCAGACCCACTTAAGGCTAACAATGGCGGTATCACCGGGAGCCACCAACCCCCCAAAAACGCTCCATAGGTACTTCCAAATAATGCCCCTGTGGCCACCACGGTAATCGCCGTTCTCCTCAAGGACAGCCCTCCGAGACCGCCAAGATAGCGCCATTTCCAAGTTAGAGTGGCACCGACTAAAGACCAGGCTACAATCCACAGGATTTCCACAGGCTCCGACCAGGTTTTGAGCAAGGGACGACCATCTTCCACAGCACTAATAATTTGGCTGACCATGTTAGCTTGGACTTCCACCCCAGCCGTTGACTCCCGGATGGTAGTGTCATTACTGTAGGAGGTGTAGAAAAAGTCATTTAAACTGACCGCAGTTGCACCAATTAAAACGATGGAATCATTGATCAAGTCATCTGGAATGTTATCTTCCAAAACGTCGGTCATGGTTACGGTGCGGAAGGTTCCCGCTGGTCCGCGATAGTTCAAGAAAATCTGGTAACCGCTATGATCGATTCCCACATAACCGCCGTCATTGCTGGCCAAAGGGCGAAACATGGCCTTGCCCCACTGGAAAATTCTGGGATCTTGCTGTAATGGTTCAGGAAAAATGTTTTTTGACTCTAGATAAATCCCCGCTAGGAGCATACTAAAGGAGGGCTGTACATGATCATTGACCTTCAAAGAAAGTAAGCTGCGCCGCAGGATACCATCCATATCGTTTACGACATTATTGGCACCTACGAGACCACGTTCACTGAGAATCGGTGGAGGATCCACCGCATTGTCAGGGTTGTCTTGATCGATGTATTCGATACCAACTAAGTTAGGTGTGGTTTCAAACACCCTGAGTAAGTCACCATGACCGGGTTCAACTAAAAAATCCCGATACAGGTCAAGACCAATCGCTGCAGGATTTTGAGCTTTGATTTTGTCTAAAAGTTGGGCAAGCATCCGATCAGTGATTGGCCACCGTCCAGCACCCTTTAAATCTGCCTCACTCATAGCCACAATCACAATCCGTTCATCCGTAGCTTCCTTCGGACGCCAACAAAAGTATTGGTCGAGAGCCGCTAGTTCGTAAGGCTGTAACCAGCCGAGTAGCCTGAAAGCGATCGCAATTCCAGCCACCACCGGTGTAGTAATTAGAACACCGCGCCATTCCCATAGTTGTTGTTTTAGTGGTTGCCACATATAGCAGTTTTCAATTGGGTGAGGTACTTTCGTTATGGGTTTTAGGGAACAGGGAACAGGCAATAGGCAATAGGCAATAGGCAATAGGCAATAGGCAATAGGCAATAGGCAATAGGCAATAGGCAATAGGCAATAGGCAATAGGCAATAGGCAATAGGCAATAGGCAATAGGCAATAGGCAATAGGCAATAGGCAATAGGCAATAGGCAATAGGCAATAGGCAATAGGCAATAGGCAATAGGCAATAGGCAATAGGCAATAGGCAATAGGCAATAGGCAATAGGCAATAGGCAATAGGCAATAGGCAATAGGCAATAGGCAATAGGCAATAGGCAATAGGCAATAGGNCAAGAGGCAAGAGGCAAGAGGCAAGAGGCAAGAGGCAAGAGGCAAGAGGCAAGAGGCAAGAGGCAAGAGGCAAGAGGCAAGAGGCAAGAGGCAAGAGGCAAGAGGCAAGAGGCAAGAGGCAAGAGGCAAGAGGCAAGAGGCAAGAGGCAAGAGGCAAGAGGCAAGAGGCAAGAGGCAAGAGGCAAGAGGCAAGAGGCAAGAGGCAAGAGGCAAGAGGCAAGAGGCAAGAGGCAAGAGGCAAGAGGCAAGAGGCAAGAGGCAAGAGGCAAGAGGCAAGAGGCAAGAGTGAAAAAATCCTGTGTACCTCATAGTTATGAAAAAACTGTATGACAGTTGAACCCTTAAAGGCTCTCTCTTAGCTTTGGATCGATTCAGTCCTCAAAAAATTGTTTCTTCTTGAAAGGGTGATTGACAATGATAAAGCTATTGGTCACTACAAGAGCATTAGTGGGTGCATCTCACTTTGGCAAAAACACTTAGCACAATAGAAGGCTAATATCATGTTATGATAGTTACCCTTAATAAAAATCTCCCCCATCTCCCCATCTCCCCATCTCCCCATCTCCCCACACTTCCCACACTTGCGGGAGTGATAGATTTACAACAAAAAGCTGATAGCTGATAGCTTAAGTCCTTTGTTTCCAAAGGTTTTCAAATGTCCTATCCTATTTTAATAACTTTCTCAGGGTTATCTCATACTTTTCAAAGACTCGGTTAAGATAGGTTAAATACTTTAAATAATAATTACATAGATTGGAATTAAACCAACACTGTTTTAGGTTAATTCTGTCTACGGACTTACGAGTCAGTTCTGATATTCGGGAGAGTTATGTCATGAAAGATATGAAAAAAACTGTAATGGTAAGCGCTGCCTTGACTAGTGTCTTGGCTCTAGGTTTAGGTGTAGCATCTGAAAACGCCTTGGCCGGTAAGGAAGGAATGGAAAAATGTGCTGGTATCGTTAAGGCGGGTCAGAACGATTGTGGCACCAGCAAGCATGATTGCGGCGGGATGGCTAAGGTAGATAGCGATCCCGAAGAGTGGATCTACGTTCCTGAAGGCACTTGCAAAAAGATTGTTGGTGCAACGATTGTAGGAGAACCAACCTCCAGCCAGGAAACTGAAAAGCCAACCGAGAGTGCGCAAGCCAATTAAACGAAGCTATCAGCAGGCTGGGCACTCAGCTATCAGCTTATGAATCATGGCTGAGTAGGGTTATGTACACAGATCCCCCCTAACCCCCCTTAAGAAAGGGGGGAATTAGATTCAGCTGAGTAGGGTTATGTATACAGATCCCCCCTAACCCCCCTTAAGAAAGGGGGGAATTAGATTCAGCTGAAATGCTTCGTGCTGATACCTTACCACTACCATGGATAAATCCTAACAATAATGTCATGAAAACAATGTCATGAAAACAATGCTATGACAACTCACCTTCCTTCAGCTTCAATTAACGGTGCTGGAATCGGTTTACGCTCCGCCCATTATCAAGATATCCTTACTCATAAACATACTATACCTTGGTTTGAAGTATTATTAGATAATTATTTAACGTCTCAGGGTTTACCACTCCACTTTTTAGAAAAAGTCCGCCAAAACTATCCCGTTACATTACATGGCGTCGGTATGTCTTTGGGGTCAACAGACCCTTTAGATTTAGAGTATTTGACAAACTTAAAAGAGTTAGCCCAGCAGATTGAACCAGCATACATTTCCGATCACCTATCCTGGATTTCCGTTAATGGTCACTATCTTAACGATTTAATTCCTCTTCCTTATACCGAAGCAGTGATGGAACATGTAGCCCAACGGATATTGCAAGCTCAGGAATTTCTAGGTTGTCGGATTTTGATTGAAAACCCATCGGCTTACGTGAGTTTCACAGATTCAACCATGCCAGAATGGGTATTTATCCAACAATTGTTAGAAAAAGCAGATTGTTACTTGCTGCTAGATGTCAACAATCTTTATGTCACTGCTACTAATCAGGGATTTGACCCCCTTGATTATTTGAATACAATACCAGCAACCAGGGTCAAACAAATTCATTTAGCAGGGTATGAAGAACGGGAAGATTATCTATTTGATACCCACGGTTATCCTGTTCATCCTCCAGTGTGGGAATTGTATCAAGCAACATTAGAGCGCTTTGGTCCGGTACCTACTCTGATTGAATGGGATACTGATATCCCAGCTTTTGAGGTATTAATCACCCAAGCGAGTAAAGCTCAGGAGTATTTAGATCAGGTAAGTATAACAAAGGGAATAGGGAACAGGGAACAGGGAACAGGCAGTCGGGAGTCGGGAGTCGGGAGTCGGGAGTCGGGAGTCGGGAGTCGGGAGTCGG
>NZ_MKZS01000001.1:3284622-3297173 GCF_001942495.1 Moorena bouillonii PNG
ATTCCCGATTCCCGATTCCCGATTCCCGATTCCCGATTCCCGATTCCCGATTCCCTTTGCTATAACCTTAAAAACCGATATAATCATGGAATTAAGGACACTACAACAGCTATTTTACGAGGCTGTTTTTGAAAATAATCCTGCCAGTACACAAACCATTGCTCAACACATCAAAGCAGCTAAACAATTGACCCCTGCTGAAGGGTTAGCCATTTATCGTGGCAGTGTCTTAGGCAACCTGAGCCAAACGTTAATGTCAATTTATCCAGTCTGCTGTTGTTTGGTGGGAGAGAAATTTTTTGATGCAACAGCAGTAAGATATATCCGCCGCTTTCCTTCTCTATCTATGGATTTAGGGGATTATGGCGAGCACTTTGCTGATTTTCTGGCCAATTTTGAGCCAGCAAAACAGTTACCCTATTTACCAGATGTGGCGCTGTTAGAGTGGCACTGGCATCGGGTGTTTAATGGTGAAGAGGCTACCAGGTTAGATGTCCAGGCATTGAGTACAGTTCCCCAAGAAAAATGGGGAGAACTGATTTTCCATTTACCTAAAAATAGTGTTCTGATTGAGTCGGCTTACCCTATCCATCGCATTTGGGAGGTTAATCAGCCTGAATACCAAGGTGATCAGCAAGTGAATTTGGATGAAGGGGGGATACAACTATTCCTCTGGCGCAATGGTTATGATATGCGCATTGAGCTGCCAACAAAAGCAGAATGGCAACTGCTGAAGGCTTTTCAAGGGGAAAATCGATTTGAAGCAGTTTGTCAAGACCTGGCTGCTGATGAATTAGCTATTGATGTAGCGTCTGAGTTGCCGCGATTTGTGCAACGTGGATGGATTGCAAGGTTTTCGATTTAGACAGATCCTTATACAGAAGGATTTCAGCTTATTTCCGTAGAACAGGAGTTGGGACTTAGTAAATAGTTAGCGTTACTTTGCGTCTGTTTTCGGTAGCTTGCGGATATATTCGCCGCCTGAGACATAGACCAACCTAAGACGTTTGCGTTCGAGCTTTGTAGCTGACCGTGTTCATGTTGTGAAAGCCTTACTTTTAACCAGTATTCGCCCTTGCTCATTGAGGGGTTTTGTGGGTATAATACTAGGTAAGAATAGGCTAACACGCTATGGCTCCCAATCACTCTTACACGACAAAACTGAAGCTTAACAACCGTCAAAAAACATTGATGGCCAAACACGCTGGTTTTAGTCGGTGGGTGTACAACTGGGGTTTAGGGATGTGGAAAGATGCCTACAATGAAGGGTTAAAGCCTAACATTAAAACCCTAAAGCGGTTATTTACCAACCATGTCAAACCTGAGTATCCCTGGATGAGGGAATTATCCTCAAAAGTTTACCAATATGCGTTCATCAATTTAGGGGAAGCATTCAAAAGGTTTTTCAAAGGATGGGGTAAGTACCCTAGATTCAAATGCAAGGGTAAAAATGATCGCTTTACTATCGATAATTCAGGGAGACCGATTCGATTAGGTGGACTAATTCATAACTTACCCTTCCTGAAGCAGGTTAGAACGTTTGAACCCCTACCAGATTGTCTAACTAAAAAAGTCACAATCTACAAAAAAGCCGGGGAGTGGTATATTAGCTTCTCCATTGAAAAGATCTTTGAACCAACACTTAAAGAACGAGAAAGAGTTGGTGTGGATTTTGGAATAAAAACCCTAGCTGTATTAAGCTCTGGTGTTGAGTTTGAAGGACTTAAGCCTTACCGCAACGCTCAACGGAAATTATCTAGAGTTCAACGGAAATTATCTAAAAAAGAAAGAGGCTCTCAGAATTACTTAAAAACCCAGCTTGAAGTACAAAAACTCCACCATCGAGTGGCTAATCTCCGAAAAGACTATCTTCAGGTGCGACCCGTGGCGAATTTAATTCGCCAACGGAAAGCGCACCTATATAAAATGACAACTTATATCGCTAAAAACCACGGCGAAGTTGTGATTGAAGATTTGAATGTTTCAGGGATGATGGCGAATCACAAATTAGCTAAAGCAATCGGTGATTTAGGACTGCATGAAGCCAGACGGCAATTGACCTATAAATGTGAACGCTACGGAACTTTGTTAGTAGTGGCTGATCGGTTCTTCCCCTCTAGTCAATTATGTTCTAACTGTGGAAATCAACAGCCAATGCCTTTATCGCAGAGGGTTTATAGCTGTGATTGTTGCGGTAACAAAATCGACCGGGTAGGACATGCCTCAGTGAACCTAGAACGCTATAACGAGTACGGCTCGACTCGTAAGCCTGTGGAGGGTTAACCGCTCCTATGCCCCCGTTGAAGCAGGAAATAAACACACAAAGTATCGCGAAGTGACGCTTTGTACAGGTTTTATGGAGCAGTCGAACCCCCAGTAGACTTACATCTACAACTGTTTAGCAAACAGCTTGCTTTGCCAATAGCGACCTCTCCAGAATGGGTTGGGTAGGATTTGAACCTACGGCGCACAGAGGCATCCGTTTTACAGACGGCTTCCTTCACCTGACTTGGATACCAACCCAATTTGCAGTGCCGACGGGAATTGAACCCCCCCTGGAACTGCAATATTTTAAGTCCAGGGTGAGAATCGAACTCACACAATAGGTTTTGCAGACCAATGCCCTACCATTAGGCGACCTGGACACATTCTTTGAAGTTTTCAAGGTGCTTCGGAGCAAGCAGGTTTACGTCCTGTATTACTCTGTTATATATATACTACATAACATAATACAAAGTGTCAAGAGTGTAATACAAAATAGTGATTCCCTTAGATCATTGACTGGCTCAATATGTGCAATAATTACTTCTTAGAAGGCCACTTCTCATAAGAAAATGAGTGTAACCCTCACTACTACATCACTCTCTCTCACCACAGCTTTGCCCTTGACTGGGCATCCGGCACGGGTTTATCTGAGTAGTTTGAGTCCTGGGTCGCAGCGAACAATGAGGCAAGCTTTGGATGCGATCGCTTCCTTACTCACTAATAACGAATGCGATGCAGATACCCTTGACTGGGCAGCTCTCACCTATCAGCACACCGCCGCCGTCCAAGCCGCATTACTAGAAATCAATTCCCCCGCCACGGTCAAGAAGAAGATGGCAGCGCTCAGGGGAGTGTTAGCTGTGGCAAAGAAGTTGAAACTGATGGATCCAGAAGATTTCGAGGCGGCGGTGGATTTACCCAAGATTAAGAATCATCCCTTACCCAGAGGTCGGGCATTAACTCAAACAGAAATTACAGCACTCATTAAGGTGTGTGCCTCCGATACAACTAACCAAGGGGTTAGGGATAAAGCTCTAATTGGCATCCTACGGGGTACAGGACTGCGACGGGCAGAGGTGGTGAAGCTGGAAGTGCGAGATTTTGATGGTTCCACTGGTGCATTGGAGGTGCGTCAGGGTAAAGGGGGGAAGGATAGGACCGTTTATTTACCTGAAGGTGCGTTCGCGTAGCGTCGGCTTTGCCGAATCGCGTTTGTAAATGATTGGTTGACCACAAGAGGTCACCAACCAGGGGCGCTGTTGTGTCCAATACTCAAAGGGGGACAGATACAAAACAGAAAAATGACCCCCCAGGCGGTGTTGTTGATTTTGCAGAAGCGGGCTAAAGAAGCTGGGGTGGAGTCCTTTAGTCCCCATGATTTTCGCAGGACCTTCTGTTCTGATTTGCTTGATGCTGGGATTGATATTGTGACCGTCCAGAAGTTAGCTGGTCATGCTTCCCCTGTGACTACGGCTAAGTACGACCGGCGGGGTGAGGAGGTTAAGCGTAGGGCGGTTCAGAAATTGGGGTTTTGAGGAGCAGGGGCTAAGGCCATAATGTTTCGTGCGGATAGGGTTGGCGATGGGGAGAGGATCATTACTTAGTCAAACAAGGCCTATATCCTGTAGGACTAGTAATGGTGTTTTCACCACGCGACGACGAAGAGCTGGAGACAGTCAAGTCCATCGTTAAGAAATCTTACGAATATGCTACTGGGGAAGCGCCAAGGTAGGTAGTATTGTAAGGAAGGTCTAAAAGTAAGCGGTCATTGTTAAATCATCTTCAAAATTGTCTCTGATAAGCCTGGGGAGTTCCCATATAACTGGGTTACGCACCTTTTGGTAAGTAATTGTTTTCTACAAAAATGTATATTAAGTTTAAGCTCACTGAAAACAAAAGACGGCAACTTCTGTTTTCAATGAAAACACTTCAGGAGAGTCAATAATCGTCAATAACTCACCGCTAAGTCTTTTCAGACTATAGCGGGAGCTTGAAAAAGCTCATAATTGACCAGTCTAAGTTCCTAAAGAACTACGTTATTCCTAAGTGTTAAGGTTCCTACCTGAGGATGCGTAGCTAGTCTTCAGCTCTAGAACCCGGTCGTTAAACAGGTGTATTTGAGTTAAGCCAGTGCGACTGGGAAAGTACCGAGGAATAACATTGACGAAGCTAACTTAACCCTAGTAATAGGAGAAAACACAATTACGCGTGTCTTTGTACTCAACAAAAACCGACAACCCTTAGATCCATGCAAGCCTGCGAGAGCCAGAATTTTACTTTCGGTAGGAAAAGCAAAGGTCTATCGTCGTTACCCATTTACCATAATTTTGACGGAGGAAGTAAAACAGCCAATAACTCACGATCAGCAACTCAAAATAGATCCTGGAGCAAAAATAAGCGGTTTAGCTATCGTCCAAGGAAAACGAGTAATCTGGGGATCTGAACTTACCCATCGAGGGTTTCAAATACAAGAGGCTTTGACCTCTCGTAGACAATTGAGACGTAGTAGACGTAATCGCAAGACTCGATACCGCAAGCCCAGGTTTCTTAACAGAACTAGACCGAAAGGTTGGTTAGCGCCTAGTTTGACGTCTAGGGTTCAAAATATTTTAACTTGGGTTAAAAAGTTGATTCGATTCTGTCCTATCACCGGCATATCCCAAGAATTGGTTAGGTTCGACACTCAAAAGCTGCAAAATCCTGAAATATCTGGTATCGAGTACCAACAGGGTACACTTTACGGCTATGAACTTCGGGAATATTTACTTGAAAAATGGAATCGCAAGTGTGCTTATTGTGGGGCAACAGGTACTCAGTTAGAAATCGAGCATATCAAGCCTAAATCTAAAGGTGGTTCCAATCGGGTTTCTAATTTAACTATTGCGTGTCATCCATGTAACCAGGCTAAATCCAATCAAGATATTGAGCTTTTTTTGTCGAAAAAGCCTAGTATCTTGAAACGAATACTGAGTCAATCATTACGCCCCCTGGCTGATGCGGCTTCTGTTAACTCAACTCGCTGGAAGTTGTACTACGAACTGAAATCAATAGGATTGCCTGTTGAAGTGGGTAGCGGCGGATTAACAAAATTCAACAGGTGCCGCCAAAATCTTCCTAAAACTCATTGGTTAGATGCGGCCAATGTTGGAAAAGTTGAAACTCTGATTATTGAAGTAACCCTACCTTTGGCAATAACAGCCAAAGGACACGGCACTCGTCAGCTCTGTAGGACTAATAAGTATGGGTTCCCCATTCGTCATTGCTCCAGAATTAAATTTCACAAAGGCTTTCAGACAGGAGATATTGTCCGCGCCGTGGTAACTAAGGGGAAGAATATTGGTACTTATGTAGGACGGGTCGCAACCAGAAAATCAGGGTCTTTCAATATCTCAACGAAATCAGGACTAGTGCAAGGGATTAGTCACAAATATTGTCGATTTATTCACAGAAAGGATGGTTATGCTTATACAAACTAGATTCTGTCCTCCTTTTCCTCTCACCGTTAACCCTGCGGGTATAATGGGAGTCTCCAAGGAGGTAGAAAGATGACAACCACTGGTGGTAAATGTCCGGTGATACACGGTAGTGTAACAACATATAGTATGTCAGAGATGGAGTGGTGGCCGAAGGCACTTAATCTCGATATTTTGAGTCAGCATGATCGCAAAACTGATCCGATGGGAGTGGACTTTAACTATCGGGAGGCGGTAAAAAAACTTGATGTGGTTGCACTAAAACAAGACCTACATGCGCTGATGACCGACAGCCAAGATTGGTGGCCAGCGGATTGGGGTCACTATGGTGGTCTGATGATCCGTATGACCTGGCACGCAGCCGGAACCTACCGGATTGCGGATGGTCGTGGCGGTGCGGGGACAGGTAATCAACGTTTTGCGCCACTCAACTCCTGGCCAGACAACGCCAACCTAGACAAGGCACGCCGTCTACTCTGGCCGATAAAGAAGAAGTATGGAAGCCAGCTTAGTTGGGCCGATTTGATTACCTATGCTGGCACGATCGCCTACGAATCCATGGGACTAAAAACCTTTGGTTTCGCCTTTGGTCGAGAAGATATCTGGCATCCCGAAAAAGATATTTACTGGGGGCCAGAAAAGGAATGGCTTGCCCCCAGCGATAACCACCACAGCCGCTATTCTGATGAGCGAAAGCTAGAAAATCCACTGGCTGCGGTAACAATGGGGTTGATTTATGTTAATCCCGAGGGTGTAGATGGCAATCCCGACCCTATCAAAACCGCCAATGACGTGCGCGTTACCTTTGCCCGTATGGCGATGAACGACGAAGAAACCGTAGCTCTTACAGCTGGGGGGCATACGGTGGGCAAATGTCACGGTAACGGTGATGCCGGGTTGCTGGGCATGGAACCCGAAGGGGCAGATATCCAAGACCAGGGCTTGGGGTGGGTGAACAATACTGGTCAGGGTATTGGTCACAACACCGTTACCAGTGGTATAGAAGGGGCCTGGACGCCTCAGCCGACCCTGTGGGATAATGGGTATTTTCATATGCTGCTCAACTATGACTGGGAACTAAAGAAGAGTCCAGCAGGTGCGTGGCAATGGGAACCGATTGACCCGAAGGAAGAAGACAAACCCGTCAATGTTGCAGATCCGACGATTCGCGGCAACCTTGTAATGACCGACGCCGATATGGCCATGAAGATGGACCCAAAGTATCGAAAGATTTCCGAGCGGTTCTACAACGATCCTGAATATTTCAGTAATGTCTTCAGACGGGCATGGTTCAAACTGACCCACCGAGATATGGGGCCAAAGACTCGCTATATTGGCCCCGATGTTCCAGAAGAGGATCTGATCTGGCAAGATCCTATTCCAGCCGGGAATACTGATTACGATATTCAAGCCGTAAAGGAATGCATTGCAGTAAGCGGTCTGAGCGTTAGTGAAATGGTTTGTACCGCTTGGGACAGCGCTCGTACATTTCGCGGATCGGACAAGCGCGGTGGCGCAAACGGGGCGCGAATTCGTCTGACTCCGCAGAAGGATTGGGAAGGCAATGAGCCAGCTCGTTTGGCAAAAGTATTAACTGTTCTAGACAGCATTGCAGCAGAGACCAAGGCAAGCATAGCGGATGTCATCGTCTTGGCCGGTAACGTAGGTATCGAGCAAGCTGCTCAAGCCGCTGGCTTCGAAATTACTGTCCCCTTTTCTCCGGGGCGGGGCGATGCAACGGATGAGATGACCGACGCAGAGTCATTTGACGTGCTAGAACCCATTCATGATGCCTACCGCAATTGGTTGAAGAAAGACTATGCCGTCAGTGCGGAAGAGCTTATGCTTGATCGCACGCAGTTGATGGGACTGACGGCTCCCGAGATGACTGTGTTAGTCGGTGGGATGCGTGTGTTAGGGACCAATTATGGCGGCACAAAGCATGGCGTATTCACGGATCGTGAAGGTGCTTTGACTAACGACTTCTTTGTGAACCTGACGGATATGAACTACCTGTGGAAACCTGTAGGTCAGAATCTGTATGAAATCTGCGATCGCCAGACTAATCAGGTTAAGTGGACAGCGACACGGGTCGATCTTGTCTTCGGCTCCAACTCAATCCTTCGTGCCTATGCTGAAGTCTATGCGCAAGATGACAGCCAAGAAAAGTTGGTGCAAGACTTCGTAGCAGCCTGGACGAAGGTGATGAATGCTGATCGTTTTGATCTGGCCTAACTATGAATCTTGACACTCCCCGGTCTAAAGACGCGGGGCTTTCAGTGTTTGGCTTTCTAGTAAGGTTGGCAAAAGTAGTGTTTTTAGCCCTCTTTTGCCACTCTCGCCTTTGTATAGCAGTAGAGAAAAAGTGGTCGCTAGAGGCAACTGTCCCATTTTCGATACTTGGGAAACTTGTATAAAACAGGCTATATCAAGGTAAAATCGTGACTTCCCAATATTGACTGTCCCGTTTGGGGACAAAAGTGGGACAGTTCAGATGGTTGCTGGAACTTTTATACAGCAAGCTTTTCAGCCTTAGCGACCAAAATTTATCCATCGCTATACAAAGGCGGACACGGTTTACCGCATTCTTCGCAGGTCCAGTTGGAAGCCGTTTTGATAGATCAAGCGATCGCAGCCATCGAGTTAAGTATCAAAGTGATTTGCCTATACTCCACTCTTAGATTGCTTTCCGGAAAGTGTGAAATAGTTGATAGGAGTAATTTTTGCTGTATCCTTGACCATACCTGAATCACAACCAGTCAACCCTCGTGTAGAATTCCTTTATTGCTTTCCGGAAAGCAACTCAAATCAATCCTCATAGACTACCGAGTCCAAGTCGTAGATTTTCCTACCCTTCTTGTTCTTGGTCGCCTTTATTTTGCCTGCCGCCTCCCAGTTCCTCAAAGTCCTAGTGGTTACCCCCAGAGCCTTGGCCGCCTCATTTGGTGTAACCATCCGGTCAATCACCGGCCTACCTTCCGGAAAGTTTGCTGGATTGATCATCCTCTTCAAGTTCCCCTGGAGCACAGTCCAGGTCATAGCGCCGTATGCCATGTTGAGTCCGTCTCATCTTGATCATCCCTGCTGCTGTCATGCTTTCAAGCATTTCCATCGGGACTTCTAAAATCTCGCAAGCTTCCAACGGGGTAACTAGTCTCATCTGCAAGGTGCCTTATCTGTTCTGCTGTTAGCACCTCAAATCTAACTTTCTTTCCGGAAAGACCCCTTGAGGATGGAGACAGTCAGCAGATGCCCAATGAAAAACCCCAGCCGCAGCCGGGGACAAGCGCTAAAGTACTTGGTTTACTGACTTATGCCTAGGGTAGCGTCAAAGACAACGAAATGTAGCACTTCAGATTCTGAAACACGCATCAGGGTATTGGGTGTTGGGGTGTCGTTGACTCAATTGCTTTGGACTGTAATTTTCAAGTTTTCAGTAATTTGTTACAAAAGTTTATATAAAACTGTAGAAAATTTGGATTTTTGGAGTGATTAATATAGTGCAGGTTTTCAAAAAGCCTTGATTCTTAATTTCTAAACCACTCCTATTAATAATGGGTAGTTCTTGAATAGTTTTTCAGGGTCTCACTCACACAAATAGGGTAAATTTCCTTGAGCATAACAATCCACAAATTTTAAAAATAATTGCAATCGATAAGGAGTAAATGGTTTGGTAAATATTACTGGTAACAACTTAAACAATGACCTAACAGGTACCGTTTTTAACGACCGGATGCATGGTCTAGGTGGCAACGACCGGATGCGTGGTCTAGGTGGCAACGACCAGATGTTTGGAAATCGTGGCAACGACCAGATGTTTGGAAATCGTGGTAACGACACCCTCGATGGTGGTTTTGGTAACGACACTCTCGATGGTGGTTTTGGTCGTGACCGGATGTTTGGAAATCGTGGTAACGACCAGATGTTTGGAAATCGTGGCAACGACCAGATGTTTGGAAATCTTGGCAACGACCAGATGTTTGGAAATCTTGGCAACGACACCCTCGATGGTGGTTTTGGTAACGACACTCTCGATGGTGGTTTTGGTCGTGACCGGATGTTTGGAAATCGTGGCAACGACCGGATGTTTGGAAATCGTGGTAACGACATTCTCTCTGGCGGTTTTGGTAATGACCGTCTCTTTGGGAATGCTGATAACGATTTCCTCACTGGTGATAATGGTAAAGATACTCTAGTTGGAGGTTTGGGTTCAGATACCCTGAACGGTACTAATAATATTTTGAAAGGTGCTGGTGAAATTGATATCCTTGACCCTGGTGTTTTAGATGGCCGTGACCTGATTATACTGGGCACCAATAACCCAGTAGCGAATCTGAATACCGTCTATTACACAAATCTTAATGCAATAGATTATGCGGTCATTGACAATTTCGATCGCAACTCTGATAAAATTGTGATTTCCGGACAATTTAAGAATTACACTTTAAACCTATTCAATGGTATTGTGCATGGTGTTAATATTGTCGGAGGCACTCGCATTAGCTTTGGTAATGAGACTATTGCTTATGTTGATTCTAATGGTTTACTGGGAATTAATGACTTTATCTAATCCCCTAACAAGTAGTATTGTTTGCTTGAACCATTTTCTGAGTTTTGAAGGTTACTAAGAAAAAATAATCCAGAAAACATTTCCAAAAAATTAACTTCAAACCCTTGTAATCCCAGGGTCAAAACCGATTTTATGGAGATGTCTTTTAGGTGTATTTACTTCAATTTGCGGTACTTCTAAATTTTTTTTAAACCCACCTCTTAGAGGCGGGTTTTAGTTTTACAGTAGTTTTACAGTTTGAACCCAAGAAACCATCAGGCCGCTTCTGATTGCACCAGTTGCGTGACCAGAGTATGAGGCGTAATACTAGAGAAGCTGTCACGAAGTGCCAACAGCCTTGAAACCCTCTTACACAGGGAACTTCACCATGACTTGGTCATAGATTTCCTGAGCTTCCCCAATACTCAAGCGTGAATAGACCTCCAAAGACTGCCGTGAGGAATGACCAGAATAGGGTTGAATTAAAGCATCATCAATTCCCTGTTTTTTCAACCAAAGCTTTCTGACGAAACTCACCTACTTCCCCGAACAGTTGCTGCTAAATGAGGGAACATTGTTGAGTTTCTTCTCTCCACCCTCCCTGGAACTAGGGCATACAGCCGAAATTTCAGCCAAATCCCCAACCATCGAGCGAACCTAATCCCTGCATCCAGGAAGCTATTGCGCCATAGATAAACGCAATCCCAAACAGCTACCTACACATCAACCCTCAGCACACAACCGACACCACCTATCCACAAAACCCCCAACACATACCCGAAAACAAAAACGCCGTGTACCCGAAAAACAACCTCTAGGGCAGAAACTAAGAACAGAAACTCCAGCCGTCGAGCTTCAACAACTGGGGAAACATTGGATTAAAAATCTCCCGGTGCTCAACCTAACAAGTTATTTCGCTGCTCTATCTCCCCCAGAGTTAACAACAACTACACCCTCGCTACCAGGGTATTTCACCTTTTCACCAATGGTGGTCATTGATAAAGGCTTGAACTCGTAGACCAAGATAGAATCCAGAAACGACAACAGTTACAGGAGAAGCGCATTAAAACACAGATTGCGATCGATTCTGCTATTGCTCGGTTAAATGCTGCTAAAACTCGTTACCAACAGCAGATTTACCGGCATTCTCTGGAGATGATGACTTATCAAACTAATCTACAGCGGCAGCAGTACCAGCTGGCATCTTTGGTGAAGCAGTCTCAAGAGGTAGAGAAGGAGCTGGCAGAATTGAGTATTGTGCGATTCTCCTAGGGAGACGCTACGCGAGTCACGCGTTCGCAAAGCGTGGCCAAAGGCCTCAGCTTCCGCGCTTGAGCGATTGGCCATAGGCCACGCTACGCGATCGCATCTGTTTTACTACGAGGGTACCGATGCTGTCATCAGCTAACAGTGATAAGTATTCAACCGGACATGATATAAGACATATTTTTTTCTGCTCCCTGCTCCCTTTAAACCAAAATACTATGTCTTAAACTATCCTTATGTTGCTATTAGCTAAAATTGTTACAAATCTAATACTTTAATTGTGACTAATTATTACAATATCTAAAATTTATCTCGATTTTTTAGATTTTCCACTTGACAACAAACCTAGCAACTATTTATAATATAGTCATGGCGAAAAGAGCCGCGCTTTGCGAACACCAACCAACAAGCGCGGCTCTCTCCCAAACCACAGTTTAGGTAACTCTATCATAATGGCAAAAAAACGATTTATTCATCATCCCATCGATTATCACGAAGCAATGGAGCGTCTTGAGCAGCTTGGACAACAGAGGGGACCGAAGCAGGAAAATTTGTGTCCCTATCCGATCACGGAACGAGAGCAAATACTAATCCGACTGTATAGTTACTACCAATTGGGCATGACACCCCAGCGGTTTTACCAAAAGTGGGACTTAACGCAGAACGATATAGCTTTGATCTGCTCTTGTTCCGCTCACACGGTTAATGGCTGGTTTAACACTAGTCGTCGCTGTTACCCTCCCACTGCTGGTCACTTGCGCCATCTGGCGATTATGGATTTTTTGTTGGAAGATTTTGAAACTATTCCGAGGGAGTTATTGGATCGATTGTGCTTGAAGGAGGACAGAATGGTGAATTAAGAATTGAGAGGATATCTCCCAAGTTTTTTGATACTGAATTTTGCCCCCCTAGGGCGTGTCTTCAAAGTTTTCCGCAAGATTATGATCCCCCCCAGCCCCCCTTAAAAAAGGGGGGAGCCATACTCAAAGTCCCCCTTT
>NZ_MKZS01000001.1:3297273-3319456 GCF_001942495.1 Moorena bouillonii PNG
AATCCTGATATTGACCTCAATCCAGAGACAGAGGAAAAAGACAAAGACCCTAAAACAGTAGCGCAACAGTTACCGCCAGACTCGAAATAATCAATTTACATGATTTTTAAGGCAAGTAACTGGGGTTACCGGAACTTAAAGATTTTTCCAAATTCTGATCGAATGAAAATGAGGTAAATGGGTGGTGCGATGCGATCGCTATCAAGATAGAGTCCGAGCAAACAGCTGCCTGTACATCGACCCTCGGAATATAACCGACATCACCTATCCACAAAACCCCTAGCATATAAGTAGTCGGACAAAAGTAAAATTAACTGTTGAAATAGGGAACAGGGAACAGGGAACAGGGAACAGAGGAATTTTTGGCAACTTTACACAAGTTAATACCGCGAGGTTTATTTGGTCCAGCTACTTAAGGCCTGGCAATTAGCTCTGTGGATATTTGTACTGGGGGTATCTCAACAGTATCTGGGGGGAGATAACCCAATATAGCTACAAGGTACCTCTATTTTAATAACCCTTATATATGAAGGGTTATGGCCATTTTAATTAACTGACTACTTATAGATTAATAGTACCCTCAGGGGTACTGTGGCGTTAAAAATTATTAGTCATGATAAAAATGTGCTGAGATAAAAACTTAGCCAAGCTCAAGAAACATGTGTTGAAAAGTACAACAAGGAGAAATACATGAACACAATGGATCTTATTTCGACCCCAGACATTGATCTTATTTCTACCCCAGAAATTGAGATTGTCTCTCTTAACCAAGTAATTCTTCCCATGTCTGAAGAAGCCGCTTATGAAAGTGGTACCATTCAAAATGGTTACGGTCGAGCATCAGGGGTTTTTGTAACGGTTCAAAGGGGTACTACTGCTAACATAGATATCGACATTGAGCTAACTACTGTTTCTGAAGAAAGCTTAAATCAGTGGCAGGAAAAAGCCTCTTCTTACTTCAGTGCTCAAGAGTGGGAATCCATCACTCAAGGTAGTCGCACAAAAGGTCGCAAAGCTGGTTTATTATCTGCTATTTTTGGTGCCAAGTTTGGTGGCCGAACAGATTACTACAGAAACTCTTCCAAGGGTTACCAAACTCAATCTCAAAGCGACCGAGAAGGATTAGCTCGCAGTCTTTACAACTTAGAAACCTCTAAATTCAATCTGAAAGGAAAACTAACCGCCGTCGGTACAAGTTTCATTCCTGTCACGGTTTCTGCTTATATTCAAGCCACTCAATTCACTTTCTCTGACAACTCAAGACTGACCGTTGTTAATACTGAAAATCCCATTGCTGCGGATCAAAATGGTTCAACTAACGGTGCTAATTCTCAACCAACTGACTTAAATCTAATTCCATTAGGTTAAATCAGTAAAAACCTGACAATTAACTATCCTAATAGTGTAGGTTAATTGCCAGTAATTAAGGCGTGTCCCCTAATATCAATCTAGTTGGTTATCAAACAGGGACACTGCCTTAATTTTTTTTAGTAGTATTAATAAATATTTTTAAAGATACTGTTTTTGATAGCAACTAATGTTTTTTTATTGCTGGAATATATTACTTAAGACAAAACAGTAAGAGGCTCTAAAAGGATTTAGCTTAAATGTAGGGGTTTCTACCATGACAAATCAACCTTGTAAAAAACAGTATATTGTAAGGTTTGTATTAGTAACACTAACTTCGCTAGTGGTTTTACCAACAACAGCTTTGAAAGCGAAGAGTTTAACTATTAATAATGTTCAGGAGGTTGAAGAAAACACTAATTTTTTGGCGCTTGATCAACAATTATACATTAAACCATTAGGTCAGACGACTACTCATTTCGATTTGAATCCTGATGGACAACTTGATGTAATTCCTGGAAATGGTGGAATACCAGAACAACTAGCAGATCTTGTTCTAGGAAAAGATTCTGAGGTTTTCGCTGGAGGAGAGTCTGTTCTTTTCACGGATTTGTTGAATAAGCCAAATAGCGGATGGCAATGGCAAACCCGGATTGAAAATATTAATCCGTTTGAGGTCAGTTTCCCTTTCGGATTTTTCTTTCCTGGTGAAAGTTCTGTTTCTGTAAGCGGTAATTTATCTTTGGCTCCTGCCGCTGGATTTGAAATTACAATTTTAAATCCAGATAATCCACCTGAAGTTGGAGATTGGATCTGGTCTGTGGAAAGTTTCTTAAACTTTCCCATCGGAATTGATACGGTGATATCTGAAAATAGTACTATATTCGTGTCGGAGCTAGATAATTTATTAGATCTAGATGATTTGGAAGTAGACACCAATCAATTTTCTTTTCCACCTCCTTTTTCATTGGCTCATGAGTGTAATGGTGGATGTTCATTTTTTGAATCTTATGATATCACAACAGCATCTTATGATATCACAACGGCATTAAACTTTAGGATATCGGTTCCTGAACCCGGTTCTGTATTAAGTCTATTGGCTTTTGGTGCTTTTGGTATAGCTTCAGCTCTAAAGGGTAAACAGAAGCAAAAACCCAATAGGGCTGGGACTAACACCAGTTTAACGAATACTTAGAGCCGTTTTCAGGTGCACTTGAGTTGATTGAAGGCGGCTAATTCGTCAGATTTTAATGACTAAATTTGGGCATTTTTCGGGAATTTTTAGTTTATTTACCTATCCCCCTATCCCGATATTCCCCTATCTCCCTATCTCCTTTTATCGTTAACTTACTAAAGTTTGAAACAGCCCTAGCTTATTTAGGGGGATTTAGGGGGATCTAAATCAGGGATTAACAAAACTGACATGCACCCTATTCACTCCTTGATTCAGCAACGCCGAAGTCAGAAGTCCCAATTCTAAATTCTAAATTCTAAATTCTAAATTCTTAATTCTCAACATAGAGGCTCGTCGAAATCATCACTCATCCATCCTTCTCCTTCCAGCAAGCCTAAAATCCGAGGAGCCTGAGATTGGCTTTGCTCAGATTCAACATACTTAAGAGCCAGAAACTCGACAAAATCAAACACCATGCGCTGTTGCTGTGCTGGTAATGCCTGCAAGCTTCTCAGAAATTCTTGAGGTAAACCTATCGTTTGGTAATTCATCGCTACCCTTGAACCAAACACTAATAGCTGCTGACTTGATAGAAGGCGTTGCTGAATAATGGAATGATTTTAAGAGTGAGGTGGAATGGGCATCTTGCGTGGAACTGGCATCTTGGTAGAACTGGCATCTTGCCAGTTTCCTCCTTATTTTCGAGCGGGCAGGATGCCCACTCTACTCATATTCATTCAAAGATTCAGCAATGCTTGATAGAACTTATCTAATCTTATCTCTTCTTGGCCACAATGTCTTGATGCAATAAGTAGTCGGACAAAAGTAAAATTAACTGTTGAAATAGGGAACAGGGAGCAGGGAGCAGGGAACAGAGGGATTTTTATAACTTTACACAACTTAATAAAGGTAGGTTTATTTTTCTCCAGCTACTTAGCCAGTGGGTAATTGCTATGATAAAATATCATTCCAATAGCTGGTAAGTGAGGAGTGTGGCTATTGCAACAACTATTACGTATTTCTAGAGTAATTGATAGCTTCAACGAGAGAATCGGTCGCTTAACCTACTGGATTTTGCCACTGATGATCCTGATTGGAGTGTGGAATGTAGTTGGTCGCTACTTGGGACGTTTTATAGGAGAAAATTTGAGTTCTAATGGGTTTATCGAAACTCAGTGGTACTTGTTTGACTTAGTATTCCTGTTGGGGGCGGCTTACACTCTCAAGCATAATGGTCATGTGCGAGTGGATGTTTTTTATAAGAGTTTGAGGCCAAAGGCTCAAGCGATCGCTAATTTAATTGGGACATTATTGTTCTTAATTCCGTTCTGCATCATGGTAATTTATTTTTCTTGGGGAGCAATTGTTAATTCCTGGACGATTCAAGAGATGTCCCCAGATCCAGGAGGGTTACCCCGTTATCCAATTAAATCCATGATTATTTTCAGCTTTGGGTTGCTGATTCTTCAAGGAATCTCAGAAGCCATCAAAAACTGGGCAATTTTTGCTGGATATTTGGCACCCCACGAGGAGGAATAAAACCATGGGTTATGACTGGTTAGGTCCAGCCATGTTTGGCGGTGCCTTAGTATTACTTTCCATCGGCTACCCGGTAGCCTTCTCCCTAGGTGGGGTGGCAATTTTGTTTGCCATCGTGGGAGTGAGTTTGGGTATCTTTGACCCGATTTTCATGACCGCTATGCCCCAGCGGATTTTCGGGATCATGGGCAACTACACTCTCCTAGCCGTGCCCTACTTTATTTTTATGGGTTCCATGCTAGAAAAATCTGGCATTGCTGAGCAGCTGTTGGAAACCATGGGAATTCTGTTTGGACGGCTGCGAGGGGGATTGGCCTTAGCGGTGGTGATTGTGGGTGCGTTGCTGGCGGCATCTACTGGAGTCGTTGCCGCAACAGTAGTGGCAATGGGACTGATTTCCCTCCCAATTATGTTGCGCTACGGTTATAACAAGGAACTAGCCACTGGGGTAATCGTAGCATCGGGGACATTAGGACAGATTATCCCCCCGAGTGTAGTCCTGGTGGTATTAGCAGATCAGTTAGGAATATCCGTAGGAGACCTGTTTATCGGTTCCGTGATTCCTGGTTTAATGATGGCTGGGGCGTTTGCCATTCATGTGATCATCGTAGCATGGCTCAAACCAGACGCAGCACCAGCCCTACCACTAGAAGTCCGAGATATCAGTGGAAAAGCGTTGGGAAAGCGGGTAATCCAATCAATGATACCGCCGTTATTGTTAATTCTGCTAGTATTGGGCAGTATATTTTTTGGCATTGCCACTCCAACAGAAGCAGGGGCTGTGGGTTGCCTCGGCGCAATGGTATTGGCTGGTGTGAATGGTCAGTTGAATTTGCCATCCCTGCGACAGAGCTCTGATGCCACCATGCGGATTACCAGCATGGTGATTTTTATATTGCTGGGTTCAACAGCATTTAGTTTAGTGTTTCGTGGCTTGAATGGCGATCGCGTCATGGAAGCGATGCTGTTAAACCTCCCCGGCGGTTACATTGGCTTCCTAGTAGTCAGTATGTTAACTATTTTCCTACTAGGCTTCTTTATTGACTTTTTTGAGATTGCCTTTATTGTAGTACCGCTGTTTGCTCCAGTCGCCCAACAGCTTAACCTTGACTTGGTCTGGTATGGGGTAATTATCGGAGCGAATCTCCAAGCCTCATTTCTGACACCACCCTTTGGCTTTGCTCTGTTTTATTTACGGGGTGTGGCTCCACCAGAGGTGAAAACCATGGAAATTTACCGAGGTGCGATTCCGTTTATCCTATTGCAACTGCTGGTGTTAGTGTTAATTATTGCCTTTCCTGGTATAGTCAGCTTCTTGCCATCTTTGAGTACTTGATTTGACAATCTAGGTTAATGGGAGTCGGGAGTCGGGAGTCGGGAGTCGGAATTGTAACAGGCATCTTGCCTGTTACAATTCCCAGTTCATGTAGGGTGGGCAGTGCAGCAGACAGATCATGAAGCTTGCAAACCGCGTTGGTAGGCACTGCCCACCCTAGGATTAATGACAATGGTGCTCATGCATAGAATCTTGTGGTCGTCGGTAGTAATATTGACTAATGTAAAGGAAAATTAACTTAATTTAAACCAATACTGTGAAATCCAATCTATCACTGCCCCATCAAAACACTATAAAAGGGTCCCAGTTACCGACTATAGTCACCGATAGCCTCACGGTTTTGTGGGGGGACTGGCTAAAGTTACGGGTGCGAGCGACCCAAGTCGTTGCTAGTGGGCTAATCTCCCCAGTGATCTACATATTGGCATTTGGTCTGGGTCTAGGGAGTACCTTAGATCGGACAATGACTCCCCCAGTTGGTGAATCCTATTTAGAATTTATTCTGCCAGGAATGGTGGCGCTGTCGTCTATGACCATTAGCTTTGCTGGCACTACCTTTTCCATTTGCGGTGATCGGCTATACACGAAAACCTTTGAGGAAACCTTGTTGATGCCAGTGCATCCCTTAGCCTTGCATGTCGGCAAAATGATGGCTGGGATTTTGCGGGGATTAATGACATCTGGCTCAGTGATTTTGGTAGCAGTGCTGTTTACTGGGAAAGTATGGAGTTTTCTCAATCCCTTATTTTTCTTGTTACTAGTGCTTAATTGTGCTGTGTTTGCCGGTTTAGGGGTGATAGTGGGATTGAATGTCAAATCCTTGGAAATGGTTGGTCTTTTCAACAACTTCTTAATTGTTCCAATGTCCTTCCTAGGTGGGACGTTTTTTGACCCAGGGACCTTACCTACAGCCCTAAAAGTGATTGTCTATCTATTGCCTCTAAGTTATACCAGCACTGGACTCCGGGCTGCTGCTTACTTACCCCTGTCTGAGTTTCCCTGGTATGCGATACCGATTCTGCTGGGGTTTGCGATCGCACTTTCTCTATTTGGTGCTCACCAATTTGCTCACCAGCAAGACTAATTAGGCATACTTACACCCTTACCTAGGTATTAGGCTTTGCTGAATAATGGGATGAGTGTAATGGCAATGTGACCGTAAAGGCTGTACCAACTCCCACTTCACTCTCTACACAAATCTCACCACCGTGGAGGTTAACACATTTTTTGACAATTGCTAATCCTAGTCCGGTACCAGAGATAGTACCAACATTACTACTGCGCTGGAAAGCCTCAAATAAGCGTTTTTGGTCTTCTGGGGGGATGCCAATTCCGGAATCTTGGATCCGGAACATAGTACTATGATCACTCATGATCAGATCAAATTGGATATCACCCCCATCCGGTGAATACTTAATCCCATTGGAGAGCAAATTAGACAGAATTTGCCGCAAAAGTTTTTCATCTAGATAAGCTTTGTCAAACCAACCCTGACTAATACAGCAGGAGGTTTCCTTGGTATTATCCATACAGTTAAAGTTAATAGTCAACCCAGGCTTAGCTGTTAGTTTAAATTCTTCCACAATTTCCTGACAGAATGCTAACAAATCCATAGGTAATGGTTTTAATTCCAATTTTCCTGCCTCAGCTTTACTGAATAGCAGTACATCACTCACTAACTTAGTCAGATGTTTAACCGTCGTTTGAATCCGTTTAAAATGACGTTGCTTTTTTTCGTCAGACCATTTATGACTATAATGTTCTAATAATTCTGCGGAAGATAGGATGGTGGCTAGTGGGGTGCGATATTCATGAGAAACGACAGAAACAATCCGAGATTTGAGGTCATTAAGTTCTTTTTCTTTATTCAACGCCTGACGAAGTTCTTCTTCCAAGCACTTCCGACTGACAATTTCCTGTTGCAGGTACTGATTTTTTTTCCTTAATTCATCGGTTTGTTCCGCAACGCGATGCTCTAATTCCTCATTGAGTCGTTGCAATTGCTCCTCACTTTGTCGAAGCTGCTTCATAGTATTGGCTCGCTCAATGGCATAGCGAATTGTGCGAATCAGCAATTCACTATCAATTTTGCCCTTGACTAAATAATCTTGTGCTCCTTTTCGTAATGCTTCTAGGGCGGTCACTCTATCATTTAGACCCGTTAACACCACAATGGGTAAATCCGGTACTACCTCGTGGGTTTTTGTTACCGTAATCAATCCCTGTTTATCCGGTAACGATAGGTCTAACAAGACTATATCAAAATGATGTTTACTGAGGGAATCAATAGCATCTTGTAACTTTTCTACCTGCACCAGTGACCACTGAATCTCTTGGGCATCAGTTAAAATGATTTGGAGAAGATCCGCATCAGCTGGGTTATCTTCTACTAGCAATATTTTTAGGGAATGGGTGTCCATATTTATTGATATGATGGCAGTCTAACAAGGTTTAACCAAAATTCTTCAATCAGCTTCACCATCGACATAAAACTTTCCAAATCAATGGGTTTACAAATGTAGCAGTTAGCTTTTAGTCTGTAAGTATTGATAATATCTTGCTGAGAGTCAGATGTGGTTAATATAATAATTGGTATTGTACTTATCTTGGGGTCTTCCTTTATTTCTTGGAGAACCTGGCGACCATCTTTTTTAGGTAAATTGAGATCCAGAACAATTAAAGCTGGACGTGGGGCTTCCTGATATTTGCCCTGCTTACGGAGGAATGCGATCGCCTTAGCACCATCATCAACCCAATGAAAGTTACTGGATAGCTTGCTATCACATAAGGCCTCTAAAATGAGTTCGGCATCACTCGACGAATCTTCTACCAGCAGAATATCAATTGGTTGAGTATTTGTCATAATGTTCATGATGCCAGTTCCTAAAATTTTTAGATAATGTTTAACTCATGATGATGCTGTGGTATTGAGAAGTAAAATGTTGTGCCTACTCCTAGCTCTGACTCTACCCAAATTTTTCCCCCATGACGCTCTACAATTTTCTTACAAACTGCTAGACCAATGCCTGTGCCGGGATACTCACGGCGGGTATGCAAGCGCTGGAAAATAGTGAAGATGCGCTCAAAGTACTCAGGCTCAATACCAATACCATTATCATGAACTGAAAAGATCCATTTCTTAGCCTTCAGTTCCGCTGAAATATGGACTCTGGGTAGCTCTTGGCTGCGAAACTTAATGGCATTACCGATCAGATTTTGCAGAAGTTGACTCAGTTGTATATCATCCCCCATAACTACAGGTAAGGAGTCATGGGTAACTATGGCATCGCTCTCGATAATCGCCACATTTAAATTGTCTAAAACCCGATTCAGTACTACCTCGCAGTCAGTAACTGCTAATTGTTTACCATGGGTTCCCACCCGAGAAAAACTTAGCAGATCCTGGATTAACTGCTGCATATTGGTAGCGCCATCTACGATGTAATGAATATACTTATCCGCTTGAGCATCCAGGTGACTCTGGTATTTTTTAGCTAAGAGTTGGGTGTAGCTACTAATGGCTCGCAGTGGTTCTTGTAAATCATGGGAAGCCACGTAGGCAAACTGTTCTAATTCACGGTTAGATCGGGATAAATCTTGATTAAGTCGTTTGAGGGACTCTTGAGCTTCCTTACGCTCTGTAATCACCTCAGTACTCATAATGATACCGCTAATTTTCCCAGCAATGTCAACCCAAGGACCGATTTCCCACTTCAGCCACTGTTGTTCACCATTAGCGCGAATAAACAAATCTTCTTCACACTCTGCTGAATAACCCTCTAAGCACCATTGGTGTATTTTCTTCCAACGCTCAGGAGTTTCTGGAAATACGTCGTAGTAGCTTTTGCCAATGATGTTGTCATCAGAGATGTTGTACTCTGAGTACCAGTGGCGACTAACAAACTGGTACCTCATCTGCTGATCGAACATGGCAATAGCTGCGGGTACATATTCCAAAAATAGGTTGAGCAGCTCTAGGTTGTTGCCTAATTCCGACTCAACCTGGCGGCGCTCTCTGATTTCAGCTTTTAAGACTTCATTAGCTGCTGCTAGTTGCTTTGTCCGTTCTGATACTCGTTTTTCTAACTCTTCATAGGCTTGGCTGAGGACATCGTCCTCTAGCTTGCGCTTCGTGATATCCTCTACCACGGACACCACTCCGATGATGGTGCCATCAGATTCAATTAAGGGAGCATTGTGCCACTGGCAAAATATACTACTGCCATCTTGTGGATGGTAGTTTTCCGTAATGCAGTTGCTACACTGAAAATTCAAACAGTCTTGCAGAACTCGCTGGAACTGCTCTACGGAAGATTGCGGCTTGATCAATTCATGGGCACGATGCCCAAAGGCTTCCATCTTCTTATAGCCAAAAATTTTCTCGGCTACATGGTTCCACTGCATCACTTCACCATCCAGGCTCCACTCAATGAAACCAAGGGGAGTTTGCTCTACCAGGAGGGACAAAGCTTGTTGAGATCTCAATAGTTCTTCTAGGGTTTGCCTACGTTCAGCAATTTCCTTTTCCAGAGCTGTGTTAGTCGCTTCCAGTGGAGCTGGACTGGAGAATGCTAAGACTTTCGGCATCACTACTACTAGTGCGATCGCGCTAGACAGAGAAAGTATGGCACTAGTGCCTTTGACTAAACCAGAGAGCCAATAATCGGGATGCCAAATTGTCCAGACTTCCAGCAAGTGACTGGTGCCACAGCACAAAACCAAGGCACTAAATAGTAATAAAATCTTCAGTAATGGCAGATCTTGGTGTTGAGACCAAACATAGATCAGCAACAGCAGAATAGAGTAATAGGATAGAGCAATTAGTAAATCCGATCCAGCATGAAGTCCAACTAATTCAGGCTTCCAGACATAGCAATGCTCGTGGAATATATAATGACCGGAGAACATCTCTTGTAAGGTTTTGAGCATATGCCGTTGGTCAATTGGGCAAGAATTTCCAGCAGCACCGATGGTAACAGCAATGGTCAGATTAACCATCTTGGTTTCGTACCAAGTAGCAGATCTCCAACTTATCCGTTGGAGTTAATTCCCTTGTGAAGTGGAACTGGGTATCGAGAAGGTAATCACCTCCCATGACAGTAAGACACACTTGGTTCTTCTATTCTTAACGTTTTGATCAGCGACTGTAAATCTGTGAAATTACGGAATTTAAAATTACCCCACAACAATTCTTTGCCCAGAGAACTTTAAATCCCAATTTGGGAATTAGACAGCTCGATTTCTCTTTCTATCCAAAGATTGCAGCATCACCTGCCAGCATACCTGGCTGAAATAGAGAGTGATGTTCATAATACCCAATAACCGAGTGGCATCTTCTAGCATGGCTCTGGTTCCTTGTCCTGACAAATGGGAGAAGTCTACCAAACCAGATATTACAAATAAAATTGCCGCAATCATCAGCAGTATATATGGTGTAGCTCGAATTATCCTCCAAAAAGCTAATCCATACAGGATGGCACCTATGCCATACATAAAATACACCGGCGCTTTGGAAATCCCTTGCTTTGCTAGTATTAAATTAATCCTGAAAACATCATCAATTAATAATATTCCAATGCCAATGGCAGAGTATAAAATAAATCGATTTATTTTTTGATTAGGCTGGATTTTGTTCAGCAATAACCAGCACCATAAACAAATGGTTACTACTACGCACCACATTAATTCAGACAAAGCTGATAACGTGCCGATGTAGGGGCGATTTATAAGAAAAGGATCATCAAAAAGTCCTACGACTATATAACCCCTGTCCTGAATCTTGACATAAATACTTAAAATTAAAAATAGTATAATAATTAAGCTGTTATACCAAAGAATATAATGATCGTGGCGCAGCTGCTTGAGAAGGATTTTCAGCATCGAGGTCAAACAGGTAAATAAGCAATTGTTTGTTGGGCTATATACTTAAGCTAACACAGGAGCTCATGGTAATCGGTCATTGCTCGGTAGTAGTGAGGAAAAATTACTGATTACTAATTACCCATTAAGGTAAATCTAAGATAAAGCCCTGCTTTAAGGTGGTAGCCTGGTTTTATTCTGTTAAATTAGTCTTGGGTTTTGCTTGTAAATCCGCAATTTTTTCTAAAAACTCTCTGATTTCAAGATCTGGGTGAGGTACCTCCTCCTAGGTTAATTGGAATAGGGAGTCGGGAGCGGTGCGACCCGTGGCGAATTTAATTCGCCTACGGAAAGCGCACCGAGGGAGTCGGGTCGAAAATTATACTTATATCACCATCTGACCATTTGACCCATCTATCTTTTAGGAGAAGAAAACAGCTATACCTCTGTTCCCCTGAAGCTTTGTCTGTTCCAATTCTTAAGAAACGAGCCATTCTATCTAGCCCTAAGCTATGAAAATGATTTACACTGCTGTGGATGTGATTATAGATTTGAGTGATTGCCTATGCTCTATACTCAAGAGTACATAAGGGAAACTGAAGCAACCCGTGTGCGGGTACTCAGTGAAGCACTACCCTACATCCAAAAGTTTGCTGGTCGCACAGTCGTGGTTAAGTATGGTGGTGCGGCCATGAAAGACAGCAATCTCAAAGACCAGGTAATCCGGGATATAGTCTTCTTAGCTTCTGTGGGTGTACGACCAGTAGTTATTCACGGTGGTGGTCCAGAAATCAATAGCTGGCTGGGGAAATTAGGGATTGAGCCACAATTTAAGAATGGTCTGCGGGTGACCGATGCTGCCACGATGGATGTAGTGGAGATGGTGCTGGTGGGTCGGGTGAATAAAGAGTTGGTCTCTGGGATTAACTACGCCGGTGGTAATGCTGTCGGGCTGTGTGGCAAAGATGGTAACTTATTCGTAGCACGCCCACAAGGTCAAGAGGGTATTGGCTTTGTTGGGGAAGTGAGCAGTGTGGATGTGGGGCTATTAGAGTCTTTGGTCAATAGTGGCTACATTCCAGTAGTGTCTAGTGTGGCGGCTGATGATACTGGCCAAGCTTACAATATCAACGCTGACACGGTTGCCGGTGCGATCGCAGCTGCTTTAGAAGCAGAAAAGCTGATCTTGCTGACTGATACCCCTGGGGTTTTGAAGGATCCTAAAGACCCATCTAGCCTGATTGCTCACCTAGATATTCAACAATCACGGGAGTTGATTGACAGTGGGGTAGTGTCTGGTGGGATGATTCCTAAGGTAAACTGCTGTGTGCGATCGCTTGCTCAAGGGGTACGTGCGGCTCATATTATTGATGGTCGCATTCCCCATGCCCTGCTCCTGGAAATCTTCACCGATGAAGGAATCGGTTCGATGATTGTGGCATCGGAATTTAGCAACTAAGGACAAATCGCAAATGGCAACTAGGAAATTGTTAATTGAGGCTCTTCCGTACTTGTTATGCTAAATAAACACTTTTGCAAAGGGAGCAGGGAGCAGGGACTGAGGCCGTTGGCCACGCTACGCGAACGGAGCAGGGAGCAGGGAGTAGTCGGAAGAGGCGGTATTCAGAAAATTTTGCTAGTTAAATAGCCTCAGAACCCCTGTAAAGTAAGCTTTATAAGCTTTTTAACTGTACATTTAGCATCAAAGGTACTGAAGAACCTTAATTGAAAATGGAAATTAATAATTAATTCTTTAATTATTAACAATTAATAGAGAGTTTATCGTAGCTATGAGGTACGAATTATTTTTTACCTCTTCTCTCTTCAGACTTCGCTATTCCCTACTCCCTGCTCCCTGCTCCCTGCTCCCTAAAAACTGTAAATTTGTACCTCACAATTTGTTGAATTGCTATAATTAAAGAATGACTAATGGCTAATGAAAAATTTTACCTTGAGTACCAGTCAGGAAAAGCCGCATTTGAACGAGGAGAATATCGTGCTTCTATAGAGCATTTGACCACAGCCAGAAATCTGGTAAATCTATCCTCTGGGCTCGGGGGAGAGGTGCAAATGTGGTTGGTGATGGCTTATGAGGCAGCTGGGCAAAAAGCGGAAGCGATCGCACTTTGCCAACAACTGACTAGCCATCCTGACCTAGATACCTCCAAACAAGGTAAAGATTTACTCTATATTCTGCAAGCTCCTCAGCTGACTAGACCAGCAGAATGGATGACCAACATTCCTGACTTAGGTGCGATCGCAGAAAGTGACGACCGGGAGAGTTATGTGTATAAGTCTTTTAGCGATCGCAAGCAGCCTAACCTAGGATTGGTACCAGAACCCCTAGATCCTGCTGAGATTAACACTAAGGATAATCAATTTGTCTGGCTAGCTGTTGGTTTGGTGAGTTTAACCCTGGGTGGATTGATTTGGTTTGGGCTTTGATATCACTAGCTAAGCTGTTCAGCATTTAGATTGGGATACCTAAATTGCTCAAAGGGAACAGGGAACAGCGGATCTGGGAACAGCGGATCTGGGAACAGCGGATCTGGGAAAAACCAATTTAAATGCGCATCAGCTTAGCAGAGACTGTTTCTTGAACTTTGCTTAAATCCAAGGGTTGGGTGGGTCGCACCGCTCCCGATTCCCGACTCCCGACTCCCGACTCCCGACTCCCGACTCCCGACTCCCTCAAACCCACTTCTAGTAAGCCCCTCACGGAATTAAAAACTGCTAGAGTCAGTTAATTAACTATCTGGGGCGGTTTTTTTATCTGTCGCTTTGCTGGAAAAAATACCTTTCTTGCTGATACTTTTCCAATACATTACTATACCTGTAATTAACATAAAAATTAATCCTAAACCATTTAAAAGTACATAAATCGGCCTCAGTTGATCACCAAGATATTCTCCTTCGTGAATCGCCATTAAAAAGTGGGTTTGATCTTTAGAAAGCCCAAACCAGGCTCTCCCTAATCGATAGGCTATGCCGGTGATTGCTGTGATCATGAAAGGCAGTACGATGATTGGAGCTAAAGTACTATGCAGTTTACGTAAAGTAGGCTTATTCATAGGATTTGGGCTGGTTTATGAGATTCTATAACATGATTACAACATGCTATTGTATTGGTTTTAGGTTATATATGTAACAAATCGACCTATTGTTTAAGAGTAAGCATTCAGCTATCAGCCATCAGCTATCAGCTGATGGGCTATGGGCAAGCTACTTGATGTGCTTATCGGCTATGGGCAAGCTACGGAAACAGCTTTTGAATAAAACAGGTAAGCATTAGTTTAATCTGAGTTATCTCACAGGCTAGAAGCCTGTTCCACAAAGCTGACGGCTGACCGCTGACGGCTGAATGCTTACGTTTAAGAAATCCCTAAAGACACTAAAAAAAAAAGGAGAAGGCTTGGTGAAGTTAAATTTTGTGAGTTTAAGGCAGTTGGTTAGTGGAACTCTGAGGCATTTACGGGTTCTGGGGGTGATTGTGCTGGCATCAGTGCTACTGTCTGGTTGTGTCAACTATGATCTTGGGGTCAGGTTTGACGGTGAACACCATGGCAAGATTGTCCAGCAGATCAAGCTTGGAGAACAGCTGACAAAGTTGAGCGATGCTGAGGCGACCAAATGGCTCAGAAGTCTCGAAAGTCGGGCAAAGCAGCTTCAGGGCAAAACCCAGCGCCTCTCAGACCGAGAAATTGCGATCGCAATTCCCTTTAACAACGGTAAGGAATTAGTATCCAAGTTTGAGCAGTTTTTTAACCCAGTTGGTCACCCAGAAGATGCCCCATTAGCACCAGACAGTGATAGTAACCCAAGTTTTAACTCTAATTTACGCCTAGATCAAAACAACTTTCTTGTGGTGCAACGAAATCACTTAAGCTATGACCTGGATTTGCGCAGCCTAGGGGTAATCAACTCTGATAATGGCAAGGTTGTGGTTACTGCTGGTTCACTGTTGGATTTGCAGTTTAGCCTAGAGACCCCTTGGGGAGCAAACAGTATTGAGAAATCCCCCAATGCCATTAGTCCCAAGATTTACGATGATGGACATCAGCTAGTTTGGACACTGCAACCTGGTCAAATCAACCATATCGAAGTGGCATTTTGGCTACCCAGCTCCCTAGGTATTGGTATGATTATTATCATACTGGTGGTATTAGGTGGCTTCTACATAAAATACAAGTCTTTCCCCTGGGAAAGAACTGAAACTAATCAACCAGCAATACCATCAAATGTGATGTAGTTTAGACCAGTTAGAGTTATACCAGTTATAGAAACCAGTAATAGCTATTGGTTTCTTAACGACTAAATTTATCAACATTTAACCCTGCGGATTAAGTGTTGATAAATTTCTATCAGCTTATGAATAATTGTCTAGAATTTAAAATTCATGGCTATCAGATCATCAGGGAGTTAAAGTGCAATCAAGGGGTCGGCAGAGACACTTACCTGGCGATAAATCTCAAAACTCAACAGTATGTTGTGATTAAGCAGTTTCAGTTTATTAAAAATAACACAAACTGGTTAAATTATGACACATACGAACGTGAAATTCAAGTGCTGCGAGGATTGGAACATCCGGGTATACCCTGCTATCTAGATTCGTTCCAAACTGAAGATGGTTTTTGCCTAGTTCAGGAGTATAAAGAAGCCTCATCTCTGGCAAAACCGCGAAGTTTTAGTCCTGATGAAATTAAGGGAATCGCGATTTCTTTGCTGGAAATTTTTGTCTATCTCCAAAACCGTATTCCCTCAGTAATTCATCGGGATGTTCAACCAGCTAATATCTTGGTAGATGATGATCTCAATGTCTATCTGATTGATTTTGGTTTTGCGCGACTGGGGGATGGAGAAGTAGGGGTTAGTAGCCTGGTTAAAGGAACCTTAGGCTTTATGCCACCAGAGCAATTATTTCGGCGTCAACTCACCGAAGCATCAGATCTCTATAGTGTAGGTATCACATTAATTTGCTTATTGAGTAATACCAAAGCAGAGGATATTGATGATTTAGTTGATATCCGCTATCACGTTAATTTTCAGCATTTAATTCCGAAGGTGAGTCCCCATTGGGTGAAGTGGTTAGAAAAAATGGTGGAACCCCAACTGGAGAACCGCTATCCCAATGCTAGAGCTGCTCTAGCCGCTATACCTACTGACCCGATTTGTTTACCAAAGGTTGACTTGAGTCACAGCAGTCTGGAGTTCACCGGTACTAGCTTGGGCAAAAAACTGACTCACTCCATCTGGATCAAGAATCCTATACCTGAGACAACGTTAACTGGAAAGTGGGAAGTTGCGCCTCATCTTCACGATCCACCTCATACCCCCGATTACCATAGCTGGATTTCGTTTGAACCAGCCACCTTTGAAGGGAATGAAGTTGAGTGCAAAATCACCATTGATACTGGAAAGTTGATGGCGGATAAAACTTACCAAAGAAAGGTTTTACTGCACACAAATTCTTCCCCGAAGACTTATTCGTTAGATATTAATTTAAAAACTGCTCCTATCCCAATTACTCGGAAAAAACTCCCCTACCCTTACCTAGCCCTATTGTTACTATTTGCTGTAGCTGTTGATTGGATTATAGCCTCTAGTCTGCTGATCTACGGAACTCTAATGGGAATTAGTGCTACACCTGGTTTTAGTACCTTAGCTGGGGCAGCGGTAGGTTTGGAATTGGCAGCGTGGTTAACGACAACAGCTGGTCGGACCTCAGGAGCAATGGCAGGAGGAACGGCTGGTATTTTAGTTGGTATTGTTACTTGGGTAACGGCTTTGACTGGATTGGTAGCAACAGCAGAAGCTACAACAGTGGTTGGGGCTGTAGCTGGACTAGTGGGTGGATTGATCAGTGGAGTAGCAATCGGTATTGTGGTAGAAAAGTTTATGGATAGGGGATTGACTAGGAATTTTTCGATCTGGCTGTCACTGGTGAGTACAGCGTTTGGGAGTAGTTTGGGTCTAATTTTTATCCTGGGATTGCTTGATCCATTGGTACCAGCGGCTGTGGTAGTAACCGGTATCCCTTTAGTGGCAATGATTACTTATATTCCTTTGCAACGAGCCAGAAAGATTGCTGAGTATCGTCAGGCAGAACGGAAGTTGATTCGACCGTAAAGTTAAGTCGGGAATCGGGAATCGGGAATCGGGAATCGGGAATTGGGAATCGGGAATCGGGAATCGGGAATCGGGAATCGGGAATTGGTTGACTAGTGACAACTATAGTTAAACAAGGCAAAAGGCAAGAGGCAAAAGGCAAAAGGCACCCACCCCTAACCCCTCCCAGGAGGGGAAGGCAAGAGGCATGCATGCTAGAGGCAAAAGGTTAAGGGCAGCAGCAAACCTCCAACCTTAAACCTCCAACCTTAAACCTTAAACCTTAAACCTCTAACCTCTAACCTTCAACCTTCAACCTTCAACCTCCAACCTCTAACCTTCAACTTAAAAAGGTATCAAACTGCTTGTGGTTGCATTTGTGGCTGGAACTGGAATAGGGAGTATACCACATTGCGGCGGATATCGATCATCATTTCCAAGAACATCTCATAGCCTTCCTGCTTATACTCAATCAGGGGGTCTTTTTGGCCATAACCTCGTAATCCCACTGACTCCCTTAGGGCATCCATGGATTGTAAATGCTCTCGCCAGAGGTTATCGATTTGATTCAAGATAAAGAATCGCTCAGCTTGCCGCATTAGTCCTGGCTGGATTTGATCGACTTGAGCTTCCTTAATATCATAGGCTTTACGGACTTCTTCATGGAGGAAGGTTTTGATTTCCCCGACCGTCATATCTTCTAGATGCTGTGGTTCTAGATCTTGGAGTAAGTAGACAAATTCTTTGACCTTTCCTACCAAGCTCCCTAAATCCCACTCTTCTGGTGGTAACTCTGGGTTAACGTAGGCATCTACAATATCACTCATGGTCTTTTCGGCATACTGGATGACTTGTTCTTTTAGGTCTAGTCCTTCCAGCACTCGCCGTCTTTCTGCATAAATTGCCCGCCGTTGGTTGTTCATGACCTCGTCATACTCAAATACCTGCTTCCGGGTATCGTAGTAGAAGGTTTCCACTTTTTTCTGGGCATTTTCTAAGGAGCTGGTGAGCATTCCGGATTCGATGGGCATATCTTCCTCAACCCGGAACATATCCATCATCCTTGCTACGCGATCGCCTCCGAATATCCGGAGGAGATTGTCTTCCAAACTTAGGAAAAATCGGGTAGAACCGGGGTCACCTTGCCGTCCAGCTCGTCCTCTGAGCTGGTTATCAATACGGCGGGATTCATGACGTTCTGTGCCAATAACGTGCAAGCCACCTTTTTCTACCACATCATCATGTTCTCGGGTGGTGAATGCGTCATATTCCCCTTGAATTGCTTTATAGACTTCCCGCAGCTTTTGAATCACTGGGTCATTGGTGGGAGCATTTTCTGAAGCGATCGCTAATTTCTCTTCTGCTTCTAATTCCGGTAAACTCTGCTGTCCATACTGTTCAACTGCAAAAGTTACTGCCTCTTTTAGGATTTGTTCCGTTTCCCGGGACAATTTGGTAGGGAAAATCTGAGGGCTAACCTTCCAGCTTTTCGGTTTCTTTCCTGGAGCAAACCCAACAGCGTCCGATTTAGGCTTTGCAGTAGTTACCGCTATGGGGGAAAAGGCTTCGTCTTCCTCGGGCTGCACTATTTTGGGCATAAAATATTCCCGTAGCTTCAGCCGTGCCATGAAGTCAGCATTACCTCCCAAAATAATATCTGTTCCTCGCCCGGCCATGTTGGTGGAAATAGTCAAGGCTCCTTTCCGTCCTGCCTGAGCCACAATTTCTGATTCCCGCTCCACATTTTCGGGTTTAGCATTGAGCAGGTTATGGGGTACTCCCTTTTCGGCTAACAGACCGGACAACAACTCGGATTTTTCTACACTCGTGGTTCCCACTAGCACCGGACGTCCTTGTTCATGGAGTTCAGCACATTCTTCTGCTACTGCCCTCCACTTAGCTGGCTCGGTCTTGTAAACCACATCAGAGACGTCTCGACGTTTAGAGGGTTTGTTAGTGGGAATAATGGTAACTTGCAAGTTGTAGATTTTTTCAAATTCCGCTTCTTCTGTTTTCGCGGTACCTGTCATACCGGCGAGTTTGGGATAGAGCAAGAAGAAATTCTGATAGGTAATGGTTGCCAGGGTTTGGGTTTCATTTTGAATGTCTACCCGTTCCTTGGCTTCTATGGCTTGGTGTAGACCATCACTCCACCGGCGTCCTGCCAACACTCGGCCAGTGAACTCGTCTACAATCACTACTTCCCCATTCCGCACAATATAGTTCACATCTTTCTGAAAGAGTTCCTTAGCCTTGAGGGCATTGGAAATATAATGAGCCCAAGGGTCTTTGGGGTCGTACAAATCTTTAACCCCTAGAAGTTGCTCTGCTTCGATAAAGCCTTCATCGGTCATCAAGATGTTACGGGCTTTTTCATCAACTTCGTAGTGTCCTAGTTGTTCACCATTGTCTGGATCTTCTGGATAGAGCATGCGGGCAATTTCTGCTGCCTTAATGTACTTCTCAGTTGGTCGCTCCACTTGCCCAGAAATAATCAGTGGGGTTCGGGCCTCATCAATCAGTACTGAGTCTACTTCGTCAATGATGCAATAATTAAATGGACGTTGCACCACATCTGACATTGCTGTGGCCATGTTGTCCCGGAGATAGTCAAAGCCTAATTCACTGTTGGTGCTATAGGTAATATCACAGGCATAGTTCTTTTGCCGCTCGACCGGGGACATTCCCGATTGAATCAGCCCGACACTCAGACCTAGGAAGCGATGAACTTGTCCCATCCATTCCGCGTCCCGACGGGCTAAGTAGTCGTTAACGGTTACAATGTGAACCCCTTTACTATCGATGGCATTGAGGTAAGCTGGTAGAGTAGCCACCAGGGTTTTTCCTTCACCAGTTTTCATCTCTGCGATTTGCCCTTTGTGCAGGACAATGCCACCCATGACTTGGACATCATAGTGACGCATTCCCAGAACTCGCTTTCCTGCTTCCCGCACTACAGCAAAGGCTTCTGGCAGAATTTGATCAAGAATTTCATCACGCTCTTGACTAGTGTTGGCTTTCTCCAGCTGCTGTTTGAACTCTGCGGTTTTGCCTCTGAGTTGTTCATCCGATAGGTGCTGGATGTCTTCTTCGAGGAGGTTAACTTCTACAACATCAGGTTGGTACCGTTTGAGTTTACGTGCGTTGGGATCACCAATTAGTCTCTTAAGCATAGCAGGAGAAGGAGATGTATAGTTGTGGGATGTATAGTTGTGCGTAATGGTACACTTTTATAGATATCCTACCAAACTCCTGTGTCAAAAGATGGGGGAAGATCGGGTAATGGGCAAGGGTGAAGATATTTGTCAATAAAAATGAAAGTGTGGGAAGGGTGGGGAGGGTGGGAGGTGTGGGGAGATGGGGAGATGGGGAGATGGGGAGATTTTTATTATGGTTAATTAGCCTGACTCTAATAGATAATTGAATACTGATCCAACTATACCTTATTCTCTGGCTTGATTGTCTGGCTTGGGATACCTATCATCTCATCATCCCATCATCTCATTATCCCATCATCTCATCATCGCTTTCTTCGTCCGTTCGAGCCACTCTTCCAAGGATAAATTATAACAATTAATCGCCTGAATAGGTAAATTATCATTTTTTTTGAAAGGTATGGTGTCAGGGATTTTAATCCTTCTCGCTGGACTTTTCTAAGGTAAAAGACTATTCCTATGAAAAAATCATGCCAGCGTCTGCCCCAGTATTCTTTTTGAATTCCCCCTGGATCAAGACGTATATTGTATCGATTGTAATTATATATATTTAATGAATTGAGTTGAGTTAGACCTTCTTGAGCGGCAAACTGTTCATAAGTGATGCCATTGTTCCGAAACTGGGGATTAGTATCGGGATAAATCCATTCCGATACCATCCAATCTTGACTAGCAAACAAGAATTCTGCACAGTTTTTCGTTACTTGAGCATATTTCAGTCTAATCCCAATGGGAATTTCAGCCCAAGGACCATGTTGCCAGACGAAATCTGGGTCAAAAAATGCTTTAAATGCCAGGTCTTTGCCATTAATTCTCAGGCGAGCTACCCGACCAACCATGCCAGCTCCAGCTATTTCTACCTCAACCTTCATTCCCCCTGTAGATAGCATTTCAGGATGAATTGGAGCTGGTTGTGTAGGGAAATCCTGGGAGGGCAAATCCTGGGAAAGCATGGCCTTGGCATACAACCCTTTGGAGTTGACCTCTAATTTTTTCCTAGAAGGCTTCGCCTCTACAACAGATTTTGGAGTGTGCTGACATACTCTGGTTTTTTTTACTAAAACAACTGTCTTGTTTACCCTACCTAATCTAAGCCGCACTCTTTTTAGGTAGAGTGTGAAGCGGTGTCCTTCTGAGGAGGTACTACTGACATACTTGGCTAATTTATCTAAAAATTGTCTTAACTCTTTGATGGTAATCCCGTTAGTTACATCCAGTAGCTCGGAAGGTGGTGGATAAAAGTATAGCTTTTTTTGACCAGTTGATTTGATCACCTGTTGGCAGAGGGCATGAAATTTCCTAGGAGACATCAGTTTTTGCTGAGCCTGACGTATAATTGGTGCGACGAGCGATTCCTCCCAGTGCTGGTAATCTGCCATGGTATTATCCTTTTTCTGCCAAATTTATTATTATGTACTGTTTTAACTATCTTTTAGATCTAAACTTCACACTTCTTAACTGTTTGAGTGAGGGGTGAGGGTTGGTGGTCAGTAATCGTAAGCATTCAGCAATCAGCTGTCAGCCGTTAGCTAATCAACGGGAGGTAAGAAAACAGTAGACTTCGCGGCAGTTGTCGGGAACAGGGAACAGCGGATCTGGGAACAGTGG
>NZ_MKZS01000001.1:3319556-3322585 GCF_001942495.1 Moorena bouillonii PNG
CCGATTCCCGATTCCCGATTCCCGATTCCCTACTCCCTACTCCCTACTCCCTACTCCCTATTCCCAACAGCCCCATCGATCAATTCCTCAATACCATTAACCGGAATAATCGGAGTATTGAGCTGATCAGCCACTTCTGCTACAGTCATATCATCCAGAAACCGGGTATCACCATGCTTAAGCATCAACCCAGGTAACAGAATCATTTCTCCTAAATCTTTTCCTTTTAATCCCTTCAGTAAATCTTGTCCAGTCAGCAACCCAGTAACCGTTATCTCCTGACCCCAGTAATCACTAGATAACGCCACCATCCTAATCTCCAATCCTGGCACAGCATTGAACCGCTCTACCACAGGTTCAAACGCTTTTTCCACCGCATTACCCACTACCCAAGTCCCCCGTCGGGGGATTTCTAGACCCTTAGGTAACCGTTGAGTAGCAGCAGTTTGGAATTGTTTCAGGAACAGACGAATCGAACCAACACCATTCCCAATTTGAGGGTAGTCTCCGTAATCCGATTCTGGAGGTAACTCTTCTCTAGCAATCAAAAACCACTCATCTGCCAACCAAGCAAAGGTAGACCCCAACTGGTGCTTAAATTTCTCCTGAAGCCTTTGAACCTGAGCAATCACTTCCCTAGCTTTCTCCCCAGTAACACTAATTAGTTCATCCTCAATTAGTTCATCCTCCTGAGGTCGAAATCGAGTCAATCCCACCGGTACTACTGCCGTTGAAGCGACTGCGGGCAGATCACCGGTATAGAATTGAGCTAAATCTAACAGAGTACGTTCTAAGTGAATGCCATCATTAATTCCAGGACACACCACTACCTGGGCATGAATTTGCAGCCGTCGCTCCTGAAACCACCTTAACTGCTCTAAAATTAGCCCAGCCCGAGGATTTTTGAGTAAGCGTATGCGCACATCCGGTTCAGTAGCATGAACCGAAACATAAAGAGGAGATAGACGCATCCGTTCGATCCGATCCCACTCGGTTTGAGTCAGATTAGTCAGGGTTAGGTAAGACCCATACAGAAAACTAAGCCGATAGTCATCATCTTTGAAATAAAGGCTTTGGCGCTTACCTGGTGGTTGTTGGTCGATAAAGCAAAATGGGCAACGATTATTGCACTGAATCAAACCATCAAATAACGCTGTCTCGAATTCCAGCCCTAAATCGTCATCATAGTCTTTCTCAATTTCGATCACATGAGTCTTACCCGCCCCATCCAGCACTTCCAGTTCTAGAATTTCATCCGCACACAGGAATTGATAATCAATCAAATCACGGGGATGGCTACCATTAATCGCAACAATAGAATCCCCTGGTTCAAATCCAACCTCAGCAGCAATGGAGTTGGGAAGAACCTTTGTGATTAATACTGGACGAATCGAGCTTTGACTCATTGATAGCAGTTTTCAATTGGGTGAGGCACAAAGTCGTTGGTTTTAGGGAACAGGGAACAGGGAACAGGGAACAGGGGGAAGAGTGTGGGGAGAGAGGGTAGTGTGGGGAGAGGGGGGAGAGGGAAGAAGAGTGTGGGGAGAGGGGGGAGCTCACAAGGGTAGGTCTTTAAACATTGGGGCGAGTAATTACTTTCATTGCCTAGAATCTCTTCCAAATAAATATATATCAAAATATACAATAATTGCTGGAATAATTCTCCCCATCTCCCCACACTTCCCACACTTCCCACACTTCCCACACTCTTCACTAGTTTAAGGGATAATTCTCCCTATCTCCCCATCTCCCCATCTCCCCATCTCCCTATCTTCCCATCTTCCGACACTTGCGATCGCTAACTATTTTGTAAAACCCCAGTTATAATAGCACCTAAAATTGCTATCCCAAACAATAACCGATACCAGACAAATATCCAGACACCTTGTTTCTTGAGATAGCTGATCATCCATGCGATCGCTACGTAGGAAAATACTGCTGATGAAATCACCCCTACAATCAGTGACATTGCGCCAGCATCCCCGATGCCATCTTTGAGCAAACCGACTAACTCCACTAAACCAGCTAAAGTAATCGCGGGGATGCCCAACAAAAAGGAAAATCGTGCTGCGGTTGCTCGTTCCAAACCCATGAATAAACCAGCAGTGAGAGTTGAGCCAGAGCGGGAGACACCAGGCACTAAAGCCAACGCCTGAGCTAAGCCCATCCCGATCCCATCTTTAAGACCTAAATCCTCAAAGTTACGCTTACGCTTACCCACTACTTCAGACACACCCATCAACAAACCCATCACAATCGAGACATAGGCGATTGACATGGTACTGCGTATTGGAGAATTGTCATAATCAGGGATAAAGATTTTAATCAGCAGTCCAAAGAAGACGATGGGTAGGGTTCCCAAGGCAATTCCCAGGGCCATCTGGAAGTCTTGGGATTGGTAATCGGATTTACGGATAGCTTTGAATGCGCCAGTAGTGACTTTAGTCAAGTCTCCCCAGAAGTACCACACCACCGCTGCAATCGAGCCTAGTTGAATCACAGCCGTAAACGCAACCCCTGGATCACCCCAGCCTAAGGCCACAGGTACCACTTTTAAATGAGCGGTACTACTAATAGGCAGGAATTCTGTAAAGCCCTGTACAAAACCCAGCACCACAGCCTGAAAAATAGTCATGTGAGGCGTAGTAATTGTGGCAGTGGTACTGGTTGAGGATAAGACATCTGGGGCAGGAGTTGTAGCGAGAACCTTCAAGGGGAAGGTAAGGCAGGCGCTAATAACAGCAATGATAGAAAAATTGATAAATTGACGTTTTGATAAGACCATTCTTTCCCCTATTGAGGTTGCTGTAGCTGAATCAGCCAGCCTTAATTCAATCGGTATTCTGGCATAAATTACCAACAATCGCCAATGGAATCTGGATACTTAGCAAATATTTCATAGTATCCCAATTCCATTCCATCTTGATCTTTAATCCTTAAAGCTTAATATTTCATCCTTCTCGGGAATCGGGAGTCGGGAGTCGGGAATCGGGAATCGGGAATCGGGAATCGGGAATCGGGAATCGGGA
>NZ_MKZS01000001.1:3322685-3339423 GCF_001942495.1 Moorena bouillonii PNG
TAACTCAATTTCCCCCCAAAGTTGGGGGGCTAGGGGGGCGAAACTTGCTGTAACAACTCCTCTGCCACCAATTCAACCGAAAGCAGCAGTTAATCCTGATAGTCATCCTGATAGTAAAGAAGAAGACGCAAAAAAAAAAGTTGATGATGGACTAGGTTTAATAGACATTCCCCAAAATCTGCCCCACACCCATGTTTCCAAATTCGTTGGACGCGAACCGGAACTGGAAACTCTACACCAGCGCCTACAGCAGCGAGAACGGGTGGTAATTTCTGCTATTTCTGGCATGGGTGGTATCGGTAAAACTGAATTAGCCCTGCAATATGTCATCAACTATTACCGGAAACATTATCTCGCTGGGGTTTGCTGGCTGCAGGCGCGGGATGTGGATTTAGGGACTCAAATTGTAGAGTTTGCCCAGCTCGAAATGAACTTGGAAGTGCCTCAAGAAAAAGCAGGAAAACCTCTCTCTGTCGAACAAAAGGCTCAATGGTGCTGGGACAATTGGCAGCCATCGGATAATTTGGTGCTGGTGATTTTGGATGATGTTACTGAATTTGATAAAATTAAACCCTATCTGCCTCCAAATCAGCCCCGTTTTAAGATTATTATTACTACCAGGAAGCAGTCGTTAGCAGAGTCTTTTGATCTGTTAGCCCTGGAAGTACTTTCGGAAAAGGCGGCCTTAGAGTTATTGGAATCCCTAATCGGAAAAGAAAGACTAAACCGGCAGTGGTCGGAAGCCAAAAAACTATGCAAATGGTTGGGATATCTGCCCCTAGGTTTGGAATTGGTAGGGCGATATTTAAAAAAGAAAAAGGATTTATCCCTGGCAGATATGCAGCAGCGGTTGGAAAAAAAGCATTTGGAACAGCGATCGCTAAAAGAACCAGCTGCTACTATGACTGCACAAAGGGGAGTAGCAGCAGCCTTTGAGTTGAGTTGGCTTGAACTGGATGAACAAGCCCAGCAGTTGGGTTGTCTGCTGAGTTTGTTTGCTTTGGCTCCCATTCCCTGGAATTTGGTGGAAAATTGTTTGCCTGACCAAGACTCAGAGGATTTAGAAGATATTAGAGATTACAGTCTGTTGGAACTGAATTTACTTGGGCGCACGGGTCAGGGAATCTACCAGCTGCACGAGTTGATTCGAGAGTTCCTACGGGACAAAATGGAACTGTGTGATCGAGCTGATCAACTCAAGCAGGGATTTACTCACGCAATGGTGGCTGTGGCAGATAAAATTCCCAAAGCAACGACACAAAAGGATATTGCTACAGCTAGTCCCGCCATCCCTCACCTGACAGAAGCTGCGACAGTACTCTTAGACTGGCTCAAGGATGAAGATTTATACCAACCTTTCCAGGGTCTGGGTTGGTTTTACGAAGGTCAAGGGACTTATGAGCAGGCATTACCCTGGTTAGAGCAAGGCTTAGAGCTTACCCGTAATCGTTTAGGCAGTGAACACCCAGCTGTCGCCACTTCCCTCCACAATCTGGCATCTGTCTACGAGAATCAGGGACGGTACTGTGAGGCCGAACCTCTCTATGTTGAAGCCTTGGAGATGAGGAAAAAACTTTTAGGTACTCAACACCCCTCTGTCGCCATCTCCCTCAACAATCTGGCATTAGTCTACAATTATCAGGGGCGGTACTGTAAGGCCGAACCTCTTTTTGTCCAAGCCTTGGAGATCAGGAACAAACTATACGGTCAAGAACACCCACGTCTCGCTATCTCCCTCAACAATCTGGCATTAGTCTACCGTTATCAGGGACGGTACTGCGAGGCCGAACCTCTTTGTGTTCAAGCCTTGGAGATGAGGAGAAAATTATACGGTCAAGAACACCCAGATGTCGCTATCTCCGTTCACAATCTGGCATTACTCTACATGTATCAGGAAAGGTACTGTGAGGCTGAACCTTTATATGTCCAAGCCTTGGAGATGTTCAAAAAACTATACGGTCAAGAACACCCAAATGTCGCTATGTCCGTTCACAATCTGGCAGTACTCTACAGGGATCAGGAAAGGTACTGTGAGGCAGAACCTCTTTTTGTCCAAGCCTTGGAGATTACAAAAAAACTATATGGTAAAGAACACCCACATATCGCACAATCTCTCAACCGTCTGGCAGAACTCTACTCTAATCAGGGACGTTACTCGGAGGCAGAACCTCTTTTTGTCCAAGCCTTGGAGATTTTTGAACGAAAGTTAGGGTCAACTCATTCCAGGACTGTCGCTTGCCGCGAGAATCTTCAAAGATTGCGGGATGAGCTGACCTAGGAAGGCAGAAGGAAAGGGAAAGGCAAGAGGCAAGAGGCAAGAGGCAAAAGTTAATCAACTATATAGCAATTAAAGTAGGGTGGGCAAAGTAATCTAATCTATAAATACTCACGCATAACCAAACTGTGTCTTGATGCAGTCGCTCATGGGGGAAACCCCCTTTGGCCGACTGCATCGCTTTTTGCCCACCCTACAAGCTAAAAACTATAGGCTATAACAAGTTAATTTTTATGCTAGACTATAGAGGTTTAATCACCAGTATTGCATTCAGTTTTTTCTGATGACAAAAGTAGAACAGATTCAAGCTGAAATTGAGGCTCTCTCTAAGGAAGATTTCGTGCGCTTGAGAGAGTGGTTTGCTGAAAAAGACTGGTTACTATGGGATAAACAGCTTGAAGCTGATATTGCCGATGGTAAGTTAGACTTCTTACTTGAGGAAGCAATGATAGCTAAATCCGAAGGAAAATTACAGGATTTGTAAGGGGTGAATTTCAGTGATGTTAATCACTGGTTCAGATCCCCCTAAATCCCCCTTAATAAGGGGGACTTTTTAATCTAATTCCCCCCTTTTTTAAGGTTTAGCAGTCGAAGCAAAGCTGTTGAATCTAATTCCCCCCTTTTTTAAGGTTAGGGGGGATCAAAGTTCGATCCCGATTCCCGATTCCCGATTCCCGATTCCCGATTCCCGATTCCCGATTCCCTACTCCCTACTCCCTGATCAAATTACCGTAACCGTCCCGAACGCAAGATACTAACAATCAGCCACAAGCCTAAAAAACTAGCAGCAGCAAACAGGATATTAGTAACCACAGACATCTGGGGAGTTTGGCTTCCTGAGGCCACAATTGCTGCACCCACAATCAGGGAACCGACTACAATACTGAAGGAGAGTCGATTAGCGGAATCATCGATACTGTAACGTAGTTTGTCTAGCTCTTGGACAGTAATATTCCACTTCAGGGTTTCGGAACTGACCCGGTTTAAAAATAATTCGATTTGAGAAGGCGATCGCAATGACAGGCTTTTGATATCCAAAATCGTTCTCAGAAGGGTTTGTAACGGATCATCTCCCAGGAGTTGACGCCGAAACACTTCCGTAATCAGGGGTTTGATTTGGTCGAGCAGGTTAATTTCAGGATAAAACCCACGGGTAACCCCTTCCAAGTTAGCTAGGGTTTTGGCATATAAACCCATATTACCGGGTAAGCGGATTTTATTATTTCGCGAGACTTGCAGTATCTCATAAAACACTTCACTAAAGTTGATTTTGGAGAGGCTTCGGTTGTAATACTTCCGCAGCATGCGGTCATAGTCATTTTCCAGGCCAGATAAATTGACCGACTCACCGGCTTCAGATAGTTGTAGGGTTAACTGAGCACATCGCTTGCCATCTAAATCTACAATTGCTAAGAGCATCTCCGTCAAAATCTGTTGGCTGCGGGGGTCTAAGCGTCCAATCATGCCACAGTCTAATAAAGCGACACGACCATCCCTCAGATAAAATATGTTTCCGGGATGGGGGTCAGCATGGAAGAAGCCATCGATGTAAACCTGCTGGAAAAAAGCCCGAAATAACAGAGTGGTAATTTCCCGTCGCTGGGTCTGGGTATCTTTGCCCTCTTGAGTTTGTGATAATTGCGCCGATAGCAGAGGTGCCCCTTCCAGCCACTCAATGGTAAGTAGCTTTTGGCTGGTCAAATCCCAGTAAATCTTTGGTATGACTAATTGCTGGGAATCGAACCAGCGGCTATTGGATAGATTACTGCGGAGTTTATCGGTATAGTTAGCTTCTTGAGTAAAATCCAGTTCTGCTTCTAGGGCAGTAACAAATTCATCGGCTATGGCAACGATATCGTAAGTCTTATCAAATTCCGTCAGAGACACTAACTCTGCTAAGCCTCTAATGATAGCAATATCTTGGGCAACGATCTGGTCAATCCCAGGACGTTGAACTTTCAGGGCCACGTCTTGACCATTTTTGAGGGTAGCCCGATGGACTTGACCAATGGAACCAGCAGCAATGGCTTGGGGATTGATGGTAGTAAAGGTTTCTGAGATTGGCTTGGCTAGTTCTTGCTGTAGCAGGCTTTCGATTTGACTCCAGGCTACTGGTGGTACATTGGCTTGCAAGTCAGTCAGGACTTCCACATAGGCTCCTGGTAATAGGTCGGGACGGGTAGACAGAAGTTGTCCTAACTTAACGTACACCGGACCTAAATTGATTAAAATGTTGCGAAGGACAGCAGGAGGGGGGAGTTGAGGTTCGTCATTATTTTTGTTGCCCGTTAGGAGTCCTCGCATGTAATCCCAACCGTTTCGGAAGACAACTTCTAGGATTTCTCGCTGGCGGGTACTGGTTTGAGTTAGGGAAAACATTGGCTGAGGGTGGTTGAGTGATTTGGTTATATACTAGACTTCGCGGCAAAGTGGGGAATAGGGAATAGGGAATCGGGAGTCGGGAATCGGGAGTCGGGAATCGGGAATCGGGAATCGGGAATCGGGAATCGGCAACAAGAATTGATGCCACAGCGTCGAAGCCTGTGCCACAAGGGCTGGATCGCACAAAAAAAAATTTTCTGATTTACTTGCCAATCCAGATTAGCTTTGTTAGACTTAATAAGGCGTCAAAAAAAGCAAGCCGGGATAGCTCAGCTGGTAGAGCAGAGGACTGAAAATCCTCGTGTCGGCGGTTCAAGTCCGCCTCCTGGCATCTTCTTTAAATTGGGTGAGTTGCAAATTCTTGGGTTTTAGGGAATCGGGAATCGGGAATCGGGGTGCGTTTCGTTGGCTAGAAACTCTGCTGCATAAACATCAGAGGAAGATTAGCCACTAGGGTAAAACCTAGATAACTTAATATCCATGATGGTGAAAAACCATCCCTCGTGAAATCCGAGTGACAGCCCTACCCTGATTCAATGGAACTAACAAACCTTTGGATTAATGCAAGGGTCGAACAGCGAAGCATCCTAAACCTGACAAGATGTTAGTAGCAGGCAAGGAACTCATGGGTACGCAAGGAAGGTACGTTACAATCATCGTCACGACTTGAGTAGCGAAAGAAGGTTGATACGCTACAGACAAAATGTCACGAAGTCAAAGGAGTATAAGGTTCCCGATTCTTATACTGATTTCCCTAAGCACTTCCGGTGAATAGTACCACCCTAAAAGTTCAAAGAATGGATATTAGGAACGAAATAACCTCCAAAGGCACTCTTAAGAAGGTCGATTCTTAAGTAGGTAGTTAGCCGCAAGTTCTCTGGAGGCGAGATTGAGTCACAAGCAAAAGCTTAGGGTAATGCCTAAGATACGCAGACGGACTCACGTTACATGGAAAGATATGGTCGCAAGTAGTAATGAAAAAGTCTAAAGCTCGGGGATTCATCCCACAGTCGGAATGGAATAAGGTCAATTGGCGAAAGCTAGAAATGACTGTATTTAAGTTACAAAAACGAATATATCAAGCCTCTAAACGTGGTAATGTCCCCGTGGTAAGAAAACTTCAGAAGACTCTGATGAAATCCTGGTCAGCAAAGATGCTAGCGGTGAGAAAGGTAACCCAAGAAAATAAAGGAAAAAGAACTGCCGGAATAGATGGGCGCAAAGCTTTAACCAATAAGCAGCGACTAAACTTAGTAGATACCCTTAAAATTCACAGGAAACCAAAACCCACCAGAAGAGTTTGGATAGATAAACCCGGTCGTAACGAGAAACGTCCTCTAGGTATACCAACTATCTATGACAGGGCACTACAAGCTCTTACCAAACAGGCACGCTTAACCTGAATGGGAAGCAAAATTTGAACCGAATTCATACGGATTCAGACCAGGACGGTCATGTCATGATGCCATAGAAGCCATCTTCAACTGTATAGGCAAAAAACCAAAATGGGTCTTAGATGCGGATATAGCCAAATGTTTCGACAAGATTAACCACGAAGCATTGCTGAAAAAAACTGAATACTTATCCAACACTAAGAAAACTAATAAAATCCTGGCTTAAAGCCGGAGTGATGGATAAAGGAACATTCTCACCTACAAATGAGGGGACTCCCCAAGGAGGAATCATATCCCCCTTGCTGGCGAACATAGCCCTCCACGGAATGGAAGAGTGTATTAAAGAATACGCCAATAATATGAAGGGGACTAAAGAGAAAAATCGTAAAGCTCTTAGCCTCATCAGATATGCGGACGATTTCGTAATAATACACAAAGACCAGAAAGTGGTAGAAGAATGCCTTGAAGTAATTGGCAAATGGCTGAATGAAATGGAATTGGAATTGAAGCCTAGTAAAACGAAAATAACCCACACATATGAAGGTTTTAACTTCCTGGGTTTTCAGGTAAAACAACATAAAGTAGGGAAAAACCAGTCCAAACAAGGCTTCAAAACCATAATCAAACCATCCAACGAAAAAGTGACAGAGCATTACGAAAAACTAGCCAGAATCGTTGAAACACATAAAGCCGCACCACAAGCTAGCCTAATCAACAAATTAAAATCCCAAATTAAAGGATGGTGCAACTACTATAGCTCTGTGTGCAGCAAAGAAACATATAGCGACCTGGTAGACATGCTATGGAACAAACTCAGAAGATGGGGAAACCGAAGACATCCAAAGAAATCCCATGAATGGGTTAAGAACAAGTACTGGGGAACAATCAATGGAGATAACTGGGTATTCAAAGACAAAGAGGTAATCCTACCCAAACATGCCAAAACACCAATAGTTAGGCATATCAAAGTCAAAGAAACCAGAAGTCCATATGATGGCGACCTAATATATTGGGGGAACAGAATGGGCAAACACCCTGAAATGTCTTGTACAAGAGGAAGGCTCTTTACGAGACAAAAAGGAATCTGCCCACAATGTAAACTCAAGTTCAAACCCAATGACCAATTAGAAGTGCATCACATCATACCACGCACAAAAGGCGGTAGTAACAAACCAGATAACCTGGAACTACTACACCTACACTGCCACGATAGGAAACATAGCCACAAGCTATGAAGGTACCAATGAAAATGGTTCATGTAATGAGGAGCCGTATGATGCGAAAGTATCACGTACGGTTTTGAAGACGAGTCAGTGAGGTGACTCACTGGCTTAGTTTAATAATCGGGAATCGGGGAAAAATCCTGTGTGGCTGATTGCTGATAGCTTAAATACAGTTCAATCCCACCAATAGCAAACAACAACTGCATCGCGATCACGTTGAATACCGTCTCCCCATAATGCCCCTTCATATCGATATCTCAATCGGCGTTTGAGTCGGTAACTATACTCTTCGTTTGTGCCATCAGTTACCTCTACCGAGTCAGCTCGCCATTTTTTACCCAGATCTATTAGTTGGGAAACTTTGGTATCTTGATTTTCTGCAAGTATGTATAGGGTATCTGCTGGATAGGCCACAAAATGAATAATGCTGCTATCTGGCATTGGACGATAGTTTGCCATTGCCAGCAGGGTATCTAGCAAACCACCAAAACTTAAGCCATTTTCATCTGGGGCGAAGACTGGTTTGGTAAACAGAAAGCTTGCCCATAAATCTCTGTGCTTAGAAAGGTCAGTAATAACTTCTGGGCCATCAAACTCATTGAATCGGCGCTGCCAAACTAAAGCAGCAAATAGTTCTTGGGGAGAATAGGATTCAGCAATGGATTGGATTTTAGTTAAGTCAAGCATTGTTATTATGAGGGGTTTTCCCTCGCCTAACTTCTTATGCGTAAAAACGTGCCATCTACTAGGCTACCTCATTGCGCTCAATCGCTATTTCGATTTCATCGGGGTGAGCTTTTGCGTATACCCAAGCATTAGCTAAATCAGCAGCTGTAATTGTGGGATAACTTGTTAAAATCACCATCACTGTATCCAAGACGACGAGCTTCTACAAGTAACCAGACGGGAATACGAGTATTGGCAATACAAGCTTCTTCCCCACAAACTCTAGGGTTTTTCTCAATTCCTTGCCAATTGTTTGTGAGACTTTGAGCGAGTAACTGAATCACATGAAGTTTTTCACCAGGGCTAAGGGCAAGAAGTTGTTGCTCTAAGTGTTGAAGTATCACAGAAGTCAATCCTTTGCTATAAATCTGTCTTAGTATAATATCATGTTAAGAGAATCAATTATCAAAAAATATACCTTACTTTTGGTAGGTAATCTTCCTCCTTATCCCCTGTTACCTGTTCCCTGTTACCTGTTCCCTTTTATCTACTAATTCTAAGTGTTCAACCAACCTTGATATAAGTGACATAAATAATCGGGTGAACCAAACAGCTCACCCGAAAACTCAGCTAAACTAAACTCAAAGTAATCTACTTAAGGGTTCCCGCTGGGATACCCAAAATATCTTCAATCTTCGGCATTTCTTCGATAGGAATCACTCGTCCTTCGTCTTCAAATCCAGCGATTTGATCAAAGTTCAAATACTGATACAAATCACTAGCAAAGGGATTAATTTTCTCGGCTACAATTGACTGATACTCTTCAGGGCTGGGAATCCGACCTAATAAGGCACAAGCTGCTGCTAATTCAGCAGAACCCAAGTAGACTTGGGCACCTTTACCCATACGATTATTAAAATTACGAGTAGAGGTGGAGAATACGGTGGCTTGATCAGCAACCCGAGCTTGATTACCCATGCACAGGGAACATCCAGGCATTTCAGTCCGGGCACCAGCTATGCCAAAGATACCGTAAACTCCCTCTTCTTTTAGTTGTTTCTCATCCATCCGGGTAGGGGGACAAATCCACAACCGAGTGCTAACAGGGGGTTCCCCTTCTAGGACTTTGGCAGCGGCACGGTAGTGTCCAATATTGGTCATGCAAGACCCAATGAAGACTTCATCAATGCGATCGCTTGCGACTTCAGACAACAATTTCACATTATCTGGGTCATTGGGAGCCGCTACAATCGGCTCAGTGATTTCATTCAAGTCAATCTCGATAATTTCAGCATACTCTGCATCTGGATCTGCTTCCATCAGTACCGGATTTGCCAACCATTCTTCCATCTTGGCCACTCGACGCATGATCGTACGGGCATCGTTATAGCCTCGTGCCACCATATTTTTCAGTAGCACTGTATTGGAACGCAAATACTCAGATACTGTTTCTACTCCTAGCTTAATGGTACAGCCAGCACAAGACCGTTCTGCACTAGCGTCAGTAAGTTCAAAGGCTTGCTCAACTTTCAAATCGGGCAATCCTTCTATTTCCATAATCCGTCCGGAGAAGACATTTTTCTTATTCTTCTTCTCTACGGTTAGCAATCCTTTTTGAATAGCTACATAGGGAATAGCATTAACAATATCCCGCAAGGTTACCCCTGGTTGCAATTCACCCTTGAAACGCACTAACACAGATTCCGGCATATCTAAGGGCATGACTCCCAAAGCGGCACCAAAGGCGACTAATCCGGAACCGGCAGGGAAGGAAATGCCTAAGGGGAAACGGGTGTGAGAGTCTCCACCAGTGCCTACGGTATCAGGTAATAACATCCGGTTCAACCAAGAGTGGATAATGCCATCCCCAGGACGCAAGGCTACACCAGCACGAGAGGCAAAGAAGTCGGGCAATTTTTTATGGACTTTGACATCAACGGGCTTGGGATAAGCAGCAGTATGGCAGAAGCTTTGCATGACTAAGTCCGCACTGAAACCAAGACAAGCCAGTTCTTTCAATTCATCCCTAGTCATGGGTCCTGTGGTATCCTGGGAACCAACTGTAGTCATGATCGGTTCGCAAGAGGTACCTGGACGAACACCGGTTAAGCCACAGGATTTACCGACCATTTTCTGGGCTAAGGTGAAGCCTTTGCCTGTATCCTCTGGCATGGTTGGACGGGTAAACAGGGGACTCGGTTCTAATCCCAAAGCTTCCCGGGTTTTATCCGTAAGCGATCGCCCAATCAGTAACGGAATCCGTCCACCAGCACGGACTTCATCAAGGATGGTATCGGGTTTGAGGGTAAAGGTGGAAATGACTTCCCCAGCTTGGTTAGTGATTTCACCCTTGTAGGGATGGATGGTAATCACATCCCCAGTTTCCATTGTTGAAACATCGCACTCAATGGGTAATGCACCAGAATCTTCAGCCGTATTGAAGAAGATTGGGGCAATTTTGCTACCTAAGATATATCCCCCAGCCCGTTTATTGGGAACATAGGGGATATCTTCACCAATATGCCAAAGTAAGGAATTAATTGCCGATTTCCGGGATGAACCAGTACCAACAACATCCCCAACATAAGCCACAGGATACCCGTTTTGTTTTAATTTAGCAATAGTATCTAAAGCCGACGGTATCCGAGATTCCAACATGGCCAAGGCATGTAACGGAATATCTGGGCGAGTGGTGGCGTGAGTGGCCGGGGATAAGTCATCGGTATTGGTTTCTCCGGGTACCTTAAATACAGTCACAGTAACTGCTTCCGGTAGTTTGGGACGCCCGATGAACCAAGCAGCATTGGCCCAAGCATCGATGACTTGCTTGGCGTAAGGATTGATATCGGAAATTTCTAGAACATCATTGAAGGCATCAAAGACAAGTAATGTCTTACTTAGGGCAGTAGCGGCTTCTGCTGCTAGGGTGGTGTGATTAGACTGGAGTAACTCAACTAGGGATTGGACATTGTAGCCTCCGACCATAGTACCCAATAGGTCTACAGCACCCTGGGGGGAAATTAGGGGACTAGTGAGTTCTGCTTTTGCGATCGCAGTTAAAAACCCGGCTTTGACATAAGCTGCTTCATCCACTCCAGGGGGAATGCGATCGCGTAACATAGCCATTAATGCTTCTTCTTCCCCAGCTGGTGGATTTTGCAGCAGTTCACAAAGTTGGGATGTTTGCTCAGCACTTAGGGGTAGGGGAGGAATTCCTTTAGCTCCCCGTTCAGCTAGGTGTTCACGATAAGAGTTCAGCATCATAGATTTACCTGTGCGCGGGCTTCATGTAAGACAATTGTTACAAAATATTGCCCTACCAGAGTGTGGCAAGTCATCAAAGCATCAAAAATCAAAGCATCAAAAAAGCGATCGCTATGGATCGCCGTGTCTGATGTTAGAGAGTTGTGAGAGTATCTGGGTTAACTCACTAGATAGGCTGCATCTGCTTTGACTCATCTTCTAGAAGCCTGACCAAATTCTGATCACCGTTAGCTTTAGCTACCTCTAGACGATGTTCCAAAGTTTGGCGCATCGTAGCCAGATGAACTTTTCTGCTCTCATTCAAGACTTTTTGCAGCCGGTGGCGAGCAATCGATGTCTTTGCCGCTACAGTAGAAATCGATTTAGCCATTGGTTGAGAATCAGCGACAGTATTAGTTACAGTTGCATTACCAGTGCAGTAAGAAACACCACGCCATTTCAGATGATTTACCGGTGGCGGTTCAGGCATGTGTCTGGGATAGTGAACTCTCCAATTCTGAGCCCGATAAGTGCCACCAATTTCACCCTCTCTCACTTCTAGTAGAGAGGGTTCAGCGTCGTAACTTACACCACGATACCTAAGTTTCATATCTATTACCCCTCCGATTGACTAATAATAATATCAGACTACTTTTTTCAATAGTCTTGAGTGCTTTGAATAATGTTGAGTACTGAAATATTGAGTAATGAAATCTTGAGTACTAGAATGCTGAGTACCGAAATGCTGAGTATTAAAATGTTTAGTACTGAAATGTTTAGTATTGAGTAATATGTGATCAATGTTTACTCAGCCCTGAGGTCTTGACGCACCCAGCACCCAGCACTTTTTGACTCAAACAAAACTAGTTATACAAAGAGCTACCCTCTTTTATAGCTAACACCACGATAGGTCATGTTAGCCGATGATTTACGCCAAGGATTATGCTTAATCCGGTGAACTTTCCAGCTATGACCCCGGTAAGTTCCACCAATTTCCCCTTCAGATACTTCTAGGGTAGATGGTTCACTTTGATAACTAACACCTCGGTAAGAAAGTTTCATTGCTCGAATACCTCCGATTGGATTGCTTAATGAGATTGCTTAATGGAATTGCTTAATAAGTTGCTTGGCCAAGAATTGCTTAATAAGTTGCTTGGCCAGGTGAGGAATTCTGTCTAAGGGTTAGGCAAGCCTGCCCTAGGCATTACTTTCTTGGATTCTCTACGGCTGATCTACTTCAGGACATCTGAGTTGAGAGCCACTGAGCCGACAGAGACCTCAATGTTTATTCAATTCCAATTTTTATTTCTGTATCTATTTTGACACTTTTTTCCAAAAAAGTCAAATGTTAAGAAAAAAAAACCAAATTAGATCCTATCCAGTGATTCAGGTTATAGGCTAAGGAGGTTCTGACCAAGTTTGCTAGCTCCTCGGAAAGCACGGAAGCCCTCAACTACGCTTCTTGTCCCTAATACTCAAGAATTAATACTTAAGTATTAATTCTTGAGTATTAATGCCTAAAACTTAATATTTCTAAAACTTAATATTCCTAAAACTTAATATTTAAAACAGTAAGCTATCAGCGCTGCCTCCCCAAGACCGCGCTGCATCGCTCCTAAACTCCGAAACGTGAGTCTAGTTTACTTCTGACTTCTGACTTCTGACTTCTGACGCTAAGCGTAGCGCTATATCAGGGAGTGGGGAATCTTCAAGAGTACCCCCAAGGGTACTTTTATAGCCCTTGAGAGACATAAAACTGGATTTTTGAAGAGATTCTTGTATCTATACTAACGAAACCTTGGAGAACTTCTATGATTAGGTGCATAAAACAACCCACTTCCTCAGTGCTCAAGGTGTTTTTACTGGGCTGCTCATTGCTACTGCTGCCCTGTAGTCCTGCCTTAGCTCAAGGGTGTACTCAAGCAGAGATTAAGACTAATATCGCCAGATTCAACGATATAAACAATACAATCGCTAAACAAGCTATATTCCAATGTGGTCAAAAATCTGTCTATTTACTGATTCAAGCCCTGAAGACGGATAAATCTGCTGCAGTTCGGGAGGGAGCTGCTGTTGCTTTGTGGAGTATGGGAGAGGAAGCGGATGAAGCTGTCCCTTGGTTAATTAAAGCCCTAAGGAACGATGACTCGGCGGCAGTTCGGGCCAAAGCCGCTTCTGCTCTGGGATTGATGGGAGAAGCATCTTATCAGGCTATCCCTGACTTGATTGATGCACTTAAGGATGAATCTGCTGCAGTTCGTGCCAATGGTGCTTATGCCCTAGGGAACTTGGGAAATAAAACCCATGAGGCTGTACCTCAGCTCATTGAAGTCCTGAGGAAAGATAAATCTGCTGAGGTTCGTGCTAATGCTGCTTATGCCCTAGGGAATAAAAGAGAGGCAGCCAAGTCAGCTGTACCTTACCTGATTGAAGCCCTAAAGGATGAAACATCCTTATCGGTTCGCAGGACTAGCGTCAATGCCCTAGAGCAGATTGCCGAGAAAACCAAAGATGTTGCTTCCCAGCTCATTGAGCAACTCAGGAACGATAAATCTATTCTGATCCGGATTTACGCTACCGAGATACTAGGGGAAATTGGAGAGCCAACTAAGGATGCTCTGCCTCTATTAATTGAGTTGCTTAAGGATAACTCAGTCTATGTTCGCTATTATGCCGCCTCTGCTCTAGGAAAGATGGGAACGCAAGGGACTCAGGCTGTTCCTCACTTAATAATCCTGTTGAAAGATGAATCTATCGATGTTCGCTATTCCGCCGCCTCTGCCCTTGTCGAAATTGCTTCTAAGCTTGGAAAACAAAAGAAGCAGCTCACCAAAGTGCAATTGCAAACATCCATACTGGAATTTGAAACAGTTATCAAACGCCTAGAGCAAGACACCGATAAAATTTTCCACGATAGATGGATAGAAACCGTTCGTGGTGGTCTTTATCATCTCCAGGAAGAACAGGAATCTCGTAGTTATCAGAAAATTTTTGGGCGAGGGGTGATTATCTGGCTAACTCATATGCTATTTTGGTTCGGACTGATACTGGTTTATCCCAAATCCCCCCAAGTCCAAGCTATCTTCTTTTGGAATCCCTGGGTGCGGAAGTTTTTTGGACTGGGGTATGTGGGTATAGCCCTAACTTGGATTCCCTTTCTACGCTCGAAGTTATTTGCCCCCTTCCAGGAATCCTTGCTGTCAGATGCAGATTTAGAAAACTTTGATGAGCAAGCTTACTTTCCTAACTTGGAAGTCCAGTGCAAAGGCAAAAATATCATCCAACCCATTCAAGAAGCAATACCAGATTTGGAATTACCCATTGTCCTGGAAGGGGAATCAGGATTAGGGAAATCCATGTTTCTACGCCACTTAGTGAAATCATCTAAGCGGATCATCGTCTATTTACCTGCTGAGAAATGCGCTAATGGTGTGATCGAAGCAATTCAAGCAAAACTTCATGGATTCGCCCAAGACTCTGGTTTCTTGCGAGACCTGATTTACAGTGATGCCATTGATATCTGTATTGATGGACTCAATGAAGTCACTCCAGACACACGAGCGATGATTACCACTTTTGTGGAAAGTTACTTCAAGGGCAATATTATCATCGGGACCCAATCTATGGAGTGCCAGACTCCTTCCTCCGCTACGACCTATGTACTGCAACCATTAAAACCTAAGCAGATTAAGGAATTTTTACTATCCCGCTATAAGATTATGCCCCCAGATGCTCCCATCTCGGGTATGAAGTACAAACAAGCCTGCGAAAAGTATATTGACACCGTTTTAGATGAGTACCAATCAGAAGAAGAACGGAAAGCTGTGCGTCGGATGCTGTCTAACCCGATGGACCTGACCATAGTGGCTCAGATGATAGCCTATGGGCAGAAACCAGACTTGCTGAATTTGCAGCAACAGCAGTATCAATATATGGCTCAGGAGTATGAACAACTCTATCTGAGGAAATTTCCCCTAGAGGCATTTGCTGAAGCAGTTTACCAGATGCGCTTGCAAGACCAGGTAGCTATACCAGCTGACAAATGGTTTGAAGAACTGATTTGCATGGAACGCCACAAAATGGTAATTTGTCGTATATTTGTTGACCATGCAGGCAATGATCGAAAAGAATGGTACTTCCGCCACGACAAAATCCAGGACTTTTTCATCGTGCAGACGTTCCTAGGTGAGGGAAAAGATTTGCCAAACAAGCATATCAGTGACCCTAGGTTTCGCGGTGTGTACTTCCTCTTGGCAACTCTACTGCCGTGGAATGCTGCTTGGCACTTGCGGGAAACCTTAATTCAATACGCAGCGAATACTAAAGACCATACAGTTAGTGATACTTTTGTTCAACTGTTGTTGTCCCGACAAGCAGCATGAAGGGTTAAGTTTGAAGGTTGAAGGTTGAAGGTTGAAGGTTGTTCGCGTAGCGTGGCCGAAAGGCCAAGGTTGAGGGTTGAGGGTTGAGGGTTGTTGGTCAGAATGCAGAATGTAGAATGCAGAATGTAGAATGTATAATTCTAAATTCGCGCATTCTAAATTCGCGCATTCTAATTTATTAATTCTAAATTCGCGCATTCTAAGAAGGTTAAAGGTTAAGGGTTCTGATAAAAGCCCATGACTCTCTGGACATAGTCAGCAGTTGCGCCACTGTTGCAGCCAGAGGGTTGTCCTGTCATCCACCAACAGGCGGTACGGCGAACAGCAATCATTTCATTGTTGCCACTATCTCTCAATTCAATATCTAGTTCCCGTCTGATGATACAAGCCACAACACTGCGTGCTGTGGTTGGGTTGGCTTCAAATTGTGCAGGTGTCATGGCCTGTCCTGCACATTGGGATGTCCAGCTCGGGATTATGGCCGGTAAAATTTGCCACTGGCTGTACATGCCATCATTGGGGCGATTCGGTGGTGCCGAAAGCCGCAGTGCTTCTACAAGAGCATTGAGTTGCGGATCAAGAGTGTTGACTTGCGGATCCTCTACTGGTGCGAATACTGGTGTGGACCTATGTTGCTGCTGATAAAAGCCGAGTACTCTCTCGACATAGTCAGCAGTTGCGCCACTGTTGCAACCAGAGGGTTTTCCTGTCATCCACCAACAGGCGGTACGGCGAACAGCAATCATTTCATTGTTGCCACTATCTCTCAATTCAATATCTAGTTCCCGTCTGATGATACAAGCCACAACACTGCGTGCTGTGGTTGGGTTGGCTTCAAATTGTGCAGGTGTCATGGCCTGTCCTGCACATTGGGATGTCCAGCTCGGGATTATGGCCGGTAAAATTTGCCACTGGCTGTACATGCCATCATTGGGGCGATTCGGTGGTGCCGAAAGCCGCAGTGCTTCTACAAGAGCATTGAGTTGCGGATCAAGAGTGTTGACTTGCGGATCCTCTACTGGTGCGAATACTGGTGTGGACCTATGTTGCTGCTGATAAAAGCCGAGTACTCTCTCGACATAGTCAGCAGTTGCGCCACTGTTGCAACCAGAGGGTTTTCCTGTCATCCACCAACAGGCGGTACGGCGAACAGCAATCATTTCATTGTTGCCA
>NZ_MKZS01000001.1:3339523-3350277 GCF_001942495.1 Moorena bouillonii PNG
GTGTGTACCAGTCCTGTTAGTCAACACTCCTGGAGCCTAACCGGCTTCGGTTAATAGATTCAGTCCATCACCTCCAATGATTGCTCCTCAACAATCTTGCATCACCCTCAAAAAATGCCTCACTTCGCCGCACTGGCGGCCAGGATTTTGATGATAGAGTCATTATCCATCCCCGCCCTATAACGCTTCATCTTGAGACTCTGGCGGGAGGGTTCGCGATCCACGCAGGTTAACACTCAGGCGGCGCAACAGCCCTAGATTTTCGCTTCTCATAGCCCTGGCGAACCCGACTGGCATCTTCATTAAAAGTGACATCCAGGACACTTTGTAGACCATTTTCAACACCCCAATGGGAGCGAATTACCTGGTTGTGTTGCTGGCCATCGGGTTCGAGGGCACTGAGGTAAAACTGAGTTTGTGTCGTGGTTTTGTTCCATAACTGCCGCCTTCGCTTCACCATCACCACGCTGGTTAAACCTTGCCATTGTGTTTGCCGATGCAACGGGGGTAGTTGACTCACAGGCACCGCCCACACCTGACGGGTTTCTAAGCGGTGATGCCCGGCCTCCACCGTTTGGTGGTAACTCAATTCAATCCCTTGCCAGTTCTGGTCTTCGGCCATAGCAAACCACTGTTCCACCTGCTGACTAAGCTTGCCCTGGTTGCCCTTGAGCGCCAGGACATAGTCCCCACCAGCTTCCTTAATTTGTCGGGCAATGTTGGTTTGGGTGCCCATGGCATCGAGAGTCACCACCGCTCCTTTGAGGTTCAGCAACTTGAGCAGCAGTGGCACTGCTGTGATTTCATTTGATTTACTCTCGACTTTTTGTTGGGCCAACACCAGTCCATATTCGCTGCTCCAGGCACTGACGCTGTGAAGCGCTTTGAGGTCGTTGTTACGGTCATAGGAGCCTTTGGCCGTCTTACCATCAATATGAATCAGTTCAATATTCAAGCTCTCGGTGATGCTGCCCACCCAACTCAGGAAGCTGGCTTCGAGTTGCTGGGGATCGAGAAGGCCAAACACCCGACCAAATGTATCGTGAGATGGTATTCCATGAGGTAAGTCTAAAAATGTTTCCAGCCACTGTAGCTTGGCTTTACCGTAGGTTTCGATGGCCACAAACCCATCGGCACCCGCAATCACAGCCAAAATGGCTATGGTAACAATCCCGACAAGATTATGGTCGATTCTGCTACCCACACGGGGATCCTCGAGATGCTCAAAATGATTGAGTACACTCTTTTTCAGGATCTGAGCCTCATGCTCATTGTGAGTGTTAAGAACGGGTCTGCCAAAACCTTTTGCCATGATGAGTGACGAGAAAATACAACCCTTTACACATCCTAGGTTACCCTTGATGAGAGATGAAGGACTTGTTCATGCAACCGTTTTTTTTGTCAAGTACAATTTATNNNNCCAGCCACTGTTGCTTGGCTTTACCGTAGGTTTCGATGGCCACAAACCCATCGGCACCCGCAATCACAGCCAAAATGGCTATGGTAACAATCCCGACAAGATTATGGTCGATTCTGCTACCCACACGGGGATCCTCGAGATGCTCAAAATGATTGAGTACACTCTTTTTCAGGATCTGAGCCTCATGCTCATTGTGAGTGTTAAGAACGGGTCTGCCAAAACCTTTTGCCATGATGAGTGACGAGAAAATACAACCCTTTACACATCCTAGGTTACCCTTGATGAGAGATGAAGGACTTGTTCATGCAACCGTTTTTTTTGTCAAGTACAATTTATACCAAATTAGATGCGATTACCCTGGTATGTATGTGCCGATTCATCGTTCATCATTCCTAAGACATAGTTCCTGAGACTTAAGGAATTTTTGATAATAATCCGATGATGATGGGGACTGTGAACAATAGAGCAATATCTAAAATCGTGATGGCTGCGAAGCGAATTTGTTGAGTATTCATGATGCACCGTTTCCTTGAGTATTAACAGCTGACCTAAGAATGCTAGCGGTAACTTAAATCCATTTCATCGATTTAGATCACGCAAGACTGTGATTTATGACAATCTATCTATGTGATATTGATCACTAATTTTAACCAAAATACTCTATACTATTCTATACTGTAATTTATAAAGAAAAGATTAAATCGCTGTAGGGCGCTTGATAGCGTAGACCATTGGTAAGTTTTTACTAGTGACAGGACTAAAATTAGTCCCAGAGGAACTATATTATATAAGTGCTTTAAAAATTATTAACGCACCCAAAGGATTTAATATTTATTTTATGAATAAGCTTTAAATTACTGATTTTTGATTAGGTTTGGTTGAGGTTTGTTTGTCAACAGTACTAGGCAGTAAACTATGAACAAACAACCGATTATATCAAGTCCAATGAATCACTTCTAATTACCATTTCAAAAATGCTGCCTCAACCCCTTGTTCTCGCCGAATCTTACTATCCTTCTCAAACCACTCGATGATCTGCTGATGGGTCAACTCTTCCATTGCCACCCCAGTATCTTGTGAAATATGCTTCAACAGTCTGAGGGAGGAAATCGTTAAACGAGTTAAAAATTTCTCTGGGGAAGAGAGCAATGCTTGGTCTACATCAGCGGATTCTTCCGGAGTTAAGAATTGGATTGAGGATTGCTGGGAATCAGCCATAAGGGTTTTCAAGGTTGACTACATAACTTTTAAGCTATCAGCTATCAGCTAATGCACTATGTCACAGGCTAGAAGCCTGTGCCACGCAAGCTAGTTGAGGTGCTATTAGCCAAAGGCCTGTGGCTGACAGCTGAAGGCTGACGGCTGTTCGCGTAGCGTGCGCGTAGCGCTTAAGCTTACAGGCTTAGTTATTGGCATGTTAGTTATTTGCTGGCGCTTTGATTAAATAGCCACACTGATGCTCTCCATTATTGAGCCAGTGAGTACGCTCCACTGTACAATCTGGCAATACGGCGGCAAACATTTCCAGTTCATGACCACAGACACTGGGGTAAGATTCGGCAACGTTGGAAATAGCACAATTGTATTCAGTTAAAATATACTGCTCACTAACCCCATTATTTAAATTACCTGATTCTAGGGTGTGCCACTCTGCCATATAACCTTCTAGTCTACGCAGTTCTACTAACTTGGCTACTCGCTCTCGCACTGTACCATTCCCGATACACTCCCGGTATTCTTGAGCTTTACGTTGCCATTGCTTTTGTAAAATCGTGCTAGTCTGTTCACGACCCAAGGTTTCTGTCATGGTATCAAGCAGGGAAACAGAAAACTCTCCGTAATGATGGGGAAAGCGATCGCGTCCTTTGTGAGAGAGGTGATAGATATGTTGAGGACGCCCCATACCAATTTGAACAGCTTTGTACTCAATTAGCCCTTCTGCCTCCAATTCTTTGAGATGACGTCGAATAGCTTGGGCGCTAACCCCTATGGCTGTGGCTAACTCCTGGGCTCTTGCTCGATCCTGTTTGAGGAGATATTGTAGGATGTCTCGCTTGGTGGAAGTTTGCTGAGTAGGCATCATGGGCTTAGGAGTTGGGGATTGGGTAACAGGGGAAGGGCACTCAGGCTTCCCTTTGGTGCTTGTCGGTACCGTTATTTCTATTTAATCTAAATTCTCTTGACTTTAACAACATGTTTGTTGTTAATATAACCTACAATAGAGTTAAACAACAAAAACGTTGTTTTAATCCACCCAGTAACCAGATCACATCCCGTGGGCATGAGGAAGCTATGGATTGTAGTTGTAACCGGCGATAAAAGCAAGCCGCTGTCTTGATGCAGTCGCTACCCGCAGTCTACAACCTCTAACTTTCCAAGCTGCCAACCTACTCTACGGGAAAGTCAAAGGCGAACAAGCTATCACTGTGTTTGTCTCTGTTTGTAACTCTGTTGAATCCTTAGTCAATGACCCCAACCTACTGCGTTGTTCGCGTAGCGTGGCCTACGGCCAGGTTGGGGCTTGGTAGACAACCAACTGCCGTGATTGACTAGACCATTGAGCCGAATTCTGGGACGAACGTTCAGATACTTCCCCAGTCTGGACCCCTTTAAAACTGTGTTGTCAGTTGCTGTTAAGACAGGACATCTTGGATTCGGTGGTCGAGGGGACGGGTGTAGCCCAAATACTTTTCTCGTGAGGTTTATCACCATGTTACGAGTTCCAGTTATTTCTCCCGATGGGAAACCATTAATGCCTACAAAAGCTTCTCGTGCTCGTCGTTGGCTTAATCAAGGTCTTGCCATTATTTACCCAAATGATCTAAATGTTTTTGCCGTTCAGTTAGTTAACCAACCATCTGGCGACCAAATTCAGGATATTGCTGTTGGTGTTGACCCCGGAAAACTATTTTCTGGTATTGCTGTTCAGTCAAACAATGCCACTCTCTGGACAGGACATCTAGTACTACCATATAAAAAAGTTCGCGTACGAATGGATACTCGGCGAATGATGCGAAGAACTCGCCGAGGCCGTCGAATAAACCGCAAGGTGGCTTATTCAAAAAGATCTCATAGGCAAAAACGATTCTCGAACCGAATAGGAAAAAAATTACCCCCTTCAATTCGGGCAAATCGTCAACTAGAAAACCGAGTAGCGAAAGAGCTTTGTCTTTTGTATCCAGTAAATGCCATTGTCTACGAAGTAGTTAAGGCTAATGGCAATAAGGGTTTTTCTCCTGTGATGGTAGGCCAATATTGGGCGATATCTCAGTTAGAAGAAATAGCCCCAGTAACTCAAAGACAAGGCTGGGAAACCGCCTTAAAGAGAGAAGCACTAGGACTAATCAAGGACAAAACCAACAAGAGTCGGCAAACAGTTAATACTCATGCAGTAGATGGGATTGCGTTAGCTGCCACTCATTTTTTCCAACGCAAAAATTATTATCACCGCAACGGGAAATTGAGTATTCCAAAAAACTGTGATGTAACTGATGCTGTTTTTTCCGTAATTAGACGTGCCCCCATAAGTCGCCGTAAGTTACACCTATTACAATTTTCCAAGGGTGGAAAACGACGTAAATACGGGGGAACAACTACTAGTCATGGTTTTCGCAAAGGAGACTATGTTGAGGCTGTCAAAGCTGGTAAAATAACCCGTGGTTGGGTAAGCGGTGAGACAACAAAACAAGTTTCCGTTAGCGATATCAATTGGAAAAGAATCGGACAATTTACTGCCCGGAAAGTCCGACTCTTAAAACGTGCAACGGGCTTAATTGTAAACCACTAGATAGAGGCGCGAAAAATCGATGACTGCCACTGTCAAGACATTAGTCAACCAGCCCTATAAGTACGGCTTTGTCACAGATATTGAAGCGGATACCATTCCTCGTGGACTCAATGAGGATATTATCCGTCTGATTTCGGCTAAGAAAAACGAACCTGAGTTCATGCTGGAGTTTCGCCTAAAGGCGTATCGACAATGGCAGAAAATGACCGAGCCAACCTGGCCCCATGTCACCTATCCTCCCATTGATTACCAAAAGATTATCTACTACTCAGCACCCAAACAGAAGAAGGAAAAACTCAATAGCCTGGACGAAGTTGACCCAGCTTTACTGGAAACCTTTGATAAATTAGGCATTTCCCTATCTGAGCAAAAGCGGCTGGCTAATGTAGCAGTGGATGCCATCTTTGATAGTGTCTCGATCGCCACTACCTTCAAAGACAAGCTGGCTGAGTCGGGAGTAATTTTCTGCTCGATATCGGAAGCGTTGCAAGAACACCCAGAGTTAGTGCGAAAATACCTGGGTAGTGTTGTTCCTGTGGCAGATAATTACTTTGTTGCTCTCAATTCTGCTGTTTTCAGTGATGGTTCCTTTGTCTATATTCCCAAAGGAGTCAAGTGCCCAATGGAACTGTCCACCTATTTCCGGATTAATAATGGAGACACTGGACAGTTCGAGCGTACCCTAATTGTGGCGGAAGAAGGGAGCAATGTTAGTTACCTAGAAGGCTGCACTGCGCCGATGTACGATAGCAACCAGCTGCACGCAGCTGTGGTGGAACTAGTTGCCCTGGACAATGCTGAGATTAAATACTCCACGGTGCAAAACTGGTTCGCTGGGGATAAAAATGGTAAAGGTGGAATTTACAACTTTGTTACCAAGCGGGGATTGTGCAAGGGAGTCAACTCAAAGATTTCCTGGACTCAGGTAGAAACTGGTTCTGCTATTACTTGGAAGTATCCCAGTTGCGTCCTAGTTGGGGACAATTCCATTGGTGAATTCTACTCTGTTGCTCTAACCAACAATCTCCAACAAGCGGACACAGGTACCAAGATGGTGCATATCGGTAAAAATACTCGCAGCACCATCATTTCTAAGGGGATTTCTGCTGGTAAGTCCAAAAATAGCTACCGGGGTCTAGTGAAAATTGGTCCGAAGGCCAAGGGTGCGCGAAACTATTCCCAGTGTGATTCCATGTTGATTGGGGATACAGCTGAGGCGAATACGTTTCCTTACATCCAAGTCCAGAACAACATGGGCAAAGTGGAACACGAAGCCTCGACTTCCAAAATCGGTGAAGACCAGCTATTTTTCTTTGCCCAACGAGGGATTTCAGAAGAAGATGCCATCTCCATGATGGTGAGTGGCTTCTGTAAAGATGTCTTCAATGAACTTCCCATGGAATTTGCTGCTGAAGCAGATAAACTTTTAAGCCTGAAGCTCGAAGGCACAGTCGGATAACTAAGGTTAGCAGGTTGAAGGTTGGGAGGTTGAAGGTTGGGAGGTTGAAGGTTGAAGGTTGGGAGGTTGAAGGTTGAAGGTTGGGAGGTTGAAGGTTGAAGGTTGTTAGCAGGTTGAACGCGCACGCGTGGCCTTTTGGCCAAGGTTTATAGATTAAGATGTTCAAAGTTAAAGCTGATCAAATTCAACTATTATTCAACCTGATAACCTTCAACCTCAAACCTAGTAACATTCAACCTTAAACCTTAAACCTTAAACCTAGTAACATTCAACCTTAAACCTTAAACCTTAAACCTAGTAACATTCAACCTTAAACCTTAAACCTTAAACCTAGTAACATTCAACCTTAAACCTTAAACCTTAAACCTAGTAACATTCAACCTTAAACCTTAAACCTTAAACCTAGTAACATTCAACCTTAAACCTTAAACCTTAAACCTAGTAACATTCAACCTTTAACCTGCTAACATTCAACCTTTAACCTGCTAACATTCAACATTCAACCTTAAACCTTAAAGCTGATAACCTTATAACAACACTTCTGGGATAAAGCATTTATTATCAAGTCGAAATGATTAGTGAAACTAGTGAAATAATATTGTCTGTTCGGGATTTGACCGCAGATGTGGATGGTAACCAGATTCTGAAGGGATTGAATCTGGAAGTTAAAGCTGGAGAAATCCATGCGATTATGGGGCCAAATGGTTCTGGTAAGAGTACTTTGTCTAAGGTATTAGCAGGTCATCCAGCCTATGATGTAACGGGAGGCGAGGTAAGTTTTTTAGGGCAAAATCTGTTGGAAATGGAGCCGGAGGAACGCTCTTTGGCTGGAGTATTTCTGGCGTTTCAGTATCCGTTGGAAATTCCTGGTGTCAGTAATTTAGATTTCTTGCGGGTGGCTTACAATTCCCGTCGCAAGCACAAGGGATTGGAAGAAATTGATACATTTGATTTTGAGGATTTAGTTGAAGAAAAGCTGGAAATTGTTAAAATGAATCCCAGCTTTCTAGAGCGTAGTCTCAATGAAGGCTTCTCTGGAGGAGAAAAGAAGCGGAATGAGATTCTCCAAATGGCACTTCTAGAACCTAAGCTAGGGATTTTGGATGAAACGGATTCGGGCTTGGATATTGATGCCCTCAAGATTGTGGCCAATGGGGTGAATCAATTGGCAAGTAGCGAGAATGCCATGATTTTGATTACTCACTACCAACGTTTACTGAATTATATTGAGCCGGATTTTGTTCATGTGATGGCAGATGGCCGTATCCTCAAGACTGGTAGCAAGGAGTTGGCTCTAGAGTTGGAATCCCGTGGTTATGACTGGGTGCTAGAAGACGAGACTGCTGAGGTGAGTGTCTGATGACTATGGAAGTTTCTGTAAAACGGGAGGTTTCTTATTTGTCGGCACTGCTAGAGCAATGTCGCCAGGATAATCCAGTTGAGATGGATTGGTTACAAGAGCTAAGTAACCACGCCAGGGGGATTGCTCAGGAGTTGGCGATTCCCACTACTAAAGATGAGGAATGGCGGTTTACGGATTTGTCGCCACTGATGCAGGTGACGTTTGAGGCTGCTGTAGCTGTTGATACAAGCACGTTGGATATTAGTCCGGTAGTTTTGCCAGAGGCGATTAACAGCCGATTAGTATTTGTCAATGGGATTTATGCCCCCGAGCTATCGTCTTTGGCTGGGTTGCCTGAAGGGGTGTTTGTGGGGAATTTGGCCGAGTTGCCATCAGAGTATCAGAGCCGAATTGCTGATTATTTGGGCAAGCAGCAGGGGGCAACCGATGTGTTTACGCTGCTTAATACCGCTGGTTTGACTGATGTGGCGGTGATCTGGTTGCCTAGGAATACTGAGGTGACGGTTCCCATTCATCTGCTGTTTGTTTCCATGGCTGATGGGGTGCCTAGGCTGTTTCAGCCCCGTTGTTTGGTGGTGGCGGAGGCCGGTAGTCAGCTGAGTTTAGTTGAAGAGTATTGGCAAGGCCAAGAGGAAAATAGCGCCCAGGGTGTTTATTTGACCAATTCCGTGACGGAGGTATGGGTTGGGGAGAATGCCAGAGTGACTCATATCCGGGTTGATGGGGAAAGTAACCAGGCTTTCCATGTCGGTAAGAGTGCGATCGCACAAGCTCGGAATAGTTTTTATAGTTGCCATGGGGTAGCCTTTGGGGGGAAGTTATCTCGCCATACTCTGGAGGTGTTTCAGATGGGTGAAGGGACCGAAACAATTCTAAATGGCTTGACCGCGATTAGTGAGCAACAGTTGGCAGATACTCATAGTGCGGTGATGTTGAATCATCCCAATGGGATCAGTAATCAGCTGCAAAAGTGCATTATAGATGGTAGTGCTCATGCGGTGTTTAATGGTAAGGTTAGTGTTCCTCAACCAGCCCAGTTGACCAATGCAGCTCAGTTGAATCGTAATTTGTTGCTATCGCCGAAGGCTAGAGTTGATACCAAGCCTCAGTTGGAGATTACAGCTGATAATGTGAAATGTTCCCACGGTGCTACAGTCAGTCAGTTGGAAGCGGATGAAGTCTTCTATTTGCAAAGTCGTGGACTGAAGGAAACCGATGCCCGTAACCTGTTGATTGATGCGTTTGTAGCAGAAATAATCAATCAAATTCCCCTAGCTTCTCTTCGTCAAAGACTTTCGGAAACAGTCATAAGTTCAAAACGGGAACGGAATAACGTTCAACAGTAACATGACCTTAACTCAAGAAAAAACCATTGCTGATCAAGTCCGGGCTGACTTCCCTATTTTGCACCAGGACGTTAACGGTAAACCGCTGATTTACTTCGATAATGCGGCTACTGCCCAGAAACCGGTAGCAGTACTGGATGCATTGCGCCACTACTACGAAATGGACAATGCTAATGTTCACCGAGGTGTCCATACCCTTAGCACTAGAGCTACAGATGGTTATGAGGGGGCACGGGATAAGGTAGCTAGTTTTGTAAATGCCCAGTCACGACAAGAGATTGTCTTTACCCGCAATGCTTCGGAAGCGATTAACTTAGTGGCTTACAGCTGGGGTTTAGAAAATCTGCGCCAGGGAGATGAAATTATTCTCTCGGTTATGGAACACCACAGCAATCTGGTGCCTTGGCAAATTATTGCTCAGAAAACTGGAGCAATACTAAAGTATGTGGGATTGACGGAGACTCAGGAGTTTGATTTACAACAGTTCCGACAGCTGATTTCTGAGAAAACCAAACTGGTAAGTGTGGTTCATGTCTCCAATACTTTGGGATGTATTAATCCCATAGACCAAATTATTGCGATCGCACATAGCTATGGCGCTAGGGTAATGATTGATGCTTGCCAAAGTGTCCCCCATATGCCCATTGATGTCCAAGCTATGAATTGTGATTGGCTAGTGGCATCCGGTCATAAAATGTGTGCTTCCACCGGGATTGGTTTTCTGTATGGGAAACTGGACTTACTGGAAGCCATGCCTCCATTTTTAGGTGGTGGTGAAATGATTGCCGAGGTATTTCTCGATCACTCCACCTATGGAGATTTACCCCATAAATTTGAAGCAGGGACACCAGCCATTGCTCAAGCGATCGCACTTGGTGCTGCGGTAGACTATCTGACTGGGTTGGGTATGGATACTATCCATAGCTATGAAGAAGAATTAACCGCTTATTTGTTTAAGCAGTTGCAGGAAATTCCCGATCTAATCATGTATGGCCCCCAACCAACAATAGATGGTAAAGGTAGGGCAGCATTAGCAACATTTAATGTAAAAGGATTGGATGCTAGTGATGTATCTACGCTGTTGGATCAAGACGGTGTAGCTATTCGTTCTGGAAATCATTGTACTCAACCTTTGCACCATCGTTTAGGAGTGACTGGTACAGCACGAGCTAGTTTGTATTTTTATAATACTCGTGAAGAGATTGATCGGTTTATTGTGGCGTTGAAAGAAACAATTGAGTTTTTCAGAAGTGCTATGGATTGAATATAGCAATTATTATTTGGGTGAGGTACTTTTGTTATGGGTTTTAGGGAGTAGGGAATAGGGAATCGGGAATCGGGAATTGGGAATCGGGAATCGGGAATCGGGAATCGGGAAT
>NZ_MKZS01000001.1:3350377-3361167 GCF_001942495.1 Moorena bouillonii PNG
CCGTCTGTTTAGCGTTGCTGAATCAAGCTATGAATAGGAGTATAGTGAGCATCCTGCCTGCCCCAGAATATTGATAACGGGCAAGATGCCCATTCCACAAATAGGATAAACGCTATAGTTAATCTATCTATCAGTGTTTATCATAGCGATTAAAAGCACTATACTATAGCAATCCGTTTAGGAATTGTTAGAATTTATAAACATAAGTTTCCTACTCCCGACTCCCGACTCCCGACTCCCGACTCCCGACTCCCTATCAGCCATAAAAGCATTTTGATATGGTTTTCCCCTTGCCAGATAAATACATTGACTTGCTCACAGATTTCGGCTTCAAACGTGTCTTTGGCACTGAGCCAAATAAGGCACTGCTAATCGACTTCTTGAATACTCTGTTGCCTCCCCATCATCACCTGAAGGATGTTACCTTTAAGAATCCCGAGTTTTTGGGCAATACCTTAGTGGATCGAAGGGCTATTTTTGATATTTATTGTCAGAGCGAGACTGGTGAGCGGTTCATCGTAGAAATGCAGAAGGCTAAGCAAAATTTGTTTAAGGATAGAAGTGTCTATTATTCTACTTTCCCCATCCAAGAACAGGCTGAACAGGGATTTTGGAACTATGAGCTCACGGCAGTTTATACGGTTGGCGTCCTAGATTTTGTATTTGATGACCACAAGCACGATTCAGAACTGCTACATGTAGTGGAGTTGAAAAATCAGCACTGTGAAGTGTTCTATGATAAGCTCAAGTTTATTTATGTTGAGCTACCCAAATTTACCAAGTCTCTTGATCAGCTGGAGTCCCATTTTGACAAGTGGTTATTTTTATTCAAACACCTAGCCCAGCTGAATGAACCCCCATTACCGTTGCAAGAGGATGTGTTTGCCCAGTTATTTGATGTTGCAGAGATTGCCAATTTTTCATCTGCGGAGCAAGCGCTATATCAGGATAGTCTGAAGGTCTACCGGGATATGTACAATGTTACCCAAACCTTAATTGATGAAACCTTGGAACAAGGCATAGAACAAGGTATCAAACAAGGTATCAAACAAGGTAGAGCAGAAGGTAGACAGGAAGAAAAACAGCAGATTGCTAAGCAGATGAAGGCCGCAGGGTTACCCGCTCAGGATATTGCCCAATATACAGGGTTGAGTATGGATGAGATTGATCGGTTGTAGGTTGAAATTGCTTCAAAGAGTTATGCCCCGTCTCTTTGGCATTAAGATTTTCTCTTTAATAAGTGCGATGCTGCAAAGCAGCCGCCAAAGGCGATGAAGCGTTCCCAAAGCGTGGCCATTCGCTTAGCGTGGCCGAAAGGCCAAGGTCTCAGCTTCCGCGCTTGTGCGATGCTGCAAAGCAGCCGCCAAAGGCGATCGTGTTATACTAAGTCAAAAAATCTAATCAAAGAAACGTAATTAATCATGATAGCAAATACCACTAAGCGAAAATCGACTCATATAAAAAATTAAAAAACTGTCCCTTGAACAAATCAAAAATAAGACAGGATCTAGAAACCACAAGGAGTGGAAATTCCTAGCCCTATGCGAACCTGCCTAGATAAAATTCAAAAGAAGTCAACATTAGCCGATATAATGAAATCATTAAAGGACTATAAAATTATTTTACGTCCAGATGACAACGGAACTTTTGTCGCCTATATTCCAGCGATTAAAGGATGTCATGCCTGGGGAGAAACTCCTGAGGAAGCCCTCTGTGAATTAAATCCTGTTTTTGAGATGATTCAAGAAGAATACCTCGAAGAAGGCAAAATTTTACCTGATGATGTCGAGGTAACTGTTTTTCATGCCAGCTAAAGCTAAAACCTTAGAAAAAGTTGCTAAACAATTAGGCTTTCAGAAAGTTCGTCAAAAAGGAAGTCATGCCCGTTGGAAGCATCCGGATGGACGGTCAACCACTATTCCTGTTCATGGTAATGCTGAGATTGGAAGTTGGTTATTTAGAGAAATACTGAAGCAGTTAGGGATTAGTGAGAAGGAATTTGATCAACTCAAATAAGTTCCATAGCGAGGAGAATAGATCTGGTTAATCACATAGGGTCAAAGTGTGTAAAACTAACCATCAAGATGAATAAACATATAATCACCGCCAACCTTCTGAAGGAAGAGGCGCGATCGCCCTTATTTCTCAACAACTCTTATCTCTTGACCTGATGTAGCAACACCACCTGAAATGATTTTTGCCCTTAAGCCACAGCGACCTAGCATTTGAGACAGGACTTCTTGGCCAAGGAATTTAGCCAGATGAGAGCAAGGTTCACAATACCTAATACCCTCAAGTACAACATCACCGATTAAAAATTTTTTCCCTATCAAGGGATTCAATTTGATTCCTTGAGTTATGACATTTCGGCGAAATGAGCCATAGGTGAGATTCAATCCATTATCACTATTAAATTTATCGATCTCTTCTGATTCAATTAATGTGACTTGATAATCAGGAGTTCCCGACAATTCACTGGAGAATGTACCCTTGCCAAGGAAATACCGATCTCCTTCGATTCCCTCACCCGTTATAAATTTCAATGATTCAGCCTGAATCATTTCCGACTCAGCCTCACTGCAATAATACAAACTATAAATAGAACTCATTTTGGGTCACGGCTTGTGCATATCGATAAGTAAAACTTTTCTTTTTTCCCACAAAATCTAAAGTTCCACTAAAAGGCTTTTGACAGAGTGCATCTCAGTTTTGTAAGACTCAAGTTGAAAATCGCCCGTTGAGTTAGGCACCTGGTTGACTGACAAAAAGTGAAGTCAAAAGTGCTCAACTGCTTATCTGGAAAGGAGTTGCCAGACTTAACATTAGTGATTGGGAGCCAGCATTCGTTCGGACATAAACTACTCATACCATAGGAATGCTGTGAAAAAAACTCCTGAATCTATAGCAAAGAAAGGGATAATTAGGACATAATAGAGGGTGTAGCAAGTCGGAAAAATGCCATCACCTTATAGCGATGACTTTCGAGAAAAAGCGGTAGCAGCAGTAGATCGTGGCGAGAAAAAAACCCAGATCTGCCGGATGCTCAAAATTAGCCGAAATACTTTAGACCTTTGGCTAAAAGCTAGAGAAGAAAGAGGAACTGTTAAAGCCAAGCGGAACTATCGAAGGGGACCAAAGCCAAAAATCCGAGATTTAGACGAGTTTCGCCAATTTGCTCAAAAAAACGGCGGAATAACTCAAAAAGAGATGGCACAACAGTGGCCAGAGTAAATTAGTCGGATCACCATCGGCAAAGCTTTGAAGCGCATTGGTTTTACCCGAAAAAAAAAACTTATGGATACCAGGAAAGGAATGAACTCGAACGAGGCAAATTTCTCCAATATCTTGGTCAGTACGCTCAACAAAGACTAGTTTATGTCGATGAAGCCGGAATTGATGATACAGAAGACTACCCCTATGGTTGGTGCGAGAAATCATGCGCGATATTACGATCTCAAATTAGGACATAAAACGGAGCGAAGCCCGCATGGTAGCAGCTTCCTGTTGTCGTCAGATCCTTGCCCCAATTACTTTTGTGGGATACTGCAACACTAAACTGATTGAGGGATGGGTTGAGTTTTTCAGTCAGGCCAGAACTGTTACCAGGCCAGATTGTGCTGATGGACAACGCGAGTTTTCATAACTCTGCTTACATCAAGAAATTAATCGAGCAGGCAGGATGTAAACTCCTATTTCTTCGGTGCTTATTCCCCCGACCTCAACAAAATCGAGAAATTTTGGGCGCGACTCAAACACTATTTGCGGCTCTAGTCTTCATCAATTTGATTGTTTACAAGATGCTTTGGATCATGCCTTCAGAGTATTGTCCTAACCAACTCTTTCTATGCTATATAATGCGTTGAAGACCTGGATAGGTCAACCCTGTAAGTGGGCACATCTGACCCACCTGACGACCTGTTTATAGATGGTGTCTGCCCTGATCCAGACAGGGGAGGTGAAGCAAGACCCGTTGGATTCCCGTTCGTCCCATGGTTCGGCCAATATACCCAAAGCAACCAGCGTCGGATGCAGCGTTGGCTGCCATTTTGTCCGGATTAACATCCATGGCCAAAAGGTCACGCTAAGCGAACAATTGTATAAACCGTTGATCCAGGCAGCCTTAGCACTCACCGTTCGCTAATTTTTGCTAACTGGAGTGGATCAAAAAGGATAAAAAACTTGCCCAGTAAATAGTTGAGCGAAATCAGCTACTTCATTATAGTTTATATCCACGCGGGATACTGTGGTAGACATGCAAGCCCATTCCAGATATTTTCCCCTGGACATTCTAGCTTAAATACCGATAATCCCCCTTCTGATAAGTAAATGAGTGTGACCCTCACTACCAAATCACTCTCTCTCACCACAGCTCTACCCTTGACTGAGCATCCGGCACGGGTCTATCTGAGCAGCTTGAGTCCGCAGGGCTGTTCCATCCTTGACCCTAAAATTTCTGGGTAAAACAATTAAACGGCCAAAATGGCGATTAAACGGCCAAAATGGCGATTAAATTGATCAAAAGTCAATATTATGTATATGTAGCAATCCTAAGAGCTAATTCGTAAAGTAAATCTTAAGAAGTCTGAAAGTCTTGCTATGATTGTCTTTTAGCTATTAAAAAGTTCAATTGTTTTATTTTGACGCAAGCCTTATCCTACAAGGATTACAGCGAGTTTACGAATCAGCTCTAAATAGGTTGTGGTAATTTTCCGAAACGTGATCCTTTTTATACCTGGGTTACAAGCGGCTCACTTGTCACAAATCATTTAGGGTTGCTATATATTCCTTGTATACAATTAACTGGTGATGAGTTAGAAAAATATGGTGGATATAGAAAATTTAGAATTCTCAGAAGTTTTAGAGGATGAGATTAGTTTTGAACTCAGTGATAAAGATCGTAGTGCCGTTGAAGCTCTAGCAAAGGTCAAGAAAGTACGTCTTTCTGATTCTATTGTTGGCGGTCAAACGCTTACTAACTTTACTGTCTCTACTGCCTTTACTGCCTGCAACGCTGCCTTTACTGCCTGCAACGTTGCCTTTACTGCCTGCAACGCTGCCTTTACTGCCTGCAACGCTGCCTTTACTGCCTGCAACGCTCCCTTTACAATAATTTAGGTGAAAGGGTTGACAAAATATTGAAATCCGGTACGGTAACGGCATAAGCGAAAAACCGAAACCCGAAAAATAACAATAATGGCTACTAGAGTTGACGGGACTCAAAATTGGAGTGGCAACTCTAGTAGCCACCAATCGACGACTGGCGTAATCGGTAGCTATACCTACTCAAGAACTTTGTTGGCAATGGATGCAACACTGCTTTTACTGTCTGAAATCCTTATTGGGTGATAATTTCGGCGTTGTTTAATACCTGTTCCTGATCTTTTCGGGCGAACAAGATGTCCATTTTACTCATACTCATTCCTTGATTCAGCAATGTCATAATTTCAGCCTATAATTTACAAAAAGGTACGTAACTTTAATTGTTCCCTAAAATTTTGTGTCTTACTTATGAACATAATTGCGAAATTAACTCTTAAAGCCTTAGCTGAAGATAATATAAATTTAGAAAGATATGCTGATAGTTTATCTACTGCTTGCAAGATGAATCCACCACCATTTGGCATGTCTTGGTATGGAGAAAAATATCGTCAAGTATCGTGTGATCCGAATTGGCTTGCTAATTCTTTGATTGCAAATGCGGCAAAAGAAGGTGAAGGGTCTAGTAAGTTATGGGACTTGACAAGTCGAACTGAAATTCCAGAAGTAGCGGATCAAATTCGTCATCATGCTATTGATGAAGCACGACATGCCCGATTATATATAGCAATGCTTGACATTGCTTTTCCTGATGCGATTGACAGTAATCTTCGCTCAATTTTATATAAGTTATCACCTGGTTACACTGTAAAAGATGTACCAAAACCCTCTCCTCCTTCATCGCAATAAATTGTACTTGATGAACTGATTCAAATGAATATTGGTGAGATTCGCACACGAATTCACCAGTTACTTCTTCGTCCAATGATTTTAGCTCACTGCCCAAAAAAAAATCATGCTAGGCTTACACGAATTTTAAATTCACTTCTTGCCGATGAAACTAAGCATATTGAATATACAGCTCAACTAATTGAAGATTTCATAAAAAAAGGGTATTCAGATTTTGTAGATCAAACCATGCAAAAAAGGCTGGCAGAATTTAACCAAATTACTTTAACTGAAGTCGGAGAATCAACATTTGATGGAGCATAATACACAAACTTCATTTTCAAATATTAAAATTTTGGAATCCCAAACTGTTCAAGATATGCAGTTAGTTTATAACGTCATAAATCAGTTGCGAGATAAGCTGACATTTGATGAATTTATAGACAGAGTAAAGTTGGCTAAAGGCACAGGTTATAAGCTTTTTTATGGTCTTATAGGCGAAAAGGTTGTAGGTGTTGTTGGTTTACGTATCTTAGATGATCTATGCTGGGGACATCATCTTTATGTTGATGACTTGGTAGTTGATGAATCTTGGCGTAATAGAGGAATTGGAAAAAAACTAATGAAATATGTCGAAAATTTAGCGTATTCTGAGCAATGCCAATACATTCGCCTTGCTAGTGGCATTAGTAAGACGGAAGCACATAAGTTTTATAAAAGTTTAGGTTATCAGACAACTAGCTTTTCTTTTGCGTTGAAGTTGTAAGCACCTACACATATAGCAAGTCTTATACCCATGAGGTACAAATCTCTGGGTTTTAGGGAGCAGGGAGCAGCGGATATGGGAAGAGGGGAGAGGGAAGAGGGAAGAGGGAAGAAGTAAAAAATAATGTGTACCTCATAGCTATGATAAACGCTATAATTAATTACCTACTCCCAATCCCTATAACCCCATTGTAAGACTTTGAGTTCTGGAGAATGTGTAATTAACTTTTTGCACCTAATTAGATGCTATAAATAAATACCAAGATGTCTTTATCAGTTAAAATAAATCCATCTATCTACAACTCTATTTATGCTCGAAAAATTTGCAATAACGTCTTAGAAAAAATTGACGCTGAAATTACAGAAGATGATGAAATTACATCTCTCAGATGTAATGGTTTCTTGGCAAAGGGTGATTTGAAAAAATATAAAAATTTACTGCAAAAACATATCTCTTGTGAAAGTAACACTAACAAAAATTTTATTCTTGATATAGGTTGTGGTTTTGGGGGATTGGGAAAATGGCTCTCTAGAGAACTTGATTTTTATTTAATTGGAATAGATTTTTCAGAAGTTGCTATTCAGGAAGCAAAGGCAACTGCCTATTCAGCTGAGATCAATAGATTTTATTTTCAAGTTTCTAGTTTTTATGAAATTGGTTTAAAAGAAAAATCTATTGCAGCAGCTATATCATTAGACTCGCTTTATTTAGCAAAAAATCCATTTCGTGCTCTTAAAGAGATCAGCCGTGTTTTAAAATTAAATGCTCCCTTAATATTTACTGTATACTTAGAGTCTCCGAAAAATAATCAAAATAGCTTTAGTGTGAATTGTGTAGATTGGAAAATGATACTAAAGTCAACAGATTTTTCTATTACCCATTATGTAAATACTACTGAAAGTTGGCGTACTCAGATGCGGAAGAAACATGAGCACCGTTGGTCAAAACGACAAAAAATAAGAGAAGAATTAGGTGCTTTTGCTGAGGCTGAACTTTCAGTTTCAGAATCAATGCTTGGTTTGAATGGGAAATCAGCATTTCTTGATTCAGTTTTGCGCTTTGAAATAGGGGCAATTAGGCGTATTTGAACAATAAGTTTTGCTATTACCTCGGAAAGGTAATTAGGAGTAAGTCAAGGTGACATAATCCCGACAGCGGAACTACTTACCATTACGGGAAGTCTTTAACTTCCCGTTATTTTTGCCAACAAAATCAAAAATAATAAAAAGTGAATTTCAGGGGAAATTAGAGGGAAAAATTAAATACTGCTAAATCCGATTACTGCCATTTCCACTAATAGAACTACTTCCCACCACGGAAGTCCCAATAACTCCCGTTACAGGCATTAAGACGTCAAATCATTATCTTTTTTACTACTGTTAGGAATAACTAAAAGATAACTACACTTAATATTAGTTGGCCTTTATTTGTTCTTGTGTTGGCCGAAGGTGAGTGTAAAGTATACACCCCTAAAGGTTTAGGGGTTGCTTGTGATGAGAACCAGGGTAATCGACCGATTGGTCGGTGTCTGCGATCCAGATTGGGTGAAGCCTCAAAAGTGCCGGACGTAGAAACCCTACCCCATATACCTTTTGAAGCTGGGGAATCGCGAAAAATGCCGGGAGTAAGATTTAGCAAGGGTTTTCCATGATTAAGGTGATCGCCTCAATCATGGAAAACCCCAGCGACTGCCGGGGCAAAAGTGGATGGAATGAGTTGATCAGATGTAATTCTCTGGTGCTGAGGGGTTGATGTTGTACTTCCGCAGAATTCGCATTAAACGGGCATTTTCTTCTTTCAGGATGTCTGGGTTCGCCATATCTAATGAGAGATCTTCTAGTTGCTGATTCAGTTCCTGGTTAATGTGCTTCCAACATTGGTCGTTGTTGCGAAGGTCGATTACCTCAGCTTTCAGGTTCATATTTTCATTAAAGAGCTTGTTGTATTCCTCTTCTCCTCGAACTATTCCAAAGGCTTTGTCTGCTCTTCTGGTGATCGACTCGACTATTGAGGCCGTCACCAGGTTGTCAGCTATCTTGTTACCTCGCTTGAGCCAGTACTTCCAGTACAAAGCAGCTTCTTGAGGGAAAGTGACAGCGATTGCTTTATTGCTGCCTTTCACTTTTTGCCATTTATCGGATTGAAATACTTTACACTGAGAGGCTTCTAGGGATTTGCCTTTTAAAAATTGTAAGAACGAGTTTTCGGGCTTACCGATACTTGATGATGTTTGTGTTCGACTAAGTAATATCGTTTTGGTCGAAGGAATCAGGAAAACGTCCAGTAGGACTTCCCCTAGTTTGATTTCACTTCGATCGGCTATTTCATCAGAAAAATATTGTGTCATGATTAATCTAAGTGAATTATGTTTACTGCATCAGCGATCGCACCATTGACGGGGAATGCGATCGCTTATTCATAAGTATACCTATTTGCTCGTCATCGGCAAATATTGCTTTTGTTATCTTTGTCGCCTCAAAAAGTTAACAATAGACGACAGGAAAATCAATGATCACTGCAAGCCAGTAATGTATAGTGCCCCGGCTTAGGCCAATCGCTTTTAGGTGTTCCGTTCATAAAAACGCTGAATTAATCGATTTTTATCGTCTTTATTTACGAGTAAAAATAGCTTACTTTGCCCAAGGAGAGAAATGGGCGACGTTATGCTTGCCCACTTTTCTCCTTGTTTTATTCGTTTTCCGGAAAACTAGGTAGAGTTAAGGTACACCTCACAGACTTCCCGGCGTTGGACAGAGAGGCACCGTAGGTGATCCCATCAAATACCTGCCATTTCCACTAATAGAACTACTTCCCACCAGAGTTAAAACTATTCCTTAAAACTATTGCGCATATAGGGGAACTGAAGTACTGATAATCCCGGTTATGTTAATTACTCGGGAGATAATAATAAACCTACAGTATAATTTGATGTCAGTTTGGGTGAAATGCTTGCGCGCCACTTCCTTCTTAGAAGATGGGCGATAGACTACCCGAATCACCGTTCAATTACATTTGGTAGGTAAGGAATAGCCTCATGACAAGTCCCCAGGTGATCTGTGCTGGTGAAATGTTGTTTGACCGTTTGTCTAATCAGCCAGGAAAACCCCTAGAACAGGTGGAGTCTTGGACAGACTATCCCGGTGGCGCACCAGCGAATACTGCTTGTGCTTTAGTAAAGCTGGGTATACCCACTGCATTTATCGGTTGTATTGGTCAAGATCAGCCAGGAGAAACACTGGTAGAGTTGTTAAAGGATGTTGGTGTCGATGGTACGGGAGTACAGCGTCATGGTACAGCTCCCACACGGATAGTCTATGTAGTGCGAGATGCCTCAGGCGATCGCAGTTTTGCTGGATTTGGTGATATCGATACCACAGAATTCGCTGATACACGACTTCAAGCGGATCACTTGCCCACTGAACTATTTAAAGAAGCTAAATTTCTGGTATTGGGGACTCTGGAATTAGCCTATCCCGACAGTAAGGCAGCAATTAATCAAGCAGTTAAGTTGGCACAACAACACCAGGTCTCTATATTTATAGATGTGAACTGGCGACCGGTCTTTTGGAATGATGCCAACACAGCCATTGAAATTATTCAAGACATGATCCAGCAAGCGGACTTCCTGAAACTGACTGATGAGGAGGGAGAGTTTTTGTTTGGCACTGCTGATCCAAAAGCGATCGCACAACGGTTGGATAAAGTCAAAGGGGTATTAGTCACAGCCGGGGAACGAGGCTGCGCCTACTATCTGGGAGGAAACGAAGGTAAATTACCAGCATTTTCTGTAGCAGTCCAGGATACAACCGGTGCCGGAGATGGCTTTACTGGCGGCATTATTTATCAACTATGCCACCGTGACCGGTCGAGTCTGAGTGATCCAACCGTTGCCAAAGATGTGGTTACCTATGCCAGTGCAGTAGGGGCACTGACCACTCTCAAACCTGGTGCGATCGCAGCTCAACCTACATTAGCTGAGGTGGAAGGTTTTCTATCTAGTTAGTATTCTATCTAGCAATTATCATACTCGTAAGGTACAAAGTCCTGGGTTTTAGGGAGCAGGGAGCAGGGAGCAGGGAGCAGGGAGCAGGGAGCAGGG
>NZ_MKZS01000001.1:3361267-3373979 GCF_001942495.1 Moorena bouillonii PNG
AAAGGGGGACTTTGAGTATGGCTCCCCCCTTTTTTAAGGGGGGCTGGGGGGGATCATAATCTTGCGGAAAACTTTGAAAACACGCCCTAGGCCGGGTTCCCCGGCCTAGGGTCGCACCTCAAAACTAGTTGAAATTATCCTAGACTTAGGGTAAATTTTGATTCAGTTTTAGTTGTGTCTGACTACTTACAAGCAGCCCTGATGATTAAACCAACTCCCATGGCTAATTTGGGTAGGATAGGCCACCAACTCGACAATTCCCTGGTCATTAATGATCCACCCTTGGGCTTCAATGATCGGTAATTTCTGATTCGTCATGGCTGTTTGATCACGGTCGTGGTGATACTGTAGTCTTCTTCTGAGGGAACTCCGGGTTTTCCTCCTCTTGACTGGTTGTGTATTGCCTTGTGTATTTCCTTCATCGACCATTAGCCGTAAATCGGGTACCACCACCTGACCCCGCAACACCCCAGTTGGGTCAGCCGGGAGTCCTCCTCCTCCAGTGACCACAAAACTATTCCCATCTACGGCTGCACAACTAGTCACAATTTTATTGCTGGTATCTACCACATCTGCGGGAAGCTTGGCTAGGGCTTGGAAAGGGTTGACATCTAGGGTATTGAGGTTGACGGTACCATCAATACCAAGTTGAGAAGAAGCGGTAATCTCACTAGTGCGATCGCTAAAAATTCCAATGGCAGTAATATTAATATTTCCCCCGCGTCCCAATATGGCATTGGCAGTAATATCACTATTCTCTAAGGTTACCAAAAAGTCGGTAGTGATGGTGATATTCCCACCAGTGGCACTCTCACGGGCGTTGGTAGTGATGGTACTGTTGTTGCGTAAGACTACAAGCTGGGCATCAGACAGGGTAATATTTCCTTGGTCTCCAGCAGTAGTTTCGGCATTGAGGGAACCATTGTCGAGTTGGATGGAATTGGCATTTACTTCCAAGGTGCCAGCAACACCGGTACCAGTACTACTGACCGTTGCTAGTGCTTGATCGCGAAGGATAAATGTCTTGGTATTGAGGTTAATCGAACCTGCTTGCCCATCTCCTATTGCTCTCGATGCGATCGCACTCTCTTCCCCATCTGGGTCAACTCTGTCTGCTCCCAATATTGCTAATCGGTCATTGTAGGTAGGGTCAATGCCAGAGAGGGTGATTGTATCAGTTGCATTGATGGTAATACTGCCAGCATCACCGCCACTGGAGCCAGAGGTGAGAATTTGAGCTCCATCGGTTAATGATAGAGTGTCTCCATTCACAGTAATTTCACCACCAGGAAAGTTACTACGGCTTCTAGCGCTAATAACTGCCCCATTATCTAGGCGTGTAGTAGGGGTATTAATCGTAATATCCCCACCACTCCCTGTAGCCATAGATTCGGTGTTGGCAGAGATGCGACTGGATTGACCACCTCTGCGACCACCGACGGGACTAACCCCAGAGAGGGTAATGCTCTCAGTAGCCTTAATCTCGAGATTACCAGCATCTCCGTTGCCAAAGGTAGCACTCCGTACCTCCGCACCATCGGAGATCGTCAGCTTCTGGGTATCAACGGTCAAAAGTCCCCCATCCCCTATAGCTTCTGGTTGAACACTGCTAAACAAGCCGCTAGTAGCATCACCATCCGCTGAAATCCCCATCAGCTCTACATCAGTAGCCCTTACCGTTAGGGTACCGCCATTGCCTTGACCAAAGGTAGCACTACTTATCTGTGCTCCATCCCTCACTGTCAGCCGTTGGGTATCAATGGTCAACGTCCCCCCATTCCCTGTAGCGTTTGGGATAACGCTACTAAACAAGCCGCTACTGAACCCAATAGCACTTCCACTAACCTCTACCTCAGTAGCCCGTACTCTTACTGTACCACCGTTGCCTGAACTATTGGTAGAACTGCTGATCTGCGCCCCATCCCTTACCCTCAGGCTTTGGGTATCAATAGTTAAATCTCCACCATTGCCTGTTGCTGATGAGTTAACATTCACAGACAACAGTGAAGTTTCCCTAACCTCTACATCAGTAGCTTGTATTCTTAGGGTACCTCCATCCCCCTGACCAAAGGTGTCACTAATTATCAGTACCCCATCCCGTACCCTCAATGCTTCGGTATCAATGGTGATGATTCCTCCATCTCCAGTGGCTCCCTGCTTGGCATTAGATTGTAATAAACTCAACGATTCAATAGCTACAGTATCTGTAGCGGTAATCGTTACATTCCCTCCGTCCTTGCTTCCGGAAGTACTAGCATCTAGGATAGTACCGTTTGTTAAGAATAGGTTGCGACTGGAGAAATTGATATTGCCACTGCCAAAACTCCCTGCTGTAGTAATCGAGCTATCCTCAAAGGTAATATTGTCTTTAGCGGTTAGGGTAAGGTTTCCTCCTTCACCATCAACAGCAGCAGTATTCAGATTACCGGCTGTAATGCCACCATTAGTCGCATTTAAGGTAATCGAACCACTATTGACAGTTTCCGGTAAGCTAGCTGATTCAGTAAAGGTAGCCGAGGGCGCTTCCACACCAGTCAGAGCAATGGTATAGTTACCCAGGTCAAATCCCCTAATATTGTCCCAATTACTTAAAGGAAAACTCCCGCCTGTTGGTGTTGCTTGATCTACACTGGTAGATCCATCCACAAAAAGAGAAAATGGGAAGATTGGATCCGGAAAAATCTGTCCTCCCTCGCTCACTGGTTCTATTCCGAAGCCACTGATGGCTAAATAATAAATCCCTGGTGCAGTGGGGGATGAGGGATTACCAGCGGGTAAGGTCGATTGCAAGCAACCTCCACAATTGGCATCATTATCATTGCTATAAATCCCGAAACCACCTGCATCAAATAAAAATAACTGAGTAGCTACCTCTGTCCCCTCAACGGTAGTAGCTGAGAAAGTTTCCCCCCCGGTTAGGAAAATTTGGTAGATATCTACATCAGCGACGTTGGCGATGGTTCCTGATATACTCTCTAAGGGAACACCGGGGGAATTACTGACGATTTTGGCATTCGTGATCGACTGTCCGGCATCTGCTACTTGGGGAATAGATGTATCAATATTCCCGATGGTTAAATTCGCACCAGATATAGCAATGCTGCGTCCATTGGTACGGATAGTGTCCGAGACAATATCTGCCATCACAAAGTTTCCTACCCCATCCCTGTCAGCATCAGCTGTAAATACTACTGCCCCAATGCCTGATGCTAAGTCTAGGGAGTCATCGGCTAGGTCTTCTAGGAGAATATCATTGGTAGCTTCTAAGACAATATTGGTATTGCCAGACAACTGCTCTAAGGTTGACTCATAGATAGTGGTGGTTCCTCCATCAGTCAACTGGCTCAAGGAATCAAGGTCATCTACTGTTTGATTCCCTGTCCCACTAGCAATAATAATATCTCTAGGGTCTAGTAATAAGGTGCCAGGAAAGCCATTCACGGCACTGGTATCCACATTCCCCCGAAAAATCAGGTTTTCCTTACCTGAGACTTCGATAAAGCCGCCATTGCCGGAAATTGTTCCCCCACGAGCGCTGATAGTGCCGTAAAATCCTGTGATCTCATCTGCCTGGAGGATAACTCTACCGCCATTGCCGTTTGCGATCGCATTGGCACTAATCTCGACATTAGGGGCAATGTAGCTTCGGTTAGTCTGTTGACTACCAATTAAAACCGTCCCTCCACCGTTTGGGGAGGATACATCGATAGTGGAATTATTCCATAAGCCAATTTGAGAGCCATTAATCTTAACTATTCCCCCCGGTGCTACTAACGAACCTGTGCTAGTAACTAAATCTCCCGACAACACTAACCCTTGCCCACTACCAACAGCTAAGTTACCCTGATTCCTGATTTGAGCTTGATGTTGACGTAGGGCATTAGTAAAGAAGGCACCCGGTTGGATAGTCAGTAAGTTACTTTTTTCTGGTTCTGTAGCACTGAACAGTCCCTGTTGACCCAATTTAATGCCATCAGCTGTGGTAGCAATAAATGAGCCAGCTACATCCAATCGAGCATTGTTGCCAAAGTGAATGCCATGGGGATTGATTAAGTAGAGATTTGCTGCGCCATTTACTCCCAAGGTGCCGGATATCCGTGATTGACTCCCTCCTGTGACACGAGTGAGGATATTAGCTATACCATTGGGGTTGGCAAAGTAGACGTTTTGTCCTTCATTGACATTAAATTCCAGGAAACTGTGGAACAGGTTACTGCCTCGAATAGCTCCGCCTTCGATTAAGTCTCGAAATTCTTGGGGAGTAACAATTGAGTGTTCTACCCCCAAGGTCTCATCGCGTATAATCTGGGAGTGAGCAGCAGTCTGGAACACTGCCCAAGCTGTGCTAGATATTAATAAGATTGGGAGTTTTGAGTACCAAAAGAACATTTTCGCTCCTGTACCGTAGAGGGCTGCTATTCCTGACTTTAGGGGTTAATTCTGTGTCAGTAAATGGTTAGCTATCCGCTAATAGCTCTACCGATATTACCTCATCAGCCAAATATCAAAGTATACCATTATGCTTAAATAAAACAAGGACAAGTTCTTCAACAAAACTTTACCAAAGACACAAACAAATGAATGTGTCAAAGTCGTTTTAATATAAATGATAATCAATTAAGTTTAACCTCACATTAAACGTTTAGCCACACAAAACCAGCGAAAGTCTTTTTTACTCAATCAGTGCTGAAGGACTTTCACGACAGGATGAGCAAAGCTATGGCGATAATTCACCAAAACAGTCAACAACAGCGACTATTTCTTAAGGGATGGTTAGTAATTCCTTGCCATCTCCCTCTAGCCCTTTGGCTACTAATCACAAATCTACCTGCTATTGCCTATCAGTCAAATTCCCCAATCTCCTCACCAGGAGCAGTTGTCCAATACTCGTCCAATCCGTCAGCACTGCTGCAACAGGGAAAAGAACACTATCAAGCTGGACAATTCTTTGAAGCCGCTACCCTCTGGCAACAAGCCGCAACAGCTTATGCATCCAATGGAGCAAGTATAACCTACGCCCAAGCCCTTAACTATTTATCCTTAGCTCAGCAAGAATTGGGACAATGGCAGCAAGCTCAAGTCGCGATCGCGGAAAGTCTAACCATACTGCAAAGTGTTGAGAAACTAGATTCAAAGGGCATTCTGCTTCTGGCTCAAGCCTTGAATACCCAAGGAAGCCTGCAACTGGCACAAGGACAAACCAAAACTGCTTTGGAAACCTGGGAGCAAGCGGAAGCTACTTATGCTAGGGCTAATGATGAAACGGGAAAAATAATCAGCCAAATCAATCAAGCCCAAGCCTGGCAATTTTTAGGGCAGTATCGACGGGCAAGAAATCTCTTAGAGCAACTGGTCACAGACCTTGAAAATCAACCGGATACCCTACTGAAAGCTGATGGGTTGAGAAGTTTGGGCATTGCACTACAAGTTGCTGGTGATTTACTCCAATCAAAGAAACTATTAGAACAAAGTTGGGCAATTAGCAAGCAATTTAATTCCCCTGAGGATACTAGCCCTACTCTCCTTAGTATTGGCAATGTTGCTAGAGACTTACAACGATATGATGTGGCTTGGACATACTACCAAGAAGCAGCTAAATTAGCACCAGATGGCATTACCAAAGTGCAGGCACAACTCAATCAACTCAGTCTTTTAGTTACGGTCAAACAATGGGATAAGGCACTGTCGTTAATTCCAACTATTGAGTCAAACCTATCCAAGCTACCTCCTAGTCGATTGGCCATCTATGCTAGAGTGAATCTAGCAGAAAGTATGATTAAGCTAAAAAATAGCGAAAAGGAAGCTATTCAACTATCATATACCTCTAAAATTGCTCCAAAAATTGCCCAAAAAATTACCCAAAAAATTGCTAACGTATTGGCAATAGCCATTCAAGAAGCTAGACAACTCCAAGATGCCCGCGCTGAAGCTTATTCTCTGAATCAACTGGCTAAGCTTTATCAACAAAATCAGCAGTGGGAGGATGCTCAAAGTCTGACAGAGAAAGCTCTACAGATAGCTCAAACTATTAATGCAGGAGATATTATTGCTCTTGCGGCAACACAACTGGGGCAGATTCTGAAACAGCAAGGGGATATCCCTGGCGCGATCGCGGCTTATGAAACTGCCTACAATAACCTTCAATCCCTAAGGAGTGACTTAGTTGCCATTAATCCTGATGTGCAATTTAAATTCCAAGAAAGTATCGAACCGATTTATCGAGATTTAGTCAGCCTGTTATTAACTCCCTCTCAAGCTGGGCTCAAAAAAGGGGCGGTTAGCCAGTCTAACCTCAAAAAAGCTCGTGAAGTGATTGAAGCGTTGCAACTGGCAGAGTTAGATAACTATTTTCGAGATGCTTGTTTAGACACTGAGCCGATTGTCATTGATGAAATTGATGTCGAAGCTGCTGTAATTTATCCAATTATTTTAAGCGATCGCATAGAAGTCATCCTTTCGCTCCCCAATCAACCTCTAAGCCACTACACTACTCTTCTACCAGAGGACAAAGTCAAAGCTAGACTAAGACAAGTTTACTCATCTATGTCTCCTGGTTATCCCAATAATGAGCGGTTGCGACTGTCTGAGCAAATATATGACTGGCTGATCCGACCGGCAGAAGTAGAACTGGCAAACAGTAACATTAAAACCTTGGTATTCGTGCCAGATGGGTTCTTGCGAAATTTGCCCATGGCAGCTCTCTACGATGGTAAACAGTATCTGATCGAAAACTATAGTATTGCTATCTCTCCTGGGTTACAACTTTTTCCTCAAAGACTTCAGAGAGTTGAACTGAACGTCTTAGTGGCTGGGTTGACCGAAGCTCGCCAAGGCTATACTGGTTTACCTGGTGTGGCTGGAGAAGTCCAAGAAATTACGGATAAAGTTACTACAGACGTTTTACTCAATCAGGAATTTACCCGCACTACCTTCCAAACTGCAATTGATAGCACCCCCTTTCCCATTGTTCACCTAGCTACTCACGGTCAATTCAGTTCTAACCCAAAGGAAACATTCCTACTCACCTGGAATGACCGAATTGGCATTAAAGATTTCGATTTACTATTCCAAAAAAGACGATTAGGAATTCTCGAACCTATAGAATTACTGGTAATGAGTGCCTGTCAAACTGCAGCAGGGGATAATCGTGCCACCCTAGGATTAGCAGGATTTGCGTTACGTTCAGGAGCTCACAGCACTTTAGGTAGTCTCTGGTCAGTCAGCGACGAATCAACCACTAACTTAATGAAAGAGTTTTATCAGGGCCTGATTCAGACTAAGCCGTCCATGACTAAGGCTGAAGCGCTGCAACAAGCACAACTGAAATTGCGTCAAGATCCATTATATAAACATCCCTATTTTTGGGCATCCTTTGTATTAGTAGGGAATTGGTTATAGAAGAATAATTTAGAGGTATATTATAACATGAATAAGTTTATTTGTAAAACTTTCTTATCAGCAACAGTAACTGGAACATTGATCTTGACATCAACTACACTCCAGGCAACTCCATCAGTTAAAGAAGGAGAAATTCTAACCCGAGATTATCGCATCAGTCTGGAATTTGATTTCCCCTCAGATGAGGACGTTCCCACAACCAGTGTCGGTGGAGGGGTGCGAGGAAATGTAGAATTTGACCTACCCGGAGACTCCGCCAGCCCCAAAACTAGCATCGGTGGGGGTTCTAGAGGGGATGTAGAATTTGACCTACCCGGAGACTCCGCCAGCCCCAGAACTAGCATCGGTGGGGGTTCCAGAGGGGATGTAGAATTTGAGCTACCCGGAGACTCCGCCAGCCCCAGAACTAGCATCGGTGGGGGTTCCAGAGGAGATGTAGAGTTTGAGCTACCCGGAGATTCGGCCAGCCCCAGAACTAGCATCGGTGGGGGTTCCAGAGGTAGTAAACTCCCCCTAACCGCATTGCTTCCACCCACAAAACACGGCTACACCGTATCACCCCGTCCAACTCTATTTGTTTATATGCCCGCCCTGGGAGCGACTGATGTTTTTTTCAGTTTGCAAGATGAAGAGGGTAATTCCCAATATCACACAACCCTCAAAAGTTCTGGCCAGGAAGGAGTGATTAGTATTACCCTACCAGAAGCAGCACCAGAATTAAAGATTGGTCAAAACTACCTCTGGTACTTGGCACCCATTGAACCAGACGGTATCCTGCGACCTGATAATTATTCAGTAAGTGGGTGGGTTAAACGGGTAAAATCAACGGTGAGTGACCAAGGGTCATCCAAGTCCGCGATCGCGTTGGCTACTGAATATGCTAAGGCGGGAATATGGTACGATACCCTAGAGGTTTTAGTGACTGCTCAACGGTTGGATCCTGACAATACAACCCTGGCCAATGAGTGGAAAGATTTACTCGAACAAGTGGGACTGGATGCGATCGCAACTCAGCCGATGGGAGAGCAGTTGTAATTCTTGAGAAGTTGTCAGTTTAAGGGATTAGCTAGCACACTAATCCCCCTTTGATATAGCAATTCTCAGCAACCTTTGAGGGAATACTATAAAAACACAACCTCAACAAAATAACCAACATTAAAGCCAAATGTGGCAAACCGTAAAACAACAGATTCAACAGTGGGGAACAGTCCTATTAATCGCGCCGAGTATAGCAGGATTGGTGATTTTAGGAAGCAATGCTGGACTGTTTCGGATGCTGGAATGGGCAAGCCAAGACCAATTATTTCGGCTGCGTCCAAAAGAATCTGTTGACGAGCGCATTGTCCTGGTCACCATTGATGAACCCGATATCAAATATGTTAAGCAATGGCCGATGTCAGATCGGGTTATGGCTCAGCTAATTCGGAATATCAAAGCCCAGCAACCAAGAGCGATTGGAATTGATATTTATCGAGACCTAGTGGTTGAACCTGGACATGATGAACTGGTAGAAGTTTTCAACTCTACCCCAAATGTGATCGGAATTGAGAAAATTGCTGGCAACCCCATTGCAGCGCCACCAGTGCTGGATAAATTGAGTCAGGTAGCAGCTAACGACGTCCTGCTCGATGGGGATAGCAAAATCCGGCGAGGGATCATTCTCCTGGGCAAACCTGATGGTACCCGTAAGCAAGGATTTGGTGTGAAACTAGCGCTAATGTATTTGGCACAAGACGGTATTAAACTTGAGCCGATCAATCCCGATAAAAAGATATACGGTTTAGGTAAAGCCAAGTTTTTCCCCCTCTCCAGTAATGATGGAGAGTACAGCAAAGCAGAGATGGGAGGATACCAAATCTTATTGAACTATCGGGGCGGTGAGGAGAGCTTTTTGACTATCTCCATGACTGATGTTCTCGACAATCGCATTCCCCCAAATTTGATGAGCGATCGCATTGTCTTGTTAGGGGCAAAAGCCCCAAGTCTCAATGACAATCACCTCACTCCCTACAATAGTACCTTACTAACTCCCACTGAATTAATACCAGGTATAGCAATTCACGCCAATATCAGCAGCCAGATTTTGAGTGCAGCTAATGAAGGTCGTCCCATGCTTCGAGCATCAGTCAAATCCCTGAATTGGCTATGGATAGTGTTCTGGTCTGGATATAGTGCTACCCTTGGAGCCATGTATGTCCGTAGGCGATGGGTAACTGGAGTTGGCACCCTTATAGCCGGAGTTATTATTATTACCAGTTCCTATATTGCCTTTTTATTTGGCTGGTTGATTCCAATATTTACACCCTTGTTTACCGTTATCAGTGCTGCAGTTGTCAGTATTACTACCACACTTTGGAACAACCTCAAACAGTCCTATCGGGAATTAGAAAAACAACATAAACTATTGCAAGAAGCTCACCGGCAATTAGAAAAAACCAATACGTCCTATAGCAGATTTGTTCCCTTTGAATATCTTAACTTTCTTCAAAAAGACACTATTCTTGATGTAGATCTGGGGAACCACGTCAGTAAAGAAATGGCGGTCATGTTCTCAGATATTCGCTCTTTCACTACCCTTTCAGAAACCATGACCCCGAAGGAAAACTTCGACTTTGTTAATGCTTACCTCAAGCGTGTCAGTCCCGAGATTCGCAATCAAAACGGCTTTATCGTCAAGTTTCTCGGAGATGGTATAATGGCTGTTTTCCCTGATGGCACCGATGAGGCAGTAGCAGCGGGAATTGCCAAGCAAATCAGAGTGGAAGAATACAATCACAGACGTATTGCCAAAGGCTATCTACCAATTAAAGTAGGCATTGGCATTCATGTGGGTCAGATGATGGTGGGAATGGTAGGAGAGACATTTCGGATGCAAGGGGATGCTTTCTCTGATAATGTTAACTTAACTGCTCGTTTAGAAGGGTTAACTAAGTTTTATGGCGTGTCTTTGTTAATTTCTGAGCAAGCTTTAGAGCAATTGAGTAATCCTAATCAATACCAGATTCGGTTTCTTGATCGAGCAATTGTTAAAGGAAAAAATGAACCAATTGCTGTTTATGAAATCTTGGAAGGAGAGCCTGAACAAGTTAGGGAATTAAAGTTAACAACCCAGTCAGAATTTGAGCTCGCTATAGAGTACTACCGAACTCAAGAATTTGAAAAAGCTAAAGCGTGTTTTAATCAAGTGTTAGCTGTCAATCCTAACGATAAGACAGCATTATTGTATGTAGACCGAATTAATCAATTAATGGTGCAAGGGGTACCGCAGAATTGGGATGGGGTGTGGCGGTTTACCCAGAAATAGCAAGGGTGCATCTCATATTTGTAACAAAGAAGGCGAAGTGTTGAAAGTCTTGGAAGTGTTGGAAGTCTTGGAATTTTCTTAGAATTTTTGCCTAATTGCAAAAGCGATACAGCGCGATGCACCCAAACTTAGAAACCAAGTTGTCAAATCATTACCAACAAACCTATCAAATCCCAAATAGTGATTGAATGCGTTGGCGAATCTGATTGGTTCCACTCTCTTTTTCCTCTGTTACACCTACCGTTATTCCTAATTTCTCTAGGGTCTCCTTACGTTTGAATAATTCTTCGGAAATTTGGTCAGCTAAATCTTTGTGCTTTACCAAAAGACTCTTTAAATTTTCCCTGTCTACCACAAACAGAATCGTGTCTTCTAGGGCGCGAAGAGTAGCGGTACGGGGGGTACCCAGAAGCAAAGACATCTCTCCAATAAATTCCCCTGGCTTGCGGATGGCAATCCGTTTTCCCCTTGATTCCACAAAGACTTCAACTAAGCCAGATAGAATAATATAAAATGAATCCCCTGGGTCGTTTTCTTCACAGATTATATCCTCTGCTTTGAGCATTTGACGATATCCTTGCTGAATTATATGTCGCAGCTCGCTATCGCTACACTTTTCAAAGTAACTCACCTTCCGCAAGAGATCCCGCAGGGTCAATTTTCCTCTAGAGTTAGCTTTTACTTTGTTTTTTTTGGCAGCGGCTACAGCTTTGTTATAGAGGTATTCTTCTTGAGAATATGAGCCGTTAGCAGCACCAGTTTGTTGAGGTGTTTGTTGAGGTTTTTGTACCAGAAATTCTAAGTCCTTCAGATTTCGGATATACAGGTCTCTCTGAGGCTCGGCGTGCTCGATTCCCTGCTCACGAAGTTGTTCTTCTATCAGATAATACAAACTACTCTGAATTGATTCCATATTTGGTGGATTGTCGATCCATACTAAGAGTTCAAAATCCATGCCGTCTCCAAACCCTTTAAAATATACTTCAGGAGCAGGGGATGGTAAAACTTCTGGTTCTTTGCGAGCCGCTTTTAACAGTACCTCTGTGACCATGACTGGATCGCTTTCATCGGGAACATCAACAGGAATTCTGAGCCTAGCTCTAGGATCTTGATAAGTCCAGTTAACTACATTGTTTTCCAGGAAACTAGTATTCGGAACAATAACAAATACCCCATCATTAGTGCGGATAGTGCTGGAACGAATCGAGATTTTTTCTACAGTTCCTGAAAGTTCATCAACTTTGACATAGTCTCCCACCTTAATTGGTTTTTCAAACAGAATCGCCAGACCACTGATAAAGTTGGCGGTTAAATTCTGAAGTCCGAAGCCTAAACCAATACCCATTGCCCCTGCAAAAACAATCAGGGAACTGAGGTTAATCCCAGCCGTTTGCAGAACAATAAAAAATCCTATGACAGTTAGAACATAGCCGATCAGGGAGGACAATGCTTCGCGAGTCCCACGATCTAACCCCAAGCGAGTTAGCACCCGACGCTTAATCAGGTCCTGAAGTTTACGAGCTATATATAAGGTAACGATAGCCATTACTATGAGTTGGACTATCATAATCAGAGACAAGTCTTGGGTGCCCAGCTGAAACAGCTTGGTGGTAAACACCTTCGAGACGATGTTCCAGACTTTGCTAAGCCATTCAAAAATCACAGCCATAATTCAGTTATTTATTACTCAATCAAATTGTCACCATGCAGCGGTCAGCTAATGCGCTACGCGCACGCTACGCGAACAGCTGTTAAGTTTAATATAATTAAAGCACTTAAGAGCTAATTTATAAAGTAAATATTAAGAGCTCAAATCCCTTGACAGATATGGATTTCAGGTAAGAGGGGGTGGAACTACGCCCAATTCCTGAAACCATTGCACCCCAATTCTTATAGCCCCTAGAAGCGTGAACTAACAGTGAAGGTCTTGGATACTCAGTAGATCCCCTGTAGCAGGCTAGGGCGTGTTTTCAAAGTTTTCCGCAAGATTATGATCCCCCCCAGCCCCCC
>NZ_MKZS01000001.1:3374079-3382581 GCF_001942495.1 Moorena bouillonii PNG
GAGGCAGCGCGGTCTTGGGGGTCTCCCCCATGAGCGACTGCCGTGGTTTCCCCCACTCGCGCTTTGCATCAAGACGGGAACAGCGGATCTGGGAACAAAAATTCTCACAATTCATTTAGGATTGGTATAAAAGCTAATTAGGGGTTTGAGCACTCAGAAATTTAGAGGCTAAATGATGTTAAATATCGTTATATCAATTCCCACTAATTTTCCCATCAATTAACCGATGTTAATGTTGATTTTTTATGTAGGAAATGACCTTTATGCCCTGGATAGTTCTCAGGTCGTGGAGGTAATTCCCAGAGTCAACCTCCGAAAAATACACCAAGCTCCTGACTATGTGGCTGGTTTGTTTAACTACCGAGGTGCAATTGTGCCAGTCATCGATCTGTGCCATTTAATTCAAGGTACTCCCAGCTGCTCCCACTTAAGCACACGGATTATAATGGTCAATTATATTGCCAAAAAGAATACTCATTACTGCATCGGTTTGATGTCAGAAAGAATCACAGAAACCTTAAACAAACCAGATACTGAGTGGGTCGATGCCGGAGTAAAAATAAATGACGCTCCTTATTTAGGAGAAATGATTATGGATGAAAAAGGCATGATCCAACGAATTCGGCTAGAGTATTTGTTATCGGAGTCCCAACAGATATACTTATTACCTGGAGCAGAAAATTAAAAACTACCAATTAACTAACAACTAACTAACTAATAGTAATGATTCAGGCGACTATTGAGGCTTTACTAAGAAAGAAAATCGGTTTGGATGGCAGTACTATTGGTTCTAGGCAGATTGCTAGAGCGATAGAAACCAGACGATTGGCTTGTGGCTTACCGGATCAGCAAACGTATCTGCAACAACTGCAAACCTCACCTCAAGAACTCGAATCACTGATTGAAACGGTCGTTGTCTTAGAGACTTGGTTTTTCCGGGACAGAAAACCCTTTGGGTTTCTGAGTCGTTACGTCATATCTGAGTGGTTGCCCAACCCCAACTACCCCATCCTGCGGATATTAAGTATACCCTGTTCTACAGGAGAAGAACCTTACTCCATTGCTATGACCTTGCTGGATGCGGGTTTGACTCCTAATCAGTTTCGAGTCGATGCTATTGATATCAGCAAGGAAGCATTGCACAAAGCTCGACGTGCTCTCTACAGCAGGAATTCCTTTCGGGGCAACCAACTACAGCAACAAAAACGCTATTTTAAGCAAACAGCAGATGGTTATGAATTATGTCAGTTGGTGCGCAATACCGTTAATTTCAAGCATGGTAATATTCTAGACCCCTTGGGCTTGGCTCAGAGCAACTATGACATTATATTCTGCCGCAATTTATTGATTTATTTGGATAAATCTTCCCGGTTCCGTGCTATACAACTCTTAGATCGCTTATTAATGCCTAAAGGTTTGCTGTTTGTGGGGTCTGCTGAAACAGGAGTAAGAACTACCAATCGATTTGTGTCAGTTCGCTATCCCTTTGCTTTTGCCTATCAGAAGGTGAAAGATCTTAGACAACCCCAGACCAGGAACTCTCAACAGGGGCGCAGGAGAAATTGGGAAACCTCATCGTCACTCCCGAGTCATAAGTCCCCAGTGACGCTGATCCATTCTCTCTATCCAATACAAGGGCAAAACCAGGACCAGGAGCAAGACCAGGAATACCAAACAAGATCATCTTCCCCCTCTGCTCTGGTTAATCGACAGTCTAAAGGAATCAAACAATCCTGCTTACAAAGGGAGCTTGAAAAGGGACAAGAATCCTTGCTTGAAAAAGCTAGGAGATTAGCTAATCAAGGAAATTTGGAGGAAGCGGTGACACTGTGCCAAACTTACCTAAGTCAAAATTTGACTAGTGCTGAGGCTTATGTGTTACTCGGAGAAGTCCATCAGGCCTTGGGCAATGACGAGCAGGCTGAGCAATGCTTCCAGAAAGCGGTTTACCTGAAACCGAATTCCTACGAAGCACTCTTTCATCTGGCTTTACTTCAAGAAAATCGTGGGGATCTGGCTAAAGCTACGGTAATCCGACAGCGAATTCAACGACTACAAAACCTAAAAAGTCAATAGCAACAGGGGCTACTTGGAATTAAATGAAAATTGCAACTAAACTACTAGGTCTACTAATCTTCTCTAGTTTGACCATACTTTTAGGGGGGGGAATTAGCTGGATAGGACTGTCAAAGTTAGCGAATGAAATCGGTAAGATAGCTGAAGAGGATCTTCCCCTTATCCAGCACATGACGGAAATGCAAGAAAGTCAACTTGCTCAGAGGGTTAATTTTGAACGAGCTTTTCGATTTAATTACCGATATGCAGAAAGCACCACTGCTAGAAACACATTTAGTGAAGCCAGAGCGGAGTTCAACCGAAGGGATGGATTAGTGGACGACGCTCTTATAAAAGTTGATAACATCCTCAAACGTGAAATCAAAAAAGCCTTAAGTAATCAGCAAAAAGACTACTGGTCAGATTTTAAATCTGAATTAGAGTTATATAAAAGAATGCATGATCGTTATGGTGATAAATCTGAAGAAGCGTTCAGTTTAGTTGTTGATAATCAACCCGATCAAGCGGAATTTGCTGCAGAACGGATGCAAAAGTCCGCAGAAGAACTGAAAGCAGAAATGAGGAGTCTATTGCGGCGAGCTATTACATTATCTCAAAACTCAGCCAATCTTGCGAAAGAAGACCAAAAGCGTACCATCAACATCGTACTGATTGCTTTCATTTTAATCATTGGTACTACTCTAGGTTTTGGAATTTTTGTCACCCGCGATATTGTTAATTCGTTAAACAAAGCAGTAGATATAGCAGAAGAAGTTTCGGCTGGTAATCTGAGTACCAAGGTGGAAATTACCTCAACGGATGAGATTGGACAATTACTGGAATCTCTCAAAAAGATGACTGAAAACCTTAATTCATTGATCTATAAGGTGCAGCAGTCTGGTATCCAAATGACTAGCTCCACCACCCAAATTGCTGCCTCTGGTAAGCAATTAGAAGCAACCATGACCGAACAATTAGCCTCCACCAACGAGGTGACAAGCACAGCTCAAGAAATTGCCAATACCTCTGGGGAATTAGTTCAAACTATGGAGCAACTCGCTCAGCTGTCTCAAATTACTGCTGATGCTGCTAGCCATGGTCAACAAGACCTGATGCGTATGGAAAGTACCATGCGTCACTTAGCCAATGCTACTAGTTCTATTTCTGCCAAACTGGGGGTGATGAATGAAAAAGCCAATAATATCAGTAGCGTTGTCACCACTATTACTAAAGTAGCCGATCAGACTAATTTACTATCCCTCAACGCTGCCATTGAAGCGGAGAAAGCAGGAGAGTATGGGGCTGGTTTTGCGGTTGTGGCTCGGGAAATTCGGCGGCTAGCTGACCAAACGGCAGTGGCTACCCTAGAAATTGAGACTATGGTAAAAGAGATGCAATCAGCAGTGTCAACTGGGGTGATGGAAATGGATAAATTTAGCAAGGATGTCAGTACTAGTGTCGAAAATGTCGGCAAGATTAGTGAACAAATTGCTAAAGTAATTGAGCAAGTGCAGAGCCTGACTCCCCGGTTTGAGATGGTGAATCAAAGTGTTGAAGACCAATCAAAAAGTGCTCAACAAATTAGCGAGGCGATGGTTCAATTAAGCGAAGCCTCACAACAAACGGCTGACTCTCTAAGAGATACGAATAATGCTCTGGAACGATTGGATGATACTGCCCAAGGATTACAAACAGAAGTTTCGGTGTTCCAAGTTTAGACGTAAGCTGTCAGCCGTCAGCCTTCAGCTTTTTAATCACGTAAAACTTACGAAAAAGGCTCTGGAGACGAAGATATAAGTAGTTCTGGACAACCGTAAAGATGCTGATCGCTGATAGTTTAAGAATAGCGATCGCATAGGACAATCGGATATAGCGGTTTGCCACCCGCGCTAATTACAATAAGAAGAAGTAGTCAGTAGTTAGTAGTCAGTAGTTAGTAGTTAGTATCCTAACTTAACTTAACCTACACGCAAACCGCTATATGTTAAGCAAACACATTTCCAATCAGTTAAAGCTTCTGGGTCTAATTATTTTATCTCTATTTTTATCTCTATTGCTTGTTTTGGTATCAGGTTTCTCAGGGAAGAGCCAAGAGGATGATATTGTGTTGGGAATGTCTGCTGCATTTACAGGAGCATCTAGAAGTTTAGGCATTGAATTGTATAGAGGTTCAATGGCTTATATAGAAGATATTAATCGCCAAGGCGGTATCAATGGCAAACAAATTGTGATTCAGGCTTATGATGATGGATACAATCCCACTAGGGCGATTAAAAACACCATTAATTTGATTGAAAATGATGATGTATTTCTACTCTTTGATACTGGGATAGATTATACTACAAATTTGATTAATTCGCAAGTGGTACCCAGTTACAATGACACCTCCCTAGCTGCTGTAAGTGACTATCGAGCATTGATGGATCAATATAACCCGATGCCTCCGAAGAATTTCAGCTCGGCAGAATACAAACCCCTTAGGTATAGTTTTGTTAGTCTGGAAGGGTTTCTGAATGCAAAACTCCTAGTTGTGATTCTACAAATGATGGGGGATAAGGTTGACAAGGCTCGGCTCAGACAGGCGCTTGAGAAGGTCAAAAACCTTGACCTAGGGATGGGTGCATCTCATATTTGAAAATATTACGTAGGGTGCGTTAGGGGCGGCTCGCCGTCATTTTCCAGCTCGTAGCCAGCTTTGGGAAAGTCCGCCCCGTAACGCACCACCGAATCAAACAGCTTTTAGGAGATGCACCCCCTAGGGATTAATGCGCCAGTCTCATTTAGTGCTTTTAGAAATCAGGGACTCAATAATGTCTATTACACTACTGTTGAGCAAGGTCAATGGGGTGCATCTCATATTTGTAAAAAAGTTGCTAGTGGTGCTTCAGGGGGGGTCTCATTTTCCGCTCAAGCGCCAGGGTTTAGACAGCCCGCCCCGTAACGCACCACCTTGTCAAACAACTTTTAGGAGATGCACCCTCCTAGAAACGCTATAAGTAGGTAATAGGTAATAGGGAACAGCGGATCTGGGAACAGCGGATCTGGGAAGAGAGAATAGGGAATAGCGATCACTGCATCAAGAGGTGCGACCCGTGGCGAATTTAATTCTTAATGGTAAGAGCGCACCTAACAGGGAATCAACATCAAAGAATACTGTACCTCATAACGACGAAAAACGTTATATCTAGCAAATGAAGGATCAAGGATTAAGGATTGGATGAAATGGGAATTGGAGGGATAGTATTGGAAATAGTGTATATTCGGATAATACTATCGAAATCTTAGCGTTTATTCAATAAATACGTGAATTAAAATTTACAAAAATATCAATTTTTTTTCTAGTTAAACAACTAGCACAAATTGGTTTGATATTAACGTTTAATATACTCCTGAAGTAATGCAATATAAAACAAGTAATCAACCAATTTTTAACGATTGTTGGAACCAAATCGGAGTGACAGGCGATCGCTCCTGCCCAGAACTAAAAACCTTCATTCATTGCCGCAACTGTCCGGTTTATTCCTTAGCAGGGCGCGGCTTGCTTGAACGTGAACCGCCTCCAGGTTACATTAATGAATGGACTAACTTACTGGTTTCCCAATCTGTGCCGCAACGGGAAAGTGCTCTGACACAACTAGGGGAAACCATATCCGTAATTATCTTTAGGCTAGGAGTAGAATGGTTGGCATTGTCTGCAAAGTTATTCAAAGAAGTAACCCAGCCTTGTGTTATCCACACTATCCCCCACCGCAGCAACGAGATCTTACTGGGAATTGTGAATATTCGTGGGGAAATCCTAATGTGCGTTTCCCTCAGCCATCTCCTTGGTTTGGAAGATAATCCTGCTAACTCAGATTCCGAGCAATCCAAAATCCAACAGCCCTTAACTCTAAAATCCAAAACCAATGTGAGTAGTGTGATGTATCAACGGATGGTGGTTGTGGAAATTGAGGGCAACCGATGGGTCTTTCCCGTTGATGAAATTTTTACTGTTCAACGGTTTCATGCTAATGAATTACTCGATGCACCAGCGGTTATTTCTAACGCTACATATACTTATACAAAATGGATAATTAACTGGCAAGATAAAAAGGTGAATTACTTGGACGATGAGTTATTGTTTTACACCCTAAATCGGAAGATTACGTAACCCGATGGGGTGATGAGTGGAAAGTGCTATCTATGTAAGCATTCAGCTATCAGCTATCAGTCATCAGCTATCAGTCATCAGCGAACAGCGATTAGCGCTACGCGCACGCTACGCGAACAGCTTTGGGTCTATGGCCACGCTACTTGAGGTGCGAACAGCTTTTGAATAAAATAAACTGACGGCTGACCGCTGACAGCTGACCGCTGAATGCTTACAAAAGATCATCAATCTAAACTCTAAACTCTAAAATCCTATGACAGACAGCGGACAAGATATGAGCAATTTCTCCATGTTGGATTTATTCCGCATGGAGGTGGAAAGCCAAGCAGCGATATTAAATGACAAGTTATTGGCTCTGGAAAGTAATCCTTCCTCCAGCCAAGAATTGGAATCCCTAATGCGTGCTGCCCATTCCATTAAAGGTGCTGCCCGCATTGTCCAAATTGATGCTGCTGTTAACATTGCTCATACCATGGAGGATTGCTTTGTGGCAGCTATGAATAAAACCATTACCCTCAAAGCAGCTCACATCGATGTCTTGCTACAAGGTGTCGATTTCCTCCAACAAATCAGCCAAGTTGGTGAAATGAATTTAGAGCAATGGTTGTCTGAACATGGGCAAGCCATTGAACATCAGAGTATTGCGATCGCAAAAATTCTGGCACCGGAATCTGCACCCTCCTCCCCACAGCAGCCATCTCCATCTCCTCCCCCTAATGCCTCCGAGCCACAGAAGTCGGAAAAACTAAGCGCTATAGATTATCCTTCCGAAGTTTCCACTGTTGATAGTACGAATACAGCTATAGAGACTCAAGAGCAAACTGTTGATCAGCAAACTGTTGATCAGCAAAATCTTGATCAGGTAGTAACTCACCAGGCTCAAACCGATTCTCCCCCTCAAGTACCTAGTCAGGAATCTNTTTATACTGAATTTTGCCCCCCTAGCCCCCCAACTTTGGGGGGAATAAGAGTCAATTTGCTTCTAAAAGTCCCCCAAAATTGGGGGATTTAGGGGGCTTGGATGTAGCAAATGAGACTTCTCAGACAACCTCTGAAATAGAAAGGCAATAGTTATGAACAAATCTCCGACAAGCCTAATTAGTCATATCTCTTGGGGTCGTATGGAAGTAACCAATAATGGTGAAACTTATCAATTTAAAGATTGTAAAGTATGGCCGGGAGGTGCTAAGGAATGGGATTGGAGACTTACAGGTACTCGCCATCAGCCCGGTATTCAACCCGCCGATATCGAAGAAATTTTGGCACAGGGTATAGAGTTTATGGTTTTGTCCCGTGGTATGCAACTAATGCTACAAACCTGTCCTGAAACTGAGGAATTGCTCAGTCAAAGAGGAATTGAGTATTATATCGGCCATACTAAACTAGCTGTAGACCTATTCAACAGTTTGATGCAACAAGGTAAAAAAGTCGGAGGTATATTTCATTCCACTTGTTAACTTGTTATCAGCTTGAGCAAGGATGGAAAAAATTAAATTAGCAATAGTATGTTTAGCGGGGTGTTCGGGATGTCATATACTAAAGGGAACAGGGAACAGGGAACAGGGAGTAGGGAAAAGGGAACAAAAATTATCACAATTCATTTAGGATTTATAATCAAATGTCACTCTGCGATACAGTGCTTCTAAACTTACAGAAAAGTTGACACTTTCGAGGGTAAGCGATGCAGCGCGGTCTTGGGGGTTTCCCCCACTCGCTATTGCATCAAGAAACGTATCCCCTTTTTCATAGGGATAAAGCACCCAAAACCCTTGCTGATTACGCCTAAAACATTCTACTCCTATTGTCTCTGACTGGATTAGAACATACTCCTGCAAGGTTTTTAGCTTGCGGTATTTGGCAAACTTACTGCCCCGGTCGTATGCCTCTGTAGAGGGTGAGAGCAGTTCTACAATCAGACAGGGGTACTGAATAAACTGGTTAGACTCTTGATCTCTGGAATCACAAGTTACTACTACATCTGGATAGTGGTAGGAACGAACTGAAGATATTTTTACCTTCACATCTGCGATATACACCTCACAGCTACTGTCTTGTAGGTGAGTATTTAGATCACTGGCCAGATTTAAAGCAATCCGGTTGTGGGGTTTCGAGCCTCCGGTCATGGCGAAGACTTCCCCATCGCTATACTCGTAACGAATCTCCTGAGTCGGTTCCCACTCCAGGTATTCTTCGGGAGTCATCCGGTAACGCTGTGGATTAGCAATCATAGTTTTTTGGAATCAATAGACTTCTTGCAGAAGTCGGGAACAGGGAACAGCGGATCTGGGAACAGTGGA
>NZ_MKZS01000001.1:3382681-3387554 GCF_001942495.1 Moorena bouillonii PNG
CTCTCCAGAAAGCCATTTCAGGCTTTGGTTCAACTTGACGCTTTCACGTCGCGCACGACCACAGTTTTACTATAGCACAAAAATTTGCATATTATAACATAATTTTTAAATTTTTGTAACAAAATTAGGGAATCGGGAGTCGGGAATCGGGAGTCGGGAATCGGGAGTTTGGGAAAAAATCCTGTTTACCTTACTCGTGATTAGAGCTATAGAGTGCGATTGACCTTGGCCAAAAGGCATGCACGCTAGGGGAACGGTCACGCTACGGGGGATTGACCTTGGCCTTTGGGTCACGCTACGGGATGCTTCTTTGGAGCCGCTACGCGATTGGCCGTAGGCCACGCTACGCGAACGCATCCACGACCGTATCCCAAACTCTTCCGTCTATTCCCGATTCCCGATTCCCGATTCCCGATTCCCGATTCCCCAAAATTGCCAATTCTCTTTTTTCCTATTAAACTAGTATTATCGGAATAGTTAAGGGGAGTCCACTGATGAACAAGTGTGTTGGTACTACTGAAGCCGCATCTCTGTTAGGAATTTCGTCTCGGCGATTGCGCCAACTCCTAGAGAAGGGTCGGGTTCGGGGTGCTTATAAAAGTGGGAAATTCTGGATTATTCCTCTGTTCAACCATTTGCCACAAATTACCAAAGGCTCCCGTGGACCGAAGGGCAAATGGCAGACTAGTCGTCCCCCGGCTTTAGCGAAGATTAATGTCAACCGCAATCACATTGGCTCGAATATGCACAAAAGCCCTCAAGAGCGGAAGCCAGTGATTTCAGTAAAACGAAAGGGTACCAATCTCTACGGCAACGAAGTCGAAATCCTCGGTCCTTGTAAGATTGTCTATAATCCCGATCATCCCCTCGATTGTGGCGCTCGTCTGTGGATCGAAACCTTCAGTGATATTCACTTCATTGGTGGCAGTTTCCCGGCTACTAGCTGAGATGGGGAGATGGGGAGATGGGGAGATGGGGTGATGGAGAGATGGGGAGATGGGGAGATGGGGAGAGAATTCTTGTCCACTGTTCCCTGTTCCCTGTTCCCTGTTCCCTGTTCCCGATTCCCGATTCCCGACTCCCGATTCCCAATTCCCGATTCCCGATTCCCGACTCCCGATTCCCGACTCCCAATTCTTAATTCTAAATTCTAAATTCTTAATTCTTAATTCCTACAAAATCATCGGGATCGGATTAAGTTGATCTTCCCTTAAGGGTTCCGCGAACAAGCCTAACTTAACGGGGACATCATACAACCGACCGGGGGCGAATCTTGCCCAGAAATGGCGCATCCCTGGTACAATCACCTTTACTACATTTAAGCCAATATCCGGGCGGGTTTGGTCTAGAACTAGGGTTTCCATGCCTGCGGATTGGGCAATTTTAACACAGGTCATCACATCCTCATAAATATCATCACTCCACTGTTGACCATAGTCACTGTAAAGCTTGAGGGGAATGTCAGGATTGGGAACCATGTAGGGATGGTCTTTGCGGTTTAGATTATGCTTATTCCATTCCTCCCAAGCCCCGGTTTCACTGGGTTCCACGTCATCCACATAAAATCCCAGTTGGTTCATCTCTGTGACTGCCCGTAAAATGGCAATCCGAGGATCGAGATGGGCACCAAACCCGGCAATAATCCCTTCTTGTTCCTGATCGGTGCGGGCTGACACGGCAGCAAAGGCCGGAATGCCTAAATCACTGGTAATATCCAGCACCCACAAGTCACGTTTGCGATCGCGGTATAGTTGTTGTAACTCTACCAGATAGGGGTCATCAAAGCTGGCTAAATCCACTCCCGGACATTGGAGGGAGTTGTACCACCAAATAGCCACGCTATCCCGTTCCACCAATTCCATAAACCCCTGCAAAATCGCTTCTTCCAAGGTATTGCCAGCAGCATTACCATTGGAGTCACCGGAACAGAAGTGATGATCCTTTGATGGGGGATAGTTGTAATAACAAAAGGCGGTAGGCAGATAGCTATGGGTTTGTGTCACTAAAGACCAAACTGGTGTCCATTCAATGGCTTTGCTGCTATCAAACCGTTGCGGCACCCAATTGTGATCGACTCGGGCTTTGTTCAAGGTTTCTCGGTGAGCGTACTGATACTCACTAAACTGCATCACCTGTTCGGGAGGAATAGCAGTATCTCCCAACTCCCCTAAGGTAGAAACAATCCGGGGTTCATCCCCATGATAGATACTGGAATAGCGTTCTACCGCTTCACAGAACCCACTGGCTTTGGCTTGACGGTCAGTTTTCCCTTTGCCAGCACTTTTATCAATAGGGGGAGTTTGACGGGGAAAGAATACCCCATCCTTCTTAAGGTGTTGAAGTTACCGTAAGGATAGTGGAGCCTTAATCAAAAAGTTTTAACCCTTTTATGCATAGCCGACTAACCATAAAGGCGACCCTATCCTAAGGCGCGCGTCTCTAGGATGAATTTCCCTCTCAAATATTTAAGGTAATCGACCAGTCTTGCCTAGGGATTCTAGGTACTCAGACAAGTTTAAACCTGCCTTGATCGCCATTTGTTTCAAACCTTCCCATGCCGCATCTGTTGTTCTAACTGTATGCGCTTTCTTCGCCTCTCCATGTATTGGTGGTCTCCCAGTTCTTTTTCCCATAATGTTGACATCTGTATTTCGATAAGCTATAATTAATGTAGCATAAACAGAAAGGTCGAATAAATGCAGCTAGGGTACTCCTATAAACTCAAGCCAAACCGACAACAAGAAGCCACGATGAAAAAATGGCTTGACATGTTGCGATCAGAAGACAACTACCTATTAAGAGATAGAAATGACTCTTATGATCAGGTAAAAGCTCCAAGGTTGGGTAATTACTGCGATCTGAGAAGTGGTGGAGAGGTGTGCCCGCTGACTTGTTCTGTAAGCAGAAATCATTCCGTGGGTTACCCCTGGAAAAACAGCAAAAAAAATCCAAGGAGGAGTGCGTATGAGGCTCACAGTTCAAATCTTCCAATTCTCAAGAAGGAGAGACCTTGGTACAAAATAATCCATTCAACTGTTCTGCAACAAACCCTAAGGCAGTTAGATGTCGCATTCTCTAAGTTTTTTAAGGGAGAGACTGGATATCCAAAGCCTAAAAGAAGGTCACGATTCAGAAGCTTCAAGTATGCTCCTGGTCAAGTAAAACTAGATGGGAACAAAATATATCTTCCGGGTATTGGTTGGATGGGCTTTTACAACTCTCGCCCTATTCCTGAAGGATTCACTCTAAAATCTGTGACTGTTCGTAGGAAAGCTCGGGGATGGTTTGTCAGTCTTCAGATCGAAGACAAGTCAGTTCCGGCAATCCTTACAAAAGACAAGTATGAGATTGATCCTTTAAAAGTTAAAGGTTGTGATCTAGGTATCAAGAAATTAATCAGTATATCTAATGGGAAGACAATAGCGAATCCAGCCAAACAAAAATCTTTTAGGCGTAGAGAAAGGCGACTAAAACTCAGACAAAAAGCGGCTAGCCGAAAAAGGAAAGGATCTAAAAATAGAGGAAAGTCTTACTCTAAGGTAGCTTCACTTCATGAGCGGATTACAAACAAACGTACTGCGTATCAATGGAATGTTGCCAATCAATTAGTTAATGGAACAGATGCCCTAGTTTTCGAGGATATGAACATCAAGGCAATGAAGTCTCGGTGTAAACCCAAACCCAACGAAAATGGCGGATATGACCGTAACGGACAATCCACTAAAAGAGGTTTAAATCGCTCAATATCTAATGCAGCCTGGGGAGAACTAGTCAAAAAGGTAGAGGTCGTGGCTGCAAAGTCAGGCATACCAGTAGTAAAGATAAATCCCAGGCATACGTCTCAAAAATGCCCAAAATGTCATCACATAAGTAAAGCCAACAGAAAAAAGGAAAAGTTTGTTTGTACCAACTGTGGCCACTATGATGATGCCGATATTAATGGGGCAATAAATATCAGAATGCGGGGTCTAAAAAAACTGGGTATTGACCCATTAGACGCGCGCCTTAGATAGTGGAGCCTTAATTACAAATTTTTAACCAAAGGTGCGCTTTCCGTAGGCGAATTAAATTCGCCACGGGTCGCACCTCTTTTACTCATAGCCTGCAAACTATAAAGGCTCCACTATCTTACGGTAACTTTAAACCCAGCTACCGACCGTGCGGGGGAAAGTTACGCCCTTGGAGATAACAGCAACATAGTTGTTGTGCCGGGGAATCCCCATCCCTCTACAGGGTGGGGAGGTTCAAGACCCAACAGACGACGCAAACGGTTCAAATTATTGGTGGCAGCACCGTAACTATGAATGGAATGATAGGTATGGAGCAGGGCACTGTCTGGGTCAGAGGAACGGACTAAGGCACTGACAACTCCGGTGATGGGACTAACCAGGTGTTGGTAGCGTTTCAGGGTTTGATCGGGGGTAAAGGCACGATGTCCGCCATCGGTAGTGTATTGCTTTTTACGATTAACTAAGCTAACCGGTTGATGAGCGCGATCGCTTAAAAGTTGAGGATTCCCACAAGCAGCACATTGGGGACGATGGGAGAGCTGATGGGTTTCAGTGCTAAGGTTAGTTTGATTGAGGGTAATCACTTTCCCCACCAAGGTGGCCAAGTTAGCTGTTTCCTCTACCCCCAGTTGCACTATCCATTTAGCAACTTCCGTGGTAATTAAATTCAGGCCAGTCTCTAAGGTAGAACTGAGGAAAGCGTTGGAAGTAGGCAAACATCCCGTCACCTTTCCAAACTCAACTTGATGATTCGGGGTTTGAGACTGATCAACAGTTTCTGATTGTGTTTGGGTCAATTCTTCTCCCTGATTCCCGATTCCCGACTCCCGATTCCCGATTCCCGACTCCCGACTCCCGACTCC
>NZ_MKZS01000001.1:3387654-3393971 GCF_001942495.1 Moorena bouillonii PNG
TTCTGCTGTATCGCTCACTACATAAGACTCTCATGCCTCCTTGTCCCCCTGTTAGGTAGGGAGTAGGGAGGGATTTTCGGCGTTGCTGAATTGAGGAATGAATAGGAGTAGAGTGGGCATCCTGCCCGCTCGAAAATATAGCGATGCAGCGCCGACCTGCGGGGGTTTCCCCCATGAGCGACTGCATCAAGACATTGAAACTGGCAAGATGCCAGTTCCACGCCTGATGCCCATTCCACGCCTGATGCCCATTCCAGAGGTGCGACCCAAGGGCGATTTACTCGCCCATTGGAAAGCGCACCTACTCTTAAAATCATTCCATTATTAAGCAACGCTGGATTTTCTCCCTGTTCCCTGTTCCCTGCTCCGAGGCTCCCTGCTCCGAGGCTCCCTAAAACCCAGAACTTTGTACCTCACCGAATTGATAAATGCGATATATAGTATAGTAATAATTGCCTAAGGATAGTGGTACTATAGTTTATTCATTAGTGATTTCTAAGGACTAATGACTAATTACCAATGACCAAGCACCCGGAATGATAAGTATTCATCGGGATATAATGATATCACAAGTTGCCCACTGTAATTGTTTATCTAATTTTTTTTATGCAGGTAGCACTCCAAAAAATTTCTAATTCTGAACTCTTTCAGAATACAGTTTTGAGCGTAATAATCTTGGCTAGCATTATAGTAGGTCTGGAAACTTATCCATCATTTACAGCAAAGTACGGCACTATTGTCACTTTTATAGAACATCTAATATTAGGGTTTTTTATTGCTGAAATTTTTATTAAGATAGGTGCTGAAGCTAGTCATCCATGGAACTACTTTAAAAATGGCTGGAATCTATTTGATTTATTCATTGTTGTGGCGTTACTATTGCCCATTGATAATCAATATTTTATAGTGCTACGTATGCTTAGGCTGCTGAGAGTATTTAGGCTAATATCTGCTTTGCCTCGCTTACAAATACTCGTCCGAGCTCTACTCAAAAGCCTACCCTCCATGGGATATGTATTTTTACTTCTCTGTATTTTGTTCTATATTTATGGGGTAGCCGGAACCTTTTTATTTGCTGAAAACGATCCGATGCACTTTTCTTCCTTACCCAAATCTATCTTGTCTCTATTTCAAGTAGTAACCCTAGAAGGTTGGACAGATTTGATGTACATCCAAATGTATGGCTGCGAAAGCTATGGTTACGATGGTATAGAAGCACTTTGCACAAATCCCTCAGCTTTACCCCTGATTGGTGTCCTTTTTTTTGTAAGCTTTGTGATGTTGGGGGCGATGATTACTATCAATCTGTTTGTTGGAATTATCACCAGCAATATCAGTGATAGTGTCGATGAATTCAAGCAGGAGCAGGAGGAAAAGTTCGACAAGGTGCTCAAGGAGCAGAATCAATTTAGCAAAGTTTCCAGACTGGAAGGTCAGTTATTAGCAATTGAAGAACAATTGAAAGATATGAATAGTTCCTTAGAGCGTATCCGAACAGATATTTCCGATTATTGAGGTATTATTGATCACGTTTAATCGCGTTTAATCGATTTTAGTAGTTTTTAGTTGATTCGGCAACACTATCATTGATTGCCTTTTTGATCTTGTTGTTAAGCTGATATCACCTACTTTTCTACATAGTTTTCGAGCTTAAAAAACTCAATCAATTCCTCAAAATTAGTGTCATTAGCGGTAGGAGTTAATAATTCAATTTCTTGAATTATGGTGGGATTCAAATACTTAAAAACATCATGGATTAAAACCGAAATTGCTTCGGCGGTCAACCCTTTAAGTTCACGATCCAATCTAGCCATTCGTCCCTTAGCAAAATTGACTTGAAAGCGAGTCCTTTTCAGGAGCCGTTGTCTAAGATTTTCATAAAGCGTTTGTTTATCGATAGCTTCATAATATGGAAGATCGTGATTCAAAAGTATTGGGATAATATCAGGATTTTCTTCTATAAATAGCAGACTGCCTTCCTGGTTAAATGCTTCAATTCCTTCCATTCCCAAAGTGCCTAAATCAGCCAAAGCAATAATCCGAGCTACCAGAGATAGGTTTTTATCAGAATAGTAGAGGTCAGGTTGGTAAATTGTATTGTCTAAACTATCATACCAACAAATGGTAGCATTAATGGCTTCTATAATGATTTGTAAATCTGAATCGGTAAACAAGGTCAGATGGTTAGAAGTTTGCTTGCTTATCCATTCATTCTGATTTTTGATGTAATCCAAAAGCTTAGTAATTGTAGCGGCTTCGCTCACACCATTTTCTCGCCGTCTAGAAGTATGGGGTTTGATTTGAGGGAGAAACTCTTGTACCATATCGTGAGCAATGGCGCACAGATCGATTAACTGTTTCATTCTGCTCAGATAGTCTGCTGCTATATCATTGTCCAGACAGGCTTCCCAATAGGGTCTGATGGCTTGGAAAATCCGATCAGCCCTACGCTGCACTCCCTTAACATGGTCACAATTATGATAGTAAAGCTGTTTTCGCTCCGTTTCTTTTTCCATTTCCAACAGAGCAAAGGTTTTCACCCTAGTGACTGCTTCCACAAAGGAGCTAGGAAGCTGAGCTAAATCATCAATTGATGGGTGTAATAGATACTGATTATCCTGATTTATTTTATTCATGATAACTATCGGTTTTAAATACCAAAAATTGATTGAATACGTTTGCGAATTTCCGCGAAAGGAGTTTCGTCTTCCTCTGTGCTACTAACAGTTATTCCTAAGCGTTCCAATGTCTCTTGACGTTTGGATAATTCTTCAGAAATTCGGTCAGCTAATTCTTCGTGCTTAGCCAATAGACTTTGTAAATTGTCTCGATCCACCACAAACAGCATCGTCTCTTCTAGGGTACGAAGAGTAGCAGTACGGGGAGTACCCATCAGCAGAGACATCTCCCCGATAAATTCCCCAGACTTACGGGTAGCGACTCGTTTTCCAATCGATTCTACAAACACTTCCACTTTTCCAGATAGGATAATATAAAATGAGTCCCCTGGATCGTTTTCCCGACAGATGGTTTCGTAAGCTGGGAGAGTTTTCCGATAGCCCTCTTCAATGATATGTCGCAGTTCGATATCGCTGCAGTTTTGAAAATAACTTACTTGCCGCAATAGATCTGCCAGCTTCCAGGCTTTAGCGGATTTAGACTTGGGTTTGCGTTTAGCTGTAGCTGATTGCTTGTGGGTTGAGGAGGAGCCATTAGTCACCCCGGGGGTTTGTAATTGCCGAAACAGGGAGACTAAGGCTTCTGGATTGTGAATACGCAAGTTTCGCTCAGGGTGGCCGGGTTCGATGTGGCGCGATCGCAATTCAGTATCAATCAGATAATACAAAGCACTTTTAATCCCTTGGCTCTCTGCTGGTTTATCGATCCAAACCAAAAGTTCAAAATCCATCCCTTCCTCTCCATAGCCCTTGAACCAAACTTGGGGAGAGGGAGAAGATAAAACTCGAGGTTCTTGGCGGGCAGCCGCTAACAGCAGCTCTGTGATCACAAGGGGATCTAATTCATCGGGAAAATTGATGGGAATTTGGAGACGACTTGTAGGGTTTTCGTAGCTCCAGTTAATGACATTGTTTTGGACAAAACTGTTATTGGGAATAATAACACAAACGTTGTGAATGGTTCGTATTACTGTAGAGCGAATCGATATTTTTTCCACAGTTCCTGACAGATTATCGATTTCTATATAGTCTCCCACTTTAATCGGTTGATCAAGCAGGATAGTCAGACCACTGATAAAATTGCTAGCTAGATCTTGTAGTCCAATTCCAAAGCCAATACCGAGAGCACCAGCAAAGATTGCTAAAGAACTTAGGTTAATCCCTGACGTTTGTAGAACGATTAAAAACCCTAAGATACTTAGAATGTAACCGATAATAGAAGCGAGGGCTTCGCGAGTACCCCGATCCATCCTGAAACGGCTCAGTAACCAATGTTTAATCAGAGCTTTGATGGTACGGGATATCAGAATAGCGATGATACATAAAAACAGGAATTTGCCTAAGAAACTCAGAGAAAAGGCTTGGCCACCAAATTCAAATAGCTTGGCGGTAAACACCTTAGAGATGGCATTCCCGAGTTTTTGTATCTGTGTAATAATCCAAGTCATCAGAAGTGTTGAACAGGGAACAGGGGAAGAGTTTGGAGCGGGGGCGCGGGGCTTTCAGGGGTAGGTTTTTTACTTTGGAGATAGGTAATGGGGAATGGGGAATGGGGAATGGGGAATGGGGAATGGGGAATCGGGAATGGGGAATGGGGAATCGGGAATCGGGAATCGGGAATCGGGAATGGGGAATGGGGACCCACCCCTAACCCCGACCAGTGCGTACGCTACTAGTGTAGGGTGGGCAAATTATCCTAGTAATACCAATTGATCACCAATCATGTCCATTTGCCCACCCTACTACTGTTCCCAAAGATAGGCTTTGGGTGGGCAATATATCAAATTAATACAATTTCATCACCAATCATGTCCATTTGCCCACCCTACTACTGTTCCCAAAGTGCGTACGCTACTAGTTTAGGGTGGGCAAATTCTGATCCCTTGGCAATTTCATGATCAATCATGTCCATTTGCCCACCCTACTACTGATATAATTCCTCTTACGGCGGATTACATAACTATCAGGTACACATTGTTTCTCCTCTTCCCTCTTCCCTCTTCCCTGCTCCCTGCTCCGAAGTCCCTGCTCCGAAGTCCCTGCTCCCTAAAAACCCAAAACTTTGTACCTAACTGAAGTGCAAACCGCTGTATGTTGATTGATCAAATAGCATCAGTGCGATCGCATTCGGTTCGGTAGGGTGGGCAAATTCTGTACGGAAGGCAATTTGATAAAGAATCATGTCCATTTGCCCACCCTACAAGATCTGTTCCCAGATCCGCTGTTCCCTTTGGTATAGCTGATACCTGATAGCTGAATACTTACATTATCGCTGTCGGGTCATTCCAATTATTGCGTCTACTGTAAAGTCTGAGATATTGTCAAGGGTGGGGAGTATGTCAGTTCCGGCAAACACCAGTGGTAGTTCCTGGTTTTCCCAAACCCAGATTTGCTGTCGCTGAATATCGATTAGCCAAGCCAGCTGAGTCCCGTTGCTCAAGAGGTGCGACCCGTGGCGAATTTAATAATTAGATGCGGAAAGCGCACCTAAAGTGCAAAATTTTGTTCTGTAGGTCTAATGTGCTTTGGTCAGGGGAACGAATTTCAATTAACCAGAAGGCGTGAACCTGACCGGGGGCCATCTTGATCCCTGAGGCGATCGCTTTTAACAACGACAATATCTGGTACAGGGGATAAGGGAGGAATGATGCACCGGAGTTCTTGAATCGCAACGCAAGCATGGGTTTGATTGTTGATGGCGTTTACGAGGTTGCGTTGGAGGCGGGAATGAAACAATGTTGGCATAGGCTTTTGCTTCGGGTGTCCATGGATGAATTCCCAAGCAGGAGATGCTTCTATATTCGGTTGTTGGAGAAAAGCGTTTAAGGAGTTAGTAATGCTGGGTGATTGCATGAATTTTGTTAGCAGAAGAATGCTTAGCAATATTCCAGGTAGATTTTGTAGGGTGCGTTAGGCGGTTTGGTTGATAAAAATAGATGATATTGCCATAGTTTAAGCCGTAACGCACCATTGTATTGGTTAAGGATATTTTGGTTTCAATTTGTATATAGATGGTGCGTTACATTTCACCGCGAAGCACCCTACAAGAGCGATTGGCCTACGGCCACGCTACGCGTAGGCACTGACGGCTGACCGCTGACCGCTGTTCGCGCAGCGTGCGCGTAGCGCATATGCTTACTTTGTGCCATAGCCTGAGTATTGCCGCATAGAAGGTGGCTGAAACCCAATAACAATATCATTTTTGGGAACGTTCATATTAACCATATCTTGACCAATATCCCATTCAGTATTGTTATTCTGAATCCAGATCTTGCCATTTTTTATCTCTAAATGAACTGAACAGCCATAAACTCTTTCTTTCTTGTCCCAGCCGATGGCCATTACTTGATAATGGTCGTTTTCCGTATCAAAAATGCTATGAATTTCAAGGTCACCATGAGAGGGTTTGTAACTGGCATATTGACTGAGTAGTTGCTTGATTATGCTGCGATAAGTTTGAAGCTTTTCTAGCTTTTCCATGATACAATTACCTCATTATCAATGTCATAACTTATAGCAAGTATTATACCCATGAGGTACAAATCTCTGGGTTTTAGGGAGCAGGGAGCAGGGAGCAGGGAATAGGGAATAGGGAATAGGGAATAGGGAATAGGGAATAGGGAATAGGGACTAGAAAAA
>NZ_MKZS01000001.1:3394038-3399293 GCF_001942495.1 Moorena bouillonii PNG
AGGGAATAGGTAATAGGGAATAGGGAATAGGGAATAGGGAATAGGGAATAGGGAATAGGGAATAGAAAAAAAATAATGTGTACCTCAAAGGTATGATAAACGCTATAATAGTTTAAGTTGGTACTATTGAATAACAATTTGAGGGAATTCTTTATGAAAAAACCTTTGGTAGGTGGTATCGGGAATCGCCAGAAATAATTGTCGTTCTGGATCTTTTACCTTTAAGGCTACTCGATAGTTAATGAATTGACCAATGGCAAGGTGGAAGTCTGTAATAGAGGAGGGATTAATAAAACTTTTGATTTCCACTGCAATCCGCTGACCATTTCTTTCTGCCGCTATTAGTTTTTCGGCACCCAAATCAATAAAAAATTCTACTCCGCCTACTTTCAAAAAAAACGGATCATCGGTAATTTGCCAACCATCTTTAATTAAGGCATTTTTGACAACATCATGAAATAAGTCTTTTGCCATTACTCTTGCTCCCTTGGATCACAGGACCTGTGGTATAAAAAGTGTTGGCGGAGGATAACGTAGAAGTGTGAATGGCGGTAGGGGTAGGGTGGGCAAATTCTGTAGGTTTGGCAATTTCATCTTTGTGTCATGTCCATTTGCCCACCAAACAAGATCCGCGATCGCTGTTCCCAGGCGTATGGTGGGCAAATCATCAACCATTAACCAATAGATCATCAATCATGTCCATTTGCCCACCCTACTTTATCTGATAATTCTTCACGAAGAATACGACGTAGATCCCCTTGGGTCAGAGGTTGCTCATTTGGCAGTAGGATATGTTTTTTTAAAGCCTCATTTATCAGAGTCTGATAACCAATTCCAGCCGTTTCGGCCTGTTCTCGAAATAGGGCAAGAATTTCATCATCGAGATAAATAGTAATGCGTGTTTTTCCTTTAGAAGGAATTACGGCTCCTCGTTTTCCTTTAGAAAAATCATATTCCTTTCTCATAAGCTTTTGTCTCCTGTTTTGTGGCGCGACGAGCAGAAATTAATCGAATCACCTCACCGCGCATGGTATATACAACGACCAATGGTAATCCAGAGTTTCCTATTCCCACTGCGATGAAACGTTCTTCACTAATCGAATCTGGATCAATGTCATGAATGGCTTGGGGATCGAAAAACACCATTTCAGCTTCCGCAAAGGAAACACCATGCTTTTGCCAATTGGTTTTTGCAATTCTTGGATCATATTCCAAGGTCATACATATATTATATGTATAACTGAAAGTCTAGTCAAGATTCATGGTGTGGCGTGGCAAGCCTTAAATGTTGCTTTAGTGCGATCGCATTCGGTTCGGTAGGGTGGGCAAATACTAAACGGAAGGCAATTTGATCACGAACCGCTTGACCATTTGCCCACCAAACTTGACCATTCGGAACGGGTAGGGTGGGCAAATACTAAACGGAAGGCAATTTGATCACGAACCGCTTGACCATTTGCCCACCAAACTTGACCATTCGGAACGGGTAGGGTGGGCAAATACTAAACGGAAGGCAATTTGATCACGAACCGCTTGACCATTTGCCCACCAAACTACAAGAGTGCGATCGCATTCGGAACGGGTAGGGTGGGCAAATACTAAACGGAAGGCAATTTCATCTCGAACCGCTTGACCATTTGCATAACCATTCAAGATCCGCGTACGCACTCTGAATCGGGATTAAACTGAAACAGAGGATGCTCGCCACCATCAAAATCTCAATATGTCGAACTATCGTCGTTCTTATGTGCCAGGAGGAGTATTTTTTCTGACTTTAGTCACATATCGCCGTATTCCTCTATTTTCAGATGTTGAGAATATCTCTCTGTTACGGAAGGCCATGGCAAAAATGCGGACAGAAAAACCCTTTGACATCACTGCAGCCGTTGTGTTACCGGATCATCTTCATTTTATCTGGTCGTTACCACCGGATGATTCTAATTATTCTATGCGAGTCTCTCGGTTTAAGGTGTTATTTACCCGCTCTTTACGGGGAAAACGCTCATTTGAGGTAGATGTTTCTGCTTCTCGTCGTAAGCATCGAGAAAGCAATGTCTGGCAACGTCGGTTTTGGGAGCATACAATTCGTAATGACCATGATTTACACCGACATTTAGATTATATTCACGCTACATCCAGTTAAACATGGTTTGGTGTCTTGTCCTCATTTGTGGGAATATTCCAGTTTTCACAAATGGGTGGAGCGAGGCAAGTATGAACCCGATTGGGGGTGTTGTTGTGGGAGTAATTTACCACAAGTTCTAGATTTTCGCGATTTAGAAGATTTTGCAGGGGAGTAGGGTGGGCAAATTATGAATGTGGCGTAGGGTGGGCAAATTATCAACGTAATACCAATTGATCATCAATCATGTCCATTTGCCCACCCTACTACTTCATCAATATAACCATTATTAAGCAACAAAATAGTCGGGTAGGGTGGGCAAATAATGATAGTTTGCCAATTAGTACAGTTATCATCTCAATTTGCCCACCCTACTAAATTAAGTAGTCGGGTAGGGTGGGCAAATAATGATAGTTTGCCAATTAGTACAGTTATCATCTCAATTTGCCCACCCTACTAAATTAAGTAGTCGGGTAGGGTGGGCAAATAATGATAGTTTGCCAATTAGTACAGTTATCATCTCAATTTGCCCACCCTACAAGATCTACAAGATCAGCTAATCTCCCATACCTTTATAGGGTGTGGTTTCTAGTCAACGAATCGCACAGTCACTTATCTCTTAAAGGGGTGGACTTTCACCACCATCCAGCAAATAGTTAGGAATTCGGGCTATTCCCCGCGATTCCCCCTAGTTATACCCTTCCTGTTTCAGGAAGCTCCTCCTAGGAACGAGCCGCACCTACTTTATCAGCGATCGCACTTACGCCATCCCGCCTTTACGGGGACAATCATCACTTTTCGCCTAGGCTTCTTATCCAGAAATTTATATATTCCTTTGTCACCACATCCATCAACCTGCTTTCAAGTGCCGGATGCTGGAGCTGTTTGACGCGATGCGCAATGATATACGCTAAATTGTACAGGCATATTGTTTGTACTTTATTCGTATGGGGCAATTGCACTTGCTCTTTTTGATTTATATAACTATATATTACTGCTTGAAGGAGTGAATTAAGCTGGTCTATATCCTCAATTTTAGAAATTTCCTCTACCGGTTGATCTGAGCAAATAGTCAACGGGTCAAACTTTAGCCGTGACTCTAGCTTCATCATTGGTTTTAAATCATATGGTTTGGTATCCATAGTCAAGAAATCTGTAGCAACTTTTCGCCCCTTATTTGTTAACTTTTCAATGCTACTTACCCCAACTAAATTTAGATATTCTCGGGCTTTCTGATGCAGTATTTGCCCTTCCTGCAGTATTTTTTCGCTTTCCCTTGACCCTCTCATTCCTATTAATCCGGTACCCTCTTGTCCTTGCCCAGCTGCTAACTTGGCCTCGCATTTGCTAATAAATTTAACGTATCCAGGCGTCGAATTATTCTCTCTATATGCTACAATATATGCACGTTCATATGCACTGAGTAGCATATATTCTATTGTCGCATCCACGTCGCAATCACTGTCCAGATGCGCTAATCCGCAAATCCCTTCTTCCTTCCATGTTAGTGAGATAACAATACATGGTCCTGCACCGATAGTGGTCATTCCTGGGATCGCGTCATTTTTATGCCATATAATAAATTTTCCTTGTTGCACCGTTCCTTTCGGCTGAGGTTTGGGCTGATCATCTTTGGTGCGTTGTATTTGCTTTGATTTTACCGTTGACTTGTCGTGGGGCAAGCCAAAGTATTGGTGAGTGAATTCGGTTTGTGTTGTTGGTAATTGTGGAATTCCTTTAGTACGGGTTTCCGCACAAGTAATAGCCCTGTGCGTGGCTTGGATTCCCAACACTGGAGATTCATACTCCCGTCCATGCTCCACGCTCATCATTATCTGGTCTATTGGTTTTTGATCTGCTTTCACCCTGCCATGTTTTTGTTCGACTACATGCCCGGTTCCAAGTGGTAGTTTTATTTCTCGTACGGGGGCGACGTTAAAAACCTTTCCCTGTGTGAACGCTTGGGCTTTGACCGCCCCTGGTTTATCAAAATTATAAGGACATGTTTTTTCATCCCACCCATGGCCTGTGAGGTTTTCAATGCCTGTTTTAAGGTGATAGCGCGTGCCGGTTGGGTTTTGCGGCTCCTCAGTTGTCTCTATGCGCGTCCCGGTGTTTTCTGCATTTGGCTTGTTAGCGCTATCGCACACCGATGCCGATGGGGTTTCGCATGCGGGTCGATGGTGTAACTGCTGCGGTTGTATTGGCCTACGCTGCACTGCCCCTCCATTCTGCTGTACCACATGGGTCATTTCATGAGCGATCAACTCCTGCCCTCTTCTACTCCCCGGCTCATACGCCCCCTGCCTAAAAAACACATCCTGCCCCGTCGTAAACGCCTTGGCCTGAATCGATTTATTCAACTGGTCTGACTGAGCATCCGTATGCACCCGCACCCCACTAAAATCCGCCCCCATCGCCCTCTCCATCGGTATTCTCATCCTTTCTTCCAGTGGCTTTCCCCTTCCTCTTGCTTCCTTTATGGCACCTTCTAAATTGTTCGGTGCATTTAATCCCCCTGTTAATGCTTTCCTCTGTATTTCTTGTTGTGGCGTACCCTTCTCCTCACCCTCAATCGTACCTTTCTGTGGTGAATTAATCTGCTGTACAACCTGACGCGCTACTCGATCTGCCTCTTGCTCGTATTTATCACCCGGCTTTCCTATAGTTAGCTTTGGTTGCAGCCCCATTTCTCTCCTTCCCCTTTCCGGTTGGGTTACTCCTGATTCTAAGGTGCGCATCACCTTCGCACTCATACTTCCCCATTCCCCGACCGCCTCTTCCGCGTTCCACTCCCTTTCCTCTGCATCCAAAATTTCTCTTAAACCATTCCGTCTTTCGTCTTTCTTTTTTTGAGCAATTGTCCTAGAAGTAGAGTGAGAATATTTCGGTTTATAGGTATGAGTAGTGCGCATAGCTATTTCCTTTTACCTTGTACCCTATTAGAAAACCAGATCAGTCGATCCCACCGTCTTAATGGAGCGCGACATGGCACCCCTTTCTCAAACCAACTGGTATCACACTAATTTTAGATCTCTGTTACAATAAATCGATCGAGTTCGTAACTATTTATAAAAATACATAGAAGGTAAAGAAAATCAACAAATCGTTACTGAATTTGTTGACGATACTT
>NZ_MKZS01000001.1:3399393-3417092 GCF_001942495.1 Moorena bouillonii PNG
CCCCGGAGACAAAACCTTAGATAGGGTCGCCTTTATAGTTAGCAGGTTATGCAGAAAAGGGTTAAAGATTTTTTAAAAAGGCTCCACTATCTTACTGTAAATTCAAACCACTCGCGTTTTGCATCAAGACAACAGGTAACCATTCATTTATTATTAGTTAAGTCTGCTGACCGCACCTCAAGTAGCGTGAGCTTTTAGCTCACCGCTGACGGCTGAATGCTTACCTAACAGCTACCAAAAAGATTACCGAAAGATGACCGTACCCACCAATAATCCCAAGGAATTTAGACAATTTGAACAAAATGTCTCGCTAACCCCACCTATAATCTTCGATTTAGGTGGGGTTAGCGAGACCAACCAAAAACACTACCTTTTCTTATTCTTTTGGCAATTCTAGATTAATCATATTTGTGTTAATAAGTAGTCGGACATAAATAAACGGTACTGTCTCAAAAACTGTAAAATGCTTATAACCTTTACCCCAAAAGGTTTTACCTATATTTACAAAACTTTATACAGCACCCAAAACTTTTGTCCGACTACTTATAATTTAATAGCCTATAGAGTGGGCTGTGACTATACCATGGGTAAAAAAAGCAAAAGAAAAACTAAAAAATCTCAACCTCAACCTCTGATTCGTACAGATGTGTGGCGTTTAGTTACTACTCCCGAACAGAAAGAGATGATGTTGATGACGGTAACCTGCTACCGTAAATATCTTTTACCTTTAGTTTTGATTGTGAATGCACAATGGTCTAATTTAGCCCCTCTAAGTAGAAGTAGCTTAGAATTAGTTTTGGCTGTGGAAAAAATGATTCATGTTACCACAGCTAACCCAAATCCCAAACATAGTTATTATCATAAAATTGTCAACAAATATCCAGATCACCGTAAGTTTCCCAGCTATTTAAGAAGAGCAGCCATAGCTGAAGCAATTGGCATTGTTTCTAGTTTTCAAATCCGTTATCGTTCTTGGCAGTCGGGAAATCGGAAAAAACGTACAGCTAAAGCACCAAGACTAACAGCAATGTGTAAAACTTACCCGGCTTTGTATAAAGGTCCTAACAGGGGGACAAGGAGGCATGAGAGCTTTATGTAGTGAGCGATACAGCAGAAATAGATAAAAAAAGGGCTCTTCCGTACTTGTTATGCTAAACTAACAGTTAAAATGCCAGTTTAATAAACATCTCGAAACGAAAGTTTTCCAAATTACGAAATCCATAAGCCGAGCGCTTAATTAGCTTAAGTTTGTTATTAATACCCTCAACGACACCACTGGTTGTTCTATGATCAAAGTAAGCAATTATCTCATCCAGGCATCGGCTAATCGTTTTTTGGCTCTCGGGGAAATATTTTTTCGCTCTTGACAACCAAATCCCCAGTTTCACTAATCCGGTGTACCAATTACTAGTCTTCTCAAAAATTTTTCTGATTTTCTCTTTTAGTTCATCCCACATTCCGCAGGTTAGTTAGCAAAGGAGATAATATTTACGACAAGGAGCACCAAAGAACTTGAGAATCCAACACCGTTCTTCACTGAGGTTGGAAACTTGTTTCAAGCCAGCCATCGTCAATAAATGAATTGACATGAAACATTGAAACACCCAACGCAAAGTAGGAGTGGCAGTTGGCTTACCTAACTGATTTTGGATTGTTTGAGATGCTCGTTTTAAGGATTGACGTAATGCCCTCTGACCCAGGCTGTAAACCAGCATTCCACTTACCCATAACCATGTCTTGATGCAAAGCGCGAGTGGGGGAAACCACGGCAGTTGCTCATGGTTTGTTCGCGTTCGCCTTTGGCGTGGCCTACGGCCAAGCGTCGCCAAAGGCGATAGTTACCGTAAGATAGTGGAGCCTTGTCTTGATGCAGTCGCTCATGGGGGAAACCCCCAAGACCGCGCTGCATCGCTATTAACAAATATTTAACCCTTTTCTGCATAACCTGCTAACTATAAAGGCGACCCTATCTAAGGTTTCGTCTCCGGGGGAACCCCCAAGACCGCACTGCCTCCCCAAGACCGCGCTGCATCGCTTGCTAAAGCCGCAACTCTTTTGCTTGAATTGAGAAACACAGTGGAAGTAAAAAACAATGGGTCTTTGAGAAACCGAAAACCACGTTCTGTAGATTGTTGTGACTTATATTCACGCAAAACCTCTTCGTCGCTAAGTAAGGCCTTTGGCCACGCTACGCGATCGGAGGCATCAAGAACATTGGTGGCAATAATAAACCGGCCAGCCCGTTCTGTTTCAATAGTAATTGCCGTTTCTTTGGGTATAATTTCAGCTTGAATCTGGTAGCTTAGGGTAGGTTTATAATCCTGGCGAGGTCTACCACGTCCTCGATATTGAGCATGTTCAATAACTTCAATATTTGCAAGTTGATGAAATGGCAACTGATTCTCAAGTAGTTTGGTGGCTGTGAGTGCATCTTTGGCACATGCAAATTTTTGTTGACACAATTTTCGCAGTTGCGATTGTGCCTGAGTACATTTTTTTGCTAGACGTTTTTCCAGTTTTTTTAAGTCTGATTGTTGACGGGCTTGACTTTCTATCCATGTGCCACCTTTGTCGCACACCGCCATAATTATTACAACATGGGGCAATACGATATCCTGGGATTGTACTTGGTACAAATGCATCAGTACTGATATTTTTTAACAGTTCTTTGGCAGCCGTTAGGGTACCAGGAAGTCGAGATACCAATCTTAAGGAGACCATCATCTGCAAATTTTCTTCAGTGTAAAGGGCTGCATCGGCCACAAATAAACCGTCTATTTGCCATTGTTTGTGGAAGTCAGCGATCAGTTTTCCAAACATGGCGCTCATCGACTTCATTTCCATCTGCAACTCTTAAATATAAGGGTATATCTCCATCTCCACTGCACATCAAATCGAGGATAAATTGTTTCAAATCTGGTCGGTGATCTCGCTTAATAACCATATGTAATTGTAATTAATCCTGATTCGGCTGATGCTTCATCGTCAGCATCTATCTCATAATCCCCATGTACGTGAAATGAACATGAATACATGTGGAAACTGTCCATCTTCACTCCAAATTTCCCGGCTGCTGATAGTGCAACTCGGATGAAAATGTCCGTTAATCCAGCATCATATAGTAAGTCTTACGACTCTGCCCAAGCGGTCATCATTCAAGTGTTCTGGTTTTATTCCCTCTCCCAATAAATGTTCCGTTGCAATCCCTGTCTTGATGCAAAGCGCGAGTGGGGGAAACCCCCAAGACCGCGCTGCATCGCTTCAAAAAACTTATAAAATAGATAGAGTGGCGCGCTGACAAAGCCCTTACCGTTGATAATCATTGCTTTGACCACTTGACCTGCGCTAATTATTTCTTGGGGATGAGTTCCGAGCAGTTGGTTAATCTCCTCAACCAACCCCATTTCATCAACAATACCTGCCACTATGCCCAAGTGGTCGATATCTTGTACTTTGATTTGTGATCCTGAAACATTCATACTTCAAAAATACAACATTATGTGATCGCACCTGCGGAATGTGGGGTGCAACCCCAAGCCGGAGATTATTATGCAGGATGGATCACCAGTGATATTGTTGGCCCTTTTAAAGGGGAACCTGGTACCTGGGGTTGGTAGGAAAAAATAAAGTCAATACCAATTTTTGTATTTCAACATATGTGTCGATTACTGGCTTACCTCGGTTCTGCTATTCAACCGGATCAACTCATCTACGAACCCGAACACTCTCTCTGTATTCAAAGTTACAGACCCCGAGAAACCGTAACCACCTCTGTGAATGCTGATGGGGTAGGAATTGGTTGGTATCACTCCCAAAAAGAGACAGAACCCTTTATCTACAAAAACATCCTACCGATCTGGAGCGATATTAATTTACCTCACCTCAGTCGTTACATAGAATCTGAATGTTTCTTAGCCTATATCCGCAGTGCTACCCCCGGACAAGCCGCCAGTTTGAGTAACTGTCAACCTTTTAGCGATCGCAACTTCCTCTTCACCCACAATGGCTTCATCGAAAATTTCCGACCCACCTTATACCAACCGATCCGCAGTCATATTAGAGATACAGTCTATCATAAAATTGAAGGCACTACCGATTCTGAACATATCTTCGCCTTGTTTCTCAACGAATTAGCTGCTGTGGATGGTAATTGGGAACAAGCGTTAGAAGCGACATTAAAAACGCTCTTTAAGTTAGCCAAACCCTATGGAGTCAAGGTCTTAGCGAACATCGTTATTAGTGATGGAAATCAGCTGATTGCCTCTCGTTATGCTATCGGTTCTACTCCACCTTCTCTCTACTGGCTACAGAACGCTCCACATTTCCCCAATTCTGTTATCATTGCCTCTGAACCTTTGTTCCCAGGAAACTGGAATCCTTGCCCTGAAAGTAGCATGATTTGTGTGGGAAAAGACCTGAAAATCAACATGCATCCCATAGATTTGTAGAGCTAACGGGGTGACAACCCCGTTAGGTACTCGCCCCTTTTTTAAAAACCGTTAAAAACCGTTAAAAACCTACCCTTGTCAGGGCGTGGGGCCTGGGTATGGGAAGTGTGGTGAGTGTGATCTGATTTGCGGTTAAATACTTACTTTATAGCGGTTCTTATATTAATTACGTACACAGGATTTTTTCCCTATTGCTAGCATGCCTATTGCTAGCATGCCTATTGCCTATTGCTAGCATGCCTGTTCCCTAAAAATAATTCTACCTAGAATCCCAAATCCACAGCAATACGGTGAGCACAAGCAAATCCCGAAAACGCTACTGCATTTAAACCCTGCCCCGGAAAGGTACTATCCCCAACACAATAAAGCCCTGGAATAGCAGTGCGATTAAACGGCATTCCCAACAATCCCATTAACTTGCGGTTGGGAATTGGCCCATAAGTTCCATCCATACGGTTCAAAAATCGTCGATGACTCCGTGGTGTACCCACCTCCATGTAATCCAATCCAGCATCTAAGCCAGGAAAAATCGTCTCCAGTCGCTCAATTAAGCATCCAGCGGCCTCTTCCTTCTTATTTTCGTACTGACGAGGGGATAACCCTTGCCAATCTTCCATCCAGCTCGGGGTAAACGTGTGGAAAACATGATAGCCTTCTGGAGCTAAATTGGGATCAAGCAAGGTCGGAATCGAAACAAAAATAGTCCCTTCCGCATCCTCCATATTTTCCCAGTCTTCTAGGACAATATGGTGACACTCTGTACCAGGTGGTAAAACATCTGCCTTTACCCCTAAATGTAAACTCAAAAAACCCGGTGATTTCTGATAACGCTGTTGCCATTTCCGCTCAGCTGCTGGCATCTGGTCAGCTGGCAGGAATTTCTCAAATGTATCCCAACGGGTAGCATTGGAAACAATTCGTTTTGCTCGATACTCTTTACCATTGACTAGCTGGACACCCACTGCCTTACCCTTTTCCACCAGAATTTTCCCGACTCGAGCTTTATAAAGAATCTGACCTCCAGCTTTCTCCAATCCCTCCACTAGTTTTTGGGCGATTTTTCCTACACCTCCTACCGGATAATTAATCCCACCGTAATGTCGGTCAGAAAACACCATTCCAGCATTAATCATCGGTGTTTTGTCAGCAGGTACCACAGACCAGCAATAACATTCCATGTCTATAAATTTCAGCAACTTAAGGTCGCTAATATACTTGCGAGCAATGTCTCCCACATTTTGGGGCAAGTACTTCACTAAACCCAAGCAAGCCAAGGGATGCTGGAAAAATACCCTGGTCAAATAGCCAAGTTCTTCCAAGGACAGTAAGTCCATCGCATTCAGGCAATTAAAGACCTTCCAGCATTCATCGTAAAATTTGCGAATCCCTTGGCCTTGCTCAGGGAAGTGAGCAGTAAGTTCTTGCAAAAAATTCTCATACTCTCGGTGGACTTTGAGCTCTAGATCACCAGGCAGATGATAGTGAATTTGCACTGGATCTGGAATTGTTTCCAGACTGACATTGACAGCCTCAAGGGCTCGGGTAAGTAGATTGGTTGTCCCCTCGGTGCCAAACCCAAAAATCATTGATGCTCCCACATCAAAGCGATATCCCTCTCGCTCGAAGTAACCCGAACTACCACCAGGAATGATATAGCTTTCTAGCACCAGCACACTCGCTCCCTTCGCTGCCAACTGAGTTGCGGTTACTAGCCCTCCAATACCAGAGCCAATCACAATAGTATCAAATACCGATTGATTGGAAATGGTATGGGATTGATTGCTTGATGGGCAAGGTTGGGATCCAGCAGTCATGGAATTAGTAATTTAAATAGATTAACTGATGGATCTGAGTTTAGCGTTTCTTGTTGATATAAGAGTTCATTACTAATGCAAAAAAAAAAGTGGGCACCAGCCTGCTGCTGCTTACCGGTCCCACCCGCCTATCCTTAATGAGAGGAGAACACTTATTACTACTATAATCTTGTTGATAAAAAATGTCAACATAATGAAAAACATTTTTCTTTAAAGGGGAGTGTCGGGAGTGTCGGGAGTGTCGGAAGTGTTAGCTAACCATCCCACCTAGGAGGCTAACAACCAGCCTTGCTGGGTGTGGGCGAACCTGTAAGGAAAACGTTTTGAGAACTAAGGCAATCATTACACCCCGCGCCCCCGCCCCACCACACACCCACCCCCTCAGGTGTATATCACCAGCGGATGGCGTGTTTTTGCTTGTAATTGACGACTTAACAGTATTATTGGCATAGTTACAAGCATCCGCAAACCCTTTGAGTGCTGTCTGTATTTTGACAACTTGTATAGGGTTTGCTTGAATCAAGCCAACACTGCTTAATACTATGTTCATCAATGTAAAACTTGAAACTATCATCAACTAGATTAAAACTTGTGGTTATTCCGAAAAACCCTACTGCCCAATTCCTCTAACACTACCTAATTTGTTTTTCACTAATTCTTATAGTTACTAGCTGTTATGACTCTCCAACTACGTGTCTATGTCCCACCCCATCCCCTAGTTAAGCACTGGCTAGGGGTTGCCCGTGATGCCTCGACACCACCTCCATTGTTCAAAAGCGCTATGACCGAGTTGGGACGCTGGTTGACCTATGAAGCAATGCGGGATTGGTTGCCGAATGAAGAACTAACAGTGCAAACTCCCCTAGCGCCGTGCAAGGTAACTATGGTGAACCCAGAAGTGCCCATCGTAGTTGTGCCAATTTTGCGGGCTGGACTAGCGCTCTTAGATGGAGCCCAAACGTTGCTGCCCTTGGCATCGGTTTATCACCTTGGTCTGGTTAGAAATGAGGAAACCTTACAAGCCAGTTTTTACCTGAATACCTTACCCAATCAGTTTGACCCAAATACACGAATCCTAGTTCTCGACCCGATGCTGGCTACTGGTGGCACAATGATGTTAGCAATGTCAGAACTTAAAAAACGAGGAGCAACACCAGACTTAACACGGATTATTAGCGTGGTAGCAGCACCACCAGCCTTACAAAAGTTGGGGGCAGATTATCCTAGTTTGACCATCTACACTGGCATGATTGATGAGGAAGTCAATGCTAAGGGATATATAGTACCAGGCTTGGGTGATGCAGGCGATCGCGCTTTTGGAACTTGACCTGAGCAGCAACTAACCCCTATTACCCTGACAGACTTAGAGGTGCAACTATTAGCCTTATAGCTCTCTAAACCTTGTGAAACATTATCCACTGTTTTATAATCAAATAAGTTAGTAACTTGTTTAACTTCGGAACACTACCGCCCAACGAAGAACTAAAAGCCTTGGCAGCTGGTCGTAAGTTAAGCGACGTAAAATAATGGACTGAGTGAAGTTACAGTGCGGTTTGAGAGTAGGCAGCAGAGCCTCCATTAAGAAAATTAGCGCAATGCTTTTGGCATTGCTTTGTCGGCAACAACCATTAGTTTTAACTAATGCTATACCATCGTCCTATCTGCTTGTGAGTAGGTTTGTACAGGTTAAATGGTGCACTGCAAATCAAACTGATAGTATCCAACTGATAGTAGAGGTGTGGCCTGGAACACCTCTACCTAGACTTCCTGATCAGGCTTCCAAGGTTCACACTCCCCGCTCGCTCACCAGACCGGGCTTTCAAAGTCTTGTTCAAAAGGCTTCCGATACGATACTATTAATTAAGGGCTGGTACGAAACCCCTTGTCTAATCAGCAAGATCCTCTCAAACTTGATGGGTTAATCTGGATAAAAGCTGCATTTTGAAAATCAAGGGCAACAGAGCAACATGAGTCAGCAAGATGGTTTTGCAAGTGGATTCCTGACTGGAGCAGTAGTCGGGGGGTTGGTAGGTGGATTAATCGGCGCTTTGGTTACTGCTGGCAAAAGTAATCAAAACGATGAGGAAGATCAGTCTTTGTTAAATTCGGAGCGATCAGACCCTAAGGCAATTAGGGCCAGAAGGCGCGAACTAAAGGCAGAAGCAAGCATTGAAGCGGCACGTCAGAGTTTGGAAGACAAAATTGCCCAGCTGAATTCAGCAATTGACGATGTACGTCAACAAGTCAGCACAGTAAAAGGTCAAGCTGAGGCAAATTCACAGGAACGGGTGCTTGAGCCGTGAAATTATTATTCTGTTGTAGGTATGTTAAAGCTTTACGAAACTCCCAAGGCTGAAAGCCCCGCGTTTTTAAACCGGGTCAGAAGTTACCGCAAGAATAGTGCAGCCTTTATAGTTGGTAGGCTATGCATTAAAGGTGACAGGTTTTGTTGTAAGGCTGCACTATTCTAAGGTTTCGTCTCCGGGATGAAAGCCAGTTAGCGACTTTAGTCGCCTAGATGCAATTTCATCAAAAAGGTTGACAATACCTGCGCTAAAGTATCATTTAGATATGGGTACAGGCTGAAAAACCGTTCGCGTAGCGTGGCCTTTGGCCTTGGCACAACCGGGAGAGAGACCCGCAATTGTTTGACCTAAAAGTAGTAATGCCCGGAGGGTAGGGAAAGTCCTCCTTTCTTGATGCAGTCGCTCATGGGGGAAACCCCCAAGACCGCGCTGCATCGCTAAAAACCCAATCATCAACTAACAATTGGTGTGTCAACCCAGCAAGATCACAACTTGAGAGAAAAATGGTACGGCGGGGCACGCCGAAACCAAGTAAAACGGGAAAGTAACGGACTTTATAAGGCACTTTCCAATAAGTTACTAAACGCCTAAGGAGACTAGCCCGCTGGGTCTTTCGTGAACTGAACTAGATTCTTGGTCTTGACGGGATTCAGGTTTAGATATTGCCATTTGGACACGGAGGTTTAAGGTCGGTCGTAGATCTAGGAATCCCCGTCTTTTTAAAGCGGGGAGTGTCAATGACTTGGTATTCAGGCACAGGGTGCTCAAATTCGTTAAACTTAACATTAAGATAAAAACTTAGTAAGAAAGCTTATTAAATACTATGGCTACAGAACTGTTGACTAGCACTCTCCAGAGCTTTATCCAAATCTATCTAGTTCTATTAATTGTCCGAATTCTGTTAACTTGGTTTCAAACAATGGATTGGGCGAATCAGGTCGCTTCTGTTTTAAGTCCAATTACTGACCCTTACCTGAATATTTTCCGTTCCTTCATTCCACCCCTTGGAGGTATAGATTTTTCTCCCATACTGGCGATTTTCCTTCTACAAATTTTAGCTGGGGCGTTTTAGCTTAAACGGGGAGAAGCCCCACGTCTGAAAGGTAAGCGTCAGCGTGGGCTTAATCCCCCTTTAAGCTAATCACCGACCGATTCTGTTTCTAAAACCGGATGCCTTAAAACCCTTAAGGATAAGAGGCGTTTTTACATTAGCAGGAACTGTAACCCGGATTTCAAAATCACTGATGCCTGGTGGCACTTCATCAATTAACCCCACGCGACTCCGATTTTGGAAGGTATTATTGCCATTAGCATCGTAGATACGACCAAAAACATCAGCATCAAGCACAATTTTGTTAGTGGGATTCTTGGCTTTACCCTTGATCAGATAGCAACCAGCCTGCCTAGCCGACCCCCCACCAACGGTCACCATGCCTTGCCCAATTTCTGAGGGACACTCCTGGGAAGACAAGTTGGAAAGTTTTATCCGGATCACAGCCAACGCAGGGGGAGCAAATGCCGAGCTGATCACCCAAATCAGACAAGCTACAGCAGTAGCAGTTAACCAATTTCGCAATCCCATAAAGCCAACCAAAAGTTTACCGATTATAGCTACTTTACACCTAAATTGCATAGGGTTTAGCTTGGAGCAGAGAAAATATCGCTAACTATAGGTAATACTGAATAGATAATACTGAAGTGAATGGCTCCAAAGCTCAGTGTAGAATCAGTAAGCATTACCAAGATTTGGGGGGAAGGTAGAATTTTTCTAGGGATAACCCTGACCAAACAATACGCGATCGCACTAGCAAAACTCCTAAGGTAATTATTCCCAAACTCACAGCTCTGAGTTGGTGGTTTCCAGTCCAAGCTAACTGTCCAAGGTAGCTCGAACCAATCATCACGGTATGAATTGCAGCTAAGACTAAAGCAGGGATACTCAATAAATGAATCCGTCGCCAAAGCTTGCCCAAACCCTTCTGTAAGCGGTCAAAACTCGTGAGGGCGGCTGGGGTAATCAACACGAGCGCTAAAATTCCTGCTAACAGACCCCACTTATGCTGCGGTAACATAAACCCCATGGCATCTAACTTCCAGTTCAAGGCATGGTCTAGCCTAAAAAATGTATGAGCGATCGCCAACACAAATGCCCCCACTCCTAAAGCCCGACGATAGCGTAACAGCCCAGCCCACAAACGACTAATCGGACGAGCAATCAAAGCTAACATCAGTAACAGCAGCGCCCCATGACCGGTGTAATCCACCATAACATCGGTACGCATAAGGGTTAAAATACCAATCGTGAGGGTAACCCAGCCTCCTAGGCGAAACAGCTGGCTGCGCTTGCTAACACTGAGTCTAGATGCAGATACACCCACTCCTAGCATCATGGGCATAGTTCCCAGTCCAAAGGCCAGCATCGTTGCTGCTCCCCACCAGAGATTACCCATTTCCGCTGCTTTAATCTGAGCAGCATACAGGAAGCCACAGGGCATCAAACCCCAGACTCCTCCTAAAAGCCCTGGTGTCCACCAATGAGATTCCCCAGACAATTTAGTCATCGCGACCGTCAGCCGTTGATGCCCAATCCCTTTAGATAGGGGGTGTAATAGGGGCAGACGGGGAATCCAATCGGGTTTAAGCTGCACGCAGCCAAACCAAATAAGCATTAAACCAGTCAGAATTGCCATGGCTTGGCGCAATCCACTGCCAATCCCAGCCAACTGACCACTGGCAATCAAGACCGAACCCATACCCCCAAGTGCAGCTCCGACTAGAGCATAACTAATTGTTCGTCCTAGGTTAAGTAGACTATGAAAACCCAGCTGATGCATCCACTTGGGGGACTTTTCCTGCTGCTGAGATAGGGAAAACGCCACTGTCAGAGGTCCACACATCGCCACACAGTGACCAAAACTGCCCAGAAACCCTAGGCTCATGACCAGCAGCAAATCTAAAACCATTCCGTGCTTATGTTCATTAACTGTAAACTATGGTAAATATTATCATCTGTGATTAATCCTTATTGTGAATTTTTAGCAATTTATAATCAAAAGATTGATGTCTTATGATCGATATCCCCTCTATCTCCGGCATTTTATGGTTAGGAGCTAAGAGCATCTTTAAAGAAATTTAAGCATTAAGAGTTAACCCCCATGACCATTCAACTGCGATCGCACATTCCCTCTACTGAAAACTCAGCACTCAGAACTCAGCAGTATTTTCCGATAATTTCTCACAACATTAAAACGTCTGCCGATGTCGGTGCTACCTTCCACATTGAACCCAATCACAATCCTCGCGCTAGAGAACCTGCTCTAGCGTGGTTTGCCCTTACTCGCCAAGGGGGCCAACTCATTCCCCTAGAGCAATGTGACTGTCAACTAGCCGTTTACTCTAAATCCTCATCAGAGTTAGGGAGTTCCCCCATCCTTGAGCCATCGCTGAAAGCTATATCAGCCGAAAAATATCAAGGTATTCCTGGAGCTGATCTAGTATTTCCTAAAGCGGGAGTCTATGAGTTAGTCTTAAGCGGTACTCCTAAATCAGGAGATAGTTTTAAGCCATTTGAGATCAAGTACGACGTTACAGTCACTCCTGGGAAAAAAACTGCGACTGTGCCAAGTCCTGACACTGAACCTCAATTTAACCAGCAGTCAGAATCCTTATCAGAATTCTTCGAGGATGCTACAGCATCAGAGCCTCAACTATTACAGTGGTGGTTGCCCGTAGGGATTTTTGCCTTAGTCATCCTAGGTATAGGCAGTGTGTTGTTATGGAAAAACGCAACAGGAAAAAGGTAAATATAACCCCACCCTCTACTAGGCAGTGGCGGGAAAACTAATTAGAGTCGATGCCCGGTATTACCCGGGGCACCTCTCCTTCAAATCCGTACGTGAAGGTTTCCCCTCATACGGCTCCTAGATATCCTAGTCTTATCGCCGTTCGCGCAGCGTGGCCTACGGCCAAAGGCGACGCTTCGCGAACGACTTGCCCCCGTGAATATATTGGTGACAACTTTGGTGAACAGCCATGAGGTTGTTTTTCTTCCAGTTGTTGTGATTTCCATCAATGTGGTGGAGATGTACTCTTTCTTCATCAATGAATTTCATTCCGCAATATCCACAGGAATGGTTTTGTTTCTTCAAAGCTTCTGCGGTAGCATCGGAATAAAGAGTGGTATTTCTCTTGCTCCAATAGACTAAGTCTCCGTCATAAGGGGACTTAGTCCCTTTCACCATTACGTGTTTGTTCTGTTCATACCCTACTGCGGGGAAGCCTTTCTTACATAGTTCGTCGGCCTGACACCGGTTAACCTTCTTTTCTTTGCGGAATTTCCGGTTTGCGGTGTGATTCATGAACCATAAACTGTCGCGAGAACTGCTCATGTCGCAATATTTGTGGTAATTCCTCCATCCACGTATGATGGGGGCTAGTTTCTTAGCCTTGATTTTTGCACCATAATTCGAGCTGTTAACTACGGTCTTAATCTTCCTACGAATAGCTTTGTGGTTCTCCGCTGAGGGAGTACAGTGAAACTTTCCGTTTAGTTTGACACGCATGTGCCATCCTAGAAAATCGAATCCGTCTGTCGTTTTGGTTATCTTGGTCTTATCTTCGCTGATTTCCATCCCGCGCTCTGCCAGAAATGTCTTGATTTTCGTCAGAACTTTTTCAGCATTATCTTTTGGTTTTAGGAAGATAATCATGTCGTCCGCGTACCGGACGCTAGGGTGTAAATCTTCTATTCCATCAAGTGCAATATTGGCGCTTTTGTGGACTGACTACTCCTCCCTGTGGGGTTCCTTGCTCAGGAAATTCCAGGTCAACTCCTGCTTTGAGGCATCGGAATATCCCAGTCTTCAAACTTGCTGGTGCAATTAACCTATCCATTATGGATTTATGGGAGATGCGGTCGAAACACTTTTTGATGTCTAGTTCGATTACTCTTTTCTTGATGCCGTTTGAGTGTGATTTGAGGTTATCGAACACATACTTTTGGGCATCATGGGCACTTCTGCCGGTTCTGAACCCGTAGCTACGGGCGTGGAACGTGGCTTCGTGTGCAGGTTCGAGGGCGAATTTTGTTAGACATTGCCATGCTCTGTCTGCGATTGTTGGTATCTTGAGCATCCTTACTTTCCCATTCTTTTTGGGAATTGGGATTTCTCGGAGACCGGAATGATGCCAGTCGAGGGCGTTTTGCCTCATGGTTTCAAGAACTTCTAATCTTTCTTTGTAATTCAGTGCAGTTTTACCGTCTATACCGGCGGTTTTTTTGCCCTGATTGAGCTGTGTTACTTGACGGATGGCCAATAGCTGTGCTGAACGAGATTTCAGAATCAGTTTTTGCAGAGACCGAGCTTTCCTCAAGTCGCCAGCTTGAACCGCTTTATACACGCGCCGCTGTAGGCGGAAAAGGTTCCGGCGGAGTATTTTCCACTTTTGTCCTTTCCATAGGTCACTAGATTTTCCTCTGTGTCTACCCATACTCTCCTAGGGTTTGTGTATTCTGAATACCCGTCCCCAGTTTTGAGGACATCTTACCCGATGGTGGGGATTAGGCTTGGCATAGCTTACCGAAGTTACGACCGTTCTTCAGACCCATGTGTTTTGCCATCGTTTTTACTCGTTCCGTTTCCCAGATTGTTTTGATGATTTAGGGTAGTCCGGAGATGAAACCTTAGAATAGTGGAGCCTTACTACAAAATTTTTAACCCTTTTACCCATAGCCGACTAACTATAAAGGCTCCACTATTCTTGCGGTAACTTCTAACCACTTTGCCTATCCTTTCCTCGGAGTTTACGACTATCCGGTGGATAATGTCGTGAGAATAAAAGGATGAAATACACACGATTTTATTCAGATTGTGTTTTCTTTATGAGACACTTTTTTAGGACTTATTTTACCCATGTCATCTCCTCATTAGCGGCAGTGTGGATAATCTGTTTCACCTCTGATTCCGCCCTGTTGCCAGCTTCACTCTGTAGGTTGCCGCCTACTCGGTGTGGCCAGATAAAGAGTCACTTGTCTCCTCAAGGGATGGGCTTTCACCATCATCCGGAAAATAGTTAGGATTTCGAGGTGTTTGACCTCGCGAATCCCCTAGCTCATACCCCTCTAGTTGTTAGAGGCTCCTAGCTAGAACGAGCCGCACCCACCGATAAAGTGAATATCACTAAAGGTTTCGATCCACAGACGAGCCCCACAATCAAGAGGGTTATCCGGTTGATAAACAATCCGACACGGACCAAGAATTTCGACCTGGTTGCCGTATAGATTGTTGCCGCTTCGTTTTACCGAAATCACTGGCTGACGCTCTTGGGGACGTTTAGTTTTGTTGCTACCAATGCGATTGCGATTGACATTGATCTTAGCTAGAGCCGGAGGACGACTTTTGCGCCACTTGCCTTTTGGGCCACGGCTGGCCTTAATGATTTGTGGTAAATGGTTGAACAGAGGAATAATCCAGAATTTACCGCTTTTATAGGCACCCCGGACGCGACCGTCTTGAAGGAGTTGTCTCAATCGTCTTGATGATATTCCTAACAGAGATGCTGCTTCAGTAGTACAAACGCACTTATTCATCAGTTAACTATAAACCTTGTTTTCTTAACTATTCCGATATCTGTAGTATAAATAAAATCGACCATTAATGTCAAGTTGTGGTTAACTGGAATAGCTCTTTATTGAAATAAAGGATTTATCCTCTTCTTACTGAAGTGTTGGAGACGTGCGGCTTGTTCTAAGTAGGAGCCTCCCTCACCGGGAGGGGTATGACTTAGGTAACTCGCGGGGATAACCCCAAAAGTTATAACTATCCATTATGGATGGCGGTGAAAACCCGACCCCCTGCGGAGACAGGTGACTCCCTACCTTGGCCACACCGAGTTTGAAGTTACCGTAAGACAGTTGAGCCTTTATGGGCGATCGGTCTTGCATAAAAGGGTTAAATCTTTTGTAATAAGGCTCAACTGTCTAAGGTTTCATCTCCGAGGCGACATCCTAGCAGAGTGAAGCTGGCACCAGGCCGCAACCAGACACCAATCAGATGGGTGACACTGGCGGTAATGGGGAGGTGACATGGGTAACAGCAGCGAAAGTCCTGAAAAAGCGTCTAAACACTAAGCCGCAATCTGACTAGTACATGCGAGACTTGATTCCCGACTATCATCACAGTGTCCTTTCTCCGACGACTGTAATCTCCGATGAGGGAAATAGGCGAAGTGGACTGCCCTAAATCACCATAACAATCTAATGGATGGAACAAGTAAAAACGACAGCACACATAGGTCTAGGGAAAGGTCGAACCCCTAGTAAGAGATGTCACTCTTAATCCCTACTGTCGGGTAGGATGCAGCTAGAAACTGGCTGCGGGTATCCAGAATACACAAACTAATGGAGAGCAAGATTAGACACATGACAAGTCATAGTGAATCATGGAAAAAGCAAAGGTAGAAGAAACTACGCCAAAACTTATTCCGCCTACAGAAGAGAGTGTACAAAGCAGTTCGAGCTGGCGACTTGAAGAAAGCCCGGTCTTTACAGAAACTGATTCTGAAATCCCGTTCAGCACAACTTTTGGCCGTCCGACAAGTGACCCAGCTAAACAAAGGTAAAAAGACAGCGGGAATTGACGGCAAGTCAAGCCTCAATTACCGGGAACGCATGGAACTGGTAGAGACATTGAACCACTACGCCTCAGACTGGAGACATAGCGGACTTCGCGAAATCCCAATCCCTAAAAAGAACGGGAAAGTAAGAATGTTAAAAATACCAACCATAGCCGACCGAGCATGGCAATGTCTAGCAAAATTCGTCCTAGAACCAGCTCACGAGGCGACATTCAGCGCCGATAGTTACGGATTTAGACCAGGAAGATGTACACAAGATGTACAAAAACGCCTGCAAATACACCTAAAATCCGATGCAAACGGGTTCAACAAACGAATCATAGAACTAGACATCAAGAAATGCTTTGACCGCATCAGCCATAACTGCATCATGGAAAGGCTTATAGCACCAGCAAAAATCAAAATGGGAATATTCAGATGCCTAAAGGCAGGAGTTTCCATTCAGTTTCCAGAGCAAGGTACACCCCAAGGCGGAGTGGTCAGCCCCTTACTAGCAAACGTGGCACTTAACGGAATAGAGGATATACATACAAGTCTGCGATACGCAGATGACATGGTATTCATCCTCAAGCCCAAAGATAATGCTGAGAAGATTCTCCAAAAAGTCTTTAACTTTTTGGCAGAAAGAGAGATGGAAATTAGCGAAGAAAAGACCAGGCTAACTAAAACGACAGACGGATTTAACTTCCTATGAAGTTACCGTAAGAAGAAAGAAGCCTTTACAGGCGACAGACTATGCAAAAAAGGGTTAAAAATTATTAATTAAGGCTTCTTTCTTCTAAGGTTTCGTCTCCTGGGGTGGAAATTCCGCGTCAGAAAAGACAAAAAGTTCTCATGTATTCCCTCAGAGGAAAACCATCGGAACATTCGTAAGAAGATTAAAACCGTAGTCAACAACTCGAATTATGGTGCTGAAGTAAAAGCTAAGAAACTAGCCCCTATCGTGCGCGGATGGCGAAATTACCACAGCAGCTGCGACATGAGCAGCACAAGATACTCCTTATGGTTCATGGAAAAAACCGCAAACCGCAAATTCCGAAAAGAAAAAAAGGTAAACCGGTATAAAGCCAATGAACTATGCAAAAAAGGATTCCCAAAAGTTGGGTATGCACAAAATCAACACGTAAACGTAAAGGGGACTAAGTCACCCTACGACGGCGACTTAGTCTACTGGAGTAAAAGAAATTCAAGACTCTACTCCGATGCTACATCTAACGCATTGAAAAAGCAAAACCATTACTGTGGACACTGTGGATTGAAGTTCTTAGAAGACGAATCTGTACACCTCCATCACGTCGATGGAAACCACGACAATTGGTCTAAGAAGAATTTACTAGCAGTTCATCAGAGCTGTCACCAACAGATACACTGGAGCAAAAGCGAAAGCTAAGGATATCTAGGAGCCGGATGAGGTGAAAGTCTCACGTCCGGTTCTGAAAGAGAGGGTGCGATTCGTTAGCTAGAAACCTTTACCCTACAAGGGTTTTGGGGGATTA
>NZ_MKZS01000001.1:3417192-3436442 GCF_001942495.1 Moorena bouillonii PNG
GGAGCAATTTATCTGGCTGCTGCCGTAATCTGGCTTAATTGATGACACGCCCTAGATAAAACCTAGATAAAACTTTACTTTTAGCTGACGGCCAAGTTATGGTTTATGGCAGCATCTACAGGTGCGACCCGTGGCGAATTTAATAATTAGATGCGGAAAGCGCACCTACAAAGAAAACCCCCGAACCGTGAGCTTCGGGGGTAATTATTAGGGTGCATCTACCATTTCTTTCTTCTGAGTTACTTCTCCAGTATCCGGAAGGTTTAGCAGGGGATGATTGACGACTGGCGGCAAGACCGTTCCTCGAAAGCTGTATTAATTATCAATTATCAATTGACCCATAGGACTACTCCTTGATGTGTTATTGTATATTACAGCTTGAAGCACGTAGGGTGGGTTAATTGATTGGCGTTCGCGTAGCGTGACCTACGGTCAATCGCACTCTCACAGCTTCCAAGGGGCGATTGCCATAAAATAGCGGTGCGACAAGGCGCGAGGTTCCAACGCCCACACCGAACGCGCACCAAGACAGAAGCAGGTTAATCGGAAGGTAATGCTCAATGGTAACATTACAGCTCAGGCAGTTAAGTCTTCCTCCAGGACAGCGGATTCTTTTGACTGATGTAAGCTGGTCAAAGTTCGAGGAGATTTTGGAAGAACTCGGTGAAAAAAGAGCTAATAGAGTAGCTTACTATCAAAATCAATTAGAAATTAGAATGCCATTGCCAGAACATGAGTTTGATAAAGAAATTATTGGTGATATGGTTAAAATTTTACTAGAAGAATTGGAATTCAATCGCGAATGTTACGGCTCAACTACTTTCAAGCGGAAGGATATGGCAGCAGGAATCGAGCCGGATAATTGTTTTTATATTCAAAATTATCGTTTAATGATTGGCAAAAGGAGATTAGATTTAAGTAGTGATCCACCTCCCGATATAGCCATTGAGGTTGATGTTACTTCCAAAACACAACTGAGTGCTTATGAAGCTTTGGGAGTGCCTGAGTTATGGCAGTTTTCTAAGGGAAGTTTAAAAATCAATGTACTCCAAGCAGGTAAGGGGGGTAGCTATGTTGAGTCTTCTTTGAGTCCTACTTTTCCTAATTTTCCCATTATTGAAGGGGTTGAGCAGTTTGTCCAAATGAGTTTGACTCAAGGTTCAAGTGCTGCTTTAAGGGCTTTTCGGAAGCGATGCAGCGCGGTCTTGGGGGTTCCCCCCATGAGCGACTGCATCAAGACAGTGGGTTAGGCAGAGAATCGATTGAGGGAATGAGCGTCAAAGAAGACTGTACCTCACTGGCCAATCCCGAGTATTTATGCTTAAAATAACAAATCTAGAATATCGTTACAAAAAAAACCCCCGAACCGTGAGCTTCGGGGAGTAACTATCAGGGTGCATCTACCATTTCTCTTTTCTCGGTGATTTCACGTATATCCGGAAAAGTGACTCACTAATTGATTTAGAGGAATCTACAAAATCCTTAGATAGCTCGCAGGGATTGCTTTGGTAACTATAGGCCGATCAGAAAACCCCGGAAACTGGAGCTCCGGGGGTAATTATCAGGGTTCATCTACCATGCTTTTATTCTAAGTGATTTTACTGAGATTTTAACAAATATATTTATTGACATATATAACCAGATGTGCTAAAGAATAATCAAGTTATAGAACAGTAAGTCAGTTGACGCTCTAGGTAACACAGGCATTACTTGAGCTATAGCACTACACGCGCTTATCACCTGATTGAGGGGTGTTCAGGATAAGTCATGTACTTGCAGCAGTCAGCCCAATGCTTAAGTTTTCCTGGATTGTTGAGCTAACTGCGGAAAGGTTCATAGCTAAATGCTGACGTCACAAGATAGGATTATCTACAAGGTGAAGACTATAGACCCACGCAACTATGCCACGCACTCAACGCAACGATAACTTTATCGATAAAACCTTTACAGTGATGGCAGACATCCTCTTAAAGGTTCTCCCTACCAATAAGCAAGCCAAGGAAGCTTTTGTCTATTACCGAGATGGTATGTCAGCTCAAGCGGATGGGGAATATGCTGAAGCTATGGATAATTACAAAAAAGCGTTGGAACTAGAGGAAGACCCCAACGACCGTAGCTTTATTTTCTACAACATGGGGCTGATTCAAGCCAGTAATGGTGAGCATGAGCGTGCTTTAGAACTCTATCATCAAGCTCTTGAGATCAACCCCCGTATGCCTCAGGCCCTTAATAATGTAGCCGTAATTTACCATTATCAAGGTGAACAGTTTAAGGAAGCTGGGGATAGTGAGGGGGCAGAAGCTTTCTATGACAAAGCGGCTGATTATTGGAAACGAGCTATTCGCCTTGCTCCTAATAACTACATTGAAGCCCAAAACTGGCTGAAAACTACAGGTCGTTCTACCATTGATGTTTACTTTTAACTCCTAGCTTCTAGTTAATAAACTTGATAGTCTTGATAGTCTTTGATTTGGGCTAAGCCTTTAGTGTTGACTGTTGAGGAGTTCATTAGTAACCAAGAATTATAATATAACAAAATGATGATAGACCGCGAACAAGTCCAAAAAGTTGCCAATCTTGCTCGTTTAGAACTAAAAGCAGAGGAAGAGGATAAATTTGCAGCTCAGATGAGCAGTATTTTCGAATATTTTCAACAGCTGAGTGAATTAGATACTGAGGATGTGCCGCCAACTACACGGGCGATTGATATTAGCAATGTGACTCGACTGGATACTCTCAAACCCTATACTGACCGGGAAAGTATGTTCAGGGAAGCTCCTGAGCAGGATGGTGATTTCTTCAGAGTGCCAAAAATTATCACTGAAGGGTAACTGGGGTTGAAAGGGTTTGTTGTTGACGGTTGAGGGTTGAGGGTTGAGGGTTAACTATCAAACTAAACCATAACTTTTTAAATTAAACTATAAAAAACACACCATTTTCTGGTAGAAAATTCCTCATTTGATTTCTGATCCTTCCTTAGACCCATGCATTCCCAAGTAGATTTCCAAGATGCCTTTGATGTGATTGTAGTTGGCGCGGGACACGCTGGTTGTGAAGCCGCCCTAGCTTCAGCACGGTTGGGCTGTCGTACTATCCTACTTACCCTCAATCTAGACAAAATTGCTTGGCAACCCTGTAACCCAGCAGTGGGAGCACCAGCCAAGTCTCAACTCACCCATGAGGTAGATGCTTTGGGTGGAGAAATTGGCAAAATGGCTGACCGTACCTACCTGCAAAAGCGGGTACTGAACTGTTCACGGGGACCAGCGGTTTGGGCTTTGCGAGCGCAGACGGATAAGCGAGAATATGCGGCTGTGATGAAGGAGATTGTAGAAAATCAAGAAAACTTGACTCTCCGGGAAGCCATGGTCACGGATTTGGTGCTGGGGGCTAATGATGAGGTGATAGGTGTCCAGACTTACTTCGGTGTAGCTTTGAGAGCATCGGCAGTAATCTTGACAACAGGCACTTTCCTGGGTGGACGGATCTGGGTGGGAAACAAGTCGATGTCAGCAGGACGGGCTGGGGAATTTGCGGCAATTGGCTTGACGGAAACCCTTAACCGCTTAGGCTTTGAAACGGGACGACTCAAGACGGGAACTCCCGCACGGGTAGATAAGCGCTCTGTGGATTACAGCAACTTGGAACCTCAACCAGGGGATGAGAAGGTGCGCTGGTTTAGCTTTGACCCAGATGTGTGGGTGGAACGAGAGCAGATGTATTGCTATCTGACCCGTACGACTTCTGAGACTCATCGGTTGATTCGGGACAATCTTCATCTGTCCCCCATCTATGGAGGCTGGGTGGATGCTAAAGGACCCCGGTACTGCCCTAGTATTGAAGATAAAATTGTGCGCTTTGCTGATAAGGAAAGCCACCAGATTTTTATTGAACCAGAAGGACGAGATATTCCAGAACTCTATATCCAGGGATTTTCTACTGGATTACCAGAGATGTTGCAGTTGCAGCTATTGCGAACTCTTCCGGGATTAGAAAATTGTGCTATGCTCCGTCCTGCTTATGCGGTTGAGTATGATTATTTACCGGCAACTCAGTGTTATCCGACACTGATGACTAAAAAAATTGAGGGATTGTTCTGCGCTGGACAAATTAATGGTACCACTGGCTACGAAGAAGCAGCAGCTCAGGGGATTGTAGCGGGAATTAATGCAGTGCGCTATGTCCGCCATCAGGAAATGGTGGTGTTTCCTAGGGAAGAAAGCTATATGGGTACATTAATTGACGATTTGTGTACCAAAGACCTTCGGGAACCTTACCGAATGCTGACTAGCCGTTCGGAGTATCGGTTACTATTGCGGTCCGATAACGCTGACCGCCGTATGACTCCTTTAGGACGCAAACTGGGTTTGATTGATGACCGTAGGTGGCAGCTGTATCAACAAAAACAGGCAAACATTACTACAGAAAAAACCCGACTCCAGTCAGTGCGGATTAAGGCACATGATCAAATCGGAATTGCGATCGCATCCGATACCCAGCAAAAGATCAAAGGCTCGATTACCTTAGCTGAGTTACTACGTCGTCCTGGTTTCCACTATGTCAATCTAGACCAATATGGACTGGGTGACCCTAACCTGAATCAGTCGGAACGGGAAGGAGCAGAAATTGATCTAAAATATCAAGGTTATCTTAAGCGTCAGCAAAACCAAATTGACCAAGTTTCTCGGCAAGCTAATCGGCAGTTACCACCAGATTTGGATTATGCTGCTATAGAAACTCTATCCAAGGAGTCTCGTGAAAAGCTTAGCCAAGTCAAACCTATGACTATTGGTCAGGCATCTAGAGTTGGTGGGGTTAATCCAGCAGATATCAATGCGTTGCTGGTATATCTAGAGGTACGGGAACGAAAGTTCAGCGCTGTTGTGGCTCCCTAATCTCAGGGTAATCTGTTAGAGATCCCTAGATAATCTTCTGAAGTATATAGTCAAAGTCATAGTAACGAGAGATACCATCGATGTCTCAGGATGTGATTACCAAAGAAAAATCAACAGAGCGGTTGAACCCTCCCCTTCCCATTCAGCCATGGTCGGTCGATGCTGAAGCCGATAGGTTAATGGATGATTTATTTGGGGATCTGTACCAAATGATTGAAAACGGCTGCGAGTTGCCGACAGAACCCCCTGAGCCAGACTATGTCTCCTTGGAACCGATAGCAATCCAGAAAATTCCCATATCAGCGGCAATTATTCCCTTTCTGGAATCGCCACTCCCCTCAACCCAGGAGTTAGCCGAAACCACATCAAGTGAGTTGCAAACCACAACGGCAGATACTAACTCTAGTACTGTCGCGGATAACTCTGGTCGGTTTTTAGACAAGCTCCTATGGACTTTAGCCTTACTTTCCCTATCAGCAATCACAATAATGTGGCTGACTAGCCAAGGAAAGCTAACTTGGTCATGGTTGAACAACTTAGTGGCTTTAGTATCAGTTCAACAAGGCAAAGTATCAGAACCTGATGCCCAGTTTATTAACTATATGTTGCGATCGCTAGAAGTGATTGACCGCAAAGCACAAGCTATCAAAAAGACTGTGATCGCCCAATCATTACCAGACCCCACCCTTGCCAATCCTCCGGTAGCTCGTAACTCAGCAGCAACTGCACCACCAACTGCTGTCAAAGAACGTGTCTTAGAACGAGTTTATTATATTCCAATTGAAAAGGTTCCAACCCCTGATCCTGCCATAGCATCCTCAGCGCCAGTAAAACCATCCCCTCCTAGTACCCCTGAACTTACACCATCCCCATCACCAATCCCGAAACCTCCGTCAGCAACTGCTATAGAACCACCGCCACCAAATGTTCTAGAATCACCGCCACCAATTACTCTAGAATTACCGCCACCACCAACCCCAGACCCCCTGCCCACCGCTACTCTTGACCGACTCCCTGCCCCACCACCACCTCCACCATCATCACCTGCCATCAAACATACCTTGGTGGGATTACTGGAGCTAGGAGAGCAATCTGCTGCTTTGTTTAAAATTGATGGTGTTACCCAACGGATTAAGCTGGGGGAAGCCATTGGTAATAGCGGTTGGACTCTAGTCTCTGTAGATAATCAGGAAGCAGTGATTCGACGCAATGGTGAAGTTCGTTCAATTTACGTTGGACAACATTTTTAGTTATGTAAGATCATGACTGTAATAAATCACCATATCGAATGTAAAAAACAAATTCTAACGCTCTAGGGAAATTAAGAACAGGATGGCTCGGTTGCCAATTGCCAATGGTATTTTGTAGTGGGTTATATTATGTATGCGATCGCATCCCCAATTTGTGCGATCGCAAAAACCCCAATGGTCACTTAAATTCACTATTATTAACTAACTATATTTAACATTCCTGTAGCTATTTCAGATAAGCTGAGATATGTTGATAGAACAGAGTGAAACATATATGATCTAATAGGATCTAGGATAGTGGTGCAGTGGGACTATTTGAAGACCTAAATCGATTTCTAGAAAGTCGTCTAGAAGAATTTCTCCGCAACAATCCTCATCTAGAGTTACAGGCACTAGAGGAGCAGTTGCGCGAGCAAGAAAAAGACACACTGCGGCTAATTATTGACTTACAGCAACAGGAAAAGCGGTTGCAAGACCAAATTCTCGCCGTTGCCAAAGACATTCAACGTTGGCATGAGCGTATTGAAAAGGCTAAGTCCCACAACAGATTTGATTTGGCTAAAGCAGCTCAAGAGCGAGAAGCAGCTCTGTTACGTCAAGGCAATCAGCTTTGGGGCCAGATGGAAGGGGTTAAACAGCGCATTACTAAAGCCAAGGAACTCCAAGAACAGATTAAAAACCGTCGCGCTGAAGTTCAGGCTAAAGCTAGAGATACAGCAGCAGCTCGGGCAAGTGCTCAGCCGAAGGGGAACTCCCAGACATTTTCCTGGAATCAGACTACCAACAGTAACCAATATAATATCCCTTCTGGTGTAGACCCTTTAGAGCAACAGTTTAAAAGCTGGGAAATGGATGAAGAGTTGGAGCAAATGAAGCGGAATATGAACAGTTAATGTAAGCTATCAGCTATAGCGCGATTAGCGCTACGCGCACGCGTGCGCGTTCAGCTATTGAATGAGAGAGGTAAGCATTCGTTTAATCTGAGTTATTTCACAGGCTAGAAGCCTGTTCCACAAAGCTTTTCGCTTAGGGTGAACCAAAGCCCAACGGCTGACGACAGATGACATAAATTCTTCATTCATCCTTTTTTTGACAAGGACGATTGATAATAAAAGAAATTGATTTTTGTGGGATAGGCAAGGTAGGAAATAAGGACTGCTTTGTAGCGTTTAATTTAGCAGTATTGGCAATGTCTTGGCCTTGGCTGTCTTGGCTTAGATTAGGAGCAGATGAATCAGATGGAAAGGAAGGCTGGCGAAAAATCCAGCCTGGATGCTTGCCATAGTTAGAAGCGATCGCTAATAAGGCTCCTGCTAAGATAAACACCGGTAGTGGTAGAGTTACGTGTCTAACCCACTGGTAGATTTCCACCATCACAAAAAACACCAAAACGCTAGCTATCCAAATTTTTATAACTCTATCCGATACCATGCCAATCTTATGCTCTGATTCGGTTTGTTCCGTCTGAGGAAGCTGATGGAATGTGAGTCACGCAAACATTGTTTCCATCAGCTCCTGTAGACCATACTACACCTTGGCTGCTACTTTGGCTGGAGCGGATACCAAGCTTTCATAAGTTGACCGCATCTTCAGACCAACGAGAACCTGGAACAACCCAGAACCGTTGTTAGAGCCAGGATAATCCTTGTGCTTGAGCAATAACTCGGTCATCTCTCCATTGTACTTGGTTGAGGTATTGCTGAGGTGACTTTCGATGTAAATCATCTCGTTTAGGTTATCGAACTGACCATCTACCTCTAGTACAGAGACTTCGTTACCCATGTAGCTGTCTGGCCCATAGTACATTTTCAGACCAGGATAAGCACAGGTTAGCTTGCGACCACAAGGTCTCCAGTCGATGGTTGACCCTTCATCAAACAGATAAACTGGGTTGAAGTCTTTCACTCCTTCCTTTTGAACTAGGCGCACCCGCAGTAGATTGCTTTCCTTAGCTGCCTCTCCCTGAAGCAGCTGGGTGGGAAAGATTTGAATGACCACATCAGCGTATTGCTTCTGGACTTCAATGTAAGCTTCAAAGTCTGGACGTCTAGCTTCAATCGACGCTAGGATATCCTCATAACGATGGCCCCGTTCTGCCATGTCCCGCTGGATTTTCCATTGGATTTTGACCTCATCGCTAATGTCTAGGTAAACCCCGAAGTCAACCAGATCACGCACCCGCTCATCATAAAGAGGGTGCAGGCCTTCAATCACTACAACTTTATTTGGCTCAATCCGCTCTGGTGGATCAAGTTCACCGGTCTCATGGTTGTAGATAGGTTTGTCTATGCCCCGACCTTCTTTAAGCGCTTTGATTTGCTCGTACATCAAGTCAAAGTTATTTGCCTTAGGATTAAGGGCAGTAACTTTTTTCTCTTTGCGCTGTTTACGATCCAGACTGTGATAGTCATCCAGACAAATCACCGTCATGAACTCCTGGCCAAATAGGTCGGTCAAACGCTTCAGAAACGTTGATTTACCGCATCCTGAGTCTCCAGCAACTCCTATAACTACCACCCTCTCCAGATCTGTGGTCATATCTTCCCTCTAACGTAAAACATATTCTCAAATCAGTTTTCAGTAAGCCAAAGCCCAAGCCTGGGAGCAATCTGACACACGCTTATAGTGGTGCTTGATAACATGCCACCATAAATCCACTCGCTTAAGTACTAACCACTAGGGAAGACCAAAGCCAAGCTCTGCTTAAGTATTTACTACTAGCTGCTCATAGTGGATTCTACCAAAACCAGATTGCTTATACAAGGCTGATTGTCAGTAGCATTACCTCGCTTAGTACTTATGCTAAGGTTTGTTGGGCATTTTTTAAAGAAAAAATTAAACTGACTCAGGATTTACAGTTTTTGAGTTATTCATCATGTAACTTGAGAGTAGTGCCTAGCAGTGCCTCTACACTAATTCTCTCCCTGATAAACCAAAAACATTACTGGGCATAGCTTTACAATGTTACGCTAATAAGGCATTATTCGGGGTTATTACTAGCTAGCCGCTCACCCATCGACCGTGAGTCCGTTTGTGGTGCCAAGGCAAGTCTTAGGAATACATAGTTAGCAATACATAGTCAGTTTGGTTTGGAGCAATAGAAGCAATGTCTAGTCCTAGCGAGTCTACTAATTCCAGCACTGTTACAGAATTTGGTAGTCGCACTTACCTTTATGAGGTAGTCGGTCTTCGTCAAAATGGACCGATTCGTCAGAGTGGCACGGTTTTGTTGACGGTGCCCTATAACCGCATGAAGCAGGAAATGCAGCGGATTGCTCGCATGGGAGGGAAGATTGTCAGCATTAAACCTTTATCCAGTAGTGCTGCTAATGGGTCAGTGGCTCAAACACAACCTACCCAGTCAGAAAACACAACTAAGCCTACCCAGTCAAAAAACACAACTAAGCCTATGACTCAAGCGAAACCCAAAAAGGCCAAAGATGATATCCCTGTCAATACCTATCGACCCAAAAACCCCTTCATTGGTAAGTGTATATCAAACGAACAACTAGTCCGCGAAGGGGGTATTGGTAATTGCCGTCACATCAAATTTGACCTTTCTGGAGGTGATCTGCGGTATCTCGAAGGTCAAAGTATTGGGATTATTCCCGATGGTACTGATGACAAAGGCAAACCCCACAAGCTTCGTTTGTACTCCATTGCTTCTACTCGTCACGGCGATGACTTGGATGATAAGACAGTATCCCTCTGTGTCAGACAGCTGCAGTACAAACATCCTGAAACTGGGGAAACCGTAAACGGTGTCTGCTCTACCTTCCTGTGCAATATGAATCCAGGGGATGATGTCAAAATCACTGGACCGGTGGGTAAGGAGATGTTGCTGCCATCAGACCCCAATGCCAATATCATCATGATGGCAACGGGCACTGGTATTGCACCATTCCGCGCTTTCCTATGGCGGATGTTTAAAGAACAGCACGAAGATTACAAGTTCAAGGGCTTGGCTTGGCTGATCTTTGGTATTTCTACTACCCCTAACATCCTCTATAAAGATGATTTAGAAGCAATGCAGCAGAATAACCCAGATAACTTCCGCCTCACCTATGCCATTAGCCGTGAGCAGAAGAATTCTGAAGGGGGCAAAATGTATATCCAGCACAGGGTGGCGGAACATGCTGACGAGTTGTGGAAGCTGATGCAGGAACCAAACACCCATACCTACATCTGCGGATTAAAAGGTATGGAAGGTGGTATTGATGAGGCTTTGACCGCTGCAGCTGCTAAAGAGGATGTAGATTGGACTACATACCGACAGCAAATGAAGAAAGCACATCGCTGGCACGTAGAAACCTACTAGTAAAAACCTACTAGTAAAAACCGAATAGGTTACGGCTGGTATAAAGTAAATCCTCCTTTTGGAGGAGTTAGATCAAAACTAGCGCGTCTGTTTTTTTTGGCCATAGAGCTGAGTGAAACAGATGCGCTACTGTTTTTTTGAGCTTATTCTATAGGGCTGCATCGCTTTTTTACTCTTCGCTCAAAATTCTAGTAAGGGCAACCGAACCACCTTAGCCTGAATAGTCCCAATCCCATACTGCCAAGTTAAAGAAGGAACCAAATTAACCCCTGGGCTTTAACAGACGAATAAAACCAGCCTGTTCAAAATGTTGGTCTGACGTAAATGCCGTCGTTATCCCCTCCCGCTCCATAATCACAAAACTAATACAATCAGTTAATCCCCAATCCTTATCCAAACGCTGACAATAAAGCTGCCAACCCGCATCAAAAAGAGCTTGACTAACCTCAATCACTCGCAAACCTGCCAAACCCTTGAGGCGATTGAGCAAATTAATAGTCTGGGGACGAAAGCGTACAGAAGTTAAAGCATCAGCCACTTCCAAAAGCACAAAATAACTAGTTACCAAACGATAATTATCTTGCTCCAACCTCACCCTTACCTGTTTAGCAATGCGGTGAAAATCATCATCCACATTCACCAAAGCAATCCACGCCGCCGTATCCACAAAAACTGTCCTCACGACTATTCCACCCCTCGCTTCTCCCCACCGTGGGCATAATGGTCATGTTGATAGGATAAATCAGCAATTCCCGTGCTAACTTGGCTTTCTGCGATAATTTCATCAAAATCAGCCCAAAAATCCCCCTGTTTCTGCTCCAATGCCTTGAGAATGAGCGCAGCAATGCTATTTTGTTCCGACTCTGGCAACTGTCTCACCTGGGAGATGGCTTGCTCCAACAATTCTGTCATGGTTATCTGTGCCTAAACAGCTGATTGAGATCATGTACATCAACAAGCCTATTCCAACTGTAACTAAATAACTGCTAACTGCTAACTGACTACCGAACAACCCTAGGGGTCACCCCAATCCCATACTGCCTCCTTCAAGCACCCATCCCCCTCTCAAACAGAACCCAAACCATGAGCGACTGCCTCAAGACGGGAACAGGGAATCAAAAAGCTTGTTACATAAAGGTTTGATGAATTATTCGTCCCTTGAATTTGGAAAAACTATGACAAGCCTTGCGATCACTCCCTTGCTCACATAATGAGATTTATGTTAAATTTAGTTAAAATAACGTTACAATAACTTGTGTTATCACCAGTTATGTGGCAATACCCCTCAAGGGTATTGACCAAAAATACAAACATACTATAAGCAAACGGTTTTAGGGTATTGAATGGATATTTGATCTTGATTTGCTTTGTAATCAGATCCTCCCTAACAGGGTGATACCAGCATTCGTTACCAGTAATAGAGGCGAATAAAACATGAAATTTTCTTGGAGAATACTCCTACTCTGGACATTACCTGCCCTAGTCATTGGTTTTTTCTTTTGGCAGGGAACATTTGCCAGTACTACCGGGAATATGGGTAGTAATACCGCCAGTACTCGCATGACCTATGGTCGCTTCTTGGACTATATTGATTCCGGTAGAGTCACTAGTGTTGACCTCTATGATAGTGGTCGCACAGCGATTGTAGAAGCTGTGGATGTGGATCTTGATAACCGCTTACAGCGGCTGCGAGTAGATCTGCCAATTAGTGCGCCGGAACTGATTTCTAAGCTCAGAGAGTCTAATATTGCTCTGACATCCCATCCCGCTCGCAATGATGGTGCAATTTGGGGACTGCTGGGGAATTTAATTTTTCCGATTCTCTTGATTGCGGGATTATTTTTCCTATTCCGTCGCTCCAGCAACATGAATGGTGGTCCTGGTCAAGCGATGAATTTCGGGAAATCCCGGGCGCGGTTCATGATGGAAGCCAAAACTGGGGTCCTGTTTGATGATGTGGCCGGTATCGAAGAAGCGAAAGAGGAACTCGAAGAAGTAGTTACCTTCCTCAAGCAACCGGAACGGTTTACCGCAGTCGGAGCACGAATACCAAAAGGGGTGCTGCTGGTCGGTCCTCCTGGAACTGGTAAAACCCTCTTAGCAAAAGCGATCGCTGGTGAAGCAGGAGTGCCTTTCTTTAGTATCTCTGGTTCCGAATTCGTGGAAATGTTCGTGGGTGTTGGTGCCTCTAGGGTTCGTGACTTGTTCAAAAAAGCTAAGGAAAATGCCCCTTGCTTGATATTTATCGATGAAATTGATGCGGTAGGACGGCAACGGGGAGCTGGAATTGGTGGTGGTAACGATGAACGGGAGCAAACCCTAAACCAATTGCTGACGGAAATGGACGGGTTTGAAGGAAACACTGGCATTATCGTGATTGCGGCTACTAACCGTGCGGATGTGCTGGATACAGCTCTGTTACGTCCCGGACGCTTTGACCGCCAGGTGATGGTAGATCCCCCAGACCTGAAAGGGCGGATTAAGATTTTGGAAGTCCATGCTCGGGATAAAAAACTCGCTTCAGAAATTTCCATCGAAGTGATCGCAAGACGGACTCCTGGATTCACTGGTGCTGATTTATCCAACCTGCTCAATGAAGCCGCTATCCTGACTGCTCGCCGTCGCAAAGAAGCGATTACCATGCTGGAAATCAATGATGCGGTTGACCGGGTAGTGGCTGGGATGGAAGGTACTCCCCTGGTAGATAGCAAGAACAAGCGATTGATTGCTTATCATGAAGTTGGTCACGCTATTATTGGTACCCTAGTAAAGGATCACGACCCTGTACAGAAAGTTACCCTGATTCCCCGAGGACAAGCTCAAGGTCTAACCTGGTTTACTCCTAGTGAAGAGCAAGGTTTAATTACCAGAGCTCAGCTTTTGGCTCGGATTACTGGAGCTTTAGGGGGTCGAGCTGCGGAAGAAGAAGTATTCGGTCATGCTGAAGTCACTACTGGTGCCGGTGGTGATTTGCAGCAATTGACTGGGATCGCACGGCAAATGGTAACTCGCTACGGGATGAGTGACTTAGGTTCTCTGTCCTTGGAAAGCCAAGAGGGAGAAGTCTTTCTCGGTGCGGGATTAATGTCTAGGGCAGAGTACTCTGAAGAGGTTGCTGCTCGGATTGATCAGCAAGTTCGTCAAATTGTAGAACATTGCCATCAAGAAGCACGAGATATCATTCGGCAGAATCGAGATGCGGTTGATCGATTAGTGGATCTGTTGATTGAAAAGGAAACTATTGAGGGTGAGGAGTTCCGTCAAATTGTGGCTGAGTACACCGATGTGCCTGAGAAGCCACAGTATGTACCTCAGTTATAAGGGCTTGTTGACTGTTGAGGGTTGTTCGCGTAGCGTGGCCGAAAGGCCAAGGTTGAAGGTTTAAGGTTGAAGGTTTAAGGTTGAGGGTTTATAGCAATTCTCTATGCCATGAGGTACAAAGGGATCCCCCTAAATCCCCCTTATCAAGGGGGACTTTGAGGTTGAAAAGCGTACCTCATAAATTCTAGAAACGCTATAAGTAAATGTGGCGTAGGGTGCGTGATAAGACGGGCTTGCCCTGATTTTCGGCGTTGCTGAATAATGGCATGATTTTAAGAGTTTTTAGGTGCCCTTGACCTTGGCGAATTAAATTCGCCACGGGTCGCACCTGTAGAATGGGCATCTTGCGTGGAAGCGATGCAGCGCGGTCTTGGGGGTTCCCCCCATGAGCGACTGCATCAAGACACTGGCATCTTGCCAGTTTCCTGCTTATGTTCGCGCGGGGAGGATGCCCACTAATCTCCTATTCATTACTTGACTGACGCAACGCCTGGATTCTCGTTGTTTTAACGACTAATTCTATAAAAATGATTCAAGGATGTGATTCTTCAAATCACATCCTTGGATCATTTCTATGAAGATCAATCGCTATGGAAGAGAAATAAAATCAGCGTACCAATTAAACCCTCTGAGAATTAGACCTGTCAAACCCTTGAAACCTTCCAATTACTGTACAAATTAACCATTAGTTAAATTGATAAGCGTGATCGTTTTAAAAAAACGATTTTGAGACGCTTACAGTGATTGAGTTTCAGCCTCAGAGTAAGTTTCTGTACACTTGCTATTCATGCTATGACAGGGGGACTACTCTCAAACAAAATAGGCAACGGTAGCGCTTGAGCTAAGAGGATATCTGAAAAGTTTTTTATACTGAATTTTGCCCCCCTAACCCCCCAACTTTGGGGGGAACAAGAGTCAATTTGCTTGTAAAAGTCCCCCAGAATTGGGGGACCCACGGGGGCTTGGATGTAGCAAATGAGACTTCTCAGACAACCTCTAACACTTATAGTTTGACCTGTCTGAGTAGTTTTAGGCTCGCAACGACTAAGGTCACCAACAAATACCTGCTGTGATACAGCTGATTTTGTATAATTTCCTGGTATGTTTTAGCTATCATTTTTGGTAGATAGGTCAGAGTTACTATATTTGACCTATCTTTTTTTTTATTCCTCTGCTGTATCCCTTGCTAAACAAGGGCTATAACCGCTATTTCTCCTAGTCAGTTTACTTCTTTTTTTCACCAAAAGCAATAAAGGTGAAAGGAGCACGTTTTAAATCCCCGTCTTCATTAGTAGTGTAGCAGTCAAAACTAGACACTGAAACATTAGATACTGAAACAGACAGGTTAGGCACGCTATATGTATTATTCTCATCCACATAAACTGAAGCGACTACTCCAGGCTTTTCGCGAAATTGTTTATCAGGATTAAATGTTATTGTGTAACACCCTGGATCACCTTTTGTAACAGTGAAGCCTTCACCCCACATTTTGCCGTTTTGATCAACACCACCGTAGATATGCTCGTGGTCATCACCAGAAACAGATTTAAAAGTTGCCATAACTAACTCCTGTGAGATTGACTGTTTACAAAGGGATTGTAGGAAAAAAGAAGTGATTACATTCTTTGGTTCCCCTACAGATAACTATCTTAGGATTTTTCACAGTTTTGAATCTCATAAAACTCATATAAAAGCTCATATAAAAGCTCATATAAAACCTCATACTACTTATCTCAAACCTCATACTACTTATCTCAAACCTCATAAAAGCTCATATAAAAGCTCATATAAAACCTCATACTACTTATCTCAAACCTCATACTACTCATCTCAAACCTCATAAAGTTCATATAAAACCTCATAAACCTCATATCAAACCTCATAAACCTCATCTCAAACCCTACATTCCCGTTCCTACTCAATCTCCCATAAGATTGTTGCAACAATTTGAGCGCTAATCACATTACCGTCAATTTGTCAAATCCTAAGTCCTCATACCTGCTGAAAGCCCGATAAAAAAAAATGACGGACTTCAGCAGGTAAACCCGTCAGCTACAACCCTCATGGTTGAGGGATTTTTTTCAAGGGCAAGACCTGTTTAGCCCCATATTTCACCCGAGCTGAAGCGAGGACGATTTTCCCCATCCAAATGCCAATACCTATACCAAAGGGAACAGGGAACAGGGAGTAGGGAGTAGCGATGCAGCGCGGTCTTGGGGAGCCAGTGCGGTCTTGGGGGTCTCCCCCCATGAGCGACTGCCGTGGTTTCCCCCATGAGCGACTGCATCAAGACGGGAGTAGGGAAAAGGGAAAAAAAATTATCACAATTCCTACACGGATTGGTATAGTTATTAGAAAAGGCAATACTTGCCAACTTGTTGATAAAAATTTTGGGGTATTATAGGTTTTTATAGCGTTTATAGTACTCATGAGGTACAGTCTTCTTTGACGTTGATTCCCTGTTAGGTGCGCTTTCCGCATTAAGAATTAAATTCGCTACGGGTCGCACCTCTTAATGCAGCGCATCGCTATTCCCTCTTATCTGTTCCCTGTTCCCTGTTCCCTAAAATCTAGAAATTGTGTACCTCACAAGTCGTAGAATTGCTATATTACAAATGGCAATAAAATTATTACTACCTCTGGTGGCGGCATGTTGGTTTCAAACCATCCTGATTTTGTCAGCAAAGCTCGTTTTCTGGCAACCCAAGCCCGAGACCCAGCCCCCCATTACCAGCACTCACACATTGGCTACAACTATCGCCTCAGCAATATTTTAGCTGGAGTTGGTCGTGGTCAATTGCGGGTTTTGAATCAAAGAGTAGCAGCGAGACGGCGTAACTTCGAGATTTACCAGGAAGCCTTGGCAGAGCTGCCAGGAATAGAATTTATGCCAGAAGCCCCCTATGGACGAGCCACGCGCTGGTTAACTTGCCTGACCATTAACCCTGATGCCTTTGGAGCAGATCGAGAGCAGGTTCGCCTGGCTTTGGCTGCAAAGCAAATTGAAACCCGTCCTGTCTGGAAACCATTACACTTACAGCCTGTATTTGCTGAGTGTCACTCTATTGGTGGTGCGATCGCAGAAGATTTATTTGAGCATGGTCTTTGCCTACCTTCTGGCTCCAATCTTACCACTGAAGACCTAGAGCGGGTGATTGAAGGGATTAAGGCAACCTCTCGTTGTCTAGTACACAAGTAATATCAAGTCTGGTTGAATACCCATAATTAATCGAGAGTGTGGGGAGATGGGGAGATGGGGTGATGGGGAGATTTTTATTAAGGGTAATTACCCTGAGATTATATAACTTTTTTATTTGAATTGTGAACATACTCCCTTAAGCAAAAGCAAGGTAAGTCTTAGAGGTTGTCTGAGAAGTCTCATTTGCTACATCCAAGCCCCCGTTGGTCCCCCAATTTTGGGGGACTTTTAGAAGCAAATGGACTCTTTTTCCCCCCAAAGTTGGGGGGCTAGGGGGGCAAAATTCAGTATAAAAAAACTTTTCAGATATCCTCTTAGCTGTTCCCGTAGCCTGCGCGTAGCGCATTAGCTGAATGTTTATCTCCCTACTTCCTACTTCCTAATCCCTACTCCCTACTCCCTGCTCCCTGCTCCCTAAAACCCAAGACGAAAGTACCTGATACCAATGACTCTTCCGATTAAATACACCAACTACTGACCAAACCTACCTTCGATTTGCTCTTCAAAAGACTTCCTTGGTTTAGAGTCAACTCGCAACGAGTTTCCATTGTCTGATAGCTCATAAGTCAGCGGCTTGCTCCCAAGTAGCTGGATACGACCTCGCCGTGCTAACTGCTTTGGAGGATTTTCCACCATCAGCGCTTCGATCGCCTCAATACGCTGAGAAATAGTTGGGTGCGTCTTGCTCTTAAGGCCGCCTCCGGGCAGTTCTGCTAAAGTATTAAGCCCTCGCACAGACCCTTCCGGATCAAATCCAGCACGAGCCAAATACTGATAAGCTATGCGATCAGCTTCCAATTCTAGATTGTGACTCAACTTTTGTATTCGCTCCTGCCACTCCCTCAGCCGTTTTTGAGCTTCTTGTTGATTGTCCGCAGAGGAGACATCAATAGACGCTTCATGGGCACTTTCAATTAGCTCAGAGATATGACCGTGACTATGGTGTGCCATTTCATGGGCAATCACAAAAGCCAAAGCAGAAACATCCCCTGCCATCAGATCCAACAAACTTTTATCAAGGGTAATCACATAAGCTGAATGGGCGTAGGCTTTTGTAGAATACTCAGGGACAATCCTCACTCGCCAGAAACGAGTATCTATGTCGTTGGTGCGAACGATGCGGTCTACGATCCTGTAAATTACGTACAAGTCTTGTGGGAGTTCGGCTTTAGCCTTTTCATAGGCAGTGGGAAGTTGATATCCCAAGGGTTGTTTTAGAGAAATGTCGGGCGCGGTCTGATCGGTTTGTGCAGCAGCAGCGGTTTGCATTGATAAAGACAGAGGAAGCATTAGTGCCAGCACAGAAGTGACAATCCTTGCCTGTGTTTTTACGCTTGTCAACATAATTTCTCCTTGCCCCTAGCTCAGGGCGTAAACTAATCAGAGGATAGATTTCTCTCTTCATTTACTTTCTATCAAAGTAGAATTTGGCTTGGATTTCCTAGTGTGCTACTCAATAATGTGTCCTAATCAATTGATAATAACTAATTGAGACTAAACTTTTATTTTTGAACTCCAAGCCTTGTCAAAAGTAATCTCATGTCATCCAATCCTATATCAATCAATGGTGATTTGATTCTAATATGGTTAGTTTAATCTATCCCTATTTTACTGAATAATTTGGATTGATTTAGCTTATTTTTTTTAATTAAACAGTACCCATAAGGGTACTATTTGACCGGTAGCATATAAAAAAATAGCTGATAGTTGAATCCTTAGGTTTTATTATTAAATTTTTAAGGATTTGACCATACCCATAAGGGTACTCTTTCCTCGGCAGTTTCTAGCCTAATGAGGTACAAAGTATTTTTTCCCACTTCCCACTTCCGACTTCCGACTTCCCTGTTCCGGTGATCCGCTGTTCCCTGTTTCCTAAAAACCCCACCAAATTGAAAACCGCTATATATTCCAATGAGCTATCAGACCAATTAAAGTAGGGTGGGCAAAGTAATATAATCATTAATACTCAAAACAAGCAAACTGTGTCTTGATGCAGTCGCTCATGGGGGAAACCCCCAAGACCGCGCTGCATCGCTTTTTGCCCACCCTACAAGCTGCTATCAGCTACTTCCGACTTATCTGTTCCCTGTTCCGGTGATCCGCTGTTCCCTGTTCCCTAAAAATCTCACCAAATTGAAAACCGCTATATATTCCAATGAGCTATCAGACCAATTAAAGTAGGGTGGGCAAAGTAATATAATCATTAATACTCAAAACAAGCAAACTGTGTCTTGATGCAGTCGCTCATGGGGGAAACCCCCAAGACC
>NZ_MKZS01000001.1:3436542-3440002 GCF_001942495.1 Moorena bouillonii PNG
CTGCTCCCTGCTCCCTGCTCCCTAAAACCCAGATATTTGTACCTCACAAGTCGTAGAATTGCTATATCTAATCCAAATATGGCAAGATGACTTGAAACTTTGTTCCCACGCCAACTTCGCTGTCCACGTTAATCTTACCCCGATGCAGTTCAACACATTTTTTAGCAATAGCCAGACCTAATCCTGTTCCTTTTATAGCACCAACATTAGTGGCTCGATAGAAAGAGTCAAACACTCGTTGCTTTTCTTTTGCTGGAATACCAATCCCTGAATCCCGAATAGTTAAAATAGCTTCTTCTGGCTGACAAAAGACGTCAAACTTAATGATGCCTCCTTGGGGAGAATATTTAACCGCATTAGAGAGTATATTAGTCAAAATTTGTCCAACTAGCTGTTCATCTAAATTAACTTGACTAGAATTACTATGACTAGAAAAATCAATTTTATAGTCACTATTTAAAGTAACCTGTAAATTATTAATAATTTTTTTGCATAGTTTATCTAGATTCAAGTATTCAGGATGACAATCAAGTTCCCCTGATTCAGTTTTATCTAGGAAGATCACATTGCTCAGGAGTTGGTTCATGTGTTCAACCGCCCATCCAATTTGTTTAAAATGTTTCAGTTTTTTATCGTCTGACAGTTTATCACTGTACTTAGCTAGCAATTCGGTAGAGGATTGAATCATCGTCAGTGGAGTACGAAACTCATGAGATATCGTACTAATAACCCGAGATTTAAGTTCACTCAGTTCTTTTTCCTGCTCTAGAGATTTGCGAATGATTTCTGAGCGACGTTCTCGTTCTTGGATATCCGCTTCCAATTTTATTTTCTCTTTTTCTAAAGCTTGAGCTTTTCTAAGTTCAGTGGTGTCTTGTAGCATACCAGAAAAACCGGTAACTACACCATCAATTATCAAGCTTGACTGAATATTAATCTCCCCCCAGCTGCACTTCCCTGTTTTGGTAACATATCTTATTTCATGTTTAAAGGAATCCTTTTCACCGTTGACTAGAGACTCCCACAATTGTTGATAACGTTCCTGATCATCAGGATCAATAAATTTTAGACAATTTTTACCTAGACTTTCTTCTACAGTAAAGCCAGTGAAAGTAGTCCAGGCGGAATTGAGAAATATCCAGTGTCCAGTGGCATCGATTTGAAAAAACACTTCTTTAACACTTTCTACGACAGAACGATATTGTTTCTCCCTCTCCCGTAAGGTTTTTTCGGCTCGATTAGCTTCGATAAGACGACGGACACGCTGCCTTAGCACTGATGGTTGGATGGGTTTAGTTATATAATCCGTTGCTCCGACTTGAAATGCCCAATCAACGGAAGCTTGGTCATTAAGTCCAGTAATCATTAATACTGGTGTTGATTCATTTTTAAGTAGCTTTTGCATTTGGGAGCAACACATAAACCCATCCATCACTGGCATCATAGCATCCAGCAATACTATATCCGGTTTTAGCTCAGTATAAGCTGCCAGACACTGCTCGCCATCTCCTACATCTTCGACGTTATATCCCTCATTTTCCATAAGTTTACACAGCATTGTCCGGGTTGGGATATCATCATCTGCGACCAGGATTATAGGAGCATGGTTTTGTTCATTATTCATCATAGTTAAGTTACTTAGTTTATACTGTTAATTTTCAATAGTTAAATTTTGTTAAAATTACGTTACGTTTATTTAATTTTTTTTCGGTATAGATAATAAGTTTAATATATTTTTAATCAGATTTTTTATACTAACTTACTAACCTAAAGTACTTGTAAATACCTTGATAAAACTTGCTATAGTTGTAAACCTTAGGACAGGAATTTTGCCTGCACGAGCATGATGCTAACAGGAAAAATTTATTTGACGAATCAAATCGGATGGTAGTTTGAGAAGGTTTAAAAGTCCCCTGCTTTATCTTCCTGGATCATCTCTAGTTGCTAAAACCGTATTTTTGGGGATTTTTTTGAGCTTGTAGTCAATTAAGATCTAGCAGAAATTACTCAAAGTGTTGACTATTTACTTTTGACTATTAACTGTTGACTAGCAATAGTTACCTTAAGCCAATGCATAGCCCTACCCAAATTCTGGTAAGGCACACACCAAATTTCTTTCCTCTGGTCTGCTTCTTCCCACTCTTCCCCTCTAAGCCTAAAAAAAAAGAAGAGAGTCACAACTGCGGCTCTCTTAATCATCAGGGTGCATCTACTTATCTAAATATAGCACAAATAATGAGGGGTGCAACCCCTCACCCCAAAAAACTAACAAAATGTTATTTTATATACCGTCTTCAGGGAAAAGTTAACTGGAAACGGATGGGTTAACCCATGTAACGGATATAACGGAATATGATATGGTTCTACAAAGACTCAAGTTGTGGTCAAGGCGTCAAACTCTGCAATGGCTAATCTTCGCATCCAGCACCGTTATCCTGGAGGCATGTACTCCCTTACAGCAAGCATCTTCTGGGAATGACTTGGGTGATGCTAAGCCCAGCCTATCGATGTCTTTATCCCTAGGGGTGACCACTTGGATTGGTTTGACTCCTCTTTTGATTGCGCTCAAAAAAGGCTTCTTTCAGGAACTGGGGCTAAGGGTTGACCTGAAAACCTTTGGGTATAATCCCGATTATATCTCTGCCTTTTTAGCAGGAAAACTGGATGCTATTGCCCCTGTAACCTCTGAAGCAGTCTTATTGGCAACTAAGGGCAAAGACTATCGCATTGTTTTGGTAGAGGATAACTCCGTTGGTGGAGATGGCATCTTAGCCCGCAACAGTATTAGTAGCATTAAGGACTTTAAGGGCAAGAAGATTGCTGTTGAAAAAGGGGCAGTTAGCCATTTCTTTCTACTAAAAGTACTCACAGCAGTTGGGTTGAGTGAAGCTGATGTTACCTTGGTGAACGTGGATCCAGCGGGAGCAGCAGCAGCTTACCAGGTGGGGAATGTGGACATTGCTGTTACCTATGCACCATTCCTAAAACAGGCTAACTTGGCTCAACCTGATGGACGCATTATCTATGACTCGTCCCAAATACCGACAGCGATTACGGATGTTTATCTGTTTGCCACTGAGTATATCGAAGCCAACCCGGAGGCGGTGGAAGCCTTTGTCAAAGGGGTTTTCAAAGGACTAGGGTTTCTCAATCAACATCCATCGGAAGGGTTAGCGATCGCAGCTAAGGAGTTGAAAATTGAGCCGGATGCCCTAGCTGCTGATCTAAAAGGGATTAGTCTCCCGGACGCTCGTGCCAATCTGGAGATGCTAGGAAATAAGCAGAGTGATTCCTACTTACTGGAGTCGTTGATGGATGTGGCGAGGTTTTTGGCAAACCAGGGCAAGATTGATACTATTCCTGATATGGAGCAATTCCTGGAACCCAAATTTGTTAAAGCCGCTTTAGGGCGTGTCTGCAAACCCAATAATTTAGGTTAGAGAGATTTGCAATCGCGAGC
>NZ_MKZS01000001.1:3440102-3442600 GCF_001942495.1 Moorena bouillonii PNG
GAATCAGTTACCTATCAAGATATTATCCAAAAGGGAGTCCAAAAGGGACTCCAGCAGGGACTTCAGCAGGGACTCGACCGAGGAAAGCAGGAGGAAGCGGTATTAATTGTGATGCGTTTGCTAACCCTGAGGTTAGGTTTACTTGACCCTGTGCTCCAACAGCAGATTGAGGGATTATCCATTACTCGATTGGAGGAATTGAGTGAAGCGTTGTTGGATTTTAAGACAGCAACGGATTTAGCGGTTTGGTTGGAGCACGGCTGACATTGAACTGTCAGTGTTCACCAGGATTTTTTGTGGGGACATGATTTTGATAAGACCTGATCTAATCAGGTCTTTTTTAGATTTTATCTAAATCAGAAGTGCTCGGGTATCATAACTTGACTCCATATACAAGATCCAGGTGCGATCAATTTTTTAACTCAGATTCACTACAGTGTCTTGATGCAGTCGCTCATGGGGGAAACCCCCAAGACCGCGCTGCATCGCTATCTGAAATAGTATTAACTTTGAAGAATTTGCCTTGGCCTACGATAATATCTGCAAATACCTAGCAGAAGAATACCCATCGGAGTTTTTTCACTGGCTATTGGGTGAAGAACCTCGGGATATTCAGGTACTTAAAACCGAATTAAGCAGGTGCACAAAATGTAACTTCTCAATAACCGCTGTGGGGTGAAAGAGATAGGTATAGAGTTAGCCCCCTTGTCAAGAGTGCATAAATCTGGTTAAACAAAGGTATGCTAGAAAACTCTGTGCAAGTAAAAAATGAGCAACTCAGCGACCTTCATGAGGTCGAGGAGCTGCGTGCGCTTGTCAGACAACAGGCTGAAACGATAGCAGAACTAGCCAAGCACAATCAAGAGTTAAGCAAGCGCATCCGTGAATTGGAGGAAGAGTTACGAGGGAAAAAGAAACTGAATAAAAAACCCCAACGAGCGTGCGAGTAAGCGTGGGTGAAGGGAAGCAGCTAGAACTTAAGCAAAGGAAAGGTAAACGTCCGCGCCTCAGCTAAAGGTCGTAAGAAAGATAGCTTCGTGGTGGACACCGAATGGAAAATAGAACCCTCTCAACTGCCAGTTGGGGCAAAATTTAATGGATACCGAGAATATTTGTTCCACGAACTTCCCATAGAAAGAAATAACATCCGCTTCTTGTTAGCCGAATATGTGTTACCAGGGGTCGGGGTAATTAGTGCTCAATTACCGCCACAGTATCAGCAATTCTGGACATTATCGCCCGCAACTAGTGGGATATATCTTGCACCAGTACTATCACAATCGAGTGACGCAACCAAAGATTCATGAGCAGCTACTGGAATGGGGTATCGAGATATCGGTTGGTCAAATCAATTCATACCGAGCGCGCAAAAATAGATGTGTTTCACACTCTCTCAGGCATCGGTTTTAGGGGCAGGATTAGAATGCTCAGAGTATGTTCACACCGATGATACCGGAGCACGACACAGTGGGAAGAACGGGTATTGCACGGTGATTGGTAATGAATGGTTTACTTTCTTTGCGAGCACCCCCCAGAAGACTCGACGCAACTTCTTATCGGTATTACAAGGCAATGCCCCGATTTATGTACTCAATCAGGATGCCCACCAATATGCACGCTTCCTATAAGTTAGCCGACAAGCATATGAACCGATTGAGTTTTGGTTCAACGGTGCTAGGGAATAGCCCATCGCAATGGCAGGACTATTTAGACTCTATTGGCATTGTGCATTCCCTAGTAGCACAGAGGGTCACCGAAGCCGCTCTGCTGGGTGGATTAATCGAGAGTGGCAAAAACCTCAAATTGCTGATTCTCTCAGATGGAGCCAGACAGTTCAATATTCTCATTCATGGGTTGTGTTGGGTTCTGGCTTTACGAATCATCCGCATGCTTTGAGGGGAGTACCGCTGAATTTCGAAACAACATTGAGGAAGTCCAAAGCCTTCTATGGGAGTACTACCAACAGCTTAATTGCCTATCAAGATCACCCGAGTGCCGACCAACAAGAGTACCTATCTGCTCGGTTTGATGAAATCTTTGGTCGGTGTTATCTGCACCACCCCACTAGTAGCAACGCATTGAACCAATTTAGACAAAACTTGGAGCAATTGCTTCGGGTGCTCGACAAACCCAATATCCCTTTGCACAATAATGCCGCCTTTTCTGACATCAGAGAATTTGTGACCCGTCGAAAAATCAGTGGTGGCACTCGCTCTGAGGCCGGACTTCAAGCCAGAGATACCATGTAGGGTATGAAAAAGACAATCGCGCAAATTAGGGATTTGTTTTTGGGCGTATTTACTGTCCCGCTTGCGAGGGGATGACAAAATCCCCCCCTTACCAGATTTGATTCGACAAAAGGCTATAGAGCATCGACTGGTGGGTAGCCCTGCCTGATAAATTGCTGATCCAATTTGTCAACCAGCGGTTATTGAGAAATTGCCACAAAATTAATTACCTATTTTTGACATAATAAGATATAATTATATGAAATAACT
>NZ_MKZS01000001.1:3442700-3455421 GCF_001942495.1 Moorena bouillonii PNG
TGCTTCTACATCCTAGTCTCTATCACCGTTTCGACTACTTTTGCCTAATGGATAGCTTTTTTAAGGGGGGTTAGGGGGGATCTATATACCTAATTATAAAGGTGACATGCTCCTACTCCCGACTCCCGACTTAGGGGAGCATGTAACTTTTGTTAATCTCTGATTTAGATCCCCCGTTTCCCTTAATAAGGGGGACTTTTTAATCTAATTCCCCCCTTTTTTAAGGGGGGTTAGGGGGGATCTATATACCTAATTATAAAGGTGACATGCTCCTACTCCCGACTCCCGACTCCCGACTCCCTACTCCCTTCAATGTTTACATTGGAGCTGCTAGCAAGTAGCCATAAACGGATTCAATACCATTAACTTTAGACAAAACCTCAGCATCCAAACTTCTCAGACGCTTTAACTCAGTCTCGCGATTGACTTGATTAGACTCTTTTTGCTCTACCAAATTATCCAACTCATCCTTCCGGGATTTAATGTCATCATTTAATCGTTTAATTACCTCCCGTTCATAATCATCAAAACATTCGTTGACGGCATCATGAATTGATTGCCATTGCTCCTCAGCCAACTGGGGCAAATATTTCACCAACTCTTTCTTAGTAGCTTGAATTAATTCCTTGCGAGCTTGATCGGCTTGGAAAGCGCCAACGCCTAGACCCATCAGTGCCAAACCTATTGGTCCTAGAAATGTTCCTGTAAAAATCAATAAAAAGCCACTAATTCCCAAGACTGCAAACCAATTGACCAGAATATTTTTCCAATCAAAGCCAGCACCAGCTAGAAACACACCAGCAACATTACCTGAAGCCAAGGATAAAAATCCCATCGCCCAACTGGCCCAGGTTGGTGAAGTTTCTGCTGAATCCATAGTGGTATTCGTGTAAACCTTTTTACCAATTAACTTTTCAGTCATCGCATCAGCTATCTTACCATAGATGGCACCATAATTAGCGGCACTCCTAGCTAGTTCTAAAAACGCTTCACTTATGTCTCGCTCAGCGGTGACTTCCCAAGCCGATATCTTTTCGTTAATGTACCGTTCAAAGGCTCGCTTAAATGCTGCATTAAACTCATCCCGTTTCCCCTGTTGCAGGAAATCCAGAAAGCCTAAATCTGGCTGATAGCGGACAAAGTCCGATTCAAAGGTATTACCTAAATTCAAAATATAGTCCCGAAAGGAATTAGCGACAGCTTTTGCTGTACGGTTACGGGTAATTCGGATTTCTTCCTGAAATTGATCGCGAATTTCGGTCAGTTTCTCAAATTCTGGTGCGACTTCGCTAATCTGCTGTTTCAACTGAGTAACATCCTGATCCAGCAATGGAATCCGTCGTTCAATCGCTTCATGGACATGGTTATAGACTTGCTGAGCTAGGATTTTAGCTTGGCGCATTTCTGCGATCGCACGTTCTTTGGTTAAAAATGAATTAAGTGCTGCCATCAATTCAGGAAATCCCGTTCCTTCAAGAGAATCCTCGGAATTTTTAACCCGCCGACGCAAGGCCATCAATGAAGAAATTTCAAAGACTCGTTTCTGATAAGTCTGTGCCTCTAGCTGAAAATAATCCATCAGGTTAGCTTGAAACACTTGACGGACTTTTTCCTCAGCTGCTGCTAGTTCTTCCGAGTCTTCTGGGTCAATCAATCCCTTACGAATCTCATCCCAAGCATTAATTAAAAAGAAAACTGTTAATCCCCGACCTTTAAGATAATTTTCGATATAACGACGTTCTTCTAGAGTACAGGGCTGAGTTGCTTTGAGGACAAACAGGATAGCGTGACAATTATTAATGTAACTGAGGGATAACTGATTGCGCGCTTCCGTATCATTTAGTCCTGGACTATCTACAATTTCAATCCCTTTTTCTAGCAAAGGTAAGGGATACTCCACTACAGCATGACTAACATTGGGAAAGGCTAGCTTTTGCTCTTGTTGTAGTCGCTTGGCTTCATCGGGGTCGATGGTATAGCGATGCTTAAAACTTTCTAAATCAATTTCTTGGGGTAGTGTCTCATCATTAAAGTACACTGTAACTTTCTTTTGAGCACCATAGCGTAAGACCGTCAGCAAGGCTGTACAAGGATTGACATCACTGGGCAGTAATTTCTCACCAATTAAGGCATTGAGAAATGTACTTTTTCCCCGCTTCATATCCCCTAATACTAGTAGTCGGAATCGCCCCTGCTGTAAATTTTTACTGACTTTATAAATATCTTCAATATCTCTATCTAAGCCTAACTTACCGGAATTATGCTCCCCTGCGGATTCCGATTGCTCAAGAGTGTTCTTGATTTGATTTAAATTAGTGGCAATTTCAGCACGAACTCTGGCAACGCGATCGAGGTCATGGAGAAAATTTGTGGTTTCGATTTTAGTACTCATATTTATTTTGCTTTTAGCTAATTAATGGTTTTAAAGGGAGTAGGGAGTAGGGAGTAGGGAGTAGGGAGTAGGGAACAGGGAACAGGGAACAGGGAACAAAAATTATCACAATTAATTTATAATCCCTAGAATATACTTTATAATAAATAATTATAAAGTTTTATGATATTCTGGAATTAGTTACTGTTTAAATATTTTAGGATTTGGAATTAATTCATTTAACCTTATTGCCTTTTTGTTTTGTTATTCAATTGTCATCTTTCCAGAAAATTTCGTACCCTAACCAGGCAATTCCTCCAACCATAATTACTAGAGCAAGCCAATAAGCGACTCTAATGGTGATAACAACAGCAATAACAACGGCTAAGAATTTACCGATTCTAGCTAGCTTTCTACCCCACTTTTTTAGTTTACCTTCAGGTTTTTCATGCTTCTGGGTTTGATGCACTTGTGGTTCTTGCTTATAGATTTCAGCTTCGATTTCCCGCAGTCTAATCTCTCGCTCCCGTTGCTGGAGTTCTCGTTCTCGAAGCTCAAGGTCTTTAGGTTTTTCTTCTTTGGAATTCATCAGATTTTCCTTAGTTGACTGCAAATTTACTGCTTGACTGACAAATCTAGTCTGATGCTTCTGTCATGGCTTGACAGTACCCACAGGGGTACCTTTATGATTGGTCATTAGCTACTATAGCAATTCTAAATTGATTTAATATAGGTCATAAGTATGATCAAGGCTATAGTTGTTAGTAAAACCTCCTTTCAATATACTGCTGAGTAAGACTTGTGACTGTTCACAACTAGAGAGGTTACAGTTGAAAGGTTACAGTTATAGATTTCCCGGAGAATTTGGTGTGATTAACAGCAGAAGGTCTAATATCCTCAGGATTTACATTAGGATTGTTTGAATCACATGGAAAATGAACCATTACAGGCAAATACAACACCCTTTTTCCATGTGTCCGTATTGAGTCAGGAATTAATTGAGGGACTAGCTATCTGCCCTGGTGGTCATTACTTAGATGCCACTGTTGGTGGTGGTGGACACACTGAGTTAATTTTAGCAGCAGCACCGGATGTGGAGGTTACAGCTATTGACCGGGATGCTAATGCGATCGCAGCAGCCAAGACCAGGTTAGCCAGTTATGGCGGAAGAGTTCACTTCTGGCATGGAAATTTTGCGGAGTATCAGTCTAATGATAGGGTATTTGATGGTATTATTGCTGATTTAGGCGTCAGTTCAGCTCAGCTAGATTTACCAGAGCGAGGCTTTAGTTTTCGCCATACTGCTGAGTTAGATATGCGGATGGACCAAAGCCAGTCTCTGACGGCAAAGGATGTTATTAATCATTGGGGTGAGGTACGGCTAGCGGATGCTTTTTATAAGTATGGGGAAGAACGGTTATCCCGGCGGATGGCACGGCGGATTGTCGAGAAGCGTCCGTTTCAGACAACCACTGAATTAGCCAATGCGATCGCATCTTGTGTTCCCCCGAAATACCGCTATGGCAGGATTCACCCAGCGACTCGGGTGTTTCAAGCCCTACGGATTGTGGTCAACCAGGAACTTGAGAGCCTCGAAAGCTTTCTCGACATTGCCCCCCATTGGCTGAAACCAGGAGGAAGACTTGGAATTATCAGTTTTCACAGCTTGGAAGACCGGATTGTTAAGCACAAATTCCGGGAGTTGTCAACGAATTGCTCACTATTGCGAGTGCTAACTAAAAAGCCAACTGTAGCACAAGCTGAAGAAATCCAGCATAATCCTCGTGCTCGCTCTGCTAAACTCAGATTCGCAGAGCGACTAGAGCTGAGCATTCAAGACTAACAAGTCTAAGCTATGGATTTAGTTCTCGAAACAAAACGAATCGGCATGCGATCGCGGGGAAATACTGTCAAATACTGATTAACATCTTCTAGAGAATCTCGGCCATTTACGAGTTCCCAGTTAAAATGACGGAGGAGTAAAGACAACATCACCGTTGCTTCTAAAAGTGCTAGAGATGCGCCTAAACAAAAATGAGATCCTCGGGAAAATCCAAACAGGAGGGGGAGTGGCTGTTGGTCAGTTTCCTTTTGCAGCCATCGTTCTGGACGAAATTCTTCCGGTTTTGGAAACATCTCAGGATCCTGTCCCGCAGCCCAGAAAAAAGGTTCGACGCCTACATTTTTTGGCATCTTGACCCCATCCAATTCTGTCTCTTGGGTCGTGACTAGGGGGATTCCGGTGGCCACTGGATGGAGTCGTAATGTTTCCTTGACCACAGCTTCTATATAGTCTAAATGTTTCAAAGTAGAAAGATTTAGCTCCCCTTCCTTCTCCCAGGCTTCATCCACAACCTGTTGTGCGGCCTGAAAGACTCCAGGATTAAGCCCCAATTCGCCGACTGCAAAGGACATGGTATGAGCCGTAGTGTCATGACCTGCAAAGATCAAGGCTCGGGTCTCGGCCATCAGGGAGTCTTGGTCATGCTGGGGGTTTTTAGCAAATTGAACCAACATCGAATCCCGAAATGACGAACTGACTGATGGGGATTGGGCCTCAGAAGCCCTGGCCACTTGCAACGCCATCGCGACCCGAGCTTTTAAATTCTGTTGTAAATAATCTTGAGCCTGTCGGTATTCTCGGCCTTCTGAGGTAGGGAGAAACTTAAACCATCGACTGCGACCTGCGGTCTGCAAAAGTACATGTTTTTCGAGGACTGCAAGAGCTGCATACAGGCGCTTGGCATCGAAGGGGGGTTCCCCTGGAAAGTTTGAGGTTTTATCAAAGGTAACACCTAGGAAAAAGTAGGCAATGATATTCATGGTCAAGTCCACAAATAAGGGATCAACTTGAACCTCTTTGCCTGTTTGAGCCGAGCTTTGAAGTTGTGTGATGACTTGCTGACACCCCTCACGGATGAGATCGAACTTTTGAGTGAATTGACTGGCTCGGAAAGCTGGTGCTGCGGTTTGGCGACGCCACTTCCAGGCTTCACCAACCTGGTTTCCGAGATGTACGCCAAACACATCTTTGTAGGCGTGATAAAAGGATGGACTGCGAGTAAATATCCCCTGAGTTTGCCCCTCTGTCAAAATGCTTTCAATCAGTTGGGGCTTTGCCACCATCACCATCGGTCTGGTGAAGATCCGTAGCGAAATCATGGAGCCGTATTGCTGCATCCATCGAAAGATTGTCAGAGAATAGGTTCCTTGTTTTGCAGCGGCAAGAAGTTCCATGGCGTTACCTGTGAGCCATTTCCCCTTGGGTGATGGAAGGCCATATACCGAGCTCAAAGCTAGCTGGCGTTGTTGCCAACGCCACAGGAGAAGGCTGATGCCTGTTCCTACAAGAAAAGCTAAAATTGCCCATGAATGCTCGAACATGCTCAACATTCTCCTGACATTAACACTGCTAGCTAAATTCTACTACCAACCAAAGTCCCTCATATTCAGACAAGCAGTAAGTTAGGGAATGCGATTGGCCTTGGCCTTTGGGCCACGCTACGCGAATGGCCACGCTACGCGATTGGCCTTGGCCTTTGGGCCACGCTACGCGAATGGCCACGCTACGCGATCGCATCTTATGTTCCCCCTAAATTTGGAAGACCGGATTGTTAAGCACAAATTTCGATATTTGTCAACGAATTGCTCACTATTGCGAGTGCTAACTAAAAAGCCAACTGTAGCACAAGCTGACGAAATCCAGCATAACCCTCGTGCTCGCTCCGCAGCACTCAACACTGACCCACTCAGCCCTAGTTGTCGGGAATCGGGAATCGGGAATCGGGAATCGGGAATCGGGAAGAAGAATTGAGGCAAACAGTATCATAAAAGCGATACAGCGACCTAGCGTTGTCATCGGATTACACCATCTCTCCACTCCCTCCAGTTAAACTACTACTGATACTAAAGATCTGGCACGAGTACAAAAAAACTTAATAACGGACGTGATAACAATCAATTTCAGTACTGAAAGCGTCAAATATTATCACTTCTCCCTGCTCCCTACTCCCTACTCCCTACTCCCTACTCCCTATTCCCTATTCCCTATTCCCTTCCCTCTATGACTGATTTACTGGAAAACCTCTACAATGCCTTTGACCCCTCCCAACCCTTACCCGCAGGAGACCCGGTTTATGTCGATTGTCGGGAAGTGCGGGGGGATGGAGAGATCCAAGTAGATTTAGGGAAAGAGATGTTGCTTTCTAAGCGAGAGACCTATCATTTATATGGAGGTCATCGGGGGGCAGGAAAATCTACAGAATTGTTCCGATTGAAACAATATTTGGAACAAAATAACTTCTATGTGGTGTATTTTGCCGCAGATGAAGAAGATGTGGACTCCGAAGATACTCAATATACCGATATTCTGCTGGCCTGTACTCGCCATTTACTCGAAGACCTCAAGGATAGTGCTAATCCCAGGCCGTTGCTGAACTGGCTGGAAAGCCGCTGGCAAGAGTTAAGAGATTTGGCCCTGACTGAATTAGCATTTGATGGACTCAGTGCAGAAGCAAAAATTTCTCAGTATGGCAAGCTAACGGCTAATTTAAGAGCTGTACCAACCTTGCGTCAACAGATTCGACAGAAAATTAATCCCCACACGGTTACTCTACTAAAGGCGTTGAATCAGTTTATTACAGAAGCCAAACAGAACTTACCCGCTGGATGTACTAAATTAGCAGTGATTGCGGATAATTTAGACCGGATTGTCCCAGTTATCCAAGAGAGTAACCAAACTAATCATGAAGAAATTTTTTTAGATCGTAGTGAACAATTAAAAGGATTAAAGTGCCATATTGTCTACACAGTTCCGATTTCAATGCTGTACTCCAAGCGAACTAATGATTTGCGAGATATTTATGGTGATGCCCAGGTGTTACCGATGATTATGGTACGCACTAAAGAGGGTAACCTCTATCAGCCTGGATTCAATAAAGTTAAAGAAGTGATTAGCAAGCGAGTCGGCCAATTTGCTCCCACTCGCTCCCTAGAAACCGATATATTTGAAAGTCCAGAAGCCTTAGAGCGCTTGTGTCTGATCAGTGGAGGTCATGTGCGGAATTTGCTATTATTAATCCAAACCGCCATTGCTCGCACCGAAACCTTACCGATTTCCCTCAGAGCAGTGCAACGAGCCATTACTGATGCACGAGATACCTATCGCCGAACGGTTCAGGATGGACAGTGGTCGATTTTAGCCGATGTTTACCGCTCCAAGCAGATACACAATAATAACCAGTATCGTCAGTTATTATTCAATCGCTGTTTGTTAGAGTATCAATACTTCGATGACGAAGGAGAAAGACAGTGTTGGTACGATGTTCATCCCCTGATTAAAGGGATTAAGCAATTTCAAGACGCCTATGCTCAACTAGACTCACAGCCGTAAGATAGCCAAAAGGCAGGTGGGTAAATCTCCCTATCTCCCCACACTCTTCCCCCGACTCCCGACTCCCGACTCCCGACTCCCTATTCCCTACTCCCTACTCCCTGCTCCCTTACAACTAATGGTCAACTTTACAGATGCGGACGAAGATTTACCCCCAGCAAGTCCAGAAGAAGAATACCAAGACTTACTCCGTGCCGTCCGACGCCGTAGAGGTTTCGGATTATTATTTGTTCGTTGTTCTCCCGCAGAAGCAGAGAAGTTGGTTAAGCAGGTTAAGCAGGATTTGCCTCATAAAACAATAGAGGTGTTGCGCTTCGAGGAACCCATTGATAATTTATACGGCATTGTTCAGGATCGCCCCGACTGTCAGGACATCAAGGTTTTATTTATCCAAGGTCTAGAATACTCGTTTTATAAGTATGAAGAGACGAAACGTCAGCAGGGATGGGATAGCGAAGCAATTTATTCCTATAGTTGGAAAGGGGTTCCTCAAATTTTAAATCATCTCAACCAACACAGAGAACGGTTTCGAGATGATTTTAAGATTTGTTTTGTGTTTCTATTACGGCCATTTTCCCTGAATTACTTTATCCACCGTGCTCCCGACTTTTTTGACTGGCGTTCTGGTCTGTTTGACTTTCCTAGCAAATCAGAGGAGTGTCAACAAGAAGACTGTCAGAATCAGTCTTTGAATCCTGAAGAACGAAATAAAAAAATTATCGCTATTCAAGAACGCCTGGAAGCAGACCATCAAACTCCTGAGGAGCAAGCCGATTTACTAGTTGAACTAGGAATGCTACTGGTTGCTGCCCAAGAGTATGAAGACGCGATCGCTAACTTTGACCAAGCTTTGGAATTTAAACCCGATGATCACCAAGTTTGGTACAGTCGGGGGGTTGCCCTATCGATATTAGGGCGTTTGGAAGCAGGGATTGATTCCTATGACCAAGCTTTGAAAATTAAACCGGATCTCTACCAAGCTTGGTACAAATGGGGGATTTCCCTATGGGATTTAGGAAATTTAGAAGCAGCGATTGATTCGTTTTACCAAGCTGTGAAAATTAAACCGGATTACCACCAAGCTTGGTACAAGCGAGGGGTTTCCCTAAGGAAATTAGGACAAAACAAAGCAGCCATCGATTCCTATGACCAAGCTTTGAAATTTAAACCTGATGACCACCTAGCTTGGAACAATCGGGCGGTTGCCCTATCGAAATTAGGACGAAACGAAGAAGCGATTGAATCCTATGACAAAGCTGTGAAAATTAAATCTGATGACCACCTAGCTTGGTACAATCGGGGGAATTTATTATCGTATTTAGGATGTTGCGAAGCAGCGATTGATTCGTTTAACCAAGCTTTGAAATTTAAACCTGATTTCCACTTAGCTTTTAACAACCGGGGGATTGTCTTATGGGCTTTAGAACGAAAAGAAGCAGCGATTGATTCGTTTAACCAAGCTTTGAAATTTAAACCTGATGATCACCTAGCTTGGAATAACCGAGGTAATGCTTTATCGAGTTTAGGAAGAAATGAAGAAGCCATTGATTCCTATAACCAAGCTTTGAAAATTAAACCGAATTACCACAAAGCTTGGGACAAACGGGAAAGTGCCCTAGGGAAATTAGGACGAAACAAAGCAGCGTTTGATTCCTATGACCAAGCTTTGAAAATTAAACCTGATGACTACGAAACTTGGGATAACCGGGGGAATTACCTATCGGATTTAGGAGATTTGGAAGCAGCACTTTATTCCTATGACAAAGCTTTGAAAATTAAACCTGATGACCACGAAGCTTGGAACAACCGGGGGAATGCACTATCGGATTTAGGACGAAATGAAGAAGCCATCAATTCCTATGACAAAGCTTTGAAAATTAAACCTGATTACCACCTAGCTTGGAATAACTGTGGGAATGCCCTATCGAAATTAGGACGAAACGAAGCAGCGATTAAATCCTATGACCAAGCTTTGAAAATTAAACCCAATTTCCACCAAGCTTGGTACAACAAAGCTTGCTTTTATGCCTTACAAGGAAATGTAGACTTAGCCCTTGATAACTTGCAACAGGCAATTACTCTCAATCCTGAAGAATATCGAGAGATGGCAAAAACTGACTCAGATTTTGACACCATTCGCTCAGATCAGCGGTTTCAGGCGTTGATTAATATCAACTCGGGAATCGGGAATCGGGAGTCGGGAATCGGGAACAGAGAATAGGGAATAGGGAATAGGGAAAAAATTCTGTATACCTCATTACTATAAGAAACGCTATAGCAATAGGTGTAATGGTGTTGACAACTTCAAGGAATGAAACATCGCTAATACCAATTGTAAACTATACTCTTGCTCCCCATCTCCCCATCTCCCCATCTCCCCATCTCCCCACACCCGACGCTATCGCTTATTCCAATTGCCGTTCCGAGGGTGTTATGGTGTCCATCAACCCTTCAAAGGTACCAGAATTGACGATCAAATACAACAATCCAGCAAACACTAGAAGAGCTAAAAGCATGGAACAACCGCGCATATAGTTCTCCTCCTTTAATTTCTGAGCACTATTAGGATTATTCCACAAGGTTGTTACCTTAGCGGACAGGCAATTACCGTAAAAGCAACAACCCTGCGGGGTTAAAAGCAGCGGGGTTAAATAGGTCTAAACCTCAGATTTTCCGCTACTGAATTAATTGTAATTAATTATGGTCATCAAATACCATTTTTGTATCAATTTTTCATTAACTGTGTAACGAAGTGTGAAAACCTAAGCATTCAGCCGTCAGCTATCAGCTAAAGGCCTTGGCCTATGGCCACGCTACGCGAATGGCCACGCTACGCGAACAGCTATCAGCGTCGAAGTCTGTGCCAAGCTGTTCGCCTAGCGTGCGCGTAGCACATATGCTTACATCTCAGTTCCCTGGCCTTTTGGCCTTTTGGCCACGCTACGCGAACGGCCACGCTACGCGAATGCCCAAGGGAGGAATTCATAGTCTTTGGCTTTGAGTCCGTTGAACTCGTCAGCCGAATAGCTTGTTTTAAGCTGACAGCTAACAGCTGACAGCTGTTCGGTGTAGCGTGCGCGTAGCGCATATACTTACTGGTGAACTTCAGCTCAGGGCAGACTAATTCACGCCAACAGTATCATCAAAATAATTTGCCCTGAGGTATATTAGAACACATAAAAATAGTTTTTCAAGAAGTATATTAGATAGTATATTTACAGTCTGAATGACATAATTTTTGACAAATCGATTATGATTGCTATATTAGCGGTTTCACAAAATACTTAATTTTAATAATTTATTAATTAAATCTTTACATTATGGTAATTGGTGAAACCAGATAGGGCTATAAAAGATAGTGTAACTAGTTAATCACTAAATAGTTAACCAGTAATTAGTTAACACTAAACTAAATAGTTAAATTTTTAATCTACGACATATAGTCTAAAAAATCAGCAATATGTCGTAAAAATTAGCAATTTTGAAAAGATAGGCTGGTTTTTAATTAAAATTTGAGTTAATTTAATTCGGCAATAAATCTGATTGATCAACCAAAGCCGTTGATGCGATCACAGTGGTGGGTATTTCATAGTTGTATTACTGTATTTCAGAGTGTATTTCGAGTAGTAAATGGAATTCCTTGAACTAATGAAGGGTGTTTCTCTAGAGCCAACTGACAATTCACTTAGAATTGACCTGAAGGATGCCAACTTAAGGGGTGCTGACCTCAGGGGTGTTGACTTAAGGGGTGCTGACTTAAGCAGAGCTGACCTAAGTGATGCCAATCTCAACGGTGCCCTGCTCAACGGAGCTGATTTGAGTCGTGCCTACCTCAGATGTGCAGATCTCAGTGATGCTAACCTGAGTGATGCCAACTTGATGGGTACTTATCTGAGTCGTACTGACCTCAGTCGTGCTAACCTAAGTGGTGCCAACCTGAGTAATGCCAACCTAATTGGTAGTCGAGTAGAGAGTACTCAGTTTGGAGATAACTTAGGAATTTCTAAGGATCTCAAGCATGACCTAAACCGACGAGGGGCAATCTTTTTTGAGGAGTCTCCGAGTCTACGTTCTGGAATGCTTGCCTGTTCGTGACCAAGCCATGGGCAGCGCTATGCCAAATACTAATTACCACTTAGCTCTCTCAGGGATTGTCCTTGCAGGAGGGCTAAGCTCTCGTATGGGTAGGGATAAAGCTTTAATTCCAGTCGAGGGTGTCCCCTTACTGCGCAGAGTCTGTGATGTTGCCCTCAGCTGTATTGGTGAAGCCTCGGGTAAAGTCTCGGGTCAAGTCTATATAGTCACTCCCTGGCCAGAACGATACGTGGATATCTTACCTGAGACTTGTCGTTTCGTTCGGGAAGTGCCCTTACCAGAAGAGAGCACACCTCATGGTCCTTTGGTAGGATTTGCTCAAGGATTAGCTCATGTTGAAACAGATTGGGTACTGTTACTTGCTTGTGATTTACCCCAATTAAACGCTGAGGTTGTGCAAGGTTGGGTCAAGCAGTTGCAGCAGACTCGGGACAATGGGATTGACCAAAGGTCACCCTACGGGATAGCACTATTGCCACGGAACCCCAAGGGCTGGGAACCCCTGTGCGGCTTTTACCGACGCCAGTGTCTACCGAGCCTGACTGAGTTTATCAATCAAGGGGGACGGTCATTTCAGCGTTGGTTGGCCCAGCATCCAGTACAGGAGTTGCTAGTCAGTGACACTAGGCCATTTTTTAACTGCAATACCCCTGCTGACCTAGAACAGTTGGAAATACAGAATTAAGGGGTGCGGATAAAACTGGAAGTTCCTAGTTGTTTGATAGCAATTCTCTTTCCCATGAGGTACAAAGCGATGCAGCGCGGTCTTGGGGGTTCCCCCCATGAGCGACTGCATCAAGAAGGGATGGTTAGAGTCGATGCGGGGTATTGTCCCCGGCACCTCTCCTTCAGAACCGGACGTG
>NZ_MKZS01000001.1:3455521-3474496 GCF_001942495.1 Moorena bouillonii PNG
CGCGATAGCGTTACAATTTAAATTTTGTTTGTATCTTGTCTACCCAGGTGATTAGATTTTGATAGATTCATGCTAACATAGATTTATGTTGACACTTAATTACGAGTACAAGCTAGTCCCGACCAAGAAACAGACTGCAATCATTGAAGATATGTTGGCGGTCTGTAGAAAGGTATGGAATTACGCCTTAAGAGAGCGAAAAGACTGGCACGAAAGTAAGCGATGTTCGATTAATTACTGTTCGTTACAAAAAGAATATATAATTTCTGCAAATGAACCCTATCCTAGTTATCACTTACAAGCTGCTAATTTAACTAAAGCCAAAAAGACCAATCCTGAACTGAAAAGAACAAATGCTCAAGTTTTACAACAAGTCTTGAAGACTTTAGATCTAGCATTTAGAAATATTAAAGAACAGGAATATGGTTTTCCTCGGTTCAAAAATCGATACCGAATGCGGTCGTTTGTTTTTCCTCAATTTAAAACAAATCCAATAAATAATGAGTGGATTAAACTGCCTCAAATTGGATTAGTTAAACTGAGATTATCACGACCAATTCCAGATGGTTTTAAGATAAAGCAAGTTAGAATAGTTAGACGAGCTAGTGGTTATTTTGCAATGCTGTCTTTACAAAGTGAAGTCAGTGTTCCTGATACTCCACCACGGGGTCATCCGCTTGGGATTGATGTTGGGTTAGATAAGTTTTTAGCAACTTCTGATAATAAACTAATAGAGCGACCTAGATTTTTAAGCGAGATGCACGGTAAGCTGAAATTGCTACAACGCAGATTGAAGCTAAAGAAAAAAGGTTCCAAAAATAAACATAAACTAAATTGTAAAATAGCAAGAATTCATCAGAAAATATCAGATACCCGAAAAGATTTTTACTTTAAGTTAGCAAATTATCTTTGTGACCAGGCTGGAATGATATTTGTTGAGGACTTAGATTTCAGAACTTGGGCAAAAGGAATGTTAGGTAAACATACCCTTGATGCGGGTTTTGGTCAGTTCTTTGATATCTTAGCTTGGGTTTGTTGGAAACGAGGCGTATATTTTGGCAAAGTTGATTACAGATATACTAGTCAAATTTCTCCAAATTGTGGTATAAATACAGGCAAAAAAGATTTGTCTGAACGCATACACAAATGTTCTGAATGTCATTACGAAATTAACAGAGATGTTTCAGCTGCTCAAGTGATTTGTCAACGTGGTATCACTGCGGTCGGGCAGATCGTGGGAAAGAAAATTGACTGTGTAGGCGGGCTGTCGGGGGTTGATAACAACCTAGATAAGTGCTTAAGAAGCAGTAAACCCAAATTGTGAGGTTTGGGAATCCCCCGTTATAATCTTTGATTTAACGGGGGAGGATGTCAATAATATAGATAGCAGTTATCAATGGGGTTAGTCATCCAGCCCTTGGGGTTGCGCGGGAGTAGGGAGTAAAGAGCACGGTAAGGGAAAAAAAAATTGAGCCAAAATGTGATATATTGCAAGGATTATGACCATAATAAGCCTTGATTATCGGCACTATTGTACTTTTTTTCAATAGTTTTTTTCAAAATTGTTAGTAATAATTCCTCCTTGTTGATTCTTGGGCTTACCCTGGGCAGCACACTAACCCCTATTTACGCTGCCACAGCCAACTAATACCGCCCATCGCTATTGCCAATACTCCAAACAGGGAACTTGGTTCGGGAACAGTTTTCAGCTCAGCAATCACAGTAACATTAGGATCTAATGTTGCTCCTGTATCGAATACAAAATCAAAAGCGTTGGCATCATCTAGAAGATTAGCCCGCAAGAACAAAGCACTCCAACGAGCAATGGTTTCAATCCCTTCATCCTGAGCGAGAGTGGGATTGCTAAAATCGGGTCGCGTACCAGGAGGATTATTAACATTAGTAATACCAAAGTGATTGGCACCTGCAACGGTAATCAATGCCTTAGGAGAATCTTGGATTAACTCAAAAGTCCCCAAGGCTTCCTCAGGGGTTGCCACACCATCGAGACTTCCCTGAACTAAGGCCACAGGAATGCCATCATTAGCCGTAGGAACAAATTCCATTAAGAAGGGATCGAATCGATTCGTACCATAAAAAGCACCGGCCATAAGTGCTTCTGGACGATTAAAATCATCCAAACAGAGCGGAAAAATACAGGAACCTTCAATGGCGCTTAAACCGACTGCACCCCCTTGGGAATGACCGAGTAAAGCTAGCTTCTCGGTATCCACAATGCCCGCAAGCTGGGAATTAGAATTCTCGCTTTCTGTAATAATAAAGTCGAAGATCGAGTTAATTTGCGAACCGTCGGAAAGCAATCCTTCAAAATTAAACTGGGGTAGAGATACCCTATTGTTCGGAACGACAACCACAAAGCCGTAGCTAGCAACCTGAGTCGCAAAACTAGAGTAGAAGGATTTGTCTACTAATCCTCCTGGCAAGAGGATGGTAGTGGGAAATAATTCGTTGCTAGTGTTAGATACAACGGGAAAATAAATGTCTGCCGGATTGCCATTGGTTATAATGGTAGTACTGAAGCTATCAACTTCAGAAAAAATGGGTGCATCACTGAAAGTGGCACCAGTGGCTATTTCTGCAGTTCCGAAACTCATAACAATAGCGCTACAGAGGCTAAGGGAGTATTTTATTCGAGAAGAGGAAAAATTCATAAATTTTGCCGTTTAATTGCTATAATTATGCCGAAAGTACCCTANAAAGAACAGGAATATGGTTTTCCTCGGTTCAAAAATCGATACCGAATGCGGTCGTTTGTTTTTCCTCAATTTAAAACAAATCCAATAAATAATGAGTGGATTAAACTGCCTCAAATTGGATTAGTTAAACTGAGATTATCACGACCAATTCCAGATGGTTTTAAGATAAAGCAAGTTAGAATAGTTAGACGAGCTAGTGGTTATTTTGCAATGCTGTCTTTACAAAGTGAAGTCAGTGTTCCTGATACTCCACCACGGGGTCATCCGCTTGGGATTGATGTTGGGTTAGATAAGTTTTTAGCAACTTCTGATAATAAACTAATAGAGCGACCTAGATTTTTAAGCGAGATGCACGGTAAGCTGAAATTGCTACAACGCAGATTGAAGCTAAAGAAAAAAGGTTCCAAAAATAAACATAAACTAAATTGTAAAATAGCAAGACTTCATCAGAAAATATCAGATACCCGAAAAGATTTTCACTGTCTTGATGCAGTCGCTCATGGGGGAAACCACGGCAGTCGCTCATGGGGGGAACCCCCAAGACCGCGCTGCCTTCCCAAGACCGCGCTGCATCGCTTTAAGTTAGCAAATTATCTTTGTGACCAGGCTGGAATGATATTTGTTGTTGGCGAAGCCTGTCCGAAGGACATGGACTTAGATTTCAGAACTTGGGCAAAAGGAATGTTAGGTAAACATACCCTTGATGCGGGTTTTGGTCAGTTCTTTGATATCTTAGCTTGGGTTTGTTGGAAACGAGGCGTATATTTTGGCAAAGTTGATTACAGATATACTAGTCAAATTTGTCCAAATTGTGGTATAAATACAGGCAAAAAATATTTGTCTGAACGCATACACAAATGTCCTGAATGTCATTACGAAATTAACAGAGATGTTTCAGCTGCTCAAGTGATTTGTCAACGTGGTATCACTGCGGTCGGGCAGATCGTGGGAAAGAAAATTGACTGTGTAGGCGGGCTGTCGGGGGTTGATAACAACCTAGATAAGTGCTTAAGAAGCAGTAAACCCAAATTGTGAGGTTTGGGAATCCCCCGTTATAATCTTTGATTTAACGGGGGAGGATGTCAATAATATAGATAGCAGTTATCAATGGGGTTAGTCATCCAGCCCTTGGGGTTGCGCGGGAGTAGGGAGTAAAGAGCACGGTAAGGGAAAAAAAAATTGAGCCAAAATGTGATATATTGCAAGGATTATGACCATAATAAGCCTTGATTATCGGCACTATTGTACTTTTTTTCAATAGTTTTTTTCAAAATTGTTAGTAATAATTCCTCCTTGTTGATTCTTGGGCTTACCCTGGGCAGCACACTAACCCCTATTTACGCTGCCACAGCCAACTAATACCGCCCATCGCTATTGCCAATACTCCAAACAGGGAACTTGGTTCGGGAACAGTTTTCAGCTCAGCAATCACAGTAACATTAGGATCTAATGTTGCTCCTGTATCGAATACAAAATCAAAAGCGTTGGCATCATCTAGAAGATTAGCCCGCAAGAACAAAGCACTCCAACGAGCAATGGTTTCAATCCCTTCATCCTGAGCGAGAGTGGGATTGCTAAAATCGGGTCGCGTACCAGGAGGATTATTAACATTAGTAATACCAAAGTGATTGGCACCTGCAACGGTAATCAATGCCTTAGGAGAATCTTGGATTAACTCAAAAGTCCCCAAGGCTTCCTCAGGGGTTGCCACACCATCGAGACTTCCCTGAACTAAGGCCACAGGAATGCCATCATTAGCCGTAGGAACAAATTCCATTAAGAAGGGATCGAATCGATTCGTACCATAAAAAGCACCGGCCATAAGTGCTTCTGGACGATTAAAATCATCCAAACAGAGCGGAAAAATACAGGAACCTTCAATGGCGCTTAAACCGACTGCACCCCCTTGGGAATGACCGAGTAAAGCTAGCTTCTCGGTATCCACAATGCCCGCAAGCTGGGAATTAGAATTCTCGCTTTCTGTAATAATAAAGTCGAAGATCGAGTTAATTTGCGAACCGTCGGAAAGCAATCCTTCAAAATTAAACTGGGGTAGAGATACCCTATTGTTCGGAACGACAACCACAAAGCCGTAGCTAGCAACCTGAGTCGCAAAACTAGAGTAGAAGGATTTGTCTACTAATCCTCCTGGCAAGAGGATGGTAGTGGGAAATAATTCGTTGCTAGTGTTAGATACAACGGGAAAATAAATGTCTGCCGGATTGCCATTGGTTATAATGGTAGTACTGAAGCTATCAACTTCAGAAAAAATGGGTGCATCACTGAAAGTGGCACCAGTGGCTATTTCTGCAGTTCCGAAACTCATAACAATAGCGCTACAGAGGCTAAGGGAGTATTTTATTCGAGAAGAGGAAAAATTCATAAATTTTGCCGTTTAATTGCTATAATTATGCCGAAAGTACCCTAATTTATTTATCAAATTTTCAGGGCAGATTCTAGTGCTGCTACCCTAGAGGGAGAAGCTGTAATATCATGTCGGGATAATTACCCTTAATAAAAATTTCTCCCACCTCCCCATTTCCCCATCCCCTAAGGTCCAAGACTTGATTAGTTTTCCGCAATTCTCAGCTCATCAATGTTCCATAACGGTCCCCCTAAGCTAGAAAATTTGATAGTCTTGATGCGATCGCGTACTGCCTCAAAGTCTAGTGAATTGACCAGGAAAAACACGGGCAACTCCTCGGCAACGATTTCCTGGAATTGACCATAAATGGCTTTGCGTTTGCTCTGATCAAGTTCTTGTATCCCAGCATTGAAAAGACGGTCAATCTCTTGCTCCCAGTTAGACACTTCCCACCCTTCCAGTGGTGGTTGTCCGGGTTGAGGACCTTGATTAAATTGATGAAACGATCCTCCGCTATACCAGAAAACAAATATACTGTGAGGCTCACTCACTCCTGCTCCAAAGGCACCCACATAACACTCCCAATCTCGAGTCGATAGGAGCTTTCTGAGCACAAGGTTAAAGCTGAGTACCTGCAAATCTGCTTCTATCCCAATTTGGCTCAAGTCTTGTTTAATCTGAACTGCTGCGTCTACTCGGGATTTATCGTCTGATTTCACCAGCAAAGTGAATTGTACCCGGTTGCCATCCCAATCCAGCAGCTGATTTTGGGAGTTATACCTGAAACCAGCCTCTAATAGTAATTGTTTTGCTTTCTGGGGTTGATAGTTGTAGACTTTTAACCCATCTTCTGGGGACAGGTAATAGGGACTTTGGACAGCAATGGGAGAATGTTGTACTTCACCCAGTCCCCGATAAATATTAGTTTTCATTCTTTCCCGGTCAATAGCATAGGCTACCGCTTGTCGAAAGGCCAAGGTATTGAACCAACGGGACTTGATTGGGTCTACGAAAGGTTTTCCCTGAGCATTGCGAGCTTTGTTGAGATTAAAACCGACAAACCTAATGCTAGGCATCGGTCCTCCATTGTAAATGGTGTATTTCCCCCGCTTTTCCTCTCGTTTAAGTAACCCAAAGGCCTCGGGATTGACTCTGAGGCTATCCAACTCCCCAGAGCGAAATCTGAGTAACTGGTTATCAGAGGATGGGATAACTTGTAAGACAATCCGTTGAATGTAGGGTTGGGGATTTCCCTGAGCATCAGCACGCCAGTAATAAGGGTTGCGTTGTAGGATGACTCGCTCAGCAGGGGTATACTTTTGTAGTCGATAGGGACCATTGCTAACAATGTCTTGGGGATTGGTGTTAGTGCCCCAAGTTGAAAGAAACTGGGGATTGCCATTACCATCAGTGGCTTGCACAGACTCTCGTAACGCATGAGCCGGTAGAATGGCTAGGGTTCCGGCGGATCTCACAAATGGCGCAAAGGGTTGTGGTAAGGTAAACTCAACTCGCCGCTGATCTAGTTTGCGCACCGATGGGTACTTACCAGTACTACCAATCTGGAGGAAATCTCGGAAGACTGTGGGAATTTTAGGATTCAGGTAAAGCTCCTGATAGGTAAAGATCACATCATCCACCGTCAGGGGTTCCCCATCAGACCACTTTAGCCCATGCCGCAGGGTGAAGGTGATCTGCTGTCGGTCTGAGGAAATGTCCCAAGATTCAGCTAGTTTTGGTTCCAACTCCCCTGTCATGCCATTCTCACTCAACAATCCTTCGTAGAGGTAACCAAATACACCGAAGGGAGAGGTATTAACAATATAGTTAAAGCTAGCTGGGTCACTAGGAGTAGCTAACACTAGTTGAGAGACCTGAGCTGCCTGAGTCTTAAACTGGTTCGGATGGCAACCTGTAAGGGTCAATAGACAAGATAGCACCAGCGCAATGGCTAGAGGCAGGGGTCGTAAGACCTGTTGAAAAGGGAGGAGTGTGGGGAGAGGAGGAAGGGAAGAATTAGTTTTGGATAAGAGGATATCTTTAAATACATTTTTAATCATTGTCTTGATGCAGTCGCAAATGGTAACGGTATCGGTATTAAAATTTATATAGCAAAGGGAATAGGGAATAGGGAATAGGGAATAGGGAATAGGGAATAGGGAATAGGGAATAGGGAAATCCTAAATCAAAAGTTATCACAGATTTAGGATTTCTCTAGTAATTTCATGGCTATAACCATAACGTGATCATCAACAAACGGGATCAACAAACCGGATGCGCGAGTATCGATCTATTACGGTAAAGCATACCCGATATTCATAAAACAAATGCGAACGCATACATCAGGTTTGGATACTTAAAGCACAGATTTGCGATAGTATCCAAGGGAGTGTCATGGCCGAAACAGTAGAGTCAAGCAACCTAGACAATACCAAAAAATTGGGGTTTTGTGATGCCCCGATACCGAAAATAATCTATGTCAAAAACTCTGAAAATGGTAAGTACCTGTGGCACTTTTGGAATCACTCAGAAAACAAACCAGAAGCCATTTACCACCAAGCCATTCGATGTTTTGTGAGTGGGATTGAGATAGTGGCAAAAGAATTTCTTGAGAAAGAAGTGCTTAAACTCCGCATCCAAGTGCTAGCGGATAAACCGTATTCTATCCAGTCAGGGATTGATAGTATATTTTCTCGTTGCTTTTTGCTTAGTCTTGTTAAGTTATCCCCTGAGCAAGTAAAGGAACCGCTGACGATCGCTCTGAGGGGTAATGATACTTCAAAAGGTAATCCAGCTACCGTATTCTGTTCCCTCTATGATAGTAGAGACCGCTATATATCCTATGATTGGGATGCTTCTGTTAATATCTACTCGATTGCCAATGCCTGCCAGTCACTTTTAAGTGGTCAGCCAATTTCACCACCAGGACCAGAGTCAGAGCCACAAACAAAGCCACAGACCGGGGCACAACAATCGGAAGATTGGATCAAGTCCCACGAATCTTTTGAAATTCTAAAGCAGACGTCCAAGGAACTTCAACGGTTGCGGTGGTCAAAACAAGATGGAGTTAAATACCTACAACAGGTTTACGGGAAGATTTCCCGTCAGTTTCTGACACCTGAAGAATTGTTAGATTTCCTCAAGAGGCTACAAAGCTTTCCAACCCCTAACCATGACAATATGGAAGAAACAGTTTTTTAGCTGCTGATATTAATTGGTATCCACAGCTACGATTCGGCAAAGCCGACGCGATGAAGCGTTCGCGTAGCGTGGCCTACGGCCTCAGCTTCCGCTAAAAGCGAACGCTTTCACTCACTGGGGGCGATTGACCTTTGGTCAAGCTACGCGAACGCTTTTTATGACGAAAGTACCTCACCGAATTGAAAAATGCTATAAATCACAGGTAAGCATATGTGCTACTTGAGATGCTACTTGAGGTGCCCTCAGCCCTCAGCCCTCAGCCCTCAGCCCTCAGCAGACTTAACTCAGATTAAACGAATGCTTACCTGTTTTCTTCAAAAGCTGTTCGCGCAACGTGCGCGTAGCGCATAAGCTGATAACTGATAACTGATAGCTGATAGCTGATAGCTGAATGCTTAAGATCATAGTAACTAGAAAGGTTGATGCAGGTGATCAAACGGTATCCCGATAATGACCAACAAAGCCTATTAGAGACAGCAGAGTCTTATCTAAGGGAATCCGTTGCTCCCTTGGCTTCAGAAATTGATAGTGCTCCTGAGGTGTTACGAGAGGCTCTCAAGGGGATGAGCGATCGCAGGTTGCTAGGGCTACGGATTCCCAAATCCTGGGGAGGTCTCGAAGTCAGTAGCACAACCTTTGGCTACTTCCAGCAACTGGTAGCACGGTATTCCGGTGCTTTGGCATTCTTGCAAATGCAACACCAGAGTGCTGGAGCAATGATCGCCTACTCTGAGAATGAATCGTTGAAGCATCAGTATCTTCCTAAATTAGCCAAGGGTCAAGTGCTAGTTGGTATCGGCTTTTCCCAAGTGCGACGAACAGGTAACCCACCGGTGAAAGCTATTCCGGTAGATGGTGGATATCAGATCAGCGGAAAAGTGCCTTGGGTTACTGGGTTTAGCTTGTTTCAAGAGTTTGTCATTGGTGCAGTATTGCCTGATGGTGGAGAACTTTACGGTATGGTGCCATTGACTCCGACCTGCCAAGATGCAGGTGGTACTATTACCTTTAGCAAACCCATGGCACTGGGGGCGATGCAATCCACTAATACTGTTAGTGCTACCCTTACGGATTGGTTCTTACCCGAAGAACGTGTGGTCTCGATTGCTAAAGCAGGTGCAATTCACGGAAATGACCAGAAAAAAGTTTTGTCTGCTGGTTTTTTCGCTCTAGGATGTGCCCAAGCTGGACTGGACATTGTCGAAGCGGCGGCCAAAACCAAGCAACTGGATTTTCTATACAATGCTTTTGAATGCCTCAATGGGGAATTGACTCGCTGCCAGACAGCTATGATCGAAGCACTACAAGGAGATTCCCAGACCTTTGAACAACGGCTACAACTGAGGACTCGGGCAATTAACTTAGCAGGACGATGTGCTCAAGCAGCGGTGACTGTGTCTAGTGGTGCTGCTAACTACAAACACCATCCTGCTCAGCGAGTCTATCGGGAAGCTTTGGTATTCACTGTTTCTGGTCAAACCACCGCTGTCATGGAGGGAACTCTGGCTCGGTTGGTAAATGTTTCGTGTGGGTCAAGGGTTGATTAGCTTAAGCAAAATAGACTGCCATTGTTCTAATGATGCTTTATCGCTAGTCTGAATTTTATGAATTACCAACCCCTCCATAATTGATGACCTAAATAAGTAGACTGGTTTCTCTAAGTCTTGATTCCTCATAATCAAACCTTGTTGTTGGAGAGAAGATAAATCTAATTCTTGTTGGCTAAAAACTAAGTCAATATTACTTAAGTCAATAGTAATCTTCTGATCTAGACCATCTTTTAACTTCGACCAAGCCATCAGTATCAACAGCCCTTGCTCGACTTCCCTACACCGTTGCTAAATATTTTGGAAAATATGTCTAGTTTGATCTTCAAACTCCTTGGTAAAGGTTTCAGTATCAGGTAACTTCCCAGTTCTTAATTCTCTAAATAGCAAAGAACCAGCAATTTGTAGCAGCGCCGGATGTCCACCAGCCCTGTCTTTAATAACATCCTGTAATGCTGGTGTGATGGGAATACTGGCCATTAATTGCTCGACCTCAGTTTCCGTTAATGGCTTAAGGGATTGAAACAAATAATGGTTATACCAGGGAGAACTATTGGGATTAAAAGGAGGACCAAGTTCATTGAGAGGGCGGAGTGAAGCAACAATCATTGATAAATATCTCCTCTCCCGAGAGTGATAGGCAATACTGCGACACTCTGTGACAAAGGTTTCGATGTCAGCTTGAGTATAGTGCTGGTTTTCCCGCAAAGCTGCATCATAGTCATCCACTAGCAACACCAAGAATTTGTTGTGTTTCCCAAGCTTTCGCAATACTTGGCGCATCCCCCTGGTAGTTGTTTGTCCCTGATCCAGCAATGTGTCAATGTAACTCTGAAGGTCTGGCTCACTGTCTAATTTATTGATCAGCTCAGTTAGGACTTCTTGCCAAAACCCGGAAGCTGTAAACGGTTGGATACTTTCGCAACTGAGGAGCACCATCAAAGCCTGGGATGGGTCTTGTCCATACTCTTCCCAAAGGTCTGGGGAAGCCAGGAGTTCCAGGAAAGAGGTCTTTCCCATGCCTAGACCACCCCAAATTGCTAGGTTACTGCGGTTAGAGATTTGATCAAAGGCAGCCTGAATTTCTGATCGTCGTCCCACAAAACGGTCTGGGGTAACTGGTGCCCCCACAAAGAAAGGATTGTTTAATTTGTTATAAAGTTTATCAGCGTCTTGATTATCTGGCTCTATCCTTAGCACTTGCTCAAATTGCTCCATGGCTAGGATAACTTCCCCTATTTCCATGAGGTGTTTTCCATAACCTAAAAGCGATTCCACTAATCCATCCTGATTCCGGACTCGATCAACTAGGTATGCTTGCTGATAGCATTCCACTGCTTTATCAAATACGTGACCTTCCAAATATATCCTTGCGATCTCGAATAAAGCACTAAAGTGATTGGGATTAGCTTTCAAAACCTGTTCATAGGGTTTTACCTGATGGGATACATCCCCCTGATCACTCCGTTCCCTTGCTTTTTTATAAATAGCCTTAGCCTCTGGATCGAGGTCTTCTAATTCAAATATATCTCGCCGCAATGGGTAACGTTGAACTAACCAGCGGCGGACTAATTCTATTTCTACCTTGTAGGATTTTCCGTTGTAGGATGAAACTTGATCAGTGATTTCTACAACCCCCAAAAAACCTGATTCAACTAGTGTTTTCCTAGCTTCCCTCAAAGACTTGGTGATGGTAACGCCATACTCTTCCAGTAAACTCAATGGGTCTTGCACAACCTGATTAGGATTTTTTTCAGCGTTTTTTTGAGCCTCTGCTACTGCGGAAAATATCACTCGTTCAGGAATCGGTAATCCATCCCGAAACCAGATTAATCCTGCCTCACCAATTTCAATGGCATCATCAACAATTCTGGTGACATCATCACGAGTTACTTGCCACTTTTGTTCAAGTCTAGCTTGAGCAAACAGTGCATTACATATAACCTGAGTGAAATAGGGATGACCTGAAGTTAATTTTAAGATGGCATCGATTGCCTCCGATTTATAGGTCAAAGACCCTTTAGCTGGTTCAGTAATTAACTCTCTGGCACTTCGTTCACTGAGCAAGCCAATTTCTTGGTTAGGAGCACCTTTAAATAATCCCAGCAACTTGGGCATGTCATCCAGTTGCCGTCCTATAAACGGAATAATAAATAATCGTTTTTCCTGTTTAAGCAGAGATTTTAAATAAGGGAAAAACGTTTCAGATGATGACTCTTTTGATGGCTCTGAGGTAGAATATTCACTACTCAACACATCAAACTCATCTAGCAACAACACCAGCTTTTTATCCCCTAATTCTTGATATACCTTTTGTAAAAAGCTATCAGCAAAAAGAGTCGGATTGGTTTCTAATTCCCTAACGGTTAGTAGTTTACTCTGAACAGACCCTAGCTGAAGTTGCTTAATAATAGCTTCTCCTAAACTGTATAGAACACGACTAAGGGATAACTGACTTTTGTCCTGTAGATCAAACTGGACAAACACAAAGTCATCTTGTCCAACAAAATTGGGAATTTGTTTAAGTACAGAGGATTTCCCCATACGTCGTTGACCATGGAACAAAATTACCTGTGCGTCCTGCCGGAGATTGTCCTCAATGAAATCAAACTTTTCGCGTCTACCGAAAAATAATTCCGGTTCAAAGATGGGACGACCAACAATATAAGGATTTCTAATATAAGGATTTTTCCGAACAGTTGCACTAATCATTTTGGCTTTCTCCCCAGTTACGTTGTAAGCTATCAGCATTCAGCTATAAGCATTCAGCTTATGCGCGATGGGTTAAGTCACAGGCTATAAGCCTGTTCCACAAAGCTGTTTGCTTAGCGTGGCCTACGGTCAAGGGCTTTTACCCAGACTGAAAATTCTTATTAATCTCGAACTATTAAATTCTACTATTCGAGGTTTATTTTAAGCTGATAGCTGACAGCTGTTCGCGTAGCGTGCGCGTAGCGCATTAGCTGACTGCTTACACTCACCGAATTAAGAACTGCTATATAGTATCACCACAAGGTCGGAAGAGCAACCTTAGTTTATCTGCCAATTGCTCCTTTTGGAAGAGCAGCTGTCACTTTTCCAATCCATTCTAGGATAGATGGCAGCTGGTCTTTATTTTCCCATAACCAACGAATTGCTGTGGTTACTTTTTCAGATTGCTTTGAACTCATCACATTCAGAAATACTTTCTTTCGTTGGTTTAGTTCAGTTTCATTGCTATTTTGAATTTTTTTGACCACCCACCACTCCATAATAGAAGATGCAAAGGAATAACTGATTTTATCTTCCGTGTTTTGACGTTTAATCACTCCTTGCCCCACTAGAGCATTTAACTCTAGCTCCTGCTGACTGAAAATGTTATCAATATTACTGATATCGTAGCACTGATTACGCAATCGACCATTTAGTTCAGACAGGGCAATGAGCATTAACAGGGTTTGCTCGATGGGATTAGACAGTTCCCACATCTGTTGAAAGATCTGTAGGGTTGTATTTTGAAACTCTTGGGCAAAGGCAACAGGGTCGAGGTCTCCTCCAGATCGTAACTCTTGGTAGAGCAGATAACCGGCATTCTGTAGCAAGACCGGGTGTCCATCAGCAATCTCTTTAATACCATCCCGCAACGCTGGTGTCATCCGCATACCAAATAGCAGAGTATCTACTTCATTCTTGGTAAATGGCTTAAGTTGTCGAAACAGATAGTGATTGTACCACGGGGATTTATTTGGAGTGAGACTCGGCCCAAGTTCATTAAGACGGCGAGAGGAGGTGAGAATCATTGAGAGGTATTGCCTTTCCTCAGCAAAATAGCCTACGCTGCGACACTCACTTAGAAAGGTTTCCAGGTCAGCTTCAGTGTAGGTTTCATGAGTGCGAAAGACAGCATCATAATCATCAACTAGCAATACTAGGAATTTATTGTGTGCTCCGAGCTTACCCAAGACTTTTCGGAAATCTTCAGCAGTGCTTTTTCCGTCTTGCAGGAATCCATCAATATCTGCTTGCAGCCCTCGATTGCTGTCCAGTTTAGTTTTAATCAAGCTTAAGACGTTTCCCCAGAAGCCAGACCCACTGAAGGGATGAATACTCAGGCAATTTAACAACACAATCACTGCTTCCGATGGGTCGGTCTGGTGTATTCGCCAGATTTCCGGCCAAGTGAGTAATTCCAAAAAAGACGACTTTCCAATGCCCGGACCTCCCCAAATTGCTAAGTTACTGCGATGGTAGATTTGGTCAAAAGCGGTTTCAATCAGAGCAGTTCGTCCAACAAAACGCTCTGGGGGAACTGGCTTACCGACAATAAAGGGATTCTTTGGCATTGGAACTCAGTTAGTTATTCAATCAGTAATTATTTAAGCAGTGTGGAACACGGAATCGGGAATAGGGGGAATAGTGTGGGCAGTGTATGGGGAGTTTGGGGAGTGCGGGCGGTTTGGGGAGTGCGTCGAAGGTTGGGAGTGCGGGGAGTGTAGGGAGGGGGGGGAGTGTGGAGAGGGAAGAAGTTGTTTTCGATTAAGATTAAGTTGGTATCTTTAAGTACATTTTTGCTCATTTTTCTCGTACTTCCTGCTCTGATGATAACAACGATTTTGGGAAACGTTTATGACTGGATTTAACTCTGATCGAACTATTTTCAGTATAGTGCAATTCTCAATTGTCTGAGGTGCTTTGCTCCTGGGTTGATGGGAGTGGGGAGTGGGGAGTGGGGAGTGGGGAGTCGGGAGTCGGGAGTAGGGAGTAGGGAACAGGGAACAGGGAACAGGGAGTAGAGACTATGGCATCAAAAATTCTCACAATTCCTAAACGGTACCCTATCTAATCAGCAGGTTCTAGTGGAAATTTTACCGCTCCTCCCCTTCTTCCGATGTTCCAGTCGTACCTGAAGATCAAGCCTGCAACTTATATCATGTCAGGATAATTCCCTTAATAAAAATCTCCCCCATCTCCCCATCTCCCCATCTCCCCATCTCCCCATCTCCCCACAATTTTATTATGGGTATTCAACCGAACTTGATATTATAAAAGCTCTTGCCAGCGATCGCTTAACCAAAACTGATCTTAGAATAGAATAAACTCTTTTGTGCGGGAAGTAGCTAAATCATGACAGTAGCCACCACAGCTGTTGAAACTAATCCCATTGTGCTGAGGATGCCTCCAGCATTGGATATGGATGATGACCAATTTTTTGAGTTTTGTCAGGTTAATCGAGATTTACGTATTGAACGCACATTAGAGGGAGAAATAATTGTTATGCCCCCAACAGGAGGTGAAACATCTGACAGAAATTCCGACATTAATTTTCAGCTACGGTTATGGAACCGCCAAACAAAGCTAGGGAAAGTTTTTGAGTCTTCTTGTGGCTTTAAGCTGCCCAATGGGGCAGATCGTTCTCCTGATGCATCTTGGCTCAAGCTGGAGCGGTGGGAATCCCTGAGTAAAGAAAAAAGAAAAAAATTTATTCCTCTGTGCCCAGATTTTGTGATTGAGTTGCGTTCCCCCAGTGATAGGGTAAAAGACCTCAAGGACAAGATGGAGGAGTACATGGAAAATGGTGCGAGGTTGGGGTGGTTGATTGAGCCAAATAGTCGTCGGGTGTATATTTACCGTCCTGATGCTGATGTGGAGCAATTGGAAAATCCCGCTACGGTGAAGGGGGATGATTCGGTGCTGCCTGGTTTTGTCATGGTTATGGAGGAAATTTGGGAAGGTTGAAGGGTGGCACTTTCAGCCTACTCCCTTCGCTCCTCCTTATCCAAAACTGACGTTAGTTAGTTTTGGACTCTATGATTAACCTCGTCTACTGATATACTCAAAGCTTCAGCTATCTGTTCCACACTCACCCCTAATCCTAATAAATGTGAAATAGCCTTCTGTAGTGCTTGTTCAGTTTTATGTAGTGCTTGTTCAGCTTCCTGATAAGCCATGTCCAGTTCTTGAAAGTTTAATAGCTTTTTTCCCAACTTTGGATCGAAAAACTCTAATTTTCCCTGATTCACTTGAAGTTCTAGACCTAAGACTTCACTGTAAATCGAGAAATCTTCATCTCCTAAAGGTTTGCTAGCTATAGGCTCATAGTTTCCCTCCACCAGACGTAATCCTTTCAGGGGTGGTTGGAGATAATCTTCCACAGGGTCATACTGCATATATTCTAATACTCCCATATCTTGGTATGTTTGGCGATTAAACCTTTGATCAGTTCCCTTAGTACTTATTGAAGTTACTTCTAAGATCCAACTCGGAAACTTTCCGCCTTCTTCCCAAACTTTGTAGTGTTTTCGTAGTTTATTTTCTACTCCGAAAATTACAAATACATCAGGCTCGATTACGGCATCATATATGCCTTCTAGGTAGTAAATCGATAAGTTACCGGAAACATAAACATCGTCTCGATTTTTGAAATAGTTTTTCAAGGCTTCTACGCCATAAATGATATAATCTCGGTTAGGGTCACTTTCTGCCATTGGTGTACCATTAGTATTGCGGTAGAAAAATTTAGGTTTTAATTGCTCATTAGTCATTGGTCATTCAGCAAGGGAGTAGGGAGCAGGGAATAGGGAATAGGGAATAGGGAACAGGGAATAGGTAAGGGGGAATAACCAATTTAAATGTGACGGTTAACCTCTGCCACTGATAAATTTAGTGCTTCAGCTATCTGTTCAACAGTCAAGCCTAAGCTTAATAACTGGGAAATAGCATTCTGTAGCCCTTCTTCCGCTCGTTGTCGGGCTTGAGCTTCAGCAGCTCGCTCTAACTCCGCTTGTTGTCGGGCTTGAGTTTCTGCGGTTTGCTCTAACTTTGCTCGTTGATAAGCTATCTCCAGTTCTTGAAAATTTAATAGCTTTTTCCCCAGCTTCGGATCAAAAAATTCTAGTTTTACCTGATGCACTTGCAGCTCTAGACCTAACACTTCACTATCAATAGAAAAATCTCCATCCCCTAAGGGCTTGCTGGGGATAGGTTGATACTTTCCCTTCACCAAACGTAATCCCTTAAGTGGCGGGTTAAGATAATCCCCGGTAGGATCATACTGAAAGTATTCTAATACTCCCATTGTTTGGTATAGTTGGCGTTTTGTGGTTTGATCACTATTCCGGCTGCTTTTTGAGGTTATTTCTAATACCCAACTGGGCAATTTTCCTCCTTCTTCCCAAGCCTTGTAGCTTCTTCGCTGTTTGTTTTCCACGCCAAAAACCACAAATACATCAGGAGAGACTACCTGATCGGGTTCTCCTTTCTGGTAGTAAATAAATAAGTTACCCGAAACATAAACATCTTCCCGATTTTTGAAATAACTTTTTAATGCTTCTACTCCATAAATTAGATAATCCCGAGTAGGATCACTTTCTGTCATAGGTTTACCATCACTATCGGGGTAGAAAATTTCGGTTTTGAGTTCGTCAGTTATTTTAGTAATAGGTACTTTAGTCATAGGAAAGACACCTTCTGATTAAAATTGAAACTAGAAACTTGAAACTTATAGCTGATAGCTTACATTAGTGAACCTTTTCTCTATGGGGAAGAAGGGTAATGGTGAAAACACTTTCCCCATTACCCAAAGGTGTAATTGCAATCACACCGCATTACAGAATCTCTAATTACCTTAATTTGACCATCAGTAGAAAAAACAGATCACCTGTCACTGGACATTTTAGCCACTCTATGATACCGCTGCTAGCATTGACCATCAAAAAGTGTGTTAAGTGTCGGAAGTGTCGGAAGTGTCGGAAGTATGCCAGGATTCCTACTCCCTACTCCCTGCTCCCTACTCCCTACCCAATTTAGAACTGCTATAGAATAGATACACGCTATGTTGAATCGTCGAAGGTTACTAAAGTTAAGTGTTCTTTCAGCTGCTAGTGCCTTGGGTATGTCAGCAGTTTGCTCAAGGGTGAGAACTGAGGTTAGTAGTAGTGAAATGCCGGACTATAACAGCACTGGAGTGACGTTATTACAAGAGACAACACCCCTTGAGGATGGCTTTTTCTTTCCGGCGGAATGGCAGCCCCATGAATTCACGATCATGGTGTTTCCTCCAGCTCAGAATTGGAAAGGGTATGGTCTGAAGAAGGCAAGGCGGGAATGGGCAGCAGTGGCGAATGCTGTCAATGAGTTTGAACCCGTTTCGATGGTTGTTCATCCTCAAGACAAAGGTGTGGCTAAGGGCTTGTTGAGTTCAGATATCGAACTGATTGAGTTTCCCGTAAACGATGGCTGGGCAAGGGATTCCGGTCCAATGTTTTTGGTGAACGGCAAGGGTTCACGTCGGGTAGCTGGCTTTACCTTCAACGGTTGGGGTGGTAAGTTTCCCCCCTATCACGACGATGCTTTACTAAAAGCGCGATTGTCTAACTATTTTGAGACTACCATGTACTCATCCTCTTTAGTGTTGGAGGGCGGTGGTGTCACATTAGATGGTGAAGGTACTATTATCACCACTGAAGAATGTTTACTTAACCCGAATCGCAACCCCACCATGAGTAAGTCTCAAGTTGAGAGACTTTTGAAGGACTATCTCGGGGCTGAAACGGTGGTTTGGCTAGGTCGTGGTATCGTGCCTGATCCCGTCACAGATGGACATGTGGATGGGATTTGCGCATTTGCAGCACCTGGATTGGTCTTACTCCATAGCACTGATGATGCTAATGATCCAAACTACAAGATTTGTGGGGATGCTAAGCATCGATTACAACAAAGTACTGATGCTCGCGGACGTAAGTTTGAGATTGTTGAGATTCCTCTTGGCTTAGATGTTGCTCACATGAATTTTTATATTGCTAATAATGCTGTGATCGTTCCAGTTGCTGGTGACTCCAGCCAAGATGATGCTCCCCTTGCTATTCTGCGTGAGGTTTTCCCTGGGCGGAAGGTTGTTGGTGTAAATAGTCTGATCCTGGCTGAAGGTGGAGGAGGAGTTCATTGTATTACCCAACAGGTACCTGTTGCTAATGGGGTAAGCATTCAGCAGTCAGCAGTCAGCAGTCAGTAGTCAGTAAATTTTGGGGCAGGAAACAGGCAAGATGCCTGTTCCACCAAGATGCCCGTTTTACACAAATAAATATTTAAGCAAAATTTAACAAATAGTCTGTGATATGAAATCCGGCTAAATAGTTACTGTTAAGCCTTGGCATCCTGCCACCAGTGA
>NZ_MKZS01000001.1:3474596-3515704 GCF_001942495.1 Moorena bouillonii PNG
AGTAGGGAATCGGGAATCGGGAATCGGGAATCGGGAATCGGGAATCGGGAATCGGGAATCGGGAATCGGGAATCGGGAATCGGGAATCGGGAATCGGGAATCGGGAATCGGGAAGAAGTTTTAATGGTTTAATATTTTAAATTTAAGGTTTAATGTTGAGCTACGATTTCTAGCAATTATCTTTACCATGAGGGACAAATGGATCCCCCTAAATCCCCCTTAAAAAGGGGGACTTTGAGGTTTATAATTTTACCTTATACATGCAATAAAAGCTATATAGTATTTCTAAATAGATCATGAAGCCCAATCCTTATTGATCATAACATCAAAAACTGCTCGTATTGATTTCCTACTATTCCCTCTTCCCTATTCCCAGATCCGCTGCTCCCTGCTCCCTGCTCCCTATTCCCAATGAAATTGATCATAACATCAAAAACTCCTCGTATTGATTTCCTACTGTTCCCAGATCCGCTGTTCCCAGATCCGCTGTTCCCTGCTCCCGACTCCCCACTCCCGATTCCCGATTCCCGACTTCCCAATGTTATCATTCTGAAATTTTCAGTTCATCAATATTCCAGAATGCGCCTCCTAGAGCGGAATATTCAATTCCTTCTATGGAGTTACGAACTGCGGTCATGGAGAGAGGATTAATCAGATAAATATAAGGCAAGTTTTCTAAATTAATCCGTTGGGCTTCTTGATAAATCTTTTTGCGATTGTTTTCATCTAATTCTTGAGCGCCTTGGATATAAAGGTCACTTATTTTTTGCTCCCAATCGGCTATTTTACGACCTTGAATGGGGGATTGACCAGGGAAGGGTTTTTGATTAAAGCTGTGCAAGCCCCCATCCACAGACCAGATATTAGAACTATTATTGGGTTCAAAGCCACCGCCACTAAAACCAAGGAGATGGCATTCCCAATCTAAACTATTGCCGAGTTTGTCTACCAGGGTATTGAAGGCAATGGGAGTAAAATCGACTTGAATGCCAATTTTACTGAGGTCTTGCTTAATCTGTGCTCCCATGGCTTCTCGCAGCTTATTCCCAGCATTAGTCATTAAGGTGAAACGGACTCGATTACCTTGGCTATCGAGCAGTTCCCCTTCGTCATTGTAGTTAAAGCCCGCTGTTAACAGTAATTTCTTGGCTTTTTCGGGATTATAGTCATACACGGGTAACCCCTCTTCTGGTGACAGATAATAGGGGCTTTGCACGGGTATATTAGAATATTGCGGCGCACCTAACCCCCGATACAAATTATTCAGCATGGTTTGCCGGTCTATGCCATAGGCAACGGCTTGTCTAAATTCGAGAGTATTAAACCAACGGGACTTAATCGGATCTACTAAAGGCTGTCCATCCCGGCTACCGGTGTTGAGATTGAAGGAGATAAAACTGGAACTGAGGGTAGGACCACCGATGTGGATGGTAAAGTTACCCTTTTTTTCCTCTTGCTTGAGCAGGGAATAGTATTCAGGGGATACACCCAGAGAATCTAATCCGCCCGAACGAAACTGAATGAAGGATGAATCCGTTGATTCTACAATTTCCCAGATCGCCCGCTCAATATAAGGTTTCTGGTTTCCCTGTTCATCCTTTTTCCAGTAGTAGGGATTACGGTCGTAAACCACCCGCTGACTGGTGCGGTAGAGTTTAAGTTTGTAAGGACCGTTGACAATAATATCATCTGGATCCGTATCTACCCCCCACATGGTCAAAAACATTGGATTCCCTTCTGAATCTTTGGTTTTCACGGATTCTTTGAGCACATGAGCGGGTAAGACCGGTAAGCCAGTATTGCGGAGAAAGGGCGCAAAGGGTTCAGGGACAGCAAATTCCACCCGACGCTGGTCTATCTTTTTGACCGTTGGTAAGGCTCGACTCTTGCCAACCCGGAGGATATCTCTTGAATCAGTGGGAATTTCTGGGTTGAGGTAGATGTCATTGTAGGTAAAGACGACATCATCAGTGGTTAAAGGCTCACCATCTGACCACTTTAGCCCCTCCCTCAAGGTAAATAGGATTTTAAGTTTATCGTCGGAAATCTGCCAGGATTCCGCTAAACCCGGGATTATTTCCCCGGTAATGCCATCAGTGTCTACTAAACCCTGAAAGGTAAGACCAAAAATATTGGTAGCACTTTGGTTGAGGGCATAGTTAAAGGTATTTATGTCACTGAGAATACTCTGGACTATTTGGGGAACATCAGCTGCCTTGGTTTGAAATTGGCTGATGCTACAGCCAGGCAGTGCGATCGCAAAACTCACAGCCAGGAAAATTCCTAGAAAACGATACCAGAGAACTACAAGAGAATTACCAGAGATCATATAAGAAAGGAAACAGGGAACAGGGAGTAGGGAATAGGGAGTAGGGAATCGGGAATCGGGAATCGGGAATCGGGAACTACTACAATCAACTCTGTACTAGCATACCAAGCCGCGTAGGGTGCGTTAGGGGCGGGCTTGCCCTGAGGTTCCACCTCGTAACCAATGTTGGAATAGTCCGCCCCGTAACGCACCAGCCAAGGGCAAGCACTCATGTTCCACCTCTTCGGGCCTAGTGCGATCGCTTTTTGCTGAGATCTGGCACCAGTACAAAAAAACTTAATATCGGAATCAATAACAATCAATTTAAGTTCTTAAAGAATCAAATTTTATTACTGTTCCCTGTTCCCTATTCCCTGTTCCCTACCTCACGAGGCTCAGAGGCTCGTTCACGAGGCCCAGAGGCTCGTTCACGAGGCCCAGAGGCTCGTTCACGAGGTTCAGAGGCTCGTTCACGAGGTTCAGAGGCTCGTTCACGAGGTTCAGAGGCTCACCGTTAAGGTTCTGAGGCTCACCGTTGAGGTTCTGAGGCTCACCGTTGAGGTTCAGAGGCTCACCGTTGATATCCAAAGACTCACCGTTGATATCCAAAGACTCACCGTTGATATCCAGAGACTCACCGTTGATATCCAGAGACTCACCGTTGAGGTTCAGAGGTTCGTTCACGAAATTCCTAGGGTTATACCCAGTCTGACAGAAAAGAGATATAGTTAATTGTTCTGAGGTCAGTTTTGTCGGAATTTGTTAATTTCGGACTTGGGCAGCAATATTGCTGGTTTATTGATACTGTTTTATTAAGCACAGCGTGCATAATTAATCACCTACTATAATTTTATGTAACCCTTGCAATCAAACTAATTTTAGGTGTTAAAAATGTATAATTAATTGTGTGTAATTGCTGATTTTTAACAAAGCTTAAAGCAACATGGAACTGTTGAGCGATCTGAGGTTGAGAAATATTGCCTTGAGCACAATCAATAATTTTTTGTCTAGGATCAAATTATAAGGCTTTCATAGTTCTTTAGTAGAATTCCCAGAGGGTTCTAATTGTAGCTTGCTAGCTTGGGAAACGCTATATGGGAAGCATAACTATCATGGAAAATCCTTTTGTCTATGGTCAGCCAGTTTCCCCAGAGCGTTTTGTGGGACGACGATCAGAAATTCTGGCTGCCTTTGATCAAATCTATAACCGCAGTAACTTAGCCCTTTGGGGGGGGCCAGCCATGGGCAAGACCTCTTTCCTGGAATTCCTGGCTTCCCCCCAAGTTTGGCAACACTATGGACAAGACCCATCCCAGGCTGTGATCGTGCTCCTGAGTTGCGAGAGTATTCAACCTTTTACAGCTTCTGGGTTTTGGCAAGAAGTGTTTAATCTGCTCCAAGAGGAATTAGACGGTGAGCCAGACCTCCAGGAACAGATCCAGAGATTGCTGAATCAGGGCAAAGCAACCACTAGGGGCATGCGCCAAGTATTGCGGAAGCTTGGACAAAGCCACAAATTATTAGTGTTGCTAGTAGATGACTATGATTGCGCACTGCGGGAAAACCAGAACTATACTCATGCTGACATGGAAACCTTTGTCATGGAGTGTCGCAGTCTTGCCTATCACTCTCGGGAGAGGAAATATCTATCCATGATTGTAGCCTCACTCCGCCCTCTCAATGAACTTGGTCCTGTTCTCAATCCCAATAGTTCTCCCTGGTACAACCATTATCTGTTCCAATCCCTCAAGCCATTCACTGAAACTGACATTGATCAATTAATGGTAATGGCTGGTATCCCAATCACCCCAGAATTACGGGATTTGACCCGAGAGATTGCTGGTGGACATCCGGCTCTACTCCAGGTTGCTGGTTATTTGCTTTATCGAGAGCTAAAAACTAGCAAAGCTCCTGATGCCCAAGCCTTTGTTCAGGACTTTGAAGGTACTACCCGACCAATTTTTGAAACGATTTGGAAACGGTGCAGCGAGGTTGAGCAAGCCCTATTGATTTTGATGGCATTGTTCAAGTTAGACGGTCGTCTCCATCATAACAAGCACTTTGACTTGAAGGGCATTGAGGTAATCTTTAGCCAAAACCAGCGAGAATTAATTAACCTCGCCGAACAAGGGGTAATTACTAACCAAAACACACTAGGAGTGATGATCAGCCATCAAGACTTATTATTTAGCTCATCCATTATGGAGCGGTGGTTGATTCAGGAAATTTTGCAGACTCATAATCCGTTAATAAAAGATAGGCAAAAAGTCTTTCTCAATCTGCTCAGCCATACTCAAGCTCAGAAAGTGATCGAGGCGATTAAGTGGCTATGGCACCATCAAGAGAAAGTCAAGACTGCTCTGGCATGGGTGAGTAAAGTATTAGCTGCATTGTCCTGACTTGAAAGGGCAGCAAACCTTGAGTGGTTTAGATAAGAGTTAAAGGAATCATGAATAGCCTACGAATGCTTAAGAATTACCCTAATCCTCCTAATCCTTATATTATCGGGAGTATAATTGATTACCCAGAGAATTTTTTTGGACGGGAGAGTCTGTTTCGGTTTATCGAAGACAACCTGACTCACAGGAAAAAGGTGATCTTACTCCATGGTCAACGAAGGATTGGCAAGTCATCGGTCTTGGAACAAATTCCCAACAAAGTTGCTAACGATCAGTTTGTTTTTGTTAACTTCGATTTGCACAGCTACATTAACAAACCCTTGAGTCGTCTTCTCCATGACTTGGCTCAAGACATTAGTGACCAGTTGGTTGATGACTTTGATCTAGCTCCCGATTATCTTACTCCCCCCTCAGAACAAGAGTTAGTAACTGATCAAGCTATCTTCTCTAATCAATTTTTGCCTAAGGTTTATCGGGAATTAAACGATAAAAACCTAGTATTATTACTGGATGAATTTGATGTTTTAACTAACCACAATATCCCGTCAGCAGAGCCGAATTTTTTTCCCTATTTAGCTGACCTGATTAAACAGCACAAGCAATTATTTGTAATTGCGGTAGTGGGACGGAATCTGGATGATCTGCCCACTCTACTCAAGGTGTTTGGGAGTTCACCTTACCAGCAAATTGGTTTTCTGAGTGAGATCAGTACTAAACGACTAATTACTAAACCAGCTGAAGGTGTACTGATCTATGAATCCCAAGCCATCAAAGCCATTTACCACCTATCAGCAGGGCATCCCTATTTTACCCAAGTCCTATGCTTTACTCTGTTCTCGAAGGCTAGGGAGAACCAAAACTTTAGGATTTCTGGCCTAGATGTGGAGCTTATAGTCAACCAGGCAATTGAGAGGGCTCAAGGGGGGTTGGCATGGTTGTGGGATGGCTTACCGATCCCAGAGCAAGTGGTATTTTCAGCGGTGGCCGAGGCTCAACAAAGAGCTATCTCCCAACACCAGCCGGTGCCAGAACACCCATTATCTTTCCTAAAGCGCTATGGTGTAATCCAGACTAAGTCCCTGTATCACGCAGCCAAACGACTTCAAGGCTACGGTTTCGTCGATGACACAGAATGTAGACTAAAGGTGCCATTAGTCCGCCGCTGGTTGGTTCAGAATCACCCACTACGGCAAGAGATACTAGCACTGGAGAAACTAGACCAAGACCAAACTGATCCGATCTATCAACGAGCCACTGCACTGTATCAACAGGGGGAAATTCATAAAGCACTAGTGCTCTATGACGAGGTGTTACAACTTAATCCCAATCATTTCAGCGCTCTGTTGATTCTAGCTCAGGGGTATCTCCAGGTTAACAATTTCAGGAAAGCCATAGAACTCTATAGAAGAGTCTATCCAGTTAAGCCAGTACAAAGCAAAGAAGGATTGTTTCGATCGCTACTAAATTATGGAGATCAGTTGATTGAGCAAGAAGCGCTCACAAAAGCCCAGACGTGTTTTCATAAAATGTTGGACATTGACCCTGACGATCAATTAGCACAGCAGAGACTAGACCAGATTGAAGCTCTTAGTAATCCACCTATCACTCCAGTTGATAATAATCCAAATCCTCCTAGGTTAGGCATTGGCAAACTAGCAGCAGCTCTAGCCATAATTACTCTAGTTGGTGTGGGGTTTTATAAGGTATCAACTCCCTGTGCAACTGGTGCCCAGAAAGTCTTCGGGATTAGATGTATCGCTACTCCTATTAGTCGGGGTGAGCACAGCTTATTTCCTAGAATTGACAACAAGGAAACAATTGACCTTGCTACTCAAGCATTCCGAAACGCAAACTATGCCGAAGCGGCTCAGAGTTTTTACCAAGCTTGGCAGAATAATCGCAATGATCCAGAATTGCTGATTTACTACAACAATGCCCGAGCCCGTCAACAAGGGTTTGATCCATTCACTATCGCTGTGGTAGTGCCCATCGACCAGTCCAAAGATAGGTCAAAAGAAATATTGCGGGGGGTAGCCCAGGCTCAACATCAGTTCAATAATTCAGGGGGATTAAATGGTCGATTCCTGGAAATTGCGATCGCAAACGATGGCAATGATCCAGTCAAAGCTAAAAAAATAGCTCAGGCTTTGGTTAAGGACAACTCTATCCTGGGGGTAATTGGAGATAACTCTAGTAATGCCACTAAAGCTGCACTCCCTATATATGACAAAGCTGGTTTAGCGATGATTTCCCCCACCAGCACCAGTACTGATTTAACCAGTCTTGATATCAAGAACAACGTGTTCTTTAGGACAGTTCCTTCTAATCGAGAACTTGCAAAAAAACTGGCTGACTATGTCAAAATTCAAGCTGGCTTAGACAAGGTGGTAATTTTCTATGATGCTGACAGTGTCTATAGTCAAGATCTCAAAGAAAAGTTTCAAACACAGTTTGAACAACTAGGGGGTAAGGTGGTTCGGGAGATTAAATTAAACAATCCCGACCTGAATATAACTGAAGAACTCACAAGGAGTCTCTCTCAAGATCAAGTCAAGGCCGCGATGTTATTCCCGAAGGTGGAATCGGTTAATACAGCTATTAATATTGCTAGAGTCAACGCTAACCTAGATCAGCCAGGGCTGAGGCTGTTCGGTGCTTCTACTTTATATGAAAATAAAACCTTGACACAGGGTAGGGAAGGAGTTGAAGGGTTGACTATAATAGTGCCCTGGTTTAGGGAAGCACTAGATGCCCAAGGCTTTTCTAAAGCAGCTAAGGAACTATGGCGAGGCGATGTTAGCTGGGTTACTGCCACTAGCTTCGATGCTACTCAAGCCTTTATTCAGGCTTTTTTCCAGGACGCCAACCGAGAGATAGTTCTAAACAGACTCCGCAATATTAATCTTGTAGGGAGTGATACTTCCGGGTTACCTTTGCAGTTTACTAGCCAAGGGGAGCGTGAGAGTGAACCTGTCCTGGTGGAAGTGGTTGACAATGAATTGAAATTCATTGCAGAGCAATACGAAGAGGGGGATTAAAAAGTTCCCCTGATCATCAAGCTTGAGTGCATACAACCTAAGTCTCCTTGACCAAGACTGACTAACAATACTGACTAAAATATTATAGGTATACTCTGGGGAATAAATCTAAACATACCAACCATCATCCTAGGGAGTTACCTATCAAAAAAAGTTATACAAAACCTCAAAGATTTGGTAGTACCAATTATTTATTAATTAATAATAACCTCACTACTAGTATATCTCTGCTCTATCGGAGATGAAAAAAAATGAATTCAAAACTTCATAGGAATCCCTATATTATAGGTCGTCCAATTGATGACAATGACCAGGATTTATTTTGCGGAAGGCGAAACTTATTTCAGTTTATTAACCATAACCTCAGGAATCAAACCAAGGTGATGATAGTGTACGGTCAACGGCGGATTGGTAAGTCTTCCCTACTTCGTCATATTCCGACATCGGTAGACTTAGACAACTTTGCCTTTGTGCCTTTTGACCTCGAATCCCACAGTCACAAACCTCTTGGTGAGGTCTTGGAGGAGCTGGCCACAGAAATCCTTGATAGCTTGGAACTAGACTCTCCTGAAATACCCTGGCCTGACAGTACTGCCCTAGACACCAACCCCTCCCTCTTTTCTAACCAGTTTTTACCCCAAATCTATCAAAGCTTGGGTAACCAAAACCTAGCGTTATTGGTGGATGAATTCGAAACCTTCAATAGCCAAAGTAATAGGCCACATAATAACCAAGATAATAACCAAGATAATAACCAAGATAATCAGCTAATATCCCAGCATTTATTTCCTTATTTAAAATCTTTAGTTGCTCGACAGGATAATCTATACCTGATTCTCTGTGTCGCACAGGAATCCAAAGATTTACCCGATTTACTCCGAATATTCAAGGATGCGCCAAGCCAAGAAATTGGCTTACTTGATCAAGAAAGTACCCAGGAGCTGATTACTAAACAAGCCACAGGACTAATTACCTACGAAACTGCTGCTATCCAAGCTATTTACAATTTATCAGCCGGGCATCCTTATTTTACCCAAGTCCTATGCTTTGCTATTTTTAGTAGAGCTAGGGAGCTAGAACAGTGGCACATCACGGCAGAAGATGTGGACAAGAGTGTAGACCAAGCCCTAGAAAATGCTAGTGCTGGATTAGCATGGATTAGAGCCGGATTATCTATTCCAGAACGAGTAGTATTTTCCGCCTTTGCCGAGGGGGATAATACTGTTAAAAATAGTTCAGACCGGCGATTAAATCTGCTCGAAAACTACGGCGTTATTTCAACAACCTCCTTAAGAACAGCACCAGACAAACTAGCGGAACGAGGTTTCTTAGATAAACCTAAATATAAAGTAACCATTGAATTTATCCGGCGCTGGTTGATTAAACGTTACCCACTCCAGCCAGAAATCCTAGCACTAGAAAAACTAGGGCAAAATCAAACTAATCCCATCTATAAACAAGCCACTGCCCAGGATAAACAGGGGGAAATTACCAAAGCCCTAGGGCTATATGAACAGGTTTTGGAACTAAACCCTAATCATTTTAGTGCTGTCTTTGCCCTAGCTGAAGGATATCTAGAGTTGGGAGAGTTTGAGAAAGCAGTTACCTATTACGAAAGATCCTATAAGGTTGACCAAATCCGTAACAAAGATGGGTTGGTGCGATCCCTACTAAATTATGGCAATCAGTTAATCGAGCAACAAGCCTTTACAACAGCAAGAGAGCAGTTCACCCAAGTATTGAAAATTGCTCCAGAAAATCTATCCGCACAAGAAAAACTACGGGAAATTGAAAATTATTTAGGTAAATATAATCGATTACCTAACAATACTGACCCTAATCAAGGGAATTGGTTAAGTAAACTAGCATTAGGAGTAACAATCATTTCCTTGGTTGGTGTGGGATTTTATAAGGTATCAACGCCCTGTCCAACCGGTTTCCAGAAAGTCTTCGGGATGAGATGCGTCGTTACTATTAGTCGGAGTATTAGTCGGGGTGACCACAGCTTATTTCCTAGAATTGACAACATCGAAAAAATTGACCCTGGTACTAAAGCATTCCGAAACGCAAACTATGGCGCAGCGGCTAACTGGTTTAAGCAAGCTTGGCAGGCTAATCGAAATGATCCAGAATTGCTAATTTACTACAACAATGCCCGCGCTCGTCAACAGGTGTTGGAACCATTTACTATTGCTGTGGTAGTGCCCATCGACCAGTCAGAATCCACGGCAAAAGAAATATTGCGGGGAGTAGCCCAGGCTCAAGATCAGTTTAATAATTTAAAGGGATTAAATGGTCGATTCCTCGAAATTGTGATCGCTAATGATGGCAACGATCCAGCCCAAGCCAAAACCATAGCTCAGGCTTTGGTTTTGGACAACTCTATCCTGGGGGTAATTGGACATAACTCTAGTGATGCCACTAACGCCGCACTCCCTGTATATGACCAAGCTGGCTTACCAATGATTTCCTCCACCAGTGCCAGTAGTGATTTAACCAGTCTTGATGTCAAGAACAACGTGTTCTTTAGGACAGTTGCTTCTAATCAAGCACTTGCAAAAAAACTAGCTCAACATGTCAAATCTCAAGCTGGCTTAGACAAGGTCGTAATTTTCTATGATGCTTACAGTATCTATAGCAAGAGTTTAAAAGAAGAGTTTCAAATACACTTTAAACAACTAGGGGGTGAAGTGGTTCGGACTATTGAATTAAACAATCCTAACCTGAATATAAATAAGGAAGTCAACAACAGTCTTTCTCACGATCAAGTCAAGGCCGCTATGTTATTGCCGAGGGTCGAATCGATTAATACAGCTATCGATATTGCTAAAGCCAACGCTCACCTAAACCCTAACCCTAACAACCGAGATCAGCAAGGGCTTAGGTTGTTCGGTGCGTCTACTTTATATGAAGATAAAACCTTGAAACAGCCTAAGCAAGCGCTTGAAGGGTTGACTATAGTAGTTCCCTGGTTTAGGGAATCACCACAGGCAATAAACTTTTCTACAGCAGCTAGCCAACTATGGCGAGGGGATATTACCTGGCAAATTGCCACTAGCTTTGATGCTACTCAAGCCTTTATTCAGGCTTTGTTCCAGGACGCCGACCGAAAGCTAGTTCTCAACAGACTTCGCAATATTAAGCTTTTAGCTAATGATACCTCTGGGTTACCTTTGCACTTTACTGACCAAGGGGAGTGTCAGAGTGAACCTGTCCTGGTAAAAATGGTTGACGGTAAGTTTAAATTATTGAAATAAGTTAATCGGGTAATAATAGCACTACCCATTAAGGTGTTTGACATTGATACGTAAGTATATGCGCTACGCGAACAGCTATCAGCGTGTTGCGTATCAACTTATGGGCTACGCCCAAGCAACTTGAGTAACTATTGGCCAACGGCTGACGGCTGACGGCTGACTTCTGACTTCTGACTTCTGACGCTAAGCGTAGCGCTCATCCATTGCCTACCAAGGGCGAAATATGTCAAAATATTAAGCGTGTGGATTACATCATCTCTAACTACCGCGTTAACACCAACCGCTGTTGCCCTCGGAAACTTTGACGGCGTCCATTTGGGGCATCAGCAAGTTATTGCTCCCATTTTACCGAAGCCAGTTACCGCTCAAGCTCAAGCTCTGGCATCATCCAATCTTGAGCAATTTAGTAACCCGGACACCAGTAGCCCAAATCTAGACCCAAATCTAGAACTAATCTATCCCACAGTAGCCACCTTCAATCCCCACCCCCGAGAATTCTTTTCCGGTCAAGCCTGGAAGCTGCTGACACCACCAACGGAAAAAGCCCAACAGTTAAGTGCGTTGGGTGTGCAACAGTTAGCTCTATTACCCTTCAACCGGGAGCTAGCTTCCCTGAGTCCCCAGGAATTCGTGGAAAAGATTTTAGTCAAGCAACTCCGGGCAAAGCAAGTCAGTGTGGGAGAGGATTTTTGCTTTGGCCATAAGCGAGCTGGCACCGCAACGGATTTGGATGCGATCGCTTCCGCCTACGGTATTACCGTCCACATCGTATCCCTGTACAAACGTCAAGAGCAACGGATCAGTAGTTCCATCATTCGCCAATCCTTAGCCCAAGGGGATATCGACCAAGCCAACCGATTCCTAGGACGCCCATACACCCTAATCGGAATAGTAGAGAAAGGTCAACAACTCGGTAGAACCATAGGATTTCCCACCGCTAACCTCCACTTACCCCCAGACAAATTTTTACCGAAGCTAGGGGTTTACTGCGTCGAAGTCTCCCATACCCCTGAATCCTCTAACCTAGACACCAACTTATCCTCCCATCCTGGTGTCATGAATATTGGTATGCGCCCCACGGTCAAGGGCACCAGTTTAACCGTCGAAGTTCATCTATTCGATTGGTCCGGAGACTTATATGGCCAAACCCTAACCGTAAGCCTCCAGAAATTTATCCGCCCCGAACAAAAATTTTCCTCCCTAGACCAGCTCAAAGCCCAAATTCAGAGAGACTGTGAAGCAGCTAGGGATTTTTTTGGTTAAGGGAATCGGGAATCGGGAATCGGGAATCGGGAATCGGGAATCGGGAGTCGGGAGTCGGGAAAAAATGCTCTGTACCTGATTAGGCTAGAAACCCCTGTTGACGATTACCCATCACCTATTAGCATAACCGAAAAATCCAGGCACTATTTGGCAAGTGATTAACCAGAGCGGTCAGCGGTCAGTGGTCAGTGATCAGCCGTCAGCCGTCAGCCGTCAGCTTTTAGCTCACGCTACTTGAGGTGCCGTCAGCTTAATTTTATTCAAAAGCTGTTGGGTGTAGCTTGGCCACAGGCCTTTGGCTAATTGCTGATTGCTGATTGCTGATTGCTGATTGCTGATTGCTGATTGCTGATTTCTGATTGCTGATTGCTGATTGCTGATTGCTGATTGCTGATTGCTGATTGCTGATTGCTGATTGCTGATTGCTGATTGCTGATTGCTGATTGCTGATTGCTGATTGCTGATTGCTGATTGCTGATTGCTGATTGCTGATTGCTGATTGCTGATTGCTGATTGCTGATTGCTGATTGCTGATTGCTGATTGCTGATTGCTGATTGCTGATTGCTGATTGCTGATTGCTGATTGCTGATTGCTGATTGCTGATTGCTGATTGCNTTTCGTTTATGGGATCGCGTTTTCGTTTATGGGATCGCGTTTTCGTTTATGGGATCGCGTTTTCGTTTATGGGATCGCGTTTTCGTTTATGGGATCGCGTTTTCGTTTATGGGATCGCGTTTTCGTTTATGGGATCGCGTTTTCGTTTATGGGATCGCGTTTTCGTTTATGGGATCGCGCTTTAGTTTATGCGATCGCGTTTTCGTTTATGGGATCGGGTTTTCGTTTATGCGATCGCGCTTTCGTTTATGCGATCGCTTCTGTATTAGTGATGCGATCGCGCTTTTGTTTATGCGATCGCGCTTTTGTTTATGCGATCGCTTCTTTCGTGGTGATGCGATCGCTTCTTTCGTGCTGATGCGATCGCTTCTTTCGTGGTGATGCGATCGCTTCTTTCGTGGTGATGCGATCGCTTCTGTATTAGTGATGCGATCGCTTCTGTATTAGTGATGGGATCGCTTCTTTCGTGGTGATGGGATCGCTTCTTTCGTGGTGATGGGATCGCTTCTGTATTAGTGATGGGATCGCTTCTGTATTAGTGATGGGATCGCTTCTGTATTAGTTATGCGATCGCTAATCCCGCAGCAAAACCCCAAGACCAAATCAGTTTGACTGGTGGTGCGTTACGGTGCGGACTATCCCAACACTGGTTACGAGGTTGAACATGCTGGCAAGCCCGCCCCTAACGCACCCTACTCGACTCGACTCCCGATTCGGGGTAAGAAACTTGCATCAACCTCATAAGTATGATAAACCCCATCTCCCCATCTCCCCATCTCCCCATCTCCCTATCTCCCCATCTCCCCATCTCCCCACACTCTTGTGAATTCCCATTTTCCCAAAAGCCTTGCTAGCTTATAGGAGATAGGGCATGTTCTAAAACTGATAGCGGTTTTCATATTAATGAAGTACACAAACCGATGTTTGCCCTGCTCCCTGCTCCCTGCTCCCTGTTCCCAGATCCGCTGTTCCCAGATCCGCTGTTCTCGACAACTGCCGCGAAGTCTATTAAATTGTGTTTCAACTCCTTTACGTACTGATCTATGCCCTCCAGCCTTATCTAGACCTGATTTGCTTTTGTTTGGCTTGGGGGCTAATGATGATTCTAGCTTGGACCGTTTTGTCAGCAGTCCGAGAAAGTTTTGCTGTTGCCAAACGACTGCATCAAATTCCCTGTTCTAACTGTCAGTTTTTTACTGGTGATTATCGTCTTAAATGTACCGTGCATCCCTCTGTTGCTAATTCTGAGGCAGCAATTAATTGTATGGACTTTTGTGAAAAAAATAATTACATGACAAGAGTTTAAAAGACTCGACGGTAATGCCATGGGCTTCATCCTTGCTAGTGGGGAGGGAGCCTATATAGCAATCCTAAATTATTTGTAAAATCACTGGAATTGTTAAAAACTGGTGCTTTCTCCCTTCCCTTCTGCCATATGCCGTTTGCTTCCTGCCTTAAAGCAGACCATTTCTTTCGCAAATCAGATAGGATTGCTATATATAGCAATCCTAATGAAAGCATGCGTGATGGATAAGACAATTACTTACCTCACAACTGCTGACCTTGATTCCACTAGGGCGATCGTTTTAGCGCAAGCAAGCGGTCTAACTTATGATGCTTTTGATAAGCAAAACCCTGCTGAGTGTCTTGAGGTGTCTCCACCGGATGGTTATGATTTTGTAGACTACTGGACTGGTGTTGATGCGATTTTTAATAAATACAAAACTGTTGAGTGTTATGGTCTAGTGTTTCGATCTCAGCAGTCTCCTTACACTTATATATTTGCTTTTAGAGGTACTTCTTCGACAGAGGATATAATAGATAATTTTGGTGTTAATCATACAAAATTTTTACCTTATCAGGAAGATGTTGTAGTGCCATCTGACCTTAGGGTTGAATCAGGTTTCTACCATATCTATTCCAATAGTGATGGGAACACACCCTCGATGCAGAATCAAGTGTTTGCCCTAGTTGATAAATATCAAGCATCTGAAAAACCGATCGATACTCTGTATATTACTGGCCATAGTTTAGGCTCTACACTGAGCACTTTCTTCACACTTGATATGGCGTTGTCTAGACCAGATATCAAGTCTGCAAGCTACAACTATGCTTCCCCTCGTGTAGGCAACCAAGCATTTGTAGAATTTTATCAACAACAGGCACCGCAACAAAATCCGGAGACACGAACTATTCGTATCCAAAATGTTTATGATAAAGTTCCTTGTGTCCCATTTAAACGTGAAGGATACCAGCATTTGCCCTATGCCTATCTAGTTTCATTTTATCGAGACAACTTAATGGGTAAATTTGATGTTATAGACAATCATCATCGCAAAAATTATAAAACTGTTTTTAATTGTGCGTTGGAAAGTGAAAGTGGCTTTTGTGAGAGAACCTTTGACTACGATCAGGGCAAAACGATGAAGTCGGTGAAACCAGATCCTAGTACAGTCTGTACATATTGGTAGCTTTTGGTCTGGCGTTATATCCTTACCTCACTTTACTATCTCCTTGGCATCAACTTGGCGATCATAGTCTTCCATGTCTCCATCAATTTCATCACGATAGGCTGCTATATCTGCTAGCACCTCATCAAACAGAGGATTATTTGCATACATACCAGCAAATTCCATCCAAGGATGTTGATTATTGGCAGATTCAACTTCCAAAGAAATGATATCTGCTTGAGCTAAACGCTCAGTCAAAAGTTGGCGAATATTAGCGTTAGCTTCTTTTTTTTTCTCAATCCTGCCCATAGCGCATAAGCTGATAGCTGATAGCTGATAGCTGATAGTTTACGTTATTATAGCAAATCAATAATTTATATTTTATCGTTACAATCTCCGCGCTTATTAAACCTTATCTATTTTAGGAGCTACTGCTCCCAGCGCTATCGTTAAAATTACTAGTTATAGCTATTCTCTCTGCCATGAGGTAAAAAATGATCCCCCTAAATCCCCCTTAAAAAGGGGGACTTTGAGGTTGATAAGCGTACCTCATAAATGCAATAAACGCTATCACAAAATACTAGTAAAAAAAAGCAATTTTCTGAAAGAGACGCTACGCGAGTCACGTAAACCTTCTGCGCTTATGCGATTGACCTGCATGTCACCCTACGCGAGTCACGCGAACCTTCCGCGCTTATGCGATCGCTAATTTTTTAAAAGCGATTATCTGAAAGATACGCTACGCGATGAAGCAAAGCTTCCGCGCTTATGCGAACGCTTATTTTTTATTAATCCTAAAACTCCCAAAAAAAACTTTTCAAAACCCTTGACAATTAAAATCATAATCATTAAAAGAATCAATATAAACCGAAATTAAATTTTTTATGATGTCACAACAATTCAGCCAAAACTTCAAGAAACAACCTGCTCAACACACTCTGAAAGGTTCTCGTCAATCAGTACTTTATAGTATGCAAATGCTTTACGCCCTAGGCTATGCAGAGATTGCGGAATGGACCCCTCTGGAACCGACTGATGTTCCAGGAGAAGTTATCACTACAATAACCAAGTATTGGTTGTTGCCATAACACCTTAATTTTCTGGGGGGGTTTCCCCCCTGGCCAGGGTAATCGCATCTTAGTAGAGTTCTAAAAGTACAGTAACCTGACCTAAAATTTGACTGTAGAATTGCTGATTATACCCTCAGAAAAGTTAATGGTACTCGTTTGTGTGTACCAGTCCTGTTAGTCAACACTCCTGGAGCCTAACCGGCTTCGGTTAATAGATTCAGTCCATCACCTCCAATGATTGCTCCTCAACAATCTTGCATCACCCTCAAAAAATGCCTCACTTCGCCGCACTGGCGGCCAGGATTTTGATGATAGAGTCATTATCCATCCCCGCCCTATAACGCTTCATCTTGAGACTCTGGCGGGAGGGTTCGCGATCCACGCAGGTTAACACTCAGGCGGCGCAACAGCCCTAGATTTTCGCTTCTCATAGCCCTGGCGAACCCGACTGGCATCTTCATTAAAAGTGACATCCAGGACACTTTGTAGACCATTTTCAACACCCCAATGGGAGCGAATTACCTGGTTGTGTTGCTGGCCATCGGGTTCGAGGGCACTGAGGTAAAACTGAGTTTGTGTCGTGGTTTTGTTCCATAACTGCCGCCTTCGCTTCACCATCACCACGCTGGTTAAACCTTGCCATTGTGTTTGCCGATGCAACGGGGGTAGTTGACTCACAGGCACCGCCCACACCTGACGGGTTTCTAAGCGGTGATGCCCGGCCTCCACCGTTTGGTGGTAACTCAATTCAATCCCTTGCCAGTTCTGGTCTTCGGCCATAGCAAACCACTGTTCCACCTGCTGACTAAGCTTGCCCTGGTTGCCCTTGAGCGCCAGGACATAGTCCCCACCAGCTTCCTTAATTTGTCGGGCAATGTTGGTTTGGGTGCCCATGGCATCGAGAGTCACCACCGCTCCTTTGAGGTTCAGCAACTTGAGCAGCAGTGGCACTGCTGTGATTTCATTTGATTTACTCTCGACTTTTTGTTGGGCCAACACCAGTCCATATTCGCTGCTCCAGGCACTGACGCTGTGAAGCGCTTTGAGGTCGTTGTTACGGTCATAGGAGCCTTTGGCCGTCTTACCATCAATATGAATCAGTTCAATATTCAAGCTCTCGGTGATGCTGCCCACCCAACTCAGGAAGCTGGCTTCGAGTTGCTGGGGATCGAGAAGGCCAAACACCCGACCAAATGTATCGTGAGATGGTATTCCATGAGGTAAGTCTAAAAATGTTTCCAGCCACTGTAGCTTGGCTTTACCGTAGGTTTCGATGGCCACAAACCCATCGGCACCCGCAATCACAGCCAAAATGGCTATGGTAACAATCCCGACAAGATTATGGTCGATTCTGCTACCCACACGGGGATCCTCGAGATGCTCAAAATGATTGAGTACACTCTTTTTCAGGATCTGAGCCTCATGCTCATTGTGAGTGTTAAGAACGGGTCTGCCAAAACCTTTTGCCATGATGAGTGACGAGAAAATACAACCCTTTACACATCCTAGGTTACCCTTGATGAGAGATGAAGGACTTGTTCATGCAACCGTTTTTTTTGTCAAGTACAATTTATCCCAAATTAGATGCGATTACCCTGTATATCTGCCCGTTCTACACTATCAGGTATTACTAAACTTAAGTTATTAGCTGTATTAGCTGCAAAATTGAGTCCAACGTTTCCTGGTGCTGCTAAAGAAGCTAACTCAACGTTCCCATTATAAGCCCTTAGTCCACCACCATCGATGTTGATATTTCCACCTACAAGCAGTAGGGTACGACCGTTGGGTACTCTTAAACCTCTGACATTTTGACCAGCAGGATTAAGACCAGCTTGTGCTTGGGACTGATTAGTAATTGTTGTTGCCTGATTAATTTGATTAAAGAGCAACGCTGAAGGCTGAATTGTTAGCAATTGGGAAGGGGTTTGTAGACTAGACGCGCTGAAAAAACCGTTTTCACTAAATCTAATTGCATTCGCCGTTGTCGCTACAAAGGAACCACCAACATCTAACTGGGCATTTCGCCCAAATACAATTCCAGCAGGATTCATTAAAAATAAATTGGCACTACCTTGTGCGCGAATCAATCCCTGGATATCTGATGGCGTTCCCCCAGTAACTCGTGAAAAAATATTCACAATTGGGTTTGTATTCAGAAAATCGGCAACGCCTCCATCTGGGACATCAAAACGACTAAAACTGTGGAATAAGTTTGTACCACCAACAGTTGTTCCGCCTGTAATTTGATAGATTAAGTCGTTTTGGTTTACGGTTGTACCCAGGGATGGGTCTGCAATTACTTGAGCAACGGCAGGAGTGATGATGTTGGCGATCGCTCCGACACAACCGAGTATTCCCCCTAGCGCCTGCTGCCAAATGCCATTTCCCCAGTACACACCCTTCATCTCAAGTTTCTCCCACCCATTTCAAAATTTTGCCATTACCTAACCTAAACAAGAAGTAAATAATTTCGTCCTTGCTTCCTGTTCCCTGCTCCCTACTCCCTGCTCCCTAAAACCCAGAACTTTATACCTCATCCAATTCAAAACCGCTCTAAGTATTGAGACTGATAGATTTCAGAAACATTTGCTCATCCCGATCCACTACCAAACCATCCTGCATCTGAATAATTCGTTGGGTTTGGGCAGCTACATCATGTTCGTGAGTAACAATCACGATGGTGATGCCTTGTTGGTTTAATTCCCCAAGCAGATCCATGACTTCCTGGGAGGTTTTGGTATCTAAGGCTCCGGTAGGTTCATCTGCCAACAGCAAAGCGGGGCGATTGACTAAAGCACGGGCAATGGCAACCCGTTGTTGTTGTCCCCCAGAAAGTTGGCTAGGACGGTGGTGAAGGTGGTTGCCCAAACCCACTCGACTCAAGGCTTGCATTGCCCGTTGGCGTCGTTTGGGTTTAGGTACATTGGCGTAGACCATGGGTAGCATAACATTCTCAAGGGCTGTAGAGCGAGGCAAGAGATTGAATTGCTGAAACACAAAGCCAATGCGCTGATTGCGGATATAGGCAAGTTCGTCATCATTTAGGGTTGTGAGGTTTCTGCCTTCAAGGGCATAGCGTCCTGTAGTTGGGCGATCGAGACAACCGATAATGTTCATTAATGTGGACTTTCCAGAACCAGAAGCCCCCATAATGGCAATGTATTCTCCTTCTTTAATTGACAAGTTAATGCCCTTGAGAACTGATACCTGGACTTCCCCCATATCATAAATCTTAGTAATCGCTTCCATCCAAATCATAGTTTTTAATCCTATTTTTTTAGCAAAGGGAACAGGGAACAGGGAACAGGGAACAGGGAGTAGGGAACAGGGAGTAGGGAACAGGGAACGTAAGCATTCAGCTATCAGCTATCAGCTTAAGCGCTACGCGCACGCGTGCGCGTTCAGCTTTTGAATAAGCGATGCAGCAAGGGAACAGGGGGTTTCCCCCATGAGCGACTGCATCAAGAAAACAGGTCAGCTTTCGTATCTGAGTTATGTCACAGCGTTGAAGCCTGTGCCACAAAGCTGAACGCGCACGCGTGAGCTTTTAGCTCACGGCTGACGGCTGAATGCTGAATGCTTACCAGGGAACAAAAATTATCACAATTCCTACACTGATCCTTATTAATCAGTCCGTAAAGCAACGATTGGGTCTAATTTGGCGGCATTATTTGCAGGTATTACTCCAGCTAGTAATCCCACAATACAAGACAGCCCAAAACTAGAAATGACTGACCACAGAGAAACCACAAACGGAAATTGGAAAATAGTGGCTGCGCTGAAAGCCAAGGCTATTCCGAATCCCATGCCAATCACTCCCCCCACACCAGAAACCACGACAGCTTCTGCTAAAAATTGCTTGAGAATTGCTGTTTTGGTAGCTCCTAGTGCTTTACGAATGCCAATTTCTCGCCTTCGTTCCACAACAGAAGCCAACATAATATTGGCAATACCAATTCCGCCAACAACTAAAGAAATTCCAGCAACTGCTCCCACCATTACCGTAAATAAACCCACCACACTATTTAAGGTATTGATCATGTCTGTTTGGTTAATGATTCTAAAATTATCGGCTTGGGGTGGATAAATATTATGGCGCAAGCGCAAGAGATTGGTAACTTGAAATTGAGCTGCACTTAAACTCGATTCATCAGAGGCTTTCAACCACAACCCATTGATGGCAATCCCGGCTAGGGCATTATTACCAATAAGTCGCGCCGACATATTCGTCAACGGAATATATATTTGATTATCTTGGTCTATTCTTCCTACCGCACCCTTAGATTCCATAACACCAATAACGATGTAACGCTCTCCCTGAATGCGGATATTGGCACCAATTGCATTTGCCCCCGGTTCAAACAGTTGTTCCCGTAACTTAGAACCAAGAACAACCACTGATTTACTAGAGAGCAAATCATCCTGATTAAAAAATTGCCCCGACTGGGGATAGATGTTCTTGACCTCCGGGTAACTCAAATCTGTACCGATGACAGTAGTTAATATATTCTTGCCACCATAGACTACGGAGACATTAGGCTTTTGCAAGAATGCAGACACCGCACTAGCCGTAGTCACCTGTTCTTTAATTGCCCGTGCATCCTCCCAATTTAAACGTGTTCCCCTACCAGTACTACCTAGATTGATGCGACTATTTCTGGGAGTATCAGGGAACACCAGCATGACATTTGTACCCAAACCCTGTAATTGCTGCTCGGTTGCCTTTTGCACTCCCTGACCAAGGGAAGTAATAGCAATTACCGAGGCAATCCCAATAATGACACCCAGCATGGTCAGCCCTGTGCGTAATCTGTTACTCCACAAAGCCTCCAGCGCCATGACTAAGACTTCTACAGTGGATGCTGTACTAAAGCGAATCTGAACTGGTGTAGCCATTTTTCCACACCTTGTAATTAACGTGAACGTGAACGTGAACCGGGAAAAGGAGGTGGGGTAATAGATTGCGGTCGGAACCCTTCTGGGAAATTTATAAACACTCTTTCGGTTCCCTGCAAACCTGATTTGACTTCTGTTTTGTGATTAGCAGTAACGCCAGTCACTATGGGAGTGAAGATAGCTTGATTATTTTCTCCTGTTACAAACACACCTGTAGCATTCTCCTGGCGGACAATTGCCACTGTCGGTACCACCAAAGCATTTAAGAGTGTGCCTACTTTGAACTCCAGATGGACATTCATCCCAGAACGCAAAAGTTGTTGTGAATCCGAGACAATGGCCACCTTAACCTCAAAGCTGGTAACATTCTGTTCTACAACTGCCTGGGCAGCAATTTGTGCCACCCGTCCGGTAAAGGTTTTTCCTGAGTAAGCATCAACAGTAATGGTGACGTCTTGTCCCAAGCGGATTTTGGAAATATTACTTTCTGCTACGTATGCCGTTACTACCTGGTTACTAGAAGCTAGGGACAAAATTGAAGAAGAGGTAGCGGATAAGACAGAACTACCTGCGGTAGTCGGGCTGACAAAGGCACCTGGATCGGCATACTTCCTAGCAACAATGCCAGTGAAAGGAGCGCGAATGACCGTATCTGCTATCTGCGCCTTGGCATTTTGCACAGCCCCCTCGGCTTGCATCACTCTAGCCCGGGCTTGGGCAATGTCTTCTGGGCGTGCCCCTGCTTTGGCTAGTTTGAAACTTTCTTGTCTCTGCATCACTCTAGCCCGGGCTTGGGCAATGTCTTCTTCCCGTGCCCCTGCTTTTAGGAGTAGCAAAGCTTGCTGGGCTTCGTTTACCCCTGCTTCGGCTGTATCACGAGCCGTCCGGACTTGATTAAAATCTTCCACAGAAATAGCACCAGCCGTTGCTAATTCCTGCTTGCGCTGGAGGTCATCTTCAGCTTGTTGCAGATTTGCTTGTGCTTTTTCTAATCGTGCCAAGCCCTGAGCAATATCTTCTCGACGATTGCCAGCCAGCAACTTTTCCAAATTTGCTTGTGCCTCAGCCAGTTGTGCTTGAGCTTGGGCAATATCTTCTCGACGATTGCCAGCTAGCAACTTTTGCAGATTTGCTTGTCTCTCAGCTAGTTGTCCTTCTGCCTGAGTTAATTGCCCGGTGAGATTGGAGTCATCCATATAGGCAAGAATTTGCCCTTTTTGTACGCGATCGCCTTCCTTGACTAACAGAGTTTTCAGCAATCCTGTAGTTTTAGGGCTAAGATTAATCGCACGTTCGGGCTCAATGACGCCATTAGCAGAAACTGTGACCGCTAGGTTCAGTTTTTCTACAGATACAGTTTGCGTTTGGGTTTTTGCTTGTTGATTTGGCAGGGCAACCCGCTGGCGATAAGCTGCATAGCCTCCTCCAAATACGAGGCACAAAAGGAGTAGTCTTAGCAGCCATTTAGCTAACCTATTTTTACCAAAATTGAAATCTACCAATGGCTGATTTGCCTGAAAAGCCATGATTCACTCCTTTTCTGGCACTGCTTGACTAGAATAATTCTGAAAGTTATGGGAACCTTTGTAGTCAGATAAATCGGCTAACGTCTGCAATGATTGTTTCCCTAAATACAACTGACCGTTAATCTCCCAAGTGGGAAAACCTTTAATCTTGGCGGCCTTGCAGAGGTCTGGGCGAGAGTTTTTACCTTTAGCATCACACTCAATGTAATTCACTTGGCTCCAGGCACCTTGACCAAACATTTCTTTTTGCTCATTGCAATGATCGCACCAAAATGCACCATACATTTTCGCTTCTAGTTTTTGCAAATGCTCTGCTAGAGCCATGTGTGCTTCACTAGAAGAGCTGGTTATAGTATAGTTGATTTCCGTGGCAGAGCGACTGATATTCCCCAGGGTATAAAGACCCAGTAGCCCAAGGAGCAACAGTATCACCACCATAGTTACCGTGAGCAGTTGTTGTCTCAATTTCTGCCAGCCACCAGCGCTCAAGGCTAGAATAAACAAGCTCGCTGACAATAAAGTAGACATAATACAAAAGCTACACTTTTCGTGGAATTCAAACAGTGTCGTATATAGCAGGTAACTACTGACAATTAGCATTAATGTCCCACCAACTGCTAGTAACACAATTGTCCACTTTTCTAAGGGAGAGCGGAACTGTTTATGTACTTTTGAATTCACAAGCAGGGGAGCGATCGCGAAACCACCATACTAATGCAAGCAATTAAGCCTAATAAGGTGATCGGTGAACTCAAGATGGCAGCATCGGCACTGGTGGGAGGTAGATTGCAACCGCTGGGACGACAAGTAGAATTACTTTGTGTTAATTGAATGATTTTGGGATAGGCAGTTGCTACAGCACCCAAAGAGGCTATTCCTGCGATCAGAGGGCGAGACCAGCGATGCATCCAGTGTAGAAAAGGTTGGTGTTTCATAACAATTCCTGGAAAGTATAGTGTAGAGAGTAGAGAATTAATATCCGCTTAATATTCCGTTTTGCTTAGCTTGGCGTTCCGCCCATTGAAAAACCAGTAACCCCAAGGAAAAATAGACTATGCCATTGAGTAAGGCAAGGGCAAACTCCGAGATATCTAAACTTTGATTGCTTACCATCAGTTGGCGCAGTCCATCTGCACCCATTGTCATTGGTAACAATAGTCTTAACCCTTGGAATCGGCTCAGCCATGTTTCTGTAGGCACAGCCAGCAAAAACAAGAACGTAAACTGGAAAAGTCCTAACACTTGCTCGACACGTTTGAACACTAAGGCCAAAGCACCCATCAAGAAGGAAAGACCGTAGGCTCCTAGTAACAAGGTACACAGAGGTAAGAGTAAACTGGGAGGAAAGCTGAGACGGGTTCCAGTTACGAGAGTGATCAGCAGCAATAGACTGACATTTAAGATAAGACGTAAGGCCAGACTAACGACAGTTCTAGCTAAAAAAACTGTGGCAGCACTGAACGATGAAAGGAAAACCTGTTCTAGGGTTCCAGTTTGGGCTTCTATTTGTAAAGTAATGGCAATATCATTAATAACAGATAAGACTAAAACCCAAAGCACATAACCGACGACAATGGTATCAATTCGATTACCAACACTTAGTTGGGGCCCAGCAACAAACCGAACGCTGATAAACATTCCATAAAAAATGAATGTTGTGACGGCGACGGAGGAAAATGCTTCAACTGGATAGCGGATAAACTCAGTCCAAGTACGCTTGAATTCAGCCCGGAGCAATTGCAGCATGGCTTTTCTATCCCACTAGTTTTAAGAATACTTTTGTTAAATCAGCTTCATCCTTTTTGACTTGCACCAAAGGCAAAGGATTGAGGATTTGCAACACTTGATAAAGACCTTCTGGTGTGCCAGGGTAAAGAATTTCTCCCTTTTGTACCACGCCACCTAATGCCTCCAGTTTGCGGAGTCGTAACTGGTCTAAGCAGCCTTCAATTGCGATCGCATAAGTGGACCCAGAAAACCGCTGGATAATCTGGCGAGTTGGTTCCAGAGCAATGATTTGACCTTGTTGAATAATAGCGACCTGGTCAGCAATTTCTTGAGCCACATTGAGTTGATGGGTGGTCAGTAGAATGGCGCAGCCTGCTTGTGCCATTTCTCGAACCATGGTTTTGACCCGCTGGCTGGCTTCTACGTCTAACCCTAAAGTGGGCTCATCTAGGAGCAGTAATCGGGGTTGATGAACCAAAGCAACAGCGATCGCTAATTTCTGTTGCATCCCCCGGGATAGTCCTTGTACAGGAGTGTGACGTTTGGACAACAGACCAAATCTGTCTAATAAGGCCAAACCCTGACGATGGGCGATTTTTTGGCTCAAGCCTCTTAATACTCCGAAATATTCCAGGTTTTCCTCGGGAGTCAAACGCCAGTAGAGGTTGCGATTACCTTCAAGAACCGCACCCACCAGCCGCCGTGCTTGGGGATGGCGATGGGGATCACGACCAGCTATTTTTACCGAACCCCGATCAGGTCGAATTAAACCGGCAATCATTTTAATGGAGGTCGTCTTACCTGCCCCATTGGAACCAAGAAAAGCCAGCACTTCCCCTGGCTCAATGGTTAAGGATAGCCCACGTACTGCTGCAACGATCTTTCCCCGCTGTCGGTAGTTTTTTTGGAGGTTATAAGCTTCTAGTGTGGTCATGGCTGTAATTTTGCTGACTCTTGGGATAGCGCTACGCGCAAGGCAATAGGCATGCTAGCAATAGCTGGTTATATATAGCTTTTGCGGCTTTTATAAATGTCCTAACCTTAATGTGTAGTGCTTTACGATATATTTTTTATCCTAATGAGGTGCAAATGATAGTTTACATCTTCCCTCACTTCCGCTCCTAGCAGGAATTAGGAGTTGTTTAATATTATTAACTTCACTGCTCCGAAGTCCCTACTCCCTGCTCCCTAAAAATCAAACATTTGTACCTCACCCACCCGAACATGATACTAACAAGTGATTTCGACTTGCCGATGTAGCTGGTGTACTTCCGTTGGTGCTTCTAGAGGTTGATGCTGTGCTGCCATCATTTGGTCGAACCAAGCGATGAGTGCCAATGTCGTGTTAATGTGATAGATTGCTTCCATATTTCCAATGCCAACGGCAGCCTGGCGCATAGCGTGAATCAGTTGCTGGGCCTCAAATATGCCTAATTCTTGGCTGGGGGAATTACGCACCATGAATTCTAAACAGGGTAAATGTTTAGACAAACCAAGCCAATAGATATCGTTAAATGTAGCTTTGTCACGTCTGGTGCGAATTGGTTCTGGCAGTATTCCCCGCATAGCTGTTTGCAGAACTGGCTTGGGCATACCAGGGATTTCTCTGAGGGCTGTGGGCAATTCTAGGCAGAAACTCAGCACGCGAGAATCAAGAAAAGGATGGGAGTTGTGCATACCTTGTGGTGCTGCCAGATACCATCGAGACCAATCACCTACGGAGGTTTGGAGAGACCACAAATCCACAGATAATTCAGCGGAACCACCGTATAGTCTTTGAGCATTTTGTTTGCCAATGGTCTGCATTTTGAAACATTGGGCAAATTCGGGCAATATCCAGGGAGGAATGGCAAATTTTCCGACCTTGGGCCAGCGTCCAAACCCACCCCGCCACCAGGTGCCAATAGTACCCACCATCAGCATCGGCAAAGCAGGCCCAATGCCGAATTGATAAAGGATTGACCAGATACTCTGGTTATTAGCCTGTGCCATGCGTTGGGCTTCGGAAAATGCTGCTAACCATTGACCTTGGCGCAACTGACTCGCCATACTCAGGCGTGTTCCTACCAGCAGTTCATCAGCTCCCATACCGGTTAAAATGGTATCGGCTCCCAGTTTATGGGCAGCTTCCACTAAAAGCTTTTCCATGGCTAGGTGGGATAGACCTGCATAGGGTTCGTCATGGTAAGGGATGTCATCATTGAACCAGCGAAAGACCAGGGCGTCGTCAGCATCGATGAAGTGAGGGACAATCGGTCCACCCTGTTCTAGCACCATCTCGGCGTATGCTCGCTCACCAGCCAAGCTAGGACGTTTGTAAACTGCTGTTAGGGTGTCTAACTGGGGTTTGCCTACCCCAGACAACATCCAATCCCGGGCGAGACAAACGACACTGGAAGAATCCATTCCCCCGGATAGGTGGGCAGCAATTTGCCCTCGCTCCATTCGTTGTTTAACCGCTTGCCGCAACAGATGGGCGTAGTGTTCCCCTGCTGACTCTAGGGTAAGGCTGTTGTTGTGGTGTTGTTTTGCTGCCCAATCCCACCAACGGTAGGTTTCTACCTTTCCGGTAGCAGTAATTGTCAGTATTGTGCCAGGAAGTACACGGTTGATGCCCGTGAATGCTGTTTCCTCAGTTGGTAGCTCGAGAGCGGGAGAGGGCAACATCAGAAATTGGGCGAGAAAGTCAAGGTTGAAGGGTTTATTGGGGAGCAAATCTAGGAGGGGTAGGATACTAGTGCTAAGAGCTAGCTTTGTTCCTGTGTTGAGCCAGAATAACTGCCAGGAACCAAGGGGGTCACGCAGGGCGAACAGCCGTTGTAATTCCCCATCCCACACCACCAGAGAAAACTCTCCCTCTAATTGTTCTAGACCTTGGCGACCGAAATGACTATACACTGCTAGGGCAATTGCTGCGTCTGATGTACAGTTTTGAGTTATGGACTGGGGTAACTTGGCGAGAAGTTCATCCTGATAACATAAGTGCCCCATCAGTACAGCGGCAGTTCTTGATCGATAATTGCGGGCAAAGGTTACTAAAGGCGATCGCATTACATGGTCTCGGTTAGATGGAAATACCCGAAATTCCACATCCCCATCCAAACCAGTATCCAAACCAGTAAAAACATCGAATCCTACTCTCATCACTTTCTCCTTAATAGTTCAGCTATACCGTGCCACTGGGGTAAACATCTGGCAGTGCAATTGGTCATCGGTCACAATCTCTGAGCCACACTCTACCCAAGCATGTCCCTCGAAAGGATACAAACTGATGCCAATTACCAGTTCTGCTGGCAGACCGAAAGTTGTCCTAAGGATTTGCCAACCCACAAGGGCTCGCTCTTTGCACGCCATTGGCAGTAACATGTGTTTTGCTGCCGCTGACCGCACCACAGCATCAACTGCTGCCAGTGCTTTCTCCCAATTTTCCGGGGGGGTATTGGGTGCTATGGAAGGTTGCCAACGTCGCCATAACTTGATAGTTCTCGTCCAACCTAAAGTCCGAATGCTAATCCATGCTAGGGTTAGCAGCAGGGAAGTGGTAAAATGAGATGGCGGTACAGGCTGGTAGGATTGGGGGAGTTGACACACAAGTAGTTGCTGACGTTCCAAATCCTGCAAAAGCTTCTTTACATCCGCAAGCACCTGGCCTTCTGGGACTCCATATTCACCAGCTAGGCAACGTGCTGCCGTTTCTAGACCTTGCTCAAGGACAAGCATTAACATCTTGGTACCGATGGCATCGAGTCCATAAAACCTGCCGCGATTGAGACCCAATACTCGTGCAACCCCATCTTGAAGAACTAAAATTACATCCTTTTGGAGACGATAGAGTCCGTTTGTTTCAGTAATTACGGTAGGGACGAATTCCTGTAGGGCTAAGTTGGTCATATCCCTTATCCTGATGATTTTTGAGTAATTGACTTGACCAAGAGAAGATTAAATTTACTGGTCATATATTTGGCTTTGCTGATTATGGGTATGGTTTTGCCCCCCTAGCCCCCCAATTTTGGGGGGAACAAGACTTTCAAAGTCCCCCAAAATTGGGGGATTTAGGGGGCTTGACCAAAACCAGATGATTGCGCATTCATTCCTTGATTCAGCAACGCCATATATTTTAGGTAAACAGGCAGTTTGAGATAATTTATACAATCTGCCTGTTTTCTTGATTTGCTCACAATTTAGGAACTAAACTTTAATAAGTTGAGCCTCCTATCCGGACTAGATAGGATATAATCGGATATATAGGAACTAATTTGCTCAACTTATTTTGGTGTCATTCCTTAACAGCTACTTTTGTTTAGGAGCGTTGATGCTTTCAATACTCTACATTAGTAGCTGATGGACTCCTTACCGGCAGAAAAAGAAGCACCGCCAGAAAAACCAGTCGAACCGAGGTCCAAACCAATAGCGCTGCACTTTATCAAAGTTGCCTAGATCGTACAGTTCAGGTGCAATATAGCCGGAGGTATTGGTCGATGCTAGAGTTTGTGCTTTCATGGTTACTCTCCTATTCAATCAATTAGTTAGTTGTGATCAGTTACAATTAGTGTATTGACATTTGACAATTGACTAACCGTTCCTGATACTTCATAGATTAAAGCCAATTTCTAGGTAATTCATTCACCTTTTATGAATTCAAATATACAGAAAACTGTATTGCAATTGTGATCAGGAGTGAGGTACACAATTTTGGGATTTTAGGGAACAGGGAGCAGGGAACAGGGAACAGGGAATAGGGAACAGGGAGTGGGTTGTTCGGGCGCGGGGAGAGAGGGAGTGGGAAAAAATCTTGTGTACTTCATAACTATGAGAAACGCTAGAATAACCCCGAATTTTAAAAAAATCGGGGTTCTACGTCTTTCAGAATTCCTCTAGCGCTTTTTAGCCTAATGAGGTACACAGGATTTTTTCCGTGTTACCTTTTGTCTGTTCCCTCTTTTATCTTCCCTGTTCCCTGTTCCCTGTTCCCTGTTCCCTGTTCCCTGTTCCCTAAAACCCAGGATTATGTACCTCACCTAATTGAAAACAGCTAGATTTTATCAACACTCTCGACTCATTACCAACTGTCCATCTTCGAGGGGATACACCCCTGTTGGTTCCATAATTGGGTCGCCTTTTTTCCAAGAAGAGGTATGAGGTGTAACACCTTGTACCGTTCCGGTGGGATAGGGTGAAACATATGGATCCCCTGGACGGTTGGGTAAGCCTCCGGAACCTGTAATCACAAATGTGCCTTCAACCTTATTACTGCGGGCTATGCAACTATTCAAGATCAGGGCGTTAGTATCAATGGGGTTTTGCTGTAATTCCGTCAGGCTATTTTGAATCAAGGTAGTGTCGGGTAAGGTGATCACTCCAGATACCGCACCACTGGCATTAATATCGACGCGGTTGTTACCATCAAGGGTAGCTGGGTCTGTGCCTTTCGGAGCGGGTTGGTAATTTTCACCAAAGAAGGCTGGGGTGTTAAGTTTGATGTCACCACCTTTACCATCACGAGCAAATGCTAGGATATCGCTGTCATCAAAAGCAATAATGGAGTTGGCGGTAAGCTTAATGTCACCACCACCACCGGCACCAGTGAAGACGTTGGTACGGATGTCGCTGTCACCGAAAAGGCGGATGTCTTCAGAGGTAATGGTGATCTTACCTCCCCCTGCTTGTTGGGCTGTGGTAATGACTTTACCATTATTGCCATGGAAGCCTTGATTGGTATTGATGGTAATATTCCCTGCTTTACCTGTGCCTTCACTTTGGGCAGAGATGCGAGCGTTATTGTTAACAGAGAGGGAATTTGCGTGAAGATTAATTGTACCTCCATTTCCGGTACCTCGAGTTCGAGCAAACAAACTACTCCTAACTTGTTCATTGGTGCTGGTGCCACTAATTTCCACAGAATCCCGAGCAATAACAGTTAGGTTTCCCCCCTTGCCCTGGCTGTTTGGATGAGTGCTAACGGATACAACTCCCCCATCTTTGATAACTAACCGCCCGGTGTCAATTGTTAAATTTCCAGCGTCTCCTGCACCAAATGTATCAGTGCCTAAGGCGCTGAAGAATAAACTGTTTGCTGAACTACCACTAACTTCCACAAAATTAGGAGCTGTTATTGTTAAACTACCTCCTTTGCCCTGATTGTTAGTAACTGCTAATATGGCTGCCCCATCACGGACAATTAACTTATCGGTTGTGACTTTAATTTCCCCACCATTACCAGTTCCTAAAGTCCCAGCAGACAAACCACTGATAGATTGTTCATTGGTGGTGGTGCCACTAATTTCCACAGCATCCCGAGCAATAACAGTTAGGTTTCCCCCCTTGCCCTGGCTGTTTAGACGAGTGCCAACGGATACAAATCCCCCATCTTTGATAACTAACCGCCCGGTGTCAATTGTTAAATTTCCAGCATCTCCTGCACCGAAAGTTTCAGTTCTTAAGGTGCTGAACAATAAACTGTTTACTGAACTACCACTAACTTCCACAAAATCCGAAGCTGTGACTGTTAAACTGCCCCCTTTGCCCTGATTGTTAGTAACTGCTAATATGGCTGCCCCATCACGTACAATTAACTTATCGGTTGTGACTTTAATTTCTCCAGCATCACCAGTTCCGTTAGTCGCAGCAAACAAAGCACTGATAAATTGTTCATTGGTGGTGGTGCCACTAATTTCCACAGAATCCCGAGCAATAACAGTTAGGTTTCCCCCCTTGCCCTGGCTATTTGGACGAGTGCCAACGGATACAAAGCCCCCATCTTTGACAACTAATTTATTAGTGTCAATTGTTAAATTTCCAGCATCTCCTGCACCGAAAGTATCAGTTCCTAAGTATGAACTACCACTAACTTCCACAAAATTAAGAGCTGTTATTGTTAAACTACCCCCTTTGCCCTGATTGCTGGTAGTTGCTAATATTTCTGCCCCATCACGGACAATTAATTTATCTGTTATGACTTTAATTTCTCCAGCATCACCAGTTCCGTCAGTTTGAGCAGACAAAAAACTACTAACTTGTTCATTGGTGGTGGTGCCACTAATTTCCACAGAATCCCGAGCAATAACAGTTAGGTTTCCCCCCTTGCCCTGGCTATTTGGACGAGTGCCAACGGATACAAAGCCCCCATCTTTGACAACTAATTTATTAGTGTCAATTGTTAAATTTCCAGCATCTCCTGCACCGAAAGTATCTGTTACTAAGCCACTGACAAATAAACTGTTTGCTGAACTACCACTAATTTCCACAAAATCAGAAGCTGTTATTGTTAAACTGCCCCCTTTACCCTGATTGTTGGTAATCGCTGATATTACTGCCCCATCACGGACAATTAACTTATCGGTTGTGACTTGAATTTCCCCAGCATCACCAGTTCCTTGAGTACGAGCAAACAAACCACTGATAGATTTTTCATTTGTGCTGGTGCCACTAATTTCCACAGAATTAGGGGCTGTTATTGTTAAACTGCCCCCTTTGCCCTGATTGTTGGTAGTTGCTGATATTCTTGCCCCATCACGGACAATTAACTTATCGGTTGTGACTTTAATTTCCCCACCATCACCAGTTCCTCCAGTCGAAGCAAACAAACCACTACTAACTTGTTCATTGGTGCTGGTGCCACTAATTTCCACAGAATCCCGAGCAATAACAGTTAATTTTCCTCCCTTGCCCTGGCTGTTTGAAAGAGTCTCAACGGATACAACTCCCCCATCTTTAACAACTAAGCGCCCGGTGTCAATTGTTAAATTTCCAGCATCTCCTCCACCTAAGTTTATTGTGTATAAAGCGCTGCGAATACCATTGACTGATTCTCCAGTGATTTTGACGGATTCAGAAGCAATAATTGTTAAATCACCTGAATTAGCTTTCCCGACATTTTCGGAATTAGTTGTACTAATTAAAGGAAGTAAAAAAGGATTAAAACCATTTGTAAATATAGCTGAGCCATTTTCAATATTCAATTTTTTTGTCTCAATAAAAATAGAGCCTCCAGTTCCAGCACCGAAGGATGATGTGCTCATACTGTTATTTAAATCTACAGCATTTACAGCCATTAAACTGTTATTTAAATTTACAGAGTTAGTTGATTTAATTATTATTAATAATGCATTTTTTTGCTCTGCAAAAGTACTAATAAGTATAGTGCTATTTTGGAGATTTAATTCTTTAGTTTCAATCGAAATATTGCCGCCAATTTTTATTTGTTTTTCATCTCCTATTCCCATCTCATTAGATATTCCAGCACGTTCGAATATATTCACAAAATCCTTAGCTTTTAAGCTAATATTCCCTGTTCTTCCTGATGCAAGAATAGAACTAGTGAAAATAAAAGAATTTTCTTGAGCTGTAAAGCTACCAGTATCAATTGTAATATCTCCAGTTTTTCCTGTACCAGAAGTAGTAGAAGCAACACGAGAGTTTCCGGCAAGCTCTAATTTCTCAGCACGGATAACAATCTCACCACTATCTTGATTTACAGTCCTTGAATCAATCCTTGAAGCTCCGGTGAGACTAACCCTATTACCTTCTAGGCGAATATTGCCAGCAGGATCGCCATTAACATTAATTGCAGCACCATTATCAAGCACTACATTTGCTCTTGCTACGTTAGCTGGGTAACTCAATTGCAGATTATTTTCATCCACATTTAACCCAACTGTTCCCGTTTCCGCCAAGCCTCCTAATTCAACTCGCCCACTAGGAGCCTGTAAAATCCCACCTTCCAAGCGCACATCGTTACCTAGTAACAGTATACTCTTACCAGTCAAAACACTTAGTCCATTGACACTTAGTCCATTAACAGAACTTCCCAATACCGTACTTGTTGCTCTGGAACGGTTAACGATTTGCCCTTGACTGTTGACAGCATTAAAAAACAATGCAGAGGGGTTAACGGAAAGTAAATTACTTCCTTCAGGTTCCGTTGCACTAAAAAAACCCTGCTCACCAAAGGCAATCCCATCGGCTGTCGTTGCTACAAAGGAACCTCCCACATCCAAACTGGCATTTCTACCAAACACAATCCCATTGGGATTAATTAGAAATAAATTTGGTTGGGAACTGCCAAAAGTCCCTAGGGTTCCCAAAATATCAGAACGGTTATTTCCGGTAACTCGCGTCAAAATATTCTGGATTTCTGGATTTGGACTGGAAAAATACGCCCCTCTGCCCTCGCTGACATTAAATTCCCGAAAGCTGTGGAACAGGTTAATTCCTCGCTCGGCTCCACCCAAAATTACTTCTACAGGTAATCCTTGAAAATTTTCGATAACTTGGGAAGATTCAGCCCCAAGGGAATTGTCAGGTATGATATTACTCTGAGCTAAAGATGGATTAATGGACAATCCCTGAAGCGAAGTTATACCAAAAAGTGCTAACCAGTAAATACCCTTCACTGCTCATTCCTCCCCTGATCTGGAAATTTATACTATAGCAAGGGGAGTATAGTTTAGGACATAGTCTTTGGGTTGAAGATCCTAATCCCAAAGCGCGACGGTCTTCTAGCAATTTTCACTTGCTACCATCACAGCGCAGTAGAGCTAAGGGAGACTAATGCAGTGGGGATCAGCTTTGTCTATACTCCATTCAACGGTCTGTGAGGTGCGGGTAGGAATCAACCAATAAACAAGATATATTATCAATAACGGAAGCAGTAAAGGTAATTGATAATTACTGAAACCCTTATCTATCAAGATATACGAGCTTTTAAATCAAAAAAAATATCTAAAAAGCCTAAACTCCTATAAAATTAGAATTTGGGCAAAATTTAATATCTGCATAGCCTTTCACCATACTTTAGCTACGGTTTCCGCAAAGGGAACCATGGAGTTACTTACAGCAAAAAACAACAGGGCTACTTAACCGTAGTACCGGATTAATTTGTAAACCATTAGTTGGAGGTGCAGCGGAAAGGGGCTGAGTGGGCTAAGAGGGGGTTCACACCTTGAAAGCTCCGTCCTAACTCTCACCCTCAGGGTGTAAGTGGTGTATTCTGCTGCGAAATTTTCGATGAAAAAAATCCGTATTTTTCTGTGGGCGGCACTATTGTCTGGTGCTATGCTCATGATTCCACAGCCAGCTCAGGCGATTGAAAGCATAATCGAGCCGGTCAGTCACTTTGATACTGGCACAGAGGCTTGGAGCGTTGTTGACGTCAATGATCAAGCATTTGACCCCGAACAGTCTAGAATCTGTGGATTCATCACTGGTGGCTACATTCGTAATGATGATCAAGTCGGTGATGGACCCTACGATTACGTTGCTCCCGAGAAGTTTCTTGGTGACAAATCCAGTTTTTTCAATGGAAACCTCAGGTTTGCTGTTGAGGTTAATTTGGAAAATAGCGATGAGATTACCGAGGATATCAATAGTTTAAATAACAGTTTAATAAATGGTTTAACCATAAGTGGTGGTGGTTTGGAACTACAGAACCATGTATCGACGCCCACTATAGACCAATGGACTCCCTACACCATACCCCTTAATGCAGAGGGTGGATGGATAAAAACCGACAGCAATGAAGCAGCGACGAATTTAGAGATAATGCAAGTCCTGACAGATTTGGATTATTTAAAGATTAATGGCGATTGGTTCACAAATACCAACAAAGACCGTTCCAGTCTCGATGAAGTTCGCTGGGAAACCTGTGGATCTCTCTACGTCTATGAAGCCCCAAATAATTCTGCCCCTGTGGTGGCTAATCCCATTGGCGCTCAAAGCATTAACGAGAATGAGCCTTTTACCCTGACAATTGGGGAAGCAACATTTAGCGATCGCGATGGAGATAGTCTGAGCTTTAGTGCAACCATACCGAGCTGGTTAAATTTTGATGGCACTACCTTCAGTGGTACTCCCAGTAGCGATGACATTGGCACAACCACAATTACTGTAACAGCCTCTGACGAGCTATGCAAAACCGTCAGCAATGCCTTTGAAATTCAGGTTAACCATGTTCCCGTGCCTACTGAAATAGCCAATTCAGTAGAGGATTTTTCTGATACTCAAGGAGAGCATAACTGGTTCTATGGCTACTACGATGGTTCCCTGACCAGTGCTGATTTCCATGAAATGCAGGAATACACTAAGGGCTCCTGGAAAGTGAAGCAAGGAAAATACTGGACTGAGCTATCTAACACTATTGCTCATCCCAACGGTCCGAAAACCACCGGTAGACGGAAAAGGGTTGAGCAGTGGGGAGTTCGTCGCTGGGTTAGTGACATTGAAGGGGAAGTTACCTTCAAGGGTCACCTCGCCAAGAAAGACAGTCGTACTGCCAGCGATGGTGTGATTGCCTATATCTTTGTTGATGGTACTAAAATCTGGTCTGACGCAATCCATGGCAATGATGCTGTTGGGGTTTATTTTACTGTATCGAGCACGGTTGAAAAGGGCTCGGTAGTTGACTTTGCCCTGGCACCTGGCAATAGCGACTTTTTTGATAAGAGCACATTCACGATTAGCATCATTGGTTTGTTGTAGAGCCTAAGCGGTCAGCGGTCAGCGGTCAGCGGTCAGCGGTCAGCGGTCAGCGATCAGCCGTCAGCGGTTATGGGAGTCAGGAAATTAAGTACTGACTCCCTTGGCACCAGCTAATTCTATTTTTAGTTAATAGCTTGATTGATCAACAGCGCGATGGCGAAGCGGTTCCAAAGGAACATCGCGTTTTTTTAGTTCACGATCAACCTAAAATAGACTTTACAGATGGATGCACTAATTTATCAGGAACTTGGTTTGGCTCAATGTATTCATTAATCTCCCCCTGATTGTCAAGATAGAAACTTAAGGCATCAAATACTTGCGCCAGAGTCAAATGAGTGAGATGGTTTAGAATTTCTTCTGGCATAATACCCAAGCGCCATAAACCAACAATAGCACGCACAGATGTCCGAGTGCCGATGATGATTGGTTCTCCGTTCAAAATTTCCGGATTACGAGTAACGTAGCGCGAGATCGTTTTAGCAGTCATAAGGCTCTTTGCTTTGGGAAACCAGTGCTATGTCTAATTTACCAATAAGATTTCAGGTAAGCATATGCGCGTAGCGCACGCTAGGCGAACAGCGGTCAGCGGTCAGCGGTCAGCTGACGTTAGCACAAGCTAATTCTATTGTTCGTTCATAGCTTGATTCAGCAACAGCGCCTACGCGAAGCGGTTCCAAAGGAACATCGCGTTTTCTTAGTTCACTGTTTGGTTATCTGGTTTTAGGATTTGGGCTTGGTGGTGATGATGCGTTCGCTACAGCTAACTTCTCACCTCTCCCTATTTGTATTGATAGTTTCATCAAATTTATTTTGATTTAGCAATGAGTATTTAGACTTACTTTTAATTGTATAAATGAGTTGTAAAACTAGAGTGTGATTTTTTCTAAACTAAAAAACTCTGTATTCCTTACTGCTCTTAGCTATGCGGAGTTTTAGGTTTCCTAAACCTTGGGATTATTTGTTCACATCTCAAATATAAATACTAGATTAATCTTAATTTACTTCATGTAGCTTCGGTAGTGCTTCAGACCACTTCATTGACTGCTCATGCCCTACTTTATACTTCCTACTTACTAGGACAAAAATCCCTTAAATCCTTTACTCATAAGCTGTTCGAAATTATCTATTATCAAAGTATTTATGATAAAAACTCATAAATGTAAAGCTTTGATGAATTTAACTTAGACTAACTAAAATTGTTAGAATTGTGTGTAATACTGGTTTGGTAAAGTAAATCAGATATCAATAACGAATTGATTGGTATTATCTCTACCAATCTCAAGCCCTAATTTTCTTGACATCTACCATTACTGAAGAACTGAGCAACTCCATTATTGATTTCTGATAATACCAAAAAATAACTAGTTTAAGGTAGCTATAAATAATCTCAAGTTAAGGTCAATAAAGCAAATGATCAAAAATAGCTTAACCGAAGAACAATTCCAAGGATTAGTAGAACGGCTTTCCAAACGTAAAAATGAGCTGGAAGGCAGAATCACCATTGAAACGGTTAAGGATAGTTTAAGGGAATTAGGACTATCCGATCTACTTCTTGAAAATGATATTGATGAGGTTTGTAAACAAATGAATAGAGAATTGAAAATGCGGCAATGGACAAACTATTTTAAGTTTGCCTTAATCCTAATGATTTTGACAGCACCATTATCTGCCTTTGGAGGGTATAAACTCCGAGAAGTTATTGTGGCTAAATTTCCGGAATTCGTAGGACTAACTAATGATGAGTCTTTACAATCAAGGGAGCTGAAACTACAAGTCAAAGACCTCCAAGATAAAGTCAAGGATTTGGAAACAGACAAGGATAAACTAAACGAAAGAATCGAAGACCTCAAGACTGAAAATAAAACGCTTAAAAATCTTGGTAAGCCTGACACAATATCGCAAGCTACGAGAACTTCAGTAATTACTGAATCTAAACCGACTCCAGTTTCATCCCAATCAGTTGAGCTGTCAGGTATTATCTATGAATTGAAAAGTTGCCAAAAATCCTACAATGTAAATTCAAGTACTCAATCCATAATTTGCGCTATCTTAATCACAAGTACCAAAGAAAATGTTAAATTGCATTTGTATTCCAACCACCGTGAGGGAAGAAGTAGACTACTTGACCAAGGGAAAGAATATGTAGCCACAAAAGTTGAATTGGGGACATATAGTAATAACCGTTATGGTTATGTCAACAATAGCTTAATTAAGGATATACCAATAGAAGCTATTATTACTTTTAAGGGAGTTTCACTAGATGTCAAACAGATAGATGTCCTCCAATTTATAAATCATTTGAAAAGCTCTTATTACACTGGTTTTATCAATACTGAGTTACGGAATGTGTCGGTTACTCCAGAAAAATAGAAACTATTTAATTTACAACTAGGTTATGAAAAATAAGCCAGATTTTAATAACCTCAAAAACTATGCGGGCTCTGCCAACACTGGCTACCGATAACATGAGGGCAAGCCCGCCCCTAACGCACCCTACGAACTAATTAACGAGCAGATATTTAGATAAGGAGTAGTTCAATCATGAGAAAAACTGAAATAGCTTACCTTTTATGGCTTACCTGTTTATTAGGTTTTTTCGGCGTCCACCGTTTTTACACTGGTAAGTACGTTAGTGGAACCATCTGGTTATTTACATTTGGTTTTTTTGGATTTGGGCAACTTGTAGATTTAGCTATGATACCAGGAATGGTTGAAGAGAAAAATCTTAAGTATAGGACGCTCTATGGCGGCGCACAACCAAACAACCAGGTCACTCCGCAGGTTGTTGTCAACGTCGCAGATGTAATTGCTCCAAGTGCCGATAACCAAAAGGTCAAGAATGACACCCAACTTATCCTTCAAGTCGCAAAGGATAATGGTGGTAACATATCTGTAGCTGATTGCGTACTTGCTACAGGAAAGCCAGTTGAAGAGATCAAAGAGATGCTTAATACTATGTGTAAGCAAGAGCTAATAATGGTAGATAATCACCCCGATACTGGAGCAATTATCTACAAAGTTATATAATAAAATTAACTATAAAATTGTAAGTATTCAGCCGTCAGCTATCAGCTATCAGTTATCAGTTATCAGGCGCTTTAACTGCATGGGGTCGGATTAGTAAAACGAGCAGGGATTTCCAACCAGTCGTATCAGCATCCACCAGCTTGTTTACTATCTCCCGTTGATTAGGTGATGGCTAACTGCTTATAGCTGAATGCTTACATATAGCGTTTCTAGGACTCATAAGCTACAAAGGGATCCCCCTAAATCCCCCTTAAAAAGGGGGACTTTGAGGTTGAGCAGTGTACCTCATACATGGAATAAACGCTATAACATTAATTTTATTGTGGGCAGTGCATCAGACCAATTGAAAAGCTGACTATCCTAAAGGTAAGCACTGCCCACCCTACATCTACTAAAATTAATGCTGTACAAGTAACATTATGATATTTAACTAACAAAATGTTCTGAATGCGGCCTCTTCCCACTATTCCCTGTTCCCAGATCCGCTGTTCCCTCTTACAGACTCTTTATTTAGCAGAACAAATACGTTAGATCCAGTTAAATAATCATCTAAAACTGCTGGCAGTTCTTTAGCTGAATAGCGGTAAGTCAGACTAAGTAAACTATTTGCAGTCAAAATCAGCTGTGGTTTATCCAGCCTCTGGGAAAGTTGAGACCGCCTTAATTCTCCATTGAAAACTTCCAGACTAGCAGGAGCGATCGCTGCTTCTAGTGCTTCCTCTAACCTGGGCTGCCATTGATCAGGCTTAATATAATAGGAGGTCTTATTATCTTTGAGATTAAGCTTTTTAATTTCCAGAATTGAACTGGCAATTGAAGCTGCCCAAGAATTGGTTAAACGCTCCTCTACTTGGTTTTTAATTAAGTGGATAAATAGCCTAACTAGGAACGAATCAATATTACGCAAAATTGCCTGTTTACTCATCCCTTCTAATTCATCGACAATTGCTAAAGCATCTGCGTATCGTCCTTCTACAATGCTAGTTTTGAGGTCTATAAGTTCTTGTGTCATAGGTAAGGTAATTGTTAGGGAGTAGGGAGTAGGGAGTAGGGAGTAGGGAGTAGGGAGTAGGGAGTAGGGAGTAGGGAGTAGGGAGTAGGGAGTAGGGAGTAGGGAGTAGGGAGTAGTTAATTCAGAAGAGGTAATTTTGATAACATTAGTGTGATCAAGATTTAAAGTAGAGGCATAAAACTAATTTGGTCTTGATATTCATCTAACTAGCCTCTATTGTTTTAGTCTGGTTTTGATAGGTAGCCTCTTTTTCAGCTTTAAACTGTCGGATTTTTTCAAGAAAAGGAGGAGGAGTTTTACGCTGTTGATCGCGCATTTTATGACTCCACGCCAACCAGTCAGCAATATAAGCGATGCAGCGCGGTCTTGGGGGTTTCCCCCATGAGCGACTGCATCAAGACAGCGCTCACGGAAACTTTGTTGTGTAAATAGTATAAAATTGTGGCATAAACCTGTTCTAGTGTTACCGTCCTATATCGTTCTGCAATGGCTTCTGGTGTCTGGGCACGATGGATATAGTGATAGAGAATATGTTCTATCCCAATTCGTGTTCCTTTAATGCGAATATCATCGGGTGCTAAAAAATCAAAGTAATCTTCTAATTGCATTAGTAAATTGAGGGAGTAGGGAGTAGGGAGTAGGGAGTAGGGAGTAGGCAACCAGGAAAAAATATTGTGTACGTGATTAGGCTATAATCAGCTATTATATATAATACGTGGTGATAATGCGTAGGCTACTTGCAAAAATTATACCCTAATTCAACAACACCTGGTATTTGACTATGGTAATTATTGTTTTTGAACCAAATACCGAGGAGATTTTACCAAAAAAATTGGGTTTAAAGCCCCGTCCTTCTAGGACGGCTTTTTTTTTAAACTTTTTATTGACAGTTTGTACTAGGTGTGCTACTATATAATTGTAAACAATAGACTTTTCAACTAGATAGATACTATCTAACCATAAGTAGGCAACGTAAAAAATATGTCTGAGATACATATTGCGTAATTTAGTCTAGCGATGCAGCGCGGTCTTGGGGGTTTCCC
>NZ_MKZS01000001.1:3515804-3522521 GCF_001942495.1 Moorena bouillonii PNG
GCTCCCTGCTCCCTGCTCCCTGTTCCCAGATCCGCTGTTCCCAGATCCGCTGTTCCCTGCTCCCTCCAATAATTTGTCCCTCACCCAATTGAACACTGCTCTATGAGACAACGAATTCAACAGCTCCAGGAAAATCTCGGTCGTGTGATTGTTGGTAAAGCAGATGCCATTCGTCTAGTGATTGTGGCTCTATTGGCTGGGGGTCATGCCCTACTCGAAGATGTCCCTGGTGTGGGCAAGACACTCCTAGCAAAATCCCTAGCCCGTTCCATAGATGGGAAATTTCAACGTATTCAATGTACCCCTGACCTATTACCGACCGATATCACAGGTACCAATATCTGGAATCAGCGCAGTGGTGAGTTTGAATTTCTCCCAGGTCCAGTATTTACCCATGTCTTGCTAACCGATGAAATTAATCGAGCCACACCCCGGACCCAGTCAGCCTTATTGGAAGTAATGGAAGAGCAGCAGGTCACCGTAGATGGGCGATCGCGTCCCGTACCTCAGCCCTTTTTCGTGATTGCCACCCAAAATCCAGTGGAATATCAAGGTACCTTCCCCTTGCCAGAAGCCCAAATGGATCGATTCCTATTATCCTTATCCCTAGGTTATCCCACAGAACAAGAAGAACTCCAGATGTTGCAACGCCATCTAGAAGGAATGATGGTTTCCGAGCTCACCCCCTGTATCACCACCGATGAAGTATTAGAATTACGGAATCTTTGTCACCAGGTCAAAGTAGAACAGTCACTACAAGAGTATATGCTCAATTTAGTCAGAGCATCCCGTTCCGCCGAAGATGTCACCTTAGGAGTCAGTCCTCGCGGTACCATTGCTTTACAACGGGCAACCCAGGCACTAGCCTTTATCGAAGGTCGAGATTATGCCATCCCAGATGATATCAAGTTCCTGGCACCTTATGTACTGTCCCATCGTCTCATTACGTCGGGGGGGCGTCGTGCTCAGCCCATTGTTGAGCAATTGTTGCGCTCTGTACCAATCCCTTAAAGAGTGTTGTGTGTGAGGTATGTCCAAATTTTTTAAGTCAAGAAACCCAAGGCGAAACCGTAGACGTTCACCTTGGGTTCTATTGTTATTGCTAATTTTTTGGAGTATTAGCATCGGATGGGGACTGGAGCGAGCCGTAGGATATACGATTGAGCCAGAAACAGTTACCTCCAACCCCACCCAATTAACCGCATCCATGGACCCAGTGTCCAAACGCTACAAATTAGGCAAAGACCTTTACCTAGAAAACTGTTCCGCTTGTCACATTGCTTTGCCACCAGAAGTATTGCCTACCGAAACCTGGCGTCGGTTATTGTTAGAGCCAAACGAACATTATGGTACCCAACTACCAAGACTACTTGGTCCAAGTTTATTGCTGACCTGGCAATACTTGCGAGATTTCTCCCGTCCCCATAACAAAGACGAAGAAGTCCCTTATCGTATGACCCAATCCCGTTATTTCACAGCCCTGCATCCCCGAGTCAAAATCCCTCGACCCTTTGGCGTTAAAACCTGTGTGACTTGTCATCCCGGTGTCACAAACTATGATTACCGCACCCTGACCCCAGAATGGCAAGATGCTCCGTAATCCGGTGATGGGGAGATGGGGAGATGGGGAGGTGGGGAGATAGGGAGATAGGGAGATGGGGAGATGGGGAGGTGGGGAGATAGGGAGATGGGGAGGTGGGGAGATAGGTAGATAGGGATATTAGGGAATTATAGCACTTTCTAGTCTAATCAGATACACAAGATTTTTTCACTCTTCCCGATTCCCGATTCCCGATTCCCTGTTCCCTGTTCCCTGTTCCCTGTTCCCTGTTCCCTGTTCCCTGTGTTACAGCCTATAGCATTGTGTTACAATTACTACAAAACCAATTTAACAATTCCTTTAGTATTTAGTGCATAGCAGTTCTATAGGATTAGTAAACAGTCAGAGTTCTGATCCAGAACACAGAACACAAAACTCATCAAAATCTACTAATCTCGATCACCTTGGCTGGAAAGGTTGAGGTAACTGGTGAAAAGGATAACTGGTAAAAAGGAAGGTATTTAACCTATGAAATACACCTTTGAAATCTTAGGAGTATCTCCTGTCCTAGACTTTTTCAATCATCAACAGACGTTGAGTCAGAGAAAAGTCCCACCCCGGCTGAAATACTTAGGTACTTATCACTGTACCCTGGATGCTTTAATTGAATCAGCTGAAACCCTTCCCTCCCAGGCAGATTGGGGTATAGATCAAGCTGTAGACAGTGTGATTGAATTCTGGATGAATCACCCAGAAATCATCAGTTATTGGAAACAACGATTAAATGATGCTGGTAAGGATAATTTACTAGTGTCAAGGGTGGCAGATTTTGAATCATTAAAAGCTGAGTTTGAATCCTTGATCAGTAGTTCAAATAGGTAAGCTATCAGCTATCAGCTATCAGCTATCAGCTATCAGCTATCAGCTATCAGCTATCAGTTATCAGCTATCAGCTATCAGCTATCAGCTATCAGCTATCAGCTATCAGCTATCAGCGATTAGCGCTACTTGAGATGCTACTTGAGGTGCTATCAGCTATCAGCTTTTTAAAAAAAGAGGTAAGTATTCATTTAATCTATTTTACTTATCCTGATCTACTTTTATGTTGACTTTCAATTCTCATTAATCTCGAACTATTAAATTCTACCGTTTGCCCATTGCCCATTGCCCATAGGCGCACTATACGCAGGGTTTATTTTAGTTGACGGCTGACGGCTGACGGCTGACGGCTGACCGCTCAATACCAACAGTTTTCCAGCTATTGCGGCTCAGATTCTGCTAATGAGGCACCTATCTTACTTTTTAAACTATCTTCTAAATACTCTATTCTTTTGCGTTGATTATCAATATTTACTATTGTTTCATTATAATCCTGCTCTAATTCATTAATCCGTTTCCGTTGCCGAGCTAGTTTACGACTTTGGTTAATTAGAGTAGGTGTGGAGATTAATAAACCGGCTAAACAGCCCATAGAAAGAGTTAAAAGAATCACTAGAGATAAAGGTTCTTCTACAGTCCAAACCCCAAAGTTTACCGCCACAATTGCTTTATTTTGGAGGGCGAATAAAATAGCTGCTATAGCTAAGCCGATCACGAAGCCTGAAATCAAAAACAATAAGCGCATAGTCTCAACTCACTCCTTGGTAATCCCCTAGATCAGACTTGACTCAATTATTGTAAGCTAAAATCTAGATGGAAAAAATCACAGAGGAGTACACAAGCATTTAGCATTCAGCGGTCAGCGGTCAGCCGTCAGTTTAAAATAAACCTTGAACCGGAGCATTGAATAATGTTTACCTGTTTTCTTGATGCAGTCGCTCATGGGGGGGACCCCCAAGACCGCGCTGCATCGCTTATTCAAAAGCACCGATTGCGCTACGCGCACGCTGGGCAAACAGTAGCCTGCCCATAGCCCATAAGCTGATAGCTGACTGCTGACCGCTAACGGCACCTCAAGTAGCACCATCTGTAGGGCATAGGCTTACCTGATAGCTTACCGTTGCTGAGCCTTCTGTGTCTTTTTCCGACCGCCAGTTCTTAACTATTGGAGACATGAATAGATGTCTTTACTATTTATCCAACCCAAACCGATCAGGCAGAGCCAGTTAATCAATCGTCTAGTCTTAGAGCGTCAGACCACCGAAGAAATTGGTCATGTCGATCAACTATTGTTGGACTATCAAGCTCATCGAGTCGTTGCCTTAAGGTGTAAGTCTGGATTACTTGGGACGAAAAAACGGTACTTTGCTTGGAGTCAAGTAGAGAGTATTGGCACCGATAGTATTCTCGTCAACACTAGCAAAAATCACAAAGCTCAACAGAAAACCGAGTCTTGGGATTCACTGATCGGACATGAGGTGTGGACAGATGCGGGTAACAAAATTGGTAAGCTAGTGGACTACTTACTCAAACCCAAAAGCGGTAGTGTCGTTAACTATCTCTTCTCCGACAGTGGCTGGCATGGGGTTATGGATGGTATGTATCTACTCCCACCCGTAGCAATTTCGAGTATTGGCAGCAAGCGGGTTATTGTACTGGAGACAGTTGCTCAAAATAGTAAACCGTATGGGGAAGGACTTAATAAAAAAATTGGTCAAGCTACAGACCTGATCAAGGAAGATTATCAAAAAACTGTGCAGGAATTTCAAGCTGTCAAACGAAAAGCTCAACATATACCAGAACAGTTGAAAGATAAAGCCCAATCAGTCACTGAACAGTTGAAGGATAAAGCCAATGCTACCACCGAACAGTTGAAAGATAAAGCTCAATCAGTGACTGAGCAGTTGAAAGACACAGCCAAAGCTACCACCGCACACTTACAGGATAAAGCCAAATCCGTTACGAAGCAGTTGAAAGACAAAACCTAACATAAGTCTAAGGATTTGTGATGAGGCGATAATTTTTACCTATGGCTGTTAATTGGGAATTGGGAATTGGGAATTTTCCAGTTTCCATTTTCCATTAAGTAACACCAAATAGTGATAATAAGTAGTTAATAAAGCGTATTTAACTTAAGGTTGTATCATAGCTTAAAAATAGGTTGTACAAACTATATTAGTCTTAGCATTTTCTGGAAATTTGCAGTTAAATAAATCAGTTTTTTTTAGTCATACTAACCACTAACGAAGAAATGGTAAAGAGACTGTGACACGAGTACCTACACCTATTTTACTTGCCATAACTATTTTACCTTGATGCTGTTCCACATAACTTTTTACAATTGATAATCCCAATCCAATTCCTGCTATAGAACCGATATTACTCCCGCGACTAAAGGAATTAAATAACTCACCTTGATCGTGCTTAGGAATGCCAATACCTTCATCTGTAACTTCCAGTATTACTTGATTAGTTTCACATTTAGCATTAAGTTCAACTTTGCCTCCTTGAGGAGAATATTTAATAGCGTTAGAGAGGAGATTAGTTAGCATTTGCCGTAACAGCTTAGGATCTGATCTGAATTCCTTATAGTCACCTTCATGCCTAAAGAATATCTGGTGTTTATCTGTGGTTTTAGATTGGATTTCATCAACTAATTTATTACAAAATATAACTAAGTCTATAGGTGCTGGTTGGAAATCTAGTTGGTCAAATTCTGTCTTGTTAATAAATAGCACATCATCTACTAAACCAGTCAGGTGCTGAACCATGGATTGAATACGTCTACAATGTTTCACTTGCTGAGTCGGATTGATTTTATGACCGTACCGTTCCAGGATTGCTGCTGATGAAGAAATTGTAGTTAATGGAGTGCGGTACTCATGGGAAATGCTAGAGATAATCCGAGATTTAAAATTGCTCAATTCTTTCTCTTTAACCAGTGATTGACGTAGTTTAAGTTCCAAAACTTGGAGCTGAGCATTAGCTACTCTTAGTTCAACTGTGCGCTCCTCAACCCGACGTTCTAACTCATCATTCAGTTCCTTCTGAGCAATTTCTATTTCCTTGCGAGTGGTGATATCCCGCAGTGATGCCATATAGGCTTTTTTTCCTTCCCATTGAATCTCTACTAGCTGGATTTCGGCAATAACAATTTTTCCATAGGAGGAGCGAATATCTAGTTCTGTAGATTGGCCAACCACTAAGGAACTGCACCATAGTTCTCCTTGGAGTTTTTCCGCTTTACAGTTCATCAGGTATTCTGCTGCGGGATTAACAAATTGAATCACTCGATTGTGATCAATAATGACAACACCATCAGCATTTCTGGTAATCATGGTGCGAAATTGTTCTTCACTGGCTCGTAGGGCTTCAGTTTTTCGCTTCAGTGCTAACAGCAGTCGTTGCCGCTCAATGCCATAGCGCATCGCTCGTATCAATAGGTTCCGATCAAATTCTCCTTTAACTAAGTAATCTTGTGCTCCTTCTTGTAGCGCTTCTATGGCTAAATTCTCATCAGTCAGTCCACTCAGAATGATTATAGGCACTTCGGGAAACTGGGCATAAATTTCACAAAATGTCTCTAAGCCTTGCTGATCGGGTAAGAACAGGTCACAGAGTACGATATCAATATTTCCATACTTTAGGCATTCGAGACCTTGCTCTAAGGTCTCTACATGGGTGAGTGTTGCTGGAAAATGTTTGGCCTTTTTGAGTAATGCTTTAATGAGCTCAACATCCTGGATATCGTCCTCAATTAAGAGGATTCGGGTACAATCAGAATGGTCTGGTCTTTCTGTGGGGAGTTTATTCTGAAAATAAATGACTGAAGCAGGGACTGGTGAAGGGACAGGGAAATTCCTTTGATCAGCTGAAGGAGAAGTTATTGGTAGGTAAGTTGATGACATGGCAATACCGTTAACTAATCAAAAAACATCGGTTAGATTAGATTTAAATCTAATATGTTAATATTGACTTAAAAAAAAAACTGTTTCCACCGTGATTTCACTAGTCGTTATCTCAGTAATTCTACGGATAATTTACTAAAAAATGGACATAAAATCCGTATAATCCTTGAGATTAAGGGGATGAAAATACTAAAAAGTATACCCATTTATGGTCTTCGATGGGTATTCGATGGGTAATTTAGCCTCGAATTATAAAATTAATCTTAAATATAGCAATATATAGCAATTCTACGACTTGTGAGGTACAAATATCTGGGTTTTAGGGAGCAGAGAGTAGGGAGCAGGGAGCAGGGAGCAGCGATGCAGCGCGGTCTTGGGGGTTTCCCCCAT
>NZ_MKZS01000001.1:3522621-3525066 GCF_001942495.1 Moorena bouillonii PNG
GATTCCCGATTCCCGATTCCCGTTCCCCTCCTGGGAGGGGTTAGGGGTGGGTTCCGATTCCCGATTCCCGATTCCCGACTTCTGGAACAAGTCTAGTCGATATCATGGTGTAGTTCTGAATTGCGAAAGTAACCTTGAGAAGATCCAAGCAATATTCCAAGCATCATCTCCTCCCCGGTGGTGAGTACCTTCCAACGGTAGATTCAGTAAATCCAAAGCTTGTGCCATACCAACTTCATGGGGCAAAGCATAACTAATAGCAAACAAGGTCTTGATGTTGATATGTCTGGGACCGAAGGGATATCTCAAAAAACGCGATGTACACTGTTTCTGAAATTGATTTCTATCATAATCCCCATAGCTGGCCCACACTCGCCGAGCAGATAAATACTTATCTTGTAGAATTGAACACGCTTCAACAAACGATATTCCCTGGTCAACTTGCTCCTGGGTTAATGTAGTTAGTTTGGTACAAAATTCACTGACCCTTGAGCGTTCTGGTTTTACCAAAATACTGTCTTTTTCCAGGGGCTTCCCAGAAACAACATCCAATACACAAATCCCAATTTCAATGATTTCATTTTCTTGTCCTGGGGGTGGCTTCCCTTGCCAACAGGTTGCTTCAACATCCACAACAAGAATTTGGTCGAGTTTTTTGGACATATTAGCCTCCGGCTAGTTGATGTTGGTCAGAATGTAGAATTAAGAATTGAGAATTGAGAATTAAGAATTAAGAATTAAGAATGTAGAATTAAGAATGTATAATGCAGAAATGTTGAATCCCGATAATTATGTAGCTAAAATTAGACACACTACACCTATAACATGCCAGATAGCTTCACGAGAACACTATCTTATCAAACCAATGGACATAGCTAATGTTTTCACACATAAAAGCTTGTAAATACCGGAGTTTATCTAATAGCTTTTTTCCAAAATATTTTGGGATAACCACTAATTGTAATAAGACATAAGCGATGAGACAGCTATATATCTGTATTTCAATACCATTGACATTTTTGGTTATTAATCTGTCGAGTTTCAGATGCATCTTTAAAAACTTCCAGAACAATTCTATTTGCCACCGTAAACGATAAAAATCACTAATTTCTTCATTACTTATTACGAGTGTTCCTTCTTCTGGTAGGTTAGTCACTAGTCTAAATTCAGTGTGAGTTTCGAGGTCACAAAAGTTAACTACTCTCCCTTGTACTTGATCTTTTCCTGTTCCGATTAGGTACTGCCCATTGGACAAAAGTTCTAGCTTGACATTGTTTTTAATTCTTAAGACGAAATAACGATTATCTTTGGTCTTTAGGGTTTGGATTCTCAGCAGACTCGCCAATCCTCTATCCATTACACCGACTCCGTTTTCTGGAATTTTTTCTATTGTTATATCTCCATACTTGCTATCGTGACCTTGACCAAAATGGATCATTATTCCTTCTGGTTCTGCCGTTAATAAATTTAATCCACTGAATAGTTTTAATTGATGAAAACCTTGACTCCATAACAACTTGCTTGTCAAGGTCACTATTGTCGAATCTATAGGAAATAATGCTAATTTCTTCTTGTCTATATTTTTGTGTTTTTTTAGAGTTTTTCTTAATTCAACGAACAAATCATAAAACACCATCGGATTTCTCACTTTGCTCGCCTTGGAGAATGTCGATATATCTACATTTATACCACCTACATTCAGACGCTTGAATAAGCTCCTCATACTACTTTGGCTCTGTTCGCGTAGCGTGGCCCAAAGGCCAATCTAGCACAAATTCTAGCCAGGTTGATACAAATAGGAAAGTATTGAGGACTGGATAATCATCTGTAGGTAATTGACCTAGGTGTCTTTTGACGATTTCCGGAAAATTTGATATCATTGAATCAATATTATAAGATTTTTATTTAGTCTCTATTTTATCAAAATAGAGGCTATTTGTCTAGGTTTTAACTATCATTCAACATTTCTGTGTATAATGTATAGCGTTTATAGGATTTATTAGGTACGCTTATCAAGCTCAAAGTCCCCCTTGATAAGGGGGATTTAGGGGGATCCATTTGTACCTGATGGCATAGCGATGCAGCGCGGTCTTGGGGAGGCAGCGCGGTCTTGGGGGTCTCCCCCATGAGCGACTGCCGTGGTTTCCCCCATGAGCGACTGCATCAAGACAGATAATTGCTATAGAAGACAGAATGTAGAATGTAGAATGTAAAATTTCAAATTCTAAATTCTAAATTCTAAATTCTAAATTCTCAAATACTGTGGTTGTATTACATTATAATACAAATAGGGCAAGCACGTCTACTCAACACTCTCCAACTCCAGATTCAGTAGGTAAGCATATGCGCTACGCGCACGCTACGCGAACAGCCGTTGGCCTTAGGCCAATGACTGATAGCTGATAGCTGATAGCTGATAGCTGATAGCTGATAGCTGATAACTGA
>NZ_MKZS01000001.1:3525130-3637655 GCF_001942495.1 Moorena bouillonii PNG
CTGATAGCTGATAGCTGATAGCTGAGAGCTGATAGCTGATAGCTGATAGCTGATAGCTGATAGCTGATAGCTGACCACTGACCACTGACCACTGACGCACTCAAGACTCACTACTATTAACCAGTCTCTGGATCGGCTTGATTGATCCGACAATAATAATTAATGCGGAAAGGGCAACAATAGGCACAACTGGCAGAAAACCGAAGGTAAGACTTTTGGGAATAATCCCTAACTGAAAGCCAATCACTGCGGCTTCACCCACAAGAATCGATACAATACAGGTTAGAGGATGAATAGTTTTGCTATACAATACTGCAATTACCGTGGGAAACAGTACTGCTAATCCGGTAAAGGCTTGGGTTGCGATCGCAGTAATGGTATCTGGGGGATTTTTGGCGATAATTAAACCAATAATTGCCAATAAAACAATCAGTAGTCTACCAACAAAGGTTTGTTCTTTTAGGGAAGCGGTTTTACGGAAATAAGCAAAATAAATATCTCTGGTTAGCATGGAACTGAGAGCCAAAAGCTGGGAGTCTAAGGTTGACATCAAAGCAGCTAATGCTCCGACCATCACTAAAGAGGCTAGCCAGATTGGTGTATGTTCTGCTAGCATCATCGGAAACACTTGATCAGATGCTTTTGCTGTCAGGTCAGAAAAGGAAATATGTCCCCACATTCCGATTAGTACCGGACAAATAAACATGATAGCGCTTACTAGGGGATAAATCACTACCGAAACTTTTAGGGAATTGCTATTTTTTGAGGTATAAAATCTCATGAACATCTGGGGAAACATAGGAACACTAAGCATCCAGAGAATCATGAAGCTAAACCACTTACGATAGGTAAAAAAATTATCTATACCCTGTCGAGAAAACAATTCCGGTTTAAGGGTGTAGACAGTACGGTTAGCTTCAGCAATCCCTCCCAGACTAGAAGCAATTGCTGCCACTGCCGCTAACATTAAGGTAAACATTAAAACCCCTTGGATAACATCGGTTAGGGCAACGCTTCTCATCCCCCCCATGAACACATACAGCACGATCACAATTGTTAAAAAGGTAGCCCCTGTAAAATAAGGAATTTGTCCATTGGTTAAGGTTTCAATAATATAGCCAGCTCCAATCGGTTGTAGGGTTAAGTAGGGAATGGTGAAAATTACCATAACCCCCAGAAAAATTAATTTGAGGGTATTGCTAATCCCAGGGGATACACCTGTGCTACGGAAACGAGCTTCCATCAATTCAGAAGGGGTAATTAAGCCGTGTTCTTTACCTACAAGCCAGACTCGATAACCGATAAAATAAAAGGTTAGTGCGATTAAGCCAGTTCCAAACCCCATCATTCCGTAATAACTCAGACCAATGCGATACCCTGAGCCTGAAAATCCCAGAAAAGCAAAGGCGCTGAAATTAGTAGCAATTAGGGTAAAAAATAGGAGAATTGCTCCCATGTTACGGTCAGCTAAAAAATAATCATCAGGGGTGTTTTGTTGTTGGCGATAACCAACTAGTCCTACCACCAGGGTTACTAATAAATACCCAGCGATCACAACATAGGGAATAATCGAGTCTAGTGCCATAGTTTTAACGGTCTTCCTTAGACGAAGTGTAAGCTATCAGCTATCAGCTATCAGCTATCAGCTATCACACCAATTAAAGTAGGGTGGGCAAAGTAATATAATCTAGAATACTCACGCATAAGCAAACTGTTTTTGCCCACCCTACAAGCTGCTATCAGCTATCAGCTTATGGGTTAAGTCACAGGCTAGAAGCCTGTTCCAGACTACTTGAGGTGCCATTGCCCAAAGGCTGACGGCTGACAGCTGACGGCACCTCAAGTAGCGTGCGCGTAGCGCATATGCTTACGACGAAGTTTCCCAGAAATTTAGCACAAATAGTAACAATGCGATCGCAAGGATAATTTGTAAGGCAATAAAATAGAATACCCAGGGGGGAAGATGAAGGAAGGAGAAGGAAATATCTTGCTGCCAAGACCAGAAATCTTGGGATAGCAGGAAAATTACCGTAAAGCAGAAAAACCAGAAAAATGAGGATTTTAAAATTGGCATCAGCACTTTAGGAAAGGGAACGTAAGCTATCAGCTGTCAGCTATCAGCTATCAGCAGGTGCGACCCGTGGCGAATTTAATAATTAGATGCGGAAAGCGCACCTAATATGCTTAGATGGGCTTTTCCCCAAACTTTCAATTCGATAAAATCTCGAACTATTAAATTCTACCTTTTGAGGTTTATGTTAAGCTGACGGCTGACAGCTGACGGCTGACAGCTGACGAGAGCACTAACTAAGGTATGGTAGAAAATAGTGTTTTCTTACTGATAAACCATTATAGGTAAGCTAGCGATGCAGCGCGGTCTTGGGAAGGCAGCGCGGTCTTGGGGGTCCCCCCCATGAGCGACTGCCGTGGTTTCCCCCATGAGCGACTGCATCAAGACATTGGGTTAGTTGAACTTGGCTATCATATCATTTATTATTGATTTTTTATCCACAAACCCATCAGCCATCTTTGGCTACCAACTCTGATGAATTGGCAAGGTGAAATAGAATCTTGAGCCAACACCAGACTCGGATTCGACCCAAATATTTCCACCGTGACACTGGACGATTTTCTGACAAATGGCTAAACCAATCCCGGTACCGGGATACTTGCTCCTACCATGTAGTCGTTGGAATATGGAAAAAATTCGTTCAGCATACTTGGTTGGAATACCAATACCATTATCTCGAACCCCTATTAACCATTTGGATTCCTGCAACTGAGCTTCAATGTGAATCTCAGGAGTTGCCTCGGAACGGAATTTGATGCCATTACTGATTAGATTCTGGAACAATTCCACCATGTGTTGGGGATTAGCTGAGATAGTTGGCAGTGGATCATGGGTGATGACAGCATGATTTTCTTTAATGGTAACACTCAAGTTTTCAAGAACCTGTTCAAGCACTTCAGCGATATCTGTGGGTTCAAAGGTCAGTTCAGACCGACCCAAACGGGAGTAGGCGAGCAGATCTTTAATCAGACTCTGCATGCGGAAAACACCATCAACAATGTAAGCCATGTATTTGTCTGCTTCGCGATCCAATTTCCCCTGGTACTCTTCCACCAGCAATTCTGTGAAACTCTTGACCTTCCGCAGGGGTTCTTGTAAATCGTGGGAAGCCACATAAGCAAACTGTTCCAGTTCTCGGTTAGAGTTCTGTAACTGCTCAATCCACCTTGAAAATTCTGTATTGGTTATGCGATCGCTAATCCCGCAGCTAAACCCCAAGACAAATTCCACTGAACCATCACTGGCCAACTCTGGTACCAGACAGGATTGATAAAACTGTCGCCCATTCTCTGTGTTCCACTGGAATTCAATGCTCTTTTCTTGACCTGTAGCAAACACCTTTTCCATGGCTCTATCCCATAAATGGATAAAGTCTTCTGGCATCTGCAGGTCACGATGGGTTTTGCCGATCAATTCTGACTGGGCGATCCCAATGGCCTTGGACAGGGACGGATTAGCATAGACATAACGAAATTCCCGGTCAAATACCCCTATACACTCGGGAGAATTGTCCACTAGGGACTGAAACAGGTATTCCCGAGAGCTTAGAGATGGTTTTGCTGGTATGCGATCGCTTTTTTGAAGGGTCATTCTTTTGGCAGACAAGTCGGACAAGGAACAATCAATCAAACCTTCCTTGTAGAGACGTTGCAGACAACATCCCTACAAACCAGAACGATTTAACCGGACACGATATCAATTTTAGCTTTGTCCTCTACACTGGCAGCAACTGGTTCGGGTGCTCAATTGTGATCAATCCGATCCTACCGGAATTGATATTACCCATTACCCATTATCGGATCCTGGATATCATGATTATTCAACCAGATTTGATCAGGACTTAGGCACCAAGACCCTTAAAACCCGGTTTCTGGCTATAAATCAAAGGCTCAAATTGCTGTAATTTTTTTTAAGAAACCGGGTTGGCGGCGTAAGTCCTGTTGATCTTAGATGTCTGTTAAATAAGCATGTTTCAAACTACTCGCCGACGCCTTGCTCTGTGGTACACTACCGTCACAGCAGTCTTACTGTTACTATTTGCAACTGGTGTCTATCTTTATGTCCGCCACACCCTGATTGAACGGGTTGATGACACCCTCAAACATGTCGTAGAAGTGGTAGAGCGATCACTGGTGATTCAACCTGTGGATCATGGCGAGATGCCCTATCAATTCAACATTGAAGCCAGTTTTCGAGACAATAGTGATCGGGTAGAAGATGACCACATTGACCTGGAGTGGTTTAGTCCGAAGGGGGATTTGCTTTGGTCAACCTTCTCAGAACCCTTAACTATTCCCTTAAAGACCAACACCACTAGGGCAACAGTTCATTTATCAGCAGAGCATCTCCTGCGACAGTTAACCCAACCGGTGCAAATCGAGGATTATATCTTGGGTTATTTACGGGTGAGCCACCCATGGTTTGAAGTCACCAAACCCAGCCACCAACTGATATTTGATCTGACTCTAGGTACAGTGGTGATGATTATCTCTACTGGTGCTATTGGTTGGTTACTATCTGGTATGGCTATGAAGCCAGTAAGAGAGTCCTACCAACGGCTTAAACAATTCACTGCTGATGCTTCCCACGAACTGAGAAACCCAATTGCTACGATTCAGACTAACGTGCAAGTTGCTCTGGGGGATCCCGATTTGGCATCTGAGTTGCAACGGCACCAACTCGAAGTGATAGAGCGATTAACCCAGCGCTTAGGAAAACTGGTCAATGACCTGCTGTTTTTGGCTCGTGCTGATAGCGGTATGGTAAAACCCCAGTGGCAATTAGTCCACCTAGATGCTTTGCTAATGGAAGTGATCGAGGAGCAACAACTGATTGCTACAGACAAAGGTATTTCCCTGTACTTGATTGAAATCCCCAATCCCGATCATGGACAGAGCACACAGCAGACAGAGCAGACAGAGGAAGAGATGGGGGCTGGTGAGGTATTTCTGCCACCCTGCCCTAGTAAGGAATTCCAAAATCCAACATTCGACGAAGATGCCTTTACCTTTGAGGGGGATTGGAATCAATTGGTACGTTTATTTACCAATCTAGTGAATAATGCTGTGCAATACACACCCGCCTCTACCAAAACTCCAGGGGAAGCATTTATTCAAGTGGAATTACAACAGTTAGAACCTCCCAGCAAACGTAGGCCAACCAACCTACAATTCCTCACTGGTAGTCCCTCATGGGGGGGACCGCCAAGACCGCGCTACCTCCTTCAAGTTAAGGTAACTGATTCCGGTCAAGGCATCTGTGCATCAGCATTACCTCACATTTTTGATCGCTTTTATCGAGCTGATCCAGCTAGACCTTATGATACAGCAAAAGGAGCTGGGCTAGGTTTAGCGATCGCTAAAACAATAGTTGAAAATCACCACGGTCAAATCGAAGTTGAAAGCACTCTCAACCAAGGGACAACGTTTACAGTTACAATACCCGTTTTTATAAAAAGCAAGGCTGAAAGCCCTGTCGAAAGCGAGCAGGTATGAAAGCAAAAATATTTTGTATAATCATGTGTCTGCCAAAATTGACAATGCGTTCGCGTAGCCTGGCCTACGGGCAATCGCAAAGCGCTTCCAAAGCAACATCCCTCTCTAGTCAGGGGTAGTTTCACGCTATAGTTGAAAATAAGCTCAACTAGCTCCAAAACAGGACATAAAAGACATCACTTAATAGGTGAGGTGGTTATGGTTGCTTCTTATCAGGGAGACTACATTACTCCCGAAGCTTATCTAGACTGGGAGGAAAAGCAAGAACTCAACTATGAATATATCGACGGCGAAGTCTATGCTATGAGTGGGGGAACTATTCCCCACGGAACCATTGCGCTGAATCTTGCCACTGCCTTAAAAAGCCATTTGGGGGGAGGTTCGTGTCGTCCTTTTATCTTTAGTGTCAAAGTGGGTGTATCGGAAAAAGGCCCCTTTCACTACCCCGATGTCATGGTAACCTGCGACCAACGAGACAGCAATGCCCTCAAAGTCATTTATCATCCCTGTCTGATTGCAGAAGTCCTCTCTCCCTCCACTGAAGCCTTTGATCGAGGTCGCAAATTTGCTAACTATCGCCGTATCAAAACCTTACAAGAATACCTTTTGATTGATACTCAACAGATCACTATCGAGTGCTTCCGGCGCAATCCACAAGGCAAATGGGAACTCAATCCCTACACAGAAGGAGAAGAAATTCACTTGACCAGCATTGATTTTAGTTGTCCCATCTCCTTAATTTATGAGAATGTTACAGTCTAGTTACTGTATAGTAGTGAGTGCTTAAGGGCTGAGTTTTTATATAAACGTACTACCAAAATTCAATAATTTGCTCCAATTGGATTAATTAGTACTAATTAGTACGTCCACCATCAGGATTTCCAGTAGTAGCAAATTCCGGGTAAATGATCTATTAGCAATCACTAATATCTAAGAATTAATATCTAATATCTAATATCTAAGACTATCATGCTATCATAGCTAATAGCTAATACCTAATTCTGTGAGAAAGGCATTGAATGTCTCTTGATCAGGCAAAGAAGGCTGAGCCCCAGCCTTAGTCACAGCAAGCGCCCCAGCTGCAGCTCCCCATACTACCGCTTGCCGCAACGGTAACCCTTTGGCTATTGCCACAGCCATTGCACCATTAAACGCATCTCCAGCCGCCACGGTATCCACAGCCTCAACAGAAAAAGCGGGGACGAAGAACGATTCAGAACCAGTGGCACAGAAAACCCCCTGCTCCCCTAAGGTCACAATCACCGTATCCACACCTCGTTGCAACAGTACTTCCGATGCGTTCTTGGCTGACTCTATGGTATCGACAGGAAAATCCACTAGTACAGAGGCTTCCAACTGATTCGGTGTCATAATATCCACCATGCCATACAGTTCCTCTGGCAACTCCTGAGCTGGTGCTGGGTCAAGAATCACTGGACAACCCACTTTCTGAGCTGCCGCTGCTGCTAAGAGCACCACGGACATGGGAATCTCCAACTGTATCAATAAAACAGCGGCTCCTGGCAACAAACTACTGAGGCGTTCCAGATCAGTTTCATTAACATGCCCATTAGCACCAGCCACGAAAATAATGGTATTCTCCCCAGCCTCATCCACCGAAATCACTGCAATCCCAGAACTCACCCCCTCCTCAACCAAAACACTATCAGTGTCAACACCGGTTACGCCTAGACTGTGGCCTAGCTGAGTTCCAAAATCATCACTACCAACGCGCCCCACCATTTTAGTGGGGATACCCAACCGTGCCACCGCCACAGCTTGATTTGCCCCTTTCCCACCAGGGGCAGTAAAAAATTCATGGCCTTGTAGTGTTTCACCTGGAACTGGTAACCGGGGAGTTTTGGCTACCAAATCCATATTGATACTGCCGAAAACAATAACTGGTTTCATGGTTAACAGAATTAAAAGTTAGCAAGTTTAAAGTTTAAAAGAGTTACAAGGCAAGGAAGCTCAAGTTGTTCGCGTAGCGTGGCCATAGGCCAAGGTTGAACCTTTTAACCTTAAACATTATAACCTGACAACCTTCAAAATTAATGGTGACAAAAACCAGAATTGGTTTCATATTTAGTTGAATAGAGTTACCTTTAACAGAGTTAGAATTTATTTAGTAAGTTTAAAGTTGAAGGTTCAAACGTTGGCCAATAGGCCACGCTACCCGAACAAGCTGCCAATCTGCCAACCTGCCAACCTGCCAACCTGCCAACCTGCCAACCTGCCAACCTGCCAACCTACCAACCTACCCTACACCGAATACGGGGCGAAGAACCTTCTAACCTTTGAACCTTCAACTAATGCATCTTGCATCTATAAAGCTGGGTTCAAACCAAGTAGCTTGAGCAACCGCTCAATGTCGAAATATTCATTCATCATCTGTTGCATACACTCCACCTTAATTGCTTCATGGAGATGTACTTGACCAAAAGACTTGTCAATAATCTCAACAGTAGTTAGGGTGTCTAAATCAACGGAAAGTACTGGAATTTCAAACTCTTCAGCACGTCTGAGAATAACCGATTGAGGCTGAACTTGACCGGTGAGGATTAAACAGTGGGTTGAGGTTTCTAGAGCAGCCATCTGAAGGTCTGGGCGATCCCCTCCCGTCACCACCGCCATATTAACGCCCTTGCGTAGATACTTCAGAGCAGCATTGACATTCATCGCCCCAATGGTCAAGGTTTCCACCATCAAATCCAAACGGTCAGGGCAGCATAGCACTTTAGCTTGCAACTGATCTACTAGTTCCCGAACACTAACACTGCGCAACAGATTATTTCTAGGCAGCATTCCCAATACTGGGATTTCTTGCCGTTCCAGAAACGGTTTCAATGTTGTTTTTACCCTTGATAGCTTGTCTTGGGGAATATCATTAATTAAAACTCCCAGTAAGCTTTCTCCCAGACGTTGCTTAGCAAATAACAACGCATCTGCTAGTAAAACTGAGTGAAAACGAGCCACCAATAAGACAGCAGCATCAATTGTCTGAGCAACTTTTGGTAATGATAAGTTAAACAGAGTTCCTGCACTCAAGGTTGCTGCTCCTTCCACCAAAACTACATCACTATTTAGTGGTTGGAGATAGTCTTGAAGAGACTGACGGTAATCGGTTGAGTCTTGTCCTCCCAAACGTTTTTCAATGGTTTCAGCATCCATAAACAGCAAAGGCGATCCCACCATGTTCTCTGGCAACTTAAGTATGTCAGTGATAAACTGGACATCTTCCTCTATGGTTGACCCTTGATTGCTACTCAAAAAGTTACCCAGTGGTTTACAGTAGGCAATCGTTATCCCTTTTGCTTGCAGTTGATCGGCAATTCCCAGGATCGTTGCTGACTTACCGCTGTAAGCTTCTGTTGACCCAATTAGTAAATACTTAGCGGATTTTGCCACCCCTTATTTACACTCCTATAACTAGAGAACTGGTTGTTTATTCATCAATGCGTAGCAGTTTGCGGTAGAATGCCTTGGAAAAATCCGTTATGCGCGATCGCTTAAAGTTCATAATCACTTCGATTAAGTAATTCACAAACTCAGAATTTTGCATAGTCAGTTCGTAACTGAGATCCGCGTTACCATCAAATTGTAATCGGCAACGAGTTAGTTCAGAAGGAAGATTAGATACAAACCAACTAGCAACGAAGGGAATACTATCACCGCCTTCTATCTGGCGACGACCTTCTAAAGACCCTTGTTGGTAGAGGCTAATTGCTATAGGTAAAAGATTGCGTTTATTACCCTGGTAGTAGGGAACATAAATCCCGACAGCTCCTTTGTCGGCAGGCTTAAGTTTTTCGATCGACATGGCTGAATATCACTCAATTGCCGTTTATGGTATTGATATAACTATTCCTATGGAACAATATCCGTGATGGAAAACCCATCACGATCAGATGATCAGTCCAGGAAAATAAGTATTCTAATACATTACATTGAACTTTCCTATAGGTTAAGCTTATCCCCACAGTTTATAATAGGGGATGATGTGTTTATTCCTACAAGAAGTGTGGATAAAGGTTTATTGAGTCTCTAGTCTAGCCTCAACTGGGATTAGCCTTGCAACCTACTGGGTAAACCGATTTATACGTAGTAGAACGCTTACCAAACCAAGTGTAACGATTATCCCGAATCTGCTCGTAAACCTGATCGCCTAACGACTTCACCCCAGGCATTGCCCGATAAGCCGATACAAAGATATTCCCCAATGGCAATAGACGCCCAATCTCTTCAGCGGCATCACTTCCTTGCCATCGGCAATCATCAGAAGAAGCATCGATCAAAATCATACCCATCTCACACTCAAGAGGTGTTACCCGTAATTTGCCGCAAGCTTCTTTATCCTGCATGGGTATGTAATTAAATAGCTTGCCCTGATCCAAATTTTCTAGTAGCTGTACCAAAGTCACACAAAGATTACAGTCGCCATCGTAAATAACGTGATATCCCATTGCTGCCTCTTTCCTAAATCCTAGTTTATCTGCCCCAAAATAGCTTATAACGCTATGTTTGACTACTACTGTAGTCCTAAAATTGCCGAAGCGTGCCCTATCAAGTTTCAATTGAATCGAACACCCACGCGGACCGGACCCGTGGCGAATTTAATTCGACGACTGTAAGCACACCGGGACGGAATTGCTCCATACCGCGCGCATAAAAGACAAAATTGAGGCTGATAACTTAATTGAACAGATGATCACAACTATAAACCTAACCTCCCTCACCTATACTCAGGAGGTCTGATGCAATGATAATACGATGGCGGCAATTATTGGTTAGAATAACAATTTGGCTAGCAGCTGAGATCATCCTCAACTTTCTGGGGCTGGACAATCTAGCTGACTACAGCGAGTTCATATACGAGCAGGAGGTTGCCCTATTAAGTCAATACAGGGTTCCAGCCATTGAGAGGCTGCCCCATTCCTAGTACACCTTGGTAGATATTTGTAACCAGTTGCTTTGAAGATGAAGGGGTGACGGGTCGAGGGAGTGATCAGCTGTGAGGCATCTACATCTAATTTATATATCTAATTTATTGATTTTATTTTAATATATTGAATCGGCAAGGGAGCAGGGACCGATGAGGATCAGGGCATAGGGTTAATGAGTTTTTCGAGCTTAATCAAAGCTATACAATTTAAATCCGCGACCCCTTAGACATATATTGATTTTGTGGTTGGTTCACTAATATATCATAATGTCCACGTCCTATTCAACTAATCCGCATTTAAATTGCAGGCTTTCCGGCACCCCCATGCCCTTATCCCCCCATCCGTTACATCTATTAACCCATCCGTTGCTCCATCTCCTGATCACCCTGAAACCTGATCACCCTGAAATAGGCAAATTAGATGGTCAGCAGCTTACCTGAATGGCAAAAGCTGTGAGATTTTACCCTTTCTTTCCCAGCAGCAGTGTCTTCGGCTACAGTTCTTTGAGCTATCTTGGATAAGAATTGTAAAAGAACACTTAGCTAGATGCAAAACGACAACAATTATTTCGGTCAACAAGGTTGACACATGAAACCCCGCATCATTATCTGTGGCTTGGGTCGCACTGGATACAAAATATTCCGCTTACTGAAGCAGCAGGGAGTAGCTGTTGTTGGCATCAGCAACAGAGTAATGCCTGGTGACGAAAACAATATTATTATTGGAGACTTGCGGGCTGTTTCTACCCTACTTGCCGCTGGACTCGAACATTCCCAAACCCTAGTTCTCGCCTGTAATGACGATGCTCTCAATCTGGCAATCCTGACTCAGGCACGAGTGATTAATCCCCGGATTCGGATCGTTAACCGATTGTTTAATAGCAGCTTGGGTACTCGTTTAGATCAGACCCTACCGGATCATGTCAGCATGAGTGTTTCTTCTCTAGCAGCACCGGTATTTGCCTTCGCAGCAATGGGGAATCGAGCCATTGGGCAACTCAAGCTACACAATCAAACCTGGCCGATACAAGAAGAAATTATCACCGAAAGCCACCCTTGGATGGGAACACAGTTGAGTGACCTGTGGGATGAGCGTAGGCGAATGTTGATCTACTACTTACCGATGGACTCGAACTTAGATCTAGTTTCCGCAGTAGCTCAGGGCAAACAGTTACAACCTGGCGATCGCTTAATTATTGGTACTCAGCCTCGGTTTCGTCCTAAACGCCAATCCTGGCTACAGAAACTGCTGAAAGTTTTCACAAACTTACAACAGTTTCAGCATCATGCTCAACCAATGTTAGTAGTGACCCTTTTCCTACTCCTGATAATTTTTACAGCCACATTGACTTATGTGTGTGTCAACTTAGAAACCTCTATTGTTGATGCTCTATATTTTTCTGTGGGTATGATTACGGGTGCTGGTGGTCAAGAAGAAGTAGCAGAAAAGTCCCCGGACACTATTAAGGTATTTACTGCTGTGATGATGTTAGTAGGGGCTGGTGTGATTGGGATTTGCTATGCTCTACTAAACGATTTTGTCTTAGGTACCCGACTCAAACAGTTTTGGGATGCTGCGAGAGTTCCCTACAAAAATCACTATGTTGTATGTGGACTGGGAAATGTAGGAGTCCAAATCCTCTACCAACTTCATGCCCAAGGCCATGAATTGGTGGTGATTGAAAGTAACCCCAACAATCGTTTCCTGAACATTGTTCGTTCTCTTGGTATTGCAGTCATTCACGGAGATGCCAGTTTACCTGCTACACTCACCGCAGCACACATCCAACGAGCAGAAGCCCTTTTAGCAGTTACTAGTGATGATACAGCCAATTTAGAAATTGCTCTAAGTGCCAAAAGTCTAGCTTCAAAATTGTCAGTGGTTGTCCGCAATCAAGACCCGCACTTTTCCCACATGGTACAGCAAGTGTTTGAATTTGAAGCAGTATTGTCTCCCACAGAATTAGCCACCCCTTCCTTTGCAGCTGCCGCATTAGGTGGACAAGTGTTAGGCAATGGTATGATTGGTGATACGCTTTGGGTTGCCTTAGCCACTAAAATTACCATCGAACATCCGTTCTGTGGACGCCGTGTTAAAGATGCTGCCAGGTCCGCTGACTTTGTACCACTGTATCTAGAAACTAAGTATCAAACGATTCATGGCTGGGATTTATTGGAAATTAACCTAGCCGCTGGTGATCTTTTGTATCTAACTATGCCAGCAGTTGGTTTAGAGCAATTGTGGCGCACAACACCGCCTCAAATGATGGTTAGGTAAGTTAAAAATGGAACCCATGGCATCTAATCGAATCTAATCTGCAAATCATGAACCATGAAGGATGAATGATACAACCCTAGCTATTCTCTAAGGTTCATCATTCATCACTCATTATCCATCATTACTCGTGCAGGATTAGTGCAGTTAGAAAATACCGACTAGAACAATGGAAGTCATTAAGAAACCAGCCAATATCAGAACCATACCAGGTAGGTTCAACCAATGTTTAACTTCCTGTGATCCTTGAGACCATTCTTCTTGCTGCAGTTGCATCTGCCGAATCACATCGGAAATTGCTTCAGCATCCTTGACATGGTGTAGTGCCTTGGTGTCACCATCAGGGTATTTCACTACGAAGTAAGTGGGAACTTTGATGTGATCCCCTGTAATATCAATCGTATCGACAGCAACCTGCTTCGCTTTTTCCTCAATAGTTTGGGGTTCAGTGGCAATTCTATCCCCTGGGTTAGCTGTTAACTTAACTCCCATTCCCATTGGTGATGCGTAGCTGACCATAGAAACCTCCAGATAGGTCAAAGTCTTTTATCTGGATTTTATTTTACGTAACTTGGAAAACAATTATTCAGCTTAAGGGCGATATTTTATTTATATTATCAATACTTTATATTTTTTAGTAATTTAGCTAAGATTCGAGCGGTTTCCTGTAATCAAATGTAATCTAGTAAATGTAATTTAGCAATTTTTTCTTGAAAATCGCCCTGACTCCGATAGCTCCAGCAATCCTGATTAAAAGCTGTTACTGTTTACGAATCGAATCGGATTGTTATAGATTAATGATTAATTTTTTGTTAATTTCCTTAACCCTTAAATTCACCTAGCTTATAGCCCAAAAAGGAACTTACTGCTCTAAGTCACTAGTTGTGTATAAATTTTATGGGTTGTGTTAAAAACTATAAACTATAAATAGTAATAGATAACTATGTTAAAAAAATGTAAATAAATGATTATTTTTGCTATCGGATGTTAAATTAAGGCGGCAACGATATCGCAATCCAATAAGAGAGCATCTATGGAACTTATTCAACTGTTAACTGAAAACCTGGGAGTGCAAGAAAATCAAGCCCAAGGCGGAGCTGGACTTATTTTCCAACTGGCAAAGGACAAGCTGGGAGATGATAGTTTTGCCGAAGTAGCGCAATATATTCCAGGGATAAATGATTTGCTCCAAGCAGCACCAAAAAGTGGTGGCATGATGGGAGCCTTGGGAGGATTAGCAGCATCAATGGGTGGTGAGGTTGGACAATTAGGCACTCTAGCTAGCCTCGTAGGAGGTTTTTCTCAACTAAAAATGGATAGTGGTATGATTTCCAAATTTCTACCGATTGTCCTGTCTTTCGTTCAAAACCAAGGTGGGGACGAGATCAAAAACCTTTTGGCAAAAGTGTTGAGCTAGAGTGATTGATTGGATGGCTGAAATGTGATGGTAATCAGGGATCAACCCAAGACTTGGGTATGTTTTCCCAAAGTAGGGGCATCAAGGAGATCAGGGGGAAGATTTTAGGTGGTGACTTAATTTCATTCTTGATGCTTCATCCTTGATGCTTCATCCAGACAAGACACTGGTTCAGCTGATCTTGCATAGTCTGAAGATCAGTATGATACCGGCGTCCATGTCCTGGTAATACCCACTCGAAGGAGTAGTTGGTTAACGTCTCCATTGACTTGATTAATTCCTCCCAGGAGTACCAGCAGTGGCGACGAAAGGCAATCAGTTGCTGAAGTTGATCAGACCAAGCAAGATGGTCACCGGTGAAGAGAAATTTGTTGTTGTACAGTAGAACAGTGTGACCTTTGGTGTGACCAGGAACTGGGATAATCAACAGGTCTTTGTCTAAGGGATAAGGCTCAGAACCAGTGAGCTGAATTTCCACATCACGGGTATCAGTGGTAATGTCATCTCTATGCAAAATGCGTTCGCACTGGAAATGCTGTCTGTATTTGTGATGATCTGCCACATCATCGCGATGGGTCAGGTAAATGTAACGAATCCCACCCATTGCCTCTAGACGTTTGACCAGTGGTGGTGTAAAGCGGGGAGAATCGATTAAAATATTGCCTTGGGGGCGTTTGATCAGGTAGCTAGCCGCACCGCAGGAGTTTTCTGAATGGTAGCCGCAATGGTAGACTTTGTCTGCCACTGGTATCGGGAAACTCTGCTGAGCGTCTTTAATCTCTATAGGTTTCTCAACAGTACCAATAGAAGAGGTAGGACAAGATAATAGGGCTTGAAGAGCTCTCAATCGTTCTGTCTGATTAGCAGGTTGATGATAAACCGCAGACTGCTGATCAGCACGATGAAACACTTCCGCAGTCATCCAACGGCAGGCATCACAATCAATACAGCTGCTATCCACGTAAAAGTCACCAGTGATATTTTGAGCGCGGCGTTGGTTGAGATTAGCCATAACTGTCTAGGTCATAGGGATTGCGCTTAGTACCAGGGGATATAGCTATTTCAATTGTAGCCAAAACGCGATTAACCAAAGCGCATTTTTAACCCAACTATGATTTTTAACCCAACTATGTAGGACAATAAGGCAATACCCGCACCTCTTAGCATCTCGTGACTAAATTTCTGTTTGTAACTGACCTTGACAATACTTTAGTAGGGGATGATCAGGCTCTGCTTAAACTGAACCCTCTACTAAGTCAGCATCGCCAAGAACATGGTACAAGAATCGTTTATGCTACAGGGCGATCCCATAGTTCCTACCACGAGCTGAAAGCCGAGAAGCCACTTCTTGATCCAGATGCTCTGATCACCTCTGTGGGTACAGAAATTTATGATAATGATGGCCAAGATACGCCCAATCCAGACTGGTCGTCCAAGTTATCTGAAGGCTGGGATCGGGACATGATTGTGGAAACCGCTGCCCAGTATCCTGACTTAATTCCCCAAGTAGAATCAGAACAACGCCCCTTTAAAGTCAGCTATCACCTGACGGAAGAAGCAGCTTTGAAGGTGCTACCTCAACTGGAATCTCAGCTTCAAGGAAGGGGTGTTAATTTCAAGTTGATCTATAGTGGTGGGAAAGACTTAGACATTCTACCCAGCAATAGTGATAAAGGTCTAGCAGTAGAGTTTTTACGGCAACAGTGGGGAATTGATTCGGAACGGACAGTGGTTTGTGGCGATTCAGGAAATGACATTGCCTTATTTAGCGTTGGCTTTTCCCGAGGAATTATAGTGGGTAACGCCCGACCAGAACTTCGCCAGTGGTACGAAAACAACTCAGCAGATTACCATTACCTGGCTAAAGCTAACTGTGCAGGTGGTATAATCGAAGGTTTGAATTATTTTAGCTTTTTGAGTTAGCTTTTTGAGTTATTAGTAATGATCGCCAATAAATAAGAAATAGTTAATAGTTACAAGTTGCAGGTTAATCGAGTTACAAGTTGCAGGTTAATCGAGTTACAAGTTGCAGGTTGGTAGGTTGCAGGTTATGCTCTCAACTATCCTTCAGTATTTTCGTGGTGGAGTACAACCTTAAACCAAGCGTGGCCTTTTGGCTACGCGTGCGCGTTCAACCAACAAACCTTGGCCTTTTGGCCACGGGTGCGCGTTCAACCTATCCTACACCGAACACCAAAGGCGAACAACCTTAAACCAAGGTTAAACTAACATTCAACCTTAAACATTCAACCTTAAACGAACCTTAAACCTTCAACTAATGATCAGCTATCTCAAGGGGACAGTAGCTAGCATTCAAAAAAGCACTGGTAATCGCGTCACTCTGATTCTAGATGTCAACTACATTGGGTATGAAATACAAATCACTCGCCGTTTGTCCCAGGAGTTGCCCGTAGCTTTATCGGAAAAAACCGTGCAAATCTTCACCCATTTGCAAATCCGGGAGGAGCAACAGGTGCTATACGGTTTTGCTTCAGCCGCTGAGCGGGATTTGTTTCGTCAGTTAGTTAGTGTCAACGGTATTGGTGCTCAATTAGCGATCGCACTACTAGACACCTTGGGATTGCCTAATTTAGTCCAAGCGATTGTCACAGGTAATATTCGTGCCTTATCTAAAACCCCTGGTGTGGGTAGCAAAACCGCTGAACGCATTGCTCTAGAACTGAAAACGAAGTTGGCTCAATGGCATAAGGTATCGGAGGTAGAGTCCCCACTATCTGCTAATGGACTCTCACCAGGGATTCAGGAAGATGTGGAGATGACCCTGTTAGCTTTGGGATATGAAAATGATGAAATCGCTCAAGCACTCCATGCTATTAGTGAGGATGCTCAGGTAGCTAAAAGTAAGAATGCGGAAGATTGGATTCGAGAAGCGATCGCTTGGTTGAGTCGCTGATGATTTTCCTGAAAGCTAATAAATTACCCTTCCAGCACGAAATCCTTTAAGAGTCTGGGGCAAAAACGAACAAGCTAGGGTTTTAGATTTTGGTAGATCGCAATCAAGACAATCGGGAGTAGAAGCTTTTACTCGTCGAGGAAACTTGACATGGAAGGTAGACCCCTTACCCACCTTACTCTCTACCGTAATCGTTCCTTGCATCAACTTGACTAAAGATTCTGTAATTGCCAGTCCTAAGCCGGTACCCGAGTATTTGCGAGTTGTGGTTTGATCAATTTGTTGGAACTCCTCAAAAATATGCTCTAAGTTATCCTGGGCAATTCCAATTCCTGTATCCCTAACAGTGAGAATCAGCCAGTCGGTGGAAATTTCCTTGACTACCACCTCTATCCTGCCAATTTCGGTAAACTTAATGGCATTGGAAACCAGATTGGCCAAAATCTGCCGCAGGCGGAGGCTATCATTGATTACCATGGGATTTTGTAAATTGGTTTGGATATATAACCCTAAATCCTTCTGATCGGCTAGGCAACGGAATTCATTGATGGTTTCTTTGATCAACCTGTCCAAATGCAAACTTTCCAAGGTTAACTCCAGACAAACTGCCTCAATTTTGGACAGGTCAATCATATCCTTGATTAGAGTCAGTAGATGTTGAGCATTATTCACAATGCGCTCGATTATATCTGCTTGTTGGTGGGTCAAGGATCCCTGACGCTGACGCAATAGCAGCTGAGAAAAGCCAATAATGGCATTCATGGGAGTCCGTAACTCATGGGATATCGTAGAAACAAACTGGGATTTCAATCGTGCTGCTTCCAACAATTGCAGGTTCTGTAGCTTGAGGGATGCATCTCTCCTTTCGAGTTCCCGATTCTGGCGAGCCAGCATAGTGTTCTGAAACTCTAAACGTGCTTCTTGCTCCTCTAAGGCTTCAATCATACGAGCATTATCAATGGCGATCGCGGCTTGTTCATTAATCATGCGAGCATTATCAATTGCGATCGCAGCTTGTTCACCCACTGCTCCTAGCAGATTCCGACCTGATTGGTCTAATGCCTCTGGGTCTTCCCAATTGCCAATAGCTAGTACTCCCAAGCGTCCTGCTTGCACAGACTCAATCGCCACAGCGTAAATAGCTGTAGGTACTTCCTCTTCTGGATGCCGCGAATCCCAACCCTTGCGATGAATTAACTGAGATTTGCCAGTTAAAAAGACTTGAGATAGTAACCCTTGCTCAAGGGGCAAGATGTCTTCCCAGTGGAACTTTTGTGTATGAATTCCCTCGGTAACCCTTAAGACTTCAGGGTTACCGAGAGAATTATTGAGAATGATGAAACAAAATTCAACCCCAGCAATCGCTTTAACTACCTCCGATACGATCTCTTGCAACAGATTTGGAAGGTTAGTCAGCCGTTGATTGAGGAGATTAGTCAACTGGTGTAGGGTTCTCAATTGCTGTTGCTGTTCATTGAGAATCGTAATTACCTGCCTGAGATCATCACTCGCCTGGTTTGCCTCTCGGTATAACCGCGAATTTTCAGTGGCTAGGGCAGCGCGACTAGCTAAATCCTCAGCCAACTTGACATCGAGCTCATTGTAGCGGCGACCTGAGTCACTCCTGACAAACCAAATTGAGCCCAAGATTTGTGAACCCATTCGTAAAGGTACACAAATGTAAGACTTAATTTTCAATGCCTGTAACATCCTGAGATGGTCAGGATCCTCAGCAGCAGCACTTAGGAATTGATCAGAAACCTCAAAATAGGCATCCGTACAACCTGTACGTAAAACCTTGCCATTGCCATACTCTTCATCCCCCTGGGGAGGGTAGCAACGGTGCAGTTTCCAAATCAACTCCTCTTGCTCTGGGTTAACATGGGCAACCGCAAGACGCTGGTAAGACTCGGGAGTATCATAGCTATCAATTGGCGATACTACATCAATGGCACACCAATCAGCAAAGCGAGGGATTACCAGCTGCACTAGATTGTCCAATGTAGTCTGGTAATCGAGGGAAGCTGAAAGTACAGCAGAAGCCTCCGCCAGAAATCGCTGGGATTGTTCTGCTCGCTTCTGCTGAGTAATATCAGTAATTACACCAGACATCCGGAATGGTACTCCTTGATCATTCAACTGGGCTTTGCCACGAGCAGTACAGTAGCGATCTTCTCCAAAAGCAAAGGGTAGGTGAAATTCTACATCCAGTTCAAGATAATCTTGTTGGTAACTAGCTACCGCCTTAGTAACTTTGAGTAGATCTGAGGAATTTAGTAACTTAAATAACAGATCAGGAGAAAAGTTATGGTGGTACTTCCCTATCTGTTCAGCCGACAAGCCAGTAATTTCATAGAAGCGGTCATTACAATACAGTTGTTTAGTGATCAGGTTCCAGTCCCAGATCCCGTCATTGGAACCTTCTAGCACCAAGCGGTAGCGTTCTTCGCTTTCTTTGAGCCGCTGATGAGCTATGAGCGCTTCCCGTTCTGCGCGGTAGAGGCGAACCGCATTAGAGATACTACGTAAAAGCTTTTCGGGTGAGATTTGGCTTTTGGTCAGATAGTCCGATGCTCCAGATTTGATCAGCTCAACCGCAATTTGCTCGTTAATTTGCTCGTTCCCCTGGTTACTCAAAACAATCACAGGCACTTCAATGCCAGCATCACGGATTTGTTGAACCAGAGTCAATCCGTCGCCATCCGGTAAGTTATAGTCCAATAGAATGCAGTCCAAACTCGGTTGGGTAAGGGTAGAGTTGGCGCAGCGTGATGCGATGATCGACAAGGCGCTTTTGCTGTCAACTGCAACAGCTATTTTTACGGGTATACCCCCTCTGTTAAGAGCTTTAATGATGGCTTTGCAGTTAACTTGATCATCCTCTACGATAAGTAGTCTGATAATCTCGTCCATGATTTAGCGGTTGAGCTGTTGTGATTGATTATTGGCTAATGATTAGTGGATAGTTGGTAGTAACAGTTCTTGACTGACAACCGACACCTGAAGATGCTAATTAATTATATTTAGCCGACTATATTGATTCAGTTTAGGTATTCCCCAAATTTAGTCAACCATTAGGACTTGACAATGTCTCCACGTCGCTTTAAATTGTAGGCTTCTACCTTACCTCCGTACTAGTCAGAGGGCTTCAGTAAAAATACTGATCTGACTAGGTAGAGGAAATCCCAAGGTTGTTTAGTATCACCAGAACATCTGACTAGTCGATGATAATCGACTACCCATGAGTATACTTGTCTAAAAACTGCCTTGATTAGTAATTTCACTGACCTAGGGGATGAAGCAATCCGATTGCAATGAATCAATGCTAATTTTCCAATGGTATTTCCTGAGAAACAAACTCCCTGAGATAGATTTTTTATGGGGTTTTACCGCCTATTCTATCCTGCTGTTGGATCACGGTTCGTAGGATGCTCTGCAGATGACCATAAAGAGTAGGATTTATGGGAATTAGTCATTTTCTGCTGGTGAGGCTACCGCGCGTTACTTAATAAGCGCATTTGATCCGCCTGTGGGCCATGCTAAGCAAATGGCTACGCTACGTGATAGGTGCGCTTTCAGCTGTTTGTGCGCTTCTCTTGGTGCGCGTTCCCTTGGCGAGGAAACCTCGCGCCTTGTCGCACCGCTTCTGCATTAAGAATCAAATTCCCGGGTCGGTGCGCCTTTCGGCAAAGCCGACCCGGGGCGCGAACGGGCGCGCACCTGTTGAGAATTTCCTCTAACCGTTGGAATGGGAAATCGTGCCAACCCCTATGACAAGTGGTTTTGGCACCACTAACCCCTTATACTCATAAAGTGTAAAGATTATAATAAGTAACTACCCATAGGTGCGCTCTTACTTGGCGAATTAAATTCGCCACGGGTCGCACCTCCTGTAACTTCTCAAGAACTTTATATCTGATACCGTAATAGTTTTTGACAAATGCTTTCATTCCAGCTAACTTTAAGTGATCGTTGCCAAGAGATGCTCTTTTGGAAACTCTATCCCAAACTCATAAATATCTACAACTACCAATAGGTGGAGATAATGAGGATTTTTACCAAAACTTTACAAAGTTACTCTAAAAATCAATAAACTATAAATCTCACCCCCCTAGACGTTAATGATGGGTAAAATTCGTGTGGCTCTCATTGAAGACCATGATCTGACTCGGATGGGTCTGCGAACAGCCCTCCAACAAAACGGTGAAATTGAATTGGTGGGCGAAGCAGCCAATGCTACTGAAGGACTAAAGTTACTCGCGGAATCTAGACCAGATATCGGAATTGTCGATATTGGTCTTCCTGACATGGATGGAACTGAATTAACTAGACAATTCAAAGAGTTTCAAGCTAAACAGGATGATTCTAAACAGGATGATTTCCCCACCAAGATTATGGTACTGACCTTGCAGGATGATCAAGAAGCTGTACTAGCAGCTTTCGCTGCTGGAGCTGACTCTTACTGCATGAAAAATATAACTTTTGATCAATTGGTAGAAGCTCTGAAAGTGACCTATGAAGGTAATGCTTGGATTGATCCAGCCATTGCCAGGATTGTACTTGAGCAGATCAAACCAAGTAAACATACTCAGCCTGCTGACGCTAGTGAAACGATCGCTATCCATGCTGCTCCCAATGAATACAATCAAATGATTGAAGCTTATCCTTTAACGGAAAGGGAATTAGAGGTTTTGCAGTTGATTGTAGAAGGTTGCAGCAATGCTGTGATTGCAGAAAGGTTATATATCACTGTGGGAACTGTCAAAACTCATGTCCGAAATATCTTGAATAAACTCTGTGCGGATGACCGTACCCAAGCAGCTGTCCGTGCCCTCCGCTCTGGCTTAGTTATTTGAGATTATACCATAGAGTAACCTTTGACAGTTATAAGGTTAGTTGGTTGAAGGTTGTTCGCGTAGCGTGGCCAATAGGCCAAGGTTGAAGGTTGAAGGTTGAAGGTTGTTCGCGTAGCGTGGCCAATAGGCCAAGGTTGAAGGTTAGTTGGTTGAAGGTTAGTTGGTTGAAGGTTATTAGGTTGAAGGTTAGTTGGTTGAAGGTTATTAGGTTGTTCGCCCTAGGGGTCCGGTGTAGGGTAGGTTGAACATTAGAGCCTTAACAACTCAAAGCCGGATGTATAATTTGCAACCTATAACTGGCAAGCTGTAACCTTCAACCTACCCTACGGGAACGCCAAAGGCGAACAACCTTGGCCTTTCGGCCACCCGTGCGCGTTCAACCTGTAACCTTCAACCTGTAACCTTCAACCTGTAACCTTCAACCTGTAACCTTCAACCTGTAACCTTCAACCTGTAACCTTCAACCTGTAACCTTCAACCTGTAACCTTCAACCTGTAACCTTCAACCAACCTTAAACCTTCAACCAACCTTAAACCTTCAACCCAAATGACTATCAAGGTCTACCTTGCTGCCATCTAGCGATCGCTTCTTGGGCAGCCCCATAGTAAGGGGTATCTTTTGGGACTAATTTTGCTGTGTTAATTGCGGAGAGAAACTTGCCTCGCGAGGCACGGGACTTAGCAATACCATAAATCTTATCGCTAGCTTGAGCAATTAACGCTTGTGCTGTGGCATACTTCGGTTGACCCGGTGGAATCTTACGCAGGGTTGCGATCGCACGATTATAACTAGACGCTTGATTACGTTGGACTTGTTTGATGGCTGTTTGGATAGTCTGTTGATTCTGAGACTTCTGTTGGGCGAGAATCTGCCACTGTTTAATGGCATCGTTAGCCAAAGCATAAACAGAAGGGTTATCTTCAGGAACTAGCTGGGCAGCTGCGATCGCTCCTTCAAAATCACTTTTTTTTGCCCGTTTCGTGGCTAGAGCCAAAATTGACTGACTCCAACGAGTGATATATTTTTGTGTCTGCTCATAAAGAGGATCCCCAGGTTTTACCTGACGGGCAATTGCGATCGCATCGCTATACACAGATGCCTGTTTCGGTTCAACTAATTGTCTTGCCTGGTCCAAAGCTGCTTGATTCGCCTTGATCAGACTCGGTTCCAGGGATTTCTGTGGTTTAGTTTCCAGGGGTTTACTCTTAGAATTTGGCAAGGGAGCTGGAGTTGCCTGGGATTTTGACGCTGTAGGCAATGTTACTGGGGAATTCCTGACCTGATTAGTCTCTGGTACTGTGGTAGTTAATCTGGTAGTCTCTGTGTTTTTGATAACCTGCTGAGTAATCAAGCCTTCCTGGTTACGGACAACAGTTAAGCTCACTAGTCCTAACAACAAAGCTATACCACTACCCCAAAACAACCATTCTCGCCATGAGGATAACTCTTCTGTATCAGTTTGAGGCTGACTGTCTGAATAAGAAACTAAAGCTACTGAGTCAGATAAGGTTTGGTTTGAGCTGTCAGTGTTAGTGGGTGAATAACTATTCGGGTTTTGCGTTACCACCGATAAAGGTTTTTTTGTAAATTCACTCTCAAGGTGCGCGCCTCCAAGGCCGGGGAACCCCGCCTTGGGTGGCACCTCAAGATTATTGCCATCTTCCGAAAAAACGACCTTAGTAGCTTTTGAGTCAGTGATCGGGTCAGCCCATTGATTTTCTGGTGGTGAGCTTGCCCCTTCAGGCCAAATGTGTTGTTGTCGATACTCCTGTAAAGGAATCACCGTAAGAGGAATCTGAACTGGTCGCCAATGGTGTTGGCTCAACTCCGGTAAGCGCTCCCTGAGATACTCTTCAAGATTCTCAAGGGTAATGTCAGTATGATAGTAACGCAGTGCTTCTAGAAGTGCTGAGGTGAATAAGCCATTCCCTAGAGCCGAAGCTTCGTGAGAAAACTGGTTGAGTTGACTAGAAAGTATCAGGGAAATACCCATTTGGTAGGCTAATTCCACTGTTTCAGCACCAACCGGTTCACCAGATGGCATTCCCGGTGATCGGTTTATGTCTAACAATACCAGGATTTTATTGCTCCCCATAGTCTTGAGAGAGGAAAACAGGCATTCTATTGGTATACCTGTTCCTGGAATGTCATCTGGGTTGCCATCAATCGGCATGAGGTAGTCAACGTTATCCCAACTGACCCCGCAGCCACTGAACAAGAACCAACGCCAACTTTCTCGGGAAGCTGGACTCTGGCGAATCCTGTCGAGACATCTTAAAATATTTTCTCGGTTGGGGTAGGTTAAAACATCATCAATCGGTGGTGAAGTATCAGTTAATAAAAGAAACTCACTGGGTTGCAGATGAGCTTGCTCTACAAAAAAACCTTGTAGTCTTTGAGCATCTGCTTGACCATAGTTTAGAGGTTGTAAGAACTGATAGTGGTTGATGCCAATTGCTATACCAGCGTAATTTGCCATTTACCCCATACCCTAGCGGCTGAAACTCGTAAATTTTATACCTAATTTTAGGTATGCCTAAATTTCTTACTATTGCTGTAGTTTCCCCTTACAGGCAAATTCTAATTTAACCCTGTTTAGCTTAACCTAACGGCTTAGCTTTATTTATTAATTAATTAATTATAACACTATCGAACCTAGTCCACCTTTCAAGGCTCTCGAAGTACTTTCTGTCAATCTAGTGGATGTAAAGATTTTCCTTCATGATAAGAATTGACCTTTTTTCAGCCTAATCAGAGGATACAAGACTATGTTATCCAAAGTAATCCGGCTATTGGTGTTACCCGGCTTAGTAGGGGTTAGTTGGTTGACGACAGTTGCCATTGTTCCCCAAAGCGCCGAAGCCAAGACAGCCCGTATTAATGTTACCCTGAATCGTGAGCCTGATGAAACTTACCAAGGCTTTATGCGCCGTGCTGAAGTAGTTGCTAGAGCAGCAGCTCAACGCAGCTTCGATAGTGATATTTTGACTACAAAGGTAGCGATTACTATTCTAGGGCAAAATCAAGGAGAAATTGCCCCAGTCTTGTTGTTAGAAGTCAGCCGTCCATCCTGGCAAAGACGACCGGATGCCAAGTATTGGGCAACTTATTTTCCCAATACCCAGTTCCTACTGCGAGTTGAGGAACCTGATTTTTCCCCTCAAAGTCAACCACAGTCACTGGAACCAGCTTCCCCAAGTCCTCAGGAACCACCAGCCAACAACCAGGCTCCTGAGCCGCCAGCCAACAACCAGGCTCCTGAGTCATCATCACCTGACAACGAGATAGAAGACCGAGATACAAGACAATAAAATAAGATAGAAAAGCTGTCTAACAAATTAAATAATTTATACTTATGGCTGTTCCTAAGAAGAAAACCTCAAAATCCAAACGGGATAAACGTAAAGCTAACTGGAAGCGCAAAGCGCATCTGGAAGCACAAAAAGCCCTCTCTCTCGGTAAAGCAGTCCTGAGTGGGCGTTCTAGCTTTGTTTATCCAACACAGGAAGAAGAAGACGAAGAGTAGGTTTACTACTCCCCACCGGGCTTCGGACGGCGTATCGCTTTTTCCCCATGGTTCCGGTGGGTTAGGTATCACGAAGACAAAGCGCTATACACCCTGTTGCCCTAACACCTCTGAGACTTTCGAGTCTCCAAGCTACTTACCTAGCTTAATAGATCTGAAGCTAATACTGAAGCTAGGCGTGATAGTCCTCACTTATCAAGGAGTGCTGTCTTCTGAGCGCCGTTAATAAATTTTCAAAATTTTCTAGCCTCATTATCAGTATCCTGGTCAGTATATACCAGGTAAAGTCAAACCCCCAACCCCTACCGGACAACTATCTGATGTCACGGGTTGCTGGGGATTGAACTGGCATATCTAAACTTGATTTCTGTTCGTTAACTTTTGGTGGTTAACAATTAACAGAAAATCATGATTCGGGCTGTGGCAATTAGATGTACCACAGCTTAATACCATTGAGTTGAGTTTTAAGTAAGTGCCAGACAATTTACCCAAAATTTTTAAGGGTTAATTGTTAGATTTTGCAAGTCAATTTTGCAAGTCAATTTTGCAACTCAATTTTTCATCTCAATGGTCAGTAACCAATCATAATTTAGTAACTCCAGCAAGAATTGCCCAATGATAAGAAAAATTTTAATATCTGTAGCTGGTCGGGGACTGTGTGAAGAAATGTTCAACATGTTGGCCGAAATTCCTGCCATACAACAGGCATCGGTCACAGTCCTACATGTAGTGCCTCCTCAAGTCACAGCAGAAGCCATGTCAGCTAAGTTAGAAGAGGGGGGTAAAATTTTAGCAGATGCGGTCAAGTCGTTAAAGGTTGACCCCAGCAAAATCACTCCCAGACTGAAACAAGGAGACCCTAAAAATATCGTTACCCAAGTGGCAGACGAAGAAGAAACCGACCTGATTATTATGGGTTCGAGAGGACTAACTCGCCTAGAAGCGATTTTAGAAAACTCCGTTAGCCAATATGTCTTCCAATTGTCCTCCCGCCCAATGTTGTTGGTCAAAGACGATGTCTACGTCAAACAAATCAGACGGGTTATGGTCGCAATGGATAAATCTGATGCTGCTCAAAATTCCTTCGAGTTGGCTCTATCCCTAGTGCGAGATATGAAGAATGCTCAACTATATCTAGCTCGTGTCATCCCCGAAGCCAAACCTGACCAACTGATGAGCAATGCAGAAGCAGACCCAGTTCTGGCAGACGCAGCAGCAAAAGCCAAAAGGCTAGGTGTTTCTTACCGTTGTGTTCTAAGTGGCGGTAAGGCCGGACCAGGAATCTGCGAGTTAGCAGAGGACAAGAACATCGACTTGCTGATTCTCGGTTCTCCTGACCGTCGCCCTTCTATCGCCAAGAGTTTAGTAGATTTAGATCGATTACTGGGGAATTCTTTATCAGACTACGTCAGAGTCAAAGCCAATTGCCCAGTGTTGTTATCACGCACAACTACTTGAAGCAGTAAGAAGCAGTCAGTTATTAGCCATTAGCCATTAGCCATTAGTCATTAGTCATTAGTCATTAGTATTGCTAGTAAACCTCTTTTTGGTTACAACTTGCTTAAAAAGGGTTCATGATCAAGGCTTAATGACAAAGGGTTAATGACTAATTATTTAAACTTCCACCTACTTGAGATTTCACATACTTTAGTGGTGGGAGGGAGAGTCATAAATCGAGTAACAATAGCTGACTTATCCCGCCTACTTTAGTGGCGTGATAAGTCAACTTCACCGTTATTTAATTGAAATTAATTAGACAACGTTAGACAACGTTAGACAAAAACCCCCTTGGACTTTCATCCTGGTAAGAATCCCACGCTGACCTTTAGGTGACATACTCCTACACTGACTGTTACTGGCAGTGCCAGACGCTACGGGAACGATTTCAGTGTAGGCTTCTTGCCAACTCCACCCAACGGTTAGGATACAAGGCCGTAGGCCACGCGGGGCGCGTTCGGCAAGCTTTATTAACGACACGGGATGCCCCTCCGCACCGGAACAATACAAAAGGTTCTTTTTTTTTAATTAGTAGGTGGCGGTTAGCTCTTAATTTATTTCCCTACTACTTCCATTATAGACGATTATAGACGATAGCAAAGTATCAAAGTTCCGCCTCCGCCATTCATCCCACGCCGATCTTGCTCCTAGGTCGCCGTGCGGCTCGAACGATTCGGAAGTGGGGCTTCTGGCGGATGAAGCTAACTAGTTTCCTGAGCCTTCACGGCTCGCGGTTTGGATATAAAGAATTAGCAGGAAAACCGCAGGCACCAGCACAAACAAAATGCTGGCAACAAACCCTAGATCGTTAACTTGCATGATTATTAGTTCCTCTAAATCGTTTTTAACCCACGCCCTATAGGATACCATTAACACGGCTGTTCGCGAAGCGTCGCCTTCGGCGAATCGAAATAGAAGATTGAAATATAAGCCTGGCAAGAGGAAATCCGGCTCATGGTAGATAAGCGGGTTGAAAATCCTGGTGAGATACATTCCATTGTCTTAGCTTTATTCCCTAGTCCCTACTCCCTACTCCCTGCCCTTTGGGCTACGCTACGGGAACAAACCCAAGAAGAAACCACCTCACCCAATTGATAAATGTTATAAACCCTGTTATAAACCCTATGTAAGCTTCTATACAAGGAGTGGGAATTCAACTGACAATCTCTCGCCAGCTAGCCCTTAAAATCTCTTGCTATGGTTAGATGGCAGCAGATGGGGATTTGCTCTTCAGGGTTGGTTTAGTTTTAACACTCACCGGTCCATTCACCAAGACTTGACAGGCTAATCGGTAAGTATCTGGCTTTTTCTTTAGTTTCCGATTTTCCACCTCAGTTCTAGGGGATAAATTTTCTATCCCTGCCACAATTTCCACAATACAGGTACCACATTGACCATAGCCGCCACAGTTCACCAGTTTGCCCCGAAACGTGTAGAGATCTATGCGATTTTGCAGCATTTTCTCTCGTAAGTTCGCTCCATTGGCAGCAATGACTTCTTGGTCTTCCTTGACAAATTTGATATTAGCCATGATTTGTCCCAAGTCTGATCTTATTTTCTGATAGTATTTCTATTTTATTAAGGAATGTTAAAAAAATAAGCATCCCTGGTTAATGGTTCATGGCTAAGTTGGCCATAAACCATTAACCTTAAACCAGATGAGGTACTCTGTCAATTGAGTTGTGAGAGTTAGGGCATGGTTAATGGTATTAGATGTTAAAGGTTAGTCCTTAATGGCTAATACCTAAGGTCTAATACTTAGGCTCTCATACCTAAGGTCTAATACTTAGGCTCTCATACCTAAGGTCTAATACTTAGGCTCTCATACCTAAGGTCTAATACCTAGTGCCTAATCCTTAGGATCTAATACCTAGTGTCTAATTGGGAGGAGTCTAGTTTACCCCTTCATTCAATTTTGATGGAATACTACGGAATATCAGTAACTTTACTGTCTGGTAGATTACTCACTGCCCGTTGCAAGTTGGCCAAAGCGCGGTTGTAGCCCAGAATTGCAGTAAGTTGGTTAATCCTAGCCCGGGTAAGGGCAGTTTGCTGGTTAATTACGTCGGTTTGGGTACCAACCCCTGCCTGAAATCGTAACCGAGCTAGCCGGAGACTCTCTTCTGCTACTTCTAGGGCAAAGGATGCGGTTTCAATACTCTCTTCATTGGAGTTTAATTGAGAATAAGCTTGTTCGATCTCAAAGCGTATTTGATCCCGTTGGTTAGCAAAACTGCTTTCAGCTACGGCAACATCAATATCTTCCTGCTTTGCTCTGGCCATGGCTGCTCCGCCATCAAAGAAATTCCACTGGAATTGTGCCCCTACCGAGTAACCATCACCAAAACCCAAAGTATCATTTAAGTCATCCAATAGGTCGATTTGACCAAATACACTCAACTGGGGCCTGACCGCAGCCAGAGCAATGGTGCGCTGTTCCTTGTTGATCTTTCGTTGTACCAGTTGCTGTTCTAACTCAGATCGGTTTTTATAAGACAGGATCAGGCTCTGTTCTAGAGATAAATCCCAACTTCCAGCAATTTCGATGGGATCGGCTGCGGTAATTTCTGCGGATTGAGATAAGTTTAATAACTCCGCCAGCTGACGTCGGGCTATACGTTGGTCACTCAGAGCGTTGGTCAACCCTTGAGAGTCATTGGCTAGCTCAACCTGCTGTTGCAAGACCTCAAATCGGGTTCCTAAACCAGCTTGTTCCAGTAACTCGGTATCCCGTAGAATCTGAGCGGATTCGGTGACTGCCGCTTGGGAAATCTCAACTCGAGCATCAGCTTCTTGCAAATTGTAATAGGCAAGGGTGACCTGAAGTCGAATCTCTTCAGAGAGGCGTTCTACCTCCAGCTGCTGTAAGTTTAGCTGTTCCTCAGCTAGACGGACTTGTGCTGGTCGTTGCCCACCAGTGTATAGGTTATAATTTAAACTTAGGGTTGCAGTGAAACTTCCTGACGGCCCAGGGTTTGGCGTACGCTGAGCTGGTGGCACAGTCTCTTGACCTTGAGCGTCACGTGTTGCCTGAGCACTTATCTGGCCTCTTGCACCCTGTCCATAATCAATTCGTGCACTTGTTGACAAACTGGGATACCAAGCAGTTAAGGCTTCTTGAAGAACAAACTGATTACGTTCCAAGTTCAGTTGCGCTTGCTGTAATTCCTGATTATTACGCTTTGCCAATTCTATGGTCTGTTGGAGGGTAATTGGCTGTGTGACATCTATCTGCACTTCCTGGCTTTGGGTGGGAAATGATAACGGATTGGGGTCAGGATCAAGAAACTCTGGCGCTGAGGTTCCAGAGGTTCCTGAGCTTCCAGAGGTTTGTGACATTAACTCAGGGTTTTCCTCTGTGGCAGATTCAACTACCGTATCCTCACCAACGTCTACGGATTCCGTTCGCGAAGCGTCGCCTTCGGCGAATGGCGCTGCCAGCTCAGCCACAGCAGGAATCGACTCCTCTTGGTTTGCCTGATCACTAGGCAGGATGGTTTGATCAATAATTTCTTGGACTAATTCTGCTTCTGAAGGTGAGGAATCTACAGAGGAAATAGACTCCTGTTGCTCTGGTTGCTTGGGAGCTGGGGTAGTGTTATTGATGACTTCTACCACTAGCTCCCCTAGCTCTGGGTTTGGGGCTGCTTCTGTTAAGGATTCTTGGTTAGGTGTAGCTACTGAGTTATTCTGAGGCTTAGTAAGTGATGGTAAATCTTCTGAGGCTCCGGATTCCATGCCGCTCAAGGCAATTGCCGTCCCCACACCTACAGCTAATATATAACGAAAAGTTGGCATAGATTTTACAGTTGATTTTAGTCTTAGCAGAACTACTTCTCTTGCTCAATTTAGCAACCAATGGCAGGATAATGGCTTGCTATTGGGTTTAGCAAAGGAATATTCCCGGTTTGCATATCTAAATCAGGATTGAGCCTCAAATTGCCATTTTTTATAGGAGTTGCTCTTTAACAAGACTTTATTATAGTGGGCAATGGCTTCACAGTATCCTCATATTGGCAATTTTCTGTTGCAGGGAGAAAAGTGACTAGATGCGTTCGCTTTTAGCGGAAGCTTCGCTTCATCGCTTTTAGCAGAAGCTTCGCTTCATCGCATAACCCCTATCTCACACATTTAAATTGTGAATAGGGGCTGATGGGGAGATGGGGAGATGGGGAGATGGGGAGATGGGGAGATGGGGTGCATCTGATATTTGTAAAAAAGAAGGGGAAGTGTGGGGAGTGTGGCAAGTGTGGCAAGTGTGGCAAGTGTCGGGCACTGGCGTGGGAATTTGCGCGGTAATTTTCCCCTAATTGCATGGATTGAGATGCAGCCATTCTCTAGTCTACGTCAGTGCGCTCAATTACGATAACATTATTCTTTTTTTACCTTAGGTTAGATTGGGGTAAGGTTTAACCGCCGGACAAGTTTTCCAGCCTGCCACAATACCAAAGCATTATTTCTGTTTTTGTCAAGATTACTTTATGTTCAGGGTTAGTTGTGTTCCAAGGTTTTTGCGTTCGCATAAGCGCGGAAGCTGAGGCCGTTGGCCACGCTACGCGTTCGCGTAGCGTCGGCTTTGCCGAAACGCTTCATACCGTAGCGGCTCGTACCGAGCATCGCATTCTTTTGTTTACTATCTATTAATACTTTCTATTAATCATTAACAAATAAACAAAAATCTGTATGACTAAGGTGTATGGCTAAGGATTGACAGTGGGATAACCTTTTTTAAATAAAAAAGGCGTTAGTAATCTAGCCAGAGACCTTCCGCTATTCAAAACACCTAATTTAAAATAAGCAGACATAAAATTTATTAACCTATGCCGCAAAAAAACCTCAATAAAAAAAAATTAAATACTTACTTTTATTGATTGCGTTGATATTATTTACAATAATAGATGATTATTGGTTATAGTTTGTTAGGTATTTATAGGAGCTGTTAACTATTTCCTAAAAATCCATACTTTTTCGGTTCCCAGATCCGCTGTTCCCAGATCCGCTGTTCCCAGATCCGCTGTTCCCTGTTTATACACTTTATTGATGATCGCCTAACTTTGTATATTTTTAATTTATAGTTTTTTTCTAGTTCAGATTAGATAAATTAGTCAGGAAATTAAGAGCACCACTGACTCATAAATAATGATAAAACTCTGAACTATATATTCTGAAGCACTCTGACGTTAATCGTAATTATAATGTGGATCAACCTAGGAATTATTACAAGCGATTAATCACAAAAAATCTTGTAAAAGTGAATTATCTTTGAGAATTTTTATCGCTTGTTTTATGTCCTGGGTACGGTCTTTTTTTGCAATTAACGTAGCATTGCGATCGCGTACCACCAGCACATCGTCTAAACCAATAGTAACAATCACCTCATCATCACTACTGGAGTAGACAATTGCTCCTTGAGTATCCAGTTCCACATGATTAGCCATTGCTACATTTTTAGCATCGCCATTATGCAGGCGTTCTAAAGCATTCCAATCTCCCAAATCATCCCAACCAAAGGAAGCTGGTAAAACATAAGCTAGCTGTGTTTTTTCCATCAAAGCGTAGTCAATACTTTTCTTCTCTAGCTCAGCATAAGCCGCCACACCTTTTTCTTCTAAAGGGGCAATAATTTCTGGTGCATGGGTGCGCAATTCATCTAAAACTACCCCAGCCCGGAAAATGAACATTCCACTGTTCCAGCTGAATCGACCAGTAGACAAAAATTCCTCAGCGGTCTCTTGGTTAGGCTTTTCGGTGAACCGACTGACCTGATACACTGGCAATCCCTCAAACGTGCCAGTCTTATCACCTTGCTCAATGTAACCGTAGCCTGTAGAAGGGTATTGGGGGGTGATGCCTAAGGTTACAATCGATGACTCAGCGGCAGCCAATTGAGCAGCCGCCTTGATAGTTTGCTGAAACCCTTGCTCATCTTCAATCCAGTGGTCAGCAGGGAAAAAGCCCACTACCGCATCTTCTCCGTAAGCCTTAGCAATCTCTAGAGTTGCCCAAGCAACCGCTGGTGCTGTATCCCGTCCTTCTGGTTCCGCTAATAGATGCTTCTGGGGTAATGATGGTAGTTGTTGAGTCACTCCCTCAGCTAACATAGCAGAAGTAATCACCCACAAGTGTTCTGGCCCGACCGTCAGCTTACTCAATCGGTCAGCCGTTGCCTGCAAAAGACTCTTGCCACTACCATCCAAACATAAAAACTGCTTGGGTCGGTGCTTACGGCTCAACGGCCAAAACCGTTCTCCTTTGCCACCAGCAAGAATCACAGGGATGAGAGAGTTATCCATGATGTAGCCTTAACTGTAGTTTTCTGCTACATACTAACCTCACTTTCCCTGATTCAGCTGCTATTGGCTGTAGATTATGAAAAATGGTTAAAGTACTTCTTTAGCCATTACATTAGTTCTTACATTAGTCCTTAAATTAGTCATTTGTCCACCAATTCCTTCATCCCTGTTCAGGGATTGCTGTTGTGCATTGATCACAAAGGACTAATCACTCATTGATGTTCCTAAAAGCGCTTTCCCCAGGAGCTTTAGCCGTGGGTAGCCAAAGCGCTTTTTTCAATTAAGCCACTTTGAAGGTAGGCACAATGGTTTATTGGCTTTGACTTATAGACTTATAGACTTATAGGCAAAGAACGTAAGCATTCAGCCGTCAGCCGTCAGCTAAAAGCTCACGCTACTTGAGGTGCCGTCAGCCGTGAGCTAAAAGCTCACGCTACTTGAGGTGCCGTCAGCATTCAGCTGACGTAACAAAGATTAAACGAATGCTTACTTGTTTTATTTAAAAGCTCAGAGCTGATAGCTCAGAGCTGATAGCTCAGAGCTGATAGCTGAATGCTTACCAAAGAAGAATATCTTAAACTGTACCCACAGGCTACAGTTTAATTGGATAGCCAACTATAGGCTTGGAACTTGAATCCTTTAACAGTCATCACAATTCATAGGTAGATTTGGATACAGGTGTGATTAATAATGCCTCAGCTTCAACACCCCAACCATCACCCCAAGAGGGTGATACAGGAGTTTCCTACTCTCAGCTTGACCTGACTACAGACCTAGACGCTTCTGTGTCTGGATTAAGATTAACCTTTGCCCCCTATTTGCGGTGGGTATTCTGGAGTAGCGCTTTTGTCCTGACAGCAGTTATTTCTGCGGCTTTGGGAGCTACCTTAGCCCTAGTTACCCCATTGTCGCCCCTGATTAAATCCCATTCTCAACCCGAAAAGGCTAAAATCCCCCAGAATCAACCAGCCGCTTCTGAGCACAAGTCTTGGCGTAAAAGCTTTCCCTACAACCTGTCACGACCGGTGAATATCCTGGTGATGGGCATAGACCGAGTCCCAGATGCGTTGCCAGGTTCCCCAGAGGTTTTTGGTGGTCGCAGTGATACCCTATTGCTGTTGCGCTTAGACCCCAAGGACCACTCCGTGAATATGCTTTCAATTCCACGGGATACGAGAATAGAAATTCCCGGTGTTGGGATAGTTAAAATTAACGATGCCAATGTCAAAGGTGGATCTACCTTAACCGCAGAAGTGGTTAGCCGTACCTTAAATGATGTGCCAATTGATAGGTATGTGCGCATTACCACTGATGCATTTCGGGAACTTGTGGACTTGGTCGGTGGGCTGGAAGTCTTTGTGCCTGAGAGGATGGAATATGTAGATCTCACTCAGAAACTGGAAATTGATTTAGAACCAGGGTGGCAAACCTTGAATGGAGACCAAGCCGAACAATTTGCTCGATACCGAAAAGACAATGGTGATATTGCTCGGATACAGCGGCAGCAGATCTTACTCAAGGCACTGCGCCAGCGTTTAGTTACTCCCAGTGTCGTGCCTCGTTTACCAAAAATCCTGCGAGTGATGCAGCAGTATATTGATACTAATCTTAGCTTAGAGGAAATCTTGGCACTGGTCGGTTTTGGTCTAGAGGTTGGCAAAGATAATATCAGAATGGTACTCTTGCCCGGTCGATTCAGCAAGGCTGATGAATACATTGCCAGTTACTGGCTGATGAATTCACGAGGGCGAGACCGAGTGATGAGTGAGTATTTCGAGCAAGAGCCCAAATACAAGAGTTCATTAAAGCGCCGCCGTTCACCCCATCGGGTCAGAATTGCAATTCAAAATGCTACCGATGACCCAGAACTTGGTCGCCGTGTTGCCCGGTATTTAGCCAGAAATGACTTCTACAATGTCTATTATGTCTCAGATTGGCCTGACCGCTTGTCCCAGACTGAGATTATTGTTCAGCAAGGGGACATAAAAACAGCAGATATTGTCAAAAAAGTCCTGGGACTAGGTAGAGTAGAAGCATCCTCTACTGGTCATCTCAAATCTGAGCTGACGATTCGAGTCGGTGAAGATTGGTTAGAGAGGGAGTTTTAGGCTTTAAGTTTTAAGGAGTCAGGTTGACAAGTGATTAGGGTGATTTGGCGACGCTTATTGGGACTAATTTTAGTTCTGGTTATGGCTTGGCTATGGGTGCTTTTATCGGCTACTCCTGCCTATGCTCAGGAGAATACAGTGAATTATTCTCTTACAGATTTGAGTAATCGTGACTTTTCCCATCTGAATTTAGTTGGTGGCGTATTTGCAGGGGCTGAAATGCGAGGCACAAACTTCCAAGGTGCTGACCTGAGTGGATCTATCTTCACCAAGGCCAATTTATTGAAAGCGAATCTCGAAGGTGCAAATCTGACCAATTCTTTGGCAGATCGGGTATTTTTAGACCAAGCTATTTTGAGCAATGCTATTTTGACCGATGCAATTATGAATAGCACCAGGTTTTACGATGCCGAGATAACTGGTGCTGATTTTACTGATGCCTTGATTGACCGCTATCAGGCTAAACTGATGTGTGAGCGTGCTACGGGGGTAAATCCTGTAACTGGTATCTCCACACGGTATAGTTTAGGCTGTCCCTAGGCTTAAGGAGTTGAGTTGGGCTAAGGGGTTCCAGAGCAGGATGTCTTGTAATAATTGCTGATAACCAGCCACATTGGGATGGAGACCATCTGGAGATAGGTGTTGGAAGCACCAATCATAACCACGGGACGTCCATAAATCAAAAACGTCTAGATAGGGAATTTGACGCCTCAGACAAGCAAGGCGAGTTGCTTCTTTGTAGTAGTACTGGTCAGCATGAGTGTAGTAAAAACAATCGAGAAAGGGCATTTTCCTTTCATCAACTGGTACCATGCCCACAAATAGCACTGGACAGAGTTGCTGAGCTAGCTCAAGCAGATTGGCTAGTTCTTCCTGGAAACTCTCAAAATTAGTCAAATTTTTGCCATCGGGACGCGCCTTACGGGCTGAATCGTTAACGCCCACCGATAAAATAATGGCATCTGGTACACGGTTTCTGAGTTCACCACGACTGCGAAATTCATGCTCTAGTCGCTTGTGGACTTGGGTAACCCCATCACCCCGAACTCCTAAATTGTAGAGTACATGACCAGGACTATCGGGTAACATCCACTGACGTCGCAGTCGCTCTACCCAGCCGCCACCTTCTGGGTCTCCAAATCCATAGATCAGACTATCTCCGAGGACAACGAACTTCAGGGGAGTTATTTGGCGCTGATGGAATGACTCAAAGCTAGGAGCGGCAAGTGTTTGCATAGACAAGATTTATTTGGTCAGATAATTGTTAACAACTCGACACACTCAAGATAGCTTAGCAATGGTATGATCTTTTGTATATGTAAAAGGTAAATGTACCACAGGAGTAAATCAAGGTACTCTCACCCCTAAGGTCGCCCATGGATGCGATCGCATCCAAGCGATACTATTTAGAGATACCATGTAAAGACTCCATTTACACAGAAATTACCCATTGCCCCCTAGAGGTCTCTTGCCTTGGGAAACTTTACTCAGTAGTAACTCCCTGAGCAAGGAGGGTTAAGGGGTGAAAACCAACTAAACTCCGTAAGTCCTATTACAGATGGCATTTATACATAATCCGATTTACAGATGACCCCATTTACACATAAGTAGGCTGGGATAGTTTGGTAGAACTTCCCAGCCTTGGTTAGATATATAGTTTCGGTATAGTTAGTAGATTCGGTATAGATAGTACAAATTGACTGTTCTTTCTTATTATTGTCATAGATACCAAGCAATGTAAGTAGAAATCCCCCAACTTCACAAATTCTTTCACTTTTTGATGGTATATTATTAACCTCAAGAAAACTTTTGTGACTTGTATCAAGGGTAACCCCTAGTTGAGAAGTCAAGTATGCTAGGCTAGAGGGGGCGATACTGATTTTAAGCAGAAATAGCAATACCTGATAAATCTTATGCTGCACAAAAGCTATAACTTTGATTCTATCGACATTCTGCAACGGACGGAGCAGCTAGTAAGTGCAGCTTCTAATCGTTATCGGATCACTGTACAACTGGCCAACCGTGCCAAGCGCCGTCGCTTCGAAGATTTTGAAAGTCTAGATGAGCCATCCATGAAGCCAGTGCTGCGAGCAATTGTTGAGATGTCTGATGAACTGACGCAGCCAGAGATTATTGCGGACTAAGTTATTGTGCTGAGTGAGTCAGTGGGTTAGAGCGTCAGGGGCAAGACCTAGTTTCATCCCAAGGTTGTCTAAGAATGTTCCATAGCCGTCTCCAAGCAATGTACAAGACTAAAGGAATTAAACTAGCGCTAGGTTTAGCTCTTACCACTATGACCAGTGGTTTACTATTGCTGTGGGAATCCCACGACCAAGGGCCTGGTGTCTTCCAGTTCCTAGGAGCACAGCCTGCTGTTGCCCAGTTTTTTATTCCCCCAGAAATTAGCAAGGTAGTATATCAGCGTTTACCAGATTTACCACAAGAGAACCAATACATAAGTAAAGAAAGCGGTGAAGTAGCTGCCAATAATACCCTGGTTAACCGCTTAATTCGGTATCACGTCTATGGGAAAAAACGGTTGCCCAATTTCCGTTTTGATTGGAAATTGACCATGGCTGACTATCTAGGTGCATACGATTACCTAGAAGCATCCCAGTATCCCAGTGGGGATACCTTAACCGAAAATCCCATGGAAGGGGATATTGCAGCGATAGAACAATTAACTCGTGCCGAACGGGATGCACTAGTAAGCGTTTTGGTCAACATATTCAATCCCAATCGCAGTGAAACTGTGGCACCAGAGTCCAGCACACAACCATCACCTGCAACAACCTCCAATCCTACATCACCTGCAACAACCTCCAATCCTAGAAGAGGAGTATCTTTACCTAAACCAGGAGATGCTCAGTTACTCAAACCTAATTGACGTCTGGTTAATTGGGCAGAATCAGGTTTATGGAACGTCTGGTTAAACATGGAGAAGGCTGGCGTATTGGTTGGGATCCTGAGGCTCCTAACTATAAAGGTCTAGTGGGTGGTGAGGACTGGGCATTTGAACTAACCGAGTCAGAGTTGAATGACTTTTGTCGGTTGTTGGTGCAATTAGCTCAGACTATGAGTGAGATGGCAAGTGAGTTGATGGATGAAGAGAAAATCACTTGTGAAGCAGAAAGCGATTGGCTGTGGATGGAGGTAGAGGGCTATCCTTCTGCTTATACCCTACGCTTGATTTTGAATCAGGGACGCTGTTGTGAGGGGAGCTGGGTGGCAACAGCGGTTCCAGGGTTGCTAGCAGCAGCTAAGTCTCTGAAAGTTTTTTAGTGTAGTTGTTCAGATCTCGAATAGTGTGGTATAGTAAATAAGGTTTTCCGGGGCGTAGCGCAGCTTGGTAGCGCACCACTTTGGGGTAGTGGGGGTCGTGGGTTCAAATCCCGCCGCTCCGATTCATTTCAGAAATCGAGTATAATCGTCAGACACAATTTGTCACTGTTGTCTGATTAATTTGGTATGATCTCGACAAAATATAGGGCTACGGGCAAAGCAAAAAGCAAAAGGCAAAACTCCACAATGACAGCTTAGGTGCGCTTTCCCCATTAAGAATTGCTTTCCCTATTAAGAATTAAATTCGCCACAGGTCGCACTTTCTGAGCTTGTATTAATGTCCTAAGCTTAATGGGTAGTGCAATATCACTAGTTTTACAAAATTATCAAACAATGAACTACGACGCAATTACTATTGATACTTGTATTTTTCGTCGATATGATTGTCAGTTTGAATCAGGGATGCTTGTTAAGTTAAATCAGTTTAAATATACGCCAATAATAATTTTAATTTCAGAAATTGTGGTACGTGAAATATCTGAACATCTAAAAAACAATATAAATAAAACCAAAGAAAACCTTGAGAACGCTCTGAAAGATTGTTCAAAAGATTTAATGATATCCGAAGAAATAATTTCTCAGGTAAAAGAAACTCTACTACCCAAAAGTAACGATGAAGATTTAATAAATAAAAAAATTGAAAATTTTTTAGATAAAACTGGAAGTCAGATAATTTATGTCAATGACTATAATCCGTTAGATAAAGTTTTAACTAATTATTTTGAAAAAAAACCTCCATTTTCACAAAAAAAGAAAGCAGAATTTCCAGATGCGTTAGCTCTAGTTTCATTGGAAAAATGGGCAGAAAAGCACAATCAAAAAATTTTAGCTATCTCTACTGATAAAGATTGGAAAGATTATGCAAGTAATTCAGAGTATATAGACTGTATTGAGAAGTTAGCTGATTTTTTAGCTCAGTATCAGGAGCATAAAAATAAAATTGCTATTGCTTTTTGTAAACAATTGACACAAGTTTTTTTAGCGGGAGATACTGAAAACACCCTTAAGGAATGGATAAAAGAAAATATAAGAGATGAAATTTTAAATTTAGATCTATTGCCAACATGTAATCATTCATACCCTTATTGTACACCAGATTCATTTGAACTTGATATAAATAGCATCGAAATTGCTCCAGGTAAATTTGTAAGACTACTACAGGTACAAGATGAAATCTTATCTATTGAAATCATAGTTATAGTTTATTATCATGCCTACTGCGCATTCTTTTTTGAGATTTGGGATTCAGTAGATCAAGAGTTTATCACATTAAGTTCACAAGAGAGTGAAGTTGATTCTAACTTTAAAGTAGAAACAATAATTGACCTAGAGGGAAATTTTGAAGATATTAAATCGGATATTGATGTAGTAGACATAGAGATTATTTTAAACTCTGACGAGGTCGATTTTGATTGTTTACATCCTTACATTGGATAAATTCGGAATGATTTTAATGCTCTCCTAGAGTTCTGTAAGGTGTGAAGCGCAACAGCGTAAAGCACTGAAAATTTCGATAATTAAGATGAGATATGAATTGAGGTGCGTTAGTATAATAAATTAAGCGATCGCATTTTAAATTAATCCCCATAAAAGTCTTCATCTAATAGCTGTTCAATTGTAAAAGGACATTGATTGGGATAGTCTTCCGGGTTAGGCTTACGAATGCCAAAGCTGGCTTTTTTACCTTCTTTTATAGCTAACTTTCGAGCATCTTTATAAGCTTTAGCGATCGCTTCTTCTAAATAACGTTTAAATGAAGGACTGTCTTGTAAATCTTTTTGGATACGAAACCGATGTTCTGTGACTGAACTATACCAACTTCCTTTCATGGAATCAGGAGCGTCAGTTTGAACAATTATTTTGAGTAAATGGGCAATCAATATAGTTAAATTGCTAATGAATGCTCGCTTTTCAGCCTTTCCCATGTCCTCTAACTCAAGCAGCAAATTATCCCAATCAATTGCCGATAAATTTCTAGCTTTGATTTGTTCAACGATGATTTCTCGCCAACGGTTAAAATCTTGTTCATACATATAGCAAAGGGAATAGGGAACAGGGAGCAGGGAGTAGGGAGCTGGGGAGCTGGGAGCAGAAGATGTCTTAAGCTTTACTTCGACTGCTATAGGCTATCTAGACACAGACAAGCAGAATCTGGATTTGAAAAGTCCCAATCATTGTAAACCCCAAGGGGATCCTAATTTGCGATGAAGCAAAGCTTCCGCTAAAAGCGATGAAGCAAAGCTTCCGCTAAAAGCGAACGCACTATATTTGCGATGAAGCAAAGCTTCCGCTAAAAGCGAACGCACTATAAAGACCTGCCAAAAAATTGAGACTTTACCGGACTGGCACCCCAATTTTCGGCAGACTACGAGCAATAATAACTAAGTGATCGCCAGATAGTAGTGTTTGATCTTTAGGGGGATTAATTAGGGTTTCCCGATTTCCATTGCTATGGCGCTCTATTGCAATCAATGTTGTATCAAACTCCTCTTTCAAGCGCCGAGCAGCTTCCCAGAACGAAATGTCAACCCACTTCTGTGGTAAAACAATTTTGTAAAACTGGTTTCCCACTTGCACAGTTAGCAACTCTGCCAGCACATCTACAGCTCCTAGGTTCCGAGCTGAGGTAGCAATTAAGTGACTAGCTAATTCATCAACAACAATGACATCTTCAACTCCCGCTACTCGCAGTTGGACATTGTTTTTCCGGTCAAGGAGTTGAGCACAAGTGTAAATTCCGGGTTGGAGTTTTTCAATGGTCAAGGCCGCTAGGACTGTCCGTGCATCCCGGTCTTGGTCACTTCGAGGACGGGTAGAATCAGCCAGGAGGATTGCCCGTGAGGCATGATAGATCCCCACACTTTCGAGGACATCAATAGTCGTGTAATCACCAATATAGAAATATATTTGGGAACGGTTCACTCCCTTGAGTTCCCACTCTGGTGTGTCGGTAAACTCTGCCACAACCACCATTGGATAGTGCTTTAGCTCAGAGTCTGCCTGGAGTTCCTCAATCAGTAGGTGAGCACCTCGGTTCCAGCCGCAGATAACAATGTGATTGCGCAGTTCATCCAGTTCCAAGTATTTCACCTCCATCACTGTTCTAAGTCGTTGCACCATTACTGCTGAAACTACACCGGTGAAGACGGCAAACATAGTTAAGCCGCCAATGACTACCATCAGGGTAATCAAACGTCCAGCATCAGTCTGGGGTTCACCACCAATGGGTTCTCCTGAGATTAGGGTAAAAAAACTCCACCATAAAGAGTCTCTTAGGGAAGCAAATGACTCATTCTGTCCTCCCTCCAGCAGATAAATCCCTAAAGCACCGACTAATGTAATTAAGCCGATAATCAGAAAAACTCCAATCTGAGCACTAATACTGGCAGCGAGTGAGGAAGAGATGCGGTTGAGGTTACGGTTTACCAAAATTCCGACTCTGAGCAGCCTTAACATCCGTAACACTCGCAATAAGCGGAATGCCCGTAACAAAGGTAGCACAGCAATAATATCCAGCCAGTAGTGACGCAAGAATCGACGTTTGTTTCTTGCCACTAGGTAGCGGATCGTTAGTTCTACGATAAATATGCCCGTCAGTAGCTCTTCGCTTACATAGACCAGTCCATAGATGAAACCTGCACCCTCTAGACTTGTTTCAAGAACCACTAAAACTACCGAAAGTAGAATTAGCAGAATGAGGGTGAATTCAGTTTGGGGAGCGTGAATGAACTGGTCAAGACGGGACTTGAGGGTTGATGACAAGTTAAAGTATTCTATATTAAATGGAATTCACTCCATTTAATATTAAGAATTTTTAATGATGAATGCTTCCCCACCTGCTACGCGAGGTGGGGGTTTCCGTCTTGATTACAAGGGTTTATCCCTCGCGACAGGCGGCATTCGCGCACCAAAGCCAGGACTTTTGCTGGACTTTTCCCCCAAGTCGTTGTCTTGATGCAAAGCGCGAGTGGGGGAAACCCCCTGTTCCCTTGCTGCATCGCTTCCGCTATGGGGCAAATCTTAGAAACTTTTACCTAGAGTCTGACTTATATAAACCGACTACAAAGGAAAAACAGGTTTGTTTTCCCTGGCGTTGAGAGGTCGTGCCTCTAGGTTGCTCAGAATCTTGTTCTGTCCTTTGCCGTACCGCTCAAGTTAAATTAATTATAACACAATTTTTTGTTCCTTGACCCCCACCTGAACGTTCGCGCAGCGTGGCCGTAGGCCAGGTGGGGGAATGGGTCATAAAATCTGTTCAATTTCCACAGGTTTGATCCTAGCCGGTTGTACTACCCTCGGAAACTCTTAAGAGTCAGCATCAATTAACTCAATCTTCCTACCAGCGGGGGGATTAAACCTAGGCGGCTCTAGCTGAGTCGGTGGTTTTACAATACCTGATGGTGAGATAACTTCCGGTGGTGGAACCACAATTGGGTAGGAGCGGGCTGGTGGTGATGGTGGTTTTACCACTGATGGTGGGGAGGGAGCTGGTTTCGGGATCACCACTTGTGGGGGAGATGCAGGCGGAACCGGTCTTGGTCGTCTTACGGGTACAGGAGGTGGGGGAGGTGGAGCTAAAATCTTGCGCCATGATTGAATTTGCCGTTGGGCTTCCTGGTAAGGGCGAGTACCAGACGGAACTATGTTTGCGATCGCAATGGATTCAGAGAGGTTATAGGCAGAACGACTTCTGGCTATAGATAGGATTTTGTAACTCCAGCGATTGACTACTGTTCTCGCCTCGCTACGGGATTTGGTTGAGGTTGGCACTTGCCTAGCTACTCGAATCGCTTTTCTTAGGGCTTGTGGAGTTCCAGCCTCAGCAATTTGGTAAGCTTCCCGTAAACGCTGCTGACCCTCTAGTTCTAACTTCCAGCTTCTGACTTTGCTTTGGGCTTCATTGTACAGAGCCCGACCTGACTTAATTTGTTCAGCAGTTGCCACAGCGGCATATAGATCACCCCGGATTGCCAGAGTGCGTGCTTGGTCTAAATAAGGTTGGTCTTCTTGCTGCTGGATACTTCTAGACCACTGATTAATTTTACTTTGAGCTTCCTGGTAAAGACTACGACCTCGAGAAATTTTACGGGCTTCTTGAACAGCAGCTTGCAAAGAATCAATGTTCCCATAACTAGCCAGTTGTGCTGCCCGCTCCAAGAATGGTCTGTCTTCGATGAGCTGAATTTGACTAGTCCAATCTCGAATTTCGTTCCGTGCTTCCTGATAGCGGGGATTACCACGAGGGATCTGTTCCACTTCAGCCACTGCCAGTCTTAAATCACTAGCTAAACCCGAGGTAGCATAGGTTCGGGCTCGCTCTAGTCGCGCCACATCTTCTACTTCTCGTTGCCAACGGCTAATTAATTGCTGCCCTTTCTTATATAGCGGACGCTCTGATCCGAGCTTTTGGGCAGATGCGATCGCTTCTTCTAAATCCCAGGTTGTACCGGACTCAGCACGAGATAGGGCATGAGCTAGGTCAATTAAATCAGATTTGAGTTCAGGTACTTTAATCGTTTCGGGAAGTTTATAGGCAATGTCAAGAACTTCGGACCACTTACCTTGCTCTAGCTTGTTCTGAGCAATCTCCACCAGCTTGTTGCCAGAGTCTTTAATTAAATCCTGAGCTTCTTTGTAAGCATAACTTTGCTCTGTGATTTCCTTAGCTTTTTTAATAGCTGCCAGGATCTTCTCTATATTGCCACTTCTACTCAGCTCAAAAGCTTTATCCAGCTTAGCCGAGTCTTCCCGTCCCATCTTAATCTTATCTGTTAGCTGGTTATACTTAGCCGTAGCCCAGTAGTCATTGTCCACATAGGTCAATCGTACTGCTTCGCGAAATGCTAAGTTCCAGTTTGATAACCTCAACTGTTTTTCTGCTTGATCATAAACTCCCTCTGCCCTTGACCAGATTTTCTGCCAACGTTTTACCCGTTTTTCTACTATTGCCCCAGCTACAGATTTTGAAGGAATACGTTTAGCAATCTTAAGAGCTTCATTGAGCTGACCAGCTTGAAACTTAGCTTCCCCAATCTCCAGGATTACCTGTGACCACTCTTCGATATGTTGGTTAACTTGTGGGCGTAACGGGTGGTCTTCGGGCAGGGCATCCACTAATGCGATCGCTTTTAGCAACTGCGGCACAGTTTCCTGATTTGCTGCCACCTGAGCACAAGATAGGCGCATCGATGCTGAAGCCGTTGGCCAAAACACAGCACGGCAGTTTGGTACAGCTGGCAACCTTAACAACATCATTGCTGAAGCAAATCCAGCACTACCGAAAAGCAACACAACTAAGGCTGACCAAAACTGCCAACTGCGAGGCAATAGGTTTTTTACTCCAGTAGTTTTTCCTGAGGGAGCTTGTCTCGGGGTAGTTCGTGCTGTATTTAATCCAGAGTTAGCTACTGGTTGACCAACAAATTTTTCAGATTGCTGGGGGGGCTGTGTCGATGGGTTTCCTAGGTTAGGATAGTTTACGCTCGGTTGAGTGACCGGTTCGCTATGGTTAGGTTGCCATCCATTAAACTTACCTGAACTTGAACCATTTGACGTTGGCCAACGGTCTGGAAATTCTCTATTTCTGGTCATAATTCACTTCCACACTCCCTACACCGGAAGACAGCAGGTTGTTTACAGCAACCTCAGTTGTTGAGATTTTACCCACCTTACACATATAGAGTCTACACCCTATCTTATAGTAGTGTTCTTAGAATTCTGCTTGAGTTTTTATACTGATCCATATTTCTTGCAATCCTTTACAAGTCAGGATTCTAATCTTCCAGTTACAGTAGGAAGTCCAGTAGCTACTCAATTTACAATTCTTTTATCAATTGAGAAAGTTGATCCGGATTGGCATGATAGACCTCTGAGCAAAAATGACAAGTTGCCTCAGCGCCACCGTCTTTTTCAATCATATCCTGAAGTTCCTCTTTTCCGAGCATTTTCAGAGCCCCCAACATCCGGTCAAAGGAGCAACCACAGTTAAAATGCAGCATCTGGGTTTCTGGAAAAATCTCTAGCTCCATATCCCCCAACAACTGTTCAAAAATCTCTGGTAAGGTCTGGTTAGCTTGGAGTAGCGGTGTAAAACCTGATAGTTTAGTAATGCGAGATTCCAAAGTTTGAACTAATGCCTCATCCGTTGCTGCCTTAGGCATAACTTGGATTAAAATACCCCCAGCCGCAGTGACCCCTTGAGCACCTACAAATACACCAACCACCAGCGCTGACGGAGTTTGTTCCGAATTTAGCAGATAGTTAGCGATGTCATCACCTATTTCACCAGAAACCAACTCTACTGTACTCGAATAGGGATAGCCATAACCCACATCCCGAACCACGTATAGGAAACCATCCCTACCAACAGCACCACCCACATCTAATTTGCCCTGCTTATTTGGTGGCAGTTCCACCTCTGGGTTGTCTACATAACCTCGAACTTTACCATCTAATCCTGCATCCACCATAATTCCACCCAGTGGACCATTGCCGTTAATCCGAATATTGACCCTCGACTCGGCTCGTTTCATACTAGAAGCCAGCAGAAGACCTGAAGACATGGTACGACCTAGGGCAGCCGTTGCCACATAGGATAGTTGGTGACGTTGTCTAGCTTCTTCCGTCAGGCGTGTAGTAATCACACCCACTGCGCGAATACCCCCTGAAGCTGCTGTGGCGCGAATTAACTGGTCAGCCATAGAAAACTCTTACACTTCTTAATATAATTAATGTTTATTTTACAAAGTATTGAGAAAGTATCGAGCCACTTGCTTGCCCTCTCCCTTTAGCCGAGGGATCAAAACAACAGACGGGATTTATGCCATTGGTTCATTCAAAACAATAAAACTGCCGAAACAGGGGATTATCATCCAAACACCCAAACTACCTAAATACCCTTAAAAAGGTCAACTACCGTTAAACTAAGCTGGGAGGTCGCCCTCTCCAACTCGTCTTCAAAACCGTACTTGTGACTTTCACCACATACGGCTCCTCGTGTCTGAAGTCCTTTGTCATTAGGTACCTTATATAGGGTTTTCATCTAAACTCCTAATGTTGTTTTGATGTTTTCTTATTTCCCTATGTATCTCGTCGTGGCAGTGTAGGTGGATTAATTCCATATTTTGGATTTGGTCTTTACCACCTTGACTTAGCGGCTTAACATGGTGTACTTCCCAGTCATCTCCTGTTCTGAAGGTTAATCCACAATGGGCGCACTTCCCTTTTTGTTTCTTGAAAAGTTTCCCTTTCTGAGTTACTAATTCGGGGTGTTTGCTCATTCTGTTCCCCCAGTATGTTAGGTCACCATCATAGATACTGCGGTCTTGCTTCACTTTTACGTATCTGCTGACCTCTATCCATGCGTGTTTTATCAGGTGTTGTTCATCAGATTTTCTGAAGACCCAGTTATCGTTACCGTGTTCTCCGTCTTTTCTGGTTACTCTTCCCCAATATTTCTTTTTGACCCAATCCCAGGATTTGTTTCCGTGTCTGTACTTGCCCCACCTTCTCAGTTTTTGGTACATCAAGTGGTCTAAGTCACCAAATATCTCTTTGCTTATGCCAGTTTTGTGGTAGTTACACCATCCTCTTATTTTCTGGTTTAGCTTGTTGATTAGGTGTTCCTGGGGGGCTGCTTTGTGTGAGTCTATTAACTTGCACAAGTCCTCCCAGTGTTCCTTGATGGCTTTCTTTGAAGGTTTTATGAGTGTTTTGTACCCTAGTTTGCTCTGATTTTTTCCCACTTCGTATTGTCTTACGTTGAATCCGAGAAAGTCGAATCCATCGTTAGAGTGTACTATTTGAGTTTTTTCAGGCTTTAATTCCAGACCAATGTCATTTAGCCATTCATTTATGACATCCTTACATTTTTCGATGTGCTCTTTTGACTTGTGCATTACTACAAAGTCATCGGCATATCTTACAAAGATGAGCCCCCGTCTTTTCTGGGTTTTACTCTTTCTCTTCTCTACATAGGTTTCGGCGAAGCTTTTCATTTCTTCTTCCATTCCATGTAGGGCTATATTAGCTAGTAAGGGTGAGATGACACCGCCCTGTGGGGTACCTGTCTCTGTTTTGGCGAAGGTACCCTTGTCAATTACTCCTGCTTTTAGCCATCCCTTTACTATCCTCCTTAATTTGGGGAAGGTGTCTAGTTTGTTCAGCAGTTTGGAGTGATTGATTTTGTCGAAGCATTTACTTATGTCGGCATCTAGTACCCATTTGGGTGTTTTTAGTCCGTTAAATATTGCTTCTCGGGCGTCGAAGGCGTTTCTACCTGGTCTGAAACCATATGAGTTTGGTTCAAATTTTGCTTCCCATTCAGGTTCTAGTGCCATTTTGACTAATGCTTGAATGGCTCTATCTTCTATAGTGGGTATTCCTAGTGGCCTCTTTTCGGATTTACCAGGCTTATCAATCCAAACTCTTCTGGTAGGGTCAGGTCTTGTTCCAATGTTTAGGTTTTTAACCAGCTGTATTCTTCTATGGGCGGTAAGTGCTTTCCTTCCGTCAACCCCAGCTGATTTTTTTCCTTTATTTTGTTGGGTGACCTTTCGGACTGCCAACATTCGAGCAGTCCATGAACTCATTAGGGTCTTTTGTAAGCGTTTTACTGCTTTGACATCACCACGCTGAGAGGCTCGATATATCCGTTTTTGCAACTTGAAGAGCACTATTTCCAGCTTTCGCCAATTTGTGCTATTCCATTCCGCCTTTTGGGAAAATCCCTTAGTTTTAGATTTATTCATTGCTACTTACAGCTATATCTTCTTCAGTAATCACGTGAGTCTGTCTGCATATCCTAGGCATTACCCTAGGCATTCGCTTTTGACTCAATCCTTCCTTCATAGACCTTGCGGCTAACTACCTACTTGGGTTATCGACCTTTATCCCAAGAGAATCTATGAGGTTACTTTGTTCCTGTTAGTTATTGTGTGAGGCTTTTAGGGCGATACTGTCCACCGGGAGTTTTCTTTTGGGAATCGTTTGGATAACCAATAACATCCAAAACCCTTCTCCGTGACTTTTGTCTGTAGCGTATCAACCTTCATTTCGCTACACGTACGTGACGATGGTTCAACCATATCTTCCCTTTCGGTACCCATGAGCCTCCATGCCTGTTACTAACCAAGTCCAAGGTTGACCTAGCTTCACTATTCGACCCCGCTTTACCAACCAGTTTGTTATTCCTGTGTCAGTAGGGGTAGGGCTTCTACTGGATTCCTCAGCGGTTGGATTTTCACCAACTTAACTAACAAGTTTCAGATATTTCTATCTGAGGTTAATCCCCCAAATCCTTTTCAGGATAAGGTTTCTAACCAACAAATCGCACAATGGTAGCATACCCCAACTAAACACTGAGCTTAAAATCTTTTGGAATTAGCGTCCTGGTAGGGAAACAAGTTACTGTAGCAACAAGGGTTTGATCAGTTCTTGTTAATTTGAACTGTTGTTGATCGGCTCAGTCACACTAATCACCAAAAATAGGGGGCTCGGGGGATAATCCCCCGTAGCCAACCGTTCGCGCAGCGTGACCGAATGGTCAAGGGTTCAATACCCTTGAGGTTGGCGTCGAAATCTTTCGGAATAGCCAGTATTTTCTGGTAGAATATATATAACTGAAATGAGCTAAGGCACTCTTAACTTCGGAGAAACGGCTAAGCCAGTAGGTTAGTATCGGCGAGTGATGCGTAAAACGAAGTATTGGGGCTGTCCGAGAATTGACTCGGTTGTAGAAGCTACAGATGCGAGGAATCCCTCGCATCTGTAGAGTAAGCCAGGCTGGAGGTTCGGCGCTTAACCCTTAAATTCAATCAATAACGAGTTTAGGCGCGTTAAGTCTGCTAGGGCTACTGAAACCAACACGCTCTGGGATCCGGGAAAGCCCCCGGCTTCCAACCGTGGGGAAGCTTACAAATATTTCCTACGAATAAGGACGATAAATACCAAAATGCTAGGAATCTTTCAAAAAAGTCATCTGAGGATTGAAGTCGAAGCACCACAAACTGTTATCCGGGACAGTCTGCTCTATACCGCGCAACTGAACCAGTGGTTGTGGCCAGAGAATTTATCTTCCAAGTTACCCGAACAGCTCGATTTAGGATTGACCTTTACTTCTTCCATCGGGCCAGTAGCAGTACAACACAAGGTTGAGCTTGTTCAGCCGAACTGTTTAAGACTGCTCTTGAGTCAGGGAATTGATGGTTATCATGAATGGTATTGGGGAGATGGTTGGGTACAATCTCGCCTAGAAGGGGTGTCTTTGTTACCGTTGAATTGGGGTCAAACCTTAAGTTTGATGAGGCTACGTCAGTTTCTAGAGCAGCATAGAGCCTCTGACTCCTAACGTAAAAATTGATCTAAAGCCGCCTTCAACTCCTCAATTTCTACCTCAATGTTGCCCTGCTCAGCGGCTCGACCGATACACTCGCTTAAATGTTCATCAAGGATAATTCGTGCCACTTTATCCAAAGCCCCTCGAACTGCAGCAATCTGTACCAAAACATCAGGACAGGGGCGACTTTCTTGCACCATAGTTTTAATCCCTCGAATATGCCCCTCGATTCGAGACAGGCGATTGATAATTCGCCTCAGAGATTCTTCATCATGAACGTGACCATGAGTATGTTCACTATGGTTGTGATTCAGCTCTTGAGTCAGGGCATATTCTCTATCTTTCGAGATCATAGCGGTTTTATTAGTTTTCTTAGTCCAAGGTTAACCAACTTCCTGGGTATATCATTATTGATAATTATTAAGCTTAACTTGTTGGGGTCTCTTGGGCTGAACACCCCTTGAGGTCAAGCTCTCTCACTCCCGATGCTACCCAAGGACGATTTACTCGCCCTGGGGTAGCATCACCTGGAACTACCCCAGGTACTACTAACGTCATAGAACTAACTCTCACCCATAGCGATTAGATGCTTGTAGCAACTAATCCACAATCCTAAAATATGCCTCGAAACCCACTCCTGGCTCTGGGTGGGAGGAATCTCAGGGAGGGTAAACTTGAGTTATGGGTTAACACTAAGGGTCAGCAACCACTGACTACTAACCAATAGCCAAAGCCAAGTAAATCCCATCGGTTTTAGGTCGTGGGATTGGCTTAGCAATACTATTCCCCAAAATTAACCAGAAGAATACGATAATACTATGTCATCAACTAAATTTTCGATTTGGCTTCGCTCAATTAGTAACTATCTCTTAGCTATCTTACTTGGAGTCTTATTGACAGTTGGCGTTTATCGTGTATCTCCCTCCAAGGCTGCTCCTGTACCCAGCACAGACTCAGTCACTCCGCCACTGATTGCCCAACAACTGCTGATTCCACAGCAAGCTAGTAATAGCAGTTTTGTAACAGCAGCGGTAAATCGGGTTGGATCAGCAGTGGTGCGCATTGACACCGAGCGCACAGTTTCCAGGCGCGTCGATCCCTTTTTTGATGACCCCTTCTTCCGGCGCTTTTTCGGTGATGACTTTTCAGCCCAAATTCCCCAAGAAAGACGTTTACAAGGTCAAGGCTCTGGGTTTATTATTGACAACAGTGGCATCCTACTGACCAATGCCCATGTTGTGGAAAATGCCGATAAAGTAACCGTTACCCTCAAGGATGGGCGCAAGTTTGATGGTCAAGTCAAGGGTGTGGATGAATTCACCGACTTAGCTGTTGTCAAAATTAACGGTACTTCCTTACCCATAGCCTCTCTAGGGGATTCCAGTCAAGTTCAGGTTGGAGATTGGGCTATTGCTGTTGGTAACCCCCTAGGGCTAGATAATACAGTGACTTTGGGAATTGTCAGCACCATAGGACGCTCCAGTGCTCAGGCAGGTATTCCTGACAAGCGACTAGACTTTATTCAAACCGATGCAGCTATTAATCCTGGAAACTCTGGTGGTCCGTTGTTGAATGCTACAGGGGAAGTTATTGGCATCAACACTGCTATTCGGGCTAATGCTATGGGAATTGGTTTTGCTATTCCCATCAACAAAGTCAAAGAGATTTCCAACAAACTAGCCCAAGGACAAAAAGTTGTCCATCCATATATCGGCGTTCGGATGACAACCCTAACCCCGGAACTAGCACAAGAAAACAACAATGACCCCAATTCTGTTTTCCTATTACCAGAAGTCAATGGTGTCTTGGTAGTTCAAGTAATGCCGGATACACCAGCTGCTGATGCTGGTATGCGTCGTGGGGACATAATTGTTCAAATTGATGGAAGACCTGTTACTAATGCTACACAACTACAGCGCCTTGTGGAAAATAGTGGAGTAAATAAGGTACTAGAAATAAAAGTAAGGCGCGGTAAGCAGACTACTAGCGTGTTTGTCCGCACCGATGCACTAAAAAATCCTACTTAGTGATTAATCACTAGTCTTTGGAAAGTTACTCCTCCTTGGCAAAGAAGGCTTATCAAAAAAACTTGCAGTTTTTTTGATATTTGCTTTGATACTCCCCATGGCACTTATGCCAGGGGATTTTTGAATCAACAGACCTGTGGCAATACGACTTGAGGTGCTTATGCGCTATGGGTTACGTCCCCTTCTTAGGCACTGTTAGCTACCCATAGCGGATTTGGTAGCAAAGGTGATAATGCCAACACCAACAACAACCAAAAAGAAAGCGAAATATACAAACGTCTTTGAATAGGGTTTGTTTACCATTACTTGATCGTTACTACTCTTGTTACTGGTGATAGCTCCTCGAACAGAAAGAAATAGTAAAGGAAGAGAAACAATCATTCCCAATACTTCTATTACAAATAGCGCCTGAGGCATTGGGTCTGGCGAGACTGGAAATAGTGTTCCTAAGTCTAAGGCGTACACGATAAAATAGGACATAGCACATAAACTAGACACAATAAACGCCCACTTCACATCTTTTAATATAAAGTAAACAATCAAAAGTGTGACTATCACTAGGGAAGTTAAAAAGGTATTAAATGCCCCCAATATCAACGGGTCAATATGAGAGAAACTCCTTGTTTCAATGGAGCCACCAGGAATTAGAGACCCCAACAATCCAAACGATAAAACTAATAGTGCAGATACTAGATTTCTAATAGTTATCGTCATTGTAATCACCTCACAACTAAAATTATTCCTGTTAAACACCACCAATCAGTGGCAGCAAATCTTATTGCCTTTCCCCAGGGCGATAAGGGGTTTCCTTAAGCAAATGACTAACCAATATTTTGAGAAAAAACAAAGGCAGAAACCATTCCAGACCAGACATTGGTAGAAATAGATAGCGATCGCCCAACAGCCCTAACCCATAAAGCCCTAGCGCTACTGGACGTTGAAGATAGAGGGGAGACCGCAAAATCAAGACTGATGCCCCCAACAGGTAGCTGGAGACACCGATAAAGAATCCCCAATCTCCCCCACGAAAGAGCAGCGTTACTAACAAGACATGGATCACATGAACAGACACAAATCCTAAATGCTGCTGCCAACCCTGTTCCGGTCGGTGATACCAACCCTTAGCCGTGGAAGTGGCATTAGTCAGGACACCCCCCACTAAATCCAGGGCAAGAACAGCGATCAGTCCTAATTGCAACGGGGTCCACTGTATAGGGAGGGTCAGGGCGTAGGTTGGAGCTGCTACCAAAGCCACCAGCGACGGTACAAATTGTATGAGCAACTCAGCTTGGGTTGCCCCTGGTCCGGTGAAGCGATCAAGCAAACCTTTGAGACCAGAGCGAGGGGAAGGACAAGTCAGCTCAGAGTGCATTAGCCTAACATCATAACAGTTGTTATATAGATTATATAACAACTGTTATGAGAAGCTGTCAATAGGCATTGAAACTTTGTTTGTGTCCGACTTTATATCTGGTGTATATCTGGCTTATAGCAGTTGCCAGGGCAGGCGCGGACATGACAAAAGTCTCAAACCTAAGTAAGCGCAATAGTTTTACTTCTGACTTCTGACTTCTGACTTCTGACTTCTGCTATAGTTTCCTTTAATGCTCATGTCCCAACAGGATCGCCGCCTTGAAGTTTCTGAAGCCGCCTGGCGAGTTATTGTTCGAGAGGGGTTAGATCGCACCAGTATGCGGGCGATCGCCCAAGAGCTGGGTTGCACCACCGGAGTTGTTACTCACCACTTTCGAGATAAGCAGGAGCTTATTCTCTTTGCCCTTAATCAAGTAACTCAGCGTCTGCAAAAAACGATGCAGGCTGCAACAGAGCACGCTAGGGGAGTCGATCGACTAGTAGAAATGCTATCTGCGTTTTTGCCACTAGACACTGAAAGGCAAGATATTCTCAAGGTCTGGGTGGCCTTTTTGGGATATGCCATTGGACGAGAGTCCCTGATGGCTGAGCATAAACAGAGTGCTGCTCAGCTCCGTGAGGTGATTATTCAGGAATTGAAAGCTCTACAGTCAGCCAAACTGATTCGAGCTAACATAGAGCCAGAGTTAGAAGCCAACGCCCTGTTAGCCCTAGTCAATGGGGTTAGCCTCGACTCCCTGATTCAAGCCAAACGCCTTAGCTCTGACCACCAGCAGATTGTCATTCGGCGCTACGTTAACGAGTTACTGTCTACTCATGCTATTTCTGGCTCTGGTAATCCCTAATCAAGACAAGTTAGTGTTGTCAACAATTGGGGAATTTAACTCTTGTGGATCTTGATTGCTTGGGACTGGCTAAACTCCAATCAGATTACCTCCCAAGTCGATGAAATCACCAAAGATATTGAAAAACTCACCTCCTAGGTCAACGTTATTGATAATTTTGGTGTCTGTGATCTCGACGATGGCTCCCATACTGATAAACAGACCACCACCATCGCCGGTACCATTGTTGTCACTGTCAGCAATATTACCAGTGATTTTGTTGTTGCGCAAGGTAATGGTATTACCACTCTCGACGGAAATGCCCCCGCCATTGACTACTGCCCAGTTACCAGTAATCTGATTGTTGGCCAGCAGCACGTCGTTAGCAGTTCCAATCACATTGACACCACCGCCATTGTCTTCTGACAGGTTGTCAATAATCCGGCTATTGAATATCTTTACAACGTTGTTATTTACTTGTCCCCCACTACCAATTAGTATTCCATTGTCCTCGTTGTTGCTGATAGTGCTATGAATCACCGTTACATTTTGACCTTCGGCACTTATATCAAGACCCTGGCCTTGATTTTCGCTGAAGATGCTGTTCCTTACAAATAATTTAGTGTTGTCTCCATCGAGATTGATGCCATCTGAGTTGCTTACGAAGAAGCTACCGAGCACTTTGACATTAGTGTTGTCTCCATCGATCTCGATGCCATCATCTGAGTGGCCTACGAAGAAGCTACGAAACACTTCGAGATTATTGTTGTCTGCATCGATCTCGATGCCATCGAATTCGTTTGCAAAGATGCTATTGATCACAGTGATTTTGCTGTTGTCTGCGTCGGACTCGATCCCATCTGAGGAATTTCCGATTAAGACTGAAGGGGTGACGAAACAAGCTGAAATGGTTGGTATGTAAAGGTAGTACCATTTTATGGTAAAAAAAAGGTAGGTGTTCTATTTGCAACAAAACCTACCTATTGACAATGTTACCCACATTATACCAAAACCACCTAAAAAGTCAATTTACTCTAGCCGAATATATTTTCTTAAAAATTTTCGTCAATCTCTTACAGTCAATTAAAAAAGTTAGTTTGGAAAAGTTAGCCAATGCTCTTCCTTTACCTATTAAATTTGAAAGCAAAAGAAAAAGAATACAAAGATTTTTATCGCTGCCAAATCTAACCCTTGAAAAAGTTTGGTTCCCAATAGTTGAAGAAGTTTTGAAAACATACTTTACCTCGGAAGAACTAATTTATATAGCAATCGACAGAACAAGTTGGAGTCGTATTAATTTATTCATGGTTAGCCTAATTTGGGATAAAAGAGGGTTTCCAATATATTTTACTTTGTTGCCAAAGTTAGGTAATAGTAATTTAACAGAACAACAAAGGATATTATCAAAGGTTATACCGATTTTTAAAAATTATAAAATCTGCCTGTTGGGAGATAGAGAATTTTGCTCTGTAAAATTAGGAAAGTACTTACAGGACTTGGGCGTGTATTTTTGTTTACGCTTAAAAAAGAACGAATTTATTGAATATAAAAAAAATAATTGGCTTCAACTTAATGATTTAGGTTTAGTACCAGGAGTTTCTTTATTTATCCAAGGAGTTAAAGTTACCAAAACCCGTGGATTTTCAAGTTTTAATGTTGCTTGTAAGTGGCAACGTAAAGTCAAGGGAATAGAACCCAAAGAAGGATGGTTTATACTCACAAACTTCGACAGAATCGAGTCAGCTATTTCCGCCTATAAAAAAAGATTTAATATAGAGGAGATGTTTAGAGATTTTAAAAAAGGTGGCTATAATTTAGAGGTGACTAAAGTTGATGGTGAACGGTTTATTTCTCTAGTTTTATTAATAGCGATAGCTTACACTTCCGCAACAATTCAGGGTCAGCAAATTAAACGTAAAGGAATACAAAACTATGTTGGTCGTGTCAAAGAATCTGGTCGAATAGAGCGGAGACATAGCAGTTTTTACATTGGTTTATATGGCCAAAATTGGGGAATTTTCAAGGATATTTGTCTAGAATTAGCAACCGAATTAATGAAACTAAATCCTAATAAACGAAAGTATTATCAACGAGGTCTAAGGGCTAGGTCGCTTATAGAGTCTGCGTTTTAACTTATTTCGTCGCCCCCCCAGCGATTAAGATGCTATCAATCACTTTCAGATTCCCGTCATTCACCTGGATGGCATCCACTCCCTCAGAAATTGTCAGGCTTTTGAAGGTAACATTAGGCTCAGCGCTAACATTATTCTCAGCGCTAATCGTAAAGATATCAAAAGAGCCATCACCTTGCACCGTGATTTGGTCAGCATCTTTAAATACACCAAGCTCGAGATTAGGACTGTCGCTGTCGCTAATATCGAAGCTGATTCCAACATCTTTTCCAACAATATTCACACTGTCGGTAATCTCCAGTGTCCCTAGGGTAGGGTCTAGAGTAATCGTCTGTTGACCTGGTTCAAGTTCAAATAAGATTGTATCTTCACCAGGAGAATTATTCGCTGCCTCGATCGCTTCTCGTAACGTGGTGACCACATCCAAAGAATTCATTAAGTCAGCTGTGGTATTAACTGTGAAAACTGCCATAGTTATTCATCCTTTTTTTAGTTAAAAAGCTGATTGTTTCCCCAGGGTAAACGCATCTTGTTGGGTAACCGGGGGTAGTTCTCAATAAACCCAGCCTTATTGCGCTTATTGACCAGAAATTTTCTACATATAGTGTTTATTTGATTTTTTAAAAACTATATATAGTAATCAGCCAATTAAATGCGTTTACCCTGATTGCTTCCCCCTTGTCAGCTATTATTCTTAATCCTTCCACTAAGTAGTCGGACATAAATAAACGGTACTGTCTCGAAAACTGTAAAATGCTTGTAACCTTTACCCCAAAAGGTTTTGTCTATATTTACAAAACTTTATACAGCACCCAAAACTTTTGTCCGACTACTTACCGGAGATTGTGGGAGAATAAATAGCCCGTTTAACCCTGGTGGTTGTTTACAGGTTTACGACAACTTACCTAAAGTTATCCGATTTTTACAGTTTTTTATTTTCTTTATTGACTCTTTATTTTTTTTACAAAAAAATACCAAAATCTTAAAGATTAACCAAAGTTTTTAGGTAAGAAATCAAGGAGATAAATCTCTGAATATTCTTTGACAGACAGAAAATAAGCTCTGGGATACCTGTTAGGCTAAACTAACTATAGCAATTCATTTAAAGAACCTTTTATTCAATCAGGAAAAAAAACTGAAACTCTTGTCCCTTCTGTCTTCTGTCTTCTGTCTTCTGCCTTCTGCATTGCTGTTATGAATTTTTATTAGACAACAGATTATCCCCTCGACAACAATTGGTGTCGTCAAGGGGATAACTAAGCAATAATGTAACCTATGTCCCTAATTGGACTTTGGAAAACTCCCTATTCACGTAAGCTCTAATTCAAAATTTTGCTTCCTTTGAGGCTACTTCAGGCTTTGGTTAAGCAATAACTTTGAAGTTGGAGGCAAAAACAATTTTCCCCCCTTGCGCCAAGGTATTCCTACCGCAACCATATCCTCAGGTTCAGATTCCGATCAAACACAGTTTCTGAAAGCTTTTGAGAGGTTTGATGCTCTAGGGATAGATGTTTGATCCCCTTGGTTTTGTCCAAAGTCCAAGCCAGATCTAAGTTAACTCAATTTCTAAACTTGAATGTCATTACCTGCAATGTCATTATCTCCAAGGTCGAAGAAATTACCAAATACATTGCGATACTCACCTCCTAGGTCAACGTTATCGGTAATTTGGCTTGCTCTGATTCCGACGATAGCACCCAAACCGATAAAGAGACCTCCACCATCGCCGGTACCATCGTTGTCACTGTCAGCAATATTATCAGTGATTGTGTTATTGCCCAGGAAAATGCTATTACCACTCTCGACAGACATGCCGCCGCCATTGACTTCTGCGGAGTTACCAGTAATCTGATTGTTAAGCAGCAGCACCTCGTTATCAATGCCAAGGACACTGACACCACCGCCACTATCTCCTGTCAGGTTGTCAATAATCTGGTTATTGAATATCTGTACAACGTTGTTAGTTACTTCTCCCGAAGTACCGATTTCTATGCCAGTGTTATTGTTGCTGATTATAGTGCTATCAATAACCTTTACATTTTGACCTACGGCATTTATATCAAAGCCATTGTCTCCATTGTCGCTGAAGGTGCTGTTGATAACAAATGATGTCGTGTTGTTTCCGTTGATATCGATGCCATCTTTTTCGTTGCTTGTGAAAGAGCTACCGACCACGTTGAGATTAGTGTTCTCTCCTGCAATCTCGATGCCATCGCTTTTGTTGTTTGTGAAGATGCTATTAATCACGTTTAGATTACCATCATCCACCTGGATGCCATCCTCTCCCTCAGAAATTGTCAGGTTTGTGACGGTAACATTCGCACCATTGCTAATGGTAAAAATATCAAAAGACCCACCGTCACCTTCGATAGTGATTTGGTCAGGCTCTTGAAGTCCAACAATATTAACACTTTCGGTAATTTCGAGTGTCGGTTGATTTTCGAGTGTTGGAAGATTAGGGAGATCAGGAAGATTAGGGAGATCAGGAAGATTAGGGAGATCAGGAAGATTAGGGAGATCAGGAAGATTAGGGAGATCAGGAAGATTAGGGAGATCAGGAAGATTAGGGAGATCAGGAAGATTAGGGAGATCAGGAAGATTAGGGAGATCAGGAAGATTAGGGAGATCAGGAAGATTAGGGAGATCAGGAAGATTAGGGAGATCAGGAAGATTAGGAAGATTAAGAATACTGGGAAAATTAGGAATACTGGGAAGATTAGGAATACTGGGAAGATTAGGAAAATTAAGAGGATTAGAGTCTAGAGTAATCGTCTGTTGACCTGGTTCAAGTTGAAATACAATTGTATCTTGACCAGGAGTATTATTCGCTAGCGCGATGGCTTCTCGTAAACTGATGAGCCCATCAGAAGGATTAATTCCGTCAGCTGTGGTATTAACTCTAAAAACTGCCATAGTTAGCCATCCTTATTTTACTGATAAAGCTGATTGTTTTCCCCCTGTCAAGTATTATTTATAACTCCAACTATAGCGTTTATCATAGCTATGAGGTACACAGGTTTGCCGCCTCTTGCCTCTTTCCTCTTCCATGCTCCCTGCTTCCTCCTGGTTCCTGCTCCCTGCTCCCTAAAACCTTAGGTGCGCTTTCCGTTGGCGAATTAAATTCGCCACGGGTCGCACCTCATAAATTTGTACCTCATGAGTATAATAATTGCTATATATAAGTTTTTTTTGGAGAATAAATCGCCCGTTTTTTTGATAAGACGGTTATTGACAAGTTGACTACAACTTATCTAAGTATATCCAATTTTGAGAGTTTTATTATTACCTTTTTAAATAATTTATTGAGCTTTTAAAAAACTCAATAAAAAATAAAGATTGAGCAAAGTTAATAATTTTAAAAAAAATCCTGTGACTGTATTCAAATAATTTACAAAAAAGAAATTGGGTTCAAAAAAAAATGGATATGGTAATACAGCTCATTTTAAAATAAAAACGCTATATGATTGCGATTAAGCATTAAACCATCACATGACAGCAGCACAGCTAGACAACCCCAAGCCCAACCCACAAAACAACAGTCTGTTACACATAGAAAACCTACAGATGCACTTCCCCATCACCCAAGGAATCATCTGGCAAAAGCAAATAGGCTCCATCAAAGCTGTGGATGGACTCAATTTCGATATCAACCGTGGCGAAACTTTAGGCTTAGTAGGAGAATCTGGCTGTGGCAAAAGTACCACCGGACGAGCGCTCCTACAACTATACCGTCCGACAGCTGGTCATGTTTACTTTGAAAATATCGACCTAACCGAGCTAGACGCTGAATCCCTGCGCCAGATGCGCCGCCGGATGCAAATGATTTTTCAAGACCCCTATGCTTCCCTCAATCCCCGCATGACCGTAGGAAGTATTGTCGGTGAACCCCTGCAAATCCATGGGTTAGCCACCGGTAAACAAAAACAAGAACGAGTCCAGTCCTTACTAGAAGTGGTAGGACTCAATCCTCAGTTTATCAATCGCTATCCCCACGAATTCTCTGGGGGTCAGCGTCAGCGGATTGTGATTGCTCGCGCCTTAGCGTTAAACCCTGACTTTATCGTATGTGATGAACCGATTGCTGCTTTAGATGTATCCATTCAAGCCCAAGTCGTTAACTTGATGCAGTCGTTGCAAGCAGATATGGGCTTAACTTATCTATTTATTGCTCACGATTTAAGTATAGTGCGCCACATTTCTGACCGGGTGGCAGTAATGTACCTAGGCAAAATAGTAGAACTCGCAGATCGCGTCTGTTTATATGAGAACCCCTTGCATCCCTATACCCAAGCATTAATCTCAGCCGTACCAATTCCTGACCCTGAACTTGAGCGTCAACGGGAACGTATTATCCTAACAGGGGATGTACCCAGCCCGAGCAATCCCCCGAAAGGTTGTCGGTTTCACACTCGCTGTCCTATGGTAATGGATACTTGTCGGCAAGACCCAGAACCAGAGTTTAAAGATGCAGGTAGAGGACATTATGTTGCTTGTCATTTAGTCCATTGACAAGAGGATCTTAGTATAGCGCTTATCATAGGACTAACCACTCACAAAACTAATGTTCGTCCATCGCAATGGATCGAGAGCAACGCCAATTACTCGGTAGAGCCGAAGGCCATCCCATCCGCAGGGCTTCTGGGCAAATAGTATGAATGGTCAGCTGGCAATCAATCAGCTGCAACCCTTCTTTTTCTACCTGCCTCATCCCTTGTTTCAAGATTGAGTCATTCTTGAATTCAACGGTCTGGTTACACTGAATACATACCAGATGATGGTGATGATGGGGAAAAGGCTGATTGAGTTCATAATGTTTATGCCCTTCTGCCAATTCCAATTCCCGCAGGATGCCCATCCGTGACATTAACTTAACGCTGCGGTAAATTGTAGATAAGCTGATTCCTTCTCCTCGCTGGTCGAGCAATTCGTGAAGTTCCTCAGCACTCAGATGGGTTCCTCTCGGTAAATTTTGGAAAACGTGGAGAATGGTCTCCCGTTGCGGTGTCATACGCCAACCTCGAGCATTGAGTTCGGCCTTGAGTGAAGCGGCAGTATAGTTAGCCATGGTAACCCTCTCAAAAACGAGCCATTATTGACAATATTAAATAATTATTTCTCTCACTTGCAAGAAAATTTCCTAATTGAGAATAAATAGTAAAGGATTATTGGTTACTTTTGAGAATAGGGCACGACACGGATGCACCTCGGATGCAGGGATACGCCGAAAATACCAAATCCAGCTAAGGGATCCGGATTTGGCAAATAAGTTAGGAAAAGGGCGAATCAGGGAAAGAGGGGGCACAGAGGGAAGACAGGGAACAGGCAAAGGGTAAGCAGATTGGCCATAACCCTTGTGCCTTGTGGCTTGTATGTTATGACTATGTTATTGCCCCTTCTCCCTAGATTTTGGCGATTGATGCTTAAAACTTGCAATAAGCAAGCATACAATACCTAGGTTGATACACACATCGGCCACATTAAATACCGGGAAGTTAATCAACCGAAAATCGAGGAAATCCACAACGCAACCCGTTACTGTCTGGTTATCTACCAAACAACTGTTGAAAAAACGGTCTATGCCATTCCCTAATGCTCCTCCCAGTATGAAGCCATAACCAAGCTGTTCCAACCTAATCAGCTTTGGCCCAAACCAAGCTAGGGCGATTAAACCAAGACTCACAGCTAAGGACAGCCAGCGCAACCAGCTGCCGTCTTTACTAAAGAGACTGAAAGCGGCACCAGTATTAGTCACATAGGTAAAGTGAAACACCCCTTGCCAGAGGGGTAGAGTCTCAGCCAATTCAAAATTCTGCACCACCCAATATTTAGTCAGCTGATCCAGAATCAGACCAATAGCAGCAGCAAACCAAAACAGGCGGTTTTTTTTCATTAGTCATTAGTCATGATAGCATTTATTAATTGGGTCAGGTACTTACAGCGATGGGTTTTAGGGAGTAGGGAGTAGGGAGTAGGGAGTAGGGAGTAGGGAGTAGGGAGTAGGGAATAGGGAGTAGGGAGTAGGGAGTAGGGAGTAGGGAGTAGGGAGTAGGGAGTAGGGAGTATGGAGTAGGGAGTAGGGAGTAGGGAGTAGGTAGTAGGGAGTAGGGAGTAGGGAGTAGGGAGTAGGGAGTAGGGAGTAGGGGTCACAAAATTGACTTTACCTGATAAGTATGGTATAAGCTATAGTCATTATTTATTAGCCATTGGTAGTCATTGGTGATTAGTCTAGGACTTACCCAGGGAAAAGAAAAATTAACGTTTTAGGCAATAGGGAACTTCGGAGCTGGGCATTACAATGACTATCAATAAAACATCAACTGCCGTAGAGCAAATGCCACAACGGTCACAGAACAAACTACCACTAGCTGACTCGGTAAAGGCGAAATGGTATATTTCATGATCGCTTCCATGAGAGGCACAGCCCCAAGCACTGACCAATTGATGCCGTGGAAAATCATCAAATAGCCGACACCGTAGGCATGGATGGTTAGTAAACCACAGAGGCAGCTAAATGCCAATGTTTCGACTCGTGGTTGTACGCGAAAGGCTAAAAAACCACAAACCCAGGCTCCGGCAATAAAGCCTAGTATGTATCCAAAGCTGGGTTCTTTGATATAGCCAATACCTCCACCTTGAGTAAAGATTGGCAGGTTTAACCCGATCACAACATAGGCAATTTGAGAAAGAGCACCAGCATTTCTGCCTCCTAAACAAGCAGCTAGTAGGACTGCTCCAATCTGATAGGTAACCCCTAAGGATATAGTTTGAACACCTTGAGTTGACCAATCCCAGGGTGGATTGGAGACAAAGAAGGCTTCTAGAAACGTGCCGCCGATGGTCAGCAGCAAACCAATTATGGCCCACAAAATCTCATTGGGAGCAGACACAGTTACATCGATAATCTATTTATTCTGGGAGTTATATTCTCCGGGAATCGGAGCTTCACCACCGGTTAGACCCAAAGAGTCCAGCATAGCGTGGTCTTGCTCTGGTGGCTGTCCCAGAGTGGTGAGGTAGTGTCCAATCAGCATAGCATTGATTCCGGATTTTAGCCCTTGTGCCTGCAATTGGCCCATCACGGCTTCTCGCCCACCAGCATAGCGCAGGATTTGCTCAGGTAGGATCATCCGGAAAATTGCGATCGCTTTTAGTGCTTCATAGGTATCTAGCTTCCCAGATTCTCCCAAAGGCGTTCCAGAGCGAGGATTGAGCAAGTTCAGGGGTACTGATTCCACCTTTAACTCCCGCAGGGCTAGAGCTAAATCAACTCGGTCTTCCCAGCTTTCTCCCATGCCCATAATCCCACCAGTGCAGGCTTGAATCCCCACTGCTTTCAAGTTCTGGATCGTCTCGACGCGATCGCGCCAGCTGTGAGTAGTCACAATTTCTGGGAAAAACCGCTCTGAGGTTTCTAAGTTATGGTTGTAGCGAGTTACCCCAGCTTCTTTCAGGGCTTGGGCTTGTTCCGAGGTCACTTCTCCCAAGGCACAGCAAGGCTTAATGCTGGTTTCGGCAATAATCTCCCGTACGGTTTCCAGAATTTGTTCAAACTCTTTTGATTTAGGGCTACTGTACTTTGGTCCACGTCCCTGACTGACTAGGCAAAAACGTTTGGCTCCAGCCGCTTCAGCTGCCTTAGCTTGAGCCATAATCTCTTCCTTAGACTTAAGACCATAAATCGGGGAATCAACGCCAGGATGGTGAGCCGACTGGGCACAAAAGCCACAGTTTTCTGAGCAGCCCCCAGATTTGACATTGACGATACTACACAAATCCACCGTATTACCACAGCAGGCTTGGCGCACTTTGTCAGCTGCTTGGCACAGCAGCAATATATTATCCTGCCCTTCGAGTTTGGTCAGGGCTAAGGCTTCCTCTCTCGTAATGCGATCGCCTGCAATAATCCCCTCAGTTAGCTTTTGCAGCCACTGATTCAGGGATGCTGGGGATGTTGAGCATTGTTCTGGTGAACTTGCTGGTGTAATTGATAAATCTACAGATAGACCTACAGCAGTTGACAAAGGTGCTTGAACCACAGTATCTCCGACATATATCAGCTTTAAAGGCACCCCTCACTATACCACCTTAGAGTAAGTTGGCTAGTGAGTTCTACTACCCCAAGTAAAAATTTAACCTTTTCTTAATTATAATTTAACCTCATGCTTAACCTACTCTTTAGGATGGAGCGCTACACTCCGGCTGTGACGCCTAAAAAAATTAAGCCAATTCCATGTTGTCTCAAAAGAATTATTCATTGTCAATAGCATTAATCACCTCCTTAGCCGTGGGGATTACCTCCTGTGGTGGTTCAACCCCCACAGCTCAAGTTAAGGTAGATGGTTCCAGCACCGTATTTCCCATCTCTGAGGCCATGGCGGAAGAGTTCCAGAAAGCGAATCCGGGAATCCAAGTTACTGTCGGTGTCTCTGGTACTGGTGGTGGATTCAAGAAGTTTTGTGCTGGAGAAACGGATATTTCCAACGGCTCCCGTCCGATCAAAGAATCAGAAATAGAACTTTGCAAGAAGGGAGGAATTGAGTACATCGAATTGCCCATCGCCTTTGATGGACTCTCTGTAGTAGTTAACAAAGACAATAACTTTGCTAGTTGCCTAAAAACTGCTGAACTAAAAAAAATCTGGGAACCAGCAGCTCAAGGCAAAATCAACAACTGGAATCAAGTTCGTCCTGGTTTCCCCAATCAAAAACTAGGACTTTATGGTCCAGGAACTGACTCCGGAACCTATGACTACTTTATGGAAAACATAGTTGGTAAAAAAGTTGGCTCTCGGGGTGACTATACCGCTAGTGAAGATGATAATTTGATTGTGCAAGGGGTATCTACTGATCAGGGTGGACTAGGCTTCTTTGGTTACGCCTACTACGAAGAAAACAAAGAGAAACTCAAACTAGTAGAGATTGATGGAGGAAATGGTTGCGTTGCCCCTAGCACAGCAACTATTGCCGATGGGACTTACAAACCTCTATCTCGTCCAGAGTTTATCTACGTCAAGAAAGAGGCTGCAACTCGACCTGAAGTTAAAGCCTTTGTAGAGTATCAGTTGGCAGCAGCAAATTCCAAATTAATCTCAGAAGTTGGCTATGTTCCCATGCCAGAAGACATTATGACGCTGGTGAGAAAGCGCTTTAGCGAAGGGACAGTTGGTTCAGTCTTTGCTAATGCTCCTAAAGGCTCCAAAGTGAAACAGCTATTAGAGAAGTAAACAATAGTAAAGGATGTCTTAAAGACTTAAGGATAAACGATGAAGGCTGAAGGGTGGAAAGAACAACAAAGTTGCTAAGTCACGCAGTCACGTTGATAAATATCAGCAGTACATCTATAAGTAGAATTATTTCATTCCTCACACTTAATTCCTCACACTTCATCCTTCATCCTTTATCCTTTATCCTTCACACTTGATCCTACCCTAAGAGAACGCTATCAGGCGAACACACTTGCTCCTTCAAACTTGCTCCTTCACACTTAATACTTTACTGATGTCTACCACTCCCTCATCTTTTGAGTCATCAGACTCTGAGATGTTTCGACCAAACCGGCAGTTAAACAAGCGGGTAGAACTGGTAGTAAAAATAATTTTTGCTACCTTTGCCTTTGTTTCTGTCGCAACTACTATCGGCATTGTTCTAACCCTAATATTTGAAACAGTAGCATTTTTCCAAGAAGTATCACTCTGGAAATTCCTGACTGATACAGCATGGACTCCCTTGTTTGCTAATCCCCAGTTTGGCATTTTTGTGCTGATTAGTGCCACCTTCCTGACCTCTGTAATCGCGCTGATGGTGGCATTACCCTTAGGATTGCTGGCAGCTATCTGCTTGAGTGAATATGCATCTACTGGTGTCCGTCGCTGGCTCAAACCTGCCCTAGAAATATTAGCAGGGGTTCCTACGGTGGTATTTGGTTACTTCGCCCTGATGCTAGTGAGCCCTTTCTTAAAAACATTTATTCCCGGGTTACAAGGATTCAATGCCTTAAGCGCTGGGATTGTTTTAGGAATAGCCATTATTCCCATGGTAGCTTCCCTAAGTGAAGATGCGATCTATGCTGTACCCAACAGTTTAAGACAAGGTGCTTATGCCTTGGGGGCAACTAAACGAGAAACCATCATCGGAGTAGTAATACCAGCAGCATTATCTGGAATTGTTGCTTCCTTTGTACTAGCGGTTTCCCGTGCTGTGGGTGAAACCATGATTGTTAGTATTGCTGCCGGTCAAAATCCCACCTTGGGACTGAATCCCCTAGTACCAGTGATGACCATGACAGCCTATATCGTTCAGGTCAGCTTAGGAGATACACCAGCAGGTTCCCTAGCCTACAAAACTATTTTTTCCGTAGGTATGACCCTATTCTTACTGACCTTAGCCCTAAATATCTTTAGCTTTTGGTTTGTCCGTCGCTTTCGGGAGAAATACGACTAATGGCACAAGACCTAAAACCTCTAGGAGAGGATTCGGCAGGTTACTTCAACCTGGCGCTACCCAAGCGCTACAACTTTGATAAAATCTTCGCCTTTGCGGCCTGGGTTGCCATCTTTTTTGGGTTATTCATACTGGCAGTATTGCTGATTGAAGTTTTTAAGGATGGTCTGCCCCGGCTCGATTGGCAATTTATCAGCAGTCCTCCCTCCCGTAAACCAGACCAAGCTGGTATTTTTCCTCCTTTAATCGGTAGTGTGTGGCTGTTGGTGATAACAGCAATGGTCTCTTTTCCCTTGGGAGTAGGGGCGGGTATTTTCTTAGAAGAATATGCCACTGACAACCTGTTGACCCAGATTATTGAAATCAACATCGCTAACCTAGCTGCTGTACCTTCAATTATTTACGGCTTATTGGGTTTACAAGTGTTTGTTCGGTGGTTGGCTCCCATTACTAATGGTAGGAGCATACTAACTGGTGCCCTAACCCTATCGTTGTTAATTCTGCCCATCATTATTGTTGCCACCCGTGAAAGTCTACGGGCAATTCCCAATAGTTTGCGTCAAGCGGGTTATGCCTTAGGAGCAACTCGCTGGCAAGTGATTCGAGAGCATATTTTTCCTCTCGCTTTACCTGGTATCCTGACAGGAACCATTTTGGCACTGTCAAGAGCAATTGGGGAAACTGCTCCTTTGATTACTATTGGAGCCTTGAGCTTCATTACCAGGCCGCCCATGAACCCACAAGATCCATTTACTGCACTGCCAATTCAAGTTTACAACTGGATCTCCCGTCCCCAAGAAGCCTTTCACACTAACGCAGCAGCGGGAATTGTGATGTTGATGGTAGTGCTGTTGGTCATGAATGCCGGAGCAATTTTCCTGCGAAATAAATTCCAAAGCAATAGATAAAAAGTCAATATACCCACTATTAAAATACAGATTCAAAGGGATGGAAAATTTTTCAGTTTTGATTTCAAAAGTTTACAATTCCACAGAAGATTTAAATATGAATTATAACCAAGTTATGGACTGCACAACTTCGTCTGTAGAAGTACAAGATCCGGTTTTACGGGCTGAAAAGGTTTCCGTATACTATGGATCATTTTTAGCAGTCAAAGATGTCTATTTAGATATTCCCAAAAACCAAGTTACTGCCTTTATCGGACCGTCCGGTTGTGGAAAAAGCACCTTGTTGCGGTGTTTTAATCGCTTAAACGACCTGATTCCGGGAGCACGGGTGACAGGTAGAATTACCTTCCATGGCGAAAATCTTTATGATAAAAAGTTTGACAACAGCATTGAAGAAGTACGTCGCCGCATTGGGATGGTATTCCAAAAGCCAAACCCTTTTCCTAAATCCATTTATGAAAATATTGCCTTTGGAGCCCGGATTAATGGCTATCAAGGGGACATGGATGAATTAGTGGAGCGCAGTCTCCAACAAGCTGCCCTCTGGGATGAAGTCAAAGATAAACTAAGACAGAGTGGTCTGTCTCTATCTGGTGGTCAACAACAGCGTTTGTGTATTGCTCGCGCCTTAGCCATTAAGCCAGAAGTGTTGTTGATGGATGAACCTTGCTCCGCTCTTGACCCCATCTCCACCCTGAAAGTGGAAGAACTAATGCACGAGCTGAAAGAAAAATACACCATTGTTATCGTTACCCACAACATGCAACAAGCTACCCGAGTAGCAGACATGACAGCTTTCTATAACGCTAGGGCAACGGAAACAGGTGGCAAACAAGGCTATTTAGTAGAGTTCAATAGAACTGAAGTCATCTTCCAAAATCCTCAGCAGGAAGCAACCAGGGACTATGTTAGTGGGCGTTTCGGCTAAATCCCCCTAACATTTTGCCCTAACATCCAACGAAACCTTGGGTTTTAAACCCAACTCATCGGAGATTTGAGATGAGACTACACATCCCATGGCAACAGGCCCGTGGGATTTTTTTTTCTGATGGCGATGATCCCCCCAGTACCAATTCAAGATAGGATCAAATCTGATTATAAAATTGGATTTGTTGTCAATCATGCGAATAAAGCGCTACTTATCAGGTTTTATTGCCCTGGTACTGGTTATGGTTATCGGTTTAACTGGTTGTGCCTCAAGTGGTACAGGCTTAACAGGAGATTACCGTCAGGATACATTAATTGCTCTACAAGAATTAAGACAAGCCCTTGAATTACCAGAAGATTCACCAGATAAGACGGCAATTCGTGAAAAAGCAACTCTACTGATGAATGACTATGCTTCGCGCTACCGCAGAGATAGATCTGTGTCTACCCTTAATTCCTTCACTACCATGCGAACTGCTGTCAATTCCTTGGCTGGTTACTACAGTTCCTATCCCAATCGCCCTTTACCGAAAAAGGTGAAGGATCGTCTAGAGCAGGAATTTTCCCAAGTAGAGCGTTCTCTCAAACGGGGCGCTTAAGCTGTCGATACCTCGCCTATTGTAGGCGAGGCATAACCTGGGTTAACAAAAAACTGGGAGTAGAAACCTGTCCTATCTTCAGGTTTCTTGAGAACATCCCACCCAAGGGAGGGGACGATTATGGGTGATCTAAAACTCTTGGCCAATTCTTTCCCTGCTCTTACCCTAACTCTCGTAATCAGTAAAAATTTTCCGGAACAGTAGGTAAGAGAGCTGAAAACAGTTAAAGATAATGCCAGCCGAAGCGCGGTTAGGGGTTAGAGAGATTATTATAGGGTTTATGGCTACTACTAGGGCTTTAGTTAGCTAATCATCGACAATAATCAAAGTTGACAAATTTAGCGATGCAGCGCGGTCTTGGGAAGGCAGCGCGGTCTTGGGGGTCTCCCCCACTCGCGCTTTGCCGTGGTTTCCCCCACTCGCGCTTTGCATCAAGACAATGATATATGGATCAAATAAAACTATATAGATTTACTTATAGATTTACCTCTACCCCCTGCCTTGGTGTTTCCCTTTCTATCCCTAAACTATAGAATAACTAGCTAAAGTTAATTAAAAAATCATAGTTAAAAACCCCTGTTCAGTAACGGCGGGGATGAAAACGAGTTAGTGAATTGCTCACCCTCTCGTAGTATCCGTTTAGCATCCCTGATGCTGCACCTGGGGAAGATATCAAAGATATTGAAGCAATCGGGGATGAGTTAACTGGCTTTTGGCTAACTTTCTGTTCTTTTGTAGTGTTTCTAGGAATGTATAACAGTTTTGGTAAACGGAGGCAAGACCGGCAAGGTCTACATCGTAGCTTGATTGCCACCTTTGCAGTAGGAAGTAGTCTGTTGAGTCAGTGTTGGTTTGTACCAACCGCTGAGGCAAAAACAAAAGCTTATTGCCACTTTACTCAGGAAGCGATCGCTCAAAAAGAAAGCTTAAGAGTTAATTCGTTAAAGGACAACTCAGACTCTAAAATCAGCTACCAAACCATTATCCAGGAACACGCCAGTTTTTTACAGCAGTGTCGTTCCCAAACCTGGCCGCAAAATCAAGCAATTTGGGTGCGCTTATATCCCTGTGATGCTCGTCCTGGAGCCCTTGAGGAAACCCTCGACCGTATTGTTAACCAAGGCTACAATCAGGTCTACGTTGAAGTATTTTACGATGGTCGCGTCCTGTTACCAAAGTCAGATAATCGTACTCCTTGGCCGTCAGTGATACAACAACCGGGGACTGAGAACGTAGATTTATTAGCCCAAGCGATTCAAAAAGGTCGTGAGCGCGGTTTGCAGGTGTATGCCTGGATGTTTACGATGAATTTTGGTTATACCTACGGTCATCGTGCCGAGCGGCAACAGATTCTTGCCCGCAATGGTCAAGGAGAAACGAGTTTGTCTGTAGTTAAGGATGGCTCTCAAGTATTTATCGACCCTTACAATCGACAAGCCCAGGTAGACTACTATGAAATGCTTAAGGGTGTATTAAAGCGACGCCCCGATGGGATTTTATTCGACTACATTCGCTATCCCCGTGGTTCAGGTTCCCAGTCTGTGGCCAGCAGTGTCAAGGATCTTTGGATTTACAGTGATGCAGCTAAGCAAGCCCTCTATCAACGGGCTGGTAACAATCAAGGTAAGGAGCTAATTCGGCGCTATCTGAGTAAGGGTTCCATTAGCGCTAAGGATATAAAAGCTGTCAAAAAGCTCTACCCTGATGAAAAAACTCCCCTCTGGCAAGGTCGCACTCCTTCAGCAAGAGAGAGTACTCGAACTATACAATGGCAGTTGTGGCAACTCAGTGTTGCTCACGCTGCCCAAGGGATATTAGACTTTCTTAAATTAGGCGAATTGGCAGCAGAGCGAGCTGGGGTACAAGCCGGTGCAGTGTTTTTCCCCGATGGCAACCAAGTTGTAGGTCGCATGGGTTATGATTCCAGACTACAGCCTTGGGAACATTTTCCCCGTTCCCTGGAATGGCATCCCATGTCTTATGGTGTTTGTGGTCACACCGGTTGTATTGCTAATTTAGTCAAACGGGTGTTCAAGTGGGCCTCGTCGGAAACAGACGTAAAACCAGCATTAGCAGGAACTTGGGGAAGATCCATAAAAAATCGTCCTTCCCTAGAAAACCAGATGCAGGCATTGCGCCGAGTGACACCACAAATCAACTCAGTCAGTCATTTTGCCTTCTCTTGGCAAAATCCAGAATTTGACCGCGAGCGAAAGTTTTGCAGATTATAGCAGTTCGACCTTGACTGAGGTACTTACGCCCTTGGAGTTTTAGGGAGTAGGGAGTAGGGAGTAGGGAGTAGGGAGTAGGTTTTTTAGATCAGGGTCAAACCCAACCCCAACCCCCTCATGAAGCTGCTGCATCGCTTCGACACACCCTACACCCCATACTCACGTCTTTGTTAAAAACCTACCCTTATCAGCCCCCTCGACCTCTGATTAAGATTGGCCTAATGGGGATAGTTCTGATTAAGCAGTTACTAACTGGGGTTCAGGACGCTTGCTGTTACGAATACCGCTAATGGCCTCTGCGTAATCTGGTGCCTTGAATACAGCTGAGCCAGCCACAATCGCATTCGCTCCGGCTTCTAGCACTTGCCAGGTATTGTTGACTTTGAGTCCACCATCCACTTCAATCCAAGGAGAAAGACCACGCTCATCACACATCTGACGCAGTTTGCGGATTTTTGGTACAACTTCTTTGATAAAGCTTTGACCACCAAAGCCAGGATTGACGCTCATAATCAGGATCAAGTCACAGACTTCTAGGACGTACTCAATTAAATCCAAGGATGAGGAGGGGTTAAGTACAACACCTGCTTGCTTACCCAATTCTTTAATCTGACAGAGAGTGCGGTGCAGATGGGGTGAAGCGTTGTGTTCAGCATGAACGGATATTAGATCAGCCCCTGCCTTAGCAAAGTCTGCCACATACTTTTCTGGTTCCACGATCATCAAGTGGACATCCAGTGGCTTTTGGGTAATCGGGCGAATGGCGCTAACAACTAGAGGACCAATGGTGATGTTAGGGACAAATCTACCATCCATGACATCAACATGAATCCAATCAGCGCCTGCGGCATCCACAGCCTTAATTTCTTCTCCCAGTCGGCTAAAATCAGCTGACAGGATAGAAGGGGCAATAACAACTTGGTTTTGGGATAGGGTGTTGCTCATGATTGGAGGTGTTCTCCTGGAAGCTTATTTTTTAGCATTTTAACAAAATCTTTAGATTTTCCCTAACGAGTTGTTGTAATGCTGACCTACTTAGTGAGCACTGGTCAGGAGACCAGTGGGCTATAAATCAGCCCATAGCCACGGATGCTCACCCCTAGCAGGTCATTATGAAACTTTTGATAACATGGGCAAGAGTTAGTCAGTCTGTCATCTTATGCAGCTGCCTTGCTCAAACGATAGAATATCCTGCTTTAATAGAATTTTGGAGGAAATATGGCGTCAAATCCCCAAGCATCTGCATATACTCAGAGCAGCACCAATGAAACTACCCTTGAGGATGAAAAACAGCTGAAAGTAGACCTCAAAGTTGACAAACCTGGTGCTATAGCCAAACTCACTGCTCCTGAGCCAGGACTGACCCAACCGTGGCAAGAATGGTTGCAAACTCTTACAGAAATTTTGTCACAATTGCCGGAATATATCGGCGGATTTGTTAGCAATTACCAAAAACCCTTGCTTACCATTGGTCTTTTGCTGGCTGGGTTCATTACTGTTAAGGTCACGTTGGCGGTGCTGGATGCAATTAACGATATTCCCCTGATGGCACCGTTGTTTGAATTAGTGGGTATTGGCTATACCATCTGGTTTGTAGCTCGTTATCTACTCAAAGTCGAAACACGCCAAGAATTATCAGGGGAGATTCAATCCCTTAAAGGTCAGTTTATAGCTAAAAAGTGATATCTAGTTTGGTGGCATTAGCCCTTGTCAGGTGAGGAGTATAAAAAATAGGGCATGGACAATTGTCTCAATTGCTTTCCATGCCCTATTCCAGTAAATTAGTTTGACTAAATTAGTTTGACACTCCCCGGCCTAAAGGCGCGAGGATTATTTAGAGGAGGTACCCTTTTGGGGCATTGCTCGTAACAACTACCAACATGGGGTTGATAGTCCACTTGGCGGTGCCAATTGCCTCTACTCTCTCCGACACAAATGTCATTGAGTCTACTTTTTTTTGAAGTACTTTGATTCGCTTTCCAAAAAGACTCTTGCGTGGCATTGGGCTGGAATTGGAGTCTTAGACCGAGTCCCCATTTCGAGTAACTACCATTTAACCAAGTCGTCCCACTGCTGGGAGTTTCACCCTTCCTTTTCGGGTCATTGCGTCTTCTGATATTATAGCATAAAGCCGTCCTAGAAGGACGGGGTTTCAGACCCATTTTTTTTGATGACAGTAAATTAGTGTTTTTTTGCTGTAGCTCCTTGTCGCTATACTAATTAATACCTATAACTTATTTATAAATAATTAGCGCGATTGATTGGATAATAAAATTCAAACCTCAACTTGCTGAAGCACTGCGCAGCGCTTGAGCTGCTAGATAGAGTTTGTTCCATTCACCCATAACCTGGTTAGTTCTCCAGTTAAGATCGTTAGCGATCGCTTCGAAGGTCTGACCAGCTTTGATCTTATCCAGCAACTGCTGTTGTTCAGGGGTAAGTTTCTGCTGATATTCTTGCCATTGCTTTGGGGTTAGTCCAAAACGGTGCTCAGTATAGGATGTTTCCAACCAAGTGGCTACTAAGTCTGGCTTACCTTTTACCCCATTGATGGAAAAGACACGAGTGGCATGGTAGCTAATTTTTTCCCGTAGACGATAGACTTTCTTGATCGGCCAATCTAGGCGACGAGCGATCGCCTCTTGAGATTGACCTTGCAAGTAAAGTCGCAGCCATTGGGCCGCCTCAGACCCTAAGTTTTTCTCTAAGTAAGCCTCAAATTCTTTAGATACGGAGATCCTTAGGCTTTGTTTCTCTTCCCAAGCCTGCTTATGTTGATAATTAGTAATGGCTTGGTTATCCAATAGACTCACTGGTGCATCGGCTTCCCCTTCCGGGTTGATTGACTCTGACACTAAACGTACCATGTCTCCTTCCGGCACATGGGTCATCCCGCCACGTTGAGACCGACGCAGAAAGTTGACAAATCGATAGATAATTAAGGGCTGGTTGCGAATCGGGCGCAGACAATACTCTTCAAGAGTAGTTAATAATAAAGCATTGCGCAGCGGTTCTTCCTTGGTACATTTTCTAATCCAGGCAATTTGCTTTTGGATATAGCGATCGCTATTTAATAATTCCTGAATCACTTCTTGGAGAACATCCACCACAGCTCTTTGGCGATCGCGACTTAGGGATACCCAAGTGCGGATTTTATTGCGTAAGGTAACTAGACTAGCTAAGCGGGTGGTCAAATTGCGATAGGAACGTTCTGGTGGCACGCCCAAGTAACGCTGTCGCAAAATTCTGTAACGATACTCCATTGCTTGGACAGCGATTGCCAGTTGGCTCTGAGTGAGGGTGTCAAACCCCTCTTTATTTTCTCCAATTAACCACTGTACAATACTGGAGCTGGTGGCTGTATTTTGGTTTGGACAGTCACTCAACAAGCGTGACTGCCATTCTGTTTCGAGTTTGTCCGCCAACTTTGCCATGACATTGCACTCCTTGGATCCCTGTTTTAAAGTTTGCATGACAACCCTCCCTGTTTCTACTCACTCGAAGTGGGTAGTGACTGCTCTCTATTTGACCACTAATTCCTAGGTATTGGAAGTGATCAAACTCCCATAACTACGCTTACGAAAGTCACACCAGTAGGGTGATAGATAGCACGCCTGTCTGGAGATCTAGATCGTGTTTAGATGTGTTCTAGATCACAAGCCCTAAATAGACTTCTGGGACACCCAGCAAGTTTTACCTTCGTAAACATGGGATAGCACCACTACTATTTAGATATCACTGAGAATGATATGAATTATGCTGATAGCAGCCAATTGATATACCGTCACAGTATTTTCACAAGTATTTATCAGGCTTTTAGTCATTTGGTGTTTAACTGAGTCGTCTACCCTGATAATCTAACCCTGATGATTTAGCTGAGTACACCCGATATCCCGGTAGCTCTTGACCTTAGGGATTACTAGTTAACATACCTTCTTGAATGAGAGGAAATGCTTATACCTAAAAATGAATATATCAGAAAACACCGATCCTATCAGCTAACTTGATGCTGAAACAGGCACCCTAGCAATTTTACTCATGGAGTAATTACCGCTGTGCCTATGAATTTTATCCTCCAAGCTAGTCAATTGCTAATAGAAAAATCAGGAGTTCCCCATAGACAGTATATCCACCCAGACCTATCAAAGGTCTGTAATTCTGATATACCCGTTCGCCGTTGGCGGTTACCTATTGGCTAAAACCTTTATTTTTCCTTTGAGCTGGGTAAGTCCTGACTGTTTTGAGAAGGGAAACCTGATATCTTGATAAAGATACTTGTTTTGATCACTATACTTGTTGAGTTAATCATGTCTGACCCATTGTCTCCTGAGGTAAGCGATCGCATTTGTAAGCACATGAACGATGATCATGCTGATGCTGTGGCACTGTATGCTCAGACTTTCGGTAATTCGCCTGATACAGAAGAAGCAGAAATGGTTTCCATTGATCCTCAAGGCATGAATATAATCACAAAAGTCAAGGGGGAGTCTTCCACTGTGCGCATTACGTTTGATCATGTACTTAAAGATTCTGAAGATGCTCACTACACCTTAATTGACATGATCAAACAAGCAAGGCAGTCAGTAAGCAACCTGAAGGGGTGACAAGCACGCCTTGAAGCGCCTTGTTGTCACCCCCTCAGGTCACTAACTTTCACTCCCAGAAAAGGTTGAAGATTCACGCTTACCCTTTAGGCAGGGTGAGCTTCAGCATGCCGTTGTGATATTCAGCTTCAACCTGATTTCTGTTAATCTTGGCTGATATTGGAATAACCCGTTTGAATTTCCCATAGCGTAGTTCCGAGCGTACCATACCTCTTCCTTTAGTCCTAGCTGCTGATTTGCGATCGCCACTGATGCAAACAGAGTCTTCGGTGAGTTCAACATCAAGGTCTTTGGCTTCCATGCCTGGAATTTCTAGTCTGAGGTAAACGGCTTTAGGAGTTTCTTCGATCTCTGCATAGGGCATAAACGTCATCCCTGGAAATCCTCCCTCGTCGCTATTCATGAAATGGGTGAGTCGGCGGTTGAGTTCCCGATGCACACTTTCTAGATCTGGCAGATGTTCCGAACGAGTAATAGCCATTATGGTTATCTCCAACTATCCAGTTTTTTTAACCTTCACCTCTAATTTCCGCCCAGTTTATTGTTGCCCAACTAGCCACACTCTAGATAGAATAAAATTCCAGACTGGCAGGAATTGATTCACAGAAAATCTTAGGATGTTTGGAAGCCCCGTCTATGCACAAGCGGGGTGCTGACGTTTGTATCTGATTTTACTGTTTGGGCTGCGGTGAGCAGATGTTACTCTTTTGAGATCTACTTTTTTGAGATCTATCTATTTTTGAGATCTATCTATTTTTTGAGATCTAATTATGAGTATTTATTTCTAATAATCCTATTATAACTAAATCTTATAAAAACTGCTGGACGGTTTGACAAACTTGTTTAATATTTTTAATACTAATTTAATATTTTTAATAATCATAGCCTTGATGAAACACTCTATCATCGTCTAATTAGCTATTGATGCATCAAGACAGGGCATAAGGAACTTGGGATCAGGGAACTTGGCATGGGTTGGGAATACGCCATAAGGAACTTGGGATCAGGGAACTTGGCATGGGTTGGGAATACGCCATAGGGAATACGCTATAGGGAATACGCCAAAAATCCTGTTGATCTCATTAATATGAGAAGCGCTCAATGAAGTACTCACAAATTTCCACAAATGCCTAAAATTGCAGATCCTGTCACTTCTCTCTGGCAAAGAAAACTCGAGTAATGTGATGCTCCAAAAGAGCCGCTGCGCGATTGGCCGTAGGCCACGCTAAAAGCGATTGACCTGCATGTCACGCTACGCGAACGCAACTAGGGTTGAGATTCCCGACTTCTCCAACCAGCCAGGAATCTTCCCAAACTCATTTCACCAAAGCTTTTAAAACCCTTCAGAATCCAGAAAATCCAGAAAATCCAGAAAATCCTAAGACTCATCGGAATCATCCAGGAAAATCGTCCAGGGTAAGCTCATCTAATTTGGTATAAATTGTAACTGAAAAAAAAACAGTCAACCGATTTTCAGTAAAGTTCGGAAAAATTAAGGTCAAAACCAGTACATTAGTCCTATTGATTCCGATATTTTGGTTTGCTTTGAGCAAGACAAACAGAAGTCGTTGCGTTCTCATAGCGTCGGAAAAGCAGCATCGCAATTAAGAGCTGATTCGTAACGTAAATCTTAAAAAGTCTGAAAGCCTTGGTATGATTGTCTTTTGGTTATTAAATAGTTCAGTTTTTTATTGTAGCGCAAGCCTTATCCTACAAGGTTTAGTGCGAATTTACGAATCAGCTAGTCTTTATCGGTTATCATTATAGATACCGATAAACTTCGCCAAAAGTTAAATAACTGCTTGGCTACTTCTGTTACTGTTTAATTTCATCTAATTCACATTCATGACCTTAGGTAAGTTCGAGCCCAACCAGATTGAGAAAATTAATCGCAAATTACCAAAACTAAATACCACCCAACAACCTCTCGTTTCTGAAGAAGAGATGCGCCAAGCGGTACGGACTTTACTGTTAGGATTGGGAGAAGACCCAGACCGCGAAGGCTTGAAAGATACTCCTAAAAGAGTGGTCAAAGCCTTAAAATTTCTGACTTCTGGCTATAATCAATCTTTAGACGAACTCCTCAACGGGGCAGTATTTCACGAAAATACCAATGAAATGGTCTTAGTTCGGGACATTGATCTATTTAGCTCCTGCGAACACCATATCTTACCTATTCTCGGTCACGCTCACGTCGCTTATATTCCCGACGGTAAGGTAATCGGACTGTCAAAAATTGCTCGTATTTGTGAAATGTACGGACGACGTTTGCAGGTACAGGAAAGATTAACTGCCCAAATTGCCGATGCCCTTCAAGGATTATTAAAACCAAAAGGGGTGGCGGTAGTAGTGGAAGCAAGCCATATGTGTATGGTAATGCGAGGAGTCCAAAAACCTGGTTCTTGGACTGCCACTAGTGCCGTTAGAGGTGTATTTGCAAATGATCCAAAAACCCGTCAGGAGTTTATGAGTTTAATTCACCACAACCCTTCAATGCATTAATTAATTCGCGTGGCACCATGAGAGATGGGTATAAAGCTCATCTCTTTTTTTTTTGATACAATGATTATCGTCATCAAAAAAAACTGCTTATGATTATTGCTGTCGCCAGTCCGACCGGTGGCGGGAAAACCCACTGGATTGGTCAACAAATAGCCCAAACCAATAAACCTGTAGGTTATTTCAGTCCTCAAACCGATTCCATACCCATTGATGCAATATATCTCCAAAGTGAATACCCTCAACTAAAACTTTATCAGACAGGGCAAGAAGCGGAATTACACAAAACCATTACTTATCTAGAGATTCCCTGGTATTTGGATTTAGCAGGAATTGAACCTTTACTGCAAACTTTTAACGCCCATCGAGTAGCCATAATCCCCGGCGATACAGATAGTACAGAGTTAAATTCTTGGGCGGATGAAGTTATTCCAGGAAATAACATCACTAAGCCAACCACAGCTTTGCAGATTCATCGGGGGATTTTGACGGGGGAAATTTTAGATTTTGATAGTTTAGCTACTTTTTGGCTGGAACTTACTCAAGGTGCTTACGGTGAGGTAGTTCGGGTAAAAGGAATTTTCGACCTAGTGGATGGACAAATTTATTATGGTGACTTCATACTAGGGGAATCCGAATTAGCATTTAAACCTTTAAAATTACCCCGTTGGTTAAATGGTAAACCAGATCGTTTTAGTGGTTTTGAAATAGTAGGTAGTAATTTATATCAAGCTGAAATTGCTCAAACTGTCCGAGATTGCTGTCTTCCCGAATCGGCAATTAATTATTACCAACAACAAGTAAAAGAGTCTTTAGAAAGTGAACCAGAGGTAGAAGTGGTATGAAAATAGCAGTGATATCTTGTATCCATGGTAATTATGCAGCTTTAGATGCAGTTTTACTGGATATTGACGAACAAAAAGCAGAAAAGATTTATTGTCTGGGGGATTTAGTGGGTTATGGTCCCTATCCTAATGCCGTGGTGGAACAAATTCGTTCTTTAGATATTCCCACTGTACAGGGTTGTTGGGATGAAGATATTGTAGAAGGACTAAATGCTTGTGAATGTAGTTATCCTTCCCTGTTGGCGGAAAAAAGAGGTAAAATCGCCCACGAATGGACAAATAAGCACGTCAATCCCGAAGTTAGGGAATATTTATCCCAACTACCCCATACCTACAAAGAAGATAATCTCTGTTTCGTACATGGTAGTCCTAATAGCAACCACGAATATTTGTTACCCGAAATGGATGCTTTCACTGCTTTAGAAAGAGTTCTCTCCAGCGATGCAGATATATTATTTTGCGGACATACCCACTTTCCCTATGTCCGCACCCTAGATTCTGGACAATTACAGATTAAAGTTCGTCAACCCAGTAGAAACGAACAACCAACCATAAGTTTTAATAGTCCCCTGAAGCGAATTATCAATGTCGGTTCGGTAGGCGAACCCCGTCATGGTCGTCCCAATGCTACCTATGTTATCTATGACACGGAAACACAAGCAGTAGACTTGCGGGAAGTGGAGTATGACTATCAAACAACCTGCGCTGCCATCTTAGATGCTGGTTTACCACCGATTTTCGCTTGGCGTTTGGCTAGAGGTTTGGAATTTGCCGAAAAAGCCGACGATCCGACTCATGTGTGTGAGAGGTAAATTAAATTACTTAAATATTTAAATTGAAAATCAATGTGGGCAATTTTAAGCGGAATTGAAGGAAATATCGCAGCTTACGAAGCAGTGTTGGCAGATATCAAACGCCAGCGCGTTAAGGTGGAAGCATTGTATATTCTGGGCGATATCGTAGCAGCTAACCAAGATAGCGAACAAGTAATTAAACGAATTCAGAATCCTTTACCTGGAGAATTAGAACCCCAAGTATGCGTCGGCTGGTGGGAAGAACAATGCTTTGCTTTACACGGTTTGGGTTCGACAGCAGAACCGACAGAATTAATCGAGCGCTTTGGTAAAGAAACCGCTAAACTTCTTTGGGATTCGGTATCTCGCGAAACCGTACAGTGGTTACGCAACTGTCATTTTGGCTTCTTTGAATTCGATTGTTTGTTAATTCACGGTAGCACTGTTAGCGTCAGCGATGAGTTAACCCCCGAAACCCTACCCTGGGAAATGCTAGACCGCTTGCAAAGAGTCCAGGCAAATCATCTCTTTTGTGGTCGTTCGGGTCAAGTATTTGAATATCAACTACAAGGAGGTTCGGTAAATAGTTCGGTGATGACTTTAGATCGCCAGCAACCCGTGCAAACTATTACTGCACCCAAAAGAAGAGTTGTTGGTGTAGGAAATGTAGGCAAAGAACCAGGAAAGGCTACTTATACGCTTTATAGTCCAAATACCGATTTTCTAGAGTTTAAAACAGTTTTCTATGGCAATAAAAAGGGATATGGTAATTAGTTTCAGGTTGCTAAAGGTATGGCTAAGTGCATGCAACAGGTAGTCAGAGACAACTTTCTGGAAAAGGCTTTGCTGATTTTGGGTATGCTTTCGCCCCCCTAAATCCCCTAGCGAGGTATTTAGGGGGCTGTAATAAAATCAGATAATCGCGCATTCATTCCTTAATTCAGCTTTCCGGCAAAATTCCTCCCACATCTCAATACGTAGTATGAGTGCTTAAAGTTACCGTAAGATAGTGGAGCTTTTATGGTTAGTCGGTTATGCGCAAAAGGGTTAAATCTTTTGTAATAAAGCTCCACTATCTAAGGTTTCGTCTCCAGGGAGGAATTTTGCACAGAGTCTTTCGGGAGTGGGAGACGAGCTATAAAACTTCTGAGCAATTCTGAGTAAGTCATTCCTCTTCTGTCGGCCTCTTCCTGTAACTGCTTTTTTTCAAATTCGGTAACTCTAACTACAAGCTTTTTACTTTTCATTACGGGTTGACTTTTGTCGCCACGACTGCTAGATTAATAATAGGTCGAGAAACAGGAATTGACAACAATGAGAACAGCGTATCAATATCGGTTAAGGCTATCAAAATCACAGGAAGCAGAAATAGAAAGATGGCTTGATATGCTGCGACACCAATACAACTATCTATTGGCTGACAGATTTAACTGGGCCATATGAGCAAAATCGCTGTTCTATCAACTCCTGCCCTTTGATCTGCCACTTACCAGAGTTAAGAAACAACCCTGATTACTTTTCTCAAAAGAGAACTCTGCCTCAGTTAAAGAAAGATAGGCACTGGTACAAAACTATCCATGCTAATGTCTTACAAGATTGCGTTAAAAGGGTAGACCTGGCATTTAAAAGGTACCTGAAAGGCGATTGTAATGGGAAGAAGAGCGGTAGACCTAGATTTAAAGGCAAGAACAGGTACAAATCCTTAACTTTTTCCGCTTTCTCGAAAAATCCTATCCAAGGAAACAAGTTGAATCTACCTAAGTTTGGATGGGTCAAGATGGTTTATCATCGACCTATTCCAGACGGTTTTAAAATCAAAACTGCTACAGTCACACGTAAAGCCGATGGGTATTATGTGACCTTGTCGCTACAGGACGATACTGTTCCTAGTGTGATTCCCATAGAACAAGTATCAAACCCTATTGGGATAGACATGGGTCTCAAATCATTTTTGATCAAGTCCGATGGAACAGAGGTTCCTATCCCCCAGTATTATCGGAAAGCTCAAAAACGACTAAAGAGGATCCAAAAAACTGTCAGCAGATCTAAAAAAGGTAGTAACAATAGAAAAAAAATTGTCACTAAATTAGGGAAAGCTCACAAAAAGGTTGCTGACACTCGAAAAGATTTTCATTTTAAAACTGCGAAGGGTTTACTAGATAGTCATGTTCGCGTAGCGTCGCCTTCGGCGAATCTAATTGCTCACGAAAAGTTAAATATCAAAGGTTTGGCCAGAACTAAGATGGCTAAATCCATTTTTGACGCTGGTTGGGGTCAATTTCTGTCAATTCTATCAAGCAAAGCTGAAAATGCTGGTTTGATCACGAAGGCAGTAAATCCCAAAAATACCAGTCAAAACTGTTCCAGTTGTGGGACAAAAGTACCTAAAAAACTAAAAGATCGCATCCATTCTTGTCCTCACTGTGGATACACAGAAGACCGTGATGTGAATGCGGCAATCAACATATTGAAGTTGGCGGTGGGGCATCCCGTCGGAAATAAAGCTTCCCGAGTATCCGAGCCGATAGGTGGAGTTGGGAAGAAGCCTATACTGAACCTGCAAAGGTCAGTGTAGGAGTATGTCACCAACGCCCAAACGTCGCTGATAATTGCTATAGTAAAAAATATTAGTGCTTAATTGGTGACGGCTTAGCAGCTACCTTGATTTTGAATTTTGAAATCAGCCATGAGAGCAACCAAGGCATGTGACGTTTGATCAGGACAATCAGCTTGGCATAGTTTGTTATTACCTGTTCCCGTTGTCGTCGGGAAATAGCTTTAACAATTTGTTTGGCAGTTTGATCAGCAGAAATCAGAAGCCTGGGGGAAATAGGATCCTGCCAGTCTGAATGCCAAATGCCCTGATTGTCTAGCTGACGAATTTCAGTAGCAACGTACCCTGGACAAATGTGTGTGACCGACACTCCATGGGGAGCCAACTCTTGAGACAACGACTCACACAAAGCCCGCATCGCAAATTTACTCATACTATAGGGAGAATCGCCACTCAAGGCAAGGTAACTTTTTACGCTACTAATAATGACCAGTCTTCCTTTAGTTTTCTTGAGGTCATCTAAGGTCGCGTAGATGGTACTCAGTACCCCAAAAACATTGGTTTCCCACAGACGTCGATAGTCATTCACCCTGAGGTTTTCCAAATTACCCTTCAAAGACCAGCCAGCATTAGCAACAACGATATCAATTTTGCCGAAGTTACTACGGGCAAAGGTTGCCGCTTGATCAAGCTCACCATCCTTCGTCACATCACAGGGGATAGCAAGTACACGTTGACCATTAGGATCAATTTGTGAAGCTATGGTTTCTAATCGTTCTGCTCGCCGAGCTAGGAGTACCACATTGGCTCCTTCACGGGCTAATTCTTGAGCAACAGCTGCTCCAATGCCAGAAGAAGCTCCTGTGATTAGTGCCACTTGATCCTTAAAGTTGCTCATCTATTGCTTGCTTAAAGTTAATTTCAATATTGTGAGCTGGATTGTATTAAATAATAAAATTTTACTGTATAATTTAAAATCTTAAGATAAACACTCGCCTAGTTGAGCTTCAATCGGGTCGCGAACAATCTAACGATATCAGCCCCAAGTTACCGTCCCTAGTATAAGGTCTAATGAATCTGCCTGATTTTAAGGGTTAAATAAGTCAAATAATTCAGTTATCCCTAAGTCCTAAAAAATTTTGTGCCAAGGACTTGACACATTTGTAATATGTATGTAGTATAAAAGTAAGGTTAAAGAGAAAACATCGCGCTACAAGGAGGGATGCCCAATGATTCATGTTCGGTTTGAAGGTCGTTCCTACGACATTGCTGAAGGTCAGCTGGGTATAGCCAAAAGTATGAACGATACCGCTGTTAAACAGGAACTCGCGAAGTACTTTGATGTAGCCCCAGAGCGCTTTACCTCTTATGTCATTGACCGCAGTACCAACCGCAATCTGATTATCAGACCTGAAGCGGTTTATGGTTAAGGTTTATGCTTAAAAGGTGTTAAAAGGTTAAACCTTTTATCCTGTGCCCTAATCTCAAGAAGCCTACAAAGCTTTTGTTATAGCAGTCGCCAGGGCAGTTAGGACATGACAAAAGTCTCAAACCTAAGTAAGCGCAAGAGTTTGACTTCTGACTTCTGACTTCTGACTTCTGACTTCTGCTATAACTTGCACAGGAGCAATTGTTCCAAATTTCCCCCCGCGCCCTAACCGCTGAAGCTTACATACTACCGAATGCGAATCGGAAGGTTATAGGTTCGAATCCTATCAGCGGCGCTATTTGCCGCTGTAGCTCAAATGGATAGAGCATCATTTTATTAAAAGCTTTACTGACTTGCGCGGGGACCCTAATTCTAGTGGTTTTCACTGCCATAACTAAACAATTTAAAAATTAACTGAGTCACCTTCGCGCCCTGACCCGGAAAGCTTTCATACTCGCCAAATGGAAAGGCACTTGACTCATCATCGAGAATATGCGGGTTCAAATCCCGTGTGTGAAACAACGGCTTTCTGAACTTGCGCGAAAGGTAATTCAAAACACTGCTAATAAATCGTAGCTTAGTTGATTTATTTTAGGTAAATTTTTATTAATTATTCAACCTTCAACCTTTAACTAAACAACCCAATAACCAAATAACTAAACAACCAAGTAAATGGCGTTGCTGATTCTGGGTATGGTTTCGCCCCCCTAGCCCCCCAATTCTGGGGGGAACAAAACTCTTAAAGTCCCCCAAAGTTGGGGGATTTAGGGGGCTTTAATAAAACCAGATAATCGCGCATTCATTCCTTAATTCAGCAACGCCAAATAACTTATAAATTTATCCAGAAATTACATAGGACCATAGGAGGTGAATCCTATGAAAACTGAAGAGCGTGACCTGCGTTTAGAATTACTAAACAGTTTATTAACTACACCCCATCGTAAGCTGGAGCAAGTAACAGAACTGCACCAACTGATGGTAGAAATTGACCCAATTTTTTATGGTCACTTAGCGGTTTGGTACGAAAATCACGGGGATGTCCGTGACCACAAAGAGGTGTTTCTAGGTCATTTGTTGACTAGCAACTTGACCGAACACCGAGATGCTGGCTTTGTGATGCTGCAAAAATTCCCACCCTACCAGGTGGCACGAGTAGTGGATTTTATGAAGCAGCAGCGCAATAAGGTGCCTCGTTCGGCTCGGACAGCAGTGCGGCGCTACCTTAAAACACGGGAAAAGACTCCAGCCTTGTTTGACCGAGCAGCATTGCGGGGTCGAAAGGCGATGAAGCATCTCTATGCTAGTTTACATATTAAGCCTAGCCCTAGAGCAGATGCAGTCTTATTTAAGGATCATCCTCCAGAAGGTTCTTTAGCTTGGATACTCAAGCAGTTAGCGAAAACGGAAACTGCTGCTGAACAGGCGCAATTGATTGTTGAACATAAGATTCCCTACACCATCGCCATTGGTGCTGTGCGCTCTGTCACTCCTACGGTTTTGGTGGCGCTAATTAATTCCATGACACCCCAAGAGGTAATTAATAATCTTAAATCCCTCCAAGGGCGGGGTGCGATGGAACACCCACAGGTCAAGGAGTTGATTGAAGCAAAGCTAGAAGAGGCACAGACAAGCGATCGCGTTTCTGCGTTCAAGGCACAAGTTGCTGCTGAAGCTGCTCAGTTAGATACTCAAACTCTTGCTAAGTTAAAACAAGTTACCAATGAGCAAGTAAAGCGCAAAGGTACCATTACCAAGCCCACTGCTCTACTAGTGGACAAGTCCGGTTCAATGGACCAAGCCATTGAAGTTGGTAAACGGCTGGCAGCGCTAATCTCTGGTATTACTGAAGCTGAGCTGTTTGTCTATGCCTTTGATTACATGCCTTACCGAGTTAAGGCTCAAGGAAAAAAGTTGAGTGACTGGGAACATGCCTTCAGGCACATCAAGGCAGGAGGTGGGACTAGCGTTGGTTGTGGTTTAGAAGTAATGCGCTCTCGGAAACAGGCGGTTGACCAGATTATCTTGGTTACCGATGAAGGTGAAAACACAGCACCTTACTTTGCTGACGTTTACAAGAACTACTCTCGTGAATTGGGATTGATGCCCAATGTGATTATTGTCCGAGTTGGTTACTCCTACGACTGGGTAGAAAGTAAACTAAAGGAGCAACAGGTGCCAGTAGAAACCTTTACCTTTGCTGGAGATTACTATTCTCTACCAAACCTGGTTCCACTGATGACTCGTCCGTCACGGCTAGACTTATTGATGGAGATTCTGGAGACACCGCTACCGGTGCGAAATGATAAGTAGTCGCGATCATTTCAATAAATTTTAATGACTTGTGTGCCCTAACAGCCAGAGCTTACATACATAGTACGAGAGGAATAGTAACGTTACTCTAACGTAGCGGGCGTGAAGCGAAGAAGGCGCAAAGAACCCGGAATGTGGGCTTAGAGGTAGCCATCATTTAAAGAGTGTGTAGTAACTCACCGGCGGAGTTCCTTTTAAGTGACGAACGCTTTGGCTCTGGCGACTTGCACATTATAGCGCTACGCGCAAGGCAATAGGCATGCTAGCAATAGGCAATAGGCATGCTAGCAATAGGCAAAAGTAGACTAAAACTGCTTTTGCTGCTTGTATCAATGTCCTAACTTTAATGCGTAGTGCTTTAGATATAACCATAGAGCAGGATCATGGCAAATATCCTCGACCTCATCAATCAAATTGCTGCAAAGGAAGCACAACTGAGTGACAATCAATTCCTCGCTCCCTGTGTACGTGGGGGACGGGTAAGAACTCGTGTAGCTGGAATGATTTATACCTTCTCCCCTAAGCCTCGTAACTTTGAAGGATGGGGTATTTTTCAGCCAGTCAACGAGAAAGTGGCAACTGTGGTGGAAGAGCCAGATGTGTTTCAACTTGATGAGTATTGGCAACTGCTCCAACCGTTGCGTTTACGACTAGCTTATCAATTGTCGGGAAAGACCTGGCTAGGGTATCCAGTCAATGAATCGGATGCTCGTCAGCGCTTTGGCACGGTTAAACCTATTCCTATCCATCTGGTAGAGGGCGGGGTAGCCTTTGAACAAGTGGTAGCTCGTGGGGATGGTAAGGCTTGGTGGTTTCAGCAGCTTGACCGTAAGGGAGATCCGTTACTAGCAGAACAACTTAGAGAGCAGTTAAAGCAAGTAACACCACCTGAAGAACTGGATGTAAAGGGGCTGACACCAGAAATGAGAATAGTTTATGACTTGGTAACACAACAGAGTAAAGATTTTAAAGCTAAAGCTCTGCATCAACGGGATCACAGAAGGCTGGAGCAAGCTTTGGAAATGGGTGGGGGAGCACTGCAACAGTTCCATGACCGGGGAGAATTCTGGCAAGTGCGCTGGAGCACTGCTGACGGTAAACACCACATATCAGCGATATCTAAACAGGATCTGACTGTAATCAGTTCCGGGATTTGTCTAAGTGGACGCGATCGCGATTTTGATTTACAGTCCTTGGTTGGCGTGATTGAGGCACGAGATAATTGGGATTAGCATGATGTCAATTTTTTTCCACGAACAACTCTACCGTACCTCCGAAGTCATGGCCCAGTTACGTGACTACCCCGTTACCGTGTGTGGTGCCGGAGCACTTGGAGCCAATATTACCGAAAATTTAGCTCGTTCAGGGTTTGGAAAGCTTAAGGTTATTGATTGCGATCGCATTGAAGAACGCAATCTTTCTACCCAACCCTACTACCGCTCTGATATTGGTGCCCATAAAGCCAAAATCCTCGCCCATTCTCTCTACCAAGCGGTTGGGGTAAAATTAGAGGCTAAGGTCAAGGAATTAACTAAAGCTAATACCAAACAATTACTGAAGAATTCTACTTTAGTCATTGACACCTTTGATAACAGTGTCGCTCGTCAAGCTGTAAAAGATTACTGTGATAGTTCCCAAACCCCTTGTCTTCATGTTGGGTTAGCAGAAGACTATAGTGAAATCATTTGGAATGAAAATTATCGAGTGCCTTCCCCAGTTAATGATGATATTTGTGATTATCCATTAGCTCGTAATTTAGTGCTAATGACTACAGCAGTTGCTACTGAAGTGATCATTGAATTTATTAGCACAACGAAAAAACTCGACTTCACCTTCACCTTGAAAGATTTAACTATCAAGCCGATATTATAATCCGGTCATCTACCTCGCCCTTGGGGTTTTAGGGAACAGGGAACAGGGAACAGGGAACAGGGAACAGGGAACAGGGAACAGGGAACAGGGAACAGGGAACAGGGAACAGGGAACAGGGAACAGGGAACAGGGAACAGGGAATAGCGCTGCATTGCTATTCCCTTTTGCCTTTTGCCTCTTGCCTCTTGCCTTAATAGGATAACTAATATCCCTAAAACGTTGCTAATAAGCGATGCAGCGCGGTCTTGGGGGTTTCCCCCACTCGCTATTGCATCAAGACATTGCTAGATCTCTACTAATTCTTTATCCATCAACTTAGGATTAGTATCAACTAACTGTCTTTCAATTTCATCCCGGACAATTTGACGATATTCAAGAAAGTGTTCGTTGTGAGCGCATAGAGTAAGGTAATGTTCCCACACAGCTGGATTGTGCCTGAAAATACCAAATAAATGATGCCAGAATTTCCAGCGAGTACTACGCTTAAACCCTTGACGCCAAATTACAGTCCCCAGAGCTTTCAAATCTACCAAATCCGGCATTTTGAATGGGGCTTTGCATTTAGGGGGGCCAAGCTTTAAAAAACATTGATAGGCACGGTCTATATAGCGCTCAGGTTCGTATAGCGTCCAGAATGCTTCGATGTATTCTTGAGCAATCTCCTCAATGGGACGAGTAGGAACAAAGTTCATTAGGGTGGTTTGATTGATATCTTTTTTAGTGTTATCTCGCAAACGCCCTTCTTTCTCTAAACGATTCCATAGAGCAGTATTGGGTAACGCCTGTAACATGCCAAACATGGCTGTAGGGATAGCAGCCTGTTCAACAAAACTAATAATACGGGAACCTGCTCCTTGTTTCTCTCCATCAAAACCAATAATAAACCCTGCCATTGGTCGCAATCCCGCACGAATTATTTTATCTACATCATCCGTTAGAGAGCTACGAGTATTTTGGAATTTTTTGGTTAGTTTAAGGCTTTCTTCGTCCGGTGTTTCAATTCCTAAAAAGACAGCATCAAAGTTAGACTCTACCATCAAGTCCATCAATTCTGAATCCGCAGCTAGGTCTACAGATGCCTCAGTATTAAATCGGAAGGGATAGTGATGGTCTTTTTGCCATACTTTTAGCTCTTTCAGAAGTAGCTTAACGTTACGCTTATTCCCAATAAAATTGTCATCCACCATAAAGATCCCACGCCGCCAGCCTAAGTCATAGAGATAATCCAATTCCTTGAGAAGCTGGGCTGGTTCCTTTGTTCTCGATTTGCGGCCATAGAGAACAATGATGTCACAAAATTCACACTGAAAAGGACATCCGCGCGAAAACTGGACTGACATTGAATCATAGGCATCAAGCTCTAACAAATCATAGCGGGGAATCGGGGTTTGAGTGACATCCGGTTTCTCTGTAGTGCGAAACGTTCCACTAGTTTCCCCTCGCTGTAAAGCTTCTACAAACATCGGTAGGGTGATTTCTCCTTCATCTAGGATGAGAAAATCCACCCCTGCCTTCTTTCCTTCTTCTGGTAAAGACGTAGGATAAGGTCCCCCAAATGCCACTAATTTACCACGTCGTTTGGCTTCTTTAATTTGGTTTAGGGCATCGGTTTTTTGGACAATCATCGCTGAGATTATCACCAGATCTGCCCATTCAAATTCTGCTTCGGTTACGTCTCGGATATTGCGGTCAACGAGTTTAAATTCCCAGTCTTGAGGTAATAATGCAGCAACAGTAATTAGACCTAAGGGTGGCAATAAAACTTTGCGATTAACTAATTCAAGGATTTTGTCATAAGACCAAAAGGTTTTCGGAAATAGCGGATACAGTAATAAAACTCGCATTTAGAGAAATCCTCACACACATGGCCACAGGGCTTATAGCAATCGTACATCCTAAGTAAGTAAGTATTCAGCTATCAGTCATCAGCTATCAGCTATCAGTCATCAGCTATCAGTCATCAGCTATCAGCTATCAGCTATCAGCTATCAGTCATCAGCTATCAGCTATCAGCTTATGGGTTAGGTCACAGGCTTCTAGCCTGTGCCACGCTACTAGATCGGTACTTTTGAATAAAATAACCATGATAGCTGACCACTGACTGCTGACTGCTGACCGCTGACCTAGGGTTTTAATTACGGGTGCAATTATTCTCTACACCCCAGACCAAGTAACAAGGTCGGTCCCGACACCCTTAGGAGCTAAAAAGGCTGCTTGTTACCCCCTGAGGTTCACTTACTTACTCTGGTTAGTCTGCTGGTAAGTCTGCCAAGAAAGTTTTACGATTGCCAGATTCCGCCATAAAGTGCTTCTGCGGTTTCGGTTAGAGCGATTCTGGTCAAAGCGGTTGATGTATGTGAGGATGCGATCGCATTCTGTGGTGCTAACTATACTACAACCCTGGCTCAGTAAATCATCCACTGAAGTAAATCTACCCTTAGGAGTATACCAACTTGACCCCAATTTGGCAGTCTGACCGTTGGGATAATTCCAAGATGACCCCAATTTGGCAGTCTGACCGTTGGGATAATTCCAAGATGACCCCAATTTCGCTGTTTCCCCATTTGGCCAGTTTAAAAAAGAGCTCTGACCTTGCCTAGGACGTTTGCAGGTAACTGCCCGTAAACCTTTAATCATACCCACAAAGCTTTTTGCCTCTTCTGTCATGCTGGCTAGTTCTGCCATTACAGTTAGGTCGAAGCAATCTTGAGAAGAAGTTTGTAGTGACTCAATACTTGATGAAGGTAAGTTACTATTTCCACAGTACTTATATTCTAGGGTAGCTAGATTATCCCTATCTAAGTTTTCGCGAATCGCCAAGCGACGCACAGCACGAATCTCCCTACATTGATTAGATTCAGCAGATACGTTATTAGTTCCTAAGCCAATAGTACATAAGGTTAAGAGTGATAATAACACTCGAATCGGATATTTCATGGAGATGAATCTTCCTGAACACATCAATAGTCTGAACAGCCAAGATTATCAAAGACCCTGACTTCTCACTGGCTAGTAGAGACGTTGGATGATATCAAAAGTTTCACCATTGAAATAATTTTAGTCGCGATTCAATCCTAAGGATTGAGCTGTCAGCTATTAGCTATCAAAAGTTATGTTTAGGGACTTATAGCAGTTCTCAATAAATTTAGTATAGGGTTTTAATTAGGGCTCCAATTATTCACTAAATCCTACACCCAGTGCCAAGCTAGGCACTGAAACCCTTACTAGTTTAAAAGCCTGCTTGTTACTCCTTGAGGCTTAATCAGCTACTCTAGTAAGCCTGTCAAGAATTTGCATGATTGACAAATCCCGTAAAAAATAGTCTCTGCTGGTAATTTCAGAGCGGTTCGAGTCATAGCTGTTCCGGTCATAGCGGTTCCGCTCAGAGGGGTTAATGTGTGTGAGAATGCGATCGCATTCTGTGGTGCCAACTATACTACAACCCTGGCTCAGTAAACTATCCACTGAAGTAGTCCTACCCTTAGGGGTATACCAACGTGACCCCAATTGGGCAGTCTGACCGTTAGGATACTTCCACGAACCTGATGACCCGAATTTGGCAGTCTTTCCGTTGGGATACTTCAATTGTGACCCGAATTTAGCAGTCGTTCCGTTAGTATACTTCCATTTTGATCCCAATTTGGCAGTCGTTCCGTTGGGATACTTCCATTTTGACCCTGATTTGGCTGTTGCCCCATTTGGCCACTCTAACGAAGATCTCTGACCTTGCCTAGGACCGTTGCAGATAACTTGCTTTAAACTTTCAATCGTACCCAAAAAGCTTCTTCCCTCTTCTGTCATGCTGGCTAGTTTTGCCATGGCGGTCAGGTCGAAGCAATCTTGAGAGGAATTTCGTGGTGACTGAATACTTGATGAACGTCGGTTACTCTGTCTACAGTAGTTATATTCTAGGGTAGCTAGATTATCGCTATCTAAGTTTTCGCTAATCGCCAAGCGACGCACAGCACGAATCTCGCCACATCGATTCGATTGAGCAGATACGTTATCGGTCCCTAAGCCAATAGTACATAGGGTCAGGAGTGATAATAACATTGGCACCGGATATTTCATGAACATCAATCTTCCTCAAAACATCAATAGTCTGAACAGCTAGGATGATCAAATGCCCTAGCTTCTGGCCAGGGCAAACGCATCTAAATTATAGAAGTCTTACTCATAAAAGATTTCAAAATTAATAAGCAAAAATACTTATCGCCTGAATTTCATATCCAGTAGGCATTTCAAAATAAGATGCGAATACCGCTGCTTCTGGCTGACTACTACAGACGTTAGATGATATCAAAAGTTTCAGCGGCGAAATAATCTTGATCGCGATGCCAAGCTAAACATGGAGCTGTCAGAAAATGCTGTTGCATAAAAAATTACCAAAAGGCTGAGAAGTATATAGCCATGTGTCCAACACTGAACTTTTGCGAGAGGTCAAGGGTACTAAGTATGATGCTGGTATCAAGTGTTAATTCAGGCGCGACCCCGTAATTTAATTCGCCATAGGAAAGCGCGCCTTAGATTGTTAGGTGCGCTCTTACCATTAAGAATTAAATTCGCTCAAGGTGCGCACCTGAAGTTAGCATACATCATCCTCTCATAGTTCATTACCAGGACTTATGCCAAATTGGGTAACAAAGGCAAACGCACTTATATAGTATGGTGTGTTATCAACGCACCCTAGCGGCAGAGTTTATGGGTAAGTCCTGAGTAATTGACACAATTGACCGATTATTGCGGTAATCTGGAGTGACACGAAACATGCTGAAAACTATAGTTATCAACTCTCAAACCAACGAGTTACAGGAAAAAACCCTGAAACCGGAAATTGGGATTCAAGGTGAGTATCTGATTGGTCGTCACCCGAGTTGTGACCTAGTTCTGGATAGTCCTGTAGTGAGTCGTGTACATGCCAGAATCCTATGCCAAGGGGGACAGTATTACTTTGCTGACCTTGGTAGCACCGATGGCTCTCGGATCAATAATGAGGAGATGGATGTTAACCAGAACTGGCTCCTGAGGGAAGAGGATATTATCCGCATCGGTGACTTTGTGCTGCTGGTCAAAACACTACAGCAGTATGATTATAAGCAGCAACAAAACCTAGTGGTAGATGGCAATAGCACTGGGATGAAGCGGTGGACTAAGGGTGAGATTACTGTCCGCTGTGTGCAGATCATTGATCAAACCCATGATGTCAAGACCTTTCGCTTTGTGGCGGATCCGCCAATGTTGTTCAGCTACAAGCCAGGTCAGTTTGTCACTCTGGATTTGGAGATTGATGGCAAGCCAGTGAAGCGTTCCTACTCCATCTCTTCGGCCCCCTCACGTCCTTATACTTTGGAAATTACCGTCAAGCGAGTGCCAGCACCAGCCGATACTCCTGATGTTCCAGCGGGTTTGGTGTCTAACTGGTTGCACGACAACATCAAAGTTGGGTCCGAGGTGAGATTAAATGGCCCAATGGGGAAATTTACCTGTGCTGACCATTCTGCTAATAAACTGCTGTTCATTTCAGCAGGTAGCGGGATTACTCCGATGATGTCCATGTCTGAGTGGCTTTGTGACATTGGGGCTGATGTGGATGTGGTTTTTGTCCACAGCGCTCGTAGCCCAAAAGATATCATCTTCCGTCAGAAATTAGAGTTGATGGCGGCTTTGCACCCCAACTTTAAGCCAGCTATTACCACCACTCGTCCAGAACTTGACCAAGCTTGGTGGGGTTATACCGGAAGACTTAATCAAGCCATGGTGCAACAGATGGCTCCTGATTTTCGCGATCGCATTATTTATGTCTGTGGTCCGAATCCCTTTATGGCAGGGGTGAAAGCCATACTAGCCGGTCTAGACTTCCCGATGGAGAACTACTATCAAGAGAGTTTTGGTGGCAAAAAGTTGTCAAAAAAGACAGCAACAGCAGCAGCAACTCCTACACCAGTCACAGCGGAAGGTCGTCCTAAACTGCACTTAGTGAAATCACCATCAACCTGTTCAGAACCAACTGTAGTCTTTGCTAAGTCTGGGAAAGAAGTCACCTGTGATGCAGAGGATGTGATCCTAGATGTGGCGGAACAAGAAGGGGTGGCATTACCGAGCGGTTGCCGCATGGGAGCCTGTGGTGCTTGTAAGCAAAAGCTTCTAAAAGGGAAAGTCGAGTATGACGAGGAACCTGATGCTCTCCAAGAGGATGAACGGAACGAAGGTATGATTTTGACTTGTGTGGCTCATCCTGTAGGACAAGTGGTAGTTAGCGCGTGAGCTATAGCAGTTTTCAAGTGGGTGAGGTACTTTCGTTCTAGGTTTTAGGGAGTCGGGAGTCGGGAGTCGGGAGTCGGGAGTACCTTATACATTATCTGTTTTTTTACAACAGTCATCTTTTCCCTTTTTGTTACATAAGGTGAATTCTTTATTGGCGCACTTTGCATCTAGTTTTGCGTAACTTGCTAGTGAAATTTCCCGCTTCTTTAGTATAAAATGAAACTGAATCGACATTCAAGCTTGAATTGTCATAGTCAAATCATCAAAATTAGTTTGAATCCAAAATGAGTAAGACAATTTTAATCACAGGAGCAAGCAGCGGTATTGGAAAAGCAACTGCAAAATTGTTCCAGGAAAAGGGTTGGAACGTGGTTGCGACCATGAGAACTCCAGAAAAGGAAACAGAACTAAGCACCCTTGATAATGTGTTGGTGACAAGACTAGATGTTTTAGACCAAGATTCAATTACAAAAGCCGTTGAGCTAGGCATTGAAAAATTCGGCAAAATAGATGTTTTGGTCAACAATGCTGGTTATGGTGCTTTTGGCCCTTTAGAAGCAACCCCCAGGGAAAATATAATAAGACAATTTGATGTTAATGTTATTGGTCTATTGGATGTAACCAAAGCAATTATCCCCCATTTCAGACAAAATAAAGATGGTATTTTGATTAATATTTCATCGATTGGTGGCAAAATGACCTTTCCATTATTTTCATTATATAACGGGACTAAATTTGCTGTTGAGGGGATTTCCGAAGGTCTGAGTTTTGAAATGGAGGCAATTGGCTGCAAAGTTAAAATTGTTGAACCAGGAGTGATTAACACGGATTTTGCTGGTCGCTCTCTTGATATGAGCAACGATGAAAGCCTAACTGAGTATCAAGAATTAATTGGTAAGCTGTTCAATTCGATGGAATCTTTGGCTGAGCAGGCTTCTGAGCCTATTGTTGTCGCTAACGTGATTTATGAAGCAGCAACAGACGGCACTGATAAATTGCGATATACTGCTGGCGAAGATGCCAGGATGATGGTAGCTAATCGAAAAGAATTGGATGATAAGACCTTTATCCAAGGTATTAAAGAGCAATTTGGCATCTAGTTCAAATAGAGCGTTTCTCCTGAAGGGGCGAGGAAATAGCCTGGAATTATTGGTATGTAAAGCTAGTATAATTTTGTGCTATAAAAAGGGGCGTTGCTGCTTCAAGGAATGGTATAATAAAAAGAAAACCATTCCTTGGATAAGCAACGCCCCAGAGGTAACCAAAGTCCCTTCAGCCATAAAAAAATAAAGCACAGTCTATACAAGGGTTTAGAGTGCAGTGCTTTCAGCCAGTATTAGGTATATTGCTCATCTGCGGGAAAACCAGACCAGTTCCCCTGTGAGCTACTCCCTACTACCCTTTTAGCAGTTCGCGCTTATTGCTCAAATTCAGCAGCAGTTAGGGAACAATCTACCCATAGCCACCTTGTTCCAAAGCCAAAGGATTGAAGAGTTAGCAACTATTCTCCGCCAGTCGAAAAATTATTCTATCATCTCTGATTAAAAGATGTCGAATCTTGGCTTTGCGTTAAAATGACAATACCCGGTTTTGATGAAAAAGGAAACTTACCACCTGGCATATATTGGACTACATGGCTAGAATTTCAAGAGCGTTTTGGTACTAACGTAACGCGGTTACGCCAGATAGAAGGACTCAAAAAAGCAATGGAGCAATTAAAGGCAGCGGGATGTAGAACCATTTATATCAATGGCAGTTTTGTCACAAGTAAGCCCAGACCAGTGGATGTAAATTATCTCCTTACTCATGCACCCAGATTACTCAATCCTATCGACCGCGATGCACAAAAAGCTAGGGTGCATCCCGATTTTGCAGTGAGCATAAATACTCAAGTTCGGTTTTGAGCAATCAGAGCTAAGCTTTGATTCGTTGACCTATAATCAGGTGAGTTCTGCGAATGGATGCTGACAAACATGCCCAAATCAAAGCCCACGCTCAAGCAATTGCCGCTTTGCTCTATGAAGAAACAGACCCCCAACAGGTTCAAACCCTCGCAGGCATAGAAGAAGCAGTTCGTGATCACATTCTCGAGTATGTCAGCCCAGAAATGGGAAATTTTTTATCCAAACCAGCAGCGGTACCTGCGCTGGACGCAAACGCAGTATCGACAGCATCCTCGGCAGATTGAGTGTCAGTGAGCAAACTTGCTCAGAAACTTGATGTCAAACCCTACACAAGATGGAGTCCGTACCTTGAGAAGTGTTGTCTTCTGTTGAGCGCCAACGGGTCTTACGAGCGCGCCGCTTTTGACATCAAGGTGTTGACGGGTATGGCGGTTTCCCACAGCACTCAGCAACGTCTAGTTCATCGTCAAAACTTTGAATTGCCCCAAATAGAGCAACCAGTTGAAGAGCTGAGCGTAGATGGTGGAAAAGTTCGTTTACGCACCCCCAAAGGTGAGCCTTGTGTGTGGCGTGATTACAAAGGTGTGAATCTCCATGAACGTGTTGTGGGTGCTTTCTTTCACGAGAATGAAAGCTTAGTCAATTGGGTTAATCACCAGCCATTGGCAACCCCACTCACTTGTTTGGGGGATGGTCATGATGGCATTTGGAATATTTTTGCCGAGATTGGCAGGGACTCCCAGAGATGTGAGATTCTAGATTGGTATCACCTGATCGAGAACCTGGGTAAGGTCGGTGGCTCCCAACAGCGGCTGGATGCAGTGGAAGCTTGCTTGTGGAAAGGGGATGTCGATGGTGCGATTAAACAGTTCTTTGATTGGCAACACCAGCGGGTCAGCAACTTTATTGACTACCTCAACAAGCATCGGCATCGGATTGTCAACTATGGCTACTATCAAGCCGAGGGCATTTCCATTGGCTCAGGAGCAATCGAATCAACCGTCAAGCAATTGGGTCGGCGTATCAAGATTTCGGGGGCTCAGTGGGATGAGAGTAACGTCCCACAAGTCTTGAAGCATCGGTGTGCCTACCTCAACGGGCAATTTTCAACTTGAGTCTTACAAAACTGAGATGCACTCAAAAGCTATCTATAAAGGTGAGATTTTTCCTTCAGAGCAGCCAGTGGGCATTTACGAGATGAACTCCCTAGAATTTTTTCAAAAGGATAGGGATAAAAACGCCAAAGGAATTATTGCTATAGATTTATTGAGGTGGGAAGCATGATTAAAAATCAAAGACAGTATGACTACAGCCAAGAATTAGTTCGTCAATTTGAATCTGACTTATCTGTTTATGACGCTCAAGATGAAGATATAAAAAAAAATGATTGTTGGTGGAAGATTAAGCGCGATTCATTACAAAGTCATCTTAATGCTTTAAAAGCCGAAGTTGCTGAATACGAAACCCTCATCAACCATGACGATCGTACTCCAATTGTTCTGAAGCTTGATGATATTAAAAATATCCCACAACTTATTATCAAAGCTCGAATAGCTGCTAATATAAGCCAAAAACAACTGGCGGATATCGCTGGTTTAACCGAGGAAAAAATTATAGAATATGAAGATAAAGACTACCAAACAGCGAGCCTTATAGATTTTTTGTTTGTCCTTGATGCCCTGAATATTAAGCTCCAAAAAGGTGAGTTTTTAGTTCCTTTAGATACTCTCAGAATGTAAGCTATCAGCTATCAGCGTGTCGCGTATCAGCTATCAGCTGATGCGCCCTTGGGCACGCTAGGATCAGGTTAAAAGAATTGACCCAAACAGGATCAGAAATGGGTAACCGTTCGCGTAGCGGCTCGATCCGAGCATCGCTAACCCATTGGTTACCCATAGGTTGGGATCATGCCACCTTCAGCAATGACTCCTTCAAGCGAGTTTGGTCAAACCCCCGCTGATGAAGCAGTACCCAGGATTCGATCAAATCAGGACCATTGACATCCCCAGTTAGTGCAGCACGAAGCGATCGCATAACCAATCCTTTCTTTACCTTTTGCGCTTTTGTGACTTGGTTAATAATCTGCTTAGCTTCCTCTGGACTCAGCTGTTGGTAATTACCGAGTTGCTCAAGAATAGCTTGCACCACCTCACTAGCACCAGCTTTTTTGAGCTGCTCTACTGCCTGCTCAGTGTACTCAACCGACTCAGTAAAGAACATCCGAGTCATATCTACTGCTTCTGGCAAGCGAGTCAAACTTGGCCCAATCATAGCAGTCAACCGTTCCAGCCAAGGGCGATTTTCCACAGGATCACAGTTGTAGCCAACACTTTCCCAGTAGGGGATTAGCAAGTCCACTAACTCAGATGCACTCATCTGGTGGACATATTGACTATTAATCCAATCCAGCTTAGCCCAGTCAAACTTTGCCCCAGCTGGGTTCACCCGTTCAAAACCGAACTTTTGAGCCGCTTGAGCCAAAGTAAAGATTTCCTGAGTGGAGTCAGGGGGAGACCATCCCAGCAATGTCATATAATTAACCATCGCCTCAGGGGTAAAGCCCATGGCTTTGAAGTCAAAAATAGAGGTTACACCATCGCGCTTGGATAGCTTCCGTCCCTCATGGTTAAGAATCAGAGGTGTATGGGAAAATTCTGGGACTACACTCCCTAGGGCTTCATAGAGCAAAATCTGTTTAGCAGTATTAGCAATATGGTCTTCACCACGAATGACATGGGTAATCTGCATATCAATGTCATCCACCACCACAGCTAGGTTGTAGAGAGGCTGACCGATATCATTCTCTTGAGATGCCCTAGCAATGACCATATCACCCCCAAGGTCACTCCCTTTCCAGGTGACTTTACCTCGGACTAGATCATTCCAGACAATCTCGCGGTCATTATCAATCATAAAGCGGATCACCGGCTTGCGCCCTTCCGCCTCAAATGCTGCTTGTTGTTCTGGTGTCAGATTGCGATGGCGATTGTCATAGCGAGGGGCTTCTTTTCTTGCCTTTTGAGCTTCCCGCAGTTGTTCTAGTTCCTCAGCTGTGGTGTAGCAGCGATAAGCCAATCCCTGGTCTAAGAGTTGTTGAATAGCAGCACTATAAAGGTCAAGACGTTGGGATTGGAAAAATGGTCCTTCGTCCCACTCCAGTCCCAGCCAAGTTAAACCATCGAGGATGTTTTGGGTATATTCCTCTCGCGATCGCGTTTGATCGGTGTCTTCAATGCGCAGAATAAACTTACCGCTGTGGCGACGGGCAAATAGCCAGTTAAATACAGCGGTTCTAGCGGTACCAATGTGTAAATTTCCGGTTGGACTTGGGGCAATACGGACTCTAACTGTCACAGCTGATTGCTAAGAACCTAATTACTATTGTCTTTTCGTCTCTATTGTACCTGCAACAATCGACTAGTCCGGCGGTTATCATCTTTAGGAGCAGTCAAAATTATCCCATATAGCACGAAGCATTAAGGTGTTTGACATTTATACAAGCAGCAAAAGCCGTTATAGTACACTTTTGCCTTTTGCCTTTTGCCTTTTGCCTTGCGCGTAGCGCTATATTTCTTCTACGGGACTGACGGGGCTCGAACCCGCAACTTCCGCCGTGACAGGGCGGTGCTCTAACCAATTGAACTACAGTCCCAATCTCCGAGCCATTTACTATTGTTATGTATGACTGGTGTATTTGTCAAGGCTTTTTTTGAAAAAAACTGAAAAATACTTTGAGCAGTCACTTTAGAGCTCTGAGCTCTCAGCCGATTTGCCCTGAGCTTACCCTCGACCAATGACCGAAGGCTCAGTTTATGGCTCAGACCAGTATAACCTATCCTAGGGTTCACGCAATAGGGTGCGTGATTCACGCACCCTAGGGCTCACTATTTTTTTTTCAAGACCAACTAAACGGGCAAGGGGTCTCCCGTTATAATCGCGTGATTTAACGGGAGGGGAATTGCGCGACGGGGTCTAGAGGAGATCGTCAGTGGTACAATAACATCATGCGATTAACCTATTGCTACAGAATCAAACCGAATGCCGAACAGATAGCTACGATGGAAAGGTGGCTAGAACTGTTGCGTCGTCACTGGAACTATGCTCTCGGGCAACGGCTTGATTGGTTAAATCGGACTCGTTGTTCTATTGACCGTTGCAGTTTAGAAAAAGAGGCAATAGGTGAAATTCCGCAAGTCGTCAACTACTACACTCAGCAAGCAGCACTGAAGGAAACCAAGAAGCTGTTCCCTGAGTACAAGCAAATCTATGCCGAAACTCAACAAGTTAACCTACAACGACTAAATAAAGCATGGGATAGATGGCGTAAACCTGACAAATCTGGAAAACGCGGAGGGAGACCTCGGTTCAAGAAGCAAGGTCAACTACGGTCATTTGTGTTTCCACGGGTCAACAATGCCAAAGCAGGAGCGCATCTAAATGTTTATTGGGCTGCGCCCAAACATTTATCAAAGGATGGCGTGCTTAAGCTGAGTCGAATTGGTGAAATACCTGTGGTAATGCACAGACCTATTCCGAATGGGTTCACCTTGAAGCAATGTACCATCATCAAAAAAGCAGACGGTTGGTATGCCTGTTTTTCAATGCAAGATGATAGAGTCCCTGAGTTGTTACCTATGGATTTGGTTAAATCTGCTGTCGGTATTGACGTGGGTTTAGAGAAATTCTTAACAACATCAGACGGTGATGGGATTGAAATTCCTCAATTTTATCGTTTGACTCAGAATAAACTGGCTAAGGCACAACGAGTTCTGTCGCGCCGTGTCAAGGGTTCCAAAAACTGGGAGAAGGCTAAACATAAAGTTGCTTTATTGCACTTACACCTAGCCAGATGTCGAAAGGAATTTCACTATCAAGTTGCACATTGGTTATGTAGTAAATATGATTTGATTGGGTATGAAGATTTAAACATCAAAGGACTCGCTCGGACTAAATTAGCCAAATCGATACATGATGCTGGATGGGGGTTATTTTTGGAGATCTTGCAAGCAGTGGCGGTCAAACGCGGCTTGTTAGTCCAGAAAGTCAACCCACGGGGTACAAGTATTGAGTGTTTCAATTGTGGAAAACGAGTAGAGAAGGACTTGAGTGAAAGAGTTCATCATTGTCCGAGTTGTGGGGTCAAGGTTGACCGTGATTGGAACAGTGGTATTAATATTTTGAATCGTGCATTAATGGCGGTTGGACTGCCGCTCAATGGCTGTGGTAAATCGGTACAAGGTACTGAGGAACAGCAAGTCTCATTTGTGAATCTGAGAAGCCTACATCATAATCTTTGATTTGATGTAGGAGTGGTCACAAACCTTATTTACTGCTATGGCAAAATCACCGTTCTCTGTTGGTATTGGAGACTTTTGAGATTAAAATTGCCTCTGAAGCCGTTCTGCTGAATGGATAAAATCGTTCCAGGCTAAGAATTAATAGGAGCATCAAAACCTGTACTGGCCAAGGTGCCATAGCAAAACCAAATATTAGACAGACAATGGTACTGCCTACTCCCAATAGGCGAGGGATTTCGTGAGAGACTCTCCAAGATATCAAGATGCTCCCTAGGGCAGTTACCAAAAGAATTAGAAAAAGTGGAAGCATATTAATCACCTGTTATAAAAGAAATTCTAGACTTCAATAATTTCCAGATCTCTAAATACCAGACCTCTAAAAATTATAGAGAGGGCTCCCCTCCATCCAATGATGGCGAAAGCCCCCTTTAGATTTAATTTAGCATCTAGCTATACATTTTGTGTGTAAGCTAGAGCACAAAACCTAATAAGTTAAGAAATTGTTGCATAACTTCATGCTAAGTTTTGAAAGTTAATAGTATTGGGCAAAGTGTTGGGCAAAGTGTTGGGCAAAGTGTTGGACAAAAAGTTGACTAGCCACTGCTTGAGGTGATATGTAGCGCGGCAGTCATCTTCATTGTAGCGCTGGATAATTTCGAGAATAGAGTGATTGCCTGTTTTTAACCACTGGTCATACAAACACACACATTCGGAGCCAGTCATATCCGGATCGCGCCACTCAAACCCCAACCATCTAGCCAGATTTTTCAGAGAATAACTCTCCACTGGCATGGTCACAGTATCAATAACTATTTGATGAACATCCACGAAACGATCTAGCAGGGGTCTAACTATATGTCGTGGAGTTTGGTAAAGGGTTGCTAAGCGCTTGACCGTATCAACTTCATACTTGGAAAAATGGAAGATTGGGGCATCTGGATAACGCTCAACTAAGTCTAGAAATTGTAGCCAGATGAATCCTTCTTGCCAAGAATGTTCTGCGAATAGGTTATGGAAGGTCTCAGTTTCAGTGCGTCGATCAATCACCAACACCCCTAGCAAATACTCCAGGGGCAAATCAGGCTGTGCTTCAATATCAAAATAAAGCTCAACAGATGCTGTTGGTAAAGAGTTTTGATTCGGGAGGTCTGCCGAGATTTTGGCATTACCATTCCCTCGCTCTAGTTGTTGGTATTCAAGTATACTAAAGTAGTGTTTGGGATAGAGCAGCACCCGGTTTTGTACCTGAGATTGGGCTTGCTGCACCAGCTGGAAAGCTACTAAGCTACCAAAGCTTGGCTCTAATTCACTAATTGTGGACGTGGCTAAGGATTCGATTGTGGTTACTCCCAAAGCCTTCAAATCCCGATAGCGGCTGGGTGTTACTCCAGGCAATAGGGAAATGTGCTCTACAGATTTAGCGATCGCATAACAACTGTGATACCAACAGCAAAGACTACACCGCTGACGGGAAATGAACACCTCTGGTTCTTGTCGCTGCAATAGAGTCTCAATACATTCCGATAGCAGTTGTTCCATCAGTGGTACCCATCGTTCTATTACCACGGTGTAGGACTTTTGGTTACGCAAAATTAATGAGGCAGTGGTCGGCCACTGTCCTTGTACTGCTGCTAACAGCTGAGCACGAAAAGCGGTAAGGATTTTATACTCTGGCTTGGGCCGTTTGCTGAGCTTAATGGTGGTGGGAACATAGATCCAATCACCAAAATTAGAACGTCCCGGCTGTTTGACCAGCAAATCAGGAAAACATAGCAATGTCACCCCGTCACCAGTTGGCATCAACAGTACCCCTCCAGAAATGTACTCTGTCCCTTGTTGCATTAGTTTCAAGGTGGCCTGTGCAGCAGCGTGCCAATCTGTTCTGGGGTAGCGGGGTGAGTGGTGGGGCACAGTAGCCAGAATCTGTTGTTTATGGTCTCGGCTTTTCTGTTGCAGTTTCAGCCGAAAATCTGAGGGTGGGTCTTGCTCTGTGGGATCTCCATAAATGTCCAAAAAAGCCCGACGCCGACAGCGTTTGTAATCTAAAAGTAATGCGTCCGTCAGCAGCATAATTATAGTTTCAGCTAACCCGTCATGGCTGGTAACACTCGCCGCTCCGGTAAGATGTCACCAGCCATGCAGGATGAATCAATCCGGTCAACCCGGATTGATTGATCAATCCAGGGTTTATCCCGCTTTTATTAATTTATGTAAATTTACCGAAACATTGACTGAGCAACCAGGGATTACTTAACAATTATTTACATAAAGGCTTGATTTAATTTTACCGAATCCCACCGCCCAAAAGTCTAGTAATCACGGGCTTTGGCTTTCTAATCAAGGGGAATCAAAGCAAGACTGGCAACGGAATCGACTCTGGCAAAAAAAACTAATTATGACACCGCGCTGGTAAAATCTTTATAAAAGATTAAATCTTTAAGAGATCACTGTAAGAGTCTATCAAAAACAGGAGAACACAAATTGACTTACTCAATCTTGCTTGCTGCTGCATCTGCCGTTCCCAACACCCTGGAATGGAGTCCGACAGTCGGAATCATCATGATTATCTGCAATGTCCTAGCGATTGCATTAGGAAAAGCTACTATCCAGAATCCTAGCGCAGGGCCAGCGTTGCCTATGCCTGAGTTCTTCGGTGGCATGGGTTTTCCCGCATTACTAGCAACCACTAGCCTCGGTCACATCATAGGACTAGGCACTATCTTAGGATTGGCTAACATGGGGATTATCTAGAGCTTAGGAGCTCTAGGGTATAGGGCGAACTGGGATAGTGATGATGGTCAGGTTGATCCAGGGCTGATAATTCACAGCAGATTCTCACCCAGTCACTCGGTCATGCAGTAATCCTAGACACGATTACCCTATACCCGATCTTCTAACAGGTATCCCTGCTTGGCCAATAGTGCTGTACCATAAGCAGCCGCTGTGTGAATAGATGGCAACATCGGTACCATGAGCTGACGCTCTCGAATCCTTGTCCAGGTAGGATTTTTGGCACCACCACCAGCAGTATAGACACAGGTTTTGGGACTTGCTCCGAGCTGTTGTAACAAACGATACCCCCTAGCTTCAATTCGGGCTATGCTTTCAAGGATTCCTTGGAGAAATTCCACGGAATTATCGGGTTTGGGTTCCAATCTTGGGGGGAGATCCGGGTCATTAATGGGAAAGCGATCGCCTGGTCTAAGTAAGGGATAATAATCCAGGGGACTTTCTTGCTCGGGGTCGATTTGAGAGCTGAGACTTTCTAATTGTATGTCACTGAAAAAGTGGCGTAGTACTGCTCCACCCGTGTTCGATGCGCCACCAGTAAGCCATAAATTTCCCAATCGATGACTGTAAATCCCAAATCTGGCCTCTTCTACACGACTGGTACTCAATAGTTTCAATACCAAGGTAGACCCAAGGGAGGTTACTGCTTCACCTGGTTGTTTGGCACCACTAGCGATAAAAGCGGCAATACTATCGGTGGTACCTGTACAGACTAGACAGTCTGATGATAATCCCAAGCTGTGAGCTACCTCAGGGGTTACAACTCCAACTGGTGTACCGGGAGCCAAGACATTGGGTAGCATAGATGACACCGGTAGCTGTTTGATCCAGTCAGGATAGCACAAGTTTTCAGGATTATAACCGAGCTTTAAGGCATTGTGATAGTCACTAATGCCTAATTTGCCATGCAATAGAAAGGCTAACCAGTCCGCTTGATGGAGAAAGTATAGGGGATTAGTTTCAGCAGAGATATTGCTAATCAAATCTGTACAGTCATACCACCAGAGAAGTTTGGCAAGGCTGGAGGTAGCACTTAAAACGACATGGTTGGGAGGAGCAATGGTTCTAAGTTGTTCCATCACAACTACTCCTCGTGGATCGTTGTAAAGGATGGGTGCATCTACTGGTTGACCGATGCGATCGCATAACAAAACTGTTGCGGAGGTGCCATTAATTGCGATCGCATTAATTTCACCCTTGATTGACTGGGGAATTTGCTCAATCAGGGAAAATAATACCTTCTGCCACTGTGTTGCGGTATCAATGGTGATGGCTTGGAGTGGAAACGGATATTGAGTCTCGGCAAAGATAGTACCAACAGAGTCTATCACTACTGCCCGTGCGCCAGAGGTTCCGAAATCGATGCCTAGATAGACAGTCATTAGGGATTAGAATTTAGAATTTAGAATTTAGAATTTAGAATTTAGAATTTAGAATTTAGAATTTAACTTAATTATCCATTTTACATTTTACATTTTACATTTTACATTCTCCATTCTTTATTCTTTATTCTCCATTCTTCATTCTTCATTCTTCATTCTCCATTCTTCATTCTTCATTCTTCATTCTCCATTCTTCATTCTCCATTCTGCTTAAGCGATCGCATCAAAAAAGCCATTGCTCAAACATCCCCTATAACTGACCCACTGAACACTAAGCAATAAGCACTAAGCACTCAGCAGTCCTTCCTGTCGCGGGTACTCCTGTAAAACCTCCTTCAAATACTTCCCGGTATAGGACTTAGGATTGTTTGCTACCTCCTCTGGTGTTCCAGAGGCAATGACTTCTCCCCCTTTATCCCCACCTTCTGGTCCTAAGTCTATTATCCAATCAGCACAGCGAATCACATCTAAATTGTGTTCAATCACCAAAACAGAATTTCCTTTATCTACCAACCGCTGCAATACATTCAACAAGTGATGAACATCATAAAATGACAATCCTGTTGTCGGTTCATCGATTAAATACAATGTCTTTCCCGTTGCCCGACGTGACAATTCTGTTGCCAACTTCACCCGTTGTGCTTCTCCACCAGATAATGTTGGTGCTGGTTGCCCTAAGTGGATATATCCTAACCCCACATCGACTAAGGTTTGTAACCGTGATGCTGCTCTTGGAATATTCTTAAATACCTCCAACGCTTCTGCCACTGGCATATTTAAAATATCAGCAATGGAATATCCTTTATACTTCACTTGCAACGTTTCTCGATTATATCGCGCTCCCTTACAAACGTCACATTGTACATAGACATCGGGCAAAAAATTCATCTCAATGATATTCACCCCCTGTCCCGAACAAGCTTCGCAACGTCCCCCTTTGACATTAAACGAAAATTGCCCTGGCTTGTAACCTCTAGCTTTAGCTTCAATAGTTTTAGAAAATACCTCTCGAATTGCATCAAACACTCCTGTATAGGTAGCAGGATTAGACCGGGGAGTGCGACCAATGGGAGATTGATCGATTACGATTGCTTTATTAATAGCGTTGAGTCCCTCAACTTGATCCAATTCTTTGGGAAAGGGTACTTTACGAGTCATATGATGTTGTAATGCCGGGTAAAGTAATTCATTGACTAAGGTAGATTTCCCAGACCCAGAGACACCTGTAATGCTAACTAATTTCCCTAGTGGTATCTCTACCTCAATGTTTTTAAGATTGTTACGATGAGCATTTTTAATCACAAAAGAACGACCATTACCCTCTCGACGTTTACTAGGGGTTTCAATTACTTGCCGTTTTGATAAATACGCTCCCGTCAGGGAATTATCACTTTTGATTATAGTCTCTAAATCCCCTTGAGCAACAATTTCTCCCCCATGAATTCCAGCTTTCGGACCAATATCGACAATATGATCGGCAGTACGAATGGTTTCTTCATCATGTTCTACAACAATCAAGGTATTGCCCAAATCCCGCAATTTGATTAGGGTAGTCAGTAACCGTCCATTATCTCTTTGGTGCAATCCAATACTTGGTTCATCTAATACATACAGAACTCCAGTTAAGCCTGCTCCAATCTGAGTCGCTAGGCGAATCCGCTGAGCTTCTCCACCGGAAAGGGTCATGGCTGGACGGTCAAGGGTAAGATAATCTAATCCTACATCAATTAGAAATTGTAATCGGGCTTTAATTTCTTTGAGGGCAAGGTCTCCAATTTGAGCTTGGCGGGGGGATAGTTGTAAGTTATCAATCCGTTGACGACATTGGCGAATTGAGACACTAGTTAAATCATCAATATGATATTGTCCTAACCGCACGGAGAGTGCTTCTGGTTTGAGCCGTTTACCATGACACTCTGGACAGGGTTGATAAATTAAATACTGCTCTAGTTTTTGTTTTGATGCTTCAGAGCTAGTGTCTTTATACTGTTTTTCTAGAATCGGGATAATGCCAGCATAGCGCTTGTAGTAACCTTTTTCTTTGCCATAAGCAGAATCATTTTGAATGTAGATTTTTTCGTCGGTGCCGTAGAGCAGAATGTTTTGTTGTTCAGAGGTTAGCTGATTCCAGGGAGTTTGGATTTCAAAACCATAAGCTTCTCCTACGCTATAGAGTAGGGAGATGTAGTAGGTGTTGTCTTTTTCTGACCAGGGGGCAATAGCACTATATAAGGGTTGAGTAGGATCAGGTACTACTAGTTCTGGAGAAAAGGTTTGTAAATTACCGATACCGTGACAAAATGGACAAGCACCATAGGGGGAATTAAAGGAAAATAATCGGGGAGATAATTCTTCCATTACTGCCCCATGTTCTGGGCAAGCAAAGTTTTCTGAAAATACGATTTCTTGAGGAATGTCTTGGTCAGATGAACTGCCATTTTTTGGAGGAGTACGTCTATAATTATGATCAGATTTGACTTCTGCTGACTGTGCTGATGTATTATCTAAAACTTGGATAACTGCAATTCCAGTAGAACGTTTTAGGCAAGTAGCAAGGGAATCGGTAATTCGTTCTTGAATACTAGGCTTTTTGATGAGACGGTCAACCACCACTTCAATGTTGTGGGTATAATTTTTATCCAGTTCGATGGTATCGGAGAGGTCAAAGGTTTCACCATCGACTCTGACCCGCACAAATCCTTCCGTGGCTAAGCTGGATAATAGTTTCTTGTGAGTGCCCTTTTTGCCTCGGATAACCGGAGCCAGGATATGGAAGCGAGTCCGGTCAGGGAGTTCCATAATGCGATCGCACATCTGGTCGATGGTCTGGGGCGCAATATTGCGATCGCATTTGGGACAATAGGGTTCACCAGCCCGTCCAAACAGTAATCGCAGGTAATCGTAAATTTCCGTAACTGTACCAACGGTGGAACGGGGGTTATGGGATGTAGATTTCTGGTCAATGGAGATAGCGGGGCTTAAGCCTTCGATGGCATCCACATCCGGTTTATCCAGTTGTCCTAGGAATTGACGAGCATAGGCACTAAGGGATTCTACATAACGGCGTTGTCCTTCCGCAAAGATAGTGTCGAATGCCAGGGAGGATTTGCCGGAACCGGAAACACCAGTAAAGACAATAATGCGATCGCGTGGCAGTTCCAGATCAATGTTTTTCAGGTTATGCTGTCTAGCCCCCCGAATCCGAATGGTGTTTTGAGCAGAGTTAGGGGTGTGGTCCTGGGTGTGGTTGAGGTTAGAGGATTTTGGCATGACCGACAGCGGCTTTAAACTCCTTAACAATAGTAGCGCTATCCGTTCCCATAGTAATGTTTTACCTAAGCATTCAGCTGTTTGCCGGACACCCTCTAGCTTTCAGCTTGAGCGATCGCAGACTTAAATTGTATAGTTTTTGTATAGTTTTCAGTAAGCTCGCGCACACTCCAAAGCCCACTCCCGAGCTCCTGAGCCCCCCTGCCGATTCAATCTATAAATTATAGAGAATAGATACAGCGTTTTTCATAACTATGAGCTACACAGGTTTTTTGCCCTGTTCCGAAGTCCCTGTTCCGAAGTCCCTGCTCCCTGCTCCGAAGTCCCTGCTCCCTAAAATCTATAACGAAAGTACCTCACCCAATTCAAAACCGCTGTATTATAGTTACTTAAACCGACATGAACTGACCATTACGTCTAAGTCAAATGATATTACTATGGAATCGAAAATTCTGGAACTTTTTGCGCAGTGAAAACCTTGATAAAGTAATGGGGGTTATTATAATAATCATTACCATTAACACCATCACTATATCATGGCTGGAACCAGATATCTCAAAAGCAGATGCTTTCTGGTGGAGCATCGTCACCCTAACAACTGTTGGCTATGGTGATATCACCCCTGTCACAGTTGGTGGTCGCGTTATTGCTATTCTCGATATGTTTGTGGGGATTGGATTCTTAGCCATCTTCACCGCTAGCCTCGCTGGTATTTTTGTCGATCAAAAACTCAAAAATGATCTAGGTATGGGATCTTATAATTTTAACAATCACTTGATTATTTGCGAATGGAATTCTAGAGCAAGATTTATCATCAATGAGTTGCGAAGGTTTCCTAAAACTCAAGATGAGAAAATTATTTTAATTGCTAATATAGACCGGAAGCCTATCGAAGACAATAATTTGTTTTTTCTTAAAGGTAATGTAAGTGATGAAACCTTGATTCGAGCCAACTTGATCCAGGCTAGAACTGTTATAATTTTAGGGGATGACAGTATAGATGACACAGCTCGCGACGCAAAAGTTATACTATCTACCCTGACAGTAGAAAGTATTAATCCCAAGGCTTACACAGTTGTGGAGCTGGTAGATGAAACTCATGTTAAATCCTGTCAGCGGGCTAAGGTTGACGAAATAATCGTTAGTAGTGAGTTAAGTAGTATGCTCATTTCCCAAGCTGCTCTTAACCATGGAATTACCAAAGTTGTCTCTGAAATATTAAGTACTCAAACTGGGAACAAGCTTTATAAAATTGCGATTCCTGACTCTCGGGTTGGTAGTTCCTTTATGGAAGTATTTACGTATATGAAGCAAGCCTATCAAAGTATTGTCTTAGCGGTACAAAAAGGAATTGAAGGAGACGTTATCTCCAATCCACCGACAGATTATAAACTTGAGAATGGTGACTATTTAATTGTCGTTTCTCAACACGAACCACGACTGCTAAAGAAATCTTAAACGAGAAATCTTAAACGTAAGTGTGACCTGTGAACTGTGACCTGTGATGTGTTAATTAACAATTTTAAATTTGAAATTTTAAATTGACGAATACCCTTCCAGGATAAGTAGTTAACCGCAACTAATATCACGTCGTCATTCCAGGCTGATAGAGGCTGGAAATTATCAGTAAATTATCAGCAAATTTTCAGCCTCTGTTCAGCAACAACTAAACCAAGAAACCAATAATCCTAGTCAAGCTACTAACCTAAAATTATCCACTTGATGGGGTGCCAGCAAAATCCGTTTTGAACACTAAGTTTTGAACACTAAGTTTTGAAGACTAAGTTTTAAACACTTAGCTGATTAACTCTACGGATAATGATGTAGCTACATAGATAGTTGAGCAACACACTCATTGACAAATCTACCATATTGATCTCATTGATCAGGATCACCATGAAGCATTCAATTATTCAATCACTCAAAATCGTCACCATGGTTACGGTAACCTCTACACTAGCCATGGCATCTAGCGCAACAGCAGCTACCCTCAAGGTGACAATTGAAAGCCTGGCACCGGAAAACGGCACCTTATTGACTCCAGTCTGGGTTGGTTTTCATAATGGTCTGTTTGATATTTATGATCGGGGTGAGGCAGCTTCACCAGGACTTGAGGGCATTGCTGAGGATGGCAATGCAGCAGTGCTTAGTCAAGAGTTTTTTGCTAGTGGTGCGGGTTCAGTTGATGGGGTAATTCCTGGTCCAAATGGTCCAGTTGCTTCTGGGGATATTGCCCAAGCCACATTTACTGTAGATTCTACTAGCCGTTACTTCAGCTACGCGGCAATGATTCTCCCCAGTAATGATGCTTTCATTGCTAATGGCAACCCCTTGGCTATTGAGATTTTTGATGAAGATGGTAATTTCACTGGAGCTGACTTTACCGTTCTCGGTTCTCAAGTTCTGGATGCAGGTACTGAAGTTAACGACGAGCAGGAGACGACTACTGCTTTCTTCGGTCAAACTATTCCTGATACCGGTACACCAGAAAACGGAGTTGTCACCCTGCATCCAGGTTTTATTCCAGGTGGACCGATTTTATCAACTCCGGCGTTTGCTCAAGCTGACTTCACAGTGGATGGCTACCAGATAGCACGTATCAAAGTCGAGAAAGTGCCAGAATCTTCTACTACTGGAGGATTACTTGCTATCGGTGGGTTGTTATGGCTGGGTAGCCGCTGGCGTCAGAGTCTTAACAGATTCGCCTAAATCCCTTTGGCAATTGACCATTGACAATTTTAAATTGTTTTCCCTTCTTGATGAAACACACTATATAAGTAGTCAACATCAGGACTTACGCACAGAGTCCATGGGTAGGGTGGGCAAGGTTTTGCCCACCCTACAGGTAGATAAACGCGATCGCTTACATGTCAGACTTGACTTGAACCTAGTGCGATCGCATAAGCGCGGAAGCTTTGCTTCATCGCGAAGCGGAGGCCGAAGGCCACGCTACGCGAACGGCTTTGCCGAATCGCTTTTTTTAAACCACTCTAGCGAAACTCAACACTGGCAAGGCATCAATATTTCCCGCTTCTGACGACTCCCGACTCCCGACTCCCGACACCCGACCCCCGACCCCCGACACCCTACTCCCTACTCCCTACTCCCTACTCCCTACTCCCTACTCCCTACTCCCTACTCCCTACTCCCTACTCCCTACTCCCTACTCCCTACTCCCA
>NZ_MKZS01000001.1:3637732-3665245 GCF_001942495.1 Moorena bouillonii PNG
CACTACTCCCTACTCCCTACTCCCTACTCCCTACTCCCTACTCCCTACCCCTTGACCAACCGCAAAGTTCAAGAGATAATTTTCTTGTAATTATTTAACAAATCTTAAAATACTAACCTTGCAGTACGAGCCAAGAACCATATCTGACTACTACCGCCAGCGTTCTCGGCTAGTCTGGGGACGCAGGATGGCTTTGGTAGGGGCATTGATTACCTTTAGCATCAGGCTAGGGTGGGATTTCGTCACTGGTAGCCTTGCCCAAAATCAACCTCAACGAGCCTGGGAATTTCGTGAAAAGCTGACTCAACTTGGTCCAACCTTCATTAAATTGGGACAAATCCTTTCCTGTCGTCCTGATATTGTTCCTCCTATTTATTTAGAGGAACTCACTAAATTACAAGACCAATTACCTCCTTTCTCTAATCACATTGCCTATCAGTTAATTGAAGAAGAATTAGGCGATAACTATAACAACATCTATGGCTCACTGAGCGACAAACCCGTAGCTGCTGCTTCCCTAGGACAAGTGTACAAAGGGACACTCAAAACTGGTGAAATCGTAGCAGTAAAAGTGCAACGCCCTGGTCTGGTGGAGTGTATTTCCCTAGATATCTATATCTTGCGGAAAATAGCAGCATGGGCGCAAGAATCAATCTCCTTTGTTCACAGCGACCTAGTAGCACTTATCGACGAACTAGCTATTCGCTTGTTTGAAGAAATGGACTATACCCAGGAAGGTCGCAATGCGGAACGATTTGCCCAACTTTACGGTGACATTAACAATATCGCTGTACCACGTATATATTGGCAATACTCGGGGCGGCGGGTGTTAACCATGGAGTGGATCACTGGGACTAAATTGACGGAACTAGAAACCATTAAAGCCCAGGGATTAGACCCGAATACCCTGATTGATGTAGGATTTCAGTGTTGCTTGCGGCAACTTTTAGAGGAAGGTTACTTCCATGCTGACCCTCACCCTGGCAATTTATTGGCTACCCCTGATGGTAAATTGGCTTATCTTGACTTTGGCATGATGAGCTCGGTAGAACCGTCTTATCGGTATCGCTTACTGGAATCGGTTGTCCATATTGTTATTGGTGATTTTGAAGGTCTAGCACAAGACTATGTGAAGCTGGACTTTTTGCCACCGGAGACAGATGTGACCTCGCTGATTCCTGAACTAACTGATATTTTTGGTGGGGTGATGGAAGCTACTGTGTCAACATTCGGCTTTAATCGTATTATTCGGAAGCTATCCCCCTTGCTTTATAAATATCCATTTAAATTACCCACTTACTACCTCCTGATTTTCCGCAGTGCTGCTACCTTAGAAGGGATAGCGATTAAACTTAATCCCAATTTTCAGCCCTTCAATGAAACTTATCCCTATGTTGCCCAACGGCTGTTGACGGATTCATCCCCCCAATTAAGGACTTGTTTACAGGAAATTGTGTATCAAGATGGTGGAATTCAATGGCATGTTTTGGAGGAGTTATTAGGTCAGGTGCGCACAAGTAGGAAGTTTGATATTAGTGCGCTCTTACACCAGGGGTTAGAATTTCTCTACTCCGAGCAAGGGAGTATATTGCGTAATGCTCTGGTTGAAGAGATGGTTACCAGTTTAGAGAATCTCTCATACAGGACTCTTGGGCAGATAACTGCATCGGTGGGCTTGGCGGTTAATGTAACTGGAAAATTAGAGTCTCCTAACCTGGAGCGGATGCAAAAGATTGGGGCTATGATTATTGAATCCTCTAGGTTTGACCTAGAATCGGTACCGAAGATGCTGGAACTTTTGTTAAAGCAGGAAACTCAACGTCTAGGTCAGCAAATTGCTTCCGAAATTGCCAAGCGGATGTTTCGGTAACAGAAAAGTTATTGTGCTGCGCCCAGGGAATAGGGAATAGGGAATGATGCGCGCTTGTCACATAGCGCTGCATCTCTTTTTAACTTTTTATTGGGTCATTTTTTATTGGTCAGTTGCTCTGGATTAGGATAATCAGGATAAGAAAATTGTAGTGAGTATTTAGCTATCAAATGAATGGTGATAGCTGAATACTGAAAGCTGAATGATTAATTTTGCGATTGGCCGTAGGCCACGCTACGCGAACGCATCTTAATTCTCAATTCTCAATTCTCAATTCTTAATTCTTAATTCTTAATTCTTAATTCTTAATTCTCAAATAATGTTAATGCTCCATTGACCAACAACCCAGGCTTTAACTAACAAAAAGCTCCTATTTACATGACCTGGAGGATGGTGTTGTAAAAGAGTCTATTCTGTTGCGCCTGCGAGCTGATCTAGATTTGAACTTGCATGCTTTATCCTCTTGTGAGTTTTGCTCTTCACTGGCTGCTGCTGCTGGAACGGATTCTTTCCCTGAGTTTTCATTAGTAGCTTGAGCTGGCTTCACTGGCACAGCTGTAGTGTTGGTAGTATTTTCTTCAGTAGTATTTTCCTGACTAGGAGTATTGTCCCGTACTGGTACTAACACTCTGCTGGGTTTAGGAGTATTTTCCTCAGTAGGAGTATTTTGCTGTACAGGTACTGCTCTAGGTCTAGGAGTATTTTCCTCAGTAGAGGTATTGTCCCGCACTGGTACTGATACCCTCCTGGGTTTAGGAGTATTTTCCTCAGTAGAGGTATTGTCCTGAACTGGTACTGACACCCTCCTGGGTTTAGGAGTCGAGTCTTGGCTAGAGGTATTTTCCCGCACTGGCACTGATATGGTTCTGGGTTTAGTGCTCGAATTTTCCCTAGTACTATTCGGTTTTACGGGAACTGATACTGTCCTATTGTTATCGGTAGAGTTATTGGAGTTATTGCTAGGAGTTTCTGGCTTAGGCACTACTATTACTGGGTTGTTGGCAGCAGCGTTTTCCCCACTAACAGTATTTGGCTTTGCTGGAACTGGCTGGTTAGCAGTTTCTTGGAAAACCGATAGACTAGGACAGTCGCCTTTGTCATAGTCAAAGGCTACCTTGACCTGGTATGGTTTTGTTGTACCAGTTTGGTTGTTAAACTTGCGGAACTGAATATCTTCCAGTGCCTGCTGATTTAAAATGCCGTACCCTGCACTCTGAATCAGCTGTGTATTAGTTACTTCACCATCAGCACCTACTAAAATTCCGAAGACTGTTGTGCCTTCTAGTTTCTTAATACAAGCGTCTTTCGGATAAGTAGCACTAACTGTTATTGCTTCTGGTATGACTTCCTTTTTGGGTAAGGTATCCTTTACCAAAGCCATCCATTCTACCAGGTTTTTCCTAGCTTCCTCATCAGTGGTATTGGTTACATCTTTTTTCAGTTGCTTCCGCCGCATCCGCACTTGAGCTACTAAATTTTGCTCACGTTGTCGTGCGATCGCCTTTGGCGCGGCAACGCCTATCGCAACAGCACTAGAAGGTACTGGTTTAGTAGGCTCAGAAGGAGGAGGGGTGATGGAAAATTGTGGTGGTGGAGGAGGTGGAGTAACCGATACCGGTGGCTGTTGGTTAGGAAACTCTGATGGGTCAGGAATCTGGTTGGTAGCATTCCCAAATACTGGCAAGGAACCGGTCTGGAAGGAACCTGGATTCAAAGACTCTGTATCGAATTTGAACTGAGGTCGCGGTGGTGGGGCTGGTAGTGGTGTCCTGGGTTTTGGTGGTAGCTGGATCGGGAAAGACCCTCTGGTGATAATTGGTCTTTGGCGATTTAGCAGTGGTAAAGGATACTTACCAATTGTGGGTAAAGGTTTTATCGGTAGGGATCTCAGAGGTGGGGGTGTGGGAATTTTTTTCAGGGGCTTGAGAGGAGGTATTGAAGGTAGCGGTGGTGGAGGGGGTGGGAAAGCACTAAATAACGAAGGGATGGAGGGCTTTGCCGGAGTCTTGGCATTAGGTAGAGCTGGCAGGGTCAGTGGTGGTGCAGCAGACTTGGGCACACGGCTCAGTTGTTGAGGGCTTAACTCCAACACTTGCACCATTGAGTCTCCCTTAGGCTTTTGATTCTTCAACAAATCACCTAATATCGGTACGATTAGCATATGAACCCCCAGAGAGGCGGTAACAGAAATCACTAGGGGGTGACTCAGCATTTCTGGGATGTTTTTAATTAAAGAAGCATCGGACATGGCAGTTATTCTTGACGTATTTCCATGGTTGCTATTGACACTCCCCGGTCATTAGACGCGGGGATTCTTTAATCAACGACTCGACTTGCTGAACCTGGCCGGAACCAAGAACAGTAGAGGCCAAATCTCCTAAAGCGTTTAGGTCTGTGACCCAAGTTCCGGTGTGCCCCACCGTACTCAAAGCTCTTTTAAGGATGTTGATTGCGGCGTTGTGTTCGCGAAGCGGTTCCGAAGGAACATCCCTATCTAGCTGACATCCACACTTACATATGTGAGTCCTAGTCGATAGAGACTTTTTAACTATTTCGCCGCATCCGGAACAGTTTTGGCTAGTATAGGCGGGATTAACTGCGACAGTTACTTTTCCAAATTTAGTTCCAAAATGTTCCATCCATTTCCTGAATTGATACCAACCTGCGTCATTAATAGATTTGGCAAGACAAGGATTTTTTACTAGATTTTTAACTCTCAAGTCTTCGTAGGCGACCAGGTCGTTAGACCGGATTACGCAACGAGCCAGTCTCTTGGCATGTTCTTCACGCTGCCTACTTATCTTAAGGTGTGTCCTACCTAGCCTATTAATAGCTTTCTTCCGGTTAGCAGAGCCTTTCTTTTTTCGAGAAACCCGGCGTTGATGGAATTTAAGACGTTTTTCTACTGTTCTGTAAAAACGAGGATTGGGTTCAGTCTTTCCAGTGGAATCAGTATAGAAGTCTTTTAGCCCGACATCTAACCCAATGGCTGTACCAGTCGGATCTAATTCTTCTTTAATATCAGCTGAAACACAAAACTGGACATAGTAGCCATCAGCCCGGCGGACTATCCGAACTCGCTTTATTTGCTTCTTATCAAAACGCCACAATTCCCACGTTCCCTTCAACTTGAGCTTTCCAATCCCCTTTTTATCACTAAACGTAATTGACTTCTTGTCAGGGGAAAACTGCCACCCAGACTGTTTGTACTCCACTGAGCGACAGTTTTTTTGGAACTTAGGAAAACCTTTCTTTCCGGGTACTTTTTTCTTGCAGTTGTCAAAGAAACGAACGATTGATGACCATGCTCTCTCAGCACTAGATTGCCGAGCAGTAGAGTTCAAATCATTGGCAAAAGGAAAGTTTTTGGCAAGGACGGCGCTGTATTTGTTGAGGTCGAATTTATTAGCCCCTTTGTTGTCCATCCAGTACCTGAGACAGCTGTTGCGTATGAACTTAACTGTCCGGATTGCCTCATCAATAGCGGAGTATTGATGCCTTTTCCCCTTTGCCTTGAATTCTAAAACGATCACCAGTTTCGACCTCAACTTTCCTTTACTTTATTTTACAACACCCAGACTAAACTTTCGGATTATTTAGGAATATTTTTCTCACGGCGCGTCAAGCCGCTATTCGCTTTCATCCCCGGTCTAAAGACACGGGGTTTTCAGCGTTTAGAATTTTATAAGAGTGATGGTGCTGGGGCTAGCTATAACAACTACATCGATGGCTGAAACATTGCTATCTATTGGTTTGCTATCTTATTGGTTTACCTTAACAATTAGCAGAGAAAAATAGGGTAATGCCAGGTTAGGGCGATCGCATAAATTATGATAAATCACCTGCTCCGGTAGAGTTGCTCGTTCTACCACATAGGCATTTTCCAACAACTGATGTCGATGCAGCACTTGCCACACCTGCTGATAAACTGAACTGACTTTGAGCAAGACTACTACATCTGCCCAATCCAAAACCTTTTCCAGTTCCTCCACATTATAGAGAGCTGGTAGCACCACCAGCCGCTGATCACGAATGGTCAAGGGTAATCCCAACACCGATGCTGTAGCCATGGGGGAAGATACCCCTGGTACAGTTTGAATCAGGCTTTGAGGATGTAACTGTTGTAGCATCTGTGCCAAATAGGTAAATGTGCTGTAAAAACTCACATCTCCTTCGCACACAAATGCTACATCTTGCCCTAATCCTAGATAATTCCAGACTTGCTCAGCAGCAAGTTGCCATGCTTGGGTCAAGATAGCGGTATCCTGCACATATGGAAATGTCAAGGGTAACTGCACCTGATGATTCTCCAACCATTGAGCGACAATCTGTTGAGCCATTCCTGGTTTTCCACGGACTCCAGTAGGAAAGGCTACTACTGGTGCCTGTTTCAATATACGTAGTGCTTTGAGGGTGATCAGGTCAGGATCCCCAGGACCAACACTTATACCATAAAGTGTACCTAGTTTCACAAAAGTTTAAAATTATCTATAAAATTTATATTAAATTAAAATTACCGATGCCATTAGCAACTGTTATTTTACCGGGCTATTTTGCTAGCGCTAGTGAATACCGTGATTTAGAACAATCACTACAACAGCTAGGGATTGCCGCAACTACTGTACCAATACGCCAACAGGATTGGTTTCCTACCCTCGGTGGTCGCTCTGTGGTGCCAATTTTGCGAAAAATCGACCAAGCTGTTAAACAGCAGTTGGAGAAGCATAACACGTCAGAGATTAATTTAATCGGTCACTCTGCTGGTGGCTGGATTGCCAGGATATATCTAGGAGAAAAGCCTTACACTATTCATGGAGATGTTACTGATGACTCGGTAGGGTTATGGAATGCTCATTCCTATATCTCTACCTTAGTGACTCTGGGTACACCCCATCTCAGTCAGGAACGTTGGACTAAACGCAATCTTGATTTTGTGAATGATAACTATCCAGGGGCGTTTCACCAAGATGTCAATTATATTTGTGTTGCTGGTAAGGCAATTTATGGTAAGCGACGTTTAGGCAGTTGGTTGGCTTACAACAGTTACAAGCTCACTTGTGGAGAAGGGAATTGCTGGGGAGATGGGATTACTCCCATTGCTGCTGCTCATTTGGCTGGAGCCACTAATATTACTCTTGATGAGGTGCTGCATTCTCCTAGGAGGAAGGGGCTTTGGTATGGTTCACCTGAGGTAAGGGAGGCTTGGGTGAAGTGTTTAGGTTGAAGGTTTAGAAGGTTTATAAGGTTGAAGGTTTAGAAGGTTGAAGGTTGAAGGTTGAAGGTTGAAGGTTGAAGGTTGAAGGTTGAAGGTTTAGAAGGTTGAAGGTTATTTGGTTTAAGGTTTTTTGCTTTAAGGTGTAGGGTGAGTTAGGGGCGGGCGAGCCATGATTTTTCGCTTCTTCGCCCCTTGTTGAAATAGCCCGCACCGTAACGCACCATCAGGTCAAACAGCTTTTAGGAGATGCACCCTATCCAGAACTTAATGCGTTCGCGTAGCGTAGCCCTTTGGGCTAATCGCTTTTAGCGGAAGCTTTGCTTCATCGCGTAGCGTGGCCAACGGCCAATCGCGTTTAGCGGCTCCTTGCCAGCATCGCAATGGTAGAAGTCGGTTTCAGCTACAACAACCTATCCCTGGATATTTGTCTGGAACAGTCTGTAAGTTAAGAAACACAATTAATAGGGTTTATTAAGAAATATTACCACTGTATTGACAATAACTGCTTATTATAATACATAACTACAACTAAACTTCCCTCGTATAGGTGCGATCGCTTTTAGCGGAAGCTTTGCTTCATCGCGTAGCGTGGCCTATGACCAATCGCCTTTGGCTGTGCGTAACGCATCCCAGGAGTGAGACAGTAGCAGGGTTGTGATGAAGCCTATGTGCCCAAGCAAATTTATTCCTACGAAAGTATTTCCAGAATCTTGATTTATTGGTTGTAATTTATACTAGAAAGCGATACATAATTTACTTCAATTAAAATAAATTGTGATAATTTTTGTTCCCTACTTTCTATTTCATTTTCTATATATGATTTTTGCTGATGAAAGCTGAAGAAGTTCTGAAACAATATGCAGCAGGAGAAAGGGATTTCCGCAGGGCAAATCTTAGAGGTCAGTCATTCCGGGGAAAAGACCTTTCAGGTGCAGATTTTAGTGAAGCAGATTTTAGTGAAGCGGATATTAGAGGAACGAGTGCGATTCGTTAGCTATAAACTTTACCCTATAAGGGTTTGGGGGATTAGCTGCTTGGTTCATTGAACCATGACAACTTGATAACCATGGTGGTGAAAATCCATCCCTCCAGAAGTCGGAGTGACAGCCCTACCCTGGTTGATGAACATGACAAATTCATCGGCTAATGCAAGGGTCGAATAGTGAAGCACTGCTAACCTAAGGCGGTGAACATAAGCAGGCAGAGAGCATAAGGGTACGAGAGAAAGGTACGTCTGAATCACCGTAACTAATGTGTAGCGAAATAGGCTGATACGCTACAGACAAAATAGTCAAAGGAGAAAGGTTTATAAAATTTTGTTCTTTTATAAAGACTTCCCAATAAAACTCCCGGTGAATAGTACCACCCTAAGTGTTCAAAGAATGGTTATCAGGAACGAATTAACCCCTATAGATGCTCTTAGCACGGTCGATAGCTGAGTAGGTAGTCAACCGCAAGGTCTATGGGGGCGAGATTGAGTCAAAAGCTAATGCCTGGGGTAATGCCCAGGATATGCTGACAGACTCACGTTATAGGAAAAGGTATAGGAGTTAGTAGTAATGCAAAAGTCTAAAACTCGGGGGTTCGCCCCACAGTCGGAATGGGAGAAGGTTAATTGGCGCAAGCTAGAAATGACCGTCTTTAAGTTACAAAAACGCATATACCGAGCCTCTGTTCGTGGTGATGTCCGCGTGGTAAGAAAGCTTCAAAAAACTCTGATGAAATCCTGGTCTGCCAAGATGTTAGCGGTTAGACGGGTGACCCAGGAGAATAAGGGCAAGAAAACTGCTGGAATCGATGGGAAGAAAGCTTTGACTCCAAAGCAACGACTCGCTCTAGTAAACAGCCTGAAAGTCTCCAAGAAAGCTCAACCAACTAGAAGGGTTTGGATTCCTAAACCCGGAAAGAAAGATTTGCGGCCTTTGGGAATCCCGGTTATGTACGACCGTGCTCTACAAGCACTTGCTAAACAGGCTCTTGAACCTGAATGGGAGGCACGCTTCGAGCCAAACTCATATGGATTTAGACCAGGACGCTCGTGTCACGATGCCATTCAAGCAATATTCAACAGTATTAGCCAAAAGCCCAAATGGGTATTAGATGCTGATATTGCTAAATGCTTCGACAAAATCAACCATGAGGCACTTCTAACTAAATTGAATACTTATCCATCCATGAGACGCCTAATAAAGTCCTGGCTCAAAGCTGGTGTGATGGATAACGGGACATTCTCATCTACGGAAGAGGGAACTCCTCAAGGTGGTGTGATTTCACCACTTTTAGCGAATATAGCCCTTCACGGAATGGAAAATGCAATATGGAACTTTGCAAACTCAATCAAGGGGAAGAAAACCCATTATAAAAGGGGATTGAACTTGGTAAGATATGCAGATGATTTCGTAATAATGCACAATGACCAGAAAGTGGTGGAAGAATGTCAGGAAGTCATCAATGACTGGTTGAAAGATATGGGTCTGGAATTGAAGCCCTTGAAAACACAAATCACCCATACTTTTGACGGATTCAACTTCCTAGGATTTAATGTTCGACAATACAAAGTTGGGAAAAATCAATCGAAGCAAGGATTCAAAACCATTATCAAACCATCAAAAGAAAATATCCTAAGGCATTACGGGAAACTCGGAAACATCATAGACTGTCACCGAGCTGCCCCACAGGAGGCTCTAATAACAGAGCTTAATCGAAGTATAAGAGGATGGAGTAATAACTTCAAGGCAGTTTGTAGTAAAGAAACATTCTCGAAGCTTGACTATTTGCTTTGGAACAAATTACGGAGATGGGGAAATCGGAGACATCCAAAGAAATCTAGAAGATGGGTAGCCAAGAAATATTGGGGAACCAGAATTGAAAAACCTGAAAAGCCTTGGGAAGCTCCTAAGGTGGATAACTGGGTATTCATGACTAAGGACGGATACGACCTAAAGAAACATGCCAAAACGAAAATTGTGAGGCATGTGAAAGTCAAGGAGACCCGAAGTCCCTACGATGGTGACCTGATTTATTGGAGTACCAGGATGAGAAAGCATCCTGAAATGACCAAACAGAAGGGAAGACTTCTGAAAAGACAAAAAGGGAAATGTGCTCATTGCGGTCTTACCTTCCGAGATGGAGATTGGATTGAGAAGCATCACATAATACCACGCGCGATGGATGGAAGTGACCTAGACAAAAACCTGGAGTTACTACACCTGCATTGCCACGATAGAATACACGGGACAAAAGTCAATTCAGAAGAGTTAGACAAAAGTCCATGGTGAAGGTGCCAATGACAATGGTTCCTATGACGAGGAGCCGTGTGATGCGAAAGTGTCACGCACGGTTTTGGAGACGAGCCGGTAGGGCGACCTGCCGTGCTTAGTTTAATACTTTAGGAATACTATTCTAACCGGAACTAAGTTCTGTAAAGCGAAGGCTGGATTACAACAACGGTGGACTATTGTTCTTCTGTTGGTTCCCTGGATAGTGTCAGGACTATCAGGAATTGCCTCCTTTCTTGGTGGGGGCTTAGTAGGGTTTATGTTTGAATCTAACAACCAAGTATCCGGTTTGATAGCTTTGGTTACTATAATTATAGTATATAGTGTTATTTTGGGTCGAGGTATCGGTTCAGGAGTCGCCATCTCCACCGCCACCGTCATCCTTTTCGCCTTCGCAAGCCACAGTGCCTTCGCCATAGGCTTTTCCAGTGTCATCACTAGCGCCAGCGCCTGCGCCATAGGGACGGCTAGTAGCATCACCACCAGCATCGCTTTCGCCTTCGCCTTCGCCAGTGCTAGCAGCATCGCCACCAGTATCGCTTTTGCCTTCGCCTTCGCCTTCGCCAGCGCCTTCCCCTTCGCCTTCGCCTTCGCAAGTGACTCGGAATTAGCCAGCGCTGGCTCATGGGCTGTAGCCATAGCTGTAGCCTTAACCTTAGTACTACTTGGTGTTTACCTGGGTTGGCGTGCTCTAAAAGGGGATTCCAGAGATGCCTGGATTCGCAATATCGCTATTGCTTTTGCTGCTACAGGAGGTACCAGTTTCTACAACGCTAACCTAACCGATGCTGATTTTACCGGAGCTATCCTGGAAAAGACAGATTTAAGAAAGGCTACGCTTACTCGTACCTGTTGGCGAAATACTATTAAACTCCACCGAGCGAGACCAGGTAATACTATCTTAGCTGATACGGCTGTCAGAGAATTATTAGTTAGTGGTAATGGTTATAATACTAATTATAGTAATGCCAATCTTAGAGGGGCAAATTTAAAAGGAGCTAATTTAAATAAGGCTAATCTAAAACTGGCTGATATTAGCGAAGCCATTTTAGAGGATGCTAATTTAGAATGGGCTAATTTAACTGAAGCTCAAGCAATTGGTACTGATTTTACTCATGCTTATTTTACTGGAGCTTGTTTACAAGCGTGGAATATTGATTCAAGAACTAGGTTAACTAATGTTGATTGTCAGTATGTCTTTTTACTAGAGAATCCCAATCCTCAAGGAAATCGAGAGCGTCGTCCCCATGACCCTGACCGGGTTTTCCAACCAGGAGATTTTGAAAAGCTCTATAATAAGATTATCAATACCGTCCAGATTCTGCTGCGTAATGGTGTTAATCCAGAAGCATTTCGTCAAGCCTTTCAAAAAATAATGGCGGAAAATCCTGAAATTACTACTGAGTCGATTCAAGCCATTGAGAAGAAAGGTAATGATGTTTTACTTACCTTGGAAGTGCCAGAAGCCACAGATAAATGCAAAGTTGAAAAACAATTTTTACAAGTTTATGAAGCTAGGTTGGAAGCCGATAAAAAAATTGCGTTTCTAGAGGGTAAACAAGAGGCTAACACTCGCGAAATTAATGATCTCAAGGAGATTATAGACGGTTTAAGCAATCAGTCATCGAATCCAGTAATCAATCTTACAAATACAGCTAAAGCGGAGAGTGATATGTCAGATAATTCACGTCCTTTTAATATAGATAATCTAGATATAGATCAAAGCAGAGCTAATAATCCTAATAATTTTAATGTTTTCAACGACAATGCTAGACAAGTCAACACTACTAATTTTACATCAGAGCAAAAACAAAGCTTAGCCGAAGCAGCAGCAGAAATCCAGCAACTCCTAAACCAACTATCCCAGACTAATCCCACGACAACTAACAAAGAAAAGATGATAGTTGTAGGTGAAGTTATTGACCAAATTGAGACTAACCCAACCCTAAAAGCCAAGGTGATCAATGCCCTGAAAGCAGGAGGAGTAGAAGCCTTCAAGGAAGCCATAGATCATCCCCTGGTTAATATTTTGATGGCAACAGTCGAGGGATGGACAGAAATTTAGGTTTTCTTTAAGTGTGGGGAGATAGGGAGATGGGGAGATGGGGAGATGGGGAGATGGGGAGATGGGGAGATAGGGAGATAGGGAGATGAAATCGATGTGTAGTAGTAATTTCCGAAATTGGTAGGATTTCTAGCCTACTCCACTTCAGTAATGCCACCGATTAAGATGGGAAATAGGAACTAATTTCTCAATCTTGTCACAACAACCAACAATGAAAGGACTCTGGCTCGAAAACCAGCAACTGCAAGTGCGCACTGACCTACCTGTGCCATCACCACCTTCTGATGAAGCCTTAGTGCGGGTGTTGCGTGCGGGGATATGCAACACGGATTTGGAACTAATCCGAGGCTATTACCCCTACAAAGGTATCTTGGGTCATGAATTTGTTGGTGTTGTGGAAGATGGACCCGAGAATTTAGTTAACCAGCGGGTGGTGGGAGAAATTAATGCGGCCTGTGGTGAGTGTCGATTTTGTAGAAGTGGACAACCGACTCACTGCCAAAACCGTACTGTCTTAGGTATTGTTAACCGTAACGGAGCCTTTGCTGACTATCTGACCTTGCCCGTAAAAAACTTACATCCCTTACCCGATAATATTTCTACTGATGCCGCCACGTTTACTGAACCTTTGGCTGCTGCTCTGGAAATTCAGGAACAAGTCAGGGTTGCTCCCGACCACCAGGTGGTAGTAGTGGGAGACGGTAAGCTCGGACAACTGGTGGCACAAACCCTAGCCCTAACTGGCTGCAATTTGCTAGTGATTGGCCGTCATCACGAGAAGTTGGCCAATTTAGAAGCCAGAGGAATTAAGGTAGGCTTTGCCGATGCCATCACTAACGGTAGTTTCGATATCTCAGTGGAGTGTACTGGCAACCCCGAAGGCTTTGCCCTTGCCCGGGGAGCGTTGCGCCCACGAGGTACCCTAGTACTAAAAAGTACCTACGCTGGCAACCTAACCTTTGATGCCTCGTCTCTGGTAGTAGACGAAATTACCCTAATCGGTTCCCGTTGCGGTCCCTTTAAACCAGCCATTGATTTATTAGCACAAGATAAAGTAAATGTCAACTACCTAATCCAAGCTCATTACCCAGTTGAAGAAGGGTTAACCGCCTTTAACCATGCCCAGCAGCGGGGAGTCTTGAAAATTTTACTGACCATGGATCAGAACTTTTGAAAGATTAGTAATAGGTGATGGGATGTAAGCGATCAGCGGTCAGCGGTCAGCTATCAGCTATCAGCTATCAGCTATCAGCTTAATTCATTGCTGAATCTTCCGATCAATATCAGTAGAATGGGCATCCTGCCCGCCTGGGAATTGTAACAGGCAAGATGCCCATTCCACCAAGATGCCCGATACAGGCAAGATGCCCATTCCACCAAGATGCCCGATACAGGCAAGATGCCCATTGCACCAAGATGCCCGATACAGGCAAGATGCCTGTTCCACACTCCCGATTCCCGATTCCCGATTCCCGATTCCCTTTATTAAACTATGACTTATCAACAACAATCCGAATTCGAGAAATCTCTTAATATCCGTGCTATGACCACCAAACAAATTTGGTCTTATGCTACTGGAATGTTAGCCATTTGTATGATTTTTGCCCCAGGCAAATATAAGTTAGCCATACCGATGATTGTGATCGGGGGCGCAGCAACTAGCACCGCTTTTGTTTGGCACTCTCATAACAAGTCCGATAAAACCCTTCTTCCTAATCAAGTTCAACAAATAGAAGAACGCCTCGGTAACATAGAAACTATTGTGGGACGGGATGATTTGGAAGTAAATTTGAAACTTAAACAGTTAGAGGAAAAGATATAGCATTTTCAGTTTAAATGTGAAACTAAGATTAAAGGCAAAAGGCAAAAGACAAGAGGCGAAAGGCAAAAGCAGGAAAGAGATCGGAGGATTTTTTGGTCTTATCCTAAATAAGCATTTGGTTTCATGATATATTTTGCAATGGTATAAAATTTGTATTCGAGATGTAAACTAAGAAGGTCTTTTTTTATTTTCCTATAAAACTCTGGAGCTATTTCCCCTCCTGGGAGGGGTTAGGGGTGGGTTACTCTTGCCTCTTGCCTCTTGCCTTTTGCCTCTTGCCTTTTGCCTCTTGCCTCTTGCCTCTTGCCTCTTGCCTCTTGCCTAAAGGAGTATGTTCACAACTAAACTAAAAATGCTATATAAATATGTAACTGCTACACTATCTACACTACTCCTAGCACTAGTAATTGGATGTAATGGGGCGGATTCCCCAAAGGGTGTATCGCCATCTCCTGATCCAGATGCTTCCAAGTCCTCAGAACCAGAGAATGCACTAAAGGTGATCCAAAAGCCTGATCAACCCCTAACTGTTGCGGAAACGAATCCTAATCCAGGAAGCCAACAGAGTGTTGACCAATACCTGAAAGGATTATCCGCCAAAGGGATGACCAAGACCAATCAAGGGATATGGATCGAATCAGGAGATACCCTCTTAGCGAATTACCAAGGCACTACTCCCTTACCCGCAGCATCCCTTACCAAAGCAGCCACCACCCTAGCCGCTCTTTCTACCCTTGGTCCTGACCACCAATTCATTACCCAATTTAGCGCCACCGGACCGATTGAGAACGGGGTGCTACAAGGAGACCTAGTGGTTGAAGGATCAGAAGACCCCTTTTTTGTTTGGGAAGAAGCCATAGCAGTAGGCAACCAGTTAAATCAGTTAGGAATCAAGCAAGTAACCGGTAATTTGGTGATTGTGGGTAAGTTTTATATGAATTTTGAGACCTTACCCCTCAAAGCTGGCACTCTGCTCAAGCAAGGCTTGAATGGTAAGAGTTGGCCACCAGCAGCAGAAACTCAGTATCAGACCTTACCCCCAGGTACCCCTAGACCGGAAATTGCGATCGCAGGCTCTGTGCAAGTAGTAGCTTCACCCCCTGACAATCTACAGCCCCTGGTACGCCAATATTCCTTTCCCCTGGCGGAACTGCTGAAGAAAATGAATCGCTACAGTAATAATAAAATGGCCGAAATGCTAGCGAATACAGCTGGTGGTGCCAAGGTGGTAGCCCGCAAAGCAGCAGAAGCAGCGGGAGTACCCCCATCAGAAATTAGCTTAATCAATGGGTCTGGTTTAGGTGAAGAAAATCGCATGTCTCCTCGGGCTGTCACTGCTGTATTTCTCGCCATTGAGCGCTATCTTCAGCAATACAACATGACCGTTGCTGATGTATTTGCCATCGTAGGAGAAGACAAAGGTATATTAAATGAACGTCCATTGCCTAACTTAGCAGTAGTTAAATCCGGTAGTTTAAATTATGTTAGTACCTTAGCCGGAGCCTTACCAACTCAAACCTATGGCACTGTTTGGTTTGCTGTCATGAATTCAGGGGGAGACTATACCAAATTCCGGACTGAGCAAGAGATGCTGCTAAAAGAATTAGTAACTAAATGGGGAGTGGTGCAATCTCTTCCTCCTGACATTAAACCATCACCCCAGAGGATCGGTAAGAGGTCGTTTAGTGAAATTGTTAGGTAGGGAGTAGGGAGTAGGGAGTAGGGAGTAGGGAGTAGGGAGTAGGGAGTAGTCAGCGGTCAGTAGTCAGCAGTCAGCCGTGGCACAGGCTTCCAGCCTGTGACCTAACCCGCTGCATCGCTTATTCAAAAGCACCGATCTAGTAGCGTGCGCGTAGCGCATAAGCTGATAGCTGATACCTGATGGCTGTTCGCGTAGCGTGGGCATAAGCTGATAGCTGATACCTGATAGCTAATAGCTGATAGCTTACCTCCCGAATCCCGACTCCCGATTCCCGATTCCCGATTCCCGACTCCCCATTCCCGACTCCCTGCTGTATCCTAGTTGAGTGTTAACAAAACTCTCATTAACTGAGAAATATAGATGGCAAACCCAACCGCAACCCTAGAAACCTCTTTAGGCACAATTACCGTGGAATTGTTCACCGATGTGATGCCAGAGACAGCCGGTAATTTCATTAAACTAGCCAAGTCTGGTTTCTACGATGGTCTTCATTTTCACCGGGTGATTAATAACTTCATGATTCAGTTTGGCTGTCCCTATAGCAAGGATCCCAATAGTGGTCGCGCCGGTACCGGGAATGGTCCTGACGGCTGCATCCAGGATGAGCACCCGGACAATGCCAAAATCTCCAATCAGCCAGGTACATTATCTATGGCAAATACCGGTGCTCCCAATAGCGGTAGTTGTCAGTTTTTCATCAATACACGAGACAATTCCTATCTCGATTGGTTTTCTCCAGGTCCCTCGAAGCACCCGGTTTTTGGTAGAGTGACTGAGGGTATGGATGTGGTGCAAAAGATTCAAACCACCCCTACTGATCGCGGTGATCGCCCCAAAACCCCTGTTCAAATGGTGAAAGTGACAATAAACGAATAACGTAAGCTATCAGCTATCAGCTATCAGCTATCAGCGATAAGTAATCAGTAATCAGTAATCAGCTATCAGCTATCAGTAATCAGCTATCAGCTTAAGCGCTACGGGAACAGCCATTCGTAGTAGGGAAAGCTAAACCGAACAGCTTTTGAATAAAACAAGCTGACCACTGACGTTAGGTCACAGGCTGGAAGCCTGTGCCACCGCTGACTGCTGACTGCTGATTACTGACTACTGACGGCTGACCACTGACCACTGACCACTGACTGCTGACCGCTGACCACTGACGGCTGACCACTGACCACTGACGTTTTCTCTTTTCCTACGATATTCTCCATCAAGCCGAGTTGATATAATTTGACTGTATCACTAGGGGAGCAAATTCTTTAGTGCTAGCGTCTACTGGGAATGGTCTAACTTAGGAACGGTAAAACCCATGAACACATCACCCTGGCTAGCAGCTACTGCAATCACTACAGCTTCTTGCCTTACCTTAGGCGCTATCAATCCAGCAGCAGCGAATACCTTTGGCAACATCGAAGTTAACGAAAACAATTTTATTGCAGTAGCTGCCCCTTTTGGCTACAACCAATATCAATTACTAGTCATTGAGCAGATAGCAAACTGGCAAGCGTGCTGGCGTGAACGTGGCACTAACCCAGTTATTGTAGATCCTCTGCTGCTCGACTTTGACTTTACAGGAATTTGTGGGCGCAGTACAGATAGCAACGGCTATTCTATGCGGGTCGATAGTCAAGACTTCGGCCTAGACTATATGCTCAGAGTGGTTAAGCGGAATGGAGAATTGGTATTAGTAGGGAGTCACCGCATTGACCGCAATGCCCCAGACATTGAGCTTGGGCGCACCAGAGGTTTGGCGAATGGCTTTCTCAAAATCTTTCTTGATCCTGGTTGGCGATTTACCAAACGTATGTATCAGGGCAAACAATTAGGTCACATCTATCTTACCTATGGTGCGATCGCTAATACTGTCGCGCCACAGTGGAGGAGTAGCCCTCAACCCTCACCACCTACTCCCAGCAGGGAATTTATTTTTACCAAACCACAAGCCCAACCGAAGACTAGTGGTGAACGTTTTCCTGACACTAGCCCTCAACTGCCAGCACCTGCACCGGCAGAATCATCAAATGATGGCATACCAGTGTTTGATGGGTCTAATTAAGAATTTCACGAGTAGGGAGATAGGGAGATAGGGAGATAGGGAGATTTTTGCTAATCTAGTTTTTTTTCCCCTAATGAGGTACACAGGATTGTATCTCTGTTCCCTATTCCCTATTCCCTTTGAGCAATTTAGGTATCCCAATCTCAATACTGAACAGCTGACCCATCACGCTGAAATCACTTCAAAATCAGAAATCGTCTCAATCCAGACCCGTGCTCCACACTTGAGGGGATCATCTGGCCGATACATCACCCGACACGGGCCATTGACCTCCACTGTATGACCGTAAACATTTTTAGAGCCTCGCTTCACCGTAATCACAGGATTGCGGTCTCCCGTCTTGAGATTGTTGCGAATCACCCTCTGGTTAACATGAATCACGGTCTTGGTGTAATTTGTACGCTTTGACCAGTTCCGTTTTGGTCCGCGAGTGCCAGGGGTGACCACCGGCATACCATCAAACAAAGGAATCACCCAAGTTCTCCCCACCTTATAAGCGCCTTTAACTCTGCCCTTGCCCAGAAGGTAACGGACGCGAGTGCCAGAAACACCAAGTAATTCAGCGGCTTTTGCGGGGGGAANTACCAGTGTTTGATGGGTCTAATTAAGAATTTCACGAGTAGGGAGATAGGGAGATAGGGAGATAGGGAGATTTTTGCTAATCTAGTTTTTTTTCCCCTAATGAGGTACACAGGATTGTATCTCTGTTCCCTATTCCCTATTCCCTTTGAGCAATTTAGGTATCCCAATCTCAATACTGAACAGCTGACCCATCACGCTGAAATCACTTCAAAATCAGAAATCGTCTCAATCCAGACCCGTGCTCCACACTTGAGGGGATCATCTGGACGATACATCACCCGACACGGGCCATTGACCTCCACTGTATGACCGTAAACATTTTTAGAGCCTCGCTTCACCGTAATCACAGGATTGCGGTCTCCCGTCTTGAGATTGTTGCGAATCACCCTCTGGTTAACATGAATCACGGTCTTGGTGTAATTTGTACGCTTTGACCAGTTCCGTTTTGGTCCGCGAGTGCCAGGGGTGACCACCGGCATACCATCAAACAAAGGAATCACCCAAGTTCTCCCCACCTTATAAGCGCCTTTAACTCTGCCCTTGCCCAGAAGGTAACGGACGCGAGTGCCAGAAACACCAAGTAATTCAGCGGCTTGTGCGGTGGAAATCATCATGGCGAATAAACCATTGCTTTAACGATACTTTTATTGTAACACGATTTTCCAAAAAATGCCAGGATTGGGTAAAACTATTGCATTCACAATCTTGAAGGGATTAGTGAGAGTAGTGGGATAAAAGGGTGCTTAAAAACTATTGCATTGTCGCAATGTCAATCAGTAGGGTCAACTGGGATTAATGAGTTTAATGGAATAAAAGGGTTATCAAAAACTATTGCATTTTCACAATTGAGTGCTCAGTGAGTCAGCTAAACTTGTAGGGTGGGCAAAAAGCGATGCAGCGCGGTCTTGGGGAGGCAGTGCGGTCTTGGGGGAGACCCCCAAGACCGCACTGGCGTGGTTTCCCCCACTCGCGCTTTGCATCAAGACACCGTTTGGTTATGGGTGAGTATTCTTGATCATATAAATTTGCCCACCCTACTTTAATTGGTATTTTTTTTACTGCTCAATCAGCCCATGAGGCAGACGGCTCCACTCATTCCACGATCCATCATAATTTCTTACTTTGGGATAGCCGAGTAAATACTTCAAGACGAACCAAGTGTACCCAGAGCGTGCACCAATCGCGCAATAAGGAAAAATTTCTTTGTCAGCTGTAACACCTCGGCTGCTGTAAAGACCATGTAACTCTTCTACTGACTTAAATGTACCGTCCTCATTCAAGGTATGAGTATACTCAAGATGCACCGCACCTGGAATATGCCCTCCACGTTCAGCTCCTTCTGGCGGCTTGATCATAAATATCTCACCAGAATACTCTTGAGGAGTCCGCACATCTAGCACCACACAATCCGTTTTCTCTAAAGATGCTTGCACCTCTGCCTGGAAAACTCGTAAGTCAGGATTGGGAGAGGTTGCTTGATAAGAGGTGGGCGGAAAGTTTGACAAGTCTGATGTTACTGGACGACCTTCTGCCACCCATTTCTGATGACCACCGTTAAGGACATACACTTTTTGATGTCCAAAGAGCTTCAGAAACCAGAAAATAAAAGCTCCTGTGCCTGGGTAACTACCATAGGCAATGACGGTCGTTTCTTGGGAAATTCCTGAGCGCGACAACAGTTTCTCAATCCCAGTGGGGTCTAAATTCATTCCAAAGTCGGGCATGGAGAGATCAGTGGGGAAATGCCAGAAAATAGCCCCCGGAATATGAGTATCTTTGTAAGATTCTGGACTCATATCAACTTCAACCACACGCACCATCGGATCTTCGAGATGATCCATCAGCCATTGTGTATTGACCAAAACTTCAGGGTGAGCGTATTGAGACATCGGTTTTCTCCTAATATTGACGCTAAAGCTAATATTAGGGAAGGCAGTTTAGCTTGCCCAGTACCCGATCGAGTACACTTTTGGTCATCACGGTCATGACGAGTTCGTTGCAGTTTTTATTTAAAGCCATTCATCAGGTCAAGGATGAAGCAGACTTGCGATCGCGCATTGTCCCAAAAATTGGTGAGCATTTTGTGGCAAAGCGATGGGGCATTTTTTTCTTCGATCAATTGCCTCCAGTTAATCAAAAGCTTAAGGAATCCCTAAAAATCGCCCTATCTATCGACCATAACCCTGTTTTACGCTATGTGGTTGAGCATCACGCTCCTACCCATGAATCATTCGTAACATCACCCAAGGTTTGGGCCTTGATTTGTCCTCGGCCAGATCATTGGCATGTGATGGCAGGACCAATCATCAGCAGTGGTCAATTAGTAGGTGCCCTAGGCTGCACTCGTGAACGGTCAATGCCTGCTTTCAATACACAGAATCTAGCGGATATGAGTGCAGTCTGTTTGCATTTGTCTGTTTGGGCTACAACCGTGCGCTCCCAGCACCAATCTTTCAAAAGCGCACGCTTAACGCCTCGTGAATTGCAAATTGCCGAATTAGTTGCATTGGGACGCACTAACGCAGAAATTGGGACTGAACTTTGGATTACAGAGAATGCCGTGAAGCAAGCTCTCAAGCGAATGTTTCGCAAGCTGAAAGTTTCATCCCGTGCTGAGATGGTTGCACAACTTTGGGTTAAAAAAGCTTACTTATCAAATCAAGCACTATCTCGATTTGACTCGATGCCCAACACCCAACGATAAGCTTACCGCAGCAACTAAAGCTTGTAGGGTGGGCAAGACACCGTTTGGTTATGGGTGAGTATTCTAGATAATATAAATTTGCCCACCCTACTTTAATTGGTATTTTTTTTACACTGTTCTGGTGATCCGCTGTTCCGGTGATCCGCTGTTCCCTGTTCCGTTCCTTTGCTTGCATATTAGTTATTAAAATCGTTGATAACAAAATTCATTGCCGACGTCTTAATTAGTTAGCGGTTTTATAAAAAATCTCTCGCCTTAAGGTTAAGAACAAAATGAAAAAGTTAATTTTAGGTTAATTTTAGGTAAACTTAACAAACTCTTTATACACTAGTCAGATAAAATTACACTAAACATTTACATAAAGTTCAAAAACAACTGTTAACCAAACCTTATAATTAAATTTATATAAATACAATCAAAATTTAACCTGGAAATGAAACCCTTACTAAGGGAGTTCAGCTAGTTTCAATCATCACGTAAACCTATGCCAATCCTGTTGAAGGTTGGTAAAAATTGCGTATTAGGTTATAGCTGTTCGTGTAGCGTGCGTGGCACAGGCTTCTAGCCTGTGAGGTAGCGCATTAGCTGACACAATAATTTGGCTAGTTTCTGTGCTTCTAACTCTCTAGATATCAAAACCCTAAATTCGAGAGTTTTAGTCTCATTGATTCCAGGATTTTATGAAATTAAAAGGATTTGCATCTTTACCAGCTGATACCTTTGCAGAAGGACCCCAGTCTGGTGCAGACAATGGCAACGGTGAACCGATTTCTGCCAATGGTCGCACCGGTCCGTTTGATGGACAACCTGTTCAAGGCTTTAGTGGTGTTCAGTTTGCTCCTAGTGGGGGTGGCTCTTTTTGGTTCCTATCAGATAACGGTTTTGGAGCCCAAGAGAATAGTGCTGATTACCTGCTCAGACTCTATCAAGTTAACCCTGATTTCAAGGGTGCAGAGGATGGAGATGGTAGTGTAGAGATTGAAGGCTTTGTTCAACTGTCTGACCCGGATGGCAAAATTCCTTTCAAGATTGTTAACGAAGACAGTAGCGGACGCTTTCTGACCGGGGCAGATTTTGATATCGAGTCTTTTGTGATTGATGCTAAGGGCGATATCTGGATTGGTGACGAATTCGGTCCGTTTCTACTTCACTTCAATAGCACTGGTAAACTGCTCGAAGCCCCTATTTCCACTCCCAATATCCCCGGAAATACCACAGGGGAATTTGTGCGATCGCCTCAAAACCCAGATTTAAAGTTCAATAGCCTCAATGGTGAGCCTCCTCTAGTCATTGCACACCGTGGTGCTAGCGGTGAGCGTCCAGAGCATACCTTAGAAGCTTACGCTCTTGCGATTGAACAAGGGGCTGATTTCATTGAGCCTGACCTAGTCATCACCAAAGACGGTGTCTTGATTGCTCGTCACGAACCGTTGCTAGATGATACCACTAACGTAGCTGAAGTATTTGGTGAAGACCGCAAGTCCACCAAACTTCTGGATGGTGAAGAAATTACTGGTTACTTTGCTGAAGATTTCACCTTAGCAGAAATCAAGCAACTGCTTGCTGTTCAACCTCTTGACTTCCGTAGCGATGAGTTCGATGGTCAGTTTGAAATTCCCACCTTCAAAGAGGTTATCGAACTAGTCCAGCAGGTAGAAGCGGAAACTGGTAAAAAAATCGGTATCTATCCTGAAACCAAGCATCCTACATTCTTCGATGACCAAGGCTTGTCTCTAGAAGAGCCTTTAATCGCAACCCTACAAGAAACTGGTTTCACCGACCTCATTGGTCTAGCCGATGGTTTGACCTTTGGTCAGTTATCCATTGAACAAGATTCGCAAAACGCTCGCATTAGTTTGGACAATGAACTATTAGCAACCTTTGCGACTGATACTCCTCTAACAGAGGCTGATTTCACAATTATCTAATCCGTTGTAAAACCGGGAAATCCTTTAATTCCCCGGTTTTTATTATTTGGTCATAGCTTGATGACTGAGGTGCTCGAACTTTAGGTATAAAAATAATTAATATGTCTAATCTTGACGTTCGATTTTCTAGCTTTAACGCTTCTTTAAATCGCTCCAATCAAGGAGATTTAATTCAATATTTATCTACTTATGATAATAACCAAGCCAAGGCAGTAGCTGAAATTATTCAGCGTAGCTCACCTGATGTATTGCTAATCAATGAATTTGATTTCGATGAGAATGGAGAAGCTGCCAAACTTTTCCAAGATAACTATCTTTCAGTTAGTCAGAATGGTGCGACAGCGATTGACTTTCCCTATGTTTATCTCGCACCTTCTAACACCGGAATTCCCTCTGGATTTGACTTAGATAATAACGGGCAAGTTGGCGGGGGGAATGATGCGTTTGGCTTCGGCTTCTTTCCAGGACAGTTTGGGATGGTGCTATTCTCCAAACACCCAATTGATACAGAGAATATACGCACCTTTCAAAACTTCCTCTGGAAAAATATGCCAGATGCCTTGCTTCCTGTAGATCCAGTTACTGGGGAATCCTGGTACTCTGAGGAAGAATTAGCTGTATTCCGCCTATCTTCCAAGAGTCACTGGGATATTCCCATTAATATCAACGGTGAAACGGTTCACGTTCTGGCTAGCCATCCTACTCCTCCAGTGTTTGATGGGGCAGAAGACCGCAATGGTACCCGTAATCATGATGAGATTCGGTTCTGGTCAGATTATATCACTCCCGGGGCTGGGGATTACATTTATGATGACCAAGGAAACTTCGGTGGTCTGTTGGCAAGCGATCGCTTCGTGATCATGGGAGACCAAAATGCTGACCCCTTTGATGGGGATAGTACTGATAATGCCATCCTGCAAATTCTGGATAACCCGTTAGTGAACACCTCTGTTACACCCTCCAGTGAAGGAGGGGTGGATGCTAGCAACCGCCAGGGATTGAATAACCTGACTCATGGAGGTAATCCAGCCTTTGACACCGCTGACTTTGCTGAGGAAAACTTTGGTGGTCCTGGCAACCTGCGGGTGGATTATGTGTTGCCTTCTCAAAATCTCCCTATCACTGACGCAACTGTTTTCTGGCCGAAAAGTGATGACCCTGCCTTTGAGCTAGTGGGTGATTTCCCCTTTCCCAGTTCTGATCACCGTTTATTATATGTTGATGTTGAGGTAGAGCCGACAGTGGTAGATAGTAACTCGAAAGTTGTCACTGGTATTAACTTTCTCGGAGAGGTTAGTTTTAATACTGGATTGCAGTTGGAGAATACAGAAGTTGGTGGTATCTCTGGTTTAGCCTACGATCCAGCTAATGGTGTTTACTATGGTCTGTCTGATGACCGCAGCCAAAATGCTCCCGCTCGTTTCTATACTATTGATATTGATTTAAGTGATGGTAGTCTAGACAACGGTGATGTCGGGTTTACAGGTGTCACTACTTTACGGAATGCTAGCGGTGATCCTTTCCCAGAACGGGGTATTGATCCAGAAGGCATTGCCTTTACTAGTGCTGGCACCTTGTTTATCTCCTCTGAAGGGGATGCTAACAATCTTCTTAATCCCTTCGTCAATGAATTCTCTCTAGGAGGACAACAGTTCAATCAGCTGACGGTACCGGATAAGTTCTTACCTACCTCAGATGGAACAAAGGGCATTCGTAACAATCTTGCCTTTGAAAGTCTGACCATTACCCCAGATAACCGCTTCCTGTATACTGCAGTCGAGAATGCTCTGATTCAAGATGGCTCGGCTTCGACACTAGAAGATCAAAGCCCTGTTCGGATTCTACAGTATGATTTACAAACTGGGGCACCGGCTCAAGAATTCCTCTACTTCACTGACACCATTCCTAATCAGTCTGACCCTCCTGGTAGTTTTGCGGATAATGGTTTAGTAGAATTACTAGCGCTAGATAATACTGGGACATTACTGGCTCTAGAGCGTTCTTTTGCCGTTGGTGTCGGTAATAATCTCAGGCTATATGAAGTCCAGCTCCAAGGCGCTACAGATATCAGTGATGTTGATAACCTATTGAGGGACCCCACTGACCCAGATAGTAAACTGTTAGAGGTTGAGCAAGTCGCTGAGAAACGGTTACTGTTGGATTTCGATGACTTAGGCATTCGTCTGGACAATAGTGAAGCGATCGCATTTGGTCCAACCTTACCTGATGGCAGACAATCCCTAATTGTTGCTAGCGATAACAATTTCAATGACAACCAAATTACCCAATTCCTAGCATTTGGGTTAGACCTCGATACTATTCAATCCCCGACAGCAATAGTAGAAACCACTTCCGAGATTAACGGTACTCAAGGGGATGACCAGTTGATTGGAACTGTTGATGCTGATCTGATCAATGGCTTTGATGGAAATGATACCATTGCTGGGGGATTGGGTAATGATATCCTATTTGGTGGCAATGGCGATGATATCCTGCGCGGAGATAGCAATAGCAAGTCAGCAGGTGGTAAGGCTGGTGGTGATGATATTATCTATGGTGGTTCAGGAAGCGATCGCATTGGCGGGAAATCTGGTAATGACTTCCTCTATGGTGGCCGAGGAGATGATCAACTCTGGGGTGATGCTGGGGATGATTTATTAACTGGTGGTCTGGGTAATGATACTCTGACTGGAGATAACTTTTCTAATGGTAGTGGCAGTGATACCTTTGTCCTAGAGATTGGGGAAGGTACTGACACGATTACAGACTTCGAGCTGGGCACTGACTTCATTGGTTTAGGCAATGGTTTGGGCTTTGGTGAAGTGTCTATCACCTCCGATAGTAATAATTCTCTAATCAATGTTGGAGATGAAACCCTAGCAGTAGTGTTAGGAATAACAACCCTTGCTGAAAGCGATTTCGTTATCTTATAGCAATTCTCAAATTAGGGATTAGGGGAGATTTGTATTAAGGGTAATTATCGAGACATTATAATAATTACCTCTCCTGACTTACCTGTTCCCTGCTCCCTTATCAAACTAGTGAATGAATCATAGACAACGTGGAATAGCTAGAATTTATTTTTAAACAATCATCATAATAATAATTATAAATTTAAATTAATATGAATCAAATAGTCTGAATTTATCCTCCTAAATTTTAGAGGGTTTAATTGAAGGTTAATATCTTAGGATTAGGATAGTGCATCTCAGTGTATTATGCAAAGCGCGAGTGCGGGAAACTTCCGGTTTCCTTGCTGCATCGTTTTCAGGTGCGACCCGTGGTGAATTTAATTCTTAATCGGAATTAGTAAGGGGAGGAGGTAGTGTGAAGAGCTTCGCCCCAGAGGGTAAGACCCTACACCTACCCGATTGTGAATTCAAGCCTAAATCGGTAGCTACTCATGTAAATTTAAAATAAACCTGAGGTAACAAACAGGCCAAATTCTGTAAGATTCTGTAAAGGTTACTAGAGCAGACTCTTTTATAGTATAGTTTTATTTAAACCCAAAAAGCTATTGAGTCAAGTAACCTATGGCTCAAATAGTCTGACCGATAGGATCGACTTAGAGGTTAAAGCTACCCACATACCTTTGGTCATTTATGAAAACGGTGCTTAGCCAGCGGGCATCTATAGCCCAGTTGCTTAGATCAAAGACAAATGATTTGGATTTAGTTTGCTAATCGGAGAGTATCAAATCCAAGACAGTAAAATTCAATAAAACCTTAAGTCGCTGTTGCTGAACTAGTGATTTTAATGACATCAGCGATGCAGCGCGGTCTTGGGGAGGCAGTGAGGTCTTGGGGGTTCCCCCACTCGCTATTGCATCAAGACAGGAAAAGGGTAAAATCTACTTGATAATGAATCGAACATCGGCTTAGGTAGACTACCTTGACCTCCATACAAAGGTTATGGGTAACTAGATAAATAAAGTCCGTCTTGATGTGGCTAGATTATCAAGTTAAATGCTCATACCCGAAGCGATTCAAGGTGATAACTATGATCATGCTAGTCATCAGGCTAGTATGAGTGGGTAATTCCATTAGCTGTTTTTTTTTGAATTGGTTCAGACTCAATGGAAGGTTCATTGTTCCGTTCGCGAACGAAGAGCAAATTGAGCAAATAGCTTAGCCGATAACCTTCACGCACAGCACAGATTGCTTGGTTTTATCTTGCTGTTATCTTCTTATTATCATGATTTGCGTTATTCAGCCATCGCCACACTATCTCAAGGTTCTAGCAGGGGGACAAGGGAGTTTGTAACGTAGACATGGCTTGATCCCTAGCTCGC
>NZ_MKZS01000001.1:3665345-3671941 GCF_001942495.1 Moorena bouillonii PNG
AATTCTCAATTCTTAATTCTCAATTCTTAATTCTCAATTCTTAATTCTTAATTCTCAATTCCCTAAAACCTAATACGGTAAGGTAACCGTAAATGTAGTACCCTCTCCCAACTGACTCTTGAGATAAATCTCACCACCATGAGCGTCCACACACTGTTTAACAATAGCTAGCCCTAAGCCACTACCAGGAATTGTGCCAACATTGCTAGCACGATGGAAAGGCTCAAACAGTTGCGGTTGGTCTTCTGGGGGAATGCCCATCCCCTGGTCTTGAATCCGGAATATAACACATTCTGTCTGAGCAATCAGTTCAAACAGAACTGTTCCCCCTGTGGGTGAGTACTTAATAGCGTTGGTGAGCAAATTGCTAAAAATGTGTCGCAGCAATCGTTCATCCCATAGGGCTTCCCTCAATTCTCCTTGAGTGGTAAAAACTAGCTGATGCTTGTTCTTGCTACTGATTTGTAACTCTTCTACTAATTGGTGACAAAACCGTTTCAAATCCAACCGAGTAGGTTGACACAGGAGTTTGCCGGAATCAGCTTTACTGATTAATGAAACCTCATCCAACAACTGGGCCATGTTTTTGATGGCCGAGCGAATTAGCCGCAAATGAACCAGTTTTTTCTCTTTAGGTAATTGTTCCTCTTTGTCTTGGAGCAATCCAGAACAAAGGAGGATTGTATTTAAGGGATTACGAAAGTCGTGAGAGAGCATGGAGACAAATTCGGCTTTGCGCTGATTGACTTCTTTGGCTCTAACCAACTCAGCGGTTTGTTCCTGAACCTGACTTTCTAGGGCTTGATTTTCTTGTCGTAATGCAACTGCTGCCTGCTTACGTTCAATAGCATAGCGCAAGGAACGAACCAGCATTTTTCCCTTGACTTGCCGCTTGACTAGATAATCTTGTGCTCCTTGACGAACTGCCTCAATGGCTAATTCATCATCATTGGTATTGGTTAGCACTACAATCGGTAAACTAGGCGCTTGCTTGATCAACGGTCCGAGGGATGCTAGTCCGTGGCTGTCCGGTAGAGTCAGATCTAACAAGATCACATCGTAGGGAATTGAGATTGCTCTAGCCTGAGCGATTTCCTGGAGTGCATCCCGCAACCGCTTGACATGAACTAGACTAAAGTGCCTGAACTGAGCTTCTTTCAAAAACTCTTGTAACAATCTGGCTTCTGCCAGGTTGTCCTCAATTAACAAGATTTTTACTGAGCCTTCAGGCATTACCTTTTAGTATTTCTTCTGTGGGCTTATTGGTCTGGATTTCTCCTTTGATCGAGAATCCTCATTGCTTTCCTGATTTTGTGTTAGTCAACCCTGATGTCTAATCCTTAGTGTCTCATAGTTTATGGCTAATCCCTAATCCCTAATCCCTTTATTGTGATGGCAGGGTGACAGTCGAGAGCCAAAAGTCTTCAATTCCTTTGACGATTTTGAATAATTCGCTAAGATTGCGGGATTTGGTGATGTAGCAATTCACATGCAAGTCGTAACTATGGAAAATGTCATCCTGATTTCTTGAGGTAGTTAATACCACCACAGGAATCCGTTTGAGATTAGGGTCAGCCTTAATCTCTGCGAGCACCTCTCGACCATCCTTTTTTGGCAAGTTTAAATCTAGCACGATCAGGTCTGGACGGACGGCATCAGCATACTCTCCTTCTTGGTGTAAGTAAGCCATAGCGTCCATGCCATTTCTGACCGTTACTACCTGGTGGGGTACCGAGCTATTTTTTAACGCTTCTTGGATTAAGCGAATATCGGCTTTATTGTCTTCAACCAAAAATATGATTTTGTGTCTTTCGTCCGTTTCTACGCTCACGCTCGCGTCCCCTTACTGGAATTGTAAAATAGAAGGTGGCACCGTGACCTAGTTCTGACTCTACCCAAATTTTGCCCCGGTGGCACTCCAGAATCTTTTTACAGATAGCCAAACCCATACCTGTGCCAGGATACTCATCCCGGGTGTGCAGACGTTGGAAGATCACGAAAATGCGATCGCTAAACTGCGGTTCAATCCCAATGCCATTATCCTGCACTGAAAATAGCCATGCATCCTCCAGTCGTTTTGCCCCCACATGGATTTCCGGCGGCTGTTCACTGCGGAACTTGATCGCATTACCAATTAAATTCTGGAACAGTTGCATCAACTGAGTGCTATCAGCCATGACTGTTGGGAAGGGGTCATGGGTAATCACTGCCCCAGTTTCACGGATGCGTCCCCGCAAATTCGCCAGAGCATGGTCTAAGGCCGTCTCCACTTCCGTCAGTTTAAACTCAATGCCCTGCAAATCGACTTTCGAGTAAGCCAACACATCATCAATCAGGGTTTGCATGAGGCTGACTCCCTCAACCGCAAAGGTAATAAACTCGCTGGCATCTTCGTCAAGCTTATCATTATAGCGCATTTCTAAAAGCTGCACATAATTGGCCACTTGATTGAGGGGTTCTTGTAGGTCATGGGATGCCACATAAGCAAACTTTTTCAGTTCAGCATTGGAACGTTCTAGATCCTGAGCCAATTGAGCCAATTCATCAGCTTGACGCAGGACAATATTAATCAGTGCTTTCCTCAGTTCCAGTGCTGTCTTAATTTCCACCTGTTTCCAGGGTAAAGAGGTTAAGCGAACGGTTTCTTTCCACAGTTCAAAGGATTTACGGGGCGACAGTTGCAAAGTCCCCTCTGTGTGGGTTGTTTCAAAGGCTTTATTGGGGTCACCCCCCCAATTAACAGTTTGAATCACCTCTGGTCGGAACCACAGCACATAGTTTCTCTTGGAAATTGGGATGGCTAGCAAGCCACTACCAATATCTTTAAACCGTTGTGCATCAGGATAAAGGCGAGGCAGGGAATCGGTATAGAACACCTCTTCATTAACATTCTGTTTCAGCCATTGCACCAAAAACTTGAGGTCTTCTTCACTAGGGGTCTCACCAATAACCGTAAAATTATCCCCAAAACAAATTGCTGCACCTTGAGCATTAGTCAAGTCCAGTAAATTAGGGTCATGCTTAACTAAGCCATCAATAAAGTTTTCTTCTTGGGACATATACTCAATCAATATCGATTGAGTATAGGACAACTTCATCTGATAGTCATAGTCTTCCGTCTCTTCTCGGGCTGAAATTTCTGAGAATATCACTCGTCCTAAAAATTCGCAAGCTTTGCGCAACTCATAGGATACATACTTAGGGGTTTGATGATGACAAGCAATAAGTCCCCAGAGTTTTTTATCTTTAATTAGTGAAATCGTCAAAGACGCCCCAACTCCCATATTGTGGAGGTACTGGATATGACAGGGAGAAGCACTTCTGAGAATCGATAATGTTAAATCAAGGGGGCGATTTGTGATGGGATTATCGGTAGGAAAAATTTCAACAGGTTGGGAATTTGCATCTGGAATTAAGCGGATCCAATTGGAACAGAATAATCGTCTGGCTGGTTTAGGAATATCCGATTCTGGATAGTGTAAGCCTAGGTAAGATTCCAGACTGTCTAGTTTTTCTTCCGCAATAACGGCTCCATGGTCATCATCTTCAAATTTATATAGCATCACCCGGTCAAACCCAGTGACCTTTCGCACCTCTTTGACGATGATTTGACAAAAATCCCGAAGATTTGAAGTTTGTTGGAGCTGGTTAATGGAGGCTCTTGCTAGATGATAAAAGCTTAAAAATGGGATAGTCTCCCGGGAAACTGCTGGTTCTAATTCCAGAATCAGACATCCATCTGAGTTACGATGAAATACACCATCAAATACTGCATAATCATCGCCCTTTTTCCTCGCCCAAATTTTAGTAGGATTGATCAGGTCTAGATTTTCCTCAGATAACCCAGCTTTAATTCTCTCCACTTGGAATGGGTCAAGTACATCTTCTAGGGTTTTTTCTAGCATGGCTTCGGCAGGGATTCCCAAAACCCTAGAGGTATTGTTGCTAACTTGTAAGATTTTCAGCTCAGGCTCTTCCAGTACCAAGAGTCCCCCATGAGGCTGTATTTGACCAATCACATGAATCGGTTCATGATCCAATTTGGTTTGTTGTGCTGGTAAATCTATTCCTACCATAATTCTCCGACCTTAATCCAGGATTATCAACAGTTATACGACCTCTGTAAGGAAGTCTCTTTGATTACCAATATCATTCCAAATACTATTTCTAATACTATTTAGTTTTTCCCTTGTGAATCTTTAACGGAACTTACCTATGACTACCTAGTATTTCCTAGTATATCCCAGTAAGTCAAGGATTAGGTCTAGAGTAATTTTTAAAAAAACATTAAATTTTTGGGTACTGCCTTTAGATCTTCTGCTGTTTATGGGATTCCTGTTGCCATCAAGGGGAATGTTAGGCTTGCTTCTCAAAAAATATTAATAATAATACGTAAAAACTCAATACTTAATAATTTAACTTAACAAAAAACGTGTAAGCTATCAGCTATCAGCTATCAGCTATCAGCCAATGGCTTTGGCCAAAGGCCACGCTACGCAAATGGCCACACTACTTGAGGAGCAAACGTTTTGAATAAAAGAGGTAAGGATTTGTTTAATCTCTTTTACGTCAGAGGCTAGAAGCCTGTGCCACAAAGCTGTCAGCCGTCAGCTAATCAACAGTCGGTAGTAAACAAGCTTACGGGCTAGTACGGCTGGTTGAAAATTCCTGCTCCTTTTACTAATCTGACCCCGTGCAGTTAAAGCCCCTGATAGCTGATAGCTGATAGCTGATAGCTTACCTACAGCCGCAGATGCAATGTGTCGCAAAGCTGATCAAAATAGGATTGAAAGTCTTTTGTCGTTGATACCTCAGAGGGGAAGATTGCTTGATGGATTGCTTCTCCAACTGCTTTGGCTAACCGTGGTGGTACAGCATTACCAACTTGTCTGTATCGTGATGTTTTAGAACCTTTGAATACAAAATGATCAGGAAAGGATTGGAGTCTAGCTGATTCCCGTACCGTCAGCCGTCTTACCCCTTCAATTGTTCCTGATCTCGGCTTTCCCCCATTCATTAAATGACGATGATACACCAGTAAAACACCTTCAGGGTCAATAATGTGGGTTCGGTAACCTCCCATAGTAGCGGTAATGGTAGGACTTGGTGCATCGAAATTGATGGGTTTTCCCCCACCCTTGACTAGGGTTCCTGTCCAAGGGGTAGGACGAATAACGGGTTTATTGGCATAGGAAACGTTAGTGCTATTCGGCTCATAGTCGGGAACATCAGTTAAGGCTGAACCTGATGAAATATAGGAATTAGATGTCCCTAAACCATGGGTTTTCAGGGGAAACGTAAAATCAGTTTTTGTGGCTAAACCGACCAAAAATAGACGTTCACGATACTGGGGAATTCCATAGTATGCTGCTTCTAAAACCTCTACATAAACTGAATAATACAGGGCTTGAAACTGCTGTTCAATCCATTGATAATAATTAAAATTTTTAGAGCTTTTCAACCCAGGCATAGTTTCCATTAAAAATGCCTTGGGTCGAATCTCCCTTACCGCTCGAATAAATTCTGGAACTAAATCCTTAGGGTTGGCTCGGGATAACTGTTTATTTGGGTGTTTGTTTCGGACAGAAAAAGGTTGACACGGTGGGGATCCTACTACTAGGTCAATACCTTGAAATTGAGTAAAGTCTATAGCTCTAACATCGGAGCGAATAACATTAGTGCTAGGAAAGTTTTCTCGATAAGTGGAAACAGCAGATTTATCAATTTCTATTGCTGTGGTGATCTGCCACCCAGCCATATGGAAACCCAGAGAAAGCCCACCTGCACCTGCAAATATATCGATGGCGTTTTTGGAATCATTCATGAGTTAGTGATCAGTTTTTCGCTATCAGCTATCAGCTCGGTAGAGTAGGTTGAGGGAGCAGGGAGTAGGGAGCAGGGAGTAGGGGTAAGAAAATTTACTGTACCTCATAACTATGATCAGGGCTATATTTAGACTAATTGTAGTTTAAGGGTATCAGCTGATTTTGTTATGCCAAATTGCTACATATACCAAAGGGAACAGGGAACAGGGAACAGGGAACAGGGAACAGGGAGTAGGGAGTAGGGAGTAGCGATGCAGCGCGGTCTTGGGGGTTTCCCCCACTCGCTATTGCATCAAGACGGGAGTAGGGAAAAGAGAACAAAAATTCTCACAATTCATTTAGGATTGGTATATTTGATTATTTAAGGTTAGTAAGATTTAAGGTTTAAGGTTTAAGGTTTAAGGTTGCAGGTTTAAGGTTGAAGGTTTAAGGTTTAAGGTTGCAGGTTGAACGCGCACGCGTGTCTAAAGGCCAAGGTTTAAGGTATAAGGTTGTTCGCGTGGGTGCATCTCATATTTGTAAAAAAGTGCGGTAGGCTGCGTTAGGGGCGAGCTCACCAAAAAAAATGGCGTTGCTGAATCAAGGAATGAATGCATGATCATCTGGTTGTGGTCAAGCCCCCTAAATCCCCCAACTTTGGGGGACTTTGAAAGTCTTTTTCCCCCCAAAATTGGGGGGCTAGGGTGTGTCTTCTTGCCTCGGAGATCCCCCTAAATCCCCCTTAAAAAAGCTATCCATTAGGCAAAAGTAGTCGAAACGGTGATAGAGACT
>NZ_MKZS01000001.1:3672041-3705248 GCF_001942495.1 Moorena bouillonii PNG
TTAAAGTGTAGAACCTGATCTGTTTGCTTTTCACACAGATGTGTCAGGCAGTCAGGGTATTAACTATTGCGTCGGTACAAGGTTGGACAATACTCGTGCTAACTCGGATAGTCCTACTGTTTTGCCGAGCCATTCCCCCACCGATTTGGGCAATAGTAGCGCTGTTTGTCCTGTTTCCTGGAATTTTACCCGGTGCGATCGCACTGGGATTAAACAACCTCGGTATTCTAGGCAGATTAATGACAGAAACCAATGAAAACCTGGCAAAGCCTCCTTTAGAAGCCTTGAAAGCCCAGGGAACTCCAGGAACCCTGCTATTTCTCTATGGAATATTGCCGATTAACTTGCCCCGTTTCCTAGCTTATATCCTCTATCGCTCGGAAGTCTGGATCCGGGAGACTGTCATGGTCGGTAAGTCGTAGCTGGAGGGTTAGGTCTGTTGCTGACCGAACAATTGAGCAGCTTTGACTATAGCAGTGTAGTGGTAACGCTGCGCATGTTTCGTGATTTTGACCTTTTTAGTCGATTGGGTCAGTGCTGCCGCTAGAGGCTCAAAAACTTAACTAGTAATCCTGAGATTTCTCACAAACTTGAGAAAGTATGACTAGGACAAAGTATTTTGACACAACTATACTGGCAGCAAAATCATTAGATCACCCAAATCCTTCGCCGTACTTGAATTAACTTGAATTAACTTCACCTTATCACCCATCCCCCTATCACCCCATCACCCCATCTGTGAGTGAACCAACTCTCTACCTATTTTTATTGGCACAAAAGAAACTTTTTGTCGATGATTTACGTCACCTAACATTATGACAATTGTCACAACCCCTATTACCGTAGGATCACCCACGATCCACGAAAAATTCAGGATACTGAAGATAGGGGTAACTACTTAATAACGTTACTACTAGATGACGTTGCGACTAGAGGAGTGTAAAATGTTGGAAAAACTTATCTTAGCTATCACCTTCACCTTAGTACTTTATTTATCGTCAGATTTCGGTTTAATGAGCACCGACTCAACTTCTTCTGCTCCTCCGGCATCGGACTTTACAGAAGAAGTTGTGAGTAACTTACCATCAAACTGACATCTGAGACTACTTCATTAACCCTTTTTGTCACCTTTTTAGGACTAAATCCGCTTTACTTTTTCAGTGATTTGTGTAATTTGTTGGTAATTTGTTCCCATAAGCTCTTCTGAGTTTTAGGCTGCAAAGACTCATCCTCTGGCATAGGTTCATTCAAATAGCGGTAATGTTTCCAGATATCCCAATAAGGACAACCAGGCTGAATACGAATACCAGCCCAGTGTAGATATTGTAGGGGTTGATTCAAATTTGGATCAATAAGTCGTACTCCTTGGGTTTGAAATTGTTTACTACCTGCCCAATTTCCTGGAGCTCCCCCTGGTCTACGCACAATATTAAATCGGTGGTGCATCTGCTTCAATATCATATAGTTGATAATCGGCTGATCGGAGGTTTTCTGGGAAAAGTCAAAATACTCGGGATGAGCCGCACACTCAGCAAAGGTTTCATATAAAGTTTCTTCACTAATCTTATTTTTCTTGGCTCCCCAAAACCCCCCATTAAAGATATCCTTCAGTTCCGCTTCACTAAAAATCTTATCTTCAATAACTTTAGGGGTGAAAACATTAGTGATTCCCCCGACATGCTGGTAATCACAGCAAATAAAATCATAGTCAGCCAGGTAGTCAAGAGTATCTGCTATCTTCTCAAAAACAACGATATCGGTATCGATATAAATAAATTCATCAAAGGTTCCAAACCAGCAAGCCTGTTTGCGGAACTGATTCGGTCTAGCAAAAAATCCTTCCCCGAAAATTTCGTGTAGCTTAGTAGACAGGCGTTCGATAAATGCCAAATCTGGATAAATCTCTACCCCATAGGACTCTTTAAGAATTTGAGCCACCTTTTGATAATTTTCATCATAGGGAATCAAAACAATTGGGGTATCGCTATCATAAGAGCGGATACTATTTAGTAATGCAATAGACTGCTCAATCACCCGGTCATTAGCAGTGATGTAAATTCCACGATTCATAAAATCTGCCTCAACGACTCAATCCTAACTTCTTGAAGACTTTAGTGGTTAAACTAGGAGGCTGGTTGTAAGGTTTAGCCTTAGTAGTAAACTGAGGACGTTTTTCGGGTTGATGATAATATCGGTAATGTAAGAAAATATCCCGGTAGGGAAAGTCGATATTCTCCCCAGCACACAGTTTATTGAAAACTTTTGATTTGATTCCAATGTAATGGAGATAAGTCAGGCGATTCCCATGATCATAAAGTAGATTATCCCGAACCTCAAAGTGAGGAGATGTTACCGAATTACCGGTTCTTTTATCTTTAGGCAAACTCACAGCAAAATTATGGATTGATAACCCAGACCTCATCCTCATGTAGTTGAGTACAGATTGGTTAGGGGCTCGCTTATACAGAACCTCTGCTTCCCCATTAGCTAACTGAGAAACTAACCATTCTCGCTGCTCTTCAGGAAATAATCCTCGCTTAGCCCCATAAAATCCGGAACAGAAAATTTCTGAATTAATCTGGGATTCATCGAATACTTCTAGTAACTTCGGTGAGGCTACGTTAAAAATATGTGCTGGGTCTTTATACTGAAAGTCATAAACCACAAAATCACTCTCATCTAACTGCTTAAAGACGAAATCTAACGAATTCATCAGCAGAGTGTCAGCATCGAGATAGATAAATTTTTCAAATGGACTTTCTGGATCAAAGGCACAGTAACGATGATTTTCACCAACCCGATAGAATTTCGTCTTCATGCCTTGTGCCTGCCATTCTTGTAAGGCTGAGGGGTGAGTTTTCCAGACACGGTAGGAAAACTCTTCCCAACGGACAAATAGTTCTGGATTATCCAGCAAGATTACATTATCTCGGGTGGCAATGTCTTGACGGACTTTGTCTAACTGATCATTGTAAGCAATTACACAAACTGGAGTGTCTTTCCCAGCATTAACTTCTATACTATTGAGCAGTGCTACCAGTTGGTCGTAAACCACATCATTAGCTAATGTATAAATTCCTGTGCTCATCTAGACTTACCCCAGTTTTTCCACTACCTTAGACAAGAAGTTGAGTAAATTCAACTCATGTAAAATGATTTGACGTGCTTCTGCGATCGCATCTAGAGCCTCATGCCATGCATCCAGTGTAGCTGTCACTTCCTGAATGTAAGCTAAGCCCTTTTCATCCTCACTTGGTAGTCTCAAAAAGCTTCCTGGAGGCAATAATTTATCAGCACCAGAACCACCATAGTAGATGGGTAAACACCAGGCTAATAAAGCATCCCACAACTTTTCACTCACATACCAATCATTACCAGCATAGTTTTCAATCGCCAGGTTGTAGTAATAAGGAGCCATCGCATTCCACTTATTCCCTACTTTTCCATATCCGTTTACCCAGTCTGGCAAATCCCGTCCATACACGTCAAATTCTAGATCACTGTCCCTCAACAGCTTCAAAAACGCCAAACGCTGACGATGATTAGCCGTACGAGCAATACCGGAGGTAATCCAACAACAAGAACGAGTTTTTTCAGGTGGTGCCATTTCATTCAATTCACGAAACGAATTGTTGTGGTATGAAATAGCAGGCATATAGTCAGGAATGGGCGCAAAATCATCAGGACCACATACATAGCCACAGTATTCCTGAGCTTGTTTATATTCATTAATTCGGATCTCTTCCCGTTCTGGGAATGGAGGTTCCCGCACCAAAGAAATAATCCGTTCTTTTGGCACTCCCCGCAAGAGAGTCTTGAGATCTGGGACTTTCGGCTCAGGGGGCTTGTGAGCTAGCCCAAAAAAGTTGCCAAATTTGGGTAATCGTGGTTCGATGTCAGAAAATTCGTTAAAGTTGTATAGCAGTAAAAAATCCGGTTGAGGTGCAGTAGCTATCATTTGAATATTTTTCCAAACCCCCAAAGGACGAGGGGTTTGCTTCCATAGCCAATCAACAGGACTGGGTTTCAGTGCCTTATAGCTACTTATCATACCGATAACTTTTTTGTCCATAGTTTTGGACATAGCTTAATTCCCTAACTCATCAAGTTTAAGTTGATAATAATTTGATCAGCTTAGTTTAAGCTTAACGTAAGCATTCAGCTATCAGCTATCAGCCTATGCGCTACTTGAGGTACTACTATTCGCGCAGCACCTTAAGTAGCGCAATCGGTGCTTTTGAATAAAATAAGCTGTTCGCGCAGCGTGAGCTAAAAGCTCACGGCTGACGGCTGACTTCTGAATGCTTACAGCTTAACTTACTTAACTTAATTGTCAACTTATAATTGTCAACTTACTTGTTCACTTAATGTTCAACACTTTAGCCATTGGGAAAGATCCCGACCAATCAAATCTTGAAGCTGGAGGATATCCTCACGATAGAATTCAATCAATTGCTTCCGCACTGCTGGTGATAACTTAGGTTTCCCACGATTTAAATATCTAATCTTGTTAACTAGTTTATCCCTTAGGCTAGCAGGAAGCAATGGACTGAGAATGGATTTAACTGGGTGCGGTTGGTTCAAAAATGATTCCAACGCTTTGTTTTTGGGAAGGCGAGGAGCTTGCCTAACTTTTTCAGATATATCTGGGGTAAAGGTATCGTCTATCTGCAAAAAACCAAACATATCTTTCAGCATACCTATAGGATTATTATTCAAATCTTCGTATAGATAAACCTTAATCTGGCTTTTTTCAAACGCCTCATAATAACGCTTCATTTGGACATAGTAAAGTCCCTGGTGTTTATAGTGCCAGAAGGACCACCAGTTATTTTGAATGCGCTTCTCTTCTTGGGCAAGAGCCTCAGCAAAATCCGTTAGTGGCTCGCGCTCTTGCTTGAGTAAATGTAAATAGTTGGAATAGGCTCTTTCTGCTGGATCTCGAAGAATTGCGATCAGTTTTGCCTTAGGAATGTAGTACTTTATGCGTTCAACAGATTTCGCCATGTAGAGATAACTTGTAGAGGCTTCACCAATAGCTACTTGATTAGTTGCCTTTTTAAATAGTTTACGATAGACGTCAATATTAGTAACAATGAAATCAGCTTCTTTTTCATCTCCCAAACCACGGAAATCTAAATTTTCCCCTTCAAAAGCAAAAAACCTAGGTTCCTTGGAAGGACTCATGTAGATTTGCGGATGCTGCTTTAGATATCGATAAATTGAGGTAGTTCCAGCCTTAGCTGCACCTATGATTAAAAAGTTGGGCATTGTCATGAGTCTATCTAGTTAACTTATCCTTGATAAAGTGAAAAGTGTTTAATCAAGTCTTTAGATTAGACATGAAATGATCAGGAGAGGGGGGCTGACATTGTCATGTGATCATGTCTTCTTATTTCCTATTTTTGACCTGATCTCCCCATCACCTCATCACCCGATATCGACCTCTCGATATCGGCAAGTATTTCTAGTAAGCATAACCGAAATTGAGATCAGTTCTTGATGCAAAGCGCGAGTGGGGGAAACCCCCGCAGGTCGGCGCTGCCTCCCCAAGACCGTAATGGTGCGTTTGACCCGTAATTAAATTGGCCACGGGTCGCACCTGAGGCATCGCTGATTCAAAAGCTGTTCGCGCAGCACCTCAAGTAGCGGATTAGCTGTTCGCGTAGCACCTCAAGTAGCGCTTAAGCTGATATAGCACTACGCACTATGGTGTTTGACAAGTGAAGAAAAATTAAAATCGCTCAATCCCTTGATTAGTAAGCTTTTTTCTTCACTATTGCTAGCATGCCTATTGCTAGCATGCCTGGCGCGTAGCGCTATAACTGATAACTGATAGCTGATAGCTCAATGATTACTTTAACCCTAAGCGTAACCCTATTAATCAGATATTATAGGATGTATAGATTCTGCTACATTGCTCATAATTTTGGCCATTCTATTTTCCCAAGAAAACTGACGCCCCCACTCAATTTGAGCAGCATAACCATTCACGTTTCTGGGATAGGTTTCTAATACCTGCTGGAGGCAACGAGTCAATTGAGCTGGGTTATCGGGTTCACACCAGCCAGCAATAGCACTCGATGATTTAAATTCCATCAACGGAGGAATTTCTGTTGCCACAATCGGAGTTCCTGAAGCCATATACTCAAAGAGCTTCAGAGGAGACGTAAAGCTAGCGGCCTCACCAGAACAGTGAGGATGAGCCAACACATCAGCAGCTTGGAGTAAGCTGGGAAGCTGCTGGTGGGGAATATAACCTAAGAAGGTAACATTGTTAGCTTGCTTTTCCCGAGCTAGCTGCTGATAAGACTGTACTTGAGATTCGTTGCCACCAGCAAAGACAAATTGAATCTGTGGTAATTCTTTAGCAACATCAACTAATAAGTTGACCCCTTTGAAGCGATAGAGTCCTCCTGAATAGACCACTAACCTTTGGCGGTTATCCACCAAAAGTTTTTTGCGCCATTCAGAGGCTGGTTCTGGTTGTCTTACTAAAAAAGACTGATTGAAGCCACTATGGAGTTTGATAATCTTTTCTGGGGGCATACCCCTACGAATCATATCGTCCCGAATATTATCAGCTACGGTGACTGCAACTTGAAAAAGTGGGTTTTGGACAATCGATTGATCATAGTCACTTTTTTTATAATGTTCCCGCTCATAAATGACTGGAATACCATGCTTGATGGCTGTTTTTACTAAATTCCAATCCAAGGTGTGTAAGATTTGAGTATGGGGAAAAATATGAATTGGAAAATAGTAACGACAAACGATTGTGCTGGGGCTAGTTAGTTTGCCTTTGATGTGACCAATGGGCCAAGGCATAGCTAGGGGAGCCACCTTGAGCTGATCCTGAATACTGTAAAACTTGCTCAGGTTTTCCGGTGGCTGTTGGAGCCGAAATGGATAAACCCAGTCTAAGGGATTCAGGGATTTCTCTGGGGGGTGAAGATAGACTAAAACAGTAGAATAACCAAGGTTAGCAGCAGCATTGGCGGAATTTACATCATGAACTAAGTGGGCAGCATTGGGTTGAGGTAAAGTATTTCTGGTAAAAAAGATATAGTGTTTATTCATTGTTAGTTTAGAATTGTTAATTGATCAGATCTTCTGTTTGCCATTAATACTTAACTAGTGTATTTGCTGAGCTCTCTACCACCATACTTCCCAAATTTGACCAAGCTATCCCCTTATAACACTCTTGATTTTGATAAAACCATCTCGTCAGGACATCTCTAATTTCGAGCAATAGGGCGATTGCTAGTGTCTGCTGTTTAATATCAAGTCTGGTTAATCACTTTTGATTTACGGAAGTCACTGATGGTTTATGGTTAATGGTTGATTGTTGATCGTAGTTGCATCAACTATATTGTCTTGCCTAATCCCTATACTATTGCTTCAGTAATTTCCCTGATTTATCCTAATTTCGGTTATGCTCGCTACACATAATTGAAGATTGGGCAAGGGATTGGTTAACCCACTTAACATATGAATCGAGAATCGTCAATTACCAATTACCAATTACCCGATCCAATTACCTGATCTTCGATAGGATAAGTAATTAAACGAATACCGTATCATATCTAACATCTGTTGTCAGAAAACTAGTTTTGTCTACGGCCAATATTATAATTCGATTGTATAAAAAATAACATAACTTCATCAGTAATCAATCAGGGATCAATTAGGGATCAATTATAAACCAATAGGATAGAAGCTTATTTTTAATCAAAAAACCTAGTCTTGGAGTGCCAATATCTTGAGAATATTAAAAAATGCAAACAATATTGCTAAGTATTGTTAAATTAATTTCCAAAAAACTAAGACTTAAATACAATAGTTAAGGAAAGATTAACGATTGCTGCCTCCAGATTAATCAGTTGAATGCTCATATCTAACTAGTACAAGACAGCACAAATAAAGTAAAGCTACCATTCAAAACCAACGAAAAGCTTACATCATCAGCTTGCGGTGCGCTACTAGTAGATGGTTGAACCAGGGTCGGTGCTTGTTAGAGGCAGTCATTTTTTAATAACTGACTGAATAAAACAAGGTTTAACATGCAGATAACACAGAAAGTTTACTGTCCTAATTGTGGCAGTAGTGCTCAAAGGATTTATTATCAAAACACTCACCTAACCCAGACTCAATGCCCCGTCTGTGATTATTTAATGATTAACTGCACTCGCACTGGCAGGGTGGTTGAGGCTTATGCCCCTGGCATCTATGCTCCTAGCGCATAACCCATGAGGGGGTGAGGGGGTGAACTCACGGCATTGCTTAATAAGGGAATGATTTTAAGAGTTTTGTAGAATGGGCATCTTGCGTGGAATGGGCATCTTGCCCGTTCCTTAGATTTTCGGGCGGGCAGGATGCCCACTCTACTCCTATTAATTCGAAGGCAGGCAGGATGCCCACTCTACTCCTATTCATTCCTTGATTCAGCAACGCCGAACTCACAAGGGTAGGTTTTTAACACAAGGGTCAGGAAAACATCCCTTGTGTTTTTTTTTCACTTCCACAAAACACTACTTCTCTACTTCTAATTACTCCTAGATGCTCTAAGTTGTCCACAAGCGGCATCTTTGTCAAGACCACGGGAATGGCGTACACTGACAGCAATGTGTTGCTGCTTAAGAGCTTCAACAAAGCCTTGAATCCTGCGGTAATTAGGACGCTGGTAATCTACTTCACTAATGGGATTGTAGGGAATCAAATTGACATGACTCTGAAACCCCCTCAGGTTCTTAGCCAACTCAACAGCATGTTTTTGAGAGTCATTAAGTCCACCCAAAAGGATATATTCAAACGTCACTCGGCGACTTGTTAAGTTTACATAGTCTCGACATTCATCTAATAGTGCTTTGAGAGGATAGTGCTTGGCACTAGGAATCAGTTGCTCCCGTAGCTGCTGATTTGAGGCATGTAGACTGACGGCAAGGGTGACTTGTAGTTGATGCTGAGCGAGTTGGCGGATACGACCGGGAATACCAACTGTTGAGATAGTAAGCGATCGCGCTCCAATCCCCAGGTCCTGATTAAGAGACTTGACTGCACCTACCACAGCTTCGGTATTCAGCAAGGGTTCTCCCATACCCATAAACACCACATTGCTGACTCGTTGTTGAAAATCTTCTCTTACTGTTAAAACCTGATCGACAATTTCATGGCGAGCCAGATTGCGAGTGAATCCGCCTTTACCAGTAGCACAGAAGTCACAAGCCATGGGACAACCGACCTGGGAAGACACACAAACGGTCAGACGCTTTGGTGTGGGAATACCCACAGTTTCAATAATTTGACCATCTGATAACTGGAGCAGGTATTTTACCGTACCATCCTTTGCTTCTAAGCGGTAGTGTAACGTTGACCGACCAATGGGGACATCGGCGAGGGTGTTACGCCACTGTTTAGGAAAGACAGAAATTTGAGAAAGCGATCGCACTCCTTTTTGATAAATCCATCCGTGTAACTGACGTCCTCGATAAGCTGGTTGTCCCTGTTGTTGTATCCAGCTGGTTAACTCTACTATAGAAGCTCCTAACAATGGCGGAATTGAGTTTACCAGTGGTGAGACTGACTCCCTGACATTAGTCATGGTTTGGACGTTTGAACCATTGCTACTGAGGTCTGGTTGAGGGATAGAAACATCTGGGCACATAAGGGCTTTAGGGGAAATAGGATATCAGGATCTGATCAGAGCAAATAATTCTATAGCGTTTCTAGGATTTATGAGGTACGCTTTTAAACCTAAAAGTCCCCCTTGATAAGGGGGACCAACGGGGGATCCCTTTGTACCTCATGGCATAGAGAATTGCTATAACAGGAATTATCGTTAAGTTAAACTACCATGGCGATCGCTACTTCTTATTTAGACAGCGATCCTCCTGTTAAATCCTCAGTACATAATTTTAGTCATTTGTCTAAAAAAATTAGATGGTTTTGCCCTGGACAAACCTCCTAATTATAGGCTATTTCAGACCCGGTACAAAGTTTAACTAATTTTTCAGGGCAATTATCTTCTGGAATCCGATGGTAGTGATGCACTAGTAAAATTTTAAAGTGCGCAGGATAATTAGTATGATCGTTGAATTCCTGTGGAGGTTTTCATGACTCAGACGATGGTTTTACCAGGCACTTACATTGAGGTGCGTGATCAGGGGTTAATTAGTCCTGGCGGGGTAGTTACAGGGAACATTGGAATTGTTGGCACAGCGGAAAAAGGACTTGTAGACCAGGTGCAATTGCTCGGTAGCTTGTCTGAAGCTAAGGAAATTTTTGGGAAAAGTGACGAGTGGCAAGATGGGACTAAAAATGAACTTACATTAATTCGTGCTCTAGAGCTGATTTATCAAAATGGAGGGCAAACAGTTTATGCCGTGCGGACAGCTGCAAAGTCAAGCTGCTCTAAGGCAAAATATGAATTGAAATCGGATTCGGAGACATTGCTGACGCTGCAAGCTAAAACTCCTGGTAATTGGGGCAATGAGATCAAGATTACAGTTACAGTTAACACAGAAATAACAGTCAAACTCTTCCAGGACAGAATTGAGGAAACATACTCAGTAAAAACAATTGAGGAACTCAAGACTGAGGTTAATCAAAAATCAGCTTTGGTGGAGGCTGAGGAGACTATAAAACCGGGAAAACCAAACCCCGTAAATGATGCCAACTTCAGTGGAGGCAACAATGGTGCTGATGCCGCCAGTGACGATTACACAAGAAGTTTAGCTCTCCTAGAGAATGAAATCGTTAACATTGTGTTACTAGCTGGGCAAGATGTTACCAAAACAGGGATGTTAACCGCTCTAGAGGGACACCTGAAGACAACAGCAGGAATCAAGCGAGAGCGGATTGGCATCATTGGTAGTGGCTTTACCAACGGTAAAGATAGCTTAGAAACTATTACTGGTCACACCGTCAACAATGACCGCATCATTTTTACAGCACCGGGAATTTTGGTTTCATCTCAAGGAAAGCAAAACAAGCTACCCGGTAGTTACCTAGCTGCTGCTGTGGCTGGGATGCTTTCTTCGTTGCCTGTACAAACCAGTCCCACTAACAAAACCCTAACAATTGAAGGTCTAACTACGGAATTTAACAGTGCAAAACTGGAAAAACTGGTCACAAACCGTGTTTTAACAGTAGAAAAACGGGCTGGATTTCGCATCGTTAAGGGAATAACCACTGATGATGGAGCCTGGAAGCAAATCACTACCAGACGGATTGTAGACTATGCAATCTACGGAGTTCGTAGCAGTTGCAATCCCTATATCGGCAAGTTGAATAATGAACGAGTGCGGGGAGCTATGAAAGCTACCCTGAATGCTTTCTTGACGCGCATGGTAGATAATGAAGCCTTGGTAAGTTATCAACTTGATGTATCAGCAACCCGCGCTCAAGAAAAAGAAGGGAAGGTGATGGTTACCATGACTCTAATGCCAACCTTTAGCATCGACTTTATCCAGGTGACGATGTATCTCGAGTAAAAAAAGACAGTCACGCACCATCAGCTGCCCTCACAACGAAGGATGAAAATCCTTAAATTTCGGAAATATTTAGGAGGACTAGTATGCCCAATGTTAATGTCTTTCGCGGTTCTGATGCCTCGTTAGTTCTAGCTGTCGATGACAGTGAGTCAGTAGAAGGTAAACTTGCGGATAGTTTAATTGGTGAGTATGAATTTTCGAGTATAGTTGGGCGCTTACAGAACGTAACGGTCAAGGTAGAAAATGAGTTACGACCTTACCACGAAATTGGTAAGCGTTTCCCAACGGAGTTGCGTCCCGGAAATATCAATGTTTCTGGCTTCGTGCAACGAGCTCATGTTAATGGGGCTTTAATTAGGCTGCTGCTGGGTGATGGAGCAACAAGTCCTCCGCCAGTTGCCGCAATTCCTCAACCTTCCTTTAATATCGTTATTTCCCTGAAAAATCCAGCCTTTCCTGACCAAAGTAGTACCCTTACTGTGTTTGGTGTTAAGTTTGAAAGCTGGAGTTTTCAATTACCTGAAGATGATTTTGTGATGGAAGGAGTTAGCTTTAAAGCTTTACGCATTAGTGCAGAGGAAAAGAGTTAACCAATGACAAATAACTAATGAATTCAATGCTCAAATGGAACCAACACCAGAAGAACTCCTAGCTGGTTCTACCGTTATCTTTAATGTTGTAGTGCCTCCACATATCTTGCAACCTACTCAAAGCAATCAGCAGTCAGAGGCTGATGTGGTTGTGCAGCTACGTCCTTTGACTATTGGTACGTTTGGGCTAATTATGAAAGCCGGGAAAAATGATCCAGGGTTAATTCCCTTGTTGATGATCAAGGAATCACTGGTAAAGCCAGCGCTTTCCTTAGAACAAGTCAAAAAGATGCATCTGGGGTTGGTTAACTTTTTGATCGCTCAAATTAGACAAATCAGTGGGTTGACGGAAAAAAAAACCTAAATGGCTTGAGTGCTTCCCCATTGGTAAAAGCCAGCTACCGTTTAGCCCGTGCATTTGGCTGGACTCCCCAACAAGTGCAAACAATGACCATGGGGCAAGTCTCGATATACTTACAAATGTTAGATGAAGAAATTAGTCATGGCGATGCCTGGGGAAAGCTTTCCTAATATCAATAACGCTCTCGTCGCTCTTGGGGAAGCCCTACGTAGTGAGTTTCAAGCCTTGATTGGTGAATACACCGCAGGGGGGTTAGCTGGGAATTATTTGACGAGTGAGGATTGCTCTGAAATCCGCTGTTTAGAGGAAGTTGTATCTCAGGTTGGACAGCTAGGTGAGGAATTCACAGCTTTGGAGACCTGGCTGACTTCAGGGTTTATCCCAAAAGGTTTAGCAACTCCTAATCCAACTATGGAGGATAGTTGGTCAACACCAGTCCGTAGAGATCAAGTAAGCAAGGGGAATAATAGCGAAGTTTTTGTTACTTCAGGGGATGTATTGTCTAGGGTGGAATCAGGGGCTACAAGAAGGCAGAAGGCAGAGGGCACAGGGCAGAAGGTTCCCCCTGCACAGGAACTGGCGCATACAGATGGGGAGTTTAAGCCACCATTACCAATACTGCCTACAGAGACTCTTAACAGAAGGCAGAAGGCAGAGGGCAGAGGGCAGAAAGTGCCCACAACTACTCCTGCACAGGAGCTGACCCTAGATGAAGAACTCTTCCGTTCTTCCTCCTTTGCTCCCTCAACCCAACCTATATCTAAAAAACCGACTCTGGGCAGGAATGAAGAAGTAGTCTTACCAAAGCATTCGAGTAATGTTCAGGGTTTGAAAGAACTGGCCGAATTATTACCTTCCCAGGAACAGCTAGATTTAGCAAACCCTAATCTGGTTAGTGCCTCTGATCCCACGTTGTACTCAAACCTAGTAGATCCGGAGGACTTGGAGGATAACGGAGATCAAGTACTATTTACCAACGCAACTCCCGATCAACTGATTGATGACTATGGGAGTGGTGAAGAAATTAGTGGTGCGAGTCCCGAAACCTTGCAGAGGTTTCCCTTGGGTGCGGATATTGATATTGCATCACCCCAGGCTCTTCAAACTTCCAGTGATCCATCAGCCATCAGCCATCAGCTATCAGCCATCAGCCATCAGCCATCAGCTATCAGCCATCAGCCATCAGCTATCAGCCATCAGCCATCAGCCATCAGCCATCAGCCATCAGCCATTACCCATTACCCATTACCTATTACCCATCAGCCATTACCTATTACCGATTACCCATTACCTATTACCCATTCTTCCGATCCCAGCAAGCTAGAAACAGAGGTTGAAACAGATATGATCAGCCGCAACGGTACACCAGAAATGGACTTAGATGAGATTATGGACGCGATCGCTCGCAAAGTCAGTCGCGAATACCGTAGATTTTATGGGAGCAGCTAATCATGGCTATTGAGTTAGGAGGAATTAAGCTAAACCGGGTGCATCGGCTGGTCACCCTAGAGCAAGCGAATTTGATCTCCCATCGTGTTCCTGGTATGGCAGGAAACCTTGTGCAGGACTTGGGACGGGATTCAGTATTCTTAGGGATTAGTGGTATCTTTTACGGTTCTCAAGCAAGTAAGGACTTGGAGAAACTGCGACAAATTTACAAACAGCGGAAACCTGTGGATTTTATTGCCGAAATTGTTGGCAGAAGCTACTTTGGCCAGGTTATTGTGGAACGATTTGAGGTGTTTCAATTAGCTAAGGAGCCAGAGCAGTTCAGCTATACTTTGACCATTGCTGAGTATACTGATCCTCCTAGTAGTCAAGGGTTTGCAGGTGTTGCTAAGGTAGACGATTCGATTCAGGTTAAGGCGAAGAATCTGATGGATGTTGCCACTCTTCCTGATGCTCTACAACTGGGTACTATTCCGGAAATTACTAACCCATTTGAACCGTTAAAAAGAGCTTTAGAACCCGTACAAGAAGCCACAAAAGATTTAGATAAAGTAACAGAAGGATTAAAAGCTATTTTTGGGATTTAAGTTGCCGTTTTTAGCTTTAAACCAGCTTTTACACACAAGATTAAGTTAATCAGACTCAAGATTATGGCACTCTCTATTGTCGAGCAATTCAAAGACATTAATCCTAAAGTAGCATTTGCTGATGCTCAAAATCAATGTACTCAAGCGGAAAGTACTGTTGCTCAACTGGCTCAAAATGGTCTTCCTGATGTTGGTAATTATCAGCAGCAAATAGAAGAGCAGCTTCCTCAGGTCGATTTTACAAATGTAAAGAAGATAATTGCCCAGGTGCCTTTATCTGCTGGGGAACTGAAAGCAGAATTATCCGGAAAAATCGACCAACTCACAGAACTTAACTTCGACAGCCTTACCGCAGCCATTCCCTTACCCAAGGCAGCTGATTTCGGAGATTTGAAGATTGCTGATGAAATTAAAGATACGATTTCCTCTTTAACTCAAGACTTGATAGGTAGTTTCAGTATCGGAGAATTGCCTACAGGCACACCAACTATCTTTGGGGAATTTGAAGAATTTGTCACCAAGGCAGGGATGCTACCTGTTCGCACCTTGGATGTTTTATTCAAAGGACTAAAAAAATTACTCGATAAATTGTCAGATCCAGATGAATTACTGAAAAAATTTGAGTCACAAGCCCTCACCGAAATTTTTAAGGAACAGATTAACTCCTTAGCAGAACAACTTCCTTCCAAGGCTATTAGCCGCATTGAAAGTAATATTAAGCGGCGAATTGAATTAATAGCAGAATATAACAAACTGCTGGATTCCCTAAAAGACCCTACTTCCCTAAAAAAAGAGCAATTTAAAGAACTGATAAAAAGAACTAGAGCGATTGCTAGAGAATTTGAGAGCATTGATGCTAGCACAAAGACAGCTCTGGCAAATTTACAAAACTTTGATATCACAAATTTACAAACTGCTTTAGAGGAATTAATTAGTACTACAGAAGGTGGTGCTACTACAGGAGGTTTAGTTCCTTTCTTTAATAAAATCAAGACTTATATTGAGACTCTGACAGCTAAAGTTAAAACTATTACCGATAAACTCAGGGAGTTTGCCCATAAAATACCAAAGGTTATTGAACAAGCAATTAGTCAGGTTGAGGAGATTGCTACTAAAGTCACCAAAGCTATTACCGACAAAATTCAGCAGGGAGAAGAGCTGTTAAATAAAGTCAAAAGCTATCTTGAAGAAATTATTCAAAAGGTTAAAGAGTTTATTAAAAATACTTATGGTAAGTCCCAAGAATTAGTTAAACCATTTAAAAAAGTATGTAATGAAGCCTCCACAACTATTGTTGGTAAAGTTGATGAATTTTCTAAAAACCTCGAACAGCAAACTGACCACATAAAAACGTCAATTGAAAGTGTTAATACTCAAATTAAAACCCAGCTCAACCGAGAGCAGTTAGACCATAAAATCAATGAGCTGTTTGACAAAGTTAGTGCCATTTTGGACAGTCCTCAGATTACTAATGCCCTAAAACAAGCTGAAGAGGGTATGGGGACAATTACTGACAATCTCAAAGAAGTGTCCCTTAAACCAGCGTTTCAAGTGGTGGTAACCAAAAGCAATGACTTGGAGAAGGAGTTAAAAGCGGTTGATGTCTCTACCCTTAGTACCCCGGTTAAAACCGCACTAAAAGTGGGAACAGAGGTAATTAAAGCGGTGGATGTTCCGGGTGTCGTTAACCCTGAGTTGAAAGCTGCCTTTGATGAGATTTTAGCTCCCTTAGACAATATTGTGGCTTTAATCGAAGGGGAATTTAATAAAATTAACGACAAAATTGAATCTTTACAACCTGGTACTCTGGTGGTTGATTTTCTCGAGCCCTATCTTACTCCTGTGATCAATAAATTAAATGAGTACAAGCCTTCTATACTTCTTCAACCAGTTAAAGACTTTTATAATGATATCATTGAAAAACTAGAAGTGATTAATCCCAAGCAATTGTTGGATTTGTTAGAAGAATTATACGAAAAGTTGTTAGGGGTGATTGAGTCCTTATCTCCCAAAACGATAACAGATTTCCTGAATCAGCAGCTGGCAACTGTCAAAACCCAGCTAGATAATTTACCTGTCGAGAAGCTTGTGGGCAAAGTGACGGATGGTTTGAGTCAAGTAGATAAGCTGATGGCGAATATCGGGTTGTCAGATGTCCTCAAGTCAGATTTTTGGAACACTTTGCAGGAGATATTGAGCTTCAGTTTTGCCGAAAAAATTCAAGAGGTTGAGAAAATCCGAGATGGGATCGTGACCAAGGTGAATGCAGTTGATGAGCAGGGTTTGACACAGCAATTGCAGGAACTCCAAAACGCGATCGCAACTTACACCCAGACTCCCGATGATCTAGCAACCGATGGCGTTGCCGGACAAGTGACAGCTTATCAGCAGGTGGTAGCAACTCTACCAGCACCACCAGCAGCCAGCTTGCCAACTCTACCAGCAGAAATTGCTGTAGATTATGAAGATTTGCGAAAACGCTTGGAAAACCTTTATCAAAACTTTACTGCAACTTCCCCCCAAGAGGTTCTCGAACAAGTCAATACTATCGTTACAGACACCACTAGACTCCAGGGGAATGAGAGCCAACGCGATCGCTTGCAAGAAAGTGCCAACCGCACTTCTCCTCAGCAGGTAATGGCTAACTTCAAGCAAGTTATTCCCGATGAACTCAACCGACAGATTGTCAATCCTCTGCGGGAAATTCTCCAAGCTTTGGACAAATTACTAGAGCAGCCTCGTACTGTTCTTGGTGACATTGGCAATGTGATCAAAATTATCGAGGATGCTCCGAAACGATTAGTGGAGATTCTCAGCCAGGTTGCTCAGACGCTAGGAGACCAAATTCGTCAGGCAATTAATGGGGTTAAGAATGCCATTGACAGTCTGACTAATGAGGTAGTAAAAGCAATCGAAGGGACATATACAACAACTTTGGAAACCTTAAAGTCTCTGAGGCCGAAGCTACTGCTGAATTCCTTTGATGAGAGTGACTTTAAAGATATTGATAGTTTAATCCAAAAACTTGCTCAACCCGAGGATAACGTTTCTAAGTACATCAATAGTAAGCTTTCTGAGACTACTAAATTGTTGCTAAAGGCGAAGACAGAAGGAACTAAACAAGCGGTGATTCGAGAGTTGAATAACCTGCTGCTCCAGGAAGACTTCTACAATAAGCAACGGTTTGAGGGAGTAACCTTGACTACCGAGGTTAAAGTTTTAAGTTTAGGTGACTATAAAAGTGATCTGGTTCACTTTAACCGTTTGTTAATCGAAGCGAGTTATACCCAAGACCTGATTGTGATGAATATGGAATCAATTTTCCCTTATTTAAAAGACAAGCTCAAAGAGATTTATCCTCAAAACATTGTTGATGAACTAGACCAGTTACATGGAAATATAATCCAACTATTAAGAGACATTCCTCAGGCAGTAGGTGATGCTCTAGATAGCCAGTATCAGCAAAAAGTAGTGCAAAAGACCGAAAAATTGCGAGCAGCTATTAATAAGCTTTTTTTAGCACTGCGGCAACGGCTTGAGCAGCTAAAAAGTGAACTGGATATTGGTTTGGAGGATGTGGCTGATTCTTTTGATCGCTTGTTGAATGCTTTGCCGGTTTAGTTAGGGAATAGGGAATAGGGAATAGGGAATAGGGAATAGGTAATGGGTAATGGGTAATGGGTAATGGGTAATGGGTAATGGGTAATGGGTAATAGGTAATGGGTAATAGGTAATGGGTAATAGGTAATGGGTAATAGGTAATGGGTAATGGGTAGTAGGTATTAGGCAGAGTAGTGCTATGTAAAGTTGATCTCGATGGCTAATTTTCCCAATTCCCAATTCTCAATTCCCAATTCTCAATTCCCAATTCCCGATTCCCGATTCCCGATTCCCGATTCCCCATCCCCCATTCTAAATTCTAAATTCCAAATTCTAAATTCTCCTGATGTTAAAAATTGCTTACACCATTAAAATTGGTAGCGTTGTCTGTAACGCTGGGCAACAAACGCAGCTCATTGAGTTGCGATCGCATAGTTCTTTAACTATTCCGGTTAATACCTGCTGTCTTGTTCTAGGGTTACCACAGGGTTTAACTATCAGTCCAGAAGAGCTGGTATCGGTGGAATTGGGCTATGAGAATAAGCAAACGTTAGTCTTTACCGGTAAGGTTAGTAGGGTAGACTGGAGCATTGACCGTGTCAGGATTGAGGCTGCCAGCACTTTTGGGAGTTTGACCGCAGCTCGGTTAAATCGGGTTTACGAAAAACCAAATGCTGGAGATATTGTCAAAGATATTCTCAAGTTGGGCAAGGTGAAGGTGGGGCAAGTGGAGAATGGTCTGAAATTTTCGGTCTATGGGGTGGGAGAGTTGAGGTCAGCCTATGACGAGCTCGAGACCTTAGCACAACAATGTGGCTTTGATTTCTATGCCAACACCCAAGACAAAGCTGTATTTGCCAAATATAACCCTGCCAGTACCCATCAATTCAAATATGGGGAAGACATTCTGGCCTTGGAATTGGAGCAACCCCATCCTGGGGTTGAGCAGGTAGAAATTTACGGGGAAAGTCCCAGCAGTCAAGGACAAGGAGAACAGGCTTACTCTTGGCTTACGAAAAAAGAGGTTAAGGGTACTGCTGGTTCCGGTTCTGGTTTTACGACTCTACGACTGACTGACCCCACAGCTCGTACCCAGGCAGTTGCTCAGAAAATGGCTGAGGCGGTTTTGGCTAAGCAGCGCCAGAAGCAACGGGGTGAAATTAAGGTGCTAGGTAATGCTAATGTCAAGCTAGGAGATGAGATCAAGGTGTCAAAAATGCCGATGGCTACCCTGAATGGTAGCTTCAAAGTCACGGGAGTGAGCCACCGTCTCAATCGCCGTAGTGGTTTTTGTACTGTAATTGATTGGGAGGAAGTGTGACAGACTCGATTGTTGGAGTAATGCAGAAGGTTGCTCGGCAGGAAGCACGTAAAGTTTACACTACTGAGTTGGGGATTGTGACAGCGGTGTTTCCCCATACCTCTGAGAGTGACAAGGACAACTACCAATGTTCAGTCAAGTTAAAGAACAAGAAACAGCCAGACGGCAAAGACTTTGAATTGCGCAAAGTGCCAGTAGCAACCCCCCATTTAGGACTGGTTAATATTCCCAATGTTGGGGATTTGGTGTTGGTTACCTTTATTGGGGGTAATCTCAATGCTCCTGTGATTATTGGTCGGCTCTACAATGACCAAGACCAACCCCCTGTCAACAAGGAAAAGGAATTCTACCTACAAAATAACCCGAAAGACGGGGGTAGTTTGAAAATTGATCAGGAGGGGGTAGTTACTATTACTAGTAAAAATGAGAAACAGGTGATTACTGTCGATGATGAAAAAATTGATCTCACCAACGAAAAGTGCCATGTCACCCTGGAAGGAGGAGATGCTACCCTGAAAAACGAAAAATGTACCGTGGCTTTATCTGGTGGTAATATCACTATTGATAACGGCACCTGCAAGATTAAAGTTGAAAGTGGGGGCATCACCATTGATGCAGCTAGCTCTAATGTCACCGTCAAAAGTGTAGGTTCGATCAAGATTGGGGATGCAAGTACGGCTTCTGTACAAGTTGGTGGACGGTTACCGGCTAATGCGGTTGGTGATAGTGACGATATTATTCTGAGTACCCACACCCATGTGGGTAACCTCGGCGCTCCCTGTCCGGTGATGGTGCCAACAGAGAAGATTAATTCAATTCAGGCAAAGGCGAGAAATACCAAGGTGGGGTAATGGTTAGAATCAAAGGGGCAAATAGCGATTATAAATTTTTAAATGGCTCAATTCAAGATCTAAAAGGAGACCATCCTGTTTACCTCAAAATTTTCGTCTGTCCTTATGATATGCCTAGCCCCATTGAGGAACCTGATGAAAATGGTTGGTGTGAGGGGACAGATGAGCAATGTCCTCATGGTAAAAAGAATGGTGAAAAAAGTCCTGGTCATGCTCTAATTTGTTTACATCAAGAGGATGGTATTTCCCTAGAAACGAATAACAACGTAACGGCAACCGGACCCCTGGTGGCTGAGAAGGGAATCACGATTAAGGATGAGCTGGTGTTGGATGTCTCAGAGGCAAAGGCGGGGTTGGTGATCACGATGAAGGGAGAGGAAATTTTACGCCTTAATATTTCTGATCAAGGTGATATCGAATTGTCCCCTCTCAATCCATCAAAAACTATTAAAATTAACGGCAATTTGGAGGTAACTCAAGGCTTGACGGTTGCCGGGAAGGAGTTACCAATTTAGGTAATAGGTAATGGGTAATAGGTAATAGGTAATGGGTAATGGGTAATGGGTAATGGGTAATGGGTAATGGGTAATAGGGAATCGGGAATCGGGAATCGGGAATCGGGAATGGGTAAAGAATATTCTATTATTTTACTGTAGACACTATATAGTGTTTATCGTAGTTATGAGGCACGGTTGTCAACCTCAAAGTCCCCCTTATTAAGGGGGATTTAGGGGGATCAATTTTTACCTGATGGGATATAAAATTGCTCTAATTATAAATAGAGGAGATTAATGAAATCACAGCTTCAAGAAGCGGTCAACATTGCTCAGTCCCTTTCATTAGTAGAGCAGCTTGAACTACTCAAAATACTATCCACAATTATTCAAAAGAACCATGCCCTAGAAATTAAAACTATACCAGAAGGCGATAATACTGACTTTTCAGCAGAAAGCTTTCGCAAATCTTGGCAGCAAGCTGTGACTGGACAAACCCTACCCATTTCTCAAATCTGGGAGGGAATTGATATTGACTGACGCTCCGTTAGTTGAGGTGCAACTTACTCCTGAGTTTCAGCGTAAATTGAGAGCAGTCAAAAAAATACAAATTAAAGTAGGGTGAACAAAGTTATCTTATCTAGAATACTCATGTGAATCAAAATGTTTTTGCCCACCCTACAAGCTTGTTTGTCAAATCAGAATCAGACCTCAAAAACTGCTGCCGAACTCTCATTACTTATAGCAAGTATTATAGCTATGAGATACAAAGGTATCCCCCTAAATCCCCCTTGAAAAGGGGGACTTTGAGGTTTATAAGCGTACCTCACAACTGTAAATAACGCTATATAACCCATAACCTATTACCCATTACCTATTACCTAACTATGGGATGGTTTTTATTTCAACTATCCGTTGACTGCTCGAGCACCTGTTTCACTTGTTCAACTTCTAATTCTAAAGCTTGGGCAACTTGTTCTATGGTTAACCCCAAAGCTAACAACCGAGGTATGGACTCTAATTTGGCTTGAATTTTACCTTCAAGTCTGCCTTCTTGTATACCTTCAAGTCTGCCTTCGGCTAAAGCCTCCTGATAAACTTTGGTTTGCCGTAAATCACTTAAGCTAAACATTGCTTCTATCTCCCTACGACTGAGTTTGGGTAACTTATACACCAGTATGGTCTCTATTAATTGTAGAAGTTCTGTTCTTTGTCGTTCATTCTCGATCTCCTCAGTGGTCCGTTGAATCAACTCTTGAGCAAGTGCTATCGCAGTATCTTCCTTGGTGACAATTAGCTGTACTGTGGCTATACCCACCGATGTTGCAGATATCTCGGCTAATTCATCGAGATAAATCCGAGATACCCTTGGGGAATCGAGTAATTCTCGATACCTAAGAGTTGCTCCTTTATCCACATTGCGACTAGGGTAAATCACCACACCACGCCAATCATTGCTGAGTTCAGTTTGGTCTAAGTACATGAAAATTTCACTAAAGAAGCGGGAGTAAAATTGAGAGTCCCTCTGAAATTCGACTTCCACAAAATAAATCGGTTGTTGGGCTGTGGTAGTTGTCGGCAGGAATACCCCATCAATTCTAAAAGCTAGTTGTTTGACTTCCACAGAAGCGAATTGATAACCAAGTGCCTCAGTAGCACAATGGTGAATTAATTCAAAGAAAATACTGGGAAACGATTGAAACAGGCGATAGAAGATGGTGTCGGTTTTCACATTCAGCTCATTACTTAACTATACCTAGTATAATCATAATAGTAATGATAATCGCAATGGGTAATGGGTAAGTTGAGTAGCCTATTGCTTCTCAAGACTACTCAACAGTAGAATTGGCAAGGGCTTAAGCTGGCTCTTGCTCCAGCCTATGCGCTACGCGCACGCTGCGCGAACAGCTATCAGCCATTACCGATCAGCCTATGCGCTACGCGCACGCTGCGCGAACAGCTATCAGCCATTACCGATTCCCGATTCCCCATTCCCCATCACCAAATGGAAAAAGATTTATTATTCACTCGCCGCCACAGCGGACAATTCATTTCTGAGCGACAATTCGTAGACCTTCAAAGTGTCAATCGTGACTTGGCCACAGCGACAGGTTTAGATAATTTGGCTCAGGCAATTCTCAATCGCCTTTACACCCGTAAAGGGGAGCTGGCGGCTTTGGGACATCCCAATTATGGGTCACGGCTCCACCTGTTAGTGGGTGAACAAAATAATAATCGTCTTCGCTCCCTTGCTAATCTCTATATCCGTGAGTGTCTAGCTCAAGAACCTCGGATAGAAGAAATCAAGGCCATAGATTTTGAGCCTCCCTCTCGTCAGCAACGTTATACACTCGTAGCAACTTTAGTCCTTAAAGCTGTAGGCCAGGAAACACCCTTGACCCTGAGCTTTTCCCTACCTGGAGGGTAATTTGATGGTTTTTGAGAAAAAAGGCTTTGCTCAACTGTTCGAGGCCATGCAGAGTCGCACTCCTCCCACACTAACTGATTTTCAAGAAGGCAGTGTGGTGCGCACTCTATACGAGTCCTTTGCTTGGGAACTCGCCGTCCTCTACGAGCAGATGCAACGGGTATATCTCTCTGGTTTTGTGGATACCGCCGAAGGCATTGACCTTGACAAAGTCGTTGCCATTTTAGGCATTAAGCGGGGAGAACCGGACTATGCTACCGGAAAAGTTACCTTTACGCGAGATCTGGGCATTGATGAAGATATTTTTATTCCCAAAGGTACACTAGTAACTACGGAAGATACCCAGGAGTCTCCCAAAAAAGCCTACAAGACCATTGAAGAAGGCAAGATTTCCAAAGACCAAACCACTGCCCAGGTGAGAGTCCAGGCTCTACGACGGGGTAAAACAGAGGAAACTGAAGCTGAAACCATTGTGGTGATGCCTCAGCCGGTAGTGGGGGTGAAGTCAGTTAATAATCAAGAAACCCTGGGATTTACCGGTAAACTACAGGAGAGTGACGAACAACTGCGCCAACGAGCCAAGCAAACCTTGTTGGCGACCAGTGGCGGTAATACTACTTCCATCCGGAATGCTCTGTTGAGTTTACCTGGGGTGAGGGAAGTGCAAGTTAGAGAAAACTTCCACTTCCCTAGGGGCAAGGTAATGGTTACTCATCGTGAGTCCCTTACTGAAGAGCTTAAGGTTCCCAAAGGGACAACTATAACACTCCAAGTCTCAGACACAAAAACTAAAGACTATCACACCACTCAAGAGGTAATCCTCTCAGCAGGTCAAAATCCAGCAGTGGAGGTGGAGGTAGAGGCTGGTATTCCTGGAGCAGCTGGGGAAGCTCAGGCTAATGCAACTTGGAAAGAGTTAGTGGTTGATAGGGTAACTCTTACGCTTAGCAATGAGCGGCCTATTTCACGGCAAGACTTTGGCATTATTGAAATATTCGTTGATGGCATTGATTTTACAGATATTGATAAAACTAGTCAGCTCAAACAAGAAATTGACCGAGTCAAGGCAGCTGGAATCTACGCACTAGTTAAACCGGCTACAGCAGTGAATATTGACGGGGTGTTCCAACTTGAACTCCAACCAGAACTGAAACTGTCTCCAGAGGAACGGCTACAGTTGGAAGAACAGGTACAGCAGACAATTATCTCCCATCTCAAAGACCAGAAAATGGGTCAACCCCTGCTGATCTCTCAACTCACGAGGAAGATACTAGGCTGCAACGGTGTCAATGATTTAGTTGATTTTACCCTCACGACCAGTATTCGTAATTCAGAAGGCACTGAACTGTCTACCCAGCACTATAAATCCTCCGAAACGCCAGTGAAACGGCTAGAAGTAGATATCTTAGAAAAGTTCACCCCCCACTCGGTTCGCGTTGCCTCAGAAATCAAACCCCTGCTTGTAGCCTTACAAATTAAGGCTCAAGCACTAGATGACCAGAAACAACAGGCAATTGAAACAGCGCTAAAACAATATTTTGCTGACTTCAAACCATCCCAGGAAGTGGTTAAAAGTGAGATTAAGGCAAGAATTGAAACAATCACCACCATCGAAGCAATCAAGTTAATTCCCTCCTTCTGGCAACCAGGGATTCCCTTTGATGGCGAAACCGTTAAGGTCACGTTTGTGGAGCAGGCTCAGCTCAGTTCGGTATTTCTCTATGAGAGATTACTCACCATTACTGGAGCCTTGAAATTAATCCTACCGGTTACAGTTACCCAACAAGAGAAGCAGCACATTTACCAAAAGGTTCGGGAGCAGGTTAGTGCTTATTTTGAGCAACTTCAACCAGAAGAAAATATTCAAATTGAGCAGCTGGTTAAGCAAGCAAAAACCGTAGAATCAGTGCTAGATATTAATTGGAAACTGGAGGATTTTCGGTTTATTAATGGGGAAGATGCTGAGGATATAATTGACCGAGACCAGAAGCAAATTCAGGTAAACAAATTTGAAAAAACTCAGTTAGGTGATGCTGATAAGTTTATCATTACCAGCGATATCTAGGTTGTTGAGGTTGCGATCGCTACTTTGAATTTAAGGCTAACTCCGGCGGTTGCAGTTCCCGAAACTGTTGACCCAGCACAACTTAAGAGTGCCATGAAAGCTGCAGTTACAAGTATTGTGATTCCCTCTCTGGAGCAGTTACCCAAACTAGCAGTGGGAGAAAATCTGGATTATAACCAATTGAAAACTCTGCTGCTGGTAGATATCAGGACTAATGCAGGCAATCTGGCCAAGGAAATCCTTAAGATTTTCATCAGCAATGGCCAAGTTTCAAAGGAAAATCAGGAGAAGTTAATGGAAGCACTCCGAAGCTTTCTCGGAGATTCTAGCTACACGATTGATCAGCTTGAACTCAGAGCCAAGGGTAGCTCCTATCAGGACAATATTCCCATTGCGATTGTAGAACGGGCTGAGATTCAGTTACAAGTGCCGTCTACTTTGGAAATTGTGATTGAAGATAAGTAATGTAGCAATTCTCTATCCCATGAGGTGGGGATCCCCCGTTGGTCCCCCTTAGCAAGGGGGACTTTTCCCAGCTAATTGGATGCTTCTTCCCCCCAGAATTGGGGGGCTAGGGCGTGTCTTCTTGCCTCGGAGATCCCCCGTTGGTCCCCCTTAGCAAGGGGGATTTTTCCCAGCTAATTGGATTCTTGTTCCCCCCAGAATTGGGGGGCTAGGGGGGCAAAATTTAGTATCAAAAAACTTTTCAGATATCCTCTTATAAAGGGGGAGTTTGAGTAGGTAATAGGTAATAGGTAATGGAAAAACGCGGCAAAACCACCAGCATCACCAATCGGTTTCCTCACTTCTATGACGGAGCCAATGTTGAGAGTTTGCTCTACCAATTTATTGATGTCTTTGGCGTCTTGCTAGAGCAAGGGGAAACCGACTTGCTCGCTGTGATGCGTTCCCATCATGTGGATACCGCTGACAATGAAGGTTCTCAAGGCTTTATTGCTAACAAAAAGGGAGATTTAGATCAACTTTTTGCTCTCTACCTAGAAGCTTTAGGGGGCACCTCTCAACTGGTACAGGTTAGTCACCAGTTTAGTCCAGGGAGTATTAAAAATGTCAGTAACTTGGCCAAGAAACTTCATGAAGGCAGGGATGAACTGTCTCAGTATTTGCGATCGCAACTTGATCACGATACCAAGAGCCTTCTGGAGCGCTATCAGGTTTCCCAGGCTCAATTTAACCTAGAGTCTTTCAGGGATCTGCCCGGTCTGGCCATTAAGCTGTTGGTTGCTACCGTTGCTACCGATCAACTCAGTCATTATCTCAAAATTCACTTGCCCCCAGAAACCCTAGAACTGCTCAATCACTATGACGGTTTCCCCCCGCTTCCTGACCCCCTACAGCAGGGACTGGTGCAAACACTCAACCAACAGCTGCTTAATCCCTCCCTCTATCGGAAAAATAAGCCATACTTCCAAACCCTGACTCTTGGCAAAGCAGCTCAGCCATTGCTGGCACAACAACCAATCGGGGAAGACCGACAACGTCTCAATCGCTTGTTGTTAGAGGCTGCCTATCCAGACTATATCAGCCCTAGCCCTATACCCACTCTGGCGGAGGTAGAACAGGGGTTAATAAACGGACTCAATCGGTGTCTTGAAGACCCCTCACTATACCAAAAAACTTACCAAGACACCGACCAACCCCGACCAGAAACCCCTCCCCAGGGAAATGATCTGATTATCCAGAATCGGCAATTGCTAGAAGCCGCCTATCCCAATGAGATTGCCAAGAGTTATGCTCCTTACCGAGAGCGACTCAAAGGTTTGATTCAAATCCTCCGTCAAGGAGCAGCTACCAAGCAAGGGATTATTGATTTGGTGGCAGCCAACTTGGGAATTTTAGGAGATTCTCCCGCAGCTCAAGCTGCTAAGGAAACCATTGAAATTAAAGAGTTCATGCCTCGGCTGACTCAGTTGCATCCTCATAATCAGCCAGAACATTCCTACGTGCTGAGACTTGGGGCAGAATTTGAGGTATATAACCCCAACCCGCAGCCTGAGAAAATCGAAATTTTCCTGGCAGTTCAGCCAAGTCTGCCTGTGGTATTATACAATTTGCGAGTTGTTAGGTGCGATACTGAAGAATCGGTTACTTACCAAGGAGAAGCGAGGGCATCCGATGTATTGTCCTTTCGAGAGAATACTGTTGAAGTCAACGGTAAACCTTATGCAACAGAAGGAACGCCCCAACTACCAACGCAAACCTCTCGCTGGCGGCTGGAAGCCCAGTTAGCTGAGGGGGTTCCCCTGGCACGATTTGACCAACAGCGCTTTGGTGAAACCACCTTTGCCTTGAGTCAACCCGCCGTCTCTCTGGAAATGAGATTCTACAAACTCACCCCAGGGGTGTTTGAGGTAAAAATTCCTTGGGATATTCCCGGCTTTACTGATAAGTTTCAGCAAGCAGGGGACCATCCTCGCCATCAAATTGCTGGAATTATTGACAAGGTTAAAGCCGCTGGTGTTCTGGGGATGATTACCTATGAAAAGCGCTTTCAGGAAACTCACGAGATGGTAGCACGGTTGGGAGTCGAGCGTTCTCCTTTTCTGGAAGAACATCTTGCCGAAGATACCTTGACTATTAGTAGTATTCAGGTTCCCTATCCAGAGGGAGTAGTCCACGAAATGTCTGATAACCTGCTTACTTGTGGAGTATTTGACTATACGGGCTTTGATAGCGGGAATGGTTTTGGTTGAAGAAAGGGAGTAGGGAGTAGGGAGTAGGGAGTAGGGCAGGGCTATTTCATTCTAGATGGTAAGATAAGATGCTAAGGCACAAGAGGGAGCATGTCCCTTATGCAGAACATTTGTACTAAATCTTATGCCCCCTCATGGGTTTAAGCTTGCTGTGATGGTACATAGTTCATTTGTTGTGCAACGCAAGACCTGCTCCCGGCACAAGGGCACAAGAGAATCAACATCGATGGGTCAAATTGCTATTTTAGAAGCCAATTCTTATTTACCAGATGCTCGTAGAGGCCAGGGAAGAAGACACTCAGTGGCTATATGTCTGGCTATCTTTACCCAGCGCAGTCGCTGCAGGGCAATATTGGATTAAAGCGCGATCGCTGATTGGATTGAAACAATCGTGAGGAGTTGAGCCAATTGTTTCAAGTCAACAGACTGCCATCATACAGCACAATCCGCCGAGTGTTACTGAACATGGTAACTTCCGATTATTCAGCAAGGCTAGCTTGCTTTTTCGAGATCACTCCGGAAGCGGGAGAGACTAATGGGGTAGATGGGAAAGTTTTGAGAGGGTCATTTATGGTCGAACAAGACAATCCACATTGCGATCGCCATCCCGCAATTATGGAGCGTGAGTGCCTACTTGGTAGAGAGAGGATTAATTCTCAAGCGAGATCAGGTAGACAAAAAAACGAATGAGATTAAGGCAGTGCCAGAGTTTATTAAAGCACGCTTCGCTCAAAGGCGTGGTTTTTGCCTTTGATGCTATAAACACCCAAAAAAAACTTGTCAGCTGATCATCGATAGTGGGAATCACTCTAATGCAGCCCTCGTAATGTGAACCAACCAAAACGAGTTGCAGCCGCCCAGCAGCAGTTCGTTCCTCAGCAATCTTTTGAACAGATAAATATTGGACACGGTCGAATAGAAAAACGAAGTGTTAGTATAAGCCCACGTTACCCAAGGTTTGCCTTCAAGGCAAAGATTAGCTACCGTGATTCAAGTTCAGTCCCGACGGATTACTACAAACACGCTTTCTGACCCAGATCCGATACTATATCTCTGACTTGAAAGAAACGGCTGAACAAAAGCCCAAGCGGATTCGAGGCTATTGGGGCGATTAGAACAAAGTTCATTATGTCTGTTGATGTCACTCAGCGGTGTTGATAAATCTCGTATCAGGACAACTCCTCTGGTACAAAGAAGGGCGATCGCTCGTAATTTAGCTCTGAATCTTTATCGAGATGCAGGGTTTGACAACATGGCTCAGGCACAAAGAAAATGCCAATTTGGGCTTAAGCATATTTTGGCACTTTTTAGAATGAAATAGCCCTGGGAGTAGGGAATGTAGAATGAAGAATTAAGAATGTAGAATGAAGAATTAAGAATGTAGAATGAAGAATTAAGAATGGTTAATCTAGATTCTAACTTCTAACTTCTAACTTCTAACTTCTAACTTCTAACTTCTAACTTCCCGATTCCCTCTAAATTCCCGATTTACGATTCCCGATTTCCTCTAAATTCCCGATTCCCGATTCCCGATTCCCGATTCCCGATTCCCGATTCCCTCTAAATTCCCAATTCTTCATTCTCAATTCTTCATTCTTAATTCTTCATTCTTCATTCTTCATTCTTAATTCTTCATTCTTCATTCTCAATTCTTCATTCTTAATTCTTCATTCTTCATTCTTCATTCTTAATTCTTCATTCTTCATTCTTAATTCTTAATTCTTCATTCTTCATTCTTATATGAAAATTGCCGAAAGCCTCGACATGAAAGGTAGGTTGACTATCCAAACCTATAATCCTCAAGATCAGCTGGTGCAGGAAGTTAAAGCTGACAACTCGATTGTTTACACAGGGCGGGAATTAGTTGCTAAGTTATTTACTAATCAAACCATTGACCCGATCCGCTACATCGCCTTAGGGACTGGCAACACCGCTGTTAACCCAGCTACGGATACTCAATTGGGAAAAGAGGTGTTTCGTAAAGAACTTAAACCGTTTGACCTCGGCAAAGATTTAAAAAAAACTGAGGAAGATGACAAAAAGTGTAAAATTACGTTGTCTGTAGACCTAGATTTTGGGGAACCTGATAAACAGCCAGTTGAGTTAACTGAAGCGGGGTTGTTCAATAGCAAAAAAAAAGACCAGGGAATCATGTATAATCGAGTGACTTTCCCGAAAATTACCAAGAGCGAAAATTTTAAATTAACTCTGGTGTGGGAAATTTTGTTTTAGTGAAAACTATACAGTTTAGGGAGCAGCAATGACCAACGGCTTTGAACCAAAACAGAAAAATCCTGGAGATTTGATCCTTTCGGCAGATTGGAATGCCGCCATGGGTGAAATTGACCGTTTGGGGAATACTCTTAAAGACATAAAACAAAAAGCAACAAGCTTCCAGGGACCTCTAACCATTGCAGAAGCCCTGAACGTTAAGGGCAACGTAGGAATTGGGACAGAAACTCCCACCGCTAAACTGGAAGTCAAGGGAAACCTGAAACTAGAATTAGGAGAAGCGGTCAATGAATTTTCCAGCGATGGTACCTTGGCAGGGGAATCGAATCAAGCTGTCCCCACGCAACTGGCAGTGAAAACCTATGTAGACCATAAAGTGAAAGGGGTAGAAGCTAGGGCCCTTGAGTCGTTTGAAACTAAAAAGCTCCAAGTCAGTGAGACGCTGACGGTAGAGGGTGCTACACAACTCAAGGGCAGTCTGCAACTGGGGCAGGGCGTACAAGTAGCGCAATTTAGTGACACCATCGGCCAATCCAGAGAATCCTCCCTGGTAGTAGTCCCCACGCAACTGGCAGTGAAAAACTATGTAGACAATAAAGTGCAAGGGTTAGACGATAGCCTCAAAGCCTACATCATAAAGCTTTTATATGAGCCAAAATTATATGACATAAAAATAGAATCCTTTAAGTTAGCTCAAGGAGTCATTTTGGAAATGGCATACATCCCAGGAGGTATGTTCTTGATGGGTTCCCCTATTAGTGAATTTAGGCGCAGTGATGACGAAGGCCCCCAGCATTTGGTAAATGTATCAGGGTTCTGGATGGGACAATTTCCAGTAACTCAGCAGCAGTGGCAAGCCGTTCTTGGTAACCCTAAACTTAAGATTGAGGATGACCCCAAAAACCTATCTAACTTTAAAGGCGATAAGCTACCCGTTGATAATGTATCATGGCATGATTGTCAAAAATTTTGTGAGCGACTCAATCAAAAATTTCAGGGTCCACTCCAGGGTCGAAAATTCCGTTTGCCGAGTGAGGCAGAATGGGAATATGCCTGTCGAGCAGGTACGACAACTAGATATTACTTTGGTGACAATGAGTCAGAACTAGGAGAGTATGCTTGGTACAATCGTAATTCTGATCACAAAACTCATCCAGTAGGACAAAAAAACCCGAATAACTGGAAATTGTATGATATGATGGGTAATGTCAGGGAATGGTGTGAAGATACCTGGCATGGCAACTATTATGGTGCCCCAGTAGACGGTAGTGCCCGTATTGATAATAATAATAATCGGTTGCTGCGCGGTGGCTCTTGGAACGGCAACTCAAGGTACTGCCGCTGTACCTATCGCCTCAGTAGCTCGACGAGCAGCAGGAAGCATAACCACGGTTTTCGGGTAGTTTATTCCTAGGCGTGGAATCTTCTTTGCCCTTTCGCCTTTTTCTAAGTAATAGGTAATCGGGAATCGGGAATCGGGAATCGGGAATCGGGAATCGGGAATGGAGAATTAAGAATGGAGAATTAAGAATTGAGAATTGAGAATTGAGAATTAAGAATTGGTAATCGGGAATTTAGGATAGGGATCTTGTAGGGTGGTCAAATGGACATGACTGCTGATAAAATTGCCAAACTCTCATTATTTGCCCACCCTAGCCTAGGGAATGCGATTTTTCTATGGGATGCTTGTTGTTTCAGGGATCCGTTGACTGCTGGAGCACCTGTTTCACAAGTTCAACCTCTAATTCTAAAGCTTGGGCAACTTGTTCTACGGTTAACCCCAACGCTAACAACCGAGGTATGGACTTTAATTTGCCTTGAATTTCACCTTCAAGTCTCCCTTCTTGTATACCTTCAAGTCTCCCTTCTTGTATACCTTCAAGTCTCCCTTCTTGTATACCTTCAAGCCTACCTTCGGCTAAAGCCTCTTGATAAACTTTGGTTTGCCGTAAATCACTTAAGCTAAACATGGCTTCTATCTCCGTGCGACTGAGTTTGGGTAACTTATACACTAGTATGGTCTCTATTAATTGTAGAAGTTCTCGCTTTTGTCGTTCATTGTCTATCTCCTCAGTGGTTCGTTGAATCAAGTCTTGAGCAAGTGAGATCGCAGTATCTTCCTCGGTTACAATTAGCTGTACTGTAGCTATACCCACCGATGGTGCAGAGGTCTCGGCTAATTCATCGAGATAAATCCGAGATACCCTTGGGGAATCGACTAATTCTTGATATTGTTGAGTAGCTCCTTTATCCACATTGCGGCTCGGGTAAATCACCACACCACGCCAATCATTGCTGATTTTGTTTTTGTTTAAGTACATGAAAATTTCGGTAAAGAAGCGGGAGTAAAATTCAGAGTCCCTCTGAAATTGGACTTCTACAAAATAAATCGGTTGTTGGGCTGTGGTGGTTGTCGGCAGGAATACTCCATCAATTCTAAATGCTAGTTGTTTGACTTCCACAGAGGCGAATTGATAAGCTTGTGCTTCTGTAGGGGAATGGTTAATTAATTCAAAGAAGATACTGGGAAACGATTGAAACAGGCGATAGAAGATGGTGTCGGTTTTCACATTTAGGTCATTACTTAACTATAGCTATACCTATAGTAACATTAATCGTAATGGTAATGATAATGGTTAATAGGGAATGGGTAATGTAGTTAAACCAGACACAAGCAGGGAACCCGCCCGTATATGGATGTATACTTGAATCTAGGAAACAATTCCTTACCCTAGAGACTGTTGTTTGTAAAATCACACAGAATCAGACCTCAAAAACGGCTGCCTAACTCCCATAACCTATTACCTATTACCCATTATCTAAAAAAAATGATTCAACACTTACTATCCCAAATCAGCGAGCAGCTTAAGCAACAACTAATTCAAGACATCTCTACACCTCAAATAGAAATTGTTGCTCAACCCATTACCGAATCACCAACAACACTACCACACATCAGCATCTATCCCTGGGGGGGCGACGAAACAGTCTGAAATGCTTGGTATGTAAAGTTTGTAGGATTT
>NZ_MKZS01000001.1:3705348-3820157 GCF_001942495.1 Moorena bouillonii PNG
AATTCTAGCAAACAACGTCATTGCAAGCTTTGAGCCACTTGTGTCAGGCAGCCAGGTTAATACCTTGGGATTGGGATTGAGCAATCCTCCAGGAAGGAGAAAATTATGGGCTGCTGGAAAAGACAGCACCATCCCACCAATACCAGCACCAGCAATGGCTAGGGCGTGTCTGCAAACCCAATAATTTAGGTTAGAGAGATTTGCAATCGCGAGCATAAGGAAAGGAATTTGGGCAAAGCCCGACCCTAAGCAAACGTTTTGCTCAACTTGACCATAAATCTTTCTATGATCAACAGTTTAAAGATTTATTTTTATCTATAGTAGTCATAAAAAACATGATTTCAACTAAAGCCAGAGTAATATAGAAGCAATAGTCAACATAGCTAGGTAATTGACTGCATATTTCTCATAGCGAGTTGCTATTCGTCGATTTTGTTTGAGACGGTTAATTAGTCTTTCAATCCGATTACGTTCTCTATATAGTCCTCGGTTGAAGCGTTCTCGTTTCTTTTCGTTACTTTTTCTGGGAATAATAGGAGTTGTACCTCGACGACGTAGTTTTTCTCTAATAGTTTTACTACTGTATCCTTTATCACCTAAAAAGTAGCGAAAACGGCTTTTTGGCCTTCCTCGACCCTGACGTTTAACTTTTCCGAGGGCAAGCAAATCATCAAAACCAATGGTATCATGGCGTTCTCCTGATGTTAGAGCAAAAACCATTGGTTTGCCCAATCCTTCCGACCGAATATGAATTTTTGTGCTGAATCCTCCCTTACTCCTCCCTAGTGCCTGTGAGTCTTGCCCCCTTTTGCTCCGGCTGCGTGTTGATGTGCTCGCACGACTGTAGTATCACCCATGTGAACTTCCCAATCGATCCGACCCTCAGCGTCGGCAATTTGCTGAAGACTTGCCAAAATCTCCTCCCATATGCCCGCTTTTCGCCAACGATAAAACCGACTTGACACCGTACTATGGACTCCATAAGAGGTTGGTAAATCCCTCCAGGGCGCACCTGTTCTCAAAATCCACAGTATGCCATTTATGATCTGGCGATGGTCATGTGCTGGTTTTCCTGTCCAAGCTTTTTGAGGAGGTAACAAAGGTTTAATTTTTTCCCATTGGGAATCTGTTAAGTCTCCTCTTGCGATCTCAGTCGAGGCAAGTTTTTCAGCGAGCGCTCTCATCACAATACCTGAATCATTTTACTTCAGTATAGCAGTTTGCAGACACGCCCTAGTATGGACATGGCAAGGGTTTGGATGGACAGAGTCAATAATTGTGGGAATTGCACTCCATTAATTTGTGGTGGAAATGACCCTGTAGAATGCCATCATGTCTTTTGGGTGACTCAAGCTTCGGCTCCGAGTTGGATTAAAGTCTCAGGATTAACCACAGATGAGCAGGGATTTATTCTAGTTACTGATACCTTTGGTCTATCCTGCAACGGTCTAGTTCATCCTGAACAACTGCTGCGCAAAAGCGGGATGAAACCTGGTCAAGTGCTGATTCTGACTAAAGCCATTGGGACGGGAACTCTCTTTGCTGCTAATATGCGCTACCAAGCCAAAGGTCGCTGGATTGAACAGGCAGTGGAATCGATGTTACTATCCAATCAAACCAGCGCCCAAGTCTTTCGTGAATGTGGCGCAACAGCTTGTACTGATATTACTGGATTTGGAGTGTTAGGGCATCTCCGGTAAATGGTTAACGCCTCAAACGTAGGCGTGGAATTAGAGTTAGCAGCGATTCCGCTTTTACCAGGAGCAATAGAAACTGTGGCAGCAGGAATCACTAGTTCTATTCACCCTAAAAATTTACAATTTTCTATCTACATCAAGAATAGATTAGACGTTAGTCATTTCCCTAACTACCAGTTGTTATTTGATCCTCAAACCTCTGGTGGAATCCTAGCAGCTATTCCAGCGGAAAAAGCTGATGAATGTATTAATAAATTGAAAGCTTTCGGTTATAAAGAAAGCTGCTTAATTGGTCGGGTCATCCCAGCTCCAGAAGCTAAATCGAGAGCGATTACTATTATATAGCAGTTCTCAATTGGGTGAGGTACTTTCGTTCTTGGTTAATGATAGTAGGTAGTAGGCAGTAGGGATGGAGCGCAGTCTTAGGGGTTTACCTGATGAGCAACTTCCTAAGAGATTGCTCTTCACAAAGTTGAGCGAGCCATCGGCTAACTGCCTGTTGTCATGGAAAATCTTTATCCTCTCTAGATTAGCTCTTATTCCTTTCCAGATTCTAGCTAAAGTACCAATAAAAGCCGATTATCCTCTAAAATCATCAGTAAATGTAGCCCCTGCTAATCTCTGCCCAAGGCTAACACATGGGTTGTAGTGATATGCCTAGGTATTATTGCTAGTTAATAGCAGTTAGTCAGAATAGCTTAAAATTTTTTTCGAGCTATTGAATCTTTCTATGGTATTATAAATGTTTGTACAAGAGTAGCTTGCCACCAATTCTTCTGTCAGGAGCTGTATGGTATCTAATTCCCAAGTCTTATCAACTAGCAAAAGTACCCTTAGTGCGATCGCACTAGGTAGTAACCTCGGTGATTCTCAAGCCACCTTAGAAGCTGCTCTGATTGAACTCGATCAAACTCCAGGGATTACTGTCAAAACCCGCTCCAGTTGGTACAAAACTAAACCTATTGGACCTGTGCAACCAGATTATATCAATGGTTGCGCCCTAGTGGACACACAAGTAAGTCCCCAAAAGTTGCTAGAGACTCTGCTAGAAACAGAGCAAAAGTTTGGTAGAGTTCGTTTGGAACATTGGGGAGCAAGAACCTTAGATTTAGATTTAATCTTGTTTGGTAACCTGATTCTAGATACCCCTGATCTAATCATACCTCACCCACGCATGAGAGAGAGAGCGTTTGTGTTAGTGCCCTTGGCCGAAATCGCTCCTGATTGGATAGAGCCAGTCTCAGGAATGAAAGTTTCCCAACTTCTCGAAAGGTTAGATATTTCCGGAGTTACTCGGTATTAATTCTTAGGATATCAAATCTGGTTGATGGACTATATAAACTGAAAAACAATGGTGAACAAAGACAATGCTGAAAAAAGCTTTAGTTACTGGTTCAGCAGTGGGAATTGGAAAAGCGATCGCTCTCGATTTAGCTAGTAAGGGATTTGATGTTGCATTTCACTATAACCGCAGTGAAGAAGCAGCCAAGCAAGCTTCTGAGGAAGCAGCGACTCACGGAGTAAAAGCGATCGCCCTACAAGCAGATATCACCAAACCAGAGCAAGCAAAGTTATTGGTAGAAAATGCAGCAGCACAACTAGGGGGTTTATCAGTAATTGTCAATAATGTAGGCAACTATTTTAGTAAACCCACTAGCCAAATATCAGTAGAAGAGTGGCATTCTGTAATTGATTCCAACCTCAATACTACTTTTTATGTCACTAGTGCCGCAATTCCCTACCTGAAGTCCGCAGGTTGGGGTCGCATTGTTAATATTGGTGCTGCCAGTGCCCATAATGTCACTGCCCGTGGTACTAATACAGCTTATATAATCGCTAAAACTGGCATCATTATTTATACTAAGTCCCTTGCTAAAGAGCTAATTGCAGATAAAATTACTGCCAACGTGGTATCTCCAGGAATAGCAGAGAATTCCTTTGAATACGATGATGATTGGCAGGATGCTATGCCTAACTTACCAGCAAAACGCCCTGCCAGTTTGTCAGAAATTGTCCATGCTGCTTGTTTTTTTATCAGTCCTGATTCTGATTACATCACAGGACAAGTAGTAGAAGTTTCTGGCGCTTGGAGTTTATAGTTTTAGTAAATAGAACAATATTTTGAATAGGATAAACATGCTGACTCTCGAACATCTATACGACATTCATGAACAGTATAAGGATGCCTTAAGCGTAAAAGTTGAAGAATTTACCATTGGCAACAAACATTTGAATTTTAATTCTGAAAAAGCTATCTTAGGAGTAGTCAATCTTTCTAGTGATTCTTGGTACAGGGAAAGTGTCTGTTTAAGTTCAGAACAAGCGATTCGTCGCGGCATCATGTTAAAAGCCCAAGGAGCAGATTTTGTAGATATTGGTGCTGAATCTTCTTTGCCCCATGCTGAGAGAGTAGAAGATGTGAGGCAACAAAGTAAAATTTTGCCTGTGTTGGAAGCCCTCCATCAAGAAGGTGTGTTAACTTCTATTGAAACCTATTATCCTCAAGTGGCTAGGGAATGTTTAAAAGTTGGAGCCAATATCATCAATTTAACGGGTTCCCAAGACAATCAGGAAATTTATCAACAGGTATCGGAGTTTGATGCTGGGGTGATCATCTGTTACGTTCAAGGAAAAAACGTCAGAGAAGTTGATAACTTTGATTTTGGCAACGATCCAACAGACTTAATGTATGATTATTTTGCCAAAGAGATTGAACTAGCTACTAAACTTGGTGTTAGGAAAATTTTTGTTGATGCCGGGTTAGGTTTCTACTACAAAAATCTTCAAGACAGCGCCCTACGCATTCGTTTTCAAATGAAAACCTTTTTAAATACTTTTCGTCTTCGGAAATTGGGTTTTCCCGTGTGTCATGCCCTCCCCCATGCTTTTGAATGTTTTGGGGAAGAAGTCAGAAGTGCTGAACCTTTCTTTGCAGTTCTAGCAGCATTAGGAAAAACCGATTTGTTTAGAACTCATGAAGTTCCTAAAATTAAAGCTGTTTTAGATACTCTTAGTTTATTTTAAATCAAAACTAATGACCTCAACGACATCACATTTTTAAGATTTCAAGAGTAGATATCATGAGTCTCGAATAGAGTATATGGCAACAGGAGAGTCTCCAACCTGTGATGTCATTTCATCTGAAATGCCTTACTGGGAAAATAATAGGCTAATTTTTCCTTTTCTAATTAACGACTGGAAGCATGTCTATTATATCGACTTTCCTCTGGAATTTAAAAATACACAGAAACCCCATATATCTGTCTTAATTGGGATTGCAATGGCTGAAATTTACCGCCTTTGTGAAATCTGTACGCCTCAGATAGTGCAAGTTCCTTGGTATAGTTGCCTTCCGTGGGAATCAGATTGGTGGAATGAGGACATTTATTGGTATCTCCAGCAAAAGTTTTATCTGGAAAAATGGAGTTGGGATAGAATGCCTCGAATAGAGTTTTCCCGAAGTGAGCTAGAGAATTCTTGGTCACCATCAGTAAAGGATTCCTATCTTCTTGCAGTCAGTGGAGGTAAAGAAAGTACCTTTGCCTTTGAGTGGATGCAGCGAGCTAACCTGACCATGGAAACCTTTACTCTACACCATGCTGGGGGAATACTAGGAGACAATTGGCAGAAAAAGTTCCCAGTATTCGAGCCCATAAGAAAGCGATCGCACCTTTGGGAAATACTTACTCATCCTAGGGAAGATCCTGCTCAACATTTTGATTATAAGGGGGTACGTAACGATCCCACAATTACCAATGCCTTGTTCGTTATGATGATTATTGCAGCACAGCAGGGGCATAAGTTTCTGGTGCTAGCAAATGATAAAAGCTCCAATGAATCTAATGCCACCTATCAAGGACGTAGCGTTAATCATCAAAGTGCCAAGGGCAATGCTTACATCGAACGTTTTAATGATTTCTTGGAGCGCAAGGGTTTGCCATTTCGCTATGTTAGCATCTGTGAAGAGGTTTACTCTATAGCAACAGTTCAGCAACTATCCCTTTGGAACAAAAGCATCCTGAAGGATCTTACCTCCTGTAACGAGGCGCAGTGGGCTCCCGGCTCCTCTCGGTGGTGTTGTGGCTGTCCTAAGTGTGCTTTTTCCTTCGCGTTGATCGAAGCTGCAACAGATTATGATTTTGCTATCGATGTAGTGGGAGAAGACTTATTCAGCGTCAAGAAACTTGAGGAACTGTGGACACGTCTGTTTGACCCAAGGGCTGAGAAACCATTTGAATGTGTTGGGGAAAAACGTGAAACTTTGATGGCATTAGTTAAATGTAAACAACAGCGTATCAAGAATGGTCAACCCTTGGGTGCTCTTGCTGAGATACCAGATGTTAAGTTTGACAACTCTCTGCTGATGATATCTCCTCCCAAGAATATTCCTATGCCTCACAGAGATAAATTAGAGTCTGTCTGCACATTCCGACTTTGAGATGAACGATGGCAGGGAAGCGCAGCGCGATCGCGCAGTTCGATGAACGAAAAATCTGGAATTTATAATTCATCATTCATCATTCATTTTTTTCCTTGTGTATATAGCAATCCTAAATCAGTTCTAAAATCTGCCAAATCTTAAATCTTTACTGGACAAGGGTTATAGCGAGAGCTTCGGCCACTAGATTTTACGAATCATTTAGGACTGCTATAGTTTAAAGTTTTTGACAAAGATAAACCCCTTCTTCTTGATTAGCAGCTTCCCAGTAATCCAAAACCTTAATACCATAACTCTTTAGTATTTCTTGAATCATAGGAGTAGTATAACGATAGGAAAAAAATAATCTAATTCTATCTTTGCTTCTCCACTCAATAAGGTTGTTTTCTAAACTAAAAATCACATCGTTTTCTAATTCAAAATAAGCAGCAATTCTTTTAAATTGTTGATTTGGTTCATCCTGTTCTATTGTAAATTTAATAGTCCCATCTTTGGCTTCGACTCCAGCATCAAGTAAAACAGTAATTAACCACTCTTTAGTTAACTCATTATCATATTGAGGAAGAACTTTTTGAATACCTTGCAGATAATCAGAACCAGGGGCTAAATTAGCACTAAAAAGCAATATATCTCCCTTGCTTAGAAAATTACTTAAAATCGGCAAAATTTCCTCAGGAGCGAAATTGGGAATCATGCCAAAAAAGGTAATTATATTTCTTTTGTCTTGATTATCGACAAGGGAGATTAAATCATCAGAGTGAAGCAGATCGCAAACAATGGGCTGTACCCGTAAATTAGCAAAATATTCTCTGATCTTTTGAGCAGAAATTATCGCCAGAGATAAGCTAACATCAACAGGATAATAAGTTAATGCTCTTTCAGAATTTAATAATTGGGAAACTAGAAGTTTATCTTTTTCTCCACCACCACAACCTAAGCCAATTAAATTTAAATTTAGACTATTATCATCTAAAATTTCTGCGGTTTTTTTAAAACACTTGGCATAGGCATCAATACAGCTTTCATCTTGTCTAGCTGGAGAATAAGTTTCGTGTATTTTTAACCATTTTTGGCTTTGCTTGACACTATCGTAATGAAATTTGTGATTGATTTTACAAGAAGTAAAGCCAGCTAAATAATCTTGAAAAACTCGCTCAGGAAATTGACTGGGATGTACGTATACTTTTTCAAAGTCTAACATATATAAATTCTCAAACTCATCAGGTACAAATTTATTGGTTTTAGGAAACAGAGAACAGGAAACAGGGAGCAGGAAATAGGTGATAATAAAAAAAATATCTGTACCTAATAGCTATGATAAAAGCTATATATTATAGTGAGTATAGATTTGCTTTTCTAGATAGTCCTCAATTAACACGCGAGTGTAGCTATTGAGAGGATATTCCAGAGCTTTTTGGGGAGTCACCCATGCCCATTCCTCAATTTCTTCGTTGGGAGTGATGGTTTCCGTGGCAGAAAAGGCATAGTAATTAACCATGATGAAATGGGCTTCTCGCACAAACTGTGAGTCCAACACTGCTTCCTGTAGCAACCCAAAGCGTACCTGGGTCAAATCTAGACCAACTTCTTCCCGAAACTCCCTGAGGAGTGCATCCTCAAGGGTTTCACCCCATTCTACTTTACCTCCTGGTACACCCCATTGACCCCGCCATTTAGTGGTTTTGACAATCAAAATTTGTCCACTTGTAGTTAAGACAAGTGCCCCTACCGTAGTCAAAGGAAACTGCCCCTGCACAGATAGCCCTCCATTTGTGATTTCCTCTGGAATCCCATTGCTTAGCTTGTGTCGAATTTTTTGTTTCACAGACCTACCTGGAATAGGTTAGCGCAGTTTCCAATCTTTAAGGATCACAATCTGAGATCACCAATCACCAATCCTGATTTCTGGGCTAGTGGCCAGTAAATCAGGATTTTGTGAATTTCAGGGGTAAGCTCGAAGCTATTCCCTGTTTAAAACTTGATTCTCACAATACTCTACCATGCCCAAACGCGCTTATCGTCTAGTTGAGCAACAATGAACGACCCCTTAGTGAAAAATCTTCTATCCACTGGCAAGGCATTTCAGGGGAAGCCTGAGCCGCTAACTCTCTAGACCTTGAAGAACTTCCAGGCTACTAGGAGTTGTTATACTGAAAATTTAAACTCCCCAGGCAAGATTCGAACTTGCGACCAATCGGTTAACAGCCGACCGCTCTACCGCTGAGCTACTGAGGATTGCCAAACAATTGCTCTTCACATCTACTTATTATAATCATACAGTACAAAGTCTGGCAAGTACTTTCGCAAATTTTTTTGAAATCACTGTGGTGTCGGGAGTTTTGAGTACAAGGGAAAGTAAACAATAAATAGTTAACACTAAGCAGTCAAGTAAATATAAGCCAGTCAGTAGTCACCAGTCAGTAGTCACCAGTCAGTAGTCAACAATACTATCCTAATCGTTGACTTCTTGCCACTGTAGCCCATGCTTGAGTGGGGAACGGCTTGATTCAACGTTGACCTTGAGCAACGGTTTTTGGTTAACCCCTGATTGCCTTTGTTTTTCTAACACTGCTCTAGCTAATGCCGCTTGTCGTTCCACTTCTTCCTTTAAATGCTGCTTACGGGAATACTCAGCTATCTTGATTCTCGCTTTCTGGTAGGTCGGGGTTTCTTTAGGGATTTGAGACAAATAAACTAGCGCTTGAATAAAGTTACCCTGTCCTCCTTGTTCATAGGCTTCTTGTAACAAATACTCTGCTCGAATCTGTTGCTTTTGCTGATATTCCTTCAGCTTTGGTTGGACTTTAGCACCGGTGGGGGTTTCTGGATGGATTTGTTCGAGTAGTGCGATCGCATTGCTAAAGTCTTGGGCTAATGCTTGTTTGTAGGCTTGCTTTAATAACCCTTGGGCTTCTGCCTCAAGGCGAGGTTTTGCCTTCTTGACTAAGGGCTCCATCTTCTTTTGCCAAAAGCCAATTGAGGGCATTTTATCGTATCCCTCAAGCACATCTGACCATCGTTCTTGATAAAAGGCTTGCTCTGTAGCCTTAAATAGAGCTTCAGCACCTTGCCATTGTTGCTGCCACTGTTGAACCGTATTTAGGGATTGTTCATAGATCAGACTATCGCTAGGAATCGATTCTGCTAGTGCGATCGCTTCCTCCAAATCACCGGCTTGATAGTGTTTGATTGCCTTTTGTAGAATATCAAATTCAGAACGAGACGCAGAAGCATTCAGTAGAGCATAAAGTCCGATTAAAATCGCTATACCATTGGAGCTTGCTGCTCCGACTCCGATTCTTTTCAGTAAAGGTGGCAATTTTGGCCAGCTATATAGGGCGAATTCACGGACATACACTTTCCAATGTAAGTCAGGCTCATAATTGCTAAGTGCTGAGTCGTTATTACTAGTTTTTGAGTCTTGAGTGCTGAGTGTTTCCTGCTCAGTTTTGACTCCTGAGTCAGACAATAGCGCTGCCTGTTTTAATTCTTGTGAGCTAGACTCCCTAGTCAGTGCTGAGTCTTCAATGCTAACCCTTGAGTCAGACTTAGTATCCAGCACGCTTAATTCAAAAGTGTCATTGTCACTAAACTCGATACTGAGTGCTGAGTGCTCCGTTATCAGTTCTGAGTCAGACTGAGTATCCAGAACGTTGAATTCAAGAGTGTCATTGTCACTAAACTTGATACTGAGTGCTGAGTGCTCGGTTATCAGTTCTGAGTCAGACTTAGCAATAGATACTTTTAACTCAGGACTTTGAGTAGACATGAGTGTTTTAAGTACGATTAATGCATCATTTGCTGACTGATAACGCAATTTGCTGTTGTAAGAGACCATATGGTTGAGTACAAACGCCATTTTATCGCTAACCGATACATGGTTTCGCCAATGAATCTCACCAGTCTCAGGGTCAGCCAATTGCATTGGGGTCATGCCTGTGAGGGCGTGAATCGCAATCATTCCTAGGGAATAAATGTCACTGTTAGGAAAGGATTGACCAGCAAGTTGCTCTGGGGGTATGTAGGCGAAGGGACGAATTGTGCTGGATGCATCAGACCGTGGATACTCGGTCAGATGGGCTTTGATTGGCTTTGAATTAATCAGCTCAGCAGCACCAAAGTCAATCAAAACTAGCCTACGGTCTGACCCTCGTCTGATTAGGTTATTGGGTTTGAGGTCTCTATGAATTATCCCTTGGCGGTGAATAAATTCTAGAATGCCTAGAACATCTTCTAATAGTTCAATGCACTGGTTTTCGCTAAAGCGTTTATTACTGTTTTGGCTGATTGGCAGTTCAGTACTAAGAGTTTCTCCGACAATTAAGTTTTGAACTAAGTAAAATCCCTGGTTATCTTCAAAATAATCAAGTAGACGGGGAATTTGGTTATGGCTGCCCAGTTTGATCAAGGTTTGAGCTTCATTGAGCCAGAGACGCTTAAGAAATTGCCATTTTTGAGGATCATCGCTTTTGGGCTGAAGATACTTAATCACATAGCGGGGATTGCCCTGTTGTCGGGTATCCTCTGCGATATAGGTTTTGCCAAATGCCCCAGCACTTAAAGATTCAATGATTTTATAACGCCCGTTGAGGAGCTTTCCCCATAAGGAATGATTTGGATTAATTTTCAAAGAATTTTTTCCTACCAGAATCACTTCTATTTAGTTTTTTTCAAGAAACCAACAGTGTTTCCGGAATTAGTGGTTGATAGAAGTAATTGGATTTGCGGTAGCGTCACCCGGTAGGAAATGGGATGTAAGCAATCAGCTATATTAAATCAGCTATATTAAATAAGATATATTAAATCACCTATCAGTGATCAGTAATTTTAATCATGGGCGTTACTCCCGTTGCGGGATGATATGACAATTGTTGACAACCCCAAAGCTTCCACTCTTCACCCTTCTTCCCTCTCCGGATGTTGTCCTCATTTGCTACAACAGAAAGCAACTGGGTATAAAAACTATATGCCAGGATAGAGATTAGATGTGTGTTCTTCGGTGGTCATCATATCCGCTTCTTAAACATGGAAAGTTGAAATTAGCACTATGAGCAAGGATCTAGACTTTAGCCCCCAGGGCTATGAAATTAAACAAGAGTTAGGACAAAATCACGCTGGGGGTAGAGTCACCTACCTGGCGACACAACTGGAGACTCAGCAACCGGTTGTGATTAAGCAGTTGCAGTTTTCCCAATTAGGTACTAGCTGGGCAGAATACGACACTTATGAACGAGAAATTAAACTCCTGCAGCAGCTAAATCATCCTAGCATTCCTCGCTATATCGATTCTTTTGACACTCCCACTGGATTTTGCTTAGTCCAAGAATATAAACCAGCACCTTCCCTCGCGGAAGATTACCACTGGACACCAGAAGAAGTTAAGCAAATTGCGATCGCGGTCTTGGAAGTCTTGGTTTACTTGCAACGGCGGCAACCTCCTGTGATTCATCGAGATATTAAACCAGAAAATATTTTGGTTGATAGACAGGGCAACTTGAAGGTGTATCTAGTAGATTTCGGTTTTGCCCGGATAGCAGGTGGGGATGTGACCCTCAGTAGCGTTGTTAAAGGTAGTGTAGGGTTTATGCCACCAGAGCAGATGTTTAATCGGCAATTGACCAAAGCATCTGATCTCTATAGCTTAGGAATAACCCTGATTTGCTTGCTGACAGGGACAAAATCTAGCGAAATCAACACCTTAGTTGATGAGAATTATCGGATTAATTTCAAACCACTGTTGCCCAAGCTAAATCCCCAGTTTATTCATTGGCTCCACAAAATGGTGGCACCTAACCTCAAACATCGCTATCCCGATGCAGCAACTGCCCTCAAAGCCCTGAAGCCGATTGATGTGGTGAATGATATCACTCCTCTAAAAACACTGTTGCAGGCTATACAACCAACAAAAGCAGTAGTAAAACTTGCCACCCTCAGTCTTGTGGCTGCGTCTTCATCGGCTATAACCTATGCCTGGATCACCAGTCCAGCCAGACAGTTGCTAACCAGTGGAGAATGCCAAGGCTGCAATCTCCCAAATATCAACCTACAGGATAAGAACCTCAATAAAGCTAAGCTGCAGGGGGCTAATCTGAGTGGTGCCGACCTAGAGGGGACTAACCTGTGGAAAGCTAACCTCAAGGGGGCTAACCTGTCGGGAGCTAACCTCGAGGGGGCTAACCTAAACGGTGCTCTCTTGCATGGTGCTAACCTGGGCGGAGCTAACCTCAAGGGCGCTAACTTAGACATCAAGAGGGCTAAGCGCTGGCGTATTAACCTCAAGGGCGCAACTATGCCTGATGGCTCTATACATAAGTAGAGATAAGTAGTCCAATAGTAGTCCGATCGTGTCTGGTTGAATACTTATCATTCTGGGTTTTTCGTCAATTGAAAATTAACAATTAACAATTAACAATTAACGATTAACCTAAATACCAAGTGATTAACCTGATTCGAGATGACTAGTTAAATTGAAAGATGTGACCAGAACGAGCACGAGAGTATTTCACTGTTGCTATCTGGTTAGAGGAGCGATCGCGTACTGTGATCAATCCTGATTTATTGCTCAAGTGCATTGAGGATTGAGTTAAACGGGTGATGGGGAAGCGCTTAACTTCGTTAGGTTGGAGAATGCCACTCAGGAGTTGGGGACGACCTAGTTTATCTGCCATCTCCCAGCCAGTGAGGTCAATGGCTTCACTGGTCACATTCTTCAACTCAACCCACTCCCTTCCCCCTTCATCGGAGCCTTCAGGATTAGGTAATGCCGCTACGATTATCACAGGACCATCATTCTTAATGATATCATCTACTGGCACAACTACTGGACGATCCATATCCGGTTCTTTTGTGCCATCCTTGCTCAGGAAGATGGGAAAGAAGGAACGAATAAACTCGCCACGGCTACCATTGGGATTGGTACTGCGGTAGAGGACTAAATCGTAAGTGGCATCATTGATAGTAATTCGAGCCTTGTCACGAATTTTGCCGTAGACACTTTCATAATAGGCAACGGTTGCGAGCGCGATTTCACATTCAGGGCTTGGTCCAACAAAAAATCCGCCTTTCTTCTTGAACAATTTAGCAATAACATTGCCTCGAATATCAGTCACATTTTGGGTCATTTGTAACGTGACAACGTTGGGATTATTCGGTCCTTGATTACCTCGTAAGTCATACTTGTAGCCGAGAAAATTAACTCTATGATTTTGTTCATCAAGGTAGAATTTTACCCATGAGTGATAACCAGAAATGCTGCCAAGGGTTTCTCGTTGATCTCCAGAGCGGATATTGTATTTTCCTTCTCCAACAAATACATGCTCAAAGCCAGAAGCGAAGTGAGTTGATTTGCCCTTGTAGTAATTGGTATAGAGTTCAAACCAGATTCGCTGTAGCTTGAGTCTAAATTGCTGCTCCGAAAGAGTCTCACCTAACTCTTCGTTAATATAGTTTCGGGCAAGCTGTATCGGTTTTGTAGACATAATCAGAGAAATAAAATCTAACTGCTCATGTTCTTCTTCTTCAGGAGTAACTTCTGGGTCAACAGAGCGGATAGCGTAGTTATCTAAAAGTTTAATGAAACTGCTATAAGTGCGGGTTTCATCGAATAATTTGTCTTCATTGACTTTATAGAATAAGGGTCGGGTAGCTAAGTCGATTTCCCGTTGACCGCTAGCTTTGACCTGCTCATCTAATAGAATGTCAGCAGTTTCGTCTTCCCATTCTCCGGAGCTAGTGCGAGTGCTAACCGAGAATTGGTTTTCGTCACTTTCCCAAATTTGTTGATAAATATTGGTTTCGCTCATGTCTCTCTTGTTTAAGTTAAATGATCTAAAAGTTGTTGAATATCTCTATGCCAAGTTGAATGATTGACGGTCAACGGTCAACGGTCAATAAATCTATTCTAGGCTCAATATTTTCAGGAGACAGTACCCTTGAGGGTACTTTTTTATTGCTCAGTCACCCAGGGGGTAATCTCAAATCTGACTATTAAACTCCCTTAACCCACTCTACCCATGCCAGCGATTCCGTGAGGTAGCAACAATGTAATAGTTTGACAAGACCCATACCACCCATTAATTCCTCTTAACTCACTAGACCTATTCCAGTCATTCCGTTAGATAGCGACAATACAATAGTTTTACAACACCTAAACCACCCATTAAGTATTTTTAGTCCATTAATCCCATTCTGGCGACTCTATGAGGGTAGCGATAATGCAATAGTTTTTCTAAACCCTTGCATCTTATCCAAAATGTGGTTATACTAATAGTATCTTTAAAGCAATGGTTTTGCCGCCATGATGATTTCTACCGCACAAGCCGCTGATTTACTGGGTGTTTCCGCCACTCGCGTCCGTTACCTTCTGGGCAAGGGCAGAGTCAAAGGAGCGTATAAGGTCGGTAGAACTTGGGTGATTCCTTTGTTTGATGGCATGCCAGTGGTCACCCCTGGCACTCGTGGACCAAAGCGGAATTGGTCAAAGCGTACAAATTACACGAAGGCTGTGATCCACGTTAATCAGAAAGTGATTCGCCAAAATCACAACACCGGGGAACGCAATCCAGTGATTACGGTAAAACGAGGATCTAAAAACATTTACGGTCATACTGTCGAAGTCAATGGCCCTTGCCGGGTGATGTATCGCCCTGATAATCCGCTACATTGTGGCGCAAGGGTCTGGATTGAGACTATCTCAGATTTTCAAGTGATTTGAGCCAAGACTCTCACCGGGTGACAAGCAGCTTGAAAGCATGAAGCAGCAAGCTTTAAATCACATTGACCGAAAACCCTGAGGGCTAACCCCATAAATTCCATTTATGGGGTTAGCCCGAACAGGAATTTATTCCCTAACTGTCCTGGAAGTTATACTATGGGGATATCGACTATAATATTAAGTAAATCAAGTAAACCAAGGAGGTGATTTTAGGTGTTGGTAATGGAGTTCAAGGCTGTCCTTAAAGAGTCTCAAAAATTAGCGATAAATGAGGCAATTAGAACGGCTCGCTTTGTCCGAAATAAAGTACTTCGGTACTGGATGGATAATCGTGGAGTGGGAAAAAAAGAATTGTACCGTTACAACACCCAAATACGCGAAGAGTTCAAGTTTGTCAAAGACCTGAACAGTCATGCATGTCAAGCCTCAGTTGAAAATGTGGAACGGGCAATAAAGCGGTTCTACGACAACTGCAAGAAAAAGGTACCTGGGAAAAAGGGTTATCCCCGTTTCAAAAAACATTCTAGATCAGTTGAATATAAGCAATCTGGTTGGAAATTGTTGCCCGACAAAAAATTCATTAAGTTTACCGATAATAAAGGGATTGGAAAGGTCAAGCTCAAGGGAACCTGGGATTTATGGCGTTTCGAGTCAAAATTAATCAAGCGGGTTAGGATAGTCCGTCGAGCTGATGGTTATTATGTCCAATTCTGCGTCAAAGTAGATAATCACGAACAATTAGAAGCGACTGGGTTTACTGTTGGGTTGGACGTGGGACTAAAAGAGTTTTACGCCGACTCTGATGGGTACACCGAACCCAATCCTAGATTTTATAGAAAAAGCGAAAAAGCTATCAAGTTTTATCAGCGTCGAGTTTCCCGGAAAAAGAAAGGCTCTGCCAATAGAAAGAAAGCAATTAATAGGCTAGGTAGACAGCACCTTAGAATAAGTAGGCAACGTAATGAGCACGCTAAGAGACTGGCGCGCTGCGTAATCTGGTCTAACGACCTGGTCGCCTACGAAAATCTAAAGGTGAAAAACTTAGTTAAAAACCACTGTCTCGCCAAGTCTATTAATGATGCTGGTTGGTATCAATTCCGGGAATGGTTGGAATATTTTGGTGAAAAGTTTGGTCGAATAACTGTCGCAGTTAATCCTGCTTATACTAGCCAAAATTGTTCCCAGTGCGGCGAGGTTGTGAAAAAGTCACTATCAACTAGGACTCATACCTGTAAATGTGGCTGCCAGCTAGACAGAGACCATAACGCCGCCAAAAATATCTTAACGAGAGCCTTGAGTACGGTGGGGCACACCGGAACTTTTCGAAACGCTCGGGGAGAATCGACCTCTACTCTTCTTGGCTCCGGCAAGGATTAGCAAGTTGGCTCGTTGAACCGAGAATCCCCCGGTTTCTAACCGTGGGGAGTGTCAAAAGCAGGGCAAATAGTAATCGTGGGACCAGGTTTCATCTTTTTTCGCTTAGTATTTTGTCGCGGTATCAGGTGATGAACTGTCAATCGCTCTACATCTCTTCCACAAAGTTCACAAGTCATTGATAATGATAGAAATTATTATTTATTTAGGGACAAATTATTAGGGAGTAGGGAGTAGGGAGTAGGGAGTAGGGAGTAGGGAACTTCGAAGTTGGAAAAAATCCTGTGGACTTCATTACTACGATAACCGTAAAATCCTAAGTGTTGAACATCTCAACTAAACATCCAATATCATGAAAGCTTGGTCAATAATTTCCTATCTAGTTATCGGTATAGTTATCGGTGCTTTTTTAGGTATTATACTACAAAAGTCTGCTCAAGTAGACCAGTTGCTCAGACGCTACGGTATCCTCAGCACTTCCACCACTAAGCATGATCAAAGCAAACCAGTTCCTGCCAATTTTCAAGGGAAGATGTCCCTGTTTATTTTGGCAGGACAGTCGAATATGTCAGGAAGTGGTAAGGTAACACCAGCCAGTTCTGTTACTCACCCCAGAGTTTTTGTCTTTAGAAACAATTACCGCTGGCATCTAGGCCAAGAACCGATTGATTCACCAACCGGACAAGTTGATCACGTCTCGGAAGATAAGTTAGCTGGAGTCGGTCCAGGGATGGCGTTTGCTACTGAATTGCTCAAATACGATCCTGAGCTGATTATTGGTTTAATTCCCTGTGCTAAATGGGACTCTACTATTCAACAGTGGAAAAAAAATCTAAGTGAAGATACTTTGTATGGCTCTTGCTTAAAGCGAGCCTATGCAGCTTCACCAATGGGAGAAATTAAAGGTTTACTATTCTTTCAGGGAGAAAGTGATGGCCTTAATCCTCAATCCTACCCAAGTCGAAGATTCTTCCCTAATCAGTGGGCTGATAAATTTGTTAGGTTAGTAAAAGATTTCCGTCAAGACTTAGGGAAACCTGACTTACCAGTAGTTTTTGCTCAAATTGGTACCACTACTGATCCAGAAAAGCTCCCGAACTGGGAAACCGTGAAAGCGCAACAGGAAACAGTCCAGTTACCAGCTACTGGGATGATTACTACAGATGACTTGGGTTTGCAAGACCATGTTCACTTGACAACGGAAAGTTATTTGATTGTTGGAAAACGATTTGCTAAAACATTTTGGAAACTTACTCAAAGATAATAGTCAAAGATAATAGGGTGGATCAAGACAGGGAAAACTAGAGGAAACGTCGCCATTGATTCTGGTCAAGCTTGATGAACATCTTATCTAAAACAGTTCTTGATGCAGTCGCTCATGGGGGAAACCCCCAAGACCGCGCTGCATCGCTTCCAGCGCTTTTAGTTCCAGGGTTTTTTTTAATTGGAAGCATCGCCATCATTCCAGCAATTCCCACAGTGGTGATATCAACACCAGCTGCTAAAACTGTTGCGCAACAAATTACTGTCCGCATTGATGGTCCAAAACAGGGTGGGAGTGGGATAATTGTTGAACGCCAAGGAAATGTATATTATATCCTGACTAATGCTCATGTACTACAAAAAGCTGGCATCTACAGGATTCAAACCCCTGATGGCAATCGTTATCCTGTAGACTCCCGCTACATCAGACGGATGCCAGGGGTAGATTTAGCGATATTACCTTTCATTAGCACCTCTAACTACCCAGTGGCTAGGTTAGGGAATTCCCAGCAAATCAGTGCAGGTCAAAGGGTTTATGTTGCTGGATGGCCCCGTTCTGGAGGTGCTTCTCAACAACGGCGGTTTATTAATACCGAAGGATTGCTCACGGAGGCTAGTTCTAAACTTCCTAGGGGATATGCTCTGAGTTATACCAATTTGGTGAGAATTGGGATGAGTGGTGGACCGGTATTAGATAATCAGGGGCGGGTAATAGGCATTAATGGCATGGTCAGGTTAGTGGGGAATTCTGACACAATTGTCGCATCTGGGATTAGCATTGACACCTATTTAACCTGGCGCTCTCAGCTGAAACTACCAACTCCTGTAAAGACTCCTCAAGTCGCTGTCTCTCCTACAGCTGTATCTGCCAAGACCGGAACAGTTTTCTACAAGTTGGCCAATACCCTTAAAGTAGGAACTGGCTCAGTTAGTTCTGTGGGGATTGGCACCCTTGCTCAAGGGAGATCAGTACAGGGATTGATGGCCGCTAGTGGTCATAGTGATGGCACTATCTCCCTGTGGAATCTGTCAACTGGTCAATTAATTCGTACCTGGCGAGGTCACGGTGGCGCAGTGAATGCTGTGGTGATTAGTCCGGATGGTCAAACCTTAGTCAGTGGCGGTGATGACCGTATGATCAAGACCTGGAATATTAACACGGGTAAACCGTTAGTTACCCTGACTGGACATCAAGATACAGTGGCGACTTTAGCCTTCAGTGCAGATAGCAAAACTTTAGTTAGTGGCAGCTGGGATAACACCATTAAGATTTGGCAGCTGCCTAAGGGTCAACTGTTGCATACCCTTACCGGACATTTAGGTTCGGTGAATTCTGTTGAAATCTCTCCTGATGGCAAAACCTTAGTAAGTGGTTCTCAAGATACCACTATTCGGCTGTGGAATCTAGCTACAGGTAAGTTAGTGCGTATCCTCAAGGGACATTCTCGATCAGTATCGTCTGTAGCGATTAGTTTGGATGGGAAGATTTTAGCCAGTGGTGGAGGAGACGGCACGATTCGCTTGTGGAATCTTAACACTGGTAAACTGACTAGGACCTTGACGGGTCACACAGATGGAGTGTGGTCAGTAACGATGACTAGAGATGGAAACACCCTAATTAGCGGTAGTTGGGATAAGACCATTAAGTTGTGGGATATGAGGAGCGGTCAGTTGAAAAGCACCTTAAATGGTCATTCGGGCTATGTTGTGGCTGTTGCTTTGAGCCAGGATGGTCAAACCCTGGTTAGTGGTGGTTGGGATCAGCAGATTAAAATTTGGAGAAAGCAAATGTCTAATTAACTTGAATTAACTTGAGTTTAAGATAAGCGATTCGGCAAAGCCGACGCTTCGCGAACGCACTCCTAAGCTAAAACGCATTTAAAATGGGCTTTAGCAAGGCAAAAGCCAAAAGCCAAAAGCCAAAAGCCAAAAGCCAAAAGCCAAAAGGATAAGCAATGTCGCTCAAAGGTTGGTGAGAATTGCTATAGATGTGGGAGTTGTCTACACCATCAACCGGTCAAATAATCCCACGCTTTAATAAATGCAACAATTTGACTCACTGGAGGCAGGGTTGATACTGGTCTTGATGGTGTTGTAGTGTCTTCAGATTGCTCGCTCCAGCTTGATTGATTCATCAGATACTTCCCAAAATCTTGATTATAATAAATACTTAATGAGTAGTCTCTAGAGTTAGTAATAATTGTCTTAGTCGGAGCCATAAAAAAGTTAGCCGATGATTTTATTTCTGGTGCTAACTTAAGGGTTTTAATTGGTTTAAGCAGCTCAATAGCTTGGCCAATATTTGTAAGTAATTTATTTATTTGCTTTTTGTCTTGATTACTTAAAGTGTATATTGATCGTGAGGGTAGGCTATTTAATAAGGTCACAATATTGCGATGAGTTTGACCTCCATCTTTGAAGGGGACAATTGCCAAGTAAGCGATAATGAATAAGTCAGCGTTGTTGCTTGTAAAGGTAATGGTTGTTCTGCGAACACTCACCTCAATGCTGGGTGGTTGATTGAGCACTTCAGACACATTGGCTATCTGATTATAAATCGAGGCTAAAGCCAAATTTGCTTTGAGGTCTAACGGGGTATCAACGATAATCTTTACTGTTGGCAGGGTCTCGTTGAAAAAGGTTTTGGCAGCTTCGGAAGACAGACGGATAATTTGACTTTGATCGCCATCGGGACTCAAGTCAACCCATTCACAGATCAGTCCTTCAGTTTTAAGACCAAACCGGGAAACGGCATATAGTTTTGCCCCAGTCAGGGTAGCACCAGTCAAATCTGCTCCAATCCAATTGGCTTTAATCAGCCTTGTCTTACTAAGATCAGCGTGTACTAAACTGGTATTAACTAAATTGGCATTGCTCAAATCAGCCCCAACTAAGGTAGCTCCACTTAATTTAGCGTTGCTGAGATCAGCCCAACTGAGGTTTGCTCCACTTAAATCAGCCCAGCGTAGATTTGCCCCACTGAGATCGGCTCCCCTAAAATTGGCACAGGTGAGATTTCCTTGTCTGATTTCAACCCCTTTGAGATTACTACCGCTGAAATCGGCTTTGTGCAGATTTGTTCCGTTTAAGTGCGCTCCCTTCAAATTTGCTTGACTAAGGGTTGCCCCGGCTAAATTGGCTTCATTGAAGGTAGCGCGGCTGAGATTAGCTTGTCTGAGGGTGGCTTCTCGTAAATCAGCACCAGAGAGGTTTGCTGCGGTTAGATTTGCTCCACTTAGGGAACCACGAACCATCTCAGCACGAATCAGTGATGCCTGAATCAGTTGGGCACCTCTTAAATCAGCCCGAATCAAATTTGCTACATTGAGCTGTGCTTGTGTTAACTTGGCTTTAGAGAGATTGGCACCGCTGAGTCTAGCAACGTTTAAGTTTGCTCGGCTGAGGTTTGTGCCGCTCAAGTTAGCACCACTTAAGTTAGTTACCCTCAGGTTAGCTTCACTCAAGTCGGCACCACTAAGAGTAGCGCTGCTTAGGTTAAGTTCCGTAAGATCAGCAGCTGTAAAATCTCTTACCCCTGCTGCATATTGTTGGATAATTTCCCTGACATTCATTACAATCTAACAAAAATTAATATTTATCATGGCATAGGCTGAATCCCGCTGAGAGATAATGAAAATTGGTATTGTAGGACTGGGATTGATGGGTGGATCCCTAGGATTGGACTTGAGAGCACAAGGTCACCAGGTCTTGGGAGTCTCTCGTCAACCAAAAACCTGTCAATTCGCACGTGATCACGGCATTGTTGATGATGCGAGTATTGACTTAAGTATCCTAGCCACAGCAGAGGTTGTATTTATTTGCACCCCGATAGCCGCGATCGCCTCTACTGTCAAGGATTTAGTCAACTATCTTAACAAGGATACCGTAATCACTGATATTGGTTCGGTCAAAATGCCAGTGGTTAGAGACATTGCTCCCCTGTGGAAAAATTTTGTAGGTGGTCATCCGATGTCAGGAACGGAACACAGGGGTGTGGAAGCTGCGGTGTCGAATCTATTTGCAGGAAATCCTTACGTACTGACGCCGATTGAGACAACACCACCACCAGCACTTGAGAAGGTGGAGGAGATTGTGCGATCGCTTAAGTCATTGGTTTACATCACAAGCCCGGAAAACCATGACCAAGCGGTAGCATGGATTTCTCATCTACCGGTGATGGCGAGTAGCAGTTTGATTGATGCTTGTATGCAGGAGACTGACCCAGTGGTGTTGAGCTTAGCCCAACAGTTAGCTAGTTCTGGTTTTCGTGATACTAGCCGTGTCGGGGGTGGTAATCCAGAACTGGGAGTAATGATGGCTCGTTACAATCAGGAGTCGATAATGCGATCGCTTGTAGGGTATCGCGATCGCCTTGACCAGATAATTGAGGTGATTGAACAGGAAGATTGGTCGAGTCTGGAAAAAATCTTTGAAACTACTCACGTAGCGCGGAAAAAGTTTGTTTCGTGAGTTTGTGGGTGAGGTACCCCGCCCTGCCCTTTACCAATACCCACACTCGACCCAGCCCCTTTCTGATCAGGGTTTCAGGAACGAGTGTGGCATTCCCCCTAAGAGAGCATTTATAAAGTAAAAATAAAGAAGGTGAGCGTACGCCAAAAATCGACTTAGGGTGTTGAGGAGGAAAACAAGTGAGCAAGTCCAGTGTGTTCAGGTTTAAGAAAAGCATATAAGAGCGACCATTTCAGATGCAGAGTGGAAAATAATCGAGCCTCTGATTCCAGCAGCTAAAACCGGAGGTCGTCCACGTACAGTAGACATCTCCAGGAATTGCAAAGCATTTCTATCACTAGCTTTGAGATGATTGCGATCCTGACGGGGCGACATGAAAGCTACAAGGCAGACAGAACTTGCAATCTAGCCCTGAGACCCTTTAGATAATTAGGCAACTTATGGCGGTTAATTTGCATTAACTCCTGCACACATTCAGAGTAAAGTTGAAATAAATCAACCCACAAATGAGCATGAATACCAACATAATAACTACTATGTCTACGGATATAACGTTGAGGTTCTCGCTGACGAACTAAGTATTTTTGTAAGCCCGGTAGTGATAAACATGTAGTGATGGCCTAATCAAACCGACAAACATTGATTCGAGTGATGAATAAAATTCCAAATAGCTCCTAAGTGATTTTCGTTCTTTTTTGGAAAATGACAAAGTTTTTCTTACCAGACGACTAATCCTTTGTCTTAAGGTATTATTTAATCTTTCAATATGATTAGTTTTACCAGTTTTTTTTGCTACTGGCTTGTGACGTTGTCTTGATGCAGTCGCTCATGGGGGAAACCCCCAAGACCGNGAGCCTCTGATTCCAGCAGCTAAAACCGGAGGTCGTCCACGTACAGTAGACATCTCCAGGAATTGCAAAGCATTTCTATCACTAGCTTTGAGATGATTGCGATCCTGACGGGGCGACATGAAAGCTACAAGGCAGACAGAACTTGCAATCTAGCCCTGAGACCCTTTAGATAATTAGGCAACTTATGGCGGTTAATTTGCATTAACTCCTGCACACATTCAGAGTAAAGTTGAAATAAATCAACCCACAAATGAGCATGAATACCAACATAATAACTACTATGTCTACGGATATAACGTTGAGGTTCTCGCTGACGAACTAAGTATTTTTGTAAGCCCGGTAGTGATAAACATGTAGTGATGGCCTAATCAAACCGACAAACATTGATTCGAGTGATGAATAAAATTCCAAATAGCTCCTAAGTGATTTTCGTTCTTTTTTGGAAAATGACAATGTTTTTCTTACCAAACGACTAAGTCTTTGTCTTAAGGTATTATTTAATCTTTCAATATGATTAGTTTTTCCAGTTGTTTTGGCTACTGGTTTATGGCGTTGTCTTGATGCAGCGCGGTCATGGGGGAAACCACGGCAGTCGCTCATGGGGGGAACCCCCAAGACCGCGCTGCATCGCTTTTTAGGTAAGCTGTGATAACAGCTTAACCTTTTTGTTAATAATAAAAATTTAGCAGTTTTCTAAGGATTATTTAATCAGTATTTTTGATTAATTATATAAGTATATCTAATTAATTGATAGTCAAATTCCTATATTTTTCCATAAAAAAAAGCCTTATTTAAAGTCAATGGAATGTTGCATGAATACTTATTTATCACTACCTAATTTTTGACTAAGTTTCGCTAATTAATTCCAGTCCATTTTTTCTAATTTCGTAGAGTAACTTATGAAAGTGACTAATATTAATTCTGTGATTCATAAAAACAACACGCAGAGAATTAATTCCATCAATTTCTACCTTCGAGATAAAAAAATTACCTCCTTCCTTAATTCGGTTTCTAATTGCCAACTGAAAATCAGACAACAGATTATCACTCAAATTTGACGGTACATATCGAAAACAAAGGATATTCACCTCCGGTTGATGAATGGTCTGGAAATCTGGTTCATGTTTTAGTATTTGATAGGCTTCCTGAGTCAACTGACACAAATATTCAATTTGATCAGCAAATATAGCCTTTCCATAGAGCGCCCATAATACCCACAAGTTCATAATTAGGGGTCTTTTAGTACATTCAAAATTCTGTTCTGCACTATCAAATTGAGTATAGATATCAGGAACTTTTTCAAAGACATAACTAGCGTTTTGGCGGAATGCTCCATAGCTCTTTTTTTTGTTCTTATAGAAAAGAAGGGTACACACTCCAGGCAAAAACATCATCTTGTGCGCGTCTAAGATAAAGGAATCTGCCTTTTCAATTCCTTTTAATTTGTGACGCAACTGATCACAAACCAGTAAACTACCACCATGAGCGCCGTCAATATGAAGCCAGATATTTTTATCTTTGGCTATTTGTGCTAATTCATCAATCGCATCAAAAGCACCTACGGAAGTAGTTCCGGCTGAAGCCACCATACAGAAAACATTTAGTCCCTGCTTCTCTGCTGCTTCTAGGGTAGGGCGCACCTTATCTATACAAATTTGCCTTTTCTGATTAACTGGTAAACGGACAATTTGATTTTCTCCGATTCCCATAATCCCCGTAGCACGACAAACACCATAATGTGCATCTTCACTCATAGCAATTGCTGGACGATATTTGTCCCCCAATGCATAAATACCTTCTGACCAAATCTGAGGAAATTTTTCATTCCTAGCTACCAAAAGAGCGGTTAAATTGCCTAAGGTCCCCCCAGATGTAGTCACCATAGCAAAACTATCAGGAGCCCAACCAATAAATTGGTTAAATTCATCGGCCATAATACGCTCAACTACATTCGGTAACGGCCCCGCTTCATAGAAGGAAGATGGTTGATTCACGATTGAACTCATTAAATCAATCAGGCCAGCTAAAGGAATTACGCCAGAAAACTGTCGCCCCATATAACCGGGTGAGTACACTTGTATTCCGGTTTTAATGTATAAGTCAATAATGGCTTCTAGCTTTTCTTGATTGTATGTAGCCGTGTTCTTCTGTCCCTGATTCATTATATCTTTTGCTGTTTGGGACAAGTCATAAGGATTAGTCAGTGCCAACCCTCTGGTTGATGAGTCGGCTAAGTATTTTTCTAGCTTTGATATAATAATCTCAGCGCTCTTCCGAAACAACTGATGATCAAAAACTCCTTCCTTATTTCCCAAGTTTTCGATATCTCCTACAGATTGCAAATGCATACTATCTCTCACCCTTGTATTTTTATTGTATTACGATTACGATGATGATTTGATGAGTAACACGAATTTATAAGCTGTTTGAAATTTTAGACACACAACAGCTTAATCAATTTTACTTTCATAGGAGAATAATAACTTTTACATTTCACTCTGTCAAGTCGAAAAAAAAAATTACTCCCCTACTCCTTAGAGCTGATTTGTAAACAAAAAATTAAGACGCTAATCTTCTTGTCATTAAACGAATTAATGAACCATATATCATCCCTGTACTCATTTGTGTATATAACTCATAGTCTTTACTAAGCGCGTCTAAATCGATAAAACCCGCCAAATGTTCTTTCTACAATCCACCGCTTCGGTAAAATTTCAAACTCTTTTGATTTCCTTTCTATCACTTCGACTCGAACAGAATCACCACATCCCTGTTTGACGGCTTGAGCAAAATTCCTTCCTGAATAACCAAAGGTCCACCCAGACCAATTCTAATAACTGAGTGCTTCAGACAAAACGACTACTGCTCCGAGCCTTTCAGAAGCATTGGCTGACCTTACTAATACCCCAATGAGTAATCCCTGAGAATCGACGGCGTTGCTGAATCAAAAAATGGTATACTAAAAATAAAACCATGGAATGCCCGCGCATGTCATAGCCATAAAACTCATAAATATGGTCATCAAAGAGGAAAACAAAGATATAAATGCAACGAATGTGGACGACAATTTATAGAGGTTAAAACTGAGCGTGGTTACGATGAACAAACTAAATTGCTCTGCCTAAAAGCGATGCAGCGCGGTCTTGGGGGTTCCCCCCATGAGCGACTGCCGTGGTTCCCCCCACTCGCGCTTTGCATCAAGACAATGTATCTAAATGGCATGGGCTTTAGAGCCATAGAAAGAGTTACTGGCGTTCACCATACTACCATTATAGGTTGGGTTAAAAAAGTTAGTTTACGATTAAAAGATGTATGTTTTACTGAAGAAATACCTGAAATACCTGAAATTGATGAGCTACAAACATTTGTAAAAAAAAACCAGATTTGGGTTTGAGACGAAACCTTGGAGAGGGTAGCCAATGAGCGTCGGCAGGTTATGAGTAATAGTTTGAAGTCTTTTGTAATAAGGCTACCCTCTCCTACGGTAACTTTAAAGGACGGCAGCTAATAAGCGCTATCCCGGGATTTTAAACTTTATAATTGGTGACCGTAGTGCTGAAACTTTCAAAAAGCTTTGGAAAAGCGTAAAGCGATGCAGCGCCGCCAAAGGGGGTTTCCCCCACTCGCGCTTTGCATCAAGACATAGAAAATGAAAATATGAGATTAAGACATTATTTTGCTAGACTACATCGACGAACTCTTTGCTATTCTAAATCATCAGAGATGTTGGAATTATCAATTAGGCTTCTTATTTATTATTTAAAATATCACAAAATCCCCCTTCCTGGTGAAACCATTCTATAATTCAGCAACGCCGATTTTTCAGCCTCCCCAGCACAAGTTCATGTCTTTAGTTCTGGATGAATCTTATAAACGTACCTTTGTAATGTTAGGGGGGCGGGGGACGCAAGAGAGTTTTGTTCCCCCCAGAATTGCTATCCATTAGGCAAAAGTAGTCGAAACGGTGATAGAGACTAGGATGTAGAAGCAAGTTGTGAACCTTCAAACAAATGGTAGAAGGTCGAAAGCCCTCGCCAGAGAGTTTTCAGGCCAGGTTCACCATCTCCACTACGAGCCAAAAATCCACCCAAGCGCGCAATCGCTCATCAGAGCTTGATGAAGAGTAGGAGGTTTTTTCGAGCGGTTTTTGGGTTGAAATTTACGTCGCAAGAGTTTCCATTCCGCTGGAGAGAAAACAACTTGGCAAGAAGCATTCGGATTAAGTCGAGCTTGATAAGTCAACCACATTAGTCGCCAAGCAACAATGTTATAAGTAGCCAATGCTTTGAGTAAACGCTCTCGGGTTTGGAGTTGAAGTTTTTCCACACCACAACCACTTTTTAGGGTAAAGTGAAAGCGTTCTATAAGCCATCGATAGCTATACCACCGTACACATTGCCAAGCTTGTTGGAAGTCATCAATGGGTAGAGTAGTGAGCAACAACCAACGAATAGGTTGACTACCATCAGCCGGTTTCTCCGTTTCTTCTACCAGTAGTACGTTAATTTCCACTGGATGGAGATTGTGAGGTTTGGGGTGATTTTGAGGTACTTCCAGTGTGACTCTCATCCCTCGGATTTGCAATGTTGCTTGACGAGCTCGACGTTTGGGATTACGCTCCAAGTTAATGGTCATTGTACCTAAAATTGACCCTTGTTCAATCATCGGTAACAGATATCCCATCTCCTCTTTCACTCTGCGGTTATACTCTCCTCTAATCAGTAATTCGCTATTGGCAGAGCGCTTTTGGGCAAATAACTCAAAGATATCAGCCTCACGATCTGCAACATGTATAAGCTGGATTTTTTCGGCTAGTCCTTCTTCGGCTCCTTTAGCTGTCTGTAACCATCGATAGCTTTCTTTTTCTTGAATTGGTTTTTTCTTGCGTTCTTTTTTCTTTCCACTCCTTTGCTTTCTTGTCCAACTCTGCTGATGTAGCATTCCCAATGGTTCTCCTTTGCTACTTACTGCTATACAGCTATGAACTTTGATTCCTTGTTGAGGAGTCTGATTGATATATCCCAAATCTTTGGTTGCTTCATGTGTTGTATACTCCAAGTCGGTCGTATCCTGTATAGCCAGTACTACTCCTGCTTCTACACACCTCCTGACTACACCTTCCCTGTGTGAAGCCAATATTTGTGTTTTTTTCACTTTCTCATTTGACCAAAATCTGTAGATACTTTGGCTTTTGTTCGCATTACCACTCGCTTTCGGTACTGTTTCTCCTGGATGTTCGCTTAAGAGCAACAGTGTCTTTCTCAATCTTTTGGCATGGCGTATGTCCTGAAAAATTTTGGATTTATTTCCTGGCTTATCCAATCCTTCATTTGTTCTTCTTCATCCCCTGATTGACTTTTCCTCTGATACTCTCACAACCTTAGCCTTGCTGTCCACAAAGTGCGAACACGATTGTTAAGTTGATACTACAACTGGGAAAGATTGGGCGGCGCAGCGGAGGTTGAAGCGCTCCCTACGGTATCTTGCCACGCCAGTACAGTGTTTGGGTGGGGAGCAGCTTCAACCCGCCCAATAAGCGCGAAGCGTTTCCCAGTGGCGATAGCTATGATTTGGCCTAGCCTCTCTAAGAGTTGGCAATCGCACTCTTGGGAGACCCCTATTCGTCTAGCGATCGCACTTCTTATTTTGCGATCGCACTTCTTATTTTGCGATCGCACTTCTTATTTTGTGATCGCAGTCTTGGGAAACCCCTATTCGTCTAATAATGGCTCTCACCACTCCTCTCCCAATCCTTGCCTAAATCCTAGTCTCTATCACCGTTTCGACTACTTTTGCCTAATGGATAGCAGAATTGGGGGGCTAGGGGGGCGAAACCATACCCAGAATCAGCAACGCCAAGCAAATTACCAATTACCACAGTACTAACTATTTCCAATCCCTTGACCTCCCAACCAACCGGTTGTCCAAGCACTCTGAAAATTAAATCCCCCGGTAATTCCATCAATATCGAGAATTTCCCCAGCAAAGTAAAGACCTGGACATTGGCGGCTTTCCATAGTCTTGAAATTCACTTCTTTGAGACTAACACCACCACAAGTAACAAACTCTTCCTTAAAAACTCCTTTACCTTGAATCAAATAGCGTCCTTGAGTCAGTTCTTGAACTAACTGATGTACGGTTTTTTTGGATAACTCAGCCCAACGGTTTTCTGATCCCACTCCGACACTAGTAACTAAACTCACCCAAAGGCGCTTTGGGATAGGAATGGGACAACTAGTAGTAATGAAGCGTCGAGGTAACTGGGATTTAACATCAAGGAGTAATTTGCGCAATCGGTCTGGATTGTAATCAGGAAGCCAATTCACCAACAAGGGCATTTGATAATGGTGTTCGTGCAACACTCTCGCCCCCCAAGCAGAAAGCTTCAGTACCACTGGACCACTTAAACCCCAGTGGGTAATTAGCAATGGTCCCGTTTGTTCCTTCAAGGTTTTACCAGCATCGGGTAATTTGAGGCAGACCTGTTTAACACTCACCCCAGCTAAATCCTGTAAACGGGAGTCTGGGATATTAAAAGTGAATAGAGAAGGAACGGGGGTTTCGATGGTATGACCTAAGGCTTTTGCCCAACGGTAGCCTAGGGGATTGCTACCAGTAGCAACCAAAACGCGATCGCATTTTATAGTCTCACCATTCCTCAACCCAATTTCAAATCCTCCTGGGGTCTGGTGTGGCGTGTCAGGAGTTGGGTGTTGGGAAAATTGCCGAGAGATCCACTTAACCGGATTACTAGTGCGAATATTCACCCCTGCCCTCTTAGCCACTTGTAAGAGACAATCAACAATAGTTTCCGAACTATCAGTAATCGGAAACATCCTGCCATCTGCTTCAGTTTTCAGCTCAACACCGTGAGCCCCAAACCAAGCAATGGTATCCTTCGGTTGAAAGCGGGTGTAAGCCCCTCGCAATGCTTTGCTTCCCCTCGGGTAAGCTTGGACCAATTGGGCTGGATCAAAACAAGAATGAGTAACATTACACCGTCCACCACCAGAGATGCGCACCTTCGATAATGGATGGCGTGAGGCTTCTAGCAGAGTGACATTGGTATGGGGATGAGTAGTTGCACAGGTAATTGCCCCAAAAAAACCAGCGGCTCCACCACCAATGACTATGACATTGAGATTTTGTGAATTATCCAAGGGAATCGGGAATTGGGAATCGGGAATCGGGAATCGGGAATCGGGAATCGGGAATCGGGAATCGGGAATCGGGAATCGGGAATCGGGAATCGGGAATCGGGAATCGGGAATCGGGAATCGGGAATCGGGAATCGGGAATCGGGAATCGGGAATCGGGAATCGGGAATCGGGAATCGGGAATCGGGAATCGGGAATCGGGAATCGGGAATCGGGAATCGGGAATCGGGAATCGGGAATCGGGAATCGGGAATCGGGAATCGGGAATCGGGAATCGGGAATCGGGAATCGGGAATCGGGNCCCCATCTCCCCATCCCCCCATCTCCCCATCTCCCCATCTCCCCATCTCCCCATCTCCCCATCTCCCCATACTTCCCATACTTCCATCTCTTTACCTTTTGCCTTCAAATCCTAGGATCGTCCTGGCAAATAGTACTTAAAGTCCCTTGAGCCTTTATAGTCAGTGACATTAGCCAATTCTTCTAGAGTTTGGACACCAGGAAGCAATTCGCCATTAATTTGCCAAGTAGGATAGGATTTAATTCCAGCAGCGATACAAGCTTCTGTCTGAGCATTTTTGCCATCACGAGCACACTCTATATAATTGATTTGAGAGAATGCCTGTTTTCCAAACAGTTGCTTCTGCTCATAGCAGTGGGGACACCAGTAAGCTCCGTATTTCTTAGCACCAACCTCAGTCAAATGACGCGCCAGATCAATTTCCGATTGACCAGAGGTTGTGTTAACTTTCCAGCCACCAATCGCTGCGTTTGGCGCACCAGAGGCTGTGGGAATTGGACCACCATTGTCTGCTGATGTAGCCACGGATTCCCCAACATTAGCATAAACGCCTAAGGTACCTACCAAGGTGATCATGCCCACGATCAGACCGATAAAGAAAATTTGACCAATATCTTCCCAACTTCGACCCACAAGGGTTAGGACTAGCAGGCTAATGGCAAATAATGCTGAAGTGATGCAGTATATACAGAGTGCTTGGATCTCAAATGCCAGCAAGTACATCAAGTAGCTACTGAACACTGTCATAGCTGCTGCACCTGCCAACAGCAGTAACCAAGTCCAATTTTCTAGTTTTGAGCGAAGTCCTTTCTTTGGGTCTCCCTTTACTAACAAGGGAGCCAAGGCAAATGTAGCCATACTGGTGTATGCCAAGAAACCAAACAAGGTTAGTGGCAGACCAAATATACTAGCATAAGGGCTGGAAAGGACATCATTACAGCTGGAAGCATTAGCTGCACCCGCGCTGCAAACTGCAGTACCACCTGTCAGTTTAACCACAGTCAGATAAGCAGTTAACAGGGCACCCACGACAGCGATCGCAGCAATCAGCTGACGGGACCAACGATAAATCCAGGGGGCAGAACGCCTGCGACTTACACTCATAATCTAGATAATGAGGAATAGGGGTTGCTTGAAATTTCTAACTACTACGTTATCAAGTCAAACAACCAATAGACAGAAATCAAGTTAACATACTGTTGAAAGCCAACCTTCACCCTTCACCCTTCACCCTTCAACCTTCACCCTTTAACCTTCAACCTTTAACCTTCAACCTTCAACCTTCAACCTTCAACCTTCAAACAATTGGTTTTTGTTCTTGTTTAGCAGACACACTACTGCGTACTGCTTCCACAAATTGACTGACCCGAATCGGGTCAATAGGTTGATCAATTTGTCCACGACGCTTGAGGGAACTAGAGACAATTACCCCATCAGCATATTGCATCAGGGTGGAAATATTTTCCCAATTAGCGCCACTGCCAATAAACACTGGTTTGCCCTTAGCCGCCGCCGAGGCTAACACCAGATCTTGAGGATTGGTAGGAGTACCGGTTCCCCAGCCAGAGAGAATCACACCATCAGCTAACCCCCGCTCTATGGTTTCTTGTACAGCTATGGTGATATTGGGTGACTCCAAAGGTTGTCCATGTTTGACTAGAACATCAGCAAGAATCTTAACATCACTACCCAGTGCCCGACGGTAGCGCAAGAGTGTATGAGCCTGTCCCTCAATTAACCCCTGGTCTGTTGCCATAATCCCAGTCAGAACATTAACGCGGATAAATTTAGCCCCTACACAAGTAGCAATTGCCAAAGCACTATGAGCATCATTGCGCAAAATATTGATCCCTATTGGTATAGGAACCAGGTTCATAAGTCGCTCGACTATGATCGTCATGGTACTGACTACTGCTGGATCGACCTGGTTTTTGGTAAATGGGGCGTCGAAAAAATTCTCAACAATCACCCCATCCACTCCACCAGAGCCTAAGGCGGTGACCTCTTGCTCGGCTCGGTCAATGACAGCTTGCAGGCTACCCCCCCAGCGCGGGGAAGTAGGGAGTGGCAGCAAATGCACAACTCCTATGATCGGATTCGGTGTCTGGAAAATTTGCTCTAAGTTCACAATCGTGGGATATTTGGAAGCCCCATCTCATCAGGGAGCGGGGAGGAAAAGCTACAGATAGAGGGAACCAGCGCCCCCTGTAGAAAACTTGGGAATTGAGAGTAGGGTCGGATGCCTTGTCTTGATGCAGTCGCTCATGGGGGTTTCCCCCAAGACCGCGCTGCATCGCTTTCTGGCATCGGTCTACCACTGGCATTAATGGTAAAGCTATGGTGCTTACCCTTTTGATTACACCTGGGATTTAGTTCTCCCGGTTGCTAAAACCAGTTGCTAAAACCAATTGTATCGGTCAGTGCTATCCCCAAAGCAAGCACCTTAATTCCTGAAGACGATTTCTAGTGGTGGTAGGTTAACAGAGGTGAGCCCTAAAACTACTACATCTGTTTTGAATGCCTACTTATTCTAGGTCAAGGGTAAAATAGGATTATATATAGTACCAGTAGATTGTACCTTTGTCCTGTCAACTTTGAGCTTTTCGAGCTGCTTGTGGTTAAGAGCCCAGATCAGCACTACTCGATTTAATCCCTGTAGGAGCTCAGCCCCCCGCTCCCCCATAGAGGGAGCTTACCAACACGAGCCCGTTGGAGTCACGATCCCCGCGAGCCCATGATTTTCTGTGAGGGATATTTTTAGATTTCCTCATATTTTTTTGAATATTTTAATAAAATTTAATTTAGAATGAGTGTATAGGTTTTCATAGTGAAATCAACATGGAACATCAGTACTAGTAGATTAGGAGAGCAGATATAGAAGTTGAGCACATCACTTACACACTAAGCTCAATCACACCAAGCTCAATCACACCAAGCTCAATCACACCAAGCTTAATCAATGGTGTAAGGTTCTGCTAAAGGGCAGTAGGTGATGTGACTAAGCGGTAGTAAATATAATAAGATGATTAATGAATGGGCAAAAAGCCAACTGTAGCAATATCTCACTTGGGCTGCGAGAAAAATCGCATTGATACCGAACATATGCTGGGTCTGCTGGTTCAGGCAGGATACCAGGTTGATGCCAATGACGAATTAGCTGACTATGTTATTGTAAATACCTGTAGTTTTATAGAAGAAGCGCGGCGAGAATCAGTCCGCACGCTGGTAGAACTGGCGGAAGCTGATCAAAAAATTGTGATCACCGGCTGTATGGCTCAACACTTCCAAAGCCAATTATTGGAAGAGTTGCCAGAGGCAGTGGCAGTGGTGGGCACCGGGGACTACCATAAAATAGTAGATGTAATCCAAAGAGTAGAAACAGGCGATCGCGTTCAAGAGGTTTCTACTGAACCAACCTACATTGCTGACGAAACAACGCCACGCTACCGAACAACTTCTGAAGGGGTGGCTTACCTGCGGGTGGCAGAAGGCTGTGATTACCGCTGTTCATTCTGTATCATTCCGCACCTCCGGGGAAAGCAGCGATCGCGTACCATAGAATCTATTGTTGCGGAAGCTGAGCAGTTGGCATCTCAAGGGGTTCAAGAGCTGATTTTAATTTCCCAAATTACCACCAACTATGGTTTAGACATATACGGCAAACCCAAACTAGCAGAACTGCTGAGAGCATTAGGTGAAGTAGACATCCCCTGGATTCGGATCCACTACGCCTATCCCACGGGTTTAACCCCATCCGTGATTAAAGCCATTCACGAAACTCATAATGTTCTTCCTTATCTCGATTTGCCTCTACAGCACTCCCATCCAGAAATCCTCCGCTCCATGAACCGTCCTTGGCAGGGACGAGTAAATGACGCTATAATCACGCAACTAAAAACTGCACTTCCTGATGCAGTGTTGCGAACCACCTTTATTGTCGGGTTTCCCGGCGAGACAGAGCAGCACTTTGAACACTTGCTGGAATTTGTCCAGCATCATGAATTTGACCATGTTGGAGTGTTTACCTTTTCTGCGGAGGAGGGAACAGCAGCATACAAATTGCCTAATCAGTTGCCCCAAGGGGTGATGGATGCCAGACGGGATGCCCTGATGGCAGTTCAACAACCGATTTCCTTGAAAAAAAATCAAAACTGTCTGGGCAAGATAGTTGATGTTCTCATAGAACAAGAAAATCCCTTAACGGGTGAATTTATTGGTCGCAGTGCCAGATTTGCCCCTGAGGTGGATGGATTGGTCTACGTTCAAGGTGATGCCTCTTTAGGAACCATAGTAACAGTAGAAATTACTGATTCTGATGTCTACGACTTGTATGGTTCTGTAGTACTACCTCCGTAAACAAGCCACAGGCTTTAACTAGGGGCTGGAATTAAAAACTCCACCACTAGGGGAAGTAATCTGGTCAATCCTGAACCAGAAATGATCCTTGGTCTTTTAGATTATGGAGCTGTAAACAAGGTGTCTAGCCTTGTCAAAAGCAGGTGTCTGTCGCCCATAGTCATGGCACACTAAAGCGCACACTAAACGGCACACTTAAAAGACCTGGTTAGGGGGTAAAAACTAGCTTAGCGGTGCATCAAGTCAGCTTTGAGGGTTAAATTTGGGATGATTTACCCCACCCCAATCCAACGGGCAATACCTAGGTAAGGAGCCACCCTCAACCTGACAACTGTGTCTAGGGCATTAACCATTGCGTCTGTAAGACGTGTTCTAGTGGGATGAACCTAATCTCAAGCTTTTAGACACACTAAATAGGTCGCAACAGACCCCAGCTGATGGTGACAGCGATGCAGAGGTGCGACCCGTGGCGAATTTAATTCTTAACGCGGAAAGCGCACCATTACCGACCTGAGGGGGTTTAAGCCAAAGCGCGACTGCATCAAGACTAGGTGCAACTTATGAGTTGATGCCTATCAACAGGTGCGACCCGTGGCGAATTTAATTCTTAACGCGGAAAGCGCACCTAACCAAATGGGTGGAAACTAAACCGCTTTCTACTCATGTAATCTCATCATAGGTTTGTCAAGGCAAAATCCATGGTGAGTCAAAGCTGATGGCTCACTGTCTTTATAGCCATGACAGTGTTTCCTCACACGTTCAACTACTAACTTTCTGACTTACCAGAAAAAAAACCACAACTAACCAACGAAAAATCGAAAAATAACTTATGACCGTTTCTTTCCAAAGCCTGGGATTGTCTGAAACTTGTGTAAGCCAACTCGAAAAAATCGGCTTCACTACACCTACTACTATCCAAGCCCAAGCTATTCCTGAACTGCTCAATGGCCATGATGTACTCGGTATGTCTCAAACCGGTACTGGCAAAACAGCAGCGTTTTCCCTACCAATGCTAGATCGCATTGACTTGGACAAGCGAACCGTACAAGCCTTAATTCTAACCCCAACCCGAGAGTTAGCCCAGCAAGTTAACCAAGCGATTCGGGACTTCAGTGAGGACCGTCGATTGCATATACTAACCGTCTGCGGTGGTCAGTCCATTGAGCGGCAAATTCGGATGCTCTACAAAGGCGCTCAGATTGTGGTAGGAACTCCCGGACGGGTGATTGACTTGCTAGACCGGGGAGACCTGAAGCTGGAAAACCTGAGCTGGGTGGTACTCGATGAAGCCGATGAAATGTTAAGCATGGGCTTTATCGATGATGTTAAGAAAATCCTGCAACAGACTCCCGAAGAGCGTCAGACTACTTGCTTCTCAGCAACTATGCCCCGGCCAATTCAGGACCTAGTCAGCAAATTCCTGAAATCCCCCGTCACTGTTAAAGTTCAGCAATCGAAAGCAGCACCAGCGCGCATTGAACAGCGAGTTTACATGGTACCCCGTGGCTGCTCCAAAATCAGGGCTCTCCATCCGATTCTGGAACTGGAAGACCCAGAAGCTTCAATCATTTTTGTGCGAACACGAAAAGCGGCTGCTGAACTAACCAACCAATTACAAGCGGCTGGTCACAGTGTGGATGAGTACCACGGTGATTTGAGTCAGAGTCAGCGGGAGCGGTTATTGTATCGGTTCCGGAAAAATCAAGTGCGTTGGGTAGTAGCAACCGATATTGCTGCCCGTGGTCTAGATGTGGATCATCTGACCCATGTGATCAATTTTGACCTGCCGGATCAAGTAGAAAGCTATATTCACCGCATTGGTCGTACCGGTCGTGCTGGTAAGACAGGAACAGCAATTACCCTGATTCAACCTTTTGAACGCCGTAAACTCTACCAGATTGAGCGCAAGGTGCGGCAAAGGTTGGAAGTTACCCGGATTCCGACCCGCTCACAAATTGAGACCCGGCGCTTAGAAAGACTGCAGGCAGAGTTACGGGAAGCTTTATCAGGGGAACGGATGGCTTCTTTCTTGCCAGTTGTACGGGAATTGGAAGAAGAATATGATGCTCATGCGATCGCAGCGGCAGCATTGCAATTGTTCTATGACAAAACTCAACCCCCCATTAGTGACGATATCGAAGAACGAATGGTGGAACGTCCCAAACTGCGGCTTAACACAGACAAACGCCATCGCACAGAAAAACCCAGAAAGCCTGTGATTCAGAATCAGTCAAGATAAGATAGACAAAGATGAAGTGTAAAGGATGAAGGCGTATTGGATGAAGTAGCAAAATATACCAGTTGCTGAGTAAGCAACAATAATCAATGGGAGGGTTGACATATCATAACCTTCATGCTTCATGCTTCATGCTTCATACTTCACACTTCACACTTGATACTTCACCCTTAATACTTCCCTAACCAAACGTGGCTTCAAGTCTGTCTGTTTCTGATTCCTCTACTGTAAGTGGTGGCATTTCTACTTCGCTCAACTGGCCTGGCTTAGTTGAGGCTTACCGTACTTATTTGCCAGTCACTGACTCCACACCAGTGGTAACCTTACTCGAAGGTAATACTCCTCTAATTCCTGTCCCCACTATTGCCAAAATTATTGGCAGAGGAGTAAAGGTACTGGTGAAATATGACGGTCTCAATCCTACCGGTAGTTTTAAAGACCGGGGCATGACCATGGCGATTTCAAAAGCTAAGGAAGCAGGAGACCAGGCGGTAATCTGTGCTAGTACCGGAAATACCTCGGCATCAGCAGCAGCCTATGCTCGTCGAGGGGGAATGCGGGCATTTGTAATTGTTCCTGATGGTTATGTGGCTCTGGGGAAATTAGCCCAAGCGTTGGTATATGGAGCAACAGTAATAGCGATTAAGGGAAATTTTGATGACTGCTTGAAAATTGTCCAGGAAATGGCATCAAAGTATCCCGTGACCTTGGTCAATTCCCTCAATCCTTATCGGTTAGAAGGTCAAAAGACAGCTGCGTTTGAGATAGTGGACAACTTAGGTGATGCTCCTGATTGGCTGTGCATACCAGTTGGCAATGCTGGCAATATTTGTGCCTACTGGATGGGATTTTGCGAGTACCATCAGCAGGGGAAATGCGATCGCTTACCCCAAATGATGGGATTTCAAGCATCTGGAGCATCTCCGATTGTCGCTGGCAAAGTCCTAGAGCATCCCGAAACCATTGCAACGGCAATTCGGGTGGGCAACCCGGCTAGCTGGAAAAAAGCGATCGCAGCCCAAGAAGCTAGTAAAGGGGCATTTAATAGCGTTACCGATCAAGAAATTTTAGATGCCTATCGGTTATTGGCATCCCAAGAAGGAATTTTTTGTGAACCAGCGAGCGCCACATCAGTCGCTGGTTTGTTGAAAGTAAAAGACCAGGTGCCCACAGGAGCAACCGTGGTTTGTGTACTGACTGGTAATGGTCTCAAAGATCCAGATACTGCAATCGCGCACAGCAACAACCCATTGACAGAAGGGATTGAGCCCACAACTGCTGCTGTAGCAGAGGTGATGGGGTTAAAGCCGAAAGAGGCTTAAAGATGAGTGGTAACGTCGGTTGTTAGGTTGAAGGTTAGTCGGTTGTTCCCGTAGCGTGGCCAATAGGCCAAGGTTAGTCGGTTGTTCCCGTAGCGTGGCCAATAGGCCAAGGTTAGTCGGTTGTTCCCGTAGCGTGGCCAATAGGCCAAGGTTAGTCGGTTGTTCCCGTAGCGTGGCCAATAGGCCAAGGTTTAGCTAATCCAGCGAGATTAGCCCTATAGCAATGTTCGTAATGGTGTTTCCAAATTTAAGGAACGAAGCGATTCAGCGCGGTCTTTCATAACTGTTCCCGATTCCCGATTCCCGATTCCCGATTCCCGATTCCCTGTTTCCATCAATCCTAGTAGAGCATCTCATTTCAAAACACTATCGCCATCAAATTACTTATGCAACTAGAAGAGTATTTCAACTTTTTGGCTCCTGATGACATTCGGATTAAAGGTCATCGGATTGGGATTGAAACGGTGTTGTACGAGTATTTATTTAAAGGACGCACTGCTGAAGAAATTGCCAAAATCTACTCGACTCTGACCTTGGAAGAGGTCTATGCCACAATTCTTTATTACCTACAGAATAAAGACACAGTTAGTCAATACATTGCTGACTGGCTAGAGTGGGCACATCAACAGCGTAAAGCTCAAGCCTTGAATCCTCATCCTGCTGTTGCTCGACTCCGGAAAATCAAAGCAGACAGACAAGCCCAGTTGAAGCATTTCACCCAGGCGGTCAACGAAGAGCTTGAGGACCTCAGCTCTAGCTTCAAGGCCAAGGTTGGGGACGTTAACCGATTGTTCCAACGGTGGAAATGGCAGAAGCGGGAAGGAAATAAGTGGATTGCCATTGGGGAAGGGCGGCGGCACCGCAGAGGCAACCAGTGGCACAACTCGTTGATTGAACCTGTGGCAAAGGAGTTGTCAGTTGTGTATTGCTCTGCAAAGGAGCTGCTGGGAAGAGTTTCAGCGGAACTGGGCGGGATAGACATTACCCCGAATAAGCTCAGCTCAGTTTTGGCTCAGTTGGGGCTACAGGAAAGAGTCGATGTCGAAGGAAAATACAAGAAATGGATCCCGGGCAAGAATGCGATCGCAACCGATGGAACCGAGTTGATTCGAGCCAAGGCATCAAAGGTTGTTTATCATCCCGATGTGGTGAAAGCGGTGGTGAAGAAACGTTCACTTTTTGTTGCTTCAGAACGCAAAAAGATAAAGAAAAATACTGGGGTAGAGTCTTTTGGGTTGAAGGTTGCGATCGCGACTATGGGCAAGGTGGAGGACTTGATGGAGCGACTTGTTGAAGCAACTTCAAGCTTTCTTGAATACACTGAAACTCCTTTTCCATATACTTCTCAACCACTTAAAGCTCAATCAGAAGTGGTCTCAGTAGAAGTCGATCCGCAGGTCGATCCACAGCAGGAGCTTGCTACTCAACTAGATCTGGCAGCAAAAATAACTCCAGAAAAATTAATCGCAGCCCAGCCTGACCATATTGCGCAAGGGGTCGCGATCGCGGAATGTATACAAGGGAATTATCGTGAATTGTCCAAAAAATTACACCCAGATTCATCCAGGTTCCCCACCCCCATAGCTGAAAGATCGATCAGAATTCTCAATGCGGCCAAGGTTTTGCTCGAATCTAAAGAGACTCAAGCGACGACTCCCTGGCAAACTGCCGCTAGCAAGCTTCAAAGATGGTGGGCAGAACAACAGGGACGTACAACCAGGGGAGCGATCGCTTAGAATAGACGAGTACCCCTGACAACTCCCCTGGGGATACATTGCTCCCGCGAACCCCTTTGAAAAGAGTTGACGGGGTTCGCACTTTTGATCAATTTTTGGAATTTATTAATCCCACGGTTCCAACAAAGACAGAGGGAATGAAACAGTTATCGCCTCCGATGATGGTCTCGATCAAATCGGCGTAAGCTTTAATCCCACTCTTAAAATCGACACCCTTGAGGACGGCATCAATCCCTTCGTTGAAATATTCGTTGATACCTCGATCAAGGCTGTACCTGTGCTTGCTTTCGCTTCTGCGGCAGGCAGCTAGGGGTATTGATAGAGAAGCTGCTATAAAGTGCCATGCTTACTTGAGAAGTTCCGTATCAGCTTTGGGAATTGGAACTTTTCTCTTTTCAACCTCATTCCTCTGTCCAAAATACTTGAATTCAGTACAGAATTGGTGAAAAAGTTCCGACACCCGTATTAATCAGTACTGTGTTAACTTCAGTAAAGAATTGCCTGAAAGCTAGACAGATTAATGCTTTCATTGACGTTGGCACTCTGTGCCAGCTTTCCTAGCATTAAGCCATATTGTTGAATGAACACAAATATAGAAGATAAATCACTGTCTCCAGCAGTATTGAGCGTGCGGAGCATACCAAAAGCTTTTTTAAGGTTGGCGACTGTTAACATCCTCTCTAGCCTTTTGATTCCCCTCTCAAGTACTGTAAGTGTTCTATTTTTAGGGCATTTGCATGAAATCCATCATCTAGAGGGAGTAGCTCTAACTGCTGCACTGCTCAGCAGTCTCTATGAAGCCCTACTCTTTCTCCGTGCAGGCACTACAGGAATCACAGCTCAAGCCTCTGGTCGTGAGGACGAAAGAGAAATGATTCTAATACTGGCACGCAACAGTTTACTAGCTTTGATAATAGGAATAGCCTTGACGGCCATGCAGCTTCCTATGCAAGAGACTTTTTTGGCAATCCTGGAAGTTGCCCCAAATGTCAGCGCTTCTGTTTCTTCCTGTTTCAGTGCTCAGATTTGGGGGGCACCAGCAATCCTATTAAATTTTGTCTTCTTTGGTTGGTTGCTAGGGATTGGCCAGAGCAGACTAGTTTTGTTGCTGGCGTTCGTTGGGACTTTTACAAATATCATTATGGATTATTTTTTGATAGTTGTCTTAGATCTAACAAGTGCAGGTGCTGGAATATCTCAAGCGGCTAATCAATATGTAACTTTGTTAGTTGGGCTATTTCTCGTATGGCGAAAAGTGAGGAGTTATAACATTGAGATAGACTGGAAAAGTATCTTCAATGCTTCGGCAATAAGGGAAACATTATTTTTAAATAGCAATATTATGGTTGCTCGCATCATGTCCCTTACGACTTTTCTCTTTTTCAACTATAAAAGTTCTACCTTGGGGACGAATATTTATGCAGAAAATACCCTTCTCATGCAGGTTGTTCTAATTGGCTATGCTTGCTTTGATGGACTGGGTTTTGCAGTAGAAACTCTAAGTGGAAACTTCAAAGGAGCAGGCCAAAAGAACAATCTAATAGATTTGATGTCATTTGCTGTCAAAATCGCTCTGTTAATCAGCTTAATCATTGCAGGAGTATGCACGTTATTCCCGACATGGGTATTTAACTTGTTTACTAATCATAGTGAGATAGTAAGTGGTATACATCTATATTCTCCATGGCTAGTGTCCGTTCTCTGTTTCGGTTCTATCGAATTTGCATTGGGTGGCTATTATCTGGGGCTAGCAGAGGGATGTGCAATTCGTAATTCGGCTTTTATTAGTCTTTTCACAGCCTTTTTACCCATAGCGATATGGTCTTCTTATGCCCATAGCAACCATGCTTTATGGCTAGCTATGTCTGCATTCCCTGCTGTTAGAGCAATTGTATTTTGGATAATATTTCCTAAAACTTTAGATTTGCTTCTGACTGAAGATTCAGATTTAGCCACAAACTAGAGGGATATAGGCCTAGAGGATTTCTGAGTTCTTGCAAACCTCTAGGTTAAGTAAATGTTCTGATTGATGAACTCTGTATTAGCATAACGGTATTTATAAGGCTCATGGCCTCGCATAAAATCAAATGCTTGGAGACCTTTTTCTCTGAGATGATAAAACATCATGCGATGCATCACATGTCCCGGAGAAAATCTATAATATTCAGTGTTAAAAGACAGACGATATCCCCAATATATGCGTTTAAATATGAACCCATAATAATAAGCTAAGGGATTTTCATCCAAGGAAAGTTCTGTTAGTACTAGCAGACCTCCAGAAGCTAAATAGGAAATTGATTGGCTGAAAAATCTTTTAATTGCTGGGTCATCAAAAGTATGTTTTTTGTTTTCTCTGTGAGACCACTCTTTCATATGCATTTCAATGAAAAGGGGCATGCGTATTGAGATTTCTTCTAATGAGTTAAAATGCTGACACTTAAGCTTGCCTTTTTCGCCTAACTTACGTTGCTGAGTGGCATACTTCTTCTTGTTCGCAGCTATAGTAAAAGCTTCTTCCTTTTGTAACTGTAGCTGCGGACATCTAGAACCATCTTCTATTCTTACTTTAAAGTTGTATTGTGTTGAGTAATGGAAGTAGTCAATCAATTCCGAATGTTGACAAATTTCCCTTAAATTAACCTCATCCCAGAGGACTCCTAGTCTTTGTTTGATGTAATGAATTATCTTGGCATAAGCTATTCTTGGCTCAATCATCGATGTGTCGACAACAATATCACTGTAGTCAGCATAGGGATCACTCAGAAATAAAAGCACCTTGTTCATTTCAGATGTCTCGAGCATCATGGGTGCAATCGCGCACACAGTATTAATCTTGAGTACCAAAATAATATGTAGGCGAAGGGATGCCTCAAAAGTACCCACACACTCCCACCACGCTAAATTCCACTGAGGAGTTTGGAATGGAGTCCTCGCATAAACTTTAGCAATTTTGTTCCAGTCTGGTACCAGAGTTCTAAATGCTTTTTGTGTATCTACTATCTCTATCGTGTACATTTGAATATTACCCATGAACAATGTCTGGATCTAGCAATAAGGCCAACTACTGGAATTAGTTTTGTGGCAATTTGCACGAATATTACTACCTCCAACCTCAGGGATGATTCAATGATGGAATAGCGTTCCTGCCTATCTCATCTGAAAATGAATCAGCCCTGCTTCCAACCTTACCTTTGCTAGCAGCCTCTCAAAAGAGTCCTGAGTTGACCCATAAATCAAGCAGATCAACGAGTTTCTATCGCTGCTTACTCTAGCTCACAGTCATCTTCCATTGAAAAGTCTAGTCCATAAGATATCTGAAGCCTCATAAAGTACTGAAGTGCATTGTAAGGATTTTCCTTGAATCTAGAGTGGACGTAGGTCATGTATTCCTGTTCATAGAGGTTTCTAAATACACTGCGAGTCAACTTGAAGCCAAGGTCAATATTATTCACTTTGGCAGAGTAGAAAGCCTCAAAGCACTTGAAGCAATCTCTGCACCAACCTTTGTTTGAGTTGTCGCAGCTACCATCAAAGGGGATACTATTCTTGTGCAGGTATTCTATTAACTCTTCCTTATGCAAGTGGGAACACACAGAAATGACTTCATTTCCAGAGCAGTACTTATTCCAGTGCTGCGCAAACAGTGGATCTCGTTCGATAAAAGAATGTGATACAGCATTCCGACACACGAAAAGATCGTTTCTTTCCATTCCAATATAAATTTTCTCATACCCCAATTGTGCTGCAACAGCAGCACAGAGGAAATGAACCTGCCCAACACGGCGATGAGGTCCAGAAAATACTGGGTAATCATCAATGCTAAGCAAGTCTGGTTTGAGGTGTTCAATTTTGTGAAGGGTATACGTTGACTCAACCCAACCAGAATACCAGAGTGCCACTGGCTTGTGGGGCTTTGGATATTCAAGAGAAGGTAGAGTATTATCAACTTCAAAAGAATGTTCCTTTCCAAAAGTAATGAAGCTTGCATACCATCCCCAAAATTCTCTGTCATAGTTTGGCGGAACCTTAATTACCTGTTCCCCCGTGAGAATCTGATGACGAATATTCAGATCTTGGGCTGCTTTCAGCTCCCGATCCTCATCGTTCAAAAGTATTGCCATATCCTGTCTTTGTGTACTCCGCCTCTATTTTATAGTATCTTCTACCATTACTTGATTATGGAACAAGTATTTCCGTGAAACTGATTGCCTAAATTAAGATTTTTTATCTTGATTAAGTTCGATTAGATAACCATTAGGATCTCGAATAAATGAAATCACTTCATGACCTATTTCAAAGGGATCCTTTACAATTTCAACGCCTTGAGAACGTAGCTCTTCTGTGAATGAAACTACATTATCAACTTCAAAAGCTATATGGATCCGTGTTTCTGGGAGATCCTGATATGTTTTGTCATACCACAGCTCAATACCTGGAGGGGTTCCAGTAGTAGATAATTGGATAATTGCACCGTTATCAATTTCATACCTACATATAGGCTTAAGATTAAAATAACCGCAATAGAAATTGAGGCTTTCCTCAATATCTAAGATGTCAAGCTTAACATGGAGAAAAGATTTAATTCCCATATTTCATAACTCCTATTTTAGGATTTTAACTCTTCAATTGATAGTTGCTTGAAAATTGTTCTAAGATGATTAACAGATTGTAACCATGAGTTTTCAAGGAAAGATCTTTGAGAATGTGGTTCGAGGGAAAGAAAACCATCATACCCATCTTCCTTTAGATGATGAATTAATCCGACCCAATTTATAGCTCCCTGACCTAGAGGTTGCATAATATATTCCCGGTCAAAATCTTTATAGTTCTTCCAGGAACTCTCTTGCGAATGGATTTTAGGAGAGTAGCAGCTACCATCTTTTACTTGAATATAGGCAATATGAGGCTTTAAAGTTTCGTATGCTAAAGGAAAAGGTTCTAAGCCAGTGTAATAGTAATTACAAGGGTCGAATGTAAGTTTAAAGTTTGGACTATCTACTTGCTCCATCATTTTGAGTAGAGAAAGGGGACGACGAGTAATATCACTTTTGAAAAGATCTACACCAAACAGATCAAATTCATTCTCTAAGGTGATTGTTACTCCCAATTCCTCCGCTAATGAAAGGCATGGTTTGAGATATTTTTGATATTCAGACATTGCTTTTTTATCATCCTGAATATTACTATATCCAAAATAAGTATTGGCAAAAAAAGCTTGACTCTGGTGTGCCAACTCGATTGCTTGCATTAGCAACTTTTGATCTTCTAATGAGCCTCCTGCACGATATAGTTCACTACCAGTCGATATACAAGCTACCTTGAGCCCTGCTTCTGAGATCAGCTCAAGAGTAAGTTCAACCCCTTCCACTTCAAAATTTTGGGGATACCATAACTCAACAAACCGAACTTCATTCTTTTTAGCCTCATTTATCAGTTTTGTAATTGAATCAGACGAATTCAGTTCAGTTCCTGAAATTGCTAATAACATTAATACTGCCTCGTTAATATTATTACTTATCGTTTTACTAGGGCATTACCACCCCTCTATTAACTACGATAGTCTGTCCTGTAATGCGGTCACTTTTTGATGAACAAAGAAACAACATCGTGCCTACAAGATCTTCTGGCGTTTGCTCTTTTTGAATTGCACAAGCTTCCGTTACTATTGGCTTAATGGTTTCCATCATGAATTCTGAGGACTCAACTGCTTCAGATATTGTCAAACCAGGAGCAATCGCATTTACATTGATATTAAACTTCCCAAGTTCACGAGCTAAACAGCGTGTCATAACAGCCACAGCTCCTTTTGAGGCAAAATATGCTAACTGCCCTTCATATCCTTTCCAAATAGCATCTGAGGTAATATTAACAATTTTGCCGCCCCCTATTTTTTCCATAATAGGCTTAACATACTTGCAGCATAAGTACACACCGGCTGAATTAACAGACATCACACGATTCCATTCAATCTCTTCTAATTCCCAAAACGGTTTAAATGGTTTCTCTACATCTAACATAATGGCTGCATTGTTAACTAGAAAATCCACACGTTCAAAATAACTAAGAATGTTTTCAAACATCTTTTTGACACTTTTTTCAGAGGCAACATCTACCTCGACGGCTAGTGCTTGCCCACCTATTTTTTCCAATTCACTAGCAGTTTCTTGAGCTCGTTTGTAGTTAATATCCGCAACAACTACCGACACTCCCTCCGAAACAAAACCTTCACAGTATGCTTTGCCAATCCCCCGTGCTCCTCCTGTGACAAGTGCAACTTGTTTAGCAGATTTTTTATTAATGATCATGTGACTCATACTCCTTAATCATTCCTAAAAAATCATCAATAATACTGGGAATTTGTTCAAAATACTCTCCATCAACGTGATTGAAATAGGGAGATTTGATTTTCTTAATATCTATCAATTGCTGTTTTCCGAGAATCAACAAAGGCTTGCCAATATCAAGTGTAAGAGCAGTTTCTGTCAGTGTTCCATACATTCCATCAAAAGCAATAAGACCAGATGCTGTCCAGACAACGATATTGTTTCTTGCCAAATCCATTGATGTAAGAATAGGGTAATCAATATAATTGTTGGCTAACAGCCTTTCTTTTCCTTTCATTATCCCAATTGTTGCACCTCCTGTCTGTTTGCAACCTTTACACACAGCTTCCATGATGCCATCTTCTCCTCCACAGACGACAGATATTCCGCGTTTTCCCAATTCCTGACCAACATTTTCTGCAAGTATCACTGCTTCTGGAGTAGTACTAATGGTGCGACCACCAATAATTCCGACAATTAATTTTGACGATGCAATCATATTCTAAAAAACACCTATAAATTTTCGGGAAACGAATCTTCATAATCAGATTCAATTAGAGTAATCTATCATAATTTAATCGTTAAAAAGCAATATCAGTATTACGTGATCAACTTAGGTATCTGCTTGGGAATTTTTTCGTCCTTTAAGTCATAATTGAAGCAGTCAGATCGCGAAATTCTTGAGCTTTTTCAGCGATTGACTCATCTTCATAAAAAATATTGATCCCGAAATCGGTTCCAAGGTATGAATCAGATACTCCAATACTTAAAGTAATTGCACGACCTAAAATATCATCAGTTTGTGGAAGCATTCCTTGTGTATAAACAACCTTGCTTGGGTAAGAATTTTCACAAGCAAAAGGACAGCCATACTCCGTCGGCATGTTTTTATTAAGTAGTTGAACCATGTTTCCATAGTAATGTTTTCCTGATTGCAATAGCGTTTTACTGCCTATTGACTTTGCTACAGCTTTAGCAACTGATTGAGATTCGAAAAGGAGAGTAAGAGTCGTGGAAGCATCTCCCTCTTCATCATGAATATTTTGGAAGTACAAATTTGGAATTAGAGAAAGTGCTTTCTTAAATTTGTATTTTTTGTCCTTTAGAGTACTCAGAATTTTTGCTAACTTTCTAACCTGAGCTAGTGCAACCGCCCCAACAAGTTCATTCATACGTAAGTTAAGACCAAGAAGGTTTCCTTCGCCAGCAAGCCCTAATCGGAAAGGCTGCGAACCATGATCGTGGAAGGCAAAGGCTCTTTCGTATGTATTAGTATTATTAGTGATAAGCATTCCCCCTTCACCGGATGTAATGACTTTGAAGACATTTAAAGAGAATGCTCCCACGTCTCCAATAGTTCCTAGTTTCTTGCCTTTGTAACTAGCGCCACAAGCTTGTGCGACATCTTCAACGAGATAAAGGTTATGACGGTTAGCAATTTCTTTCAATCGAGTCATATTACATGGTTTGCCCAACATATGAACAGCCATGATTGCTTTGGTGCGATGTGTTATTTTACGTTCAACATCATCAGGATCTATAGTTAAAGATTCATCAATTTCTGCAAGAATGGGAATGCCTCGGGAGTAGGCAACCGAGGCAATGGAGGCAATAAATGTGTATCCAGGCACGATCACCTCATCTCCAGGTCCTATTCCTAAAGCAGCTAGAGCAGCTAGGAGAGCAGAAGTCCCGCTATTCAAGGCAAGACAATGTTTAGCTCCTGTAAACTTCTCAAATTCCCGCTCAAATTGATAGACCTTTGGTATTGATCTACCAGTTTGATCGTCAAAGCGGTAACGACTCAATTCGCGTGAGGTTATCACCTCTATAACTTCATCTAGCTCTTCTTTCCCAATTAAATTCCATCCGGGTCCAGACATTTATTTCTACTCTCAAAAAAGAATTAAACGCAATAAAAATTGTATTATAGCACTGCGCGCTGATCGTGACTATAAGCTTTTGCCATAACTTTTGATAATTTTCGAGCTCGAATCACTCTAACTAGAATTTGTAACTACTATAGCGCGCAGCGCTATATTTTAAAGCTGGTTAACTAATTGCATAAATTTATATGCACTTAAGCTTCCACTGTATTTTTGAGCAATATTTTTGTAGTAATATTGTTCTTGCTCAAAATTTTTGTTAGATAAAAAACTAAGAAATCTCTTTTTGAAATCTAGATTATTTTTTACTAGCAAGTATGGTTTTAAACCCATTTCACTGAAAGCTGCAACATTAAACGATAATACTGGCTTTCCACAAGCTAGAAGATCCATCACACTCATACTCCACAAAGCATGTGGTTTAAGAGGCGCAATTCCAGCTCGAGACTTACTCAGATTCATCATATAATCATTTCGATTATTAAAATGTTTTACCTTAACAAAAGGTAAGCTTTTAATGGTCGTTAGGTTTTTATCAACTGCTGGATTAAGGCGAGATCTTTCAGGGTCACGACCTTCTGTAGGATTCGTGACAATGATATTAAAAGACTTTATTTCGCTTGTATATAAATCCGTTAATAAATCGAAAATGTGTTGAGTTCCATAATCATCATATAAGCGATGATTATAAATAAAATCAAAGGGCTGATCTATATATTGACTTGAAACTTGTTCCACCTCTTTCAAATCAACAGGAGGCGATAAAACTTGACAAGAACCAATGTCTACTGACTTACTTAATAATTTATTTTTGACTTGTTGTATCAAGTTAACAGCAAACTTACTACAAGTCAGTGTTATATCACTTGAAATTACCCCTTCTAGCAAACGCATCATAAGGATTTCACATAATCCATTTTGATTCATGGATTTTTCATAAGCAATACCTGGCGAGACAGAAACACTTTCTTTTATGTCTATGATTGGCATAGCAGGAATATAGTGAACATAACTAATTAACTTGCAACTTAGACCTAATTCTTCTTTGATAATTATGGCAAAATTTGCAGACTGTTCTGGCATATTGACAAGACAAACATCTGGCTTAATCTCATTTAGTAAGTATCGGATCTCATTCCAAAGGAAACTCAATCTAACTTGAAACTTGGAAATTCCCAAGTTCACTGGGATTATTTTAATTAAAGGATGAAGTTGTGGCATATCAGGAGGTCCTACAGCAATAACTTCAACTTTCTCATCAGATTCTAAGAGCGATCCAAATAAAATTCTATTGAAAGTAAAAATGCTATCAGCTGCAAAGTTAGGATAATTACTAGGAAAAATTACTGTTAATATTCGTGTTTTTTTTCGATTATTGTTCATAATCATTTTTGAGCAAAAGAAAGATTTGTAGTTCCAATATCTGTTTTACTTTGAGAAATCACCAAATTTTCTCTTGATTATTTTCTCAACTGAAAGTAATATACCATATTTTCCTTTGGCTCTCTTGAAAAACTTAATTGCTTAAACTTATTTAATAAAGTGTTAAAATTTTGGTGTGGCTGAAGAATAATGATATATGGCGTTGCGACAGCAAACGGACAAAAAACGCTGGGTAGGCTTAAACCTGTTAACCTAAGCCAGAGGGTCACCCCCTTGCTGACGGACACAAGTGGTTGAAAAGTAAGTAGGGAAGGGGTTGGACAAAACAGAAAAATCTGGGTAAATGGGGTAGTCAAGAAAAATCCCAATTATGACCCAGAAAAAAATCTACTCACAAGTGTATAGCTACCTAAGCGCAGGTAGCTTCTTTGTTGATATCAGACATATAGTGACGTTGGCATGGATGGTGGCGGCTTTACTAGGGAGCCAAAAGGTGAATCAGGGGGAATGGGGTAGCTATGTCCAAAGTCGAGCTATCCAAGAAGACAGCAATCAAAAACGATGGCGTCGGTTTTTAGGGAATCATCGGGTCAAGATCAAAGAAATCTATGTACCGCTAGTTCTCAAGGCAATATCACAGTGGAAGCAGGGAAGATTATACAAAGCCATCGGATAGTACCCAGTTGTGGAATAAATACTGCTTTGTCTACTTATCGGTGATTTTGTGAGGTTGAGCATTACCACTGTTGTGGTTAGGGTTAGAACACAAAAGTGCCAGTGTCGCCTGGGAGAAATATGCCCCCTTACTAGAACAAGCGTATCAATATCTGGCAAATTTCCCAAACGTGATGTTGTTGGCGGATAGGGGATTTGCCAATCACGATAAGCGTGAAATGGTTACAATTAACCCATTGGCACGCTTTCGATCCGTCTACCGTCCGATACTCTGATTCACGGTGTCCAGCGTCGAGGCTTTGGATATAGCATTCGTGAGTTATATCCCCCCAAACGAGAAGCGGTTTTCTACAAAAATGTTGGTTTATGGGAAGATGCTCAACTTAAGGCTCATCTCGCTAATCTATCTATATTCTTCCCCATTTAGTCCCTGGCTAGGCACCCAGGGTACTCTAGGCCAGGTTAACTGAATTTTCCCTGTGTCTCATTCAAAATAGCTGAAAGCCTTGTACAGATAGATGGAGAGCCTCATAAATTTAAGCAGCTCAACTGTCAAATGAGCGAACGGTGAGTAGTGATTCGCGCAGTTGGGGAAATCGGTACTCCGAGCCTCAGTACACTAGACCCATAAATTCTGTTATGGTGCGAGGATTATAACTTTGTTTTGGTAACCAATAACCGTAGGTCTATGCCCGTACATTTAACTGACCACATTTCCCAAAGTCATCATGTCCCAGGAATTTTTATCTTAAACTCCAATTTCAGCATTGGTCAAAATATTGAAGAGTTAATTATAATTACACAATGTTCTTATGAGCAGGAATATCAAGACCAAATTATTCACCTGCCGATAACTTGAATTAATTAATTATTCTGAGCATAAGTCTCAACAATACATTGCTCATTGTTCGTCTTAGAATCTTCATCGATCAAGCCTGAGGGGGTAAGGAAATAAGCTAAAACGCAGACTATATAAGCGACCTAGCTTTTAGACCTCGTTGATTATAAAATCGTAGTCTTGATGCAGTTGCTCATGAGAGTCCCCCCATGAGCAACCTACCTCACTAGATCATCCCTACTCCCTATAACCCAGGATTAAAGTCCCTGATCTAATTGAGAGCTACTATATGAACTGGGATAATCTAAAATTCTAGTTCTCTCAAACCCAATTGGCAGTCGATTTAATCGACTTAATTCCTTATCAATGTGATTAATAAAGTACTTCATTTCTATAGGATTGCCATCGATATCTTGACCTGTGACCAAGTAGCTACTTACCTCATTCTGTAGAGATGCATAGTTCAGGTATAACTGTTTGTTATTGACAATACTATCCTCATACCGGAATAATCCAGGAAGATTTCCAAACAGAATAGCTGATGCTGAAACCACTACGAAGATATTAATCACATAAGGGTGAGTACTATTCCAACCTGATCGAATAATAAAGAGTAAACAAATTCCTGCTACAATTGCTGTACCATAAGTCATTAACTTAGACATATAGTAATTGTTGTAGAAGAATGTCATCATTTTAAAATGCCTTTGGTCTCGCGCTTGGATTTCTTGGATTTGGTCACCAATTCTTTCTTGTTCAAGGGGAGCAGCATCAGGGATGGTTTCAGTATACGCAACTGTTTCTGTTGGAGGTAACAACCACTTTTGAGTTTGATAGTTACCTAAGGAATACAGAAAGATGACTCCTACAGTAATCAGTAAAACCAATACAGACGTTATGGCGATATGTCCAATCAGTGGCTTCGACCAAAATTTTGGCTCAGTTAAGCCTATTTTGTTAGTTTCGTTATTTTCGGTTTTGACAACGGTTTCAATGGTTTCATGATTATGAGTTTTTGTCGAATTTCCTTTATCGATGTCGATAGCTGAAGATTTATTGAACTCTAACATTAGCTTGACCTCCAAGGGGCGGACATTCGTTTTTTTATGAGGATTCGGTTTTTGATTCGGATATGGATTTAGCACCATCAACTTTAAAAGGGTATTCAATAAGTATTAATTTGTCAATTTCAGGCAAAGGCATAATGGTAATTAGTAATTAGTAATTAACAATTAATAATTAACAATGGACAATTGAATCATAACTAATCACTAATCACTAACGTAGAGGAAGCCGACCTACCAAATTCTTCTGGGGCATAGTTGAGGTGTGCTTGGGCAGGGGGCCATAAATAGGTTCCTGGTGTCACTGACCGCACCAGATAATGTAAATTATAGACACCAGCTTCCAATCGATCGGCATAAGCCACAATGCGATCGCGATGAATTTTCTGATAATCGATTTGCCAGCTATCCTGTTGAGCTTGGAAGTAAGGGGTAGCAGTTTGGAAACTAGTATCAACTGCTTCCAACCCAGCTGGTAAGAGATCTTCGATCACCACATGATCCACTGGATGATCGCTAATCACCTCAACACCAATATCAAACACTTGTCCCGCTGGTACTGTTAATGGCTCTTTGAGAGCATACAGTCCAATCTTTCGCAACACCTTTTCTTGATTAGCCGGACGTATGGTCTTGTTTACTCGTAATCCATTAAACCGACCAGCTTGATTGCCTTGTAAGCGATAACGATAGCTGGTTAAGTAGTGTAGAGTCCCTGCACCAGATTTTTTGACAATTAGGTCATGGCGACCTCGGGGTAACTTATCCATAGTAACCTGAATCGATTGACTAGGTTTCTGATACCCCTGGAATTGGGCTGAGCCAAGTTTTTTCCCGGCTAGTTGTACCGTTGCTCCAAAGCTGGGGGGTGTAGGCTGTAATCGACTATAGTCTACTAAGGCACTCAAGGCTTGGGCATTATCGTAGCTAGTTTGCCAAGTGCCGTCTCGCCGTAACTCTAATAACCCTTGTAATAGTTTACTGCGAACCTCGGCTGAGCTGTTTTGGGCGATAAATAGGCGCAAGGCTTGAGCTTGTGCAGTAGTAGAAGAATCCAGCCAACGCCAGCTTTGGGGTAAGTTTATCCGAGCTGAACGCCCAGTTTGATAGATGCTTTCCTGAAACTGATTGACTAGAGTTTGGGCTTGGCTCCGCCACTGAGGAAACTGTAATAAGTAACGCGCTAATTTAATCTGAGTGACCCGGTCGAAGTTACTGCTCTGTTCATAAAGGTATCCTAGGAAGTCACTGCGGGTCTGACCGAGTTCTGCTAACCCCATCAGTGCTTCTAATCGCACCTTACTCTTACACACTACGCTCTTGCAATAATCATACTGACCAGGATTTGCCAATATTTTCTGCAAGTAGTTCTGGAGACGGCTCACCATCCCAGCATCTACTGATAATCCTGCTGCTTTCGCCCGAGCTAGAGCAGTAGCAGCATAGGGAGAGACGAAGGGGTCTGAGGATTTTTGTCCGGGCCATCTGGCAAAGCCACCATCTGGTCGCTGGAGTTTCTGTAACTGTTTGATAGCCTCAGTGCCTTGTTGGCTAGGGTTAAACTCAGCAAAGGTCTGACCATATTGTTTGCCGAGTATTTCCAAATTGGATGCGATCGCTAATTTACTTGCTACCGGTTCTAAGAAGGGTAAGTCTTCGTTATCCAAGACTTGCTTAGCCGGAGCAGTAATCTCAGGAATCAGAGTGCTAGCCAGGGAAATCTCTAACCCTCCGCTGTCAGGTACCACGTTACTAGCTATATTCACTGGGATTTTTACTTGAGTCCTGGTTACTCCCGATTCCACCACTTGCTCAGTAATGTCAACCGGTTTAACAGCTAAAGGTACTTCAAACCCATCCTGATTACCATTGAGCTTAGTCGTAAACTTGACTTTAGCTTTATCCAAGTTATTGGCTACCATCGGAAAACGATAACCACTGGTTCCGGTCTTGGCTGAGGTTTTTTGATTCAGCGTAGGCCCTTTACCATCATCAAACTGAACGGCACCGGTCAGTTGTCCATTAATCTGTAAATCTCCCGTTTGCCCAGTATTATTAATTAGCGATATACCAGCTTTAAAGCGATCGCCTGGACGAGCAAATTGAGGTAATACTGGATTAGCCATCAGCCGCTTGGTGGTGATAAAGGTAGCCTGGCCATTCCCAAAGTGTAGGTTTCCATCCGTTGCTACTGCCATCACCCGCCAAGTGGTTAAGTTATCTGGTAGTTTAAAGGTTACCCTTGCTTTACCATTGGCATCTGTTACCAGTGAACCATTGTAGTAGGCTAAGGGTTTGAATTCCGTGCGAATCCGAGTACTAGCTGCGCCAGAAGACTTTCCTCCACCATAGCCCCAGCCTTTTCGCGTCATTTGCGCCGCTAGCTTTTCTAGCACCACCTTAGGACGGTTATCACTGAAGCGAGTGGAAATATCTTGCTGAGCATACACGGTCTCTACTAAATCCGGTACTTGGTAGCCACTCAGTTGCAAGATGGCTTCATTGACAACCATCACCGTAAACTGTCCCTTTACCGGTTTACCCTTAGAATTTTGCAATGCTAATTCCACGGTTTGCTTAGCACCAGGTTCAATGGACTTAGACTGCAATGTCTCTGTTACCTTGAGATAGTTATCATCCAAGCTGGTATTAAAGGGAGCAAAACCAATCCGCACCAGATTTTCTACACTCCCCGGCTCAACTTGGGATAGGGGTTTGCCTTGGCGCACTACTACTGCTTCTACTGCTGCATTAGGTACCATCTCGGGAGTGACTTTGAACTTAATCTCTGGCGCACCCCCTTTAACTTTGACTACTTTGCGATAGAGAGTATTGTTGCGAACTACTGAAAAATACAATTCCCCTTCAGCATAGGGAGATTGAATCAAGGCTGTAGCTGTTTCCCCCGGCTTATAGCTATCCTTGTCTAGTTTGATATCCAGGCGAGAGTTATCATAGCGAGACCCCCAGTACACTGAGTTTCCACCGGTTGCCCAAATTTGTAAGTCTGTTGCTGCTAAGTCATTTTTAGCTTTAGCAAAATTAGCGCGAATTCGATAAGAACCGGATGAGGGGGGAGTGAGCTTGATGGATTTCGGACTACTACCAGAACGGACAGTTACCTCTTTAACGGTTTTGTATTCTACCTGATTCTTTTCTCGCTGACTCCCTGCCAAGACCTGGGTGACACTGCTGTATTTCATCTCTTGCAGTTCCAGGCGTACTGATTGTCCTTTGACCACTTTACCGGTGGGGTCAGTAACAATCACGTCTACAGGGAATGGTTTTCCGGCATCCGCCACCCAATCCCCTTTTAATCCAATTAGTTTATCGCTAGGTAATGCTGTAAATGTTTTAGAATCGGATACCGACAGATTCGAGACATCGGTAACTTGGGAATCTACCCGGTAAGTCATGGGATAGGGCAGGTCTTTCGTCACCGGAATAGTTAGACTACTTTCCCCAGACTCACTCAAGGTTTGATTAGTTTGGAGTACATCACTGGTAACTTGCGGTCTTTCTTGGGGCCAAAACCACTGCTGACCAAAGGAAAACTCTTCCCATCCTGCTGGAGTAAAGTAGACGGGGGTCCGAGTGACGTAATAAGCAACCTTTCCCCCGTCTACATTTGAACCAAACCAATAATTTCCTTGGACATTAGCGTCCACCTTCTCGCCCATGTTAGCAAATTTTTGAGCAAGGGTTAGGTCAACTTTAAAGTTAGGAGGATTAAACTCAGCTACTCGGAAACCACCTGAAATTTCTTTCCCATTGCTTCCCCTGGCCTGAACGGTATAGAAACCTAGGGGTTGATTCTCTTTCAGGGGTAATTCTAGGGAGAAAGTACCAAATTTATTGGTTTTTTTAGTGCCTAAGTCTGTCTTCTTACCATTGGGTTCTACCAGCGTGACCTGATAAGATGCATTTTTGTCTTGGGTGAGGTTATCTTTTTCTAGATAATAGGCGGCTGCGGTGAACCAAGCCTTTTCTCCTGGTTGGTAAAGCTGTCTGTCTGAGAAAATAGTGCCTCGGGATTTGGGTTTGCCATTGTCCCAGTCTGAATAAATCCCGTAGCCATAATATCCACTATATTCATTGGTTCGAGTAAATGCCCAGTCTTTGCCTTCTTTAGCAATTACCAGTAATTGCGGACCTTTAGTGAAGCGCGTTGCCCCATTCATACATTGCCGAAGAGCCTGGCTGTTTAGGGCGATGGTGCCAGTTCTGTCAGTTTTTGCGATCGCACAGGGTTTTGGTGAGCCTCGATAGGAAGCATTCAGCTCAGACTTATATATCTCTACCGTTGCTGCTGCTGGTGAGCCGTTGGACAGATGATTGACTTGCACCAAACCGGAATCAGGAAACCATTGCGCAAACACTCCCAAATTGGTCAGCTGCACCATGCCATAAAAGGTTGGTTCCCACCACTTTTCATTTCCATTCCCATCTTGATAGCGATAGGTTTTGGCTTGCACTCCATAGGCCAACATTCCCGTTGAACCTCCCAGTCGTTTCCTCAGGGAAACCGCGATATTAGTGGTTTTATTTTTCTTTCCCGCTACCCGGAAACGCTCCCATTGACTTGGGTTCGGTAATAAATCATTGCTCTTGCCACTGGGATAAGCGGAATCTTTATAGACCAAGTCAGTGGGTTGAACAATGCGATAAGCCGCTTTATACTCCGGTTGCGGTAAATTGACTGTAGAAATATTCAACTGTAGGGACTCGGAATTGCTTTTTAGGGTAGAGGGAAAGATATGCAAATCCGAGGGAGCCCAGATATTCCCTGCTAAATCCCCTGTTTCGTACTTAAAGGTTATTGGTTCACCCAAGGTTTGCCCAAATTGGTCAGTGAGATTAGCACCGAGAGTAACGGTATAGGTAGTCTCTGGTTCTAATGCCCAAGGATTAAGGTTAACAAATCGATTGCCATCATAAGCTTGCACCAATTTGGGAGCTTCCTTGGGAGCAGGCTCAACCGTAATATGCTCCATGGCGGAAGAGGCCAGCAAAGGATTATTAAATTCCAACTGAGCTGCCCCTTTCACAAACCGTCCATAAGCGCCTCCCGCCTCTGGCTGTCCATAAAAGGTGATTTCCTTATAGGTCAAGGGGTCAAAGGTTTTGACTTGACTAACGAAAGGGGTTTCAGTCGCAATATTGCCACGGGCCGGACGCACACCAGGGGCAAAGGCTAATTTGTAATCGGTAGCTTTAGTTAGGGGTTGCTTAGGGGTGATCGTATAAATCCATGGCCGCAAGGAGGGGTTAAATTCCTGAGCTGGTTGCCTATACTCTGAGGAAACATCCTCTTGTTCTTTAAGAGCGACATCTAGCTTGACACTCTGAGTCTGACCTTTCGGTGTCATGCTCAAATGCTCCTTTACTGAAGCCAGATCCAATTGAGTATTGGAGGTAAACTCTAACTTAGGCTCCAGAGCAATCGGTTCTGGTTCCGCTTCTGGATTCCTCTGAGTTGCTGGCAAATTGGTTAACTGGATCGGGGCAGTATTGAAGGTCCAGGCTAAGTCTTGTTCTAGACTATGATTGTTTAGGTCAGCTAATCCTGCTTTGATGGTAACTTGGACACGAGTGGCTAGAGGCAGAGCTTGGTCAGCTTGGAATCCTAGCATCCGTGGGGTTAAGAAACGAAATTGCCCAGGGATAGGGGGTATGATTTCAAATTTCTGTAATATTTCCCGCTGATTCGGACTTCCCAAGCGTTCAACGGGAATCAGGGGGTCTTTGAAGCGAATCCGAATCTGGGAAAGGGGCTCAGCCATGCCGATGGGACTAATTTGCTCAATCCACTCTGGGATTTGAGGCATCGGTAGGGGAGCAACTGCTGGTAAGGGTTGAAACCCTGACGTTAGTTTAGCGCTATCACAGCTTATTATTCCTAGGATCAGAGATAATCCCAGTAATAACCCTATGGCTGTTTTAATTACCCTACCCATGGCGTGCCTAGATTTTCCTTTTGGAGCTTCCATTTTTGATTAAAGCTCAGATTTTTTAATTTGGCAGGATTGCCCTAAGTTTCGTTAACTCCTGAGGGTAGGGCGGTTGTTGCAGTAACTTCCAGGACAAGTATTCCCTGGTAAATTTCGGCAGATACTAGCAAAAGCGATAAGTGTATCCATCTTTTCGGTGTATTGCCGATATATCTTGAGGCTTGCAACTTTTGTAGCCCTTGGTTCCTAACGGGGTAAATCCAAAGCTTCCTTTGCTTCTAGGGGTGACTTTGCCTATTCCTAGTTTTTGATGCTTGGCTATGTCCCCAGTGACCCAGCCTTTGATTGGTTTCAATGGGTTGTGTCTGATCGGGTAACCGTATTTGTTAAGTGCTGCTTTCTGTCTCCCTCCCTGTCCCTTGCAAGTAACCAACAGTGGCTGATAGGTTTTCAAGACCAAGGTCTCAATATCCCCAACACAAGCAGCATCAATCCAGTGTTGCTTAGGAAGACCTAGTTTAATCCGGTTATACTTGGTCTGCGCTCCTGTTCCAGTAACTACAAGCAAGATATTCTGGAGTACTTTAACTAACTTGTTACGAGTTGTATTTACCGCTGCTGCATCCAATAATGGTTGCTTGGCTTTAGTTTTGATTTTTTGGAGTAAACTTGGCTTATTTTTTAGGAATTCCTCTATGGGCTTGTTTCCTTTCCGTTGATTGCATTTTTCGCAAGCTAAGCAAAGATTACTGACTCGATTACTTCCGCCCAATGACTTTGGTTGAATGTGTTCGATTTGCAGTGGAACGGATTGTTTGCCGCAGTAAGTGCATTCCCTTCTCCATTTCTCTAGCAAGTACTCTCTAACTTCATAACCAGCTAGCTCTCCTTGCTGGTACTCAACACCACTGATTTCAGGTTTCTGCATTTTTTGAGTGTCAAACTTAACTCTTTCAACCCAAATTTCATTAATCGGGCAAAACTTTGTTAATCGCTTTACCCACGTTTCAATCGTCGAAACCCTGTGTTCTAAGCTGGGTGGAAGCCAACCCTCTGAACGTTTGCGATTAAGAAATCGTGGCTTTCTGTAACGGGTGTGACGATTACGTCGGCCACGTCTTACCGCCTTTCTAGACTCTAATTTTTTCTTTATAAACCCTCCTCTGTGTTCTAACTCCATTCCCCAAATGACTTGGTTGTTTTGAACTAAAGCAAATCCAGTTACCTTGCTGCCGGGATCTATCTTGATCTGACCTGGCGAGATAGTTGGATTGCTAATCGCCGTTTTCAAGATGATTGTAAATGGATACATTCTAAAAACGGCAGCTTTACCTTTATCTAATAGTCGGCGAGCTTTCCTTGGGTGAATGGGATTCAATGGTTGTTTATTTGCGTCAATGACAAATACGTAATTCTGCATGATTAGTGCGTCTCAATTCGGTAAAGTGTTCCGGACTTCGTCCCGCTACGCGAACGACAAAGTTGGAATGGCTTGTTGGGCTAATCACACATTTCGCCTTCACCTTAATGATTAGCGACAGAGCCAAGAGCTGGAGTTCACTCTTGGGTGTCATAACCAAACCAACGTAGAAAACTAAGTCTGCATCCTAGCTGGCAATTTCAAGGAATTACCGGGAATTGCCTAGGCTTTAACTAGGAGTCAGTCCATTGCCATTGAAAATGTTAACTACAGCTCCATAATTAGGTTTGAAGAAGCCTTTATTTAAGTTAACAAAAGCAGTGGGATGTAGGATTTCAGCCTGAGCACCAGGGCTGGAGAGGTTAGGATATGTTTGGGCTAGGGCTATATCGGGGTAACTAGTCAGTGATGCTACTATCGGAAGCATCAACATAACTGTCATCAAAAAAGATTGAAAGCTTCTCAGTAAATTTTTTTTCACTATTCTATGATTTATATGACTTTCAAGACTTTACGTTAATTTTTCAAATTTGTCAAATAAAATACACACTTCAAGATGTAGTATATTAATAACACGTAATCCGTAATAAAATTACCTATTTTTTTTATAAATAATCATTGTTTCCTTGTTTAATTTGTGGTATTTGTCTGATTTATCGGGATTTAACTAGAGGGGAAAAGTAAAGTTGCCAGCAACTATCCCCTCTTTTAGAGGTTTTTTATTGGTTAAGTCCCGATAGTCCCAAACTAATCAATTCCCAAACTAATCGATTTCCAAAAAACCATCAATCCCTTTCGCTATCCCTGACATCCGTTAAGCCATCCCTTGCCAACAACACCTTATTTCAAGTGTTGGGAGTAATCTTCAGAAGATTCAGGGTTCAACTCCCAGCGGAGGTGATCGCGAACCTCTAACTTGTCTCGAGTTTGCACAGCTTCACCATCAACTGAAGAAATTCCCATGGACTCCAGCAAGTCTTCAGTTACATTTTGGTCAGGAGTGGGCGTTTCTCCTCCAACTGCTTCTTCACCCACCACTGCAGCCTGATACCAATTATCATAAATATCGCCACCGGTGACATTGCCACCGGATAGTTTACTACTTCTCAACTTCTCCAAGGTGCGTCCCATCCCAGTGTCACGGTCAACCACACCCTCAAAAATCCGGTCAGGGTCTTCTATTCCAGTCAGGTCTGCTAAAAAGACTTCTTCTGTATTACGGTTGTCAGTATACCCTTCCTCTCGTTTCAGAATTTCATAAGAGTTGACTACATCGTTGTTCTTGTAATCTTTCATAATCGTTACTCCTGATTAGTGTCATTGCTTGATTCATAACTAGTCTCCTTCTACTTAAATTGTACTGCTAAAATAGCTATAATTCCAAAGCACTCTCCCTATGACCATCACTCCCTTTACCCCAGCATTATAAGGAATATAACGCGATGGGATCAGTTAGCAACACTATTAAACATTACTCAATAAATTGTAAAACTATCGCTGCTTACGCCTTACCTACAATCGTGGGAAGCTAGAAATTATGGCTCCTTCCCCTGAACATGAACTTTATAAAAAAGTGATGGGTCGCTTTGTTGAAACCCTAGCTGAAGAATTGAAAATTAGGATTTATCCTTTAGGTTAACCTACCTTTAGACTAATTACCAGTTATGTAAGTTATGCGATCGCTATTTTTTAATACACATAAATTATCCGTCGAATTACCAGTTATGTAGATTATGCGATCGCTCTTTTTTAAGACACATAACTGGTAATGTTTCAAGAACTAATTTCAGAGGGTTAAGCTGGAAAATTCTAAAAAATTGCTCCTCTTTGAATTAGCTTAAGCTTAGTAGATTCATCAAGTCCTACAATATATGTGAATCGGGCATTTTTCAATTCAGCACCACTGAGGTTGGCACCACTGAGGTCGGCACCATTAAGGTTAGCACCACTGAGGTTAGCACCACTGAGGTTAGTACCACTGAGGTTGGCACCAGACACCCTCATCGGATTCAGGAAGGCACCACTAAGGTTAACACCACTGAGATTGGAATCACTAAGGTTGGTAGCACTGAGCTCAGCACCCCTAAGGTTGGCACCAATCAGGTTGGCACCAATCAGGTTGGCACCAATCAAGTTTGCACCACTGAGGTTAGCACCAATCAAGTTTGCACCACTGAGGTTAGCACCGATCAAGTTTGCACCACTGAGGTTAGCACCACTAAGATTGGCAGCAATCAGGTTAGCACGAATCAAGTTAGCACCACTGAGGTCCGCATCACTCAGCTTAGGACGAATCAAGTCCGCACCACTCAAGTCGGCACCACTCAGGTCTGCACCACTCAAGTCGGCATCACATAGGTTAGCACCACTGAGCTTCGTATTACTGAGATCCGCATCACTGAGGTCTGCACCCCTCAAGTCTCGACCCACAGCTCCACTGCTGGCAATCTCTTGCACTAGACGCCATTTATGATCAAGGTTGCTATTTTCTTCATCATCTGACCTTTCGTTCAAAATTTGAATATCTTTAACAGGAAAACCGCTTAATTGTTTTAGGTCTTCTGATTTTATCCGAGCTTTAAGCTGTTCAATCGCCTCTTGAGAGCACTCTAGGATTAAGCTGCTGGTTTTAATATCAATAATGTTGATCGTGTATCCTGAAGATTGTTGTAAAATAGATTCAATCAGTTTTGAAGGTTAAACTGAATTTATATCTCCTTCTAATACAAGAACAGCTTTGATTGTTTCACTGTGTCTCTCGATTACAGTCTCTTTTTGGCTCAGGGATTCACTTTGCTCTACACCCTTCACCAGCTCTGAGCTACTGCCATCAGTTTTGTTTAGCTGTTCTGATGCTTGTTCTTCTGCTATTCCCGCAATTTCTTTCCAGTCTAGGGTCAATCCCTCGCATATCCGTTTAAATAAATCAAGCTGAATTGGCTCTAACCTAAAAAATTTTGTAACTGTATTGCGACTTATCCATTGTGACTTGGTAAAGTTACTTTTTAACTCAAATCCTAGCTTATCCAAAGCCTTTTTCGCTGTTTCTACACCTTTTGAAGAAGCGGCGATAGTTAGTTTTTTAGTTTTATTCCCCTGGCTAAACTCTGTCATAGTCTTGCTGATTTAGCATAACTATAGCATTTTCATTTGAGATGTAAATATAAGATTGATGGGAACAGGGAACAGGGAATAGGGAACAGGGAACAGGGAACAGGGAACAGTAGTCAAGATATCCGAGAAGTTTTTGGTGTTATAATAAATCAGCCTTGGTTTTCATGATCTATTTATAAATGGTATATACCATCAGAAGTATTAAACAGGAAATAGGCAATAGGGAATAGGCAATAGGGAATAGGCAATGTACCAATTTGGCATAGTAAAATCAGCCTATACCGTTAAACTACAATTATTACAAATATAGCGTTGATCATAGTTATGAGGTACAGTAAATTTTCTTAGGGAACAGGTAGCAGGGAACAGGGAACAGCCAATAGTAAAACAAGTCTGTGTACCTCATGAGTCCTATAAACGCTATAAATTAAATTATTATCACATAGTCTGCTCCAATCATTTTTTTTAACTATCTCTAACCCCTCCAAATAAAAACTTATAAAAACCCTTGACAATTAAATTTATAATCATTACAATAATTAATATAAAGCCACAATGATTTCAAGTTCTGACTTATGTCAAAATACTCTAACCAAAACTTCAAGAAACAACCTGTTGAGCACACTCTAAAAGGTCCTCGTCAAGCCGTAATCCATAGTATGCAAAGGTTTTATTCCCTTGGCTATGGGGAGATTGCCGACTGGAGCCCTCTGGAGCCTACTGAAACGCCAGGAGAAGTGAAGACAACCATGATGAAGTATTGGCTGTTGCCATAACACTTTAAATTTATGGGGGGGAAACCCCCCGAGCCTTGGCTCCGGTCTGGTCAAAATAGGATCACATCAGGTTCAGTTTGGGAACTAAGTGACATAAGTCATTTAAATAGCCGTGGATAATATTTCTACGGCTATTTTTTTTACAACTTACCCACTCAGCAATATTTAATGAGGACATGCTAAAACAGGGTTGGTATTCACCATAGTTATATCCAGCTTGTGCTGACAAGCATTATCTATGCCAAATCTGACCCTGGAAAGGAATCCCTGTGTCTTAGTTGTAGAAAACGATCAAATATTGGCGGAACGGCTGAGTCAGGACTTGAAAGAAGCAGGTTATCATACCGTCATTGCCCTTGATGCCGCCATTGCTTGCCATCAAGCTTGTGAACTCCAGCCAGCAATGGTGGTTGTGGATAGAGCCCTTTCAGGAGAATCAGGGCTGAGATTATGCGATCAGCTCAGACGTGAAGGCTCTCGCGTACCTGTAATCATGCTGATGGCTCATGACCGAGTAGAGGATCGAGTGGCTTGTATAGAAGCAGGGGCTGATGATTATTTCCTTAAACCCTATCGTACCGAGCCATTTGTAAAAATGGTGCGCCTTTATCTAGAGCCAAAAACAGGAGGCTCCGAGCAGCTTAGGTTTGGAGAACTAACGTTAGACCTAAGCCAGCGTAGAGCAATGCGCAATGGACGGGTCATTGATTTGACCATGAAAGAGTTTGAACTGCTCAAGTATTTGATCAGCCATCCGAGGGAAGTATTAACTCGCGAACAAATTTTGGAAAATGTTTGGGGTTATGACTTTATGGGAGAGTCCAATGTCATCGAAGTCTATATTCGCTATTTACGTCTCAAGATTGAAGATGAAGGTGAAAGGCGATTAATCCAGACGGTGCGTGGTGTTGGTTATGTGTTGCGGGAGGCTTAGGGTTGTGGGGTTGAAGGTTGTTCGCGTAGCGTGGCCAAAGGCCAAGGTTGAAGGTTGTTCGCGTAGCGTGGCCAAAGGCCAAGGTTGGAGGTTGTTCGCGTAGCGTGGCCAAAGGCCAAGGTTGAAGGTTGTTCGCGTAGCGTGGCCAAAGGCCAAGGTTGGAGGTTGTTCGCGTAGCGTGGCCAAAGGCCAAGGTTGAAGGTTGTTCGCGTAGCGTGGCCAAAGGCCAAGGTTGGAGGTTGGAGGTTGGAGGTTGGAGGTTGAAGGGTGGAGGTTGGAGCTTGAACGGTGTTGGGTGAAACTATACTAGTGGCTGAGTAACCAATCAATGCCATGGTTCGCACTTCCCACTCCCGACTCCCGACTCCCGTTCCCCTCCTGGGAGGGGTTAGGGGTGGGTTCCGACTCCCGACTCCCGACTCCCCACTTCATACTTGATACTTGATACTTGATAATAGGGAAAAGGGCTATGAAGTTTCAAATCACTCTATGTTCAATAGCACTAAGTATTTTACTGATGGGCTGTTCAGCAGGGTCAGTTCCAGAAGACACTATAAATAGTAACTCTGTCAAATCTGGTCAACCGCCAGCAACAGCGCCATCAGTATCACAATCACCAACCAAATTAGGTCAAATGTTACCAATTTCTGCTGAAGCTGAAATCGCAGGTGAGCGGATTTCGCTGGAAGTGGCACAGACCCGTGAGCAAAAGGCAATGGGGTTGATGTATCGCCTATCTCTAGCACCGGATCGGGGCATGTTATTTGGCTTCTACCCACCACGACCTGTCAGCTTTTGGATGAAGAATGTTAAAATCGAGCTGGATATGGTCTTTCTAAGAAATGGGGAAGTAAAAGCGATCGCAAAATCTGTCCCCCCCTGCGAAACCGATGAATGCCCTACCTATGGTCCAGGAATGAAAATTATTGACCAAGTGATTGAACTTCGTGGCGGACGTGCGGCTGAACTGGGTCTGAAAGTAGGTGACCAGGTAAATGTCAAATTTCTGGATGGGAGTACTACCGCACCTAACTAATATAGCGCTACGCGCAAGTTAGAAGTCAGAAGTCAGAAGTCAGAAGTAAGCGATTACTTACGTTTCGGATCTATAGTTAAATGCTTACCTCTGTCGTGGGGCTTCTGGCGGATTAAGCTAAATTAGGGTAATCTTTCCTAAGACAGATGTAAAAATCTCGCAAATGACTATACCCTTGATTACTAATGGCTACCCTTGACATAATTAATCAAGGTTGGGAAAACAAGGGTAGGGGTGACGCTACTGAGTCTTAGCGGTGAATCGCTAAGTTGATGGTGTGAGAGAGTAGTCAGTTATAGCGTACGCCAGCCAAAGTTTTTAACTTGACAGACGCTTGTCACTCAAGCGCCTTAGGGAGTGTGTATTTAAAACTGTCGAATTTTGCTTGACTTAACCATATGAGCTACCAGGGTCTTGCCAACTCACTGTGTTGGCAAGGTCTAGGGGTGATGCTAGTAGGGTATTTCATCTCGATACTGGAAAGAAAGCGATGCAGCGCCGACCTGCGGGGGTTTCCCCCATGAGCGACTGCATCAAGACACATAATATTGCTGTTCTAGGTTGACGAAAATCTCAGGTTGGCAGTGATTTAGGACACAGGTAATCAGCCTTGTAACCCTGAAAATTTACACAGGGGTACTAGAGTGCTAGTCCTGTCATCCTAAACCCTAGTCGGGTGATGATTGGGAAAGTTAACTCTTTTCCTATGGGATTAATTATCCTTAAAACCTGAAAATTACTGACTGTTTCTATGTCAGTTATAACCGACGCTTGTAATTTCCTAGTGGACAGATGAGATAGTGGCTACTGATGGTTTACACATTCAGATTACTAATTCCAAAATAGAGCCTATTAAAGGAGGTGAAAGACAACTAATGGCACCAAAAACCTATACAAAATTCTTGCATTTTCTCCAAGAAGAGTTAGCAATTTCAAGAGATTCTATTGCGATCGCACTAAGACACCGGGAACAAGACCCAGGACTTTTGCCAATGATTCTTTGGCAGTACGGTTTGGTAACTCTGGAGCAATTAGATAAAATTTATGACTGGTTGGAAACAGCCTAAAGCCTGAGCCATGAGGGAGGAGTAGGCAATCTATGTCTAAGGAGCTATGTCTTTGGGTTAAAATATCCCTAAGACAAATTTATAATTCTACTTTGTGCTTCATTATTGATCCCCTTATCAAAAAGAGCGGTTTCATGAGCAACTCGCTCTTTTTGTTAGATATTGATTATCCGAATGTAAGTATTAATGTAACTATTCAGCCTACTGCTATCAGCTATCAGCCATTCATATAGCCTTTGTATCATCGGTTGTGAAAATACTCCCAAAGGCTAAGAGGCAAGAGGCAAGAGGCAAGAGGCAAGAGGGGAAAGAGATACTCAGTTTTATTGTCCAATAAAAAAAGACCATACAGGTTTACATCTCAAATACAAACGCTATAGTATGCCTGTAGCCCTTCAGCGGACTGCTGATAGTTAAATGCTTACAATGAAAGTCCACATGAACTATTCCTCTTCTGTCATTTTGGGACAATCGAACGAATTTGCGTCATTTCAGCCTACGAAAAATCAAGGTCTGACCCCAGTTTGACAGAAGAAGGCTATAGCGGGTTCTAACCTAATGAGGTACACAGGATTTTTTCCCTGTTCCCGATTCCCGATTCCCGATTCCCGATTCCCGATTCCCCATTACCTATTACCTATTACCTATTACCCAAAAATTTGTACATCACCTAATTGAAAACTGCTATAGTCATAATGGGTAGTTAAGATAACTAATGGGGTTGTACTACTTTGAAACGAACAATCGTAATACTCACTTTTGGCTTAATCTTAGGAATTTTGATCTCACAGTTTATTCCACCAGCCACAGCTTCTATAACTGTTGTAGAATCGCGGATTTCTTCTGTTGAATCTGAGATAATTAACTTGAGATTTAAACTCAATCAGTTAGAGACTCAGTTACGTCAGGTCAACCAGTCAGTTCCTGATAGTAATCGACCCAGTCAACACCAGGGACCATCACCAACTGATACCTATAGCAGGGTAGAAGCTGATCACCCCATGTTTAAGCGTCTCGCTACTTTAGTAATAGAACTCAAGGAACGGGTTAATCGATTAGAAGAAGAGGTATTACCAAAAGAATGAAGAATGAAGAATGAAGAATGAAGAATGAAGAATGAAGAATGAAGAATTAAGAATGAAGAATTAAGAATGAAGAATTAAGAATGGAAACTTCTAACTTCTAACTTCTAACTTCTAACTTCTAACTTCTAACTTCTAACTTCTAACTTCTAACTTCTAACTTCTCTTTGATGCTAGTTGATCTGCCCAGCGAGTTGTTTCTGGTAATCGATACTTAGATGTGCAGCGCAACACATAATCAATTGCTGTGGGTAAGCTGATGCGATGACCAATGGAAACATAGACTGGCTTAACTCCAGTCCGAGTACGCACAACGGCTCCAATGATTTCTCCATCATGGCTCAACGGTTGCCAATTACCTTTGTTTTCGGGCAACTCCTCATGATAACCAATGAATCGGGACTTAGCCACACCAATGGTGGGAATATCTGTCAGTACCCCCAGATGGCAGGCAAGACCAAACCGACGAGGATGGGCAATTCCCTGACCATCACACAAAATTAAGTCAGGGATAATGCTAATTTTTTCCAAAGCATCCAGTACTACAGGGACTTCTCGGAATGATAGGAAGCCTGGTACATAGGGAAAGGTAGTGGGTCTCGATGCGATCGCATTTTCCCTCAGCTGCAAGTCGGGAAAGCTTAAAACTGCTACTGCTGCCTGTGATATAGCGCCATCCTCCTCAAAACCTACATCTACACCCGCAACATACTGCACTTCCCCCAAGTGATCTTCACAAATTACCTCAGGTTGTAGTTGTTGTTGAATTGCTTTAGCTTCTTCACTATTGACTGGCCAAGGGTGGCGTTGTTGGATCTCCATAGTGATTTTATGATTGGTATAGGGCTACGCGCAATGGCATTGGCAAGAGGCAAGAGGCAAAAGTTCACTACAAAAGCAAATGAGCTTTTATCAATGTCCTAACTTTAATGCGTAGTGCTATATGTGGAAATTTTCCATTTCCTGGCGCAACATAAACGATGATTAATTATAATCAATTAATTAATTAACTAGATTCGCTCCAACTGATATCAAAACGCTGGCGCAAGATAAATTCTGCGATCGCTAAATCCACTGGGGTAGTTACCTTCAAATTCGTCTCCTCCCCTTCCACAATCTTGACTGGCAAGCTGCACCGTTCAAACAAAGCTGCATCATCCGTAACTTCCCAGCCAGCCTTACGTCCTTGGTCATGGCACTGTTTCAACAACTTCACCTCAAATCCCTGGGGTGTCTGTGCTGCCCACAATCCTTTCCGATCCGGTGTATCTTGAACAAGATTGGCTTCATCCACCACTTTAATGGTATCCTTAACTGGCACAGCGGCAATTAGACCGGGACAAGCCATTAGGACTTCGGCACACCGTGCCAGTAACTCAGGGGTAGCTAAGCATCTAGCACCATCGTGAATCAACACCCTTTCGGCTTCTGCTGGTAAAGCCTGCAAGCCATTATAGACAGATTCTTGCCGTGTTTCCCCCCCCTCAATCAACTCCACAGGTTTAGATAGGGCAAGTTCAGCTAGAATTGCTTTAAACTCTGGCGAGTCATAGGGTTGTCCGATGATCCCAATCCAGCTAATACTACTAGCTTTCTCTGCTGCTAGTAGCGTCCAAGCAAGTATTGGTTTACCTAGAAGTGTTAAAAGAAGCTTATTGCGATCGCTCCCCATCCGTCGTCCCATTCCGGCTGCTGGAATTAATAAATGCACGATTTTCTACCTCTTAGCTCCTGCTTCATGGCTGAGCTTAGGATACTATGCCCTGGATAGAATCAGAATTAGTCGTTCCAGCGTCAAGTTAAAATTAAGCTGATCCGTAAGCTCAAGTAATTTGAGATGAGAATACTAGCCCTTGTCCCTGGTGGAATTGGCGACCAAATCCTGTTCTTTCCCACCCTCTCACAACTAAAACAGTATTATCCCAAAGCTGAGATTGACGTTATTGTGGAACCGCGAGCCAAGGGGGCTTATCGGGTTTGTCAGTCAGTCGATGAAGTCCTAACCTTTGATTTTAAAGACCGCAATGGTCTCGCAGATTTTGGTAACTTGTTGGGAGTGATCCGCGATCGCGAGTACGATGCTGCGATGACCCTGGGACGTCGGTGGTCAGTTGGGCTGTTGCTCTGGATGACTGGTATTGTGCGTCGAATTGGTTACCAAGCTGGTTCAAGGGATTTGTTTTTTACCAACCCTGTGCCCCTAAAAACTGAGCAGTATGCTGCCCATATGTACCACGACTTACTACTAGGTTTCGGTATTAACGTTCCTTGTCAAGAACTCGCGGTTAGGGTTCCCAAATCAGATATTGAGTGGGCAGAAGCTCAACAGCAACAGCTAGACATTCCAGAAATTGGCTACATTCTTATTCATGGCGGTTCTAGTAAACTCGCTCTGTCCCAAGGAATTGATAAAATCTACCCAGTTGAGAAATGGCAGCAGATTGTTGAGGACATTCGCCAAAAACAACCCGATCTACCCATTGTCTTGCTAAAAGGGCCAGAGGATGCAGAATGGTGCCAGGCTATGATGGAGTACCATCGTGACCTCAAAGTTACTGCTCCAGAAGATATTGGGAAATTGGCAGCCATGATTGCTGGTGCTAATTTGATGCTGTGTACCGATAGTGCACCGATGCATCTAGCTGTAGCTGTTGGTACTCCTACCATTGCCTTGTTTGGTCCGACAGAGGCCAAAAAACTACTACCTGTCAAGGAGGGGGTATACGGTATTCAATCACCTACCGGTCGGATTGCTGATATCAAACCGGAAACTGTATTAGAGCAAATTTGGGGTAGCTAATAGGTTCCCAGTATTTCTTGAAAAAGTAATCAAGGTGCTTTTCTGTTATCCCCAAAATCTGTTGAGGATGGAAAGCTGACGCTATAGGGGTTGATTGAGATGATCATCAACCCGATGTGACATTATACTTTGCACAGCCATAAGCTGCCCATTCATAGTATTTCTTATGCCAAGATAGCGTTTCTTATACTGATGAGCCTCCACTCCATCTCCCCATCTCCCTATCCATCTTATTTATCATGGGTATTCAACCAGACTTGATATCACCCCCTGAGGTTTCGATCAGATCAAACAAAGTATCATCAAGTTCATAGCCGAGTAACTGAGCCATCGACTTGAGGCGGGATGGGCTCTGTATACCCCACTGCTTTAACCATTGAGTAAGTACAAATATCTTCTGCATCACAAAAATTTCTAAGGCTTCAGAGTTGTACTGGATGCCTTCTGTACGATTAAATTGGTGAGGCACTAGCATAGCAGTATAGCGGACGAATTCCCCAGATTTCCAATCTAGTAGAAAAGGTAACCAGGGATAGGTAGCATCCAAGCGCACAAACCATAACCGCACCTCTGGGATTTCTGAGAATTCCCGAGGATCCTCAGGATCGCAATCAAAATCAATCTTAAAGCCTAGCTGCTGCTCATAGTTTGCGATCGCACCGTCTTGCAGCCACGTTTCAATCAATGTCTGAGCTGGAGACAAGTCTAAGGTTTGGAAATGGTTAGTATTTAAGGAAATGATTGTAGTCACGCAATAGTTCCAATATCAATAAAATCAGTCAAGTCTTACACTATTTTCTCCTGCTAGGCATTTCCGTGCTCAAACACCTAGATGTTGCAGATATTTTGAGCAACTACTACAATAGAGTCAGCAGGTTTTACTGGGAAGTTGGTGACTGCCAATAGTGTTTTTTGATCTATGCTCATGTATATAAGGGAACTAATCGGATTTGCGGCAGTAGACTGGGAAAATACCCAGAAACTTCAAGCGAGATTCGACGGTGCCCACCTGGTTAGCCAGGTCATAAACTGAGGTAAGACGGCTTCTTGGTGAACCTGTAGGATCAGACAATCATCGTCTGAAGGATGTGTGACTAGTGATCGGCAACTAGTGATCGGCAACTGGTAAGTAATAACCTAAATACAGGAATTGGCTGAAAAAGTTAGTGGACAGTAGGCAAAAGTATCACAAAGCTTGGCCATTGCCTCAAGTAATTTGCTATTTTATGGCGCTCACGGGATATTCCGTCAGATCTTTGGGAGATACCCCCTGGGTGCGATGGCATCTTGCCTTGGCGATCTAGGGTCTGCCTTTGGTAGACTTTGGTAGCTAAAAAGTATCGGAACCTAGCGGAGAAATCTAGACCTATACTAGTCTAGCTCTTACTTTCCTCGAAAGCTAATAGCTAATTAGTTAGGAGGTTTGAGTATAAATCAAAACTATTCAAAATTCGGTGTTATCATAGCTGCTTACAGCGCTCGGATCAGTATCACGCTTAGATCCCAGTAAATCAAGGCGCTCTACTCGGATCACAGGTTGTGAGCGATCAGCTCCGGTGGTGCGATCGCTCCAAGTGTCAATTTTCAAAGACCCTTTTACACCAATTAAGCTACCTTTACGCACATAATTAGCAGCTACTTCCGCCGTCTTCCCCCAAATCTCTAAGTTGAACCAGTCAGGCTGATCACTATTGCGTGTCCGTCGTCTCACTGCCAAGGCCAGTTTACACAATACACCCCCAGACTCAAAATACTTAACATCTGGGTCTGTACCTGCACGACCGACTAAATGGACAACATTGAGACTCATAGTTATATTGGTACTTTTGTACTGATTATGGCTCTACAATAGCAGATTGAGCTGGTGTATAACAATTACTAACTTATTTTAAGACTTATTTTAAGTGACCGAAGCAAGTCAGTCATCAATAGTATTCTAGTTAACTTGAGCTTAACTTGAGCCGGTGAAACCGTTGTGTATTTGCAGTTGGGTGTATTTGCAGAAATTTATTCTAAAGAGTATCCGGAGAATCATGATCACCTAGTGTACTAGCGTACTAGACTAACTGGATAAAACATAATAGAATCCACCTCAGTTACAGTTTCGGTGCAATTTCGGTTGTACACAGCATTTTGTGAGGCGTAGAAACTAGTGAGTATTTTAAATCACTTTTCCCTGTCACGGGACATGGGTATAGACCTGGGTACAGCTAACACCTTAGTCTATGTATCTGGTAAGGGCATTGTTCTTCAAGAGCCTTCTGTGGTTGCCATTGATCAAGACGAAAAGCTTCCTCTAGCCGTAGGCGAAGAGGCAAAAAAGATGTTGGGAAGAACCCCAGGTAATGTAGTTGCCCTACGTCCTTTACGGGATGGTGTGATTGCTGACTTCGATACCGCTGAACTGATGCTGAAGCACTTCATCCAGCGGGTAAACGAAGGCAAAGCCCTAGTTTCACCTCGAATTGTGATTGGTATCCCCAGCGGTGTCACAGGTGTGGAGCGACGAGCCGTCATGGAAGCCGCATTACAAGCTGGTGCTAGAGAAGTTAGGTTAATTGATGAACCAGTAGCAGCAGCCATTGGTGCTGGATTACCTGTAGCAGAACCAACCGGTAACATGATTATTGATATCGGTGGAGGCACCACTGAGGTAGCAGTTCTCAGTTTACAGGGGACCGTTCTAAGTGAATCAGTGCGTGTTGCGGGAGATGAACTGAATGAGGCAATCACTCAGTATATGAAAAAAGTCCATAACCTAGTGATTGGGGAACGGACAGCAGAAGACATCAAAATCCGCATTGGCTCAGCCTATCCGACACCTGAGGATAATGAAGCTGCCATGGAAGTGCGAGGATTACACTTGCTGTCTGGCTTGCCACGAACTGTCACCATCAAACGACCAGAGATTCGTGAAAGTATGGCAGAACCCCTTTCTGTTATTGTTGATGCTGTTAAGCGCACTCTAGAACGGACTCCCCCCGAACTGGCAGCTGATATTATTGATAGAGGTATTATGCTGGCGGGTGGTGGTGCTTTATTGAAAGGATTAGATACACTTATTAGTCATGAAAGTGGCATTGTCACCCATGTGGCAGCTGATCCACTCAGCTGCGTTGTTTTGGGAACTGGTCGAGTATTAGAGAACTACAAACAGTTAGAGCGGGTGTTTAGTGGGCGTTCCCGTAATATGTAGTGGTCAGCTATTAAACATCAACCTTAAAGAGTATTTTAGTTCAATATATCAAGAGTGTAGATTGAGTGTGGCTAGTGTAAAAACTCACTGATTAGCCAAAATCTGACTATTTTATGGATAGGCTATGTACATGCTGCGTCGCTGGTGGGGGAGACATGGAGTAGCAATTATGCTGGGGAGTCTTACCCTAATTGCTGCTTGGTTACTGAGAACAACTCAGGGTGCAACAATTTTTGAAATCTATCAATTGATAACCCGCCCTTTTCAATCGCTACCTGCAAGAGAAGAAAGCCTCTCTAATGCGCGGATACTGGAACTACAACAGCAGGTAGAGGAACTCAAAACCCAAAACCAGAAGCTAAAAGAGCTGTTAGGTTATAAGAAAACCCAGAATAAACTAAGAATTGTTGCGCCTGTTGTGGGACGTAGCGCTGACAGTTGGTGGCAAGAAATCATTCTCGGAAGAGGGAGTGAAGCTGGAATCAAAACGGGCTTCGTTGTTATGGCACCTGGCGGTGTAGTGGGTAGAGTCGTTAGCGTAACACCCCACACCAGTCGTGCCTTGCTGATCAGTGACCCCACTAGTAAGGTAGGTGCCGTGATCAGCCGTAGCCGTAGCATGGGTTTTTTGGGTGGAAAAGGAACTAATCGGGCAATAATGCAGTTTTTTGATAAAGTGCCAAACGTCCGTCCTGGTGATGCTGTGGCTACCTCCACTGTTAGCCAGCTTTTCCCAGCTGGTTTACCCCTAGGACGTGTAGAGTCTGTTATTCTTGACAAAAGTCCAGCGCCAGAGGCGATTATTGAGCTGACAGCCCCCATGAGTTATCTGGAGTGGGTGATTATTCATCCCAATCACCCATGATTTATGACCAATGAACAATAACCCATGACTAATAGACCTCTTGCAAAAATATTTTGAGTTATAATAATAGTTTTGGGAAAAATTACTTAGATTGTGTACTAGGCTTATACACAAACTGTACTAGGCTTATACACAAACAAAGTACAAAGCACGTTTGTTAGTCAAAAGCGATCGCTAACTCGGAAATTCCCAGACTAGTGATTATACCAGGAAAAACTTTTGCAAGAGGTCTAATCAACAATGACCAACACGTCTCAGTTTTCTATTTGGGTTCGTCGAACAATCAATTGGGCAGTAACTGTTATTTCAGTTATCTTCTGCTCAATCTTATTACTGACACGTTTACCTGGAATGGAATTACTGGGAATCGCTCCCAACTGGCTGTTGATTTGGGTTGTGGCCTGGAGCATTAAACGCACAGCCTTTCAAGGAGCATTCGCAGGGTTGGTATTGGGGTTAGTGCAAGATGGTATGACATTCCCTGAGCCTACCCATGTCTATAGCCTTGCCATCGTGGGGATTTTGACTGCTCTGATTCAAAAGCAACGGTATATTCAGGAAGATTTTATTTCAGTAGCTTTAATTGTGTTTGGCATGGCGATTGTTGGGGAAACAGTTACTGCTATTCAGCATAGTTTTCAAGGCTCTCGCCAATTAGCACAAATCTGGACAGACCATCAGCGTATTGCCATCTGTTCTGCAATTCTCAGTAGTCTTTGGGCACCAGTCGTCTACTATCCACTCAATCGATGGTGGCAGTGGTGCAATTCAATGGAGGAATCGTGATGCTTTATGAAGGTTGAAGGTTGAAGGTTGAAGGTTGAAGGTTGAAGGTTGAAGGTTGAAGGTTGAAGGTTAAAGGTTAAAGGTTAAAGGTTAAAGGTTGAAGGTTATCGCTCTACCGCACCTAGTATCGATAAAACCGCGCTTATAACAGTGTCTTGATCCAAAGCGCGAGTGAGGGAAACGCCCGTAGAGCCACTGCATCGCTTTTACAGAGCAAGTTCGGTAGAGCCAACAGCTCTAGAGAGTTCTAATAGATAAGAGGTGGCACAAAGTAGGTCGCTACAGATATGAGTGGGTTCAAACCGCTTGAGATATGATTGAGAACGAATGCCACAGGTAAGAGCTATGGTGGGAATTGAGAGAGCTTGTCCTGCGAGAATATCGGCTTCTGTATCACCAATCATCCAAGCAGATACGGACGGTTGAGCCAGCGGAGATTGTTCGGTATAGGATGAAGTACTATGCTCAGACAGTGCTTGTTGGAGAAGTTCCTGTTTGACCTGAGCATAGTTTTGATAAGCATGGTGGTTTTCTGTGGTCCCATAAATGCCGCTAAAAAGACGAGTTAAACCGTAATTGCTCAATATCTGTTTGACCTGGGATGTGCAACGCAATGTCACCAGAACTAGTCTGATACCATAAGAATGCAGCAAAGGTAAGGCCCAGTTTACGTTTGGTTGCAGCTGATCTTTGTTCAATAAGGCAGATTGATTCACAATCTTGATCACACGCCCCAAGAAGAAATCGATTTGCTCTCCTCGCAACCCTGAACGCATGGCAATTTCTTCGTCAGGGATGCGTTCTTGCTTCATTTGCCAGAACTGCTGTTTACTCATGGTCTGGATCGGTAAGCTTATACCTTTAGCTTGGTAGAAGCCTTGAGTATCGGTTAGTGCTAGCTGGTACGTGGTGTAGTAGCGATTGGAAACATCAACAATCGGACCGTCAAAATCACAGAATACGGTCAGTTGTTGCAAGTAGGGGACTGTATTTTGAGGCAGGTAAAATCGGGATAATTGCCTGTCTGGGGCAGCAACACAGTTCATAGATTAGATTTTGGCTGGGCTGGGCTTTTTGAAATACTTCTTTACAATGTACCAGTTTTAGTGTATTTTCGCACCTGGTTGACGGGACATTGATACCATTTTGTATTCTTTGGAGAAACTATTTTGATCGTTGGCGGTCTAAAAATAACTATATATAGTTTAAAAAAACTGTAGCCCTAAGTAACTCGAGCAGCACTTAGGCTAAATTAGGCAACAATTGCATTCCATGAGTGCAACTTTGTACTAGCATGTAAAAACCTATATATTGATCTGTTCACTCCTGCTGTTGAGCTACTAGGGGCGTAATGAGCGAAAATATTGCTTTGAGTAGATTAATTCAAAACCCCCATCCTAATATTGGGATAAGACCACTATCTCTTTGTAGCTAGGCATGAGCTACTGTATCAATCCCCTGTGCCTTCAACCAGATGACCCAGGGAACATGACGAATCTCGTTTGTCGCCATTGTGGCTCAGATTTGTTATTACAAGGTCGCTATCGGGTGATGCGCCTGTTAAGTGACCAAAGTGGCTTTGGTAAGGTTTACGAAGCTTACAACGGGGCAGTACCAAAAATTTTAAAAGTGCTTAAGCCAGAGCACAACTCGAAATCCAGAATTATTGAACTATTTCGCCAAGAGGCAGCTGTATTGAGCAAGCTGACTCATCCCGGTATCCCTCAAATCGATCCAGAGGGCTACTTTCAGTTTTTTCCTAGACAGAGTAAGGAGCCGCTGCATTGCATCATCATGGAGAAAATTGATGGACTTAACTTGAAGCAGTGGATGAGGCAACAGGGCAATCACCCAATTCTAGAACCGCAAGCCCTTAAATGGTTAAAGCAGATAGTAGAGATTTTGCATCTTGTTCACCAAGAAAACTATTTCCATCGCGATATCAAGCCAGAAAACATCATGCTCCGTGCCAATGGGCAATTGGTATTGATTGACTTTGGCACCGCTAGAGAGTTGACCTATACCTACCTAGCGGAAATTGGTGGTGGAGGCAGTGTTACCAAGATTAGTTCCCATGGCTATACTCCCCCAGAGCAAGAAAAAGGGTATGCAGTCCCACAGTCCGATTTTTATGCTCTGGGGCGAACCTTTGTTTATTTACTAACTGGGAAATCAGTCACGGATCAGAGTGTTTATGATCCGTTAAATGATCAATTTCATTGGCGTGATCATGCTCCTCAAATATCTGAGCAGCTAGCCGAATTTATTGATAGTTTGATGGCCCCAACGGCAGCAGCTCGACCTCAGAAAACTCAGCAAATTTTAAATGATATCGCTAATATTTCATCTTTTATTAGTATTTCACAGGCTAATACTAATCTAGAAGCGAGTACAACCAACCAAAGATTTAAAACTAAATCTCAACCCAATATTTCTATAGAAACGGAAGTTGTCAAAACCCCAAGAAGAAGATGGTGGTTAGGAGGGATATTGACTTTGGTGGTGGGATTATTTGGTGCTGGTGGTTGGCTATTGTATCAATCCTATAATCCTTCCCTTAGAAAATATCAAGAGATATCTGCTCAAGAATTATCTGTAGTTAACACTAAGACCTTCACTGCTCATTCAAGTTGGGTTAATTACCTAGTCATTAGTCAAGATGGCGAATTATTAGTTAGTGGGAGCGCCGATAAAACGATTAAAATTTGGAATATCAACACGGCAGAAGAAATCTACACTCTCCAAGGTCATAATAGCTTTGTTAATTATCTAGCTATTAGTCCCGATGGACAACACTTATTTAGTGCTAGTGCCGATAAGACGATTAAAATTTGGGATATCAACACGGGAAAAGAACTCCGCACTCTCCAAGGTCATAAGAGTTATATTAATCATCTAGCGGTTAGTCCGGATGGACAACGATTGTTTAGTGCTAGTGCCGATAAGACGATTAAGATTTGGGATATCAACACGGGAGAAGAACTCCGCACTCTCCAAGGTCATCAAAGTTCAATTAACTTTTTATTAATTAGTCAGAATGATCAAGAACTATTTAGTGCTAGTGCTGATAAGACAATTAAAATTTGGGATATCAACACTGGGGAAGAAATCGACACTCTAAAAGGCCATGATAGCTATGTTAATTCTCTAGCCATAAGTCCGGATGGACAACGATTGTTTAGTGCTAGTGCTGACAATACTATCAAAGTATGGAATCTAGATACTGGAGAAGAAGTCAATAGTCTAACTGATCATACCAATTATGTGGAAGAACTAGCTATCGGTGCTAATTGTAAGAAGTTGTTCAGTGGAAGTGCAGATAAAACGATAAAAGTGTGGGATTTTGCTAATGAAAAACTAATCTACACCCTAAATGGTTTTCCAAATCCAATTGACTATTTTGCGATTAGTCCTGATTGCCATACAATTGCTACTAGTGGTGGTAAAAAGATAATAAAACTGTGGAATTTGCCACAGTTAATTCATTAGTTTTTAAGTGATTATTATGGTTGAGCTATTGGTGAAAAAATTAAATTTTATGACGTTTATAGTTTAGAGTCAAAGTTAATTAAATGCTAAGGGATTTCATTAATGATTAAAAATAAAATATCAATAGTAACAAACGAATACTAACAGAGGAATAGTAATAGACAAATGGACAACTCTCCTGTGACATCTTTTCCTGAAACTCCCTTGGCGCAAGCCATGATACAGCGGTGTATCCAACTAGCACGGCGAGCCCAGGGACGTACTACACCCAACCCTTTAGTGGGTTGTGTAATTGTCCGGAATGGGGAAATTGTCGGGGAAGGGTTTCATCCCGCTGCTGGTCAACCCCATGCGGAAGTGTTTGCCCTCTCAGAGGCTGGGGAAAATGCCCAGGGCGCAACGGTTTACGTGAATCTGGAACCCTGCAATCACTATGGTAGAACCCCTCCTTGTACAGAAGCGTTAATTAAGGCTGGAGTCGCTAAAGTAGTTGTCGGGATGGTGGACCCTGATCCACGGGTATCTGGAAAAGGTATTGAACGGTTAAGGGCGGCTGGGATTGAAGTGGTGGTAGGTGTGGAAGAGAGTGCTTGCCGTCAGCTTAATGAAGGCTTTATTCATCGCATTATTTACCAGCGTCCATTGGGAATTCTCAAATATGCCATGACTTTAGATGGCAAAATTGCTGCTACTAGTGGTCATAGCAAATGGATTACAGGGGAAAACTCACGTAGTTGGGTGCATCAATTGCGATCAGCTTGCGATGCAGTGATTGTGGGCGGTAATACGGTGCGTCAGGATAACCCCAATTTGACTAGCCACAATCCAAACGCACCGAATCCCCTACGGGTGATCATGAGTCGCACCCTCGACTTACCCAGAGATGCTCGTGTTTGGCAAACGGATGATGTACCGACGTTGGTGTTTACAGAGGTCGGAACTGAGGGAGATTTATATCAACATCTGGTCAACCAGGGTGTAGAGGTGGTGGTATTGAATCCCCTGACGCCTTCTCAAGTCATGGCATATTTATATGACAGGCAGCTTTCCAGTGTGTTATGGGAATGTGGTGGTATCTTAGCGGCAAATGCGATCGCAGATGGTGCAGTCCAAAAAATCGTAGCCTTTATTGCTCCCAAAATCATTGGTGGTCAAGGTGGTCCCTCACCGGTAGGAGATTTAGGCTTGACACTCATGACTGATGCTCTAACCTTAGAACGAGTCAGTTGGCGTCAGATAGGATCGGATTATGTTGTAGAAGGTTATTTAGCTCCTGATAGGAAGTAGGGAGTCGGGAGTGGAGTCGGTAATCGGGAATCGGGAGTCGGGAGTCGGGGTAAGAAAATTGACTATACCTGATAAGTATGATCAATCTTATAAAATTTGAGATAAAAACTGCTTAGTACGTTCATGTTGAGGATTGTTGAAAAATTCCTGGGGTGTACTTTCTTCCACCAACTTCCCATCAGCCATTAATACCACTCGGTCTGCCACTTCTCTTGCAAAACCTACTTCGTGGGTAACGCAAACCATAGTCATCCCAGAATCAGCAAGCGATCGCATGGTATCGAGTACCTCTCGCACCATCTCCGGATCGAGAGCTGAGGTAGGCTCATCAAATAACATAATTTTAGGCTGCATTGCCAAAGCACGGGCAATAGCTACCCGTTGCTGTTGTCCCCCTGACAGTTGACCGGGATACTTCTTAGCTTGTTCGAGAATACCGACTTTCTCTAACAGCTGCATGGCAATTTCTTCAGCTTTTGCCTTTTTCCAGCGGCGTACCCAAATGGGAGCAAGGGTGACATTTTGCAGTACAGTCAGGTGAGGAAATAAGTTAAATTGTTGGAAAACCATCCCCACTTCCTTGCGAATGGTATCAATGTTTCGCAAGTCATGGGAGAGTTCAATGTTATCTATAATAATTTTTCCTTTTTGATAGTCTTCTAGAGCATTAAATGTCCGAATAAAGGTGGATTTTCCAGACCCACTAGGCCCCATAATCACTACTACTTCTTTTTTCTTGACTTCTAAACTGACACCACGCAGAACATGAAATTGGTTGCTGGCGTACCACTTATGAACATCTTGAGCGATGATCATGGATTCGGGATCTCCGGAATTAACTGGGTCTTCAGGAGCAGTGATCGGTTGTTGATTGGTCATGATTCTTTTCCCTTGAGTAAGGTTAGATTGGGTTAAAGGTTAAAGGTTACAGGTTGAAAGTTACAGGTTGAAAGTTACAGGTTTAAGGTTACAGGTTTAAGGTTACAGGTTGAAAGTTACAGGTTGAAAGTTACAGGTTGAAAGTTACAGGTTTAAGGTTACAGGTTTAAGGTTACAGGTTTAAGGTTACAGGTTTAAGGTTATATAGCGTTTCTCGCAGTTATGAGGTATTTTATTCTTTGACGTTGATTCCCTGTCTTCATGCAGCGCAGGGCTATTCCCTGTTCCCTGTTCCCTGTTCCCTATTCCCTGTTCCCTGTTCCCTAAAATCCGTAAATTGTGTACCTCATAGCTATGATAATTGCTATAATCTAGATTCAATGGTCTACATTCAATTGTTTTTCTAGACGTCGGCTGGCTGTAGACATGGCGTAACAAAATAACCAGAATAGGAGTCCGTCGAATAGGTAAACTTCTTGATAGGGGGTTTGAAATTTGGCTTGGGCAAAGATTGAATCACCGATACCAAGCAACTCTACTAGACCTACAACAAATAGGAGAGTTGTGTCTTGAAACAGACTAATAAACTGACCGACAATGGCAGGAATAACAGCTTTGAGTGCTTGAGGTAAAACAATCAGCCCTACCGATAGGGGAGTATTTAAACCCAATGCTTTGGCAGCTTCGATTTGACCTGTAGGTATAGATTGCAGTCCTCCTCGCACATTCTCTGCTAAGTAAGCAGCACTAAATAAGGTTAGACCGATTATTGCCCTTAACACCCGGTCTGGTCGCATTCCTTGTGGTAGAAATAGTGGGATAATTACTTGTCCCATGAACAAAATCGCAATCAGAGGTAGTCCTCGGATTAGCTCAATGTAAAGGATAGAGAAGCCGCGCACAACTGGTAAGGTACTTTGTCGTCCTAGGGCTAGTAATACACCTAGGGGAAAACAAATTAAAATACTAACCACTGCGGCTAAGAGATTCAGCAGTAAACCACCCCATTGATTAGTGGATACCTGTTTTAGTCCGAGTCCTCCTCCCAGAAGCCACAGGAAGATTAATAAAGCAATAAACCAAGCTAAAGGTAACCAATTACCCAATTTCGGTTGAGTTTTAGCAACCTGTTGTCCTCCCCAAGCACTAGCTACCAGTAAGACTAATATTCCTAACAGCAATAAGCGATAGGGAATTGCTACTGGAAATAGCACTAAGATAGCACCACTGATCACAATAGATATTAAGACATTGCGACTAAATAGAGTGGTAACATTTCTTGCTAAAACTCCCCAAGTTATCCCGGAGAGGAATACAATAATCCCCAGAATCAACCATGGACGCCAGTTTTCGGTGGCGGGATAGGTTCCTACAAAAAATAGACGGAAGTTCTCCTTAATAACATCCCACTGGGCTTCAGTGGTTACCCATATTATCAAGCCTTTTACGGTTACGAATAGAAACCATAAAACACTAACCGTTAGTATGCTATTATACCAAGTATTAAATAAATTTTTCTTTATCCAGGTAACTGGATTAACCTGTAGTTCAGGGGGTGGTGCTAGTTCAGGAGGTTGAGAATTAACAGTAGTCATTATCTAGTTATAAGTCAATAGTTAACCAATTAAGTTAACCAATTATCTTTCCTGCAATTGAACTGTCCGATTCAACAGATTCATCACGAAAGAAATGATCAGGTTAATGGTTAGATAGGTCAGGGGTATGATCACTACGATTATTTCTATTTCATGACCGGCTTGGTTGAAGGTGGTTTGAGCAATGGAGTAGATATCTGGGTAGCCAATAGCAGATGCTAAACTGGAGTTTTTGGCGAGGTTCATATACTGGCTGTTTAGGGAAGGGATAATCACCCGCAAGGCTTGGGGAAAAATAACTAACCGCATAGCTAAGCCTGACTTAAGTCCCAAGGATCTTGCTGCTTCCCACTGTCCCTTCTGTACTGACTCTATTCCAGCTCGGACAATTTCCGCGATAAACGCACCTGTGTAAAATACTAGACCAGCTAGTAAGGCACAGAACTCAATAGTTAGCCGGAGTCCGCCTTCAATATTACCTGTATCTATAACTTCTTGCGGTCTTTGCCAACCAAAACCGATGATGATAATTAAGACAGCAGCAATTGCGATCGCAATTAAAGCAATTAACTGCGGCTGACCGGATTGTGCTTGTTCTACCATCACTTTAGTGCGCCACTGCCAGATTAAAACTGCTGCGATCGCACCGACTAGCAAAACCACCAACCACAGAAACAGCTGGGTGGTGAAGGGGGGCCAAGGAATATAAATTCCCCGCTTGCTCAAAAATATCGACCCAGGTAACTGAATTTTTTCCGACAGTTTTGGCAGTTGGAAGAATACCCCAAAGTACCAAAATAGCAATTGCAGCAGCAGTGGTGTATTGCGCACTATTTCCACATAAAGCAGACTGAGCTTACTCACTAGCCAATTGTCAGAAAAACTAGCTATCCCGGCGGTAATACCAACAATAGTTGTCAGGATAATCCCAAACACCATCACCCGCAATGAATTGATCAGTCCGATCAATAAAGCATAGCTATAGGGGTCAGTGGCTTTGTAGGGAATGGGAGTATCGCCAATACCAAATTTGGCTTGATCTTGCAGAAAATCAAACCCCAATTTAATCGCTTGTCGCTGAATATTTCGGCTTAAGTTGCTGCCTAGCCATGCCACGACCGCAATCACCACTAGCACAAATAGGACTTGTATGGCAATGCGCCAAAATCGGTCATCTCGCCACAAAGGAGGCTTTTGACCTATATTGCTTGTCATTGGTTAGTTGTTTAGGTTGAAAGTTGGTTGGTTGAAGGTTGGTGGGTTGAAGGTTGAAGGTTGGTGGGTTGAAGGTTGAAGGTTGGTTGGTTAAAGGTTGAAGGTTGGTTGGTTGAATGTTGCAGGTTGGTTGAATGTTGGTTGGTTGAATGTTGCAGGTTGTAGGTTGGTTACAGGTTTTAGGTTTTAGGTTTTAGGTTTTAGGTTTTAGAGGCTGTTTTAAAAGTGTTGGATGCTACTCGAAACCGCTCCCTAGCCCCCCAAATTTGGGGGGAATTTGGCTCAAAGTCTCCCAGATTTGGGGGATAATCGTGGCTCATGCCAAACATTTGGTACTTCTCAAACATCCTCTTAGCTGGCTCGCGAGAAGCCCCGCGCTATTATAATCTCGCTCTTTAGCGTCGGGATGATAGCCCAACAAGGTCGGTCTGCTCAATTGTCAATTTGGAACTTTAATTTTTGACCAGCGTCTATAATTAACATAGTAGGTCAAGTCAAATTAAGAGCTAACCGCCACCTACGTTATCGAACCTTAACAACCACCGAATATGGGGTTCCACTCAGAAAAAGCAATTTAAGCTGTCTGTGGGTGGGTAAAATTCCAGCAGTACTTTGGAGACAGAACTCATTGTATTGTTCCGGCGCGGAGGGGCATCCCGTGTCGTTAATAAAGTAACCCGTGTATCCGTTCGCGCAGCGTCGGCGAAAGCCGATACCAGTGGGTGGAGTTGGTAAGAAGCCCGCGTTGTCCCGTTAGGGCAACGTCGGGAGTATGTCACGTTTACCGTTAACAGTCAACAGTCAACCTTGGCCAAAAGGCCACGCTACGCGAACAACCTACCCTTCAAGGGACGCCAAAGGCGAACAACCAACCAACCTCCAACCTTGGCCTTTGGCCACGCTACGCGAACAACCTTCAACCTTCAACCTCAAACAGTTAACAATCCCTTAACGGAAGGGTGGAGAATACAAAATACCCCCACGAGTCCAGAGGTCATTGAGACCCCGATTGAGTTTAAACTGAGAACTTTTACCCAAGTTCCGGTCATAGACTTCGCCGTAGTTACCGACGTGCTTAATCACTCGCGCTGCAAAATCGTTTTCTAAACCGAGACCTTTGCCTAAGTCACCTTCAACACCCAGGAAGCGTTTGACAGTGGGGTTTTGACTGTTGCTCATTTGTGCTACATTCGCCTTAGTAATGCCTAACTCTTCGGCTTCAATTAAGGCGAAAGTCACCCACTTGACTACATCAAACCAAGCGGAGTCATTATTAATAGTTACTGGTCCCAAGGGTTCCTTGGACATGGTAACATCTAGGAGTATATGATCATCAGGCTTAGGCAGAGTGCTGCGTTTGGCCAATAGTTGGGATTTATCAGAAGTCATGCCGTCACAACGTTCTTCGTCATAGGCAGTATAGGCAGGGTCTGCTTTCTGAAACACCACTGGCTCAAATTCGACACCTGCTTCCCGCATCTTGTCGGTTAAATTCAACTCAGTAGTGGTTCCAGTTTCCACACAGACGGATTTGCCTTGAAAATCTTTCAGTGTCTTAATCCCACTGTTTTTGCGCACCATCATGCCCTGACCATCATAAAAGGTAGTAGGGGCAAATTCTAAGTTATTGGTAGAGCTATCTCGGCTAAGAGTCCAGGTGGTATTGCGGGAGAGCATATCCACTTCACCATTCCGGACGGCGGGAAATCGCTCCGTGGAGTCAAGGTTACGGTACTCTACTGCTTCTGGGTCATCAAACAAAGCAGCAGCAACTGCTTTACAGACATCCACATCTAGCCCGGAGTACTTACCGCTCCCATCCACAAAGCTAAATCCGGGAATGCCACCGTCAACACCACAAATCAGCTTGCCACGGCTTTTGACTATATCTAAGCGGCTTTGTGTAGCGCTTGTCCCACCTCCTTCACAGGCTGTCAAGGGTGCAACTAATACTAGAGTGGCTAGTACCAGAGAACTCCATTTAGGCATAAGTTTTTTCTTGGTCTTGTTTTTTAGATAGACAACGGCCTCACGCGATCAGCTTACATGAGTTTCCGCTGCTTAAGCTTGCTTGCATTTTAGATCAAGTTGGTTAGATTACTTATGCAGCTAGATTAGTTATCTAGCAAGTAGGGAGTAGGGAGTAGGGAGTAGGGAGTAGGGAGTAGGGAGTCGGGAGTCGGGAGTCGGGAGTCGGGAGTCGGGAGTCGGGAATATGGCATCAAAAATTATCATAATTTCGACACGGATGGCTATCCTATCCGTCGGCTGCTAATGGGTAATTACAGTAGACTTCGCTGCAGTTGTCGGGAACTTCAGACCAGGGAAATTTAGTTATTGTAGTTATAAACTTTAAATTATAATTATTTTTAAGTTTTTTTAAAAAACTCAGGTGGTAATAAGCCGGACAGGCACGTAAAAAAAATAAGTATTTCTAGACTACAGGTAGTCCTAAATCACGACCAAACCTCAAGTCTTGGGATGTTCCGGTGCCTGCTCTGGATGCATCTGTGTATTCAGTAACGCCGTCACTGGCATCAGTGTAATTCTTAAGAAACTATTTTAATTATAATTATAGGTTATATTTTTGTTTATCCTATTTCTATATAAAATTCTGAAATATTACTAAAAATTACTTCCTGTAATGACAACTCCTCGATTGTATTTGCCGAAACCCCGAGAGGCGGTGGACAACTATCTCAGAATCATTTCAATCAATGATGTTTACGACATCAATAATTATCCCTACGTGGAAACAGTGATTAAATCCCTGAAGGAAACATCGGAAGATGCCATGGTGATTGCCTGCCTCAGCGGAGACTTTCTCTCTCCTTGTTTAATTACCTCCCTTGATGGCGGGAAAGCCATGCTGGACGTGCTCAAGGTAGTCAACATTGATTATATTTGCTTGGGCAACCATGAATTCGATGTGACCGTGGATGTCCTAGGTGAGCGTTTCAAAACCTACGAAGGGAAATGCTTAAATAGCAACATCTTGGACTTGCCAATTGTGGATGCCAGTGGTCAGCTGCTTCCGAAATATGACATTGTTGAAGTCGGTTCTCGTAGAGTTGCCTTTGCTGGATTTTGCACTAGTAAGATCAATACTTTCCGACCCGGGGCGAACATAACCATCCAACCCATCTTTGATGCGTTAAAAGAAACCTGGTCTGAGTGTTCCAATGACGCAACCATGCTGATTCCGCTGACCCATCAGACGATTGCCGAAGATCGGGAACTAGCCACGGGGATCGAGCAAGATGACCAACTTAGTGGTAAGGTTCCTGTAATTGTTGGGGGGCACGAGCATGAGATTTATATTGAGAAAATTGAGGGGAGTCTGATTGTTAAGGCTGGTGCTGATGCTACTAATGTGGTTGTTGTTGATGTCTGGTGGGATGCTTCCGAGCAGTGGCATAGTGCTGTTCATCTGTTGCCAGCCACCCATTTTGATGCCGATCCCAAGGTCCAAAAGTTTGTAGAAAGTACCGAAAATTTTCTAGGTTCGCTGATGGATGTGGAAATTTTTGAGGTGAAAGAACCCATGTCCTCTAAACGGATGCGATTCCAACCCGAAAAAGTGGCCTCAACCCTATGTTCTTATATCAAGAAAAGCTTTAAAAATGTCGATCTAGTTATGATCCAGGGAGGATCCTTTAGGGGTAAGCGAGACTATGAGAAGGGAGAATCGTTCACATATAGGGATTTGTTGGAAGAGATGCCATTGGATACCGAAATGGCCTTGATTCAGGTGCCTGGGTACATCTTACAAGAGGCGATCGCCGAAACTCGCGGCACGCCCGAGCGGGAAGCATCCAATTTTCTCCATGCCGATCTTGATGTAGTAGTTGAAGACTACCCCAGTCTGAAAATTGTCAGCATTAACCACGCCCCATTTGATCCCCAAAAGATTTACACCCTCAGTATTGTCCAATTCTTGCTGAGGGGGCTCGATCAAATCAAACCGTTGGTAGATTATGTCAACGCAAATGGAGGTGCTCCACCTTTGGAGCAATGTCTTCCAGGCCAAAACCTGATCGTAGAAAGCTGTATGAAAGATGCCTGGAGAGTCCTAATTAATTATGAGGAATGGGACGCCGATGGCGATGGGGAAATCACCAGAGAAGAGCTGAAACAGGGTGTCAAAAATGCCTTTGCCTTTCTCGATCAAAATCAGGATGGGTATATTTCCCCCGCAGAACTACGGGCAGCATTGGCAGAACGGACAGGCCGCATTCAGAAAGGATTAATCAGCCTGATGTTTGAGGTGTTGGATGTCGATAAAGATGGTATGGTATCGATGGATGAGCTGGCATCGTTAGCAATGTAAGGAGAACACAATGGTTAATTCCCAAGCCCGTCCCATTTATCGATACTGATGGGGGTGTTGATGATGCCCTCGCAATTATCATGGCCCTGAATTGTGAACAAATTGAGCTCAAATCAGTCACCGTGTTAGCTGGCAATATTGATTTCATCAAGCTGCTAATAATTTGTTGCGGGTGATTGACATTGTTCAACCAAACCAGCCTCCCCTAGTGGCAAAAGGCTGTGAAAAACCTCTGGTTCGTCCTCCCTTCAATGCTGCAGGCATTCATGGCTCCGATGGACTGGGAGAATTGCATCAGTTCAAAAATGCTGATGGCAGCCCAAGTATCCCCAACTTACCATGGAGCCTTCTTCAGAAGATGCTGTTGATGTATTGCTCAAAGCCGCCCAGGAATATGGCAGCGACTTGACCATTGTGGCTCTAGGACCATTGACCAATATTGCAACAGCTCTGCAGCGCGATCGCACCACCCTGCAAGATCAATAGATTATGTCTGGTTTCTACTCAGATCTTGCACCTGATCAGACAAAAATCAAAACTAAGCTCATGTAACCAAGGCATAAGTGTATCTAAATGATTGAAAATAGAGAGAAGCAAAATATGCGGTAAAAGTAAAATAAGTGCTTGTTGTGCACAATAAAACCCATCTAAATTATCCGATTTACCTAAGTGTAAATAAACCCAATAAGCCAACAAATAAGAAACTAAACACAGAATCAACCAACGGTAGACTCCAAGTCTTGTCTTTTGTCCAAAGCGGTGTAGGCTAAAACGATGTTTAGCTGTCTTAAAGAAACCCTCAATCTGCCATCTACGTTTTCCCCATCGAGCAATAGTTTTACCCTTCATTGGTTTAGTTGATATCACAAAACGTTGAATCATTTTGCCATCTCGTTTTAACCATATCCATGACAAAAAAACAGGTAATTTTAAACCATTCAAATAAACTTGTTGACCACGCTTTTTAATGTCTGAGACCTTACGACCATCAGTTAAAGTTCGATTTTTCCTAATCCCAACAATAGCATGGCCGGATTTTTGACGGATATTATCAATCAATTTAATTGTACCAAAAGCCGTATCACCAAGTACATAAACTTGAAAATTTTGAGTAATTTTTTTAGGGAAATTATTTAATAACTTCTGTGCTAATTGGGATGGGGAGGGAGTACCCTTACCCCTATAAATCCTGAAACTCCAAGGAATACGCCAATTTCCCAGGACTAAATACATCACTACAATGTGTAAACCTTTCTTATGATTATAGACTCGCACTAAGTTTCCTAGATGGGTAAAATTACCTACCTTTTCTAGGGTAGTTAAATCTAGGATTACTTGTAGAGTTGGTTTTCTTCCTCTTTTTCTTTGATCAAGAATAAATTTGATTATTAAAGAACGAACGGTACGAATTAAAGAACGGGTTGACCATTGATAATTATTTAAAAAACGACTAATAGCACTTGCCGATTTGGTTTGACAATGATCCGGAACAGAATTACCTTGCCCACAAAGGATTAATCCAAAAATGGATTCTAAGGTTTCTTGTTGATAACTAGTGGGCATTAATTGTTTTAAGTTTGAGATTAATTTTTCTACTTCTGGTAAAATCTTATTCAGGGTCTTTATCCTCCATTAATCTTAGAAAAGAGTTTACCACAATTCTCATGTAATCAAAAAAAATATCAATTCTAATTGAAGCCATAACTAAACTATTGATTATTTATATTTTTCCGTATAATCTGGGTCATTGAGTGTCATTAAATTATGGGATACAGAGGCTTTTTCAAGGTATTTGATTAGTTGTCTCTAACTCAGGGATAGAACTGCCTCTAATCCCCTAATAACAATAACTTCAGCCGTTCCTTCTCACAGCCACTTTTTTTGGTGCAAGATCTGAGCTATTCCCAATTCCCAATTCCGTCTCCCCACACTTCCCACACTTCCCACACTTCCCACACTTCCCACATTCTTCTCCCTCTTGCTAGCATGCCTATTGCCTATTGCCTATTGCCTATTGCCTCTTGCCTATTCCCTGTTCCCTATTGCCTATTCCCTGTTCCCTATTCCCTACTCCCTATTCCCTCTCACCACTGTCATCAAAAACTCCGCCAAGGTTACCCCATCGACCCCCAACTCACTCCGCTCCTGAGCCGCTAAAATTCCTGCTTGGGCATGCCACCAGGCTGCCGTTGCCACTATTGCCTCCAAAGGATGCTCAGACAGAACTGGCTGAGCCATCAAACCTCCCACTAGTCCAGTGAGCACATCCCCACTCCCACCTCGGGCTAGAGCTGGTGTACTTTCAGGAATCAGCCACACTGAGCCCATAGGATTTGCGATCGCACTCCTGGCTCCTTTTAACAACACCACAGACCGACTCAGTTGGGATGCCTTCCGCACGGCCTTGACTCGATCCGGTAACAGTTCTGCGGAATCAGGAAATAAACGTCGGAACTCTCCGACATGAGGGGTTAAGACTGTCTGGCCTGGACGCTTCAACAAAGTGGGAATAGTGATCAGTTCCGCTAGGATATTTAAACTATCCGCATCCAAAACCATTGGGCATGGGGCAGCTAAAACCCCTTGCACTATATCCTTAGCATCCTTTGTTAAACCAGGACCACATGCGATCGCATTATAAGTCTGATTTGAAGCGTGATAGCTACCAGAGGGTTGGTGTAACTTCTCTAACACTAACTCAGGCAAAAATGCTATAGCACCCGCCGTCGTTTCTGGGCAACCAATTACCACTGCTTCTGGCAAGTGACTGACCACTAGCAATTTGATAGACTCCGGTACTGCCATGGAAAGCATCCCCACCCCACTAGCCCGAGCCCCTAATCCCGCCAAAATTGCTGCCCCTGAATACTGTTTGGAGCCACAAATCAGCAACAGATTGCCCTGTTGGTACTTATGAGTTACCTTAGGGCGAGGTAAAGGTAAAAAATGTTTCGCAACAGTTTTTGTCACTCTGAGCAAATCTGGTGGCTCACCTAAAATTGACCAAATATCCTTGAGGGGAATACCAAAATCAATTAACTCAGCTTCACCAATATAATCCAACCCTTGGTCTTGCAGAAACCCCAACTTCCACAACCCTAAGCACAATGTCCGGGTAGCCCGAACCGCGATGCCCAAAACTTCCCCAGTATCAGTATGTAATCCCGAAGGTAAATCAATACTCACCACCGGTTGTGACCATTGATTCAACAGCTCAACCGCCTCAGCGATACTACCAGAAAGCGATCGCGTCAGTCCAAATCCGAACAAACCATCAATAATCAGGTCACACTCATACAGCGGTTCAATCTCGTCATAAAAAGGAATCCCCAAGCTAAGCGCATACCGAGCATGGTAGTCAGTCAATTCCTTCAGTTTCGACAAAGGACGGTAAATGTGGATCTCATACCCCTGTAAATAAAGTTCACGAGCAACAACTAACCCATCGCCCCCATTATGACCAGGACCAACTAACACACCCACTCGCCTCTTCTCAGCCCAGGGATAAAGACTTTGAATAGAGCGAGTAATCAATCCTGCCACCTTTTCCATCAAAGCTGCTACAGGCATCCCCGCCTCAAAGATGCGCCCTTCAATCTGACGCATCTGCTCAGCAGTTACCACCACTTGCTCAATTACTTCTCGCCGATTCTGAGACTCCATCAGTAGAATTTAGAATGTAGAATGTAGAATTTAGAATTATTGAATGTAGAATTTAGAATTATTGAATGTAGAATTTAGAATTTAGAATTCTGCCTTTTGCCTTCTTAATTCTGCCTTTTGCCTTTTGCCTTTTGCCTTTTGCCTTTTGCCTTCTTAATTCTTAATTCTTAATTCTTAATTCTTAATTCTTAATTCTTCATTCTGCCCCTACCGACCAAAATACACCCGTGCATCCCAACCAGCAGAGCGCAAACGATTACTCCAACGTTCTGCATCACCCCGCTTTTTAAACGGACCAACAGCAACATGTTTACCTCTTGGGGCATCTCGTTGGCTGACTAAATCCTGGGCAATCCCAATTTTAACCAATTCCGTGACCATCTCTGGTAACCTCTGAGCATTTCCAGGAATAGCCACAAAATAGCTCCTACCCCTGGATTCTCCTGAATCCCCTGGATTAGAACCAGAAGTGACAGCACCACGGTTCGCCAAATCTAATCCTGTTTCTGGATACACCAAACGGGAGCCATAGGTGATTGAGCCATCAGATGAGAAAGTTGCTATGTTGCTCAGATTTGTAGCACCATTATCAAATACTTGTTGTGCAATTGTTGTGATGCGGGCTGGAATTCCCAAAGCTTCCAAAGCCTGGAGACGAGACTGAGCATTGTAGCGATCCATAAATGTACCTGCTTGAATCACCCCCTCTCCCTCGCGCACAAACGCTTGTGGTTCAATTGCTTGTACTTGGGATAACAACCAATCACTATCACCCACCACATCAACCCGATAGAGATTAGCGATGGGTATTGATCTATTAGTTCTTGATGGATTAGTTATTGATCTATTAGTGTCGTTGACGTTTAACTCAGGTGGTAATGGTGTATTTGGTGTATTGCTTGGCCGATTGGGTGAGGCGGTTGGCAAAATTAAAGGGGAAGTATTAACCGATGGTAGAGAAGATGGCCTCATAGTTGGTAGAGGTTCCCCAAAAAATCTCGGTTCTGGTGAAGTTTGGGCACTAGCTGGCGTAAGGTCCCCCATAACTGTTTGCCCAGTCAGTAGTAACAGTAGCCAACCAGTTACCTTAATCAGTGTTTTAGGATTTCTGAATTGGTCAGACACTCTGATCATAATCGGTCTTGCTCTCTAGTAAGATGAATAGGTTATATCAATTTAAATTTACCCGTCAACCCTTAACAAATGAAGAAAATCCTGTCAAAATTGGTAATCTTACCGCTGATAATTCTCTGCATTATAGCCTGTCAAAGCAGTAATTTAGATGGAGTAACCACGGTCACTCTCGGTGGTTGGCAAAGCAGCCCTACTGAAAAACAATTACTAGAGCAAGTACTAAAGGAATTTGAAGCTAAACATCCCAAGGTAAAGGTTAAGCTTGAAGTCATCACTGGTCAATACATGGATGTGATCAAAACCCGATTAATTGGTGATGCAGCTCCAGATATCTTTTATTTAGATGCCTATGAAGCCCCATTACTAATGAGTCATGATGTGTTGGAGCCTTTGGATGACTACATTAAGCGCACTGATAATTTTGATGTAGCTGACTTTGAACCCTCTCTGTTTAAAGCATTCCAATATAATGGAATAACTTACGGATTGCCTAAAGATTTTTCCACCCTTGCCCTTTTTTACAATAAGCAATTATTCAAACAAGCTAATTTAACTCAACCACCCCAAACTTGGGAAGAATTACGGGATTATTCCCAAAAACTAACCTTTGATAAGAATCGCGATGGCAGGAATGAACACTATGGTTTAGGAATTAATCAGGAACTGGCTCGTCTCTATTTTTTAATTAAAGCCTTTGGAGGTAATTTAGTTGACAATAACGGCTATGCTACCTTTGCCACTCCTGAAACTTTTAAAAGTCTTCAAACTGTCATTGACCTATACCGAAACTACCAGTCTGCTGCCTTACCCTCAGACGTTGGGGCTAGTTCTGGTAGCGAAATGTTTGGTCAAGGTAAAACCGCAATGGTAATCGAAGGTAGCTGGGCTATTCCTTATCTCAAAGACACATTTCCTAAAATTAAATTCGCCACCGCTGAAGTTCCCTCCTTAGGTAGTAAAAAAGGAACCATGGCTTATACCGTTGCTTATGTTATGAATAAACAAGCTCAACATAAAGAAGCAGCTTGGGAACTCATTTCCTATCTTACCGGCAAAGAAGGAATGAAAGCTTGGGGAAAAGCCGGACTAGTACTGCCTTCTCGGGTCTCTGTGTTATCGGAATTAGGGTATCAAAAAAATCCCCTTTATGCTCCTTTTATTAAAGGAGCCGCCTATGCCACCATTTGGCAAGCTGGGGAAACCTTGCCAATTTCTACTGAAGTTAACATTTAAATTCCAAGTCAAATCTTGTGTCTTAATTGGGGTGAACCTTGCAAAAATTTCGATACCCTTGTTTTCCATGGTGCCCACGTTCTCGATGCGCGACGCACCCCCTATCGATGGTGCCAAAACACGGCTTACGATAAGATCTTCTATATTTTGATTATAATATGAGAAAAGTAATCCCGCCCGATTATCGAAAAAGCTTAAATCGGCACCAATCTCAAACTCCTTAGTACGCTCGGGCACTAAATCTTCGTTACCCAAACGATTGTTCTGTTGTAAGGTAACATCATTTAAAAAGTCAAAAGAGGTATAACTACCGAAGCGCGCATAAGGCCCAATCGCGGTAAGGTTACCGGCCTCACCATAAGAGGCTCTCAATCTTGCTGAGTTTATAAAACTGTCTTCAGACCAAAAAGATTCGTTGGATATCAGGTATGAACCTGAAACTTTGGGATAGAAGTTTGTTCGATTATCCACATCGAAATTGGTCGCCCCGTCCACTCTTCCCGCTAAGGTCAAGAACAACTTGTCATCATACGAAAGTGTCTCTTGTAAAAAGACACCAAAGATATCAAGGTTCGAGTCAATAGGCTGTGTCTGAAGAGGCACAGTAGGATTGCCCGACGCATCCAAATCCCTTCCTTGGGTTCCATCAAACTCCAATTCACTGGCCTGAAAGTTATAGCCCACCGTGGTCTGTGAATTCAACTTAGAAGATATATCCCAATCATAGGTGACATTGATATCATAGTTCCAGTTGAAGACCTTGGCTTCTGCCTCTCCTCTATATCCCAAATTGAAGTAAGCCGGATTGACATTTTCATAAGGATAAACGGGAATGAATATATTTCCTTTCTGATTATAGGTATCAACACCCAAAATCTGATCTATGGTCAGGTTTTTAATAGGATTCATCCTTACATGAAGACTGGGTATGAAGTGATTTACCTTTTGTGTAATGTCAAAAGTCTCAATAATACTCAATGGGTTTACCCTGGTTCGTTCCACGGCCAATAAGTTTCCATTGGCATCCCTTTGCGAAATATCAAAGACATTATTGGTAATGTTCACGGAGTTTATAGGGCTCCAAAATACATTCCCATCCGGTTTCTCATCTGAATTGCTATTTGCGAAGTAAAGGCCCAGGTCATAGGATATCCAGTCGGCTATCTTATGGGTAAAATTGACCCTTGCAGAGAGACGTCTGTAACTTGTATTTCCAATGATTCCCTCGTTGCCCAAATAACCAATGGAGGCATGGTAGTTCATTTTTTCATTACCATCTCGAATCGAAAAGTATGTATCGGAACCAAAACCTGTCTGAAAGATATCATCCTGATAATCATACCTGGTTGTATTGAACTTTTCGGAAGAAAGGAATCTAAACGGGGTCAGTGAACCCGTATCGGGATTAAAACCGAATATTGGCCAGAGCCTTCCTGTGAGAGGGCTATCGGCTATGGTCTCAAATTCTTCACCCCTAAGGTTAAGATCTAGTTTTTTGCGAACCGTATTTACATTAAAGGTGTTCTTAAAAAACATTTCAGGGCCATCGTCGGTATACCTTCCTTTTTTAGTGGTAATGACCACCACACCATTGGAGGCTCGTGAGCCATAAATGGCCGCTGCTGCCGCACCATTGAGCAAGTTTATGTTATCGATGTCATTCGGGTTGATGTCTACCATTCTGTTTTGCCCCGGACTTGCATCTCCAGACGAAACATTTAAATTAGTTACATTGGTGGTAAGGTTACTGACCACTACCCCATCAACCACGTACAAAGGCTCAGAAGACCCTTGTATGGTACTAACACCCCTTAAACGAATGGAGAACCCGCCGGCTGGATCACCGGAATTTTGAGTTATCTGCGCCCCCGGCACCTTACCTTGTAAAGATGTGATGACATTTGGAGGAGCAACCTTGTTCAATTCCAATGACTTAACGGTCGTAATGGCGTTGCCCAATTTTTTCCGCTCTTGGGTCAAAGAAGATCCCACAACGATAACCTCGTCCAAGTTATTGGAATCTTCCCTTAATGATACGTCCAACTGTTGGTCTTGCCCCGTAAGCGTTATCTCTTGGCTCTTAAAGCCAACATAGCTGATGGTAAGGGTTTTGTTCGCCGCATCATTTGTTACAAAACTAAAGTTTCCATCAAAATCTGTTTGACTTCCAATTGAAGTTCCTTTGATAAAGACACTTGCCCCTGGCAAGGGCTGGCCTCCATTGTCGCTTACCGTTCCTGAAATCGTGACTGATTGTGCAAAAGACATGTGCACAAATAAAATCGCGATCAAGTACAATAGTCGATACTGTGCTTTTTTCATAATCGTGTTCTTTTAGTGAGCTTTCAAACAAACCTAGCACAATAATTCAAGTATTGCAATTTTTTATTGCAATTTTTAATGGCAAAAATGACAATAATCGAATAAATTAGGCATTTTAAAGATTATTTTGCTGTTTTTAGTGGCAAAAAAAGATTTTATATTTGCTCAATGGATAAGAAAAAGAGGCATCATATAATTCTCAATGAAGTGCATATTCACAACAGGGTCTTACTGACCGATTTGGCCAGTATGCTCAATGTTTCTGTTGATACCGTGAGAAGAGATGTAAAAGAGCTTCATTCCCTAAAGAAACTAAGAAAGGTTCATGGAGGTGCTATCGCAAATGGATTTAATGTATACTCCGATCGATCAAGAGAAATCTATGAGTTGGGAAGCAAGTCAACAATCGCACAAAAAGGAATTTCCCTCTTAAAAAGAGGCGATGTCGTTCTCATAAGTGGTGGATCCACTAACATAGAATTGATAAAACTACTCCCCAAAAATCTTGAATTGACTTTTTTCACGCCCAGTTTGAATATGGCCATTGAGTTAATCAACAACACTCCGGAACAATATGAAGTATATCTTATAGGCGGTAAACTATCAAGAAAATCACAATTGGCCACTGGTGGCAGCTCAATAAACATCCTATCCGATCTTACAGCCGATATTTGTTTTTTGGGTACCGGTTATATCGATATCAATCAAGGGGTAACCGAAGTGGATTGGGAAATTGCCCAGATGAAAAAAGCCATGATAAGAGCTTCCAAAAAAACCGTTTCGCTTGCCATCTCCGAAAAGTTGAACACTTCAAATCGATATAAAATCTGCGAAATAAATTCCATCGATACCCTTGTTACCGAACTCGACCCTAACTCTGAAATTCTTGAAGAATACCGAAAAGCGAATATCCATATTATATAATGAATCTTTTGAAACGGTAAAATTTGCGGAAAAATCGGTTCATAAAACGCCCCTAGAAACACTTACTTTTCATTGCTTAGCTATCCATTAACTTTTTGTTTCTTTGTTAAAATTTTTTTAAAAATGGAATTACTTGGAATCGATATTGGGGGTTCAGGAATGAAAGGGGCTTTGGTCAATGCAGAAACCGGTGAAATGGTTACAGAACGGTTTCGTGTGCCCACACCTGAAGGTCGAAAACCTGAAGACATGGCACAGGTCATTAAACAAATTGTTGATCATTTTGAATATGAAGGCCCCGTAGGTTGTGGTTTCCCAACCATTGTTAAGAATGGAATATGTAAAGCCCCCGGCAATTTGGACAAAAGCTGGGTTGGGGTAAATATTGATGAGCTGTTCACAGCGGCTACCGGACACGAATTTACAGTTCTGAACGATGCCGATGCAGCAGGGTACGCTTCGATGAATTATGGCATAGGGAAAGGAAAACAAGGATTGGTCATTATGATAACGGTAGGCACGGGATTAGGGAGTGGTGCCTTTTACAATGGAGAGTTGCTTTCAAATTTTGAATTGGGCCAGATACCTTATAAAGATTACAAGAAAATTGAGTTATATGCTGCGTCTTCGGCCAAAGAACGCGAAGGACTGACCATTGAAAAATGGGCAAAGCGCTTTAATAAGTTTCTCAAATATGTAGAACTGATCGTGGCACCAGACCTTATTATAGTAGGTGGCGGCATCTCAAAAAAATGGGATAAATATGGTCACCTTATCGATATAGAAACCGACGTGGTACAGGCAGAACTCATGAACCATGCTGGAATCATTGGCGCCGCCATAGCTAGCCTTAAGGAACATCACCATGGGCACTTAAGCTAAGCTTTTGTCATGGGTCTTTTATCTCTCAGGGAATTCGACCAAATAGTGGCCAAGCGCATGAAATCTTGGGGAATTCCCGCCATGCGTATTTCATTTGCCATCATCTTCTTTTGGTTTGGAGTCTTGAAGCCCTTGGGGCTTTCGGCCGCTGAAGGACTTTTGAAGACCACCGTGGCATGGTTGCCATTTGGGTCCCCGGAATCGTGGTTACATACCATTGGATGGTGGGAAATGGTCATCGGAATAACCTTTTTGTTCAAATCAACAACAAGAATTGCCATTGCCCTCTTGTTTCTACAAATGCTGGGTACATTTATGCCACTTGTTTTTTTACCGGATGTAACTTTCCAAAATAAAAATTACCTCTTGCCCACCCTCGAAGGTCAATACATTATCAAAAACCTATTGATTATATCGGGTGCCCTGGTTTTGGGCGGCAAGTTTTATCGTAAAAACCTCAAGTAGCAGTTAATCAACTCATCGTTTTTAAACCAAGACTCACTATCGATTTTATGTCCGCTTTCTTTGCAACTATTGTGACCAAAATGGCTCCGGTACTATTCCTTATTCCTTTTTCTATCCACTTCTTTTAAATGGATTTTTCTTAGGCGTAGATGATTGGGAGTCACCTCCACCAATTCATCTTTTTGAATGTATTCGAGCGCTTCTTCCAATGAAAACTTAATTGCTGGGACAATCTTAGCTTTGTCATCTGCCCCCGCGGAACGCACATTGGAGAGCTTCTTGGTCTTGGTCACGTTGATGGTCATATCATCTTGACGGGAATTCTCTCCGATTACCTGTCCTTCATAAATATCCTCACCGGGATCAATGAAGAATTTACCGCGTTCTTGAAGTTTATCTATAGAATATGGGATAGCGGTTCCGTTTTCCATGGAAACCAAGGATCCATTGATCCGCCCGGTAATCTCACCTTTTAGGGGTTGATATTCGAAAAAACGGTGGGCCATAATTGCCTCTCCAGCTGTTGCGGTCAACAACTGATTTCTCAAACCAATGATTCCCCTTGAGGGTATAATAAACTCACAAACCATGCGAGAACCTTTTGCTTCCATGCTGACCATCTCCCCTTTACGAATCGAGACCATCTCAACAGCCTTCCCAGAAACCTCATCAGGTAAATCTATGGTCAACTGCTCGACCGGTTCGCATTTTACCCCATCGATTTCTTTAATAATTACTTGCGGCTGACCTATTTGTAGTTCGTAACCTTCCCGACGCATGGTCTCAATGAGCACCGAAAGGTGCAATACGCCTCGACCAAATACCATAAACTTATCCGCACTATCGGTTTCTTCGACCCGAAGAGCCAAGTTCTTTTCCAGCTCTTTTTCCAAGCGTTCTTTTATATGGCGTGAAGTAACGAACTTACCATCCTTACCGAAAAAGGGACTGTCATTGATAGTAAAGAGCATGCTCATGGTGGGCTCGTCAATAGCAATGGTCTTCAATCCTTCTGGATTCTCCAAATCAGCAACGGTATCGCCAATATCAAAACCTTCCATACCTACCAAGGCACAGATATCACCGGTCTGTACTTCTTGGACCTTTTTTCGGCCCAAGCCATCAAAAACAAAGACTTCCTTGATTTTGGACTTTACCTTAGAACCATCACGCTTTACCAAAGTGACCTGTTGCCCTTCTTTCAAATTTCCACGTTGCAAACGCCCAATGGCAATACGGCCGGTAAAACTCGAGAAATCCAATGAGGTAATCAACATTTGGGTGGAACCTGTTTCGGGTTTGAATTCAGGTACATGTTCCAAGACCATATCCAACAATGGGGAGATATCCTCGGTAGGTTGCTGCCAATCCTCACTCATCCAACCTTGCTTTGCAGAACCATATACCGTGGGGAAGTCCAATTGCCATTCCTCTGCACCTAATTCAAACATAAGATCAAACACTTTTTCATGGACTTCTTCAGGAGTACAATTTTCCTTATCGACCTTATTAATGACCACACAAGGTTTTAAACCTAGATCAATAGCCTTCTGAAGTACAAATCGTGTTTGGGGCATGGGGCCCTCAAAAGCATCAACCAACAACAATACGCCATCGGCCATATTCAGTACGCGCTCTACTTCGCCACCAAAATCGGCGTGCCCAGGAGTATCAATAATATTGATTTTAGTATCCTTATATACAACGGAAACGTTTTTCGAAACAATGGTTATGCCACGTTCACGTTCCAAATCATTATTGTCCAAAATCAAATCGCCCTTGTTCTCGTTCTCACGGAACAATTGACAATGGTACATGATTTTATCAACCAATGTTGTTTTTCCATGGTCGACGTGGGCAATGATGGCTATATTCTTGATTTTCTGCATGGCCTTGTTTTAAGCGCGCAAAGGTACCGCTATTTTTCTGTTGCGAAAGCCTACTTATGTTATTTTTATCTTATTGATTTTTAATGATATAAACCCGTAGTTTTTTACAGCCATAAAAGACCCATTGGAACAGTAATAATAAAACGATAAACCTAAAATGTGGTATGGTAGATTATACTGGCAAGGGGCATGGCAATCCTTTTTCAAAATAGTATTTTTGTCTGAAAACGGTTCCATGTTCTTATCCCAGATTCCACAGATTAAGTTTTCCGAAGGCGACAATTTCTTCTTATTAGCAGGACCCTGCGCCATCGAGGGCGAAGAAATGGCGCTTCGAATTGCCGAAAAGGTGGTCCAAATAACAGATAGTCTTAAGATACCCTATGTTTTCAAGGGCAGTTTCAAGAAAGCCAATCGAAGTCGAGTAGATTCCTTTACTGGAATTGGGGATGAAAAAGCCCTTAAAATTCTTCGTAAAGTATCAGAAACCTTTAAGGTACCCACCATAACCGATATCCATACAGAGCAAGATGCGGAAATGGCCGCCGAATATGTAGACGTGCTGCAAATACCGGCGTTTTTGGTACGCCAAACCGATTTGGTCGTTGCTGCTGCCAAGACCGGAAAAGTAGTGAACCTCAAAAAAGGGCAATTTATGAGTCCTGAAAGTATGAAACATGCCGTAAACAAGGTTACGGAAACGGGCAATGAAAAGTCTTGGGTTACCGATAGGGGAACCATGTTCGGCTATCAAGATCTGATTGTTGACTTTAGGGGCGTACCTACAATGAAACAATTCGCTCCGGTGGTATTGGATGTGACCCATTCTTTACAGCAACCCAATCAATCATCCGGGGTTACCGGAGGCAGGCCCGCATTAATCGGAACAATGGCCAAGGCAGGAATCGCCGCAGGTGTCGATGGCCTTTTTATCGAGACGCATTTCGACCCAAAAAATGCCAAAAGCGATGGCGCCAATATGTTGGATTTAAGTCTATTGGAAAAATTGTTGACCGATTTGGTAGCGTTACGCCAAGTGGTGAATACCTTTTAATCCCTTTTATAGAAGCCTTTTTCTTTCAATGCATGGGCTTCTTGTAACACTTCGATGAGAATTTGATCATTAATTTCTTCCAAGGTCCTGTACCGAAAAGACTTTACGACTTTTCTTTTCTCGGAATGCATCAACTCAATGTGTTTTGTGAGATGTGCTGAATTCCAAAAAGCGATATCTACAAATCCGCCCTTATAGGAAGCATTTAAGTAGCAAATTGGTTTTTTTTCAGCATAGAAGCAGGGGATGCTCCATTTGTATTTCATATTAACACCCGGAATCACCACTTCTATGATAGACTTTAGGTGCAGCAGCATACTTCGGTAGGGTTCTTCCCTTGATAAAATATATTCTTCAGCAGGATTCATAATACAAATTGCGAATTTATGGAGTTCATTAGCCACCACTTGTCAAAAGACCAGTACTTCAATCGAATAATCACCCTCCCATCATATTGGACATATAATATTTGGAAAAAGCAACAAGTATTGAAAGTAATGTAAGTAAGACTACAACCCCCCATAAAGCTATTCTTTTCCATTTAGCCTTAATTATGCGCCTTAAAACCAAAAACCAAAGTAAAAAAGCCGCAATCAGCATTGCAAATGCCACTTTGTAGGCAACCTTCATAAAATCGAAAATTTTAATAAAAAGGTTCATACCTGAATACTGTTCTTCGAATACCCACACGCAACTGTCGTAATATATCTTGCCGTCTTTTGAACCACTTACAATAATTTCGTTGTTTCCAATCTGTAGCGTAATGTCTTCCCAAGAGACAATCCCCTTTTTAGGATTTTTCACCTCAAACTCTTTCCCGTTTACTTTAAGACTTATGTCACTTAAATTCGTATACGCCTTGACCTTGGTGTTCATTTCCTTCCTGAAAATATACCGCGAGGAGGTAATGTGCAGAACAGGCTCTTCAGACCAATTGGCTTTATAAAAGAAGAAGACATCCTTTTTTGTCTTTCGATCATAGGTAACCATACCCTTATCGTTGATTCCATAATGATCACCCTCTTTTCTAAAATGTGACCCAAAGTCGAACATATTCCATATGTATGTTCCCCATACATATGGACGTTCATCAAAAATTTTCAGGTTTTCTTCGTGATAAAACGACTGCCATTCTTCAGGATGCGGGGACCCCATAGGGTTGGGGCGTTCCAACTTATCAGCATGTTGGTATATACTTCCGCCTGCTCCATATTCACTGATCCCTACTTTATAATTTGGAAAATCATTGTGCAATTGGTCTAGAAAGAGTCCCATATCCTTTGGTTCTTTATAGTACCACCCAAAATATTTGTTCCATGCAATGATATCCGTAATGTTATGGATATTCTCATTTTCTTGTGGACTTAACATACTGGCCCCAACAGATAATCGATCAGGATCTTCGGCCTTTACCAAGGCATTCAGCTCATTAATAAAATCTGTTGGTCGGGCATCCTCAGGATTTTGTATCTCATTGAAAATACTCCACATTAAAATTGACGGATGGTTGAAGTTCTGGCGAATCAGTTCATAAAGTTGTTGTTTGGCATTGGTTTTAAATGCTTTGGTATTTTCAAATCCGTTTGATTGGGATAGAAACCCCGATGGAATACCCACCCAAGGCAGCTCTGCCCAAACAACCAAACCCGCTTCATCGGCCATGTCATATACAATCTCGGCATGCTGGTAATGCGCAAGGCGCAAGGTATTGATTCCCATTTCAAGCATTAGATCCATATCTTCTCTATGATCTTCATTAGAAATGGCCGAGGCTTTATCCTTTCTATCTTGGTGACGGCTTACACCTCTTAAATCGATGGGTTCCCCATTTAAAAAGAACCCTTTGTTCGCATCAACCGAAAAATAACGGAACCCTAAAGGTTCTGTTTTGGAATCGACTACCACTCCGTTTTTTAAAATATTAACTTTAACCTTGTAGAGATAGGGATCTTTTTTCCCATTCCAGAGACGTGGATTCTCAATGTTATAATCATGGGTCAAATCGGTTGTGCCCAATGCAACGGTATGTTTGGTGAGTTGTTTGCTTACTACCTCCCCCTTAGCATTCAGTATTACCGTTTGGTAGCCAATTTCATGATTGGAATCTGACCCATTTGAAATTTTGGTCAAAACATTCACCTCTGCACTACCCTTACTCACATTACGCTGTCTTATGTATATTCCAGGAGAAGCATAGTCTAAAGGCGTAATGCAAATCTCATCGGCGATAATTAATTGTATTGGTCGATAAATACCGCCATAATTATTAAAATCACCAACCAGGGGTATCACTTCTGAATTTACCGCATTGCTGACAGTAACCACCAATTCGTTCTCTTGACCTAATAGAAGTTGGTCTGTAATTTCATAGCTGAACGCCGCATAGCCGCCCTTATGGGTGCCGATTTCCCTATCATTTAATTGAACTTTAGCAATAATATTTACTCCCTCAAAATGAATGAAAATTCTTTTTCCAACCCAAGATTCTTCAGCGATGAACATTTTTGTATAAGTACCTTCTCCCCGGAAATAGGGAATACCTTCTTGAGCATCTGTCCTATTCCATGAATGCGGTATAGTTACCATTTCGTCAATTACCACCCCCGAAACGGTCCTACCTTGAAAGTTCCAACCATTGTTGAAAGGAATATGTAGTCGTTCTTGGGCGCAAAGAGTATTTATGGGGAATAACAAAAAAACCAGATAATAGAAGAAAAGCCTATAATTCAAACAGATTTCCATGGTGTCATAGATTATATAATCTCAGAACGGTATAGACTCCAGCCAAACAGCTAGCCAAAATCTTCTATTCGTTCAAATGAAAGGTAAGGTGAAAAACCTTTAGGCAAAAACTTTCTAGGTTTTTTACTACACAACAATCAGTCAACCCTTACCGTCAACATAATCCTGTAAATAAGCATAACGCTCGGTAAGCCCTCCATTTTCGGTCATTTTGGCCCGTGAAAGAATACCATCTTTGTCACCATTGAAAAAAGCAGGAATCACATATTTCGAAAAGGCCTCTCCAAAGCCATAACTGGCATCTCTGGGTAGTTCTGCCGGCAGATTGTCTACCGCCATGACCGCAATGGCTTCAGGATTCTTGTAATCCACCACCGTTTCTGATTGTGGATCGTAGCCATAAATGGGATTAGCAATTGTGGAAGGTTGTACCGTAGTAGCCACGGGACCGTCAATATCACAACTGATATCGGCCACCACTTTTATTTTGAACTCATGGTGCTTTGCATCATCCCTAGTATATAAATAAGGCGCCCCATCACCATAAAAATGTCCGGCAATATAGAAATCGGTGACCTCGGCGAAACGAAAGAAGTTGGACTTATATTCCTCTGGATTAGCAAAAAAATCAGCCTTGTTTCCACGTACCCCATCTTTACGTTTATTGTATTCCGAAGCATCAATTTGACAATACACGGGCTCATCAAAAGTCTGGTTGAGATAGTCGCCCACATTGACCCTTCTAAGATGCATGGCGTCGAGCATTTCGCGGGCGCCATTGCCGACACGACCACGACCGGTCAACAAAATTTTGATATTGGGAAGTTTGATATTGTTGAGTTCCGTTATCAAGGCTCTCTGGTCTTTTAGCATTTCGGCCTTGGGCAAGTTGAAGGTTCCATACTTGAGTCCGAATGCCCGCACCCCATTATAGGCCCCCACGATGCCAGCATAGCGACCAAATGCCACTAAACGCATTCCCTTGGCATTCGTAATCACCTCATGGTCATAGAGTTCGATTTTCTTTTCCAAGATAGCTCGGAGCAAATCGCGGTTATAGGGCTGTTTTTTAATGGTATGGGAAAAGAAAAAATACTTCTTGTTAGAAATTAAGGCATCAATCGGCACTTCCTTCACGCCCAACAATACGTCACATTCTTCCATTTTGGAAGCCACTTCAATACCCAATTCGCGGTATTCCGAGTCATCAAAAACACGAATGGGGGAAGGTTCCACAACAATATTGGCTTTTGGATGGTTTTCTAGGACATTTTGGCATAATTGGGGAGACAGCACTACCCTTTTATCGGGTGGATTCTTGCATTCTCTAATGATTCCGAATTTCATAAGTGGAATTGGTATACTTTTTGCCGAAAATAAGAGGATTGTCAAGTCTGGGCAAACTTTTCGGCCAAAAGCAGGAAGGTTTACGGTTGGCAGATAAATGGTTAACTTTGCCGCCCTGCGTTAGGGATTGAGGCAAATACCATGTATGGCCGAAAGCCCGACCCTCTGAAGCCTTGGTGAAAGTGGGAAACGCCCACACTTGGACTGCGCTTAGTGTGACACTGGTTCTTTGAAAATAAAATGGGAAAGAGATTCCCGCCGAAGTTTATGCTGAGTGTAGACGAAGTGCGGGAATGACAATATTCATTATGGGGCCGACTGGTTTTGACAGCGAGACCAATGGCGGTGTAAGCATGCCGAGCTATGGGAATGATGCTCGTTAATTCAACATCCCAAACCTTTAAATGGCGAGTCTAACTACGCTTTAGCTGCTTAATCGACTGAATTATAGTAAGTCCTAGCCTAGTCGCGCAAGGCGCGAAAGCTAAATGTCGCTTGGTAGCCCTTGTTGACGGCGACCTTTTTTGCGGCACCATAAAAGTCAACACCGAATTTCTAGGGCTTCGATAGAAATTCTAAACTAAAGAAGCTAAGCGTACGATAGGCGGTCTTGGGTCGGTCGTGCGTTGAAAATTGAACTAAGACTAAGCATGTAGAAAGCTCAGTTATTGCTTGTTTGGACGAGGGTTCGAATCCCTCCGGCTCCACTTCAAAAGCCACCGAAAGGTGGCTTTTTTCGTTATGCCGTCGGGATTCGAATGCCAACGCGGTAAGCTCGCTCCTGCGCTAAAAAGCGGCTACTATTCTAGGAAGACTCTCTATGGTTATAGGCAGAGCGAAAAGCACTGAAGTACATCAAAATAATTTCAATGATTACCACTATATTCGACAGCAATACTCAGCTCCATGTCAAAAGGAAAATCTTGGTTGCGAAGCCTCATAGAGCTCATCGAAGTTTTTTTGGACAGTTCCAAACGCAATAAGCGGGGCCGTACCTGGCACCAACATGTGGTACCCTTTGAGGACGGTTGGGCAGTTCGCCGTGAAGGGAATAAAGGCATCACCAGCAAGCACCAAAAACAAAGTACAGCCATTCGTAAAGCCAAAAGCATGGCCAAAAAGTACAAGGCGGATGTTATTATTCACCGAGCCAGTGGGGGTATTCGGGAACGGATAAGTTATACGACTAAAGAGTGATATAACTCTAAAACCACCGAACTGGGTTTTCTTTACCTCCCTAAGAGGACTCCCGTCTTCGTTTTACACTTCTGATTTATCGGAAAACAAAACCGTTAAAACGACTCTTTTTTCGATGAATTCATGCACTATTACAGCTTATCCATCATAGCGGAAACTTACCGAGTTTGTTACCATTTACTGCAATTTCAGGGGATCTTTGGAAAAAATCATCCCAAATGAAAGTACTTGTGTTACGACTCAAAAAAGAGTTGACCCCTTCGAACCGCTTAGCAGCCATTAGCTGTATGATCATTTCCGTTACTATTTACTTTATCATGTCAGTACTGAGTAGGGAAATGCCCCTGTAAGTTAGTACTCCCTTTTTTTGAAAGGCCGCCCATTTGGTGGCTTTTTTCTTTATCCCTAACTTCCATTGAACAATAAGGGATATACTGGTGTACTGCATCATCGACATAGAAACTACTGGAAATGGCCTTAAAGGAAATAAAATCACCGAAATCTCTATATTTAAATTTGATGGTGAAAAGATCGTCGATGAGTTTACCAGTTTGGTGAATCCGGAATGTCCGATTCCCTATTTTATCACGGGGCTCACAGGTATTGAAGATGAAACCGTTCGAAATGCGCCCACTTTTGATCAAATTGGTCAACAGGTCCTGGATATTACCCAAGGTTGCATCTTTGTGGCCCATGCGGTAAACTTTGACTATGGGGTCATCAAAGAAGAGTTTCGGCGACTGGGTATTGGCTTTACTCGTAAAAAACTGTGTACAGTACGTCTCTCTCGAAAATTAATCCCCGGTCTAAGGTCTTACAGTTTGGGTAAGCTATGTTCTGCATTGGGCATACCTATCACCGACCGCCATCGTGCCCGAGGCGATGCTAAGGCTACAGCAATCCTCTTCAAACAATTACTTCAAAAATCAGAGGCAAATGTTGTCATTAAAAAATTCTTGAACTCTAGAAGCCAAGAAGCTACCTTACCACCTCATCTCAATAGAAGTGTAGTCGATAACATTCCCCACCTACCTGGAATTTATTATTTCTACAATCAAAAGGGAACCATAATATACATAGGCAAAGCCAAAAACCTTAAAAAAAGGGTTCTTGGCCATTTCTACGATAAATCAGAACACGAAATCAAGCTTTGCCGTGAAGTGGCCAATATCAATTTCAAACTTTCGGGTGGTGAACTGATAGCACTACTAATGGAGTCAGCAGCGATAAAAGAGCACTTTCCAAAATTCAATCGTGCCCAAAAAAAAACTGTTCGACGCTATTCAATTTTTAGCTATGAAGACAGAAATGGTATGCTACATTTGGGTTTTGCCAATTCAAAGCAGGTTTCAAAACCTTTGGCCGTTTTTGGCAATCCTACCGACTGCCGCGTTTTTTTAAAACAATTGGCAACCACCTATGAACTCTGCCCAAAATATTGTCAACTAATGCCCTACAATGGAACACGCATGGAATGCCCGGGTAATTCTTGTGATGGCATATGCCAGGGTAGGGAGAACACTTCAGGTTATAACGAAAGGGTAAAAAACGCAATAAATTCCCTAACCTTGACCAAAGAGTGCGTATTCATAAAACAACCTGGGCGAACCATTGATGAAGAGGCCTTCATTTATATTGAAAATGGGGTGTATCAAGGCTATGGATTTATTGATTCACAATCTTATATATCTTCTACTGAAGATATAAAAGCACATCTCATTCGTCAGAAAAATACTTTGGAAACGCAGCGCATTGTTGAAAATAGAATCCAAAAAGAAAAGACAATATTCAGATTAACTTAAATTGTTATCTTTCAGATAACTAACGATGGGCTAAAAACAACTCAATCTTTGTTCTCCAATCCCAAGCACATATTAGGATTCGACGATCGGCTATTGGCATTGATAGGTATTATTTTGAATACCCATACGGTAATGAGCATTTACTACACCGGGGCTTTTTTTACTGTCGATTTCCGTTCTTATGCTTTGAAATGGATTGGTGAATTATTTGTTGTAATCTTGCTTTGGATCATCATACGATGGCTATACTTCGAACTACTGAAGCGAAAAAGCGGCCTTAAAAACATAAGGCTCAGACTATTGATCATTCCACTTTTTTTAATTCCTTATTCACTCATTGGTATTTGGTTCATTGAGGATATTCAAAGTTATTTTGATTGGCCGTATCCTGAATTTCAAGATCCCGTTGCCGGAGTGCAACTCATTACTGGTGCTGTTATCTTTTTTGTCAATATTGGTTTTTATGAAGCACTACACCTATTCGTAGAACTCAAGGATACCAAATTGCGTGAAGAACAACATAAAAAAGAAACGATTACCACCCAGCTGTTAAACCTAAAAAACCAAGTTAGCCCGCATTTTTTGTTCAATAGCCTAAACACACTTGTATATTTAATTGACACCGACAAAGAAAAAAGCAAGGAGTTCGTTCATAGCCTCTCGAATATTTACGAAAGGGTTTTAGAATTTTCGGACAAAGACCTTGTTATGCTGAAGGATGAGCTGGACTACATAAACGACTATATTGACCTTCTTAAAAAACGCTATGGCGATAATTTAAAGTTTGACTTCAAAATCACCAAGGATGCCATGCAAAAAATGATTGTTCCACTATCCATACAAACGGGAATAGAAAACGCTGTAAAACATAATGTGGTTTCCAGAAAAAAACCTCTATTAATTAATGTTTTGAACTCTAAAGACTATCTTATCATTAATAACAATCTTCAAAAAAAAGAGGTAGCCCCCAAGGGTGGCGGACAGGGTCTTAGAAACATAAAAAATCGCTACAGGCTCTTATCGAATAAGGATATGCTTGCAGAAGAAACAAATTCAGGATTCAAATTGAAATTGCCTTTAATCGAGTCCAACAATTAACTCTGGGATATGTTCGGGGAAAAAGAAAAGCAGATTTTAGGTTTTAATGACCTCAAGTTGGTCATAGCCCAGATTTTGCTTTACTCTTTTCTTTCGATGTCGATAATGTTTCCCGACCTCCTACTGGATGGCCGGTTTGGGCTATACTTTATGCAATGGTCCGAAGCACTCATGTATATGGTAATTTACCTTCTAATTGGAAGGTATTTCTACATTTATGTAGTAAAACTATTTCCTGGTTATAATAATTGGCGTAAAAGATTGCCAAGGTTATTTCTTGTTTTGGTCGTTTATCTTTTGATAACCCTTTTACTGCAACTGACCTTACAAAAATGGATTAATATAGAAGTACCTGGATATGAAGAAGATCGTATTCTAAAAGAGGTCATTATGGGTGTCTTTTTTGCCCTCTTCGGGGTTGGCCTATATGAAAGTCTTTATCTCTTCGTACAGTTAAAGGAGGACCAAATCAGACTGAAAACAATTGAAAAACAAAAAGTTCAAAATCAACTTGATGTCTTAAGGCATCAACTAAGCCCCCATTTCTTATTCAATTGTTTTAACTCCCTTAATTTTCTCATCGATGAAGATAAAGCTAAAGGAAAGGTGTTCGTAAACCTTTTATCTGATATTCATAAAAAAATCTTGGAATTCTCTGAAAAAGACCTGATAACCCTTGAAGAAGAAGTGGAATTTTCAATAGCGTATGTAAATCTTTTAAAAACCAGGTTTGGTAATAATCTTCAATTTCATATTAACATAAGAGAAGACCTTATGGATAAAAAAATGGTGCCGTTGGCCTTGCAAATAACCATAGAAAATGCCATAAAACATAACACTATAACAAAAAAACAACCTTTGTCAATAGCTATTTGTGATTTAAAGGACTATATAGAGATAAAAAACGACAACCGTCCCAAATCAAATCAAACTGCAGTCAAAGGAATGGGCCTAGGATTAAAGAACGTAACTGACCGATATGGGCTACTTACCACACAGGAAGTAATCATTGATTCAACCGAAAAAGCTTTTATCGTACGACTACCTGTGTTATAATGGTGACTATTCACAAAATTTAGTGTCCTACTATTAAAAATATAGTAACTTAACGCGAGCTTTGTGACTTCAATACTGAACATGGGCAAAACTTTAAAAATTGTTATAGTCGAGGATGAACCCATATCCTCTGCCTACCTAAAAAAGTTAATAGGAGATACAGGCATAGACCATGAGATTGTTGCCGAACTGGACAGCATTGCTGAATGCCTAATATTCTTTTCCCAAGGCATCAGTTATGATATCGCTTTTATGGACATTCATTTAGGTGATGGAACCTGTTTTGAACTTCTTAATTCATTGACCATTGAAAAACCCATTATTTTCTGTACGACTTTTGATTCATATGCTGTAGAGGCGTTCAGATATAACAGTATTGATTACATATTAAAACCTGCAAAGTTGGAAGACATCAACGCCGCATTGAAAAAATATTGGTCTTTCAAAAAAGTGGATGAGGATGATTACTTAGCTAGGATGGGTTCCATGATGGAAAGTTTTGGTCCCCCTAATTATAAAAAAAGGTTTCTCATCAGGGAAAACAATAAATTAAAGCTTGTTGATGTTTCGCAGATTACCTGTTTTTATTCAGATGAGGGACAGACACATTTGGTTGATAAGTCTGGAAGGGACCATAGCATTGATTTCACCTTGGAAAGATTGGAAAATCTATTGGATCCCGAACAGTTTTTTAGAATAAATAGAAAGGTCACCATTTCAATAGACGAAATACATTCAGTGGAAGATTACTTCAACAATCGTTTAAAAATACGATTGAACAGTAAGTTTAATATGGACATGGTAGTTAGTAGAAATCGTGTAAGGGACTTTAAAAATTGGCTGAAGGGTGTTTCTTAATTTACTTTTTCATTTTATCGTACATTCTAACAATAAAGACCAACCACACTAAAAATATTAGTGCTACAATGATGGAGTAAACAAGTATAAAATCCATTATTTCTTATACTTCAAGTAATTCATAAAACCCAATATGGTCGGTGCCCAGAATGCTATAAAAATGGCATCCATCTTTTTTCCCTTGAGGAAAAGTACTTCAGAGACGATGATAATTGAAAATACCACCAAGAGCATAATGCAGTTCACTACGCCCACCCTCTTGACAAAACGCTTAAACATTTTAAAGAACTGATAAGATTCTACCTTCTAAGGTATGAAGTTAAACGCAAAAAATGTTAAAATTATTGTGATTTTTTTAACATTTTTGTTAAATCTCGGGGTGAAGTGATACTTCGAGGATGGAAGTTCCCTCAAGGTACTGAAAACCTTTATTTAGGTCTTTCTGTGCCACGGCATAAGGGTAGAAAGTGATGGGCTCAATACATACCATGTTTTTAACTTCGGTCCAGCACATAAAATGACCAAACCCTTTTGTCTTAATGGTAATCTCTTTCTCGTCCTTTAAGGTCAATGTATCGTGGTCCGCGACTTGTAGGGCACGGCTGCCAACGGCCAAAACTTCATCTAATGTAATTTCACGGGTATTGGTTTTAATAACAGGTCGGTTCGTGTACAATTTAAAAGCAGGATGGTAGCCCAGCATAAAAGGCATTCCGTCATCTCCCGAAATAACAAATTTGATTTCTAAAAAACCATCACATAATTTAAAATGCTTCTCAAACTCAAATGAGTAAGGCCACGCCAACCACTCTTCTGATGATTTAGATGGATATTTTGAGTTCTTGATCGGTGTGCCGGCCTTATATGTTTTTTTAAAAACAGCTTCCGTTGCTGATGAGGAAATCAATGTATAAGCAAACTGTCTTAAATGGCCGTGCTGGTCCTGGATTGCATTTCCCAAAGGCACCTTAACCTCAAAACCAGCTTCATTGACAGGACCAATAATTGGAAACATTTCAGTATCCGCACTTGACCAACCTGGGCTTCCTTTTTGATGAATAAATTGATGCCCTTTTACCTCATAACCTATTAATTCACCGGCCTCAATGGTCGCCCTATGGCCGTTCATTTCAAGATGTATCATAACCTCTTATGTTTCTGGTTTGTTTTCTTTCCGACTTTCAATATTCTAGATCAAAATTCAAGGGTTGTTCCCCTAATTCAAATACCCCATCTTGCGCATCCATTCATCATTGTACATCTTGCCTACATACCGGCTACCATGATCATGAAAAAGTACCACCACAACATCGTCTTTGGTAAAGTGTTCTTTAAGTTGCAGTACCCCTTTAATGGCGGCACCAGCGGAATTGCCCAAAAACATGCCCTCTTCTTTTGAAAGGCGCTGTGTATAGACGGCAGCATCTTTATCAGTCACTTTGGTAAATCCGTCGATAAGGTTAAAATCTACATTTTTGGGCAAAATATCCTCGCCAATACCCTCAGTAACATAGGGGTATATTTCATTCTCATCGAAAATACCTGTTTCATGGTATTTTTTAAACACAGAACCATAAGTATCTACCCCCCAAACCTTAACCTTAGGGTTTTGCTCCTTCAAATAGCCTCCTACCCCAGAAATGGTCCCACCGGTACCCACTCCGACAACAAAGTGTGTTACTTTTCCATCGGTCTGGTCCCAGATTTCTGGGCCCGTACTCAAATAATGGGCTTTTGTATTACTTGGATTATCGTATTGATTGACATACCATGAATTGGGTATTTCTTGAGCCAACCGCCGTGCAGTGGAATAATAGCTTTGAGGGTCGTCGGGCGCAACATCGGTCGGACATACGTGCACCTCACTTCCTACCGCCCTAAGAATATCCATTTTTTCTTTGGACTGCTTATCGCTCATCACACAAATCATTCGATAGCCTTTGACTATGGCCGCCAGGGCCAATCCCATACCAGTATTGCCAGAAGTACCTTCAATAATGGTTCCACCGGGCCGCAACCTACCATCGGCTTCGGCATCTTCCACCATTTGAAGTGCCATGCGGTCTTTAACGGAATTACCAGGATTAAACGTCTCATATTTGGCCAATACCAAACAGGGCAGTTCTGCCGTTAGTTTGTTCAACTTCACCAAGGGTGTTTTACCAATGGTCTCCAAAATATTCTCAGCATAGTCCATATCGGGGGCAAAGGTAATTCTTTGAGGGGTCCGAATGGTATTTCCACGGCCTATATCATTCTTGACCGCTTCGGCTATTCAAATTTGATCGCCTTAACCGGTGAAATCTTGGATATGGCATAAGAAGGGACCAGTAACATGAGAAGACAAAGCACCATTACCCCAAAATTGAGCAATAAAATATTTAAAAGAGAAATGTCGACGGGGATATAGGTGACATAATATTCCTCTGGGTTCGGAAATTTTAAAAACTGAAATTGTTTTTGAATAAATATAAGGCCAAGGCCGATTAGATTTCCCCAAAACAAACCAAGACCTATCAGATAGGCCGCATTGATCAAGAATACTTTTCTTATAGTCCAATTCTGGGAACCCAGCGCCTTTAGGACCCCAATCATTTGGGTTCGCTCCAATATCAGTACCAAAAGGGCCGTTATCATATTGATACCTCCCACAATAATCATTATGCCAATAATTAAAGTGGTATTAAAATCAAAAAGCTCCAACCACTCAAAAATCTTGAAATATTTACTCCCCAAGTTTTGGGTGTCCAGACTAGAGACCGTTTTTCCGTAAATCTCTGCCGTTTTTTGTTGAAGATCATTAAAATCTTTGAGAAATACTTCAAAATGACCTACTTGATCAGATTGCCATTTGTTCATTCGTTGAATGTGTCGAATGTCAACAAGAATGTAACTCGCATCCAATTCCTCAAAACCACTTTCGTAAATTCCCGTTACTGTAAATCTTCTATTGTTCGGGGGCCTAGATAGGTCACCATCCTTTAGAAAAATCGACAAATAAGAATCCCCGACCTTTAGGTTCAACTTATTGGCCAGTGTTTGGGAAATCAAGGTCTCCTCGTTTAGTTCCCCTTTAAAATTCGGTAAGCTCCCATCAATTAAAAACTCCTCAAAACTGTTCCATTTAAAATCAGCGCCGACTCCTTTTGCCAAAATCCCTTCAAAGGTCTCGGCCGTTCTAATGATTCCCGCTTTAATGACTACAGCCTGCACGTGATCGACACCGGCTAAATCAGTA
>NZ_MKZS01000001.1:3820257-3908692 GCF_001942495.1 Moorena bouillonii PNG
AAGGGCTAGGTTGCTTATAGAATCTGCATTTTAGCTTATTTCGTCGCCCCCTCAGATCAAAATACACTATAATTTCCGGGATAATTCTTCCCATTTCCCGCTTTTCCCGACTCCCTACTCCCGATTCCCGATTCCCGACTCCCGACTCCCGATTCCCTACTCCCTGTTCCCTGTTCCCTGTTCCCTGTTCCCTGTATATAGATATAGCTCGTTAGTTAGATTTTTTAATTTCTTCACATTATATTCACAAGATGGTGATTTAATAAGTTATACCAGTTGAGTCAGTATAATACAAGACATGAAGCTCAAGGTAAACCCGCCCAACAATCACCCTTTACGGTTGAAAATGGTTGTTTTTTTGATTTATAGTGGCTTAGTCTACTTAGGGATTGCTTCGTTATATTGGTTTGTGGTATTTCCCATAAATTTTATTGAGGGGTTTCTTGAAAAATCCCAACTCAATAAGCTATTTTTTTTTGTAAATCAAGTAGAGCAAAAAGACCAAATTTTGTTTTTTATAGCTGTTGTAATAATGGCTATTGGACTAGTAATTTTGATTAAACTTTACTACTTAAACAAAGGGTTATATAACCTCTCAAAAACTGGTATAACTGTCAAGACTACTATCGGTACAGAAGACAAGCAAATAATTCAATGCTTGAATAATGCCCTGGAGTGGCTGAGTTCTGATCAGATTGCCCTACGGCTAGGTGGAATTTATGCCCTAGAACGAATTGCTAAGGTTTCTGCCCAAGACCACTGGAAAATTATGGAAATTTTATCGACATTTGTGCGATATCAGTCCCCTGGGAAGATTCATGTAGAGCAGCAAAAGCAAATAAATGAGTTATCCAGTCCTCTTCCAATTACAGAAGACCAAAAACTCCCTATTGATATTCAAGGTGCCCTAACGGTTATTGCAAGGCGCGACAGCTCAAAAGAACTCGAAGATCAGAAAATTGATTTACGTAACGCCACACTGATTGGGGCAAACTTAACAGAAGCAAACCTGCAAGAGGCATACCTTAGTGGCTCCAAACTACAAGGAGCTTGTCTTAATCAGGCTAATCTAAAAGGAGCATATGTGATCGGAGCCAATCTAGAAGGGGCAGACTTTAATCAAGCTAACCTCCAAGGAGCATACTTGATAAAAGCTAACTTGACAGACGCTTGCTTATTTGATGCTAACCTAGAAGGGGCATTTCTCAGGAGAGCTAAGCTAGAGAAGGCAATCCTCTGGAATGCTAATTTACAGCGGGCATCGTTGATTAAAGCTAACTTGCAAGAGGCAAATTTAGAGGGAGCTAATCTCCAGAGTACAGATTTAAGAGGGGCTAACCTCCAAGGAGCTAAAAATCTGACCCAAAAGCAGATTGAATTGGCACAGATAGATAGCGAAACTATTTTACCAGACTACCTGATTAGGAATTAATATTAGTATAATAAATTGGCTGTATTTTTAGGAAACAGAAGACATAAATTATATCGGGTGCATCTTATATTTATTTGTAAAAAGATCATCCCTCAAGAATTCCATTTAGATAATTTTTGATGCCATATTCCCTACTCCCTACTCCCTACTCCCTACTCCCTACTCCCTACCAGGAATCGATGATAGCCGTCGGGTAGGGTACGCGATCGCATAAACTGATGGAATCATCGATCAAATTCCACAGAAGAGAGGCTGATCCGTGGCTACGGACTACATTTTGTTTATACATGGTGTCAATACTCGCCAAGATCGAGAAACACCCGAATACGCTGACAAGCTTTTCGATCTGATTCAATCTAATGTTGAGTCATCCGTTCAACTCAAAAAGATCCCTCTGTACTGGGGTAATGTGGTGATTGAGCAGGAGAAGGAACTCCTAGGAGCATTGAAGGCATCGAAGGTGTGGAATGAGTTCTGGTTCAGAGACTTCCGTCAAAAGCAAATCTTACAATTCGTTGGAGACGGGGCTCTCTACCTCAGCAGACATGTTAGCTCTCTGGCTATTGAGCAGATGAGTAAACAAGCCTATCAGGGATTGGAGGGATACCAAGATCAGGACCGTTTGCACCTAGTCACTCACAGTTGGGGAACGATTATCCTATTTGATGTATTGTTTGCTAGTCGATGGGATGACCCAACTATACCTGGTCATGAGAGTATTCAGGGGATTCGCAAAAGCATTTTGGGCATCGAATCTGAGCTTGACAGTGCCATTCCTCTGGCTAGTGTTCATACCATGGGTTCACCGATTGCCCTATTTACTCTGATCCATATTGTTGGCAAAACCAGAGATGGCAGTACCCATGATATTAGTTCAAAACTAAAGGAATTACTGGCAATTCTGACTCAACAAGGAGTGGCGTTACCCTGGCAAAACTTTGTACATCCGGGGGATCCCATTGCTTGGCCCCTAGAAGGAGTGTTGCCAAAATTAGTAGATGAGTATGACAAAGTCATCAAACTTGAAGATGTACTGACGTACGGTTCTGGATTATTAGAAAATGTCGCTAAACCGATACAATCGACATTTTTAGCATTAATAAATGGTGGAAGTGCTCACGACAGCTACTGGACTAGTCAGAAGGTGGCTAAAAAAATTGCAGAGACGATTCACCAGACAGCTAAGGGCTCCTATATTTTGGGCCCATCGATAATGCGCTGATGGCTAAGGCTCAAGGAAAATTACGGATTACCGGTGACCGATTATCGATTACCGATTACCGATTACCGGTAAATTTCCCGTTTTAGGGATCTTGTTCATCCTCTTGATAGACTATCAAGTCCCCTGGTTGGCACTTGAGGGCTTTGCACAGGGAGTTGAGTATGTCTTCGTCAATTCTAGGTAGACGGCGATGCCGTTTTAGCCTGGAAACGGAGTTAGGATGCTTTCCAATTATCTCAGCTAGATCTTTGTTGCTGATGTTGCGCTCAGCCATTACTACTGCCAATTTCCAGTGAATCACCACTTTAGTGTTTAACCTCTTACCATACTAAACGCTCGTTACGTTTGATTGTAACCTCTCACAGCATGAATTGTTGAAAATAATACTTCTATAATTTTTTTTTAAACTCAAAGTGTTGACAAACTGGCCAAGATAGGATATACTATAAAAGTACGCAGTTACAGTGATTGGCAATTCCCTCGCCAGCACAAAGCGATCGCACATAGGTTCTACAGGCCGGGATGTGCGATCGCTGTTCCACCACCAAGAAAACAAGGTGATATATAAATGGTAAACCCACGTTCTATTCCAGAGCTAATCAAAGCTCCGATCTATGATGTCCCTCAGGGCAAAACCCCAGTCCGCCTCCTCGCCTGTGGTGTACCCAAAGGTGTTGAGAGTGTGATTAACCAATTGCACGTGCTCCGCTTTGCCGAAGTCATTGCGTGGACCCCGCCGATTCCTTCTCCTGTCGAAGGTGAGATCATCCGGATTTTGACTCGCTATATTAATTTGAGGCGATAGGTTTAGGGTAAGCTATCAGCTATCAGCGGTCAGCTGTCAGTTATTAGCGATCAGCGATTAGCTTATGGGTTAGGTCACAGGTTGGAAGTCTGTGCCACCCTAATTAAGGTGCTTTTGAATAAAATAGGCTGACGACTGACGGCTGAGTGCTGACGGCTGACGGCTGAGTGCTGACCACTGACCACTGACCGCTGAATGCTTTCGCAATATGACCAATCACAATCAATGGAATCCTGATGATTATGCTAAGAATTCTTCAGCACAGCTCACATGGGCAAAGGAACTAATTGAAAAGCTATCACTAATCGGGAACGAAACACTCCTGGATATTGGTTGTGGAGACGGAAAGATTACTGCTGAATTTGCCAGTATTCTTAACAAGGGTAGTGTTTTAGGAATTGATTCATCCAAGACCATGGTTGAGTTAGCTCGGAAGACATTTCCAGGAGTGGAGTATCCTAATTTAGACTTTAAACTTATGGATGCTACAGCAATTAACCTAAATCATGGCTTTGATGTTATCTTTTCTAATGCTGTCTTACATTGGATCAATGACCATGGGTCAGTTTTAAAAAGTGTTCGTAATCACCTTAAACCTCACGGAAAATTACTGTTTCAGATGGGAGGTAAAGGTAACGCTAGGGAATTACTACTTTTCATAGATGAAATTATCACTGCTCCAGACTGGAAAGAGTATTTTATAGACTTTAACTTTCCTTATTCATTTTATGGCATTGAAGAGTATCAAAGATGGTTACCAGAAAATGGATTTAAAGCTCAACGTGTGCAGTTAATTCCTAAGGATATGCAGCATCAAGGCAAGGAGAGATTGAAAGGGTGGTTACGAACAACCTGGTTTCCCTATACCAATAGAATTCCTCAGAAGTTGAGAGAAACATTTTTGAACACTGTTGTGGATAGGTACATCCAGCGCTATCCAATAGATAGTCAAGGGTTAACTCATGTCAAGATGGTTCGCTTGGAGGTTGAGGCTTATGCTATCTAGAGGTAAGCTATCAGTTATTAGCTATCAGCGGTCAGCTATCAGCTGTAAGTTATCAGTTATCAGTTATTATCTATCAGCTATTAGTTATTAGCTTATGGGTTAAGTCACAGGCTGGAAGCCTGTGCCACAGTGCTTTTGAAGAAAATAAGCTGAGGTTAGGTCACAGGCTGGAAGCCTGTGCCACTTTGAGGTACTTTTGAATAAAATAAGCTGACCACTGACCACTGACCACTGACTACTGACTACTGACCACTGACAGCTGACCGCTTACTGGTATTGAAAATTTTCTGCATAATCCTTGGTAGTTCGCCCGATAAGTCTATAGATACTTAGAAATCGGCGTTGCTGAATTAAGGAATGAATGCGCGATCATCTGGTTTTATTACAGCCCCCTAAATCCCCCAACTTTGGGGGACTTTGAGAGTTTTGTTCCCCCCAAAATTGGGGGGTTAGGGGGGCAAAACCATACCCATAATCAGCAACGCCTAGAAATCAGCTATTAGCACGCTGAATGCTTACCTTGTCAACCTTTAGAATCGGGTGTTAATCGATGTCACAGAAAAACAATACCGTTACTGGTGATCAGCCGAAACAAATTATTTCTCAGACTTACCGCTATCAGTCCGAATACTACCATAGCCGTCACCCATTAACCAATCGTCAAAGGTCAACCATTAACCGTCAAGGCTCAACCATTAACCGTTACCCAATCTCCGTAAACCGTGAAGAGCAAACCATTAACCGTCAGCCATTTATAGGTGATCCTAATGTGTTTTGGTTTTCTGAAATGGGCAGTGAGTGGAGTGGGACGATTAGAGAGGCGTGCTGGGAAACGATTAAGGAACCCATTGAAGAACAGGAGGATTTATCTCGGGATAAGAAAGGGGTTTCTACAATTGTATCAGTTTTGGCTTTATTGGGGATGATTGCTCTGGCTCTTATTTAAATAAAACCTAAAAATCCTAATTGTTTTCATTAAGGGAATCTCTCATCTTCTCTAGAAGAGCACTAACATCTTTATATTCCTGAGCGATGATATCATCTTCCGGAAGATTTTCGATATCATCGAAGTTATCCTCCAGTCTTTTCTTGATTTCCTCCAGCTTTTTAATTCCCTTACGAACTCCTGGCTCTCCGCTTCGAGCTAATACGTCTTGAGCATATCTACGGGTTAGTTCACTAAATAGCTCCTCAAATTCTTTTTCTCCTTGATATTTGTTTTTATTTTGCTCAAATAGCTCAAGGACTTCTTCTAATGTTTGTTTATCTCTTTCATCAGCAAACTTCCTAATCGCCGATAAACCTTTATCTTCAAGTTGTGGCCATTCCGTGCTACTTAGGGGATAAGTAATAGGTTGATTAGGCTGATTAGTTGGTTTAGGTATCAATTGATAGACGACAGCACCTAATAGCACCAAACCGAATATAACTCCAATCACCCATCTCAAACTACTTAACCTATAAGTTAAAATTAGTATCCCTGGAGATTCCAGTAATTTTAGCCATTCTGAAATTGATTGGGGTCTTCGGTTTTGGTCTAATTCCATTCCTTTGAGAATTGCTATTCTCAATTTTTTGTTGGTTCTCCTGACGAAGTTTTCGATATCTTGTTTTTGAGTGTCTCTTCTATATTTTTTTAATTCATTTTCCCGGTCTCGGTTACTAACTGGTTGGCGTCCGGTTAACAAGAAATAGAAAGTAGCGGATAAGGAATATATATCAAATGGTGGGCCTAATCTAGCACGGCGTAGTTCTTGCTCTGGTGGAGCATAATGATCATCAGTTAACAATGTTTGTGTTACCTCTAGTGTCCGATTAGGAATAAATTCCCGGGCAATACTAAAACCAATCAGGACTGCTTCGGTTCCATCTCTTACTATAATCTTACTAGGGGTGACATCTCTGTGAATCAAATTTTCATCGTGCATTGCTGCCAAGGCATCGGCAACTTGTTTAATATAGTTGATGGCTTTTTCCTCTGGAATTCCTTTCTTTGCTGGAGTTAGTCTCTCTAGAGTCTCTCCCTCGATATATTCCATCACGATGCAAGGACGGTTTATGGTCTGGTCATAGAAGTACTCGATGAATTTAACAATATGCTTATGGTTAAATTGTTTGAGTCGGTTTGCTTCATATTGAAAATCTTGTTTTATTTTGCTTTGTTCATTCTCGCTTAATTCCTCTTTTCCAATTTTTATCGCAACACTGTTTTCCTTACCATCGGGTAACTTACGAGTGGCTTTGTAAGTCGTTCCAAATGTCCCCTCTCCTAATTCTGATTGGATGGTATACTCGCCATCTTTCAGAGAATATTCTGGTTGTAACTTTGTCATTGGGTGCTTTTTATTTAATTAATTGCTTTTACTAATCTTATAGCTTGGTAGATGTAGCTAGCGCCAACTTTACTATAGCAGATTATTGGGTATAAATACACTTGTTGTCAATGCTATAATTGTTACCATTACGGGAATTTCTCATCTTCTATAGAAGAGCACTAACATCTTTATATTCCTGAGCGATGATATCATCTTCCGGAAGATTTTCGATGTCGAAGTTCTGATCTAGCCTTTGCTGAATTTCCTCCAACTTTTCAATTCCCTTACGAATTCCTGGTTCTCCACTTATAGCTAATACGTTTTGAGCATATCTACGGGTTAGTTCACTAAACAGTTCTTCAAATTCTTTTTTTCCTTGATATTTGTTTTTATTTTGCTCAAATAGATCGATGACTTTTTTTAATGTTTGTGTATCTCTTTCATCAGCAAACTTACTAATCGCCGATAAACCTTTATATTCAAGTTGTGGCCATTCCGTGCTACTTGGGGGATATTGAGTAGGTTGATTAGGCTGATTAGATGGATTACTTATCAATGGAATGACAACAGCACCTAATAGCACCAAAGCGTATATAACTCCAATCACCCATCTTAAAATATCAGTTAAATTCATTTCTTGTGCAGGCTCTAGTAATTTTAGCCAATCTGAGATTGACTGAGGTCTTCGCTTTGGATTTAATTCCATCCCTTTGAGAATTGCTCTTCTCAAAATTTTGTTAATGACGAATTTGCTGACATCTTGTTTTTGAGGCTCTTTTCTATATCTTTTCAGATCATTTTCCCTGTCTCTGCTGCTAACTGGTTGCTGTCCGGTTAACAAGAAATATAAGGTGGCAGATAAGGCATAGATATCAACTCGTGGGCCTGCTCTAAGGCGGCGTAGTTGTTGCTCGGGTGGAGCATAATATTCAGCTAGCAGGGCGACAAAGGGGATTGAAAACTAGACAGGGCAAGCTCAATGGCACGTTTGCCCTGATTGTAATGGAGAATCCAACGACGATTAATTTGCAAAAGTTCAGACAAAGTTTGTTGGCACAATTGCTGTAGGCGGAGCCAATGATGAAGATGTTGACCAATATAAAAAGAGCTATGTCTACGTTGTGAAGTTGAGGAATTTTCCGGTCGTGCTACATATTTTTGAATACCAATACTCTTAATGTTTTGACCGTGGATAATGGCACGCTTTATATGCAATAGCAACGACAATAAGTAGAATATTCACGCTGCTGAGGTTTGAGCTTAGAGCCTTCAAGATTATAGCCACCTGCTTTAAAATCTCGAAACATCTCTTCAATATCAAAACGCTTTTGGTAAGCTCGAATAGCTAGGTCTAAATCCATCAAGTTAGTTAAGATATACCAAGGTTCTTTTGTCTTAAATCCTTTGTAGTTTCTTGTCTTGATGCAGTCGCTCATGGGGGGGACCCCCAAGACCGCGCTGCATCGCTTTCCACTTAGCCGCAATATTGAAAGTTCCAAAGCCGGTTTGCGTCGCTCACCTGTCGGTCATTGATGAAAAAGTTCATCCCAGGAGTTAAACCCCAATCTCTTAGTTCCTTATATAAGCCATTTTCTACGGCAATCTTTGTATCGCATTTCTGTCTTAAACAAAAGAAGGTACCTTTTTCTGATAGCCAACTTGCCAATTTTGGTGAACAAAATTCTCTATCACAAGCGCACAACCACTATATACTCATCTATTTGCTCTGATAAAACCTCAAGACTTTTTCCTAATACTCAGATCTTGCACCTGATCAGACAAAAATCAAAACTAAGCTCATGTAACCAAGGCATAAGTGTATCTAAATGATTGAAAATAGAGAGAAGCAAAATATGCGGTAAAAGTAAAATAAGTGCTTGTTGTGCACAATAAAACCCATCTAAATTATCCGATTTACCTAAGTGTAAATAAACCCAATAAGCCAACAAATAAGAAACTAAACACAGAATCAACCAACGGTAGACTCCAAGTCTTGTCTTTTGTCCAAAGCGGTGTAGGCTAAAACGATGTTTAGCTGTCTTAAAGAAACCCTCAATCTGCCATCTACGTTTTCCCCATCGAGCAATAGTTTTACCCTTCATTGGTTTAGTTGATATCACAAAACGTTGAATCATTTTGCCATCTCGTTTTAACCATATCCATGACAAAAAAACAGGTAATTTTAAACCATTCAAATAAACTTGTTGACCACGCTTTTTAATGTCTGAGACCTTACGACCATCAGTTAAAGTTCGATTTTTCCTAATCCCAACAATAGCATGGCCGGATTTTTGACGGATATTATCAATCAATTTAATTGTACCAAAAGCCGTATCACCAAGTACATAAACTTGAAAATTTTGAGTAATTTTTTTAGGGAAATTATTTAATAACTTCTGTGCTAATTGGGATGGGGAGGGAGTACCCTTACCCCTATAAATCCTGAAACTCCAAGGAATACGCCAATTTCCCAGGACTAAATACATCACTACAATGTGTAAACCTTTCTTATGATTATAGACTCGCACTAAGTTTCCTAGATGGGTAAAATTACCTACCTTTTCTAGGGTAGTTAAATCTAGGATTACTTGTAGAGTTGGTTTTCTTCCTCTTTTTCTTTGATCAAGAATAAATTTGATTATTAAAGAACGAACGGTACGAATTAAAGAACGGGTTGACCATTGATAATTATTTAAAAAACGACTAATAGCACTTGCCGATTTGGTTTGACAATGATCCGGAACAGAATTACCTTGCCCACAAAGGATTAATCCAAAAATGGATTCTAAGGTTTCTTGTTGATAACTAGTGGGCATTAATTGTTTTAAGTTTGAGATGAATTTTTCTACTTCTGGTAAAATCTTATTCAGGGTCTTTATCCTCCATTAATCTTAGAAAAGAGTTTACCACAATTCTCATGTAATCCAAAAAACTATCAAGTCTAATTGAAGCCATAACTAAACTATTGATTATTTATAGTTTTCCGTATAATCTGGGTCATTGAGTGTCATTAAATTATGGGATACAGAGGCTTTTTCAAGGTATTTGATTAGTTGTCTCTAACTCAGGGATAGAACTGCCTCTAATCCCCTAATAACAATAACTTCAGCCGTTCCTTCTCACAGCCACTTTTTTTGGTGCAAGATCTGAGTTCTAGCTACTATTCTTCTAGCTACTATTGTCACCCCGCCAGAATTGTGATAAATAGGCACTGGTAAAGTCTTGAGAGTTTCTCAACTCCTACCCTGGCGATCAAATAGCACTCGGGGTTTAAGTAAAATCTTAAACAACAGTAAAAGCGATCGCATTTCTGATGGAGTTTCCCGTCGCTGCCATCGACCCGGACGGCAAAAGAGTATCTCTACCAAAGTGCGATGCTGTTGGAGAGTTAATGGGTCAAACATAATCCGTAGACTAGCTTCCTCACCACTGTTGTCAATTTCAGTAACTACTCCTGACAAGTGTAGCTTTTCCTCGATCATCTCTAGTTCAACTGGCAACGGTTCACTGGCAGTGTTTACGGTATCTAATCGTACATCAGCCACCTCCGTCAAGGCCACTTGAGCACCAATTTCTGAAATCTTGGTGGTCATACCCCAGACAGTGCGATTTCCGATCTCAAGCCGCACCACTCGGCGCAACTTGAACCACTGGTAAAGGTCAGGATTGGGAACATCCACTACAATCAATAAAGCAATACCTAACATGATCAGGTTATAGATACTCCAAATCCAACCTAGACTCAGACCTTGAATCATCTGAGCGTCAGTAGCTGATATCCCACTCCCCCAATACATCACAGAAGTACTCAAATTTTGCCATAGGCTAACTGCTGTCGCGATAAATAGGATAATCAAAGGCAATCCCAACTTCGAGTTAAACACAAAGCGATCGCGTTTTACTCCTTTGGGTGTTACCTTAAATCCTTTCCCAAAAGGATTGAGCATGACTTGTATCACTGTCATGCTCATAGGAACACACCAAGGCAATGAGTAAATATCCGACAACAACCCTGACCGGGAACGGAGGTTTAACCAAGAAAAAACTGTGAGCTGTATCAGATAATAAGGTAGCAAGAAATACAACAATTCACCAGGGGTTGCTTGTAAGGGAATCACCCCTAGAAAGGAATAAGCTAGGGGCATTAACAAGAATCCGAAGCGAGATAAACCGGTAAACCAATTTAGTAATCCATCTAAATGGGCTAGCCTTTGGATCGGTTTTAACCCCGGAATAGTTAGAGGGTTGGCATCAATAAAAAATGCCTGTAATGTTCCTTGAGCCCACCGCAATCGTTGAGCTACATGGGCAGCAATATTTTCTGCGGCTAAACCAGCACTAAGTTTTTCCCCTAAATAAATAACCTGGTAACCCATTGCTGCTATGCGAATACCAGTAAAGTAATCTTCAGTCAAAGAATCGGTGACAAAACCACCAGCCGCTTCTATAATATCACGTTTCACAACAAAGGAAGTTCCGGCACAAACCACACCGCCAGCACCATCCCTTATGGGCTGAAGTTGCCGATAAAATACCTCTTCTTCTGGCAGTAGCACATCTTCTAAACCTAAATTGTAGGCAATCGGGTCAGGATTATAAAAGCTTTGAGGAGTTTGGACTAATCCCACATTACTTTTTTTAAAAAAGCCTACGGTGCGAGTCAGAAAATTTTTAGTTGGGACAAAATCCGCATCGAATAATACAATCAAATCCCCTGAGGTTTTTGGAATAGCATTGTTTAAGTTTCCCGCTTTGGCATAGTAATTATCTGGACGAGTGATATAGTTACACCCCAATTCAGCAGCTAACTCTTTGACATTTTGACGTTTGGTATCATCTAGTAAATAAACCTTTTTATTGTCATAATCTATCCCTTGACAACCCATAATTGTTCGCTTTAGAATAAAACAGGGTTCATTATAAGTTGGGATTAATATATCCACAGAAGGATTAAACCTTCCTGAAATAACATCTAATGATAGCTGGGAAGCCTGAGCGCTACGGTTTTTGAAACTTAACATTAAAAATAGCTGGATAATACTGCTGGTTAGCAACAACATTTCCAAGAAAAATAATCCTAGGCTAAAGAAACCATTAAGGGGATCCACTAAATTCAGGGTAGAGAAGATTCGCCATAGCAGATATCGTCCCAATAGTGCTAGCAAAATCCCCACCACTAGATTTCTAGACCAACTGCGAGGACGGGGAGAGATTTTCGTGACCCCCAGCACAACTACCATTAAGATAATTGTTGGTAGCAATAAGTAGTGGTGCTGAGTCACCATTGGTGCTTCCAGCCACATCGGTGGGTTTCTTTGCCAGATATGCAGCTGAGCAAATAGCTGGGTAATCTGCCCCTGACCAGTCAACCAAGCTAGAGCGATCGCACTAAAACTACTAACTAGAATCAGCATCACGACCGTTGCGGCTCGTAACCTAAAAACTGGTTTGTTAGAAGAACACCTAGAGTTTGAGTAGCTCACTTTGGGAACTGTCATGTCTAAAAACAGGTATAGCGCTGTGGGCAGGGAATAAGTAATAGCAAATTAAAAAGCGTGCTAGTATTCTAAAGCTTGTTAGTATAAAGGTTATAGCAATTATTTGCCCCTTGAATTGGGCAACACCATTACACCAATTGCTGTCTCATAACTTGTTAGTTTAAACTCAACCAAACTACTAAGATAGTATGGGAATAATCTAGATGATATTGATAAGAGATTAATCTAACCTGAGGCAAATATTAAAATTCACTTAACTTGCCGATTGCGGGATATTTTAATGAATAAAATATTTTCTGAGCTAGAGTTGAGAAGTATCCACTAAATTTTTTAACCAAAACTCAGGCTAATGCCACCGAAGACTAGACATAATAGCAAATAGAGTAATGTTTCCACGAGATAGATAATCTGATGAAACTTCACTATTTAGCCATCTTTGGTGCTACTGCCTTTTTAAGCGTAGGTTGTGTAGCAGGAGTACCTGGGAATCAGAGTACTGTTCAGGCAAAACCCTCTACCTCTACCTCTACGACAACCAAGATTGATGTGTCCAGTGCTCCAGCTGCTAAACCAACTGCAACACTGGCACAGGCAACAAGTAGATCAGGAAATTTTGTAACAGCAGCCCATTCTACTCAAGGCATGGTAAGTTTAGTCACAGACAATGGAGAACGTTACCTAAAGTTTGACGAAACCTTTAAAACCGATAACGGACCTGATTTAATGGTGCTGTTGCACCGCCAAACTGTCCCCAAATCCTACAGTAAGGAAAATTATCAAAGTCTTGGTCGTCTTCAGCAGGTCAGTGGCACTCAACGGTACCGTATACCTGCTGATGTTAATCCAGAAGACTTTAGCTCTGTAGTCATTTGGTGCCGTAAATTCAACGTCACCTTTGGCTACGCCACCCTTAGTAATTAGTGCTACTAATTACTAACTAATAATTAAGGCAAGTTGCTAAGGACTAACGACTAAACAGCCTATAGTATAGGCTGACAAAAAATTCCTTGACTGGAAACGCTAAATAGGTTATGGGATTAATCGTCACAATGATGTTACGCACATCACGAGTGGCTAGATTAAGGATTTGCTGGGCTACCCAATCCCCTGACATGACCCCAAATGGATTGAGATTACTTTTAAATGGTCCGAGGATTACTTTACGTACTACACAAGGAGCATCTAGACGACGGAGGGTAACTAGGTCTCCTAGGGTACGTTTGCTCAGTTCATACAAAGGACTAAACGCTGGATTAACTTCCGCTTCCGAAGTATTAACCCAAACTTCTTTGCGAGCAATATCTTGGTTCGTCCGAACCGTGGATAAAAACATCTCTAGCAACCGCCAACTTGATAATGTGTTGACCTCGTAGGATTTTGCGATCGCATCGGCTGTCCGTTCTTGATGAACATTAATGCCGTGATTGAGAATTAGAATATCCACATTTTCAAAATGTGGGGCTAGTTCAGACTCTTTACTCACTTGCCAAGTCAAGGTTTTTACTGGCAAGCTTTCACCATTGACACTTAAACTAACAGTTTGTTCTTTAGAGGTCAGAGCAATCACTTTTGCTCCCCGTTGCTGGAGATGGTACAACAGTGACTGTCCCAGAGTTCCCGATGCTCCCGTCACTGCAATAGTTTTTCCTTGGAGCGATAGTGCTGTCCCCATCAGTTTGTCTACTAAAGTCAATGTGCCGCCATAGTAAGCCTTTTGGTTATCAAAGTGATGTCGCCAATGGTAGCTGCGATTTACCATCCAAGGGGAAGGAGGATATAGGAATGGACCCGGAAGGTGGGTCATATCAGTCAACTTATCGGCTCCCTTGATGCCATAGCCACGAGCGATCGCACCAAATAGAAATACCATACTGTACACAGAACCAGCCAAAGCTGCCCAATGCATATTTGGTGTCCAGCTATAAGCCAACCACCATAGCACCAAGCCTAATATTAGCATGACCAAGGCTTCTGGTACATCATTACGCCAGTGCGCCTGTCGATAAATGGTATCACTGACAGCAGTTAAATCCTGACGGAAGACCCGATGATGCCACACATGCAAGCGATACAGGGGTGTCCAGTGATGGGACAGGAGGTGATAGAAGTCTCGCACCAGTTCTACCCAAAGAATAGAACCCAGTCCCAAAACCCCTATACCTAGCCAGAAATCTACCATGAACATGATTATGATGCCTAGAGTGAACAGTAACTTGTTGTGTTGGCAAATTGCCCATTCACATCATAATTAGGTAGGTACAAATAAAACTAAGATGCTGAAGGTGAACCATTAACACTCACCCCTCACCCGTCAACTTTCACCTATCAACTGTCACCTATAAACCCTGGCCTTTGGCCACGCGTGCGCGTTCAACCCTGGCCTTAAGGCCGTAGGCCACGCTGCGCGAACGGCCACGGGTGGGCGTTCAACCATCAACCATCAACCTTCAACATTCCATCTTCCATATAAGACACTTGGTCAGCTACATCGATAATACGAGGATCGTGAGTTACCATCAGCACTGTGCAACCTTTTTCCTTAGCCAGACGACGCAGCAACTCAATCACTGTATGACCACTATGAGAATCCAAGGCTGCTGTTGGCTCATCTGCCATAATTAGGGGTGGCTCTTTAGCTAAAGCCCGCGCGATCGCTACCCGTTGCTTCTGTCCCCCTGACAAGTCACTCGGTCTAAGATGTCCTTTCCCCTCTAAACCAACCTGCTCTAATAACGTTTTTGCCTGCTGTCGAGCATTGACCCCCTGAATTCCCTTAATGTTTAGCACAACTTCCACATTTTCTGCTGCTGTCAGTGCCGGAAATAGGTTGAAGTGTTGGAAAATAAAGCCAATGTGTTCCCGTCGAAACTCTGCCAGGTTAGTTCTAGACATACCAGTAATTTCTTGACCCAGTAAATAGACTTTTCCCAGTGTCGGGGTCAGTAATCCCGCCAAGATTGACAAAAGGGTAGTCTTGCCAGAGCCAGACGGTCCCATTAAAAGTTGGATATCACCACGTTTGACTTCCCAGTCTATTCCTTTGAGGACTGGAACACGGTTTTGTCCTGACTGGAAGTCCATCTGCACCCCTTTAGCAAGAATGGAGCGTAAACCATATTTAGGTAAATCTATAACTTTAGATACTTTAGAGCCGCCCTTAATCAGTTTTTTGGGAAACACCATATATTAAAATATAGCAGCACCCGTTGACTATACTCCTAAGTGGTACTGCTGGTAATTGACGACTCCCCATCGCTAAAGCTAGGGGATTCTGGCAGATTAATTTATATAGCTGCGAGCTAGACTGAATAGAAACGTTTTGTTTCACATCAGAGGGACTCGCCATCAGTCCTACTGCTGGAGATAAGACTTACCATGCTACATCTTATCTCTAGATGCGTTTTGTCGGATACTTGTTCCGATTGCTTCGTTATAGTGCTAAGCAATAGTGCTAACTATGGTAGTTAGGAGCTTATATCAAAGCTACAGCCGTGACTACCAGACCGTGAGCTTACGCTAAAGCACTGGATTCCGACTTCACCAGGAATTGCCTAAATTTAGTTGCCCAAACCCAGGTCTTATATTCCTGCCATCAGCAGCAGTCCTAGTTTGTGACATACTCCTACACTTACTCTTTGAGTTCTGTGTAGGCTTCTTGCCAACTCCACCCAATGGTATCGGCTTTCGCCGACGCTGCGCGAACGGATACAAGGCCGTAGGCCACGCTACGCGAAAGGCAAGCTTTATTTACCATACGGGATGCCCCGACCCACCGGAACAATACAAAAAAAAAGTTCGATTTTTAGTTAGTAGGTGGCGGTTAGCTCTTAATTTGTCTTCCCTACTACTTTGATTATAGACGATAAAATTCATGTCCGCCATTCATCCGACACTCATGGGGTAGCATTGAGATGTGGGGTATAAGAGCGGATGACGCTAAGACCGATGATTCTGCTTGGTTGTTTTTTTGCCAACGAAGTTTTTTGACTTGGTTATCGTCAAAGCGCGTTTTTGATGCTAGCAACTTCTTGGCACAATTCCCCGAAAAAGGCCTTCCCATACGAAGCTAACCAAGCACGGATAGAGCGCGGGACTTCCCCCCTAACGCTTAATTCTGGCAGATAGCTATTTTATAATCTAAAGTATAACATAAATCTCATCCACTGGGAATATTCCCATCCCATCAAGCTAGGGGAAAAGATAGCTGATTGCTGATTGCTCAATGCTTAACCCCTTTTCGCGCTTTGAGAAACCCAAGGCAGCAATTGATTAACATCTAGCAAAAAGACTGTCAAAGATAAATTTTCTTGGGGAATCACCGCAACATGACTAGCAATTCCTAGGGTATCAGCTTGACGAAAAGACTCTGGTAGGGTACGAATATCACTCACGGAAACCTCGATCAAATTCGGTGTTTTGAGTACAGGGATACCAAATCCTTCACCCATTGTATTTTGAGCAATCAGCAGGAAACGTGCTGGGTTAGAAGTGCTGATTTTGCTAGATTTAAATAACCGGCGATGCAAGTCGATAATAGGAATTTCGTGGTCATCGATATGGGCAATGCCTATATCATTAAGTCCACTGCTATAAACAGTTGTGTAATTAATTACTTTGTTGACACACTCAATCGGAAACGCGAAATTGATGCTGTCTATTCTAAAGACCACTAATTTCAAGAATGATGTAGCCTTATGATTTGGCGATAGATGAGTATCATTAAGCTGGGAGTAAATTAAGTTATTTTTCATGATGTCGAATTCATCGTGTTAGGATAAGTATGAAGGATAAAATATTCCAAGTCTTCTGATCAGGATTTGGAAGCAAGAGGAATTGAATGGAGTAACTCACCATACTAAGTTTGTATACTTAGGATGAAAAGTATCATGATTCACGATAATTCAATGATCTGGTTGCAAGTAACTGATTAGTCGTGGACACCCCTCAAGAAGCTAATTGCTAATTGCTAAAGGCTGATTAGGAATAGCTGATAGCACCTCAATTAGCACCTCAATTAGCGCCTCAATTAGCGCATTAACTGATAGATTAATACTTAAACTTCAGATTTACTTTCTTTAATAATATTTTTGATTTTTCCAATAAAATCTTGTTCAATATAAGGTTTAGTAAAGTAAGCATTAGCCCCCAAATGCATTGCCAAACGCTGATGTTTTTCACTGCTACGGGAAGTAAGCATTGCTATAGGAATTTTTGATAACTGAGGGTCTTGGCGACGTTGACCAAGAAACTCAAAACCGTTCATATTCGGCATTTCAATATCACAAATTATCATCTGGACTTTGGAACTTTGCCGCAATTGTTCCAAGGCTTCGTGTCCATCCCGAGCTTGTAACACTCGGTAACCTGCTTTTTGCAAGCTCATAGCCAAGGTTCGTCGTAAACCTGTCGAATCATCAACAATCAAAATTGTGGGAACTGGAGCAGTTTGAGCAGGAGTTTGAGTCCGGTTAACCGATGACTTTTTCTTAGTGGTAGCTTTGAGTATATCAGACAAGCTTCTCGGTTTAGTCTCTTCATGGCTTTGAGCTAAAAATTGCTCTAGCAGGGCGTTACCATCTATCACCGGAATTAAACTACCATCCCCCAGGATGGTACAACCATAGGTATAACTCGGAGCCGCAAGGGCTTTGCCAAAGGATTTAATCACTAGCTCTTGCTCTGTGATCACGCGATCGATTTCTAACGCAAAAGCTTGCTGGTCTCGACGCATTACTACCATAGGTAACGCCCAATCTTCAGGGGTCGGAACATAAACTAAAGCTTTGCTAGGAGTACTTTCTCTGACTGGACAGTTATATTCCAAAAGATCAGACATGGTATAAGTGGGAACCATTTGTCCGCGCCAGAGCAAAAACCGTTTTGTCCCAGATTTTTGCATCTGATCCCCCTTGGGAACCACAATTTCTTCAATACTGTCTGACGGTAAAGCGATAACAATTGGACCGACTGTAGCAATTAGTAATTTAGCAATGGTTAGAGTTAACGGCAGGCGTAGGGTAAAGGTTGTACCCTTACCTGGGGATGAGGTGACAGAGATTTTACCTTTGAGAGCTCGAATTTGAGAGCGTACTACATCTAAACCTACTCCCCTACCAGACAGTTCACTGACTTTAGCTGCGGTGGAAAATCCTGGTTCAAAAATCATCTTTAACAGGCGGGATGGGGGAGCTTTAGCAATTTGTTTGGCTGACAACAATCCCTTGAGCAATACTTGGTTACGAATGCGTTCAATATTGAGACCTTCACCGTCATCCTTGACTTGAATGATGGTTTGATTGCCTTTATGGCAAGCCCGAATTTCAATTTGTCCTTGCTCTGATTTACCTCGTTTCCGCCGAATTTGAGGGGATTCAATGCCATGATCAAAAGCATTACGGAGTAAGTGTAGTAAGGGGTCATAAAGTTTTTCCAAGACTGCTCTATCCACCAAAACCCCTGTACCACTAAGCTTGAGTTTGGCTGGCTTGTGGTGTTGGGTAGAAAGATCCCGTAAAGCCCGGGGAAAGCGGTTGAGTACTTGACCCAGAGGCAACATCCGCGCCCACATCAGCTCGTCTCGTAGTTGAGAAAGCATTTGCCGCTGTTGTTCCAAGGTCTGATCAGACTGCTGAGCAAATAGGGTTATATCCCCCACGGCTTCTTTAAGCAGCATCATTTCTTCTTGTAGTCCTTGGATCAAAGAATGGACGTTGCTATAGCTATCCATTTCCAAGGAATCAAACAGGGGTTTGTTCAATGGGTCTGACTCACTCTCTAGGCTCTTTTGGCCTGACCACGTTACCGATTGCTGGGGTGAGTTTTGCTCACCAAAAGAATTCGTCCCTTGCTGATTCCACTCATTCTGACTAAGGGAGGCAAAGCTAGGATGTGAGACCATTGATCCAGCACTTGAGGCACTCGCTAGACTCTGATCAGATAACTCTTGTAATTGACTAACAATGGTTTGACAAAGGTCAAATCTTTGGGTAAGCTCCCGCACTGCTGCTTGTAATTGTTCATTTTGCAGACCAATACTATTGCGGTTGATCACCAGTTCCCCGACCTGATTGTTCATCCGTTCTAGTCGCTTTAAGTTAACTCGGACTGAACTCTCGGGGGAGATAGAGGTTGGACTTTGGCTGGGATGCTCTGACGGCTTAGGAGTAGATTGATTAGGTTGAATAGGTTGATGCTGCTGGGATTTAGCCCATTGAGTGGTTTGGTTGATAGCTAATTCATTGGCTAGGAATGCGGCTGCTGGTAGGGTTGGTGATGATGGAACATCTGCTTTAGGCATATCCTGGAGCGGTGGCAGGCTTTCAAAGATTTGTTCAATCTTTTCTACTGCGGCTTCCAGGGTTTTTGGTACCTCTAAGGATGAGTTCTTCCGGGGAGCAGAAGCAGTGCTTGATGGATTAGGCGAGTTCGCTACTGGTTTAGATCCTGGGGTAGGGTCAGCCTTAGAGTTACTCAGGTCTTGCTGGTCTTGCTCCGAGTGTGGAACAGTTTCTGCAGTGGGGGAAACGGTTTCCTCTCGGAAATATGCTTCTGCCTCTTGGACTGGGTTAACTTGATCCTCTGAAGGCGTAGATTGATCAGATGTTAGGTCTTGATTGACTTGCCCCAAGTCACTAGTTCTGAGATCAGCAACAATCGGTGCGCTCAGAGGAACTTCCTGAGCTGGCAGGTTCACTTGGGGCTGCTGGCCAGTGGTTTCCTCGGCTAGAGCAACGTCTTCTTGGTTAAAGTTACTAAAAATATCAGTAAAATCAGCTGAGTCGGTAACCTTCCAAGATGGTGAGTCTTCAGTGGCTTGATCTAGCTCAGTTTCCTGATCGGCAAGGGTGGGTGAGGTCTCGAAAGTCTCTTTACCTAGTGGATTGAGTTGGGATGGTTCGGTAGCGGTTTGCTCGGATAAGGTAAAGTCATCAAAGGCATTGGTTGCTTCCCCTAGGTTAAAGTCACTAAAGATATCTTCAAATTCAGAGGTGGTATTTAGACTATTTGTGATGTCATTAGCCGGAGCGGCAGGAGCTTGTGTTAAAGCAACTAGAGCAGTCGAGGGATTTCCCCCTTGAGTGCGATCGCCTTCTAGTACAGCAGCTCGTCCTGTTGTAAAGTCAGCTAGGGCCAGTTCAATAATTTTCAAGACTTGGTGGGGATTTTGCTCTACTGCCGCTACAGCCGTTTGGGCAATCGCTCCAAATCCAGACAAGTTCAGTAACTCAGCAAAGCCAGCAAATACGTCTGCTTGTGCCTTTAATTCCCCTACGACCTCATAATTTTGGGGATTGGCTAAGACAGCAGCAAGACGTTCTAGTCCCTGAGCTACATCAACCTCAAAAATAGAGGATACAATATCAATACCCAAATCACCGGAACTAGGAATGTAGTTATGAACCTGTGTCAGGGCATCACCGAGTCGTTCTTCAATCTGGGCATAAGTGGATTGAGCCGTGGCGAGGGCTTGCTCTGGATCAAAATGGCCTTGCTCAATTTGCTGGATGAGGGGGTTCCGGAGGCAGTCATAAGCTTTGAGCAGCAAGCTTTCTAGCTCAGTATCAATTTGTACCTCTTCGCTGTAGAAAGCCTTGAAGATATCTTCGAGACGATGAGCCAAGGTTTTTATTGCCTCTAGCCCAACACTGGCAGCACCTCCCTTGATGGAGTGAGCGGCTCGCATTAAATCGTGGATCTTAGCCGTGGTTCGTTCTTGCTGCAGATTCAGTAAGCCTGTCTCGATCAGTTGCAACAGCTCTGGTGCCTCTTCGATAAAAAACTGATAGGCTTGGTCTTGGATCTCAGAGTGAGTTGCCATGGTTATTAATTGGTCATTGGTCAAGAGAAAATTGGAAATTGGTCATTGGTCATTGGTCATTAAAAAAATACTAATAACTAAAATGACACTAACTCACCTTGAACTTGCCCACACTATCTTGCAGTTGCTCAGCCACTTTGAGCAGTTGTTTGAACGAGTTAGATACTTGGGTGACTTCTGTGGAGGTTCTATTCGCGATCGCTGCTACGTCAGCCATAGTTTCAGTCACTGATTCGCTGGCTTGGGTTTGATCAACAGCTGTGATGGCAATTGCTTTGACCAACTCATTGATCTTGACCGTTACGGCAGTAATTTGATTCAAACTCTGCCTGGTATCATCCACCAGTTTAGTTCCAACTACCACTTGCTCAGTTCCCTCTTCCATAGCGGCTGCCACCTCATTGGTTTCCGCCTGAATGTCCGCTACCAGCTTTTCAATTTCCGCAGTTGCCTCCGCCGATTGATGGGCCAAGGCTCGTACTTCATCAGCAACTACCGCAAAGCCTCGACCGGCTTCTCCAGCACGAGCCGCCTCAATAGCGGCATTGAGGGCTAACATATTGGTTTGCTCAGCAAAGCCACTAATCAGGTTGACTACCTTAGAAATCTTTTGGGACGATTCCCCAAGACGTTTGACCTTCTTAGCCGTACTACCTACAGTTTCCCGAATCGCCATAAAACCTTCTACAGTAAGGTTCATAGCAGCATCTCCGGCTTCTACCGTTTGAGCTGCTTGTTTGACTGCGGCTTCGGCTTCAGAGGCACTGACAGCTACAGAGCGAGTTGAGACTGTCATGTCATGAATTTTTTGTAAAGCATTAGCAATTTCCTCCGCCTGTCGTAAAGCTTCTGTGGATAGCTCTCGGATCGCTGCTTCATCTTGAGTAGTGGTGGTAGTGACTTGCTTGGTTGCCTGTTGGACTTGCAGTACAAGTTTTCGCAAGCTTTCGATGGTAGCATTGTAGGAATCGGCAATAGTTCCCAATTCATCGGCAGTCACGTGGGCTCGAATTGTGAGGTCTCCTTTACTAACTGGCTCTACTTCCATCAACAGTTCTAGAGCACGCTTTTGCAGATCCTCTTTGAGCTGGCGCTGTTCCTGAGCAAGATTTTCGGCTTCTTGGCGGGCTGCCTCCATTTGTTCTAAGGATGTGGCTCGCTCCATAACATTGCCCAGCTGAACAGATAACTGCGTCAGAAAAATGATTTCAGACTCTTGCCACTGGTGTGGAGCCGTACAATGATGAGCAATAAGTAAACCGTAGAGTTTCTCTCCGTGGACAATTGGTGTCACTAAATTTGCTTTGATTTGCAATCGTTCCATCAACTTCTCGTGGTCACGATGGAAACCTGCTTCAAAGACATTATTGCTGGCAACGACACGCCCATGTTTGTAGCCATCAAGCAGTTGCTGTGGAATACAAGCATCTTCAATTTTATTGTCAATCCTATCCTCAACCATATTTTCAACTGCTTTGGGCCAACCCGGTTGAACTGCCTCGAATCCAATGTAGCCACTACCATCAGGATTCAGGCGGTAGATAACTACCCGGTCAGCATTTAACTGATTGAGGGCTTTTTCGACCGCTTCTTGGAAGAAAGCTTTGAGGTCGAGAGATTTGTCGATGCTGGTAGCAGCAAAGTTAATAATGACCTGTGTCCGATCTGCCTCTTGACGTATCACCTTTTCGTGACTGGTAACACTCTCAGCCATTTCATTAAACGTCCTGGCTAGTTTACCAATCTCATCGTTAGTGATCAGATTGCTTCGGAGGTGACGTGACCCTTGAGCAAATTGCTCGGCTAAGTTTTGTAGCTGTTGGATCGGTTTAGCAATGGCTCGTCCTAGCAGAATAGCTAGTAATATATCAGCAGTCAAAGCCAAGATCACTACTAACAACTGTAACAGTAGGTTGTCGGTGAGCAGGAAGTTTAGTTGAGCTTCTGAGGTTCCCCTTACCAAAAGGGCAACTGGCTTACCATTAAAATTATTTAGCGTCTTGGCAGCCACTGTATAGGTTTGCCTCCCTATCTTGATGCGTTTGGTAATTGGATTACCCTGAGCTGTTACCGCTTGATTCAGGAAAGGGGTATCGGGCAAGAAGACGTTCGGTTGAGCTTCTGCTAAATTGGTACTTTTACCCTGGTCTAAGGCAGTTGCCAAGAGGAATTGACCATCGGGTTGACGTAGATATACCGCACTATAACCTCCCCCAAAAGACTTTAGGGTATCCTCGACGATAGGCAGCTTGCCATTGACAATATCCCCAGAAACCAGTACTCCCAAAACTGCCCCTGTGTCGGTGGTTCTAACCGGTGTGACGGTGTAGCGAATCAACAGATTGTTTTGCTGGACAATCCCAGCAGGTAGGAAGGGAGACTCTTGAGCAACCTCAGACCAGCTGACCAGTTCACTGGTTTTAATTTGCTGAGGATTTTCCAGAACCTGACTGACTAAGTCATTGGGATCGAAAAACTCCGCAGTTCGATCAGAATTAGCATTGACAATAATTCGTCGATCCTTTCCCACCAACGTGGCATATTCAATCCGACGAGTCTGGATTTCTTGCTGGAGAATATCTTTCACTTCTTTGAACAAACCAGGGGTTAAGGGTTTGCCTTGAGCATGGGTTTGAACCGCTTTAATAATTGCGCTATTGTCAGATTGTCCCCGAAAGCCAAACCCCATCTGATTAATTTTGATATTATAGATAATATCCATAACCGCCAATTCTGATTTGGCTTGGTTGATTAACTGAGCACGACCTCCTGTAATAATCAAAAAAGCCCCCACACCTGCTAAGCCAACCACGGAGATCACTTCTGACGTGAACAAGGCTAGAAGCTGCTTCCCTTGTATGGGTAGGTTATAAAACCATTTCAAAAATAAAGATGGAAGTCTTTGGGGTGCTGCAAGCTTTGACTGGATTAACTTAGGTAGTGGTAGCAGTGATTTCCCCAGTTTGGTTTTCAGGGTAGATGTTGACAGGTTAAAAGTTTGGTGAGTGCCAGTATGACCATTATCAGATAAATTATTAGACAATTTATCTGATAATTTTATATCATGAGTATCAATCTGGTGACCATTGTTATCCTTAAGGGAGTTATTCTGAGGAGGGATTTGAGTCATGGAATACGCCCAATTAATTAAAAATAGGTAGTTTATCGTTGTGAAGACACCCAGGGTTTGGACATCGCTGCCACCATTGCCTAACTCGGGGTGACTGATAAATTTTAGGAGTTACAATCACAGAATTCCCCGTCAATCTTGTTGAGAACACAGTTACTTTTAAAATCGCAATTAACAATTAACAATTAACAATTAAACATTAACAATTAACTAACAACACTAACTCACCTTGAACTTGCCTACACTATCTTGCAGTTGCTCGGCAACTGTAAGCAGTTGTTTAAACGAGTGGGATACCTGCAACGCTTCTATGGAAGTATGATTAGCGATCGCTGCCACATTAGTCATCGTCTGAGTCACTGAAACGCTTGTTTGAGTTTGCTCAACAGTTACGCTAGCGATCGCTTCGACCAACTCATTAATCTTGACCATTACTGTAGTGATTTGATTCAAACTCTGCCTGGTGTCATCCACCAGTTTTGTTCCTCCTACCACTTGTTCAGTACCAGCTTCCATGGCAGCTACCACCTCATTAGTTTCCATCTGGATTTGTGCCACAATTTTTTCAATTTCTGCGGTTGCTTCTGCTGATTGATGGGCTAAGGCTCGCACTTCATCAGCAACCACCGCAAAGCCTCGACCTTCTTCCCCAGCACGAGCTGCCTCAATAGAAGCATTTAACGCTAGCAAGTTGGTTTGAGCTGCAAAGTTACTAATCAGGTTAACTACTTTAGAAATCTTTTGGGAGGATTCCCCAAGGCGTTTGACCTTCTTGGCAGTGCTGCCTACAGTTTCCCGAATCGCCATAAAGCCTTCCACAGTGCGGTTCATAGCAGTATCCCCAGCTTCGACTGTCTGAGCCGCTTGTTTAACTGCAGCTTCAGCTTCAGAGGCTCTAGCAGCCACAGCTTGAGTTGAACTGGTCATATCTTGAATTCGTTGTAAGGCTGCAGTAATTTCCTCCGACTGTCGTAAGGCTTCCGTGGATAGTTCTCGAATCGCTGCTTCATCTTGAGTAGTGGTGGTGGTAACTTGCTTGGTTGCCTGTTGCACTTGCACCACAAGTTTGCGCAAGCTTTCAATGGTAGCGTTGTAGGAATCCGCAACAGTTCCCAATTCATCGGCGGTCACACGGGCACGGATCGAGAGGTCTCCTTTACTAACTGGGTCTACTTCCATCAGCAATTCCAGTGCTCGTTTTTGAAGCTGCTCTTTAGCAGTCCGTTGCTCGGCTTCAGCAATTCTTTGCCGTTCCAAGAGGTTGATGCGCTCAAGGGTTATTCCTACTTGGTTAGCTACTTGGGTTAAGAAATCGATTTCTGAAGCTTGCCAGGTTCGAGGTTCACTGCATTGGTGAGCAATTAATAAGCCCAAGAGTTCCCCTTCAACCAGAATCGGGGTAACTAAATTGGCTTTGACCGCAAAGGGTTCTAACTGCTTCAGGTAACACTGGGTCAGACCAGCTTCATAAATATTGGGTATTGCCTTAACTCGACCTTGGATGTACTTATCCACATAATTTTTTGCAAAGCAAGGGTCAGCAATTTCCGCACCGAGAGCCTGGGGCCAACCCGCAGCCACCGATTCAGCAATGACAGTACCTTTCCAATTGGGGTCAAAGCGATAGACAACCACTCGATCCGCATCCAGCCCTTGTCGGCTCCCTTGGACTACCATATCCAGGATCTCTTGGAGACTAAGGGCTTGAGTTAGCTGAATCGTAATATCTTTCAGTTGCTTAGCACGCTTAGCCTCAAGGCTTTGGTCTTGTAGCAGAACTTTAATCCTGGCTACTAGGTTATTAAAGGTATGAGCTAGGGTTTGGGTTTCTGCGGTACCACTTGGTTGAGCAATCGCATCTAAATTACCCGCAGCCACTTCCTTGGCTGTATCAGACAATTGACTTAGAGGAGCAGATAGGCGGCGGGATAAAAGCAGAACAACGATCAGAGTCACTGCTCCCAAGCCTAGGGCTATGAAGAGAAACGCTACAATTAACTCATTACCAGCGCTTTGCTGTTCTGATTTGTCCACGGAAGCAACGGATACCCAATCCGTGTGTGGATTAGTGACAATGGTATAGAACTTATTTTTATAGAGCAAGTAAACAATTTTTACCTGCTTCCCCGTTTTATTCGTATAGGTCGAAAGTCTTGCTTCCTTTAATGAATACTTAGCTTTGAAACCATTGAAGTCTTGCTTAGTATTAATAGTTAGCTGGCTTGGTGCCTTGACTAAAAACTTAGCAATTTCCCAAATCGCTTCACCCCCAATGATCTCCTCCTCATCCAGACTACCTTCAGCGGTGAGGGTACTAATTACCATGCCTTGGCTAGTGTCTATCAGCTGCACTTGTTGGGAACCCATCAATCCGATATGTTCTAGATAAGGGAACAGTTGCTCTAATTGATTCATCGGTAGCACAGCTTTAATTACCCCAAGAAATTCTCCTGATTGAGGATCCTTGATGGCCTGAGCTAGATCAAAACCAAAGATATTAGCTGAATCATCAAAGTCCAGTTCACTGACCCAACGCCCTTGACGCTTGGCTTGTTGCCACCAGTTTTCATCACTTTGCACAAAGTCAGAGGTGAGATTACTATAAGCAACGTTGTACCCATAGCGGTCAGTGACAAATAATTCCCCTAGACCTACATCCTTGACGATTCTCTTTAAGTAACGATTGAGTTGTGGATTGGGTTTGAGGAGCTTTGTGTTTTGAAAACGTAATTCAACCTCGTGAATAGCCAGTTTCTGAAGTTCTTGCTGTTCTGCGGTTTTGCTACCAGCATGAGCTGCATTGATGACTAAAGGATTACTAGCTAATAAGGTGGGTACGGTAAAGGTATCCTTAATCAGTTGGCTAGCTGCTTCACCAGCAATTAGAGCTTGCTCCTGCTGCTGTAATTTATTTCGCTCTTTGTCATGGTCGTGAATAATTCTGTAACTTACTAGGCTAGCCAGAGTCAGAGGAATCAATACCGTTGGCATAATCGTTGTCAACAACTGGCGGCTGAGAGTATTTTTATTCCTCTGATTTTTTTTTTGAGTTTTGAGCACTTCCAGGAGCTGATCTCCTGCATTGATATCTTGGTCTGCCCAATGAGTGACTTCGGTCTCAGCTTCTGTTAACTCTTGAACAACCCGCAAGTTAACGTTAGAAATAGTTGAATCAGGCAAGAGTGTTTTAACCAGCGCATTTTTTGTTTTTACAATCTCACTATTATTGCCATTTAAATTAAAATTATTCGTTTCTTTTTTATGCAACACTTAGTTTTTATCTCCGTTTTTTGAAATTAATCTTATAATTAATTAACTAATAATTATCGATAATTATTTTTGATAATTTATTATGAAATAATAGGTTCAGGTTACCGTCCCTGAATAGTATAATTAAAACTTGGTATCAAAAATTAGTTGGCCATCAAAAACTACTAGCATTTCCCCACCATGTTTTAGCCAATATCCCTGTAAAAACTTTGCCAATTCTGGATTCATGCTTGATGATGGCAGAGGTTGAATCAAATCGGGATTGCACCATTCAATGTCCTCTACCCGGTTGACGACCAACCCTAGCATTTGGTTATATTTAATGGACTTAGGATCATGAGACTGGATATGCAACACTAAGGAGGTGTAGTGTGATGTGTTTACCGGTTGCTGATGCCAAGGAGTTAATCCCACAATGTGTCCGAGATCCACCATCCAAAGAACTTCACCCCGCCAGTTGTAAACACCCATGACCCAAGGTGGCATATGGGCAATTGGAATAATTTGACCAACACCAATAGTCAGCACTTCAGTCAGCTGATTAATTGGCATTAAAGCAGTAGTATCAGGTACTAGATGAAACCGGAGAAACTGCTGTCTAATTTCATTCGCAGCCGTTTCAGTCGCTGATGATGGGGAAGCTGAAGCTGGGACAAACTTGGACACCATGATGATCTCTGTTTTTTTATATCTGAGATTTAGCCCTTGACCAGTTGTTTAATGATTTTTAGGAGTTCTGCGTGATCAACAGGCTTATACAGGTAAGCATCTGCTCCCTGCTTCAAAGCCCAAAATTTATCCATTTCAGTATCTTTGGTGGAGCAGATTATCACAGGTATTTGGCTTGTCTTAGCTTCATTTTTAAGGGTTCGACAAATTTCAAAACCACTGCGATCTGGAAGGACAACATCAAGGACAATCAAATCAAGCTGATTACTGCTAATTTTTTCTAGGGCTTCTGAGCCATTATTGGCAGTTAATACATTAAACCCATTTTGCTTGAGATAACCTCTGAAGATTTCTAGATCTGTTAATGAATCTTCAACAATTAATGCGGTAACCATTTTTCTCCGATTTTTTAAATAACTATAAAATTATAAGCAGATAAGCAAGTGTTTAAAGGTATTTTTTTGTAAATACTTAAATTTCGGCTATCTAGTCAATTCTAATTAACTTGTTTAAGATGTTTAATGATAACTCTCAATACTTCTTCAGGATTTATGGGTTTACTCATGAAATCTGAGGAGCCAACCATCTTAGCTCTCACACGGTCGATGATGCCGTCGTTACCAGTCAAAATTACAATCGGAGTATTGCGGAAAAAGGAGAGCCTACGCAATTGACCACAAATTTCATAACCATTAGCATTTGGCATGACCAGATCTAAAAATATCAACTCTGGCTTAGTAGCTAACAAAGTAGCGATCGCCCTAAGTGCATCATTGATAGCCACAAAGCGATAGCCTTCTGAGGTAAGAATTTTTTCCATGCTTTGGCAGATCAGGGGACTATCATCCACGCAGGCAATCAAAGGTTTCTGCTCAGGAACAGTTTTTACCGATGTTTCGTTCGGAGGTAGTGAAACTGGAGCAGGTAAATCCGGAATCTCTATCAGTTCCACTAATCCTGATTGCAGGTGAGGTAGAATCGAGAGGGTAACTGCCCTAGTATCCCGTTTCATTAGTATGGCCAAGTCTCGTAGGGTATATTGTCCATTCAACAGCTTGGTCATAGTTTGGTAAGCCTGAGGGGATGTTTTAATTCTCAGTTGCTTGGGCTGCCTGATGATTGGTGCCCGATTAGGGCAGCGGTCTGCTACACGAGCACTTTGCCAAGCTTCCCAAAGTTGATCAGCTTCATGGATGACTTGCTCTGCGTCAATCAAGACCAGTGGTTTAAACAATGATGATAATGATGATGAGGAATCTGGTTGGATTTTATAGGTGATCTGCATGCCTTGGGTAACATCAAAAAGTATTTCTACCATGACAGACTGAATCATTTTGACGGCTTGATCACGGGTAACTTTATGCAGATCTACCCATAGGCATAGCAAATGATAGTCCCAACAGACATTGACATCTTCCCAATTGGTATTAGCTAGATCGTCTTGCAGTGATGAAAGCTGAGCAGATGTCTGAGGACAGTGAATGAGTAGGTTTCTACGCCACCGTCTGACTGGATGAGTTCCTCCGGTAGCATACATGAGGCGACCCATATAAATGTGAAATATCCATTCTTGTTTACTAGGATCACTTAGAATGAGTTGACCGCTAAACCGAGGCTGCTTCAAAATTTCAAACAACCCAGCTTGTTTGACGGAAGTAAACTCTTTGATTGGAATTAGAGGATAATTTTGTTCTATCGCCATCATTGCCTTTGGTTTACCTGATTGCCGTTGTCAGCAAAACTCCGAAGTCCTAGTGCTGCCATTACCGGAATAATTTGCCGATTGGCGTGAGACTTTCTTAACCATAGGCAAGAAAAAACACCGGGAACAGTTAAAGACTTTCACCGAGATGCACAAGTAAAATATGATTGATCAGGTAACTGCTAGCTCAATGCTACAGAATTTTATAAGGTTGACGTATCCGTGAGTTTACACAAATTACACGAAAGAGACTATGGGGTATTTACGCATTGACTGAAGTTTTTGATTATTTATGACCTTCTATGCCATAAAACTACTGAAATGTATCACTCTTGCCCCTGAGCCATGTTGCCATCTTGGCAGGGATTTACAAAAATTTACTGGTTCGTTAATGTTAGTTAATTAAAAGTCTATGAGCTACACTGCCTTTATGAGGTTGACTGTAAGCATTCACCAAGGACGGGCTACAGCTCTGAAACCCTTGCCCTATTAAGTTCTAAAAGCTTTTTCAATCAACAGAGTCAGCCCATAGACTAGTTGTAGTCGCTGACGCTTGCGATCAGGCCTTCTTCGTACCAAGGTTGGGAGAAATAACAATTACCAAAAACCCACACCTTACAATTTATAACCTCTCGGAGGTTATATTACTTAACAGTTCTCTCGGCATGATCTCCTATGGTCTCTATTGCTCGCAAAAACCTCTGGGCAGACATCCCTCGCTTTCTGGTCGCTCAAGCAGGAATTATGTTTGCCGTTAGCCTAGTCACCATTCAAACTGGTCTACTCAACGGGTTCACTCGCTCTACAGTTCTTCTGATTGAGGGGTCGGAGGCAGATATATGGGTAAGTTCTGAGCGAATGGTTCAGTTTGAGCTAACCGAGCCACTTTTAAAGAATCAGCTGGATCAAGCTCAACGAGTCAAAGGTGTGGAGCGAGCAGAAGCACTACTGATGGGGTCAGGTCGATGGCGTCCTCTTAAGGGAGATACCAGTCCTGTTAAGTTGATTGGATTTGACCTAGGGGGCACACTGTTCCAACCCGGAAAAATCACTCGGGGTAGAGTGAAGACCCTTAAGGAGCCTTATACGGTTATGGTGGATCAAAGCAGATTACCGACGCTCAATGTGACAGATATCGGTGATACTGCTACGGTTAACTTCTTGCCTGCTCGCTTGGTCGGCTTAACCACAGAGAGTCAATCCCTTGTAGCTAGCCCATTTGTATTTGCTTCCTTAGAAAATGCCAATACCTATATCAACACAAGCTATACCTCTAAGCTTAACTGCACTGTAGAATCTTCAGATAATTTGCAGTGTACCACTATTTACGAAAAGTCAAAGTCTTTGAATAAGTCTGATGAGTCGGAGATTCCTGAACCTACACCTTTGACCCTGACAGACCCCATTACCTATATCATGGTAAAGGCTAAACTAGGTCAGGATCTTGAGCAACTCAAACAGAATTTAGAAGTTGCTTTACCCGGGACTCGTGCTTATACAAAGGTTGAAATGGCACGCAGGACCCGAAATTACTGGCAGGTGCGAACAGGTCTTGGTTTTGTATTGGGTCTAGGTGCTGCTGTGGGAGTGATTGTTGGCATGGTAGTTGTCACTCAGATTCTCTACGCCTCAGTTTCTGACCATATCAAAGAGTTTGGTACCCTAAAAGCAATGGGCGCACCAGATCGCTTTATTTATAGTGTTATTGTCGAACAAGCCTTGTGGATGGCTGTTCTTGGTTATGTGCCTGGTATGCTCCTTTGCTGGGGGTTGAGTGTGTGGGTTAAATCAAAAGGAATTATCCTTTTGATCACGCCAATATCTGCAACAGGTGTTTTTGGTATAACTGTGGTAATGTGTGTAACTTCGGGTTTGTTCGCTATCCAAAAGGTGACTCGTATTGATCCAGCTATTGTATTTAAAGCCTAGAAACCCTTTTGAGTCATATCATGTCCAATTTAATACTTATCATTCTTGGTTGTTTGTGAATTGTTAATTTTTGTGAATTTTAAATTGTTAATTGACCGTAGACCATTAACAATTTAAAATTCACGACTTCCTTGAATAGGAATTGATTAACTGGAATCGATATCACCCAATTCTAAAATTAAACTATTAATAGTTTAAAAAAAAATTAGTAAACTGGGATATTATGACTATTCTCGCTCAGCAATTAATTGGTTAGTAACTTCCATGACTGCAGGAGGCAAGGTGAATCCGCCTTCAGATTTTTCCACTAGGGATCGCTGTCTGAGGGAGGCTAGAGCCCTGAGTAATTCCTGAGGCGATATCTCCAGTAATTCATCCTGTAATTGAGTTAGCATTACAGGTTCTTTGTGACTAGCCATGGTATATATAATTTTATGTTCCAAATCTGATAACCTATCTAAGATTTCTTCGATAAAGTCACTAACGTCATGAGTAAATAGGGTAGTTGCCAAAAAATCAGTCACACTGCCATCAAAAACTTCTTTGATGGTTATGGCAACAAGTTTTAACATCAAGGGATTACCACGATACCCATGAATTAAATAGTCCCAGTTTTTCTGCCCAGACAATCCTTTTTCCTGCAAAATATACTGAGCGGCTTCTCCTAAACCTTCAAGTTTTAAGGAACGCACAGGTGAAGTCTCTCCTTCTTGTAACGAAATTTCGCTGAGTTTCTCCTGACTGGTAATCAACAAACAGCTTTGATGGGGTTCTTCTCCCCAGCGTCTGAGGAATTCACCATAGCCTTCATACCCTTCTCGGTAGATGCCGGCAAGTGTACCAATCTGTAGAATAGATTCGGCACCGTTGAGGACTATCAAACAACGGTGTTGGCGGCAGTACTCAATTAGTTGGGAGATAAGCTCCTTGGCAGTTTTAGAACTAGGGAGTGGGTTTAACCCTCCTGCTGTTTCATATCCTACAGTTTCTAGGGGCCCAGATAAAGATTGGAACAGTGCTGCTAGGATATCTTCTAACCGGGGTGCCTGACGTAAGGAACGCCATACCACATACTTGAACTGATCCTGAATTTGTTTAGCCAGCTTCACTGACAAGGTGGTTTTACCAATCCCTGCCATACCCTGTAGTGCCACCAATCGGCAACGATCTTTAACAATCCATGTTTCTAACTGGCGTAGTTCTTCAGTACGACCATAGAAAACAGAAACATCTGGTGCCTCACCCCAATCCATCTGCTTGGGGTTTGAGGATTGGACAGTAGAGATAGGGGTATAGCTTCTACAGTTAGAGGAGATATCCTGGGTTTCTAGATGAGTCTGATAGCGATTGACCAGCAGCTGTTGCAGTTTGGTTAGCTTTACAGGTCCTGTCCCCGATATAGGAAACTTTTTGTAGACCTCGCTGAGTCTTTTGCGCACTGCATGTTCACTAATGTCGAGGGTTTTTGCGATCGCGTTTGTCGATTGACCCTCCATCGCCAAAGCCACAACCTCCAGCTCGGCTTTAGATACACCGTGTTCATTTGCGATCGCTTTTAGAAAGTCATAGGGAATCACAGTTGCACGCTCATACTCATAGAAACCTGATAGTTCATTGTAAATCCTCTTTCTGAGAACTGCTTGCCATTTTGGTCATTAATATGAGTTTTACCTGCCAGTTGTGTCCCGATCAATTCAAACCCATCTCTGAAGACAGACTTTGTCAAACCCCTATGGTTGAGGCATTTGCTGCCGGTTTGTGTTTCTTAAATCCATCACATATGTATGTCTGTTGGTCAGACGTTCCTCAAAAACTATGGCTAGGGATATCAACGAGGAGGGGTAACTGCAGTCATCATAGGAAGAACCTGAGTTCGACCTAACCCTGAAAGCCTTAATCTATCCTAGTCTCTGAAAGCCTGTATCCCTGCGGTGCGACCCAAGGGCGCGAGCAACCCCTCGCGCCCTTGGAGGCGCGCACCGTGATTTTTTCTGGAGTGTACCCTGATATCGAACTCAGGTGAAGAGAGCACTGACAACCAATCTAGACCATGCCTTGCTGTGTACGACCAGTTCTACTTCCCATTAAATACTCACTCTCCTAGCTAAAATTCATTGTTATGAGTTATACATAAGAATGAATTTTAACCTGAGTTCAACCTGACGCTGAAAGCTTTAATCTACCCTAGTTGCCTAAATATTAGACCTCTTGCAAAAATAAATATGAAATCAAAATCTATCCCTTTTGCCTTTTGCCTTTTGCCTTTTGCCTTGTCTTCACCAAGGTTGATGAGACTTATGCAAGAGGTCTATTCTATCCCTTACTCGTTCATGGAGCGATCGCTTATATAGAACTCAGGTTGAGTAGGTTTTTTGTTGCCCTTCACCACTGACTAATGACTGTGGATTTGATCTAAGTAAACAGACCTGTGATCAGCCAATGTTCTGGGCACAATTGACCATGGCAAACCTTATAGACCTGACCATTAACTGCTAAAAACCGATTTCCCTTGGTAGTAATTATGGTAATTTTCTAGTTAATGGTGCAATGGGGAGGCGAAAATAGCGGTAAATACAGCCGAGGTTGAGTACAAAAATATATTGGCGGATGAATCTCAAAGAACCCGCCATTAATCGATAAATCAAGCAGGACATAGGTTCAACGATTACTATCTAGTATCGGTTTCACCACTAAAAAGCCAGCACCAAATGCGCTCAAGACAATTCCCAAAATGGCTATAACCAACACCCAGCCATTGACATAGGACACTGCCTCTGGCTGCGAACTTCGCAGGGAGCGATTGTCTTGTTGTTCAATCACTAGAGTTTCTCGATAGGAAGAGGGAGGGGTTTGAGGTTTCCTCTGAGGTGCTGAAAATTCACCCCCTGGGATAGTTTTACCCGTGCGCTGGGATGGAATTGGTGGAGCTTGACGGGGTTCTGGCGGCTTGACTTGCTGAGGTCGATGGACTTCAGCTGGACTCACTGGTTCTAAGGAATTGATCACCTGCTGTAGATGCAGAGCTGAATTAATAACTTTTTTAACTTCCTGTCGCAGCTGCTGGTGTTGTTTAACTAAATGCTGATTTTGAGAATGGAGAGAGTCCAACATCGCCTGTGTTGCTTGCAACTCAGCTGCTAGTTCCCGGTAGACAGAAATTGGTACTGATGGACAGTATGTATTCGATTTGTTTGCCGATGTTGAACTAGGGTAACGATCGCTACTGGATTTGGGCATAGGGGGGTTGGTTCGGTGATTAGAAGTCATAAGTATAGCTAAACTTCATCCAAGGCAAGAATAGTTGAAATTTTAATCTGTGGGCAGCCCTTGTTGGCTAAAAGCTAGGGAGATAGTCAAAAAAAACTCCCGCTCCATAGTCTGGCTGACTATTGATAGTGATAACCGAAAAAAGTTTCCCATGGGTTCAGGCTCAGGAGCAATGTCTAGGGAAGTTTTCACGCCTAGTAGTAAAATCAGCAATTACCAAGGGGAGCGACAACAGTCTTGCCTTGGCTATAGGTTGCTTTGCTTTACTTCCATGCCATTTGGTTTCCGTCAGTTTTTTTCTACTCCTTTGGTCCTCTAGGAAAACGACGCCGTTGCAGGAATTCTGGAATATCTAATCCTGGTCTACTCTTAGGCTCAACCTTGGGAGTAGGGGGCATCGGTGTAGGAGCAATCGGTCGCCGATTCAGGGGAGTTTCCACAGATTTAGGTGCAGACTGGGCTTCTCCGGTAAATCCAGTAGCAATCACAGTAATTCTAATTTCACCCTGGAGCTTATCATCAATTACTGCTCCAAAGATGATATTGGCATTGGGATCAACCACTTCATAAACAGTTTCTGCTGCTGAATTCACTTCATGGAGGGTCAGATCACTGCCACCAGTAATATTTAAAACTACCCCTCTAGCCCCTTCAATAGAAGACTCCAGCAGAGGAGAAGAAATGGCGGCTACTGCTGCCTCTCTGGCTCGGGATTTTCCAGAACCCATCCCGATGCCCATCAGAGCCGAACCAGCATCTGCCATCACCGCTCGCACATCGGCAAAATCCACATTCACCAAGCCAGGAATAGTAATAATATCAGAGATCCCTTGCACCCCCTGACGCAGGATATCATCAGCTACTTTAAATGCTTCTTGAACAGGAGTCTGTTCTGAAATCACTGACAAAAGTTTATTATTGGGAATAACAATTAGGGTATCGACTCGACTCCCCAGAGCGGCAATTCCTTCCTCGGCTTGGGAAGTACGACGGCGTCCTTCAAAGGTAAATGGACGAGTGACCACTCCCACGGTTAAAGCACCCATCTCTTTAGCAACTTCTGCTACAATCGGGGCAGCTCCTGTGCCAGTGCCACCCCCCATCCCAGCAGTAATGAAAACTAGGTCAGTGTCTTCTAGAGCCTGGGCAATTTCCTCCCGGGATTCTTCAGCGGCTTTTTGACCAATGGCTGGGTTCCCTCCTGCTCCCAAGCCTCGAGTCAACTTCTGCCCCATTTGTAAGCGCTGGGGTGCTGCTGATTGGGCTAGTGCTTGAGCATCTGTGTTAATTGACCAGAACTCTACTCCACTGACATCACTGGCAATCATGCGGTTAACTGCGTTACCACCACCCCCGCCAACACCAATGACCTTGATTTTTGCAACGCTACCTGGCACGATATTGTCACTCCTAGTTTCTTCCCTGGGTATGCGATTAGAATCATAAGTTTGACCGAATTGTAATACAGAGTTACTAAAAGGATGTGTATTGTCGGATCCTAATGAAAGATCTGCTTCTGCGATGATTTTAGAACTTTGAGCAGCAAGCCCTAGTTGACTATTAAGCGTCATTGCAAGAGGTGAGGGTAAGTGTTTATCTTTATCTTTATAAGTTATATGTAGCAGTCTGAGTTAACTATAGAGTAAGTTGATTGAAAAACCAAAGACCCTGGCAACGGCTGGCTCTATACCCGATAACTGACCTGAAACAAAACATAGGTTGCTGGAAATATCACCTCGGTTTAGCTGTCAGAGTAGGGATGTAGAGCTGTCTGACCTTCAACGCTTATCGTTATTTAACTCTGGATTCCACACTGTTATGGTCTGTGATCATTTGAATCGATGGTAAGTCTGGGTTTTGCAGGTCAATGTAAGCTATTTTGCTCTTTTGTGTGCGCTTCGGCAATTCTCGCATCTGATCTAGAACCCTCAGTTGCGTGGAAAAGTGTTCACTGTAAGGACCTAAATGTACATTTCCTAACTCGGTTTTTAGAATTAAGTTGGCTGGATTTCGCCAATCGATCTCGAAAACTGTGACAGCCGAATGACTCACAGCTTGATAAACATCGAACCAGTAAGGGCGATAATCGGAATTTTGACCAATCACTTTCAACTTCGGCAACTTCAGGTTGGCCGAGAGTGGTTCGTAACTGCTCTTGGGGCTCCAGATCCCTTGCTCATCGACTAAACCCAAGGTTGGGGTAGAGTTTTTAGTTTTTTTGGTTTGGAGCTTACTCTGGTCAGCAATAGCCACTGGTTGACGCTCTCTAACTTGTATTGTCAATCCTGGTGGTATTAGTTGACGGCTAACATTAGCCGAAGCAATAGGAGCTTCAGATTCCAAAAACTCGGCAAGGACTTGGGGTTGTACTTGTAGTAAAGACTGGGGATAGGATAAAGGCAGCAGGGAGCGTATCGCTTCAGCAGAAAGCCAATAATTCCCTTGAATCTCGATTTGTTCTGGGTGACGAATCATCCAATCTGGTAAAGTTATTGCCCAGAGTAAACTTCCAGCGATACCGCCCACCAAAAGTGTACGCCAAATCCTTTGATAAAATTGAATCCGGCGTGTCCGTCGCAGTTGTTTGCGTCGATTAGACAATTGTGATTGAGAGACTGATGCGATGTTGGTCATCTACTACCGATCAATCGACAGAGTACATTTATGACTTGAAGTAAGCCTAACAATTGGGGCGTGGGCGTTTTTTGCGCATTGCGCGATCGCTTCACGCCAATCTACCCAAAAATCTGGGTAACGACAAGGTTTAAACTTTGCAATTCCTGACTGAGCACCAAATACTTGTTTTAATTTAACCACTACTAGGTTCCCACGTTTTATACTTAACAGGTTGCATCAGTCTGATGGGAAAAGGCATTGGTGCCTAATCAGTCCTCTATAGTTAACTCATCCCACGACTAAGGTACGTGGGATGGGTCAGTGATTAATGATTAGTCTTTTACAAAAGACTAATCACTGGCGACGCTTTCTATATCACCCTGTTAAAGGAGTGGGCTTTATAACCGCCTTCTGTAAACCATAACCATCACCACAGGGAGTGGGAGGTTCATTTATGGAACTGCATCTACCAAGATTTTTCAAAGCGTGTAACCCAGCTAAAACCTTAGATATGGGGAATCCAGAAGACCATCCATACTATATCGATTTTTCCGCTGTCAGGGGAGGAAAGATTATCGAAGCTTTAGGACGAACCATTACCCGTCTGTCACCAGATGAACCTACCTGTCAATTGTTTACTGGTCACATTGGCTGTGGTAAGTCTACTGAGTTGTTAAGACTTAAAGCCGAGTTGGAAAAGCAGCAATTTCATGTTGTTTATTTTGAGTCCTCTCAAGACCTAGACATGGTGGATGTTGATGTCAGTGACATTTTACTCAGCATCGCTAGGTCAGTCTGTGAAAGCCTAGAAGCGATCAGCATACAGCTCAAACCCAGTTACTTTAGTAAATTATTTAATGAAATCAAAGACTTTTTGCAAACTCCTATTGAGTTTTCAACAGAAGCCGAATTTTCGGTAGGCATTGCCAAGATTACAGCCAGAAGTAAAGACAGTCCTCAGCAACGCCAACTGCTACGACAGCATCTAGAACCCCGCACCCAAAGCATTTTGAATGCCATCAACGAAGAAATTTTACAATCAGCGATTCAGCAGCTGAAATTGCTTGGCAAAAAGGGTTTGGTGGTGATTATTGATAATCTTGACCGAGTTGATAATCGCTCCATGGCTTCAGGTCGCTCCCAGCCAGAGTATCTGTTTATCGACCGTGGTACTCAGTTAAGGCGTTTGAACTGCCATGTGGTTTACACTCTACCCTTATCCTTAATGTTTTCCAACGAGTATGAAACTCTCAAAAATCGAGTCGGTGGTGGTGTAGCTCCCAAAATTTTGCCCATGGTGCCCATACAGTTACGGGATGGTAGTGACTATCCAGAAGGTATGGCACTGCTGCGACAGCTCTTGCTAGCCCGAGCTTTTCCAATGGTTGATCCTCAACAGCGGCTAACTCTTATTCCACTAGTATTTGATAGCCCAGAAACCCTCGACCGGATGTGTCGGATTAGTGGGGGTCATGTCCGTAACTTGTTAGGGTTGCTGTATAACTGTTTGCAACAGGAAGACCCGCCCTTTTCCAGGAGTTGTTTAGAGCGTGTGATTAAGGGATACCGAGATGATTTGACTCTGGCTGTTGAAGAGGAAGAGTGGAAGTTGCTATCTCAAGTCGTCCAACAGCAGTCCGTCAAGGGGGAACAAGAATATCAAACCCTGTTGCGCAGTATGTTTGTCTATGAATACCAAGATGAACAAGGGCGCTGGTTTGGGATCAACCCAGCGTTAGCAGAAACAGAAAAGTTTCGGTCTCTAGCTCTGTGACAAGGCTAAAATCCCTTGGAAGCCAAGGGATTTTGCCAGAGAAGGGGGTGTAGGGTCTAGGGTTCAGCGTGCAAGGTGTGAGGTGTTCTAGAAAATTAAGCGAGACTATTGACCTACAAATTAAAACTCAACAGGTGCGACCCGTGGCGAATTTAATAATTAGATGCGGAAAGCGCACCTATGGAATTTATCAGTTTGCTAAGAACGCTTTTGGCCATCATCTTGTTACCTGAGCTGTTAATCACCCTTTTCCTTTTGAGGGAGAACTTTCTCTAAAAGCTTGGTATCACATTAGTTTAGCCTTCAGGTTCACCCTCGTCAGGTCGTCAGGTCAGGTACATCCCCTCATCTAGAACCTACAACCTACGACCTACTACTTGGCTCAAAAGGACAAATTTTGTCCCTAATTAAGTTAAAAACTGATCTAGTCAAAACTTCGGCAGTAACTCTAGCTGTAGGGACTCACCCGCGCGCCTACAGCTAGAGTTTGGTGCCCAGTTTTGCGGAAGTCCTAATATCCTAATAGTTTAACTGTTTTACCTATTTTCGTCTAGGAAGTTAGAAGGGCGTTTGTATCTGGGTTGTAAACACATGTATTGCAGAAATTGGCTGGCATACAAGAGGCAAAAGGCAAGAGCAGAAAGAGCTCCGGAATTGTATTGGACAATAAAAAAAGACCATACAGCTTTACATCTCATTTATAAACCCTATACTTCCACCCCACTATAGAATCATAAAAATTCCGGGAAATCACTGATATCGAAGCTATGGACTTGAGGCTCAATAAGTGAATTTATCATTGCTATTCAGTATTTAAATTAACTATATTTATAAACTAAGTAGTAGTAATTACTGAACTATTTATCAAGGTACTTATGAAATATGTTTTTATTACGTAAGACCTGATTATGCTTGTTGTTTTTTATAATTAAAAACCCATACTTACCGATAAGTTCTGATAGTAATATTACTATCTATATGGAAAATAACCCTAGTAATAAGTAATTTCTACCAGTAGGGGTCAAAAGGTTAGTGACATGAAGCAGCAAAATCCCCCAGAAACACTAGCCCCATACAGTGCTCGCTCTCTATTAACCCTATCCCGGGCAATAATGTTCTCCCAAGGAGAATTTGCACTGATTTTGGTGCGATGCAACTACGAGTTATTTAGGAAGCAAATATGGCAGTACGTCCGAGAAATTACAGAGCTCACCATAGGTGAGCTAGTTTTTAACAAGTCTAGTCAAACTCTATTTAGTAATATCTTTACCACCCAACAGTATGGGACAACATCTGCCCTCATGGTATCGGGTCTAGAGTTAGTTGATGGCATCAACCAGGTACTACTTTCAGCTAACCAGGTGCGAGATGAATTGCCCAAATGCTTAACCTGTCCCTTAGTGGTATGGGTAACTGACAAGGGACTTCAAAAGTTGATCAGGCTTGCTCCATATCTTAAAAATTGGGCTACTACCTCGATTCGGTTTGAACTTACTATTGAGCAATTACTCACTTTATGTTACAACACGGCAGATGAAATCTTTGCCAATATTTTGGCTAAAGACTTGGGAGAGTTTTTGCCCAACAAGGTGCTTTCATTGTCTCGCGATTGCCACCGACGCCAAGAATTTGAGTGGGCATTACAGGATTTGCAATCTCGTGACATCAGCATAGATTCTGTCCTACTAGCTACCAAGCACTTTATTCTAGGGCGAGATGCCTTTGAAAATGACCAGATTAATCTGGCCTTGGAGCATTATCAGCAGAGTCTAAATTTTTGGCAGCAGGATATAGGAGAATGGGGAGGCTGGTTGGGCAGTGAAGCTCCCCATTCAGATGAGCAATATTATAATAATCCGGTTAAACAGGTAAACGGATGTACAACTATCCAAGGCAGAGCTTCTAGGAAGAGAAAAGAAGGCACAAGGGAGACAGGTAAATGTTTCGAGCAACGTCTTGGGCAAACTAACCACTCAATCCCCCCCTTCTCTAATCCCCCCCTCACTCCTTCAGGTTTAGAACGGCTTGGTTTAGTGTTCCATCACATTGGCTTGTGCTATTGCCGTCAAGCCCAGTTACAAGACTCCATCGGTTGCTATCAGTGGCAGCAAGCCCAGAAAAGCTTCTGTACTGCTATTGACCTGTTTACTACAACAGGACGCTTGGACTTGGTGGCTCAGTTGACCATAAAATTAGGAGAAGTCCTACAACACCTGGAACATTGGACAGAATTAGAAGCTTTAGCGCTAGCGTTTCTGGCACAGCCTCACACTCAAGATAATCCAGTTCAGCTCTCTCGAGCCTATGGCTTTTTGGCAACAGTTGCCTATGAGCAATCGAATTGGAACCGTGCTATAGACTTAGCCCTCACAGCTGTGCGCACTCTGGAGACATCTCAGCCGACTCTCAACGCTCAAAAGCTTTGCCACCGAGGTTCCTATCTGCTGCTAGCTGCTAGATCTGTGCGTCAGCTGGGCAAGCCAAAATCTGCCATTAATTATCTTGAACAAGCCATAAACCTCAAAACTATCGAGCCCAACCCTCTACAGCAGCAGCCTCAACTGTTCATGGAGCTGTTGGAGGAATTGCGATCGCTCTATTTCGAGCAAAAAGCATACCAACGAGGGTTTGAACTTAAGCAACAAAAACGCTTGATAGAACAACAGTTTAGGTTTTCTACCTTTGCTGGTATGGCTCCCTTACAGAGTGTCGGGCCAAGTCGAGAAACTGACGCAACGATTACCAAGAAAGGTTTTTGTCCATCAGCCCTAGAAATCGCAGCAGCTGGACGTCAAACCGATGTCAACGGCCTGCTCGAACGCATTAGCCGCAATGACCACAAACTAACCGTGATTCACGGGACTTCTGGCGTTGGCAAGAGTTCCCTGATTAATGCTGGTTTAGTTCCTGCACTTAGCTCCAAAATTATTGGTGCTAGACAAACCTTGACGGTGGTGCAAACCGTTTACAGGAATTGGCTCGGTGAACTGGAAAAACGTCTAGACCTTGAATTAGCAAGTACAGTAGTCTTAAAGTTTAAAGATGCCAACGTTTCACCTTTAACCGTTCAACCTACGCGAAGGGAACGCCTACGGGGAACAATCTACGCGAAGGGAACGCCTACGGCTAACAACTTACCCGACTCCAACGCCTGGGCTGAAAAACCTTTAACCCTTAAACCAATTCTCGATAAGTTGTATCGGTGTTCCCAGCATAACTTATTAACCGTCCTGATTTTTGACCAGTTTGAAGAATTTTTTTTCCTTGCTACCGACTTAGAGCAACGACATCAGTTTTATAATTTTTTAGCCCAGGCTCTGAATCTCCCCTTTGTAAAAATAATCTTGTCTATGCGAGAAGATTATCTACATTACTTGTTAGAGTTTGAGCGCTTTAAGGATCTCAGTGTCATTAACAACAATATCCTAGATCAGAAGCTGCGTTATCACTTAGGTGATCTGTCCCCAGAGAATGCCAAAAACGTTATTCACTCCTTAACAGCAGTATCTCAGTTTAAGTTAGAACCTGCTCTAATCGAAGCACTGGTAAAGGATTTAGTCACCAATACGGGAGTGGTGCGCTTAATTGAGTTACAAGTCGTGGGTGCTCAGCTACAAGCAGAAAAAATTACTACCCTTGAAGGATACCGAGCTTTGGGAAATGACCCCAAGACAGTTCTAGTCGAGCGATCGCTTTCCCAAATTATTTATGATTGTGGGCCAGAGAATGAAGATGCCGTCTGGGAAGTTTTATTCTCCTTAACCGATCAACGAGGTACCCGTCCGTTGAAAACTCAAGCTGAGTTAGTACTGTCCAATTGGGACAACTCCACACTAACTCAAATCCCCTTGATTTTGGAAATTTTGGTCGGTTCCGGTTTAGTCTTCCGAGTGCCAGAAACACCACAAAACCGATATCAGCTGATTCATGATTATCTAGTTCTACCGATTCGTCAAAAATATAAGCAACGTACCCAATCTAATATTAAAGTACGGCTAAAACAAAGTGAGAGTCAACTGTTGCGGGTTCGTAAACAACGACTGCGTGCCATTGCCATTAGCACAGTGATGGCACTTTTAGCAGTGACCAATGGTGCCTTGAGATGGCGAGCCGAATCTCAACGAATCAATGCTATGCTTAGTGCCCTGAGTGCCTCTTCAGAAGCTCTTTTCGTATCCAATAAAACCTTTGATGCTTTGCTCGAAGGGTTAAGAGCGGCAAAAAAACTACAACAGGAAGAGCAGCAATATCTACCATCTCGAACAGTAGAGGCAGATACCCGTCTACAAGTAATCACAGCTCTGTCCCAGGCAGTTTATTCAGTTTCCGAACACAATCGACTCGAAGGACATAGTGATATTGTTTCCAGCATCAGTTTTTCCCCAGATGGTAAGTTTATTGCCTCCACCAGCCGCGATAAAACGGTCAAACTGTGGCATCCTGATGGCAAGTTGATCCAAACCCTAGAAGGTCATCAAGATAGTGTAACCAGCGTATCTTTTAGTCCCGATAGTCAGTTAATTGCCTCTAGTAGCTGGGATGGCACAGTCAGACTATGGCGTCAAACTGGCGAGCTAGTCAGAATAATTACCCCTGATGCTGGTCATATATACAGTGTCAGTTTTAGTCGAGATGGGCAGATGATTGCTGCGGCTGGCAAAGATAAGAAAATTCGATTATGGACTGTTGATGGCAAATTAATTAAAACCTTTTCCGGTCACCGGGGTGTAGTGCGGTCGGTAAGCTTTAGTGGAGATGGCAAAATTATTGCTTCTGCTAGTTCCGATAACACCATTAAGCTGTGGAGTCAAACCGGAAAATTGCTAAATACTCTTAAAGGACATAGCGCTCAGGTTAACTGTGTAGTATTTAGTCCAGATAGTCAGTTAATTGCCTCCGCTAGCGATGATCAAACCGTAAGGTTGTGGAGTGCCAATGGCAAGCTAATCAAAACCTTTCCCAAGCATCAGCGATGGGTTAATGGTGTTGCTTTCAGTGCTGATGGTCAGCTGATTGCCTCTGGCAGTGATGATAATACAGTGCGGCTATGGAACCGTGAAGGCACTTTAATAAACACGTTTAAGGGACACAGCGATGGGGTTAGTGCTGTCAGTTTCCGTCCTACTGAGCCTTTTAGTTCTCAAGACAACCTAGCCCACAGCAATTATCATATCCCTCTACAACCATCCAACCCTCAAACTGACCAACTGATTCTGGCTTCAGCCAGCCACGATAAAACTATCAAGCTCTGGAGTAGTATTAATCAGTCTCACGTGATTTTAAGAGGGCATCAGGATGATGTACAGGATGTCACCTTTTCTCCAGACTCTCAACAGATTGCGACAGCTAGTAATGACAGAACTGTTAAGCTTTGGGATCGCAACGGTAAGCTGCTCCAAACCTTAACAGGGCATCATGATATGGTCTATAGTATTAGTTTCAGTCCTGATGGTGAGCTAATTGCCTCAGGTAGTCGAGATGGCACCGTGAAACTCTGGCATCGTAGCGGTACCTTAATTAAGACAATAAAGGGACATCAGGACTGGGTATTGAATGTTAGTTTTAGTCCTGACTCGGAGCGCCTCGCGTCTGCCAGTCGGGACAGGACAGTCAAAATTTGGGATCGCACTGGTAAATTGATTCATACCCTCACTGGTCATAGTGAGCGGGTTAATGCAGTTAAGTTTAGCCAGGATAGTCAGCGATTGGCATCGGCCAGTGATGATAAAACTGTAAAACTGTGGAGTGCTGATGGGAAACTTCTGAAAACACTACCAGGTCATCGCAATTGGGTTTTGGATGTCAGCTTCTCACCCGAGAACAAGTTCTTGGCGACCGCTAGTTATGATAATACAGTGAAACTCTGGCACAAAGATGGTACTTTACAATCAACCCTCAAAGGCCATACTGATAGTGTGGCCAAAGTCCGTTTTAGCCCCAAGGGCAAAATTTTGGCAACCAGCAGCTGGGACAACCAGGTTCAGCTATGGCGCTTCGACGACACCTTGATCAAAACCTTGAAAGCTGGTGAGCATCGCGTCACAAATCTTAGCTGGAGCCATGATGGAACAGGCTTGGCAGTCGCTAGTGAAGATGGTACAGTGGCAATTTGGAATTTGAATTTAGACGATCTGCTAGATAAAAGCTGCCACTGGCTAAGAAATTATCTCCAAAACAACCCAGAAGTCAGAGAAAGCGATCGCCAACTTTGTCAGCTGATCACAAACAGCCATATCAAATAGAATAATTAGTAGGTCTTTTGCGGTAATGTTAGACTGGGAAATGGTGAATGGGTAATCATTGAACAAATAACGATGAAAACCAATGACCACAATAATTTTCCGGAGGGGAAGTTGGGTGGGAGGAAAATTAATAATATGGGACTGATACCCCCAGCTTCCTTATCCTTAGTAAGGATAGTTTATTTCTTGAAATCCTAGCTAGATAGGATTATGGTGGTGTGGTGTGGTGGTATGATGGCGTGATTAGCTAATGAGGTTAGTATGGATAAATAAGATCCTCATGACCCTAATCAACAACACAGATCACCCCTAAAAGGCTATAGCCATAGGGGTATCTTAAAAGGGTTAGACTACCCAAAATTGAACAAGGGGGTGTCAGTCTCAGATTGATTTGCATAGGAGCTGTCTGACATCCCCGTTCGTTAGATTTAGCTTAGCTCCTTTGCATTAGTTTCCCGACCTTAAGCGAAAGGATTATGGTAATTACAAAACGTGGCCTGGTTCTTGGTGCGACAGCAGTAGTCCTAACAACTGTAGCAGTTACAGGAGCTGGTCTTCATCTATCTCAAAGTCAGGCTTTCTTTCGCGAGAGTCCTAAGGAGCTAGTTGATGAAGTTTGGCAAATTATTAACCGCAGGTATGTAGATGCTACCTTCAACCAGGTTGATTGGGAAGAAGTTCGCCAAGATTATCTGAATCGGTCTTACAGTAGCAAGGAACAAGCCTACAAGGCAATCCGGGAAATGCTAGAGCCCTTGGACGATCCTTACACCCGGTTTATGGATCCCGAAGAGTTCAAGAATATGCAGATTGATACATCTGGGGAATTAACTGGTGTAGGTATTCAGATTGCCCTGGATGAAGAAACAAAAAAGTTGATGGTGATTTCCCCCATTGAGGATACCCCAGCTTTTAAAGCGGGAATTCTGGCGAAGGATATCATTATCAAAATTGATGGCAAGAGTACCGAAGGTATGGATGTCAACGATGCAGTACAACTGATCCGAGGCAAGCCAGGTACTTCCGTGACTTTGACCATTCAGCGAGGCCAAAAGGTAGTTGACTATCCGATTACACGAGCTAGGATTGAAATCCATCCTGTAAAGTATAGCTATCGGGAAACTTCAGATGGTTATGGCATCGGCTACATTCGCCTTTCTCAATTTAGTGCTAACGCCGCAAAGGAGATGGGGGAAGCCATCCGAAAGTTAGAAGATCAGAAGGTTAGTGGCTATGTTTTAGATCTCCGCTCTAACCCTGGGGGGCTACTTTATGCCAGCATTGAAATTGCTCGGATGTGGTTTGATTCCGGTACGATTGTGTCAACAGTTAACCGAATCGGCAAATCCGAATACCAGAAAGCAATTAATCGCTCTCTGACTGATAAACCATTAGTGGTACTGGTGGATGGTGGTTCAGCCAGTGCTAGCGAAATTCTTTCGGGTGCTTTACAAGACAATCAACGTGCCATCTTGGTAGGAACTCAGACTTTTGGTAAGGGCTTAGTCCAATCCGTCCGAGGGCTTGGAGATGGCTCAGGTCTGGCAGTAACCATTGCTAAGTATCTTACCCCTAGTGGTCGCGATATTAATAAGTCCGGAATTGAACCAGATATTGTGTTTGAGCTTTCGGATGAACAGCGTAAGGACTTGCAGAAAAATCGTGACAAAGTTGGCACCTTGGATGATGCTCAGTATGCTAAAGCGTTTGATATTTTGATCCAGGAAATTGCTGCAAAACAAGGGTCAAGGGCAGAAAGGAAAGCTCGTTAAGCCTTAAACCTTTCACTGATTGAGAGTGGGTCGAATGTGGCAAGAGATGGGAGATTTTATGTTAGCAATTCTCCCAACTATTTCTAATTGATAATTGTTAATTGGTAAGGAGTAATTGGTAACGAGTAATTGGTAATTGCCAAACGCAATATGGTTATAAGTTTAAATGTAATTAAGTTAAGATATCTTAGAGGTTGTCTGAGAAGTCTCATTTGCTACATCCAAGCCCCCGTTGGTCCCCCAATTTTGGGGGACTTTTAGAAGCAAATGGACTCTTTTTCCCCCCAAAGTTGGGGGGCTAGGGGGGCAAAATTCAGTATAAAAACACTTTTCAGATATCCTCTTACTGATATGAGGTGAACCTTCCCCTTTCCCTTTCAAGCAAAGTATGATGTTCTAAGTCCATGTAGTAGTGATAGACTTGGTAAGTGATCGGGCTTTCCAAGTAGTGTATTCCGATAAAAATTTTTGCTATTCCGGACTTAGTATACATTGAGTCAGCATTTTTTTGATGGAGCGGTCTTGTTGATAATTGAGACCGTTTTTTTTGTACCACAAGTCAGAATAATTACCAACTTATTATAATCCTAGCCCGGTTACCCGTCACATAAATCTCCTTTAAATTTCCTTAGTGACGAAAAAGTAGAGACGTAGCATGCTAAATCTCTAATGAACCAACGATCAGCACTAGTCGAGTTGAATACAACTGCTGGAGACTGCGGAGCACTTGGGAAGAGCGATCGCTATTGCCAAAAATCTGTGCCACCTAATCAGAGCCAGGGCTTTTAAACTGAATAAATATAACTAACTAATAATAGTTAGTTTATGAATAAGTGATATTTCTATAGTAAGCCTCCATACAAATGACCCCTAAAAACTGATAAAAAATTTACGAATACTTCACGCTAAAGCTGGTATGATATATACTCAGTTGCGTCACTAAATAGGGATAATAGAAGTAAAGTTGTCGAAGACGTACAACTGTTAACAAAAAAAGCTAACAAAGAGAGGCGTGAGCAATGGCAACTACGACCATTTCCCAACGTGACCTTTCCGCTCTGAGTGCAGAGGACGTTGCCAAGTTGGCTGCACGTCTAGAGCTGGATGATTACTCTGGCGCATTTGAAGGACTCAAAGATTGGCATCTACTGCGGGCACTGGCCTTTCAGCGTCCAGAGTTAGCAGAACCCTATATCTACTTACTGGACATGGAAGCTTACGACGAGGCGTGAATAAGGGTAGAAAAGTTTTAATTGGTGTATGTGGGGGCATCGCTGCCTATAAAGTTTGTGAGGTTGTTTCTACCCTATTTAAGGGGGTTGCTGAAGTAAGGGTAATTCTAACCCAGGGAGCTGAAAAATTTATCACTCCTTTGACTCTAAGTACCCTCTCTCGCCATCCAGCTTATACAGACAACGTATTCTGGCAAGCAAAGCACGAACGCCCGGTGCATATTGAATTAGGGGAATGGGCAGAAGTATTGGTGATTGCTCCTCTGACGGCTAATACCCTAGGTAAGTTGGCTTATGGTTTAGCCGATAACTTACTAACCAATACGGTTCTAGCGTCTAGTTGCCCTATTTTGTTGGCACCAGCTATGAATACAGATATGTGGAAGCAGCAGTCAGTGCAACGAAATTGGCAACAGCTGTTAAGTGACCCCAGGTATCATAGTGTTGGTCCAACGGCAGGACGGTTAGCATGCGATCGCATTGGTGCAGGACGGATGGCAGAACCAGAGGAGATAATCGCCTCTATCCAATCCCTGCTGTACACTGGTGGCAAACGAGACTTAACCGGTAAACAAGTCTTAATCAGTACTGGTGGCACTCGGGAATATATAGATCCAGTACGCTTTATCGGGAATCCTGCCACAGGCAAGATGGGACTAGCCCTAGCCCAAGCTGCCAGAAATAGGGGAGCAATTGTCACCCTCGTTCATGGACCAGCTACTTGGGAAGCACCGATGGGTATCCGGACAATTCCAGTAGTGAGTGCTACTGAGATGCACCGGGCAATGCTAGCAGATTTTGCCAATGCTGATTTGATTGTGATGGCAGCAGCGGTAGCAGATGTAACCCCCGGAATCTACCAGGAGATGAAGATACCGAAGCATGGACTTCCTGCTGCTCTACCTTTAAAACCGGTACCAGATATCCTAGCTGAATTGGGACGACTGAAACAGCCCCATCAGTACTTAGTCGGATTTGCTGCACAGACTGGAGATATTATCAAGCCTGCGTTACAAAAATTAAACAAGAAGCGATTGGATGCAATTGTAGCTAACCCAGTTGACAAACCAAATGCTGGTTTTGGCAGTGATACCAACCAGGCAATTTTGATTGATAAAAGAGGACGGCATCAACAGATTAATCGCTGCACTAAATTAGAGTTAGCTCACCGTTTATTTGATTTTATCCAAAATCCTCCGGAAGGTAATAGTAATGTAAAGTATCAAATAATTACTAGATAAATAGGCTGTTTATAATTCCTTGAAATTAACCGTAAATCAAGTAATTAGCTCAAGGTTTCTACTAACTTAGCTACTCGTTCTTTAATTTCATCTCGGACACGTCGAAACGTCTCTAGTGGTTGCCCATCAGGATCATCGAGCTGCCAATCTTCAAACACATCTCGTAATACCCAGGCTTCTGGTAAATTAACACCACAGCCGCACAAGGAAATGACAGCATCATAGTCTTCAGCATTGAAATCCTTTAAAGGATTAGATGTCTGGTCAGTAATATCTATATTAATTTCATCCATGACTTGAATTGCTGTAGGATGAACTCGGCTTGCTTCTAGTCCAGAACTAGTAACAGAAATTTTCCCTTCTCCTAAGGTTCTAGCAAACCCCTCTGCCATTTGAGAACGGCAGGAATTTCTTTTACAAACAAACATGATTTGTTTCATAGTGATTGGTTACTTGTTACAGCAGTTTTAAATTGGGTAAGGTACAAATTATTGGATTTTAGGGAGCAGGGAGCAGGGAGCAGGGAGCAGGGAGCAGGTAAGAGGTAATAGCTAATAGCTAAGAGTTAAAAAATCCTGTGTACCTGATAGTTATGAAAAACGCTGTATTTGTTATTTTTTATTTGTTACTTGTTACTTTTAAGCTATAGCAATCCGTGTAGGAATTGTGATAATTTTTGATTCCATATTCCCTACTCCCGTCTTGATGCAATAGCGAGTGGGGGAAACCCCCAAGACCGCGCTGCATCGCTACTCCCTACTCCCTACTCCCTGTTGCCTGTTCCGAGATCCGCTGTTCCCTTTGCTATATGCTTTTACTTAATATCCCGAAATCCATGGGAAAGTTGCCGATAAGCAATCACGGCTAATTGCGCTCCTACAATTGGGGCAACCCAATAAATCCATTGATGTTGCCAAATTCCAGCTACTAGGGCTGGCCCTAATGAACGGGCTGGATTCATGCTGGCACCGGTAATTGGTCCGAAGCAAGCTGCTTCTAATGCTACGGTTAAGCCAATAGCCAAACCAGCAAAGCCAATGGGAGCACGGCGGTCGAGACCAGAGCCTAAGATCACAAACATTAAGATAAAGGTGAGTACTACTTCCAGCACTAAGGATTGAAACCAGTTCCCTTGTAGAGGCAGAGTTGCGCCAAGATCAGCAACATACCCCAGTGTCAACAACAGTAATGTTGAAGCAGCGATCGCACCAATGCATTGAGCGAGGATATAAGGTAACACCTTGCGAGCGGGAAAAAAGCCACTAGCCCAGAAAGCAAGAGTCACAGCTGGGTTAATATGGGCATCGCTAATATGTCCTGTGGCATAGATTAAAGCAGCGACCACTGCTCCAAACACAAAACTGACGCCCAGATGAGTTAAGGCTCCCCCAGTGATGTGATTCACCATGACAGCACCAGTGCCAACAAAGACTAAGATAAATGTAGCCATGCCTTCAGTTACTGCCTCTCGCCAGCAATGGGATATTAAGAGCCAGAGAGTTTGTTTGGGTATCAGTTTGCGGATTCTCATTTAACGGTGATCTAATTTATCCACAGCAGGAGGATTTAACAGTATTGGATTCCTGCTCAGAATTGTCGGTAATCTTCAGATTCAGCTCGGGTGCGGTATCTTCGACGTTCACTACAAATACTTCCCAGCGGTTACCATCTGGGTCACTTACCCACACCTTATCCTGGATGGCATAGCAACAGTGAGTGTTCTTTTCCTCTAACATCTCTAGTCCTGCAGCTTGAAAACGCTTGATCTGAGCTTGTACCTCTTCTGTACTTTCAACCTGTACACCTAGATGAGATAATGTCCCACCAGAGTGCATGTTGGGGTTTAGTTCTAGGGTGAGATTGAGGGGCGGATTTGCCAAATCAAATTTGGCGTAGTCAGGTTTGTATTTAACTGGAGACACACCAAACATTGCCTGGTAAAACGTGACAGATTTGTGAAGGTCAGTGACATTCAGGGAGACATGAGTTTTGAGAGTAGCCATTAAGATCCCTCCTGTTTTACTAATTAGTCAATCCTAATATATCAAAAAAAATTGATTTATTGCTTAAACAATAGTTAAGCCATCGGCTGAATTGGCTAATGGTATTGGGCTAATGGTATTAGGTACATCAAGAGCAGTTGACAGGGTCGGTGCTTTAAGACACTCTATACCCTGATCAGAGCCCTAGAGCCATTCAACCTAGACTTTAAACTAGTCTGAGCAACAACTACGGGCAGGTACCATCACACCTGTGCGACGAAATTCTGCCAAATATTGCTCTAAAACCACAAACTGGGGCAAATTCAAGCTGTAGTACATCCACCTTCCCTGTTGGCGGGGGCGAATCAGACCAGCTTGTTTAAGGGTTTTCAGGTGAAATGATAGTTTTGATTGCTGGACATTTAAGCGATCGCATAAATCACACACACACAACTCTTGTGATCGCAGTAGCTCAATCACTGCCAGGCGCAGGGGATCGGAAAGAGCATGGAAGCCAGCGAGGATAGTAGTGGAGTCTGGAGCAGAAGTGGCTTGCATCAATTTTTATTGAATTATTCTGTGGGTTGGACATCGATAAATTTTATTAATCGCACTTTTGGATCAGATAGATTACTATACTTCTTCGCTTTGTCTTCTATTATCTTCAGTTGTCCTAGTGCTTTGCTACAAGAGAAACCAAATTGAGCTTTGACGCGATCACTACCATCCTCAAGTGCAGTCCGAGACAGTGCCACAAATTCCGAAAGGGAATAGTCTTGCTCAGAGGTTGTCTGAGAAGTCCCATTTGCTACATCCAAGCCCCCGTTGGTCCCCCAATTTTGGGGGACTTTTAGAAGCAAATTGACTCTTGTTCCCCCCAAAGTTGGGGGGCTAGGGGGGCAAAATTCAGTATCAAAAAACTTGGGAGATATCCTCTCAGCATTAAAATATTTCTTGACCACTAGAGAAGGGGAATAGCAAAGTTCTTGATTACCATCAGGCCATTCAATTTTAAAGTGAGTTTCAGGCATTTTTTTATCTTATTCGATTTTATATTTATAATTTTTTATTTTACTAATTATAACGATAAATTTTAACAAACACTCGCTGTCCACTCAACGACTAACCTCTGCTTATTTTTACTTTTTTAAATACTCTTTCGAGCCTTAACAGCCACTAATTTTAAAAAGTATAAACTTCAGTTTATGGCAATATTTATCAGTCAACCAGATCCCGTATAATTGGAATCTGTTGCAGACAGATAAGGTTTAGGGAACCCATGTAGCGGTCGCGATTATCGGTAATTAGTGGTATCTAGAACACTAGCAATCTTCAAAAGTCTTCAACAAACTCTGAAACAATCTCATCCCATCGATATTGCCTAACATCGGATCAGCTGCTCGTTCTGGATGGGGCATCATACCCAAAATTTTGCCAGTGGTATCACAAATTCCGGCAATGTTATGTAGGGAACCATTGGGATTACCTGTTGTCTCTATCTCTCCTGAAACAGTAGCGTAACGAAACAATACCTGACCATTATCTTCGAGAGCTTTAAGAGTGTCAGCATCAGCGTAGTAGCGCCCTTCACCATGGGCAATAGGTAGAGTTATAATTTCTCCTGGGTGATAAGCTGTAGTCCAATATAAATCAGTGCGCTCTACTTTAACTGGAACGCGATCGCAAATAAAATGTAAGTCCCGATTTCTGACTAATGCCCCTGGTAAAAGCCCCATTTCGGTCAGCATCTGGAAACCATTACAAATGCCCAGGACAAATTTACCCTGTTTAGCATGGTCTACCACCATTGGCATGACTGGAGAAAATTGGGCAATCGCGCCACAGCGCAGGTAATCTCCATAGCTAAAGCCCCCTGGGAGTACCACCACATCTAAGTCAGAAATATCGGTTTCCTGATGCCAAACCATCCTGGTTGGACATTGGAGTAAGCTAGTTGTAACATAGGCCAAATCGCGATCACAGTTTGACCCAGGAAAGACCACCACCCCAAATTTCATGCTTCCACTCCTAGTTTTGCTGAAATCTCAACCAATTCAAAGCGATAATTTTCAATAACTGGGTTGGCTAAGAGCTGGTCACAGATCTGATTCAATTGTTCTCGCGCCATATCTTCATTAGCAGCACTCAGGCTAAGTTCGATATATTTACCAATACGCACCTGTTCTATACTCTCATAGCCTAGCTGCTTCAGTCCTGACTCAACAGCTACACCGGCTGGATCCAATACGGAATTTCTAAGTGTAACATAAATAGAAGCCTGATATTTGTTAATCACAACTCTCCCCTTTCACTATATAATGATAATGGATATAAGATCAAGGATGAAGGATCAAGGATTAAAAAAGTCTATCAGCAACTAGTATTTTTTGAACTAGTATTTTTTTTAGCTGCCACAGCGCGTAACTAGCGATAGCCTAATCCTGGGATTTGGGCACAGCCGCGCTCATTGTTGCTCATGATCCGTTTATCATTCATCCTTCTTTACAGTTTGAACCAACAAGCACCATTAACATCAAAAAAATTCTAGGATATTAAAAAAAGATTAATGAAAGGCCAACGCACCCGCTCTCAAGAGCGAATTCTGAAACTGCTCACAACCTTGAATCGGGCTATGTCGGCCCAAGATCTTTATGTAGAGCTGCGCAAACGTAAGCAATCTATGGGTTTAGCTACAGTTTACCGCGCTTTGGATGCTTTAAAACTAGAAGGAATGGTGCAAGTCCGGACTCTTGGTAGTGGAGAATCCCTCTACAGTGGTGTACAAAATGATCAACATCACCTCACTTGTCTCAATTGTGACATGTCTATTCCCATTGAAGAATGTCCCATACCTCAATTACAGAAGAAGTTGCAAGATTCTTATCAATTCACGATTTTTTACCATACCTTGGAATTTTTCGGATTATGTGAACAGTGTTCTGTAACCAATGCTACAGAATATCAAGAGTCAGAATGAGATAATACCGTAATCACCTACAACAGCAATGCTAACAGAAGCTTGGTGATTCTTCCTTAGCGGCTTAGCTAGCCAAAGACACGATCCCAGTACAATGTACAATTTTCAATGGAACATTGAACAGGGATTCAGTGTCATCAAAATAATCAAAAGCTTAAAAAAGGGTGATAAGTACTTTAGAGGCATAGTCCAAATTGGCTTTTGCTAGACTTTCAGCCTCGAAGGTACATTCTTATTTTAATAGGTGCTTGTGTTATGGCTAATATCAGGGAAGTTGTACAAAAAGCACTCAAAACTGGCTATTTGAGTGTGACAGAAGAAGACAAGCTACGGAAGCTTCTAACCAGAAAATATCCACTGGAAGACTTAAATGCCTTCATGAAGCTACAGCTAGCTGTGATGAATGGTTGTGTTAAGCAAGAATCTCGTGAGATGTTCTGTTCCAAGGAACTTTCTCAAGGGATTTAGGTGTCCTGTGGTTATACCAGCGCCAACCAGTTAAAACTGCGTTGGCTAGAATCGCTGTCAACAGGCTCCTATATCCCTTGGCTATATTAACACCTGTGGATTTACTCTGTTTTTACTTTCACCATTCAACCGTCATACTATCGATTAGTGTGGTGGTGGCAAAACCAATCAAGAGTTACATTGTTTAGGTCTGGCGGGGTAATGGTAAGCAAGAATAATCCTTAATTTTCCATTACTGTCAATTACACTAATTTTACCATAGAAAAAATCGAGGAGCTTGCAACTCTGCCATCGGGGATGGCGCTCCTCGGGCTAAAAGATTTTTTAAGCCTAGACATAAAACCTACCTAAACGGGGATACCCGTCTAGGTATGGGTGATTTACTCTCAACTACCCCTTTGATTCACATTCATGCCTAGGGAATTGGGGTTAACCTTGTCGCCATCACCGACAATCGAACGCATCCCTTCAATGGTTGCCGGAATGCTGCGAGGATCCATAAACATAACTTTACTACTCTCGCTAGTGCCAACTTGCATACCCATATCGATATAATTCTGAGCCAGTAAAAACTGGAGAGCATCACGAGCATTGGGGTCATTATTAAGAGTCTTAGCCACAATTTTCAGAGCCTCAGCAGTGGCTTGTGCCTTGAGAACCTGCTGCTGTCGTTCTGCCTGCGCTTTGAGAACGATTGCCTGTTGTTGGGCTTCAGCATCCATAATCGCAGCTTTTTTACGGGCCCCAGCATCTAACTCTAGTGCCTCAGCTTTACCTCTGGCAGTGTTAACCGCAGATTCTCGTTCCCCTTCAGAGGTCAGAATTGCCGCCCGCTTACGGCGTTCTGCCGACATCTGTAACTCCATTGAGTCCTGCACTGCCTGAGACGGCACAATATCCCGCAGTTCAACCCGCGTGACTTTAACCCCCCAAGGATCAGTGGAAATGTCTAATTCCCGCAGTAGGGTTTCATTGATTTGAGAGCGAGCGGTAAAGGTTTGATCCAGTTCCAGTTTACCCATTTCAGCTCGAATCTGGGTCAGCACCAAGTTCTGCATGGCGGAGCGCAGGTCTTCAACCTTATAGTAGGCTTTCTCCATATCCATGATCCGCCAGTAAACTACAGCGTCAACGGTAATGGAAACATTGTCGGAGGTGATACAAGGCTGAGGTGGCACATCAAGGACTTTTTCCCGAATGGTTTGCTGGTAAACCACTCGCTCAATCACGGGAATGACAAAGTTGAGCCCAGGTTCGAGTTTTTTGCCACTATATTTTCCCAATCGTTCCACTAAGGCTTGGTTTCCTTGATTAATAATCTTGACGGAACCGAGAAGACCTGAACCGCCCAAAGCTAAAAAGACAAGTAAAAACCACTGTGACACGCTCTTTCCTCCCTTTCGGGTAGTGTTTTACAAATTTGTTGTTAGAGGGGGAGCGGATGGGTGGGGAAGGGCAGAAAACTTAATTTAGACTGATTTAGTCTGATTCTCAAGTGCTTGAAGCTGACTTTATGACCCTCTGTCCAACCTGACTGTTCCACGTATCTTTTGTCAAAAAATACTGGACCCGGTGAGCAGGGAGACTCCCAACAACTAGTAACTAGGGGGACTAATAGATCTAACGTTGACTCTATTACTCCATCACCCTATTAACCCATCACTATCCCCTGAAGCTGGCAGAGCACCCTTGGTCGATCAGCTTCAGTCATGCAATAGGTGATGAGGCACAACAATCAGGGTAGTGCCTTCCCTGCGCACTACGTAGACTTTTTGGTTGGATGCGATCGCATCTGCATAGTCTTCACAACGGGCACGCCATGAGTTGCCTTCATAGAGTACCCGTCCAGTTCCCCCCGGCAGAATTTCTGTCAAGGTTTGAGCTTCCATCGCATCCAAATTTTTGCCCACTCTAGCAGGGGGCATCAGGCGACGGGATAAAAAGACTGAAGCAGTGGAAAGCAGCAACCATAACCCCACTTGTAGGGTATAAGATATGGGCAAAATCGAGATCAAAAATGCTACCACCAAAGCACTGATGCCCATTATGAAAGCAACAAATGCTGTTGGCACAAACAGCTCGACTAAGCACAGCATTGACCCGGCAATTAGCCAAAGCATCGAGGAACTTACCATCGGCTCATAATATACAGGGTATCGGGTAAGTAGTTGCGGGTAACTCTAATTTATTTTGTCTGAGGTCAGACAAAGATCGCTCGTTGCTGAGTTATGTTAATTTTCTTGAATCTACTAGACAAATTTGAGAGAAAATGTTTAAAAGCTCAAACAACCCCTCTTGTGACATACTCCTACACTTAACTCGCAGAGTCAGTGTAGGCTTCTTGCCAACTCCACCCAACGGGAACGGATACAAGGCCGTAGGCCACGCGGGGCGCGTTCGGCAAGCTTTATTGACGACACGAGATGCCCCTACGCATGAAGTTACCGTAAGGATAGGGTCGCCTTAATCAAAAAGTTGTAACCATGCATCTGCATAGCCTGCTGACCATAAAGGCGACCCTATCCTAAGATTTCGTCTCCTAGCCGGAACAATACAAACAAAAAAGTTCTATTTTTAGGTAGTAGGTGGCGGTTAGCTCTTAATTTGATTACCCTACTATGTTCATTATAGATGATCACAAAGTATCAAAGTTCTTGTCTGCCATTCATCCCACGCCGACATGCAAGTGGGGACGTGGGGCATAAGCGCGGACCTTAGCTAATTTATCTCAGCCGTTTAGAATTTGACCGTATAGCCGTAAATTAACTTCATAGGTATTAGCCGTGGATCGTTATCTTTGGGCAGTGGGTTCTGCTGCCGTAGAGCTACCAGTTGGAGAACAAGTGGCAGACCGCTACCAGGTAGTTGCCCCGCAAATTTGGCAGGATATGCAGCCAGAACTGCCACCGGATTTTCCTGAACAACTCAACGGCCATATTCTTCCTTACCTACGCTTGTATCCCCACTGCCTCCATGTGCCAGAGGTTTATGGGATATGCCAGTTGCCACAGCAACGGAATTTTCTGTCTACACCTGGTCAAGATGTAGTCATTTTGCTTGAAAATGCCCCGATTGATGCCAATGGCAACTTATATCCCTCAATGGAGTCGATGTGGACATCTGCGACCGCAGTGCGTCAAGTCTATTGGCTTTGGCAAATTTGGGAATTATGGATACCCTTATCAGAATTGGGTGTGGCTTCTAGCCTTTTAGTGCCAACTAATTTGCGAGTTCAAGGGTGGCGGCTGCGACTACGGGAATTATATCAAGATACCATGGCTGATAGGAGTATATCACCAGTTGTACCGTCTAATGGTCTAGAGGATAGGGGATTTGATACAGGATTTGATACATTGGTTTCCCCAGACTCCCCTGGCGAACCGAATTCTGTGAGTGAACCCTCTGTCGATGCTAGTATTAAACAGCTAGGAGAGTGCTGGGAAGCTTGGTGTCGCAAAGCCTCAGTGTCTGTGGCGGATCCGCTACAAGCTATTGCCCAACACCTGCAAACTGAACACCCCTCCTTAAGTGCGATCGCATCCCAACTTAACCACCTATTACTTGAGCAAGCTGCTCACCAGCCGTTACGCTTACAAATTGCTGGTATCACCGCAACTGGTTCAAGTCACAGCCACAATGAAGACAGTTGCTATCCTACTAAGGCTGACTTGATTAAAGACCCAGAGCAATCCCAAGACCCCTTGATTCCCCACCTGTCGATTATTTGTGATGGTATTGGTGGTCACGAAGGGGGGGAAATTGCTAGTCAGTTAGCACTACAGTCGATTAAATTACAGGTTCGGGCATTACTGGCTGAGTTGAACGAAGATCCGGAGCTGATGACACCAGAACTCGTAACCGAGAATCTATCAGCAATTATCCGGGTTGCCAATAATATGATTTCTTCTCGTAACGATCAACAAGAACGAGAATCCCGGCGTCGCATGGCTACTACCTTAACCCTAGCGCTACAACTTCCCCAAATGGTGAATACACCAGAAGGGAAAACCAATGGTCACGAAATCTATATCGCTAGTGTAGGAGATAGTCGTGCTTACTGGCTTACTCCTGACTATTGCCAGCAGCTAACTGTGGATGATGATGTAGCTACTCGGGAGGTCAGGCTTGGTCGTAGTCTTTATCGACAAGCGTTGCAGCGATCTGATGCACAAGCACTCACTCAAGCCTTAGGGACAAAGGAAGCTGAATTACTTCGTCCCACTGTGCAACGGTTTATTGTGGAAGAAGATGGTTTGCTGCTGCTGTGTTCCGATGGGTTGAGCAACAACAACTTGATTGAAAAATTTGGTCGAGATTTACCGCAAAAAGTCAATAGCCACCGAATTTCCGTCGAATCGGCAGCTGAGTCTTTAATTGAGCTAGGGTTTAAACATAATGGTCAAGATGACATTTCGGTGGTGCTAACATACTGTGCTGTCTCTCCCCAATATCCGACAGTGCTAAATTTGGGAGACATCTCTAGCTCCAAAGAACTACAGGTGGTTAATCTGGAACAGCAAACTGCTCTGACTCCATCACTACCAGCGGAAATAACTACAACCAATGACAAGAAACCTGAAACCACCCGCTCATACCGGGATTGGATTAGAGCCTTGTTTGGGCTGCTGGGGGTAGTCGGTATACTTGTTGGGGCTGGTGCTATTTTACTGGCTACCCAATGGGTACTCGCTCCTGAGGGCTTCCAGAAAATGCGCGATCGCTTTTTCCCATCACCGGATCCAAATCTACCAGAGTCTTCACCTACCGACCAGGAGCTGCCAGATAACTAAGGGTGAAACTAAGGGTGAAAAAGATTTACATTATAATCTATTCTTAGAATTTTAACCAAGAATCATCGGCATCAGACCAGGGAACTAATGCCATTAAACCTAAATTTTGTTTATGCTCACAACTGTGCTCAATGTAAACAACCCACTCTGTGAGACAATAAGAAGGTTGCCTGAGCCAACCCTAGCTTAGGTAAGGGATGTCTGTATAATAGTTAGAGTTACTTATCATATGAAAGTTGGCGATCGCGTCCGAGTCAAAGAATCAGTTGTGGTATATACCCATCCCGAACACAGGAATAAACCTTTTGATATTAAAGGTCTCGAAGGGGAAGTTACCGGAATAATTTATGAGTGGCAAGGTAGGCCAGTCAGCGCCAATTTACCAATACAAGTCAAGTTTGACAAAAAATTTAAAAAAGTTCACTTCCGTGAAGATGAACTAGAAATTATCCCGTAGGCGGCTATCTTATTAGTTAATACTATAAAAGTCAATCATAATTGCCATCAGAGCGATTTTTCAACAGGTAGGCACGGATAGGATAAAGTTACATGATTACTGTATCTATTGATAGCTATTACTATCCGTGTTGGCTCTAATTTTTTAAAGCATTTTTGAAGATAATAAGCTATCCGTATATTCTAATCGACCTATGAGTTGCGGCGACTGAACCAACCAAAAAGGTTGATATCGCTGCGCATTTTTTCTAATTCCTCTTGATGGCGTTGTGCTGTCAAATAATACCACTGGCAATAGTCTTCAAATTCTTGTCGATGCTCTACTTCCTGGCTAAACTCATAAGCTAGCTGGTAAGTGGCAAACATATCGGCTGCTGGTGGTGGTGCTGGGACAATCCGTTGGTATTCTTCTGGCATGGTAACTAGGAAAATATAGCTTTCTTCAAACTCATGAGGTGCAAATTCATGGGTTTTAGGGAACAGGGAACAGGGAACAGGGAACAGGGAACAGGGAACAGGGAACAGGGACCAGGGAACAGGGAACAGGGAACAGGGAACAGGGAACAGGGAACAGGGAACAGGGAACAGGGAACAGGGAACAGGGAACAGGGAACAGGGAACAGGGAACAGGGAACAGGGAACAGGGAACAGGGAACAGGGAACAGGGAACAGGGAACAGGGAACAGGGAACAGGGAACAGGGAACAGGGAACAGGGAACAGGGAACAGGGAACAGGGAACAGGGAACAGGGAACAGGGAACAGGGAACAGGGAACAGGGAACAGGGAACNGCTGGGACAATCCGTTGGTATTCTTCTGGCATGGTAACTAGGAAAATATAGCTTTCTTCAAACTCATGAGGTGCAAATTCATGGGTTTTAGGGAACAGGGAACAGGGAACAGGGAACAGGTAACAGGGAACAGGGAACAGGGAACAGGGAACAGGGAACAGGGAACAGGAAAGAGGGAAAAAATCCTGTGTACCTCATAGCTATGATAAAAGCTATTATCAAGAATAATCTTTGGTTCTTCAGTACCTGCTATGCGCTCATTTCAAGTCAAAAAACTCATAAAGCTTACTGTAAAAGGGTTGTGAGGCTATTTAATTAACAAAATTTTCTAAATACTGCCTCTTTCCCCTGCTCCCGTCTTGATGCAGTCGCTCATGGGGGAAACCACGGCAGTCGCTCATGGGGGGGGCCCCCAAGACCGCGCTGCCTTCCCAAGACCGCGCTGCATCGCTGCTCCGAAGTCCCTGCTCCCTTCGCCAAAGTGTTTATTTAGCATAACAAGTACGGAAGAGCCTAATATTTCAGCAACAATAATAATCTTATTACACCCAACCGCGAATGCGATAAGCTACTATTCCAATGTATTCCTTGATAGCACGGGTAATCCTAGACAATTGATCAGCATTTGGCAGAGAATGTAGCAAAGCAGCTTGACTACTACTGTTAGGTTCATCCAGTTCATATTGAGACACTAGAAAATCTGTTGGTGCTGGGATCACATCAATACCCTGACGCCGGAACACTAGGACAGAACGAGGCATATGGATGGCCGAAGTTACCAATAATACCTTGCGCAAATCCCGCTGATCCAAAATTTTCCGCACATTGACCGCATTTTGGTGAGTGTTGAAAGACCTAGACTCTTGTATGATAGCGGNTAAAGCTTACTGTAAAAGGGTTGTGAGGCTATTTAATTAACAAAATTTTCTAAATACTGCCTCTTTCCCCTGCTCCCGTCTTGATGCAGTCGCTCATGGGGGAAACCACGGCAGTCGCTCATGGGGGGGACCCCCAAGACCGCGCTGCCTTCCCAAGACCGCGCTGCATCGCTGCTCCGAAGTCCCTGCTCCCTTCGCCAAAGTGTTTATTTAGCATAACAAGTACGGAAGAGCCTAATATTTCAGCAACAATAATAATCTTATTACACCCAACCGCGAATGCGATAAGCTACTATTCCAATGTATTCCTTGATAGCACGGGTAATCCTAGACAATTGATCAGCATTTGGCAGAGAATGTAGCAAAGCAGCTTGACTACTACTGTTAGGTTCATCCAGTTCATATTGAGACACTAGAAAATCTGTTGGTGCTGGGATCACATCAATACCCTGACGCCGGAACACTAGGACAGAACGAGGCATATGGATGGCCGAAGTTACCAATAATACCTTGCGCAAATCCCGCTGATCCAAAATTTTCCGCACATTGACCGCATTTTGGTGAGTGTTGAAAGACCTAGACTCTTGTATGATAGCGGCTCTGGGAACACCCAAGTCTTCTAATATCTGTGCCATGTCTTCTGATTCAGGGGCCAACCGTTGTGAGGATTGAGCACTTTGGGAAGAAAGTCGTTGGCTAGAGTTATTACTACTGGAACCCCAAACAATCCGACCACCAGCAGGAATCACCCAGGGAGCTTTCCCTTCACGGTATAGCTGAGCACCATAGAGAACGCGATCGCCTGCTTCATCCACTTCTGGAGTAGGTCGTGGTGGAAAAGGCGGTTTAGTCGCTCCCCCCAAGATCACGATCACATCAGCCTCAGGTAATTCTGAGGTAGGAAGATATTGCCACTCCAGAGAGCGTATTAAGCTGTTAGTTACCCAAGTATTACTTGAGACCAACAACACAATTAATGCCAAAGCCACGGGTATCGGTACCCAGCGAGGGTTGCGCCACGACATTACCAAAGCTACTACCAGTAGCACACAAGCCAGGCCCAAGGGGTACAGAAAGAGTGGCAATAGCTTTGAGAGAAATAAAAACATTTTAGATTTTAGTGACGATCAAACCACATCTATTCCATAGAGTGGTGTAGCAGTTGCCACTAATCTATCTCAAATATCTTGGTATTTACCTTTGACCAATAGCAATAACTAATTCCTCTTGCTTAACGTCTAAAAAATCTACTAATAGGATTGAGTAACCCTTGTGAGCGCCTCTTTTCTCTAACTTTTCGTTCCTGTACAGCTAAACGGATGCCAGTTAAGTCAGAAGTACCTTCCTCGGGATACTCTGCTTGCTGGGGTTGTAAGTCCCTGGGTTTGTCTGGGTGGTGCCACCAGTCAACTATCAAACCACCGGCTAAAGCGCCGATGCCACCAAATAGTAAGCTGAATTGGATGTCGTATCCCAGCAAGGCAAGGGCTAAGATAAAAAACACCAAAATTTGAAGCCCGCTTAAAAAACCGTCTTTCTTACCGTTCATCTGATTCAATCTAAGGTATATAGCTGTTTTGTTTCTAAGTTAGAGGTTAGAGGTTATAGATTATAGGGGCTAGCTCGCCACTGTCCAATTACCCTCCCTTTGCCGCTTATCCTGTTATTCAACCTTTCCCCTCTGCCATATCAACGGATTACATTCTACCAAAGCCAATTAAACTAAAAGGATTAGTCACAACTGCCGCTAGAGCAGCTATCGGGTTTCAGCTTTTCGATAAAGTAACCATAGTCCTTCTCAACTTGATCAGCATAAGTCAAAGCCAATTCCCTTACCAATTGTCGAAACTCCTTGTGGCGACCGTCAGTCAACTCATCCACCTGTTTGTCTATGGAATAAGGCACTAAGGTGGCATCGAAATCTTTGTCAGCTCGTGCGTGAGCTGTTGCCAACACTTGACCCCATTGTTCAGCTAGCTTAACAAAGCGTTTCTCTTTGGTTAGCTCAGTGATATCAAAGGTTTCCTTAAATGGCGATCGCTCTCGCACTGAGTAATACCCATCCCCTAGTTTCATCCAGCCCAGGTGATTATCGGTGTACTTGGTTAAGGCTCGATAGGCTAAAGCGTGACGTTGACCCTCATTGTTAAAATTTTTATCATACTTTTCCCGTTCCTCCTGACTCAGGTAATCATAGGCAGTAGGGGAAGATTGGAGTTTAATGTCCAATATCCGGTCATCCTTCTGGGAAGGAGTCTCACCCTCAATTAGGACATAATACCGGGGTATTCCTAAGGAACCAGTGCCAGCCAGTAAGCGTTGCGCAATATCTTTGACTCGGAAGTAGTCATTATCATAGTTAAATTTTTTTGTCAAGGTTTTCTTATAATCTGCGATCGCATTCTGAATATCCTGTCGCTCGGAAGCAGTAGCTTTGCCTAACTTAACCTTGGATAAATCGAAGCGACGCTGATTTCCGTCCAGTTCTGTCCATTTTTTCAACATTTTTTGGCGGCTTTCGCTAGCTTCCACTCCTTCTAGGAAGTCATCCAACTTCCCATAAGTATTGTCTTTAGTGAAGTAAGTCTCCAGTTCACGATCATTACCGCGATAGGAAGCCATAGTATCAAGATAGGACTCACTGAAGGCATCAATCCCCTTGTTCTGTTCCTCAGCAGACAAACCATTCTGACGACCGACCAATGCTAAACTAGCTGCCATGCGCCAGACATCATATTGGTAATCAGCAATAATCCCATCATCAAAGTCATCAAGTGCGTAAACGATTTCCCCTCGATTATTTTCATATGCCCCAAAGTTCTCGGCATGCATATCTCCGGATAACCAAATCTTGGTTTTGGCATTTCCAAAATCCTTGAGGCGATTATCCCCAGCAAAATCTTTCCAAAATAATTGGTTAGTGCCACGGTAGAAGACAAATTCAGAACAAGCCATTTTGCAATATTTAGTTTCTCGATCTTGATTGGAAATGTCAGTGTTTGCCTCCTGAATCGTTTTCACAACTACCGTTGCGCGATCCTTGGTTTTCATTGGGGGGTCCGGTCGGTCGGGGGAAGAACAGGATAGGTTAGTCAGTATTAGTAGGATTGCGATCGCACTCACATATACTGGTTGTTTACAAGTCTTCATCATTGAACTCAATAAACTCAAAATTACGTTAATCGTAAGCATTCAGTAGTCAGTGGTCAGCCGTGAGCTAAAGGCTCACGCTACGCGAACAGCTTTGTACCACAGGCTTAATGGCTGTGACATAACTCGGCATTATTCGAATGCTGACCTGTTTTATAGCGGTTTTTACTCCAATGAGGCAAACCATAAGCCTGAATTAACAAGCTTTTCAGCTTCAAGATGTACCTCACCAGACAAAAAAACGCTATATTCAAACCACTGATAGCTGATAGCTGATAGCTGATAGCTGACTTTTTTATTTATGGTATAATCCATAGATTACCGCACTTTACGCTGTTTGCGATTAGGCTTGTGCTAAAGATTTATTAGAAGTAGATACCAATAGAATGGCTGGAAACAGAATCAGGGTTGCTAAAGATAAGGCGGCTTTGGTGAAAGACCTAACCGCTTCCGATGGAAAAACTGGACCGTTTCAGACTTATGCTGATGTGATGGTGTTTGCAGCTGCTTTAGGAGTAAAGCGTAATAAGCGATCGCCCCTGAAGGTAATTTCTAAACGAGAGCCTGGTCCGATTGGATTGGAAATTTTTGTCTCAAGGGGATATGAGGTAGTAATTAAATTAATTGCGATCGCTGAGATTAAAGATACTAAAATTCTCTCCTCTATCGATAAAGAGTCTGAGGAAAAACGCATCTATATTTTTGAGGAGTATGCCAATGGAGGGCTTGATATTTTGCGCAATGAGTTGCGAGGAGCAGTAGACTATTCAGAGCGACTTTTGTTAATTTTAAATAATGATAGGTATAAGAAGAAAGAATCTACAGAAAATGAGCAACAGGAGTTTGATTTGAGTCGATTTTTGTGACAGCTAGCGCCTACACTTACGGGATAGGAAAGTGTAGGAGCTGTCACTAATTCTGTTACAATTGAGGTGGTAATCCTACCTCCTTCAGTTTCACAAATTTACCCTCAAAGCTGATCCCTTGATCTTTGCCAACACTCCTGGCATTAGCCACAGCTATGCGCAGTTGAGCACGTTCCATACGCTCTGTAACACCACCCAAAAGATATAACATCACTTTGGAGGCTAACTCTCGTCCAGAAACTAGCACTCGCTTTCGATTTGGGTCATACAAAATCCCGTACCAAGGGGATTGTGGGTGATCGATCTGACTAAAGCCACCCGAACCATCGTATTTTTGAAGTTTCTCGAAGATGCTTTTGAGGGAGAAATCCTTGTTACATACTAGGATACCCAAAGCTTGAACGAGGGCGATTTGTCCTACTGGACGGAATAGCATGTTTCCTTCTCCTCCACCCCTTTCATGGTTAAACCGACGCAGTTGAGGTGTTTCTTTTCCATGTTCGAGCTTTTGATAGCTGGGTAAACTAGCGAGATAGTCGAAAAGCTCTGTCAATGTCTTAGTTCCTATCTCTAGCTCTTCATCTTCAGGACGCATAGGAATTAGACCTTTCTCACAGGGTTTCCAGTGAGGGAATTGGTAGCCCAAATACAGCTCAGATATATGTTTGAGAGCTTGTAGGGTAGTCAAGACGGTTGACTTAGCTGAAACGGTAGCGCTATCCCAATTAACCCGAGGATTACGATTTTCCATCTCCCTCAGTAGAGGATGAGTCATGGCAATTTTTCTAGCAACGATTGAGAAGCCATCGTCTTCATTGAGCAACGCTAGTTGTCCTTTGCTCAACCTTACTGCCATCAGGTTGACGTGAGCAAAGATCGATCGGATCCGTCGCCGTGCTTCTTCACGGGTTTCTCCCTGAACGACAGCAGGAATGAACTCAATACCAATTTTTTCTGTGGCTAGACTTTGGAGATAACCTGGCGAGATGTGATACTCCTCAATCAAGTCATCCACTGTAATCAAGGAGCCGATTGGCTTTTTGCCTTTGCTATATTTCTGGAGCGTACCAATTTTAATCAATTCCATCAGAGCCTGGATTCCCATCAGTCGATGCTGACCGTCTAAGGCAAAAATTGAAACATGGTCTGAAACATCAAGCAGTCCGACTGTGCGATCTTTATCTAAACTGGTGAACTCAGCTGCCGACTGCCGAGCGCGTTGATTCTTATCCCACTGAGCTGCTTGGGCATTATCTACCCACCCAGAGCTAAGCACTACTAGGACTGGGGGAAACTTGTGAGTTTTGCGGGCTGCTAGATATTGAGCCAGAGCAGCTTGACGTGACCAATCAAGGGGACGCTGCTGAAGCGCTTCGATGGTATCGGCATCCCTGACGATATTGTTTGTTTGTTGATCAAACTTTTGCTGAAATAGCGGCAGTTGGGAGGCGTAGCGGACGCGAATCGCTAACCATTCCAGAGTGACTGAGCCAATAAATGCCTCTGTAGTGCCCATGTGAGTTTTCTGCACCAAGATTTGGTCGTTTCTCGCCAGATGCCTATCGAGCAATAACGCCAGCGCCTGTCGATCTTGGTTTTCTTGTTCAAGTATTTGCTTGGCGAGGTCATTGGGATGATTTTCAGTTTTGATCACCATAGTTTTAAACCCATAATGCTGCGTTGTAGAAGCTATCGATAAATATTTTGGTTCTTCCGAACTTAGTATGTCAAAAATCTCTGAAACCTATGCTGCGTGGTGTTTTAGGCTAAAACTGCTCAAAACTGACTTCAAATCTCGCAATCAATTACCAGATGACGGCTACAGGGTTTTATCCAACACACCAGGTTCCGAAGAACCAATAGTTTTAACACTAGCACAAGTTTTTAACAATCAAATTAGCTTATTTCCCTATACTCGTGGTTCGATAGAGTAAAACTATTAATCATACCAATTTAGGAAGAAAAACGTTAGATCCACTGTCAAGAAATTTTTTTCAAAACTTGGGATAAGCTCGAAAAAAGGACCAATCTGCCAAGCCTTGTCTTAGCAGAGAGTCAGCACCCCGCTCTTGCCTAGAGGGGGTTTCCCTACTGCCGTGACGTCAGATGAATCAGGTAAAACTCTCAGAAAATAAGCCAAAAAATCGCACTGTGGCTAAGCTGGTGGAAGAGATTACTGCTCTGACCACTGAAATTCAACAGTTGTACTGCTTAGACGCAATTCCCTGGGTGATAGGGTATAGTGGTGGCAAGGATAGCACCGCAACTCTACAGCTGGTATGGAATGCGATCGCAGCTCTGCCACCAGAACAGCGAACTAAGACTATCTATGTGATAACTACAGACACCTTAGTAGAGAATCCGATTGTTTCAGCTTGGGTTCGCAATTCTCTAAAACAGATTAAGTTGGCGGCTGAAGCTAAAGGATTGCCCTTTGAACCCCATCTCTTACAACCGGAGGTTAAAGAAACCTACTGGGTAAGTTTAATTGGCAAAGGTTACCCAGCCCCACGGGGTAAATTTCGCTGGTGTACGGAACGTTTAAAAATTAAACCCTCTAACCGTTTTATTCGGAATGTTATCCGATCGAGTGGAGAAGCTATTGTTGTTTTAGGGACTCGCAAAGCGGAAAGCCAACAACGGGCAAGACGGATGAAAAAAATGGAAGCGAAGCGAGTACGTGATCGTCTAACTCCTAATATGAATTTACCAAACTCCTTGGTTTATAGCCCCATTGAAGATTGGCAAAATGATGAGGTTTGGCTCTATCTCATGCAATGGGAAAACCCTTGGGAATACAGCAATAAAGATCTATTTGCTATGTATCGAGGGGCTAGTGCTGATAATGAATGTCCATTAGTTGTAGATACGTCTACTCCTAGTTGTGGTAGCTCTCGTTTTGGTTGCTGGGTTTGTACATTGGTGAGTCAGGATAAATCCCTGACAGCGATGATTGATAATGACGAAGAAAAGGAATGGCTGGAACCTTTACTGGATTTGCGCAAGGAGTTGGAGCCTGGAGAAAACCGTGAGCGACGAGATTTTAGACGTAGCAATGGTAATGTCCAACTGTATGAACGGAATTTAGATGGACAAATCTCTGTTGAGCCAATTCCTGGTCCTTATACCAAAGAAGCACGGGAGTATTGGCTGAGGCGATTGCTTACTGTTGAAACTGAAATTTGTCAGAATTGTCCAGAAAATATGGGGGATATCACGTTGATTAGTCAAGAGGAACTTAGTGAGATTCGTCGCATCTGGCTAGAAGAAAAACACGAATTTGACGACAGTTTGCCCCGCATCTATGAGGAAGTTACTGGTGAACCTTTCAAAGACATCCGTCCTGGCGCTGAAAACCATCTGCTTGGTGTTGATGAGTGGCAGGTCTTAGAAGAAATCTGTGACAATGATGCTATGCATCTCGAACTAATGGCAAAACTGCTAGACACAGAACGCCAGTATGTGACTAGGTCTCGTCGTATTGGTATCTATGAGGCTTTGGAGCGGTGCTTTGATACTAGTTCTCGGTCTAAAGAAGATGCGATCGCTAATGCTCACTTGAAACGAGATTTAAAAACAGCTGCTGATGAAGGGGATGTTGACACTGTCAAGCAGCTGGCTTGGGCAAATTTAAAATTTCCAGTCCAAAATTCGTAATCCTTAAAACTGGAGTAACTTATGATACAGGCTTTGGATAGATTTAATGAGATATTAAATTTCTGGTTTGGTAAGCCGGACGAACCCGAATATGGCAAATCCCGCAAAGTCTGGTTTACTAAGAACCCAGATTTTGACCAAGAAATGCGTTCGCGTTTCCTCGACATCTATCAACAGGCGGCGTCTGGGGAGTTAGATAACTGGCAAACATCACCCTATAGCTGCCTAGCGCTAATTATCCTATTCGATCAGTTTCCTCGCAATATGTTTCGGGGTCAACCCCAAGCTTTTGCCACTGATTCCAAAGCCTTGTCTACTGCCCAGTATGCTGTTGATCGAGGTTTTGACAAAGAACTATTACCAGTCCAGCGCTGGTTTATCTACTTACCGTTTGAGCATAGCGAAAATCTCGAACATCAGCGCTACTGTGTTGAATTATTCTCGACTCTTAAAGATGATCCCGATAGTGCCAGTACCATTAATTATGCCTATCGTCATCTAGAAGTGATTGAACGTTTTGGTCGCTTTCCCCATCGCAATAAAATCCTTGGTCGGGTTAATACTCCAGAAGAGGAGGAATTTATAAAGCTGCCCGGTTCATCATTTTAGCGTTAATTATTTACAGTTAATCGTTGAGATTTAACGGTAAACGATTAACACCAACTATAGCGTTTATCATAGTTATGAGGTACACATACTTTTTTCTCTTTTCCCTGTTCCCGATTCCCGATTCCCGATTCCCGATTCCCGATTCCCGATTCCCTGTTCCCTGTTCCCTGTTCCCTATAAAATTCATACTTGATAAATCCTGTGATTTTCCTTGAACTTGTCCTAGAAAACTTTGGCCCCTATCTCGGGCGTCAGGTGATCAATCTCTGTCCAAAAAGGGATGATAACTCTCGACCTATTATTCTAGTCGGTGGTATGAATGGTGGCGGTAAAACCACTATGATGGATGCGATTCGTCTGGCTTTATATGGACACCGCGCTCAATGTTCCACCCGTGGCAATTTGAGTTATAGCGACTTTCTAACTCAGTCAGTCAATCGCAATGCCTTACCTATTGACAACACCCGAGTGGAATTAGTTTTTGAACATATTGAGAACGACCAGCCGATGGAGTATCGGATTGTACGCACTTGGACAAAAAAACCGAAAGATGGTAAGGATAACTTAGGAATTTTAGAGGGAGACTGGCTGGATTCTGCCCTAACCAATACCTGGGACGAGTACATTGAAAATCTGTTGCCCTTAGGAATATCAAACCTATTTCTTTTTGATGGGGAACAGGTTAAAGAACTAGCAGAAGTAGAAGCACCACCCCCGGTTGTTGTGGAAGCGATTCGATCATTACTTGGTCTAGAACTTGCTGACCGCTTAGCCATTGACCTTGATATTTTAGTGACGCGCAAACGCAAATCTATGGCGAATCAACAGCAACTTGCTAATTTGGAAGATATCGAAAAAAAGCTTTCCTCTCAACAATCAGACTATGAGCTAGCTAAACAAGAGTTATGTAGTATTCAAGAACAGCTAGAACAAACCAGGGAAAAACAGCAACAAGCTTTTGATAAATTTGTCTGTGATGGTGGTAAAATAGCAGCCCAACGGAACCAACTAGAGAGTCAGCTAAATTACTACAATACTAAAGTTGAACAAATTCGTGAACAGATGAGGGAATTAGCAGCTGGTATTTTGCCTCTATCGTTAATTGAACCCCTACTCACCCAAGCCCAAGCTCAAGCAGAAAAAGAATCGCGGGCATCACAGGCTAAACTAGCTAGAGATATTTTACAAGAGCGTGATAAACGTCTGGTAGATTTATTGACTGCCCTCAAGTTACCTGCTAAAAAATTTGATAAAATTAAAGCGTTCTTGGGAAAAGAAAATCAACAAATAGAGCAAGAGGCTGGGGAGGTTAAAGACCCTTGGTTAGGAGCTGAGGAAGAAATGTTTCATTCCCTAACTAATCTCCTGACTTACTACCAACCAACTCAAAAGCAATTAGCTGAAGAGCAATTAGTTAACCGCGAAAATCTGGAAGCAGATATTAATGCCACTAAACGACAACTAGCAACAGCTGCTCCTCCGGAATCCTATCAAGAACTCGAAGATGCACTAAAACAGGCACAAACGGAATTGGCTCAAGCTCAAGCAGCTTACGAAATCGCTAAACGCCGCTGTGATAAATTAGGATATGCGATCGCACAAACCAAAAAAGACTTAGCCAGGTATGGTGAAGAAACCATCGACCGCAAAAATGATCAGCATATGCTTGCAGCATCTGCATTAGTCCAACAGAGCCTTAAGGTTTTCCGGGAACAGTTAACTCTGAGAAAACTGAATAAATTAGAACATGAGGTAACTGAATGCTTTCTCTATCTCCTCCATAAATCTGACCTAGTCCATCGAGTTGCCATCGACACCAACAGCTTCAGCCTATCCCTGTACGACCTACAAGGAAAACTTGTACCGAAACATCGTCTATCGGCTGGGGAAAAGCAATTATTAGCGATCGCATTATTGTGGGGACTCGCCCGTGTTTCTGGACGTAATCTACCGGTAGCGATTGATACCCCCCTCGGACGATTGGACTCGTCCCATCGCAGCAACCTAGTGGAACGCTACTTCCCTGCTGCCTCCCATCAGGTGATTCTGCTGTCTACAGATACAGAAATTGGTAAGGTCGAAGCTCAACAATTACGAGAAGCTGATGCGATCGCACAACAGTATTTGCTAAATTATGACCCAGTAAAACATCGAACAACAGTGGAATCGGGTTACTTTTACTCACAACAGGTCACGGCATGACCATAAATGTTGTTGATTGCCCATGCAATTTGTCTTGGAGTGCTTCTGAGACAGGGTTTAACTTAATCGTGTATTCTCCTTCTTGCTCCAAGGTAATTGTAGGACCTCCTTGATATAGCTGGCGCTCACTAGGATGCGCAGTAGGAGACCAACCCACCGCCTCCCTCAGACTACTGGGATCCTTACAAGAATCCAAATCCCCTGGTATAGGATCACAAGGGTAATAGACAACTGGACTTTGCAAATCGACCATGAGTTGTTGTTGGCTACCATCTGGTAGATAGAGAGTCATTTTCAAGGGAATCGGGTCTAAGATCTTGACAGGCTCGCTAACAGCTTTAAAAGCGAATTGGACAGTTTCCCCAGCAGTAATTGGTTGCTCTTTATCTAGTATTACCCGGATGGTTAGGGGTTTTGACAGTAACTGTGGTTCTTCTACTAACTCTTTTGTATCATTATAGCAGCCAGCAGTAATCAATAACGGGCTAATCAATAGGGCAATGGCGAAGACAGTTTTACGAATGTACATGGTTGTTAATTTTATCGCTATTTGCTATCAAAGACGCCAAGTTGTCCTAAAAAGTTCTACTGACTGCTGAGTACTTATAGCTAAATCCTGACCTTAAGATTGCTATAGTTGTACATCAATTAAAGTTGCCAAAATATCCCCACTTTCGGCAAATACTAAGGTACTATTTCCAGAAACAGTAAAACTGAGTTCATTATTTTGGAAGACATCTTGACCTGATTGGAAGCCATGAATAGTAACTGCTCCCTCACCCTCTAACAGCAAAAACTCGTCAATACCACTGCCAAGGAAAACAGTATCATTCCCAATGCCAGCACTAATAAAATTATTGCCAACTCCGGCAAAAATTAAATCATCACCCAAGCCAGTCGTAATTTGGTCATTACCAGTGCCAGCGTAGATTTTATTGTTACCGGATTGAGCATCGATCAGGTTATCTCCAGCTCCTGCGAAGATAACATTATCACCAAATTTAGTGGTAATTCTGTCATCGCCAGCGCCCATGTAGATGATATTGTCACCAAAAAGAGTAGTGATCAAGTCATCCCCATCACCAGCAAAGATTTCATTATCCCCCCTTTCCGTAGAAATTGTGTCATCCCCAGCACCAACAAAAATCTGATTGTTGTCACTTTTAACCAGGCTGATCTGGTTATCCCCCTCCCCTGCAAAGATTAAATTCTCATTACTTTCAAAGACTGTAATCACATCATCGCCAACGCCTGTGTAGACAGTATTATTGCTGCCCATACCTACGCTAACCCGATCACCCTGATTGCCTTCATTGGCGAAGATGGTATTATTCCCCCCTTGGAAAACGGTAAGATCATCCTTGCCAGTGCTAGGGAAAATAGTAGTTTTTCCACCGCTAGCTGAAATCATGTCGTCGCCCGGTGTGCCCAAAATTGTTCTCATTATCAAAATCACGCGAAACAGTTTCGAGAATGTTAAAAGTCATCGCCCAAGCTGGCGTTGTAGAAGCGCAAAGCCTTTAGCCGCTAATAATTACCATTACTAATTCCCATGACAATAATGACAGCGCCAGCATTAGACATTGATCACTTTTTTAGTCCAGTAGTAGTAAACAGCAAACTTTTTCTGCTACTGAAAAAAATTTTAGGTGAAAACCCATAGAGCTTGATTAAATTCTAATTAACTAGGTGAAGATTAATGTAAAGATTAAATAAAGATCAACGTCAGACAATACTATCAATTAAGGTAAGGCGATTCCCTTCTACCTTTAACTTTTAACCTTTTACCAAAAAGGTGGTATCAGTCCATTTGAAGCAATTAAGCATTAATTTATTCATGCAACCCCCAATCAACCAGATCACACTTTCCCAAACTGCCAAAGACCAACTCATTAAACTCAAACGTCAAACCAAAATCCCTCAGTGGAATGTTCTTTGCCGCTGGGCAATCTGCCGTTCCCTCGCTGAACCGACAATGCCCTCCCCGGTTCCCATACCTGCCGATAGTAACCTTGAACTCACTTGGAGTGTGATGGCAGGAGATATGGCTGATCTGCTCCTGATTGCTCTCAAACAACGCTGCCATAACGATGGCTTAAGTTTGGAGCCAGAAACCCTAGGGAATCAGTTTTGCCTGCACCTTCATCGAGGTATTGGTTACTTAGCAGGGGATACTACTATTAAAAAAATTGAGGATTTGATTGCCATGGCTGTTATCAAGGATGAAGTGTGAAGTATGAAAGGTGAAGTATTGCTCAAGACTTAGGAGTTAGCATTATAGTGCTCAATGCGGTGCGTTCGGGAAGCCGTTCCAAAGGAAGATCGCTTTTTCTGACACTTCAAGGCACGAGAAGTCCGCAATCGATAGATCAGCTTTACACTCAACCAATAACTAACCACAGCACAGACCAATCCAACGGCCAAACAACCAACAAATAAGGTTAGGACAATGTCTGACCCCAATTCTCTAAATTCCTGCCAAGATTGGAAACTCACATTAGCCAATTCATCCTGATTCAGTAGCCATTCACCCACGTGAAAGTTGAATGCAAAAATCGGTACATAAGTCAAGGGATTACTAATCCAAGTTCCAGCAGTAGCAGCTATTTTGTTCCCTCGCAAGAGTACCGCCAGCAAAATCCCTATAATTAACTGGAGACCAAACAGCGGAAAGAACCCAGCAAACACACCACATGCTAAACCTCGTGCGATCGCTTCTGGTTTTCCTTGCATACGAACCAAGCGCCAATATATGTATTTTAGGCGTCGTCTAAAAGTTCCCCTCGGTCTGATCGACTTTCGTTTACCTAGGTCAAGGGGTTTGGTGGCTGAGGGTAAAGGCTGTGGGTAGCTTGACAGGGATTTTCTAGACATTTTCGCAAATCAATCAGCAACCCTCTAGCAACTGGGGCAGATTATTCTGGGGCAGATTATTAGTCAGCAGGTAATCTTTACTGTAGCGGAAAATTAGCTTCAAGGGCGAAAGCCAAAGGGCAAAGGGGAAAATAAAGCTACAAAAATCTTAATAAATTTTATGCAAGCTTCCTTATACCTTGTGCCTTTTACCTTGTGCCTTTTACCTGACTGCCATGGCTACGAGGATCATCTTGAGTAGTGATTGTAACTGACAGGGAATCGTCAATATCCGAAACCGTACCACTAGCTTGGCTATAAGGTAAAGGCACATGGGTTACTATGGCATCTAAGTTAGCTTCGAGTACTTGACGGGGTTGTTCTCCAATAGTTTGGGCGATCACTGTGCTGGCTTCATCAAAATATACAAAATGAGGAATACCATCTACTCTATACTTGACCAATTCTGGTAACCACTTGCTGTTATCCACATTCAGCATGACAAAATTGACTTTGGTTTTATACTGCTGTTTCAGTTGACCCAAATCCTTTGCCATGGCTTGACAGCTGGTACACCAGTTGGCATAAAACTCCATCAAGGTTGGCTTGCCATTGCTCAGAGCAATCTCTAGAGGGGTAGATGCTTCAGCTTGGGCTTCCAAAGAACCGAGACTAGTCTCAGTTTTTAATCCCAAGAATAGGGCAATACCGAGTGCGATCGCTACTAGGGCAATTAAAAAGTTTCTAATCCGCCTGCCACTAGTGGGTACTGAAGGGGAGGATGATGGTGTAGTTGATTCTGGTGAATTAATAGCCATCTTGCTACAACTTTCTTGCTACAACTTTATAATTGTTTACATTTTACAACAATAAGACCTAGGCACCAACAGCGTTAAAACTCGGTTTCTCGTTATAAATCCAGCAATAGCAGGGTAATGGGCGTAAGTCCTGAGTAACGCACGAAGTAGATTAGATTAAAACGTTTTTTGTTGACGGTTGACCGCTGACTATTGACTGTTAACTATCAACGAGTGGGAATGTTACGTTTATTTTTACTCCCCTACTGATAAAGTTTGACAAATCACCATGAAAAAACGGGTAACCCTGACCTTTCCCCGACGGGCGATTCAGATGCCGGTGGCTTACCGACTGGCAAAGGATTTCAATGTGGCTGCTAATATCATCCGGGCCCAAGTCGCTCCCAATCAAATCGGCAAACTTGTGCTAGAGTTATCTGGCGACATTGATGAGTTAGATGCTGCGATTGAGTGGATGCGGACGCAAAACATTGATGTTTCCCTGCTAAGTCGCGAGATTTTGATTGATGAGAATAGTTGTGTCGATTGTGGCTTATGTACTGGGGTTTGTCCCACTCAAGCCCTTAGTCTTGAGCCAGAGACATTCCGATTGAAATTTAAGCGATCGCGTTGCATTGTCTGTGAGCAGTGTATCCCCACTTGCCCTGTTCAGGCCATTTCTACAAATTTTTAAGATTTCAGACGCCTTAAGCTATTGCCCAACAACCCTGTTTTCAGGCACACTTTCAGATAAAATCAACTAAATATCAACCCCAAGAGGAGCCCTCATGATACCAATTATTGTAGCTATACTTGCAGCAGCCGTTGTTGGGGCAATCGTATTTTTTATACTGCAAAATAAACTGGATTTTCTCTCCGAACAAACCGACAGAAAATTAGAAGTTTTTCAAAATAAGTATGAGGCTAGGATACAACAAAGTTCTCAAGCTCTGCAAGAAAGTTATCGAGAGCAGTTAAATCAGAAAATTGCCGAAGTCAAAGATCAGGCAGAGTCTAGCGCTGCTGCTCCTGTCCAATCTTTACAGGAAAACTATCAGGCTCAGTTAACCCAAACCACTAATGAGCTGAAGCAACAACTTGATGCTAGTCTTCTGGAAAGTGTCCAATCCTCGGAAGCAAGATATCAAGAACAATTGACACAAGCTACCCATGAGTTAAAGGAAGAACTTGAATCTAATTTTCGCAACGAGCTGCAATCTTTGGAAGCGAAATATCAGGCTGATTTAGAGTTAGCCCATCAAAAAATTGCTCAATTAGAACAAGCTCATAAATCCCCAATACCAGACCAGGTTAAGAACCTAGAGAAAACCGAGGAAAGTTCAGCGGAAACTGGTAATGAATTAGTCGAATTATTAGAAGAGGCAGAAACAAATCAAGACGAGCCTCAACAAGTTGTCAAGGACGAAATATTGGCTGATTCGAGTCAGCCAGAGCAACCAATGGTGACAGAAACCCCAAGTATTACTGATCAGCCCAGCCAAATTGATCAAGACTTGGAGGACGAAATATTGCCTGAGCCGAGTCAGCCAGAGCAACCAATGCTGACAGAAACCCCAAGTATTACTGATCAGCCCAGCCAAATTGATCAAGACTTGGATGAAACCATAACTGCTTTGGGAAATTATGCTCAAGCCAGCGATATTCCCCAGTTAAGTAACTACATCAATCATCCTGAAAGCCTTATTCGTGGATCAATTGCATCAGCTTTGGGTAAAATTGCTGCTGCTCAAGGACTCAGAGCCGAAATTCAACAGGCCATACCGCTGATCGGCAAATTGATTAAAGATCCCCAACCATCCGTGCGACAGTCTGCTGTTGAAGCCCTGAGTAATATTAAATCTGAAAAAGTTATACCCTTACTTGAAAGGGCATTAAGGGATCCAGATAGTGATGTGGTTAAATCTGCCAGTGCTGGGATTAGTCAGTTTAAGAGTTATCGGCGAACTCAATCGCCCAAACCTGCTAAGAAGACTGTAAAGCCTCTAAGCCTTAACGAGTGCTCTAATCCAAAAGCATAGCAAAACTATAGGGATGTGGGGATTGATGACCCTTTCTCGGGAGTCAACCCCCATGATTGAGTCCCACGCTTACCCATACTCCCTTGAAAAAAGGGGGCTGGTATCGTGCAGGACTTCTAGCTTGTTTAGTCAGCGTCGCTTTCAATGTGGATAAACAAAAGTCCCAAAACTACAGTAGGCATAACTAAGCCTATGAAGGGGACTAGCATCGTTGGTAAGAAAGAAGCTGCGTATGCGCCTGTCATATCTTATTTTCCTATTTGCCAATTAATACAGTAACAACTTGAACATTTAACCAAACCAAGCCAATTAGGTATGGTATTGGTTGCCGGTTTGATCTCAAGCAAGACTCTACCTACCGAAGTAAGTGTCGGTCTTACACTGCCCAGCCAAGGCTTTGCTCTAAATTTAAAGAGCCAGCACTGCTATTGATGATAACTGGAACAAGGCAGCTCCCCGCTTATTAGAGGGGTAGATTACTATCGATTTTTTCGACAAGTTAATCCTATCATGCTTCAGGACTATGAAATACCAAGATCTACCTCGGAATTTGCCATATAACCTGTGGCAAAAACCTGATAGTTGCTTCTGCCCTGGCTGAGTCTTTGATGGAGTCAATTCTAATCAGTCTGCCATCCCTCTATTGACATCAACATCTCTGGTTGACCTAGACAAAAGCACACAACTCCCGTCAATTTGGGTTAACTTCCCGTTTCACCTCGGAGCATGGCAGGGATTATGCCAACCCGCCCTTATAGCAACGACCTAGTTTCTTAAATGGCTCAGATTACTGGAAAGTTTATGCCAGTCAGAAATTATTAAGATTTTTAACAAAATTTTCCCAAAACTCTTTACAAAAATTAATTACTTTTTGTAACAAAAACCTCATAGGCTGAAAGGGGGTTAGTCATCAAAACCTTTGGTTTTAGGTGATTACAATGGTTTGGCAAAGGTGATTTTACCGTAAACAACTAAAGCTAAAATTTTTGCCATAGACTAAGAAGGTTAGAAAAAAGAACAATATCTCGTATAATTCGTTACGAGAGGATGCACTTCTCAGCGAAGATTACTCGTGCTGATTATTTCAGTTCCTTTTCTCCCCCCTAAAGTATGATTACTCAAGGGGTTTATCCGATTTTATAGGAGATAAATTTACAATGACGATGGATGTAATTGACCATGGTGGAGATCCCCAAGTGGGTAATCTAGCCACCCCAATTAATTCCTCTGCTTTCACAAAAGCTTTCATCAACAACTTGCCAGCCTACCGTAAAGGCTTATCAGCCAATCGCCGGGGTCTAGAAGTTGGTATGGCTCATGGCTACTTTCTGTATGGACCGTTTGCCTTACTAGGTCCGTTACGTGGGACAGACTATGCCAGCACAGCTGGTTTACTGGCAACAGTTGGCTTAGTGGCTCTTCTGACAGTTGCTTTATCTATTTATGGAGCGGCTGGCTCCGGCAAACCTAAGGCAACATTGACCACACCCAATCCACCAGAAGACTTAGGAACTAAAGAAGGCTGGAGTGAATTTGCCAGTGGTTTCTTGCTTGGTGCTTGTGGCGGGGCATTTTTTGCCTATTTCCTATGCCAGACACCTCATCTAGCGCCACTGCAAAAGATTGCTAGTGGAGTATGGTCTTCTTAACTCTGACTGGAGACAAGAGTTTCTGATCGCGCAGCGGAGGCGAAAGCCGATAGCTAAGCAAGAGAGTAAGGTGACTGACACTTAGTTAAATCACCTATTCTCTTGTTGGCACTCCACCAAAGACATAGATTTGAGGAAAAGAGCGATGTTCCTTGTTACCCCTTTCGTCTCGCCCAGGGGGTAGACTTCCAGATAGTAATAAACAAAGCTCCAGACACCAAAGCTCCTAAATTCCATTTGACAGCACTTTTAAACAGACCCAGACGACGAGACGATAAACTCGATTGAGCTTGGTTTTGTATCCTCTGCTCACCACGAGCAATGAATGAAGCGAGCTGTTCTTTCACCCTCTCCAATTCTTGAGAATTATTGATATCCGGAGTGCGACCTTCACTACTCAGGCTTGCCAAAAGTTTTTCCATCTCCGCTTCTGTATTTACTTTTTCCAAAGCTTCTTTAACTTGTTGGAATTGGGTCATCCCTCGGTTAACTTGAGTAGTAATTTGAGTACTGGCTTGTTTATTAATCCGCACTGTGTTAATAATTCCCAAAGGAATCAGCAAGAAATATAGCACTCCCAGCACCAAAGCTAACCAGGATAAAACCTTCACAACCAGGACTTCCCATCTCTCGCGCCCATGGCGCTCTCCATAAAACACCAGGGCTAAGCCGAGTAAAGGTACAGGCACCCGTTCCACCAATGCCCCTATAGTCTGTAATTCCCAGGCAGGATTCATAAAGTTTGGTGGGATCAACGTTTCAACTACGTCAAATACAGTTAGCACTAAAAGGCCATAACCTATCCAGTGCAACAGAGTCGCAGACCTTAGAACAGAAAAGTTAAACTGCCGTATATCCTCTACGGATTCAGTCAATTTATTGCCATCTAATTTAGTCATATATTAAATATTCCTTCATAATAGGACACGATTGTCGTAAACCTTACCTCAAGGTTTAGGAAAGTGTAAATACCACCACTCGTACCAGTCAGGCCAAACATTTTCCAGCACTTGATAGGCAGCTTCAGGGGAAGAATTCTCTAGAGGAATAGAAAGATGAGCCCACAGACAACGGTTGTCTTGTAGCTTTACCTGACCCAGTAACCATAGCAGCAGCCGACGGGAGCGTACATCGTAAATATCCCGATTTTTCTTGAACTGATAACTGGTGACCGTACTGCCACCCCGGGGGTTGATACAAGAACTGAGGTAAGCCCGCTCTTGGTACACAAATAAGCGATGAAAACCTATTTTTTTCTGCTGGCGTGACACTATTAATTCTTGACTAGCAGGTTCAATCCCTATGTACTTTTGAAGGAATTTATTAATATCACCCCCGCTCTGAACTAAATAGCGCATCTTTATATCTAGAGGTAAATCATTCTGAATATATCGATAGTGCTTGCCAGCTTGTAGTGTTTTATCAACAGCCGTTTGACCAGTCAAACCTTGACTTTCCAGAGGCTGCCATTCTGGTAAGGGAACTGTAGCTGGAAATTCAAAAGGGGTGATGGGACGAGCGCTTGTAGTTGGATACCAAATTACTTTGCCCATAACTGATAAAGTAGCCCCAAAAACAAAAGCTAGCAGCCAAATACGTAGTGATTTCCAATCGAGCATGACATCAAGGCAAAAGGTAAAAGGCTTGCAGGTCTAGGACATTCTTGGGACTAGAAGCCCTGGGTGTTTATGAGGTTTAAGGTTCTACGCTCTAGAGTTTAGGCTAATGGTTGAATTGCTCTAAGGTTCTAACAAGCCTATGAAGCACAACTTTATTACTACCTAGCCCTGATCTGCTTTTTTTATAGCTAATATCTAATAAGGCCTAATACTTAGACTTTAGGTTAGTGGCTTAATCTTCAGTCTTTGGTGCATTCTGTTGAAGTATAAAATTGCAGAAGAAACCGAAAATAATGACAGCAGCCAATGAAAATATCATTGAACCATCTCCAAAATGCCAATATTCAAAGGATTCATAACTATAATAAGCGACTAAAATAGCCATCAGGCTAACTCGAATAGAATTAACAATAAATCCTACTAAAATAGCTATCAGTGGTACCAAAAATTTTTGAACCCGGCTAGTAGGGAACATAAATAAGAATAACAACGATATTCCCAACAACTGAAGCATAGAACTGACGCCAGAACAGCCGGGATTTACTTCTATTCCTCCCGTTGGCAGGATTAAATAAACCCCTTGCCTAGAGACTTCAAATCCTGAGTACCAAAGGAGCAATCCAGAAAACTTAGCAGTTAATGTGGATACATCAATCAGTAATGTTGGCAATCCAGATGGTATAGCGAGACATAAAAATATAGTAAGGTGCTGCCAATATTGCTTTAATCCCTTCACTCCAGATGCCAGCAGTCCCAAACCCAATACTGAAATCAAAGGAGAAAAGCGGATAAAAATGTCATAGCCTGATACAAATGTAGATCGCAACAGTACTAACCCAATTAATAATGACCCTAAAACGCCAGAAAAAATATCACTTTCTAGGTCCAAGGTATGGCGTTTTTCCCATACCATGTAAGACACAGCCACCCAAAATAAAAAACTTGTACTTAGTAAATCAGCAATGTTACTCCTGTCAGCCAGAGTCAATTGAATTGCTATTAACCCAGCTGCTATACCTACTAGCCAATATTGGTAATTTTTAAGGTGTGTAATGGTTGCAAAATGAGTAGCTTTCATCGTGATGTAGCAATATTACCATAATCGGAGACGTCAGACTAAGACTCTTTCATAGTTTCCCTGACTAAGCTAAAAAAAATATATATAATGGTCAGCTTTTTTTTAAAATTGATAATAACTATGGGGTTTTAAATAGTCTATTATAAATTCATTTATTATACTATTTACCCTAGCACATCATTGCTAATAAATTAACTATTTTAAGTTATATTATAACTAGCAGTATTTTAAAAAAAACTATTTATTATAGTCATTTCCAAAGTCTAAAGCGTGCTTATTTGTGTAATTTTTAATTCTTTGGTAAACTAAAATATATGACAAATTAGTGCTTGTTCTATTCTTCCACTCAAAACTCTCCCACTCAGGACTATTTTTTGCTTAATTGGTTGATTTATCCAACAGCTGTACCTTTGGGGATTGGACTATAACACCAGTTTAGTCAAAGTAATTGACAAAATAATATTTATATGCTAAAGATAATTTTTAATGATTGATATATCCCCAGATCCTCAGGGGGTAAATCCCTCAGCCTGCAAATAGAGGAAATTTTATCAAACAAACTATAAATAGTTAATTCAATGACTTTAGCGGAATTAAAACCTGGAAAGCTTGCCATTATCGAGAAAGTTCAGATAGGTTTGCAGGTCGAAGGTCTCGCCAATCGACTAGAAGCAATTGGCATTATTCCTAATAGACAAGTCCAAGTGTTGCGCTCAGCCTGGTTTGGGGGACCGTTACACATTCGAGTTGGTTCCACCACAGAAGTAGCTATCCGACGGCAAGAAGCTAGCATGATTGTCGTTAACCCTGTCAAGGAATAGTTAGCGGTTAGCTGTCCGGCAAAATTCATCCCACACCTAATGCGCAGCATAGGTGTGGGATGAATTTTGCACAGGGTATGCATGGAATTGCTATAATATATGTACTGATAAACAAAGCCGAAAATGCTGGTTTGTCAGGCACCTACGTTCAATAAAAATAGAACTTATTGTATTGTTCCGGCGCGGAGGGGCATCCCGTGTCGTTAATAAAGCTTGCCGAGTATCCGAACCGTTGGGTGGAGTTGGCAAGAAGCCTACACGCTCACTCGTTCGCGAAGCGGCTCTGTAAGAGCAGAGTCAGTGTAGGAGTATGTCACTGGTTAGGGGTGATGTTAGCAGTACGCTATTATCCTCCCCTTCCCTGCAGGGGCGCACCTAGCTGATAGCTTACTCCTCAAAGGTTAAACAGCGGATAGCCTCTAGTAACCCTCTAGCTTTATTGAGAGTTTCTTGATATTCTTTTTCTGGGTCAGAATCTGCTACCAAGCCCGCACCAGCTTGCACTGAAACGGTATGTTTACCAGAACCAGATGGGCGAACTACCATAGTCCGGATTGCGATCGCACTATTGAGCTGACCTTCAAAATCGTACCAGCCATAGACACCGGAGTAAGGCCCGCGACGTTCTGGTTCCAGTTCCTGAATGATTTCCATTGCCCGAATTTTGGGGGCTCCACTCACTGTCCCCGCAGGGAAACAAGCTTTCAGTAAATCCCAAGCTGTTTTAGTAGCATCCAGCTCCCCTACTACATTGCTAACAATGTGCATGACGTGGGAGTAGCGCTCAATGAGCATCAGTTGATCCACTCTGACTGTACCACTCTTGCACACACGACCCAAGTCATTGCGACCCAGGTCAACCAACATAATGTGTTCGGCAATTTCCTTTGGATCTTCGAGTAACTCCTGAGCTAGAGCTTCGTCTTCAATAGGAGTTTGACCCCGACGTCGAGTTCCAGCAATTGGTCGTAACGTTGCCTGGATTTTTTCCTCTGGGGAAGCTGTTGCCTTTACCATTACCTCCGGGCTAGATCCAATGATTTGCCAGTCCCGAAAGTTAAAATATGCCATGTAGGGTGAGGGATTAATCAGCCTTAGGGAACGGTAAAGGCCAAAAGGGTCACCCTTGTATTCTGTCGAGAGGCGCTGGGACAATACCACCTGAAAGATATCCCCAGCTCGGATATAGTCTTTCGCTTTTTCGACATTAGCGCAAAACTGGGACTTGTCTGTATTGCTTATATAAGACAGTTCTTGAGTAGCACTCTCTGGAGGTTTCCATTTGAGTAACTTGTCCTTACCTAAGAACTGCCCTTGCAGTTTGTTGACCAGAGTACGAACGCGATCGCATGCTTTTTGATAGGCTGCCTCTAAATCTCCTTGGGCCTGTCGTAAATCAGCATAAGCGATCACCCAAATCTTACGCTTGACCTGATCAAAAATAATCAGGTTGTCCACTTGCATCCACAATCCATCGGGTAAGTCATTGGACTGTATAGGATAAATTGGCACACGGGATTCACAATAACGAATTAACTCATAACCCCAGAAACCGAACAAACCGCCTATTCCTGGAGGCAATTGGGCTAACTTTACAGGTTGATAGGATTTCAGACAATTCCCTAAGGTTTCAAAGGGGTCTCCCTGAAATACTGTTACTGACCCATCCCGGTTGGTCTGAGTCGTGCGATTTCCCCTAGTTTCCAATACCCACAGGGGGTCACAACCTAGTAAACTGTAACGTCCCAGATTTTCACCACCTTCTACCGATTCCAACAAGAAGCTGTAGGGTTGACCAGCACATACCTTATACCAGGCAGAAACTGGCGTTTCTAAATCCGCCACCCACTCCTGGGTTACCGGTACAAAATTACCTTGTTGAGCTACGGTTGAAAATTGGGAAAAATCTGGGAAAATCATGGTCTTTCTCAGCTCAAGGTTGAAAATTCGGCAAACAGCTGAAACTGTTGGTCACAACGTTCAACTTTTTCCCCTTTACCTTATCACTGATTCATTAAACCTCGTAAGTTGCCTTCCCACTGAACTTGATAGTTGCAGGTTCTGGGTTGCTGCCAATATTGCGGTCCATTTTCCCTGCATAGGGACGCCCTTCGTTGACTTTCTCTGGGAATACCCCATCTGCGGGATGCAGAAACTGGGTTTCACCATTGGGATAAATCCGGTAAATTTTATAGTCTTCGATTCTGGGCTTAAATGTCCGCAGTTGGGTTCCCAATGCCAGACACTGTTCCTTACGAGCTAAGTAGAGCAAGTTTTCCCCTTCATTCATGATGGCAGCGCCACCAGTAGGCATTTCAAACACTTGCTCTTTTGAGCTTGTCCAGGTGATAGCGTATTTTTCTTCAACTTCAGCTTTGGTCAGCAATCCGCCAGTGCTACCACCAAATATGGGAGTTTTTCCCGTCAGTTCTTCTGCCATAGTGTTTTTTTCTCGTGTCTGTAATAAGGCATTCAAGGGAATACTATCATCGAGTTCATACCTGTCTGGCTACTTTGTCAAGAACTGTAACAGTTCTTTAGCTATTCGTGATTTTAGTCATTGGTCTTAGTCATTGATCATTTTTGCTGCCATGATACTTCCGGCTGATTACAAAGAAGCAATGACCAATAATAACTAACAAAAACACACAAAATAAATCCTTGTGACCCGTCAAGGGAGTGACATGAAACCATCCACATCTCCCTACCCTTATCCGTGGGTCGGTCTCGCCAAACCCTGCTATTGTTTTGAGGTCAATTATTTGCTTAGCTCACAGAGCCCGTGTTTCGGTATCTAGCCAGCTTTGCTACTGGTGGGCTCTGCCTCCGCCAATTAAATTACATAACTAAATCAGGTAATTAAATCAGAAAGGGAACCGACGACTGGCCGTGTTTCGTCTCGGTTCCCTGACTGGTTCGCTCCTCACACATCCGTAAATATACCGAAAGCTTTCTGGATTTGTCAACCCCTTTGGCAAAATTTTTTTTTTTCGGTCAAAGTTCACCTGGTGCAGGGACACCCAGTTGGTCTTCTAGAAGCGATCGCAAAACTACTTGAGTTACCCCCACTAATCCTAACCTTGCTTGAGCCAGCCTAGGGGTCTGGTGTTTCACCTCCCCCCAAATGCGACATCTACGGTAGAACTGCTCAAACGCATTACTCACAGAACTTGCCAACTTTAGCCAATTCTTTGATTCGGTTCCACTCAAGTAGTCTGTCAAGTCCATAAGTTGACCAATCAAAAGTCTTTCTGCTGGATGGAGCAACTGTATAAGCGGCTGATTTGTCCCTGTTTCTAGGTCGTCTTTTAACCAAGGAATTGGATATGGCACAACTATCAGTCCCCTAGAGGTTTTCAAATCCATACTCTGAATCTGGATTAAGCCCTGGCGATGAGCCAAGCGCAGGAGTGAGCAGCAACGAGCATGGGCATACTGAACTCTAAAGATCTTGGAAGTATCTTGTGAGAATATTGCTGAGTGCTGAGTGTTAAGTTCTAAGTAGGGCAAGAGATTTTTTTGACCTTGTTGAGGGCGAAAGCTAATCGGGGTGTCTGTTGAAGGTTGAATCCAATCTTGTAACCAAGTTGCTAACCCCTGATCTGTCAGCCAAAAATTAATCCAGCCTGGGGGAGCTACTTCAACCTCGAATTCGATCAAGTTTTGTTTCCCACCATCTTGAGTTATGGTTGGCAAAGATACAGTTAACTGATGAGCAATAGCTAGAGGACTTTGCTGCATGGCGCGAGAAAGCTTGAGAGCGATCGCTGAGCGATATGCTACACCAGTATTATCTGAGCAGCGTTCTAAAGGAATCCTTTCCAATATCAACTGGGGAATACCAGAATCTACCATTGCTCTGGATATCTGTTGTTGTAATCGGGTACTCAGGGCAGCAGAATTACCTGACAAATTTACGCGCCATGAGCTACTGCTCAAGGTATTTTTTGTTACTTTGGACTCCATGTAAGATCTAGATAAACTTGTGTATCCATCAGGCTCGGAGCTTATGTATTCACCATCCGACCCATTAGAGGCATCCCGACCCTTTGTAACTTGGCAAAGGATCTTAGATTGGGGACAGGAACACTACCGTTATAGGACGTTTAGCAAAGATGAGCGGATTCCTACCCGTCCTGGGTTGTTGTATTTGGTAGAGCGGGGGGCAATCCGTTTGGTGGGTACTTCTCAAGTCAGTGCTAGCCCCAATTTTTCTGGTACTCAATGCTCCCATCAGAATATGGAAGAAGCATTTTTAGGATTCATTGGTGCGGGTCAGCCCTTTGAAATTGTTGCCCTTTCACCCTTCACACTTCAGGCTTACTCCCACGTTGAGCAAACTGCTGTGGTATGGATGTACTGGGATGACTTAGACAACTGGCCACACTTCCGACGGGAGATATTAGATGCATTTAGGCTTCAGCATCAACGCAAACTCCTGTGGCTGAGTACCTTAGGACAGCGACGAACCATTGATCGGCTCTTGGGATTTCTGATACTCTTGGTTGAAGAGTTCGGGGAACCGTGTGAGCAAGGTTACTGCTTACCATTTCCCTTAACTCACGCACAAATCGGTAGTGCCATTGGCTCCACCCGCGTCACTGTCACTCGCTTGATCGGAAAGCTTCGCCAACGGGGAATCATCAACACTCAGAAGGATAATTTAATTTGCTTATCAGGTGACTCAGTACCTAAGATAACTCCTAATTAGGTAGACTTCTAGATACTTGTGTTCGAGTAAGTGCAGTGGAAATCTAATGGGTGCGGCTCTTTTAAAAAGACAAAGAATAAGGTTTAGACAGGTATAGCAAGAG
>NZ_MKZS01000001.1:3908792-3938664 GCF_001942495.1 Moorena bouillonii PNG
GCTTGGGTTAAAAAACTCTTCCCCATTCTATCGTCTTTCTATAAGAGCCGCACCCAAATCTAATTTACTGCCAAACTGGCAACACAGCAATGCTAAATTCCTTTTTAATAAATATATACCTAACAGATCGCACAAATCAGCCATCCTGTGCCGTAATTGATGATCAGCTTGGCTGTGCTGTGAGGGGTAAAACCCTTCACAACACAGCCAGTTTTTTTATAGAAATGTTTTTATAGCAATCGGTTGGTGTTGCCAAATTTCTAAATTCAAGGGACCTAGAGTCAACCTACTACTTGAATTGGACCCGTGGTACTGGCACTAAAGAATTGCTGCACTAGAGGATTATCTGTGGTATCTATCTCCCCAACGCTGCCAGACCACTGTACTTTGCCTTTGTAGAGAAAAACAACCCGGTCAGCGGTGCGGCGAATTGTACTCTCCTGATGGGTGACCATTAGGTAAGTACTACAAGCGTTTTCGTCCCGTTGTATCTGGCGCACTAAATCTTCAATCACTGTTGAAGCGATCGGGTCAAGTCCAGCGGTTGGTTCATCGTAGAGTAACACCTCTGGGTTGTCCCTGGGATTATCAGGATTGTACATTATAGCACGGGCAAAACTAACTCGTTTGCGCATACCTCCTGATAATTCAGCTGGGTAGCGGTCTCCAACACCAGATAAACCTACCATCTCCAGGCTTTGATTGACTAATTTCCTAATTCGATGATGTGGTAGTTTAGAGTGCTGGTAAAGCAAGAAACCCACATTCTCTTCCACCGTCAGCGAGTCAAACAACGCTGCTTGCTGAAATACCATACCAATGCCAATGGGATCTTGAGCATCTTCTATTAAACCGGAGCGCCGTTGCCCTTTAACATAAACTTCACCAACATCAGCAGGTAGTAAGCCAGCAATAATCCGAAGAATTGTTGATTTTCCGGTTCCAGAAGGACCAATAATGACTAGGGCATCACCCTGATAAATTTTTAGATCCAACTGATTCAAAATGACATTGCTCCCAAACGATTTGCTCACTCCCTTCAGTTCAATTAGTGGTTCTGGCATCGGATATTTCTGACATTTTTCATTGTCTTCTCCATACAATGTATAACCTCTTCATCAAAGAGAACGACTTTTTGGTCATCAGGAAATTCTCCTGTATGCAGGCGCACAGCCACTTGTCCTAACCCCTCGCTATACAGAAGTTGCTTAAACAACAGGTTGTCCGTAAAGGACATAATGTGAGCAGCAATGGCGCACTCGCCTTCCCAGCCAAAGTCCACATCTAGTTTAACGTGATGCCTTTCATGAATACATCGGTAAATTAAGTTGACGTCCTTACCTAGTAGATCTGATTCATTATATTGGGCGCTGATTTTAACATTTCCTTGTTCAAAGTCCGCTTTGATGTCATTCAGACATAGATCTGCTCCTCGAAAGTAGGGTTGGTAGTCAACGTACTCAAAATTGACCCCTTGCAGTTCTACCTTTGCTAAGTCAATCACAAATTGACGAAACTCTTTAACTAACGATATAGGAGCTTCATAGGCTGGAGCTGTCATATAGCCCTTGGCTAATTCTTCAATTGTCATTATTATGATCTCCTCCTGTCCATACATGACCTCCTAAGAATTCTTAGAGAACTTCTGCATTCACAATTTATTCACAACTATTAGTAGAGGATAAGTGATATAGTCTCCCTAATAGTCCCATCATCTATGGGGGGGTTAACCCCCTGACTGTGTAAATCCTATGTTGGCAACAAAAGAGTTAAAGCTTCCGCGTTAAATTCGTAACGCTTGGAAGCCAAGTTGGGTTTCTTCTAAATTGTGATATTTCTTGACAATAAAGACGTCGCGACAACCACTTAAACAATCTTTAAGAATCAGCAAGAGTTCAAAAAGCTTGCCGTGAATTCACTTAAATACTTCTCGGGAATAGTGCAAGAGCTTTACCTGATTTTGATTTCAGAGGCACCATAGCAGGTTATTTGAGCAATCTCACCCTGACAAAGGCTTTCTTAATAATATCTAAATCATTCAAACCTCTTCAAGAGCCCATTAAATTAACTCTTCCCGCTCCGGTCATCAGTAATAACACGTACATAGCTAACACTCACTCAATTTCGGTTACTTCACATGGATTCGCTCTAACAATCTATGCACCGAAAATCTAGCTATTGATTCCATAATAACTATGTTCTTAGGGCTAATCACGGATAGGATGGCTGGACAGATATTACTTATTATTATCCATATCCAGACAAAAGCAAATCTATAATCAGTGAATTTACGTAATCGTCTCTTGGGTTATAGGGGGAATTTCCAGTATTATCAATAGCTGTAAATGTTAACGTTTACCTTTCTTACTTACGTGCTTGACCCTAATGACTTCCTTTTCTATTTCACCAGCGAGATGACAACCAATCGAGAATCAGTGAATTTACGGACTCTGGGTTTTCGTCATGAGGGCAGTGACCAGCCTTAGGAATTCCTACAAATTTTACGTCTTTACCCTGATGACTCTGTTTTTGGAAGATGGTAGCACCAGAAATCGGTGTCCAAGGGTCTTCCTCTCCCCAAAGAATGAGTAGAGGACTTTGTAACTTCGGTAAAAGTTCACTAGGTCTAGGACCAGGAGGAGCAGTAAGAACTGATGCAAATACCTTTTGAGCACCGGGATCACAAGCAGGCTGGTAGATTAACTCTACAAGTTCCTCTGTAATGGCATCTGAATCACAGTAGACTTGACGGAGGGTGCTGCGGATCCGATTTTTCTGGCGGATACGGTTAAACAGGAACGGTCCAAAGGTTGGAGAGTTCACTAACCTGGTAAAAGCTCCCATCACCAACCGCAAAGGTAGATTTAGCTCTTCAGGGCGGTGATTGAGTCCACCAGCACAATTAATTAAGACACCACCAGCAGCAATCTCAGGATAGTTTGTTACCACCATCAGACTTAACAGAGCACCAATGGAGTTACCGATAAATACGGTAGGTTCGTTGATGTAGGTATCCCAAAAGTCCTTTATTTGTTGTTGCCACAACTCTACGGTGTAGGATAAGGCAGGTTTATCAGAACCTCCGAATCCCAGCAGATCGATGGCAAACACTCGATAACCCCCTGCGGCTAGGACAGGAATATTCTTGCGCCAATGTCCAATGGATGCCCCAAAACCATGAACCAACAGTAGAGGCTTACCAGTCCCCATTACGGTGTATTCAATCTGGTTACCTTGCCAGTTCCAAACATGGTTTTCCGTCGTGTGGTGTGATATTGAAGTTTGTGTAGACACAGCTTTATGTTAACTTTAATTAACCTACTCATTTTAATATTACTAAACATTTAAGGACTAAGTTGATTCTGGATGATAAATTAGTTATAATAAAACTGGTATTAAAAGACGATTAAACATGACCTAGCAAGGATTGATCAGGTCAAGGCTTCAATATCAGCTTTCCACTCCCAGGAGGATTTCACTTAACCCCGCCTTGGTAAGTGGCGATGTAAGTGACGATATCGCGCATTGTATAATTTGGGATAATAGTGACCTGAAAGCTAGACATGGCAATGATTTTGGGGCGCTTATCACCCTCACAGAACATGAACAGATTAAATACAAATTAAATTTAGATGCGTGGCACGCTTATGACTTAACGTTGATTGACTTCTAGTAAACCCGCAGGAGGCGTAATCTCAATCCGACCATTTTCGAGATCGACCACTGGCGCGATCGCTTTCACAAACGGAATCAACACCGTTGCTGGCTGTGGTTGCTTCTTAGCCTTGGATTGGCGTTTCTTGCTAGTTCGAGTGGGTGGTGCAGTTTCCGCATCGGTTGGGGGGGGTTGCACTGAAGATTGCAATTTGACTTTCAAAAGGTCATTACCAGCTGGGATCACATCTACGACTACTCCCACAGCTTCACCAGTGAGTTGATTAAAGACTTCAAGGTCAATCAAGTCTAAGATGTGATACTCATCTTCCTCTAACTCTGGGCGATCGCTGGCTGGTACCAACAGTTGATAACCGCGCAACGCCTCTGCCTGATCCCGGTTGTCTACCCCCTTTAGCTGCACAACATATAACCCTTTAGCAGGGACAAAACGTCCCCAAAGTAATTCTACGGGTTGGGGTGGATTATCCCGTGGTGGTTTTAACCAGCGCTGTCCTGGCTCCTCAAACCTCTCGGGAAAGTCAGAACTGGGATAGACTCGCAACTCTCCTTTTAGCCCATGGGGGGAAACAATTCTACCGATTTCTAGCCAGTCGTCATTGGTCATTTGAGCATTTTTAGGTAAGTGAACTAAGCACTAAGGGCAAGGTATAGCACTACGCATTAAGCTTAGGACATTCCTAAACTCAGCAAACTTAGTCATAGCTTACTTTTGACTTCTGACGCAAGAACCTTGCTGACTTGCGCGTAGCGCTATAGTACCATCATCCCTAAACCGGTCCGAGAGCGTGGATAGCGCGGACCTGTCATTTTATTTTATCCTGATTACCGGCATTTTGCTCAGAAAAAATAATAGAAAACACACTATAAATTGCCAGTAGAATTGTCTATAAATTTTCCAATAAAATCGGCTAATATGTTTCCTCAATCTATCAATTACTATTCTGGCTAAATTAAGGGCAATTAAAATCTATGAAATTACTCGTTTTTTCCTAGGAAAATAATAAACAATTTAATTATAAAAATTATCAATATATTTTATAGGAAGTATAACCTAGACAGGATGCCGACACTAACAGGGCTTGTGGGCTTCTGGATTTTAAAAACTCTTTTATAAACGTTATAGATGCTAACAGTCTAATCAGAGTTGCTTCAATCAACGCAATTCGGCATTAGCTCACCTTCGAGAGCTGAATGGCTTTATGGAAGGGATTGAGATTGTCGAGCTTCTCTTGATGCCGGCAATGCCAGCGGACTAGGACAATTGTCTAGATTTGACCAATCTCAATCATATCTTTGACTGCATCATAAAGCTGAATTACACTAAATTATTCCTTTATCCTCATAAAAATTTATATAGCAAATGTTTAGCTATTTGTCAAACTTTTTATACATTCTTGGAGAAAGAAAACTCCGACTTATCCCTCTTCTGTTATTAATCTTACTAACCTCCCTCTTGGATACTGTAGGTATTGGACTTGTAGGGCCATTTATGGGGTTAGCTACTAACCCAAGGTTGATTGAACTAAATTCTCGGCTGCATTGGGTTTATGTCAAGTTAGGTTTAACTTATGAAGTTCAGTTTATTGCCTTACTAGGTTTAATCATTATTGTTGCCTTCTGGACTAAATCCTTATTAAGTTTCCAAGCTCAAAAATATATCTTTAAATTTAGCTTTACTCAGTACGGTGAACTATCATCAAATTTGCTCCACGCCTACTTGGTAGCACCTTACACATTTCATCTTAGTAAAAATACGGCTTTTTTGATCAACACGGTTTTGGAAGACTCTGGAGTTTTTAGTGTAAAATTTATGATTCCTTTCCTAAAAACCGTAGCTAGTTTTATTATTATAGTATTTTTAGTTGTTTTACTAATAATCACAGATCCAATCGCAACAATCACTCTAGCCTTGGTTTTACTAATTCCCTTGGGAATTATCTACCAATTTAAAGACAAAATTTCCGAATGGGGAAAAAAAGTATCTCAATCTAAGGAGGAAATGATTCGCATCATAAATCATAGCCTTGGAGGATTAAAAGAAACACGAATTATTGGTTGCGAATCTTACTTTGAAAGGCAAATGAGTGCTCAAGTCGATCAACTGGTTAATGGCATGACATCGTTTCATACTTTCCAAGCTTTGCCTCGCATTATAATTGAAGCGATTTTAGTGACATTTTTAGTAGCTTTTGTATCTATAGTGTTAGTCTTTAACCTTGGAACAGAAAATATTATCCAAGTTTTAGGTATTTTCGCTTTGGCTTCTGTGCGCATGATTCCAGCATTTAGTCATTTAACATCTAATATTGCTTTGATGCGAAACTCCAGCTATTCGATTAATAAAATATACTTGGATTTAAAAGAGTTAGAAAACATTGAAGTAGAGAAAATTTTTGAGCCTACATATTTATCAGATTTATCTCCCCTATCCAAGCCTAATACTCCCTCAGAGCAATTCAGGTATTTTGCCAAGTCCATTGACATTAATAGAAGTCTATCACCGGAGGATAATCAAATTGAAATTAATAGAATTACCTACCGCTATCCCAAGGTTTTAGACCCTACTATTATGAACATATCCTTGACTATCAACAAAGGTCAATCTATTGGTTTAATCGGTAAATCAGGCTCAGGTAAGACAACATTAGTTGATGTTATTTTAGGTCTATTAGCTCCTGAGAGTGGTGAGATTAGGTACAAGGGTAAATCGATATATAATAATCTGCGTTCCTGGCAAAATTTAATTGGCTATATCCCACAGTCGATTTTTCTGATAGATGACACAATCGAAGGAAATATTGCCTTTGGTTTTCCAAAGCATTTGATTGATCGAGAACGACTAGATCAGGCTATCCAATCTGCTCAACTTGCGGAGTTTGTTGAGCAATTGCCTGAGGGAGTTAAATCTGTTGTTGGTGAACGGGGAGTGCGTTTATCTGGTGGTCAACGCCAGCGCATAGGAATTGCTCGCGCACTTTACCATCAGAGGGAAATTTTAGTCTTAGATGAGGCGACTTCTGCACTAGATAATGAAACTGAATACTTGGTTAATGAAGCAATTAAATCCTTGAATGGCACTAAAACGATGATTATCATTGCCCACCGTCTCTCCACTATTGAACATTGTGATTGTATCTATTTACTCGATCAAGGTCGTTTAGTGAAGTCAGGTACTTATCAAGACATTATTTTAAATGAACAAAGCCTTAATTTTTGAATTGGAAAGACGCAGGAGCAGGTTAGTTATAGCAATTCTCTCTCCCATGAGGTGCAAAGAGATCCCCCTAAATCCCCCTTAAAAAGGGGGACTTCAGCTGCACCTAAATTTCCCTTAAAAAGGGGGACTTCAGCTGCACCTAAATTTCCCTTAAAAAGGGGGACTTCAGCTGCAATATCAAACCTGCTCCTAAATGACTAGCTTACTTTTACCAAAACTAAATTATCTTCTTCCTTTGTTTCATAGCTTTTCAAGGGTTTGTCTGCAGGTCCTTTCGTTACTTTGCCATCTAAATCAAATTTAGAACCGTGGCAAGGACAGTTAAATATTTTATCCTCTTGCTTCCAATCCACGCTACAGCCTTGGTGAGTACACCTAGGGTTTACGGCAACAAGACTATTGTTGCTCAGATTACGCACGACTAGAATATCTGCTATCTTGTCGCTAATTTTGCCTTTTTCTTCTAACTCCTGCACTGTGCCAACGGCTTGGAATCCATCCTCTCGCACCGACTTATCAATCTTAGGGCTTTCCTTTTCTGTTGCTTGTGGCTGACTTTCCTCAGCACTACAGGCAGCTAATGCTACTGGTAGATAAGTAGCTAATGCACCAACACCAAACCAGCCCATAAATTTACGACGATCCATAGTATACCTCTACCTGGAAAACGATTTCTTTTAATAATAAACCATAATTAACAATTAATTATATTATCTCTCAAACCAGGAATTTTTAATCGAAAACATGACCAGCTAAATTAGGTTGATAATTTCTTCCTCATTAGTTGGTATTATGCATTTTTAGTTGGTTTTAATTAATTTTAATTCTCGTTAGCCATAACTGGTTGATTTTGACTCCATTGTTTCACTATATTTTTACTAGATTTAGAGAGCAACCAACGGTTATGTCTGGTAGCTGCAGCTGCTACAAATAATAAGTCTAAACCAACTAGGGTCCCGACAATCAATTCTGAGCCACCAGTACTAAATCCATAACTGTGTAAACCAGTACCGAGAACAAAGTTAACGCCGTACCAAGCCATCAACACAGCATTAAAACAAACTACACTAATGACTGCCATCCCAAAGTCTGCTAACCATCCTACCAGACGACCATGTAAGGGGACTATGTAACACATTAGGGCAATCAACGCCCAGGTTTCTTTGGGGTCCCAACCCCAGAAGCGACCCCAGGAGAAGTGCGCCCAGATCCCACCGAGAATAATGCCAGTAGTGAGCAGTAAAACACCAATTTGTAGGACTCGATAGTTGAATTTTGATAGATGGGCAATTCGTTGAAAGGATTGGGGAGCAACTAGATAATGTCCTAGAATAATATGTCCTAATCCCATCGCTAAGGCAAAACTAGCATAGCTGAGGGTAATGGTGGGAACGTGGATACTGAGCCAGAAGTTGTCCCGTAGTACTGGTACAAGGGGGGCAATACTTGGATCTAGGACGGCTGGAAGACTGTCTGCTAGAAGTAGACAAAGGATTGATAAAGGAGCAGCGGCTAACAGATAGTATTTTGCTTGGTAGATTAGCTCAAATACTAGGGCAATGGCGGCAATCCCAAATCCAACCCAGACTACGGATTCATACATATTGGTGACTGGGGGACGTCCGGCAATTTCCATGCGGGTGATAAAGCCGTAGCCTTGGATGAAAAGACCTGTGAGGAAAATTCCTACTGCACCTGAGTAGAGGTCGAATTGCTTGACCCATAATCCTAATAACAGGACTAGTAATGCGATCGCATAAATTTTCCAGGCTTTACTGAAGGGGCGAAAACTAGAGAAGTTAACTTCCCGTTGCAGCAAGGAATCCTTGGGGTAAATTTCAGGGCTAAGAGCGGCTAACTGCTGATGTAGTGTTTCCGCGACTTGCCCAACTTCAACATTAGTCAGTAGGGGATCTAAACGATAGGCTTGTTTGAGTGTTTGGTAACTTTGCTGTAGAGGGGTAATTTGTTCGTTGGTGTAATACTGTTGCGATTGAGGTATGCTTACCCAAGTGCCTTTACTCTCGCTGGGATGGGGAACTAGGGGTAGGGTATCAGTACCTACCGTGCGTAACATTAATGCCAGTCTGTCTTCTATTGTCAGGGCTTCTCGTTCGTCTCTAGTTAACTCAATGTTGTCCGCTTCTTTTTGATTGGCTTCCAGAACGATGGCACCTAGGTTGGAACTGACTAATTCTCCGAAGGAGAAGTATTTTCGTTCTAGGTCAAGACTGATTTTTTCTTTGAGGGGGCGGTAGGTAAGTAGAATGAAGGGTTCTTGGTTCCAGTCTCGGTTATTAAACCATAGGGATAGGTAGGTTTGGAGATAGTTGAGGGTTTGATTGTTTTCTAGGCGGTAGTTAGTGGAACCGTGGATTTTGGCTACGGTTTCTCGGGCTACGGTGTCTAAGGGTTTTTTGCGCCCATCAAGTTGGACGGCTAGGGTTTGTAAGGGGTCTAGGGGTGATGGTTGGAGTTGGGTTGGAGGTATGATCAGGATTACGATTCCGAGACAAAGTCCGATCAGGAGTTGGAGTGGTTTCATCAGAGGACAGGAGTAAACGCTAAACAGAAGTAAACGCTAATCTGAACTAGAACAAAGTATGCTAGGGAGAATGATAGTACAAGGGAACTCCGGACTCCTCTGGCTGGCGGCGCAGTTTTTTAGCTATCCCTCGACCATAGAACATGATGGTGATGCCACCGATTACTAGACCGGAGCCTGTCCAGGTTAAAGCAGTTACCCAGGCTGGTTCTCGCTTGATTTGTAGGGTTGATTGTTTTAAGTCACCGGGATTCCAGGAAGCTTGGGCTATTTTCCAGCCTTGATACCAGGTGGGATGGTTCATCCAAACGTTGCGCTGGGAGATGACATGGTGATCCCGGTCTTCGAGCCGGATTTTGCTAGTCCACATAGCAACGGAATCACTGCCTTCATTGCGTTCAACGATGAAGTCTTCTAATGCGATCGCAAACGGCAGTTGCAAGAGTTTGGGACTAAAGGCAGCAAAGATTTCTCCTGTTGGTTCGTTAATAGTAGTCGGTTCGCCCCAGGGTAACCAGGTTTGGGTTCCCGTGTCGGTGCTGACTAATAAAGCTGGTACTCCCTTAACGGTTGAGTCAAATACAGGTATGACCTCACGATTGATTTTGCCATGGGGAATATACTCGTCTAGGGTAATTTGGAAGTCTGCCCAACCGGGACTTACAGCTTTTCCAACCTCTAAAGTCCCAGATTTAAATCCTTTCGAGGAATGGGCAGCGTAGAATAGCTGACCTGATTGAGTCACGATCACCCGGAAATAATCCTGTGATTCCTGGGGTTGAATGTTATAGCTAATCTCAATTCCTTCTTGGGGTTCTCCTGATACCACTGAACGAATTGGGGGAAAGTTTTCCTTTCCAAACACAAACCAGCGTTCAAGCCCTTCTGGTGTGGATACCTCTAACTGTACTGCGGGATTTCTCAGTTGTTGGGAGGCCGTGGTCGGTTGGTTTTTGGCGTCTAGTCGGAAATCCGGCCAAAAATCGACGACTTTGACTGAGGAGTCTGGGGCTTGGGATGACAGAGCTTGTTTTATATCGATAATCTCTGTATTTATATTGTCCCTTTCTTTTGACGTTACCTCGATGCTTCCCCAAGGACTCAGGTTTTGTTCTTCAGGGGGGGATAGCAGAGATTTTCCTTTTCCTGTCGCTACCGTATCAACCTGAATGATTTCTAATTCAGCTGGCCCAATCCCTACTTTGCTATAGGCTACTGGGGCTACAGCTATATACCGCTCTAGGGTTTGCCCCATGCGATCGCTTTTCAAGCGTAATCGCACTGCTGGATTATCTACTGCTAGATTATCTGCCGTTGCCCCTTCGGTAAAACTAACTGTTTTGATGGTGTTGTCGCTGTAGCCTACCAAAGACAGTTTACCAATTTGCTTGGGGATGACTGAACCATCTGGCTTGATCAATACATCAGCCTGCTGCAACTCTGATGATGGTGTCATCACTTCCAACAATTCCCCTTCAACCCGAATCTGATTGCTCGAAGCCGTATCGGTGCGCAAAGGTAACATGCCCTCTACACCTAAGTGGATTACAGCTGCTGAACCAGCGATAATTACGATGATACCAAGATGGGTCAGAGCAAAGCCGATTTTACGCGCACCTCGCCAGGGATAGCGATACAGAGCTGAGACTGCTAAGTTGAGCGCTAGTAGGAACATTAAGGCTCCAAACCACGGACTTTTGTAAATCTCCTGTTGCACGGTAGTTGACCCGACCTGAGATTCGTAAAACGTCGCCCCAATTAAGATAGCGACAATAATACTAAGTAAAGGGACAGCTAGTTTAATCGAGCCAATAAATTTCAAGGTATGCTCAAGCATATAGCAACCCTAGGTTATTTGTGAACATACTGGTCAATCTTGGAAGCACATAACATGGTTCAGTAACTAGAAGGTAATCAGGAATAGTTTTTACCAATAATTTATAACTTATCTCTATATAATATACCCTGGTATCAAACAATTTTATCAACACAAGCTTTTTCCTAAATTATGTTTTTTTTGCTTTTTTAAAACTAAGCGATCGCTTAGTTTTAAATGCCTTAACCTCATGAACTTTTACCATAAATTACAATTTATACTGTATTCACTTATACATTGAGCAAGGTTTTCATATTAAAGGTGTAGTCAATTAGCCTACTAAATTAAACATTACTCAACTATTCCGTAAACGCGATCGCTAACATCAGACTTAGATACTGGCCATAAAGCGCGTCTGTCTACAATTTCCCATCTGTAAGGAATTGTCACTAACACCAGACCCAATCCAGATCACGTTTGAGGTTATCTATGCTGTTGTACACGAGTCCATCTAGCCAACTCACCACAACCAATCCTGAGGAAGTACTGAAGCGATATGCTAGGGGAGAACGGGATTTTCGGGGCATAAATCTGAGTGAGGAAATGTTGAGTTGGGTAGATCTTGAGGGGATAAATCTCAGTGGTGCTCAGCTTTATGTATCTATCTTAGAAGGGGTTAACCTTACCGAAGCGAACCTTACTAGAGCTAACCTCAGTTGGATAGACTTAACTGCAGCTACTTTAATCAAGGCAAATTTGACTGAAACTAACTTACACAAAGCCGATTTGCGTGGAGCGGATTTGAGTGGTGCTAACCTTCAGGGCTCAGATTTAAGTGGTGCTAACCTTATGGGTGCGGATTTGAGTGGTGCTAACCTTATGGGTGCGGACTTAACTAGTGCAGTAATGTCTCATAGTTTTGATATCGGTATCTTAAAGTTGGCAGCTTTCTAGACAGATCTTGTTTCTGGGTTGTTTTGTTGAAGGTTGTGTTGTTGAATGTTGAAGGTTGAAGGTTGTTTTGTTGAATGTTGAAGGTTGAAGGTTGTTTTGTTGTTCGCCTTTGGCGTCCGAAGTAGGGTAGGTTGTTTGGTTTAAGGGTTAATAACCTGTAACTTTCTAACCTGTAACTTTCTAACCTGCAACTTTCTAACCTGCAACTTGTCACCTATGGTAATCCTGTTTTCAGGATAATAGCTCTTGCAGCACTTTAGTGATAATTGTTTCATGGATTTTGCCAACTAGGATTTCTTTCTCTTGCTGATTAGTGTCTAGAAATGTGAATTGAGGCACACCAGTCACTCGGTATTTTTCAATCGGTTTAGCCCACTGGGGGTCATCTACATTTAGCATCACCCAATTGACACTTTCTCCATACTGCTGGTGTACTTTGTTTAGGATGGGAGCCATGGATTGACAAGTGTTACACCAGTCAGCGTAAAATTCTATTAAAGTGGGCTTATTATTGCTCAAAGCAACTTCATAAGGTAGGGATTGTTTTACCATTGTTTTGATTAGAGCTAACCCAGCCACGGTCGAAGTGCTAAGGCTAGATACATCAGAACGAGTTAGGAAAAATGTTCCAGCTGCGAATACAACAGTGATTATTCCTACAACAATGCTGAGTTTTGCCCTGAGTTTTCCTTTCTCACTATTCATTATAGTATTTATCAATTGGGTGATGTCTAAATTCCTGGGTTGTAGGGAGCAGGGAGCAGGGAGCAGGGAGCAGGGAATAAAATTTAGATATACCTGACTAGACTAGGAAACGCTATATTTCATGATATAGCATTTACCAATATATCATGAAACAAAATACTGAATTATCATAACACCAAAAAATCATCGTATCTCTTTACTACTGTTGCCTATTGCCTGTTGCCTATTGCCTATTGCCTGTTGCCTGCTCCCTATTCCCTGTTGCCTATTCCCTATTCCCTATTCCCTGTTCCCTATTTACTGATAGTAATAGGCGATAAATATGTGAAATACTAGCATCACAAAGAAGACACTGACTAGGAAGATATGGGTGGATAGCCAGATAGAGCGTAGATTACGAATTAGGGGGCCTTTAGATATACCCGGTAGAATACTGCCAATGCCATCCTTTGCTGGCACCCAACCAAAATATTTTCTAGGAGATTCCAGCACCCCAGTTTCCGCCACAACACCTACTAGAGCCGATAGAGTTACACCAAAAAATACCCACAGAAATATAGAATTAAAATTCTTCCCTGTCGCCCCAATGGTATGAATTAATGTTGTTCCTAAAAGGGCGACTCCCAGAAAGATATGTAAACTCCGCCACAGCTGTATGGAACCAGGAATAGTAAACTTAATCATCCAGCCACTACTACGCTTTCTAGCCGTTAGTACCATCTCAAACAAGACAAAGGCTAGGGATAGATAGCCGGTAATTTGCTTATAAAGTTCCCCTTGTAAAAGCTGATACCATTTAAAATAATTGTCCCGCAGCATCGGTAGATAAAGGGGACTGAGGGCAAAGGGAGTCAGAATTACCACACAGATGAAGGTGAGGATGATTAAGGTAGAAAATTTGGGCTTCATAACATAGTGGCTTTTCGGTTAAACCTATTTTGTAAGCATTCAGCAGTCAGCAGTCAGCAGTCAGCAGTCAGCAGTCAGCAGTCAGCAGTCCGCAGTCAGCAGTCAGCAGTCAGCAGTCAGCAGTCCGCAGTCAGCAGTCAGCAGTCAGCAGGCAGCAGTCAGCAGTCAGCAGTCAGCAGTCAGCAGGCAGCAGTCAGCAGTCAGCAGTCAGCAGTCAGCAGTCAGCAGTCAGCAGTCAGTATTTGGGTGATAGCTGATAGCACCTCAAGTAGCGTGCGCGTAGCGCATAAGCTGATCGCTGATCGCTGATCGCTGATCGCTTAAACATTTCCCCTAAAAATTAGGTGCCTTTTAGAGGCAGATTAATGATTATGCCACCCATGACTTCGCCCATCTCAAAGACTTTGTCGGGATAGCGCTCTTTGTGTACAGGATGGGTGTTGTGGCAAGTGATACAGGCTTCAGCGACAGCTTTATCAGGGTAGACGGCAGAATAATAGGTTGTACCGGCAATTTCTTGATAGTCTTTGTAAGGCTCACCGGTTTCAACCACTTCTGCCATCGCTTTCTTTTCAAATTCAGATTTTGGCGCTTGGTTATCGTTGATATTCCAAGGGGAAATTAAGCCGTAGGTAAACTCTCCGTTGTCAGCAGCAATCTCTGCTCCTAGACGGAACATCTGAGCTGGTAGCGGAATACCACCAGTTTGTTGCCAACCTTCAGTGGCTTCAGCATCAACTACTCCCTTTGGCTTGTCTTTGCCTTCTAATTTCTTCAAGCGGTTAATGACGTGCTTGGTATAAGCGGTGCGGTCTGCTAACAGCACGGTATGGATATAATCCACAACTAGTTCTGGAGCAACACCTCCAGCTTGCTGACTGGAACCGCCGCCACAAGCTACAACAGTGACGCAAATCGCTAAACCTAAGGCAATTAATCCCACAGCTTTGGTTTTCATGCGATGTAGCAATGTCTTGATTGCCATGATTTCGTATCTCCTCTCGTTGTATTTAATTGGTATGACGTGGCTATGACGTAGCTATGACTAGGGCTAGGAATGATTAGCGTTAGCTAGTAGCGTTAATTAGTAGCTTTTACTACTAGTAGCGTTAATTAGTAGCGTTAATTAGTAGCTTTAGTTAGTAGCTTTAACTACTAGTAGCGTTAATTAGTAGCGTTAATTAGTAGCTTTTACTACTCTTCAGCCTGACTCGACCGTTTCTTCTCAAATGCACGAACTAGATCAAAGGTTTCTAGCTTCAGGGTAGGAGGTTGAGAAAAGTTTTCCTCCACTAGCTCATCGTCGAAGATGCTGTTATAGCTATACTCGACGCTGTGACAGTTCATACAAACTTCCTTAACCATGCGATCGCGTGGTTTAAGAGTAAACGTATTGTTGTGATTAACGACAATTGTGTTTTCTGTATTTTCCAGCTGCTGACGAGGTAGATGACAGGTAGCACAGGTCACCGATTCACCATTAGGTCTGGGTAAGGTGCCTTGGTCAGCAAATAGTTGGGCATGCTTTGAGTTTTGATAGTTGAGGGAGTGGCTGTCATTATGACAGGTCAAGCAGGAATCTACAGAGGCTTGCCAGGTATCTACAGAATGGACATTGTGACAGCTGTTGCAGTTCATTTGCTTGTCCATCGCTGACTCTTTCATCGGCAAATGAGCCATTGCTGGTGTCAAGGGAGATAGTCCTTCTGAGATCCGAATGCCATGCTTACCATACAGAAACGTTTCAACCGCTACCTCATGGCAACTTTGACAACTTTCCTGGGTTGGTTTAACCACTAATTCTTTAGTGTCAGAGTCTTGGTGACAGCTAGAGCAGTTAACGTCTGCTAAGGCATGAGCACTGCCTTGCCACAACTGATTAATCTCAACTAATTCCGCTTGGGAAAGCGATGCAGCGGCGTCTTTGGGCACACCCCCATTGGCTACATCAATAACGTTGTTTGCGTTACCTCGGATAGCGCTGACCAATACCAACCCAATTAGGACGAGTACAATGGCAATCAGTTTTTTCATGACTCGCTCCCCAGGAATTCTTCACCTAAATCGGGAGTAGGCGCTTCTTCTAATTCCCCAGTAACTGTCCGCTCCAACAGTACAGGTTCTGGCAACATCGGCAACTGATCGATATTCTGACGCAGGAATCCTGTAGAGATGGAGCGGTGGTCGTGGAAGTTATGACAGCCTGCGGTCCAGCAACCATCCCGAGTAAATCCTGTATGACTGGCATCATCACCGGTGATGATGCCTTCATGGCAAGCCATACATAGGTCTGGCTTGAGGTGAACTCCTCGCCCAAACATATGGACGTGTTCGTTATGACAAGCAGTACAGGTCAGTACATCTATCTTGGTTAAAAGTTCAGCCCAACGGGGGTCACGGAACTTTTTAGCTCCGTGAGCATCTGCTGCCATTTCCGCTTCGTGACAGCGCATACAGGTTTCGTTGGTGACCGGTTTAAACCCTTCATGACAAGAGTTACAGGAGACCTCAAACAAAACATGCCCCTCCGAGGTAGTGCCAGGAAGGAACACACTGCGATGATCTAACGCGAAGGCAGCGGTTAACCACGTTAGTAGGATCACCATCACACCGATGATGACTACCTTGGATTGGAGAATAGTGGGCTTAAAAAACTTACCCAGATTGCTTGCCATTTATTTTTAACTATTTACAACCCCATGGCTTACAAGAGCATGGCCAGGATCAGGGTAACAATTGCACCAGCTCCAAACACTCCACCGAATAATGGCCAGTTAATGTTGGTTTCCGGCACCTCATACTGTTGGGGGCTGGCTGTTGTCGCCTCTGGTTTTGGGGAATCTAACTCCACTTCTTCAGAGGAATAATCCGCACCATCCAACATGATGGTGGTAATCGCTCCGTAGGCATCTACCCAGGCTTGCTTGACCTCTGGTGTCCAATCCGCACCCAAGTATTGCTCAAAGGTTTTTAGGAGGCTATTGCCCACTAATGGATAATGTTCTGGAAGCGCTCCATACTTAACATGTCTCGCTCCTAGTCCTTTGAGGGCTGCACCGAGGGTATCTGGTTTGCGTAGATTTTCTACTACCAGTACCAAGGAAGCCAGCAGTTTTTTCTGTTGCGCCACCATATCTGTGGTATCGAACAGAGGCTGGGCGGCTGGATAATCGGTGAATAGATTTTCGTAGAAGCTGGCTACAAATTCTGTAGCGCGAGGCTTAACCTGATCAAAGCTTTGTTCTAATAGTTCAACTTGTAAAGACATTGTTCTATATTACTCCGTGTGATTTACATGTTATTTACATGGGATTTAACTGTTAGTTTGGCACCCAGCACCCGATAATTACTTAAGCCCACTTCTGGGTTGGGGTTATTGAGGTTGAGAGCTTGACATCCGCTAAAGGTAGATGCCCAGTGGAGATAACCTCCCACCAGGCAGGATGTAAAGATGTCTAACTGTGTAAGGTTCCCACTGACTAACTGACTAAGTCGATGTGATTAGATCAATAGTCCATATCGAGATCTAACGATAGGTTTCACAATTGGGAAACATCGTAGCTTTTGTTACAAATAATTTATAAAAATGAATAGTATGCATTAAACTATTGCATGTAATACATTTTCGATTTGATAATTAGGCTTTGGTTGGAGAACGCTTAAATTAGAGTCCGATATTCGGGTCGGAAAATCAGCTGTTCGTCGGATCAGTCTCCTCTGTGATCGAGATAGTAGTCAAATGCACTTAATTTGGTTGGTGCAGTTAATTTTTTATTGCCGTGAGGCAACGATTAAACAATGCTGAACATTTTAAAACAAGCCAGTCTTGCTGGACAGCAGGAAAATTTTTCATTACTAACTCACCATCTTCAGCAGTTGTCCTTAGGGAAAAATGGTCAGACACAGCAGCGGTTAAATGATGAAGAATTTAACCTAGCCTTGAGTCTGGGATTACAGGTGCTCAAGAGTGGGGATTTTCAAGAAAAATGGGATTTAGTAAAGGTGCTACCAAAACTGGGGAAAGCTGTTATTGCTCCTGTAATCAGCATCTTAGAAGATGAAGCACTAGATTTGGAAGTCCGTTGGTTTGCTGGTCGAATCTTAGGTCAGTTTGATGACCCGGCAGTTGTGATGGTGCTAGTCAAATTGCTGAAGGATGGTGAGGATGAAGAGTTAGCCTATATGGCTTCTGAAGCACTGGCCAACATTGGGACTTCAGCAGTGGCGGCTTTAAGCCGTTTCCCAGAATCCCCAGAGGCCAGATTATTGGCAGTGCAAGCCCTGGCTCATATTCACCGTCCGGAAGTGATTGAGCCATTGCTGAGTGTGGTTAATGACCCCAGCTGGGAAATACGGGCTACTGCTATTGAAACCCTCAGTAATTTTCGCTCACCTTCAATTACTCCAGTGCTGCTGAACGCCTTAAGCGATAATGTGGCAGCGGTGAGGAAAGAAGCGGTGATTGGTCTAGGGTTACTACGCACTCTGTTGCCAGATTTAGATCTAGTCAAGCGGATTAAACCATTGCTTTATGACCTGAATTTGGAGGTTTGCCACCAAGCTGCGATCGCACTCGGGCGTTTAGCTACCTTGGACGCCCATCAAGCGTTAGTTAAGGCACTCCAGTCACCAGCTACACCAATCAGTTTACAAATCGAGATTGTCCGTGCTTTCAGTTGGGAGTTTACTACCAATTCCCTACAACAGTTACAAGCAGTGCTGAGGGAGGCAGCCACACCAGTCTGTCGGGAAATCATTAGCGTCCTGGGGATGGTAGAGTCAGACTATTTGAAACCCAAAGCGGCTGAGATTTTGATCGACTTTTGTCAATCAGGGCAACTGGCTACGGAAGATCAGCAAATCAAACAAACTCTAGCTATGTCCCTAGGACAATTAGCTCAATTTGAATCAATACCCTTACTCAAAGACTTGGTCGCAGACTCAGATCACTCCGTGAGCTTGCATGCGATCGCAGCCCTGAAAAAATTCCCATTGTAAATTTTGATTGTAAATTCCCAGTAAATTCCCATTAGTCTAGGTGCGTCAAGCCTTCAGGGCCTACCGTTGCTAACGCTTGCATTTTTTTGTGCTATACTCTATACTTATGGTTTGATTCAGAAGTGGGCTACCCCTTAACTCAAATCCCTAAGGTGGACGTTAATTGAGGAGAGCCGATCTGAGCCATCCATAGAGACAACATAAAAATCAATAAAAAGCAAAGATATTGCGGAGCAAGCGTGGTTTAGCAGCCAATTCTGGGCGTTTGCTTCACGATTTTGCCACAAAAATTTGCTAGCATCAAGTACACTCGCGAACCCTAGGGGACGATTTGGCAGAAGGCCGTTGAGTAGTCCAGCCTCAATTGTTCCTAGACTTGCTCTGTGGATGGAGAAATACGAGTGAATATAAACGAAGATCCCGTATTCAAAGCACTTCTGAGTTCACTGAACACAAATCCAGGCTTTGACTTTACTAAGCACCAGATTCCAGCTCAAAAGTGTCTCAAACTTGAATCACTAGATACTAAGCAATCCTCTCTACAGCCGGAGCTGCTCTATGCTGCTCTAGAGGAACTCTCTACGGGTCTTGAGGAACTCAGCGAGAAGTATGAGGCTTTGCAAGCGGCTTACGCTGTGTTACAAGCACAGCAAAAACACTACCATAATTTGTTTGAATTGGCTCCGGAGGGTTACCTGGTAACCAATGCTCAAGGAATTATCCAAGAAGCAAACTATGCAGCGGCTAGTCTACTCAACGTACAGCAGTATTATCTGGTCGGTAAACCGCTGATGAGCTTTATCAGTGAAGCTGAGTCTAATCGCTTCGAGCACCAACTCCACGAGCTCCAGGAATTGCAACAGCTCAAGGACTGGCAAGTGGTGTTGTGTCCACGGCAAGGTAAACCTGTAGCGGTTGATATGTCTGTATCTGTCTGTTGTGACTCTCAAGGCAATGTGGTTAGTATCCAGTGGCTGATACTTAATGTCACTGGGTTCTAGAACTGCTAAAAAAACTTGAAGTCAAAGACATCAGGGCTCTACAATGCAGTTTGATCATTACCGTTTCTCTGGAATTGAGCAAACCCCTGACTAAGATCATCAATTAACTACCACAGATGGCTGATTCTAGCTATTCCGATCTTTTTCGATAATCAATTAACTTCCCTTAGCCTCTATGCACCGATTAGTGTGGCGGGAATCGGGAATCGGGAATCGGGAATCGGGAATGGGGAAAAAATACTGTGTACCTGATAGGTATGAAAAACCCTGTAACTATCAGACAAATTCTGTTTCAAAACTTAACTTTTCATCTTATAGCAGCATTTCAATTACTTCTCGCAAATTTTCCTTTAATTCGTCTAAGGTTTCTCCCTGAGAATGTGCGCCTTTAAATCCTGGAATATAACCAACGTAGAGATTGGTATCCAAATCTCGCTCAACAATTGCAGTAAATGTTTTCATGAAATTATATTTTTTAAATTTAATAATATCTTATAGCGGTTTGCGACTTTTCAAGTAGCGTGAGCTTTTAGCTGACGGCTGTTCGCGTAGCGTGGCCAAAGGCCTTCGGCTGACGGCTGACGGCTGTTCGCGCTACGTCATAGCCCCTTACCGCCAGTCACCGATTATAACAAAGGGTGCCCATAAATAGGGATGTTTGTAGTTATGGTCTTTCAAGATACTTAACTGAGCAAGGCGCAGGGCTTCAGCTTTGGTAACGTTCCGTTGAGTGAATTCTTGGTAAAACTGAACCATAACCACAGCAGTGGCTTCGTCGTTAACAAACACCAGAGGGCCGATGATACTGCGTACTCTAGATCTTAGGGCTAATCCCGCTAATCCAAAAGGTGTTTGATTATTCCCTTTAGCACCTTCACAACTACTGAGAACAAGTAATTCAATCGGGTCGAATTTTTCCTGTTCTCTTGAACCCAGTAACTCATCAAATTCCTTGGCTGTAATTTTTTTGTCCCAAGCCAATATAAATGTATCTTCTGAAGAAAACTCTCCATTGGTTGCCAAGTGAACTACAGGGAAGGAAGAGGAGTTAAGTGCGTTTTCTAGGGCTGTAGTAGTGAAGCTCTGATTGAGTAGGACTGAATTCGGTATCATTGAGCTAATTTGTTCTACCTCCTTCTTAACACCGGGTAAGCCTCCATAGTTTTGGTGTGCTTCAGAACCTTCATTCATCTCAGAAAGTCCAGCAATCAAAGCTTTTAAAGGTCTTTGTTTCTGGGGCTGAGGCTCTAGTATCTGTAAAGCAGGGGTGACAGCAATGGCATATTTTTCTACTAAATACTGCTCACCATCGTAGAGAACTGCCATGGAAATATTTCTTAGCCCACTATTTGGCACAAATACGAGAGTCTTGATGCTGCTTTTAGCTAATTCAGTTTCTGCTGGTTTAATAAGCCATTCGTAAACTTTATTCCCAGAAGATTTCACAGAGCGCACTGGCGTCCGTAATACTCGTTGCATCTCCCTAAGCGTTTGCTCAACTTCTTTTGCAGATAAGGGTGTTGAGTAGCGGTGCAATGGTTGACCGGGCAAGTGAAGAATTACTTCCAAGCAGTCGTCCAAAATAATAGGATAGATGACTGCTGCTTGGGAATCAATCTGGTCAATTTGGATTAGATTAGGATTCAAAGGAACTATCTCACGGAAGTTATTGAGTTGAGTCAAATGGAGCGATTCAATAACCTGACGGACTTTTATCAGAGTTTGCTGGTTAGAGCCAGTTTCTTGACAATCCAAAAGTGACCCGATAAACTCCTGATAAACACTCTCTACAATCTCTCCAAAATAAACCTTTATAGCTGGATTTATGCTGCTTAAATCACTACCTAACGATTGGATAGTATCAAAAGCTTTGGCGTAAGCATACGATGCTCTTTGAGTATCTCCTTGAGCTGCCAGCAAACGACCTTTGGTAGTTAAAGCTTGGGCAAAAATGATTGAGTAATCTAGAGAGTTTCTCTTATCTGCATTTGCTAATCGTTTCAAACTCTCTGAAACTGCATTCATTGCCTGATAAAACTGTTCAAGTTGCTGATAGGCAACTGAAATATTGCTCAGCAGCATGGCTTGTCTTAGTTCATAGTCTTGAATCTCAAAGGATAGAGCTGCTTGTTTCCAGGCTCTTTCTGCCTCAGAGTCCTGATCTGCTCTGTGAAGTTCTCCACCTAGCTCAGATAGCTGCGAGACATTTTGAATTTCTTGCTTTGCCTGGTCACGTTCTCTCTTGGCAGAATTAAGTTCCTGATAAGCTTGCTGGAGTCTTTGTTCAGCATCTCGTTGCTTTTGAGCGATTTGCTCCTCTATCTGCTTTTTCTCACTTGCTGCCAGAAACTGCTGATCCTGATAACTTAAATTCTTACCCTTGGCCCAAGCTTGAGCATTCTTTAGAGTTTGACCCCGCAACAATAGTGACTGATCCTGACAATCCGAGGCCACCCAAGCCCTAAAGGCTTCCGAATAGGGACGTAACTGGGCTAATTCTTGGTTAATCCAGTCCTGATTAAAGACTTCACGGTAGATCGGGTTATAAACTTTAAGAACTGGAGAGGTTCCAAGTCTGTGCTTGACCACTAACCCAGATAACTGTAACTTCCCCTCTTCAAAACTGTTATTAGCAACAACTTCCCCCTGCTGCCACACCTGCTGATACAATTCCAACAAATAGGCAGCCCGTTGCTCATTACAAAGAATGCGATCGCGTATGGTCTTCAAGTGTTCTGGTTCATCGGTAGCTTCCCAGTTCTCTATAAAATGCGATCGCACTAACCTCTCAATCCACTCCTTCTCCCTCTCCCCCCTTGTTAAGGGAGGTTGGGAGGGATCCAAACTTGTTAAAGGCTTCTCAATCGATTCCTTCTCCATCTCCCCCCTTGTTAAGGGGGGTTGGGGGGGATCCAAACTTGTCAAGGGCTTCTCAATCCATGCTTTCTCCTTCTCCCCCCTTGTTAAGGGGGGTTGGGGGGGATCGAAACTTGTTAAGGGGGGTTGGGGGGGATCCCAACACCCAGAACTCACCACCAACTGACAAAGCTTTTGAGTAAGAAACGGTTGTCCTCCTGTCCACTTTACTATCTCCTGGATCACAGCCTGGGGGTTGCTGACATTTCCCTCCAATCCCCTGACTAACGGCTCAACTTCATGGAGTTGAAAGCCATGTAACTCAACAGCTCGGCCAATATTAAACGGGGTGCGGTCTTTATCTGCTATTAAATCCCCCGGTGTCGCCACCCCCAACAGCACAAAACTGATCCGATTATAGGCAGAATTTTCTGCCCGTTTGTTATAACAGGCTCGAATTAGGGCAAAAAAGTCATCTTTAAACGCTAGTTGCAGAACGCTATCAATTTCATCAATAAAAATAACAATCCTTTCCGCAATTTGGATCAGTAATACCTCTTCGATAAACTCCCGAAAAAGCTGTACTGGGGGAATATCTTTGTGCTCATTGAGCCAGCTGCGAAATGATAATTTCTCTTGTAGACCGAATCGGTTAATCAGGGTTTTGGTTAAGCCGCCATACCATTTCTCTGGGGTAACCTGTTGGGTTCCTAATTCCGTAATATCAATGGATGCACAAGCCACCCCCTGGTTTTGCAGCCGTTTCATGGTTCGCACTCTCAGGGAAGACTTCCCCATCTGGCGGGAATTCAAGACATAGCAAAACTCTCCAGCCAGCAACTGCTGATAAAGTTCCCCATCAGCGGTACGCACCACATAAGTAGTAGCATCCGGTGGTAGGCATCCCCCAACCTGATAGGCTCCTGTACTCATAGCAGTTCCCCGAGGTGGTCTCTAAAATACTGTCGATATAAATTACAACTGAGCCTGACCTGATTGCCCTGCTTTTTCACTAGCCCCATGCTGTACAACTTATAGGCTGCTATCAAGTCCAGATGCACAGGAGCGTTAGCATCAATCACCTGTAACAGTGCTTTGGCCAAGTCTGGGTGTGGTTGCAGCATCCGCCACAGATGTCGGAGGTGGTTAGCGTAGATGCCAGCATCTGTAGGAGCGGCTTGCAACAGTTGCGCCAGGGAGTCATTACCATGGATTTGGCAGTGAGATAAGGCTTGCTGTACCAGATCAGGATGACCTCCCACCATCTCCATCAGTTGCTCCACAAGGGATTCACTCCAATCCTGTCCATGTTGTCGGGCTAATTCCTGGACTTGTTCGGGGGTAAATTCTGGCAATTCAATGGGCACTCCCACATTAAACGGGGATTCATTAATATTGAGGGGGATATAAACATCTGTGGAATGGACAACTACCAACCGCAACCGTTTCCAGACCTGTTCCACTTTCCCCCGTTCGTGCCACGCCCTCAGCAATCCCAAAAATTCCGAAGCTACCTCAGGGTAGGGAAAAACTCGGTCTACTTCATCTAGACATAAAACCACGGGAGCGCCAGCTTCAGGCAGAAGATAGTTCTCAAAGTATTCGGTACAATCCACTTTAGCGGTGGAAAAGTCTTCATCCCAATAGTCGCTTAACCGATTCGGAATCTTCAAGGTTTGGCCAACACTGATACAAAACCACTTGAACAATCGATCGACATCGGTTAAGTCATTGGTATGGGCTAAGTGAAAATTTACATACGCCTTTCGGTAGCCCTTCTCGGCAAGCTGATCCAACATTCTCACCATCAGCAATGTCTTCCCCATCAGCCTAGGGGCTTTAATCCTGACCAAGGCACCGGGACCTAAAAGGGCTTGATAACAAGACTGTTCAATGGGAGGACGTTGAACATAAATCAATGAAGATTCTTCTTCAGGGCAGTGTGTGATCACTACTTCTGAGTTTATTGTTCCATGGGCTGACGTATCATTAGTATTTTCGTCAAAGAATGCTATGGCGTTCCAGTCTTGCCCCAGTTTTTCACTAATTTCTTTGAAATTCAGGTTATCTACAGGTCTGCCATTGAGATAATTATTGACGGTTGATAGAGATATCAATAACTCGTCAGCTAGGTCTTTCTGGCGAGGGAAACCGTTGCGTTGAACGGCTAGTTTGACCTGGTCAATATACTCTGGGCGAACTCTCAGTGAGCGTGGCATGGTCTAGGTGAGATGAGCTACTCAAACTATAACGCTCTTTCCTAGTGACTTAGCCCAACTCAGGTACAACTCAGGCATAACTCACCTTTTATCCTACGGCAAATTCTGTCAACTTACGTGCATTGGGGTCATGATAACCGATGACAATTTCTGACTTAGGTACTCCTAATTCTACGAGCTCATTGGCTACACCCACCTCAGTACCATCATGTTGAATCCAGATTTTTCCTCCTTTAATATCAATATGGATCAACGAACCACAAACTCGGCGGTCACCTTCCCAGCCAACTGTTACTAGTAAGTAATGATCATCGTTGTGGTCAAAAACTGTAAATTGTTCAATCTCACCATAAGAAGGTACAAACTGTTTATGTCGATCTAAAACCTGCTGAATCCATTGCCGATACTGGTTCAATCGTTCCACTGTACAACTACCTCCTCGTCTGGGTCAAAAACTACTAGTTTTACCTTGTACTCTTTTACGCTTAACTGTCCTAGCTCCTCAAGAAAAAAGTTGCGATATACTTTACTCGGTACGGCTAGAAAAAGTACTCTACCTGGCTCTTTTACCTTTAAAACAACGCGATAATTCAGAAATTGTCCGAGTGCCGTGTGAAATTCTGAGGTAGTAGAAGTTGCTAAAAAACTCTTGACCTCTACAGCAATTCGCCTCTGATCTTTTTGAGCAGCAATTAAACGTTCTGCTCCTAAGTCTACCTCAAGACGACCAGATGATAGTTCTAGAACTAGAGGGTCATGAGTAATAGTCCAACCGTCCTTGTTGAGAGCTGTTTTGACTACTTCATGGTAAAAGTCCTTAGCGGCCATAAAAGTGCATGATTATAAGAGGTTAGTAATTTTATATATAGCTAATGTTGGTGCTATATTATCGTAAATAAAAATGAGATTTTACCATATTATGCTCAGAAAATTTGGGGCTGATAAATGTCATTACTTAGCTCTCCACTTAATCCCTCGCTCAAAAAAAGTGGTACACTCTAAGTATACTAGCCAAACTATATTCAATTTTTATATTGACCAAAAATCAGAGGGCGTAAGCCCTCTTTGCTTGTGAGTTAGCCCAACTCAAGTACAACTCACGCATAACTCACTTCCGCCTGTTTCTCTATTCCCTGTTGCTAGCTTGCCTATTCCCGGTTCCCTTGGCTAATGCGATCGCATTGGCAATGGCCACGCCAGTTACTCCCCAAACCCAGACCCCACACCTGAGTCTGTTTCCCGATTCCCGATTCCCGATTCCCGATTCCCCAATTTGATAATTGTTTATTGTTACTTATAATAGTATTAATTAAAATAAATTTTTATAATATATCAAAAATTTGGATTCCAGGGGTTAAAACCGATTTAATATCGGAAATTATTGTCATAATTGCATAATTAATATGCTTTAATCCCATCAAGCCTAAATTTTTTGTATTAAAAAATACAAACAAAACCTCCATCCAAGGTAATTCTTAAATCGGTAAAGTTAATCGTCTCTTAAACTATCCCTTGATCAACAACTGATCAAAAAGGGCTCAAATGAGACTAAGTCAGGACAAACAACCATGACGGGATCGGCAGATGAGCAGAAGAACTACCATAATTTTGAAGCTGGTATTTCCTGATCTGTTATCTCTGTGTGCCATATTGTCATCAATTTGTCATAAATTAGTGACATACCTAAAAAGAGACGGTAGTCCTGTTGACTTTATCCAGAGGTGCGACCCGTGGCAAATTTAATAATTAGATGCGGAAAGCGCACCTATCAAAACCCTGATTGTGTGTGAGGAAACCCTGTGAACAGATCAAAAAATTTGTGGCTCTCTGTGCTAAAGTCGCCCACCTTGTTTGTTGGGGCAACTCTATTGATTTCATCCTCAGCAGTAGCAGCAACTGAGGAAGCTTTGCCAGAAGAGACAATCTCTCAAGAATCCGCTGTCAACCCTACCACTACAGTAGAAGCACTGACGGTAGAAGCACTCCCTGACGTCACCTCCCTAACTCAGTCCGTTCTTCCCTCTGATCTGCCATTAGTGGCTGATGCCTCTACTGGGGATACGGTGGAGCTCAGTAATTCTACTATCAATAATTCTATTATCAGTAATTCTACTATTGGTAATTCTGCTAGTGATTCAGTCACCTCATACGGTGACGAGGAAACTGCAGAGGATGACTTGATGGGACCGGTGACTGGTGTTTCTCAACTGAGTGGACAGACTGTAGAGGATGACTCTATGGAACAAGTCACTAATGTGTCTCAACTCAGAGACGTTTCCCCTGGAGATTGGGCTTATGAAGCATTACGCTCTTTGGTAGAACGCTACGGCTGTATTGCTGGTTATCCTAATGCTACCTTCCGAGGTAACCGAGCCTTGACTCGCTACGAATTTGCTGCTGGTTTGAATTCCTGTTTGAACCAGATTGAGCGTTTACTGGGGGGCGTTACTGGAGATTTTATCACCCGTGAGGACTTAGAAAGTCTACAACGGTTAGTACAGGAGTTTGAAACAGAACTGGCTACCCTAGGGGCACGAGTAGATAACCTAGAAGGACGAGTAGCCTTCTTAGAAGACCATCAGTTTTCCACTACCACTAAACTCAAGGGTGAGGTGATCTTTGCTCTAGCTGATGCCTTTGGAGGGGATGCTGATGATGTTCAGACTGTTTTTCATAACCGGACTCGTCTCAACTTCTTAACCAGCTTTACCGGTAAGGACATGCTCCAAACCCGTCTCCAGGCTGGGGATGCCCCAACCTTGATCACAGGGGCTGGTGGTGAACTGGCCGGAACTCAAGAAGGTCGCTTTACCTACGATGGACCAAGTGGTAATGACGTTATTATTGATATCTTGCGCTACCGCTTCCCCCTCGGGGATAAAGTAACGGTTCAACTGTTGGCTAACCGAGCACTGCATCACTATTACGCAGATACCGTCAACCCTTTCTTTGAAGGTCGTGCTGGTGGTTCTAATGCTATTACCCGTTTTGCTGAACGTAATCCCATCTATCGGATTGGGCCATTCGGTGCTGGGGCTGCTCTTGCCATCAAGCCGATCAAGGATGTTCGGATTGATTTAGGTTACATCTCCAACACCGCTAGCAATCCTCAAGAAGGCCAGGGTCTATTCAATGGCAACTTTTCTGCGATCGCTCAGTTGGTTTATGGTAGTGATTTCAAAGTTGGATTCACCTACATTCGGGGTTACGAAGATAATGCTGATGGACGACCCCGTTTAATTCTAGGGGGTACTGGCACGGCCCTGGCTAATCTCAATCCAGCAGCCTTGGGGAATGCTACCAGTTTAGGCACGGTTGACTTTGATAGTGCAAAAGTGGAAAGTAACTCTTTCGGTGTTCAGACCTCTTTGAGACTTACCCCCAACATCGTACTCAATGGCTGGGCAGGCTACACCGATGCTGAGTTGATTGGCTTGGGTGATGCGGAAATTTGGAACTTTGCTGCTGGTATCGCTTTCCCCGATTTGGGCAAAAAAGGTAATCTCGCCGGAATTTTTGGTGGTGCGGCACCAACCCTCAGAGGACTGGATTTAGATGATGGCAACAGTAACTTTGACAATGATTTTGCTTACCAGGTTTCAGCGTTCTATAAGTACAAACTCAACAACAACATCTCGGTCACTCCTGGTGTAGTTTGGCTTTTGAATCCTAACCAAAGTTCTGACAACGATGATGTGGTCATCGGTACCCTCAGAACTACTTTCACCTTTTAATTTTTAGGTTCGACGTCCGGCGCTCTATACATGGTTGGTGAGCGTCGGGATGAAAGCTCAGTAATGGATGTTTTGAGCAGGTTGTCAAAAACAAAAAAGCGCTCCCCAAAAAGAGAGCGCTTTTTTTTAACTTAGCAGATTAAGCCAAGTTGAGATTAACCGTTGATTGCTGGAGCAGTCAAAGCTACTGGAGTAGCTTCAGCCGCAGCTAGGTCTAGAGGGAAGTTGTGAGCGTTACGCTCGTGCATTACCTCGAAACCTAGGTTGGCGCGGTTTAGTACATCAGCCCAGGTGTTGATCACGTGACCTTGTGAGTCAATGATGCTCTGGTTGAAGTTGAAGCCATTCAGGTTAAATGCCATGGTGCTGATGCCCAGCGCAGTAAACCAGATGCCGATTACAGGCCATGCACCCAAGAAGAAGTGCAAGGAACGGCTGTTGTTGAAGGAAGCGTATTGGAAGATTAAACGACCGAAGTAGCCGTGAGCTGCAACGATGTTGTAAGTTTCTTCCTCTTGACCGAACTTGTAACCATAGTTCTGAGACTCAGTTTCAGTAGTCTCACGTACTAAGGAGGAGGTTACCAAAGAACCGTGCATTGCACTGAACAAAGAACCACCGAATACACCGGCTACACCTAGCATGTGGAAGGGGTGCATCAGGATGTTGTGCTCAGCTTGGAACACGAACATGAAGTTGAAGGTTCCGCTGATACCTAGAGGCATACCATCGGAGAAAGAACCTTGTCCGATTGGGTAGATCAGGAACACGGCGCTAGCAGCTGCAACCGGTGCGCTGTAAGCGACGCAGATCCAAGGACGCATACCTAAGCGGTAGCTCAGTTCCCACTCACGACCCATGTAGGCAAATACACCAATCAGGAAGTGGAACACTACCAACTGGTAAGGACCACCGTTGTAGAGCCACTCATCTAATGAAGCAGCTTCCCAGATTGGGTAGAAGTGTAAGCCAATGGCGTTAGAAGAAGGAACAACAGCACCAGAGATGATGTTGTTTCCGTACATCAGAGAACCAGCAACGGGCTCGCGGATACCATCGATGTCCACAGGAGGAGCAGCGATGAATGCAATGATGAAGCAGGTGGTAGCAGCTAGCAGGGTTGGGATCATTAATACACCAAACCAACCTACATAGAGGCGGTTGTTGGTAGAGGTGACCCAATTGCAGAACTGAGACCACACAGAGGTGTTGCTCTGCTGTAATACAGTAGTCATGTTCT
>NZ_MKZS01000001.1:3938764-3965542 GCF_001942495.1 Moorena bouillonii PNG
GCTCTTGCCACAACCGGAAGGGCCGACGACGGCAACGAATTCTCCCTCGTCGGTCTTGAAATTCACATCGCGGACCGCGACCAACTTGCCGTCGGCAGTATCGGAATTGAATTCCTTGGTCACGGACCGGAATTCAAGCGCCATAGCCGTTCTCGTTGTGTGCGTCGTCCAGCGACCGGTTGATGGATTGAAGCTCCGTCAGGAGTGAATCGCGTGTCCAATCCGTGCCACCCGATCCAGGCGCGACGAGCCCTTTGGCCGTCAGTGCTTCCGCGACGGCATCCATATCATGCACGCCCTCAGAGAAGATTGCCTCCAGCGCATCAGCCAGTGCCTGCTCTTCTCCGGTGAGCGGCCTGCCTCGGGACTGCACGTCCAAAGGAAATTGCGCTCGACGATCGAGGCGAGATGTCATCCAGTCATTGGCGTCAGACATGGGTGGCCTGTTCTTATTTGAACACATTGTTCAAATATAACCATATCAACCGAAATTCTTGTTTGCAAGTCGATGCCCAGATTCATGACTGGCGGTCAGATGTAAGTTGAGCAAACATGGTGTGAAAACGTCGTTCGAGTCGCCGGAAGATGAATTGATCCAAACGCCAGAACTTGCGTTGCATTGTAGCGAACCGATGAAAGTGAACCCATGCACACCCACTATCCCGTTGACCTTGCCACTGAATTTGCGACCAGAGAGCGGTGTCATATCGTCGAGCTTTTCAATCATTCCGCAAACCCGGATTTGTCCATCGCCCGGTGCCGCGTCGAGCCGGGAGTGACAACGGAACTGCACGCGTTGGCCGGAATTTCGGAAGTCTATGTTGTGCTGGAGGGTGAGGGGCGCATGGAAGACGGTGAAACCGATGGCCGGATGATCGGGCCTCTTGATAGTGTCGTTATTCCACCTGAGACGCCGCAACGCATCGTCAATACTGGATCGGAAGATCTAATCTTTCTGGCGATCTGCTCAGGCCATTTCACGCCGGAAGCCTATATTGCGCTAGAAGGGCCACCGGTAGATGAAACGGCCATGCGACCGCCAAAACCCTGAATGGGGCAGATCTGGTGTGCCTTGCAGGATGAGACCTGATCACCCGTTCTGCAGAAACTCAATTTCAACAAATGCACACTCGAAATCATTGCCATTGATCACATCATGCTCGACGCCAAGCTCGCGGTAATAAGGCACTCCGGATTGTAACGTGGCTGTGGTGCGCTCACCATTGCCCAGATCTATTTCCAGCACCCCGTCAAACAGCGGAACGACAATGTAATCATAGGCATGCCGATGCCAGCCCGTATTGTCACCACGCGACTTGAAACGCCATTCGGTCACCCGGGTCCGTTCGTTCTCTATCATGACCGTTGGAATTGCCGATCCCGTACTGTCTGAAGCGCACATTGAAGACCCCTTGCTCAACTCGGAGATAAAGGTCGATTGTCGTGAACGGTGAGTCAAGCGCGTGCGGCTTGTTCGGATCTGACAACAAGAGCATTGACTCTAGGCCGCCCCTCCGACAAAAAATATGACATATTTTTCGTTTTGTTGGACATTCATGATATTTTCACGCAATTCCGATGACGGCGAGACTGTGGTGGGCCTGATTGCCAGTGCCCTGAGGCGAGACATTTCGTTCGGCGAATTGCCGCCAGACCGCCGGCTGAAAATCGAGGAACTTCGGTCGGCCTATGGCGGGTCCAGCCATTCAATGCGGGAAGCGCTGACGCTGCTGAGCTCTGAAGGGCTGGTGGAGGCCAATGCCCAGCGCGGTTTCCGTGTGGCTTCGGCCACCCAGGCAGACCTTGAAGACATCACGCGGATGCGCTGCGAAATCGAACGCCTCGGTCTTCAATGGTCCATGGAGCAGGACGATGTGGCGTGGGAAGCAAGAGTGATTGCCGCGCACCACACTCTGTCCCGAGCCTCCAGATCAGTCCAATCCGAGCCGATGGAAGGCGCATTGGCATGGGATGAGGCCGGACGGGAGTTTCACGCGGCTCTGGTTTCGGCCTGCGGCTCACCGCGGCTGGTTGCCACCCATGCACGGCTTTACGATCAGTCACGCCGTTTCCGCCTTGCCGCCCTTCGTGAGAACCGTATCGACTTTGCCGCGGAAGCGAAGATTCACTCTGCGCTTTTGACAGCCATCGTGGATCGACAGGCGGATAAGGCAATTGAACTGCTAACAGCAGAAATCGAATCCATACTCGATCAATAATCACCATCCAGGGAGGAAAAAGGATGAGCATTTTGAACAGAAGACGCGCGCTGAAGCTTGCTGGCTTCGTCGGCGGGCAACGGCGCTGCTGATGGCTGGTATCGCCCATGCCGCGGACACGAAAATCAATGTTGGTGCCCTGCGCTTTACCAGCCACGCTGCCAGTTTCGTGGCGCTTGAGCGCGGTTACTTCAAGGATGAAGGACTGGATGTCACGTTCAAGTTCTTTCAGGCCGCTCAGCCGATGGCAGTGGCGGTTGCCTCTGGAGATGTCGACTATGCAGTGACGGCGATTTCCGGTGGTCTCATATCGCTTGCAGACAAGGGCGCGATCAAGATTGTCGGCGGGGCACTAGTCGAAGAAGCCGGTATTGATGGTCAGAAAATTCTGGTCTCGGACGCTGCATATCAGGCAGGCATAACCTCACCCTCTGCACTGGATGGCAAGAGCTGGGCGGTAACCCAGGCCGGCTCATCCTTCCACTACATGGGCTCGAAAATTGCCGACAAGGAAGGCGCCACTTTGACCTTCAAGCCGCTTCAGAAGGTTGGCGCTGTGATCGGTGCTATCAAGTCTGGACAAGTCGACGCCTGGTCCATCGTGCCTCACATCGCCAAGCCCCTGGACAAGGGTGGCTCAGTGCACATCATTGGCAATGTCGCTGATTATATTCCGGATTATCAGGTCACTGTCGTCTTCACCTCTGCCGACAACGCAGCCAACAAGCGTGACACGACAGAAGCTTTCCTCAGAGCGTTCTCAAAAGGAGCAGCTGACTTCAACGCAGCGCTGGTCGACAAGACGGCAGGTGATGAAGCGGCCGAAGACATGGTGAAACTCATTCACAAATATGTCTACACGGATCGGCCCTACGAAAAGGCTGCGCCAAGCATTCGCAACGGTGCCATGCGCATTTCAAAGGACGCTGCGCTGAATACGGCATCGGTGATGGATCAGCTCGAATGGTTCCAGGCCGAAGATCTGGTCAAGCCCACGATCACCATCGACACGCTTGTCGATGCGTCTTACACCTCACAGTGATCTGACGAATTGGAGCAGCCCGTGACAGGGCTGCTCTAAAAAACGGATACTGTAGAGAACATGGACCTGCGACTGGAAGCGATCGGCCACCACTATGGTGACATGGAGGTGCTGCGCGGCATCGATCTGGATATTCCAGCTGGCCGGGTCGTGTGCGTTGTCGGACCCTCGGGTTGCGGCAAATCCACCTTGCTGCGTCTGGTGGGCGGGCTTGAACGACCGTCAACGGGCAGGGTGGTGCAGATTGGTGAGCCACCTCAGGACAGTATCAATCCACTGACCTATATCTTTCAGGACTTTGCACTGCTCCCATGGCGGACTGTCGAGGGCAATATCAGCCTGGTCCTCGAAGACCATGGCATTCGCGGCGCTCCGGCCCGTGAGATGATCGATGATGTCCTAGCGCGAACCAAACTCTCTGATTTCCGGAAGGCTCTGCCCAAACAACTGTCCGGGGGCATGAAACAGCGGGTGGCTATTTCCCGCGCACTGGTTGTTCGTCCTGCAGTGATGCTGATGGACGAGCCGCTATCCGCGCTCGACAGTCAAACCCGTGAACTTCTCATGGACGATCTCGTGTCCCTGTGGACTCGTGAACCATTTACTGCGGTCTATGTGACGCACAATCTGAACGAGGCGGTGCGGCTGGGGCATCATATTGTGGTTTTGTCTCGCAGACCGGGATGCATCCGGGAAATCGTCGAGATTGAAAAACCTCTTGGAGAGAGAGGTCTGGGTGACCCGGATCTCGATCGCCAGCAAAAGCACCTTTGGAATCTCATGCGGGACGAGGCGCTGGCGGCAGATCAGGAATTGCTCGATGTCTGAGATCAGCCGCACGGACGCACAAAAAACAGTCGCGTTTCGCGGCGGTGGCTTTGTGCCGCAATCTCAAAGATGGGTCGGTTTCATTGTCTTTGTTGTGCTCATCGGCCTGATGGAAGCAGGAACCCGAAGCGGCGTGATTTCCAATCTGACTTTGCCGCGCCCTTCGGACGTGTTTGCGACATTCCTTGATTTGTGGCGCAGTGGCCTGTTGTGGCAGCACCTGCTGCCATCCATCAGCCGATTGATCATCGGCGCGGCAATTGGTGCTTCGGTCGGCATAGGCATTGGCATTCTGATCGGCTTGTTCTCCCTCATTCGGGCGGGCCTCGTGCCTCTCGTGGCAGCCATTTTCCCGATCCCCAAGATTGCGCTTCTGCCACTCTTCGTTATCTGGTTCGGGATCGATGAACCCTCCAAATATGCACTGATTGCGTTCGGAACTTTCACACCAACGGTCGTGGCGACCTACGGTGCTGTCGACAATGTCGATCGATCCCTGATCCGAATGGGACAGAGTTTTTCTCTGTCCTGGCTTTCCATCGTGACCAAGATCGTATTGCCCGGCGCCATGCCCGGTATTTGAGAACTGCTATATATTGATCTATTTATTTATACTTTCTTAACATCCTGGATTGTTGACGGATCCAAAGCGCCCTGTTCTCCTTTCACCGTAACTGTCCCATTTGAAATTGGTGTACTTAGGTTTATTAGATTACATTAGTTGAGTTATGGATCTAGTTAAATCGGAAAGCGTCAATGTATCAAATTCTACCGAAGTTCCTCAAAAAATCTACTATGTTCAATTAATTATGATGAAACCTCATACACCTTAAACAAATCATGCGGATTGAGCAGTTGCAGGCATTTCTGGCAGTCACCCAGACAGGTAATTTTGGACAAGCGGCACAAAAATGCGGCGTAACACAATCGACTATCAGTAGACAAATTCAGTCTCTGGAAAGCTATCTGGGTATGCCACTGTTTCATCGCACTGCTCACGCCAAGTTGACTCTTGCAGGGGAACAGCTGTTACCCCGTGCTCGTAAAATCTGTCAAGAGTGGCAAACTGCTACCCAAGAATTAGCAGATTTGATCGCAGGGAAGCAGCCAGAATTGTGTGTAGCGGCAATCCAATCAGTCTGCGCTCACTACTTGCCACCGATCTTAAGGCAATTTTGTCAGGCCTATCCTCAAGTGCAGTTACGAGTGACGGCCCTCGGAAGCGATCGCTCTTTGAAGGTACTGCGAGATGGTCTAGTGGATGTGGCCATTGTCATGAACAATCGCTTTTTGACCACTAGTTCAGAGATGGTAGTTGAGGTACTCTATGAAGAGCCGATCGAAGTCCTGATGGCATCAGACCATCCCTTAGTCAACTATCAACCAGTGCCCTGGTCAGAACTGATTAAATACCCACAAGTAGTCTTTAAAAGTGGCTACGGGATGCAACGTTTAGTACAGCAGCAGTTTGCCCGGCTAGGGGCTAATTTGCGGGCAGTTATGGAGTTAAATACCCTAGAAGCATTCCAAGGAGTAGTGCGCCAAGGAGAATTGATTGCCCTATTGCCCAAATCAGCCGTGATCAATGTACAGCAAGACTCTACTCTGGCTGTACGATCCCTCGAAAAACTACCAGAATCCGTGGCTAGCTCCAACAAACTAGTAGGTAGCATCTCTGCCTTGGATTCCAAGTGGACTCGTCAGGTGGTCTTGGTCACGACTCGCGATCGCTTAGAGATTCCACCAATTCAGCATTTTTGTAAACTGGTGCGTCAGCTGGACATGCCAACAGTTCAGGCTTGGAACGTCCAGCTGCCAGCCCTTGCTCAAGCTTGATCACTGTTTCCAGCTTTGGACTAATCACTAATGAGTAATGCCTTCAGGGAATTATTAAAGAAAGTGGGCAGTGGTGTACACACTGGGAAAGCGTTAACTCGTGAGGAAGCCACCACTGCAATCCGCCTCATGTTGACACAAGAGGCTACACCAGCGCAAATTGGAGCATTTATGATTGCCCACCGCATCAAACGACCGACCAGTGAAGAACTGGCAGGAATGTTAGATGCTTATGATCAACTTGGACCAAGGTTAGAACCCTGGGACATCAACCATGGGCAAGATGCCTCTCGGTCACTTTCGTCTGCTTCATCCCTGGGGATTACAGTGTTAGGAACACCCTATGATGGACGAAACCGTACTGCACCAGTCACACCCCTGACCGCCTTAGTCTTAGCTACTGCTGGGGTACCTGTGGTCATGCATGGGGGAGATTGTATGCCCACTAAGTATGGAGTCCCCTTGATTGAGATTTGGCAGGGATTGGGAATGGATTTCTCCCAACTTTCTATGCCCCAGGTGCAACAAGTATTGGAGACAACTGGCTTAGGATTTATCTATTTACCCCAGCATTTTCCCCAAGCTGATCAGTTAGTTTCCTACCGCGACCAAATCGGTAAACGTCCACCGATAGCAACCATGGAACTCCTGTGGTCTGCCTATAGAGGAGAGACTCATCATGTTGCCGGGTATGTTCATCCACCTACAGAAATCCTGTTTAGACAGACATCTCAGCTGCGTCTGGTCAAGAATTTTACCTTTGTCAAAGGCTTAGAGGGTAGCTGTGACTTACCACGCGATCGCACTGCCATCATAGCCATTAGTGAACCATCATCCAGGGAGGGGTTTGAACGTCTGCTACTCCATCCGAGTGAATACGGTTTGCCTGGCAAGGACTTACCGTTTGAGTCAACCACTAAACTGCTGGCACAGTACCAGGAAATCCTAAAGGGTAAATCCAACCCATTGATGCCAGCTACTATCTGGAATGGTGGGTTTTATCTGTGGCGTTGTGGTGTTTGCCCAGATTTTAGAGCAGGTCTGGCCAAGGCTGAAGATTTATTCACCAGTGGTAATGTGGCTCAAAAATTTAACGAAATTGTTGATTACTTGCACAAGGTTAAATAGAAAAAAAGCCAGCGGTTGACAGTAAACCGTCAACCGTCAACAATCAATAAAAAACCATCAACAAAAAACCAAAATACTCAACCAAATTACTGAACCAACGTTCTTGCCGGAGGTGGCGCAAAGGTCGGAGACAATTGGGAGGGATATTGATCAACAGAAATACAAGTGTTTAGAGCCTTGTCAGGGCTAGCGACATTGGCACTATTCAAGCCAATAACACATTCAGAAAATTGCTCTGGCAGGAGGCTACGACGACAGTGATCCAGCACTGAGTTAGCATTTATGTTTTCAATCTGATTGTCAATATCAACCACACACCTAGCTAATTCCAAAGGTCGTCGGACTCGTGTACAAGCACCTAGGGCTTTTTGACCTGCTAATGAGGTCAGTACCTCAATTTTTAGTACACACAACGATAAATCCTCAGGTTGTAGTGCCTCTGAACAAGCTTGTGATGCGATTTCTGAAGTTATATTGGCCGCTTTAAGATCTTTGGCACACAAACTAAATCCATTCCCAGCAGTGGCAGAACCATTAGGAATCCCTAGGGTTACTAGGCCAGCGATTGCCAACTGAGTAGTACAAAATTTCAATAAAGATGTATGTCTAAACCTACTTTGCTGCTTCATAACTAGTCTTAGTCGATAAAATTTTATAAGCTATAAATTCTAAGCTATCAATTATAAACAATCAAGGTCTTGATTATGTTAGACGTTGATTAGGGTTCCGTGGTAAATCCATCACTAACTACCAATCAACTTAGGTCGTTTTTAACAACTTGCTATGATAGTCGATATTTTGAACCCCTAATCTGACAATTACTCATTCTTTGTAAGCTATCCCTTAGGGATATCTAATCTGTTTATACCTATGCTTATGCGATTCTACCAATTTTTAAGTCAAACAGTTCGCTCACTTTACTCTAATAAGCAGGTGACTATGATCCTAATGCTAATGGCATTGTGTGTCAGCTGCTCCCCAAAAGAATCCCCTGACCTTGAGTTAGAACTCAGTGTAAAACCGGCCAGTCGTCCTGGTGCGTATACTGTATCCGGTACTAGTAATCTACCTAACCAAAGTCAAATTGCTGTGGCTGCTATTCGCTATTTGCGTCCGACACAACAGCCTTTATTTGGTTCTAACCCCCTAGGCACCTATTCTATTTTGGATCGCCAAGTTGTTGAGGTAGACGAGCAGGGTCAATGGGAAGCTAGGCTTAACCTATGGGAGGTGGCACCAGATGGTCGCCTTCAGGAAGCTTGGCAAATCAATCAATTACAAGGACGATTCTCGGTTAGCCCCAATAATAGTGTCTCTTTCTTAGCTACCTATGAGCCCTATGGTCACCTAGGAAGGGCTGAAGAGCAACAGCCGCAGATTCCAGAGATGGAAGGTGACCTCGTCCGATTTAATAATGATGGTCAACCTTACGTAAAGGCAAGTTACACTCTACCGATAGCGCTACCTAGTGGCAGGAAATCAGTACCTAGCATTAGGGCAGCAGAACGCAATGGTGGCTGGGGAAACCGCTCAGAACTTAGACCCCAAAGATCGGTTAGTGGTAGTATTAGCCCACAAACCAATTTAAAAAATCAAAGCGATACTCCACTCTCGCCGTCAGAGTTTTTCCGATAAGACAAAACCTTTATCTTGGTTCATAGTTCATGGTCATGGTTCATGGTTGGTTACTATCAAGCCTGAACCATGAATAATATTAATAATAATACTAATTATAATACTCAGCAACACTGTGCAAGGTCTTAACCGACATACCCTAACAGTTTTATTTAATGAGCGCTATGATCGCGTTTTGTTGGCGCTTTTTGTGAACAGGATCAATGTGATATCAATTGTAACAATCCAGTAATTAGCTAATCCCAAATTAATCTATGGATAAATTGAGGTTATAATTGTGAATTTGGAAGGCAAAAATGGTCAACTAAATTCAGCAATTTTGACTAATTGCCAACAGTCAACTATCTATACATAACTATCTGGAGTAAATTCCAGTAGATGCTTTTTAGCTTATGGTTCGATAACAATGCACCCTAATCGTCTAACAACTTGTCTTAAACCTTCCTAACCCTTTACAGACCAGGACTTAACAAGTTGTTTGGATGCTCGATTGGCTACAGGTACCTCAATCCCTCGACTTTTCTGTGTGCCATCAAGGGCAGATTGTAAAGAAGCCATCTGAGTCATAATTGTTTGAAGTTGAGTGTTGAGTTGATCCAGCTGCTCGGGTTTTGGTGAACTCACCTGGATAGGTTGGGTGACTACAGGTTTTGTGCGCACAAAACCTAGAAACGTTTGTGCTGAGGCAAACTTCTGGGTTACATCCTCTACAGACCTTGTAGGGGTTGTTATGGAGGGCTCTTCAACAAAATTCGAGCTAGTCACTATAGTTTCAAAGACTGGCTGGAATTCAATGCTGTTATCCTGAGTTTCCGTAACCTTTTCTATAACTTTGTCGGTAACTTTGTCGGTAACTTTTTCCGGAAGGTTTTCTATAACTTTGTCGGTAACGTTTTCCGTAACGTTTTCCGGAAGGTTTTCTATAACTTTGTCGGTAACTTTGTCGGTAACGTTTTCCGGAAGGTTTTCTGTAACTGTTTTCGGGGTTTCTCCCTCATCTCTTATAAAATCACTGAGTCCAGAAGCTTCCAAACTCGACAGAGAAAGCTTAAGGTCTTCTAATTCTTTTTCTTTTGCCTGGATATCCTCAGCTAGAGTGGAAACTTTGTCCTGAGTTTGAGAAAATTTATGGGCGGAGTGTTGCCACCCTGAAATTGCCAAACTGGCTACACCGACTCCCAAACTTAAGGCTCCAACCAAGCCTAGGTAAGGGGGAGCAAGATCCTTAATTTCACCATCCATCCACTGTTCTCCCTGAATGCGAATGGATACTGGTTGTGAGCCAAAAATTGCTACTGGTAAGGACAGTACTGACAATACCGCTGCTGCAAGAAGAACGGGTTTAAAAAGGAATTTATTCAGAGGAGAGCCTGACATGTTGTATAGTTAACTGTTAAAACTACTCGTGTTACTATTTACCTCAAGGGCTGTTAGAGAAATTCCGCATGGTACGGTTTTTTCACTCTGGTTAGCATCTTGGCGTTTAAGCAGTGACTAGGAGAAACTACATGCTTTGAGTACCTGCTGCACTTTTTGCTTCTTCTAAAGTTAACCATGTCTATCAGCAATTTTCTGTAAATTACTTATGAATCGTCCCACCAAATTGTAAATTTTATGTGAAGTCTTTATAAAGGTATAAAGGTTAGGTGAGATAGGCCATTTTTTCAGCAAAAATGGAGGTAATCAGGATAAAACAACCGTTTTAATCAAATTATCGGGATTAAATTGCTATAATTAGCCAAAAAGCAGGTTTAAGCCAGGTTTTGTATATAGGTAGCTACTAGTGGGAAGTCTAATCACTCCGATCGGTCACCTGTAGGGTAAAATCAGCATTGAGCCAATTCCTGTGTCACAGGTGAACATCCTGATCAGGAATGGGGTGAGGCCATTGAGAGTAATTTAAATAACAATGATGATGGTATGATGCCATAACCAAGACTACATGGGATAGGTAACTCGGCAGTGGCATTGTTGTTGCGGAAAACTCGAACATTACTAAACTCATAATAGCATATAACCAACATTTATCAATGGGAGGTACCTCGTCCTGGGTTAATGGGAATAGGGAGTAGGGAATACCTACGCAGCACTGCCTTAGGGAGCTAGTTGCTAATCTGACTCCCCATCTTACCACACCTGCCACACCTGCCACACCTCCCACACTTCCCATATTATCCCCATTTCCCCACACCTGCCGCGCCCCCGCCTCAGACTATTCCCTGATCCGAAGTTCCCTATTCCCTACACGCAGCCTTATCAATTAACGTTTCATCAATCGCTGTCATCAACAACTCATTTACAGATATGCCCGATGCTTTCGCCATAGAAGCAATCACACTTTTAGGCGAAAAAGAACAATACAATCCTGCTTCTAGAAACCAAGGTTGCCCCTGTGGGTCGATACGGAAGTCAAAAAGACTGTAGTGGCGACAGCCCAACGCCTGATGACACCTCTTGGCTACTTCCTGAACTGGCTCTGTTAAAGGGTCACTAGGGTCTAGCATCCAAGCCTTAACACCATCCTTAGCAGTCAAACTCAAGTTACCATTTTCTGTTCGTTTTAGTTTATCCTCATAGTTGCGAATCGGGTGGTCATGGGAATTCACCAGATACTCTTCCAGGGGTAAACCCACTAACTCGCCGTCTTTGACAACGATTCCACATCTAACTTCCCGACCGAGTTCGATGTACTCTTCGACTAAGACCTCATCTGAATGTTCAAAGGCTGTTTTCAGGGCAGCGTCATAGTCAGCGACATTTTTGACTAAAGCTACCCCGCAAGAATTGTCAGAACTAGCAGGTTTGATCACTACTGGCGGCTTAATGGTGGGAATGTCTCCCTGGCGAAGTAGTTCTCCAAAAGGTACTTTAACTCCTGCCGCTGCCACAATCGCCTTAGCTCTGGCTTTATGGGCAGTTAGTGCCATCAAATCTGGGGTATTGCCCACATAGGGAATATTAAGCAAGTCCAATAGGGCACGGTATTCAGTCATGCCAGGGATACAAAACATTTGTGGCAGCACTAGGTCAATAGTTTTTGCTGTTATGAACTTTACAGCCTCAGAGAGGGACATGGGTTTGGCTGCCGCGATGTCTTCCTTACTGAGGGATGAGGGAAACCGCCACTGGCGATCGGGGGTGATGTAGGCAATATGAAATTCGTAGAGAGAAGGATTCGCCGTTGCGGCAATACAGTCTTGGGCATAGAGCCGTGACAAATCGCAGTAAAAGTCATTGTCTGCAGACCCAACTAAATGAAGAATGCGAAGTACTGACATAACTAATCTCCTCTTATAAAGAACTAAACTAAACAACTAAAAACGGAATCATTTAGGATGTTTCAAAAACTGAGCAATTCCATAGACTGCCATTCCTGCAGCCATACCTGGAAGCACTTCATAAATAGCACTGGACAAATCAAGTCCTAAATTCCAAATCAAAGCTGTAGCAATCCCAATTCCCATCATTGCGATCGCTGTGGTAAGATTGACTGGTCGCTGCCAAACTCTCAAGATTAATAAAGGACCCAAACCTGAAGCCAGAGCCGACCAAGAAAAAGTTACTAAAGCAAAGACATTGTTATTTCCAAGTAGGGCGATCGCCAAAACTACTGCTGTTACAGTTAGGGTTCCTACTTTTGCGAATTGGTAAGATTTAGCTGCAGCCGGAAAAATATCTTGGGTTAGGGCAGCTGAACAAGAGAGTATTTGAGAATCTGCTGTGGACATAGTGGCGGAAAACAGCCCAGCGAGCATCAATCCCACTAAAACCACTGGTAACAATTTCAACGATAGGTAAGGAAGTGCCAATTCTGGATCCCCGGAAGCCAACAAATCTGGCATCAGCACTCGCCCTGTTAAGCCAATACCCATAGCTGAGATAGACGTTACTAACCCCAAAGCAGCTTTGAGATTTCTGGCAAAAGCAATGTTGTCGGGTGAGTCAATCGCCATAGCGCGCACCATAATGTGGGGTTGTCCCACCACACCAAAACCAGCTACTACCCAACCAATAAAGAAAGGCGCAAATCCCCACGGTTGCTGAGAAGAATTCCACTTGATTAAGGCTGGGTCAATGGCTGCCAAAGATTGCCACATTTGCCCGGTTCCACCACAACTCGCAACCGCCACCACTAACAACACTAACAAGGAACCGATCATGATTGTTGCTTGTAGAGCATCGGTCCAAATTGAGGCGCGAATTCCTCCAGAAAAGCAGTAGATAACGACAATTACTGCTCCTATAATGATGCCTAAATTATAGTTCCATCCGAACACAGCATTGAGTGCTTTGCTTCCTGCTACCAGTTGGGCTGCGGCGTAGGAACCTAGAAATACTATAGTAATTATAGCAGAGATAATGGCAATTAAACGGGAGCCTTTCATATTTTGACTTAGAAAGGAAGAGACAGTATCTGAAGCAGTTTCCTCAGAGAGCTGTCTCAACCGTTTGAAAATAAAATACCAAGCAAGATAGTCCCCAATTGCCCAACCAATGGTCAGCCAGAGGGAGGAAATGCCTATTTTATAGGCATTTCCTACTTGACCGATGAATAATAAACCACTTTGACCAGTTGCCATTGCTGATAGTGCTGTCAGCCAAGGGTTGACATTGCGACTAGCCAGTAAATAATCGGTGGTGGTATTTTGTTTGCGGGTTGCGGAGTAAATGCCCACTGCTGTAAATAACAGCAGGAACATGATAAACGTCAGTGCAATCCCAACTTGTTTAGCCATTAGGTTTGTTTAGGGGTTAATGAGCGATTGCTAGGGATTGTTAATCTTATTGACTAAATCTCTGCTCATTTGATTATATGGCACCACAAGTGTTTAATGTTAATACTTCGATGTTTCTAATATCAAATTTTGATAGATGCAGTAGTTAAACTCAATTATTAGCAGATTCAATTGCCGGTTTAATGGCAGATCTGCTAGAAATAGCCAAATACATTCCCACTAAGATTACCACAAAACTGACTAAAGCTAAAAAAGTAAGAGGTTCTGATAAAATCGCCCAACCTTCGAGGGAACTGAGAACAGGAACAATCAACCCCACTAGGCTAGCAAACCCTGAAGATAACTTTTTGAGGCAATAAGTCCAAAGTCCTATACCCAACATTTGACCAACGACGGCTAGGGCGATTACTGAAAACCACCCAGTTAAGGAACTCGGAAAAAGTTGCTCTTTAGAAAACAACACCGTAACAGGTAATAGCAACAGACAACTAGTTGTTGAAGACCAAGTCATAATCGTCACAGAGTTAAATTTAGTCCGAAGTTGCTCAGCTATTAATGGGTGTACCCCAAAAAATATTGCTGAGACTAACGCTGCCAAATCCCCTAGTAGTTGTGGGCCTATTCTAAATGACAACAGCTCATTGATTTCTAGTAACGTAACTCCTGCGATCGCAACAAACATACCCACGATAAACCGACGGTCAAAGAGTTGACCAAACGCTAGCCAGCCTCCTAAGATAGTAAATATGGGAATCAAATTATGGATAATGCTAGAGTTAGCAACGCTGGTCTGGGTTAAAGACCAAGTCCAACATATTGTACCCATCGCTAAAAGTAGCCCATCGGCAATCAGTAGCCTTTTTTCTGCTCCCAGATAGTTTTTCTGTAGTTTAGGTTCAGCGTCCTGCTTGTGCTGACCCGCATTTAACCAGCTATTCAGTAGTCCAAAGGCAACAGCGGCAATCCAGAAACGATTAAATGCTGTAGCCTTTGGTCCTATTTCTAATTCACTTAAACGGATAAAAATTGGTGATAAAGACAGACAAATTATGCTACCTAATAATGCAGCTAAAGAATCTATTGGAAATGAAGATAAGTACTGTATCCGTGATAATTTTCCTTGAGCATTCATGTTATTCTATAGATTTATTTAAACCCTAGGTGATAGCATAAACCATAACACCTGTAGTTATTGAATGGGTAGTGAAAATTTTAAGTAATAGTTTATTTTGATGCTGTTGTTGTCGATAGTAAAGCAAAGAAATAGTAAAGTCAATAAATAGCTTACTATTGGAAATTAACTGTGCTTACCATTTAGGTAATTAGTTAACACTGAACTCAATAGACTCAATAAATGTCAAAGTGGCAAAAATACGACTATTGAAGGCTAAAACAAAACTCCTGTTAACTCCTGTTCTGTGATTTATAGATTTAAAAATTTGAGATGCACCCATTAAAAAAGCCTATGCTGCTTACAGTTAGACGTTTTTAACAAGCTGTGGTGTAATTTTACTAGATTGGGTTACCAAACGTATCTAGAAACACATTGGTTGACAAGGGTAAACGGCCTATATTTTTTCTTGATTCTGCTGCATAACCTACAGCCACAAGCACAACGATTGCGATGTCAGGCATATTGTTAACTTCAATCACCTCTTTGACTTTTTCCTCTAAAGGGTGATTGATCATACAAGTTGACAAACCCAAACTTTCTGCTGCCAGAACTAAATGGGTCGCTGCCACCATGGTATCTTGAACTGCCCATTCGCGAGCTTTATTTCCTAGTTGTTCCACTAATGCAGGGATACCTTTTTCCAGCATGTACTCTACCACTTTGTCACTGTATGCGCCATTATCCTTGGCTTGCTCTAGAATGTGTGGTACTTTTTTCCAGCTGTTGATATCTGCAGTAAAGACAAAGCTTATTGGCGCACTAGCAATAATTTCTTGACGGCTGTAAAGCCTAGGATTAAATTCACTAACGTCATCTGCATCAGGATAAGCTTTCGCTAATGCTGCTTTTTTTTCCGGATTTTGGACTACAACAATTCGCCATGGTTGTACATTGGAAGCACTAGGAGCAGCCACTGTCAGATTAATCAGCTGGTCTATTAGTGCTGGCTCAATCGGGTCAGGCTTAAAAACTCTGATCGAGCGTCGTTGTTGGATGGCAGAAGGGACATCTAATGGTGTAATTGTGTTCATTTTTTAACTCCTCTTTACCTTGTTTTTACCTTTTAGTATAAAATTATAATAAAACTAAATTTGTACACTATATATCTTCTATTAAATTGCTACTTGAGCGCTCAAATAATATAAAAATATGATTCTAAATTATTAATATTATTATAATTAACTATTATCTAATTGATTCCCTAAGTTTAACTTGGCTATGTTTATACTAAAAATTTATACTTAATTGAATGATTAAGGCTAAATTAACTAGAATACTAAACTCCAAACTTGATCGCAGACCTACTAGAGAGCGCCAAATACATTCCGAATAAAATTACCAGGAAACTTACCAAAGTCCACAGTTCAATATTTTCTGATAAAATCGCCCAACCTTCCACAGCAGTAAGAGCTGGAATAAGCAAAAGTAGTAGGCTAGCAAACCCAGCAGATTACTTTTTAAGGCAATAAGTCCAAAGTCCTATACCTAGTATCTGACTAAAGAGGGCTAGAGCAATGACTAAAAAGCACCCAGTTAGAGAAATCGTAAAAATTTGCCCTTCGGCGAGCACATAAACGGGTCATAGCGGCAATAGCAATAGAGCTATAGCTAGCATTTACAGATGGTTATCAAGCTTGCTATATTGTTATAATTTTAATTATTATTAAAATAATTACTATTAATTTGGGCTGCGCAATAGCCAGTGTAATCCTAATTGAAAAAGGTTGCTTCCTATTACTAGTACTAAGATAGCAAACACAGAGAATATCCCTTTTTTGATCGGAGAATCCTCTGTCGCCGTGGAGGTAGACTGGGGTTGCGGTTGGGTGTCACTAGAGAGTACAGGTAAAGTAGCTTTAGCGATCACTCCAGCTCGCTCCTCTTGCAGGCAGCGGACTTTGGTGGTAGCGTAGTTAGACCAACCCCGTTGCTCTGCTTCTTCATAGTCTTTGACTGTCAAGCTTAAGTGGTTAACACAGATATTACTCTGATTAGCCATCCCTAGAGCAATCCGCAAATCTTTATGGAGTAGTTTAACCGTAAAGGCTGGGTGCTTAGAGCTGTCATCACAGCGCCGGGAAAACCAATAGTGGGGTAAACCGTGAATGTCCCCAGCATTCTGACCAAAGGATCCAAACCGCAGGGAATCCCAAATAATTTCTAGGGGTATCCCTTGGGCTAAACCTAAAGTAATTCCTTCACTCACGGCTTGGACTGCAACAGCATTGACTGCGTTGTGGATGAGTTTGCATTTAGTCCCCGTGGTAATCTCTCCACAGTAGAGAACTTGATCAGCCATAAGTTCCAGGATAGGCTGCACTCGCTGGAATGTGACTTTTGAGCCACTGGCCATAATTGCTAAACCCATACCACCTTTGCTTTCGGCACCTACAGGGCAATCATTAAAGGGGGCATCTAACATTTCAACCCCCAGTTGCTCCATGGCTTGATGAAGTCTGAGTATGGTTTCGGGAGAGTTGGTGGTAAGGTCTATGTAGACACTGCCAGAGCGCAATCCTTGAGAGAGATTCTGCGGACTCTCTAGCACGGCTGTGATCACATCGGCTGGAGTTGGTAGGGCGGTAAAGATTATTTCCGAATAAGTGGCAAGTTCAGCACAACTCTGGACAATACACGCACCTAAAGGCTGCAACTGAACCATGGCATCTGGATTGATGTCGTAGACATAGACCGAGTAGCCATGGGCTAGAAAATTAGCAGCTTGTCGCCCTCCAATATTGCCGCAACCTATGATACCGATGGTGGGATGATTGAGGGTAGATTCCTGATCCGAAGTGTTGTTAATTGGTAACATATGTTGATTGCTTAACTTTTTTGATAGGGCGAATCTTAAGCCGAACGCTATTTAATCCCCACCCAATTCTACTAATTTACCAATATTAAAATCAATCCTTACCCAGCCTTTTAGTTTCCGTAAATTCTCTAATAATAGTAAGGTAATTTGCCAATGGGGTACGGTTAAGAAGGGTAAGGGATCGTTGACTTGAAAAATGGCATCTGTACCCTTGACAATCTTTTTAATCCACCCTTGTAAAGCTGACCATGACCTGATCTCAGTCAGCCGCCAAATTTCATGATAGAGCCAGTAAGTTGGCTTACTGTCAGGGCGGGGCACAATCGGTGCTTGATTTTCCTCATCACTATCTTTTAGGTAAGCATCTGCTAATCCTGGATGATTGTAAAACATGGTGATAGCAGAATGGGTGCGAGGATTACATTCAATCGGATAGACGGTGCCGTCTTCGGTTTGAATGAAGTCAAAGGAAATTTGTCCTGTCAAATTTAATTCCTTGACAAATTTCTCCACCCATGCAAGTATTTCAGGTTTATCAAGATGCTGATAATTGACTTGGAAGGGAGACGATGGGGAACAGCAGTGAAGTCTAATTTTTCCGTTGCGGACTGTACTGTGGGTGCAATACTCCTGACCGGTAATAAACTCTTGCATTGTCCAAGGGTTTTCCTTTGTAATAGGAAGATTTTTGACATAATCTTCCATTCCTTCAAAGGGAAACTTGGTCATATCCAAGCGAGAAACTGAATCATACTGAATGCTTTTGAGAATATACCGACTCCCATCTGCTTTGAAGTCAAAATCTAGAATTTGTTGTGGATCGGTAATTAGGAAAGACTTTGGTGCTGATAATCCCAAACAACGGGCTTGCTCGCACAATGTAAATTTGTCGTCTAACATCTGGGTGATGTCAGGAGAAAAGTGGATGACTTCGCAGTAGGGGGAGAGTAACGTTCCAGCGACAGAATCATAATAGCTCGCTACTGGGCTAGATACGGGAATGAAGGCATCAATGTTTTCTTTTTGAACAATTTTTAGTAAGGCTTGGGAATAACCATTGGGATATTTTTCTGGTGCTGGCACGGTATAAAACCCTTTAACCGCATTAGAAAATCGGTGACCAGATAGCCAATATTTATGAGTTTCAACTAAAAAGACATTGTGCCCAGACTTATGAAAAGAGCGAGCCAGTTGCAGGGCTTTGGTCATTTTGCCCCCGGTAATCAAGATGTTTTTGGAACCTTCAACAGGTATTCGTCCTCTGCGAAATGGGGAAGTTATCCAATTGATTACTAGGGAAATAAAGACGAGGGTGGCATTTAGAGGCAAGGCAATTAACAGTAAGGTTAAGGTGCCGATATTTTTTAGTAAAGCAATCATTATTTACTAGGGGAAGAACAAGGCAATGGAGCTGTTCATTGCCTTTTGTTTATTGTCTGATCGTAATTTATCTAGGTGCGTCGGATGATAGTTAAACCATCTCGCAACGGTAGTAACACTTGTTCTACTCGGGGGTCATCCGCTACAAACTGGTTAAATTTAGCGATCGCACTTCCATTGGCAGTTTGTTGCTCTAGGGGTAAATAAGGTTGTCCCTGAAGCAGGGTATTATCCACACAGATAAAGCCACCAGGAGTCAATACATCCCTGTCTAGCAAGACCTTGAAATAATCGACATACTCCTTCTTATCAGCATCAATAAATACCAAATCGAAGGATTCCTGGGCATCTGCCAACTTTTCTAGGGTTTCCAAAGCTGGAGCGACTTCCACTTTAATTTTGCTGCCGTGAGGAGATGCTTCAAAGCAAGCACGGGCAAAGTCGGCGACATATTGATCGACTTCACAGGCAACTAAGTCCCCATCTTCAGGCAAGGCTTCTGCCATGGCTAGAGCAGAATATCCAGTAAACATCCCGACTTCTAGGATGCGCTTTGCCTTAGTCATGTAGACAAACAACTTGAGGGTTTGTCCTTCAATATGCCCAGAGAGCATCTCTTGCTCCAACTGGCGCACGGTTTCTTCATCTGAGAAAAGCTTGCTCCAATCTTCTCTTGCCGTTTTCTGGGCTAAGGCCGCTAGGGCAGGAGACTCTGGAGTCGCACATTCTTCAAGGTAAGGGTCGATGCCAGCGGCTAGGGCTAGTGCTTGTTGGAGAGACGCCATCACAGAAGCGGGCACTTTCTCCTGTTCGGCCATCTCCACGATTCCTTCCAGCTGTTGCACTAAAATTCCTAAGGGAGTTACGGGCCTTGGAGTTGGGGGACTTTGTAATAGGTTAGTCATTTTTACTCCTTTTATTCAAGGCCGAGGTCGCTGAGGTACATTTCTGTGCCTTTTCCATCATCAGGAAAAGAAGAACATAATTCCTTATGCTTGTCAATGGCTAGTTGTAGCAATCCTGACGATACTTCTTGAGCGTAATCACAGGAACCAATCCCTGTTGGCAATGGAGCCCATAAACCCCCTTCTCCTCGCTTGCGCCGCATATTTTTCTGACCTTCAAGCATCAGGTCAATATCTTCTAGGATGGGGTGGTAAACAGACAGACCCAGAGAGCGACACAAAGCGATAATGCGATCGCGTTCTTCTGGTTTGACCCAGCCCATTTCTGCCGCTAAAGTCGCGCCGAACGCCATGCCAATGGTGACAGAATGACCGTGCATTAATTTAGCAGCAGGTTCAAAGCGAGGACTCCAGGTGTGACCATAAGCGTGGGGACGGTCTTGGTAAGTCTCGAACATATTTGTTCCTTCATGCTTCATGTAGGAAAACAATGCCCGATAGATCACTGTATCAGCGATCGCTGCCAGTTTTTCATCGCCATCCAAAGTGGCAAAGTGAGTTTCTACTAAGCGGGGACCGTATTGTTCCATTAACTCAAACAGAACCGGATCATCGGTGACTGCCATTTTAATAATTTCTGCCATACCGTTGCGGACGTGACCTGTCGCCAAAGTACGGAAGAAACTGCGGTCTACCAAAGTCATTACTGGAGGATGATAGGAGCCAATGCTGTTCTTGAATTGGGCACCGTTAGTGCAAGTGCGGGGGGATGGACCAGCATCAATAGCAGCCACAACCGTAGTTCCGACCATAATATAAGGAGTGCGTCGGTGCTGCAGGGCGCAGGCAAGTCCGGCTACATCACTGAGAACACCGCCACCTACCACTAGTACGGGTTCGTTACGGGAAACGTCGCAGCCATCTTTACCTAAAAATTTCAGCAAGCGGTGGACGGTTTCGGGAGTTTTGTCAGATTCCCAAGCGCGGCAGGGCTGCAAGTTAAGAGGAATTTCATACTCCTCGAAGTAGCGGCGAATTGACGCTCCGTAAAGCTCATCTACGGTCTGATCCACAATTGCTACACAACGACCGCGACGACTGTAAACCTCTGCCAAGGTGGGATTGGCAGGGTTGAAAACTCCGTCTACTAATTTAACTGTTGCCTTTAGCGCATAGGTAGCAGAGATTTCAAAAGAGCGACCGTCTCCACTAGCAGCGATTTCTCCATGACCGGTGTACCACTCTGAAGTGCGGTACTTTTCTGGGTGGTGGAATTGAATAATTTGCTCTGACTCTGAAGGAGAAAGCTTTGGTGATCTTGGATTCGCTTTAGCTTGAACCATAATTGTGCTGCTGGGATATTCCTTGTTTGGGTGTTCCGAATGGTATGGAAGAATTTACATGGCAAGGCAGATTTCTAGGTAGAATTCCGTCCCCCTAGCCCGCCAATTTTGCGGTGCGACCCGTGGCGAATTTAATTCGACGACTGCAAGCACACCGGGGCAGGGAACAAAACCCTCAACTTCACCGAAAATTAGGGAAGCAACGGGGGATTTACCAAAACCAGACCATCTAAATTCATTCTTTAATGTCTTTATGCAAAGCGCGAGGGGGGAAAACCCCCTTTGGCTGTACCGGTAGTCACTCATGGGGAAGAACCCCCTTTGGCGGCGCTACTTCGCTGCATTGCTTGAGCAACGCTAATTTTACATTTTCTTTAGATTTGCTTTGTAAAGAGTGACTAGCTTAACCTTAGCATCGCTACTTAAGTATTGTAACAAAAATTTACAAATTTTCCTAGGGGTAGCGACAAATTTTTTTAGAAAACTGTATTTCTAAGAACAGACTTAATGGACGGTAAAGGTTTAATACAACCGGAGCACTCCACTGCGAATGATGGCAACACAGGCAGTCAGGACGAGCCTCTTCTAGGGTGAAGGGCATCATTCCTTGTGGTTGACATTAGGCGGCCATCCTATTAAGATAAGTATTTATTACTACTAACCGGCTGCTCGGGCTAATATCAAATCCGGGTGTAGACTTATTGTATAGAGTGAGTCGGGAAAGATCTATGCCCAAACGGCTGAGCCTATTACCTCATCTTAGTTGTGAGGAATTGGAAGAACGGTATCGTCAAGCCAGTGATGCTGTAGAACGCAGCCAATACCAAATCCTGTGGTTGCTGGCAAAAGGTAAGCAGACCGAAGAGGTGCGAGAGGCAACAGGGTATTCATTGCGCTGGATACGGGTGATTGCCAAGCGCTACAACCAACAGGGGGAAGCCGGGGTAGGTGATGGTCGGCATCATAATCGTGGAGCCGAACCTTTACTCGACGAGATTCAACAAGCCCAACTCCTACAAGCTATAGAAGCCCCTGTGGATGAGAGCGGGTTGTGGAATGGTCGTAAGGTAGCTGATTGGATGAGTCGAGTGCTCGACCGTCCGGTTGCGCCTCAACGAGGTTGGGAATATCTCAAGCAGATGGAGTTTCGGCTACGGCTGCCCCGTCCGGAGCATCAACAGCAAGATCCCATCAAGCAAGAAGCCTGGAAAAAAAACTGCCTGAGCGAGTAGAGCAGTTACAGCAGCAGCACCCGGGGGCAGAGATTGAGTTGTGGGCGATGGACGAACATCGAGTTGGACTCAAACCTATGGTGCGCCGCCTCTGGGTTCCCTGGTGGGAAACCCCTATTGCCAAAGTGCAGTGGCGCTATGAGTGGGTTTGGGTATGGGGTTTTGTGCATCCAGCTTCGGGTCAAACCTATTGGTGGTTGTTACCGAGAGTAAACATTCAACTGTTCAATCAAGTCCTGGCTGACTTTGCCCAACATTTCAGCTTAGGCCAAAATAAACACGTTATTTTAACTGTTGACCAAGCCGGTTGGCACACCGGTCAGGATATCGTGCTACCAGAAGGATTACATTTAGAGTTTCTTCCCCCTTACTCCCCTGAGTTGCAACCTGCAGAACGTCTTTGGTCAATCTTGGATGAGCCGATTGCTAACCGAACCTTTGAGAACATCTTTGAGTTAGAGCAACTTCTATGTAATCGGTGTTGCGTACTACTAAAACAGCCTGAGTTGATCCGGGGACTCACCCATTTTCACTGGTGGCAGGATGCCAAGGCTTAACAGTAACTATTTAGCCGGATTTCATATAACCCCACTCACAGTAACCATACTCGTAATCATCACCCTCCTCAATTCCTGATTGCGACCGGTACAGCTGTTGTGCTATCACTGCCGTTTCAATCGTGGAGAAAATAGGTAGGGAGATGGTCAGGTGGTCATATGGGGATAATTTTCCACAAGCGATGCAGGGAGGTAGCGCGGTGTTGGGGATCCCCCCCATGAGCGACTACCGGCTTGGTATTACGGGTTTTCTTGATGAGCAACTGCATCAAGAAATATTCATAGTCGGGGTTTTCGGCAAATTTGATCAACACTGATTTTTGCTACTTAACATTTCGTTACCCACGTCAGTAGATTAAAGCAGACTAATTAGTATGGTGTCAAAGGTGCTTATTCGCTTATTTTTAATCAAATTTAGTTTTATTTAGCCATTTACCTATCCTTATATCCTATTATCTCCGAAAATAATTAAATTATTGTCTTTTTAAGCTGTATTAACTGTGGTGAAAGGGACTGGGGTGGTTCACGCTTTCCAAATTTTGTTCAGGGTAAACAAATTTTAGTTAAAAATACCTACTGAATATGAGAGTAATAAAATAAGTATTTTTGCTTATTAATTCTGATTAAGGTTTCGAGAATTTAGATGGGTTTGCCCTCGGAATCAAAGCTGTAGCAATCCCAATTGCCATCATTGCGATCGCTATTTATTACTTCTGTTGCTTCTGGTAGCTTGGCAGTGCTTGTTTCTGTGCTGGTGGTAAAGGTAATGCTGGTTTATGCTACACTACCAAATCCTTCGTCTACTGTTTCATTGAACGATCGCACTGTGGTTATAATTAGGTCGGCATCATCCTCGTTAAACACCCCATCGAGTCCTTCATAATGGAGGTCGGTAAAGGGGGTTTCGTATAGCAGTCCGGGATCCATTACTCCGTTCTGGGTTAGGTAATCAATGATTGTCTCTACAAACCGGATCTGATTAGCACTGAAGTTGGTTACTTGTAGGTATTTGCTAAAGGCTTCCTTAGCAGCATTGCGATCTAAACCTACTATTTTACGGATGAATAGTTTGAGACTTATATCTTGACCATACATTTCAAAGAAGCGATCGCGTCCTCCAATCTCCTCAGCAGTAAACAACATTTCTTCTAAGGCAGTTAGATCTGCTTCTGTCAGAGAGACATTGCGCTTCAGTTTGGCAATGGTAATATGGTCTTCATTATTCTTAATATAAGTTTTTACCTTCTTGTGGTATTGTTCGCGACTAAAGCCTGTTTGCTGACTGGGGACATCTACCTCTACGATTTCCCCTAGTTCATCCTCAAAGTTGGTGTATACAATAATATTTTGCTCTTTCTTATCTATGAATTTGATCAGGTCGCGGAGGGAAACTCGCAGTGATTCGATCTGACTGGGGGTTACATCCGACCACCATGTTTCTTCTCGAACCTCTTCGATCAGAGGAAGTTGTTGCTTTACCATGGGGATGGTTTGTTTTTCCTCTAGGCGGTCTAGTAAGTCTCTGACTTTATCTCTGAGTTGGATGAAATCACGGGATTTCTTAAGGATGGCTAGTTGTATTTTTAGACAAAGTAGATCGAAGCGTTTACTTCCTTCGTTTTCTTTGGGTAGTCCGTTGGGGAGGGATGCTAGGGTTTGGATCCCCCCTAACCCCCCTTGAGTAAGGGGGGAATTTAATGGGGTTTCAATCCTGCTCTGGCCTCCCCCTTGATAAGGGGGACGGGAGGGGGATCCCAGGGCGGAACTGGATGATGGGAGCTGGTTGAGGTTGTTCCAGTTTGTGCGATCGCTAAAATAGTCTACTGTCGGTAGATGTCGGCGTACTAGAAAGTTACCTTTCTCCATTGTTGCCACATGGTGATGGAGTTTATCTAGTAATGAATCCCTTAGTTGATCATACTCTGGGTTATTGCTTTCTCTGATAGCATCATTTAACCTAAGACGAGCGTTAAAGATTTGACCGGTTAGGCTTTCTGGTGGCTTTGGATCTGATTCTTTGATATCCTGACTGAAGTAATCAAAATTGCTACAGAGGTCGAATATCAAAAAATTATCTTTATCTTGTTCTACTCCAAAGAGTTCTGGACACAGACGAGTTCCCCGTCCAATCATTTGATTGAATTTAACTCGGGAATAGACGGGCTTGAAGAAGACTAAGTTAACGACTTCCGGAACATCTACCCCAGTATCTAACATATCAACAGATACCGCTATGGTTGGCTCTTTGTTAGACTCAGAAAAATCATCAAGTAGGCTTTGGGCGTAGGAGTTATGACTATCAATGACTTGGGCGAATTTACCTTTATAATGGGGGTAATTCTGATCGAAGCGTTCCACAATAAACTCGGCATGGCTGTGGTTGCGGGCAAAGATGATAGTTTTACCTAAGCGATCGCCTCCTTCTACTTTTAGCCCTTTCTCCATTAATAACTCTAGAGCTTGGTCTATTGTATTACTATTAAACAGCCATTTGTTTATAGCTGCTGCGTTGACCTGGTCGGGAATTTCTCCTGTTTCCTCATCCCTGAATTTTTCCTCATAGTCTTCCCGTTCAGCTTCCGAAAGTTGGTTATAGTTTATTCCTTGGCGCAGGAACTTGAAAGGGACTTTAATACCTTGGGGTGGCACTAGATAGTTATCCGCGATCGCATCATTTAATTCATAAGCGAAAGTGGGAACACCAGGGTCTAGGCGAAATATACGATAAGTGTTTTTATGGATTTCATTCCTAGGAGTAGCAGTAAGTCCCACTAGTAGACTATCAAAATAGTCGAATAAAGCCCGATATTTTTTATAGATACTTCTATGAGCTTCGTCTACAATTACTAGATCGAAATATCCCGGACTAAACTGTAACTTCGAGCTATTATTACCACTAATGCAGTTGAACATAGTCGGATAAGTAGAAAGCACTACATTAGCGCTATCTGCATCTTTCTTATTCTTGGTTATGTCCACAGCAGTCACATTGGGTAAGTGCTTCTTGAAGTTACGAAAGGCTTGGGTTAGCAGTGGTGTACGATCCGCTAAAAATAGCACTCGTTTCACCCATTCCCCTCGCATCAGCAAGTCAACTAGGGAGATAGCAACTCTGGTTTTACCCGTACCAGTCGCCATCACTAACAGTGCTTTGCGCTTTTTGTCTTGGTCAAAGGTTTCCGTAATGCGGCGAATGGCTTCTCGTTGATAACAGCGCCCAGCAATATCTTTATTAGGTATGACTACATTAAGGCTTTTGCGATGGCTACGGCGAAAGATGATTCTTTCTAATTCATCCTTTTTTAGAAAGCCCTGAATTTTACGAGGGGGATAAGTGCAATCGTCCCAGATCCAATGTTCGTAACCGTTGGAATAAAATATGACTGGACGCTGGTTAAACTGTTTCTCTAAGCATTCGGCGTATAACTCCGCTTGATGTTTCCCTGTTTTGGGGCTGACACTGCTGCGTTTTGCTTCAACTAAAGCCAAGGGTTTGCCATCATCCCCCCAGAGTACATAATCAACATAACCCTTACCCGTATCATTGGGCATTCCTTGAACTGGGTACTCTTTCCACTCAGGTTGATCAATGTCCCATCCTGCTTCTTTCAGCAATACATCGATAGTGTAGCGCCGTGTATCAGCTTCGTTGTAGTTGTGGTTATCTGGAACTGTTTTATTTTGCTCCTTGAGTTTGTTTATTTCTGCTTTTAGAGTTTCAAGTTCTTCCTCTGTTTGTTTTTGCCGCTTTTCTGCGATGCTGCGCATTTCCGAGGCTTGGTTTAGCTTGGTTTCTAGTTCTTGAAGCTGCGCAATCGATAAGTCTTGTTGAGTTTTGGGGTCAGGGATAAGAGTGGGATCGAAGATGATCCCCCCTAACCCCCCTTGACAAGGCTATCCATTAGGCAAAAGTAGTCGAAACGGTGATAGAGACTAGGATTTAGGCAA
>NZ_MKZS01000001.1:3965642-4085783 GCF_001942495.1 Moorena bouillonii PNG
TGCTTCTACATCCTAGTCTCTATCACCGTTTCGACTACTTTTGCCTAATGGATAGCTTGACAAGGGGGGGATCCAGTTCCCCCCTTATTAAGGGGGGCTAGGGGGGATCCAGAGTAGTAGCGACATAGCCAGTAAAGGAAGTGAAACAGGTCTTCAACAACCCGAAGAGAATCCTTTTTGGTTATTTTACTAGAACTATGGGCGGCTAAGTTACCTAATTTGTGAATCAGGCGAACTTTGGGAAATAGTCCGGGTTTGAGATTGTCTTTAAAGGTTTGCTCGTGGATAAGTGCGCCCAGCTTATTCTCATAGGGCGGTTTGAGATAAGCATCGTTATCGTAGAGCCAAATCACTGCTTGTTCTAGGGTGAAACGGGCATAGAAGCAACTGGCGCGGGGGGCTGAGTAAGTTAGACTTTCGGCCTGTTTGGCGTAGTTGTGGAGTTGGGGGAATTGGTTGCTGAGAAAGTCAAAGTTAGATGTCATTGTTTTGTTCTTGTTGTTTTATTACTAGAGTTCCCGAAATCGAATCAAACAATATCTTGTTTTTGTTGTAATTTGGGTATTTCGCTGGCAGGAATAACTTTTACGTTCCCTTGTTCGTCACTGATAGCAATAGATTCACCTTTTTGACGGTGGTTTTCGATGGCTTTGTCTACTGCTTGTTTAAATAGTTGACTGATTTGGTTAATATCAGAAAAATTGAGTTTATTCATAGTTACAGTTCACCTCGGAAGGCTTTTTGGAGCAGTGATTTGAAAAGGTTGTCTGAATTTTCAAGATGGTTTTGTTCTTTTATTATGTGATCACTAATCGTTTTCTTAAGAGTTAAGTATCTTTTCTGTTTATCCATCGGCGGACAAATCAGCTTAAGACGGCTTAATCCTTGGATGTTAATGTTATAATTACCTGCTGTAGTCCGAGCTTCTATTACTAGACGATAACGGAAGCTAGGAAATGAAATTATGTCACGTATAAAGCCAGGATATAATTGAGCATCTGGTTTGATTCGCGCTCTTATTAAATAAGAAGCATAGACTGCTTGTTTACCATTTGCTTCAACTAAAGCACATCTACCGATATATTCAGGATTACCGTTAGACCTTACAAATAATAAATCATCTTTTTTAAGAATCAGCTTTGATATTTCTTTTGATTCAAGTTTTGTATATTTTAGTTCATCCCAGGATAGTTTATCTCCAACAATATTTGGAATTCTCAGAACTGGAATATCTTCTTTTCTTTGTATATTGCTACACTTTGAATTTGTTCCATACTTAAGTTCTTCAATCTGCGACCCTAATTTAACTATTTCCCACCCCTTCGGATTAGTTACAGGATCGCCGAACATATCGAGGAAAGTCGAGCGCAAGAGTTCTTCTGTTAGTGCGATCGCTTCTTTTCGCTTCCGTCGGATTGAATCAGCTTTATCCAGTATGGCAGCTATGCGCTTTTGTTCTTCTAGGGGAGGAAAAGGTATTTCAATATTTTTGAATTGACCTTTAGGTAATAGGGGTAAAGTCGTAGAAGCCCCCATATGCCGAATTAACTTTTCTAATGTTCGACAGTAATAAAAAACATATCGAGGATAGAGAATATTTTTATCAGGAACTAAAGCATTTATTTGCTGATTGGTTGCTAATTCTGTACCAGAAAATCCTACTTTTCCGATAGTTGCGCCGATACAGCATATTAATGTTGACTCGGCAGGTAATATTCTAGCTTTACTTGCTCCAAGAGAGGAAAGCCACTTAGCGCTTCGGTTAATCGGTTCAGTTTTGCCAAGTTCTGTTGGACCAACGAAAGGTATAGAACCTCCGTAATATTCAGGATGTTGAGTAGAGGGAGTTGTACCTGTAACAACATTAGCTACTTTGTGAAAAGGGCATATTGACCATGAAGACGGAAATAAATATTTCATTCCAACATCCCCTCCAGCCCATCAATATCCATCCGAATCTCATATAAAAGCAATCTACTAAGCATAAAGTAACCTCCCTTTAGGAGTAGGAATATCACGCCCCAACTCCTGAGCCGTTTCGATCCATTCTTGAATTACCACCTCAGCATTAGTCACTGCTTCTACATAAGTTTGACCATCTGCCATACATCCAGGTAATTATGGCACTTCTACAATAAAAGCTTGGTCTGATTCACTCCAATAGATAATTAATTTGTAGTTAACTAACATCGCAATATCCTATAGCAGTTTTCAATTGGTTGAGGGACAAAGTTATCGGTTTTAGGGAGCAGGGAATAGGGCAAAATTTGTGTGTGCCTGATTATGCTAAAAACCGCTATACTCTTCACCTATTTAAGTGATAACGATCCCCCGTTGGTTTTTAACAAAAGGGGGACACTCACCATATTAACCACACTCCCTGCTCCCTCAAAAAAAATTTGTTACAAAATTTAAAAAATATGCTATAATATGCAAATTTTTATGCTAAACTGAAATCGTGGACAATAAAATCCACGGGAAGAGCCAGCCTTAGAGTTTTCCAAGGCCACAGGCTGGCTCTGGGTCCCCTTTACAGGAGATAACTTAATATTATGTCCCATCGCCTATACCCATGGGTGGTTGTTAGGTTGTTACGACCGATGCCACCAGTGCTTTTCGCTCGGTTCGAGAACCCTACTGATGCGAAGGGCTATATGCAGGTACTGAAACTGCTGATGCCTGGTGCCAAGTTTCTAATTTTTTTTGACCTTCAGCAATAATCATGATTGACGAACAAATTCAGAACTTGATTCTGTAGCTAACAAGCCATGGTTTTGTTTAAATTCAGCCAACAACCGAAAAAAATATTCAAAACCTACTTTTTCATCATGACAAGAAAGCATAATTAACTTAGCCCATGAGGTAACCGACTTAACCCCCAGTTTTTCCTGTAGCCAAGGTTGAAAGTCCTCATAAAATTTTGCTTCTGCTTCAGTCAACTCAATATCCATCTCACTGCGAGCAAATTCATAGCCAACTAAAAACATAAATAAATCGGTTACCGAAGGACGACCAATATACATACCAGGGCATTTTTCGATTTTTTCTAGAACATCAAATAATCCATTCATAACAACACTACTATTCACCTATTTAAGTTATAACGATGTTAATTCGTCCACAATAAACTTGCCACTAGGACAATGAAAGTCATTCAACCAAGCTTCTCTCGATAAACCCTCCCTAGATAAATTATCAAACACTTTTCCGAAAACCTCTACACCATAATGAATTCCATTTTCTGTAATTGACTCCCCTGTTCCATAGCGATCGCTGATGATAAAGACTTCATTTCGTCTTTTTGTTCTTAACCTGATAATTTTGCCTTCTACTCCATTCTGTCTTAACCACTCCATCACCGACATAGCACAACGATCGCACTCTAGCAGAGGATAACCCGCTACAATTTGACTAACACCTTGCCAAATTTCCTCTTTTGTTTTCATTCCTCAGATATTAATTACATTTTGGTTTCAATGATAAAAGAATTCAACTGTGTTGCAACTTATCCCAACATCCCCTCCAGTTCATCAAGATCTGCCCGAATTTCATCCTCAAGCGTCCGCAATTTTTCTAAAATAACCTTGGGTGGTTCATACTCCACCTCTTCATACTCAATTTCCTTGTAGCGATTGATAGATAAATCATACCCATTTGCTTTAATCTCATCCTTGGGTACAAAGAATGCCTTAGCCTTGCGATCCGACTCTTGACTGCTGTCCCGCTGCTTCCACTTCTCCAACAGATCCGGGATATCATTATCTTCCACGGGCTGACGTTTATCATCTAATGACAACCCATCAGCCTTCATGTCATAGAACCAAACAAAATCCGTGCCATCCGCCTCTACTCCAACCTTAGTAAAAATAATCACCGCTGTTGAAACACCTGCATAGGGTTTGAACACTCCAGAAGGCATAGATATCACCCCTTCTAGCTTGTGATTCTCTATTAAAATACTGCGAATCTTCTTATGAGCCTTAGATGAACCAAACAATACCCCATCAGGTACAATTACAGCAGCTTGTCCCCCAATTTTCAACAGCCGCAAAAACAAAGGTAAAAACAGTAACTCTGTCTTAGTAGTAGAAATAACTTTAGTTAAATCTTTAGCAATAGTAGACTTCTCTACCGAACCCTTAAACGGTGGATTAGCTAGAATTAAGGTAAACGCTTCTTTACGATCAGCATAATCCTCTGATAGAGAATCCCGCGCCTCAATAGACGGGTCTTCAATACCGTGTAACATCAGGTTCATGCTACCGATGCGCAGCATTGTGCCATCAAAATCAAACCCGTGGAACATCTCCTTATTAAAGTGTTCTCTGTTTCCTGGGGCATTAAGAACCTTGTTACCATCAGAATCTTCCAACTCTTGTAAGTACTCAGCAGCAGCAACCAAAAACCCCCCAGTACCACAAGCAGGGTCACAGATCACATCCCTGACTCCTGGGTTCATCAGTTCCACCATCATCTTAATAATGTGGCGGGGAGTGCGAAACTGTCCGTTAGTTCCTGCTGTAGTCAGCTTAGACAGCATATACTCATAGAGGTCGCCCTTGGTGTCCCGATCCTCCATCGGAATACTATCGATCTGAGTCACTACATTAGCCAATAATGCCGGACTAGCAATTAAAAACACGGCATCCTTCATGTGGCGAGTGTAAGCATTCCCGCCCCCAGTAGTCCCCAGAGTCTTGATAAAGGGAAATGCTTCATCCCGAACAATGGCCAACATTTCCTCTGCATCGCTCTTGTTCTTAAATTGGGACCAACGCGATTGCTGTTTGTCCTCTGGGAAAATTGGATCGTTGACTGGCTTTCCCAAACGCCTTGCTTTCTTTTCCTTCAGCAGTTCCAGGTCATCCAGACGTTTGATAAACAGTAAATAGGAAATCTGTTCGATCACAGAAAGAGGGTTGCTAATGCCATTATTCCAGAAAGTTGTCCAAAGCTTATCAACCTTGGATTTCATCTCACCTGTGATCGTCATATTATCCTTTTAATTTTGCCTAATATCCCATATTACTTGAATAAACAAGGGTTGGGCACGGGGAAACTCCGCACCCAACCCTTGTAATCCTTGCAATTGAAAATTGCGATTAAACGACAGCAGGCTCCTGCTCGGCAGACTTAACTTTACTCAAAAGCTCTTGCAATTTGTCACCCTCAATTACTTCCGTGTCCAATATTTCTTTAGCAATGGTTTCGAGCAACTCCCGATTCTCGTTCAGAATCGCTAATGCTTGTTGATGACCTGTTTCGACAATCTCTTTGACTTCATCATCAATCGCCTTAGCAGTTTCATCGCTGACATTGCGGCGGGGATTCATCATCCCATCTCCGAGAAAGCTTGACTGCTGACCTTTCTGGTAAGCTAACGGTCCGAGAACTTTACTCATGCCATAGGTGGTTACCATCTGCTCCGCTAAATCCGTAGCTCGTTGGAGGTCATTGGAAGCGCCAGTGGTAATGCTATTAAACACAATCTCTTCTGCTGCCCGTCCACCAAGTAAGGTAGCAATCTGACCTTGGAGTTCTTTCTCGTCCATTAAGAAGCGGTCTTCTGTAGGCATTTGCAAGGTGTAGCCTAGTGCTGCCATCCCCCGTGGCACAATCGAGATTTTAGCGACTTTACTTCCACCAGGCATCAAAGCACCAACTAGAGCATGACCGACTTCATGGTAAGCAACGATGGTTTTCTCTTTGTCATTGAGTACCCGGCTTTTCTTCTCTAGACCAGCCACTACTCGCTCAATCGCTTCCGCAAAGTCTGCCTGGGTTACTTTTTCTTTGCGGTTGCGGGCAGCTAACAGCGCTGCTTCATTAACCAGATTAGCAAGGTCAGCACCAGCAAAACCAGGAGTACGAGTTGCGATCGCTTTTAGATCCACATCCTCCCCCAGCTTCACTTTCTTAGCATAGATTTCTAGAATTTTCAAGCGACCGGATAAATCGGGACGGTCTACTAACACTTGTCGATCGAATCGTCCTGGTCGTAACAGAGCTGGATCTAGGGTTTCAGGGCGGTTAGTGGCTGCTAGCACAATTACCGTAGCATCACCAGCAGCAAACCCATCCATTTCCGTTAGCAACTGGTTGAGGGTTTGTTCCCGCTCATCGTTCCCACCAACAAAACCAGAACCACTAGCACGGGATTTACCAATAGCATCCAACTCATCAATGAAAATAATACAGGGAGCTTTCTTTTTGGCCTGTTCAAATAAATCCCGGACTCTGGCAGCACCAGCACCAACAAACAGTTCTACAAACTCAGATCCAGAAATACTAAAGAATGGTACACCAGCTTCCCCAGCTACTGCTTTAGCCATTAGGGTTTTACCCGTTCCAGGAGGTCCAACTAATAGCACTCCTTTTGGAATTCGTGCTCCTATGTTAGTAAACCGTTGGGGCGTTTTAAGAAAATCCACAATTTCCTGTAATTCAGTCTTGGCTTCTTCTACCCCAGCCACATCATTAAAGGTAACTTTAGTGGTATCATCTTGCACATAAACCTTAGCTTTACTCTTGCTAATAGACAAAGCACCTTGGGGTCCACCACCACCAAAACGCCCTGCAAAAAACTGCAAAATGCCAACAAAAATTAGTGGAGGTATCACCCAGCTGAGCACGATGGTAAACCAGCTTCGTTTAGGGGGAGGAGCAGCAGCAAATTCTACTCCTTTATCTTCTAACCGTTGGGGTAACTCTAGGTCATAGATTGGGGTCGTGATCAGAATTTGTCCTTGCTGTTCAGTATCAGCTTTGAGCTGATATTGGATTTGGTCTTGCCCAACATAAACCCGCGCTACCTTTCCATCTTGGACTTGGTCAATAAACAAGCTGTAGGGTACCCGAGGGATTTTCGGTCCAAAAAACCCAGGCAAGAATAAGTTAGCTACGAGAAATAAACCCCCTAAAAACAAGAGAATATTGCCAATTAGGCGAGATCGAGGGGGTTGAGGTTTGTCTTTAATACTCATAGATGCAACGTAGTCTTTGTTTAAAATCTTTTTCTTATAGAGGGTGAAAGCCCTCATTCTTAGCCTACCAGGGTAGGGTTAAAAGTTATACAAATTGTTCAAAGCAGGACTACAGATTCAGATGGGGTGATGGGGATATGAAATTGACGTGTAGCGGTGTCAGCCCTGAGAATTGGTATTAACTCTAAAATCCGTGACTTACTTGCTCAGCGGTATTCCCATCTTATTTTGAAATACCTACGATAAGTATTTTTGCTTACTAGTTGTGAAATCTTTTCTTAGTAAGGCTTCTAAAATTTAGATGGATTAGATAAGTATTTATGCTTACTAGTTATGCAATCTTTTGTTAGTAAGGCTTCTAAAATTTAGATGAGTTGATCATAGAGTGATCATATGGTCAACTCTAGGCAAAGCTTTCTATTCAGAAATAGACTTAGACGGCTTCCAACCAATCAAAGATTTGATCTAATTGATCTAATGTAATTAGTCCGTATTGCCAAAGAATCATGGGTAAAAAGTTTGGGCTTGGTTCGCCCTGGCGTAGGGCCAGGGCAATGGAAGCCCCAGGAATCTGTAACTCTTCCTGTAACCAGCGAATCAATTTAGTGAGCACTGAAGACTGCATCGACCTCTGGTTTAGGAATTGGGCAGAGAGTTGCTAGCAAAAGCATCCATGGCATAGGCCGGAGTGCGATCGCTATAGTCAGTTTCTTGACCAGTGACGGATTTAGCCAGTTTGTTGAAAGACTTACTACGCCAGTTGCGCTCATGGATGGGCTTGGTTTGCTCACCACGGAAGTAAGCTTGAGTACCAATTAGCGCCCCAGCAGTCCAACCAACAATTAACAGTGCAATTACAATAGTCATCATTTTCTCCTTTGTGTTTTTTACAAGCTTTGGGTCAAACCGTTAAAGCATTGCTTAATCTGTCAAATGCTTCAAGATTAGGAATTGGGCAGAGAGTTGCTAGCAAAAGCATCCATGGCATAGGCCGGAGTGCGATCGCTATAGTCAGTTTCTTGACCAGTGACGGATTTAGCCAGTTTGTTGAAAGACTTACTACGCCAGTTGCGCTCATGGATGGGCTTGGTTTGCTCACCACGGAAGTAAGCTTGAGTACCAATTAGCGCCGCAGCAGTCCAACCAACAATTAACAGTGAAATTACAATAGTCATCATTTTCTCCTTTGTGTTTTACGAGGTAGTGGTCAAATAAGTAACGAATGGTTTAGCTGATACCGAAGGCGGTCAAAATTAACAAGCTGACTAAGAAGCTAGCAATAGCACCTTGGGAAATATAATTACGCTGCTGTTCTACTGAAGGGAAATCTGCGTAGTAAATCTCGGTTTCAGGAGCGTAGTTGTTGAGCACTCCGGTTTCATCAACGGTGGTGTACATAGTGGACTTGGTAATGGTGTCAGTGCTGAAAGTCATTTGGTTTTTTCTCCTTTCGTCTATGTTTTACGAGGTTTGGGTCAAACCCTTAAAGCATTGCTTGATTAAAGTGTCAAATGCTTTGTTATTAGGAATTGGGCAGAGAGTTGCTAGCAAAAGCATCCATGGCATAGGCCGGAGTGCGATCGCTATAGTCAGTTTCTTGACCAGTCACGGATTTGGCCAGTTTGTTGAAAGACTCACTACGCCAGTTGCGCTCATGGATGGGTTTGGTTTGCTCACCACGGAAGTAAGCTTGAGTACCAATTAGAGCTGCAGCAGTCCAACCCACAATTAACAGTGCAATTACAATAGTCATCATTTTCTCCTTTGTGTTTTACGAGGTAGTGGTCAAATAAGTAACGAATGGTTTAGCTGATACCGAAGGCGGTCAAAATTAACAAGCTGACTAAGAAGCTAGCAATAGCACCTTGGGAAATATAATTACGCTGCTGTTCTACTGAAGGGAAATCTGCGTAGTAAATCTCGGTTTCAGGGGCGTAGTTGTTGAGCACTCCAGTTTCATCAACGGTGGTGTACATAGTGGACTTGGTAATGGTGTTAGTGCTGAAAGTCATTTGGTTTTTTCTCCTTTCGTCTTTGTGTTTTACAAGCTTTGGGTCTAACAAGTAAGGAATGGTCTTAGCTGATACCGAAGGCGGTCAAAATTAACAAGCTGACTAAGAAGCTAGCTATAGCACCTTGGGAAATATAATTACGTTGCTGTTCTGGTGAAGGGAAATCTGCGTAGTAAATCTCGGTTTCAGGAGCGTAGTTATTGAGCACTCCAGTTTCATCAACGGTGGTGTACATAGTGGACTTGGTCATGGTGTTAGTGCTGAAAGTCATTTGCTTTTTTTCTCCTTTCGTCTTTCTGTAAATAAATATAACACTTTGTAAATTTTTGTTGCAATAGCTTGACAGGGACTGGCTGTAGGGTTGACCGTACAGGTTCAGGTGTAAAAACCCGACAAAAAGGTAAAAAGCCTAAGGTGTGAATAGTAAACAGCAGTAAATAGGCGTAATTAATCCTAATTACGCCTATAAAACCAAATAATGGCTGATAATCCTTATTTATAAGTGTTTAAATCTAAGTGTTTACGTCTAAGGGTTTAAGTGTGATTGTTTAAGTTATTACTTTCGGCCTATATCTTTAGGCATAGATGGCATCCCCCCAGCCCGATCCTAGTCAGCCTTTAGATGAGGAGTTTATAGGCTGATCCGATGTGTAGCAAGATATTTGGACAGGACTGACTGGGTAATTCCTGTTGGTATAAGCAAATATTTTGGCAAAGGGGGGCAACCATCATGCCCTACCCTTTTGATTACTCCTGCAATTGATCACTCTTGTAACAGAGTCTTAGACACAATTCTGGTTTTCTTACGATCAGCTTCTGAGAGCTCTTCCCCAGTTTGCAAAATCGTAGCATTGGTTTGCAGTACCGTTGCAGCTCCTTTATCCCCCATCTGGATAGCGGTTTTTGCCGCAGTTTGTAACATGGTGGCAGCCCCAGCGCGATCGCCCTGCTGTAATTTTGTTTCCGCAATTTGAGTCTGACGGTATTTAGCTAAAGCTAGAATATGCTTCTGTACCTCAGGATTGGGAACTGGTTGATAAGCCTCCTGGAAATTCGCCTGAACTGGCACGATTTCCGAGAGTAACTCTTGGGCACCACTGGATGGGTCATCATATTTGACTTGTACATGGGCAATGGTTTGACGACCCTCTGGCATTTTACCAACATACAAGTTAGCGAGAATCACCCGTTTTGAATCAGTCATCAAGTCTCCCAAACGTACCATGAAGCGATCGCCTTGTGATTGTGCTGGCAGTTCAATCGCATCTGGTTCTACTTGGGCGATGGGTTTGAGTTCTGCTAACCGCACTTTTGGCATTAAATCCAACAACAGATAAGCATTAGTTAAGCCCACAGACTGCATGCGGTTGAACAAACGTGCAAACTCACTCAGGGCTTGCTCTGGTTCTTCAATGTAAGACAAGCTACCAGTAGCAATATCCGAAATTTTTTCCAAAATATCTTGGTTCCAGTTGGAACCGAATCCCAGACTGTTGATAGTCAAGTTATTTTCAGCAGCCAGTTCAGCTAATTTTATGCAGCTTTCATTATTTCCATGTTCGTTTTCCCCATCAGTGAGCAGAAACACCTGAGATACCGTGTCTTGTTTAGCTTTAATTAATTCTTTAACCCCTAGCTTTAGACCTTCATCAATGGCGGTACCCCCATCAGCCGCAAGTCGGTTAATCTTTCGTTTGATTTGGTCTAGGTTGCCCATCGGTTGATTGCGAACTAGCACTTTGGCTCTGTGGTCAAAGGCCACAATCGAGAGGCGGTCATCCGGTTGCAGGCGCTCAATTAACCCCACTGCTGCTTGCTTGACAGTTTCCAGGGGCTGCCCATGCATGGAGCCACTGTGGTCGAGTACCAGACACAAATTCAAGGGTACACTTCGACTAGAGGAAGCAGCGATCGCAGAAATCGCCACGGATAATTGACGCTGACTACTCGGTTGATTAGCATCAATATTAGTATCGTTAAGGGCTGGGTGCAAACCAACTTTCATTTTAGATAGCTCCTCAGGCAGCAAGGGTAATTGATAATGGGTGTAGAGGCTATCGCTCAGCATGGCTGTAGCCATTGAGCTGCTTACAATAAGCCCCAAATAAGGAAGTTTTCCCCTATGTTACAGTTTTAACCTTTAGGGGGCTAACCGACACGAAGAAAATCACGAAGAAAGTATGGCAAGCTACACTGGTTAAAGATAGTGCCATTATTGCAGCCCCAAATATCATGAAACGACCCATCCAGGCTGTTCAATCTACCTACTATGGTAGACCTGCCTACCGCACACCGCCACCAGACTTACCCTCGCTGTTGTTAAGTGAGCGGATTGTATATTTGGGTATGCCCTTGGTGAGTGCGGTAACTGAATTAATTATTGCCGAACTGCTGTATTTACAGTACGACGACCCAGACAAGCCCATTAAAATTTACATCAATTCCACCGGCACATCCCGTTACGATGGCCAACCTGTGGGTTTTGAAACCGAAGCGTTTGCCATCTGTGACACCATCAATTACATCAAGCCCCCTATCCACACCATTTGTATTGGTTCAGCCCTCGGGATGGCAGCGATGCTACTCTCCGCAGGAACTAAAGGCTGTCGGGCAAGTTTACCCAATGCCACTATTGTCCTACATCAGCCCAGGAGTTATGCCCAGGGTCAAGCCACGGATATCCAAATTCGTGCTCAAGAAGTTCTGACCAATAAGAAGACGATGCTGGATATCTTGTCTCGCAATACCGGTCAAGCCCAAGAAAAAATTGCCAAGGATATGGATCGGTTCCTTTACATGACACCTCACCAAGCCCAAGAGTATGGTCTGATCGACAGGGTGTTAGAACCTCAAGAGCTTGATACTCCAATTCCTGCTGGTATTACTTAAGTTGTAAGCATTCAGCTATCAGCTATCAGCGTGTCGCGTATCAGCTATTAGCTATCAGCTTCCCATAATCTATTAATAACTCGGAGCAAATTATGCCAATTGGTGTGCCCAAAGTTCCCTACCAGATGCCAGGAAGTCAGTATACTGAATGGATTGACATCTACAACCGTCTCTACCGGGAACGGATTATTTTTCTAGGCAAAGAGGTTGATGACGAAATCACCAACCAGATCATTGCGGTGATGCTATATCTCGACTCTGAAGATAATAGCAAAGATATTATCCTCTACATAAACTCTCCTGGTGGTTCAGTCACCGCAGGCATGGCTATTTATGACACCATGCAGCATATCAAATCCGATGTAGTAACCGTTTGTGTTGGTCTAGCTGCCTCCATGGGGTCTTTCCTGCTAGCTGCAGGTAAGAAAGGAAAACGGATAGCTTTGCCTCACTCCAGGATTATGATTCACCAACCCTCTGGGGGAACCCGTGGACAAGCTACGGATATTGAGATTGAAGCTAGAGAAATTTTGCGGATCCGCCATCAACTCAATGAAATCTACGCCCAAAATACTGGTCAAGCCCTAGAGAAAATTGAAAAAGACATGGATCGGGACTTTTTCATGTCAGCCGATGAAGCCAAGGAGTATGGCTTGATTGACCAAGTCATTGACCAGAGAGCTCTCTAGAGTTTTGGTCTGGTCAATTTGATCAGAACTTACACTGCCAAGGCGGTTATTAACCGTAATTGCACCAATTGCAGCCTTTGATTGATCATCCTCTTGGTGCCCTTTCACCCTTAGCTTTGAAAAAGTGCGGGGCCGCACCGCAAAAACTGGGTTGTAACCGTCTTGGTGGTTGACACTCCCCGCTTTAAAAAGACGGGGATTCTTAGATCTACGACCGGCCTTAAACCTCCGTGTCCAAATGGCAATATCTAAACCGAAATCCCGTCAAGACTAAGATTTTAGTTCAGTTCACGAAAGACCCAGCGGGCTAGTCTCCTTAAGCGTTCGGTTATTTTTTGAGAAGTGCCTTATCAACTCCGTTGCTTCCCTGTTTCACCTGGTTTCGGCGTGCCCCGCCGTACCGTTGTTTTCTCAAGTTGTGATCTTGCTGGGTTCACACACCGATTGTTAGTCGATGGTTGGGTTTTTAAGGAGGATTTTCCCTACCCTCCGGGCATTACTACTTTCAGGTCGGTAAGTTACGGGTCTCTCTCCCGGCTCAGCCTGCGGTTTTTCAGCCTGTACCCTATACTTCAATTATACTGTGGCGCTAATGTAGCGACAACCTCTTGATGGAAGTTTTTTTTACGGCGACTAAACTCGCTGGTCACTTTCATCCCCGATAATCGCGATGCGGGGCTTTCAGTGTTGGGATTTCTAGTAAGGGCTGTTTGATGATCTGGTGATCAAGTAGTATAAAGGGAAAAGTAGTGACATTATTGAACAGGGTACTCTATATATAGGAAACAGAGAAACAGGTAAGTCTGTCTAAACGCTTATTGATTGCTTATCCCATTGATGAATCTGGCTGATTGCTATCGCTTATTGGGTGTCGGTCCAGGAGCGAAGCAGGTTGAAGTAAAGGAGTCTTATCGGCGTCTGGCACGTCGGTATCATCCTGATATTAACCCTGGAGACAAGCTTGCCCAAGAAAAGTTTATTCGGTTTACGGAGGCTTATAAGCTTCTCCTCAGTGTTATCAAAGAGTCTGACCGTGAACCAGTATTAACCTCCGCCACTAGCTTTGGTAATCAGAGTAATCAGCCTGAGGACTCACATCCCCCAACTTCAACTTGGGTAACACCTAAGCCACCATCCGTTGAATTCAATCAACCCCTATCAGCAGTTGAACAACAGCTGAAGTGGGATTCCTATCATCAACTCCAGCAATTGCTTCGAGAGCGACGGTTGATGAGAGCGATCGCATTAGTCGAAGCCTTGGCCCAAAGAATGCCCCAAGACCCAGAAGTGCGCCAGTGGCAAGCGATCGCTTATCAAAGTTGGGCAAGACACTTGCTTAAACAGCACAAGCTCGATAAAGCTAGAAATTATCTCAGAAAAGCCCTCAAGACTGACCCCTACAATAAGTCTCTGTGTGCTCATATAGAACAGGATTTTCTTGCGATCGAGCAGATGATCTAGCTTTAATAGCATTTATCAATTGCACGAAGTACCTTGTGGTTTAGGGAGTCGGGAGTCGGGAGTCGGGAGTCGGGAGTCGGGCTAATAAAATTGACTTTACCTTATAAGTATTAGAAACGCTATAGCATTTACAAATAGGTCATGAACAATCTGGCTGATTTTTCATAACATGAAAAACTCTTCGGAGCGCTTTGCTAATGTTTCCTGTTCCCTGTTCCCTGTTCCCTATTACCTACTATTTATAAATGTTCAACCGAACATTATATACTAGCTTAATAAATATCTTTAGAGTTAGCATTCAAGTAAGGACGCTTCAGGTCAATTCCAAGCAAAGAAAAGTTGTGGAGGATAAAATTCATCCGACCTTCTGGGGAGTCGTGACCTTGTAGCCAAGCTTCTAGTAACGCATTAGCAACAATTTGGCAGCGATTCATCCCAAAATCTTCTTTAGGCGTAAATTTATAATCCGGTTCTTCTGATAGAGCCAGTCCTGGTAGCAGCTGCTTGGTAAACAGAGGCACCACTTCATCTGGAAGTTCCAGGGGTTTGTACTTTGGATGAGTAATATAGAAATTAGATTGAATCTGAACATTGTTAAGAATATCATAAAAAACATCAAACAATCCAGGTATAGAAGAATCCAGTCGTTGATTTCGTAAAGCATCCAGTAATTCCATAATCAAAACCTTAGGACTTAGGCAGGAATACGGCTAGGACAAGTGAGTTCAGAGAATTATGAACAGGTTGAAAATGTTAACGTTTTGATTAACGATTGCAGTACCACCGTTTTTAGCGATCGCGATTCGTTCTAAATCCACCTCATTACTAATGAGAAAAGGCTGGCCTGCGCCGACAAAGTCTTTGGGAATAATGCGAGGGTGTCTGTTGTCTTCGCCTCCTTCAATCTTGTCGAGCTGATATTCTGACACATCTGTCATGAAGTCCAAATCTTTGATGGAATCCATAAAGCTTTCCGAAGTTGAAAACAGAGCAGAACCAGCAGGACGCTAATTATAAATTTCCATCTCATCCATATTGAGTACTCTCCCTTTTCAAAAGGTTTAATTTGGTTGGGTAAAATTAGCTCTAGAGAATCAATCCAGTAATGACCATTATGGATAGGCATTAAACATCAGGGCAATCATATATATATCGCCCAAAGTTTAGTTATTCGTTCCGCAGCCAGTAAAGCAGTTTTTCGTCCCAGTTATAAATAGTTTTTTCCTAAACCCTAGAGGTTTGGCGAAGGATAAAGTAGACTTTGCCAATCCAGAGTAAAATCCTTCACCTATTCTTCCTGGATCAACTCTCTAGTGCCAAATTCATTGATGCAATGATTGGTTGTTGAAACCAACCTAGTTGTATGTAATTTAAGATAACTATATAAATTGCTGCTGTCTCGCCATTGTGGCGCAAAGGTTTGTTTAAGGTTAACAAGTTGAAGGTTAACAAGTTGAAGGTTAACAAGTTGAAGGTTAATCAGTTGGAGGTTGAAGGTTGAAAGTTAACCGGTTGTTCGCGTAGCGTGGCCAAAGGCCAAGGTTAAGCAGTTGAAAGTTAACCGGTTGTTTGCCCTTGGCATCCCTTGTAGGGTAGGTTGAAAATTATTCACTGTTGAGGGAACAGGGAACAGGGAACAGGGAACAGGGAACAGGGAACAGAGGGTTCACAACTGGAAGATTAGAACCTCCAACCTCCAACCTTGGCCAAAAGGCCACGCTACGCGAACAACCTGCAACCTGCAACCTGCAACCTTCAACATGCAACCTTCAACCTTCAACCTCCAACCTTCAACCTTCAACAACCTTCAACCTCCAACCTCCAACCTCCAATCCAAATAACATTAAATCTTGCAAGTTAAATCACCAGTCTTTTGGCTAAAGCGCAGGTTTTCGCCATAGTCCACCGGACAATCAATCACCGCAGGCACATCTTGAGCTAATGCTTCTTCTAGGATAGGAATCAACTGATCCACTGAATTGACACGATAGCCTTTTAGTCCCATACTTTCAGCAAATTTGACAAAATCTGGATTGCCAAAATTCACGAAGGCCGACTCACCAAAGTGATTTTGTTGCTTCCAATCAATCAAGCCATAGCCACCATCATTGAAAATCAGTGTCACAAAGGCAGTCCCTACTCTGAGTGCTGTTTCAAGTTCCTGGCAATTCATCATAAAGCCCCCATCACCAGTGACTGCCACGATATTCCGATCCGGATAAACCAGCTTAGCCGCTAGTGCTCCTGGCAAAGCAATCCCCATCGCTGCGAAACCATTAGAAATGATACAGGTATTGGGACAATCACAATGATACTGACGAGCCATCCACATCTTGTGAGCTCCTACATCAGAGATCACAATATCTTCTGGTTCCATGACTTGGCGTAGGTCATAGATCAGTTTTTGCGGCTTGATCGGAAAACCTTCATCATTAGCATACTGTTCGTAGTCCTCTCGGATTTCCGACCGAAGTTCAGCAGCGGATGGTATCGGTTTACCTTCCCGGTCTCCCTGCTTCATAATTTCCTTAAGAGAGTCAGAAATATCTCCCACTACCTCCACTAAAGGAATGTAGCTTTTATCAATTTCTGCTGGACTGGCACCGATATGAATAATGGGAATCTTGCCCTCTGGATTCCACTTTTTCGGAGAATATTCAATCAAATCATATCCCACCGCAATCACCAAATCCGATTGCTCAAAAGCACAGGTGATGTGGTCCCGTTGTTGTAATCCCAAGGTCCACAAGGCCAGGGGATGAGTATAAGGAATACACCCTTTACCCATGAAGCTATTGACCACTGGAATATTCATCCGGGTGGCAAATTCGGTTAAGGCTTCAGCAGCACCAGCACGAATTGCGCCATTACCCGCCAAGATTAGGGGATTTTTTGCCTTAGAAATTGCCACAGCTGCCTTACCCAAACTACGGAAAGACGCAAAGGTTTTTTCCCGACCATCTTTGCCTAGGGGTTGACTATTGACTGGCATAGCCGCAATGTTTTCTGGCAAATCTATGTGTACCGCTCCTGGTTTTTCGGTCTGAGCGAGTTTAAACGCTTTACGGACAATTTCTGCTGTGGTGTCAGGGCGAACAATTTGCCGGTTCCACTTAGTCACTGGAGCAAACATTGCCACCAAATCCAAGTACTGGTGGGACTCAATATGCATCCGGTCCGTTCCCACCTGACCAGTGATGGCCACTAGGGGTGCTCCATCCAAATTGGCATCAGCAACTCCAGTCATTAAGTTAGTTGCCCCTGGACCGAGGGTAGACAGGCAAACTCCAGCCTTTCCTGTCAGCCGTCCGTAAACGTCTGCCATAAAGGCTGCTCCCTGTTCATGACGAGTGGTAATAAATTTAATTGAAGAATGTCTGAGAGCTTCTAGAACATGGAGATTTTCTTCTCCAGGTAGTCCAAAAACGTACTCGACTCCTTCGTTTTCTAAGCAATGTACCAATAGTTCAGCGGTATTCATGTCACCCATATCTAATCATCCCTGGTATATAGGTTTTTGGTATCAAAATAATCTTTGATTGTAAAAAATAATTTTTAGATTTATTTTGAGATTCCTTTTTAGCTTTTTCTATTAGCTTTCGTCCATATTTGTTATTATTTCATGACAAGCGATGCAGCGCGGTCTTGGGGGTTTCCCCCATGAGCGACTGCATCAAGACAAAGATTTAGCATTTGATATCCGGTGTATGCCAATTTATCAGAAGTTAAGTGGGGTTGGGGCAATGTTAAAGTAGCTTTTGATAAGCTTTTGATAACCATGAAACAAGCAGAGTACTGAGTTGTATGGCAATTCTGGCTTCTATCTGGGTAACTTTAATAAAAGTTAACAGTAAAAAGTTGATATAAAAAAGTTAAAAATGTTACCTAAAAACTTTTTATTTTCCCCTTCACCAGCACCACAGGGATAGAGACGGATACACAGATAGCTTCACCAACAAGGTAAATTTTAAGAATAGTGCTGAGTCCTGAGTCCTGATTCCTGAGTCGGAGAATCCGTCAGTAGTAACTGTCACTGTTCAGGATTTAAATAGAATTGCTATAGGCTAATGGTTGTAAGCATTCAGCAGTCAGCCGTCAGCTGTCAGCTTATTTTATTCAAAAGTACCTCAACTAGTGTGGCACAGGCTTCGACGCTGGGACTTGACCCATAAGCACGGCTGATAGCACCTCAAGTAGCGTGCGCGTAGCGCATAGGCTGATAGCTGATAGCTGATAGCACCTCAAGCAGCGTGCGCATAGCGCATATGCTTACTAATGGTTTTAGCCTAATACCTAGAATTTTTACTTCACCCAAACAGTTTTGATGTTTACGAACTCATGTATCCCTTGAATGCTTAGTTCTCGCCCATACCCAGAACGTTTGATCCCACCGAAGGGTAAACGGGGGTCGGATTTGACTAAGCCATTGATAAAAACTGCTCCAGCTTCAAGTTCATCAATCAGCCTGGGGATTTGCTCCTCATTGGTTGTCCAGGCACTGGCTCCTAATCCAAATACTGTGGAATTGGCAAGCTTAATAGCAGCATCAATATCCGGAACTCTAAACAATAGGGCAACAGGGCCAAAAAATTCTTCGTTATCAGCTGGAGTGCCTGGTGGGAAGTCAGTTAGAATTGTGGGGGGGTAGAAGTTACCAGCGCGATCGCTTAAAGGATGGCCACCGATAAGAACCTTTGCCCCTTGTTCAATGCAGGCTTTTACCTGTTGGTCTAAGTCTCTAAGAATACCAGGGGTTGCCAACGGACCAATATCCGTATCTTCCACCATGGGATCTCCCACTTTCAGGGCTTGGAATTTTTCCAGTAGGCGTTGCTGAAATTCATCGGCTACTGCGTCCACCACAATAAACCGTTTCGCTGCAATACACGATTGACCGTTATTGAGCATTCTAGCAGTCACACCCGTAGTAGCTGCTGCTTCTAAATCGGCACTTTCTAGGACAATAAACGGGTCACTTCCCCCTAGTTCCAGGACAGTTTTCTTGATTTGTGTCCCAGCCGCAGCGGCTAAAGCGGCTCCTGCTAGCTCACTACCAGTTAGGGTGGCAGCTTTGACCCGTGGATCCTGAATTACTGGCTCTACTTGGTCAGCACCAATCAGTAAGGTCTGAAACACCCCTTCCGGAAATCCTGCTTCAGCAAAGATTTGCTCAATGGCTAAGGCGCATTGAGGCACATTAGAGGCATGTTTGAGCAACCCCACATTTCCCGCCATCAATGCTGGAGCAGCAAAACGGAAGACTTGCCAAAATGGAAAATTCCAGGGCATTACTGCTAGAATTACTCCTAGAGGTTGGTAGCGCACAAAGCTTTGGGTGGCATCGGTAGAGGCTGGGACATCTGCGAGGAATTCAGCTGCGTGTTCAGCGTAGTACCGACAAACCAAAGCACATTTTTGCGCTTCTGCGATCGCACTTTTGAGGGGTTTTCCCATCTCCGTGGTCATCAGCTCGCCGAATTTGACTCGATCCCGCTCTACAATCTCCGCCGCTGCGTTTAGCCACTCTGCTCTTTGCTCCATTGATGTTTGGCAGTATTGCTCAAACGCCTCTTGGGCAATTGCTAGCTTGGTCGCAATGGACGACGGACTCTCTGGCTCAAAGGTTTTGATGGTTTCCCCGGTTGCTGGGTTAACTGTAGCGATCCCCATGGCTTCCTCCTCCCCCCAATGGGGATAGTACTTCCAATTCTTTGATTATAACTAAGTATTTACACTATGACTTATTTTTGCCAAAATGGCTTAATAGTTTGATATACTTTTAAAAAGCGTCAACCCATTGCCCTAGAAACTACCAGTCAAGGAAGTGTTAACCTAATCTCAAGTTTTATCCTACTACCACAAAATTTATCTCACCAGTTTTTAAAACAGTTATCAACCCAATTCTATGGATTAGGGATTAGAGCTTAGGGGTTAGGGATTACAGCTTAGGGGTTAGGGATTAGAGCTTAGGGTAATGGTGTCAGGTATTAGGTATTAGTTAAAACAGGGGCATTTGATTACCTCCTTGCTAAAAAAGGCGCGCTTCATAGGCTTATCATAATACCCTTAGCCATTAAACCTAGATCCTAGAACCTTAAATTAGTAGTTTTATAATTTAGATTATACTCTGATATAGAAACTAATGACGAGAGCTAGATTGTGCCGTATTTAATTGCTAAATCAGAGCCGAATAACCAAGAAAGTTATAAATTGAGCAGTGGAGCCAATACCATAGGACGGGAAATAAATAATAGTATTACCGTAATTCATAAAAGTCTTTCCCGTCATCATGCTCAGGTCACACTCACGAATGATCGGGTTATCCTAAAAGACTTAGGTAGCCTAAATCACACGTTTGTTAATGACGCCAAAATTGACCAGTGTGAGCTCAAAGACGGAGACTTAATACGTCTGGGCAGTGTAATCTTTGAATTTGTGAGTGATGATGGCAGAATCACCCCAAATATCTTGAAGGATAATGATTCCAACTTTTCGATTGTCAGCAGGTTATCCCCAGAACAAACCCGTGTCGAAATTCAGGAATTACTGCACCATGACAGTTTAACTTATAAAGGCTCAGCCCTGAAGCTGCGAGAGCAAGATACAGGTCAACGCTCAGTAGACAAGTTAAAAATCTTATTGGAGGTGAGTAAGCAACTTTCCTCTCCCGATGAGCCTGATCACTTGTTGAGAAAAATTCTTGACCTGCTGTTCGAGATTATGAATGTAGACCGGGCAATCATCCTCATGGTTAATCAAGACACGGGAATGCTAGAGGAAAAAGCTGTCAACTCCCGAACAGGCATACCCACCCATGAGCGATTTTATAGCAAACGAATCACCAATTTCGTACACCAGAAGGGGGATGGGGTTTTAATTGCTGATGCTGCCATTGACCAACGATTCAGCAATTCCCAGTCAGTGCTCCAGCAAGAAATCCATGCCTCCATGTGCGTACCCCTAAAACCGAGAGACCAAGTGATTGGGGTATTGTATGCGGACAATCTCTCTAGAGCCAATATTTACTCTCAAGAAGACTTGGAGTTTTTGACGGCTCTGGCTAACCAAGCTGCGATCGCAATTGACAATGCTCAACTTTACCAGAAGATGCAGGAAGAAGCAGTAATGCGGAGTAAATTTGAGCTTTTCTTTCCAGAAGCTGTGAGTAAAAAGCTCAAGGAAGAAGGCCACTTGGAAATTATAGATACCGAAGTAACCGCTCTGTTTGCCGACATCAGTAAATTTACCCAAATGTCCTCTCGGATGAAGCCACGCCAAGTAATTGAGATGCTCAATGAGTACTTCCAGGTGATGGTAGAGGATATTGTGTTTAAATACGAAGGCACTTTAGAAAAATATATTGGGGATGCCTTACTGGCTGTGTGGGGAGCCCCCTATTGCCAACCAGACGATGCTGACCGAGCCGTCCAAGCTGCGATCGCAATGCAACGGGCAGTTATTCACCTGAATCAGGATTGGTTCAAGCGGCGCAATTTAGAGATTGAAATCCACATTGGACTCAATACTGGGAAAGTCGCAGCAGGTAATATCGGTTCACAGAAGCTGATTCAATACGCTACTATCGGTGACACTACCAATGTTACTAGCCGCATCTGTAGTGCTGCTCAGGAGGGAGAGATTCTAATTTCCCAAAGCACCTTCGACAAGCTGAGGGATAAAACTCTACCGTTGGAAAAAATGTCCCCGGTTAAGGTTAAAGGTAAAGACCAGCCCCTCCAACTGTACCGCCTAGGGTGGGATACTTAATTCCAGGGAAGCTAGAAAAGTTACAGGTTGAAGGTTGAAGGTTGAAGGTTGAAGGTTGAAGGTTGAAGGTTACAGGTTGAAGGTTACAGGTTACAGCTTAGAGGTTACAGCTTAGAGGTTAGAGGTTGAAGGTTACAGGTTAGAGGTTGAAGGTTAGAGGTTACAGGTTGAAGGTTACAGCTTAGAGGTTAGAGGTTAGAGGTTAGAGGTTACAGGTTACAGGTGAGTGAAGTACCCCAACCTGCTTTGGCCGTAGGCCACGCTACGCGAACGCTGAGGTTGGGGCTTCCAATTCTCAACTCAAATCAGGGACGGTCTTATTCGTCTTATCGGCAAAGCCGACGCTACGCGAACGGGTTTCCCGCGCGCGTCCCCGACGCCTCAAAAAGCTGCGCTAGAATTGGTCTTACTCAGCGTCCACAGGCAGACATCCGCCTTCTATCGATGTATAGTTTGACGACAGACTCACCTTGGAATTACAGCATCTATGGCTAACCAGCCGGGGCAAGTCTCTTCCCGGAGACGAAACCTTAGTAGAGGGTCGCCTTTATGGTTGGTCGGCTATGAATAAAAGGGTTAAAACTGTCTGATTAAGGCTCCACTCTACTTACGGTAACTTCAAACCCTGAGCTCTGAAGCGTACTTTTACACCTTTAAGGTAGCCTTTTAGTCAGTCAGGCGGGTCATCGACCAAGTTTATTATATCACGAATCGTTGTAGGTTATCGTCTCGCTATCCATCCCCACCTTTAAAGAAGGTGGGGATGGATAGCGAGTTTTGTTAAACCTTCAACCAAACAACCTTCAACCTTGGCCAAAAGGCCACGCAATCGCGTTCAACCTGCAACCAAACAACCTTACCTTCAACCTTCAACCTTGGCCAAAAGGCCACGCAATCGCGTTCAACCTTCAACCAAACAACCTTGGCCAAAAGGCCACGCAATCGCGTTCAACCTTCAACCAAACAACCAAACAACCAAACAACCATCTCGTCAGATTGGAAACGTGATAGCTCCCACACTGACCTTTCAGTTTCAGTGTGGGCAACAAGCGCCAAAGTAACTCGCTGAGTTAATTGGTCCGATGGCTACCATTGTCTGCCAGCGTACTCTTATCCAGAATCCTAACTCTTCCGCCCAAGAATTTGTAAAAGCTTTATCTCAAAAAAATCCCAATCAAAAATATGCCCAAGACTTTCAACGGCGTTTCCTGTCATCGGGTCAGTTATAAGTACTACTTTATAAGTACTATTTATAAGTACTAGTTGAGAAGTAATAATTAGTAATCCTTCAGCCATCAGTTGAGCAAGCAATTAGTAATTTGGGATTACTAATTAGTTTCTGAATTCAGCATATTCATCTTTATAAACTAACTTTCATCCATCCGATTCAGAGATTTAGCTAATATACCAATTTCGTCCTCTGAATCATGGTCAAATTCTCCACCAATATTGCCAGTACTAACTTCCTTAGCTAATTGAGCCATCTGCTTAAGAGGTTTGGTCACCGATACCTTGATGAAACGATTAATCAACAAAATGGCTACTAGTAAAAAACCAGTAATAATCCCAATCACCAATACCTGTAACTGCTTAGCCGAATTAAAGATTTTAAACGCTGGAACTGATACAATTTTAGCACCAACAATTTCATCGAGCTTCCAACCAAAACCATGCTCATCACCGTAGGTAGCAATTTGGCTAGCAGGGGCGGCTTCAGGAGTACTATGGCATCGTAAACAGCTTTTTTCAGAAATGGCGAGAGGACGGGCAACATCAAAAATTTTTCCACTAGGAAGGGAGCGAAAACCGTTTTTTTCTGTTAGCTCTGGCTGCTGTCGAAAACTCTCCACAATTTTGGTCTCGAAACTATCAGCCTTATCTCTGAGATTAGTTGGATTAAGGGTCGCTTCTTTATAGAAAAAATCACCATATTGCTCACGTTTACGTAAATTATCAAAAACTTCCCGAGCTGAATAAGCAGGTACTGTTTGAGGTAAAAATTGCTCTTCATTTTCCAGTCGCTCAGCTAATTCTGGATTCACTTGATTATTGGTATACTCCCTTACCGAACCCATAGTTTCGATCAGAATTAGGGCTTGGTCAGTTACGACTTTTTCCGCATAGCCTTTTAAAAGTTGAGACAAAACTAAGCCACCAGTCAGTACAAGTCCTATAAAAATGAATAGCAGTAGTAAGTTGAGCTTGATTCCTAAATTAAGTTTTTTTAACATTAGCCATCTCCCATAGTATCATGAGTGCCACAGCTGTTTTAGTTCTTAAGGTAATTAATTATGTTTTCCCGCCGTCTATTCTTGTTGAATCTTATATTGATTTTTACAGCTTGTAACTTACCTGATACCCCTATGCTAGGGAAATTAAGTATTGGGATCGTAAGTTACGGGGAAAGCGATCGCTTTATAGAGCCATACTCAAAGCTAATCGAATATCTTGGTGCTCGACTTAAGATGATTATAGAATTAGAACCGATTTACAACGAGCGCAGAGCACTAACTTTGATTAAGCAGAGCAAGTTGTCTATCGTGTTTGCTCCTCCTGGTTTAGCAGCCATCGCCATTGCTGAGGCACAGTACATACCAGTGCTACCTCTCGAAGGACTCAAAAAGTCACGCTCAGTGATCGTAGTCAAACTCGAAAGCCCCATCCAAGACTTGAGTGGACTAACCGGTAAAGTCATTGCTTTAGGTCAACCCGGTTCTGCCACAGGATATTATCTGCCAATCTACAATCTCTACGGTCTGACCCTAGCGGAAGTGCGTTTTGCCCCCACACCAAAACAAGTCTTAGAGTGGATTGCCTCTGAGGAGGTAGTCGCTGGAGCGTTGTCTTTAGAAGAGTTGGAACGCTACCGCCTAGACTATAGTCAAACCAGGTTCCGGATTTTATATATAGATTCTCATCAAATTCCCAGTGGTTCTATCCTGATCGGACCAACAGTGGAGAGAAATCTACAACAGGAGATCCACAAGGCACTAGAATCTGCCTCCAGCAGCATGGCAGCATCAGTAGGATACATCCCCAATGCTAAAGCACCTGATTATGATTACTTAATTGAGGTGGTTCAGAAGGTTAGACCGATTGCCGAACGGATTCAAGAAAAACCATTCCCTTTATACAGCCTTCCATTTGAGTTGTCAAACTTCCAAACAAGGTGAGAGACCGGCAGTAGCAGAAGAGAATCGATTATATTACCATTGGGGATTTTTAACAAATAATTTAGGATTGCTACATAAGCGGTTGGCAATGTGAATAGTGGCTAGGTAATCGCCTTTGCCTACTTAGCAAGTTTGCAGTTATTTAAATATAATCAGCAGGATTACCTATCTTTATTTTTAGTAAAGGTAATTGCCATCAGAATTCGCTCAATAAGATTAATGGCGGTAAATAAATAACTTATTAAGATTAGAATAATCTTTATATGATAAGAATTACATTGGGTGCATATCAATGCATGCAATTAGGCAAAAATTCTAATAAAATCTCCATAATTCCCACACTAACCGCGCCCCCGCCCCACACTACCCGCGCCCCCGCCTTAGATTTGCTAGCTTGACATAATTTATTCAACTATATTTTTTTTGAATAAAGAATTTCACTAGGAATTTACAATATCGGTATTTTTTTAAAGTTCGCTTATAGTTTATATTTTTTCCTGAACCATTACCGAGCAATATGTATCAGTAATTAGAGGAACATTGATACGGATATCGGTTATGCGAATTTACACTCCTATTGCTTTACTTACTGTTTTAACCATCTGCTTTGGGGTTAATTTACCGATGATTGCCCATGGCTCAAATTCATCAATAAACTACATTAATGATTGTCCCAGTGTAGTAGAAAAAACAGGACAAATTTTTTCTTATGGGAGAAAAGAAAACCACAAATTTGTCTCATCACCAGTAATTCCAACTACCATGATCGCCCATCGTGGTAGCGGACGTCTGTCTCTTGTGTGAGAGTCAACTGACTGGATTCAGTTTGAGGGCAGATCTGGCGGCATTTCAATCCCACTGTTGGGTACGAGTAGCGGTCTACAGTGGGAAAGTGCCAATTCAATATAGTTTACTTGTACTTGGCTTATTTTATATAATATATTGGAAAAGACATGATTAGGGTGCTTCTTAATTCGTCAATTTTCTACCAAGCAACCTCAGCTCGCTTTCTTAGATGACAGTGAGTTTGTCCTAGTGTGGAAAAATGAAAATAAATAAGCTTGATAACCAACGGAAGTAGATGTGATTGCCCCTAAGATGATCAACCAATCCGATCTGATCAAAACCCTAAGCCCCAGTGCAATGGATCAGATCATGCTATACCTGGCTTTCAGCGCCCTGCGGACTAGTGGACACCGACATGGGGCTTTTCTAGATGCAGCAGCAACCGCTGCCAAATGTGCCATCTACATGACCTATCTGGAGCAAGATGGCAATATCCGCATGACTGGGCATTTGCATCACATTGAGCCAAAGCGGGTAAAGGTCATTGTTGAGGAAGTTCGACAAGCGTTAACAGAAGGGAAACTGCTCAAGATGTTGGGGTCTCAGGAACCTCGCTATCTGATTCAGTTTCCCTATGTCTGGATGGAACACTATCCCTGGCAACCAGGGCAATCTCGTATCAATGGCACCAGCCTTGACCTGGAAGAAAAGCGCAATCTTGAGATCAAGCTGCCAGATCACCTGCCGGATGCCCAGATCATCAATTCCTTACAATTCTTTGAATTAATAGAATTTCTCCACCGGAGATCCCAAGAAGACTTACCACCAGAGCGACGTCTGCCCTTGAGTGAAGCTCTAGCTGAACACATCAAGCGTCGCTTAACCTATTCAGGAACTGTCACCAGAATCGATCACACCGGTGGCTTACCCTACTACGCTCTAACCAGTGCATATTACTCACCAGTAGATGACAAAGCCCGCACCTACACCATGATTGACGAAACAGCGCGATACTTCCGGTTAATGAGAAACTGGGCAGAGCGTCAGCCGCAAGTCATGCGAGGGTTGGAGGAACTAGATATCCCGCCAGAGAAAATCAATCAGGCCATGGAAGAGTTAGATGAAATTATCCGCCAGTGGGCAGATAGGTATCACCGGGAAGGTGGTGAACCAATGGTTCTACAGATGGTCTTTGGACCACTATCTGAATAAATTATAAAGTATGAAGTATGAAGCTATGAAGTGGAAACTTGGAAGTAGGAAGTCTCACCCTATCTCAATTTATTAAATCTATTAGTTGCTTGAGCTTGTTGTATGTTTTTCTCCTTAATGTTTCAGACTTCACGCTTAACACTTCATACTTCATTCTTCATACCTAGCTGATCCACTGCCATGCTAGAGCTAACAGCACAACAGCGATCGCACCAATCATAGTATTAATAATATTCACGACTTCATTGGTCAGCCATTCCAATTTAGATTGCAGTGTCGCACCAATCACACTCTCCAGATTGGTAGCGATGAAGGCAGCAATAACACAGAAAAATACTCCTGTTAAGTTAACCAAAGCAACGCCCCAACCGACAAATGCGATCGCAGCTGATGCAATTACTCCAGCTAGGGTTCCCTCAAGACTTACAGCTCCTTCTGTTCCCCGGGCTACTGGCTGTAAAGTAGTAATCAGGAAAGTCCGTTTGCCGTAAGCCTTACCCACCTCACTGGCAGTGGTATCGGACAGCTTAGTAGCAAAACTAGCGACATAGCCCAGTAATAATAACTCCTGGTAAGGAGCATCCACTAGTAGGGTACCCAAGGCACAAATCGCTCCAGTCAGTGCTGAACCCCAAACATTCTCTGGTCCCCTAGCACCAGAACGCTTTTCCGCAATTCCTGCCGCTTCCTTTTGCGCCATGCCAATGCGGGTGACACCAGACCCTACCAAAAAGTAAAATCCCACTACTGTGTAACCTGGCCAGTTCAGAGTACCCCAAATCAGTACCCCTAATATCCAAGCGTGGATGATTCCAGCAGGAGTGAGTAACTTTTTGGGAGCAATCCATACCATTGCCAGGAAAACTGTGTTCACTCCAACAGCAACTAGCCAAGGATTTAAATAAAGACTATCATCAAGCATAGCCAAATCGTTATATTAATAATTGGTAATTGGTAATTGTAATTGCTTCCGAGCCATTACTCCACCACTCATTCCCTATTCTCCATTATCCAAAAAACCAACAACAAAGCACACTACTAAAGTAACCGGATACCAGATTACGTCAGATTATCCTTAAATAAAGTTGAATTTCTTCAAAACCTTGGCCTTTTGGCCAAGCGATCGCTGAAAGCGGGACTTCGTCCATCGCGTTCAACCTACCCTACACCGGACCCCTGGGCAAAAACAACCTTGGCCAAAAGGCCACGCGATCGCTGAAAGCGGGACTTCGTCCATCGCGTTCAACCTACCCTACCGGAACGCCAAAGGCGAACAACCTTGGCCTTTTGGCCACGCGATCGCTGAAAGCGGGACTTCGTCCATCGCGTTCAACCTTCAAAACCTTCAACCTTCAACCTTCAACCGTCAAAACCTTCAACCGTCAAAACCTTCAACCTTCAAAACCTTCAACCTTCAAAACCTTCAACCGTCAAAACCTTCAACCTTCAAAACCTTCAACCGTCAAAACCTTCAACCTTCAAAACCTTCAACCTTCAAAACCTTCAACCGTCAAAACCTTCAACCTTCAAAACCTTCAACCCTTTTGCCTTCAAATCAAAACTTATGAAACCAGTCCTATTTCATCTCGCATTTCCCGTTACCGACATTGAGCAAACTAAAGTTTACTACGGTGATGGACTTGGTTGCGCAATCGGTAGAGAATCTCGCCATGCCGTGATTCTGAATTTATACGGTCATCAACTCGTGGCTCACCTAACCAAAGAAACCCTGACACCTCAGCGGGGTATTTATCCTCGACATTTCGGGTTGGTTTTTACATCCCTGGCTGATTGGGAAGCCTTACTTTACCGTACTCAACAAAAACAATTACCCTTCTACGACCAACCCAAGACCCGCTTTCCTGGTAAACTTACAGAGCATCGCACCTTTTTCCTCCAAGATCCATTTTATAACTTAATGGAGTTTAAGTTTTACTCTCATAGTTCAGCAATTTTTGGTGGACGTGAGTTGGCAGAAATTGGCGATCGCGTTTAAGCCAAATCCTTTTGAGGAATTCTAAAATGGGAAACACACCCAAGAAGGCTTGATCAACAGGAAGGTTTAGAAACATAGAAAAACCCCTTACTCAGCAAGGGGTTTTTTCGGCTCAGCTCACTGGAACTACTGATACCAATTCCGCTGTTTCAGGGTGGTAGTTCTGATGTTTAATCAGCTCAGGTTATGACCCTGTGCAGTATACCTTAGATAAGGTTGGGGTTGAAGCCACCCTGGGGTTGCTCCTCGATGAGCATTGGATTGGTCAATTCAGAGCCATCCAACTCCCAAACAGCAATAGTATTATCGTTGTTCCAGAGGATATCATACTGGCCGTCCTGATTTACGTCTGCAACACCCTGAATGGTCCATTCATCTAAAGGTAGTATTGATAAGGGCTGACCATCCCGTGTAATGATATTACCTTGGACTAGTTCCTTATTAGACATCTGCCATGTGGCAATGTATCCATTATCCGAGTTGTACCAGAGAATCTGCTGTTGCCCATCGCCGCTGAAGTCCGCCACAGCTTGGATTTGCCATCCAGTTGATGATGGTGCTAGTACAGGATCATCGTCTCGTGTAACAAATGCAGCATCCGCTAGTTCGTTGCCATCTATCTCCCATATGCCAACCTCTCCAGTATTCTGGTTGTGCCAGAGAATCTGATCTGGACCATCATCACCATTGAAGTTCCCGGCACCCTGGATTTGCCATCCAGTGTCTTCGGTTATCAGTAAAGGCTGACCATCCCGTTCAATGGTACCCTGATTCACCAGCTGGTCACCATCTATTGTCAAGATAGCAATCTCTCCAGTGTCTGCCTTGTAGGCGAGAATATCATCTTTGGAATCACCGTCAAAGTCAGCAAACTCTTGGATTTCCCATTCCAGGAGGTTGACCTCACCGGCATCAAGCACCATCTCGTTGATTTCCTCACCTTGCACTTGCCAGTATTGAATAGCTCCGGTTACTGTGTTCAGCAAGAACACATCTTGGTTGTCACCGTTGCCATCAAGGTCTCCACTACCTTGAATTTCGAAATTGAGATCCAATGTAGGAAGGGTAACTGTATTTACTTGCTGAGTAGCATCTATCTTCCACAGGATATTCTCTCCTGTGAGTGGATTATTCCAGACAAACCTGGTACTGTTGTCAGGAACTGACGAGGTGTCATCAGCAATGGTAATCTGAGCAAAGGTTTTGCCAACTAAGTTATAGTCCTGACTGGTGTTTAAGATCAGGTTAACCGTTTCATCACCTTCGTCGATTAGGAAATCGATTTCTGGAGTAATTTTCAGCTCGACGGAGGACTCACCAGCGGCAATAGTGACTGATCCATTGAGGGTTTCACTGTAGTCATCTGCGGTAGCAGTGCTACCAAAGGTCATGTAACTGACAGTGAGTTCTTCAGTAGTGTCCCCGGAACGAGTGATGGTTATGCTGCCTGGGTCTTGGTCTTTTTCCGCTGCCTCAAGGTCACTAGCACTGATCGTGACAATGGGGATATCATTATCAAAAATACTGGCAGTTACTAACCCAACATCCCCCAGGGGATAGTTCACAGTGTCCTCGGATCTGGTAATCTCGTGGCTGATAGTACTTTCGTGATCCCCTTCAACCTCTTGATCATCCAGCCCTCGCACTGTGATAGTTTGAAGTGTTGCCTCATTGAAGGTAAGCACTTGCTCTGAAGCAAAGGTAGTTCCATCTAAACTGATTTCAGTTTGATCATCAGCTTTGATGGTAATTTCTACTTCTCCGGTGGGATTGTTAGTTAAGGCAACAGTGTAGATACCAGTACCACCCTCAAATAGTATCGGGCTCTCACTGATAATAATCTCTGGGGTTGTGGTAACACTCTCATTATCAGTAATAGTAATCTCGGTGGATGGGATATTGAGAGTATCAGGATATTTGACCTCATCCCCAGTGCTGGTAATCTCGTAGCTGATCGTGGTGTTATGGTCACCTTCGACAACGGTGTCATCCACTGCCTGTACCGTAATGGTTGTGGCAGTAGTATCCTCTAGGGTCACCATCACTTCGTTTGAGAAGGTCTCCCCATCGAGACTGATTTCACTCTCGTCATCCGCCATAATCTTGATTTCTACTGGTCCGGCTGGCTCAGTGTCAAGAGCAATGGTATAAGTACCAGGCTCTCCCCCTTCCGTGAGACCAGAAATCTCGCTGATCAGAACTTGACCAACATCATCTGCGTCATTATCAGTAATGGTGATCTCGGTGGCTGGAATTTCGAGAGTATCAGGATATTTGGCCTCATCCTCGGTGTTAGTAATGGCGTAGCTGATGGTACTAGTGTGCTCACCTTCGGGTAAATCGTCATCCACTGCCTGTACCTTAATAGTTTTGGCAGCAGTATCCTCTAGGGTCACCATTACTTCCTTCTCGAAGGTTTCCCCATCAACACGGATTTCACTGTTATCATCCGCAGTAATGGTGATTTCTACTGGTCCAGCTGGCTCAGTGTCGAGAGCAATGGTATACTCCCCAGACTCTCCTCCTTCGGCCAGAGGGGCAATCTCGCTGATCAGAACTTGACCAGGAACAACTGCGTCATTGTCAGTAATGGTGATCTCGCTGGCTGGGATATTGAGAGTCTCAGGATATTTATCTAAATCCCCACTGCTGGTAATCTCATAGCTGATGGTGCTGGTGTGGTCAGCTTCGATAATGGTGTCATCCACTGCCTGTACCGTAATGGTTGTGGGAGTAGTATCCTCTAGGGTCACCATCACTTCTGTGGAGAATGTCTCCCCATCGAGACTGATTTCACTGTCCTCATCCGCCATAATCTTGATTTCTACTGGTCCGGCTGGCTCAGTGTCGAGAGCAATGGTATACTCCTGTGCCTCTCCACCTTCGGTTAAAGGGGAAATCTCACTGATGATAACTTGACCAGGGGTGACTGGGTCATTATCAGTAATGGTGATCTCGCTGGCTGGGATTTCGAGATTCTCAGGATATTTGGCCTCATCCCCAGTGCTGGTAATCTCGTAGCTGATGGTGCTGGTGTGGTCACCTTCGATAATGGTGTCATCTACCGCCTGTACCGTAATGGTTTTGGCAGCAGTATCCTCTAGAGTCACCATCACTTCTGTGGAGAAGGTCTCCCCATCGAGACTGATTTCACTGTTGTCATCCGCAGTAATCTTGATCTCTACAGGTCCAGCTGGCTCAGTGTCGAGAGCAATGGTATACTCCTGTGTCTCTCCCCCTTCCGTCAGAGGAGAAATCTCTGTGATTATGACTTGACCAGGAGTGGTGTCATTATCGGTAATGGTGATCTCGGTGGCTGGGATATTGAGAGTATCAGGATATTTGACCTCATCCCCGGTGTTAGTAATGGCGTAGCTGATGGTGCTGGTATGCTCACCTTCTATACTCTGGTCATCCACTGCCTGTACCGTAATGGTTTGAGCAACAGTATCACTTAGGCTGACCACCACTTCGTTGTTAAAGCTCTCTCCATCAACACTGATTTCACTGTTCTCATCCGCAGTAATGGTGATTTCTACTGGCCCATCTGGAACAGTGTCGAGAGCAATGGTATACTCCTGTGCCTCTCCCCCTTCGGTTAGAGGGGAAATCGGGGTGATTACCACTTGACCAGCAGCATCTGCGTCATTATCAGTAATGGTGATCTCGGTGGCTGGGATTTCGAGAGTATCAGGATATTTGGCTTCATCCTGAGTGTTAGTAATGGCGTAGCTGATGGTGCTGGTGTGCTCACCTTCAACAATCGTGTCATCTAGCGCCTGTACCGTAATAGTTGTGGGGTTAGTATCCTCTAGGCTCACCACTACTTCGTTCCCGAAGGTCTCCCCATCGAGACTGATTTCACTGTCTTGATCTGCAGTAACGGTAATTTCTACTGGTCCAACTGGCTCAGTGTCAAGAGCAATGGTATAAGTTCCAGGCTCTCCCGCTTCTGTCAGAGAAGAAATCTCTGTGATTAGGACTTGACCAGGAACAATTGCGTCATTATCAGTAATGGTGATCTCTGTGGATGGGATATTGAGAGTATCAGGATATTGGGCCTCATCCTGAGTGTTAGTAATGGCGTAGCTGATGGTGGTGTTATGGTCACCTTCGACAATCGTGTCATCCAGCGCCTGTACCGTAATGGTTGTGGGTGTAGTATCCTCTAGGGTAACCACTACTTCGTTATCAAAGCTCTCCCCATCAACACTGATTTCACTGTTGTCATCGGCAGTAATGGTGATTTCTACTGGTCCGGTTGGCTCAGTGTCTAGGGCAATGGTATACTCCTGTGGTTCTCCCCCTTCAGTCAGAGGAGAAATCTCTGTGATTAGGACTTGACCAGGAACAATTGCGTCATTATCAGTAATGGTGATCTCTGTGGATGGGATATTGAGAGTATCAGGATATTGGGCCTCATCCTGAGTGTTAGTAATGGCGTAGCTGATGGTGGTGTTATGGTCACCTTCGACAATCGTGTCATCCAGCGCCTGTACCGTAATGGTTGTGGGGTTAGTATCCTCTAGGGTAACCACTACTTCGTTGTCGAAGCTCTCCCCATCAACACTGATTTCACTGTTGTCATCCGCAGTAATGGTAATTTCTACTGGTCCAGTTGGCTCAGTATCGAGAGCAATGGTATAAGTTCCAGGCTCTCCTCCTTCCGTGAGAGAGGAAATCTCGCTGATTAGAACTTGACCAGCATCATCTGCGTCATTATCAGTAATGGTGATCTCGGTGACTGGGATTTCGAGAGTATCAGGATATTTGTCTGAATCCTGGGTGTTGGTAATGGCGTAGCTGATAGTGGTGTTATGGTCACCTTCGATAATCGTGTCATCCAGCGCCTGTACCGTAATGGTTGTGGGGATAGTATCCTCTAGAAGCACCACTACTTCGTTGTCGAAGGTTTGCCCATCAAGACTAATTTCACTGTTGTCATCGGCAGTAATAGTAATCTCTACAGGTCCAGCTGGCTCAGTGTCGAGAGCAATGGTATACTGTCCAAGCTCTCCCCCTTCAGCGATCGGGGAAATTTCCGTGATCAGGACTTGACCAGGAACAACTGCTTCATTATCAGTAATGGTGATCTCGGTGGATGGGATTTCGAGAGTATCAGGATATTTGTCTAAATCCTCGGTGTTAGTAATGGCGTAGCTGATGGTAGTGTTATGGTCACCTTCGACAATCGTGTCATCCAGAGCCTGTACTGTAATGGTTGTGGGGGTGGTATCCGTTAGGCTCACCACCACTTCATTGTCGAAGGTCTGCCCATCAAGACTGATTTCACTGTTGTCATCGGCAGTAATAGTGATTTCTACTGCTCCAGCTGGCTCAGTGTCGAGAGCAATGGTATACTCCTGTGTCTCTCCACCTTCAGTCAGAGGGGAAATCTCGCTGATCAGCACTTGACCAGGAGGAATGTCATTATCGGTAATATTGGTAGTGAATTCTGCAACTAAGCCAACAGCATAGCTTGGATCATCGGAAACCGTAATTTCGTGCCTGATTTGACTGCTGTGATCCTCTTCAACTTCGGCATCATCTACCACCTGCACCGTGATTTGTTTTTCCAGAGTCTCAGCGTTGAAAGTAATTTCTTGCTCCGAAGCAAACTCTTCATCATCTATCTTGATTAGACTCTGGTCATCAGCAGTGAGCTTAACCGTTACATCCCCAGTGGGTCGGGTACTTAAAGCAACTGTGTAGACTCCTTCTTGTCCCTCTTCCACAGACACAGGACCATTGATGAAGACGATTCCAGGGTCATCGTCTACAATATTGGCAGTATATGATGGTCCTTCTCCGATAGGATAGTTCTCAGAATCTTCGGTATCGGTAACTGTGTGAGAGATTGTGCTAGTGTGAACGCCTTCTACCAGAGCATCCTGAGCTGCTCGTACCGTAATGATTTGTTCAAGTGTAGTTGGGTTGAGGGTAATGATTTGCTGAGAGTTAAAGTTGGTGCCATCGAGACTAATTGTACTCTGGTCATCAGCTTGGATAGTAATTTCTACTGCTCCAGTGGGAGGAGTGTTCAAAGAAACTGTGTAAGTGCCTGAACCATTGTTTTCAGTGATCGTGATTGCCTGGCTGAAGATCAGCCCAGAGTCATTATCAGTAATATCGACAGTGACCTCTTCTGCTAGCTCGCCCAGATCATAGTCTAGGTCTTCGGAAGCAATTTCATGGCTAATTTTGCTAGTGTGGTCACCTTCGACCTGATCATCATCCAACCCCTGTACTGTAATTTCTTTCTCTAAAGTCTCAGCATTGAGGGTAATAACTTGCTCAGGGGCAAACTCTCCGTCACCCACTTTGATTAGACTCTGGTCATCGGCTGTGATAGTGACTGTTACGTCACTAGCTGGTACAGTGCTTAAGCCAATTGTGTAAGTATCTTCTTGACCTTCCTCCGCAGACAAGGTAGTTTCACTGAAAACAATCCCAGGGTTATTATCTGTAATTGTGGCACTAAAGGAGCCGCTAGTTCCTATAGGATAGTTAGTGGTATCCTCGCTATCAGTCACTTCGTGGCTGATAGTGCTGGTGTGAGTTCCTTCTACCAGACTGTCATCAACGGCTTGTACACTAATGGTTTCTTGGAGTTTTTCTGGGTTGAGAGTAATGACTTGCTCGGAGGCAAACTCCCCTTCACCTACTTTTATCTCACTATCATCATCAGCGGTCAGAGTAACAGTTACCTCTCCAGTAGGTACAGTATTTAAAGCAACTGTGTAAGTCCCTTCATCACCGCCTTCTGTGATTGCGATCGCATCACTAAAGATTAGTCCAGGGTCATTGTCAGTAATGTCGATAGTAACATCCTCGATCTCCTGGCCTAGAGGATAATTGGTGGTATCACTTGAACCAGTAATTTCATGGCTGATAGTACTGCTGTGGTCGCCTTCCACAGCGGTGTCATCAACCACCTGGACTGTGATAGTTTGCCGTGTAGTTCCTTGGAGCTGGATCGGAAGGCTAGGAGCAAAGTTTGTACCATCTGTGCTGATTCTAGTTTGTGGATCAGCGGTAATAGTGACTTCTACTGAACCACCCCCCACAGGAGGAGTGTTTAAACCAATTTCGTAATTCCCGATACCCCCTTCAGTGAGATCGAGATTACTGATAATGACTACTCCAGGCTCATCATCAGTAATCTCAGCTATAACATCTGGAATTTCCAGATCCAAGGGATAGTTTGTGTTGTCTTGGGATTCAGTAATCTCGTGGGTGATGGTGCTGTCCCGAAGACTCCTAAATTCACTATCATCCTTACCCCGCACGGTAATGGTTTGAAGGGTGAGGTCATTAAATGTAACATCTTGACTAGAAGCAAAGCTAGTACCATCAATACTGATTTCAGTCTCATCATCAGCTGTGATAGTAACTTTGACATCTCCGGTAGGCTGAGTGCTTAAACCAATTTCATAGGTATCAGTACTGCCTTCAGTGACCTGAGGAGTACCAATGATAACCACTCCGATATCATTATCAGTAATGGTGGCAGTGACGTCCTCAATGGGTGTGTTCTCATTAGAATAGTTTGTATCCGCTGAAGCAATGCTGTGGGTAATGATGCTGCTGTGAATTCCTTCCGGCGGATCATCATCTACCGCCTGCACCTTGATTTCTTTTTCCAGTGTGCTTTGGTTGAGGGTAATCACCTGCTCTGATCCAAACTCTTGACCATCAACACTGATCAGACCTTGCTGATCTGCTGTAATGGTAACCGTTACATCCTCAGTAGGCTCGGTGGTTAAACTAATGGTGTAAGTACCCTCTTCACCCTCTGAGAGAGACAAAGACTGATTGGAGATAATGACTCCAGGGGTACCATCTTTAATGTCGATAGTAGTAAACTCTGTTCCCTGTCTTTCAGGATAGTTCGGATCCACAGAATCGGTAATTTCGTGTCTGAGGGTACTGGTGTGAAGACCTTCTACATCGTCGTCTATTGTACCTCGCACCGTGACAGTGGTTGGTGTAGTGTCACTAAGTTGAATATTTCGACTGGGAGCATAGTTTATGTTATCCAGAGCAAGTTCACTTTCCCCATCTGTGGTGATAGTAACTGTTACGTCACTAGTGGGGGTAGTACTTAAAGCCACTTGATAGGTTGTCGAGTCTCCACCTTCCTCAGTGGGCTCGGTTGCTGGAGTGATGATCAGACCTGGGTCATTGTCAGTAATATTTACAATTACATCTCCAGCCTTACTGTTTACTTTATAATCTGAGTTCTCTGGAGCTTCAGTAATGGTGTGGCTGATGGTGCTAGTGTGAGCTCCTTCTACGGTTGAGTCATCTATAGGCTTGACGGTGATAGTTCTTGCCGATGTGTCACTGAATCTAACTTCTTGGCTTGCAGCAAATGTGCTACCTCCGTCAATACTGATTTCAGTCTCATCATCAGCGTTAATAGTAACTCTTACATCTCCACCAGGAGACTCTGTTAATCGAAGTGTGTACTCAACTTCATTACCCTCTTCAACAGATGAGGGAGTACTGAAATCGAAAAGGCTGGAGCTATCATCAATAATCTCAATGGTAGCGCTATCAATTGTTGTGTTTGTAGGATAATTGTCGGTATCGTCTGTAGCAGTGATTGTGTGGGTGATTGTACTTTCGTGAGGACTCCCTTCTGATGCCCCGTCATTTTCTGTAGCTTGAACTTTAATGGTTTGGGGTGTAGTATCGGTAAGGGTGATAGTTAGCTGGTCTTCAAACTCAGTTCCATCCGGCAATTTGATATCACTATCGTCATCAGAATCAAGGGTGATTGTTACGTCCCCAGTAGGATTGGTGCTTAACGCAATGGTGTATTCATTTTCGTCACCTTCTTGAATCTGACCAGTAGCTTGAGTGATGATTACCCCAGGATCATTGTCAGCAATCTTGAGAGTGACATCCCCAACCTTACCAAGTGGAAAGTTTGAACTGTTTGAATTAGTAATTTCGTGGCTAATGCTGACTTCTTGAGGTCCTGTGACATCTGAGTCTTCAGTAGCCTGCACCGTGATAGTTTTTTCAAATGTGGTGCTGTTGAGGGTTATGACTTGCTCGGAAGCAAATTCTTGGTCATCTTCTACCTTGATTAGACTCGATCCATTGGCTTTGATGGTGACTGTTATGTCTGCATCAAGCTCGTCTGCTTTAATCGTGTACGTACCTTCTTCACCCTCTGTAATAGACAACATTTGGTTATCGAAGGTGAGCAGATCTGGGTTATTGTCAGTAATCGTGGCAAAGACCTGTCTAGTTTGACCTTCAGAATATTGTCCTTGTGTTGCCTCGGACTCAGTAATGGTGTGGGTGATGGTGCTGCTGTGCAGACCTTCTAGGATGTTGTCCTCAATCCCCTGCACCGTGATATCCGTAGTGAAGTCCGTTGGGGTAAAGGTTTTTTCTGCGGAAGAGACAAAGGTGTTGCCGCCATCTAAACTAAATTGACTCTGACCATCGGTAGTTTCGATTTGGACTGTTACATCTCCATCGGGTGCGGTACTCAACCCAAATTCATAGGTACTATTTTCACCCCCTTCAATGGGTGTAGGCGTGCCTTGGATATATAGCCCTGGATCATTATCGATAATTTCAAGGCTGACACCAGTAAGTTCAGTATTTACGGGATAGTTAGTTTCGTCATCTGTGGCTGTAACAGTGTGAGTGATGGTGCCTGGGTGAACACCTTCAGGAGTGCCATCATCTATAACGCGCACCGTAACAGTTTTTGGTGTGGTGTCACTGATTACGACGGTGTCTTGGGTCGTGAACCCCTGACCATCCACATTGATTTGACTCTGCCCATCAGTTGCGAGTCTAACAGTGACCGGTCCAGTTGGGTTGGTATCTAAGGCAATAGTGTATGACTGGTCAGCACTAGTTTCAGTAAGCTGGATAGTTGTCTGTGAAAGAGTAACGTTTGCCATAGTGATTCAAAATGTTTAGTTAGTTATCTATAGCGATAGCTAGTACCAATTGCTAATTAGGGATAGCTGGATCAGAATTGGCTTCGGGTTTGGGTCAATAGGAATTGGCTAAAGGGATTTCAGACACCCACTGGTATGGGTGTTGATCTGAGTTATCCATCCTCTGGCAATACAAATGCCCGACCGGGTTTCAATTTCTCTTAAAACCTTTCCCCACTTAATTTGACCCAGCGATTTTATTCTCTTACCCTTGACCTACTACTGTTCACCGGGAAAGTACCGAACTTACTGTGGCGCTAACTAGGGATTTTACATAGACTTCTCGAAAACTTTGCGTTTATAATAAATTACTGGCTTACCCCCCTTGAAAACTGCCCCACACCCGTCAGAGACTGGAGTTGTTCAGGCATGAGCGTTTCAGAGGTGTTTTGTGAAAAAAGTTTTAGGAATCATTCTCGGTGGTGGCGCAGGAAGCCGGTTATATCCCTTAACCAAGCCCCGGGCTAAACCAGCGGTGTCATTGGCAGGCAAATACCGCTTGATCGATATTCCTGTCAGTAACTGTATTAATTCTGAGATTTACAAAATCTATGTACTAACCCAATTTAACTCAGCATCTCTCAATCGCCACATTACCCGTGCCTATAATTTCTCTGGCTTCTCAGAAGGGTTTGTTGAAATTTTACCAGCCCAAAAAACTGCGGAAAACCCAAGCTGGTTTCAGGGAACAGCAGATGCAGTTCGTCAGTATCTCTGGCTATTTGATGGCTGGGATGTTGATGAATACCTAATTTTATCAGGAGACCACCTCTACCGGATGGACTATCGGTTATTTGTCCAACGTCACCGGGATACTAGAGCGGATATTACTCTGTCGGTTGTGCCTATTGATGAGACACGGGCATCTAGCTTTGGCTTGATGCAAATTGATGATCGGGGCAAGGTGATTGACTTTCGCGAGAAACCTACAGGGGAATTGCTTAAACAAATGCAAGTGGATACTACTGTGCTTGGACTTACGCCAGAACAAGCCAGAAATAGTCCTTACATTGCTTCTATGGGAATTTATGTATTTAGTAAAGCAGTGATGAAAGAACTGCTCGAAGCTAATTCTGAGCACACAGACTTTGGTCACGAAGTTATCCCAGCTTCGATGCAAAAGTATAATATTCAAGCTTATTTATTTAATGATTATTGGCAAGATATTGGCACCATTGAGGCATTCTACAATGCTAATTTATCCCTGACTCGTCAACCTAAGCCATCCTTTAGCTTTTATCAGGAAGATGCTCCGATTTACACCAGGGCTCGTTATCTACCGCCCTCAAAGCTTTTAGACTGTCGGGTAACAGAGTCAATTATTGGGGAAGGGTGTATTCTCAAAGATTGCCGCATTAATAACTCGGTATTGGGATTGCGATCGCGAGTGGAAGCTGGAACAGTTATCGAGGACTCTTTAATTATGGGTGCTGACTACTATCAATCTTTAACAGAACGTCTATCAGCCCAAGAACAAGGCCAAGTGAGTTTAGGAATTGGTAAGGATACCGTTATTCGTCGTGCAATTATCGATAAAAATGCTTGTATCGGTAACAATGTCAAAATCTTCAACAAGGATCGTGTGGAAGAAGCCAACTGCGAAAGTGAGGGGTTTTATATTCGTAATGGCATTGTTGTAGTGATCAAAAATGCCGTAATCCCCCATGGAGCCGTGATTTAGTCCTATGGGGTGGAAAGGGTAAGCTAATCCACATCAAAATTAGCCACACTGTAAGCATATGCGCTACGCGCACGCTACTTGAGGTGCCGTCAGCTATCAGCCGTCAGCCCTTACACCCTTACCCTAGACAGGCTTAGCCTAAGGATTAGGGCTTAGACATGCTTAGGCTAGGTATTAAGTCCATTAACCATTAACCATTAACCATTAGCCATTAGCCATTAGCCTAAGACCTTGCTACCTAACACCTTGCCAAAACCGCTGAAAACACCTTTGACAGAGTATGCACCCATGTACGGAAATTGCGATCGCAGCAGTGAGGAAGAACCGAACTAAGTTTAGTTGAAAGCTTTGTTACCCTAGCGTTGAGGTAGATAAACCATAATCCAAGGGCAATAACTTACCCGTTACGATCTTAGACGATTAGGAGACACTCTTGATGGCTGCGACCGACTTCAAAGACTATTACTCCATCCTAGGAGTCAGCAAAACTGCTAGTGCTGATGACATTAAAAAGTCCTTTCGGCGTTTGGCCCGTAAGTACCACCCAGACTTGAATCCTGGGGACAAACAAGCCGAGGCTCGCTTTAAGGAAGTCAATGAAGCCTATGAAGTGTTATCTGACTCGGACAAACGCAAGAAATACGATCAATTTGGTCAGTACTGGAAGCAAGGGGGACAAGGATGGTCTGGTCGTAGTGGAGTCGGTGTTGATGTTGGTGGCTTTGATTTTAGCCAGTACGGCAGCTTTGACGAGTTCATTAATGAATTGCTGGGTCGCTTTAGCACTGGTGCCCCCGGTGGTGGGAGCAGAAGTAGTCAGAGCTACTCCTACCGTACAAGTACTTCTAGCTCTAATGGGTTTAATGATTTTGGTGGTTTTGGTGGCTATAGCAGCACGTCAGGCTTTAACAACACTACGGGAGCAAGTGCTGACCGGGAAGCAACCATTAGCCTCAGTTGGTCTGAAGCCTTTAATGGTGTCCAAAAACGTTTCAGCCTAGGTAGTGAAACTATAACTGTCAAGATTCCCCCTGGTGCCAAACCCGGTAGTCGTATTCGGGTGCGAGGCAAGGGTCAGGTCAACCCCCTGAATGGGCAAAAGGGAGATTTGTATTTAAAAGTAGAACTCAAATCTCACTCTTTCTTTGAGTTCGATGGTGAGAATCTGGTTTGCGAAGTGCCAATCACACCAGATGAAGCGGTTTTGGGTGGGTCAATCGACGTACCAACTCCAGATGGCTCTGTGAGTATGAATATTCCTGCTGGTATTCGTTCTGGTCAATCTCTGCGCCTGCGGGGTAAAGGCTGGTCTTTACCTAAGGGTGGACGTAGTGATCAGTTAGTGCGAATTACGATAGTAACTCCGAAAAACCTCACCAATCAGGAGCGGGAGTACTATGAAAAAATCCGTGAAAGTCGCCGCTTCAATCCCCGGAGTCACTTGTCCCAAGTTCGACTATGATTATATCTAGCAGTGCTCAATGGGGCTAGGGACTTTCCTCCTGGGTTCATGGGAGTAGGGAGTAGGGGTAAGACAATTGACTGTACCTCATAAGAGGGTATCGATGGCATTTAACAGTGTCTCTACTTCAGCATTTGAATTTAGGAAAGAAAATAGATGTTGAAAGCGGAGTTTTCCTAGCTGATCTAAAAGAAATTGAGCAGGTAGAGGAGCACCAAGTGCTTGACCAAGGTTATAGGCGCGAAAGGTTCTACAGTTGGGGTCGCTCAGCAGTGGCATTTGTAAACTGAGATCCTTAACAACTTGTTGGCTTTGCCTGATATCTGTACTCGTAATCATTAACACCTCAACCCCTTTCTCAGTGAAACGTTGGTAGTTCTCATTGATGTTTTTGATGTGAGGGAAGCACAGGGGACAGTAATGCTTTTCTGTGAAAATTCGGGTGAATGCCAAGATGACCGGTTGTTTACCCTGATAATCGGATAATTTGGTCTGACGGTTATTGGTAATATCTGGTAGCTCAAAATCAGGAGTCCTTGCTCCGAGTTGTAGCGCGTTAGTTGCTGGTACAGGAACAAAATTGTGGAAGAAGCGCTGATTGATTAAGCCACTAAAGTTCAGGTCTCTGAGCATCAGGGGTTCAATTGTCCTAGACAGGGAATAGTTTATGGTTACTGTTATAGTTTACCGATAGGCACCCTCAACTGTAGCTAGTTCAGGGAAAGAAGAGCGATCGCTACCCATAAACCACCAGGACTTACGAAAAACTAGACCCATCTTCCCATCAGTACCGATTCACAATTTCAATGCGTGACAGCTTATATGGATGTTGATAGAGATAAGTGTCTGTTTTTTGGTAATGGGTAATAGACATCTCCAGGAATTGCTAAGCAATTCCTGGAGATGTCTACAGAACAGTTGATTGTCTTTTCTAACCCATTGCATTTAATCCTATATAAATTCCTGCCAATCTTGAGCCTTGAATCCGGGCATCATATTCTGCTTCTATATGCTTGCGCCCTGCCTGAACCAAGTCATACCATTGCTCAGGATAAGCGACTAGGTGTTGCAAATGGCTCACTAGTCCATCCACATCTCGTTCCTCTGCGAGTAAACCTGTAACACCATCAATAATTACTTCAGGAATGTCACAGTGCTTGGTACTAACAATGGGCATTCCTGTAGCAGCCATTTCAATTAGAGATACCGGTGCGCCCCCTTCAGTATCGCCGTCACTCGCTGTGACGCTGGGGGAGAGAAAGATATGGTGCTTATAAGCCTCTTCAAATAAGACTTTATGTGGTTGATAGCCAAGCAGGCGAACTTTTGACTGGAGATTGTTCTTCTCGATAGTTGCCAGAATTTTTTTCTTTTGAGCCTGATTTCTGGCTTGACTATTGGCATCCCCAATAATAGTAATTTCTAGAGAAACCTGGTGCTGTAGTTGCCCTAGGGCTTCCAAAGCATAGGGAATTCCTTTCTTTTCAGTGAATGATGAGGCAATCAGTACCCGTAGAGGTTCAGTAGGATTCCAGACTCTGGGCTTAAAGGGAATTTCCTCGATACTAATGCCCAGATGCTGAACTTTAACTTTATCTGCTGGGCATCCTAGATTAATGATGCACTGTGCCATATGGGGGCCCTCGCAGAGAATTCTATCTACCTTGGCAAACAGTTCCTGATATCTTTTCTGCCAGTGGGGGCTACTTTTAGGCAAGGAATTAACATCCCAACCGTAGAAAGTCACTACCTGCCTAAGTCCTGCTAGCTTCGCTGCATCTAGATCTCCCCAACCAATATCACCAAAATGAGAATGCAAAATGCTTGCACCTTGCCGTTTGGCAACTTCTACTAAAAATCCCAGGTGACGGCGAAACTGTAGTTTGCGCACACCCTTATCCCAGAAATAGCGCCATTTGGAACTATCACTCAGTGTGTGGATATTGGGTAGCCAAAACTGCTCCAAATTTTCTGTGCGTTCGCAGACAATATGATTTTCTACTTCATCAGGCAAGTAGCGAACTTGGTTATACATCCAAGTTTGCGTCTGTGGTAGCCAGAAGGGATAGCTATGAATAACCTTAATTTTTCTCTTGTCCAATAGCTGAATACTCATTTATTTATTTAGCCCTACCATGACTAATAATTGCTGTATCTGTTCTCGATTGATACACCAGCTTGCCAACAGGTAAGAAATACCTCCTATAGGTATCAGTATGCCTAACACCCAGCCACTAGCTAGACCGGTGGGTAACAAAAACTTCAGCCCTACAAGCACAAGTAGCATTAGGAGACTAGCAACAAGTGGTCGCCAAAGCACTGCCCCAAAGTCACGCATCCGTAAATGAATGAGACTAAAAGGAATATTAAAACTTGGGTAACACCAAAGAAAAGACGCGATCACGTAGGCAACTGCAACCCCAACAATCCCCCATTGCAAACCGATCACGAAAGCAGTAAGTATCAATATTCCAGAAACAATTCCCCATCGAAACTGAAGGTCTGGACGACCTTTCGCCTTATAGATTGTGCCTACTGTTGTTCCCAGAGATTGCTCCATTCCTACAGGAGCCAGAATCATCAGTAGCAAAATGACAGGCTGCCACTGTGACCCAAGTAATGTCAGAACAAAGGGCTCAGCAGCTACCCAAAGACCAACCATCATTGGAAAAGAAATCAGAGCAATTAAACCGATAACTTTGAGATAGGCACTTCTAAATTTTGCATTGTCATCTTGTATTTGGGAAAATACAGGAAACATCACCCGAGCAATCACATGAGAGATATTCTGCAAGGGGTAAAGCATGATGCGATATGCCAAGGTGTAGTATCCCAAGTCTTGGCTTCCTAAAACTCGTCCAATTAGGAGGTAGTCTGCATTTCTCTTAAAATAGCGCCAGATACTAGCTGCGGTTAAATTCAAGCTGTAACTACTAACATCTTTGACCTCACTCCAATCAAAAATCATTTTTGGTCTCCAGCTAGTGGCAGCCCAAAGCATAACTGTTGTTACTGTCACTAATACTAATGATTGGTAGACCAAGCTCCATACCCCAAATCCTAGAAGAGCTGAACCAATGCCAACGAAGGAAGCAGACACGATCGCACAAATTTCTATTTTGGCTAAGGTATTGAATGCTAAATTTTTTTCTAAAATGGCTTTCTGTAAGATGCTGATACCAGAAATAAAAAAGTTCAATGAGAGGAATCTCAGAACTGAAGTGACCCTCGGTTCCTGATAAAAACTGGCAGCCAGTGGTGAGATAACAAAGATAACAAATATCCCTAAGATTCCCAAGGCTACATTGATCCAAAAGAGGCTATGCAAAAGTGCATCAGAAATATTTTTCCGCTGAATTACTGCTGATGAGGTGCCCAAATCCTTAAACAGGTCTATAAATGCGATCACAATCATCGCCATGCCCAGTAAGCCAAAATCAGAAGGTGAGAGTAGGCGGGCAAGGATAGCAGTAGTGACAAACTGCATCACCTGCCGCCCGACTTGGGACACTAAAGACCACTTTACTCCAGATGTGGCAACTCGTTTAAGGGACATTAAATCTTCCTCTGCAAAGCTCTTTGACTATTTATTCAACTTATTCAACAGATGTACGTCTCACTTAAAAATTACTACCAGCTAGGCATAATCTCTAAGAGCAGACTTGAAAAATTCAATGTTCTTTTTGTATTCATTGCTGTTTTTTAGCATTTTTTTATAAACCCAAATCCAGAAACTATCGTATATTACTTTGGAAAGATGAATGACTTTTGCTTCGACACCTATTAGAGCACAACAAGCGGCGGTATGCTTTCCATCAGCAATAAAGTATCGCCCATCAACATTAAATACTTTGATTGGTTCATAATTACCAATTTTTATTGAATTCATTTTTTCTTGATATTTTGTTTTGAGAAATGCTATATAATTATGGTTGACTTTGCGAGGTGATCGAAAATCTAATATTCCTCTATTCACTCTTTTTACATAACTAGAATCCATGACATCTTTGTTATTTTTAAGATTTTTCATTAAATCAAAATGTGGAGAGTCAACAATATTAGTGTTGACAAGAGTATGTGAGTCTTTTAATCCATCGGCACAGAGGTATAAGGATTCCAATTGTAATGATTTAATCTCGCCAACACAAAAATATTTTAATATGTCGCTTGAGAGAAGTTGGTTAAAACATTTAATACCAACTTCAGATTGATATAAGATGGAAATATCTAATTTGTAGCAGATTCCATTAACTTTATTTAAAATAACTTTATTTAAAAGCATATAATACTCCAATTATCCTCTATACTAATCCAATTCAAATTATAGAAGAAATAACCTGAACTTTTTCATGGTGAGTGGATCCATAAAATATTGCCCGAACAAAAGCATTAATAGTTCAAGTTATTTTTTATAGTTTGCTTATTTTGTTTCCGATTCAATGAGTACCTCGTAATACTTCATAGTCGATAGATAGTCACTACTTACTTTTTTAATTTTCCGAATCTCCCGTTGTGCCAAATAATCTAAAGAGACATCAAAAGCCCAGGGAAGAAGTTTAGCCACGCGGAATGAAAGATGTGACACCTTAGACAAATAACCACCGCGAACTCTACAGACTGACTTGACAGAAAAACTATTAGATATCTCATTCTTGTAGTCAAGTTCAGTTAGCACAAGCATTCCTGACGCCGAAGTCTGATTGGAGAGACTGACCTGCTCATCCATAATTAAACATCCCCCCGGAACTAGGACGCGGCGTATTTCAGATAATATTTTCTGGCAATTAGGTTCCTTGATCAGATACTGAAATACGCCACTGGAAAGGCAAGTATCAAAACTGTTATCTGGGAAAGGAATTTCTACACCATTGAAATGAATAAATTTTAAAATAGGTGACTGATGAATATCCTTTGCCACCTGAATCATGTTTTCAGATGAGTCAATTCCTGTATACTCAATTCCCAAATTTGTAATCCTAGGAGCAAATCTGCCAGTACCGCAGCCAAAATCCAAAAGTTTTTTTGATTTTTTCAACTTTTCCTGAATCAAGCGCCACTGAATCTGATCAATCAGGCGATTCTTGAAGCCTTGATTGTCAGACGGATCAATAACTGCTTGCAGAATTCCTAGTTTAGCATATGTGTCCCAATCTGTCATCGAAATGAATCTCCTATATAGAATATTTTTTGCTTACAATACGTGTTTTATCTAAGCTTGGATTTGACTGCTGCAAGAACACGGGTGATTGAATCTTCAGCAGTTACAATGGGACATGACAGAGCTTCACTTCCAAACCTTTGCTTGAATTCTTTTACTCCCTCATGCCCACCACTAGGATTAAAATCAAAGCAGTCATACTTCTGCTCACAAGCATCTTTGATGCTCTCATACATCAGAAGATTGACTGGACGAAGATGAAAGAAATCTTCCAGAGTTGCACCATGCCAATACACTACATGTTTTTTTGCGTAAAAACAGAGTATTCCAGAAACAACTTGCTCTTGATAAATTGCTAACCAAAGCTTGGTGTTAGCTGAATGTCGCTGAAAAATATCATTAAACAATTCCCATTCATATTTAGAAGAAGCCTTATCTCCCCATCGCCTCAAGGAGTCTTCGTAAACCTGATAATAATGGCTCCAATCATCGAGCGTAGAGGCTGTTTTTACTAAAAAACCGGCTTTTTTTGCCTTTTTGGTCGCAGATTTATGCCCCCTTGACCATTTCTTGTAGATAGCCTCAAACTCAACTTGCAGCTTGATGGTATGAGTTTCATCATCTTGGCTATTGATTAATCCTAGTTTCAAGGCAAGCTGATCATAAGGATTCATTCGCCAATAGAGATTACCAAGTTTGTTACTTAAAAAATCAACTAATAAATTGGCATGTTTGACATCAAGCTGATCCACACAAATCCAACCACCAAAAGTTCCTGCTGGAGAAGAAATATATTGTTTACCCAATCCTTTGAATCTTTTCTGCGATGAAAGCGGAAGCAATGCCTTTTTTCCGTCTGAGAATAAAATTAGCTTAGGCTCCGGACGCATCTTGCCCTTGGTATAAACATTCCAGATTTCTGCCCACTCTCGGGAGTGAAAGTAGGTTGCATAATCGCATTCTTGCCAAATTAAATCCCACTCATCCGCAGTGGCTGTACGGATCCTCGTAATCGAAATACTCATTTTTGTGGACTTTATAAATTTATAATTTGATGAATTTTCCTTTAACAGAAAGCTTTAAACTGCGACAAACTTTCACTCCTACAGATGTATTATTTGAGCAAATTTTTAACCGCAAAAATTACATCATTAACATCCTCATTCGTCAACTTGGCTGACAAGGGCAAACTCACTGTTTGCCTTCCAATAGCCATCGCTTTTGGATAATTTTCTGGCTGCCAACCAAAGGTTTGTTGATAGTAAGGATGTTCGGGAATACTTAGATAATGCACCCCAACCCCGATATTTTCAGCCGTCATACCATCAAGAAACTCATCCCGGCTGTGCTACTTTCGGATCAGTACCCAACCAACCTGTTTGCATACTGGCAACAACTTCCTGAATTTCTGCATCTTCGATAGCAGGAGATCGAAATACTAAGAACCATTCTTTGGGGCGAATAGGAAGAGAATTTTTGATACTAACGTTAGGAGTTATGTTTTCCAAAAACAGTAATCAGATTTGTTTATCGTGCAAAACTTGATAGACGCCGACGCAGACTGTAAAATACCTCTAGAAATCTGCTGTAGCCCTTAGGTCCGAAGAAGTGCATCAGTGCGATCGCAACACTCAAACGGATAAAGTTTAGAGAGAAGCGCATCTGAGGATAGTGTAGAAGCACTTGCTGACGATAATAATTTGCCTGTCGGTAATCACTCTCAACCGTCTGCAGAGATTTCCAAGCTAAGTTGAGGTTGGCATAACCATAGCTATGGCTTTTGAGATAAAGTAGCTCAGAGGGTACAGATTGAAAGCTTTTCTCGATGATCCTAGTCAGAGATTTTTCTACCAATTGGCAATTTTTGGACTTACTACTAGAAAGCTGTCGATAGTAAGCTAAAGGTTGCTTGATTAGAGCAAAAGGGTAATTAGCAGCAATGCGAATCCACAGATCCCAATCCTCAGCGGAGCGCAAGTTAGGGTCAAATCCTCCAGTCGTTTCAAAACAGCAACGACGTGCCATTACTGAAGAACAAGTGATGGGGTTGCACTCAAGCAGTTGCTGCCAGACATCCCCTTCTGCAGTAGGAATAAAAAATCTACCTGTAGGCTGACTGTGCTCATCTACCAAAGCAACCCAACTATGCACCAAGCCTACTTTGGGATGGTCATCGAGACAACGCACCTGTTTTTCCAGCTTGGTTGGTTCCCAGAGGTCATCAGAATCTAACAATGCAATATATTCCCCTTGAGCTTGAGCAATTCCTGTATTACGGGCTACGGATACGCCTTGGTTGGCTTGGGCAATAAATTTCACCCGTGAGTCTACTAGTTCAGCAGCCCATTGCTCAACACCATCCGAGCTACCATCGTCAACAATTAATATTTCAAAGTCAGTAAAGGTTTGCCGAAAAACACTATCCACCGTTTCCGGGAGATAGTTCATGGAATTATAGGCAGGAATAACAACAGAAACTTTTGGCATTTTGAAGTTTACATATAAGAATTAGCAATACTTTAGTTAATTGATACTGATACTAGTTTTTACTTATTAACTTTTTTGTCACAAACTTTACGAATAAATTTTGCCGATTTTCCTACAAATACAGAACTCTCATAAACATCCTTTACAACTACATAACCAGCACCAATTACAGCATTATCTCCAATCGTAATCCCACCAACCAATAATCACCACATTGGAGCCGATATCTACATTATTGCCATTTTTTTTTTCAACCGCTATAGGAACCATATGGTAATTTTTTAATTCCCAAATTATAACCAAATTATTAGCTACATTATAGTACATAAATGCCGAAACAACGAACCATATTCCATCATTTTTTTAGATATCAAATAACTTAAAGTTTAAGACTTACCCGTAGCGAAACTAGTTAAAAATAACTTGCTTGTGTTCCTCTGTAAAGAGTTATTAGTTCTGTGTATGAAAGTTTTTTATCACTCTTTTTGCCCATAAAGTAAAAACCTGATGCCGAATCAAATGTACCCGATTTATTAATTAGATAGTCGTCAAAATATTTCAACCAAAAAGATGTCAGTCTGGCAATAACCTTAATCAAACCTCTTGCCATAGGGCTCTTAACAAAACTTAAAATAAAGTATTGATATGACCAGGCTAATGCCATTCCTGGTCCACACACAGCACCACTACAAATTTCTTCAAACTTGCGGAATAAACGACGATGTCCTAAGTGAGTGAAGCGAGTAAAATCATATCTTCCTAGGTGTACTTGTTGCATAAACGGAGTTTCTGAATAAACTAAACCATCTTTTTTGAGCACTCGATGAATTTCTTCAACACAACGGGATGGATCTACAACATGTTCAAGGACAGCTTGGATTATGACTCCATCAAATGAATTATCTTTAAAAGGAATATTGTGGGCGTCAAAAATTACTGCTATACGGGAATCAAAAGCAACGTCACTTTCGATAATTTCAATGGCAGGTACTGATAACAGCTCTTCCATACCTTGACCAATCACACTACCTCCAATGATCAGTACTTTAGGAGTATCAGTCTGCTTGAGCAGAAGTTCTGTGAATTTTTTGTAATTCCTCTTACCTTTCAAATTCAGGATAATGCTAGGAATTAAATTGATGGCAATTCTTTCTAATTTTGGTTTTGGGTTAAGCTCAGCATTTTCCGGATTTATAAAATTTTTAATCTTAAATACACTAGATGATTCATTGATCAAAATTGGTTTACCCTGAACAACAGGATAAAAAGTATTGCATTATAATTTTGTACATTTAAGCTTATTTTGGTTTATTATAAGCTAGACAAGCAACAGGGACAGCCAAGCAATTATTGAGTACTTGATGATAAGTTAATTTGAGCATGATTTGTAATGTTTTGATTAGTCATGGTGTTTTATTGCTATTGGTTAAAGTCTCAACTATTTCGTGAGTGAAATAATTTGGGTCACTCCTATAAAAGCTAGAGTTACCCTGATCAAAAAGGTGTAAGCCGTGCAGGACGACTAACCGGTGCGTGACTTTCTGAAGGGGGCAGATCATCCCAATTCCAACCCACCACTGCCAACAAGGTATACCAGTAGAAAAAGAGAGTGGTATGACTCCAGATATTTTCGGTAATCATCCCCACAGGTACAGCCAGAAGAATCGCCAACATGGCCAAACACAGAGTCCCTTGTCCACTGCCAGGAGATGCCTGTCGAAATAATTGAACAAGACGCCCAACCTGAACTCCGAGGAAGACCAACCAAGTTACCAATCCTACGATTCCTCCTTCTACCAGGGCTCGAATGTAATCATTGTGGGGTTCGAGCCCATTACTACTGATCAGTTTGTTAGTTCCGAGACCATAACCAAGGATTGGGAAGTGTTTCCATTGCTCTAGGAGATAGGTCCATTGAGCCAGCCGCCAGTTGAAACTATTGCCATCTCCCTTGGACAGCAGAATTGCCTTCCAAATATCGATATCTGGATTACCCAGTGGTGTTTGAGCGATCGAGCCGAGACGTTCTTGACCAAACTCTGAGCTACCAAACAAGATGATAATACCGACAAACACAACTATGCCACCGATTAGGTTGACTATGCTCAATCTAGGGGCGATTAAAACCACAATAAAGGTACCAAGCATCATCAAACCAAATAGAGCCTTAGTACTCACATACAAAAGGGTAAGTAAACCCAGCAATAGCATCCAGATCCAGCGTGGATTTGACTGGGTTAGCCTCCAATAGGTCAGACCCATGAACAGCAATAACCAGGTTACAAAGCCGTTAGGGTGACCAATAGTCCCTTTGATGCGAGATACTTCTTCTATGCCGGTGGAGTGACCGCCGTGAGGAGCGAAAAAGGGAGGTAAAACCGAAGGCAATAACATCTGGAGCAACGCTACTGTAACTGGTAAGAGCAGAGCCCAAAACAGCCCGTAGACAACTTGCTTAGGTGGAAGCCTGTCCTTGAGTTGCATTACCAGCAAGTAGACCATTAGCCAAGAAAATAGACGTATCCACTCACGGATGCTTCCTAGCAAAAACGAAGCATCTAGCCCCAGCCCTCCCAGAGGCAAAAGTATCACCCACAAGCCTTGTAGCATCACCCAACCAGCAAAGAACCACCAAAACTTATCGGTGCGTACAGTTTGCCCCCTCAGTAACATCACTGTCACATAAAGCAAAGTCAAGCCGTCGAGTCCGATCGCAAAAGCTGCTGGTACCTGTTGATCTGAAAACGGATCGAGACAACTACGCAAGATCAATAGTCCCAGTACGGCTTGCTCAAATCGGGCAAAGAAGTAGACCATCACCGCTACTGCCACCAACCCTAAACCAAGCAAACGGGGCTGAGTACCTGCGAGTAAGCCAACGGCTAGACCAATGGGCACACCTGCCAGTCCCAGCCAAAAGGTCAGAGCAGAGGAACGATGCCAGGGGTTATGAATCTGCATGATCAACCTCCCTGGATACAAGAGCACAATTGTTGCTGGCTTCGTTGCCATGGGTCTGCCTGGATTGGGATTGAGGCTGGTAACTATAGAAGGAATCGGAATAGTACTGTCGAGTCCGATCGCTTATGCCATTGACAACAAACCCCAGTATCGGAGTGCTAGTATCTTTCAATTTCGATACTGTCTGTAGTAGGATATCTTTCTGGGTAAAGTTGGCACGTGTCACCATCACCAACCCATCACTATACCGACTCAAGGTATGGGCATCAGCAAAACTACTAACTGGTGGCGTGTCTACAATCACTAGGTCATAATGATCTCCGGCTGCTGCCAAAATAGACTTCATCACCTGTGACTGTAGGAAGGTAGCCGGACCAGAGGGCTGGTCACTACAGGTCAAAATCGAAAGGTTTGCGATCGCTGTGGGTTGCACCGCCTCGAGGCAGGTTTGATTGCTGTCCATTAAATCTTTAACCTTTGGCTGAGGGGGTAAGCCAAACAAATTGTGCTGCATTGGGTGACGCCAGTCGGCATCAATAATCAATGTCCGCCTGGAAAATCTTGCTGAAACCGCAGCCAAGTGGGAAACTACCACTGACTTACCCTCTCCGGAAACAGCACTGCTGACTACAATCAGCTGTAACCTCTTCTGAGCACGCAACTCCATGGTTGTCAGGAGCAGGCGGTAAGGCTCCATTAACCTCATATCTTCCAAGAATCCTTTCGGTTGCTCAACACTGAGTGCCTGAGCAGGTATCGTCGGTAATACCCCCAGCCTAGGCAGCTTCAGGAGTGCCTCCGCTTCCGAGCCATCGTGTAGGGTATTATCCATCACCTCCAGCAGCAGCACCATACCGACAGCTAGGGCAATTCCAGCAGCACTAGCAATCAACAGCACCACTTTTGGATTGGGTTCCTTGGGTGATGAAGGAAGTTTTGCCCGCTCAATAATTTGAATATTGTTAACTAGTTGGGTTTCTGCAATCCGTGCTTCTTCCAGTTTGTTTTGGAGGAGTTTAAGAGAGGCAATTGCTTCGTCTTGTCGGCGAACTAAGGTACCAAAGGGTTGCTGTAGAACTGGTATTTGACCAAGACGATTCTGGAGTTTAATGCGCTCAGTCTGCACCAGGTAGAGCTTCTGTTCCAGTGCCGACCGTTCTGTTTCAGCTAAAATAAACCTAGAGGTAAAGTCCTGGCTCAACTGATCAGAGGCCACATCAGCAGGGGGAATAATTTGATTAGTGAGCTGATTAGTGGGCTGATTAGTGGGCAACAGACGAGAAAGTTTTTGATTGTACAGGGTAAGGAGTTCATAGCGCTCCTGAACCAGTGATATCATCGCTGGATTCTGATCAGTTAGACGCGATCGCATTTTGGCTAACTCCCGTTCCAAGTTGACCAGCTGAGCTCGTAAGGCTTGGAGTTCTTGATCTTGACCAATGCGTCCAGCGATGTAAGCATTCTGAGTATTATTCAGACTGGTTATGGTCTGGAGTTCTTGGCTACGGGTTTTAGCGTCTTGGAGTTGAATAGACACAGCACGTTCTTGGTCTTCTAAAGTTGCTAAACTCCTGACTAAGAGTTGTGTTTGTTCCTCGGGAGAAACTAAACCAGTGGTTTGTTTAAATTTGTTTAACGCTGCTTCTGTTGCTTCCACCTCCAAACGCCGTAATGGTACTTCTTTCTCCAAAAATTCCCGCACAGCTCTAGCTTCTGACCGAATCCCTTGAGCACTTTCAGAAACCATTGCGTTAGCGACAGCATTGAGCACCGTGGTTGCCAATTCTGGATTTTGACTCTGATAGCTCAGCTCAAGAATATTGGTGGCAGGCACAATTTTTACCTTTAAATCCCTACGGAGTGTGTTTATGGTCAGTCCTTCAGGTGAACTGCCTAGTATACCAATCTGGTAAAGTGCTCCCTGAAGAACCCGTTGTGACCCCACTAGTTCTGCTTGAGTTGCGATCGGGCTAGCTTCACCGGGTGTATTAGCAGGGACTTGGCTGAGGTTGCGACCCAACTCAGACACACTCACCTTTTTATTTTCCAGCATCAGCCGTGCTTTCACTTGGTACACTGGTGGGGTAACAACCAAATAGGCCATCCCTCCACCAATTACAGATGTAAAGGTAGCAAGGGCTGCCAAAAGCCGCCGCCTTAAGGCTAATGGTAGTGATGAAAGGCTTGTCTCCATAAGGTTGACGAAACTCTGTGGTTTTACTGGTTTTTGAAAAAGGGGAGCGTGACACTGAATTTTGCATCAGACGACGACGCACAGAGTTTTTGATACAGTCTCAAGTTATCAGCAGTAATTTTGTCCCAGTTATAGTAAGTGGCTACATGGTCTTGTGCCTTCTTTGCCATATCTGCTAACTCTTGAGGTTGACGGATCGCCCTCTCTAGAGCTTGGAGACAAGAGTCTACGTCTCCTGCTCGGAACAGTAGACCTCGTTCTTGACCAATCAATTGCTGATGGGGAGGGATATCACTAGCGAGGACTGGAATCCCTTCTTGCATTGCCTCTAGCATCACCAGGGGTAATCCTTCTAAATCCGAAGGCAGAACAAACAATCCTGCGCCCCGAACAATCTCGGCTAAGGGACTTCCATGGAGTTCACCAACGAATAACACGTCTTGATTTGTGCCTGCCAAGTCATGTAGGTTGGCGATGTAGTTATGAGTGTCACTATCACCACCAGCAATCACCAGTTTCCAACCGTTAGATTTGAGCCGTTGGAAAGCTTTGATCAGTAGATCAGGTCGTTTTTCCGGTACAAGCCTGCCCAAGAACAGAATGTAACGCCCCGAGTTTAGACCTAGGAATTTACCATAGGGAAATTTGGGGTCTGACTCTGGGTAACTCCCTGGAGCATTGGGAATATTAATTGTATTCTTGCTATAGGTGTTGAGAAAGTAATTTTGGAGTGCTTGTGAGACTACGACTAACTCATGGGCAGAGTAAACCGCGTTCCTTTCCCCCAAACGAATTAAGCCACTCGACCATGCCCCCCACTTGGCTCGTTGCCAGTCCAATCCCTGACAGGTAACCACAATCTTTGCAGAAGAGGCAATTCTGGAGAGCCAGGAGAACACAGCTGGACCTAGGGCATGGAAATGAATGATATCGTAGCGTTTGCCACTGGAGATAATCGCTGCCAGGGCAGCATTAGCCAAAGCATCTATTCCTCTGAAGCGTATCGAGGGTAGAGAGATCACTCGAACACCTTTGTAGTCAGAGGATGAAAAACCGGTAGACTTGGTGTAAGACGACCGTGCAAATAGGTCTACTGAATGACCTTGGGCAACAATTCTGGGATAGAGTTCTGTGCAGTAACGTTCAATGCCACCTTGCTTAACAGGTACTCCTTTGGCTCCAATTACAGCAATTTTCATTACTTCTAGTTTTCTGTTTTACGATACTCTTCGGCAGACTAATTAAGTGGTGATGACAACCTGAGTATGTAAGTTTGACTGCTCTAAAATTTGACTGCTTTATCTTGATTCAAGGCAGCCGATTAAACAGAGATTAGGCAGACCGTTGCTGAGCACGCTTGAGCATTTGCTCATAAACACTGCTAACAACTTTGCGAGCACTATAGGGTTGAGCGGTGCGCACACAGGAGCAAGCTGGATAATGCTCTGGATGGTGCAGAACCTTGCCCAAAGCATCTGCGATCGCAACTTTGGTACGCTCCTTGCAAACAATCCCACTGTCAGCACCGAGAAATTTGGGGGTTTCACCACAATTCGTAGTCACTACAGGTGTCCCACAGGCGAGAGCCTCAAGGACAGTCAAGGGCAGTCCCTCGTAAACGCTACTCAAAACAAAGACACTACAGACACGGTATAAGTTTGCTAGTTTTTGTTGACCTACTGCTCCGAGCATAGTCACTCGGTTAGACAACCCAAGAAAGCAAATTTCACCACGGAGTTCATCTTTTAACTCCCCATCCCCAGCAATCAGTAAGTGAACATTGGGAATATATAAAGCTGCCATTGCCCGTATCAGTAACATCGGGTCTTTTTGAGGATGCAGACGACCGGCGAACAGGAGAAAACGGGTCTGTTCAGGCAAATTATGCTCCTGTGCTAGAGCTTTGCGTCTTTGTTCTCGTTCCTTTTGGTCTAGGGCATAGAACACCTCCTCATCAACGGTGTTTTTCAGGTAAGCAACACGATTTGCGATCGCTGGATAACGCTGTTGATAAAACTTAGCTGATTCAGTATTGCAGGAAAAAATTTGGCTAAATTGCTTCACCAGTAAGCGTTCGAGGGCAAAATAGCTTGCAGAAAAACGCTGCCAAAGAATGCCATTATTACCCGTTGCAGGATTCATCTGCTTGGCAATGTCATTGTGTACAAACAGCGTCTTCTCTCCAGACCAATTGAGGGCTGCTAAGCTAGGTTCGATGCGATGAAAATGCATGAAATCCGATGCCAAGCAACGACCGAACAGCGCAGTCGTATACTTCACCGTCGTGGGTATCAAGGGCCTAACATTGTCATCTTCGAGAGGAAACAAGGGCATAAATTGAATGGCTCGACCGGCTAGTTCCCCTTCTTGCCATACACCGGAAGGTGAAGCCAGGTCTCCTGTTCCCACCAACCGCACCTCGAACTCACTCGGAGCATATTTGATAAAGGAGCGGATCACGGTCTGAATCCCACCAATGCTGCTATGCCAAGGATTAAACTGATAGAAAATAGTTAAAATTAGTTTCTGCATTACTTTTAATAATAAGTACAACTGTTTGATAGTCAGTAATTTAGAGTTTATATTTCAGAGATTTTACTATCAATAATATATAGTATTATTCAATTAATTGAGGTACTTGTATGCTGAATTTTAGGGAGTAGGGAGTAGGGAGTAGGGAGTAGGGAGTAGGGAGTAGGGAGTAGGGAGTAGGAGTAATAAAATTGAATATAACTCATAAGTATGATCAACGCTATATAGCATTAATCAAATAGGGAAGGTACACTTTTTTTGATTTTATGGAACCGAAAAAAATGAATTATTGGGAGTTTTTTTAACAACCATAAATAATTGGTTAAATTTAGGTTAAACCCTGATTATAAACTACACCTTCACAACTCTAAATCCGGATAGTTTTTTGACAAGTTAACAGCTACTGAATTTAGAAAGCCCTACCACTAGTTTGTGACTTTCTCTCAACTTAAAAAAGCGTAAAATTCTTTCCAGACAAATTTTCCAGACAACACTTAACAATAGCGAAACAACCGGACATGATATTAGATCATGTCCGCTTAATTACTTACCAACCCAAATAGTCCCTGAATTTTTGGTAATGGGTAATAGGGAATTGGTAATTGTCAACTACTTTGTCTTGATGCAGTCGCTCATGGGGGAAACCCCCGCGTGAAGGCGCTGCCTCCCCAAGACCGCGCTGCATCGCTTTAGCAATTAAGCACTCGGAGATAATTTTTTTTAATTGTGTTAAGAAACTTAACGCTGCTCAAACCCTGTATTGATGCATCACTTTCTGTTCCCTGTTCCCTTGTCCGAAGTTCCCTGGTGTTAACAGTCAACTTTAATGGTTTCAGACTACTTACCAATTACCCGGGAAGGGATCTGATAATTAGTAAACGGAATAAAATATAAGTTATTAATATTTTGGACTTTAATAGTCTTGGTAAAAAAACGCAGCACGATATTGATGGGAAGCATCATTCCAATCAAGATGATATTGGTAACTAGTAGATAGGGATTGTTTGGTATCCCACATTCCGCACTTGAAAGTGTAGTTTGGAAGCTACTGCATCCTGCTACGGGAACACAAACAACGAGAACAGCTTAAGTGAGAACACCTTCAGTATTTCTCATCAACAATATCGCCAGCATCCCCAGAGTATAGATACTAAAATCTAAATACTACACCAAATATTACAAACTGACGTGGGGACTATCGCCTCACAGTCTATCCCTCTGAATCTGATTCCTGACTCCCAGAGCCACTGCATCTAGACCGTGATACACCCATGATTTTGCACCCAAAACCTATATTTGCAAATGTGACCTCGGAATGTCAATAAAAAGCTGTAGCCAATGTCCAGAGTATTTGGCTACATCGTGGCACCTATCTGCTGGGCATTTAGCCCACTAATCTACCGCTTTATTGAGACTATTATCAATTAACCCGAAATTTTACGGCAAAATTTGCCCAAAAATTATTTCAAGAATATTATTATACTAAATTTATCTATATTGTCAAGTGTTTAATGTAACTAATTGACGATCCGGCCACCTAAATATCCATTCTGTGCCATACTGGAATAAAGCTAAGTAGTCGGACAAAAGTAAATTTAACTGTTGAAATAGGGAGCAGGGAGCAGGGAGCATAGGGACTTTTGGCAACTTTACAAAAGTTAATAAAGTAAGGTTTATTTTTTTCCAGCTACTAACCTGATCAGATCAGGTTAGTGAGCCCTAAAAGCCTGTGTGACACTTAACTATAGAATTTCCATTTGAGTTGTAAACCTAATTGCTTAGGGAAAGCCAAGAGGCAATACTCAAGAAGCAAGAGCTAATAAAGTATATAAAGATTTTTGGTAATCGAAAAAATTTTAATACTTGTTTACAATTCATTGGGACATTCTATAGCAGTTATCAATTGGGTGAGGTACTTTCGTCCTGGGTTTTAGGGAGTAGGGACTAGGAATCCCCGCGCGCAAGAGGGTAAGAAAATTGAATCTACCTTATCGGTATGATCAACACTCTATATTCCTTATAGAACCCATTTGAGATCTCAGAGCTGATTTGTAAACTCGCACTCAACCTTGTAGGATAAAGTTTGCTTCAAAAAAGTACATTTGAAGTAACTGCTCACCGCAAGTGAGCAATTCTATTGAGAAAAAGACAATCCCCTAGTGGATAGCTGCTCCTTTGGTACACAGTGTGTCAGTTCCAGCAAGATTCCACAACCCGAATTGGAAGGCTCGGATCAACAACATACACTCGCGAGATTGAGAATTGGGCGGTGGCCAATGGCTGGCTTGAGTGCGAGGAATGGGCGTTTTGTCTTTTGAATGATGTATATTAAAAGCTATGACTATGACTTACGCACTGACCGGCAACTCCGAGCATGGCCATAGCCCTTGAGCAGATGGCAAATACAGTGCTGCGAATTTATGAATGGCTAATCGAGCAAGAGCAACAACTGGTCAAAAAGCAAAGTCTGATTGAGGCGCAACAACGCCAAATCTCCGCACAGCAACAGGAGATTGAACAACTAAAAGATTCTCTTGAGAAGCTCAAAAACCGTGACTCTCATGCGCAGTTCCGTTCCTCCTTGATCGGATCAACTGAAAAAGCCCAGCGACAAAAAGAAACGGAGAAAAGGAAAAAAACGTGGTCCATAGTACAATCATCCCGGGAAAACCCGCAATGGATTTGGTACTCCCGATCGAGTAATCACTTTGGAGCTGGAAAACTGTCTGGTCTGTGGAAGTTCTTTAGAGTCACTCAAAGGAGCAAAGCGAGAAAGTCCAGCAGGTAGCTGAAGTCGTTGAGCAACCAGTAGAAATCAGAGAATATCGCCGCCCCTTGTATAAATGCCCAAATTGTAGGTGGTCTGGTTACAGTTTGATGCCACCGGGAGTTAAAGAAGGATTCAGCTATGGGGGAAGACTTTGTAGTATCGTGGGCTGGTTGGGTTATGGCGGAAACCTGACATGGCGGAAACAGGAGTATTTTGCCTTTATATGTCTTGGGGGTTCCCATTTCTCAGGGGAGTCTGGCAAAAATGCAGCGTTGGTTCCAACAGAGCAAGTAACCTTCTTATCAACAGTGGCGCTCCTTACATTAAACAGCCGGGAGTTAGGTGATAAGATCAAACAACTTATTGTATAGATGGCATCAAGTATTGGTTATGGGTCGCTACCAGTGACCAAGTTTGCGCCTTGATGTTAGCCCCGACCCGCAGTTCTGCCGAACTAGAAAAATTGCTGGGCTCAGATTTTGAGGGAATACTCAGCAGTGATTGTTAATGTGCTTACTCTCCACAAGGTGCAGCATCCTTCGCAGAAGTGTTTAGCACATCTCGAGAGGGACTTAAAAGCCAATGAGACGTGTAGATTTAAGGGCAATCGTGAGGAAAGCAACTATGGTCGAAGCCGTTTTGTGGCAATCAAGAACGGTTCATCGGGACTATCAACAGCGGATTATTGAGTCGAGAAGAGTTAGCAGGGTACAGAAGTGTCATAGAAACAAAATTAAAAGAGGTTTTGTCACCAGACAGTTACCCAAAAGCCGCCATCAGATAAGTTCATGTTTATGAGGCGACTTGAACGTCATTGGGATGAGTGGTTTACTTTTTTGTCTGATCCAGAAGTCAAACCTGACAACAATGATGCTGAAAGAGCTTTACGCCCTATTGTTGTTGATCGAAAAGTTAGTGGTGGGGCTTGAAGCGATTGGGGTGCGCAGTTAGTAGCCCAAATGTTCAGCTTTTTGGAGACGATGCGATGGCAAGGAAATAACGCGTTCGCGAAGCGGTTCTTTTGGAACATCTCCCAATTGTGTGAATTATTGTCTTTGGCTGGTCGAAGTCCCCCTGGTCTGAGGGGGTGACATGCAAGCTAAAATCCTTATTGGGTAATACTTTCAGCCGATATGTTACAAAAAGATACATACTAGTTTGGCCTGACCTTGGACGTAGTTATAAGGGTTTTAGCTTCTAGAACATCATTCCTAGGGTCAATTGCCCAGTTTATCTTAGCAAAGATAAACTGGCATCAAAGCATTATCTAGTAAGCTTTTAAGGGCTCATGTCACCCCCTCAGCCCCCAGGCAAACGAGTTTTACTCAAAATTAGAGTCTACTTAAAAACTCGAGAATAGGAGAATTGCTTTCGTGTTCTACCCCTTTGGTTGAGGTTAGCGTACAGCCTTGCGCTAACCGGTGTTTCTCAAGCTCATTTCTCAAATCCGCTGAAGTTGCACATATAGCAAAAAAAGGGATGGTTAGGACATAATTGTCACATAATATGGAGTGTAGCAAGGAGGGATAAATGCCATCACCATATAGCGATGCAGAGCGAGCAAAAGCAGTAGCAGCAGTAGATCGTGGAGAGAAAAAAACCCAAGTGTGCCGAATGCTGCTTGCTTAGCCGTAATACGTTAGACCTTTGGCTAAAAGCCAGAGAACAAAGAGGAACATTCACACGCCTTGAGAAAGTATCAAAGGGGTCCACAGCCAAAAATCCGAGATTTAGAGGAGTTTCGCCAATTTGCGTGCATAAACGGTGGCACAACTCAAAAACAGATGGCAAAAAAGTGGCCAGAAGAAATAAGTCACACGACCATCGGCAAAGCTTTGAAACGTATTGGATTTACCCGAAAAAAAAACTTATGGATACAAAGAAAGAAATGAAGAGGAACGAGGGGAATTTCTCAAATACAAAGCGCCAGTATGCCAAACAGCGAATAGTGTATGTGGATGAAGCGGGAGTTGATGACACAGAGGACTACTATACAGGTTGGTGTGAGAAATCGAACACGATATTACGACCTCAAATTAGGACACAAAACGGAGCGAATCAGTATGGTAGGAGCAACTTTGAGTGGTCAAATTATTGCTCCGATGACTTTCGTGGGATACTGCAACACCAATAGAGATAGAAATGTGGGTAGAGTTTTTCCTAATGCCAGAATTGTTACCGGGGCAGATAGTAATCATGGATAGGGCAAGTTTTCAGCGATGCAGCGCCGCCAAAGGGGGTTTCCCCCATGAGCGACTGCATCAAGACACAGCTGACGCTTACATCAAGAAATTAATCGAGCAGGCAGGGTGTGAGCTTCTGTTTCTGCCTGCTTATTCACCTGACCTAAATAAAATTGAGAAATTTTGGTCTCGACTGAAACATCATTTACGGAAGACCATTGAGGAATTTGATTGTTTGCAGGATGCTCTGGATAATGCTTTCAGAGTATTGTCCTAACCAACTCTTTCTCTGCTATAGTACGGATTTACTAACCACAAGGGTTATACCTGATTTTTACTGGGATTGTTTAACCGGATTTGATATGACGCAATAGGTTTTTTGGAGCGTATTGGTGGTGATGGGCTCCCCCAATTGTCAGGAATGTGGGCGCAAAGCTGGTCGAATTCCTCCTGGTGTTCACTTGACCATTATTTCAGCCCTCGCTTTGGCTTTTCATTTTCAATAAGGCTGTTCACCTGCGGTGAGCAGTTACCATTTGAACTATGTAATATCCAGAAGACAATCATAGCAACCCTTTCAGGCTTTTTAATATTTACTTGACAAATTAGCTGTCAGTAATGGAGTAAAATAGGTGAAAAATGCCGTACTCAAGTAGTCGAGCGTGATCTTGAATGGGAAATAATCGAGCCTCTGTTGCCCAAAAAGAAGCAAACTAGGCCACCAAAGTGGAGCAAGAGGCAGATATTAGATGGTATCTTGTACCAACTCAAGAATGGTTGTAATTGGTGCGATTTACCTAAAGACTTACCTCCTTATTCCACAGTGTTTTGGTACTACAAACAGTGGCGAGAACAAGGAGTAATTGAAAACCTTAGGGACATCCTACATCGTCGAGTACGTGAGCAAGTAAAAAAAAAGGGCAATGGACAACCCTGATGATTATCGACTCCCAAGCAGTGAAAAACACCTGCAATGCCAGCATCTCTTCCAAAGGATTTTGTTTTTACAAAGCTACTAATGGCATCAAAAGACATCTAGCAGTAGATACCTTGGGTTTCCCATTTTTTAGTTACTGTACCAAAGCATCGGTGTCTGACGATGTGGGATTAATTGAAATGTTATCTAACAACATTGATTACTTCAAATCTAAACCCGTCAATATTGCCAAGATTACCATCTTACAAGACCGGCGGATATCACCCAGAAAAGCTGACACAGGAATTCGAGAAAATTTATCCTCAGATTATGACCAAAATTAGAGTTGAACTTTCGGCGAAACCATCCAAAGCTCAGAAGGAAAAAGAAGGGAAAAGTGGCTTTGTCCCAGTCAAAGCTCGGTGGGGAATCGAAAGAACGAATTCGTGGATGGAAAGATGCAAGAGGTGCGACCCGTGGCGAATTTAATTCGCCGACGGAAAGCGCACCTTAGTTTGGTGAAGAACTTTGAAAGAACTCTTGAGCATGCGAACACCAAGATAAGTCTCTGTTTTGTTCGACTGATGTTGAAAAGATTAGCTGCTGCTTAAAAAGATTTCAAATGGGTTCTATAATTATTCAAACAATGGATATTCCTTGGTTTTGGTCATCTCTGACTCAAGACCATCAGCAAAAGGTTCACAGAGTAAGGCGATGACAGTAGATCAGCTCATAGATGTACTCACAGTTATGGGGTACACTAAATTGACTTCCCTTCAGGAATGGATTCTGTACCAAGCCTGGGAAGAAAAAACCTATGCCGAGATGGCGGAGGAGATACACTACGGTAGTGAATATCTCAGGAGAATCGCTTCTAAGTTATGGCTATTGCTCAGCAAGATTTTTCACAAACCAATCACCAAGGGCAACTTCAAACCAGTTTTAGCTAGCATTCCTCTGAATCCCTTACACCAAGAGCGAATCAAGAAATATTACCAATCCTTGAGCCAATCTCCAACCTTTCCCATTGGAGTAGTCCCACTCTCATCAGCCTTTTACATTAAACGTCCCCCTGTCGAAGAAATGGCTTACCAAGCCATTGAGGAACTCGGAAGTCTAATCCTGATTAGATCCCCGAAAGAGACCGGTAAAACCTCTTTGATGCTGCGGATAGTAGACGGGGCAAAATCCCTGGGTTACAGAACAGTATGGATTAATTTTGCCCAAGCAGAAAGAACGATTTTAAGTAATTTAGATCGGCTATTACGTTGGTTGTGTGCTAATGTATGTAATCAACTGGTGCTTGCCAAGGAATTGGATGACTATTGGGATGAGGACATCGGCAGTAAAGCAAGCTGTAGCTCTTTTTTTGAAGGACATATCTTAGCGTCCCTTGAACAGCCCCTAGTTTTGGTGATGGATGAAGTGAATTTGCTCCTTGAGCATAAGCAAACAGCTCTTGACTTTTTTATTCTGTTGCGATCTTGGTCTGAGGCTGCCAAATACATGACACCTTGGCAAAAGCTGCGGCTTGTGCTGGCTTACTCCACAGAAGTTGATATTCCTGTTAAAACGTTCGACTATTTATCGAAGTTAGGATTGCCCATTGAATTACCGCAGTTTAACCCTCAACAAATTCAGCAGTTAGCCCAGCTTTATGGACTCGATTGGTTTAGAGGTCAAGCTAGCGAGAAATTAATGGCTATGGTGGGGGGACATCCGAAATTAGTTCAGCTTGCTCTCTATCACTTGGCTTGTCAAAACCTTAGCCTAGAAAAACTTCTTGAGCAAGCACCTACCCGAGAGGGAATTTATAGGGATCATCTGCTGCTAAAATTAACTAGACTTAGGCAAAATGCTGAGTTAGCAACTTTCTTCAACAAGGTGATTCAAACCGATAGAGGTGTTGAGTTAGATTCAATCTTAATCAATAGATTAAAAAATATAGGTTTGATAACCTTTGACGAAAATCACGTCATGCCAAGTTGTGATTTATATCGTCAGTATTTCTTAGCACAGCTTAATGAGAAGTGATTTATCGCCAAGGGAGCATTCAGCCGTCAGCCGTCAGCCGTCAGCCTTGGCCTTTGGGCGACGCTACGCGAATGGCTACGCTACTGTTCGCGCAGCGTGCGCGTAGCGCAATCGGTGCTATCAGCTATCAGCTATTGGCCGTAGGCCACGCTAGTTGAGGTGTTTATGGGAGGAAAGTTCCAGCGTCGAAGCCTCTTCCAGGCTACTGTTCGCGCAGCGTGCGCGTAGCGCAATCGGTGCTTTTGAATAAAATAAGCTGACGGCTGACCGCTGAATGCTGAATGCCTGAGCTTGTTCAAGCAATTGTTTAAGCTGTAGGCTATTAACTAATGAGTAGTAAAGGAGGTGGGCTTGAGCGGTAAGCTAATTGTTTTCGAGGGAGTGGAAGGTGGTGGTAAAACTACCCAACTACAGCGATGCTCAAATTGGCTTCGAGCTGGTGGCTTACAAGACTGTCTAGGTAATGTTTGTTTGGGAAATCAAACCATGCCCGTTGTAGTCACAAGAGAACCAGGGGGAACATTATTAGGCGCTAAGGTTCGCCAACTGCTACTGGATAGAGATTCCTCACCCATTCACCCTCGGGCTGAACTTTTACTCTATGCTGCTGATCGGGCTGAACATGTTGAAGAGTTGATTAAGCCACAGTTGGTCAACGGAGCAATTATTTTATGCGATCGCTACACGGATTCGACAATTGCCTACCAGGGTTATGGGCGAGGTATTGACTTGAAATTGATCGAGGAGCTTAATCAAATTGCTACCGCTGGACTAGAAAGTGACCTCACCCTGTGGCTGGATATTGATGCGGAAATTGGTCTGGAACGGGCGCGACAACGGGGAACCGTTGACCGCATGGAGCAAGCTGACTTAGCATTTCACCGACGAGTGCAGCAGGGATTTCAGCAGTTGTATCAACAAAATCCCGATCGGATTGTTCGGGTAGATGCTAGTTACAGTGAGGAGGAAGTCCATAATTCCATTCAGAAGATTTTCCGTGAACGGTTTAGATCATGGTTCTAGGAGCCTTCGATTTTATCCTAGGGCAAGACCAAGCGATCGCATTATTGCACGGAGCAATTACCACCAAGCGCATTGCCCCTGCCTACCTGTTTGCTGGTCCATCTGGGGTGGGGCGGAATCTGGTAGCACGGGCTTTTATTGAACAGTTGTTTTGTCAAGGTATCCCAGCTGATGGGCAAGTATCAATTAAAAAACGACTGATTCAGGGCAATCACCCGGATGTATTGTGGGTAGAGCCAACCTATCTCCACAATGGTATACTTGTTTCTGCTACAGAGGCTGTCCAAAAAGGAATTCAGCGTCAGGCACCCCCCCAAATTCGGTTGGAACAAATTCGGGAAATTGCTCGGTTTCTGAGTAATTCTCCTCTAGAAGCATCGCGCAAGGTGGTGGTACTAGAGCAGGCAGAAACTATGGCAGAGCCAGCAGCCAATGGTTTGCTGAAGACTCTCGAAGAACCGGGAAACGCTACGTTGATTGTGATCGCACCTAGCACTGAGTCTTTGTTGCCGACCCTAGTGTCTCGCTGTCAGCGGATTCCATTTTATCGCCTGGGGCCCGAAACTATGACAACAGTGCTGCGGCAAACCGGTCATCAACAGATTTTACAGGAACCATCAGTACTCGCCATTGCCCAGGGAAGTCCAGGGGAAGCGATCGCTGCTTTTGAACAACTCCAAGCTATGCCCCCAAAGTTACTCACCCAACTTACCCAGTTACCCCACACATCCCGTCAAGCGTTGGAACTGGCAAAGGAAATCGACAACAACCTGGATACCCACGCTCAGCTTTGGTTAGTGAAGTATTTACAACACTGCTATTGGCAATCACACACTCAACCAGACATGATTAAAAAGCTAGAGCAAGCTCGGCGATACCTGCTCAGTTATGCTCAGCCGCGATTGGTTTGGGAGGTAACCCTGTTGGAATTGAGTATTCTTGAAGCATGAAGGGTTAAGAGTAAATTATAAAGCATGAAGAATAAAATGTAAAAGAGTAATTGGGAAGGATCAAGGATAAAGCTCCATCAAGTATTTCCTAATACTGGATACTTAGGTGCGCTCTTACCATTAAGAATTCAATTCGCCACGGGTCGCACCTGAAGGAAATCCTACTAATCAAAATCGTTATGACTATGATATATTTGTAAAGGTTCGTAAATAATCAATTAGATTTGATACCATTTGTGTGGTTGGTTACAGATCATGGTCTGGCCATGAAAATCGGATATTGGGTAGATCATTTTCTTATCCATGAACTCCCTCTCAAGATGTATGTATTTAGCCAGCACTTTGAGAAATAGTATGAGTAGCATGGTTTGAGGTGACCACCACTTGATCAGCAATCTGTAGCCAACTGACACCCTACACACTTTAAGGAGCATAACTATATGACTACAACAGAAGGATGTCTCCGGGTAGGCCAACTGGCTCCCGACTTCACGGCCACTGCTGTATTCGAGCAAGAGTTCAAGACAATTAAACTGTCTGACTATCGTGGTAAATACGTCGTTGTGTTTTTCTATCCCCTAGACTTCACTTTTGTTTGTCCTACCGAAATTACTGCATTTAGCGATCGCTTTGAAGAATTCAAAGAACTAGGCACCGAAGTCCTTGGCGTCTCTGTTGACAGTGAATTCTCTCACCTAGCTTGGATTCAGACTGACCGCAAGAATGGTGGTGTAGGCGATCTAGCTTATCCTCTGGTTTCTGATATCAAAAAAGAAATCAGCACAGTTTACAACGTTCTTGACCCGGAAGCCGGTATTGCCTTGCGTGGTTTATTCATCATCGACAAGGAGGGCATAATCCAGCACGCTACTATCAATAACCTCTCCTTTGGTCGTAGCGTTGACGAAACCCTGCGTACCTTGAAAGCGATTCAATACGTTCAAGCTCATCCCGATGAAGTTTGCCCAGCAGGGTGGCAACCAGGTGACAAAACTATGAACCCTGACCCTGTTAAATCAAAGGTTTACTTTGCTGCGGTATAACCGAATCGCAAATATCTCAGCCCTCCTACCTTGAAGACGGAGCTTTAATACTGGGAAATTGATTGGGTATAATACCTCTTCAATTTCCCATTAACATTATGGGAACATTTTGACCGAAAAATTGGGGACTGTGAGGGGTGAGGTGCTATAGATACGGGGTTAGCCTTACCCCTGACATCAACTTGCTTGAGCAACGCGAAACCGACATATAGTGAGTAAGGAGGAGTGTTAATCCATTGAATCAACAAATGGCGCTGCCTGGGAGGAATTACAATGTCAGAAGAGCAAAAACAGCAGCCAGAAGCGGCAAAGGATGAACCAATTCAAACGCCGCCGACACCATCAGTGACAGATAAATCCGAAGACAGCTTGGAAACAACAAGTCCATCGCCTCAGACCACTGGCAAAGGAAAGTTATCGTCTTCTGAGCCTAAGTCTGGATTAATGAATCGCTTGCTGCCGATTCTTAGTACTCTTGGCCGGTTTTGGGATGGCACCTTAAAAAAAGTCCGCTCCTTGCTACCGGCAGCTTGGAATGAAAAACTGTCTGATTGGATGTTGACTGGTGCGATCGCAAGCGTGGTAGTAGTCATTCTATGGACAACACTAGCGCTTCTACCAAAGACACCAGCACAGGTGGCACAAGTTCCTGGTGATACCATTAATTCTCCAGAAAATTTGGAAGTGGCTGAGGAATCACAACTTGTGGAATCGGAACCCATACCCACACCAGAGTTAACTCCTGAACAAAGCCTGATTGTAGCAATTCAAAATCAAATTACGGGTATTACGGCTCAGTACGGTAATGACCTGATTCAAGCAATTGAGGCCAACTTTCTCAGAAGTATGCTCTTGGTCAAGGTCAGTGATGAATGGTACCAACTCAACGATGGTCAGCAGAATACCTTAGCTCAAAGGATGCTGAGCCAGTCTCAAGAATTAGACTTTAGCAAGTTGGAAATTACTGACCTAGAGGGAACGTTAGTTGCCCGTAGTCCTGTGGTGGGGTCAAGTATGGTCATTTTTACCCGACATTAATTCTGTTATATGTTAACGATTGAGGGTTGACCCTTGACTGTCAACCCTCAACAACCCTAACTATTTAGCTGATCTATTTAGGTGATAAAACACGTAATCAAATCAATGATCTGATCACTATTATCCACCGCTTAATGGGTTCAAGCGCTTCATGGCACGATTGACCACATCGGAGTAGCGTAATTCCCCACAGAGAATGTTGAGCATGATTTGAGTAGCAACGGGTTTTTTAACGCCGACTTTGTAGGCAATTCCAGGAAAGCGGTAGAAAGCTCCAGCGAGCTTAGCAGCCCAACTCATATCAGTTCCCCGTTCTTCCTGCATCACCTGGGTATAGTTTTCTAAGGCATCAGCTTGACCTGCCAAAGCTTGTTGAATGGCCTCAGCTGCTTTCATGCCACTGAACATGGAGGGTCGAATTCCCTCAGCAGTCATGGGATCGACCACACAGGCAGCTTCCCCAGCTAATACAGCATTTTGTGTATGGAGCTTTTCCTGACCTTCCCAGACACAGATGGCACCTTCGTGCTGTTTACAGCTACTTAAGTCTAAGCCGGATTTCTCCGCATAACCTTTGACTATCTTTTCCATGTCTTTGAGGTCACCACCCCGTAAGGAGCCAAGACCAATGGAGTAGCCTTCGGGTTTAGGAATACTCCAGATAAAGCCATTTTTGACCTGACCAAAGTCAAAATGGATCTCCTTACTATTGGTGTCCGATTTGGCCACCTCTAGGGCTAATGCCAAACGTGATTTACGTTCTTTGAATCCCAACCATTTTGCCATCGGTCCAGTAGCACCGTCAGCTGCAATCACGTAGCGACCTTCAACAGTGCCATTGACAGTGTTGACCTGCCAGTGGTCCCCCTTAAACTCCACCCCTGTAACTGCTGTATTATCTCGAATTTCAGCACCTTGTTTTTGGGCTTGTTGGATGAGATAGTGATCGAAAACATCCCGTTGCACCATCCAAACTGGTTCTTGAGTGTCCAGTTTCACCTCTACTGGATCATCCATTTTCCAGGTGTAGCGTACACTCTCAGCTTTCAGAGATATCGCAGGTGTAAAGTCGAAATCAAACCACTGTTGCACTTGTGGGGAAACCGCACCACTACAAGCCTTGTACCGGGGTAAGGATTCTTTTTCTAGAACCACCACAGACTTTCCAGCTTTAGCCAGGTGATAAGCAGCCGTTCCACCAGCCGGTCCCGCACCAACGATTATGCAGTCAAACATGATGTTTCTACTTTACTCCTCAAAGATTTATCGATTGAATTTCAAAGACTAACGGCCCAGTGTGTCAGCCTACTATCCAAGTTGAGTGACCAATTTACCAGGACTTACTCACGCTTGATGCCCAGCAATTGAGACAAACTAACATTCGGGAATTGTAAAATCACTATCAATTCATAATAATGACCCTACAAACATTGCAGGGTCGAGATTAGGCTATTACCAAAATGCTTACCCTTAATCGATAACATCCTGAAAACGCCTAATCAGTTATTATCTGGATGCACCTCTACACTGATAGTTTTTGTCTCTTGTTCATTCAATTTTTCAGTCATTAGACTCGTTAATCCGGATAGTTTAGTTGGCTAATTATTAGGGTAATCATTAGTTTGTATAACCATTATTGACCTATAATTTTTGAAACATGTAGAGTTTTGAGGAATCTTTATTAAAGTTTCACGAATTCACAGCTAAAACTATAGCCAAAACGATTAGTGTATTTTTTCCTTCCCCATCCTCTTTCCCTATGAGCGTCTTCTCAATCCTCAGTCTATCTCAAATCGGTTGGTATCGGTATTGAGGAGTTCAACCAAGGTAGGAGAGATTTTGTTATAGCAGATTTGGGTAGACTTGGTAATTTATATCAGATGGCCATTATCTTAGAAGTCTAATGCCGTCAGAAACAAAATCACCACTAGCCCTAATTTTCTACCTAGCAAACTCAAATCCACGCGCTCAAGCTATTATCTCTATAACTTCGGTTTTGGTCTTTAGGAATTGTTAGGGTCTTGCTGACTCCTAGTCTTACCTGAATTCACTAACCAACCAAACCCCTGGCATAATACCACTAACCTTACTAAGGGAAAGTAAGCCATAGCAATGACTTATTTGACCTAACCTAAGATCGTTCGGTGCTCAAGTCCCGCCTAATATGGATTTTGATGAGTTCTGAAAACTACCTCAATCACCCCAATTTTGGTCTACTGTTTCGAGTTTGCATTGTTGAACCACAACAAGAGTTGTTCACTACGATCTATGCCCAGAGACTTTTCTTTTTGGTGAAAAGTACTACCAATGGCATTGCCTTTGAGCCAATCAGTCGTTCTGAGGCTCGGCTGTTGGTAGAAAATCGCCTGCGCTTACTTAGGCGCAGTGGTTCATCGGCTGATTATGAGCAGCTTAGAGTTATCCATCAGCAAACCTTCCAATAAGTTCCATAAGGAAACCTTCCCATGATTGGTTTAATTACAGAACCCATTACCAAGATTCGCCAACAAATCCCACCCAATTTACCGCTGAAAGCAGTTACTAAAACTAGGTCCCTAGAAGCTAGGGGAGGGGCTGATGCTGCGCCATCTGCGGGATTGCCTCCAAAAGTGGTTACGACCTGGGGCTTCTTTTGCTGGAAGCTAAATTTGAAGTACCCACAACCAAATCGAAGGTTGTTGAATGGGTTGGTCTTACCGCCAAAAGTAAGTCCCAACGACCATTGTGAGCGTCTGGTGAAATGAGATTATCGGATGAGGAAGTAATGGGGTAGTATATACCCAACCACATCCATCATCAATATTGCCCTCTTATATATAATGGCATAGCCTTCTGAAAGTTGCTTTTTTCGAGAACTACACCCCGATCAGAAGGCAGATCTATCTTTTATATTGATAACCTTGTGGTGTTCTCAAGGGTGAAAATTATTAAGTAAGCTCAGGGGTAAGTTAGACTGTTTAAGTTCTAGTCTAAGCATCTACTAAAGACTGCTGCCCTAGAGAAGGTCGATTATCGGCTTTGCAGAAGCTTACACTAAAGTTGTGATGGAGAGTTGACTATGAGCGGTATTTTTAATAAGCTGCGCGATTTCGTCGGTCTGAATGAGCCAGTGGAATACGAATACGAATATGAAGACATTGAGGGGGATGCCTACCCAACTCCCTACCCACAAGAGCAACCGGTTCAACCGCCACCAGAGGAGGAACGTCCGACCAGACGACGTTCTCGGGAGCGGACAACGGTATCAGAAGCAGGGGTAGGGCCATCTCCGATCAATAATGTGATTGGCATGCCTGGAGCAGTCAATGGCATTTCAGAAGTGGCAGTGATTGAACCTCGTTCCTTTGAAGAAATGCCCCAAGTGATTCAGGCACTGCGGGAACGGAAGTCGGTGGTCTTAAACCTGACTATCATGGATCCAGACCAAGCACAACGAGCGGTGGACTTTGTGGCTGGTGGGACTTACGCTATTGATGGTCATCAAGAGCGTATTGGTGAAAGTATTTTCTTGTTCACACCAAGCTGTGTTCAGGTAAGTACTCAGTCTGGTGTGATTCATGAGATACCTACTCCCCAAGTCCCTAATCCCCGTCAGACAGCTCCGTCACCAGCCTGGGGTTCTGAGCCAGATCAGATGGCTCAGTAAGCGTCAGGACTTGACAAGTGTATAGTGTTTCATGAATAACATTAATAGTTGAAAAGAGAGGTGTTGGGTTGCCTATAAAACTTGGCATAATTGGTGGCGGTGTCATGGGAGAAGCCCTCCTATCCCGTCTACTTGCCCAACAACTTTACCACCCTGATCAGGTCTTGGTGAGTGAGCTGCTGGAGCAGCGCCGTGATGGTTTGGCGCAAAAATACGGCATAAGGGTCACTGCCAATAACCAAGCGGCAGCGGCAGCATCAGAGGTTTTGTTACTGGCAATTAAACCTCAGGTATTTGAAGCGGTAGCGGCAGAACTGGGAATGGGTAGAGGTGACAACGGTCACAGCTTAGGAACGTTGCCAATGGTGATTTCAATTATAGCTGGAGTGCCTCTGGAACGACTGGAAACCGCTTTTGCCTCCCAGCCAGTGATCCGGGCAATGCCTAATACTCCTGCAACAGTTGGGGCAGGAATCACAGCCCTAGCGGCCGGAAAATGGGTATCGCCTGATCAAATGGAGCAAGCAAAGACAATTTTTAGGGCTGTTGGTGAAGTAGTTGAGATTCCGGAACACCTGATGGATGCGGTGACCGGTTTATCTGGGTCAGGCCCAGCTTATGTGGCGATTTTGGTGGAAGCCCTAGCAGATGGGGGCGTGGCAGCTGGATTACCCAGAGCGATCGCATTACAGTTGGCCCTGTCTACAGTATTGGGGACAGCCCAGCTGTTACAAGAAACTCAAATGCATCCAGCTCAATTGAAGGATAAGGTGACTAGTCCTGGGGGAACCACAATTGCTGCGATCGCTAAGTTGGAGAAGGCTGGTTTTCGATCAGCTTTGATTGAGGCGGTTTTAGGGTCTTATCAGCGTTCTCGGGAGTTGGGAGGTTGAAGGTTGAAGGTTGAAGGTTGAAGGTTGAAGGTTGAAGGTTGAAGGTTGTTAACCCTTGGCTTCCCTTGTAGGGTAGGTTGAACATGGATCAGAACTGATTGATCAAGTGAATTTTAAGATCCATTAGGCTAGGCCGTTGTTAGTTGGTCTTGGCTAACCCCATCTGCATCTGTAGTATTATGGGGGTGTGATTTCAATGGGCAAAAAAAAACTATTGTGGGCGTCATCTAATTCTGTCATCTAGTTCTATAATAATAGCAGCTAGAGGATTTATCCCACTGGTCAAAATTGTTTAAAAGCACGGGATCTGAACTACAATCACAAAATATTCATAATTTAGTCTGAATGTAAATTTGTGGACTGCATCTATTCTGATCACAGACGATGACAGAATCTTCAATTCCGATTCGAGCCTTACCAAAAGCACGCCAACGTTCTCGACCCAATGGGTTGAAATGGNGGTTGAAGGTTGAGGGTTGAAGGTTGAAGGTTGAAGGTTGAAGGTTGAAGGTTGAAGGTTGAAGGTTGAAGTTTGAAGGTTGAAGGTTGAAGGTTGAAGGTGGAAGGTTGAAGGTTGAAGGTTGAAGGTTGAAGTTTGAAGGTTGAAGGTTGAAGGTTGAAGGTTGAAGGTTGAAGGTTGTTAACCCTTGGCTTCCCTTGTAGGGTAGGTTGAACATGGATCAGAACTGATTGATCAAGTGAATTTTAAGATCCATTAGGCTAGGCCGTTGTTAGTTGGTCTTGGCTAACCCCATCTGCATCTGTAGTATTATGGGGGTGTGATTTCAATGGGCAAAAAAAAACTATTGTGGGCGTCATCTAATTCTGTCATCTAGTTCTATAATAATAGCAGCTAGAGGATTTATCCCACTGGTCAAAATTGTTTAAAAGCACGGGATCTGAACTACAATCACAAAATATTCATAATTTAGTCTGAATGTAAATTTGTGGACTGCATCTATTCTGATCACAGACGATGACAGAATCTTCAATTCCGATTCGAGCCTTACCAAAAGCACGCCAACGTTCTCGACCCAATGGGTTGAAATGGTTTTCCTACATAAGTTTGGGGATTTTGAGTAATGCTGCTATTTTGGGTTTAGCTTTTTTTGTGCTCGAGCAAATCCCTCCAACTTACACCAGTAAGGCAGCAGCAATTATACCTGGTGTGGGTTCTCAAGGATCTGTTCAACTCCCTGGAGTCGGTCAAGCTTCCTCCAATCCAGGTGAGAAGTCTCCTTACGGATATCTTTTAAAGGTAGATCCACGAGAAAACTACCAGTATATCGCCATGAGTGACGTCGTATTAACTGAAGCTGCTGCTGCTGTTAATACCTCAGTCAAAGATTTTGAAGAGTTTGCCAAGCCAAGGGTTTCTTTGGATAGAGGTACCACTATCATAGAATTTGAAGTGGATGGCAAAAGCAAACTGGAAGCTCAGCGAAATACTCGGGCTTTTTATCAAGCCTTAGTCAAGCGGATTGATTACTTAAGAGCAGAAGAATCAGCTCGTCAGGATAACAAGACGTTGTTAGCGTTAGACTCTGCTAATAGTAACTTAAAAAAAGCCCAAACAAAGCTTTCTCAATTCAAAAAGAATTCACCGCTCAAAATTTCTGAACAAATCAAGAACCTTTCAGAAGAAGTAGAGAGCTTGCGAGTGGAGCGTGCTAATTTATTGGCTCAGCAGCAAGCGGCTACCTCTGGATTAAGGCAGCTAGAAGCTAACCTAAGGTTGTCAACTGACCAAGCAGCCGATGCTCTGATGCTTCAGGATGATGAAGTCTTTAAAAAGCTTTGGCAAAACTATAGCGATATCAGCGCTAACCTAACGATACTCAATACTCAATGGACACCAAATAGCCCTCAGGTGATTAATCTCAAAGCTAAGAAGCAAGCGGCGCTTGAGGCATTACTTGCTCGTAGCCAACAGCTATTGGGCAAGCGGATGGATCTTCAACGTTTGGATAATCTCAATTTAGGCTTAGATGCCCAGACAGGTCGAGCAAATCTGGCACAAGTGTTAATTAACCAGAGAGCTCAACAACAGGGACTAACCGGTCAAGTTAACACCTTGGCAGAACAAATTGCTCAGCTAGAGTCTAGACTTCAGACCTTGATTCAGGAGCAGTTAACCCTGGCTGAGCTTGAGCGAGAAGTGCAAATTTCTGAAGCTATATTTACGGCCAAGTCGGCTCAGTTAAACGTGAATAAATCGGATCATGCTACTGCTTATCCAACCCTGCAATTGTTAGTAGAGCCGAACTTACCGAAAGAACCTGTTGGTAATACCAAAAAAACGGTGATCCTCGGAGCTGTGGCCCTTTGCCTTTTAATGACAACTGGCCTGGTTATCCTGGCCTGGGAAAAACCCAGTTCTAAAACAGACGCTCCCAAAGATTCCACTAAAGATTCCACTCCGGTCCTTCAACCCGAGTCTTAAACTAGTAAATTCAAAAGCACCAACAATTTGGATCTACCAACAATTTCGTAATTGTTGGAAACTACTAGCACGGACAATCCAATTGGGAAAAACTCCAACTCTGCTAGCTTAATCAGGTCTAGGCAGTAAGTAATAGTAATGAACCTATCCAACCGTATAATCAAAGGGTGGAAATCTCCCACGCTGCGAGTGATGTCTCTGACCTTCTTCGGTATGCTACTGGCGTGGGTTGCAGACATCTTGATGGCGGCGAAACTGGGGACTAGTCAAACCACAGATGCCTTGATTGTTGCCCTGAGCTTACCGCGACTAATTGATACCGTGAGCCGGGAGGGAACCAGACAAAGCTTGGTTCCAATGTTCATGGAGCGCCGAGATGCTCTGAGTCTCAGGGAATATCATCGCTTGGTCAGTGGCATTGTCAACTTAGCTTTAGTACTCGGTGTTAGTCTTACTATTCTGTTGGAAATTCTAGCGCCATTGATTATAACTGGGTTAGCCCCAGGATTTTCCCCAGAGGGTAGAGCACAAGCAACGTTTTTATTTCGGGTCTGTGCGCCAATGGTTTTGTTTGCTCCTGGGATTGCGGTCTTTAGTGTAATCCTCAACAGCCAAAGGCGCTTTAGTGCGGTAGCTCTGCGGAATGCGATCGCACCAGGTTTCGTAGTGGCTGCCATTGGGTTGGCATGGCATCAGTCTAGTATTGCTCTGTGGATAGCGTACGCTTATACCTTGGGATTTGGTGGATTCTTTGTGCTGGTATTTCTAGATGCTTTTAAAGCGGGACACCAGCATCAATGGTTGGCCTGGGCTGGCAAAGATGACCTCCTGCGTCTGTGGCAAGCAGGTTCTTTACCCACTATCGGTTTTGTTATTAAGCTCGCATCTAATCTAGTCAAGAGCCAGATGCTGCCTTCCTTAGTAGCAGTTGGTGGGGTGTCCACATTCTACTTTGCGATTCGGATCGTCTCCGCTGCTCAAACGATTATTGGTGTCAGTATTGCTACAACCAGCTTGCCTGCCATGACAGAGCATGACTTAGCTGGGCATAAATCCCGGTTGGGATCGGCTTTGCGCAAAAACCTGACCAAAACCCTATTAGTAAGCTTACCTGCAGTACTTTTCATTGTGGTATCCCATGGGGAAATCATTCGTTTGCTATACGGACACGGTTCTTTTGAAGCTACCTCTATTGATCAGACCTCTCAAGTCTTCTTTTGGTTAGGGCTGTCGTTGGCATTTATTTCTCTAATCCCCGTGCTTGAAGCTGGCTTGTATGCTCAGAGAGCTTATGGTTTGGTTGTCTGGAGTATGGTGACCATGGCATTTGTAGGGGTTGCTCTGAGTTGGTTATTTTGGCAAGTTTGGGGATTGATTGGTATTGCTATGAGTTGGCCTGTTATGGCTATTATCTATGTGATACTCATCATCTATCTACTCCATCAAAAGGGTGTTTCGGTGCTCAAAAACCATCCTAGTTAATGAGGAGTAATAAACTCTATGAATAGTTCAAGGGTGAAACAGCACTCTTACTTAATTATTGGAGGCACAACAAAAGCGGCAACAACATCATTATTTTATTATCTAGCTGATCATCCTGAAGTTTGTACATCTAACCTCAAAGAAATTCGCTTCTTTTTGGATCAAGATTATCCAGAAGCTTCTAACTATCGATATGAAGATGGTCTAGAAAAATATGATGATATTTTCTGTTCTGCTCAGTGTTACCATGTCGAAAAAATTCGCATGGAGGCAACACCAGACTATCTTTACTCATCAGGGACACCCCTTAAAATCAAAGAATCTATACCAAATGTGAAACTTATTTTTATCCTACGGGAACCGGTTTCTCGCTTAATTTCTTGGTATAAGTTTGCTAAACAAAAAGAGTATCTTCCTCAAGATATCAGCTTTGATAACTATGTTGACAAGCAATTAATTAATGATAATTTTGATCACGAAAATACCTATACCTATATGCGTTCCCTTGAGCAAGGGCGTTATTCTGTCTACTTAAAGCCTTACTTTGAGTTATTCGGATCCGATAGAATTTATGTTAATTTTTATGAAGAACTATCCCCTAATCCCAAATCTGTGCTTGAAAAAATCTGTGGATTTGCAGAAATTGATCCAACCTTCTATGGGGATTATCTATTTAAAGTGTATAATCCCAGCAAGGCAGTAAAAAATTGGTGGTTTCACCGGAATTATGAGCAGTTTTTAAAGTCGATGCGTCAATATACTCAAAACAAACCCATCCACAAAGTTTTGAGGAAAATTCGACGAGCTCTGGATCCGATATATTTACGCCTTAATGTGCAGCCTCAGGAAAAGGTGTCAATTTCACCAGCTATCAAAAATGCTCTTACTAAGTATTATAAACAGGAAGTTACAGCATTGGAAGAACTACTTGGTCGCTCAGTTCCATGGGAGTCATGGAATTAATTTATAAAAAAACAATAACAAAGAACACTAAGGAAACAACGGAACAGGATATGATCAAACTCATGAGAGAAGAACACTCATTGAGGAGAATATCGATTATGAAATATGTCTGTACCGCTTGCGGCTATGTATATGACCCAGAGGTAGGGGATCCAGATAGCGGCATTGCGCCGGGAACACCCTTTGAAGATATTCCAGATGACTGGGTATGTCCGGTTTGTGGAGTCGGCAAAGAAGATTTTGAACCGGAAGAAGAGTAAGATTTATATTATCGTAATCGGTGGCACTGCCACCGTTTTTTTGATCAAAAATCGTGGAAGGCAAGAACAACCGGTCTCTTAGCAAAATCGCATTCTTGGGAATTAGCAATCTGATACTCCATAGCGCTGCTGAATTTCCAGCAATTTTACCCTGGCCTCCCCAGCATTATCGGCCAACTCAGCAAACTCCACAAATCGCTTCAATTCCTTTTTCAACAAACTCCGTTCCACTTCCCAAGTTTCCCGTCCCAAATCTGGGGGCAAAACAATCATGTCAAATAACGTTGCCCGTTCTTTACCTGGGTGCGGTCGCAACACTCGCCCGCGCCGCTGAATAAATTGGCGGGGATTGCTACTACTTGCCAGAATTACCGCAGTTTCAATGGATGGAATATCCACCCCTTCATCTAAACATCGAATTGCTACTAACCCCTGCAACTCCCCCCGTTCAAATTGACGACGTAATTCCTCCCGTTCTGCCAACGGTGTCTGAGCAGTGTACGTGTTGACCCGATACCCCAGTTGAGAACCTAGTAACTGGGTTACTGCTGCTAACTGACGGTTGCTTTCATTACTCACTTGCCCATCTACCGAACCATCCCCACAATAAAACAAGGTATGGTAGGTGTTCAGACGCTTAACCATTAACCGCTGCAACGCCCTTAACTTGTTTGCAGCGGCCCCAACTAAGCGAGCTCGTTGCATCAATAACGATGTTAACGTAGTGTCATTTTCTATATCGTCTGCTTCCCCTAATGCCCAACCAATCCGTTGAGTTAATTTAGCATAGGCAATATTTTCCGCCTCTGTTAATTCTACGAACACCGGATAGTAGAGGTAACGCACTAGCGCTCCTTGGCGAATCGCATCGGCTAAGGTCAGTTCTGGTTGTAATACTGAACCAAAATAGTCAAACAAGGCTTCTGTGCCAGCTTCATCAAAATACCGTTCCGGTGTAGCTGACAGAGCAAGGCGCAGTCCAATGTTACGGGGTAAACTCTTTTCGATGCGGGTAGTCCCCAAATTATGGGCTTCATCTCCCACTATCAGGGTTTTATCAGGAAAATACTTCAGCTGAGACTGGAAACCATCCTTAATCAGGGTAGAATTGGTAGTTATTAAGGTAATAAAGGATTGTTTCCCAACCTGGAGGTTGTATAGCTGGGCAGACAGTTTACTTTGCCAGCTGTAGACACTCTCGAAGGCTAAGATCGGTTCTAGATTAAAGTGTTCGCATTCTCTTGCCCACTGGGTGACCAAGTGGCGGTAAGGGCAAACCACCAGCAACACCTGTAAGCCGATTTTTTGATACAGTTCCGTTGCGATCGCTAAAGCAGTAATCGTTTTACCACTACCCGTTGCCATTTTCAGGGTTCCTCGTCCCCGATGAGCAAACCAATTGGCCACCGCTTGCCGCTGATACTGCCGCAACTGAATATCCGCTGGTATCCTAGGACATCCCTTGGGTAAGTTAGTCTCAAAGGAGATGGGTAATTGGTAAGCTCCTCCCGATTCAGCTACTTTGATATTACGGGAGGGCTGATAGTATCCTCCTGCTAAACTTCCCCAGTTTCCTGATAGCACGAATGGGAATTTCTTGTTCCTCATTGGTCATTGGTCATTTGGTATTTGTTAATTGGTATTTATTAGTTTTTATTGGCTATTTTTTATTTAGTATTTGCTGTTTTTTATTGGCTATTTACTACTTGCTATTTTCTAGTTTCCTGGATGCAAGCAAGTCTTTTTCATTTTCTTTTTTACCGTTTTCCTTGGTCAGCAAACACCTCAATTTCCCCTGCCCTAGAGGGTTGGCATTGCACATTACCAATTGGTTGAGAACCTAACCCGGATAGCCCATCCACCTGCTTAATGCGACAAGACTTGGTGAAGGAATAAGAGTCAGGTTTGGTGTCAGGATTTGAACGGGGGCCGTTCCAATTGGCCTGCAAGTCTAAGTTATAGTCAGACCCAGACTCCCTGGATGAAAATTTATAGGTCACTTTCCATAGAGGATCTTCAGCAACCGGTGAGTTTTGCTTAGCTTGATATTCAATCCCCTTCAGCAATTTTTTGTGATTTACTTTAAGCAGGGATTTCTCAACCTCTGACCAAGATTTTTCATTCAACTCTTCTTTCAATTGAACTTCCATCCCCTCTAAGATCGATACACCTCTAGATAGGACAGTGACTTGGGCAGAGGGCAATTTCCACACAAAGGAACTATGGATAAAATCATCACTCAGTAAGCTAGGATATTGCACTAGCCAATTTTGAATCACAAAATAAAACTGTATCCAGCAGCTAATCAGGAGTTGGCTACCGAATAATATAACTAGATATTGACGTTCTGCTGGGGACGGTTTTTTTACCTTAAATTCTACTGCTAAAATATAGGGTAAAGCCGCAATTATTGCTGATATCAATGGCAAACTAATGAACGTCAAGGATGATAATTCCCCTGAGTCGATGCCTAATAAATAGGTACTGATACCATCAATTCTGAGCTGGTATTCTCCAACGTTCCAACTGATTCCGAATAGATAAATACTAGTTAATGCGCCAGTAATCCAGGCACCTAGGGGCAAGCTCTTCTTGGCAATTCTTAGCTTAGCCGCCGCTGCTGTTACCCAGTAGACAAATAAAATAAAGAAAATACCACCACAGCTTGCTATCAGCCGTTGTACAAATCCAGTGGCTAACCCTGCCATTACATAGGAAAACACAGTTAGCCACATTATAGCCTGCCAGGAAAATGCCTTGGGAGGTTTCAGTACCTTTACCACCCAGTCTACCACTGCTAAGCCAATGACAAATTCGAAGAAGGATGTGAAAAATTTCACGACGCTAGTTATCCACTAATGGGGTTGACATAAAGGAAACGCAGAAACAAAAGCAGTAAGATAGCGCTATAGCTACAGGAATTAGCAATGAGGACGACCATAGCTCGATTTTCCCCACCCGATCCTCTCTGACCAGAGCGCCTAAAGGATAATGATTTTTCCTCATCAGAAGCCGATTTGGAACCAGTTGCCTGATCTTCAGCTAGTTCTAAAAAGATTTTGAGTAACCTCAGCCCTGCCAGCTTAATAATAAAGGAAATAAAGAAAATTGCGATCACACTGATAGCGATAAGAGCATAAAAATTGTCTGGCTTATCCTCTGAAAAGTGATCGAAAAAGATATAACTAATCATCTGGCCTTGAAATGCCGCAGGGAGTTGGTCGTGAAGGGCAAAAAAACACCACCAACCTACAATGGTGGAAAGTAGATTAATCGATGCTGCTTGCTGCATGCTGGTTTTGCGGTTGAGTTTTAGCCCTCGTTGTAAGACTACCCCTTCCACCGCAATTACCACCAGCAGGAAGAGAATTTGAAACACGACCGTCTGTAGGGGCCATACAGGTGCCATAATTTTAGGTTTGCTGCTCCATAAAACTTATACAAAACTCGCGCTTAGCTCGTTAAAGCTGTTTACTTCCTGCTTCTTCCGGAACTGTCGGCAGCACTCCGTCCACAGGCAGACACCGTAGAGCCTACGGCGTTTCTCAAATTAATTGCTGCGTTTAAATCTCTGTCGAGACTTAACCCGCACTCAGGACAGTTATAAGTCCTGATTTTCAGTGGCATCTTTTGACGATGCCCACAGCTTGAACACAGTTGAGATGATGGGTAAAATCTGTCAACCATGACTAACTGTGAGCCATACCATTGACATTTGTATTCAAGCTGTCTCTTGAACTCGTAAAACCCTTGGTCAGCCATAGAGGCAGCTAGCCTATGATTAGCCATCATTCCAGATACATTTAAGTCTTCAATCACTACCGTGCCGTGGTTCTTAGCTAAATAAGTAGTGAGTTGGTTTAATGTATTTTTGCGGATATTAGCTACTTTTTGATGTTTCTTACCTAGTCGATTGACTGCCTTGTACCAATTGTTTGAACCTTTAATTTTTCTCGATAGGTCACGCTGGCATCTGACTAGTTGCTTCTGGGCTTGACCATAGGGCTTAGAACCTGGGAACACAATGCCAGTACTGAGTACAGCTAATTCCTTGATTCCTAAATCTACCCCTACCACATCTTTTAATTTGGGGGTCGCTAATGGTTCGTGTTCATAATGACAACTCACATACCAACCGTCAGCTTGCCTAGAAATAGTTATTTTCTTGGTCGTTATCTCTGGTAATGGCTCATAAGTTCTCACCCAACCTAACTTGGGTAACTTATGTCTTATGCCTGATAAATTAATCGACTTACCAGAGTTGTCAATCGTAAAACTGTCATTTCTCCCTTTCTTTTTGAATTTTGGATATCCTCCTAGCCCCTTGAAGAAACGTTTATAGGCAACGCCTAGGGCAATAAAAGCATATTGATAGACTTTAGAGGATAGTTCATTCATCCAAGGGTACTGGGGTTTGACATGGTTGGTAAAAAGCTTCCTCAGCTTACTTGCTGATGGTTTTAGACCTTCTGAGTAAGCTTGCTGCCATAAAGCCAGTCCCCAGTTATAAACCCACCGAGAATAGCCAGCGTGTTTAGCCATCAAAGTTTTTTGCTGATTATTCAGTTTTAGTTTGGTCTTGATAGCTTTGTGCATGTTTAATCACCCTTAGTGATGTTTTTCGTGTTTTTGTTGCCACTCCAACGTAAGAATTTGCATTAAAAACCCTTTGAGCCACATTTTACCTGCACGATTCGGTGAAACTTGGTTTTGTTGACACCTTATGTTGACACCTTATGTTGACACCTTGTGTTGACACCTTATGTTGACACTTTACAGTTGATTATTGTGTGTCAACCGTCAACAGAAATGGAGCAACTAAACGGGAGCAGGTCTGATGTTCATTAAATTAGACTACCAGTAATTTTCGGATACTGGTAGTGAATTTGAATGAGGGGTCTTACCCCTAAGCCTTTTCTGGCGGGTTTCCTGTTAAACTCCTTAACCACAGGCTATACATTGAAGCACGACAAGGAACATCTGTAAAGATGCGATTGGCCGTAGGCCACGCTAAGCGATGCTCCTAGGTCGCCGCTACGCGATTGACCTTTGGTCACGCTACACCAACGCATTTTGTTACATATTTTCTCTCTTAGATACCTGTTTGACCTGCGGTCACGCTTCGCGAATATAATTTAGGGTTTAGGCTCTAGGGTTCAGGGTTCTGTTGTAACTTGGCGATCCTCTCGGTTAGCACGAAAGTTGTCAAGTACCCCTGTTGTCCCTCATACCTAATACCAAATGCCTAATACCTAGAATTTATGGATTATTGCTGTATGACTTTGCCGTCAGTGTCTGGTAGTTGACTCTTGGGGCAATGCTATGGTTGATGGGTGTACCCCACACCTGACAGAAAAGCCAAAACTAGATCTTTACTATATCTTTGCTGATCAACTCCCATCATCATGGCGCAAACCTATGACACGACATCACTATGAACCTGAACTCAAACTGCATTCTGAAAAAGGATTAGACTACACTAAACTGCGAGATGTACTAGCAGCAGGCAAGTGGAAAGAAGCCGACCTAGAGACAGCCAGGGTACTATTGGAAGCAGCAGGTCGAGAAGCTGAAAAATGGCTAGATGTAGAGTCTCTCAAAACATTTCCCTGTGCTGACCTGCTGACCATTGACCAGCTTTGGGTAAGATACAGCCAAGGACACTTTGGGCTTAGTGTTCAGCAGTCCATTTATCAAGAGGCCGGAGGAGACTGCGTTAGGCTAGGTGAACGCATCGGTTGGAGAGTCAGGGGAGAGTGGATAGCCTATAGTAAAATCAAATGGAATCTAGATGCCCAGATGGGACACCTACCCGTCTGTATGGCATTCATCTGGAGTAATCATCGGTCTGTATCCGGTATCGTGTGGTTATCTCGGGTAGGGTGTGAGGCGTGGTATACTTCATTGATGCAAAGACTTTTAGAGTGTAGCATATAAGCGTTACAGCCCAAGGAAAAATTCTTTAAACAAAAATTTTAAACAAAAATCTTTGCTACAAATTATATAAAGATTTTAGGGATTTCAAGGTTAGTTTGATAAATCAAAACTACCAGGTCTATTGTTTGGAGCACGCTTTGTACAAACTAGGAATAATTTGTTAGTCTATGGGTTAATCCCCACGCCCTACTGCTGGTGCTGGAAGTCGATAAATCGTTTCCGTTTACCATAAACAAACATAATTATGTACAGCTATGAGATAGGCTGTATCTGGATAGACAACAATGCAGTATTGAAACTCTGCCCTCTTCCATAGGCGCAGATTCTTCGGAGGAGTTAACTAACAAATGTTAGCCATTGCTCGAAACAACCACATCAACCTAACCTTCCGTAACACCAAAAGGCTTGCAGTCCATCAGGCAGTGCCAATTACCGCTACTCTCTCATGGTGGTGGGGGTTGAGGTTACCTTTAAGTATGTGGTTTGTAAGTATGTGGTTTGTAAGTATGTGGTTTGTAAGTATGTGGTTTGATTCACTAGCCTTAAAGCCTTTGCTGGCAGGGGCTAAAACTAGACTACGTGCCTGTAGCCAATCAATAATTTCGATTGATTGTCTTTTGAGTGGAATTTCCCACCACTGGGAGTCCCAGCCAACCTTAAAGTTTTTTTTGTATAACTATTATTGTAGTACTTTGACAGCGGTTAAAATCGCCTACTCGCGTTTCCTCAACCACAGAAATGACCATATAAATAATAGTAGTTTGCACTCTCCCGTGAGGCTTTAGATGACCAGCGCTTATATCCTGATTGCCTCAATTTTGGTGTTGGGGGGGTTACTCGCTACCTTAGGCGATCGCATGGGTACACGAGTAGGAAAAGCACGGTTGAGTTTATTTAATCTACGTCCCCGTACTACTGCCACGGTAGTAACAATTATCACCGGTGGCTTAATTTCCGCCTCGACCTTGGGGATTTTGTTTGCCACCAGCGAGTCTCTACGGGATGGCATTTTTGAACTTGATAATATCCTCAAAAAACTTAGAAGTGCTCGCCGGGAGGTCAGCCAATTAGAGGATGAGAAAAATCGAGTAGAGCAGCAGTTAGAGGACGCCAGAGCAGAGCAAATAGAGGTTCAGAAGCGTTTGGATGAAACCAATCGAAATTTCCAACAGGCTCAAAATCAACTGAAAGATGTCTCTGCTCAGCTTGGGGTGCTGCGTACTGAAATTAAGTCACTCCTAGGGGAACGTCAGCTGCTAATCCAACAGCGGAATCAACTCAATGAACAAATTACCCAACTCCAGAGCCAAATCACTCAATTAAAAGAATTGGTGAAGAAACGGGATCAGGAAATGCTGGAGCGAGACCAAGCTATCCAAGAGCGAGACCAAGCTATCCTCAAACAAGACCAAACGATCCAACAGCGGGAGCAAGAGCTGGCTGAGAAAGACCAAGCTATAAAACAATTTGACCGCAAAATTGCGGAACGGGATAAAGTCATTGCTCAGCGTGAAACGTTCCTAAAACAACTCGAACAAGAACTTAAAGAACTTGAACAACAACTTAAACAAAAGGAGCGTCAACTTGCTGAACGTAATAAACAACTTGAATCACAAGAAAAACAACTTGCTTTTTTAAAACGGGAACTAGAAATTCTAGAACAGTACTATCAGAATTATCAAGTACTGCGTCAGGGAAATGTTGCTTTAATTCGTGGTCAGGTACTCACTTCCGGAGTAGTACGAATTGTCGATCCAACAGCGGTAAATCAAGCCGTTGATCAACTGTTGAGCCAAGCCAATAAGACAGCCGTAGACATTACCCGTGCTAGTAGCAGTAATTCCCAAGAGCCACTGGTGCAAATTACTCAAGCACAAGTGGATCAGTTAGTCCAGCAGATTCAAGATGGTAGAGACTACGTGGTGCGAATTCTTTCAGCAGGTAACTACGTTGAGGGGGAAAAACCAATACAAGTATTTGCAGATGCAGCCCTCAATGAGGTTGTCTTTAAGGGGGGTGATATCCTTGCTACCATCTCCACTAATCCCTCAACTATGACCAATGAACAAATCCGCAAGCGCCTCGATCAGTTATTGGCAGCCTCTGAGTTCCGTGCCCGTCGCGCTGGGATTTTGGGTGATATTCAAGTTGGAGATGGTCGGCTGACCACCCTCATCAACTTTATTGAGCAGCTGGAGAAGTATGGCCAACCCCTTAATGTCAAGGCTATTGCCCAAGAAACTGCCTACACAGCTGGTCCTTTAAAAATGCAGCTGGTAGCGAGCTACAATGGAGAAGATGTTTTTAAAACTATTGTTAACTAGCTAGGTTGTTAGCAGTCAGCAGTCAGCAGTCAGCGGTCAGCCGTTAGCGGTCAGCCGTCAGCTGTCAGCCGTCAGCTGAAAATAAACCTCGTTCGAGGTGGCACAGGCCACAAGCGCTGTGAGGTAACTCAGCATTATTCGAATCCTTACCTCTTTTCTTCAAAAGCTATTCAAACGCTGATTGCTGATTACTTACTTTTTAAGTAGCTAGCTCCTCCGCAACTTGCCAATCGGGATTGTTATTAACTGCCTCCTGAAGTAGCTCAAACATTTGCCGACAATGGTTATTAACCTGTAGAGGTAACTCTTCATTTTTGACGACAAAATTGATGGGCACTTGTTGAGCAGTGGCTTTCGATTTGTCAATCAATACGTCCACTGTAACCAGCTTGGTAAAGGATATATTACCCGGACTCTCTCTTGCCATTATATAGTCATCACTCTCGTAGAGAATTTCAAAATCGCAGGATTTTAGAACCTCAATGAGTAACGGCAGAAGACGATCAAGGGGAATAGTGATTTTAATGGAACGAGTGTAGCGAGCCATATAGACCTGGGGCTTGCTGATAGCTAAACTTTTCTATCTTGACATTCCCCCGTGCTAGGGATTGCTCGCACGGGGGATTATCGGTTGATATACTCGCCATAACCTGAAAGGTTTATACCAACCAAGCTAGAGGGCAAATCTCCCGAAGGGTTTTAGGTCTTATTGACCCAGTTTTCCGCATTCCCTGCTGTAACTTGTTTATCAAAACGGCTGTTGATAGCTAACTAGTTTTTTGCTTCTAAGCCGACCTAGGTGACCAAATTGTTAGGCAAGGATTACGCAGTACCCTATCTCTGGCGATACTTTTTACTTTACTCTACGGACGAAGGATTTGGGCAATAACTTATTGTTTTTTTAATTTATTTTTAAATTATTGGTTTAACCAATAGGTTAAACTTGTTGGTTTATTACTTTATTAGTTGATTAACTTATTTTTTTTTAACTTTTGTTACTTGCTAAATTTTGCGTTCCTACTCTTGTTAAAACTTTCTGTTAATCCTAGATTATTTTAACGCAATTAGACCCAGATGTCAAGAAAACTATCCATGGCGGTTAAAATCACCCTACACGCTCAGGTTTCACCCCCGTTTTAAAAAGGCAGAGTTTTCAAGGAAAGACCCAAGGGGTAAAGCTTACGCGAAGGTAAGATTTTTTATGGGAATTCCCACAAGCCAAAACCCCGCGTTTTTAAGAGGCTGTTTGAAAAGGGGTAGGGGTGTAGCAAATTATGCTAAGCGCCGAACCATGAGACGAATCATGGCGATGTAAATCATGGTCTCGGAGTTTTGAGGCAAATACTCATAATCTTGAGATAGCGCGTCGATACCAATTCCACTTTCCCTAGGTGCGCTCGAACACCACTAGCTTTTTGAGGAGAATGAAACCAAAGGATTCTTCGGGACGCAGCACGAGTTGCACAATCATTCCGTTGGTATCCTAGACTTACCGTAGAAAAGGCTCACCGCTATATCCTCCGGACACCACTACCAGATAGAGGCGACGAACCTGCTCTCCCAAATGCTGTTTTCGGCCATTGACTTGCTTGCCTGCTTCCCTTTCCGGAACATTGGCTGCTGTGACCTTAACGCACATTACTAGCCCCAAGGTATCCACTACCGTGTTGCGTTTTCGTCCCTTGGTTGCAATGTATGTGTCGTAACCCACAGCTTTATTCACCCGGAGTGCTAGTGGGAACACTCTGACTATCCATGGCGCACCTCCCTCGGACTTTCAACTCGACATGACATGACTCGGTTCAAACTTCGTAAACGTTGATGAATCACATCCCAAGTTCCATCCAAGCGCCAGTTACGGTGCGGAGGTGTAGACTGTCTGCCAGGCCGGAAAATCATCCGGCAGATCTCGCCATTTACACACTTAGACCACGTAGAAAATGGCGTTGATGACTGAGAACATGCAGACACGGCTTCGACGACCCCCTTTCAAAGCTGGAGGCAGCAGTGGCTTAATCAATTGAAACGGATCATAAGTCAGATTACTCGTATATACTTTACTCATTGCTCTCACGGCCTTGTGTGTATTTTTCCTTAATCACACTTTACCCCGTGTGAGCTTTTTTACTCTCTCTCATACTTTTCAAACAGCCTCTAAACCGGGTTAGAAGTTACCGCAAGAATAGGCCAGCCTTTATGGTTGGTCGGCTATGCATAAAAGGTTTAAAACTTTATGATTAAGGCTGCCCTAATAAACAGGTTTCGTCTCCGGGATGTAGGCTCGCTGAGACTTTAGTCGCCTAGACCGAATATTGGCAAAAAGTTGACAATACATTAGCGCTAGGGTATAAGTGAGATATGGGTACAGGCTGAAAAACCGAGGCGCAAACGGGAGAGAGACCCGCCACTGCTCGACCTTAAAGTAGTAATGCTCGGAGGGTAGGGAAAGTCCTCCTTAAAAACCCAACCATCAACTAACAATTGGTGTGTGAACCCAGCAAGACACAACTTGAAACTAAACGGTACGGCGGGGTTAGAAGTTACCGTAAGAAGAGTGGAGCCTTTATAGTTAGTCGGCTATGATTAAAAAGTTTTAACCTTTTTGATTAAGGCTCCACTCTTCTAAGGTTTCGTCTCCGGCACGCCGGAACCAGGTGAAACAGGGAAGCAACGGACTTCATAAGGCACTTCTCAAAAAGTAACTAAACGCCTAAGGAGACTAGCCCGCTGGGTCTTTCGTGAACTGAACTAAAATCTTAGTCTTGACGGGATTTCGGTTTAGATATTGCCAAACTTCTGACAGAGTTAGAGACTTGGACACGAAGGTTTAAGGCCGGTCGTAGATCTAGGAATCCCCGTCACAAAGCGAGCGGAGAGTGTCAAAATAATCGAATTTTCAAACATACTAACTATGAATGTAGCAATCATTGGTTGTGGATACGTGGGTAGTGCCGTTGCTCACCTTTGGCATCAAGAGTTAGGGTTATCCACTACAGTAACCACTACTACCCCTGAGCGCGTCCCAGAACTAAAAACAATTGCTGACCGAGTGGTTGTGGTTAAAGGAAACGACCCGATTGGTTTAGAATCGGTAGTGAAAAACCAGGAGATTATTCTTCTGTCTGTGGGTGCTGCCAATGGTAAGGTCTATCAAGAAACCTACTTAGACACAGCCCAAACCTTAGTTTCTGTGCTCAAAACCGCTCCTACGGTACGACAGCTAATTTACACGGGAAGCTATGCTGTCTACGGTGATCGACAGGGAGGCTGGGTAGACGAAACATCACCGATTGCTCCCCCTAGTCCCAATTATGAAATTCTGGCGGAAACCGAGCAGGTATTACTATCAGCATCCAATCCTAATCTGAAGGTTTGTATCCTGCGTCTGGGAGGAATTTATGGTCCGAAGCGGGAACTACTCAAAATATTTGGTCGATTCGCAGGTACTACTCGTGAGGGTTCGGGTCAAGAAGTCACCAATTGGATTCATCTAGATGACATAGTTGGTGCGATAGAATTTGTCCGTTCTCACCAACTGCAAGGGATTTATAATCTAGTAGATGACCAAATACTGACTTATCAAGACTTGCTTGAAAAAGTATTTAAACAGCACAACTTACCCTCTGTATCCTGGGATTCCTCCGTTACTAAAGCCCGACCTTACAATGCCCGAGTGTCAAATAAAAAGATAATTGATGCAGGTTACCAGTTTATTCATCCAGAAAAAATTTTCTAATCTGATTACTCGGTGGGATTAGTTTACTGAAAACTAGCCTAAATATAAGGAACGAGGCGATTGGTGCATGAATCGCCTCTAGCCAAGATTCAACAAATACACTATCTAAAATAAGTGTGAATTTTTTGTGATAGATAGGATTTGGGATTTTAGGGAATCGGGAATTGGGAATTGGGAATCGGGAATTGGGAATTGGGAATCGGGAATCGGGAATCGGGAATCGGGAATCGGGAATCGGGAGTAGGGAATCGGGAGTAGGGAATCGGGAGTAGGGAATCGGGAGTAGGGAATCGGGAGTAGGGAATCGGGAGTAGGGAATCGGGAGTAGGGAATCGGGAGTAGGGAATCGGGAGTAGGGAATCGGGAGTAGGGAATCGGGAGTAGGGAATCGGGAATTGGGAAAAAATCTTGTTTATCTTATTATTATCAGAAAATTACTATGAGAACCGCTAGATATAATGTCCGGATAATTACCTTTAATAAAAATCTCCCCATCTCCCCATCTCCCTATCTCCCTATCTCCCCATCTCCCTATCTCCCCATCTCCCCATCTCCCTATCTCCCCATCTCCCCACACTCCCCTCTCTTTTCTATTTCCCTGGGCGCAGCCCTATGAGCTGATCGGTGGTACGGTCAACCCTTTAAGAGCCATCCGTTCTGCTGATGGCGTTAATCCCTTACTTTGAATTAAAACCCCAAAGCCACCCAATCCGGTGGGATCGATCAACTGGTGTAACCGTTGGCGACGCTGCATAATCCTGATAACATCCTGTGCTGTTGCGTTCGCGTAGCGTGACCTACGGCCAATCCCATTTCCCCCTTCTGTCGGATCAGAAAGGGCAGCTATGCGATCGCCTAATCCCAATGCCATTAGAAACAAACCTTGCTTGGTGAAACCTACCTTACCCAAACCACATAACTCTCCTTGTCGCTCTAGGGCAGTAAAATCCACATGAGCAGTAATGTCTTGTTGGCCGATATAACTATAGGGGTTATTGTGGTGCCGGTGGCGATAATAACACTGTAGTGTTCCCTGATCACGGGCTGGCAAATAATACTTTTGGGCTGGATAGCCATAATCAATAGTTAGGACAAATCCCTGGTTTAACCGTTTCGCAACCGTTTTTTTCCAATCCAGTGCTGCTAGATTCACCTCAGAGCGATAACCCTCTGGATAGGAACCAGAGAACAAATCAATACCTACCAAATCAAAATACTCTCTCAGTTGCGGTGTAGAAGGGGTATCTAAAACTTCTACAAACTTAATGTCATCGCCATCCTGATCAACAGTTGCGATATAGATTTCTTTGAGATCTCCTGCTTGCAGCACAACTTGATGTACCGGTAACGCATCAACCAATTCGTTAGAAAAACAGCAACCAGTCACGGAATTGTCTTGTATTTCTTCCCAAGAACACCACCGCACAGGTAACGAGTGTTGGTGATTGTCGAGTTTAGGTAGGTTTAGTTTCAACAACAGCTGCTTCTGTTGAGCAATCATTGCTGTTGCCTTTTCCACAATGATGTAATTTACGGCACCATAGCAATCTGGGTAGTGCTGGTGCAAGTAAACTAGAACATCTGCTGCTAGGAGTCCCTGTCCTGCTCCCATTTCCATCAAGGTAAAGGGATTAGGTTGTCCGAGGATATCCCACATTTGGGCAAACTGTTCAGCAAGTAATTCCCCGAAGTCTTTTCCTAGGTGGGGTGAGGTGAAAAAGTCTCCTGATGAACCAATGTTAACTGCACCACTGGCGTAGTAACCTAGCTGTGGATGGTATAGTGCTAAGTCCATGTACTGGGCAAAGGTAATTCGCTGGTTGGGTGCTGTAGCAATGTGATTAGCAATTACCTTGGATAGGGGTTGAGTAGATGGAAGGTTTGAATTCAACATTTTACATAGTATTGAGGTACAGTCAATTTTCTTCTCCCTACTCCCTACTCCCTACTCCCTTTTTTATAGCTTAAGTAGACACTTTTTTATTAGCCGTGAATACGCCATTGGGTTGAGTAATCACTGCTTGAGTTACAACCCCACCATTATCGATAGTGAAGTTAATACTAAATCCTGATAAATCTTTAAGATTAAATTCGGTTCCTTGGTAAGGAACTAACTCTATCTCTGGCTGACCAGCTAATAAGGCAACTAGTTTATTATCTTTGATCAAGATAGTCAGGGATTGACCATAAAAGTCATAGTCACCCACAAATTTTTCCATAAAACTAGTGGTTAAAATGCTTTGGTCAGGCATCCGTTCAAATACAATATCCTTCACCGTCGGCTCTAGAGGTATGGATAGTTTTTGAATAGTTCCTTTGGGGTCATTAAAGAAAGATAATAGTTGAAAATAATCATCAAGCATTTCTGATAGTAATTCAAAACTATCATAGTGGTAGTGCTTTAGTTCATAAACAATTGAATTATGAGTTGCCGTTAACTGCTGATCTTTGATCGCAATTGAAACTATTCCGTATCCGGGATGCTCAAAATCTCCTGTGTAATCTTCTAGGGGATGTGAGGGTTGAGTGTCAGTTTTACGCTGTGCTTGGGTGTTTTGTTTGCCTTGAACAGCCGCTTGTTTAGCTTCCTCAACCTTACTCTTAATCCTTTCATTCCAAGGAACTTCGTCGAGACCGAGTAAGCGATCGCAAATGTGATAAGTGATAATACTTGGCAATGGGGTTCTTTCGAGATTGGTGAGAACTACCACACCAATTTTATCTTGAGGCATCAACGTTGTTAGGGCAGAAAATCCGTCAATACCACCCCCATGCTGAACGTGATTATGACCTCGGTAGGCAGTGAGCATCCATCCTAATCCATAAGAGGAATGCCAGATTTCCGGATATTTAAGGGATGACGGCATCACCATTTGTGGCGTATACATCTGAGTCAAAATACCAGGGTTGATAATCTGCTTATCTTCATAGTTTCCCTGGTTTTGATGGAGTAGAAGCCACTTCGCCATATCAGTAACATTGGAATTAATAGAGCCAGCAGGACCACTGGTGTCAACATTGCGAAATGGGATGGCTTTAACTACGTCATCTTTCTCTCGATAAGGAAGGGAAAAATTCTCAGTATCCTGGGATTTTACAACGGAAAAATTGCTGTCTCCCATCGACAAGGGATTAAAAATTTCCTGCTGAACAAATTCTTCCCAGCTGCTCTCAGAAATTTCACCGACTAAGTAGCCAGCCGTCATGTACATCAAATTTTGATACTGATAGACACTCCGCAATTCATGATTAGGTTCGAGATACTGTAAGCGCTCAACTATTTCTTTACGAGTCAAAGAACTGTTATACCAGATCGCATCGTGACGGGGTAAGCCAGAACGATGAGTGACTAGGTCACGGAGAGTCATGTGTTCACTAGCATAGGAATCGTATAATTTAAACGTGGGCAGATAATGTCTAACCGGTTTATCCCAATCTAATTTTCCTCGCTCAGCCAAGATGCCCATAGCCATTGTGGTAAACGCTTTAGTGCAAGACCCAATGGCAAAGAGGGTTTTAGAGGTTACTTTTAAGCCTTTTTCTACATCCCTAAAACCAAAGCCCTCACAAAAGATGATCTCGCTATCGTGAACAATAGCGACTGCCAGCCCTGGGACTTTCCACTCTTCCATTCTCTCGTTGATAAAATCACTAAGACCTTCCATTAGTTGCTCTCCATTGATGTTAATTTCAGAAGTTTCGACGTAAGCATTCAGCCGTCAGCCGTCAGCCGTCAGCCTTGGCCGTTGGCCACGCTACGGGAATGGCTGAAAGTTGTTCGGTGTAGCGTGCGCGTCGCCCATAAGCACCTCAAGTAGCGTGCGCGTCGCCCATAAGCTTACGTTCCGACGCCAGTTGCTCATCTAACTCCCCACACTTCCCACACTTCCCACACTTCCCACACTTCCCATACTCCTCCCACACTTCCCACACTCTTCCCACTCACCTTTCCGCAATTCCTCCTTGTCCGGTTTACTGATAATCTGTTAATTCACCCATAGGAGATATCGTGAAGCGGTTCACCGTTGGCGGTAAAATTAGATAAGATAGGTATATCTACTAGAGAAAAATTACTTATGGCTAGTGGTAAATCCCAGACTCCCGCAATTCTGTCTTACCGCGAATTGCAAATCATCGAACATGTAGCGGCTGGTTTAACCAATCTCGAGATTGCTCACCAGCTGGCAATCAGTAAGCGCACTGTTGATAATCATATCAGTAACATTCTGACCAAAACCTGCACTGATAACCGGGTGGGTTTGGTTCGTTGGGCCTTAAAGTGGGGCAAAGTTTGCTTGAATGATGTCAATTGCTGTCCTTTACCAGCCCCCGGTCAAACTCAGTGAGACCACTCACTATATCCAGTCCCGGAGATTATTGAATCATTACTTACTGACTGATAGTTTTCAGAGTCGGCTTGAAGCTAGGATTAGGCAGTTTTGCTCAGGTTGCTTTGCTCAGGTTGCTTTGCTCAGGTTGCTTTGTTCAGGTTCCTTTGTTCAAGCCACCAGTTCAGCAACTCAGTGCCACTCGCAACCGCCCAGCTACAGAGCAAGAAACCAATGATTATATAAGTCGCACTGGCATAATTAGTTTAGTTGTCCAGAGTGACTTCTAGGCTTTTGGCTGACTGCTGATCACTAAAAGCTGATCACTCAAGGTATATCTTAAGTATATCTTAAGATATTTTTAGCGATCGCAGGCAATCTTTCTCTAGGATCTCCCATACCTGTTTAGGCGTTAGGGTAGATATCTACGGTATCTAGACTGCTATTCCTTTCGTTCTACCACTACTTTCAATCGAGCCGCCAATGCCCCGATCGCTCCCAGGGCGAGTAACCAAGGAGCCAAGAAAATAGCAGTAACTCCTCCTAATACTCCAAAAGTTAGCGGAATCTCCAACAAAATCCGCTCCTGGTCATTTTTGATGATAATTCGGCGAATATTACCCTGATCAATTAGGTCTTTAACTTTGTCAATCAGGTCATTACCACTAATACTGAATTCTTCGACACTGACCTTTGGCTGAACATCTGGCTCTACAGAATTGGAGTGATTGTTAATTTGTTGATCAGTTGGTTCATTCATGGTAATCTACTTAGGCACCGACTTGGTCATTATGGTGATTACTTTTCTACATTAACTCAAAAATAATTGTTAATGTTGATACAAAATGCTTAAGGACTGGTGGTAAGGGATTTTGGGTTTTATAATAAATAGTCGAGATGTTCGTTCTAGAAATTGTGTAACACCGCTGTGACTAAAACACCCCTACCCCTTAGTATCGGTGACCATAGGGATCACCAGACCCAACAACCGGACGCTTTGGGACGTTTTGGGAAATTTGGTGGCAAGTATGTTCCAGAAACCCTGATGCCTGCTCTAAGTGAACTAGAGCAGTCTTTTGAACAATACCGTAATGACCCGGATTTCCAACAGGAACTACAACAACTGCTGCGAGACTATGTAGGACGTCCTAGTCCTCTCTATTTTGCTGAACGTCTGAGTAACTACTATACCAAATCTGATGGTAGTGGACCACGGATTTATTTAAAACGGGAAGATTTAAATCACACCGGTGCTCACAAAATTAATAACGCTCTCGCTCAGGTATTGCTAGCCCAGCGCATGGGTAAGCGGCGCATCATTGCTGAAACGGGAGCGGGTCAGCATGGTGTGGCTACCGCAACAGTATGTGCTCGATTTGGTCTCGAATGCGTCATTTATATGGGCGTTGAGGACATGGAACGGCAATCCCTGAATGTGTTTCGGATGCGGCTACTGGGAGCAACGGTGCAACCAGTATCGGCAGGGACGGGTACTCTCAAGGATGCCACCTCGGAAGCGATTCGAGACTGGGTGACAAATGTCGAAACTACTCACTATATCCTCGGGTCAGTGGCAGGTCCTCATCCTTACCCAAGGATGGTACGGGATTTCCATGCTGTGATTGGGCAAGAAACTCGCGCTCAATGCTTAGAAAAGTGGGGAGGTTTGCCAGATATTTTGTTAGCTTGTGTAGGCGGTGGCTCCAATGCCATGGGCCTGTTCCATGAGTTTGTTAATGAACCCTCTGTGCGGTTGATTGGCGTGGAAGCAGCAGGCGCTGGTGTGGATTCTGCTAAACATGCGGCTACCCTAACTAAGGGACGACCAGGAGTGTTGCACGGGGCAATGAGTTATTTGCTGCAAGACCAGGATGGTCAGGTGCTCGAAGCTCATTCTATTAGTGCTGGCTTGGACTATCCTGGTGTCGGTCCTGAGCATAGCTATTTGAAGGATAGCAGTCGGGCAGAGTATTATAGTGTTACAGACCAAGAAGCGGTGGCTGCGTTTCAACGGTTGTCTGAGCTGGAGGGAATTATACCGGCACTGGAAACATCTCATGCGATCGCATATCTCGAAACTCTGTGTCCCCAACTCAGTGGTAATCCCCAGCTCGTGATTAACTGTTCCGGTCGGGGTGATAAGGATGTGCAAACTGTTGCTAAATTTATGTCAGCTCAGACCTCGAAAGATTAAAAAAATAAAAAATAATTAGGACATGTGGAATGTCAAGGGTAAATTGTAAACTACGATACAGTAATTCCTATAAATTAGAGCCCAGATTTTAGCCAGCCTGCTCATGCCAACACCATTGCTCAAGATTAGTTTGGGAATGCTGATCTTTACTGTGGAATTAACCCAAGTTTTTATCAAGGGTCGTTAACTATAGTAACCACTGTGATTTAGTTGCTAGTTATGGTGCTATAACATCACTTTAAAGGGATAACTAACACTACTAACTAACACTACTAACTAACACTACTAACTAACACTACCGGTAGTGGTTAGTCTCAGTGGTTACTGTCATCTTCACGAATAACTATGCCGTAGACTTTCTGATCATGGGAACAGAAACGGTACCCCATAGGAGCATCGAATAAACCAAATTCTGGGAGTTATCCCTAACAATACTATCCCATCAAAAATTATCCCATCAAAACTATCGCATCAAACACTATCCCATCCAACAAGCTTCTAGAAACAACAACCCATAACCTTTGAAACAATGACCAACACAACTGTAATCGAAGAATTGAAGGATTTTCAAGTTTGCGATCGCGATTTACCCGAATCTATATGTCAACAGTATCTAACCGCAGATTCCCTCGCCGTGGATACGGAAACCATGGGACTGATTTACCAACGCGATCGCTTATGTCTTGTACAGCTGTGTGATCCACGAGGACGAGTCACCTTTGTCCGCATTGACAAAGGACAAACAGAAGCACCCCGATTAAAACAGTTGTTAGAAGCGACTAATGTGCTCAAAGTCTTTCACTTTGCTCGGTTTGATGTCGCTATGCTTAGGCAAAATCTCGGTATTGAAGTCAATCCTGTATTCTGCACCAAGATTGCTAGTAAATTAGCCCGCACCTATACTAGTAGCCATGGTCTCAAAGAATTGGTCAAAGAGCTAGAACGGATAGATTTGGATAAAAGTGCTCAGAGTTCTGACTGGGGTAATGTTGCTAATCTCTCCGATCAGCAGTTGGAATACGCTGCTAATGATGTACGCTACTTGTTAAATGTGCGGCAAAAACTGATCAATATGCTGGAACGGGAAGACCGTTGGGAACTAGCTCAACAGTGCTTTGAGGCGTTACCAACTATGGTATCTCTCGATTTGTTGCACTATCGAGATGTATTTGAACATTGAATAATCAGAGACTGTTTACAAAGTAAATCTAATGACCGCTTAAGTAGCTCAATATTGGTGGGTTACGGTGGACAGCTCTGTGAAAAGGTGAGCTTTTCTCTTGGTGCGCGTTCATGCTTGTCGGGAAACCCGACCGGGGTCGCACCGCTAAAGTACTCACCGCCTAATCCACCCTAAGGGGCTGATTTAAGCAAAGTTTAACAAACAGTTTCCAAGCTCCTTGATCCAACTTAAACTAGTAGAGGGGGGTCTCACCCATAGCCCCTCCAGCAGATACCAGTGAAACGTATGTTTAGTTGGAAACGTGCCCAAATCCTCTTGTGTTTGGGCGCTTTTTTGATATCAGTACTGATTAGTCTATTAACCATCGCACCTAGTCAAGCACAATCTCAGGCATCTAAAACCTTGCCGCCATTGGAGATTACCAAAGGATGGCACTATCTCTGGGGTGATGTTTCTATCAATAACCTCCGGAATGCCAAGCTTTGTACTAAGGTCGAGATTGCCAAGAGCGACCCTTGCTGGCAACCATTTACATTTCCAGAAAGACTATGGAAGTCACAGCAAGATCAACAGCAAAACAATGTTTGGTTAGGGGTTAGGTTACCAGAGGGTAAATGGCAATCTCCCACTCTTTATCTCGGAGCAGTTCCGAATATACTAGAAGCTTATTTAGATCAGCAACTGATTTATACCCGATTATCCCCCAACTCATTGCCTCCAGCTAATGGTGACGGGTATCAATGGCCAATTGTTCCTCTTGATTCAAATTTTTCCGGCAAATCATTGTTCATTAATGTTTATGTCGGGACTGATCAGTCTATTTACATCGGATTTTTCGACCGGATAGTTATTGGTTCTAAATTTAACGTAATTCGGTGTTTGTTCAAAGACGAAATCAGCACCGTTTTAGGATGTATTTTTATTTTAATTGGGCTGTGGTTTAGTTTAACCTGTTTATTCAGGTCTCAAGATAAAGGATTAATTCTAGCCTTTGGATTATTAGCCATAGCTAGTGGCGTTTACAACCTTAGCCAATCAACCATTATTCCCTTATTATTTAAGGATTCCCTGAATTGGGAGCATACTCGATATACGGCTTTTTGTTTTCTGCCTATTCTCACCCTTATTGGTTTTGAACAAATATTTGGCTCAGGCTATTTTTCCATTATCCAGCGGTTATGGCAAATTCACCTAATTTATTCCGTAATTTCTTTAGGATTAATTGTTATCTACAACAGTTCCTGGTTGTATGACATATATATTGATCACTACCTGATCCTGACTAGTACAATAATTTTATTGCTCCATGCTATTCCTATAGCTATCACTCAGAAAAACTATTATGCGAAACTATTTATTTCAGGATTATCTATCCTGGTTTTAGGAGGAATGCATGATATTTTAGTTTATCGCTTTGAACTGGAAAATTGGTATCAGCGATTCTATCCTTGGGGAATGTTGCTGTTTATCTTATCCTTAGGATTAATTTTAGAACGACGATTTGCTGAAACCAGGCGACTGCTACAGGAATATAACCAGAAGCTAGAAACTAAGAACGCTGCTCTTCAGGAAATGGATCAGCTCAAAAATGAATTCTTAGCCAACACATCTCATGAACTTAAAACGCCTCTGAATGGTATTATTGGCATTGCTGAATCCTTGATTGATGGAGCAACAGGTGAGTTATCCCATTCAACAGCATCGAATCTTTCTCTGATTGTATCTAGTGGCAAACGGTTAACTCAGCTTGTTAACGATTTACTAGATTTTTCTGCCCTCAAGCATAAACAAATTAACCTTAAAATAAAGCCAGTGGGGATGCGAGAAATAACAGAAGTTGTTTTATTGCTATCTCGTCCCCTTGTGGCTAATAAAAATATACAATTGATTAATCAAGTTTCCTCATCTATTCCCCCTGTGGATGCTGATGAAAACCGACTCCAACAGATTCTCTATAATTTAGTGGGTAATGCCATTAAATTTACTGAACGTGGTATGATTAAAGTATCAGCAGAGGTGGTAACGTCTTATATTAAAATTACCGTTTCTGATACAGGGATTGGTATCCCACCTGATAAATTAGACCGAATTTTTGAAGCTTTTGAACAAGGAGATGGCTCCATTAATAGGAAATATGGAGGAGTGGGGTTAGGTTTAGCCGTTACTAAAAAACTGGTGCAGCTCCACGGCGGAGATATTGATGTGGAGTCTACCCCAAACCTTGGCTCACGGTTTAGTTTCACCCTACCGATATCAACAGGTAAAGTAGAGAGGAAACAGCGAGAGGAAGTTTCCAAGGTTCAGAATTATTTGGCAATGGCAAGTGACTCTGAGCACCTGATATCTGAGCACCTGATGTCTGATCACCTGATGTCTGATCACCTGATGTCTGATCACCTGATGTCTGATCAGACCTTATCACCACCAACTATGAAAGCATTGAAAATCTTGATTGTAGATGATGAACCAGTAAATCTTCAGGTTTTGGTCAACCATCTTTATCTGCAAAACTATAAGATTACTAAAGCAGTTAATGGCGAAGATGCATTCACAAAAATTACCCAAGGATACAAACCAGACTTGATTTTACTGGATATTATGATGCCGAAAATGACCGGCTATGAGTTCTGTAAAAAAATCCGTGAGAAATATCTACCGAATGAACTCCCCGTAGTCTTGTTAACCGCTAAAAATCAGATCTCAGATTTGGTAGCAGGATTTGCAGCAGGAGCGAATGATTATTTAACTAAGCCCATATCCAAAAATGAATTGCTAGCACGAATTAAGACCCATCTTCAGTTAGCCAAAATTAATGTAGCTTATGGACGCTTTGTGCCTCGGGAGTTTCTGCAATTTTTAGAAAGGGACAGTATTATTGATGTCCAATTAGGAGACAATGTCCAAAAAGAGATGACAGTACTTTTTTCTGATATTCGCTCCTTTACTAGTTTATCAGAGAAGATGTCACCGCAAGACAATTTTAATTTTATCAATGACTATTTAAGTCGAGTCAGTCCAGTGATTCGTAATTATAACGGCTTCATTGATAAATATATTGGTGATGCCGTGATGGCGTTGTTTCCCGAAAAGGCTGATCATGCCCTAAAGGCAGCCATTGAGATGCAAAAGCAAGTTTATAGTTATAACTCCCATCGGAACAATAGTGGTTATGAACCGATTGCGAGTGGTATTGGTTTGCACAAGGGGAGTTTAATTTTAGGAACAGTGGGGGAATCTCAACGGATGGATACAACCGTGATTGCTGATACTGTAAATTTGGCATCCCGTTTGGAAAGTTTAACCAAGATTTATGGAGCAGAGATTTTGATTAGTAAACCAACCTTGACTGATCTGGATAATCGAGAAAGTTATCATTATCGGTGTCTAGGGCGAGTTAAGGTCAAGGGTAAAAGTCAACCAGTGGAAATCTTTGAAGTGTATGATGCTAATCCCGAGCATTTGATTGCTTTCAAGTCCGACACAAATCCTCGGTTTGAGGAAGCAGTTGCCTATTATGTAGAAGAAGACTTTGCTCAGGCGCAACGGATTTTTGAGCAACTTTTACAGAGTAATCACCAAGACCGGGTGGTTGAACTTTATATTGAACGGTGTGCTAAAGCCAGGGTGTTTGGGGTGTCGGAATTGGATATTGTGATTACTTGAATTGGTATTAGAGGGAACAGGGAACAGGGAATAGGGAATAGGGAGATGGGGAGATGGGGAGTGTGGGGAGATGGGGAGATGGGGAGATGTAGATGTAGGGTGGGCAGTGCATCAGACAGATTGATGTGCTTACCATCGGCTGGCTCGGCACTGCCCACCAAGGATTAACCACAATAGATGTAGGGTGGGCAGTGCATCAGACAGATTGATGTGCTTACCATCGTCTGGCTCGGCACTGCCCACCAAGGATTAATCTAACCCAAAAAAAGTAGCCGCAGAAATACCTTCCACGGCTAGCAATTGTTACTTATGTCTTAACTTTGTAAACCTAATCAAACATAATCCGATCACACCGTAAGCTAATGCGCTACCTCACAGGCTAGAAGCCTGTGCCACACATGCTACACGAACAGATCTGATGCTTTTGCCAGGGGGCTTTGCCCCCTGAAATTTAAGCCCTTAACCCAGCATTAAATACTTTGTCATTACCGTGATGAATTCGCCAGGAATCTCAGTCGGCTGAAGGGGGCTCCACTCGTCAACTTGGGCGTAACCCCGTGCATAAAGGGTATGGATGGTGTTGTTTATTGCCCGGCGGGAGCCCTGTCTTGATGCAGTCGCTCATGGGGGAAACCCCCAAGACCGCGCTGCATCGCTTCAAAATGTGCTTAATGGGGTATTTTTTTGGAGACCGTTCCTGAGGAGTATTACTAGGAGTGATATCCTCAGGATTGTTTTCTGGGTTAGGGCGGAAGTTGTCAGACATAGTAAAAAAAACGTTTTAAGGTTTACAACTATAATCATAACGATAATATTTTATTTTATCAAGGAATTTTATATTTTTTTAAGAGGTTTATTGATATAATATGTACGTTTATGGGATAAAGTATTTTTTTTGTAAAAAGGTAATTTTAAATTCTAAATTCTAAATTCTAAATTTCCGACTCCCTGGATTTTTTTTGTTAGACTAAATTGAGATTGGGTTTCATGCATCTACATATGGTTAAAGCTATATAGATAACTGGAGGGTAATCGGTGAGTGATTCAACGGGCTTAATCGAAATCTCAAGCCATCAGGACTTAGTGCCCAGTGCCGATGTGGTGTTTGTTCACGGGCTGGGAGGGGATGCGATAAGCACGTGGCATCCCCAGGGAAAACGGGATAATGATGACTACTGGCTAGGTTGGTTAGGAAAAGATAATTTATGCGTTAACATCTGGTCCTTTGGGTATAGCGCTGAAGCCACAAACTGGAAAAACCACAGCAGTATGCCCCTTTTCGATCAAGCTAGTAATTTATTAGATTGGTTAGATATCCACGAGCTCGGCCAACGTCCATTAATCTTGATTGCTCACAGTATGGGCGGGCTTTTAGTCAAAAAAATGCTCAACAGTGCCTTGACCTTTCAAAAGCAAGCTATTCTTGAGCAGACGAAAGGGATTGTATTTCTGGCTACTCCCCACACTGGGGCTCATCTCGCTAATTTAATTGATAATATTAGCGTTCTGACACAAACCACCGTAAGTGTAAAGGAACTCAAAGCTCATTCCCCTCAGTTACGGGAATTAAATGAATGGTATCGAGAAAATGTCCGGAGTTTAGGCATTGCCACAAAGGTCTACTATGAAACTCAGCCTGTCAAAGGGATTTTGGTGGTAGACCCAGATAGTGCCAACCCCGGCATTGAAAAAGTGAAGCCGGTTGCCATACCAAAGAATCACATTGACCTATGTAAACCAGAGTCTCAAAACAGTCTGCTCTATCTTGGTGTCAAGAGATTTATCAAGGAGTGCCTCAACACTCCTGGTTGGCTGGATAACATTAATAGAATAGAGGTAAAAAAAAATGGGACAAATTAAATTCCCCCACTAACATTACTAATCGTGGTACTCCTAACTTTGTCGGTAGGGACCCTCAACTTGAGCAGCTCCATCGGGAATTTCAACAGACCGATCAATTAGTGATTTGTGCCATTGCCGGAATGGGTGGTGTGGGCAAAACCGAATTAGCTCTACAATATGCTCTGAGATATCAGCATAACTACCCTGGGGGTTTGTGCTGGCTGCCAGTGCGGGGGGCAGATCTCGGAACTCAACTTATTAGTTTTGGGCGTACGGAATTAGGATTAACCATTCCAGATGACCTAGAGTTCAACGAGCAGGTAAGATACTGCTGGGGGCATTGGCCAGAAGGAACAGTATTGATTGTGCTGGATGATGTAGTAGACTATCAAGCCATTCATCCCTATTTGCCTCCAGCCCAATCCCGCTTTAAAGTACTGATCACCAGCCGTCAGCGTCCAGGGAATTCTTACCGACGAATTGACCTGGATGTAATATCCCGAGATTCAGCCTTAGAATTATTGCGTCAGCTTGTTGGCAAAGAGCGCATTGAGCAAGAACTAAACGAAGCAGAAGCCTTATGTGAATGGTTGGGTTATCTACCTTTGGGTTTGCAGTTAGTAGGAGGATATTTAGATCTACATCCGAGGTTAACTATCGCTAAAGTTCAAGAACGTTTAAAGAAGCAAAAATTAGCAGCCCAGGCATTACTTGATCAAAAACAAGGGCAAATCACAGACCAGTTGGGTGTAGTAGCAGCATTTGAGTTATCTTGGAACGATTTGCCACTACAAGCCCAGCAGTTAGGATGTCGTCTGAGTCTGTTTGCTCAAGCTCCTTTTGATTGGTCACTGGTAGAGTCTTGTGTTAGAGAAACTGAAGATGAGGATGACTGGGAAGAAGAACAAGAAGAATTGGAAGAATTACGCGTTCGCGTAGCGTGGCCTACGGCCAATCGCTTTCTGGTCAATCGTAATCTGTTGCAACTCAGTGAACAGCAAACCTATCGGCTCCATCAACTAATTCGAGAATTTTTCCAGACCAAGCTGGCTCAATTACCAGAGGCCGATAGCTACAAGCGAAGCTTTTGTCAGGTAATGGCGGCTGTGGCAGAAGAAATTCCCAAAACACCAACTCGCGATCAGATTGCAGCAGTTACCCCCGCCATCCCTCATTTAGCCGAAGCTGCCACAGTTCTAACTGACTGGCTCAGGGATGAAGATTTAATCTGGCCCTTTGTTGGCTTAGGAAGATTCTATTACGGTCAAGGTACCTATGACCAGGCTGAACCCTTGTATCAGCAATGTTTAGAGATAACTAGAAGCCGCCTGGGTGAGAACCATCCCTATGTAGCCAACAGTCTCAACGACCTGGCAAATGTCTACTCGTATCAGGGGCGCTACGATCAGGCAAAACCCCTTTATCAACAGGCATTGAACCTGTTGAAGCAGCGGCTGGGTGAGGAGCATCCCGATGTGGCCACCAGTCTCAACAACCTAGCAGCACTCTACCATTCTCAGGGGCGGTACGATCTGGCAAAACCCCTCTATGTCCAAGCATTGGTGATTGCCGAACTGAAGTTAGGGTCAAATCATCCTAAAACTTTAACCTACCGTAAGAATCTGGAAAGGTTGCGCTATCCTTGGAGGGTGATACGTAAAGCCTATTTTCGGTTAAAGTCCTGGTTTGCTGACTAGACCTCGGAGCATTAGGAATAGATGTTGCATTGCTGAGGGGCGGGATGAATATCAGTAGAGCGGGCATCCTGCCCGCCCGGAAATCTAAGGAACGGGCAAGTGAATTGAATTTGGGAAAACTAAAATATGATGAACATGCTCATGAGACTGTTGTATGAAACCTGTTCTACATCAAGGAAAACTGATAACCTGGAAAGACGATAGAGGCTTTGGTTTCATCAAGCCGAATGATGGTGGTAAAGACGTTTTCTTACATATCAGTGCTTTGAAAGGAGCAAGTCGTCGCCCAAAGGTTGGAGATAGGATTTTATACGAGCAAGTTACTGAACTCGATGGCAAAATACGCGCTGCCAGAGCATCCATTCAAGGTGTTGCACCTCGACCTTTCCCAACTAAAAGAAAACCGAGGAAAAGAAATTTACTCGAAACCGTTCTTGGTGTCGTAATTCTAGCTGCTATGGCATTGTTTACAATCCAGTTCAGTCGTAGTCGTTCTCCCTCATCAATCACATCAAGTACGAAGCCAGGATGTATGATAAAAGGCAATATTTCTGTCACAACAGGCAAAAAGTTGTATCATCTTCCAGCCATGGAAGATTATGAATCGACAGTTATCGATCTATCCAAGGGAGAAAGGTGGTTTTGCACGGAGTCAGAAGCGATCGCAAATGGTTGGCGTAAAGCACCAAGGTAACCACAGCCGCCCAACACTTAAAATATAGATATCAATTAAGAAAGCGATATATATGGCTCCAGTTTCTAATAGCAAGACAGCTATAATAATCCGCACAGAATGGGGATTAACCATTGCCGGAACACGTATCACTCTCTACGATGTGATGGATTATGTCACGGCTCAGTATCCACCCAAGTGTATTGCGGATGTTCTTAACCTAAGTAAAGAACAAGTAAGCGCTGCTCTATCATATATTGAAGAAAATCGTACCCAAGTCGAAGCAGAGTATCAAACTATTTTGCAAGAGGAACAGGAAAACCGACAGTATTGGGAACAGCGGAATCGAGAACACTTTGCTCGCATTGCAACAATGCCCCCTAAACCCGATCGAGAAGCGTTGTGGGCAAAACTCCAGCAACAGAAAGCAAGACACGCACAGAAAGCATGATTTTCTTGATTGATCACAATCTTGAGAGACATGCAGCCCGAATAATCAATATCAGTAGAGTGGGCAGTGCATCAGACTAATTCAAAAGCTGATAATCCTAAAATTAAGCACTGCCCACCGACAGTAAATTAACTATAAAATTAATCCTCTGGTGGGCAGTGCATCAGACTAATTCAAAAGCTGACAATCGTTAAAGTAAGCACTGCCCACCCTACATCTTTCTACTGCCCACCCTACATCTCTGTGGTGGGCAGTGCATAAAACCAATTGAAAAGCTGACAATCCTAAAAGTAAGCACTGCCCACCCTACATCTCCTACCGATTCCCGATTCCCGATTCCCGATTCCCGATTCCCGACTCCTAAAAAATATCCTTCTGCTTCTGTAATTTAAAAGCGATTATTAAATAAACCCCTGTGTGTAAGCACAGTAGTAGCCAATTAAGAATCAAATTTTGCCAAGTAGCATCATAAACAGGTGTTGCTTCAAAGGGAGGAGGGGGAAGCTTTAATCCAAACCGGGAAGACTGTTCTGGTACCATACTATTCACATTTACCAGGGCACCGTAAGCTCCCATTGACCAACGACTTACCATCAGCCAAGATAGTGTACTGGCTAATCCTTTTAGTTTAAAAATAACACCAGAAAAAATAATCTGGGGTAGCAAAATTAATGGTATAGTATTATTGGCTTCACTTTCATTTTTAACCAATGTCGATACCATTAGACCTAAACTGGTAGCAGCGATAATGGTTAAAAAAGTCGTGATTCCCAAGCCAATTTTCCAATCCAGTAGTTCAGAGGTAGGTGACTTAAACCCATAGAGCACAATAGTAACAATCAAGATAGTTTGTAAAAGAGCTAAGCCAGACCGAATCAGTACTTTGGAACCGAGATAGGGAAATAACCCTAAATTAACCAGTCGCTCTCTGGCATAAATACTGGACTCTTTCACAATTTCTTGCAGTGAACTAGATAGTCCTACCCAAAGGGCAGCACAGGTAAAAATAAACAGTACTTGTAGCGCTAGAGGTGCTTGGGTGATGTCGGGAGAATTCAGTTGAGCTAAAGGGTCTTGCCCTGACAAGGTCAGAATAATCAAGCTAATCCCAATCGGAGCAGTTAGTAAGGCTAGGGCAACACTCCGCATATCCCGCACTACTAGTTTTAGATAGCGCCGACTGAGCAACAGCAGTTGCTTGAGTTTGAGTTGCTTGAGTTGCTTGAAAACAGAAATACCAGCACTTTTGCTAGGGCTTGAGGTCGATAGCAACCGTTGACCAGGACTGAGGTGGGCTGAAATGTAAGTCTTGTAACCAGGTGAGCTGAGAAACCGCTGATGCCAGTTTTCACTATTCTGCTCAAGTTCCTCCGGTGTTTCCCCTTGCTCTAGCTTCAGGTAAATATCAGGGAAGTATCTTAAGTCTGGAGATGGCATCTTAAAAAAGTCCATGGCTTCTGTGGGAGGACCAAAGTAACACAACCGTCCACCCCGACCCATAAAGGCAATGCGATCGCATACGTCAATATTCGCAGTAGCATGAGTCACTAGCACTACTGTTCGTCCCTGATTCGCTAATTCTCGCAATAGCTGCATCATTTCCTTATCCAGTCCTGGATCTAGACCAGACGTAGGCTCATCCAGAAAGAACAGTTTTGGATCAGCCAATAATTCCACAGCAATACTGACTCGTTTCCGTTGTCCCCCACTGAGATTACCCACAAGAGTGTTTCTCACAAAATCCAGTTTGACTTGTGACAAAGTTTGCTTCACCACCTGTTTCACATCAGTATCTGGTGGTAATCGTAATTGACAGGCATAGGTTAGTACTTCTTTTACCGTTAAATCCCGATGCACAATATCATCTTGAGGAACATAGCCAATTTGTGACCGGTACTGATTAAAATGCTGTCGTAAATCTTGGCCATTAATAAATACAGTACCATTAGTAATTGGTGCAATTCCTAATAGCGTTTTCAGTAACGTAGATTTCCCAGTGCCACTACCTCCTACCAACGCCACTAACTGACCTGGTTCAATGGGCATAGAAACCTGATTCAGGATAGTGCGTTTTTTGCCTAATTTATTGTTAACCTGGCGCAGCAATTTATCAGCATCAATCCGAATTTGATTCCCTTGGTCAACTAATTCTAAAGTATCCTGCCTCAACAGTAATATAAACGGACCAATCCGAATCGTATCACCATCCTTAAGTAAGACAGGTTTATGGATTAACTTGTCATTAATAAAGGTACCATTTCTGCTATAATTATTAATCTGATAATTGCCTTCGGAAATCTTGATAAGGGTAGCGTGAAGGGTGGAAACCGTCGGTGCATCTAATGGCCAAGAGTCGGAAAGTTCAGGATTAGGAGAACGACCCAATTGCAGTGGCCACTTTTGGACACTTGCCAAAGAAAGCTGCCGTTTATTTGGCGTCACCCTTGCTTGACTATGGTCAGGATTAAAGTAACTGAGGCGAATGTAATCCCGAGGATTTTGTCCAATAGTCAACTCCGCACCATGTTTGAGAAGATACCCATCAGTGATGCGAGTGTGGTTAACAAATAGTCCATTAGTACTGGGATTTGCCCCATCACCATCAAAGATGCGATAATCCTCTCCCTCTTGAAGCAGAAAAGCATGGCGTTGGGAGACAATAGTCCAGCCTTTTTCAGGAATATCGAAATCTGACCAAGTGCGATCGCGTCCTAATCGATAAAATCCTTTCTCAAGAGAAAAACGAAGTACTTGACCTTGATTGTTTAGCTCTAGATAGCTCATTGTCATAGTTAGGAATTTTTTGATAATGTTTCCCTTTTATTATTTTAAATAAAAGGATGTTGAGTCTAAATGAGCTAACTTGGTCTCTAGTTTCAACCTGTTGATGACTAATAATGCAATTTTGATATAGCAATTCTCCCATGATATAGCAAAGGGAACAGCGGATCTGGGAACAGCGGATCTGGGAGCAGGGAGCAGGGAGCAGGGAGCAGGGAGCAGGGAACAAACATTCTCTCAAATGATTTAGGATTGCTATACTACATATGGCAATACAAAATGTGGGCTTGGTTCAAAAGGGGGTTTCTATCCCCATGACTTATAGCCTTTCTAGGACTCATGAGGTACAGCATTCTTTGACGTTGATTCCCTTTTAGGTGCGCTTGACCTATTAAGAATTAAATTCGCTTGATTGTCGCACCTCTTAATGCAGCGCATCGCTATTCTATATTCTCTATTCCCCTCTTGGGAGGGGTTAGGGGTGGGTTCCTGTTCCCTGTTCCCAGATCCGCTGTTCCCTAAAATCTAGAAATTGTTTACCTCACAAGTCGTAAAATTGCTATATCCATTTAACCTCTATTTTGTCAAGTATTATTTATAACAATAGGGACTATTAACCTGGGTATTATAGAAAATAATTTGATTTAAACGCTTTGCAAAAAAAGACTATGATTTGGTCAGCAGTGCCCATACCAGCAGTTTGCCCTGAGCGCCAAACTTGTCTATGAAGATTTTTGATATAGCAATCGTAAATCAGTTGTAAAATCTTAAAAATCTGAAATCTTTGCAGGGCTTGGGTTAGAGCATAGGTTCGGCTACTATAGCGTTTCTAGGACTCATGAGGTACACAAGATTGTTTCACTCTTGACTCTTGGCTCTTTCCTAATCCCTGCTCCCTGCTCCCTGCTCCCTGCTCCCTAAAACCTAGATATTTGTACCTCACCAGTTATATAATTGCTATATATTTGACAAATCAGATCGGATTTCTATAGAATCGCTTCATGGAATTTACATAAATCCTCGTAATATGGTATTACTAGGGTTGATTAGTATGGCTTGCTCTGAACCTTCCAATAGAAGGTTAACGGTTACCATATTTTTATAAAATTACTTTAAAATTAAGGATATTTTTTGACATGAGTACTTAGAAAACACAATTGATCGACATTCGCTTAACCGAACAGCAAGCCTACTGGCAAAAGCGACTAAGTGGCGAACTACCTGTTTTACAATAATTTTTAAGTGAGCCGCAATTGCCAGTTGATACAGTTATCATATCCAGGGAAGCTTTCCAACTAGAGCAACAGCTCTATATAGAGCGAACTAAATTTTGTAGCTGTGAAAATATCACTCTATTTACCGCGATTATAGCTATATTTAAAATTATTTTACTGCGTTAGACGGGGCAGAAAGATATCATTGTTGGTTCTCTATCTACAAATTCTGGGGCATTTCCAGACTTTGCTTGAGGGCGTCGTTGCTAATCCAGACCAGTGTATCTCCACTTTACCACTTTTGAGTGCAGCTCAAGAGCAGCAGCTACTGGTGAAGTGGAATGATACCCAGGTAGAAGACCCTCTGGATAAATGTATCCATCAACTATTTGAGGAGCAGGTAGAGAAAACCCCAGAGGTGGTAGCAGCAGTTTTTGAAGGAGAGCAGCTAACCTATTGGGAGCTAAACCAACGAGCTAATCAACTGGCTCACTATCTGGGCTCGCTGGGGGTAGGAGCAGATACGCTAGTGGGTATTTGTGTGGAGCGGTCTCTGGAGATGCTCGTGGGATTGCTGGGTATTCTCAAAGCTGGTGGCGCTTATGTGCCCTTAGATCCAACCTATCCCCAAGAACGTTTAGCTTTCATGTTATCCGATGCTCAAGTGTCGCTGCTGGTAACTCAAGAAAAATTGGTGACTCAATTGCCACAGCATGGGGCAGATGTGGTTAGCTTGGATAGAGATTGGACGGTAATCTCCAGCCAAAGTGAAGAAAATCAAAATCCCGTTAGCGATGCCACAGCCGAAAACTTGGCTTATGCGATCTACACATCCGGTTCCACAGGCAAGCCTAAAGGGGTGCTGGTAACTCATCAAAACCTAGTTCACTCAACTCAGGCTCGTATTGAGTATTACTCCGAACCCCTAACTAGTTATCTGTTGTTGTCTTCCGATACTTTTTAGCTACCAAAATCTACAAAACGAAGAGCTTGGCTCACGCTTTGCAAGCTGGCATTTGCAGCCAGGGGGTATCTCCCAAGGCTAAACCCAGACTACGCCCGGCTTAGCGCATAAATGAAACTCCACTCTGGACAATTAACGTAACTACCAAAACCTTGGTTATCGGCTTTAATTTAAGTTACAAAGTATCTTTAATGGAATTAAATCTATGCTTAAAGTCTAACTCATCTTTGTAGATATTGCAATGTTTTTGTAGAAAATAACCAACAGCAGCTAGCCTTCGCTTTTGATAGTTCAGTAGCAGGTATCTTTTGGACTTTGTGTGAAGGGGGAACCCTAGTACTCTCATAAGGGTAGGTTTTTTACAAAGACCTCAGGTGTGGGGTGTGGGGTGACCGGGTGTGGGGTGTGGGGGATAAGACAATATACTTAATTTGTCGTTAACAATCATCATTGTCTTGATGCAAAGCGCGAGTGGGGGAAACCACGAACCTATCCCACTATTATACCTGATAGAGTGAAAATTCAGTGATAACGAAAACTTGAACCGGTAAATGCCAGGAAGATTTGAAGGATTAAGTGACTATGAATGGGAACTGTTTAAAAATCTCGAGCCGACGTGAACCACAAAAGCGAGGTAGAGGTATGCCCCATGTGCCATTCCGTTACGTGTTAAACACATTGCTGTACATTTTAATCACAGGATGTCGCTGGTGTGATGTACCAACAGGACAACAGTGGGCATCAAAAAGTTCAGCACATCGATGGTTGAAACGATGGCTTGAAAATGGAACTCTCGAAAAAATACAAGATAGAGTGTTAGCGTACGCGCACAACCAAGGTCTAATTAACTGGGATTATGGAGCCGTAGACGGCTCTTTTTCCCCCTGGCAAGGGAGGAGGTGAAGGAGTAGCCTATGGATATTTTGGCAAGGGAGTGCTGATACACACCATCACAGAGGGTAATGGCATGCCTTAGGCCAATTGCACCACACCAGCCAATGGAAGTGAAAGGGAACAGGTGATACCGTTACTCGATAGCATCAGGGTTCTTACGGGCAAACGGGGGCGTCCGAAGAAAAGATTCCGAGTGTTAGCAGCAGACAAGGGTTACGACTGTAAGCAGAAACGTTCACTACTGAGAAAAAGAGGTATTAGACCACAGTTGCCAAAAAGAGTTTACCAGTCATTGAAGCATCGAGGTAGACCCATAAAAGAGGACACCCCACGGTATCAACTTTAACGTTGCTTTGCTTGGTATCAAAGAAAATATCGACGTAGGGTTGTTCGTTGGGAACGCGGCTTGTGTTGTGTTCGATGCTTTTCTTACCTTAGCCACCATTCATATGTGGATTACTAAAATTCTATTAGTGGGATAGGTTCTACTGATTTGATCTAGTCAAAAGAGGCATTTACTTCTATTGTGCTTCCATCCTGCCATCGCTGTTAGATCAAAAGCATACATACCAGGGTACAGAGCAATGTCTATTCCACAAATCAGCCAGGAAATTATTCGTTCTTATGCCAGTAGTAAATCTTGGCAAAGAGGACAAGCTTATTATCACGATGGCCATGTGAGAAGAGTAGTTCAACGGGGGAAATTAATTACAGCAGAAGTTGAAGGTAGTGATATTCGCCCTTATCAAGAGGTGCGACCCGTGGCGAATTTAATTCGCCAACGGAAAGCGCACCTATTAATATTGGTTTTGAAGAAGATGAATTAGACACCGGTTATTGTAGTTGTCCTTACGATCATGGAGGATACTGCAAACATATTGTAGCAACATTATTAGTATGCTTGCACCAACCAGAGCTAATTGAACAGCGTCCTAGTTTAGAGGAAATTTTAGACCGCCTTAATCAGGTTCAAACACAAACTTTAATTCAAGATTTAGTAGCCAATAACCCTCAATTAATAGATGATATTGAGTATTATGCTGACCAGGTTGCGCCCCTATATGTGATTACATCATCCCCAGAAACCCTCCCCCAACGGCAAATTACTGTAGATGCTCATAGGATTAAAGCGAAAGTTAGATATAGTCTCAGAGATACAGTGCGTTATATTGAAGAGGGTTGGGACGAAGAGATCGGTACAGAAGAGATTTCCAGTTTAATTGAAGATGCTCAAATGTATACTCAACGGGGAGATACCTGGAATGCGTTCGCGTAGCGTGGCCGAAAGGCCATCGCTATGCTAACTGCTATTACCGAGTCTTGCATCGAAAACTGGGATTTAGTAGATGAGTATGGTATCGACAATGATGAGATTGCTTGTGAATTAAATACTGTTTGGTGCGAAACAATTCTCAATACCGATATAGCTAAAGCGGAAAAAGTAGACTTAGATGTAAATTTTGAATTTTGGCAAAACGAGTGGGGTAGCTGTTTTGACATGGCCAGAGCTGCTTTACAGCAAGGTTGGGACTATCCACCATTACAACAGATACTTGAAGGAAATATTAATTAAACTAGTTTATGGGAAGGATTTCCACCAGATTACGCTGAGGATTTAGCCTTAATTAGACTACAAATTTTAGAACGACAACAACGCCACGAAGAATATCTCTATTTAGCTCAAGCAACAGGGCTTTTAACCAAGTATTTGATCATGTTAGTTCGTTTAGAACGGCTTGACCTCGCCATGGAAGCTGCACGGTCACAAATGACTACAATGGAACAAGCGTTAGCCCTTGCTACTGTCTTAGTTGACGAACAAAATGCTCAAATAGAGGCTTTATAAATTGCTGATATTGGCTTAAGCTTACCTGGCAGTTGTCAATATAGGCTAAGTATTTTTACAAGTGAAATTGCCTTAGAAGTAGGGGATGATGTTTTAGCAACAAAAGCCAAAGTTGCAGCCTTTAAAACACAACCAAATTTTGCAGATTATCGTAAAATAGAAAAATTAGCAGGAGATACTTGGTCAACGATTAAGGAAGAATTACTAGAAGCTTTAGCAACTTATGATAGCTGGGGTGAAGAAAAAGTAAAAGTTGATATTTACCTCTATGAAAAATTAGTTGATCAAGCCATCGCTACTCTATATAATAGTTATTATCATTCCCATGAAATAACTCAAAGGGTTATGGATGCAGCCATAGAAATCAATCCTGATTGGGTAATTCGTAATGCTTGTCGTCGCGCCGAGTCAATTATGGATGCAGGGAAAGCAAAATACTATGATGAAGCAGTAGAATGGCTGAAAAAAGCCCGTGATGCTTATCTTGCTTCGGATAAAGAACAAGAATGGTCAGATTATCGTAATAAATTAATCACTATTCATGGCCGAAAGCGCAAACTAATGGGCTTAATTAAATCAGAAATTTAACTTAATTATTAACTTAATTAACAATTGCATTTTCAATTTAGCAACGCCAAAAATACTTTTCCCGCTACTGGGCTACTGGGCTAAGCTGACTTGCAACTCCAAACAATTCCGACCATTGACCTGTAAGTTATACTCTACCCGATCCATTAGTCGATGGATAATCAGCCAGCCATAGCCATTTTCCTGTAAATCACCTGGATCCGGTGCTTCATAAAAGGATGGGTCAAATCCTTGACCATAGTCCCAAATCTCCAGAGCAATATCCCGTTCTTTGAGTTCTAGGCGAATCAAGACCGGTAAATTGGGTTGATCCCGATGAGCATGACGAACTACGTTAGAGTAAGCTTCCACTAACACCAATCGCAAACGATTGGATAGACTAGGCCAATCAACACGATTTCCGAGTTCAACCTGCAAAATCCCTAGAAACCAGTTTTCGACAATGCTCAAAAACTTCAGGTCACTCGGTATCTGTAGTTCTGTTTTCATCCACTACAATATCTCCAGAGATACTAGGGTTTGGTCGTCTTCCTGAATCGGATTGGTACGCTCTCGAATCCGAGCTAAGAAATTACTAAGGTCAAACGGAGCAGGTTCCTGAAGCAGAAGCTGCCAAAGACCGGATGACTCAAGCCTAGAACTGGTGCTGGTTGACCCATCGGATGAAGAACCTGTCACTGGATTCACTGGATTCAGGGTTGCTTCGGTAATTCCATCACTTGTTAGTAGCAGGATGCTACCTGAATTTAATCTTAAATGTCCTGATTCCGCCTGCCAAATTGGCAAAATTCCTAAGGGAATACCCCTAACCTCTAGGTAAGTCGGCTCTGGAGTTTTTGATTCTGAGTGTTGTTGGACTACTTGCTGATCAGACCAAACCATAGGATAGGTATGACCAGCATTAGCGTAAACCAACTGTTGCTTGTCAGGGGTATAACGAGCCAAGACCAGGGTAATAAAACAGTTGGTATGATAGAGGTCATCTGACATGATGTGGTTAAGATTTTGGATCACTGTTTTTGGGTCTGGGGATGTTTCTTGAGCAAGTTCCCGTCGTAACATCGACATGGCACTGGTCATAAATAAGGCAGCAGGTACGCCTTTACCGGACACATCTCCAACTGCTAGCCATATATCTCCTTGGGGATGAACATAGACTTCAAAAAAATCCCCACCAACCTGTCGCGCTGGGGTGCAGTGAGCTTGCACTCTCACCTGTTCCATCTCTGGCCAACTCTGACGCAGCAAATTATTCTGAATCTGGCGAGCTACATCTAGTTCATCCCGCATCTGCTGAGCCTGTAACTGGGTGCGTTGCAGTAGTTTTGCCTGAGAAATCGCTAACGCTGCTTGTTTAGCAACGGCTTCTATCAGCTGGATATCTTCTGTATTCCAAGACCCCTCACTCTTTTGCTGGTAGAGACACAACACCCCTAAGATCTGTTGTTGGTCCGGTAGGGGAACGATCAAATGCACCGAATTATGACCATCCCTTGTTTCTTGACACAACTTAGTCTCGGGTTTCTCTAATACCTGTTGTATCATCAAATCAGCATTAGGGATATGAGGTGTATTGCCATCCCCAGAAACCTTGTAGGTGAAACATTCTGGTGTGAGTTGGTTGAACTCTACCGGTCGCAGGATACAAGCGGTAGCATCAAAGGCTTGACCCATGGTGGTCACTACCTTTTGCAGTAGATTACTATAATCTAGGGATTCTCGAATTGCCGTTGTCACCATATTGAACAATTCTTCCCGTCGTAAGGCCCGAGAAAGTTCCCTGGTTCTTTTTTTTAGCACTTGGTAAGTTTCAGCAGCTTGTCGCACCACTGCTTTTAGTTCCTCACCCTGCCAAGGCTTTGTGATGTACTTATAGACCTGACCTGAGTTAATTGCTGCCACCAAATCTTCTATATCTGTGTAGGCAGTCAACAGGATGCGAATTGTATCTGGAAAACGCTCTACTGTCCTGCTCAAGAATTCTGTGCCATTCATTCCCCCTAGGCGCTGATCTGAGATAATAATCGCCATCTCTCCTTCGGTGTCCAAAATATCTAAAGCGGTTATGGCATCATTAGCTCTGAAGACGTGAAATTTTCGGCGGAAGGTTCTGTAAAGTAGATCTAAGTTGTCAGACTCATCGTCTACTACCATCAATTTGAGTTTTTCTTGATTTCCCTGACTCATCACTAATTTTGCGTGGGTTTGGGGAAAACCGAAAACCCCTGTGATTTTAGGCATGGGCAAGAGGCTTTCCCTTTTGAGTTTATCTTGGAGTTTCTGTATGTCCCTAGAGTCCACTGTTGGCGAAGTCGCCATTAAGCAAAACCTCGAACAGTTTCTCCTAGTGCTGTCGGTGTCTTTGAGTGTGGCAACCTTATCTCGGATCTTTTCCTGGTTCCGTAAAATTCCTTACACCCTATTACTGGTAATTGTCGGGTTAGCCTTGGCCTTTGTGGATGTCCGACTGGTTAACTTATCACCAGAACTGATTCTGGAAATTTTTCTACCCCCCCTACTCTTTGAAGCCGCTTGGAATATCCGCTGGCGCGACTTACGACGGGATTTGGTCCCCGTGAGTCTATTTGCGATCGCTGGGGTAATTATTTCCGTAGTTGGCATTGCCTTTGCCATCAATCAGCTGACAGGACTACCCCTGACCATTGCTTTATTGGTTGGAGCCAGTCTTTCTGCCACTGACCCAGTTTCGGTTATTGCCCTATTTCGGGAATTGGGTGCGGATAAACGGCTGAAAACTCTGATGGAGGGGGAAAGCCTATTTAATGATGGGGTAGCAGTGGTTGCTTTTAGTTTATTAGTCGGACTACCCCTAGGACTAGAAGAATTTTCCATTGCCACTAGTGTTGCCCGTTTCTTAGGGTTTGTGGGGATTGGGATTGGCATCGGTTGCATCATTGGTTTTGGAATTTCCTACGCCACCCAACGCTTTGATTTACCCCTGGTGGAGCAATCCCTGACCTTGGTTTCTGCTTATGGCACTTATTTAATTGTGGAGGAACTAGGGGGATCCGGTGTGATTGGGGTAGTCACCGTTGGGGTGATCTTGGGCAATTTTGGCTCCCGCATTGGTATGAACCCCCGTACCCGGTTGATTGTCTCTGAGTTTTGGGACTTTTTAGCCTTTTTTGTGAACTCGATTGTCTTTCTACTGATTGGTGACCAAATTAAAATAGCTAGTTTAGGGCAAAATATCAAATTAATTGCGGTTACTATCTTGGCTGTACTACTCACCAGAGCGATCGCAATTTATGGTTTGGGCGCATTCAGCAATATCTTGGTCAACTCTCAAATTGGTTGGCGGGAACAAACCGTCCTATGGTGGGGTGGCTTGCGAGGTTCGGTTTCCATTGCTCTGGCCTTAAGTGTGCCAGTTGTGTTAGAAGGACGACAAGATATTATCGAAACTGTGTTTGGCGTGGTACTGTTTACCCTGCTAGTCCAGGGGTTAACCACTCGATGGTTTCTCGAAAAGTTAAATTTAATTGGTGACCAACCCCTACGTCAGCAATATTCGGAAGTTCTTGCCCGTCGCATCGCCCTGAATCGGGTCAGAAATTATCTTGAGGAGGGCTTAAAGACTACAGAAATCGATTCCGACCTGTGGCGCTATCAAACCAAACTTATCGATACCCAACTGACAACCATTAACAATGAAATTAAGGAGTTACGGAGTAACCACCCTGAACTCGAAACTCTTGAGCTTGAGCAACTTCAAGAAACCATGTTAGATATTGAAGCTGATACCTACGCCGAATTTATTCGTTCTGGACGGCTCAATGAAAACCTTTCACCGATTATGCAGCAGGTACTGATTGAGGCAGATCAGAAAACCATTGATATTGAGGGTGTGAGCTAATTGTGGAATGATTAAAGGTAATTTAGAACAGTTTGGGGCGAGAGGGTCGCTAATTGGCAATTTAATTGAAGGCTTGCTGGCTCTAAGTACAGTAATTGTTTTTGTGTTTAGCACCTGGCCTGTGGTAATGGGAATTTAGCAACTTGTTGAGGGAATAGGGAACAGGGAACAGGGAATAGGGAATAGGGAATAGGGAACAGATAGACTTTTGGCAGCTTTACAAAAGTTAACACAGTTTCGTTTATTTATGTCCAGGTACTTATACTTTATTAACTCTTGCCTGTTGCCTGTTCCCTCTTGGCCTTGGGTAGTATGTTAACAACTCAAATACAAACGCTATATACTGTTCCCTGTTCCCCGTTCCCTGTTCCCTTTTTAAGTCAAATACAAACGCTATATACTGTTCCCTGTTCCCTGTTCCCTTTTTAAATCAATTTTTTTTCAACCCAAGAAATGTAAAGATGATCGAGCATATTGTTTTGTTCAAGTGGAAAGAAGACGCTTCAGCGGATGCGATCGCATTAGCTATGAATGGACTCCTGGCTATGAAAGACCAAATTCCTGAGATTCTAGAACTGTCCTGTGGAGAGAACTTTTCGCAGAGGTCTCAGGGATTTCAGCATGGTTTGAGAGTGCAACTTCTCGATTGCGACGCTTTGAGTACCTATGCGGATCACCCAGTCCACCAGGAAGTAATCGAGAAGTATATCAAACCGATCCTAGGAGACATCATCGCAGTGGATTACGAAGTTTAGTAGCCTCCAAGATAGAGCACAGGAACTGAGGGGGTGTGGGGTGTGGGTGTGGGGTGTGGGTGTGGGGTGTGGGGTGTGGGTAGCTGTACACATAAATCCAGAAGCGATGCAGCAAGGGAACAGGGGAAATCCCCAT
>NZ_MKZS01000001.1:4085883-4142312 GCF_001942495.1 Moorena bouillonii PNG
CCCTGCCACTGTCTCTATTACCTCCTCAAAATCTTTAGCTTGATTAGGATTAATAGTAAACTCTCCCGGAGCTATCTGTTGATACCTTTCTCCCGCAAATACTAAAGTACAAACCTCTCCTACTGAGCGGAGTAAGGTCGCTAACTGTTGCCCTACTCCCTGAGAGTCTGCCAGTATCAACCAACTCTTAGAATCATCATTCCTTTGTTCTAACTTCGTTTGAGAGCTTTTAGCTACAATTACCGTTTGTGCTGACAATGTTTCTGCCATTCCCTCCACTTCTGGCATAGTAACTACTTCAGTAAAACCCGTTTCTCTCAAGACATGATGCCATTTTTCACGACTCAACAAAGGATAATCTGGTCGTAATTCATAATCCCTGAATTTCCACCATCCTTCTAACAACCCAAATACTAAATCTACCCATAGTGTTTTAGCTGTTGCTTCAGATAACACCAACATTCCCCCATCTGCTAACAGTTCTCGCACATGAGATAACGTCTGCTTCATATCTGTCGTTGCATGAAGTACATTAGCTGCAATAATTACATCATATTGATGAGCCTCAAATCCTTGAGTTGTCGGGTCTACTTCTATGTCTAAAGTTTGATACTTTATGAACTTATAATCCCGGAATTTCTCTTGAGCTTTGGCTGTAAATAATGCCCCTATATCCGTGAATGTATATTCGGTTTGCTGAGGATTTAGATGAGGTAGGATATAGCTTGTAGTCCCTCCTGTTCCCCCTCCTATTTCCAACAACCTGAGCCCCCGGCTTTTCGGTAATTTTTCTAGAGCTTTGGTGATGGATTTTTCTACTATTGTGTTCATCACTTTCGCTACTGTTGAGTCTTCATAAAGTTGAGTCGCTGCTGTCAAATCTCCTTGGGGGAACACTAACTCTCCTGGGTCTATTGCTCCTCGTAATACCCCACTTAGTTTAGACCCACAACGAGAGAGTAGTGTCAATGCTGCTGTTTCTTCTGGATATTTCTTCTGTAAACTGCTGATTTTTTCCGTAGGCTTGACTTCAGGTAAGGTTTGTGCTACTTCCCACTGCTGATTCTTTGAGTTGAGTATTCCTGACTCTGTTAATATTTGCAGCAAACGCTTAAACAGTGGTCGATGGGTAGGAACTATACCTAATTTTTGGGCTGCTACATCAAATGCAAAGCTTTCTGTTGGTTTGTATGACCAACTCATTGACTGTAATGCTTGTACTATATAATCTCTGCTTAATTCTTCTAAGCTTGTTTCAAAAGACGCTGTTGTTTCATTATCTACTTGAGTTACTAATTCTGTCAGAGTTGGAGTTAATTTTTGGTTGATTTGTATAGGAGGTATGAGGAAATATGGTGGGAGTAGTTTACCTAAAATACCTTTGTTTCTCCACTCTACTTCATATAACCAATTTTCTATTGATTCGGTTTCTGTTCCCAGTAGGGTCTGTTTTGTTGCTAGTTTGACTTGTAAACCTTTGATGTTGGCAATTATTTCTCCTTCTGGAGTTACTATGGTGACAATAGTAGTCAAACTTTCTGGAGTTTCCACTTCTTGACTGGTTACTGATACATATGCCCATAGACTCAGCCCTGGATTCTTATATACTCTAAATTGTTCTATTCCTACTGGCAGATAAGTTTTGTCATTATCCGTTGCTGGCAGTGCATGAGACATTACTTGCAAGGCAGCATCTAATAGTGCTGGATGGAAATGATAGTCGTTTGTTTGTGTTATCAATTCTTCGGGGAGTTTGATATAACCTAATGCTTGGTTTGAACCTGACCACAATTCTTGGATGCCTTGGAAGGTATTCCCGTAGTCTATCCCTACTTGTTGAAATTTTTGATAATGTTGTTTGACTTCTATTGTTTGATTGCATTCACTCTTGTATTTTTCTAGGTCAATTTTTGTCTGAGTAGGAGGGGTTGATTCTTTTCTGATTTTTCCTGTCGTGTGGAGTCCCCACTCCTGTTGTTCTGGTTGAGAAAATATTTGAAACTTATAGCTTTGGTTATCTGTTGGGGTGAGTATGGTTTGGGCATTTGTCAATTCTCCTGTTGGTAGTATCCATCCTCTAGTTATGGTTAGGTCTTCTATTACTATCTGGGATGTTTTTAATTGGTGATTTCCTGCTGCCATTGCTATTTCTAGGTAGCCTGTTGTGGGAAATAGTGCTTGATTAAATACTCGGTGATCCCTCAGATAGTTGGGTGAGTTTTCTCCTATTTGTGATGCAAATATTTTTTGTTCGCTTGCACAATTTAGCTTTTGACCTAATAGGGGATGGAGGTTTTCCCCTTGGGAAAATTGTCGTTGAGGCCAGAAGTTGTTGTTGGTTTCTATCCAATAACGTTCCCGTTGGAATGGATATGTGGGCAATGCTACTTTTTGACGACTATAGTCGGAGTCAAATCCTGACCAATCTATTTTGACTCCTTTTACATACAATTGTCCTAAGCTCAATAGCATTTGTTGCCACTCATCCACTCCCGGACGTAATGAGGGCAACCATTCTCCCACACCTTCTGTTACACATTGCCTTCCCATTCCTAACAATATTGGTTTGGGTCCTATTTCCAGGAAGGTTTCATATCCTTGCTCTTCCAGAGTTTTCATACTCTGGGCAAATCTTACTGGTTGACGCACATGACTTACCCAATACTCAGCAGTGGTTATTTCTGCACCTACTTTAGTACCTGTAACATTTGATATTAGTGGTATTTTTGGTTCATTATAGGTGACCTGTTTGGCCACTGCTTCAAATTCTGTTAACATTGCTTCCATTAATGGGGAGTGGAAGCCATGGGATACTTGTAGTTGTTTTGTCTTAATTCCTTCTGATTCTAGGATAGCACAAATACTTGTTATGGCTCCACTCTCACCAGAAATTACTATACTTTCCGGTCCGTTAACTGCTGCTATTGTTACTTGGGAAGTATATTCTTTTATAGCCTCTGTTACCTGAGATTCTGATGCCATTACCGATACCATCTCACCACCAGAGGGTAACTGTTGCATCAATTTTCCTCGCATGGCTATTAGTTTGAGACCGTCTTCTAGACTGAATACTCCGGCAATGCAAGCTGCTACATATTCTCCTACACTGTGACCCATGACTACATTAGGTTTGATGCCCCATGAATCCCATAATTTAAAGAGGGCGTATTCCAGGGCAAATATAGCGGGTTGGGTGTAGGCTGTTTGGTCTAATACATTAGAACTTGACTTTTGTGCATCCTTAGGGTAGATTACTTCTAATAGAGGTACTTCCAGATAGGGTTGTAGAATTTGGTCACATTCATCTAAAGCTTGACGAAAAGTCGGTGCTTGTTCATACAGTTGCCTTCCCATATTCACATACTGAGAACCTTGGCCTGTGAATAGGAAAGCGACATGAGGAACACTACTGTCAGTAGAAAATTCTTTTTGAAATACTCCTGCAACTTCCTCCCCAGCACCAAGGTTACTGAGTTGTGTTGCTAATTGTTGCTGGTCAGCAGCGATAAGAGCAAGACGATGGTTATGGTGTACTCGTCCACTATTGGCTGTATAACAAATATCTGCTAGTTGTGATTCTTGATTAGTTTCTAGGTAATTTTGATAACGACTGACTAACTCGTCGAGCGCTTTTTGAGTTTTAGCCGAGAGGGTTAATAAATGTAAGGGGCGCCGATAGGCATCTTCGCTTTTAACTAGTTTCGGTGCTTCTTCGAGAATGACATGGGCGTTAGTTCCACCCATCGCAAAGGAACTAACTCCAGCTCGGCGAGGCGTGCCATTGCTTTTCCATTCTGACAAAGTGGTATTGATGTAAAAGGGACTGTTGGCAAAATCAATTTGGGGATTGGGTTTTTCAAAGTTCAGGCTAGGAGGAATTAATTTGTGATTGAGAGCCAATGTTGTTTTAATCAGTCCCATTACTCCTGCTGCTGCCTCTAAATGCCCAACATTAGTTTTCACTGAACCCACAGCACAAAAGCCTTGTTTTTGGGTACTTTGCTGAAAAGCTTTGGTCAAAGCTTCAATTTCAATCGGATCTCCTATTTCTGTCCCCGTGCCATGAGCTTCTATATATGTGATCGTATCTGCGTTTACCCCAGCCACAGCCTGAGCTTCTGAAATAACAGCTGCTTGACCTACCACACTAGGTGCAGTGTAGCCAACTTTTAAAGAGCCATCGTTATTAATGGCTGAACCCTTGATTACTGCATATATATAATCCCTATCTGCAATTGCATCTTCGAGTCCCTTGAGTAGTACAATACCTAGACCAGGATTAAATATTGTGCCCCTAGCTTGAGCGTCAAAGGCTCGGCAGTGACCATCAGGGGAAGTAATCATCCCGTCCTGATACAAATATCCTACTGTTTGAGGAATACGGATGCAGACACCACCAACAAGAGCCATATCGCATTCCCCATTGAGTATACTTTGGCAGGCCAAATGAACTGCTACTAATGAACTCGAACAAGCCGTTTGTACCCCAATCGCTGGTCCTTTTAGATTCAGCTTGTAAGCAACGCGCGTTGCAAAGTAATCTAGGTTATTTGATAGATATTGTTGTAATAATAAGCTAGGGTTCAAGCTCTCTTGACGACGACCTTGCAATAAATAACTACTCTGGATCATGCTAGCATAAACCCCGATAGCACCTTCATAGGTATATGGATTATAACCAGCCTTCTCTACTACTTCCCAAGCACATTCAAGAAATAGCCTTTGTTGCGGATCTAGTTCTTCAGCCTCTTTAGTACTACAGTTAAAGAAACCAGCATCAAACATATCTATGTTAGGAAGAATGCTGCCAACCCTGACGTAGTTAGGATTATTGATTAGCTCTTTTTCTACCCCAGAGTTGAGCAATTCTTGTTCTGAAAAAAAGGATAAGGATATTGACTCAACTCCATCTCGAATATTTTGCCAAAACTGTTCAATATCTTTTGCTCCTGGACAACGCCCAGACATTCCAATTATTGCTATATCCTGATTATCGTTCAGGTTTTCTTCTAAGTGATTCATCATTATCAGTCTCCTTAATAACTTTGTCTAAAATTGCCACTTTAATTTTCTAGTATAGCACTACGCAAATAGGTTAGGACACTTCTAAATTCTCAAACTCAGTCAGGGATTACTTCTGACTTCTGACTTCTGACTTCTGACTTGCGCGTAGCGCTATAATACCTTAGTTTGGATCGCTCATACCCAGGATTTTTTTTCCAGTTTCTGATGATTTACCAAAAGGAATAAGGGGTAGGGTCGGTAAATAGGTCTACTCTCTTCGGTTCTATCCCCAGTGTTTATTGTAGCATATAATCCTGCGCAAAAAAATTATTTCTTGTGGCGTATACTTTTTCTAAAATTGCCCCTTTTTTTCCTAGCAATACCTTTTTTAGATCGCTCATCTCCACGATTTTTGATAGTTCCTGATGACCTATCAATCTGATCCAGATATTGACTTAAGGAATTTACAGTAGGGTTAGTAAATAGGTCAACTACTTTCAGTTCTATGCCCAATAGTTCTTGCAATTTGCTATGCACTCGGATAGCATGTACAGAATTGCCCCCTATATCAAATAAATTGTCGTGAATTCCGACTTTTTCCATCTGAAGAACCTCTCGCCAAACAGCAGCAATTTGTTGCTCTATTTTTGTTTGAGGTAGTATGTATTCAGTTGTGGTCATAGTTTCTACTTGAGGTTCTGGCAATCGTTTACGGTCTATTTTGCCATTAGCAGTTAGTGGGAAAGCTTCCAAAATAACATACTTAGAAGGAATCATATACTCTGGTAGTTTTTGCCTTAGGTACTTACGCAACTGTTGAGAACAAGAATTTAATTCCTGATCAAGTTGGCTAATTTTATCTTGTTCTTCTATCTGATTTTCAGTAGTAATAGGCTGTTGCTTTAGCACAGCATAAGCAATTAAACGTTTGTTTTGTTCTGAATCTCCTATAGTAGTAACAATTGCTTCCTTCATTCCCGGAAATTGCTTTAATGCTGCTTCAATTTCTCCCAGTTCAACACGATAACCATTGATTTTTACTTGGAAGTCCTCTCTACCTAAAAACTCAATATTACCATCAGGTAAATATCTTCCTAAATCTCCTGTTTTGTATAATCTCTCTTGAGTAACTGGGTGGGTAATAAAGCTAGCTTTGGTTTTTTCCTCATTTTTCCAATATCCCTTAGCTAATCCTACACCTCCAATATAAAGTTGTCCAGGTACCCAAACTGGTCTAGCTTCCATCAATTCATTGAGTACATAGAAACGTTGATTCAACAGGGGTTTACCGTAGGGAATACTCTTCCAATTAGGATCAACCTTTTCAATCTTATAACCAATTGACCAGATTGATGCTTCTGTTGCTCCACCTAAACTCATAACTTGAACATTAGGCCACAGAGACTGGATTTTTTCTGGTAAGTCTACTGGTAACCAATCCCCACTCAGCATAACCACTCGCAAACCCTCTACTGGCACTCTTGAAGTTCCGAATAAATGTTCTACCAACATCTGCATCAAAGGAGGAACTGAGTTCCATAAAGTCACTTGATGGGTTTCAATTAATTCTATCCAGCAAGCAGGGTCTTTGGCTGCTTCTGGCGGTGGCATCACTATAGTTCCTCCTGCTCCTAGCACGCCGAAGATGTCGTATACTGATAGGTCAAAGTTCAAATTTGCTAAGGCCAATACCCTGTCTGATGCTCTGACTTCAAACCGTTGATTAATGTCTAGGATTGTATTTACAGCTCCCCGATGATCGATCATTACACCCTTGGGTAAACCTGTAGAACCGGAAGTGTAAATCACATAGGCTAAATCTTCTGGAGTTTGTACTGGTTCTAAGGGAGTCGGATTTTCTACTGCTAGCTCTTCACTATCTACAGACCAGCAGTTAATTCCCTCAGGCCAACTCAGGGACTGTTTGAGGTGAGTTTGAGTCAATACTTGTTTGACTTCTGCTTGCTCAAGTAGATACCACTGGCGTTCCTGAGGTAGTGCAGGGTCTATCGGTAGGTAAGCTCCACCAGACATCAAGATACCCAATACCCCTACTACCTGTTCCCAACCTTTTTCCATGACTACGGCTACTAGCTCATTCGGTTTGACTTCTAATTTACGTAATCCATCTCCTAATTGATGAGACCGTTGATACAGTTCTTCATAAGTTAGGCTTTTCTGGGGACTAATCACAGCTATCTCTTGACCTTGAACTTTTACTTTCTCAACAAACAAGCCATGCAAGAGCCCTTCAGGCAAAGATTGAGTGGTCTGATTTACTTGTGCTTGTAGTGCTAGCTGGGCAGTTGGTAATAATTGGAAGTAAGTTTCCATCCAAGGTTCGTCCGAGGTAGCTAGCTGCTGAAGCAAATCACAATAAGCCTCAAACATTTTATCTATTAAACCTTCCGGGAATAGCGCTTCAACGGCATACCAATTAAAGATCAATGCTCCGTTTTTCTCAGCGACTACATTATCCAGCCACACTTGAGGTGTTGTACCTACTTTATACACTTCCTCTCCGAATTCGTCCAAACCAAGTCTTCTTCCCAACCTTTCATCAACTAGATACTCGAAGCCTAACATGCTAGTAAACACCACCCCCATTGGTTGACTACGCCCTCGGCGATGTAACTCTCGCTGCACTTCTACTCCATTGATATACCGATGTTCTAAATCTACCCAGAGCAGTTTTTGCAACTTTTGAGCACGACTAATAAATGGAACTGCTTGTGAGTGATCCACCGCCAGCAAAATATTCGAGGTGAAATCACCCAAAAGCTCATTAACCTGAGGGTGTAAGGGCAGACGGTTAAATATAGTCAGGTTGATAGTAAACTTTGGACTTTTACTCCAGTAATTTAATATATAGGCAAAAGCACTTAACAATACCCCTGATGGGCTTAAATCTGCTTTCCGGGCCTTGTGTTTTAACTGTTGCCAATTCGTCGTAGATAGTCCAGCTGTGTGAGTCTTGAAGCGAGGGTTGGTGATTGCAGATGTTATTTTCGCTTGGGGCATTTCTGGTGCCGGAGGTAGCTCATCGAGGCGGTTGAACCAATATTGCTGAGAACGGAGATACTGAGGACTATCTTTGAGTGCCAATTCTGCTAGCACATAGTCTCGGAACGAGATTTCCGTTGCTGGTAGTTCACTCTCTGGCTCCTTGTACAGTTGCGCCCACTGCTCAAATAACATATAGAAACTCAAGCCATCCAAGATCAACATATCGATGTCGATATACAAACGGCACCATTGTTCATTCAAACGGGCAGCCCGTAAATCAAACAAAGGCCACTGGTTTGTTGGTAACACCTGATGGGACATCTGATTGCGAATATTCTCTAGCTCTGAAGCAATTGTTTGAGGAGACTCTCCGGACAAATCCAAAACTTCAATTTCATAGGGAGGCACTTGCTCGAGTATTTGCTGGTTGCCGTCCGCTAAAACTACCATCCGCATCATTTCATTGTGCTCAATTAATTGCCTCCAGGCTTGGTTGACGCGTTCCAAATTTAAGTTTTCACAATCTAATTCTATGTATACATGGGTCGCAATATTGCCTAAATTAAAGAATCCATTGCGACCTATCCAATAAGCTTGTTGGATTGCATTCAATGGAAATGGTTGATACCTTTCCTCTGGAGCCGGAATCAGGGTCGGCCAACTAGATGTGGCAGTGATATTACTACTCTTTTGCCGAAGTAAACTGACTAATTCAAGTTTATTTTGGGATAATAAATCGCGAATTTCTTTGGTTAACGTTCCCTTGGGAGCACTAATTTTTAACTCATCACCTTCCGTCCATAATTTAATGTTTTGGCTAGAGATTTGAGATAGAATTTCGGTCAGTTTCATAGAGTAATCTCCTCCCTATCTTCATTGATTTCTTCAGTTGGTACAGTATTTGAGTAACTAACTTGTTCTAACAATAGCTGTTGATATAAATATTCTACCAATGCCTTAATGGTAGGGTAGTCCAAAGTTACAGTAGAAGGTACTGAACACTTTAAACTACCTTGCAACTTATTCCTCAACTCCACAGAAGTCAAAGAGTCTATACCCAAATCAAAAAACCCTGTATCCATTTCAATTGATTCAGGATGACTAATTCTCAACACTTGAGCCACCTGACGACGCACATGAGCCACCAACAACAAGCGAAGCTCATTAGGTGGTGTAGCCTCCAACTTTAACAGAAAATCTGACTTCGATGGTTGGGCTACCTCCAATATAGTTTCCTGCCAATCCACTAAAAACGGCCACTGTGCCACTCTCTCCTGCCACCCTGACCACTCAATAGGCATCACCCCTACTTCCACATCCGAACTACTCATCAATAGTTCCAAAGACTCCAATACCTGAGCCGGAGATATTAAACCCATCCCATTCTTACTGAGCATAGCGGCTGTCTCTGTATCTCGCCCGAGCGCTCGTCCCACTTGAGAAACTGCTCCCCAATGGATACTCAATCCCGGTAATCCCATAGTTCGACGATAATGAGCTAAACCATCAAGAAACCCATTAGCAGCAGAATAATTTGCCATGCCCTGACCCAGTGAACCCAACAGAGATGTTGCTGAAGAAAACAGCACAAAGAAGTCTAATGGTTGACTTTGAGTCAATTGATGCAAGTGCCAAGCACCTTGAACTTTCGGTTCCATCACCTGTTCAAAACTAGACCAAGTCTGATTTCGTAGCACTCCATTTGATAGCACCATCACAGAATGAATCACTCCTACTAACGGTCGCTTTGACTCCTCAATCCTCTGCAACACCCCTTTCATCGACTCCAAATCAGTCACATCGGCTTTTTCCACTACCACGGACGCTCCTGCCATTTCTAACTCGGTTATTTTTTTCCTCGTAGCATCATCCGGTGAACGGCGTCCTAACAATATCAAATGTTTAGCTCCCTTTGACACCATCCAACTAGCTACCAGCAAACCCAAACCTCCCATACCTCCTGTAATCAAATAGCTTGCTTCAGAACGGAAACTTAAGGGCTTTTGAGTTTTACCATCAGCTTGTTGTGCCACTAATTGCCGATGATGACTACCCACCAACCGAGCTACATAACGACTATCCCCACGCCATGCTACCTGGTCTTCCCTATCCTCCGACCAAATTTCTTTAAATAGGGCATCAACTTTACCCTCTAAAGTCTCCTCTGGGTCCAAATCTATACGAGTACAGTTCAACTCTGGATGTTCCCAGCTAATCACTTTCCCCATTCCCCACACCGAAGATTGAGCTACTCCTGGTATCACCGGATGATTATTCGGCACCGCCTGAGCACCATTTGTCACCAACCATAATCGAGGGACAGTTGATAACCCGCCTTTCACCAATGCTTGTACTAAAGATAGAGTTGTGCCACACCCTAACTTCGATAAACTTCCTAACTCCTCAGAATTAATCCCATTCCCCACTCCGGCTTCAGTCGTCCAACATTGTACCACTCCATACAATGATGGTGACTTCCCTGCCACTGTCTCTATTACCTCCTCAAAATCTTTAGCTTGATTAGGATTAATACTAAATTCTCCCGGAGCTATCTGTTGATACCTTTCTCCGGCAAATACTAAAGTACAAACCTCTCCTACTGAGCGGAGTAAGGTCGCTAACTGTTGCCCTACTCCCTCAGAGTCTGCCAGTATCAACCAACTCTTAGAATCATCATTCCTTTGTTCTAACTTCGTTTGAGAGCTTTTAGCTACAATTACCGTTTGTGCTGACAATGTTTCTGCCATTCCCTCCACTTCTGGCATAGTAACTACTTCAGTAAAACCCGTTTCTCTCAAGACATGATGCCATTTTTCACGACTCAACAAAGGATAATCTGGTCGTAATTCATAATCCCTGAATTTCCACCATCCTTCTAACAACCCAAATACTAAATCTACCCATAGTGTTTTAGCTGTTGCTTCAGATAACACCAACATTCCCCCATCTGCTAACAGTTCTCGCACATGAGATAATGTCTGCTTCATATCTGTCGTTGCATGAAGTACATTAGCTGCAATAATTACATCATATTGATGAGCCTCAAATCCTTGAGTTGTCGGGTCTACTTCTATGTCTAAAGTTTGATACTTTATGAACTTATAATCCCGGAATTTCTCTTGAGCTTTGGCTGTAAATAATGCCCCTATATCCGTGAATGTATATTCGGTTTGCTGAGGATTTAGATGAGGTAGGATATAGCTTGTAGTCCCTCCTGTTCCCCCTCCTATTTCCAACAACCTGAGCCCCCGGCTTTTCGGTAATTTTTCTAGAGCTTTGGTGATGGATTTTTCTACTATTGTGTTCATCACTTTCGCTACTGTTGAGTCTTCATAAAGTTGAGTCGCTGCTGTCAAATCTCCTTGGGGGAACACTAACTCTCCTGGGTCTATTGCTCCTCGTAATACCCCACTTAGTTTAGACCCACAACGAGAGAGTAGTGTCAATGCTGCTGTTTCTTCTGGATATTTCTTCTGTAAACTGCTGATTTTTTCCGTAGGCTTGACTTCAGGTAAGGTTTGTGCTACTTCCCACTGCTGATTCTTTGAGTTGAGTATTCCTGACTCTGTTAATATTTGCAGCAAACGCTTAAACAGTGGTCGATGGGTAGGAACTATACCTAATTTTTGGGCTGCTACATCAAATGCAAAGCTTTCTGTTGGTTTGTATGACCAACTCATTGACTGTAATGCTTGTACTATATAATCTCTGCTTAATTCTTCTAAGCTTGTTTCAAAAGACGCTGTTGTTTCATTATCTACTTGAGTTACTAATTCTGTCAGAGTTGGAGTTAATTTTTGGTTGATTTGTATAGGAGGTATGAGGAAATATGGTGGGAGTAGTTTACCTAAAATACCTTTGTTTCTCCACTCTACTTCATATAACCAATTTTCTATTGATTCGGTTTCTGTTCCCAGTAGGGTCTGTTTTGTTGCTAGTTTGACTTGTAAACCTTTGATGTTGGCAATTATTTCTCCTTCTGGAGTTACTATGGTGACAATAGCAGTCAAACTTTCTGGAGTTTCCACTTCTTGACTGGTTACTGATACATATGCCCATATACTCAGCCCGGGAGTCTTATATAGTCTGAATTCTTCTATTCCTGCTGACAGATAAGTTTTGTCATTATCCGTTGCTGGCAGTGCATAAAACATTACTTGCAAGGCTGCATCTAATAGTGCTGGATGGAAATGATAGTCGCTTGTTTGTGTTATCAATTCTTCGGGCAGTTTGATATAACCTAATGCTTGGTTTGAACCTGACCACAATTCTTGGATGCCTTGGAAGGTATTCCCGTAGTCTATCCCTACTTGTTGACATTTTTGATAATGTTGTTTGACTTCTATTGTTTGATTACATTCACTCTTGTATTTTTCTAGGTCAACTTTTGTCTGAGTAGGGGGGGTTGACTCTTTTCTGATTTTTCCTGTCGTGTGGAGTCTCCACTCCTGTTGTTCTGGTTGAGAAAATATTTGAAACTTATAGCTTTGGTTATCTATTGGGGTGAGTATGGTTTGGGCATTGGTTAATTCTCCTGTTGGTAGTATCCATCCTCTAGTTATGGTTAGGTCTTCTATTACTATCTGGGATGTTTTTAATTGGTGATTTCCTGCTGCTATTGCTATTTCTAGGTAGCCTGTTATGGGAAATAGTGCTTGATTAAATACTCGGTGGTCCCTCAGATAGTTGGGTGAGTTTTCTCCTATTTGTGATGCAAATATTTGTTGTTCCCCTGCACAATTTAGCTTTTGACCTAATAGGGGATGGAGGTTTTCCCCTTGGGAAAATTGCCGTTGAGGCCAGAAGTTGTTGTTGGTTTCTACCCAATAACGTTCTCCCTGGAATGGATATGTGGGTAATACTACTTTCTGGCGAGTATAATCAGAGTCAAACCCTGACCAGTCTATTTTGGCTCCTTTTACATACAATTTTCCTAAGCTTGATAGCATTTGTTCCCATTCATCCACCCCTGGACGTAATGATGGCAGCCATTCTCCTACATCTTCTGTTACACATTGTCTTCCCATTCCTAGCAATATTGGTCTCGGTCCTATTTCTAGGAAGGTTTCATATCCTTCCGACTCTAGAGTTTTCATACTCTGGGCAAATCTTACTGGTTGACGCACATGATCTACCCAATATTCAGCATTTGTTATTTCTCCATCTACTTCAGTACCTGTGACGTTTGATATTAGTGGTATTTGGGGTTGATTATAGGTGACTTGTTTAGCTACTGATTCAAACTCTGCTAACATCGGTTCCATCATTGGAGAATGGAAAGCGTGGGATACTTGTAGCTGCTTGGTCTTTATTCCCTCTGATTCAAATAAACTACAAATATTTTTTATGGCTACACTCTCACCAGAAATTACTATACTTTCTGGTCCATTTATCGCTGCTATTGTTACTTGGGAACTATATTCTTTTATAGCCTCTGTTACCTGAGACTCTGATGCCATTACGGATACCATCTCACCACCGGAGGGTAACTTTTGCATCAACTTTCCTCGCATGGCTATTAGTTTCAGACCATCTTCTAAACTGAATACTCCGGCTACTGTTGCTGCTACATATTCTCCTACGCTGTGACCCATGACTACACATGGTTTGATTCCCCATGAAGACCATAATTTAGCCAAAGCATATTCAACAGCAAACACAGCTGGTTGGGTGTAAGCTGTTTGGTCTAATAGATTATCACTTGACTTTTGTGCATCCTCAGAGTATATGACCTCTAATAGAGGTACTTCTAGATAGGGTTGTAAAATTTGGTCACATTCCTCTAAAGCTTGACGGAAAGTTGGTGCTTTTTCATAAAGTTGCCTTCCCATATTCGCATACTGGGAACCTTGACCTGTGAACAGGAATGCTATTTTCTGACCTTCGCTATTTCGTTTTCCTGAAAATAGTCCTACTAATTCTTCCTGAGCTTTCCACCCAAGTAGTTTCTCTATTAATGCTTTTGGTTCAGAAGCAATAACTCCTAATCGATAATTAAAATGTGCTCTACCTGTAGAGGCTGTATAACATACATCTGCTAGTGGTAACTCGGGATTAGTTTCTAAATAATTTTGATAATTACTGACTAAATCTTCTAGAGCCTTTTCTGTTTTCGCAGATAGAGTTAACAGATGGATCGGACGTTCAACAATATTCTGACTTTTAACTTGAGAAGGAGCCTCTTCTATAACTATATGAGCATTAGTGCCACTAAAACCAAAAGAACTAACTGTAGCTTGCCTTGGTTGGCCTTCAAGCACTTCCCAATCTTTTAATTTTGTATTGACATAAAAAGGGCTATTTTCAAAGTCAATATGTGGGTTTGGTTGATTAAAATGTAAGGATGGAACTAATTTTTGATTTTTGAGGCACAAAATTGTCTTGATCAAACCAGAAACTCCGGCAGCCGCTGCTGAATGACCAATATTAGTTTTTACCGAGCCAATCGCACAAAACTGTTTTTTGTTCGTCCATTTAGAAAAGGCTTCTGTTAAAGCTTCTACTTCTATCGGGTCTCCCAGAGGTGTTGCTGTACCATGAGCTTCTACATAACTAATAGTTTCTGGGTTAATTCCAAATTTCTGATAAACTGCTTCTTCTAAACTGGCTTGAGATTGACTACTAGGGGCACTAATCCCGTTAGTATTACCATCATAATTAACTCCTGTTCCTTTGATTACTCCATAAATATGGTCGTTGTCTTGAATTGCTTGACTGTAGCTTTTTAATAAGAGAACACCACAACCTTCGCTCCAGGCTGTACCCGATGCTGAAGCATCAAAAGTCTTACAACGTCCATCAGGAGATACAACTTGAAACTGACTTGACATTATTTGGAAGTCTGATGTTGGCATTAGAGTAATACCTCCAGCGATCGCTATTTCGCTCTCTCCTCGTTGTATGCTTTGGCAAGCTTGATGAACAGCTACCAATGACGACGAGCAGGCAGTATCAATAGCTACTACTGGCCCTTGAAGGTCAAGCATATAGGCAATTCTTGCTGGTATCATTGACGGACCATTTCCTGTAGCCGCCATCCTATGAACATCTAATCCTGAAATTGACAACAACTTAAGATAACCACCATTTACCGTAACTCCCACAAATACTCCATATTGTTTACCTCTAAGAGAGTCTGTAGCATATCCAGCATCTTCTATAGCGTGGTAAGCTTCTTCTAAAAATATTCTTTGCTCAGGCTCCATAAACCAAGCTTCTTCCGGAGAAATATGAAAAAATAAAGGGTCAAATTTATCAATTTCATCTAAAAAACCGGCACATTTTGAATAGGAAGTACCTGGATTATCTGGATCTGGATGATACCAATTTTTTTCTTCCCATCTTCCAGGAGGAGCTTCCGTTACACTGTCAATTCCATTCTTTAAATTTTCCCAAAATTCTTTCCAGTTATTCGCTCCTGGATATCTACATGAAATACCAATAATCGCTATATCTGTAGTTGGTATATGATTTTGACTAGGATTAACCTCATCATTAACCTCTGTCTTAACTTCTGGTTCTACTACTTCTAATAATAATTTTTCTGCTGTTTCTAAAGATATTTCTACTGAACTAATCAAAGATAAGATTTTCTCTGAGCTATCCATGTTAATTAACTTGTTTTGAATATTATCTATTTGATTTTCTGCTATAGCTTTATCTTGTGTTTCTGTTTCCGTATTTCCTAACAATAGTTGTTCCGCATTTTCTAAGGAAACTTCACCAGATTGTAATTGAAATAATATCTGTTCCTCTTTAGTCATTTTGTTTTCAATGGATAACCGAGCATCCAACTCTTGTTCCTGTCTAGAATAGGAGTCAGGCATAACTACCACTACCCTGCCAAAATGCTTCCCGCGTCGCATATAATCAAAGGCTTTAAGAACATCTTCTATTGGAAATGTTTTGTAAGGTAGTGGCTTCAAGCGATCGCGGTCAAATTCAAGTGCCAAATTATCCCATATCTGAGAAAACAATTGATTATCTTTGGCAAATTCTTCTAACAAATCAAAAGTAAAATATTTGATATCTGGGCGTTTCTGATAGACTTGCTCGTGACTCCAAATGCCCAACTTACCAAGTTCAACATATCGCCCTCTATCGGCAAGGATCTCTAGATTTTTCTGGATGTATTCTCCATGAGTCAGGCTATTGAGAATAACATCTACCCCACGGCCCTGAGTGAATTCCATCACATCATTTACAAACTCCATCGTTCGAGAATTCATCACATACTTAATTCCCTGTTCCCGGAGATAATTCATCTTACCTGGACTAGTAGTAGCAAATACTTCCGCCCCAAAAAGTTGAGCCAACTGAATTGCTGCTTGTCCAATCCCACCTGAAGCAGCGTGAATTAATACTCTATCTCCTGGCTGAATTTTGGCTAAGTTAATCAACCCGTGATATGCAGTCGAAAACGGCCCCCAAATACTAGCTCCATCTTCCATATTCAGATTAAAATTTTTACGCACCAGTTTGTCCGGCGAGCAGATAATAAAGCTACTAAATGCATCGTGAATTCTCATTACCATTACTTCATCGCCGACTTGCCACTGCGATACTTCTGCCCCAACAGCTACGATAGTACCTGCACCTTCAAAACCAAAAGTGAGATCTTCAGCATTAGCAATGCCAAATGTTTTTTCGTAATACTCTTGGAGCATACCAAGTGCATTGAGTATATCCCGAAAATTAACTGGTACAGTTTTGATTTGAACCTCAACTTCACTTGGGCTTGGAACTCTACGTTCTAGAGGTACCAAAGTTAAATTGTTTAACGAACCATAACTAAATGTCTTCAACTGAAATGGTTGACAATTCAATGAATCTGTTCTTATTTCTTTTCTTACAGCCTCTTGAGGAAAATTTTGAGGGTTATTACTTGCCGTTGTCCTTTTGTCAAAATTTTCCTCTATTCTACTTGCTACCTCTGGTTGGTGAAAGGTTATTTCGTGCATAGCTACTTCTTTATCTATAAATCCTGGTAGCGTTTTGCGGATTTTTGAAGTTAAGTGTTCCTTTAAAGTTATTAAAGATAGTCTGGGTTTTTCCGACATTTCATAGGCTATATTTTTAGCCACTTCTAGCACATCTTTTCTCGGTACAACTGGAAAAGAAACACCCCGTTCAGCTAATTCTTTCCCTCGATAATTTTGGGCAGTATACATCATTTCAAACCCTAAAGCACCGAATTTCTCAGGGAGAATTAACGTGCATCCGACACCTGGAGTAAAACCATACTTCATAAAATTAGTAGTGTAAATACTTTCTTGACTTAACACTACTAAATCTGCATACAATCCCAAAACCAAACCACCGCCAATACTATGACCTTGCATAGCTGCAATTACTGGTATTTCACAATCTAATGCTATTCTAAAAAAATCTAAATCATTACATTTGCTGTCTCCTTTCCAAATACTGATTAACCGTTCTTTTGTCCCTCCCGAACAGAAATAATTTCCATAGCCTGTCAAAATTACTACTTTATAACTTTGGTTTTGAGCAACTGCACCAAAACATTTGTATAATCCTTCAATTATTCCAGGAGAAAATATATTGCAGTTTTCTTTATCTTGCATCGCGATTTGCACGACACCATTACCCAACTCCACCAGTTGTACTACATCAGAGTTGCCCTCTACTAAGTCCAAATTAAGATTTAGGTTTGCCATGGAAATAATCCTTCTTTTTGAAAACGTTTAATTTTTTCTTGAACAGTAGGTTCTGCTATTAAGCTCGAAATCTCGTTGACGGCTAAATCTTGAGTTTCTGCCTGAATAATCCATAACTGATTAATATAATTTTTTAACTCTTTCACCCCTGATGAGGGTAAATACTTTAAACGTCGAATATATTTACTTATTAACTGATTAATATTACTGCCATATTCATCAATTAATCCCCACTTATCAGCCTCTGATACTGAAATAGCTTGAGTCGTTAGTGCTAAACGGTAGGCTTTTTGAAATCCCACTCGACGAATCAAAAAAGGCAATACACAAGCTGGTAATAATCCAAATAATAATTCTGATAAAACAAAAGTTGCCGTTTCATCAGCAATAACTAGATCGCTTGCTGCTACTAAACCAACTCCCCCTGCCTGTACTTTACCACGCACAAGTGACAAAATTACTTTGCTACTTTGAGACATTTGTTTCAAAATATTGTAGTAACCATTAGCACTAGCTTTTGGATCAAATTGTTTTGCTGTTGCCACTTCTTCAAAATCCATCCCTGTACAAAACACATCAGGTAGTCCTTCTAATATCACTACTTTAACGACTTCTTCCGCTTCAGCAGCTTGCAAAGCTGACAACAATTCCATCGTTAATTGACTATTGATGCTATTGTTAGATTCAGGTCGATATATCTGAATCCTTTGTACAACATCTTGATAACTGATTTTCAGGGTTTGATAACTCATGGCTATACCCATTCATATTCTCGGTGAAATTCCTTGATTCTTTTCAGCACTAAGCGACCTTTACCTTCAATTTGTTCCCACACACCAGGAAATAGTTTGTAATCTAGGGTAACATTTCTAGTGCCAAAGGCAACTGCCGAACTATGACTTAGTAACTGCTCATATTCTTCCATACTTAAGGAATAGCGCATTGCTAACTGTGATGAAATTTTTTGTTGAGCTTGAATTTCCTTTCCTTGCGGGGTGACGACTCCACTATAAAATTCCGAACAACAACCAGAGCCATAAGAGAATACACCAATTCGTCGGGCTTTGCTAAAATCTGCATTATCAATCATGCTAGCTAAAGATAAAAATACTGTAGCTCCCATAATATTACCCACCTGTTGACAATAGACTAATCCCGGCATCACCCGTTTCTGAAAGTCCTCTTCAATCTCCACAGGTTTTGCCCTTTTAAACTTACGCATCATACTTCTGTGAGCCCCTTTCACCATACCCCCAAAAGGAGTATGAAAGCTCAAGTAATCAAAAGTTTTTTGGTAATCTACTCCTTCTACTCGATCTTGATACTCTCGGTAAGCATTTTCACAACAATCTAGGTAAGATAGCAATGATAAATCTGCATCTCCTGCTTCTGAGTCTGGGTTAGGTCTGCAAGTATCCATGACTTCATACCCATAATAACCATTGCATCCTACATCAACTTGGAAAATTTTAGGAACATCACTGACCAAAATAGCTACTGCTCCAGCACCACTGCTTGGTTCCACAAAAGACCAATCTTCGCTGAGAGCTTCTCCTCCCTCTACAACAACAGGTCGAAATATATCAGTTCCTATAACCAAAGCTTTAGCCCCTGGACATGTTTGGGATAAAATCAAATTTAATGCCATCTGTAAACCTGCTGTACCTGAGTAGCAAGCTTGCTTAATCTCAAACATTCGGCAGTTACGACTTAGCCCCAAATAATCATGGATATAAGTGCTCATAGATTTGCCAAAATCAATGCCAGATTCACTACAAGCTATCACCATTTTGATTTGTTGATTCTCCAGATCACTGAGACTATCAATAATAGGTTTGGCTGCATTAATAGCATTGGAAACTGGATCTTCATAGGGCATAGCAACTGTCTTCTCTTTCATCAGAAGATTATCGAAGCGAGTCATTTCTAAGTGACGTGCTTCGCCTAACATCCGCACATCTAGTTTAGCCGAACCCCCATATACATTTAGTGCTTCAATTCCAACTTGTTGCATGAGTTTACTCCTGTCCAATTAATAAAGCTGTATTGATACCCCCAAAACCAAAACTGTTGCTGATAGCATATTTAATCTCAGCTTGAACAGAAGTTTCTTTCACCCAATTGAGACTGGTATCAATAGGATTAACTAAATTTTTAGTTGGATGACAAAAACCAAACTTCATTTGTAATATGGTGGCGATCGCTTCCACTACACCAGCAGCAGTTAAGCAGTGGCCTATTAAAGATTTTGTTGAATTAAGTAGGCAATGCTGAAGTCCTACTGATTTGAAAGCTGCCACTTCTGTTTTGTCGCCAAGGGGGGAACCAGTACCGTGGGTATTCACATAATCAATACTCTCTGGCTGAAGGTCTGCCATGGCTAAAGCAGTATTCATAGCCCGTTCTTCCCCTTTTTGGGAAGGTTCGGGACTACGGTTCCCATCTAAAGCCAATCCCCAACCCTTAAGTTGGCCATAGGATTGAGCGCCCCGTTGTTGAGCGTGGTCAGTTCTTTCTAAAATCACTGCTCCACAACCCTCTCCATAAATAAAGCCATCATGGTCTTGATCAAATGGCCGACAAGCATGGTTTGGGCGATCGGCAAAACGTTCACTCCCCATTGCACCTAAATTCATCAGTGCTTGGAATTCATACGCCGATAGATCGGATAAAGCTCCCAGGGCAATACAAATATCACTGTTCCCCATTAAAATTTGACGGGCAGCATGAATTATAGCAACTGCTCCACTAGCGGAAGCCCCACCTACACTGTAACCCTCACCTTGAATCTGAAAACATTGGGAAATAAGACCCAATATATCTGTATCCCAAAAGGTCAGTCCATAAGTTGGTCGTATAAACTCCTGACGTGAGTGATAATGTTGCCAGGTTTGCTGCTGATAACGTTGTTGTAAATTTGAACCACCTACAACTAATCCTACTCGTTCTGGGTTAACTTGGCTAGAGGTGAGTTGAGCATCTTCCCAGGCTTCAGCAACAGCTACTATTGCGACTTGGCCGCTCTTAGTAGCAGTACGTAAGAGTCCACCGTACTCAGGAAATAGGATTTTAGCGTCAATATCGGGAAGTTCAGCACCAATAAATGGTTTGATGCTTTCACGGCCAGGCTGTTTTAGATGAGCAAATTGAGTTTCCCCTGATAATAGAGCTTCTTTAAAAGTAGCAACTCCTTGACCAATGGAAGTAACAATGCCCATACCTGTTATCTCTATGTTGCTCATTGATGCTCCCTCTAGCTTTGTTAATTTTTTGCTTCTAATTTTCCTGCAAATATATCAGCTAGTTCTCCCAAATTTTGGGCTCCAGCCAATTCAATGCGTGGGATATTTAAGGATAAATCTTCCATTACCATCATTATAATTTCTGCCCTATTTACTGAATCAATACCTAGGTTTTTTAGGCTATCAGTGGGTCCTATGGGAACTTTTTTTAATTCTGGTGCTATTTCACAAGTATATTTTTTAATTATATTAAAAATTTGTTTTTTGTTCATAATATTATCCTGAAAAATTATACTATATCTTTAATTAATTTTTGATTTTTTGAATCATTTTATTTCCTTCCTGAACTGTTAATTCTTTATTGGCAACTTTCTTCAAGATTGAGCGTAATTTTTGTTTCATTTCCTCCTGTGAATCTCCAGATAAATAGTCTTTTTGAATAGATTTTTTATGATCTCTTGGGAATGTACTTCCTCCTGTAGAAGAAGAAATTTCCTGGCTGATATATTTTGCTAAATCTAATAAAGTAGGGTAGTCGTATAGTTTAGTTGCTTTGATATTCAAATTGTAGGTTTTATTGATGTTAGTTATCCATTCTACTCCCACAATAGAATCTAAACCTAAATCAACAAACTTTTTGTCTTCTTCAATTTCACTGATATCCGCATACAGAGCTTCTGCTAATTGTTGTTTCAAAATTTCTTTGACTTGTGATAAATTGCTCTGGGGGTGAGTTATTTGAGATTGCTTGCTAATGCTTGCTTCACTTGAGGCAGATGGCGATCGCTCTACATCAATATTTGTACCCTGAGCTGATAGGGTGTGAGCGACATATTTAGCAAAATCTGGCAAAGTAGGGTAATCGTATAGTTTAGTAGCTTTTATATTTAAATTGTAGATTTTATTGATGTTAGTTATCCATTCTACTCCCACAATAGAATCTAAACCTAAATCAACAAACTTTTTGTCTTCTTCAATTTCACTTATATCTGCATATAAAGCATCTGCCAAACTTTCTTTGAGGGTTTCTCTGATTTTAGTCACATCTCTATCAAGGCTATTCAATTGAGTTATATTTTCAGATTCAATATCAGCAGCAGGTTTTACTTGAACTGCTTTTGGTGTAACATCTATAGTTGATTCAGCATTCGATAAAGATAGTGATTCTGGATCTGATAATTTTAGTTTTGGTTGCTGTAATATTTTGTCTTTGTTCATTTGTATTTCCTTTAGTTTAATATTTACTCCATCGAGTTGTACTTTTTTTTCAGATGTTATGCTCTTTTTGTCTTGACTTTTTCGTTCTCGAATATCTGTTATCCAATACCTTTTTCGTTGCCAAGGATATGTTGGTAACTCTACCTTATTACGGAAATAATCCCGATCAAATCCTAACCAATCAATTTTTATTGATCGTACATACAATTGCCCCAGACTTTGTAGCATTTGTAACCAGTCTGGTTTCCCAGAACGTAAACTGGGCAACCATAGTTTTTTTTCTCCCATGAGACACTCACGACCCATACCTAAAAGTATGGGTTTTGAGCCTATTTCTAGGAAAATTTCAGCACCTTGTTTGTGTAAAGTTTCCATCCCTTCCGCAAATCTTACTGGTTGACGCACATGACTCACCCAATATTCAGCAGTGGTTATTTCTCCACCTACTTCTTGACCAGTAACATTTGATATTAGTGGTATTTTTGGTTGATTATAGGTGATTTCTGTGGCCACTGTTTCAAATTCTGTTAACATTGGTTCCATCAATGGGGAATGGAAAGCATGAGATACTTGTAGCGCCTTGGTCTTGACTCCAACGGATTCAAATTGACTACAGATACTTGCTATGGCTGCACTCTCACCTGAAATTACTATACTTTCTGGTCCATTAACTGCTGCTATTGTTACTTGGGAACTATATTCTTTGATGGCCTCTATTACCTGAGATTCTGATGCCATTATAGATGCCATCTGACCTCCGGAGGGTAACTTTTGCATCAACTTTCCCCGCATGGCTATTAATTTTAAACCATCTTCTAAACTAAATACCCCTGCTACTGTTGCTGCCACATATTCTCCTACACTGTGACCCATGACTACATCTGGCTTTATACCCCATGATTCCCATAATTTAGCTAGGGCATATTCAAGGGCAAATATAGCGGGTTGAGTATAAGCTGTTTGGTCTATCAAAGTCGAACTTTCATCTTTAACCTCAACTGGATAAAGTATATCTAATAAAGAAACCTCTAAATAGTTTACCAGCATTTCACTACACTGGTCAATAATTTTATTAAAAGTGGGTTGAGTCTCGTATAACTGCCTTCCCATTTGCAGATATTGAGAACCTTGACCAGTAAATATAAAGGCTATTTTTGTTCTAGTTTCACTTATTTGTTTTCCTGAAAATATTCCAGCAACATTCTCACCTTGTTTATATTGTTTGAGTTTCTCTAATAACTCTTGTTTATCAGAAGTAACCACTGCTAATCTGTGGTCAAATTTTGATCTCCCGATGTTGGCTGTGTAGCAAATATCCCCTAAATAATTATCATTATTTTCGGCTTCTAAATAACTTTCATAACTATTAACTAAATCTTCTAGTGCTTTTTCAGTCTTGGCCGACAGAGTTAGTATATGAACCGGACGTTCTAGATATTCTTCACTTCTGACTTCTGACTTCTGACTTCTGACTTCAATAGGAGCCTCTTCTAAAACTATATGAGCATTCGTACCACTCATACCAAAAGAACTAACTCCTGCCACCCTTTTCTCCCCTTTGGACAACCAAGGAGTCAGTTGAGTGGGTACCTTCAAAGGCATATTTTCCCAATCAATATAAGGGTTAGGATTAGCAAAATGCAGATGAGGCACAATTTTATGATGTTGCAATTGCAAAATCACCTTAATCATACCTGCTATTCCAGCTGCTGCTTCCAGATGACCGATATTAGTTTTAACTGAACCGATGTTCAATGGATTTTCCTGATCACGTCCCTCCTCAAACACCCTAGCTAAAGCTCTCACTTCCATAGGATCTCCTAGAGAAGTTCCTGTACCATGAGCTTCCACATAACTCACTTGTAACGGTTTTACCTTGGCTGCTTTGAGAGCTTTCTGAATCAGTTTTTCCTGAGCCAGTTTATTCGGTACTGTCATTCCGCTACTTGGTCCATCATGGTTAACAGCCGAACCAGGAATTACTGCTGATATCCTGTCCCCATCCTTGAGCGCATCCGACAAACGCTTCAGTACCACAATGCCACATCCCTCTCCCCTACCAAAACCATCTGCAGCAGCATCAAAAGTTTTACACTTACCATCAGGTGCTAGAGCCTTTAATCTTGATAGTGCGGTTGTTACTTCCGGAGAGAGAATTAGTTGAACTCCTCCAGCCAAAGCCAAGTTGGACTCACCCTGACGCAGACTCTCACAAGCTTCATGGATAGCTACTAGAGATGATGAACAAGCTGTATCTATTGCCATTGATGGACCTTGCGTTCCTAAAAAGTAAGATAACCTACCTGCTACAAAACAAAACAAATTTCCTGTAGCATCGTAAGGGCTTATATCTTCGGCTGCTTGGTGAAAACCTAAATTCGCGTAATCATTTTGACCGATACCCAGGAACACCCCTGTCTGAGTGTTTTCTAATTGTTGAGGGTTAATACCAGCTCTTTCTAAAGCTTCCCAAGTTACTTCCAAAATGAAGCGTTGCTGTGGATCAAGACTATAAGCTTCTCGGTTAGAGATTCCAAAAAATCGTGGGTCGAACTGATCTACTTTTTCTACTAATGCTGCGTGACGGATATACATTTTCCCTGGAGTATCAGGGTTGGGGTCGTAGTAGGAATCTAGATCCCAACGTTCTAGGGGAATCTCTGTAATGGAGTCTTTGCCATTGGATAACAATTCCCAGAAGCTTTCTGGTGTGTTGGCATTTCCGGGAAATCTACAGCCTATGCCGATGATGGCTATTGCTTCACTTCTTGAGCGATCCATCATCTCCAATTTATTAGTTTCTGCTTCTTCAGAAGATGAATCAATTTCTGTTATCTTCCATCCCATTAATTCCTCTATATATGATGATAATTTGGCAATGGTTGGGTATTCTATGGCTATTGTTTCAGGTAAGGTTGTTCCTAGTTGATTTTGCAGTCGATTTTTTAATTCTATTGTCATCAAAGAGTCCATTCCCATAGAGGCAAAACCTACATTTACTTCTGGTAATTTAGATGAACTTAAACCTAGTACCTGAGATACTTGCACTCGAATGTGTTCAGTTAAAAATTCCTGACGTTTCTCTAGTGATGCCTCCTCTAATTTTGCTAAAAATTCGGCTTTAACTTTTTGGTGTCGTGTATCTTTTGCTGCCCATTCCTCCTTCTCTAATAATTCTCGTAGCAATGAATTTTTTTTGATACCACTCCAACTTTCTGAGAGTACCTGCCACTCTATACTTGCTACACCTACCTGAGCTGTAGCAGATTCATTTGTTAATAGTAAATCTAAGGCATACATTCCTTCTTTGGTCGCCATCTCAGTTATGCCACTGCTGTGCATCCTATTTTGATGCTCCACTGCTAAACGAGCAGCCATTCCCCCTGATGCCCATGCTCCCCAATTAATCGCCAATCCTGATAATCCTCTGCTGCAACGATAACTAGCTAAAGCATCCATAAAGGCATTGGCTGCAGCATAGTTTCCTTGGCCAAGAGTCCCCAACATCGAAGCTATTGAGGAGAAACAGACAAAGAAATCTAATGGCTGATTTTCAGTTAATTTATGTAAATGCCAACTTCCTTTTACCTTGGGCGACATGACTTTGGCAAAACGCTCCCAATTCATTTGTTGTATGGTTCCATCATCTAACACTCCTGCTGTATGAATTATGCCTTTGAGTGTTGGCATTGATATCTGAATTTGTTTGAGAATTTTGCCTATGTCTTCTTCAACAGAAACATCCCCCAACATCACCTTCACTTGACATCCTGTTTCTTCTAATTTTTTTATAGATTCACTTACTTTTTCTGAGGGAGGGCGACGCCCAGTTAAGACAATATTTTTCGCTCCCTTGGATACTAACCATTGGGCAGTATGTAACCCTAAAGCTCCTAACCCTCCTGTTATTAGGTAACTACCATCTGATGATAAGGATAGGGATTCAGAAAATTCTTGAGGTTCTTGCCTGGCCAGACGAGCTACATAGGTATTTTCTCCCCGTACAGCTAGATTATCTTCTTCTTGTTCATTAACTAATAATTTCCACAGCATTTCTACTTCGTCTCCTGCTGCAGCTTGTGGGTCTAGATCTACTAATCCTCCCCATAATTGGGGATGTTCTAGGGACACTACTCTACCTAATCCCCACAAGGGTGACGCTGCTAGTCCTGTTAGATTTTTTTCTGTTTGGGATAATACTGATTGAGACCCACGGGTTACTAACCATAGTTCAGGAATGCTAGAGTTTTTGACTAAGGTCTGTAACAGGTGTACTACGCTGCCACATCCCCATAATTGAGCTTCTTCTAGGGTTTCCAGGGTTAAGTCTTTTGATTGGGGAGCATCTAAACTCCACAAGTGAATTAACTTCGTAATGGCAGTTTCACTACTTTGTTGAATTTCTTGATACAGCTTTTCAAATGCTTCGGGAATCTGAGGATTAAGTTGATAAGTACCTGTTGCTTGTCTTTGATAGCTCTCTCCTCGATAAACTAAGCTGTATTTATGACCCTGTTGTTGTAATTTTTGAGCTAATTTTTCTGCTACTCCTGTGGTATCGGCTAAAATTAACCAATGACTAGGTTCAATGTTTGCATTGGGGTTGTTTTGAGCTAAGGGTTTCCACTGGATTTCGTAGAACCAGTTTTTGATGGTTACTGCTGTTAATTGTTCTTGATGTTGTTTGGCTAATGTCTCTAATATTTCTGGTAAAAGTTTAAGCTCTTCTGGTGAAAATTTGGCTTCTGTTTCTAGTTGTTGAGTGAGAGCTTCTGTTTTTCCTTGAGTGAGTAGTTTAACAATTGAAGTGTCACTTATATTTTCTGACTTTTGATGTTCCTTATGTTTGTTTTCTGTTATTTCTATCCAATATCTTTCTCGCTGGAATGGATAAGTTGGCAATGCTACTTTCTGGCGACTAGAGTCAGACTCAAATCCTGACCAATCTATTTTTACTCCTGTTACATACAATTTTCCCAAGCTATAAAGCATTTGTTGCCACTCATCCACTCCCGGACGTAATGATGGCAACCAGACACCTACATTTCCTGGTAGACATTGCCTGCCCATTCCTAACAATACTGGTTTCGGTCCAACTTCTATAAAGGTTTCATACCCTTGTTGATGTAGCGTTTCCATTCCTTGGGCAAATCTTACAGGTTTACCGACATGATTAACCCAGTATTGAGGGGAAGCAATAGTATTATCTGCTTTTGTACCTGTAACGTTAGATATAATAGGTATTTTAGGTTGATTGTAGGTTAGTTGATTAGCTATAGCTTCAAACTCTCCTAACATTGGTTCCATTAATGGTGAATGGAAAGCATGAGATACCTCTAGTTTTTTAGTTTTTATTCCCTTTGCTTCCAGGTCATTTACTACACCTGTTACTGCTACAGAGTCTCCAGAAATAACTGTGCTTTCTGGTCCATTTATTGCTGCGATGCCTACGGCGGGCTTCGCCAACGCTATTTCTTTTTTGTGAGGTTCTAGGAGTCTGCTAACTGTAGATTCTGAAGCCATCACAGAAACCATTTCTCCACCTGAAGGTAACTGTTGCATCAGCCTGCCCCTAGCAGCTATTAATCTCAAACCATCTTCAAGATTGAAGACTCCTGCTACACAAGCAGCCACATATTCTCCTACACTGTGACCCATTACTATGCTGGGTTTAATTCCCCAAGATTCCCATAACTTAAATAGCGCATACTCTATTGCAAACAGAACTGGTTGAGTGTAAGCTGTTTGGTTTATTAAAGATGAATCTTGAGAATCTGTAGTTTTGTTATATAGAACATCTAATAGAGAACATTCTATTTCCGTTTCCAATATTATATCACACTTATCCAATACTTCACGGAATACAGGCTGTGTTTTATACAGTTGTTTTCCCATATTGACATACTGGGAACCTTGACCTGTGAATAAGAAACCTAATTTCGGTGTTCTTATGCGTTCTGCAAGTTCCCCTATTAATACTCCCGCTGTTGCCTCCCCAGCTTGGTATTCCTTAAGTTTTTCTACTAACTCCTGTTTGTTTGAGGCGATCGCTGCTAGTCGATGGTTAAAATGGACTCGCCCAGTATTAGCGGTATAACAAATATCGGCTAACTCTGATTCTGCATTAGTGTTTAAATATTTTTGATAACGACTGACTAACTCTGAAAGAGCTGTTTCAGTTTTAGCTGAAAGGGTTAATAGATGAACTGAAGGTTCCTTATCCCCTCTTCTTCCTTCCTTCTTATTTTCTCCTTCCTCAAGAACTACATGAGCATTTGTACCGCCAAAACCAAAGCTACTCAACCCTGCTCTAAGTGGATAAGGTTTTCCTACCCTATCAACTTTTATTTCCCAAGATTGAAGCTTGTCCACCACAAAAAACGGACCTTCTTCTAATTCAATATCAGGATTAAGTTGCTGATAATTTAATGAACATGGAAGAGTTGCATACCTCATGCACAGCAAAACTTTGATTAGTCCAGCCAAACCTGCTGCCCCTTCCAAATGACCAATGTTTGTTTTAACTGAGCCCAAACCACAACTATTAGCAGGTAACTTACCACTTGAACTCAACCCTTTAAACGCTTCATTTAAAGCCTCGACCTCAATTGGGTCTCCTAGAGATGTACCCGTACCATGTGCTTCAATATAACCTACCGACTCTATATCAATATTAGCTTCCCTATAAGCCTGTTCCAACAATTTTGCCTGAGCTTGGGGATTTGGTGCTGTAAAAGAACTTGCTTGCCCTCCATGATTCACTGCTACACTGCGAACAACCCCATAAATAGAATCACCATCCGTCAACGCTTTTTGATAATCTTTAAGTACAACTACTGCCCCTCCTTCTCCCCTGACAAACCCATTAGCACCCGCATCAAACACCCGGCAGACTCCATCAGGAGATAACATACCCGCAGCACTATAAACTTGGTTATTCACAGGAGAACACATTAAATTAACGCCTCCTACCAATGCTGTTTGACACTGCCCACGACGTATTGCATTTACTGCTTCATACATTGCTACCAAAGAGCTGGAACAAGCCGTATCAACAGTTAAGCTAGGGCCGTGAAAATTATAAAAATAGGAAAGGCGATTGGCAAAAGTTGCTGGAGCTGTACCAGTAGCAATTTGAGCTATTTCGGCTGTCTCCAAACCTTTTTCTAATAAACTTCTGTAGTCATAGTGACAAACTCCTACATAAACCCCTACTGATTTACCCTTTAATGTATCCCTTGCATATCCTGCATCTTCCATCGCTTCCCAGGACAATTCTAACAACAGCCTTTGCTGGGGGTCCATTAACTGCGCTTCCCTAGGAGTAATCCTAAAAAAGGATGAGTCAAACAAATCTATATCTTTCAAAAAACCACCGCGTTGAATAGATAAATCTATTTCTGAACTCATGGAGTTAAATAGATTTCCCCAACGCTCTGAAGGAAGATTCTGCATTGAGTCCCGACCTTCCTTAAGTAGCTGCCAAAATTCTTCTTTAGTATCTGCTCCAGGAAAACGGCAAGCCACACCTACAATGGCTATTCTTGCTAGTGAACTGCTCTGGTTAGAATGCATTCAAATTTTCCCCCTGATTCAAAATTTCCCCCTGTGGACCTGTGAAAACGTTGTTTTTTTTTCAGTCATAGTCCTACTAACTAAAATTAATATCTTCCCGTTCTGAAAGATACTCTGCTACCGCTATAAGAGTTTTGTAACTAAAAAAGAAGGTAGACTTTAACTTAATCCCAAACTTTCTTTCTATAAGAGCACGAAATTCTAACAACTCCAGTGAATCCATTCCTGACTCCATTAGTGGTGTGTCACCAGGCAATCTCTCCATACGTTGAACACCCAGTAGAGATTTTAATAATTTTCGACATTCCTGTTCAAAAATTTCTAATTTGGATGAACTTTCTTGTGAATTATTAATACTAATAAAATCGAATTCTGCCTGCCCATGCTTACCATTTTCTGTCAAATTTTGTTTAATTTTTTCAGAAAATGTTTTCTCCTGTACTTGATGCTTTCGAGCAAATATAACAGATTCTCTTGCCTTAGAAAGAGCGTGCATCTCACAGGGTAATCCCAATGGTATTATTTCATCAAACCCACAATCACTGAGAACTTTTTGCCACAGTGGTATACTCAGTAAACAACCAACTTCTAGTCGGTATTCTGGATCTTCAAACAACCAAAATCCTTGAAGCAACCCTCCAAAGTATAAAAGAATATCAATTGGTTGAGTAAACTCTAGTAATGCCAATAACCCCCCAGTATTTAATAGTGAGTTACTGTTATTTAAGGTTTGATGAATTAATTTTGTGTTATGGAGTACGTTATTAGCAATTACCACATCAAAACTTTCAGACTTTATCCCCTGAGCATCAAGAGATTTTTCTATGTCAAAGGTTTGATATTTCACCCAAGGAAACTGCTTGAACTTACTCTCACCATAACGTGTAAAAACGCTAGAAATATCAGTAAACCAAAATTCAATTTGCTCTGCATGAGAAGCTAGCTTTTCTAGCAATATTCCTGTAACACCTCCTGTTCCTGCTCCAATCTCCAAGATCCGAATAGGTTGTGCCCTCTTTTCTTCTAACAACCGCTGTTCTACTTCCCAGCAAACCCCATCTGCTAGCAACTCATTAAAGTAGTCAGCAACACGATGTCCTAGAAATAGTCCAGCAAATAGCTCCATATCCCCATCTGTAAAAACAACTTCGTTGACATCAACTTCACCGCGTAGAATCAAAGGATATTTCTCTAGACACCTTTTGACTACTGTTAACCAGGATAAATGAGCAGGATATTTTTCAGAAAAATAATCATAAAAAGCAGAAACTTCAGACGAAATATTTTCTAAGGCAAAGGTCTTACATCTTGCTAATGTGAACACTCTATCTTTCTCAATTTTTAGAATACCACGCTTATGCAAAATTTGTAACAAAGCACCTAAAAGTCTCTGGTAACGTGGTGAGATGTTTAGCTGGGAAACCAACTCAGACTCCTGATAAGATTCACCCTCTCTGAGAAATACACCCATATCTTGAAAAACACGCAAAAGCCAACGTGCGGCAAAGGCTTCTAGCTCATATTCTGGAGCCATTAAATTACATAGTTCTAAAGTAGCTAATTCGTGTAGAGTTATTTTTTCTATAAGCTTTTTGTTTAAAACTGAAGATTGATACCACTTTGATTTTTGAAAGTTTGAGATGGCTTCATGGTATTTTAACAATCCTTCTATTTCTTTTATTCCTGGTTTGACTACTCCCCACTGTTCCACAAATTCTAGTAAATCTTTTGCTAATACTTGCCAATTTTCTACAGAAGTCCTTACTAAAAACTCACGAATTCCTAGCACCTCATTAGAATTTTTAGTTTCTGTGAAGATTGCAGCTACCAATTCACCTTGATATTCTAATAATAAATGTGCTGTTGGAGTTTGTTTCAATAAAACTTGAAAGAAGGGTTCGTTTACAGGTTGATTAAATGTCGCACACTTTAACAGATTTGGTATATCGTTTACAGTTGCATACCGTATCTGATATTTACGCTTTTCAAAATGATTAACTGTGATTCGAGTCAATGGCAACGTTTTCGGATACTTACGAAAAGCTTCTTTCCGTGAAAATAAACCCACCTCTGCTGCTGCCATCAAGAACACATCTGCTTCTACTAAATGTTGCATTGAGAAGGCATGATAGGCATCAAAATGCAGAGATTCACTTTCGTCTATATATTTTTTGACTACTGCTGGCGTTAAACTATGTACTTCTAGGAGCAATAATCCATGTCTAGTTATTATTGATGACCATCTTTCTAAGTGTTCTACTAAACTTTGTACTGCTATGTGAGGTGGTATCAGCTTTCCTTCTCGATCTACATCTACTACTTGATAATCTAACTGAGAACGTGCTTGAGCTATTTCTGTATTTTTTGGAGCTATAAATGGTCGGTCATGATCTAGGAATGAACGAATATGTAATACTTTTTCTGGTTCTATTCCTTGTGCTTTCAATTGCTCTAATAATTTTTCTGGTGCTCCTATATCTCCTGGAATGACTAGATGGGGAATATCTACTAAATTTTTATCTGTGACATCTAATGCTTCTTGATTGTAGTCTACTCCTACCATGATGATAGGATACTCTGTTAATACTTTTCCCCTAGCAGAGAATTGTTTGATGATTTTATATATTCGTTTCAGTAGCGTTCCATCCCCACAACCCATGTCTACTATATAGCTTGGTTGCTCTTCTATTGGCTGTTGGTTAAATATAGATATGATGATTTTATCTGTATCGGCAAAAAACTTTTCGTGTTGAAAGCCACTTGCTACTACATTTAATGTTCTATTTACGTGTCTTTCTTTTTCAGTCTTATTTCTTTGAAATACTCTCTGAGGATTTCCAAATAGTAATTCTTTCATCTGTAACAACATAGGAGCATAAGACGCTGTTGTTCCTAAGTTTAAGGATCTGTCACGCATAAATCTACCTATATCTGTTAAATATAGCCCTTCTGTTTTTTCTTCTGCCCATCCTAAATTGATGAATAATGTTGATAGTTCTTGTTTAAGGGAATTTGTTAATGTGTTAAATATTTTTTTTGATTCATCCAGTAAGTTTTGTTTTTTCAGTTCTAGTAGCAGGGGGATGAGTAATACTCCATCTAATAAATCACTTAGTAATGAGTTTTCTGTATCCCATCTTCGAGATGAACAATTAATCCAATTGCTGATTCCTGTTTCTACTTCTCCTTTTAAATATAACTCAAATGGATATTTATATAAGCTCATCAGAGCTTTAGGGATGATTTGATGTTGTTGACTTTGTTCTGTCAATATGTATTCTTCTGCTTGAGAGCGATATAGGAATGATAATGACTCTAGGAGTCGCATAGCTACCATTAGATGTCCACTATTTGCTGCTAAATGCTCTACTATTTCTTCTAATTTCAGTGATTTTTTCTGTGATAGTAACTCGAATACCCCTGCTTCTGAACAAGCACAAATCACTGGTACAGCTACAAACCCATGAGCATAACGATTTATTTTATCTAGCATTGATTTAATTTTATTTTAGAGCTGATTTATAAAGTAGGCATTCCTGAATTATGGGATGAATCTGATTGGAACCGGAACATCCTGGAAATGTAGGTAATAGTCGAGCAACAACCGAATAGCATGCTTGATCATGTCCAGAGATATGGTTGAAAATTATCCGTGAGGGAGTATTCATCAACCTCATTTTTTGATAGCCAACCTAGGGATTCCATCATTTTTAAGGCTACTTGCAAATGACCCGTATTTGCCCCTAGAGTATTAGCTATTTGCCGGTGGGTTATTCTCTTTTGTTTTATTAAGTCAAATAATCCCTTTTCTCTACAGGCTAAGATTACAGGAATAGAAACAAACCCATATTGATAACGATTAATTAACTCCAGCATTTTTTTTATACCAATTATTTATTATATTTTTTGCTTTTAATACCACTTCTGATCTGGATACCCGCAGGCAGTTTCCATTAAACTAAGCCAGTGAGTCACTCCACTGATTCGTCTCCAGAACCGTACGTGACAATGCACGTATCATACGGCTCTTCATTACAGTACAATCCTTGACAGTGGCTCCTCTAAAACGGATTTTAATCTAATTCGTTAGAACTAAGTTTCTCTATTACCTCTACACTGCTCTACAAAACTGATACAAAGCGTCACATAACGTGACCATCTGATCATGTTTAATTACTGCTGACCCTGAGACCGTCGGCGGTTACTCACCCACAGGCATTAAAGTCAAGACAACCGTATTTTTGGATCCTTATAATTGGGTTTAAATCTCGATATTCCATAAATTGAAACTCCAGTTAAAACACCATCTGCTCCTGCGTGTTGAGCCATCATCTTTTTCTGTTTGTTATTAAGTTTGAGCTTTGTTGTGATGGATCTCATCTGTGTGTTTTGAGAGTAGACTAGCATACTATAGCAAGTCTTATACCCATGAGGTACAACTCTCTGGGTTCTAGGGAGCCGGGAGCGGGGAGCGGGGAGCGGGGAGCGGGGAGCGGGGAGCCGGGAGCCAGGATAAGGGAAGAGGGCAAAAAAAATGTGTACCTCATAGCTATGACGAACGCTATATATAGATAGGCTGCTTAATAACTTTTGGTATCTTATCGTTATTATTTGAGAAAGTCAACACTTTTTTTTTTTTTTTGTACGAAAATAGTTATAAAGCAGACATGACAAGGGATATAGCTCTCATTTTTCGTATAAAACACTCCTATTCATTAGGATTAATTTTCATTAATTATTGTTTACAATCAATAAGCTTATGACTAAATTTTACCAGGGTAAGCTCATCTAATTTAGTAAAAAAGGTACTTGACAAAAGTATCAAAACAGTATCCTTTATAGCTATCAAGGGACAAAACTTGTAGGCTCTTCCGGATCTGTGGTTGAAAACGTATTAAAAGGCACAAAATCGAAAATCAACGTGGCTGGAACTGGCGGAATTACCTGACATAAGCTTGTCTTATCACCGCAAAGCCGGAAGAGCCAACTTGTAACATATAGTAATCTTAAATCATTTGTAAAATCACTGGAATTATTAACAATAGTTGCAACTACGGTATTACGTGCCTTCTGCCTTCTGCATCCTGCCTTAAAGCAGCCTGACGGGGTGACAACCAAGCCAGAAGCCTTATGGATTGGCAATTAGAGCGACTTGTGGTCAAAAAAATAATGCTGATGGGGTGACAAGGAAGCTAGAAGGTAGACTGAATCAGAGTCATAGTTCTTTAGTTGCCAAATCAAATCCTACTACTTGTTTGGTTTTAGTAATTTTTATACCTCGCCGTAGGCGACGCTTTAGGCCGTAGGCCTCCGCTGCGCGAACGAGCCCCGCGTGGCCGTAGGCCAAACGCGAACGAAGATAAAAAGCTATTCCTGGCTTTAACCCTAACTGTTGTAACTGAGTCCAAATTTGGCTTTCTTGTTTAATGAAATGATTTTTTTTAGCTCTTCCGTACTTGTTATTTTAACTTAACAATTTGACGAAGGGAGCAGGGAGCAGGGAGCAGTGGAAAGAGGCAGTATTTAGAAATACTTGTTAAGTAAATAGCCTCAGAATCCTGTCTTGATGCAAAGCGCGAGTGGGGGAAACCACGCCAGTTTCTCATGGGGGAGACCACGGCAGTCGCTCATGGGGGAAACCCCCAAGACCGCGCTGCCTCCCCAAGACCGCACTGGCTCCCCAAGACCGCGCTGCATCGCTTGTAGAGTAAGTTTTCTGTTTTTTTTACCTGAAATTTAGCATAGCAGGTACTGAAGAACCAAGAAATTCGATTCTCTGAAAAAAATGCCACGCGCACGCTAACATTTTGATTCTGTAATTTGTTCCCGATTCCCGATTCCCGATTCCCGATTCCCGATTCCCTACTCCCTTAAAAAACAATATCCCATTCCATAACCGTACATTTTATTTCAATTACCCCTCCGAAAAAAAATTATAAAACCCCTTGACAAATTTAACTATTATCGTTATGATTATATTTATAAACTTAACAACGAATTGTTAACTATGTCTGACAATTTTCGCCCTAATCCAGAAAACAATCCTGAGGATATCACTCCTAGTAATACTCCTCAGGAACCTTTCCGCAAAAAATACCCCATTAAGCACATTTTGAAAGGCTCTCGCCAGGCAATAAACAACACCATGTATACCCTTTATGCACGGGGTTACGCCCAAATTGACGAATGGAGCCCCCTTCAGGCAACTGAGATTCCTGGGGAATTCATCACGGTAATGACGAAATACTTAACTCTGGGTTAAGGGCTTAAATTTTGGGGGGGTTTCCCCCCCCTGGCCAAAGGCCAATCACATCGGATCACGTCCGAATGGGTTTACAACGTTAAGACATAGGTAACAATTCCTAGCCGTGGAAGGTATTTCTGCGGCTATTTTTTTTGGTTAGAATGTAGAATTAAGAATGTAGAATTAAGAATGTAGAATTAAGAATGTAGAATTAAGAATGTAGTGCGATCGCCTTTGGCGCGGCTTCGCCGATCGCTCTTTACCCACTCTTGAGAGTGCTACAATTCAATCAATACGGTTTCACAAAAACAATCTATGACTAAATTAATCCAAGAAACCTTTGAGCAGATCGCACAGCTTTCGGAAGAACAACAAAACGCCCTAGCCATTTATTTACAAAAACACCTCGCGCTTATTTTGCAGCAAGCTGAAAGAGAGAAACGCATTGAAGAAGAAAATTATACACTTAACGACTTCAATGAAGAGACGCAACAAGCGATTATAAATATTGAATAACAAAAAAACTTGACCGTTTGTGCCAATAAAGAATCTCTTTACAATGAACTAGGAATTTAATGCTATCACCGGTTTTTGAAAACCGCTTTAAGAAAGACGTCAAACGGCTACAGAAGCGTGGCAAAAATATGGAAAAGCTTAAAACCGTTCAGGTGCGCTTTCCGTTGGCGAATTAAATTCGCCACGGGTCGCACCTCAATTGATAACTTACTAGAGAGAAAAGAACTAGAACCCAAATACAAAGATCATGCCTTAACAGGAAATTGGAGTGGATATCGAGATTGTCATATTGAACCAGACTGGATTTTAATCTACAAAATCTCAGGAACCCATCTTTTTCTGGTTCGTTCCGGTTCCCATGCAGATTTATTCTAAATGATCATGAATCCGGAAGTGCTTACGCTGATATTGTCTGGTGGGCAAATCCACAGGATAACTTATCCTTTGGTCAAACTTTCATAATTTGCCCACCCTACCTGACTAGGATTTTTAGTGCGATCGCTCTTGTCTGGTGGGCAAATTGACATGAAAACTGATCACTTGGTCAAACTTTCATAATTTGCCCACCCTACCCCTTTCAAACGGCTCAACCATCTCGAAGCTTCTCAATTTCCTCTACAGGTAAGCCAGTAGTCTGGCTAATTGTTTCATTATCTAACAGAGGCAAAAGTTGGCGTGCTACTTCGTTCTTAGCTTGTTTCTCTGCAAAAATCACTAGCCCTTGTTGGTCATGAATAAACATCTCTCTTTTTCCTAATTCCTCCAAATCCTTCCTACTTAAATTGGCCTCAGAAGCAATCCCAAATGCCTGTTGAAACTCAGGTTTTTCGGCCATTTGCGGTGGCACCGTTTCTAAGGAAGGCGCATTTTTTAGAAAATACATCCACAACTCATCTAATTGCTCTAACTCCTCCAACTGCTTCTCAAACTTCGGTAGTTCCACAAACACTAACTGCAAGTGATTTTCGATGTAGTTGATGTTGGTAGTTTCTTCTCGTAACTTGAAATTAGAAATTATCTTATTATGCTCAGGAAACATCACAAAATCGGTAATCGTCAGAGCAATCACTGGCTTGAGATAACGATAGCCTTCTCCTTTACCTAACTGTAGAGAGTAAGCTTTAGTAGCGTTATATAAAACTCTTCTAGCAAAGGATTCTACCTGCAAAACCTGCATTTCAATAATCACCAAAGAACCATTCCTAAGTTTGGCCTTCACATCGAGGAAAGAGTCTTTGAGGATTGGAAGAGGAGAAGACTGATAAGGGTCAATAATTTCCAGGTCTTGAATCAGAGGTTGATTGTGGTAGACCAGAGCATTGAGAAAGCTAATCAGAATCGGTTTACTTTCCTGGGATCCAAAGATTTTTTTGAAGGCAAAGTCGGTTTTGGGGCTGATAAATGTCATTACTTAGCTCTCCACTAAACGTGGTATACTATAATTCTAGCAATTCTTATACCCATGAGGTACAAATTTATGGGTTTTAGGGAGCAGGGAGCAGGGAGCAGGGAGCAGGGAGCAGAGAAGAGGGAAGTCGGAAGAGCCAATAGTCAACAATTATGTGTACCTCATGAGTCCTATAAACGCTAGATAAGGGTCAACCGTCAACAAACTCCGGAATCTCTGGTGGCAACATTTGAGATACAGATAATAAACAATCGGGAAACTGTAACGGTGAAATTGTATTATCATCTGCCAGAATTACCTGACTTTGATACCCTTGCTCAGTTGGTTCTCGAAAAACATGCAATTGACGATTAGTTAAATCAACTACCCAATAATCAGCAATCTCTGCCTCTGCATAATGCTTAGCTTTCTGTTCACAATACCTCCTTAAGTTAGTATCGGCAACTTCAATAATCAAATAAATTTCTGATGGTGTGGGATGATGGCCTAGGTATCGCAGTTCATCTGGCATAACTACGGCTAGATCTGGTTGGGGTTCGGAGTAATTACTTAACTGAACTGGTAATTGTGTTTGAACTAACCCTTGGTGTCCTAAACGATTATCCAACACTCGGTGAATGATCCGAATTCCAGTTGCATGGGGAGGGGTGCATCTCACTTTTAAAATTCGGCAAAAACTACCACGAATATTACCACACTCCCATGAGTAGATGGGTAAATTTTTATAGTTATTTATGAATTATAGCACTATACATTAAGGTTAGGAGATTGATATATAGCATTTATCATAGCTATGATGTACAGAGATTTTGTCTCCTTATTACCAATTCCCTATTCCCTACTCCCTACTCCCTACTCCCTGCTCTATAAGCTATTGCTACACTCAATGCTCGTTCTAAATCTAGCAAAAAAATCGTTAATTTTTCTGCTTCCGTTTCCGTAGCGTGGCCTTTTGGCCATTGCGATACAGCGACATAATTTGCCATACCAAGGAGATAGCTTTGACTGTAAGAGTCTGGCAATTTCAGAATCGTTGATAAGGGTAAATCGATCATAGTCGGTAGCCTATCAACCGGTATGGCGCAGGCTTCTCCCCTAGGAGTTTTAACGATGATCAAAAAATCGCCAACACTGGATAAATCAATAGGATATTTTGTGACAGCAGCGGTTTTATCTAAACTTTGATCTAGGCTTAGCTTAGCTTTACTAGGTTTGACCAGTATTGGTTTTAAAGGCAGCAGCGTCAAGGTTCGATTGTCTAGATGAATTAATTTGTTATCTCGGTTACTCTCCCTAATGTTGCTGGAAAAATCCCTAACGTTTAAGACGACTGTCATTGGTAACGCTAACCAATATTTAGCGATTTTAAAGACAATAACTCGGACTTTTTTCATCTCCTTACTCCCGATTCCCGATTCCCTGTTCCCTGTTCTCTGTTCCCTTTGCTATATATAATTCATCCTTCATCCTTAACACGTTATTAATTGTTGCTAAAATCTCTTCATCTAAATACGGTTTAGTTAAATAAGCCATAGCCCCAAGTTCGGTAGCAAGTTGTTTGTATTTTTTTTGACTACGGGAGGTGAGCATAATAATAGGAATATCAGCTAAAGCTGGCTCTTGATGACTAAGACTCAAAAGCTCAAGACCGTTTAACCGTGGCATTTCTAAATCACAGATGATCAGATCAACCCCATGACTTTTGCGCAATAGTTCTATCGCCTCTAAACCATCTTTAGCTTGCACTACCTGGTTACCATTCCGTTCGAGAATTAGGCTTAAATTTTGTCGCTCAGTAATGGAATCATCGACCACTAAAAAGGTTTTAGAAAGGTTACCATGAAGGTTAGCTGGTTGTTCGCGTAGCGTGGCCTTTTGGCCAAGGTTGGTAGGTTGAAGGTTAGCAGGTTGTTCGCGTAGCGTGGCCTTTTGGCCAAGGTTGGCTGGTTGAAGGTTGGCAGGTTGTTCGCGTAGCGTGGCCTTTTGGCCAAGGTTAGTGTTGGTTGAAGGTTGAAGGTTGGCAGGTTGTTCGCGTAGCGTGGCCTTTTGGCCAAGGTTAGTGTTGGTTGAAGGTTGAAGGTTGGCAGGTTGTTCGCGTAGCGTGGCCTTTTGGCCAAGGTTAGTGTTGGTTGAAGGTTGAAGGTTGGCAGGTTGTCTATGATCAGGTTGAAGGTTGGCAGGTTGAAGGTTATTGTTGGTTGCAGGTTGTCCATGATCAGGTTGTCTATGATCAGCTTTAAGCTTGTCTGGAGAACTTTCAACATTCAACCTGTTAACCTTCAACTCTGGAAAACCTTGGCCAATAGGCCACGGTTCGCGAACAACATTCAACCTGTTAACTTTCAACTCCGGAGAACTTTCAACCTTCGACAAGGATGGCTGAGATTGAGGGAGCTGCTGTACATAGTTAAGTAACCCTGTACCGTCAATTACGAGAGTCAAACGACCATCGGCCAAAATACTGCAACCATAAACATAGGGAGGATATGCGATCGCATTAGGCAGCTGCTTGATCACCAGTTCTTGCTCTTCGAGTACTTGTTCCACTTCCAGCCCCACCCATCCTTCAGCGGTACCCATCAATAGGACAGGATTCATCTCTTGGGGTTTAGTGAGCAAGGGATTCCAACCGGGTAGTGTCGATACCTGTTGGGATGAGTCTTCCAGTAAGGATGAAAGTTGGTAAATGGGGGTGCTATACTCATTCCCCCTGTGATGCCAATTCAGGATTTTTTGATCACTTACCATCTGGATTTGCTCAGATGCTGGCAACACTATCTGTTCAACGTCATTAGCCACAAACCCATAGACCCCCTCATTAGCTTGAACCACTAGCACCCTGGCATTTCTGAGGGCTTCTTGGATCTGCAAAGAAAAGGTCGTACCAAGACCCGGCTGGGAGCGAACCTTTACCCTACCGTTAATTCGTTGCAGTTGGGAGCGCACCACATCTAGGCCAATACCTCGTCCAGAAAGCTCGTTGATTTGAGAAACAGTGGAAAATCCTGGCTGACACAGTAAGTCTAATAGCTGATTTGGCTCTGGTGATTGGCCGAGGGCTTCCAATTGCTCAATACTGAGCAGGTTTGTTTCCACGGCACGATTATAAATCTTTTCTAAGTCCAGTCCCTGACCATCATCTGTAACTTCAATGATGGTGCGATTTCCTTGATAGAAAGCACGAATTTCAATCTTACCGATAGCAGGTTTACCCTTTTGTTGACGAACCTCGGAAGATTCAATACCATGGTCGAAACCATTGCGGACTAGATGCAGTAAAGCATCATAGAGATGATCAGCAATGGTTTTATCAACTAGGACATTAGTAACACTGAGGGTTAATTCCGCTGACTTGTGATGGACATTAGACAACTGCTGCACCATGGAAGGAAAGGACTTAAGCAGATGTTCCAGAGGTATAGTCCGAACAGATTGAAGAGTATCCCTCAGCTGAGTTGATAGACGCTGTTCTCGTTCCACACTAGCAGCAGCGGTAGTAGCTAATAGGCTCAGGTCTTCTGTAGCTTGAGTCAATTGCAGGGTTTCTTCCCATGCCGAATCCCACAGCTTAGAAATTTGCTGATTACAGGAATCCTTCTTGAGCTGAGTGCGCAGTTGAGTAAGGGTGCGGCAATGTTGCTTGAGCCAATTGGAAAGTTTTTCAACTACCTCTTGACAGTTTTCATCCTGCCATCCTAACTGGTTTTGGTTAATCAGTAGTTCCCCAACTAGGTGAGATAGGTGTTTAAGACTGTCTAAATCAACACGCACTGTGGCTGATGTCTTGATCGAGCCCTCTGCTAATGAAGGCACATCAGCCTCTGCAGACTCCCGATCGGGAAGAGACATTGATATTTGCTTGACTTCTTTTCCTGATTCAGGGTTAACCGCTAACTCCGACTCTTGCTGAGGGTCAGTCTGAGGTTGGTTAAGATTGTCTGTTGCTACGGTTTCTGAAGATTCATCCAGAAATATAGTATCTGGAAATATACTATCTGCAGGTATACTATCTGACTCAAGAGATTCTTCTTCAGGAAACACTTGATTAGCTTGCTCTTGTGCAAGAGAAATATTACCAAAAGTTTCCTCAAGTAATTCATCAATATTTGTTGAAGGTTGAAAGTTATTGTTGGTTGAAGGTTGAAGGTTATTGTTGGTTGAAGGTTCAAGGTTAGTTTGGGTTGAAGGTTCAAGGTTAGTTTGGGTTGAAGGTTCAAGGTTAGCAGGTTGAAGGTTAGCAGGTTGAAGGTTAGTTTGGGTTGTTCGCGTAGCGTGGCCTTTTGGCCAAGGTTCAAGGTTTTCCAGACAACCTTCAACGTTCCAACCTTCAACATTCAACGATTGTGAACCTTCAACATTCAACGATTGTGAACCTTCAACCTTCAACGATTGTGAACCTTCAACCTTCAACGATTGTGAACCTTCAACCTTCAACGATTGTGAACCTTCAACCTGTAACTCTTCTTGTGATCCAGCTAATTGTTGAAGGGCGAGGCTGGGGTTTCCTCCACGAGTGCGATCGCCTGCTAAGACAGCGGTATGAGCTTCCTGGAAATTCGTTAAGGCAATCTTGGCAATTTCCATCACCTGTTCAGGCTGAACATCAAGGGCTTTGAGGGTGTTTTCGGCAATTGCTTTAAACCCTGGTAAGTTCAAGGATTCCCCTAACCCTACAAATATTTCAGCTTGTTCTCGCAAGGTCTCAGCAATCTCTATCAGCGTAGCCTTGTCATAATCAGGGGTTGTTCGCGTAGCGTGGCCAATAGGCCAAGGTTGAAGGTTAGCAGGTTGAAGGTTAGTGTTGGTTGAAGGTTCAAGGTTAGTGTTGGTTGAAGGTTCAAGGTTAGTGTTGGTTGAAGGTTCAAGGTTAGTGTTGGTTGAAGGTTCAAGGTTAGTGTTGGTTGAAGGTTCAAGGTTAGTGTTGGTTGAAGGTTGAAGGTTGTCTGGAAAACTTTCAACCTTCAACCTGTCAACCTGTAACCCTTGAGAACTTTCAACATCCAACCTGCCAACCTGTAACCCTTCAGAACTTTCAACATCCAACCTGCCAACCTGTAACCCTTCAGAACCTTGGCCAATAGGCCACGCTTCGCGAACAACATCCAACCTGCCAACCTGTAACCTACCAACTTTCAACAAAGAAGCTAGGTGATCGATTCGTTGCTTGACTCCTACTTCAAAGATAGATTGGACAATATCAAACCCAAGTTCTGCTGATGTGGGTAGAGAGGCTTGATAGTCAAAACAATCTCCTAATTTAGCTTGCAGTTTAGCAAACACCCCTGCAGCTCGGTTGATAATCTCAGTATTCTTGCTCAACTCCCCAGTCATTTCAGCAGTCAGTGCCATCCTGAGGCACTGATATCCCTCAAACAGTAGTGTTTCTAGTTCTGTATCAATGGTTGCCTCAGGGGCTAACATTGCCCGGAAGACATCTTCGAGATAATGTGCTACACTTTTTATGGTTTCTTGCCGGACATTAGCAGCTGCGCCTTTCAGGGTATGAGTGGCTCGCATTAAGTCATAAAGTTGGTTTTTTGGCTTGTCCGGTGTTAAAGCCAGCAAGTGTTGTTCAATAACTTGCAGCAAGTCCTGGGCTTCCCCAAGAAAGTATTGATAGGTTTCTGGATCAATAGTTGACATTTTTTTAGGGAGTAGGGAGTAGGGAGTCGGGAGTCGGGAGTCGGGAATCGGGAGTCGGGAGTCGGGAGAAGAAACTTGACTTTACCTGATCAGTATAATCAACGCTATATAAATAAAGCGAATAATAACCCCTAAAACCAATCTCAAAGCGCCAGTTGCTCCCCAACCTCCCCGCGCCCACGCCCCGCGCCCCCGCCCCACACTCCCCACCCATAGCGCTATAACTAGTTAACAGTAAACTGCTCAACAGCTGCCTGTAGCTTTTCGATGGTGGTGAGGGATTCCTTGAAGGACTCCCAAAGCTGGGCAGAGTCTTCAGAGGTATTGGTGGATATGGCCGCAACTTCTTTCATGGTTTGGGTAACCGATTGTGATTGTTCGAGTTGGGCTAGGGTTACCTGGGTAATCCCTGCAACTAACTGGCTAATCTCAGCAGTAGCTGATGCGATCGCATTTAGATTGCCCTTGCTTTCTTCTACCAATTCTGTGCCAGTATTAACCTGAGCGATCGCGACTTCGGTCACTTTAATCACCTCTCTAGTCTGAGTGCGGATTTCAGCAACTAAATTAGAAATTTCCGTAGTTGCCTTGGCCGACTGTCGAGCTAAGGAGCGCACCTCATCAGCTACCACCGCAAAACCTTTACCATACTCCCCAGCTCGGGTGGCTTCGATAGCAGCATTAAGGGAGAGTAGCTGGGTTTGGGTAGCAAAATCACTAATCAAATTCAATACCCGGTCAACATTTTGGGAGTATTGACTTAACTGTCTAATTTGATGGCTGGCTTCCTCCACACTGTCCCGAATTCCTAGAATTCCCTCCACCGTGCGGTTCATAGCTGTCTCCCCCGATGCTACTTTTTGGTTTGCCTCTTGCACAGCTCGGTCGATGGATTGGGCGCTAGTGGTTACAGCTTGGGTAGAGTTAACCATGTTCTGGATTTGATCCATGGCTTGGGTCAACTCCTGACACTGATGCTGGGCTTCTTCAGAAAGTTTAGTAATTGCTGCTTCACTCTCTGTAGCAGTTTCAGCGACTTTCACAGAAGCTGAGAGTACCTCGATCACAATTTGCCGTAAACTGTGAATGGTGTTGTTGTAAGCATCTGCAATAGTCCCAAGTTCATCATTGGTAATCGGAGCTCTAACGGTCAAGTCACCGTCTAGAGCAGGTCGAACAGCTGTGAGCAAATCAATAGCACGCTGTTGGAATAATTCCCTAGCCTCCTTTTCCTGTGATGCTAATTCTGCTAGTTTTTGGGATTGCGATCGCAATTGTTCCAAATACTCAGCTCGCTGCAACGGTACACTCATCTGAGCGGCAATCTGAAGCATCCAATTAATCTCTTCCGTTTGCCAATCCCTAGCTTCAGAATTTTGATAAGCAGCCAGTAAACCCCACAGTGTATCCCCTTGGAAAATCGGCACAATAGTATAGGCTCTGGCCTGATATCGCTCTAGCTGCTCGATATAACAACTTGAAAAATCCCCTTCGTAGATATCACTAACCACCCAGAAGGGTTTCTCTTCCCTAGAGAGATTGCCTTGGATGCTTTGTAGATAGCTATCTCGGATGGTTGGAGCTTCCTGGCTAAACTGCTCAGGGGTATTTCCAGCCACCGTTTTCACGATACATTCACTAATATTTTTGTTGATGAGGGGATTATTAGTCTGTTCCTGGATTAGGGATGTCCAGCCACTAGCCACAGACTCAGCCACAAAGGAGCCACTCCAATCGGAATTGAAGCGATATATTGTAACACGGTCAACCCCTAAGAGTTTACGAACTTCGTTGGTAGTCACATTAAAAATAGTGCGCAAGTCTTGGGATTGTTGAATTTTATCCGTGACCTTAGTCAGTACTCGTTCCCGTTCTGCTGCTTGATGTAATTCCTCAGACTTTAACCGCTGTGCCTCCAGTAGCTCAGCGTGTTGCAATGCTACTTCTAACTCAGCTGCAATCTCCAGCATCCAGCTAACCTCTGACTCCTGCCATTGCCTGAGATCAGAGTTTTGATAGGTAGCCAATAATCCCCAGAGTTTTTCATTCTGGTAAATAGCTACAATCACATAAGCTTTGGCCTGATAACTTTCTAGCACTTGAAGATAACAAGGGGTGAAATCCTGATTGTAGATATCCTCCACCACCCGGTAGGTTTCCCCCCTACTATAGGCACCCCCCTGGGTTTCTTGAAGATAAGTATCGACCTGGTTAATCGGTTGAGTAGCCAATTGTTGGATGCTGCATTCGCTGATATCAGCCCTGAGGGTGGGGTTATTAGTCTGGCTCTGTAGCAGAGAAATCCAGCCTCCAGCCACAGACTCTGCTACAAATTCACCACTCCAATCGGGATTAAAGCGATAGATAACGGCTCGGTCAGTGTTGAGTAGCTGTCGCACTTCTTGAGTGGTGGTCTGGAAAATAGTCTTGATATCCAGAGAACGGCGGATTTTGTTAATCACTTTCGCCACAGTTGCCTCCCGCGCCTGCTGCTGTTGCAACTGAGTCCGTAACTCGTGGTTAGCTAGGTGAAGGGATAGTTCTGTGGCAATAGTCTGAAAGGAATTAATCTGTTGTGGAGTCCAGGATGGAACCGACCTGTCTTGGTTTGTCTGTACCAGGCATCGCTGCAGAACCAACAAACCCCAAGCTTTTCCCGATACGGGCAAGCATAAGCTTAGACTGGATTGAACTTGAAATTTATCCAGCAGCTGGAGTTGGTAGGGAGTGACGGAATCATTGCTGACCTGATCGATAATTACCCTTGACTGCTGCAAATACTCTGTGGACAAGTCAGCCCCAAAAGCAGTAGCATCTAGGGTTTCCCCGACCGCAGGAGTCCACCCCCGTTCTACTGCTTCTGCCAAAACTATTCCGGTGCGAGAAGAATTGAAGCGATAAATTAACACCCGCTCGGCAAGGGAAAGATGTTGAACCCCATTGACTGTATTGTTCAGTAAGGTTTCCAAGTCCCCAGCTTCACTCATTAATCTGCTCAGCTCTAACAATTTTTCATGCTGGGCTTGGAACTGTTGTTGGAGTGCGTCTTCGTAGCTAAGCTTCAATTGCTGAATTTCCAGATTCACCCCTACCGTAAACTGCTCAACCTCCTGACCAAAGGATTCAAATTGCTCCAAATTTTTTTTCAGGTCTGATTTATCTACCCTTCGGCGTTGCTCTAGATCAGTTTTTAGCCTGTCTAGGTTAACCTTAAATCCCTCTAGGTTGGGGCGAGCAGAGTTAAAGAATTGCGGAGTATCCTCCTTGAGGAGATTGTGATTTTCTAATAGCAGTTCTGAATCATTATCATCCCATTGTGATTCTGACATCTGTCTAGAGTCGTAAATTTTAATTATACTTCATACTTTATATCAAGTGCTGCTTGAACAATTCGTTGGGCATCTAAGATAATACTACTGGCTTCAGGAAGATAGGCTTTGACAAATTGTCCAAATCTGAGGGGCAATAATCGATCGGGGGGTTGTAAGTTTTGCCAATGGTGCTGTTCTATTTCTTCCACTTGTGAAACCACCAGTCCCAGCAGTTTGCTGTTTACTTGAAGTACGATTACCATGATTTTTGTCCTCGGCATGTCCTTGGGTTGCCAAACACCAGGAAATCCTAGCAGAGAGTTTAGATCTAACAACCACAGCATTTCACCACGCCAGTTGTAAATCCCAATCACACTATCGGCAGTATGGGGGATTGGCAAAATTTCAGCAACCGAGACATTCAGAATTGCTTGGATGTAGTTTACCTGTAACAACGCCCCATTACCAGACCCTACTTGGAAGCGCAAAAATTTCTCCTGGGGGGGAAGTTGGGCATCAACACTGACCTTAACGGAGGTAGGGAGAGGTAATTGAGCTTGATTACCCTGGAAATTATGTTCATTTTTCTGCCAGGAGACAGAATAATCGACTTGATTAGTTCTTACCGTTGAGCCTGACTCTAGCCAAGTAGATAAGTCAAGCACCACCGGAATGCTTTCTAGTGTAATTTGTTTACGCCATGCTGGTTGTTTCTCGGTTAGGCTACGGCCCAAAATTTTGACGGTATCAATTGAGTTTGGTTTTAACTTGCTGATTGTGTGGTAGATAAATCTTACCACGGCTCCTGGTTTAGGAGCGGGGTCTGCTTCGAGTAAAACCAATAAACAGCTATCGTGAAGTTTAACTTTAGCTATAATACCTTCGTGCTGAAGTTTGTGATTCAGCATGGCGGCGATGACGTTTGGGTTTCCCTGTTTAGCTAATTGTAAAATTTTGCTTATCTTGGAAATCTGCTCTTTGCTCATCACAACAAGTTACTATCCAAATGATCAAACATTTATGATAAATAAATTCCAAGGTATTTAATAGCTTTATTTGTAATAATTTTTAATTTTGGTTAGAGTGACTGCTCACGTTTTTATAATTGCGTGAATTTATGGACCAATGAAAACCAGGGTTGAATCTACCTCTAATAGCTTGAGTGCTAAGCTAGTACGCTACGGTCAGGAAAAATTTACTGGCCGGCTGGATCTGAAGGTGTCAACTGCTCAGCAATGGAGCTTCTACTTGAGTTATGGCCGTTTGGTATGGGCATCTGGCAGTGTTCATCCCACTAGGCGTTGGCGTCGGCAGATAATCTATCATTGTCCTGAGATTAATCCTAATCGGATTGCCCTCAAAAAGATAGAGCCAGGGTCCTGTTGGGACTACCAGTTGATGGTGCTGTTAGCACGGAAGCGAATGATCAACCCCCAACAGACTGTAGTTGTAATTCAAGGCATTGTGGCAGAAATATTATTTGATATCCTCCAGAGCCTAACCTTAGTTTCTCGGGAGCAAACCCTAATTCAACCCAGTAATGGTTCTGTGTCGTCAAACACCATGGAAACTAGGGTCAACAAGCCTGACAATTTCTTGCTCAATGCCCAGTTAGGAGTACGTCCCTCTATGCAGGGGATTTTGCCACAAACCTGGATGTTAGAGGTAGAAGCAACTATCAAGCAAGCTCAACAGGTCTGGCAGCAGTGGTCAGAAATGGGTTTGGAGGATATTTCTCCTGACTTAGCACCGGTGCTGTTGCAAAAGTCGGCTTTGGAACAGCAAACCTCAGTGGCGACCTACAAAAATCTGGTAAACCTAATCAACGGTAAGCGCACCCTGCGAGATATAGCAGCTCTGCTCAAACGAGATGTGTTACTGCTGACGCGATCGCTAAACCCTTATATTAAGAAACAACTGATTGAACTAGTAGAATTGCCTGACTTGATCGCTCCCAACTTTGTAGATCTCCCCGGCAAGGCAGGCACTAGTACCCAAAAATCCCAAACCCAAAAAGCCACAACCCAAAAATCCCATAAGAAGTCTGATCAGGCATTAATAGTCTGTATTGATGATCACCCCCAAACCTGTAAAATTATGAAGGACGTGATTCAATCAGCAGGTTATCGATTTCTAGGAATCCAAGACTCTATCAAAGCTCTACCGTTGTTACTCAAACATAAGCCAGATTTAATATTCTTGGATTTGGTGATGCCGATTGTTAATGGCTACGAAATGTGCGCCCAGATCCGCCGGGTGTCAATGTTTGCCAATACACCAGTGATTATTCTGACGGCTAAAGATGGTATTGTAGACCGGGTGAGAGCCAGAATCGTTGGGGCTACTGATTTCCTGAGCAAACCAATCGACCATCAAAAAGTAGTGGCAACGGTGCGCAAGTATCATAAAACGTCGCCCACCAAGACCAATCCAGTTTAAAAAGGCGAGACTCTGGACGTGAAGCAAGAGTCTAGAGGTGGGGGAAATCAAGGATTTTACAATGGTTTTCGGTTAACAGTCAACGGTTAACCGTCCACAAACAATAACTATTGAATAAGATCCTCTAGGGTACACAGCAGTTCTTCTGGATTCACTGGTTTAGCTAAGTAGGCATCAGCCCCCAGCATCTTTCCCCAAATTTTGTCCACCTCAGTACCTTTGGTGGAGCAAATCACCACAGGAATCTCGCTAGTGTGAGGATTCACTTTCAGGGCTCTACAAAACTCAAAACCACTTTGACCAGGCAAAATTACATCTAAAACCACTAAATCCGGCGTATGATGAGATAATTTTTCCCGAGCCTCCTCAACGCTAGCCACGCCAGTAACCCCCAAACCCGCTTGTTGCAAACAGCGAGTTAGGTACTGTCTTTCTGTTACGCTATCTTCTACCACCAAAACAGTTTTCATATCTTATAGAATAGCACCTTATACAGAAAGTTTCTTAATGGCAAGGGTAGAATTACTGAATCAGATCAGGGTTTACCTGGCGCTATAGTTAGTGAAATCAGGGTCAACTCAGCTGATCTAACAAAGGGCATTAGATCATATCCCTGGTGACCAGAGCAGGGGAGCTTCGGAGCTTCGGAGCTTCGGAGCTTCAAAGGTAAGCTATCAGCGTGTCGCGTATCAGCCTATGCGCTACGTCCCAGCCTTGAAGCCTGTGCCACGCTACAGATGGTGCTATCAGCTCAAGGCTGACGGCTGACGGCTGACGGCACCTCAAGCAGCACCATCTGTAGCGCATATGCTTACCAGGGTAGCTTCGGAGCTTCGGAGTAGGAAATAAGGAATCGGGAACACAGGAGTAAATTAAGAGATTTTTAAAGGTCAGCAATCAATAATTTTAAAGACTTAAAAAACTATTTATCTAAAATGTATAGATATAGCAAAAAAGTCTTTTATTAAATCTTTTTTTGCTATGTTATTACAACTAATAAGATAGTTGGAAATAATAACTCCTGAAACGATAAGCTGCAATGGGAGGAGAAGCTGTTGAATATTGCAATTGTATATTATCGATATAAATAAAAACAATGTAAAAATTGATTATATTAACCTTTTTTTATTTTACTTTTTTCAAAGTAAAATAAAATGCTTTTTAGATTAGTAGCTTATGTTCAAATCAGGTAATTATAATTACAAAACTATAATCTGTGAAGCGTGACTATTAAATATTAATAGAAACTTCACACTATAAAACTCACAATATTATCACAAACTTAGCCTAACCTTGAAAAGCCTGATTCAAGAAGCCTTCTTGGGCTTTTTACAGAGCAGTAACACACAGGAGAGTTTTTTTAGTCAACCCGCTCGGGTTCCAAAAATCGGATTCATAAAATGATCAGCTAGGGCTGATAAGTACATAGAAAGTTAAAAACAGTACTAGTCATGATAGTGAAGCACCATTACCCACTTGCCCACTGGTCAATGAGCCAAAGCCAGCCTCTGATTGATCTAGGCTTGCTAGAACAACTGCGGGTCAGCAATTGAGAGGATTAACAATGGTGGTTTATGTATCAGGGCGCATCCAGCCGATAAGCAGTCATAGCAGCTACTGGGAGTTTAATTGGTTAGTTAAAAGTCAGTTAAAATTCACCCATGTAGACTCTCGTATCCTGGTTTGCGATCGCTGCATTGGTGTTGCTCAACTATGGCAGCCAAAGGCAGGGCAGCTGGGGAAAAAGACTCCTGTGGATGAAACCCTAAGAAACCTAATTGAAGAAGTATCCCGCTACCGGGACCCAAGTCCTGAGCGGCAGAAAGCCTTGAATCGTTTCCTGATCGTTGTTCAAAATCTACCTGGCATTTACAAATCTTCCCACGTAGACTATCTAGAGGCGTTAAATCGAACCTGGGAATGGGTCATCCGCAATCTGTACCAGTTTGAGCCAAGTTCAACCTCCGTTGAAAAAAGCTTAGTAACCTGGATCAACGGATATTTACGCTGGCGCATCCGAGATTTATATATTTCAGATAGTAACTATCCAAAGATTAGCACTAATCAACCGATCGGTAACAGTGAGGAGGATTCAAGGACTCTAGAAGACCGATTGCCAGACCCTAAACCTTGCTTGAGTAAACTGGATGATTACATTGAAGCAATCCAGACAGCTGAACGCCAGCGTCTAAGTCAAGGGATTCTCGCAGAAATTAAAAACGATCCAGATGGGAAACTAATCGGTTGTCATCCCCGCAACTATCCCGAATGTCATTGTCAGCTATTAGCAATCCGGTTGCTAGTACAAGAACCACCCCAGAGAATTGCTGACATTGCTAGAGAATTTAAGGCTAACCAACAAACTCTCTACTCTCACTGGAAGAAAAAATGCCTGCCGAAACTGCAAGATATTGGTAAAACGTTTGGACATCAACCATGACTATTACAGAATCAACTAACATTAAGGTTTCTCTTAGCCCATACGCTCATAGTTATGCAGCACAGTTTGCTGCTGAACAAACCACCCCTCGCAAGGGAAAACACGTCTATTTAAATACTTTAGCAGTTTATGCTATTAACAACTATCTTAAATGGCTCAATATTCCCAGTAATCTTGCTCAAAGTGATTGTTGGAATCCGGGTTTGAGAGCATTGTTTGATGTAGCTGATTTGGTTTTGCCCAACATTGGTAAATTGGAATGTCGTCCAGTGCTACCAGGTCAGTCAACCTTGAATGTGCCACTAGAAGTGACCCAAGACCGGATTGGCTATGTGGCAGTGCAGTTCAGTGAGCAATTAGACCAGGTAGAGTTATTGGGATTTGCTCCGTATCATGCGATCGCTAAATCCCTAGACCCTTTACCCCTAGAACAGCTTGAATCTCTCGATACACTAATTGACAAGATTGATTGGATTAAGAAATCGGTGAGAATAAGCCAATGGTTTGAAGAAATATTTCAGGCAGATTGGCAACCACCAGCATCACTTTTACCTCAGTATAGGTACAGGTCTAGTTTCAAAACGGTTACTGCCTTCAGAGGATCTGAGTTAGGTCTCAAGCGGCGCTCCATGCAAGAACCGAGGATAGAGGCTTTAAGGGGTAATGACAGATCAACCATGCGAGCCAAGCTAATGGACTTAGCTGGTCAAGGAGTAGTCCTGCTGCTGCAAGTGAATTTCCAACCTCCTGATACTGAAGATATCGATATTTTTATGAGGCTATATCCTGCGGGTGATTCAATGTATTTACCACCAGATTTGCAGGTTAATTTACTTGATGAATCGGGCAATTCTTGTATGAAAACTCAAGCTGGAAAAACTAACGACAAGATCCATATTGATTTCAGTTGCCAACCACAGGAACGATTTAGTGTCAGATTAAAATTGGGAGATATAAGTATCACGGAAAAATTTATAATTTAGGTAAGCTATCAGCTATCAGCGATTAGCGCTACAGATGGTGCTACAGATGGTGCTATCAGCTATCAGCGATTAGCGCTACGCGCACGCTACTTGAGGTGCTATCAGCGATTAGCGCTACAGATGGTGCTACAGATGGTGCTTTTAAATAAAACAGGTAAGCATTGGAATAATGCTGAGTTACATCTTTTGAATAAAACAGGTAAGCATTGGCTTAATCTCTGTTACATCAGCTGACTGCTGACCACTGACCGCTGACCGCTGACCGCTGAACGCGCACGCGTGCGCGTAGCGCATATGCTTACAGCTGAAGCCAAGTTCAACACAAAAAAAATGATTATAGTCAAGCTCCAACTAGTGGGAAGTGCCGAAGGTGGATTCCATACCACAGTCACTTCTATTCCTAGGGAATTTGACACCTTTGATGGCTGTCTACCTCCCCTCCCAGAAAACTTAAATAAATCATTCACCAAATGGCGGTCAGATTATCGAGAAGTGGAACAAGTACGCTCACCGATTAATCCTGACCAAACTGGGTTTCGCATCAAACCCAAAGGTGTGAGAGTTTCTTCTCCCACTAACACCACTCAGGATGTGAAATTATACTTGAATGAATGGCTCAATGCTGGCGATAGTGACTGGCAGCAAATCCGGGATAACTTAATTTCTATAGGAAGTCAATTTAAGCTTGCTGAAGAAGAAACCAGAGTACTATTGGATTCTCAAGACATTAAATTGGGCTACTTTCCTTGGCAAGAGTGGCAGTTATTTGAAGATCACTTCTCACCGGTGGAAATTGCCTTAAGGGTCAGAGGTCGCCCTAAGGATAAAATCATTCCTGCTCAAGCCTGCTCCAAAGTCAGAATTTTGCTGGTTGTGGGTAGGAGTGACAATATCAATACTAATGCTGATCTCAACCTAATCCAGGAATTAGAAGAAAAAGGAGCAGAGGTAATCTATCTGATGCAGCCTAGTATCAGGGAGTTATGTGATGCCCTTTGGGAAACAGAAGGCTACCATATCTTTATTTTTACCGGTCACAGTGGCTCAGATCAAGATGGCCAAATTGGTTGGATTGAGCTGAATGACCAAGATAGTTTAAGTATTGAGGATTTCAAAAATTCCCTAAAAGCATCCATAGATAAAGGATTACAGCTAGCTATTTTTAATTCCTGTGATGGTTTGGGGTTAGCTAACCAATTAGGGAAGTTAAACCTTCCTCGTACTATTGTGATGCGAGAACCTGTCCCCGATCCAGTAGCGATCGCTTTCTTACAGTATTTTTTCCAGGAGTTTACCAGTCAAAAATCTCTTTTTGCTTCGGTTCATACAGCACGAAAACACCTGGAACATTTTAATTTACAGTATCCAGGTGCTATGTGGTTGCCAACCCTTTGTATTAGGGAATCCGCATTAGAGCAGCCACTAACTTGGCAAAAGCTTTATAAACCACCATCTGAGGAACGATCTGAGCAACGATCTGAGCCACAATCTGAGCCACCTTCTATCTCACCTAAAAATTTACCAATTAAGTTAGTAGTAACCTTACTAGGTATAGTAGCAATTTGTCTTGGGATTGGGTTATGGTTAAAATCAAAGGAAATACTAACGACACAATCAAAGCCTTGTCCTGACCAAGCCTCAAACCATAAACAGAATGGAACCCAACCTATTCCGTGTTTTGCTTATGTTGATGTTGATAAAATTCCTTCAGGAACATGGGTTTACAGTGGTAGCACATCTTGGGTGCCGATTCGCCGTAAAGTAGATCCAAGGATAAAACAAGTTTTTCCTAAGGTTAACTTGACTTACTACCACCATCCTACCCTACCACCGGGTACAGAAACTGGAATCAAAATGTTGCTAGATGGTCAAATTTCTTTCGTGCTGTCTTCACGACCAATTAAAAAAAGTGAGTTCCAAGAGGCTGACGATAGACGATTTAAACTTAAGCAGGTTCAAGTCGCTAGTGATGCTATTGCTATTGCTGTTCATCCTGACCTAACTATTAAAGGTTTAACAACCGAGCAACTCAAGGCTATTTATACCGGGAAAATTACAAACTGGCGTCAAGTCGGTGGTCCCAATCTAAAGATTACCCCTTACTCTCGCCCTAATGAAAGTGGAACTACTGAGTTCTTTCGCAAGACTATTTTAGTAGGAGATGATTTTAGTCAAAAGGTTAGTTTTATCCCAACGACTACTCAAGCCGTGAGGAAGGTAGCTGAAACGAAAGGTGCTATTTACTATGCTTCGGCTCCTGAGATTGTTGATCAGTGTAAAGTAAAACCTCTACCTCTGAGGATATCCAAAACTGATTCTTTTATTACTCCCTATAAACCCCCACTTATCCCAACAGAAAATTGTCCTCAACAAGGACGCAATCAACTGAATAGTGAGGCATTTAAAACCAAGACATATCCGATCACCCGTCGTCTGTTTGTAATAATCAAACAAGATGGTCAAGGAGATGAGCGAGCCGGGGAAGCCTATGTCAACTTGCTATTAACAGATGAAGGACAAAAGCTGATTGAAGAAGCTGGCTATATTCCGAGACGTTAGTTCAGCAATCACAACTCTAGCATTTATCATAGCTATGAGGTACACAATTTCGGGATTTTAGGGAACAGGGAACAGGGAACAGGGAACAGGGAACAGGGAAGAGATAATAGGGAATAGGGATGCGCTGCATCAATACTGTACCTCATAAATACGATAAACGCTCTATCTCTGTTCTGTCACTTTGGGAGAACTAAAATCAAGAGGAAAACCCACCCCACGGTCGAGGTGGGGTGTGGCCTTATTTAATTAATTGGGCAAATGTTGAGTAAACTCATCTAGGGAGTTAACGGTTAATGCTGTGGCCATCAACTCTTCTAATTGTTCAAGATTTAAGGCTTGAATTCTGACGGATATCTCGACAGGAATCTCTGAAAATCGCAGTTTAAGGATGCGCTCTAAATTCCCTCGACGTTCTTGTTGGATTCCTTGTTCAATCCCTTGTTCAATCCCTTGTTCAATGCCTTGTTCAATCCCTTGTTGAATTCCTTGAGCAAGACCCTCTTGTAAAATCTCTTGATACCAGGGTGATTCTCGTAATACTGTCATATCCCACCTCATGATTTGTTGAATTAAGGGTATCTCTAGGACAAAACTAGCAAAAAAAGCTAACAACGGTTCTAGTTGATTCAAGGTTTGATCTGCTCGTAAAGCCTGCACCGCTGAGGGCAATTTTGATTCACTACCACCTCCAAATAAGATCGGGACAAATGGAAATAGGGGAGGCAAAGGTTGTTCTAATACTAATTCAGCCTCTACTTCCCAGAGATTAATTACCCGATAATCGCCCAGGGGCTTTTAATCCCATGAATTCCTGGTCGTAACAGTCAACGATTGTGACTGTGGATGGGGGCGGCAAGATGTTAATTAATACTGGATAAGCGGATAGGTTGTATTTTTCCTCAGCTAAGGCAACATAATTGCGCATTCTCTGAGGCATGTTCTGGTCATACCGTAGTTGTAATTCATTGAGAATCAGAAATTCGGAGTGTTCAGGACTCTTTGCTTTGACAATCACATCGCTTTCGCGACTAATCCATTGAAACTCAGCATCAAGTAACTGAGATGCCCGCACTTGGGGATTACCGGTTACCCATTGCACCCAAGCATTAGGAGCGAGACTGATTAGGCGTTTGCTACCAATATCTACAGGTTTTGCCATACAAT
>NZ_MKZS01000001.1:4142412-4160620 GCF_001942495.1 Moorena bouillonii PNG
TTGAAGGTTAGATGGTTGAAGGTTAGATGGTTGAAGGTTAGATGGTTGAAGGTTAGATGGTTGAAGGTTATTTGGTTGAAGGTTAGATGGTTGAAGGTTATCAGCTATCAGCTATCAGTTCGTAGGGTGCGTTAGGGGCGGGCGAGCCTTAATTTTTCCCCTCTTCGCGCCTTGTTGAAACAGCCCGCACCGTAACGCACCACGGGCAAGATGCCCGTTCCACCCACCAGGTCAAACAGCTTTAATGATATGCACCCGCTTCGGAGCAGGAAACAGAGAACAACAATTATCAAAATTTATTTACGTAACCTAGATCTCTTTATATTTTTTCCAAGTTGTGCAACAATCTATCTTTGAAACTATAATCTAGCGTTTCCTAGTCTAGTCAGGTAAATCTAAATTTTATTCCCGATTCCCGATTCCCGATTCCCGATTCCCGATTCCCGATTCCCGATTCTCTCCAATAACAACTTTCAAAAATGAAAAAATACCTAACTACGTTATTGCTGTTGCTAACATTATCCTTTGCCTTTGCTCCTCCCGCTGTTGCTTTCTCCTACTGCCGCACTAAAAATAACAACCGGATTTGCATCCTTAGCATCAAGCGGAGTGCTAAGTATCCATGGGAATATCGAGCATCAGTTAGTGTTAATGGCGTTGCTACTCCTATAGAAATATATAATTGTCGCGATCGCATTAGAGTTAAGAAAGACAGAACTGTTGTGCCATTTCAACAGAACGGTCCAGGGGAACTTATTTGTAGTATTTTGAAAAAATAGTATAAGAAAGGGAACAGGGCACAGGGAACAGGGAACAGGGAATAGGGAATAGGGATAATAGACAGGGTAATCGCATCTTAATCCAGTTCTAAAATTACTCTAACTTGACCATTAATTTGACTGTACACTGCAAGTTATGACATGCACAAAGCTGATGTATTTAGTGTTCAAGTCCCGCAAAGTGCTTTGGATATGTGGCTTGAGCTATATGAAGAAGTCCATGACCTGATCAAAGTTGTCCTCAAACTTGCCTTGACCTGAGGGAACCCCTCACTCAGCCCCACTGGCTGCCAGAATTTTGATCACAAAGTCATTGTCCATCCCGGCCTTGTAACGCTTCATCTTCAGACTGAGTCGGGACGGTTCGCGCTTGAGTAAATTGACACTTAAACGGCGCAACAGCCCCAGGTTTTGGGCAGCATAACCCTGACGAATCCGACTCGCATCTTCGTTGAAGGTGACATCTAGCACCCAATGCAGACTATTTTCAATAGTCCAATGGGAGCGAATGACCTGGTTATGGCCCTGAGCATCCGCTTCGAGACTACTAATGTAAAAGCGAACTTCCTTGGTAGTTTTGTTCCATAACTCTCGCGTAGTCTTAACCATCACTACGGTGGTTAAGCCTATCCACTCGGGTTGCCGATGCAACGGCGGTAATTGACTCACTGGCACCGCCCAAACCTGACGAGTATCCCTGCGGTGATGCCCACTTTCGATACTCTGATGGTGAGTGAACTCAATCCCCTGCCAGTTCTGAGCTTGAGCTTGCTTAAACCAATCCTTTACTGACTGGCTGAGCTGACCTTGGTTGCCTTTGAGAGCCAAAACATAGTCTCCTTCGGCCTTCTTGATTTGCCCAGCGATGGAGATTTGGGTTCCCATCGCATCGAGGGTCACTACAGCTCCCTTAAGGTTAAGCAACTTCAGCAGCAGAGGTACTGCCTTGATTTCATTGGACTTGCTCTCGACCTTTTGCTGAGCCAGCACCAGCCCATGTTCACTGCTCCAGGCACTGACACTGTGCAGAGCTTTAAGTTGGCTTTCTCGGTCATAAGAACCTTTTAGCCTCTTGCCATCGATATGAATCAGTCTCACACCTAATTTCTCGGTGATGCTGCTGACCCAACTCAGGAAACTGGTTTCTAGCTCTTGGGGTTCGAGGCGACCCAACACCCGGCCAAAGGTATCATGGGAGGGAATCCCATAGGGTAAGTCCAAAAAGGTCTCTAGCCACCCAAGCTTGGCTTTGCCGTAGGTCTCAATGGCGACAAACCCATCGGCTCCAGAGAGGATAGCCAAAATGGCAATGGTGACTATCCCTAGCAAACTGTGATGCTGGGTTCTTTCCACACGGGGATCCTGTAGGTGTTGAAAGTGTTTAAGAACACTCTTTCTAAGAATCAATGCCTGTTGTTGTTGCTGAGGTGTCAGCACAAGTGCGGCCATTGCCTTTTGACATGACCAACGATGGGGAAATAGAAACTTTTGTTGATCCTCAGGTTAACTGCTTGGGCTTCTGGGAGGTAGACCCACACACCTAACTATTTGTCAAGTACATTTTATACAAAATTAAGATGCGATTACCCTGGGATAATAGACTATTTCAACTGTTTGACCCGGTGGTGCGTTACGGGGCGGACTATTGCAACACTGGTTACGAGGCGGAAAATGAGGGCAAGTCCGCCCCTAACACACCCTACGCACTCTAAATTCTAAATTTTAAATTCTAAATTATAGCTAATCAAAATTGCAATTTATATCTAACTTGTACCTCATTAAACACGTAGTCGTAACTCAATTCAACTGAGGAAGTTTGTCCCAAATCATAAACGGCATCGAAGGTTGGGTAAACCTGTAGATCAGCTAATCCGATGGATCTCCCGACATTACTGACTTTTTCTTCAACGGTGAATAAAATATTTTTGATAATTGGTCGAACAACATACTGAGTAATCACTAACTCAGCTATTTCTCGTTCGTTGCTGTTAGCGATAGTCTGAAATTGGGTAATAAAACTGTTACCGAGCAGAGCGATAATTCCACTTTCACTCCGGGGAGGAGTACTGGTTAAGGTTACAATGGGAGAAAATAGAAACGCTTTGTCTTCACTATTAGCTATAGCTTCGCCATAAACACATTCAGCAAGCTGTTGGAATTGTTGCCGAGACAAGATGGTTGTTTTTGAACCAAGTTTAGCTAGTCCACTATCTTGTCCACTAGTAACAATTTGTTGATCAGCACAATAATCTTTCTCTCCTCCTAGGGCAAGGATTTGACTAGTTTGACCTTTGATGGCGAGGGTTATCTTCACTTGGTCGGGTCGAGAAGAACGCAAGACATTTTCAAGGATTTCGTTATCAATCCGTCTTTGACGTAAGGCACCAGAAGGCTCAAACGCTATGGTGGTAAATTTAAGATCTAAATTGGGATTGAGTAATCCCTGTTCTGGTACAAATACAATGGTGTTATTGTACCGCCTGTCTGCAACAAATTCGGTTTCTAATACATCAACTTCCCCACGTCCTAGCTTAATTGTTCCCAATCCTTTTAAGTTTTGGAGATTGCCATTGATAGGACCGTTGAGGGTTAAATCACCAGCTAGTCGAAAATCATATAGGGGAAACTGTTGGACTCTTAACTCATTTACCAAATTTACCTGAAAGTTATTTAACCTAGGCACAAACAGATTATTGATTCTACTACGTACTAATGAGGGAGTCTGATTAGACCTATTCTTAACAGTTTTTTCGTCACTTGCTTGGGTTTTGGTTTCCTGTATTTTGGGGATAAAAGCTTGCCCATTGTCTAAGTTAATGTTTCCTGCAATAACTGGACGCAATGCTGAACCAGTAATCACGACATTACCGGCTACTCCCCCTTCATATAGCCCTGCTAACTTTAGGTTATCTTTAGGAATTTTCAGGGTTAGGGGATTGGAGTAATTTGTCGTATTCGACGCTATCCTATTTGACACTATCGGCAATTCCCCAGACAGGGAGAATCCAATCCCTGCTAGGTCACCTTCGAGAGTTTTTTGACCTTCTTTATCTGGATAGTTTACTACTTCCAAGCGTTGCTGATCTAACTTAACCTTGCCTACAACATTGAGGGTGAAGTCATCTTCTAGGAGCTTAGTTTTGATAGTGCCATTCTGGATATTAACCTCAGATGTTCCTGATAAGTCTTTAATTTTGATACTATCTGCTAACTGCAAACGTCCACTAACATCCAGTTCTATATCAGCGGTTCTATCCTCTCCATTCACCCATTCCACTTGTTGTTGAGTCACTACACCAAGGAGTGCCATGGCTGGAGTTGCCAGCTTCAGGTTGATATCGATGCGATCGCTATTTGGTTTGGGGGGAAAGGGGACGTTACCAGACAGTTGTAAATAATCTGGTTTATTGGTATCAAAGTCAAGACGAGAATCAACATAGTCGAAAGTCACCTCAATATCATCTAGAGAGGTATCATTGACAGTGCCATCTACAACAGCGACTTGGCCATTGGTAACTTCGGGATTGGTGAGACTACCACCCAGCTGGCCTTTGGCATTTAAGTTACCTGCAATCTCAAAGGGAATAGTAACAAAATTGCTTGCTAAGTTGCTAACTGTCTCTAGAGATAAATTCTGGAGGAGGAAGTCTCCTGAGTTGGTTTCTTGGGCAAGCTTTCCTTGAAATGCTAAGACTGTTTCCCCCAATTCCATTCGAGCTGGCTGCACAGTAATTAGACCTTGGTCGTAACTTCCTTTAGCAACCAATTGGTTGATCACAATAACTTGATTGGGGGAATTAGCATACCACTGCCAGTTGTTGCCCTCGACATTAAAATTGACTTTAGGATTAGTCAAGATACCAGCAACAGCAATTTCCCCAGTATACTTACCTCGAATATCAAAATTAGTGAGGAGTGTATTAGGATCGAATTGGTTAGCGACAGCGTCGTCTTGGGCATTAATTTTAGCAAACCGTTGTAGGAGAGTGGCTAGGGAGCCTGCTGCTATACTAGGGAATGGTCGTAATTGGTCAGCGTTGCCAGATTTATTGTTGCCAATGTTATCACTAGAGGAATTAGTAAGAGAAGAATTAGTAGTTTGGAATCTTTGGGCGATGTCGATAATATCAACACGTTTGACAATAGTCAGTAGGTCTTCAATATAAGCTTCTGGAATAGTAAGCTTGCCGTTTATCTGTTGAGACTTGAGATTAAATCGACCATTTTTGAATAAATATCGACTGTTGCCTAAGATTAAAGCAGCTGATGCGATCTGGGCAATGTCATTTTGATAGGAGAAGTTAGCACTAACTTGTTTAGCGTTGATTTCTCCTAGAGCAAGTTGCTTAATGTCGATAGTATTACGACCAGAAGTTTCTAGGGTGAAAAGATTAAGGTTGGCTTGCCCTGTTACTTCACCTTCCAATCTACCGGGAATACCGTAGCTTAAACCAGGCCTAAGATTAAGGCTAGCTAGGGAAAAATTCTTGATTTGAGCGGTTAAGTTATCTCCCCGGCGTACTCCTGTGATCAGAATCGGGAATTGTGACCCTTGTCCCTGTTGGAGTGTAAAGGATGCGGGCAGGTAGGGAGCAAGACATTGGTCTCCTCTTGTACAGGGTTGGAGGCGAGTTGCGATCGCATCTTTCTTTCCTCGTAAATCTATGGCTAATTCTTGTCCTGGCGCAACGGTTACTGGCCCAGCTAACACTGGCTCAAAGGTTAAGTCGTTAACCTTCAAATTCGATAGCTGTAGATTCCCCGTCAGATTCAAATTCCCAGGTAGGAAGGGGGCTGAGAGTAAATTTTTTCCTTGGATGCGACCATTCAAGTCAGCTTGACCGTTGACCTGAATTTGATACCCTGGGGAAATTTGCTCCAAAGGTAACCGACTCAATAGCAGGTTATAGGGTAATCTACTGAGATCAGAATCAACCTCTAGGTTTAGATCAGTGCCCATCTCCCATGGCATCTGACTAGGATTAGTTTTGGTGAGATGGGACAGTAGGATTACTCCCTTAGCATTAAAGGAGTGTTTTGGCAACTCTAGCGATATGGTATTTGCTTTAATGGTAGCAATAGCACCAGGATTGAGCAGGGGATTAAGGTTTCCGGATAAATTCACTTTACTGTTCACCGGTCCTAGCTCTAGTTTTTGGTTACCCAGCTGAGGTAATAACTGACTAACCAGTAAGGAGGAATCAAGATTAGTAGTATTGATGGCAGCTTGCCATAGACCGTTGCTGAGGGTGCTATTTAGGTTAAGTTTCCCTTGGGCTATTACTCCGTTAAGGTCTGCTTGTAGGTCAGTCTGATTCAGTAGAGTTGGGGGGTCTAGGGTGTTAAGTTGACTCTTTAAGGTGACTTTCCCCCCGATTTGGGTGTCGATAGAGCTTGGAAAGTTAGCCAACGCCATTTGGGATGCGATTTCCCCTACATCCAGGCTGTTTGCGATCGCATCCGCAGTCAGCACCCCAGAGGTTAACTGACCCATAGCATTAACGTCACCACCACCTACACCTAGGTTTCCATCAAAGCTAGCCTGAATTGGCTTGAGTCGGTCGAGGTTAAATGATGAGCCGAAAGCTAGTAGAGACTCTAAAGAACTAGAAAGGTTAGCGTTACCTGACTTGAGAGCTATCGGTAGGGTTAGATTAGGAATACTATTAGTCAAATTAATTTGACCAGCTCTAGCATTGACATCCAGATTCCCTGACTTTAACTGACCTTTGGCATTAACCTGACCATCAGCGACTCCTAAGTTTCCCTCAAAATTGGCATCGATAGTATTGAGGCTCTTCAAGTTCTGATTCAAGGCAGAGGTGAGCAAAGATGCCAGGGTTCCGGAAAGATTAAGCTGACCCGACCGTAGCGCTACTGGTATGGTCAAATCTGGCACTAGGGGATTGAGGTTAATTTGACCAGCTCTGCCATTGACATCTAGATTTCCTGAATTTAGCTGACCTTTGGCATTAACTTCACCATCAGCGACTCCTAAGTTTCCCTCAAAATTGGCATCGATAGTATTAAGGCTTTTCAAGTCCTGATTCAAGCCAGAGGCGAGCAGAGATGCTATCGTTCCGGAAAGATTAAGCTGACCCGACCGTAGCGCTACTGGTATGGTCAAATCTGGCACTAGGGGATTGAGGTTAATTTGACCAGCTCTGCCATTGACATCTAGATTCCCTGAATTTAGCTGACCTTTGGCATTAACTTCACCATCAGCGACACCTAAGTTTCCCTCAAAATTGGCTTTGATAGTATTGAGGCTGTTGAAGTCCTGATTCAAGGCAGAGGCGAGCAGAGATGCTAGGGTTCCGGAAAGATTAAGCTGACCCGACCGTAGCGCTACTGGTATGGTCAAATCTGGCACTAGGGGATTGAGGTTAATTTGACCAGCTCTGCCATTGACATCTAGATTCCCTGAATTTAGCTGACCTGTCGCATTTACCTTGCCCCCACCCACCCCGAGCAACCCATTAAAATTGGCATCGATAGTATTCAGGCTATTGATGAGGTTGGGAGTTGAGCTAGAGGATAGCAGAGACTCTAGGGAACCAGAAAGGTTGATTTTGCCAGAATCTAAACCAATCGGTAAACCTAACTTGGGCACTAGCTTATTCAGTTGAATTTTAGAGGCTCTGGCCTCCAATTCCACCATGCCGCGATTTACCTGACCTGTAGCCTTCACCTTACCCCCTTCTACCCCCAGCTGCATATCTGCCGTTGCCTTGATAGATTTAGGAGAAAAGGATTTGAGACTACCAGAGAGGTTGATTTTCCCTGTGGTCAACTGTCCCGACAGGGGTAAGAAGGGGTCTATAGGCACAGCGTTAGCCAGTATAGCAGCTTCCCACTTACTCGTTTTCAGGTTTCCTTTACCCGTGGCAGTGATTGTCCCTTTACCGACCTTGACCTGGGTGTTACGCAGTAAAATATTCTGGTTTAGCAACAGAAGTTCTCCAGCACCGGAAACCCCGATATCTTTTGAAGAGGAAGTCGATACCGCTGGTGCTTGCCAAATTAGACTCCCTTGGGGGTTTTGAGTGTTTCCTCTGATGGTAGCTTTGGCGTTGAGCTTGCCCAGGGTAATTTGAGATGGCAGGTTATAGGGAGATGCGATGGCATCCACCGGAAGGGCAGCCATAAAATCGAAGGCTAGGGGCATTCCCTGCCCTTTAATTCCCCCTTGCTGGTCACTAGCCAGTTTTACCTGACCACGTCCTGTAATTGTCCCACCGGCCTCAGGTTTTACTAAGAAGTCCTTCAGGACCACTTGGGAAAAATTCCCAGCCAAGTCAGCCTGAATCTGAGCCAACTTAACCTTATCGATGGTGGTCACTTTAGTATTCCGTAGTTTGCCAGTCACCTCTGGCTGGTCAATCGGACCGGTAATCGATAAATCCGCCGCCATTTCCCCATTTACTGGCACTGGGGATTTCACCGGAACAGTTTTCAGCAGCTTCGCTAAGCTAAAGGGCGTGACATCAACATTTAGGTCAAACCCTTTTGTCCAACCAACTTGACCAGATACCAACGCCTCAAGTGCTCCATAACTCCCCTGAGTTTTTTCCAAGCGCACCCGGTCTCCCTGGAAGCGCAGTCTAGCCCTAGCCTTCACCGGTTCCTTCAACGGGTTTACTTGCACCTGGATCCCTTTAAATTCCGCCTTACCCTTGACATCGGGGATGTCCTTAACCGAAGGCAGGGAAATCTTCAGTTTGGCATCTAATTCACCAGATTGGAGATTAGCTGGGATATTCGGAATAACCGCTTTGATTAACGGCATCAGCTCCGCCAATGCCAAGTTTTGGACGTTGACCCTAGCTTGACTTTGCCCAGTTGTCAGCCATGTGTTGCCCTTCAGTTTCGTCCTACCATCAGCAATGGCAGTTGTGATATTATACTTGAGACGCTTATTGTTGTTGGATAAGCCAGCAGTAGCATCAAGTCTGAGTTTGAATGGATTAGTCTGACCATAGGGTAAGAGGGCAATCTTACTATTCCACACCCGCACCTTAGCATCAAGATCAATCGGAAGAGACGAAGAATTATCAAAATTCAAGTCTTTTAAGTTAATCCACTCCCCATTCGCCTCCTGTTGGGCATACACATCCACATTTACCAAGTTAATGGTCACAGGCAAAGAGCGTTTGAGAAGCAAAGGCAAGGGATTAAAGCCTACTTTGATCGATTTGATATCCACATGGTCAGGGTCAGTGGTGGTAGCTGGGATAGAGGATGGTCCCAACTCCAGGCTAGTCAGGTATAAGGCTTTCAGTTGTCCAACCTGTACATCTCGCTTGATGATATTACTCAGTTGAGTTTCAATCCAGCCAGGTAAGTTTTTGTACAGCCACATCCTGACCCCAAAATATCCCACCACACCGATGGTCAGGGAGATCATGGCAAAGGTAATAGTAGAGGGACGTTTCCCCCATTGGAGTATAGCGGCTACAGCACTCCGGCTTTGATTTACCTCTGGTTCAGGGGGAGGATTTTGGGAAGGCTTGGTCATATCCGAATATCAGGATGATTAAAGGATTTGCTGAAAATTATTCCAGATCAGCTGCAATATATTCCGGAAATTGACTGATACAGGGTAGCTAAAATTTTATAGGAATCTGAAGATAGGGTGATCGGCTAATGGGGAGAATTTATGATGGGTTAATCGGGTTTTTGAGCTGCTAGCCCTGAAACGCTAGTATAAATTTAAATACAGAAACGCAAGACCATGCGATCGCGCTTAGTGCCCAGTAGTACCCTTAGGGATTAGGTAAGCTATCAGCTATCAGCTATCAGCTATCAGCTATCAGCTATCAGCTATCAGCTATCAGTTATCAGCTATCAGCTATCAGCTATCAGCTATCAGCTATCAGCTATCAGCTATCAGCTAATGGGTCACAGGCTAGAAGCCTGTGCCACGCTACTAGATCGGTACTTTTGAATAAAATAACCTGACGGCTGACGGCTGACGGCTGACGGGATTAGTTTGACGTACTACTGATGATTGGGTTCCTTGAAGTTCACTCTCGTCGAGTACACAACATCTTAAACTTGGGTAAATCGAATCGGTAGATAGTGTCCGGTCAAACACATCTCAATTTGAAAAAGTTTTTTCTAGGAGGATATGAATGACATCCTATGCAGCCTCTTCTGCTAGAGCAGAAATGAGTGAACTCCGACGACTAAAAACGTTACTACCACCAGAGCTACAAAGCTGGGTGATGGTGGAAGGGTCCACAGAAGTCAATCCCCCCTTGGTTCGTTGTGAAGAACTGGGTTCAGACGAGGTGGAAATTCAAATTGACCTAACTAAATGGGAGCAGCTCGCCCTTGACCAGCGTAACCTTCTGTTCTGGCATGAAGTTGCCCGGATTCAAAATGACACAATTCCTAAAGAAGGCTGGGAAATGGCAGCCCTAGCCATTGGTTTAGGGGGTGCTGTCGGGGAACTGTGGGTACAAGATGGCTTACTGCTGCTGTTGGCCTTAGCCCTATGCGGAGTCTCAGGTTGGCGACTGTATCAAAAAAACAATGGGGAGAAAAACCTCAAATATGCCATCGAAGCTGACGAAAAAGCGATCGCACTTGCCACTCGCTTCGGCTACACCCTACCCAATGCCTACAAGAGTCTAGGCAGTGCCTTGAAAACCTTAATTGAAATCACCCCTAGTCGTCGTCTACGGCGCAGATACGAAGACCGGCTGTCTGCTCTCAAACGCAGTGCTGCTAAAGCCAAAGCCCAAGCCAAAGCCAAGCGAGAAGGCACAACCATGTAGTGTGATGTCTAGGCAAGACTTAACTGTTGGTTGATGGTTGATTGTTAACTGTTGATTGTTAACTGTTGATTGTTAACTGTTGTTTGTTCACCTTGAACCAAATAACCTTCAACCCAAATAACCTACCCAAAGGGAACGCCAAAGGCGAACAACATTTTAGAATTAAGAATTTAGAATTAAGAATTTAGAATTCTACATTCTGCATTCTACATTCTACATTCTGCATTCTGACAAACAACCTACCCAAAGGGAACCCCAAAGGCGAACAACCTTCAACCCCATAACCTACCCAAAGGGAACGCCAAAGGCGAACAACCTTCAACCAAATAACCTTCAACCAAAGAATTTTCAACCAAATAACCTTCAACCAAATAACCTTCAACCAAATAACCTTTAACCAAATAACCTTTAACCAAATAACCTTTAACCAAATAACCTTCAACAAACCCCTAAAGCTGACCGATCATTTTATGGGTCTGAGGGAGCACCCGTACCTGCTTAAGAAAAAGCTTCATTAAAGCCTGCCAAGCCAGAACCTGCTCCGGAGTAGGAGCAACTATTGGTTGCCCAGACCCCTCCACCGGAGTCACTGGTTGCAGAAATACTGGAATTTCCGGGCTAACCGCTGCTACCAAATCGGCAGATTGTTCCAACTCCGTGGGGTCAGTGTGGCAATCAATAATTAACTTGACAAATACCTCCACTGATGAATTGTGGCACAGCTTGAGAAATTCCTTGTGAGCAGCCCATCTGTTCTCTCCACTCACACTGGGCAACTTGATATCCATACCCACTGAGTCCAAATAGGGCAAAACCATTGCCATTTCTTGAGGACGATGACCGCCAGTTTCTAGGTAAATGGGCAATCCAGTTAACTGTCGTAGCTCAGGCAGAAATTCCACCAGAAAAGGAGTATGAAGTAATGGTTCACCCCCAGTCAGGCTAATGCTATCGTGCAATCGATGTTTATTTTGTCTGTTAACCCATTTCAGTAGCGATCGCAGGGGGACTGGATTTGGATAAGTTTCAAAATCACGCTTACCGGGAGTCTGTTCCACCTGACATTGAGGAGGGACAGTCCAGGTATGGAAACTGTCACAGAAATGACATCTGAGATCACATAGGGCAAACCGGATAAAGATCTGACGAGTGCCAACATTTAGCCCTTCTCCTTGAATCGCAGAAAAAACTTCGATCAGGCGGGCAGTTGCTTGATTCCCACAGAGCATATTCACATTTTAAAAGATTTCATGATATATGACTAAATTTTTGCCGAATCGTAGGGTTCTAGGACAAAATAATGGTCAAGACTATAGGTTAGAATCTAGCGGTTTTTTTTCTATGATGGTTGATTCAGTCAATAGCAACAATTTCCAGGTAGTGTTCTCACAAGATACTCCCGTGGTGGAATTACCCACTCGTGTCAGTGTACTAGAAGCTGTTGAGTTTAAGCAACTATTCCAGCAGCTTCTCAAAAAAATACCTCTGCCTGAAACAATCATATTTGATTTTCACCAGACTAATTTTATCGATAGCAGTGGTATCGGTGCATTAGTGAGTAATCACAAAAGTGCCCTAGAGCAAGGGGTTAAAACGTTGCTTAAAAATGTCACTCCCCAAGTCATGTCTGTATTGGTCATGACAGGACTAGACCAAAGGTTAGCTATAGAAGCATCAGATAATAATACCACAGGAAACACCAACAAATCAGTAAATCACTTACCAACAACCCATCCCTCAGTTAGATCTCCGGTGAAGCGATTAATCGATATTGTCGGTGCAATCGTGGGTTTGGGCATTACTGCTGTTTTGTTTATTCCTATTGCCCTTGCTATTAAGCTAGATAGCCCTGGTCCGATTTTTTTTGCTCAAATCCGTTGTGGTTGGATGGGAAAGCGGTTTCGGATCTGGAAATTTCGCTCCATGTGTGCTAACGCTGAACAGCTAAAAAAGAAAGTTAAAAATCAAGCTGATGGCAAAGTTTTTAAAAATGAAAATGACCCCAGAATCACCAGAGTGGGTCATTTTTTACGGAAAACCAGCTTAGATGAACTGCCTCAGTTCTGGAATGTTCTGAAAGGAGAGATGAGTTTAGTAGGGACAAGACCACCAACAGTCAATGAAGTAGAAATATATGAGGTTCCGGAGTGGCAACGTTTAAACGTAAAACCGGGTATCACTGGTGAGTGGCAAGTTAATGGACGCTCAAAAATCCGTAGTTTTGAAGATATCATTCAAATGGACTTAAAATACCAACATCACTGGAGCTTAGCCCATGATATCAGACTTATCTTCAAAACTATCCTGGTAGTGCTTCGTAAAGATGGAATGTAGTTTTATGGTTAGATGAGTTTGGAACCCGCACTTTCGCCCCTAGTGGCGAAGGTGATGGTAGTTGATCAAATGCCAGCCTAGCTTACCTTGGAACCGAAAACTAAATGTTCACGAATAGATGACAATAGACCTCTTGGCAAAGTATTTGTCTGATCTTGTCTTTCTCAATTATTGTCCGCTGATCCGAAGTTACCTTGTCCGCAGTTCCCGTAAACTGCGGCGAAGTCTAATGCCATAGACCGTGTAAACACCAGAATTTTTCAAAGTACCATCAAACTCGATCAATTTAGGCTAATATAGTGGTTCCCACTAGACCGATCTGCATCGACTAGATCATCGGAAGCTCCGTGTTGCAGAAGAGTCATTGTTGTTTTTCTCTTACAAAATAGTGGTGCTTATTAATAAAACCTGGAAACTCAGTCGGTTGATGTGCAATGGCAAACCGCTTCGAGCATCTCGTCTAATGGTCCAAACAGACTTGAGTGAAGTTAAAGATGTATTACAGTGGTTTGAAGAATTCACTTCTGACCCACTGCCTCAGGAATTTTGGCAACAGTGTCAAATTGCTTTGGTGGAAGGCTTTACTAATGTAGTACGCCATGCTCATCGACATTTACCTAACACTACAGTAATAGAGCTGGAGCTAAAGTTATTTACTGACGGATTAGAAATGCGGCTTTGGGACTATGGACACCCCTTTGATTTCCAATCCAAGCTGGAATCCCTCTACCAAGAGGACTATGACCCTTTAGAAAAAGAAGGAGGTAGAGGGTTGATGTTTATGAATCAGCTGACAGACGAAGTTTCTTACCAACGTCTGTCTGACCAACGTAATTGCCTACTAATGCGTAAATGGTGCTAGATTTCCGCTGCGGCGCGTTCAATTAAGCTACGCGCCAGACTTTGAATGCCAGTGTGTTCGTAATAGTTAGTAGACATATCCAGAAAAGCGGCGAGATAGTCTAACTTGTCATCAGAAAACTCAATAAAACTTTGCAAATTATTAGCGATTTGTTCTGGGGTCACACCTCGGTCAGTAACGAAATCACTCATCCATCCCTTCACCGATTCAAAGCTTTGACCAATAAAGCTGAGCTTGCTCTGGGAATCATCCCCAGGAATCGCATCCTGAATACCTTTGAAACTGCCACTGTGTTCCAACTCGTTGGGAGTTAGACGCTCTAGAGTTGACTGTACTCCCATGATAAAGTCAGGACCAAGGGGAATCAGGCCATCAAAACAAACCAGTGCTGCCATACGCATTATAGATGCGCCACCATAGTCACCTAAGGCAGCTACAAAGTCACCAATGCTATCTCCAGGCAGACCATTAATTTGGCAAAAGCCGATCAATTCCCCTACCACTTTGATCGACAGATCAATGGTTTGGGCTTTGTCAGCTTTCGGAGTCAAGCTGTTCAAGAAACCCAACAAGGGAATTTTTTCACCAACCTTGTTCGCTAAAGCTGCTGCCCCCAACGCGGTACCAGTGCTATCAATGGTTTGGTAAATCCACAGCGCTCTTTGGTAGCCCTGGGAGCGGTCATTGAACAGATAGACGGCGCGATCGCCAATTTCCTGAATTACCTCTTCGTCTTCTTCACCAGTGATGGCACGAATGGTATTTTCAAATCCCACTAAATTTTCCCACTCTCCAGGCACAACAAAGTCTAGAGACTTCAGCGCCGAGATGGTCAGGTTCTTGGTTGGCAGATCATCAACGATTTCATAAATTGCTTTGCTCACACTCAGACTCCTTTACAATCTGATACTTTCGAGTCATTAGTCCTTGGTCATTAGTCCTTGGTTATTAGTCCTGAGTGACCAACACCGAGTCTGATCGTAGCTACTGATGGTAGTTACTGATAACTAATGACTGATGACTAATGACCTACTTACTTGTGATTCTTATGATTCTTGTGATTGAGGATGGTTATTCCCCATTCACCTTTTTTCTTGTAGCATTTATTTCCTAAAGTCGGGAAAGACCACTGAGGTTAAATTTTGCTAACCAGGCTTTGCGATCGCTAGCGGTAAACGACTTATCTCGGGATTGGATCTTTACTTGGTAGCGCTTACCGACCAAAATAGCGGTTTGAGTTGAACCAATTTCCCGGGCTGGATAACCAGCAATGGTTTGACCACTTTGCTGATATTTGGCAGCAGTGGTAGGAGTGCTGCTGGTATCAGAAATTGAGAGAACTGCCACCTCAGTGCCATCTTTCTTCAACTTGGCTTGAGCAAAGCCTTTTTTCTCCTGGGTATAGACTCGTTGATAACCGCCGCCTGATGGTGGGAAAAACTTGTTGAATTGAGACCCTTGAGTGGCATTCTTGGTAACAGCCTGACCACTTCTAGCCTGGCTGCTGGCCTGTTGTGCCTGGTCAAAACGAGAGGGCGCTTTTTGAGCGCAGGATGTTACCAGCAATACTATGCTGAGTAACATGGTCGCTAAAATTGCCTTTACACGAGACATGGTCATCGTTTTCTCCTTGAATGATGTATGCTGCTTATTTAGCGAGACTATCTAGGGGAAACCTTACCAAAGCTATCTACAGGTGCGCGCCCGTTCGCGCCCCGGGTCGGCTTTGCCGATAAGCCGCGACCCAAGGCCGGGTTCCCTAGCCATTGGAAAGCGCGCAAAGACCGAATTTAATTCTTAACGCGGAAAGCGCACCTAATCCGGAAAGCGCACTTAACAAAGATTTCCCAAGTGCCCCATGGCTTGGTCAAATAGGTAACCAGTAACAATATCCCACTCTAGGCATAAAACCACTACCCCCTTCTGGTCTTGAGCAACTGGTCACAACGTTCTGCCAAGGTGTACTCCCTGCTTTGTAGACGAAGTCCAAAGCTGAAACACCTGCCAAAGCCATCCTAGAAAATTGTAGTCAATACTTTGCAAAATGGGGAATAGGGAATAGGGAATAGGGAATAGGGAATAGGGAGCAGCGGATCTGGGCATAGGGAACAGCGGATCTGGGCATAGTTATAGCGCTACGCTTAGCGTCAGAAGTTATAAGTCAGAAGTCAAAAATAAGCTAGGACTACGTTTCGGAGTTTAGAAGCGATGCAGCGCGGTCTTGGGGAGGCAGTGCGGTCTTGGGGGTTCCCCCCATGAGCAACTGCCGTGGTTTCCCCCATGAGCGACTGCATCAAGACAATGTCAAACATCTGAATGGGTAGTGCTATAAAAAATTCTGTGTACCTTATAGCTATGAAAAACTCTATACAATTCGACGCAGCTTTAAAAGGATATTACTTATTTTTTTTATAAATCGACTTTCGCAATTTTATCATGACTTTTAATTAAGATTTAATTCCTCTGACATCCGTAAAAATTCTGAAACAAAAAAAAACTAGTTTACACTCAATTGCGGGATTGCACCCATGAAAAATAGTGTTTTTTTGGATACTAATAGAATTATTGGTAAATTCAATTATCAGTTGATATCACAAACTAGTCGTCATAGTTTGCTAATCATACGACCATTACCAATGAGTAATTACTAATTACTAATTACTCATTGGTAATTAGAAAAAGGGAGGATTTATTAGTTGTAGCCATAATCATAATTGGCATAAAGATTCTTGCTGTAGCTCTTTCAAACCCTTTAGAAATGCACAATTTTAATATTTTATCAAGGTAGATTATGTTAATTTTTGTTACAAAAACTGTCATCCAGGCGTAAAATATGGAATTGAAGCCGAATAAATAGTTATAGGCTTAAAATCCCTGATTGGGCATTGTGCACAACCCACCTGACTTGACAATGGTCTTGAGTTCTCAGTGCTAAAGCCAATAAATCATCAATAAACAAATTTGGTGAGTCTACACCCGGCTAGCAACATCTACTAGAGATTATGCGAATCCTAATATATTCTTACAACTATCATCCAGAGCCAATTGGGATTGCCCCCTTGATGACTGAACTAGCAGAAGGGTTGGTCAAAAGAGGGCATGATGTTCGGGTCATTACTGCGATGCCCAACTATCCTCAACGTCAAATTTATGAGGGATATCGACGGAAATTGTATCTTACCGAACACATTAACGGTGTGATTGTAGATCGCTGTTATGTGCGGATTCGCCCAAAACCAAATTTGATCGACCGATTATTGCTAGAGGGCAGCTTTGTTGCTACCAGCTTCCTCAAGGCTCTGATTTATCCTCGCCCTGATATTATTATTTTAACTAGTCCACCACTGCTAGTTTCCCTACCAGCTGCGATTTTGGGGTGGATACACCGAACGCCAGTAATTCTAAATCTTCAAGACATTTTGCCAGAAGCTGCGATTAAAGTAGGCTTACTGAGCAACCAACCTCTAATCCGTGCATTAGAGGTTGTAGAAAGGTTTGCTTACCGCACAGTCACCAAAATCAGTGTTATTGCTGATGGCTTTACCGATAACTTGCGCAGCAAAGGTGTGCCCAGCTCTAAAATTGTCAAGATTCCCAATTGGGTTGATGTTAATTTCATCCGTCCTTTACCAAAAGAAAACAACTCCTTTCGCACTGCCCATAACCTTAATGGTAAGTTCGTTATACTCTACTCTGGTAATATTGCCCTCACTCAAGGTTTAGAAACTCTGATTAAGGCAGCATCTAGGGTAAATCACATTCGAGATATTGTGATTGTGATCGTCGGAGAAGAGAAAGCCTTAGGCCGACTAAAGCAGTGCTGTAGGAATTGGAACGCCAATAATGTTAAGCTACTACCATTTCAACCTCGGGAAAAACTACCGGAAATGCTAGCAGCAGCGGATGTGGGGTTGGTGATACAAAAGCAGAATGTAATTTCGTTTAATATGCCCTCCAAAATCCAAGTACTGCTAGCTAGTGGTCGCCCCATCCTAGCTTCTGTTCCTGCTAATGGTACCGCTGCCAGAGCTGTCAAAAAAAGCGGCGGTGGCATTGTTGTTCCCCCAGAGGATCCAGAAACTCTAGCAGCAACAATCTTAGAGTTGTATAACGATCCCGCAACAGTTACATTACTGGGCAACAGAAGTAGACAACATGCTCTTCAATATTATTCCTTCGATCAAGCTCTCAACCGTTACGAAGAACTCTTTTCTGACATTCAAAATAAGCGGTTACTGGCAGCGGTTCAGAAGTCTTGATCAATCCCTTTTACTAATTAGGGAGTAGGGAGTAGGGAGTAGCTCACAGGGGTAGGTTTTTAACAAAGACGTGAGGTGTGGGGTGTAGGGGGTGGGGTGTAGGGTGTAGGGGATAAGAAAATATACTTAATTTGTCGTTGTCTTGATGCAATAGCGAGTGGGGGAAACCCCCTGTTCCCTTGCTGCATCGCT